>NZ_CP025990.1:4800000-6822750 GCF_002895405.1 Actinoalloteichus sp. AHMU CJ021 | reverse complement strand
CCGGACGCGGTGACGGCGCCGTCGACGAGGAAGACCAGCCGGTCGGCGTACTGCGCGGCCAGGGTCAGGTCGTGCAGCGTGGTCACCACCGTGACCCCGTCCTCCCGGCGGAGCCGGTCCACCAGTTCCAGCAGTGCCTGCGCGTGGCCGACGTCCAACCCGGTGGTGGGTTCGTCGAGGAGCAGCACCCGGGGCTGTTGGGCGAGGACCCTCGCCAGCACGGCGCGTTGTCGCTCCCCACCGGAGAGGGTGGCCAGCGGCCGGGTCGCCATCCCGGCGAGGTCGAGCCTGGCCAGGACCTCGGCGACGACGCGGAGGTCGGAGCGTCCCTCTCGGCCCAGGGGCGGCAGGTACGGCGACCGGCCCAGGAGCACGTAGTCGGTGACGGTGAGGCCGGCCGCCAACCGTGGCTTCCCATCACACCAACGGCGTAGCTCGCTCGCACCGCGAAGATTCCCGCGTTGGAGGAACCGGCGGGAAGCCTGATCAGTGTCCCGAACCGAACACCGGTTTTCGGTTCCGCCCTGCGTGGCGGCTGACTCGATGACCCGCGATTGAGCCATTCGGGCGTGGAATTCCGCCCTCGACCGAATGGAGCCCGTTTCGGTACGACAACCCTGCTCCAGCCGAGTGGAGCCCTGCTCGACCATTCGCCAGAACTCGTGACACCACCCACCAAGCCACTGGTCACTATCGTTCTGCCCGCGAGTGTGCGCCGTGCTCGACCGGGCTGGGGTGGCGGGAACCCGCCGTCGAGCGAGGAGGGACACCGCCCGGCCGGGGGCGCTGGTGACCTCGGCGGAGGGAGCGGGCCGGAGCCGACCGGGCGCCGGCGAGGCGGCCGCCGTCGAGACGAGGGGGTGTGGCCCTGTCCTCGGCCGGGTCGCGGACCGCCCGCCCGTCACCCGCGCGACGCGGAGCACGGACGCGAGCCGGGCGACGAGCCGGCGTGGGCCGAAGCCACCCGCACGTCCCGGCGACCGCCCCCGCGACCAGCCGCCGCCGGGCCGGAGGTCGTACCAGGGGGTGAGGGGCGACTCACCCGCTCCGTCATCGACGTCGTCCTCGACGCAGGAGGAAAGGTCCTGTCCGAGGTCCTCGGCCTGGACGACATCAAGAACTGCTTCACCAAAGCCGACATCGTGGCCTGCGGCTGGGTCCTGATCAGCGCGGTGCCCTGGACGAAGCTCGGCAAGATCCCCGACCTCCTCCGCGGCATCAACCGCGCCGTCGACCGCGTCCGGACCTGGCGACGCGAACGCGACGAGGCCACCGCGGTCCTGCGCAGCGCGGGCTGCCGGGTCAACAGCTTCGTCCCCGGCACCCTCGTCCTCCTCGCCGACGGCACCCGCACACCCATCGAGGACATCCAACTCGGGGACGAAGTCCTCGCCTCCGATCCGGACACCGGGGAAATCGGGCCCCAACGGGTCGTGGCCACGATCACCAGCGAGGGACCCAAGACCCTCGTCGACGTCAGCCACACCCCGAACCCCGACCAGCTCCCGGGCACCGTCACCGCCACCGACGAACACCCCTTCTGGGTCGACGACCACGGCCACTGGACCCCCCGGGCACCGTCACCGCCACCGACGAACACCCCTTCTGGGTCGACGACCACGGCCACTGGACCCACGCCACCGACCGCACCCGAGGAAACACCCTCCTCACCCCCACCGGCGACCACACCACCATCACCCACGCCCACACCTACCCCCACCACCACCGCGTCCACAACCTCACCATCAACGCCATCCACACGTACTATGTACTGGCGGGCGAGACGCCGGTTCTTGTCCACAATTGCGGCGGAGGAGTCACTGGAGCCCCGCGCTCGGCGGACGGCAAGTTCTCAAAGCGTAATGGCGAGCCTGGGCGTGACGGTGCCGCGGATGAAGCAAACGCCTGGGATCAGCTGGAAATGGACGGCGCAGCCGTTATGCGCAACGAACCTGCAGTTTCTGTACCAGGAATGCGAGCCCGCAAATATGACGGCACGGTTGAGATCAACGGCCAGTGGTATGGGATAGAAGTTAAGGGCGGAACCGCCAAGAAGAATCCTCATCAACGGCAATTTGATGACTGGCTCAATAGCGCAGGCAATACGGTCACCACTAGCGATGGCCGAACACTTGTCGGAGTTTACGATGTGTGGATAGATCGATAGTTCCTGGGGGTCGCCCTGGCCGGTCGGGGCGACCCCACAGGACCGAACGGCGGTATAGTATCCTCAATCGAGTACCGCACGTCGACCCCGGATGGCAATTTCGAGAGAGATGGCGAAAATGAGTTTCGATCTTATTTTTTGGTACCAGAAAGAAATCCCGACAACAGAGGAGGCAGCCCAGATCTACGATCAGCTGACGGATGGCGCTACAGGTATAGTCGAAGAGAGTGTGACCATCGAAAACTTCTACCGATCCATAATCTCCAAATTTCCAGACCTTGACGAAGAAAACATGAAGGAATCTCCGTGGGCTTCCCCTCTCTATTTCACCAGCAAGTGCGTGATCGCCACTATATCTTGGTCGCGTTCCCGTGAAGTTTTTCCGGTACTGCTCGACTTGGCGTCCACCCATGGGCTGACTATGTACGACCCGCAGGACCGAGTGGTCTACGGAATTACCAGAGACAGCTCAAACTGCTAATCAATTGGCGGAGGCACTTATGGCCCGGAGCACGTTAGATGCCGCGCTTCACAAGTGCTTGACGGCAACGTCAGCGGACGACGGCTGCGGCGGGCGAATCGTCGGGGACGTCGTTCAGGGTATCGATGGCTTGGCGTCGGAGTCGGAGTCGGAGGCATAGACGCCGGCCGATGACCGCCGACGTGAGCGTGGCCCAACAGCTCCTTGATGACGACGAGGTCGACGCCCTGTTTTAGGAGCAGGGTCGCGGTCGGTGCCGTAGGTCGTGGAAGCGGATGCGCCGGAGTCCAGGCCGGATGAGGAAGCAACGCGGGTGAGGTTGACCAGATCGGAAGGTCCGCCGGTGAGCGTGGCGAGGACGAGGCTTCTATCTCTCCAGTCCAGTACTGCCACCCTCCGTGCTCCTCGTAGGAATGGCAGCATCCGGTTGGGAGCACGATATGACGTACGAAGGCTCGGTGCTTGGCCTGATAAATAGGCGAAGTTACCGATCCGAGTGCGCTGGAGCGAGCGACGGATCGTAACGGCGGCCCCGATAATGAAGTCAACGTCATCCCGCCGGCAGCCGGGTGCAGTGCCGGATGCATGCGTGCTCGGCTCGATGGACTCGCACTTCATCGAGCCGAGCGTCGCACCCGATCAGGTCGCTCCAACAGCTGACAGCCGGGGAACGGACACCTCCCCCGTCACCTTCAGCGACCCCTGATGGGCTGCTCTACCGGTGGTTGAAACGCCAGGCCAAAGCCATCGTCGAACGGTTACGCACAACAGCGCTCAGCAAGGCCGTCCAGCGTCGTACGCAGCGTGATATCGCTCGGCAAGAGTGCGCATTCCCGGCTGCGTTCCCCGCAGTCCACACCACAGCAAACCACTCCACAGCGGTCCACACCGCGCGTCTCACGCACCTACAACGGGCATACCGCTCAACAGATCTCGGCGGCGCAGGCCACTTTGGCCGATACCCGCTCCGTCATCGACGTCGTCCTCGACGCAGGAGGAAAGGTCCTGTCCGAGGTCCTCGGCCTGGACGACATCAATCCTTGTTCTTCTTCTCCAACGCGGCGAGCATCTCCTCGTCGTACCTGGCCTTCTGGTGGTAGTAGCCGAGGACGAAGCAGCTCTGCTGGGCGGTGGTGAAGCGGGCGGGGAGCGCTGCGGCCTCGAGCAGCGTGGTCATCCTGGCCAGCTCCCGGTCGAGGCGCACCGACAGGCCGCGTTTGGTCTTGTCGCGCCACAACTTCTTCAACCAGGGCTGCGCCTCCCGCATGCCGGTTGTTACCGCCTGGTCCGGCTTGCTCAGGGCACCGGCGAAGTGGCGGTCGGCGAAGCTGGTGTTGACATCGCCCAACGCGGTGCGCTGGATGCGCTGGAGGAGGGTGAACGGGTGACCGCCCACGTCCTGTGCGCCCTGTGCGCGGGCCTGGCCGGGGTGTTCCTGGCGAGCCGGTTGGGCGCGGGGGCGCCGTGGGCGGGCACCGAGGCGCAGTACGACCTGGTGTCCATCGCGGCCGTCGTGCTGGGCGGCACCCTGCTGGCCGGTGGCCGTGGCGGAGTGGCCGGCACGGTCGGCGGGGTCCTGATCCTGGCCACCCTGGACACCGTGTTCGACCAGCTCGCCGTCGATCCGTTCTTCAAGAACGTCGTCCGGGGCGTCGTCATCGTCGTCGCGGTCGCTCTCTACGCGCGGCGCGGCGTCGACGTCCGACGCCGCGGGATGCGGGGTGGGTCATGACGGGGACGGAGCCGGCGAGCGGCGCGGCGCACCCCCGGTGGCGGCCGGCCCCGCTGGCCGGAACGCCACCGGCGCGGCCGCGACGCCACCCAGCTCCCGGGAGGCCCCCGCGTCCTCGGTACACGGGCAAGTGGAGGCCAGGCGCGGGGACCGACGGCTCATTAACGCGCTCAGGCCCCGTGGAGCGCCGCTTCGTCGCCTCCAGCTCTCGCGGGGTCCCTGGGGGAGCGGCGGCCTTCCTGGGGCAGCGGCGACCGGTGATCAGCTTCCACCCAACGAGGTCCAGCCAGCGATCCCCCACTTCCCCCGGGGTGCCTGGGACGGCCTTCCCCTGGTGTGTGGGACGGCAGCGGGAGCACCACCCCTCGTCGGTGGTGTCGGGCGAACCGGGGTGCCCCCGCCACGGTGTCCGGCCCGGGCACCTCCCCCAACCCGAATGTGGACCCCGCGCTGACCAGTCGGCTGCTCTTCGGCATGCTCAACTCGATCATCGAGTGGTACCGGCCCCGGCGGGGCCTGACCGCCGTCGACCTGGCCGACGCCTTCGTGAAGATCGCCTTCGACGGCCTTCGGAGCCGCCCGGACGCCCCGCTGTCCCCGGCACCGGACCCTGGTCAGACCGGTTCGCCCGCGGGTGCGTGACGCACGGGTCCGCTCGGCTCACCGACGGCGCCTCGGGTGAGCCACCCCGGCAGGCGGGACGGCGTCCGCTCGGGCGCCGGGTTGGGGGCGGGCGTCGCCGGCGGGACCCGGAGCCGGGGGACCCCAGCCCGCGCGGTGATCGGTCACCGCCCTTGTCCACATCCTCTGCTGGCCGGCGGCCGTCGGACAGGGACCGTGGCCCGGCCCAGGCGGGACCTAGGGCCCGAGGCGGACACCCACCGGGGCGGGGGCGGCCGATCGGCTGGCCGGTTCGGTGTCTGTCACGCCGACCCTGCCGGGGGAGTCCGGTGGCACCCGCGAGGAGTCGGTTCGCCCCCGTGGACCGGCGACGTCCGGCGCCGGCTCAGCGGTGCGGCCGGCGGGCCGTCGCCTGCCTCGTCGCGTAGACGGCGGCCTCGGTCCGGCGGGCGAACCCCAGCTTGTGCAGCAACGACGACCGTCGCCGCCGAGGTGGTCAGCGAGGTGGGGCGTTCTGGCTCCGACATCGTGGTCGGGCTGGTGCCCCAGCCCGACGCGCCCCACCCGGCCACCGACTCGGAGCTGGCCGAACCGGGTTGACCTTCGGCTGCCTCGGCCCCGGACGCCGGGCGGCCCGCCCTGTCCCGCTCTGCCCGGCGGAGCGGCGGCCGCTGGTCCACCCGGGTGATAGTCGTGGCGGAAAGCGCTGGTCGCGGCCGGGACGAGCGGAACACTGCGCCGGAGCCGGGAACCAGGGGGGCGTCCCGGGCGACTCGTGGGGTGACGAGCGCCGGAGGTGCGGCCGCCGAGGTGATTCGTCGACACCATTCCACTCACCGACGGGGGAAAACCGGACAAGTCGGCATTACGCGCCCTGTTCGCCCCCGACACCCCCTCCCACTGATCCCACGACCAACCGGACGAAAGGATTCCCAATGAAGTTGTCAAGCGGTGAAGGTGTCGGGCCGTGAGCTCGTCAGGCCGCTGCGGCTTCGGGTTGCGGCGTGCCGGTCTGGAAGGCGCGGTTGTCGCGGATGAGTGCCCACAACACGTTCAGGCGTCGGCGGGCCAGCGCGAGGACGGCCTGTTTGTGCGCCTTGCCTTCGCGCCTTTTCCTGTCGTAGAAGGCTTTCGACGTCGGGCAACAGCGGGCGGCGACCTGCGCGGACAGGTAGAACATGCGCAGCAGGCGCCGGTTGTAGCGGCGTGGCCGGCGCAGGTTGCCCCGGACTCGTCCGGAGTCCTTGGGCACCGGCGCCAGGCCCGCGACACCGGCCAGCCGGTCGGCGCTGCCGAACGCGGCCATGTCGCCGCCGGTCAGCGCGATGAACTCGGCTCCGAGCAGGGGCCCGACGCCGGGCATGCTCAGGACCGCGACGGCGTGACGGTGTCGGCGAAACCGGCCCTCGATGAGCGCGTCGGTCTCCGCGATCTCGTCATCGAGGGCCATCACCCCCTTGGCGAGCCGGGCCACCATGGCCGCGGCCGTCATCTCTCCGGGGACGGTGGTGAACTGGGCTTCGGCGGCGGCGACTGCGGCGGCGGCGACCGTCGCGCTGTTGCGGACCTTCCGGGCGCGCAGCCAGTCGGCGAGCTGTTCCCGGCCGCGCTCACGCAGTGCGGCGGGGGTCTGGTGGCCGGTGAGCAGGACCAGGGCGGCCTTGGAGGTGCTGTAGTCGAAGGCCCGTTCCAACGCGGGGAAGTACTCCAGCAGTTGGGCGCGCAGCCGGTTGATCGCCCGGGTGCGGTCGGCGGCCAGGTCGTAGCGGCGGGCGGTGAGGATCCGCAACTCCACCGCGATCTCGTCGCCGGCGGTCACCGGGTGCAGGTCACGGCGCATCCGGGCCTGGTCGGCGATGACGAAGGCGTCCTTGGAGTCGCTCTTGCCGTCCCCACGATAGGTGCCGGCGGCGCGGTGGACGGTGCGACCGGGGATGTAGAGCAGCTTCTGTCCGTGGTTGACCAGCAATGCGATCAGCAGCGCGGCCCCGCCGGAGTTCAGGTCGATCGCCCACAGCACGTCCGGGGCCAAAGCCCGTACGTCACCGATCAGCTCCAACAGGTCGGCCTCGTTGTTGGCGACCCGGCGGGAAAGCACCTTCGTGCCGTCGGTATCAATCACCGTGCAGTGGTGCGCGGCCTTGCCCGCGTCCACGCCGGCCCAGAGTTCGGGCACGGCCACCTCCGTCGTCGTTCGTGCGGAACACCCGGCAGACGACCTCGCCGGCACGTCCTTATGCAGCGATCGGTTCGCTCATCCCAATCAGCGGTCGAGTCGTCGCGGGACCTCGGGCGGCCAATCCTTTCAAGCCACACCAACGGCGACCACATGACAGCCACACCCGAAGTCCCCGGGCCCTCCCGATCTTACGACTGACCAGAACAGACCCGACTTAGAAGATAAGGAACAGCATGCGGCAGATCGAGATCGAATGGGTGCAGCCCGGAATCACCGTCACCGCCGACCTGAACGAGGAACCACTCGCCTTTCGCCGGGCGATACGGCCCCTGACCAGCATGTTCTGGTCAGGGGCCGCTTGGCGTCGGCGGTAGGCGGTGTCCGGTGGCGGCACCTGTTCGGCAGTCGACCGCGTGCTCGAGCAGCCGCTCCGCCGGCCGTCGTCGGGCGGTTCGGCAGCCCATGCTGGTACCTCCGCGCTCCTCCCGGGAAGCCCTGCCGCGCGCACGGACTCGCCCGTCGATCTCGGCCAAGCGAGGCCGGTCTCCTCGGCCCGCTCGACGCGGCGGATCCGAGTGCGAGCCAGACGACGCCAGGGTGTCCTCGTGACCGTCACAGCGCCATCTTCATGTCCCCTGACCAGGGAATTCGGTGTGACGGCGGTGTCCAGGAGCCGTCACGGTGGGTCAGGTGGGCCCGTCCCGGTGTGACGGGTGGTGTGACGGGTGTTGTGACGGGTCCCCGGGCTCCGGTGAGGCCGTCGACGAGCAACTCCGAGGTGGGGAATGGACCCGCGTGCCGCGCGGTGGCGACCAGTCTCCCGGGCCGCGCCACTCCCGGCGGGCGCTGCCCGTCGGAGACGTGGTCCCGCCTGACGGTGTCGGGTGAGTGCTCGGGGATCGCCTCCGGCCGGTCTCCCCGTTATTCGGGTGCGTCGGCGGGAGACGTCGGGGTAGGGTCGCGGGGCGCTGCCCACCGCCGAGGAGATCGGCTCCGAGTTCGAGCGCTTCCTCGCCGAGCAGGGACCTACGGGGCTACCCGAACAGTGAGCCGCATGACCGCACGCGGGCAGCGGGCGGGCCGCATCGGGCGGGCTCTCCTGAGGGCGGCCCCGGAGCGTGCGGCCCACCGCGGGTCACCGCCGGTCGCTCGATGTCGCGGGGACCGAGTGGTCGAGCCGCGGGCCGTCGAGCGAGAGCAAGGCGACGAGTTCGCCTCGACTACGCGCGCCGACCTTCGAGAAGATCGACTTCAGGTGGTCCTGCACCGTGACCGGTGCCACTGACAGTTCCTTGGCGATCTCCCTGGTGCTGCCGCCCCGCAGCACCTGCGCTGTCACCAGCTGCTCACGGCGGGTCAGGCCGTGGGAGCTCAGCACCAGGGGCATGATCTCGGCGGCCGTCGGCGTCGAGGCCGTCACCACGACCTGCCCGGCGGCGATGCCGTGGAGTACCGAGCCGCGCAGGACGATCCACTGCCCGGCTGGTGTCTGTAGCCGCATCACCGCCGGAATACCCGTCGGGTCCGCCTCGGCGTGTCGGGCCATCCGGGAGAGGACCAGGAACACGGCGGGCACGGCCATCACGTCGAACACCGAGTCCGCGAGCTCGAGCAGCAGGGCCTGCCCCGGCTGGTCCGCCGCGACCAGTTCGTCGCTCGAGCCGAGGACGATCACGGCGGGAACCGGAGCGGCCACCGCGAGCGTGGTCGGTGGGCGGTAGGTGCGGCGGAGCGCGGCGCTGATCAGCCGGTTCGCCTGACCGGCGAAGCGGAGTTCCTCCTCGGAGTACGGGCCGCTGCCCTTCTCCCGCATGAGGGCCGCGAAGCCCCAGGTGCCCTCACCGAGATCGAACCGCAGCCGCAGTTCGTCGCCGAACCCGTGCGTGGACAGGTGTTCGCGCATGCGGATGCTGCGTTCCGGGTGGCCCTCGGTGACCTGGCTGAGGGCCGCTACCCGGTCGCCCCGTGCGTGCATCTGCGCCATGGTGGCGACATCGCCGCCGGCGAACTCCAGGTCCATCGCTGGCCCCATGCCCCGTGGGTCGAGGGTGGTGCTGACCATCGAGGTCGGTAAGCCGGTCAGCGGATCGGTGTGGTGCCAGCAGACGGCCTCGAAGCCCATCAACGACGGGAGCAGGCCGTCCAACTCGGCGAAGAGCTCCCTGGCGGTCACGCCCGCCCTCGCCAGGTCACGGAGATCCCCCAGAACCTGTCGCTCGCGCTGCCGCCGGTTCGCCACGGGTGTCCGTTCTCGTGAGTCGTTCCGGCGACGGTGGTCGCCGCGATCAACAGGACGATACTGCGAGCAACTGGTTGGTGGCCGACGGTGTTCCCAGATTTCTGGGATACCGCTCGGCACGGGGTCGAACCATCATGAGTTGGGACACGAGATCCACTCCGGACCCGAAGGCAACGGAGACGATCACCCTGCCGGGGCAGCCGGAGGGGGTTTCCTGTCGCGGTCGCGACGCGACAGCGGATCGTCTCCGGTCGCCCCAGGGGACGGGGACGTGACCGGACCCGGCCGGCCTGGGGGGCGGCCGGGCCCGATCACCGTGACCGGCGGCCCGCGCCGGTCACGGATCCCGTCCTCGACGAGTCCGAGGTGGACCCAGGAATTCGGTGCCTCGCCCTGGAAGTCCCGCGGATTCGAGGGACCGTTCCACCTCACGAATTCAGCAACGGGCTCGCGTGCGCGGCCTGGTTGTGGGACGAGGCAGCCGAAGGGGAGTTCGACATGGCGTCGCAGACCTGTTCGAAGTGCGGCAGGACCTATGACTACGGCGGCGAGTGCCTCTACTGCTGGGGGCTCGAGGCCGGAACGGCCGTCAACGCGGGAAGGGAACCCCGCAAGCCCAACGCCTCGGCCCCGAACTCGGGCTGCGCCGTGGTGGGTGTGCTCGTACTGTCCGGTCTCATCACGCTCATGCTGCTGCTGGACAACATCATCGCCTGAGCTGGACGGCGCTGCGCGTGGACGGATACCCGACCGGTGGCGGCACAGGATCGGTGGTGCTCCCGCCCGGCGCCGTTCCCGTGCCAGGGGACCGGGCTCCCCTGATCGACGAGCACGGATCGAAGGGTTGCTGAGCCGACCGTGTTCACCGTTCCGGGAGCGCGGGCAGTGGTGGACCCCCTACGAGCCCCCCGCACCGGGGAAGTCCTCCTCGTCGTCGATGAGTTGGAACCACGCGACCGGCACCCAGGCTCCGGCGCGACGGTGCCGCCGTCCTGTCGGGCCGGTATCCCCGCCAGGTCGGCTCAGACGGGGAACGTGACCTTGGTGAGCTGCTCGGACAGGGTCCACAGGCGCTGTTGAACGGCCCTGTCATGGGACTTCTCGCTGGAGGCGACCACGCGGGGGTATCCCCGAACCCCTCCCATCCCGGTGGGGCCGTAGTACTGACCGCCGGTGACCGCGGGGTCGGTCGCGGCCCGCAGCGTGGGCAGCGCGCCCATGGCCGCTGTCTGGGTGAACAAGGGGACGAGGAGGCCCGCGGTCGCACGGAGCGGGCCGGGCAGGTTCCGCATCAGTTCGGTGGCGGCACCCCCGGGGTGGGCCGCGGCGGCGATGGTGGTGCCGGTGCCGGTGCCGGTGCCGGTGCCGTGCGAGGCGAGGCGGCGCTGCAGCTCGTAGGTGAACATCAGGTTCGCGAGCTTGGCCTGCCCGTAGGCGGCGACACGGTTGTAGGTGCGGTCCCACTGCGGGTCGTCGAAGTGGATGTCGGCCCGGATGCGGTGGCCCAGGCTGCTGACGGTCACCACCCGGGAGTCGGGTAAGGGCAGCATCGCCTCCAGCAGGAGCCCGGTGAGCGCGAAGTGCCCGAGGTGGTTGACGCCGAACTGCAGGTCGAAGCCGTCCTGCGTCTTCTGCCGAGGCGTGTACATCACACCGGCGTTGTTGATGAGCAGGTCGATCCTCGGGTGGGCGTCACGCAGCTCGGCAGCCGCGGCGCGCACCGATTCCAGGGAGGCCAGGTCCAGGCGCTGGAGGCCGAGTTGGGCGCCGGGCACCTGGTCGGTGATGGCGGCCATCGCCTGCCGGCCCTTGTCGAGGTCGCGTACCGCGAGGACGACACACGCCCCGTGTGCGGCGAGGACCCGCGCCGTTTCCCAACCGAGGCCGCTGTTCGCACCGGTGACGACGGCCACCCGGCCGTCCTGGTCCGGGACGTCGTCCTCGGTCCAGCGGGTGGCGGCGGTCGTGCTCGTCATGATCGTCCCCTGTCGGTAAGATGAATGCCGATTCACCTCTATGGTGAATCATAATTCACCTTGACGCAAAACCCGTACCCGGAGCAGCCCATGTCCCCCCAACGGCCACTGCGAGCCGACGCCGCCCGCAACCGCGCCCGGATCATGGCCACAGCACACGAACAGATCACCGAGCACGGGGCCGGAGTGTCGATGGAGCGGATCGCCGCCGCCTCCGGCGTGGCGGTCGGCACCCTCTACAAGCACTTCCCGAACAAAACCGACCTGGTCAACGCCGTGATCGCGGCTTCATTCGCACCGGTCGCCGACGACGCAGAAGACTCCCTGCGGCGCGCCGGCCAGGGCGCGCCCGCCATGGAGGAGCTCACGGGGTTCCTCACACGCCTGATGGACACCGTCGCGCACAACCAGGCGGTCAAAGCGGCCGCCCACGCCCTCAACACCGACCACGCCGTCCATCCCGCCATGCGCGACCTGGAGGCACGCGTGACCAGCGCGCTCGGTCAACTCCTCCGCGCCGCACAGGCACAGGGCGAGCTGCGCACCGACTGCACCGTCGACGACCTCTACCTGGTGCTGTCCACGTTCCCCACCGACCAGGCCCCCGCCGCCCGTGTCCGCTGGCTCGCGCTCGTGCTCACCGGGCTCATCGCCCGCTGACCCGTCCCCACGACCACCGGAGGAGGAACGTGCTCCGGGCTCTCGGGCCGCCGGCGCTCTCCTCGGCAGCCACTGGCCGGGTTGGGTGCCGAGTCCGGTCGCCCGCTGCTTCGGTGTGCGTACCCTGTGCGTGATCCGCCTGGTGCCCGGCGAGCGTCGTGATCGTCCAGGCGCCAGAGCGACGGTAGGTCGAGGATCAACCCGTCCGTGCTCATCGTCGAGCGGGGCCGGCTCGCCGCCCGGAAAATGCCCTTGAACACGGGGGATCACCGTCGTGGCCGTTCTGGTCACGTCGACAGGCGCCATGGTGGGACAAGTGGTGATCAAGTGACGAGCGAACTGGCGAGCGGCATTGAATGAAGGCTGCGGAGAAATGGGCCTCATCCCGTGTGGAGTCGCAGGTCAACAAGTATCGGCCCCGCGTACGCGGGGATACTCCCGTGGCGTAGGTCAGCTTGAGGACCGCCAGGGCATCGGCCCCGCGTACGCGGGGATGCTCCCTACGACGAGTACGCGCTGTTCCTGAAGCGAGATGGGGGGCACCCTCGTGCTGCTCCTGGTACGGCACCCTGCTGGGGTTCCGGCAATACTGGGCGCGCGGTCGGTCGGCACGCCGGCTTGGCTCCTGCTGGGCCGCCACGATCACCCCGTTCGGGCGACACGGTTCGCTTCTGGGAACGCGACCACATTTCGCCCCGTCGGACCCGATCCTCCCCAAATCCTCCCACCGCGGGGGTTACTCGCGGGTAGGGGCCGAAGTGGATGATCGGTCGCTGATCGGTACCGGAACGCGAAGAAGGCCCGCTGACCTGGTATGTTCCCAGTGTCAGCGGGCCTTCTCGTAACCGTCGGGACGACAGGATTTGAACCTGCGACCCCTTGACCCCCAGTCAAGTGCGCTACCAAGCTGCGCCACGTCCCGGTTACCGTCTCGGTGTGAACACAGACTACCCCACGCCTCCCACGCGGCCCGACCGGGGGGTGCGTATCGTCGTCAGGCCGTTCTGACCTGGGGTGATGTGGCACCAGGAAGAACGAGGTCCCCTTGTTCCCGGGCTACCGGTAGGGGGTCTCACCTGCCCTGGCCGTTCGTCCGGGCGGGAGCTGGCCCGGTGACGTCGATCCGCTCGGCGATATCGGCGGGCACCGTCAACGGGTGCTCCTCGGGCAACAGCGCACGCGCCCCGTCCTGATCGCCAGCCCGCACCAGACGCCCCACCTCGCGGGCGAGTTCGGTGACGTCGGTGAGTTCCACGATCCACTCGTCGACGTAGCGGCGGCTGGCCTCCGGGCCGAGCCCGATCTGGATGGAGCGCTGGGGAAGGGGGTTCAGGTCCATGTCCCGTTCCGGGTCCCACTGCACCCGGACCGGGCTTTCCGCCAGCTGCCGTCGCCAGGCCTCCCTGTTCGGGTGCCGTCCCGCGCCGTGGCTGCTGGCGCACGACCGGCGAAGAGCCCACCACAGCCCTTCGAGGCTGATCCGCACGGCGAGCACCCGTTCCTGGCCTGGCTTCGTGGCCCAGCCGCAGCGGTACATCATCCAGCGGAACGAGGGCTTGATCCAGGTCATCCGCTCCTGCTTGAAGGGAGCGACGAAGGTGCCGGCCCGCAACGCCGGGTCGGCGATCGCGGCCGGGTAGGCCTGGTAGACCACGACGCTGCTCGCGTCGGCATTGGCTCGGACCTCGCGGAGGGACACGGGACGAGCATCGGGTGCGCCGGCCGCTGGGGCAACGGATTTCCGCAGGTTGGCCCCGGGAGCCCGGCCGGGGCGACGGGTGGTCACGGACGGGGAGGAGCACGGTTGGGCGCCGGGTACGGGTCCGGGCTCGCGGGGCGGGGCCGCCACCAGTGGTGGCGGCCCCGAGTCAGTCCGGGTCGACCAGGAGTGCTCAGCGTCCCCAGAAGTCGAAGACGACCTTGGCGACATCGGTGTTGTTCAGGTACCGACCCCGGACGGGGTCGATGTTGTCGGCGTGCTGTTCGAGACGGCTCGCGCCCGGTCCCTTCGCGAACAGCGGCACGAGGGCGTTGGTGTGGTTACCTGAGTGCCAGGAGACGTGGGGAAGCTGCCCGGCCGAGCCGATCACCGGGGTCCAGGTCGGGTCGGCGCCGGGGCCGGCCAGGTAGCCGGTCTCGTGGTCGGCGGTGACGACGACGAGGGTCTCGTGCCAGCTGCTGGACTCCTCCACCCAGTCCACGACGGCCTCGACGGCCCGGTTGAAGTCGATCTGCTCCTCGATCACCCGTGCGGTGTCGTTGTCGTGGCTGGCCCAGTCGACCGCTCCACCCTCGATCATGAGGAACAGCCCCTCGTCAGAGGCGTTCTCCAGGACGGCGAGGGCACTGGTCGTCATGTCGGCGAGGGTGGGCACGTTCTCGACTGGCGGCGCGGTGTAGGGGAGCGCTCCGGGGACCGGTCGTCCGTCGGGCGTGCGGTCCGGGCCTCCTCGGTCGTACTGGAGGGTCGCCGCGACCTGGGGAACGCCGAGCACGTGGCGGGGTGGGTTCGAGGACTGGGCGAGCGCGGCGAACTCCTCGGGGGTTTCGACGAGGTCGAACGCGGTGGCGCCCCGCTGCACGGCTCCCCAGGTCCACTCGTCGACGTAGCGGTGGTCGGGCTCGTCGCGACGCTGACCGTCCTCGTCGAAGTCGGGGTGGCCGGGGCCGAAGACGACGTTGATGTCGTGCTCGAACAACATCTCCTTGGCGATGCCGTGGTAGTCGTTGCGGTCCGGGTTGTGGGCCACGTAGGCGGCGGGGGTGGCGTGGCTGAACGGCACGCTGGAGACGACGCCGGATGCCTTGCCCAGTTCCTGGGCCCGTTCGGTCAGGTTCTTGACGGGACCGCGGTCCGGGGCGAGACCGATCGCACCGTTGTAGGTGCGGACTCCGGTGGCCAGCGCGGTGCCGGCGGCGGAGGAGTCGGTGAAGTCCTCGCTGGGGTAGTCGAACCCGGCCCACGCCCGGTCCGCCTCGTAGGAGTGACCGTCGTGGTAGGTGGACATGCCGAGCTGGACGGGCCAGTCCTCGTAGACCTGAGCGGGGGTGGCGGGCAGGTGCTCGGTGGTTCCCGAGTCGGGGTCGACGCGGACCTGGTGCGCGGTGGTGCCGTGTTCCCAGAGGCTCGCGACGTCGACGTGGTTGTAGCCCATGCCATCGCTGATGAGGTGAATGACGTTCTTCGGGCCGAAGCCGAGCGGGGCCACGTGTTCCGCCGTGCCCGGTTCCAGACCCACGGCGGTGGGCGCGCCGATCGTCAACGCGAGGGCGCTCGCCGCGGCCACGGAGGCGGGTCTCCGCCAGCGTTGTCTACCCGCTTTCTCGGTCATCACGTCACTCCCTTTCCGAGTGGGTGCTTCCGTTTCGCTGGTGTGGCCCGCCGGCAGGGCATTCACACTCTGTCATCACACTTTGGTGAATGCAAGATGGACGTACTGTCTCGTTCGGGTCGCTCTCGTGCGGTTCCTCGTGTTCGGGGCCGCCGGGCGACGGCCTCGATGTCACTCTCGGTAACGTTCGTGGTGCGAAGTTCCCTTTTCTCCGCGCGTGCGGTTCCTTTTCCGTGAGGAGGTTCGCGGCCCTTTCGGGAAAAGGCGGGTCAATCATCTCCCCCGATTTCCGGAATCGGCGACGGCGGTGGTGGGAAAAGGGTGCTCCACGTGTTTTCGGCGTGCCGTTCGCGCGGCGCCGGAAGCGGGGGGCGTCCGAGGAGCGGGGGCGGCGTGGTGCCGTTCGCGGTGCGCAACGGCGGTGCGCTCTGGCGCGCTCCACTCGGCCGGATCGCTGACCGTTCGGCCGGAAGGGGGTCACCTGTCGGGTGGCGGCGGGCGGTGGGGGATTCGCCGACGCCGGCAGGTGCGGGGCGGCCGGGGCGTCCGCTCGGATTCGTGAGTTCCGCGTGAAGTGGGCCGGTGGCCCGTGCTTTCCCGGACCACCGGCCGTGGCATCCCGTCCGCGACCGGGCACCGAGGGTAGTCCCCGCCGCCGGGGTTCCGGCCACCGCACCGCACGCCGGGCCGAGCCGGCTGGCACCGGCTTCACCGGTCCGGCGGCGGCGGATCGCCGTGATGGACGTGTCGTCGACCGGGGTGAGGCCGGTAGGAAAGGAGGGGTGGCGGCGAAGCACGACAACCAGTGGCCCGTGGTGGTAACCGACTCCTGCGCCGGGGCCTACGCCCGGTGGCGCGGGCTCACCGACCACGGCGCGGCGAAGGCGACCCTGCGGCGGATGGTCGACGAGCTGGGTGAGGTCACCGACCAACTCCCGCCCCAACTGGCGGGCCGACGGAGCAGGTCCGGGTTCTTCCTCCTGGTCCCGGACACCCTGGTGCTCCCCCTGGTGCGCGACTCGGACGGGTCGACCCGCTGGATCGCGACCCACTGCGTTCCCTTCCCGGCGTGCGATCCGCCCGACCTGGACGCCCTGGTGGCCCTGCGGGGCCGGGAGCTGCTGGCCCGGATCCACCTGACGCGGCACGCGGTCGAACGGTTCCAGGAACGCTGTGGGGGCGCCCCCGACCTCGACGACGCCGCCCGGCAGCTCAGGAGCACGATCGCGCCGACGGTGCGGGCTCGTCGCCGCCCACCGGGTTGGTGCCGGACCACCCCCGCCGAGGTGTTCCTCGTCGCCGGCGAACACGACCAGTACTGCCTGCCGTGTCGGCCGGGAGCGGTGGCCGAACTTGACGCGACCACCTGCCTGCACCGCGCCTCGGACCTCTTCGAGCGCACGGGGGCGAGGCTGCACGCCGTGTGCCAGGTGGACCGGACCCGGTTGCCGGTGGGCGGCGAGGCCGACCGGCTCCTGTCGTCCTCGGTGCCCCTCGGCGGAACCCTGGCCTGGGCACGTCCGAAGTGGGCGGCCCCCCACGACGGGGCGACCTGGTGGGTCGTCTTCCCCAACCGCGTCGCCGCGCCCGTCCGGTGGCAGCCAGCGAAACCCAACCGGCCGCTGCGGGTGCTCGGAGTCCACGACGGCCGGCCCTGGCCGGTCCGGTTGTGGAGCCGTATCCGCCACCGGCTCCGCCGTCGGGGGACTGGAAACCGACCCGGGTGATCCGCATCGTGGACCGGTGCATGGACCGGTGCCCCGGTGGGGGAGCGGCCAGCGGAGGAGGTTTCGGGGCACGGGCCGTGGCATTCCCGGGTGACCGAGGAGCCACACGGGGCGCCTCCGCGGGGGAGGGGACACCGGGTGCCGTGCCGGGAACGGCGCATCGCGCGGGCAGGGGCCGCTCACTGTCCTCCCCGCGCACCGCCCGGCTCGGGGAGGCCGGTCGCGACCCGGGACGTGTGCGGCGGTGGCACCGCATGCCGCCGTTCCTGGCGCCCCGCGGTCGCTGCCACGCCGTGGGGTTACTCCTCAAGAGTTCGATCGTTCACGGACCAGGGCGGAGGGGCGCTCTGCTGGAGCCGTGTCGATGTCGCTCGGCGCCTCGACCGGCGGTCGGAGCCGGACCGCCCGCCGAGGCCGGGCGAGTCGCGGACGAGTCGGGGCACACCCTCCCCCGGACGAATCTGGGCGGATCGCCAGCGGGTTCGGGCGACCGGTCCGGATCGGGCAGGGGCCGGCCCGCCGTCCCGGGCCGGCCCCGTACCAGTGGTCCCGCTCAGCTCAGGTCGAGCTCCCACGGTTCCTCGGTGACCTGCCTGCCCTCCCCGGTGGAGTAGTACGCCCGGGTTCGCACGGTCACCGGGCCGTCCCCGTCAGGGACCACCCGGTAGCGCAGGTGCGCGCCCTCACCGGGAGCCAGCTCGCCGACGGTGTGGTCGCCCAACGCTTCGACCGTCCACCCCTCGGGCGCCACGAACGCCGGCCGCACGTCGCGCACGACCTCGCCGGAGTCGTTGACCACGCTCACGGTCATGGCGGCCTCCGCACCGGCGGTGGCGTCGCCGGCCAGCAGGTGCGTGGTCACCCCGGCGGCCTCGGCGGTCCGCAGGTAGGGCTCACCTCCGGCCACCGCCGGCCCGGGCAGGCCGGCGCCTTCGGACAGCACCAGCTGTGGTGGCACACCGAACCGCCCCGTGCGCGGGCCCAGCACGGTCAGACCGCCTCCGGCTCCCCGCAGGGTGACGGTGACCTCGCCGTCGGCGACGGCGGCCCGCATGTCCTCGACGTCGAGGTCGAGCAGCACCCGGTAGCCGTACTGCCCCGGGTGGAACCCGGACTCGTGGGACAACGCGCCCCTGGCGTCCGCCGGGTCGTCTGGGAGCACGACGGCCTCCGTCTCCACCACGGTTCCCGCGCCGGACACGGTCGCGCTCAGGGTGGTCGGGAAGACCCGTTCCGAGGTCTGGGGGAACGAGGTGCGC
Source organism: Actinoalloteichus sp. AHMU CJ021 (assembly GCF_002895405.1). Lineage (NCBI taxonomy): Bacteria > Bacillati > Actinomycetota > Actinomycetes > Pseudonocardiales > Pseudonocardiaceae > Actinoalloteichus > Actinoalloteichus sp. AHMU CJ021. The sequence goes on along the minus strand of NZ_CP025990.1, from coordinate 6,804,377 downwards.
GGCAGCGACGGGCGGGACGCGGCCGCCTCGAGGACCAGCTGGGCGCTGTCGAAACCACCGTCCCGCAGGTCCTCCGGCACGGTCAGGTGCCAGCGGAACTCGCCGTCACCCCACCCGACCACGGCCGACGCGCCGTCCTGGGAGAACACCTCCGAACCCTGGGGCCACTCCACGTCCGCGCCCGCCGGGTCGAGGGCCAACGTTCCCGCCGCCTGCTCGGCCGCCGCGCCCCACGCCGCCAGCACCGTCTGGCCGGAGGCGACCGGTTGGCCGTCGGAGAGCAGCTCCGCGTCCAGTCGCCCGGCGACGAACCCGTCAGGCGGACGGACCTCCACCGTCGTCAACTCGGTGACTGCGAACGTCTCGGGCGAGACCGGTACCTCCGCCCAGTCCGAGGACGGCAGCTCCGCCCCGGTGCCGTCGGTGCCGGTCACCCGCCACCGCAGCGTGGTCTCCCCGAGGTCCCGACCGGAGAACAACGACGAACGCACCGTCAGTCCGATCGGGTCGTCCCCGACGAGCCGTTGCACGGGGCGTTCCCCGACCAGCAGCACGTCGTCGGCGTTGGCCAACCCGACCCCGCCCTGCGCCCCGTCGGCGTCGAGGTAGCCGGGCACCTGGAGGGTGCGGTCGTAGGCCGCCCACCCGTTCCACTCCCACTCCAGGTCGGTGAGCTCGGTGAACAGGTAGCCGCTCATCTTCTGCTCGGCGCGGAACAGCTCGGCGGTGTACCGGAAGGGCGTGGCCACCTCCTGGTCCTTCTCCCGGCCACCGCTCCACGGGCCGAACTCGGAGTTCATCAGCGGCTGCCCGGACTGGGTCCGCCCGTCCTCGAAGTTGTGCGTCGACCCGGGGTAGGTGTTGGACACGATCCGGTCCACCGTCGCCGCCCACTCCTCCCAGGTGGAGTAGTAGCCGTGGAAGTCGTTGATGTCGGTGACCAGGTGGCCGTTCTCGCAGCACGGCGAGTTGTCCACCACCAGCCGCGTCCCCCGCACCAGGTCCGTGGTCAGGTCGAACATCCGCTCGATCCAGGGTTTGGCGTCGTCCCTGATCGGGCCACCCGGTGTGGCGTTGAAGCCCCACGCCTCGTTGAACGCGTCCCAGATGACGATGGACGGGTGGTTGTAGTCGCGGTGCACGGCGTCCCGCAGGACCTCCTCCCACAGGCGTTCGGCCTCCGGTCCGTAGCCGTCGTAACCGAAGTTCGGCTGGTCGTACCAGACGAGCAGCCCCAGGACGTCCGCCCAGTGGTAGTACAGCGGGTCGTTGACCTTGATGTGGGGGCGCACCGAGTTGAACCCGAGCTGCTTGGTCAGCGCCAGGTCGAACAGCACCGATCCCTTGCCGGGGTCCTCCAGCTCGCCGCCGCGCAGGTCGGCGCCCTGGTACAGGCCGGTGTAGCTGTAGTTGCCCCACGGGTTGAAGTTCTGGTCCAGCACCGAGCGCAGGTAGACGGGCCGGTTGTTCAGGAACAGGTACTGGTACTGCTCGGCCGGGTCGTCCTGCTCCTCGGGCGAGTGCCCGGGGAGCCACTCACGACTCACGGTGCGCAGCCCGAACCAGGTGTCCACCCTGTCCGATCCCGCCTGATCGGTGAGGCTCGCGTCCACCCGGTACAGCCAGGGCGCCTCCGGTTCCCACAGCCGGGGGTCGGGCACGTCGATGACCGCGCTTCCCGCGCCGTCCACCAGCGTCACCGTCGCCGTGGCCACCACCTCGCCGACGGTGGGCTCCACGGGCACCGGCAGCCCCGGCGCGGACACGCCGTCCTGCCGCTGCCCGGCACGCGCGCCCGGTTCCCCGTCCTGGGCGCGCACCGCCAGCTCCACCGTCCCGTCAGGAGCGCCCCGCGCCTCGACGTCCACCGTGACCCGGGCGGCGGTGGCCTCGCGGCCGTCGAAGTCGATCTCCGGTGTGGTGTGCACCGTGGTGAGCCGCGCCGAGTCCGCCGGTTCGATCCACACCGACTGCCAGATGCCGCCCGTGTCGGTGTACCAGCCCATCTGCTTGCCCTGGGGGTACGGGGTGGTCGCGGAGTTGTCCGGGACCTCGACGCGCACGACGAGGGAGTGCTCCGCCCCGGGGCGTAGGGGGCCGAGATCGACGTCGAAGGGGGAGTAGCCCCCGTCGTTCTCCCCGACGCGGTTCCCGTCGAGGAACACCTCCGCCCGCCACTCGACGGCGCCGAAACGGAGCAGGGTGCCGCGGTCGGTCGGCCAGTCCTCGGGGACCGTCAGGTCCCGCTGGTACCAGACCGTTCCCCTGGCCTCGGCGAACTGGCTCGCGTACACCTGGTTGCCCGCGCGCCGTTCCTCACCGATCCCGGCGAGGGAGTTGTAGGCGAAGGGCACCCGCACCGCGTGCGCCCACTCGTGGTCCCCCTCGTGCCAGCCCTCGTCCACGCCGACGTCGGAGGGGTCGAAGTCGAGCGACCAGGTGCCGTTCAGCGAGGCCCACTGGCCGTTTACTCCGGCGCGGCGGTCGAAGTCGGGGCGGGGGTAGTCCGGGTGCGGGACGGTGTCCGGGGTTTCCGCCTCCAACGCGAGGGTCACCGGTGCGTTCGGATCCTCCAGTGGGTGCCAGCCGAAGGAGTAGCCCTGGCGCGCGGCGACCAGGGCCAACGCGTCCACCGGGGCCTCGGGCACGGTGAACCTGCCGTCGGCGTCGGTCCGCACGGTGCTGGTCTGCTCGGTGACGTGGACGACCGCGCCGGGGAGGGGGCGGCCGGTGTCCGCGTCGACCACCTGGCCGTTGACAGTGGTGGTGGCCGGTTCGGCGTCGGCGGAACCGGGGGTGCTGAGTGGAGCCATGCCTCCCATGATGACCACGGCGGCGAGGATCGCGGTGGGACGACGTCGGGGCGGATGTGGTCGGGCCGGGGTGTCTGCGCCTTGCCGGGACCAATGCATGACTGGCACCTCTCCTGGTCGCTGCCGTTCGTTCAGCCCTTGCGCGTCGGGGTGGTCGCTGGCTCGGGTGTCCCGCGACCGGGTTGGTGGGCTCGGGGGCGGTGGTCGTGCCGGGCTTGCCAGCATCGGTGACCTTCGCCGGTGGGTGGCGAACCGACGCGGCTCGCCCGCTCGTCCGGGTGAGTCGCGGACGACGGCGGCCGGGAGTTCCGGGGCGCCGGCTGGGGCCGCCGGCGGGCCGGGCGCGGGCGGGCGAGGCCCCGCCCCGGAGCCGGCGTCCGTCGGGCGCGGCAGTGGACGGGTGTGGTCGGGGCCGTCCCGCCGGCGGTGGCGGTTCCCGTTCCGGCGCGCCCCGGGGGCGGATCGGGGCGCCGGGCACCAGGCGGGTGGGCGTGGTGTCGTTGGCCGCCCGGTGCGGTGGCCGGACGGTGGGCGAGGTGCGCGCGGGGGTCGGTGTGCCGGATAGGCCACGGCGGGCCGGGTTCCCTGAGGGGCGGCACGGGTGTCCCGCCGCCGCTGGGGACGTCGCCTGGTCCGGGCCGCGCCCCGGTGTCGGCGCGCCGGGTGGCCGAGCTCTCGGGATCGGCCGTCTCGGGGGTGCCCTCGAGCCGGGCGCCAGCCGCCCAGGGGACTGACCGGGGCACGCGTTCGGGGTGGGCTCGGGGGAGTCGGGCGAGTTCACGGGAGGGCGAACCGCGCAGCAACCCACACCTCCGACCCGGCGAGGGCACGACCAGCTGGTGGGTCGTGGTCGGCGGCGACGCCGACGAACCGAGCCTAGGGCGGTCCCGGCGGGGGTGGTCCCGCTGAGCAGGCGAAGTCCCATCCGCTCGGACGGCGCAGCGCGTTCGACGGGAAGCGGACCCACCTACGCCGGACGAGTGAGTGGTGCGCACCCGGTGCACGATGGCACGACCCGACGCGCCGGCGAGTGCGCGTCGGGCCGAGGTGCTCCGGTCCCGGCCGGAGCGGGGACGGGTGGCCCTCCGCTCGCGCGAAGCCCGGGTCCTCGGGCCCGGTGACCGCCTGACCCGTGTCGGAGGTGGGGACGTCGCCGCACCGCGTCGGGGTGGCGGTTCCGGTGGGCCCGCGCCCACTCCCGTCGGCTGGCCGGCGCGCGGGCCCGTCCCACCAGGAGCCACGGTTCCGAGCGGAGGGCACCGGTGGGACGTGGTGCCGGGAGTGTCGGGGTCGAAGCGGCCGTGTGTTGGGCGGCGCCCAACCGGAAACCCGGACGGCGGGAACTCCACCAAACTAGATGAAACTTCAACTAAACTGGCGTGGTCGGGACGACGCGCGTCCCGAGTCGCACCAGGAGGGGCGCCATGCCAGCCGTCACCGTCGAGAACACCCTGGAACTGCCTCGCCTCGCCGAGGCGGCCCCCGAGGGTCGCCAACGCCCCGTCAGGTCCGTGACCACCGCGCCCTCCGGCCACGAGGGTGAGGGGTTCCCGGTGTACCGGGCGTTCGCCGGCGTCTCGGCCGGTCTCCTCGACCCGTTCATCCACCTGGACCAGATGGGCGAGGTCGAGTACGCGCCCGGCGAGCCCAAGGGAACCCCCTGGCACCCGCACCGGGGCTTCGAGACCGTCACCTACATGATGGACGGCCAGATGGAGCACAGCGACTCCCACGGCGGTGGCGGCGTGATCGCCGACGGCGCCACCCAGTGGATGACGGCCGGCAGCGGCATCCTCCACATCGAGAAGCCACCGGAGCACCTGGTCATGTCCGGTGGCCTGTTCCACGGCATCCAGCTCTGGGTCAACCTGCCCCGCGCCAACAAGTGGAACCCGCCCCAGTACCAGAGCATCCAGGGCGGGGAGACCACCCTGCTGTCCTCCCCCGACGGAGGAGCCCTGGTCAGGGTGATCGCCGGCGAGGTCGACGGACACCACGGCCCCGGCAACACCTTCACCCCGATCACGCTGCTCCACGCGACCCTCAGCCCCGGCGCCCGCCTGGTGCTGCCCTGGCGCACCGACTTCAACGCGCTCGTCTACGCCCTCTCCGGGCGCGGCGGAGTGGGGGAGGAGCGGCACCCCCTGCGCGCGGCCCAGCTCGCGGTCTTCGGCGCGGGCGACCTCCTCACCATCGAGGCCACCGACCACCCCGACGCCCGCACCCCCGACCTCGACGTGCTCGTCCTCGGTGGCCAGCCGATCCGGGAGCCCGTCGTGCAGTACGGGCCCTTCGTCATGAACTCGAAGGCGGAGGTCATCCAGGCCTTCGAGGACTTCCAGGCCGGCCGGATGGGCGTCATCCCCACCGAACGCGTCCCGCACGCCGGGCACGACCAGGCACCACCGGCCCGGGAGAACTGACCGGGTGGCACGGGTGGCGGTCGACCGGCGTCACCCGCACCCCACCCGCGCACTGCCGGGACGGGGCGCACCGCCGTCCGCCCCCGACGCCGCCGTGGCGGCAACGGTGGGGCCCACCAGGACACGCGGGAACTCCGCTCCTCGTCGTGCGCTCGCCACCACGGCCGTTCGCCGCCACGGCCGCTCGCCGGTGCCGGCCCACCGCCGTCCGGTCCGGCCAGGCGTCCACGGCGGCGCCCGGCCCGGACCCCCCATCCCGAGGGATGGACGGGTGGTCGGGGAAGGCTCAGGACAGCACGTCCGGGTCGGGACCCCCTCGGGCGCCGGTCTCCATCCCGGCGATGGAGTCCATGTCGTCCGCGTCGAGCTGGAAGTCGAACACGTCGATGTTCTCCCGCATCCGAGACGGGGTCGACGACTTCGGGATCACCACGTTGCCCAGCTGGATGTGCCAGCGCAGCACGATCTGGGCCGGAGTGCGGCCGTGTTTGGCGGCGAGCTGGGTCAGCGTCGGATCGTCCAGCAGACCGCCCTTGCCCTGGCCCAGCGGCCCCCAGGCCTCGGTGGCGATCCCGTTGGACGCGTCGAACTCCCGTACCGCCAACTGCTGGAGGCGGGGGTGCAGTTCGACCTGGTTGACCGCCGGCACGATCCCACTGGCCTCGAACAGCCGGGCCAGGTGCGCGGGTTGGAAGTTGGACACGCCGATGGCCCTGGTGCGGTCCTCGGAGTAGATCCGCTCGAAGGCCCGCCACGTGTCCACGTACCGGTCGAGCTTGGGCGCCGGCCAGTGGATGAGGTACAGGTCGACCTGGTCCAGTCCCAGGCGTTCCAACGAGGCGTCGAAGGCACGCAGGGTGGTGTCGTAACCCTGGTCGGTGTTCCACAGCTTCGTGGTGACGAACAGTTCCTCTCGGGGGATTCCCGACTCGGCCAGCGCCCGGCCGGTCCCGATCTCGTTCTGGTAGAGCGCCGCCGTGTCGATGCTGCGGTACCCGGCGTCCAGCGCCGCCCGCACCGTCGCGGTCGCCTCCTCGTCCGGAACCTGGTACACGCCGAAGCCGAGCTGGGGCATGGCGACGCCGTTGTTCAGGGTGAGCGTGGGAACGGTGGTCACGGCGAGGACGTCCTCTCCTGTTCGGTGGAGAACCGCGGGACGCGCGGTTCCTGGGGTGGCCGGTCGGCCGCGCGGGTCCGCCCCGGAGGGGAACCCGCTCTCGTGGGGCTACCCAGCACGGGCGGGAACGCACCTCGGACCTCCCGCCTCACCGTGACCGGCTCGGGGGCCGGGCCGGGCAGGCGCTCCCGGCGCGGCGGTCCCGATCCTGGCCGAGAACGCCGCCCGACCGGCCCGGGGGGTGGGTGGCCCGGAGCGTTCGACCCAGTTCCCCGAGGTGAACGGCCCCTCCCGGAGCCGAGGAATACCCGGCCGGGGCATCGTGTTGGTCACCAGTGCCGGCACTCCCAACCCCAGGAAGCAGGCAATCCATGAGCAACACGGTCGAACTGACCAAGGAGAACTTCAACGAGGTCGTGTCCGAGAACGACTTCGTTCTGGTCGACTTCTGGGCGTCCTGGTGCGGCCCCTGCCGCCAGTTCGCGCCCGTCTACGACCGCGTCGCCGACAAGAACCCCGACCTGGTGTTCGGCAAGGTCGACACCGAGGCCCAGCAGGAGCTGGCCGGGGCGTTCGAGATCCGTTCCATCCCCACCCTGGCCATCATCCGGGACAACGTGCTGGTCTTCTCCCAGCCCGGCGCCCTCCCGGAGGCGGCGTTGGAGGACGTGATCCGGCAGGCGCGGGAACTGGACATGGACGAGGTGCGGCGCTCCGTCGCCGAGTCCAGCAAGGCCGAGTGAACCGCTCGCCGTCACGCGTCGCGCCCGCCCCGGTGCCCTGAACGGGTGCCGGGGCGGAGCGCTGTCGTAGGCGATTGGGTCCCCCGCCCGGAGACCGGGAGTCCCCCGGTCCCCACCAGTCCTCGCCCGGTGACCGCCTCTCCGACCAGCTGGACGCGCGCCATCACCGCCCCTGGTCGACGAGCACCCGGACGTCCCGCCACCACGTCACCTCGAAACGGCCGGAATAGCCGTCGGGCGGGTTGGCCGGCCGAACCGCCCGGCCCCGCCACCACCCACATCCGCTGCCATTCGCCAGCCGGGGTGTGCCCCGACACCAGGACGAGGCGCGACAGCCGGATGCCCCCTCCGGAACCACCGCCGGCTCACTCGCGCAACCGCAACTGGAGCTCCGTGAACAGGCGTTGCCGCGCGTCCCCGAGATCGAGACCGCTCACCTCCTCCGCCCGCCGAATCCGGTACCGCAGCGTGTTCGGGTGCACGTGCAGCCGCCGCGCCGCCGCCCGGACATCCCCGAACGACTCCAGGTAGGCCACCACCGACCCCACCAACGAGCCGTTGTTCCTCTCGTCGTGCCGGCGCAGCGCCGTCACCCTCGGGTCCCGAATCGCCGGGTGCTCGGCCAGCAGGTCCACCGTCTCGCTGACCAGCACCTCCGCCCGCCAGTCCGCGATCGTCGCCACCCGCGCCGCCGTGTCCCCGGCCATCGCGTCCAACACCCGATCCGCCTGCCGACGCGAGTCCGCGGCACCCCCCAACTCCGGCACCACCGACCCCACCGCGGCCCGCACCACCAATCCGATACCCCGCGACGCCGAGATGATCTCCCGCGCCAACCCCACCACCGCCGCCTCCCCGGAACCGCTCAGCTCCGGGAGCAACGCGTAGGTGCGCGTACCCAACTGGCTGACCAGCGCCCCACGCCGGAACGCGGCGGCATGCATCGAGATCACGTTCCCCAACTGGTCCCGGCGCAACTCCAGCTCGGGCCGGTCCACCACCGCCCCCGGCGACTCCACCCGCGAGGCGAACGCGACCACCGCCGCCGGACGCCGGGAATCCACCCCCAACTGCCCGGCGGCAGCAGACGGGTCCAGGCGCCCGTTCAACAACCCGGCCAGCAGGTTCTCCCGCAGCCGCAACCCGGCCGAGGGCTCGTTGCGGTGCCGCACCAGCTGCAGGGCGGTCACCCGCGCCGCCCCCAACAAGGACCGCTCCGCGTGCTCGGTCAACGGCTCGTCACCCTCCTGCACCCAGATCGCGCCCAACGGCCGCCCACCCGCGTGCACCCCCACCGCGATCCGCCGCCGAATCCCCAGGTCCGGGCGTTCGTCGATCCGCACCACGTCCTCCCCCGACCGCAACCGCTGGTACACGCCCCACTCGCGCAGCATCTCCAGGTACGGCTCCGGCCCCTGGCGCCCCAGGATCGACAACCTCCGCAACTCGTCCACCTCACCGGAGGACCGCGAATAGGCCAACACCCGCGCCGCCGTGTCCTCGATGCTCACGATGCCGCCCGTCAGGTGAGCGACCGTCTGCGCCGTCGAGAACAGGTCACCCAACACCTCGCCCTCGTCGGCGTCCGCGCTGACCCGCGCCCGGCTCACCACCCCGCTCGCCAGGGACTCCACCTGCTCCCACCGGGCAGCCGGGCGCACCGCCAGCAACGCCACCCCCGCGTCGACCGCCGCCGCCCGCAACGCGTCCGACGCCCCCGACGACGTCACCTTCACCGCCACCGCCGCCGCCCCCCGTCGCGCCGCCGCCCGCACCGCCGGCAGAGCCGAGGCGTCCCGCGCCCCGATCAACAGGATCAGATCCCCCCGCTGGGTGTCCGGGGCGTCCTCCGGATCCAGGATCACCACCTCACCGATCACCACGTCCAACCCAGCGGGAGCGGCCACCAGCTCCACCAACGGGTCGTCCAAGGCCAGCAGCAGCTGCCGCAGCGACGCCCCCGGCGCCCCGGCGGCGGACACACCCCGCACCGTCACACCCGCCCCCTTCGTTCGATCGAACAAACTTCCACCACGAACACTAGCCAGTCGGCCAAGCCTTCCGCGCTGCCCCGGGCCTAAGGTCCGTCACATCGATCCACCCACCGCCGGAAGGAGCCGTCCTGTGGACGCCGTCACCAACGTTCCGACGCCGCAGAACGAACCTGTCCTCTCCTACGCGCCGGGCACCCCCGAGCGCGCGGAGCTGCAGGCGAAGCTGACCGAGCTGGCCGCCGAGCCCCGCGAGCTGACGCTCACCATCGGCGGTGAACAGCGGATGGGCGGTGGCCGGCGGATCGACGTCGTGCAGCCGCACAACCACCGCCACGTGCTCGGCACCCTCGGCAACGCCACCCAGCAGGACGCCACCGACGCCGTCGAGGCCGCCCGCCAGGCCGCCCCCGGCTGGCGCGCCCTCAGCTACGACGACCGCGCCGCCGTGCTGCTGCGCGCCGCCGACCTGCTCAGCGGCCCCTGGCGTTCCACCCTCAACGCCGCCACCATGCTCGGCCAGTCGAAGACCGCCATCCAGGCCGAGATCGACTCCGCCTGCGAGCTCGCCGACTTCTGGCGCTTCAACGTCCAGTACGGCCGGGACATCCTCACCGAGCAGCCCCGCAGCTCCGCCGGCGTGTGGAACCGGATGGACCACCGGCCGCTGGAGGGCTTCGTCTACGCGATCACGCCCTTCAACTTCACCGCCATCGCCGGCAACCTCCCCACCGCCCCCGCCCTGATGGGCAACACGGTCGTGTGGAAGCCCGCGCCCACCCAGAGCTTCGCCGCGCACCTCACCATGCGGTTGCTGGAGGCGGCCGGTCTCCCGCCGGGCGTCATCAACCTCGTCACCGGTGACGGCCTGGACGTCTCCGAGGTGGCCCTCGCCCAGCCCGACCTGGCCGGCATCCACTTCACCGGCTCCACCGCCACCTTCCAGCACCTGTGGGGCGCGGTCGGCGCCAACATCGCCAACTACCGCGGCTACCCGAGGATCGTCGGCGAGACCGGCGGCAAGGACTTCGTCCTCGCCCACCCCTCCGCCGACGTCGACACCCTCCGCACCGCCCTCGTCCGGGGAGCCTTCGAGTTCCAGGGCCAGAAGTGCTCCGCCGCCTCCCGCGCCTACATCCCCCGCTCGCTGTGGACCCGGCTCCGCGACGACCTCGTCGCGGAGGTCGAGGGCCTCACCATGGGTGACGTCACCGACCTGTCCAACTTCATGGGCGCCGTCATCGACGACCGTTCCTTCGCCAAGCTGTCCCGGGTGCTGGACATGGCCCGCACCGACCCGACGCTCGAGGTCATCGCCGGCGGCACCGCCGACGACAGCGAGGGCTACTTCGTGCGGCCGACCGTCCTCGTCGGCACCGACCCCGAGCACGAGGTGTTCCGCGACGAGTACTTCGGGCCGGTGCTCGCCGTGCACGTCTACGACGACGCCGACTTCGAGAAGGTCGTCCGCCAGATGGAGAGCGTGTCCCCCTACGCGCTCACCGGGGCCGTCATCGCCCAGGACCGGTCCGCCATCGCCTACGCCAGCGAGCAGCTGCGCTTCGCCGCCGGCAACTTCTACGTCAACGACAAGCCCACCGGCGCCGTCGTCGGCCAGCAGCCCTTCGGCGGGGCCCGGGCCTCGGGCACCAACGACAAGGCCGGCTCCGTGCTGAACCTGCTGCGCTGGACCAGCCCCCGCTCCCTCAAGGAGACGCTGGTGCCGCCGACGTCGAGCGGCTACCCGCACCAGGGCTGAGCATCACCGCGTGAGGAGAAACCCCATGTTGCGATCCATCCTGCTCGCGGCGGGCCGCTCGCCGCTCGCCAGAACCGTCGTCGAACGGACCCCGGCGACCAGGTACGTGGTCCGGCGCTTCGTCGCCGGCGACACCCTCGACGACGCCATCACCGCCACCACGGCGTTGGCCGACGACGGGTTGCGCATCACCCTCGACCACCTCGGCGAGGACACCACGGACCGGGAGCAGGCGGACGCGACGGTCGACGCCTACGTGCGACTGCTGGACCGGCTGCGGACGGCGAACCTGGCCCAGGCGGCCGAGGTGTCGCTCAAGCTGTCCGCCGTCGGCCAGTTCCTGGGATCGGACGGTCAGCGGATCGCCCTCGACAACGCCCGCCGGGTGTGCGAGGCCGCCGCTGCCGCCGGGACCACGGTCACCCTCGACATGGAGGACCACACCACCACCGACTCCACCCTCGAGGTCCTCCGCGAACTCCGGACGGACTGGCCGTGGGTCGGGGCGGTGCTCCAGGCGTACCTGCGGCGCACCGAGGCCGACTGCCGGGACCTCGCCGGCCCCGGCAGCCGGGTCCGGTTGTGCAAGGGCGCCTACAAGGAGCCGTCCTCGGTGGCGTTCCAGTCGCGGCACGAGGTGGACCGGGCCTACGTGCGGTGCCTCGACGTCCTGATGTCGGGGGAGGGCTACCCGATGGTGGCGACCCACGACCCCAGGCTCGTCGCCATCACAGCGAGGCTGGCCGGGGACAACAACCGGGCGCGGGACAGCTACGAGTACCAGATGCTCTACGGGATCCGTCCCGAGGAACAGCTCAGGCTGGCGGGGGAGGGCAACACCATGCGCGTGTACCTGCCCTACGGCGACGAGTGGTACGGCTACTTCATGCGCAGGCTGGCCGAGCGGCCCGCGAACGTGGGCTTCTTCCTGCGGGCACTCGCCACGAAGAGCTGACCACCCCTGACCTGCGGTGCGTCGCCGTGACCAGCCTGGCGGCGCACCGCAACACCACCCGTGTCCCCGAACGCCCGCGCGGGGACACGGCCCGTCGGCCCGGTCCACCACTCCGGTGGGCCGGGCCGAGGTCCACCCAGGCCCGCCCCGCATGCGCGCCGGGCGGTGCGCCAGGGCCTGCGCGCGCCGGGTGGTCACCAGGTGCGGGGCAGGGGCGACGGTGCGGAGGAGGGGCCCCGGCGCTCACGGGGCGCTGTGCTCGGGAGGTCCATGCCGGGGCGGCGGTAACATCAACCGGTGTCCTTCGGTAGCGGTGTCCCCGCAGCCGTGCGCTCGGTGCAACGGCATCCGATCAGCCGCCTCCCTCGAGCGCGGATCGGAAGCGTCACGCGACACACCGGTGCTCTCCTAAGCGAATCCCGGGCGTGTTGTCCGATATGTCTGTCTCATGGTGGCGTGGTGTCGCCTCTAGACTGGAAACCCGCTGCTCGCGCAGCGTTGCACCGGCCCTCCAGGGCCGGTGAGGATCGCAACGGGGTCGGTGTCCCGGCAGGCGGCGCCGGCGACCCAGTTGCACCGGCCCTCCAGGGCCGGTGAGGATCGCAACCGGCCGCGAGGGCCGACACCATCGAGACGATGTAGGGTTGCACCGGCCCTCCAGGGCCGGTGAGGATCGCAACACGCGGGCCGCCGCAGGGGGATGACATCCGCACCGGTTGCACCGGCCCTCCAGGGCCGGTGAGGATCGCAACATCCCGTCGCCCTGGCCGTCTCCGATCAGGCGGGGGTTGCACCGGCCCTCCAGGGCCGGTGAGGATCGCAACCCGACGCCGCGTCTCGCGATGGCGACGCTGGACCCGTTGCACCGGCCCTCCAGGGCCGGTGAGGATCGCAACCAGCTCCAGGAGGCCGCCGGCGATGTCCGTCACGCGCAGTTGCACCGGCCCTCCAGGGCCGGTGAGGATCGCAACGTCCGCGCAATTGGGATCAACCAGACCCAGTTCCGGGACGAGTTGCACCGGCCCTCCAGGGCCGGTGAGGATCGCAACCCTGGTTATCGGCGCGTGCGGGCGCTGAGCTCGGGTTGCACCGGCCCTCCAGGGCCGGTGAGGATCGCAACCTGTGTGTCCCGTCGGGAACGTGCCCCCTGCCCAAGGCGTTGCACCGGCCCTCCAGGGCCGGTGAGGATCGCAACCTCCCACATGGGGTCCGGCACGAACCCGGCTCACTCGTTGCACCGGCCCTCCAGGGCCGGTGAGGATCGCAACGCCGGACTCACGGGAGACGTCGCCTCTAAAGTCAAGGTGGTTGCACCGGCCCTCCAGGGCCGGTGAGGATCGCAACGCGGTGGTCCCGCGCCGGGTGGCGCGGGCAGCGTGTCGTTGCACCGGCCCTCCGGGGCCGGTGAGGATCGCAACGCCGCGAACCCGAACTCGTACGGCACGAAGTACGTGGTTGCACCGGCCCTCCGGGGCCGGTGAGGATCGCAACGACCGCACCGACCGGTGGGGGCGAGACCAGCTCGCGGGTTGCACCGGCCCTCCGGGGCCGGTGAGGATCGCAACGCCGTCCTCGTACACGCCGACCACGATGGGATCGCAGGTTGCACCGGCCCTCCGGGGCCGGTGAGGATCGCAACGGAAGACACCCCGCTAATAGCGCGAAAGCGAATTGTTGCACCGGCCCTCCGGGGCCGGTGAGGATCGCAACGCCGTCCTCGTACACGCCGACCACGATGGGATCGCAGGTTGCACCGGCCCTCCGGGGCCGGTGAGGATCGCAACGGAAGACACCCCGCTAATAGCGCGAAAGCGAATTGTTGCACCGGCCCTCCGGGGCCGGTGAGGATCGCAACGCCGTCCTCGTACACGCCGACCACGATGGGATCGCAGGTTGCACCGGCCCTCCGGGGCCGGTGAGGATCGCAACGGAAGACACCCCGCTAATAGCGCGAAAGCGAATTGTTGCACCGGCCCTCCGGGGCCGGTGAGGATCGCAACTCGTCAGGGATGTCGCCCGGTGGATCGTACGGAGGTTGCACCGGCCCTCCGGGGCCGGTGAGGATCGCAACACCCCGAGCTCGATCGTCGCCCCGGCGCCCATCCCGGCAGTTGCACCGGCCCTCCAGGGCCGGTGAGGATCGCAACTCGTCTACCGAGGGCGGGGCGGAGATCTCCCGCCAGAGTTGCACCGGCCCTCCAGGGCCGGTGAGGATCGCAACCTAAGGTGGCGACATGCCACCCGTTGAGAGAGAGCTCGTTGCACCGGCCCTCCAGGGCCGGTGAGGATCGCAACGCCGCCCGCTACCGGGCGGCGCACGACGCCAGCCGCGAGTTGCACCGGCCCTCTGGGGCCGGTGAGGATCGCAACGACCCTGCGAAGCCGATCATCACGACGTCTGAGGTGGTTGCACCGGCCCTCCAGGGCCGGTGAGGATCGCAACGCCTGAACCGGTGCGTCCTCTGGGACACCTAGCGCCGTTGCACCGGCCCTCCGGGGCGGTGAGGATCTGTAGAACTGAGCATGTCCGTCACGATCATGGAGGCCTAGGGGAGTGCGCTGTTCAGGACGATCTCGCGAAAGGTGTCGTCCTTCAATCGCAGCGCGCGGCGCCGTCCGCCTCGATCTCCTCCACCTCCTCGTCCCCGTGGTTCTGCTCGTCGACCTCGAGGAACGTGTTCAGCTGAAGCAGTACACGGGGGGCTGACGGGTCCAGTTGCCCGTACGCGCGGGCGTGGTTGATGCCGATCGAGTTCCGTTCTCCGGTCGCCGGGTCGATTCCGACCGAGGTGAGCTCGTCGTCGAGGAGTTCGCAGGGGTCCAGACCTCCCAGGGTTGCGCTTGCCGAGGAGGAACCAGTTCCGCTGCTCGGTGTGGACGCCCCGCCCGTCGCGGAGGCGTCCGTTTCGGACGTCCCCGACTGGTCGCCGTTGGTGGTGAGGGTGGCGTGACCGGCCGACTCCCGGACGCAGCCGCTGATCGTGACGAGCGCCGCCAGCAGTGGACCTACCAGGACCCGGCCGCAGCGTCTGGAGGCTCCCATGCCGGTTGGTCTCCCTTCTGGTTCGGGACCGCGGCGTTCTCCTCGTCCGTCCCGACCGTCGAGTGCGCGCAGGCCCGTACCGCGGCGGCGACCTCGCGAAGCGACCGCACGTGGAGCACGAGTTTTTTCCTGGCGAGGGGGTGCCGGTGGCCGCAGCGCGGTCCTGCCGTTCCATCGTCCTGGCGGGGCGGACGTCACTCGACCCCAGAGCTACCCGCTCGAGGTCCTCGAAGAGCGTCAGCCTGCGTTCGGCGCGGTCCGCGATGGCATCCAGCTTGGTGGACATGGCCTCGGCGCTGTCCGCATTGGGGGTGACGCGGCCGCGGCCGCGGCGGGGGTGAACGCCGCGATCGTCCCGCCGAGTGCGGGCGGGGGTTGCGTCGAGTTCGCGGGTGAGCCAGGTGCTGCGTCCTGCGATCCCGTCGTGCCGTGCCCACCTCGTGGCTTAATCGATCAGCGCGAGGCTGTGGTCAACGACACGGGGGTTGGTCACTGGTGTGGAGTGCGGGGATGTGCGCACCACCGGAGGAGCACGACTCCTGACAGTGTCGTGTGAGGACGGTGCTGTCGAACCGCGGGTTTCTGGTTGCCGCCGGTCGGCGTCTTCGGGGATGCCGGGGGAAGGCGCCTCGGCCCGGGTGCTGGCGCGCTGACGCGAACGGAGCGCGGACTGGCCAACACCCGGGTGGGGCGGGGAGTCAGTCGTTGACGACGGCGAGGGCGTCGATCTCCACGAGCATCTCCTCGCGGGGCAGCCCGGTGAACACGGTCGTCCGCGCGGGCAGCACGCCACTGGGCACCCGGGCGGTGACGAACTCGCCGTACGCCTCGTTCATGGTGGCGAAGTCGTCGCGGGTGGTGAGGTAGACGCGCAGCATGATGACGTCCTCGAAGCTCGCGCCGCCCGCCGCGAGGATGGCCGCCACGTTCTCCAGGGTGCGGATCGTCTGCGCGTGGACGTCACCCTGGAAGACGTACTCGTTGCTGGTCGGGTCGACCGGGCCCTGACCGGACACCTGGAGCAACGGTCCCTTGCGGACCCCCTGGGAAAAGGTGTGCGCGGGGGCCGGGGCGGCGTCGGTGCGGATCGCGGTCTTGCTCTGGGCAGCCATCGAGCTGACCCCTCTCTCAACGGGCCGAGGTGGATCTCGGCGGTGCGGTGCCGCCGTACCCGCAGTCGCGGGAGATCGCGGCGGCGGTGGACAGCAGGTCCGGGAGGAGTTCCAGGACCTGTTCGTAGCTGAGCACGACGGTGGGCACGGACACGGACACCGCGGCGGCCACCCGACCGCTGGCGTCCCGTACGGGCGCGCCGACGCAGTTGATGAACGACTCGTGTTCGGCCTGGTCCACCGCGTATCCCTGGTTGGCGACCCGGTCGAGCTCGGCCAGCAGGGTGGGGGCGTCGGTGATGGTCTGGTCGGTGAACCGGACGAAGTCGATGCCGTCGACGACCCCGCGCCGTTTCGCGGGCGGCATGTCGGCGAGCAGCACCTTGGACACGGCGGCGCAGTTCAGGGGGGCGCGCAGGCCGATCCTCGAGTACATCCGCACCGGGTGGCGGGAGTCGTACTTGTCGACGTAGATGACCTCGCCCGCCTCGTAGACGGCGAGGTGCACGGTCTGCCCGGTGCGCTGGTTCAGCTCTGCGAGGTGGGGGGAGGCGATGTTCCGCACCTCCCGTTGCTCGAGGGCGAGGCTGGACAGCGCGAAGAGCCGGGATCCGAGGTGGTACCGGTGGGCGTCGTCGCGGAAGACGAAGCGTTCGCTCTCCAGGGTCCGCAGCAGCCGCAACACGGTCGTCTTGTGCACGCCCAACCGTTCAGCGAGGTCGTCCAGCGACTGCTCCCGTTCGCCGAGGTCGATCAGAATGCTCAGCGCCCTGGCCAGACTCTGGCTCACGCTCCCACCTCCTGGTCCGGGCGTGGTCGACGCGTTCGTCGCCCGCCTCCTGGTTCCGCCGTCACGACGCTACCGGCGGGGTGTCGACGCCCAGCCGGCTCACCCTGGTCCGCGCCCATTCGTCATCGGCGCGGGCCAGGAGCGCGGTGATGGTCGCGGGGGAGGGGGGAACGCCGTGGTCGCCGGGCACGGCCAACGCGCGGGCGGCGCACAGGTGCCCGAGGCGGAGGCGGTGCGCCACCGGCAGGTCCCGGAGGGTGCCGGCGAGGTAGCCGGCGGCGAAGGCGTCACCCGCTCCCACGGGTTCCACCACCTCGACGTCGAGGGCGGGCACGACGACCTCGGCGCCGGTCCGGTCCACGGCGATCGCGTCGTGCGCGTCGTTCTTCACGACCAGCATGTCGGGGTTCGGGAGGAGTTCGCGGAGGCGGGCGGGGGACGAGCTGCCCAGCACCTCGGCGGCCTCGTCGGCTCCGAGGAGGACGACGTCGGCGAGCGCGCAGAGGCGTCCGAGCACGGCGGGGTCGCGTCCGTGCCAGAGGCCGGGGCGCCAGTTCAGGTCGAAGCTGACGGTGGTGGACGGCCTGGGCCTGGAGAGCAGGTGCCACAGCAGGTCGGTGGCGGAGTCGGAGATCCCGGCGGTGATGCCGGTGACGTGGACCAGGTCGGCCCGGTCCAGCAGGTCGCGCGCCGGCCCGCCGGAGACCAGGTCCGGGGACATCGCGGAGGCCGCTGACGCGGCACGGTAGTAGTGCATGCGGCTGCGTCCGGCGGGGAGGTCCCCGGTTCCGTCGCCGGTCTCCTTGACGTAGAGGCCGGTCGGGCGGAGCGGGTCGATCTCGACGGCGGAAACGTCCACCCCGCGGTCGGCGATGTCCGCCCGCAGGTACCGACCGAATCCGTCGTCGCCCAGGCGGGACACCCAGGAGGTGTCGACGCCGAGTCCGGCGAGCGCACCGGCCACGTTCGACTCGGCGCCGCCGGCATAGCGCCGGAACTCCTCGGCGTGTTCCAGCGGTCCGGTCCGGTGCGGCACCAGCACCACCATCGACTCGCCGACGCACACGGCTCGCGGCGGGCGCTGGGCTGGCAGGGGCATGAACGCTCCTTGGTCGAGGTCGGCGCGGTGCTGCGGCCGGTCGTGCGTGCTACCGCCAGGTGGCGGCGTGTTCCTGGTCCGTCCCGGCCAGTCCGGGTGCCGTGGTCCGCCATTGACCCCGGCGCGGTCGAATGCTACAACCTCCCAATCGAAATACGCAATAAGCGTTGCGTATGACGCAATGCAGGTGGTGGGGTCGTTCCCGGCTCTCGACGGAACCCACGGCGACCGCGCCACCACCCGGCCAACACCCCGACATCGCCGTCACCCGGCCGACCACCGGTGGCTCGCCAGCACAAGGAGCAACACGATGACCGCCAGGGAACCCCGCGTCTCCCCGGGCTCGTCACCACCCGAGGCCCACCCCGCCGTGGAAGCCCTCGCGACTGACCGCGCCCTCGTCGTCGTCCGAGCCAGCACTCTCCCGGACGCCGCCGAGCTCACGGCGGCACTCACCGCCGGCGGCCTGCGCATCGTCGAGTTCACCTTCACCACCCCCGACCTGCCCCGCCACCTCCGCCGCGCCTCGGACACCTCGGCGGAGACCGGGGCCATCGTCGGGGCCGGCACCGTCCGCACCGCGGACCAGGCCAGGGCCGCCGCCGACGCCGGAGCCCGCTTCCTCGTCACCCCGGGCCTCCAGCCCGAGGTCGCCGAGGCGGCCCACGACCTCGGCCTCCCCGTCCTGCTCGGCGCGCTCACCCCCAGCGAGGTGCTCACCGCCCAGGACCTCGGAGCCGCCGCCGTCAAGGTCTTCCCCGCGAACCGGCTCGGCCCCCGCTACCTCCGCGACCTCGCCGGCCCCCTGCCCACCACCCCGCTGGTGCCCTCCGGGGGTGTCACCGCGCGCGACGCCGCCGCGTACCTGGCAGCCGGCGCGTTCGCCGTCGCCGCCGGCACCGACGTCGCCCCCGCCGAGGCCATCGCCGCCGGCGACTGGCCCGCCCTCACCCGCCGCGCCGCCGAGTTCGTCCGGGCGCTCCGCGCTCGACCCGCGACGCCGGACCACCCGACCCCCGAGGCGGTCGCCTGACCGACCCCACCCGACACCGCGCCGTCCCCGACCAGCCAACCCCCGAACCGCCCGCACCACCAACACACCGCCGTGTTCCCGGCGGCGGACCAGGAGGAGCCATGACTGACGTCGTCGACCTCGTGTCGCAGCTGATCCGCATCCCCAGCGTCAACCCGAGGGGACGCGCCGAACCCGCCGAAACACCGCTCGCCGAGTTCGTCGCCGACTGGGCCCGACGGCACGGCATGACCGCCGACCTCCACGAGGTCCTCGACGGCCGGTACAACGTCGTCGTCACCGTCCCCGGCGACAGCGCGGACACGATCCTGCTGGAGACCCACCTCGACACCGTCGAGACCGAGGGCATGACCGTGCCCCCGTTCGAACCCACCATCCGCGACGGCCTCCTCTACGGACGGGGCTCCTGCGACGCCAAGGGGCCCCTCGCGGTGTTCCTCACCGCCATGGCAGAACTCGCCGCCGGCGGCCCCCGACCCCACACCGTCACCCTCGCCGGCGTCGTCGACGAGGAACACATCTACCGGGGCGTCCTCGCACTGCGAGACCAGGGCATCAACCCGGTCGGCGCCGTCATCGGCGAACCCACCTCGCTGCGCATGGTCACCGCCCACAAGGGCTGCATGCGCTGCCGGATCACCGCTCGCGGGCCCGGCGGCCACAGTTCCGAACCGTGGGGCAAGACCAACCCGATCACCACCGCCGCCCGCATCGTGGACTACCTCGCCGACGAGTACGCCCCGGCCCTCGACGCCAAGGCCCGTCCCCTGGTGGGACCGCCCTCCCTCGCCGTCACCATGATCGACGGCGGTTCCGGCCCCAACGTCCTGCCCGAGAGCACCACCCTGACCATCGACCGCCGCACCGTCGCCGGCGAGGACCCCCACCAGGTGTGGGGAGAACTCCGCGACGAACTCCTCCGCCGCTGGCCCGAGGGCGTCGACGTCGCCGAACCCCACATCGTCGACTACGCCCTGGAAACAGACCCCGAGGACCCGTTCGTCCGCTCCGTCGCGTCCGTGCTGGCCGGGGCAGGGCACAACCCGGAGGCCAAGGGCGTGGGACACGGCACCGACGCGTCCAAGATCGCCCTCGACGGCGTGCCCTGCGTCGTCTTCGGCCCCGGCGCGATCGCCCAGGCGCACACGCCGGCGGAGTTCGTGCCCTTGGACGAACTCCACGCTGCCCGCAAGGTGGTGGGAGAGCTGCTCCGCAGCCCGGTCCTCGACACAAAGGGAGCGCAGGCACGATGACGGACAACACCGGAACCACCCGCACCCCCACCACCCCCGCACGCCCGGACCCCGGGTTCATCGACGACGGCGCGATCGGCTGGCGGTTCAAGGGGCTGCCCCCGGCGGCCGCGCACCAGACCCTCGCCCAACTGGGTGACTCCGGACGCCGGATCTTCGACGGGGACTTCGGCTTCCCCCTGCTCGTGCTGCGGGACTCCGCGCTGCGCCACAACGCGGAACTGATGGCCCTCTTCGCCGCCGACCGGGGCATGTCGCTGGCGCCCCACCTGAAGACGTCCGCCTCCCCGCAGGTGGCCGACTACGCGCTCCGCGCCGGAGCGTGGGGCGTCACCGTGGCCAACCCGTTCCAGGCCCGGGTGTTCATGGCCGCCGGTCACGACCGCATCCTGCTGGCCAACCAGCTCGTCGACCGGGCCTTCGCCGTCGAGGCGGCCCAGTGGCTCGGGGAGGACCCGGAACGGCGCTTCTCCTGCTACGTGGACTCCCCGGCCGGCGTCGCCGTGCTGGCCGACGCCCTCGCCGACCAGGACCCCAACCGCCCCCTGCCCGTTCTCGTGGAGGTCGGCCACGAAGGCGGACGCGGCGGCTGCCGGGACACCGCCGCCCTGGCCGCCACGATCGACGCCGTGCGCGCCAACCCCACGCTCGCCCTGGCCGGCGTATCCGGGTACGAGGGGTCGGTCAGCCACTCGCGGGGCAGCGAAGGCCTGCGCGCCGTGCGCGACTACCTCAGCTGGGTGCGGGCCGCCATGGACACCGTCCTCGCGCACCGCGACCCCCGGCTCCCCGAATACGTGGTCTCCGCTGGCGGCAGCCTCTACTTCGACCTGGTCGGCGAGGAACTCGCCACCGGGTGGCCCGCCGACGTCCCCGTCCGCGTGATCGCCCGGCCCGGTGCCTACCTCACCCACGACCAGGGCCTCTACCACGCACTGTCCCCACTCGACGGCTCGGGCTCCGACCCGGCCGAGGTGGCCAGGCTCGCCCCCGCCATCGAGGTGTGGGCACCGGTGCTCACCAGGCCCACCCCCGACCAGGTCATCCTCGGAGCCGGCCGACGGGAGCTGAACTACGACGAAGGGCTCCCACTCCCCATCGAGGCCAGGGACCACCGGGGCGGGTCACCCCGCCCCACCACGGGATGGCAGGTCACCGCGCTCAACGACCAGCACGCCTTCCTCACCGTCCCACCGGACGCCGACCTCGGGCCCTCCGACCTGGTGCGCCTGGGCATCTCCCATCCGTGCACCGCCCACGACCGCTGGCTCTCCGCGGTCATCGCCGCCGACGACGACACCGTCGTCTCGGTGGCCCGCTGCTACTTCTGACCAGCAGCGCTCGTCCACGCCGCCCGGCCCGTGTCACACGAACCCCGCGGCCCGCGCCACCCAGAAGGACAACCGCCATGACCGCCCCCACCTCCACCGAGGCCTCCACCGAGAAGAGATCACGAACCCGGTTCGCGATCCTCGCCTCGAACTTCATGATCCTGATGCTCAACTACGCGGACCGGGCCGTCATCGGCGTGGCCGCCCCGCTGATCATCACCGAGTTCGGCTTCTCCAACGCCGCGTTCGGCTGGATCCTGGCCGCCTTCGCCTTCACCTACTCGCCGTTCGGCTTCATCGGCGGGTGGCTGGCCGACAAGTTCGGCCCGGCCAAGGTGATGGGGTGGGCAGCCATCGCCTGGTCGGTGTTCACCGCGCTGACCGCGGCCGGCGTCGGCTTCGTCAGCCTCCTCATCATCCGGTTGCTGTTCGGAGCCGGTGAAGGGCCCCAGGCCACGGTCACCGCGAAGGTCATGCACAACTGGTTCCCGAAGAAGAAACTGGGCACGGCGGTCGGCATCGCCAACGCCGCCACCCCGTTGGGTGGGGCGATCGGCACCCCGGTCGTCGTGGCGATCATGGACGCCACCCAGGGCAACTGGCGGCTGCCCTTCATCATCTTCGGTGTCCTGGGTGTCCTCTTCGCCATCGGCTGGTTCGTCGTCGTCCGCGACACCCCCGAGCAGCATCCCTGGGTGTCGAAGGGCGAACTGGCGCACATCCGCCAGGACGCCGCCCCGGCCGCCGAGGACGACGCCGACGCCGACGCGAACGCGGAACCGTGGTGGCGCTACCTGACGCTGCCGGCGGTGTGGACGACGGCGGTGGCGTTCTTCGGGTACGCCTGGATCCTGTGGACGTTCCTCAACTGGTTCCCCACGTACCTGGTGAACGAGCGGGGCATCGACCTCAGCGATCTCGCCGTCACCGGCGCCATCCCCTGGGTGGGCGGGTGCATCGGCCTGGCGCTGGGGGGCGCGTTCACCGACTGGTTGGTGCGGCGCACCGGCAAGTCGGTGGCCCCCCGGCGTTGGACCGTCGTGATCTGCCTGGCCGCCACCGGCCTGCTGTTCGGCTCGATCGGCACGGTCAGCGGCACGGGCAGCGCGGTCGCGCTGATGACGGTCGTGGTGTTCCTGCTGTACTTCACCGGCGCCCAGTACTGGCTCATCGTGGGTGAGGCGGTGCCCGGCTCGCGGTACGGCTCGGTGTCGGGCGCCATGCAGATGTTCGCCACGACCGCGTCGATCATCGCGCCGATGATCACCGGGTACCTGGTGGACTCGTCCCTCGGCTGGACGGGCACCTTCACGGTCGCCGCCGTGGTGGCCCTGACCGGTGCGCTGCTGCTGGCGTTCTTCGGCCGGGTCCGCACCCCGGACACCCGCCAGGCTGGCCAGCCGGCGAGCTGAGCTGAGCGAGTGGAGGAGCGGTGGGGCCGACGCCCAGCAGGGTGTCGGCCGCACCATTCGGTCGTTGAGCCCAACGTCCCTGATTCCCGGTTCCCGCCACGTTGAACGCCCTCGGTGCGGAGTACCACAGTGTCGTGACGCTGCGAGGTGACCGTTCGCGCGCCGTGGGCAGCCTCCGCCTGTGAACTCAACCAGGCCGGAGCATCCTGTGGACCCAGCCAGGCCGGAGCACTCGGCGGAGCGGTATGTCCCTGGGTGCTCCGGCTGGCGTGGCGTACCGGGCTCACTCCGTGATGGTGTCCAGGTGGGGGATTCCGGCGGCGCGTTGGGCCGCTACCTGCGCGGCCACCTCGGCGGGGCTGAGGATCTCGTCCTTCGCGTGGTACACCCAGTCGACCTCCTGCTCGTAGGTCCGGCTCGCCGAACTCCCCACGAAGCCCTCCGGGATGAACCATTGGTTGAAGTCGATGCTCATCCGGCTGGCCGGGTAGTTCGGGCCGCCGTGCTCGGCGACGAGCTGACCGTCCAGGTAGTAGCGGATCGTCCGGGTACCGCCGTCGGCCTGCACCACCAGGTCGTGCCAGCCCTCCAGCGATCCTGGGCGGACGGTCGACTCGTTGCGCGCGTCCCACGGATCGGGCCGGTAGGTGTCCCAGCTGGTCAGGAACAGCGCCGAGGACGGCTGCCCCCAGCCGCCGTTGGGCAGGTACTCGAAGTCCAGTTCCCCGTACTCCGGGTCGTAGTCCCAGCGCAGGGGAGTGATGGTGTAGAAGGTCTGGAGGACCTGGTCGCCGTCGGGGCCGCTCACCGGGGTGTCGGTGAACCGCACCCTGGCCGCGTAGGTGCCGTGGTGGAAACGGCGTTGGGTGTTGATCTGCGCCTGGGAGGTGCCGGCCACCGTGCCGTCGGTCGTCGCCTCCAGCCGCAACACCGCCCCCGCCCCCTCCGACCGGAAGCTGATGTTGGCGGCCGACCAGGTGTCACCGCCGATACCGGGACCTCCCGGGTAGTTCCGCACGCTCCAGCCGCGTTCCCGCAGGCGCGGGTCGGTGTGGCTCGTGTAGTCGAAGTCGTCGAAGAGCACCTGGGTGGGGGCCTCAGCTGCTTCCGCCCCGGCTGTCGCGGTGCCGCCGAGAGCGGGGAGGAGGCCCACGGGCAGGGCGACCGCGCCGGCGAGAGCGACCAGTGCGGGGAGGTGACGACGGCGGGCTGACCGTCCTGTTCCAAGGGGCATTCCACGCTCCTGTCTTCCACGCGACCGCTTCGACCTGCGGGGTGGCTACCGCCGACGGCGTCCGACCCCGTACGAGGCCCCATGCCGCTCGGCAGGTCGTTCCGTCGTCGGCCGCTGACCAACCGGCACCTGGTGGGTGCCGGCGGACTACTGGTACCGCACCGACGGCCGTGACCGGGGACACCGGGGAGGGAGAGCGAGCGTCTGGCCGGCCGGCGGTGTGGGCGCGGTGCCGCCTGTGTGAAGGGTGCTTCGTCCTGCTCACCGGCAGGTCGAGGGTCTGCGCGACCCAGGACGGGCAGTGTTGACAGTCGACTAGGTGCCTCGCGAGCTGTCCAGGAGGCTGTCCGCCGCGCTACGGCGAACGGCGCAGGCGAGGACGAGCCCCGTTGATGGCGGTTCCCGCCGGGGCGGGTCGGCGGGGAGGTGGGTTCGTACTGCCGCCGTCGGACGCGATGCGGTGACGGCCCTGCCCCGTTCGACCGCGAGGGGATCAGGGAGCTGATCCGGGGCAGGCCGATCACCGTCGTGATGGTGGATCAGCCGCCGTGTCGACGGTACGTGGGCGACGGTCACGACGGGGTGCCCGTACGCCGCGAGCAGGGCCGGTCCGGGGAGTGACCGGCGTGCTGTCGCCGTTCGGCGGAGGCGCGGCGGCCCTCTGGCGTGCGGTCCCCGCCGCAGGACGCGCCAGCGGGGTGGTTCGGCGTTGGTGGCGCCGAGAACTCCTCGCTCGTCCCCTCCGGTTAGCGGTCCGGGTGCGGCACTTCCGTGCTGTGCGGAACGCACCTCGATCCGCTCGGCGCGCGGGAGCTCGTGTGGCGCGGGGCGCGGTGGGGGTCCGGGCGCGTCCGCTGGCGACGAAGCGCGCCGCCAACAGGCCCCGGCAACGCGGAGCTTCACCGCTCGCCCAGGGCCGGTCGCCAGCCCGCGTGAAGGAAACTCGTCGGTAGAGCGGTGGGCCGGGAGTGCGCCGTCCCGCCACCCGGGACGGCTTCCCATGCCCCGCCGTCCCCGGGGCCTCCCGGATCTCGACGTCCGCTCCCTCCCAGGCTGGGGATTCCGGGGCAGCTCCTGGAACCCGGGCGGCGCACGGGCCAGTCCGGCGGCGTTGGCCACGCCACCCGCCGCTCAGCCCGTCGAACCAGCTGGTTCCCGCACCCGGACGACCTGGCTGAGCAGGGCGAGCACCGGCAGTTCCAGCAGCGGCCCCACCACCAGCGCCACGGCGATCAACGGGCGGTCCGGGAACGCGGCAACCGCCACGGCCAACGCGATCGGCGAGTTGCGGGCCGTGGTGGTCATCGTCAACGTCACCCGTTGGTCGGCGGGCAGGCGCAGCGCACGTCCGGTCCCCACGGCCAGCAGCGGCGTGACGACGAAGAAGACCAGCAGGGGGATCAGCAGGGCGAGCAGCGCGGACCCGTGTTCGACGACGGTGCGCGCCTGCCAGGCGAACATCGCGAACACGGCCACGCAGAGCAGGGGCAGCACCAACGCTCCCGCCGGGCCGTCCAACACGCGGTCGCGCCACGCCGGTCCGCGCCACCGGCCGGTGCCCCAGCGGAGCCCCAGGCCCAACGCGAGCGGGACGACCAGGACGACGAGGACGGCCTCGACCAGGGTCCCCGCGTCCACCATGGCGGCCGGCCCGCCCAGCAGCACCACGTACACGGGGAGCAGTACCAGTTGGAGCACGAGGTTCACCGGCAGCAGCGCGGCGGCGAGACCCAGGTGACCCCGGGCCAGTGAGGTGAAGACCAGGTACCAGTCGGTGCAGGGGGTGACGAGCAGCAGCAACAGGCCTATCCGCAGGTCCGGCGCGTCTCCCAGCAGCCCCGACCCCAGAGCCCACGCCAGCAGCGGTGTCCAGACGAAGTTGAGGACCAGGCTGGTCGTGACGACCGCCCCAGCCCGGCGGAACGCCCCGACCTGGGCGGCGTCGAGTCGCGCGAAGACGCAGACGAGCATCAGCAGTAGCGCCGGCAGCACCAGGTGCTCCAGCACCGCGCCCACGGGCCAGGCCACGCCCACCGCGAGGCCACCGCCGGCGGCCGCCGCCACCAGGACGCTCTGCAGGCGCTCCCAGCGGGACATCAGGAACACCCGCCCGTTCGCTCCGGCCCGCCGGTGGGTCCAGCGGCGGGTCCGGCGGGCGACACGTCCACCGCGTCGACCCCGCGCGGCTGGAGGAGCGGGGCACGGCGGTGCGGTGAGTGGCGGTGCGGGGAGTGGCGGTGCGGCCGACCGGCTGCCGCACCGCTCGTCGTGGGCCTGTCCGGGGAGGCGTGCCGGTGGCCGGGAGCGGCCGCGCTCGACGGCGACATCGGTGTGGTGGGCACGCGTCGCGGCACCCCGGCCCGGGCGGAGTCGCGCCGGGTGCGGGTCCCGCCTCCGGAGGTGGTGGCGGGCCACCAGAGCGGCACGTGGGATCGGGAGGCGGCGGCCGGGTGAGCTGCGACGACGCGGCCCTGGCGACAGGACGAGGACACCCGTTCACGCTAGTGAGCGGCGGGCTTCACCCTCGTCGCGGGGACGAGGTCGCGAGATCCAGCTCACCCCTTCGGGTGATAAGATCCGCCGACTCGCCTCGCATGGTCAGTGTGGAACCGTGACGCCCTCACGGACGCGAAACATCGACGTCCCGTGTCGTGAGGGAAACCCCTGGATCGCTCACAGGCGAGGGTACCGCCCCCGGTGGCGCGATGGTGATCACCGAGACTGGCCCGCGAGGAGTGGCGACCCACTGACCTGGGAGACGGACCCGGCACCGGTGAGCGGAAAGACCGAGAATCGAGACGCGCCCTGATGCAGCCGCCGCACGACGAGCGGGCCGGCACACGGCCCGAACCCGACGGTGACTTCCTCCTCCAAGCACGCGGACCGAACGTGCTGATCCGGATGGCAGGAGACCGGGACGAGGAGGAACAGCGGTTCCTGCGGGAGCTGCCCGCCGTCACCGACAACACCATCGTGGTCGTGGCCCCGTCCGTCCTCCGGACGGGGAACCTGTGGCCGCTGCTGTGGGAGGCCTGCCGGTTCGGCCTCCCGGAGTCGCGGGGGCCCGGCCACCAGCTGTGGCTCGCCGTCCCCGAACTGGGGGACGTCGAGGGGCCTCACGCCCGCTGGGCCGCCGAGCTCAGCTCCGCGTTCCGGGTGGACATCGTCGCACCCGAGGCCGATGTGGAGTGGGTCGCTGGTGGACACCTCTACGCGGGAGGCGCCGCCGGCGAGTCGGGTTGGCGGTTCTTCCGTGGCCGTCAGCCCACGTTCCGGTTCGCGGTGCGGTGGCGCCGCCCCTACTGGGAGGCGCTCGTCCCGCCGGGCCCGACCACCACCGACGAACTCCAGGCTGACCCGATCCCCGCTGGCCTCTACGTCCGGTCCCGCTCCGGGCAGCCGCTCCCCGAACACGCGGGCCGGCAGGTCCGCCTGTCGGACGCCGCGCCCCGGGTGGTGCTGGACCTGGCTGGTGGACTGCCCAGCCCGGAGGAGACGGCCGTCCTGGTCGACCGGCTGCCCCCGGGGTTGCGGCGGTACCTGACCGTCGTGCCCGTCAACGGTGTCCGGCCGCTGTCCGACTGGGCGAGTCGCCTCGCCGCGCTGCTCGACCACGACGTGGTGCTGCCCAGCGTCTCCCTGATCCGTGGCCGCGACGGCAGCTGGCGCCCAGCCGCCCTGCCCGACCTCGCGGATCTCGACGCCCACGACCAGCTGAGCCTGCGCTGCCACCCCCCGCTGGGCAGGCCGCGAGTGGTGGAACGGCTGGCGGTGTCGGATCTCCTCGTCGATCCCGAGGTGGAGGTTCCGGCGGAGACGGACTGCCCGGGCGCCAACGAGCAGACCGTCGTGCTGCCCGTGGTGGGCGCGCCCGCCGCCCCTCGGTTCGCGCCGGGGGGGACAGCGCCCGTCCTGGGTGGGGCCGCCTCGGATGGCGGGGCCGCCGGGGACGCCGAGTGGGCGGACGGGGAGTCCGACCAGGAGGACGCGTCGGGCGCTGCCGGGGCGTCGGGACCGGGCACCCCCGCCGGCGAACCGCACCCGGACGACGAGGCGTCGCCGGCACGAGCTGCGGTCGCGGAGGAGGAAGGGGTGACACCGCGCCCCGCCGTCGTCCCCTCCGGGGACGACGAGGCGAACCTCCCGCGAGGAACCACGTCCCCGGAGCTGGGGGCGGCTCCGCCGCCAGAGGCCGAGGAGGCTGACGGCGGGATGCCCGGCGCCGAGGGCGGAGCCTCCGGCAGCGGGCAGCCACCTCGCGCCGAGGAATCCGCCGGACGGGAGGAGAGTCCCCATCCCGGCGCCGCCCCCCTCGGCCGGGAGGAGTCCCGCGACGACTCGGCCCCAACCGGGGCGGCCACCTCCGAGGCGGCCTGGACGGCGCCGGAGGACGGGCGGGCAGGAGGTGGCGACCCGGTCCCGTCCGAGGAGCGAGCCGCCACGGACACCGCACCGGCGGAGCCCCCGTCCGAGCAGGACGGTCCCGGCGACGTCCCGCCGCGACCGTCCCCCACCGAACCCACCTGGTCCGCCGAGCCGACGCCGGCGACCGACGGGGCAGCAGCCGACGCCGGCGTCGGGGTCGATGACGAGCACCCCGGCCACCGGCCGACCTCGGCCCCCCTGTGGTGGGTGCGGCATGACCCGGAGCATCCCGCCCGCAACGACCGACCGGTGGCGCCGGCCGCGACGATGGCTCCGCCGCCCGGCACCGACCACGTGTCGAACGGTGCACCACGGCCAGGTGGGATCGCGAACCGGCCGGTGACGGAGTCGCGCGACGGCGCGACCCGGCCCGGTGATCCCGAGGTCGACCCCCGAGAACCGGTCACCGGGCACACCGCTCCCGCCACCGACGAGGTCGACGCCGCCACCGAGCCGGCCACGGACCGGCGCCTCCGACACGGGGGAACACCGACGCCCACCGGGACCCGGGATGAGCCGTCCACCTCGGACGTCGAGGCTGGCCCGGTGCGGGTGGACGCGCGGCCCGCCGCCCCCGGCCACGAAGGCACTTCCCCGGCCCGCCCCTCCGAGGGGCGGTCGACCCCCGAGGGGGCCGACGACCCCTCGACGCCTCCCGCCGCCGGACCGGCGGACACCCCGCCAGCGCGAGCCGACGAGGCCCCGGCCGGCGACGCGGACCAGGACCGCGCCCTGACCCGGGAGCCGGCGGCGGGCGAACCGGACCGCGGCGCCCACCCCGGCACGGAGGCGACCACCGCCGCCCGTGACCGGGTTCCCGGCACTCACCGCGCCGGGGACGGCCCGGACGGAGGCGAGCCGCGCGACCGGCGGCAGGCGGATGGCGACCGCTCGGTGGGCCCCGCCGCCGACCTCCCCGCGCTTCCGCCCACCGAACCCCGGCCGGTGGATCATTCGACCGTCGACGCGGCGGCTTCCCCCACCCCTTCCTCCGACTCCGACTCCGACTCCGACTCTCACCTCGACCGCGCGACCTGGGCCACGGACCGCGAGGCGGAGGTGTCGCCGGAATCCCCCGGCCCCGTCGCCGGCGGGGGCTCCGAGGCCGCCGCGACCCCCGACGGCGGGGCGCGGGAGGACGGCGGTGAGGCGGAGCCACGCGCGGTCGACCAGCCGGGGACGCGTCCCGCCGACATCGACGAGCACCCCCGGCCCGAGGTGGCGGGCGACGTCACGGGTGCGACCGACGAGACCGCGATCCCGCCCGAAGCCCCGTCCCCCGGGCACCTCGACGCCCACGGTGGCCCTCGGGAGGACCACCAGGACCCGGGGGCGGCGCCGGTCGCCGGTGCGCCACCGGCTCCACCCGCCGACGGGGGCATCGCCCACCCGACCGCCGTTCCGGAGGACCAGCCCCCGGTGCCCGAGGCGGACGCTGGCGGCGCCGACGCGCCACCCGCCCCGGTGGAGGCGGCCCCGCCCGTCGAACCCGCCGTCGTCCCCCTCGTCCCCGTTCGGCCGGCCACGGTCGCGGAACCGAAGCCAGCCGACCTCACGACCCCGCCGGCCGGCCGGCACCGGCCGGCGGACCCACCGCCGGAGGCGCGGGACGTCCCACCGCCCCCTGCGGAACCTCCGGCGGCGGCTCCCCGCGAGCCGGCCCCCCACCCCACCCCACCGCCCGGCCCGACGACGTCCTCGACCCCGGGCCGATGGGACCTCACCTTCTACGCCGAGGAGCCACCGCCCAGCGAGACCAGCCCCGCCACGGAACAGCCCTCGACCGTCGAGCAAACCCCGACCGTCGACGCGACCGAGGGCCCTGTTGGCGAACCAGCGGCTCCGGGGGCCGAATCCGAGGACCCTGCCACCGAACCGGCCGGAACGGAGGGCGCGCCGTCCACTGAGGACACCGACGACCCGGAGCCCGCGCCAGGGGATGAGGGGGACCGTTCGGGGTCCGAGGAGGACACCGGTGAGGAGGACCCCAACGGGGAGGCGGCTGTCGGGTGGGTGCCGCCGGACCACCGGAGCACCGAAGCGGAACGAGCCGCGCTCGCCAGGCTCGTCGGCGAGGACTACGAGAACGCGTTGGCCACCGTCAACGCGGCCCTGGCCATGTCACCGGTCCTGCGCGGCGCGGGCGGGGAGTCCGCGAAGGCCGACTTCGTGGCCGTGTGCCTGTACCTGGCCCACGAGGGGTACGGGGGCCGGGTCCTGAACGAGGCCCTGCGATCGGACGGCGGTCGCGGCTGGCGCGATCTCGTCGCCTGCCTGACCTCGGGCCTCCGCCGGCTTCCCGTCCACCGCGGCGCGACCTTCCAACAGGCACACCTCCCCGACGACGGGGACCGGCTCCGGGAGGTGTGCCCACCGGCGGAGGTGCTGGACGAACCGGGTTTCCTCAGCGCCACGGCGGCGCACGACCTGAACACCCCCGACGCCACCGTCGACCTGCTCATCTGGTCCACCACCGGCCGCCGGGTCGGGATGCTGGGGGCCGGCGGCCTACCCGAGGAGGTGGTGTTCTTCTCCCACAGCCGGTTCAAGGTGCTCGACGTCGTGGGCGGGGCCGCCACCCGGCCCGCCGTGCTCGCCAGGGAGCTGCGGGCCAACGAGACCAGCCTGGGCATCGGTCTGGACGAGGTCGACGCCCAGGTGCTGGCGCGGCTGCGGCGGGCGTTAGGCCGTCGGCAGCGCGCCACGCCGCGCGAGTTGTCCGAGGAGGAGACGTTCGGCCGGTGGGCCGCGCCCTTCGGCCTGACCGGGTCGGCCATGCCCTCGTCCTCCTCGACCACCACCGCCACCGCCACCGCGACCGCCGGCTCCGCCGACTGACCGGGTACCACCGAACCGGAGATCTGAGATGAACAGGCGTCCTGACGCCGGGGCCCGCGCTTCCCGTGCCCGCAGGGGAGCCCTGCTCGCCGTCGCGGTGCTGCTCTGCCCGCAGCTCGCCGTGGGAACCGCGAGCGCCCAGGAGGTGCCCCCGGTACCCACCGTCGACTCCGGCTGCCTGCCCCCGCCCGCGATGGTCGAGGAGTCTGTGCCCTGGGCGCAGCGCCGGATGCTGCCCCGGCGGGTCTGGGAACTGACGCGGGGCGAGGGAGTGACGGTGGCGGTGATCGACTCCGGGGTCGACGGCGCCGTCCCCCAGCTCGAGGGCGTGGTGCTGCCTGGCGTCGACCTGGTCAACGGGGGCGGGGGGTCGGCCGACGACGACTGCTACGGGCACGGGACCTTCGTCGCCGGCATCATCGCCGCCCAGCCCGCGGAGGGCACCGGGTTCGCCGGAATCGCCCCGGGTGCGCGCATCCTCCCGTTGCGCAACGCCAACAGCCAGAACGACGGGTCCGCGCCGGTGATGGCCCAGGCCATCCATCGGGCGGTCGACGAGGGCGCGGGCGTCATCAACATCTCGGCGAGCACGACCTACCCGAACGAGGAGCTGCGCGCGGCGGTGGAGCGGGCCACCACCTCCGACGTGCTCGTCGTCGCCTCCGCCGCCAACAACGCCCAGGAGGGCAACCCCACCTCCTACCCGGCCGCGTATCCGGGCGTGCTCGCGGTGGGCGCGATCGACGCCCAGGGCGAGCGGGGCGAGTTCTCGCAGACGGGCGAGTTCGTCAGCCTTGTCGCTCCCGGCGTCGACGTGGTGAGCCTGGGCCCCGGCGGCCCCGGGCACTGGCAGGGCAGCGGGACGAGCTACGCGGCGCCCTTCGTCAGCGGGGTGGCCGCGCTGGTGCGGTCGCGGTACCCGGAGTTGACCGCGAGCCAGGTCGCCCACCGGCTCCGGGTCACCGCGGACCCGCCCCCGGCCGAACGCCCGGACCCCGCCCTGGGCTGGGGCGTGGTGAACCCGTACGCGGCCGTCACCGCCGTGGTGCCCTCGGAACTGGAGGAGCAGCCGAGCCCGGCGCGGCAGCCGACGATCTCCCACCCGGTGATCCCCGAGGACGACCCGATCCCCCGCATCGTCGCCACCCTCACGGTGGCCTCCGCCGCCGTCCTCGCGTTCGTCGGTGTCCTGGCCGGCGTGTTCGGTCCGCCGGGATGGCGCCGGCGGTGGCGCCGGAGCCGTGTCGCCGTCGTCGCCGGTGCGGACGAGGCGGGCGCGAACTCCTCGGTCGAGCCCCCGGGCGGTCCCGACGGCGGACCGTCGGACCCCGACGGGGGCGACCAGCCGGACGGCGCGGTCAGGGAGGGGAACCCCCGGGCCGTCACCCCCGCCGGGGGTGCGGTCGGCCGGCGCGGCCGGCCCCCCGCCGCCGAGGTGCCCTGAGCGGGGGCCGAGAGCGGACGTCCCCGTCCCGGTGTCGACACCGGCGTTGGGAGGACCCGATCGGGGCCGGGTCGCCGAGGGGGTCGCCCGTCGGCCCCGATCGTGCCGGGGCCGGGGACGGGCGACCCGGCCGCGAGGGGGCCGACGTCCGCCGCCGGGTTCTCCGGCGCTCGAGCGGCGTGGGCGGCGCGACGAGGCCACCGGTCACCGGCTGACCGCCCCGCCGTGCTGGACCTGGGGCGTGCCCTCCGCACTCTGGTCGGGCGGCGGAGCGTCGCCGTGACCCCCGGCGGTGCTCGCGGCGGCTAGACCACGTACGAGAACACGAACACCACCACGGAGAAGACGAGCAGCCCCAGGCAGTTGACCCAGAACTCCTGTCGGAGGAACCGGGCTCTGACGTGCGCGTACGAGGCGCACAGGAAGTAGGCCACCACTCCGGCGTTCGCGGCGGCCCCGACTCCCGGCACCCAGATGCCGACGAGGAGTCCCGCGCTCGCCAGTGCCTTGATGACGACGAGGGTCCACCACCACTCCCGGGGGAAGCCCACCCCGTCGAGGCAGTCGCGAATGAACTTCGGCGGTCGGATCGAGAGCGCCGCGTCCAGGAGGAGTACCGAGGCAAGCGCCGCCGGGAGCCACCAGAGGGCAGGGACGAGTGTCATGACGAGTGGTCCTCACTGGAGCAGATGGTGGTGATGGTGTCGCACAGGCGATCACTGATCGTGGTGGCCTCGTCGTCGGGACCGGCTGCCCAGCCGAACAGCGCTCCGACGTAGGCGAAGTAGATCGCGGTCGCCAGCGAGGTGGGGTCGCGTGTTCCCGGGCGGCCGCCCGCCTCGAGCACGTCGCGGATCTCATCCACCAGCGTCGTGGACAGTTCGGTGAAGACGGTGGAGGAGTGGTTCCCGGCGACGAGGATCGAGGCGTACGCCCTGGCGAGGCCTGGGCGGGTGGTGAAGAGGTCGAGGAACGGTGTCAGGAGCGACATCACGCGAGCCGCGCACGGGACTCCGGTCGCGGATGGCGGCTCGGTGACCGAGCCGCGCCGGGCCAGGTGCACCTGTTCGATGAGCCTGTCGAAGATGGCGACGAGGAGCCCGCTCTTGTCGCCCACCGCCATGACGGTGCCGACGCTCACGCCCGCCGACG
This sequence comes from Actinoalloteichus sp. AHMU CJ021, assembly GCF_002895405.1. Lineage (NCBI taxonomy): Bacteria > Bacillati > Actinomycetota > Actinomycetes > Pseudonocardiales > Pseudonocardiaceae > Actinoalloteichus > Actinoalloteichus sp. AHMU CJ021. Next base: position 6,770,410 of record NZ_CP025990.1, on the reverse strand, counting down.
CGGCGATGTCCCGGACCGTGGTGGCCGCGAAGCCCTGCTCGAGGAACAGGGCGTCGGCTGCGGCGAGCACCTTCGCGTGCGTCGCGCTTCGTAGTCGATCTCGTGTCGTACCCATCCGACCCACCAGACTGAACGAGTTCACTGAACACGTTCAGCACACTGTGGTGGTCCCGCGCCTCCGGCACCCATCACGCCATCGGCGGCTCTCCTGGCCCTGAGGCCCGCGCGTCGCCGGCCCCGCTCTCGGTCACGGTGGGCAGGGCCGGGGCGTCGTCCTTCGCGTCGTCCCAGCTGATCACCGGCACGGCCAGCCTCCACCGGACCCCCGTCGAGCGTGGTCAGGAACCCGTCCCGCCGCCGGTGGACGACCCCCGGGGCGGATCGGCGCCCTCAGGCGCGTGGCACGCCGGAGGTCTCCTGGTGCGGTGAGGTGTGGTCCGGGCGGGCCGCGCGGGTAGACCGGTGCCCCGGGTCGAGGCACGGCTGGCACCCACCTGGATCCGCCACGACGTCGGGATCCCGCCGCCCCACGTCCCCGCACCGCCCGGCGGGTCCTGGGGTTTCGTGGTCAGTGTCGGGAACGCGTGACCTCGGTGTCGTCCCAACCCAGCACCGACAGGGCCACGCCCGCCCGGTAGTGCGCGATGCCCACCGCCGAGTAGGCGATCAGCGGGCTCGGCAGGGCGTCGAACCGGAACCAGGCCACGCCGGAGCTCTTCTCGGGTTCCCTGTTGAACGGAACTCCCGACCACCTGGTCGCTTCGAAGAACAGACCCAACCGGGGTTCCACGCCGGGAGCGGTGACGTGCGCCGTGTGGACCAGCCGCAGCTGGTCCTGCCTGACCGAGACGCCGACCTCCTCACGCGCCTCGCGGGCGGCTCCGGCGAGGACGGACTCCCCGGCCTCCAGTTTTCCCGCCGGCAGGTGCCACTGGCCGTCGAACCTCGGGTCGGTGTCCCTGCGGAGGCTCAGCAGGAGCTCGTCGTCGCGCACCAGGATGACGTGCACGTCGACGAGGTGGCGTTCTGGCATCGGTGGCCTCCGGGCGGCCGGTGGTGGGGACGTACCGTCCGGGAGCCTACGGACCCGCCCCACCCGCGTCCCTGGTGGCAGCGCCGCTCCACGCCGGTGCTCCGGTGCCGGCCTCCACGCATCAGGGCGGTCCCGCCCCGCCCTGGACCGGGGTCGAGGCGCGACGTTGTCCGCGCCGCGCGACCGGGCCTACGGTGGAGGCAGCCCCTCGACGTGAAGCCGGGAGGTCGAGTGGGACGGGGACCGCGGGAAGGTCCGGCGATCGTGCCCTCGTCCCGTGGAGGGCCGAACAGTGCGAATGATCTTCGTGAACCTGCCGGTCAGGGACCTCGAGCGGTCGAAGCGGTTCTTCGGCGAGCTGGGTTTCTCCTTCGACCCCACGTTCTCCAACGACACCGTCGCCGGGATGGTCGTCGAGCGGAACATCTACGTGATGCTGCTGGAGGAGGAGCAGTTCCGGCAGTTCATCACCGACGAGATCAGTGACACCTCCACCACCACGGAGGTGCTGACCTGCCTGTCGGCGGACAGCCGGGAACAGGTCGACGACCTGGTGGCGAAGGCGATCGCAGCCGGCGGGCGGCCCTGGAAGCCGCCGATGGAGGATGGCCCGATGTACGGGGGGAGCTTCCAGGACCCCGACGGGCACGTGTGGGAACTGGTGCACATGGCCATGACGTGACAGCTCCCGCTTCGCCCTGACCGGTTGTCGTCGGGATGCGGTCCGAAGCGCTCGCCCGGAGGTAGGGCCTCCGTGGGCTCGGCGCTGCCGCTGGCCACGGTGCCCGTGGGGCACGTCGTCCGGCGGTCGGCGCGGCAGTCGCGCCGCCGGCCTCCGACCGGGGGCGCGCTGCTCGACGCCGTCGGCGGCGCGTCGACCCCCGGACTCCAGGCACGTCTTGGTGAGCGCGGTCGTGCTCGGGACCGGGCTCGTCGTGCTGAGCCTGACCGGGCTTCGGGACCGGACGCCCGGGGGCCGTCGCGGGTGAGCGTCGACCGACCCCCGGGCGCGGGGACTCACCCCTGCTCGCGGTCGTCCAGCAGCGCCGTCTGCACCATGCGGACCGCCCGCCGGCGGTTGACGTGCTGGGCCCGGCCCACCGGGAGCGTCTTCGGCCGCAGGTCCCCCAGGAACCGCCCCTCGTCCTTCGGGCAGGAGAACATCAGCGCCGGGGTCCCCAGCTCCCACATCTGCCGCACGACCGGATCACTCATCGCCCGGTTCGCCCCCGCCGTGCTCCTGGCGATGATCACGTGCAGGCCGATGTCCGCCGCCTGCGGCAGCATCGGCAGCAGCGGTTGCAGCGGGCTGCCGCCGTAGCCGCCGCCCATGAGCTCGAAGTCGTCCACGAGGATGAACAGCCGGCCACCGGTCCACCAGTCCCGCTTGGACAGCCGGTCAGGAGTGATCTCCGGGCCGGGCAACCGCTTCTTGATCAGTTCGGCGACGTGCCCGACGTTCTCCCCGAACGAGTCGCTGGTCACCGAGTAGGCGATCTGGTGCTCCTGGGGTGCCGCGTCGTACAGCTCGCGGCGGAAGTCGGCGAACATGATCCGGGCCTCCCCCGCCGGGTGGTGGGCGGCCACCGACCGGGCGATGTGGCGGAGGAGGTTCGTCTTCCCGGTCTCGCCGTCGCCGAACACCAACAGGTGGGGGGTGACGTCGAAGTCGTGCCACAGCGGGGCCAGGTCCACATCGTCCAGGCCCAACGCCACCCGCACCTCGGCCTCCGGCCGGTCGGCCTGGGGCCCCGGCAGGTCCCGGGCCGACACGGTCGCCGGCAGCATCCGCACCGGCGGCGCCTGGGGCACGCCGGGCATCGCGAAGGTGTCCACCAGGTCGAGGGCGGCGTCGGGCAGGTCGTCGGTGCTGGACCGGCCGTCCACCCTCGGCAGCGCCGTCAGGTAGTGCATCGCGTCCGCCGTGATGCCACGTCCGGGGATGGCGGGCACCTGGGCGGCGATCTTGCCGCCGATCTCGGAGTCCACCGGGTCGCCCAGCCGCAGCTCGAACCGGGTGCCGAGCACGTCCCGCAGCCAGGGCCGCATCTCCGCCCACCGCGTCGCGGCCACCATGAGGTGGATGCCGAAGGTCAGACCCCGCGCGGCGATCTCCCCGAGCCGGTCCTCCAGCTCCTCGAACTCCTGCCGGACGGTGTACCAGCCGTCGATGACCAGGAACACGTCCCCGTAGGGGTCCTGCTCGACCAGCCGCCCCTCCCTGCGGGCCCGCCGGTAGTTGGCGATCGAGTCGATGTTGTTCGCCTGGAACAGCAGCTCCCGCCGTTCCAACAACGCCGACATCTCCATCACGGTGCGGCTGACCCGGTCCCGGTCGAGCCGGTTCGCCACGCTACCCACGTGCGGGAGGCCCGAGAGCGAGGACAGGGTGCCACCGCCGAAGTCCAGGCAGTAGAACTGCACCTCGGTGGCGTCGTGCATGAGGCTGAGCCCGGTGATCACGGTGCGCAGCACGGTGCTCTTCCCGCTCTGCGGCCCGCCCACCACGGCCATGTGCCCCGCCGAACCCGACAGGTCGGCGGTCAGCAGGTCGCGGCGCTGCTGCTCGGGGAGGTCGACCAGCGCCATCGGCGCGTTCAGCGGGCGCACCAGCGACGGGTCGGCCACCATCAGGCCGCGCCCCGGCTCCTCCAACAGGGGCGGCAGCAGCTCGTCGAGGGTGGCGGAGCGGCGCAGCGGCGGCAACCACACCTGGTGGGCGCGTGGCCCGAGCCCACGCAACCGGTCGATGAGCACGTCCAGCACGCTCAGCCCGGCCTGCTTCGCGCCCGCCTCCCGCTCCGCGGCGAGTTCCTCCTCGCTGACCAGCCGTTCCGTCCGCACCTTCGGTGCCAGGTAGCCCGCCTCGAAGGCGTGCAACTGCTCCTCGATGACCTGCCTGCTGTGCTGGCGACGGCTGGACCGGTACGCACCGGAGACGTAGGCGCCCTTGAACCGCTCCAGGGTGTGGGTGTCGCTGCGCAGGTAGCCGTTGCCAGGGGAGGTGGGCAGCTCGTAGGCGTCGGGCACGCCGATCACCGCGCGGCTCTCCATCGCCGAGAACGTGCGCAGACCGATCCGGTAGGACAGGTGCGTCTCGACCTTGGAGATGCGGCCCTCGTCCAGGCGCTGGGAGGCCAGCAGCAGGTGCACGCCCAGGCTTCGGCCGAGACGTCCGATGGTGGCGAACACGTCGATGAAGTCGGGCTTGCTCACCAGCATCTCGCTGAACTCGTCGACCACGACGAACAGGGCCGGCAACGGTTCGAGGGGGACCCCGTTGCGCCGGGCCTGTTCGTAGTCGCGGCGGGACGCGTAGTTGCCCGCCGCCCGCAGCAGCTCCTGCCGCCGGGTCATCTCCCCGGTCAACGCGTCCGCCATCCGGTCGACCAGTTCCAACTCGTCGACGAGGTTGGTGATGACGGCCGACGTGTGGGGTAACTGGTCGAACCCGAGGAAGGCCGCGCCGCCCTTGAAGTCGACGAGGACGAAGTTCAGTTCCTCCGAGGAGTGGGTGATGGCCAGCGCGGCGACGAGGGTCCGCAGCAGCTCGCTCTTGCCGGACCCGGTGGCGCCGACCAGCATCCCGTGCGGGCCCATCCCGGACTCGGCCGACTCCTTGATGTCCAGGTCCACCGGCGTTCCGTCCTCGGCCACCCCGATGGGGACCCGGAGACGCTGGCGGGAGGAGCGGGCCAGCCGGACCGGGGTCGGGTCGAAGGTCCGGGCGTCGCCGACCCCCAACAGGGTCGTCAGCTCGTAGTCACCGCTGAGCGGGGCGCTGGTGTCGTTGCTGGTGCTCATCCGCTGGTGGGCCATGCCCCTGGCCAGCGCGGCCGCCGCCTGGACCGACATGCGGTCCGGGGCGCACAGCGTCGCGGAGCTCTCCTTGCCGGTGCGGTCGAAGCTGACCCGGCCGATCTCCTCCGCGCTCACCTCCAGGTGCAGCACGCTCCGGTTCGGCCGCCACGGCAGTGTGCCGCCGACGTCGATGAGCACCGTGTTCTGGTAACCGGTGTCCACGCTCTGGTGACCGGGCGGTGGTTCCACACCGTCGACCACGATCACCACCAGCGGTTCGCCCGCAGTGATCATCGTGCCGGTCTCGAACTTGGTGCGAGCGGTGAAGGACTCCCCGAGCCGTTCCTCCAACTCGGCGAAGTCCTGGCCCACCATCCGCAGCGGCCCCAGCGCGTCCCTGCGGTCGGGGTCCTGGGCGTGCGGAAGCCACTTCACCCAGTCCCACTCCGGCAGGTTCTCGCCCTTCGCGCAGACCGCGATCGTCAGGTCGTTGGGGGAGTGGAACGCCGCGAGCTGCGCCAACATCGCCCGCACCAGGTCCCTGCCAGCGGCCTGGTCGCCCCGGAGTTGGATCCGCGCGAAACCCCGCAGGTAGACCGCGATCGGCGACGGGGAGAGCGTGCTGTACGCGCGCAGGAACCGGCGCAACGCGTGCGCGGACAACGGTTCAAGGTCCTCCACCGGTTTGGTCTGCGGTGGGATCAGCTTCATCGCCGAGTGCTGCGAGCCAAGGCCCAGCCGCACCTCCCCGAAGTCGTCGTGCCCGGTGCGCCGTTCCCACAGCCGGTAGCTCAGGATCAGCGACCAGAGGGACGCCGGATCGGGGTGGGTCCAGGTCGCCGCCCGGTGCTGCGCGGCCAACTTCTCCCGGACCTGTTTGCGCACCTGCGAGAGGTAGCGGAGGTAGTCCCGCCGCTCGCCGTGCATCTGCCGTTTGCGTTCGGACGCCGTCCTCGCCAGCTGGCCCACCAGCATGCCGATGCTCGCGATGCCCATCATCCCGCCAGCCATGTAGGACAGCGGGCTGGAGTTGGGCTGGAGGAAGATCAGCATCATGGCGCCGGAGCCCAACGCCATGGGCAGGTAGGTGAGGACGGTGGCCATGTTGCCGCTCTGCGGCTCCGGCACCGTGGGCGGCTCCTGGAGGCCCAGCTCCCCACCGGGCATCTTCGGACCGACCCGGCGCGGGGGCCTGCGGAACAACGTCGTGCTCACCGTGTCTCCTTTGGCGAGAGATAACCCTCAAAACACCGGCGGTACCGCACGAACGGAGCAATGCTGCGACATTCGTGGCTAGCTTCCGCCTTGTCAAGGGAACGGAAACCCGGCCAACCGGGGTATGAGGAACTCAACACCACGTGGATGACGCGTCCAAGGATGCCACAAGTCAACTCTGCCGACTTCGGTTGGTGATCGGGGACAACGCCGTTGATCTGGCGTTGCCCAGCGATGTCCCCCTGGTCGACCTGCTGCCGGCGATCCTCCGGCAGGCCGGCGGAGACCTGGCCGACGAGGCCGTCGAACATGAGGGGTTCGTGCTCCAGCGGTTGGGGCAGCCACCGTTCGACGAGGAGTACACCCCCGGAGAACTCGGCCTGGTCGACGGGGAGACCGTGCACCTGCGCCCTCGCACCGACGGGCTCCCCGCCATCGACTTCGACGACCTCGTGGCCGGGGTCGCCGACCAGTCCCGGATGCGTCGGGACCGGTGGAAACCCCGTGCCACCCGCAACATGCTGCTCGGCTTCGCCGGCGCCACCCTGCTGCTCGGCCTCCTGGTCCTCCTGGTGCCCGGCCCGGTGGTGCCCCGGGTCTCGGTGATGGGCGGGATCGCCGCGGTGCTGCTGGTCGCCGCCGCCGTGGTGTCCAGGTCCGTGCGGGACACGGTGACCGGCGCCGTGCTGGCCGTCGCCGGCTTCGGCTACGCGGCCGGGTTCGGCTGGCTGTTCCCGCTGGTGTTCTCCGATTCGACGACCGCGACCGTCAGCGCCGTCTGCGCCTCGGCGGCCGGCGCGGCGGCCCTGGTGCTCGGGCTGGTCGGCGTCGCCGACGCCGCGCTGGTCTTCACCGGTGGGCTCGTGCTCTCGGTGTTCACCCTCGCGACGGCGCTGCTCGCCGGCAGTGACACCCTCGGCGTGTCAGGGGCGGCCGGGATCGTGCTGGTGGTGACCCTCGTCGCGCAGAACTTCGTGCCGAGCATGTCCTTCCGCCTCGGCCGGCTGGGGCTGCCCACCCTGCCCACCGCGCCGGAGGAACTGAACGAGGACATCGAACCCACCCCGTTCCAGTCCGTCATCGACGGCGCCCTGGCCACCGACAGGTACATGACGACGTTGTACCTGGTGTTCTCGGTGATCGAGGCCGCGTTGCTGACGGCGCTGGTCTGGAACGGTTCGGGTTGGGCGCTGATCACCGCCGCCGTGGTGGGGCTGCTGCTGGTGCTGCGCTCCCGGCACCTCGACGCCGGTCGCCACCGGTGGTCCCTGCTGGCGGCCGGCGGCTATGGCCTGGCCGCCGTCGTGGTCGCCTTCGCCGCCGATCAGGCCCTGCTCGAACGGCTCGCCTGGGTGTTCGGCGGCGTGATGGTCCTCGCCGTGGCGTTGCTCGCCGGTAGCGCGAAGATGCCCGGCTACCGGCCGCCGCCCTACTGGGGGCGGACCGTGGACATCCTGGAGACGTTGTGCGCGGCGGCGGTGGCGCCACTGCTGTTGGCGATGCTCGACGTGTACGGGATCATGCGGGGGCTCGCGGGCTGAGCGCCCGCCCGCCCCACCGGCCGTCGCGGTCGCCGCGACGGCCCACCGAATCAGCAGTCCACCCGGGAACAAGGAGGGGCCGTGCAGTCGCGGCGCGACCAGGTCCAAGCCTACTTCTTCGTCGTGGGCCGGCTGGTGTCCGCGCTGATGCGGGCCAGAACCGACGAACCGGCCCCGCCGCACCGCCGCTTCGGCACCGGCTTCTTCGGCGGTGTGCTGCTGGCCGCCCTGATCAGCGCGGGCTTCGGGGTGTACGGGCTGATCGTGCCCAGTGGCAACGACTCGTGGCGTGCCGCCGGCACGATCATCGTCGAGGAGGAGACCGGCGCCCGGTACCTGTACCTGGACGGGCTCCTGCACCCCGTCCTGAACTACGCCTCGGCCCGGCTCGCCGTCAACGACGCGCGGGGGCAGGTGTCGCAGGTGTCCCAGCGGTCGTTGGAGGGCGTGCCGCGCGGGGTGCCCATCGGCATACCCAACGCGCCGGACTCGTTGCCGGCGGCGGCGGACATGACGGACGGCCCGTGGCTGTCCTGCGCCTCCACCACCACCGACGAGGCCGGCCAGGACCGCCCCGCCACCACCCTGCTGGTCGCCGGTCCCGGTGGCATCACCCTCGCTGACGGCGAGGGTCTGCTCGTCGTCGGCCCGGACGACCAGACGCACCTGGTGTGGCAGGGCCGCAAGTACCGTTTCCCGGACGGCACCATCGCCGCCGCTCTCGGGTACGACACCGTCACCCCGCTCCGGGTCACCACCAGCTGGATCAACGCGTTGCCCACCGGGCCGGACCTCGGTCCTCCCGAGGTCGAGGGCATCGGCGAGCCGACCGCGCCCATCGGGAACAGCCCTGGCGTGGTCGGCCAGATCTACCAGGTGGACAACCCGGTGATCGACGCCACCGAGTTCTACGTGCTGCGGCGGGACGGCCTGGCGGCGGTGAGCCCGACGATGGCGAGCCTCGCCCTGGCCTCCCCGGCCACCGCGACCGCCTACCCGGCCGGCGGTGTCCGCCCGATCGCGATCGGTCCGGAAGCCCTCGCCGGAGCGCCGCGTTCCTCGGCCCCGATCGCCGGTACCGACCACCCGAACACCCCGCCGACCCTGGTCGACCTGGACGGATCGGCGAGCGTCCGGCCGTGCGTGCGCTTCACCCTCGGCTCCACCGACGGACCCGACATCGCGGTGAGCATGGTGGACCGCGACACCGTCGACGGACCGGTGAGCCCGGCGCGCGGTACCGAGGCCGGTAGCGCCGACCGGGTTCTCGTGCCCCCGAACAGCGGGGTCCTGGTGCGGGATCTGCCGGCGCCCGGGGTGGACGGCGGAACCCACTACCTCGTCACCGACCTCGGGGTGAAGTACCCGCTGGCCTCCACCCAGGTGGCGGCGACCCTCGGGTACGGGGGAAGCCGGTCGGTGCCCGTCCCTGGCGAGCTGCTCGCCGCCCTGCCGACGGGGCCGGTGCTCGATCCGGAACAGGCCATTCGGCCGCGTCAACCCGTGCCGCCCCAGTCCGAGGGGGACAACTGAGGGATACCCCTGCGACAGTGCCAGGGGGATGCGTTCCGGTCGGAACGCACTCGGAATCAGTGATGTGCTTACTTCTGTCAGCATCGGTGAAACCGCGGTTCCGTGGTTGTCGATGCGTCCCGTGTTTTCCTATGCCGACGGTGAGGGTGAGATGTCCCAGCAGACACGTTTGACTCCCGCAGAGCTCCGCGCCACCGCGGGCCGGCACGACAGCGAGGCGGACTCGCTGAACCGCGAGCGCCAGCGGGTTCAGGGTGAGGTGTCGGCGCTGGTCTCCGGGAACAGCGGCGCTCTGATCAACACGCTCAAGAGGGTTCACGAGCAGTGGGACGGCGAGTTCGCGAGGATCGAGCAGAAGCTCCGTGAGATGGCCGAGCAGGTGCGGAACTCCGCGAACAAGCTCGAGAGCACCGACGAGACGTCCGGACAGGACCTCATGAACGTCGGGAACCAGGGCAACCCGTACGCCGGGATGCTCTGAGTTCCTGACTTCCGTACGTCCCTCGCACGACCCAGTCTTCCGAACGGAGCGACATGAGCGAGAACATCAACTACGTCTACCCGAAGATCGCCGAGGGCATCAACATCATGCGGAACTCGGCCAGGGGCATCCAGGCTTCGGTGGACGGGCTGCGCAGCGACACCCAGCGGCAGCTCGCCTCCTTCGACGGTGAGGCCGCGACGGCCTACGGCTCGAAGTCGAAGCTGGTGACGCAGGCGTTCGACTCGGCGAACATGACGTTGAACAACGCCGCCACCTCCATCGAGAGCGCCGCTGACAGCCTCCAGCGTCAGGACCGCTCGTCGGCCGGCGGTTTCTGAGGCCCTGGGAAAGCGGAACCCGCCGTTGATGGGTTCCGCTTTCCCGCGTGTCGGTTCCGAGGCGGTCCACCGCCACTGATCCTCTGGAGTCGCCAACCATGTCCCACTCCAACACGGCCATGGACCCGGACGAGGTCCGGAACGCGGCCGCCGCGCTCAAGAACCTCCTGCCGAACTTCGACGAGATGATGTCGGAACTCCTGTCCATCGAGATCCGGCCCGGCAACCTGGCGGCCGGTCACTTCCTCGAGGACGTCGTCGGGAACCGCAAGGAGGAGCTCCGCCAGCACCTGCTGGACCTCAAGAAGGTCGTCACCTACATCGGGGACAACCTTGAGGAGATCGCCGGCCTCTTCGAGGACGTCGACGAGACCAACGCCGCCGAGCTCGCCAGGGTGACCTCCCAGATCGACGGCCTCGTGAGCGACATGGCGCTCCAGCCTCCCGAGCCCGTGCCGGGCGATCCCGAGTACATGCCCTCGGACTACCCCTACCCGGGGCAGCAACACGGGTACGCGCCCCCGCCGTCGCAGTACACGCCGGCCAACAGCGGGTATCCCGGCCAGGACCCGACCTACCAGGCGCCCAACGGTGGGTACGTCGGCCAGCCGCTCACCTACGAGTCGCAGAACGTCCCAGCGAACTACCAGTACGGGACGCAGCAGCCGACCTACCCGTCGCAGCACGGGGGGTACCCGGCGCAGCCGGTCACCTACGAGTCGCAGAGCATCCCCGCCAACTACGGTTACCCGGTCAACCACGGTTACCCGGCGACTCCGGCGCTCCCGGTCATGCCGGTCATCCCGGTCACACCGGTCATCCCGGCGATCCCGCTGGAGCCCGCGTACGCGCCGTTGGAGCCGATGAACGCGCCGATGCTGCCCGTCGAGCGCGCGTACACCCCGTTGGAGCCGATGAACGCGCCGGCACTGCCCGTCGAGCGCGGGCTGACCCCGTTGGAGCCGCGGTTCATCCCGGCGGAGCCCGCGATCCCGGCCGAGAGGCTCGACCACGACGCGTAGGCCCAGCAGTGCCCGCGCCGCACGGCGGGCACACCGACAGATCACCGAGCCTCCCGCGTTCCCCCGCGCCTCGGGGAACGCAGGGGGACCCGATGCCGCCGGTGGCCTTCGCCGCCCTCCGCCCACGCCCCACGAGGGAGAACACCGATGTCCGATCGTTTGAACGGCGAGAACGACCGGCCGTCCACCAGCTATGCCGACTCGTCGATGGAATGGCTGGTCGAGACCGCCAGGACCATCGAACCCCCCACGCTGCGGCACGCCGGTGAGGTATTCCCCAACATCGCGCAGAACCTCGACACCACCCTCGACTCGATCAAGTCGCAGGCGAAGAAGCTCGACGAGGACGGGATCTTCGAGGGCGCGGCCGCCGAGTCGTTCCAGAACTACGTCGGCGAACTGCTGCGGATCTCGGGGCGGGTGGTGAACGCGCTCTCGCCCAGCCACTTCGACCAACACCCCATCCGGGGCGAGGACGGCGGGGGCGGCAACTCCGGCGGGTACGGCATCTTCGTCGACGTCGGGGACCGGGCACAGGAAGCCAGGGACACGATCCTCGACGAGGTCGAGGCGGCGCAGGGCTTCTACAAGTCTGCCGCGCAGCTCATCTCGGCGGGTGTCGGCGTGATGTTCTTCAGCCCCGCCACGGCGATGATGCTCTTCGGGCTCGGCAAGGTGGCCGCCGAGATGGGCAAGGAGCGGCTGAAGAAGGCCCGCGAGGCCATGCAACACCTCTCCGACGAGGTGTACCTGCCGGTCGGTGACTCCCTGAAGGACTCCCTCGGCAAGGCGTTGGACACGCCGGTGTCCTCCGCCGGCGCGGTCTTCCAGCCACCGCCCGTCGAGACTGTCGGAAACCCGCCCGGGGTTCCGGGCAACGGCCAGGGGATGCCAGGGGAGCAGCTGCCGGACCAGATCCCCCAGGAGAACATCCCCGGCGTCCCCGCGGAGGAGGGGTTCGGGGGCGAGATCCCATCGGAGGCCGGGCAGCTCGCACCGGGTGAAGCGGTACCGGGGCTGGACACCGAGGGGCTGGCCACCACTCCCGGTGAGCTGGGGGAGGAGGCCCTCGGGGAGAACGGCGAGGGCATCGGCGGCGGCGCGCCCGGCGTGGGCGGTGGCGGCGCCGGCGACCCGGCCGGAGGCGAGACGCCCGGCGGTCTGGACGTGGGTGGCGCCGGCGAGGAGGCGCAGCAGGCCGTCGAGGACGCGAAGGCGGCGGGACAGGACGCCATCGACGGCCTCAACGAGATCGGGAACAGCGCGCCGAGCCTCGACTCGGCCGGTGAGGGCGCGGGTGGCGGCTCCCCCGGTGGCTCCCCCGGCGGCCTCGACATCGGCGAGGGCATCGGTGGCGAGGAAGGCGTCGGTGGCGAGGAGGGCGTCGGCGGCGGTGGCGAGGGTGCCGGCGGTGGCGGCGACTCGGCAGCCGGCGAGGCAGCGCGGCAGGCCGTCGAGGACGCCAAGGCAGCCGGTCAGGAGGCCATCGACGGCCTGAACGAGATCGGCGGCGGTGGTCTGGACGGCATCGGTGGCGACGCGCCCGGCGAGGGCGGCGGTGGCGCCCCGATCGGCGGCGGCGTGCCCGGCTTCGGCGGCGGCGGTTCCGAGGGGACCGGTGGCGGCGGGGACTCCGCCGGCGGTGGGGACAACGGCGCCGGTGAGGCGGCCCGGCAGGCCGTCGAGGACGCGAAGCGGGCCGGTCAGGAGGCCATCGACGGCCTCAACGAGATCGGCGGCGGCGGTCTCGACGGCATCGGCGGTGGCGTCCCAGGCGGTGGCGTGCCCGGCGGCGGGGCGCCTGGATCCGGCGACCGGGACCCCGAGTCGCGCCGCGCCATCGAGGACGCGAAGCGGGCCGGCCAGGAGGCCATCGACGGCCTCGACGACCTGGTCAACGGGGGCGGCCTCGGCATCGGCGAGGACGGGAGTTTCGACCCGGGAGCCGCCCGACAGGCGATCGACGACGCCGAGGCCGGATTCCGCGAGGCCCAGGACCAACTGGAGGGCATCGACACCAGCGGGATGTCCCCCCAGGAACGGCAGGCCATCGAGGACGCCAGGGACCGCCTCAGCGACGGCCTCGGCAGCCTCGACGAGGCCAGGAACGCCCTCGACCCCTCGGTCAGCGAGGGCGAACGCGCCGTCGACGACGCCGCCCGACAGGCCCAGGACGCACTGGACGAACTCGGTCAGATCGGTTCCTCCACCCCCGGCGGCCTCCCCGACGGCTCCCAGGACGCGGTCGACGGTGCCCGCCGCGCCGCGGAGGAGGCCATGGCCGGGCTGGAGGGCATCGACCTCACCGGCGACCCCGCCGAGGTCAGCGAGGCACTCGAACAGGCCAGGTCAGGTTTCGAAGCCGCCGACGACCTGCTGGCGGGCATGGACATGAGCGACATGTCCGACGCCGAGCGGCAGGCCATCGAGGACGTCCGCGACAAGCTCGGCGAGAGCATGGACAGCCTCACCGACGTTCCGCTCCCCGGCCAGCCACAGCTGTTGCCCGCCGACCTCAACGACGCGCAGCGCGACTTCGACAACGCCCGAGGACGTCTCGGCGACATCGAGACCGACGGGATGTCGGAGGCGTCGCGCCAGGCGGTCGACGACGCCAGGCGGATGGCGGAGGAAGCCGTCGCCGGCCTCGGCGAGATCAACCTCGACGGCGACCCCGACCTCGCGCGGCAGGGCCTGGAATCCGCCGACGGCGGATTCCGGGACGCGGAGGACCGGCTCGCCGGGATCGACACCAGCGCCCTCCCCGAGGAGGCCCGGCAGGCCATCGAGGACGCTCGCCAGTCGCTGTCCGAGGGGCGGGAGAGCCTGTCCGGTCTGCTGTCGCGTGAGGGTGACACCGACTCGTGGCGCGACGCCGCCACCGAGGCCAAGGCGGCCACCAGTGACCTGGAGTCCTTCCTCTCCGGTGGCGGCGCCGGTGGCGGTGGGGCGCCGGATCTGGAGTCGATCGGTGCTGGCGGAGGTGCCGGTGGCGGCGTGCCGGACCTCGGCTCCATCGGCGGTGGCGGTGGCGGTGGCGTCGACCCCGGGGTGGGCGTGGGCGCACCGAGGACACTGCCGGCCATGGACCCGGCCGCCATGACGAGGACCCCGTCCTTCAACGTGGCACCGCCCGGAGCGACGATGCCCCAGTCGGTGTCCTCGGTGTCCGTGCCCGCGACCCAGTCGGCCGGCGGACCGGGCGGGCACGGGATGCCGATGATGCCCCCGATGTCCCCCGGCATGGCGGCGGCCGGCGCGGGTGGGCAGAACCAGAAGCGGGAACGCGAGGCCTGGATCGGGGCGGACGACGAGGAATGGTCCGACGACCGTTCCATCTCCCCGGTGGTGGGACGCGAATGAGCGGGCCGGCCAGCGCGGGTACGGCGATGACACGTCAGGTGTGAGCACGAGGAGGATCACGGATGGAGCTGGTCTCCGACACCACCCAGCCGCCCGACCCGGGCGACTTCGGGGGCGTTCCACCGACGCTGGAGGGCGCCGTGGCGGCGCTCGCGGCCGCCGACCCCGACCGGTTCTACCGCGCCGCGGACAGCTTCGACGGCATCGTCACCCGGCTCAACGGGGTGTTGGACGAGGTACGTCGACACTGGAACCGGCTCGACGAGGTCTGGCAGGGCGGTTCGGCCAAGGACAGGTTGTCCGAGCGGAGGACGAGGACGGACAACGTCGTCGTCCAGGTGACCGACACCCTGAGCACGCCGAGTTACTCCTCCCGCACCAGGGAGGCCGGGGACGCCCTGGTGCGGGCACAGCGGCAGCTGAAGGACATCCAGCAGTCGACGGTCCAGATGGACCCGCTGCCCACCGACATGCCGGCGGAGGACGCCGCGCACGCCAACGCCGCGCGGGCGGAACACGCCGCCAGGGTCAAGGACGAGCAGGCGGCGCATGTGCTCCACCGGCTGTCCGCCGACTACAACCAGACCAGTGCCACCCTGCGGCAGCTTCCCGAGGTGACCGCGGCCGATGCTCGGGTGCGGGCCAACGCGCCCATGACCCGCGTGACCCAGGTCGGGGTCACCACGGCCTCCGCCCCGATGTCGGTGCTCGGCGCCCCGGCGAACGGCGTTCCGCTCTCCCCGACCGGGCTGGCCGCTCCCGAGCAGCAGGAGGTGACCCCGTACGCGGGAGCGCCGGCCGCCGTGGCCGGTGCCGCCCCCTACGGGGCGGTCCAGCAACGCATGGGTGTCCTGGGGCAGCCGGCCGCGTCGTCGCAGCCCGTCGGTGACGAGAAGTACGGGGTCAACTCGGTGGCGCGCCCCGCCGGCGTCGGCGTCGTCGGCGGTGTCGGCGACCGCGCCGGCCAGCCTGGGCAGTACGGGCAGTCGGGGGAGGACGGCCAGTGGTCCACTCCGGGTGATGTCACGGTCGGTCTGGACGCGCAGGCGGTGCAGACCGTCGGACACGCCCCCGTGGTCCCCGCCGCGCCCGGGGCACCGGTGGCGCCCGTCGCACCGGTGTCGAACGTCCCGGTCGGGGTCGAGGCGGGTGGACGGGTGCCGGTGGCGGGCATCGGAGTGCCCGGCGGCGTCGGCACCAACGTGCCCCGGTTCCCGCAGCCGGTGAACCCGGTCGTGCCGCCCGTCTCCAACCAGTCCGGGGACCGCCCGGGCAACCCGCCGGGGCACAACCCGTCGCCGACGAACCCGTCGGGTGGCCGACCGCCAGCGGGGCAGCCTCCGCTGAACACCCTGCCGCCGGGCAGTGGGCCCGGGTCGGTGCCCGTCCAGAACCCCCAGTTCGGGCAGACCCCCGGCGGGGTGACGCCCCCGGGTGCGCTCCCACCAGGCAAGGTCACCCCGGGGCTGCCGGTCCTCGGCGCCACACCCGGGGGCATCCCGCCGTCCGGTGTGGTCTCGCCGGGCAGCGCGGTGCCGCCAGGGGCGATCCCGCCCGGTGCGGTTCCGCCGGTGCCAGGCGGGACGCCAGGAAGCGCGGTCCCGGGGCAGCCCCTCGGCGGAGCGCCACTGCCCGGCGGGACGCCCGGGCGGTTGCCGGTGTCCACCCCGGGCGGCGTCTTCGGGTTCGACATGGGGATGGGGACCCCTGGCGTCGTGACCCCGGGGGGTTCGGGAGACTCCAGAGCTCCGTTCATGCCGATGGGAGGAATGGGCGCGGGTGCCGGCCAACAGGAGGAGGACCGGCTGCGAGACGCTCCCTACACCGAGTCCGACTCGTGGTCGGTCGCCCGGGAGGGTTCCGCCGGAGTGATCGGCCGGGACTGACAGCCCGCCCCACCGTCCCCGACAGCAACATCCAGCAGGAGGACCTGACATGACCGCCGGCTTTAACCCGTTCAGCGGCCAAGGCCTGCCCGACGTCGCCGGAGCCCTCGCGGAGTTCGAGAAGCAGCAGGCGCGGCTGATCAAGCTCCAGGAGGACATCTCCAAGGCGTCGACGACGGTCGACTCCGACAACAAGATGCTCACCGTGACCCTCGACGGCAACGGCCAGCTGCGCGAGATCAAGGTGAACACGACCCAGTACCGCAAGATGACGCCCAAGGAACTGGCCGAGGTCCTCACCAAGACGTTGCGGAAGGCGAACTCGGAGCACCTCAAGTCGATGGGTGAGCTGATGGGCGGGTCCCCGGTCCCCAACGTGGACTTCGAGGACTTCGCCTCGGGGCGCAGCGACTTCGGCGAACTGCTCCAGGGCATCCTCGACCCGATCATCGCCGACCAGGGCGCCACCACGCAGAAACCCGAGCTGAAGAAGCCGCGTCCCCAGGACGACGGCTGGGACCACGACCGCTGACCGCCCTGGGGGCCGCCCCTGACCCCGGCGGCCTCCCCCTTCGTTGACCCGAGACCACCGCGTGTCCCCCCAGGACACCGGGTCCCCCCTGGAGGGGGCCCGAGAGGAAGGAGAGCGGCGTGGCCGACGAGACCTCAGTGGACACCACCGAGGTGTTCATCCACAACAAGGAGGACCGGGAGGCCATCGAGGACTTCGGTGCAGCGTGGCGCGAGCTCTGCCAGGTCCTCGACGCCAACGACGGCTGCTGGAGCACCGACGACATCGGGAAGGCGTTCGCGAACAAGTACGTCGAACCCGCTGACGGGCAGGTCCAGAGCCTGGAGGACGTCTACGAGATCTGCGCGAACATGTCGGGTTTCGTGCCCGAGGTGGTCGAGTTGTTCATGCAGATCGACAGCGAGGGGGCGCAGGACCTCGGCTCCGCCATCGACCATCTCCGCAGGGGTCGGCCCGACACCTCGGGCTGAGTACGGAACTGGGTGAGACATGACCACGGAACTGCCTGCCGGACTCCAGACCGCTCTCAAGATCGTCGCGGGCCAGCCCTGGCCCGAGGGGAGTGAGAGCGGCCTGCGTTCGATCAGCAGCGCGTGGTCGAAGATGGCGGACGAACTCGAGGTGTTCGCCGTCGCCATGGAGCGCTCCGCCCGCAACATGTCCCAGGACATGACGGGCGAGTTCTCCGACGGCTACCAGGACTGGGCCGCCCGGCAGGTCCGGACCAAACTCGACGAGCTCCGCGCCGGAGCCCAGGAGCTGTCGAGCCTGGCGAAGAACACCGCCGCCGACATCCAGCAGGCCCGTATCATGATCATCGTCCAGCTGGTGATGGTCGCCGCGGCGCTCGCCATGGCCTGGATCCCGTTCTTCGGTGGGGCCATCGTCTCCGCCGCCGTCACGGCGGCGCGCACGGTGATCTCGCAGGTCCTGCGCAACGTGATCACCAAGATCCTGGGCCGCACCATCGGCAACCAGGTCATCCGCACCGTCGGCACCACCATCCCCCGCGCCGTTGGCGGTGTCGGCAACAAGATCGGCGGCGGCGTCAACAAGGTCGTCGGCAACCGGGCCGGGAACGTCGTCAACCAGGTCGGCCGGCAGACCGTCAACAGCACCACGCAGGAGGTCGGGCTCGACGTCGCCATCCAGAGCGGCCAGATCGCCACCGGGGGCCGTGACGACTGGAACAAGGACAACACCATCGGCGCGGCGATCGGCGGCGCGACGAACGGCGCGGCCAGCGGCATCCTCGGTGCGGGTGGGCGAGGGCTGGGCAACAAGATCGGTGACGGCAAGTTCGGCGGCGGGCCGCAGAACTTCCACAACTCCAAGCCGGGCGAGGCCCTCAGCATGTTCGGCGGAGCGGCGCGGGAGGGCGTCGCGGCCGGTATCAGCGACGCCGCCACCGCGGCGGCGATGGGTGGCGAGTTCAACCCGTTCTCGATGAGCGCGGGCTTCTTCGGCGGGTTCAGCGGTCGAGGTGGCCGAGGCGGTGGCGGTGAGGGGGACGGGGTCGATGTCGGGACCGGCGACGACCTGACGGGACCGCCGACGCTCGACACGGAGAACAACCAGGCCCCGGTCCAGGAGGGCGGCGACGCGCCCCCAGCCGAGGAGGGGACCGGAGGCGGCGGGTCCGACAGCCGAGGGAACTCGACCGAGTTCGGTGGGCAGCAGGACAGCGGGAACCAGCACGCCGGCGACCGGGGGAACGCGGATCGGCCGGGCGAGTCCCAGTTCGGCCGCGACGGGACGGAGGGCGCCGGTAGCCCCCACGACCGGACCAGCAACCCGGGCGACACACCTGGCCATCGGGGCGGTCAACACTCCTCGGAGCAGGTCAGCCCGGACGCGCGCGGCGATCGGTCAGGCGGGTACGACACCCCGGGGCAGGACAGCCGAGGCCAGAACACTCCCGGCGGCGACGAGCGGACCTCGGGCTTCAACGGTGGCGTGCCCAGCCAGGTGAGCAACAACCAGCAGGGACCCGGGCAGCAGTCCAACCAGAACCAGCAGTCCAACCAGAACCAGCAGTCCAACCAGAACCAGCAGTCCAACCAGTCCAACCAGAGCGGCCGGCCTGGTGCCCAGAACGGTGGCCAGAACGACGTCAACCAGCCCGCCGGGCGGGACACGGTCCCCGGTGGGCAGCGCGGGGACTCCGGCGAGGGCATCGTCACCGAGTCCCGGGGCGAGCGGGGCGGCAATGGTGACGTCACCTCCCGGGACCGTCCGGACACCGTGGGCTCGCCGGACAGCGGCCGCGACTCCGCCTCGCGGGCCGACTCCGACACGAACGGCCGCCAGGAGACGAGCGACTCCCCAGGCAACCGGCAGTCGAACTCGAACGGCGGCGAGGGCGGGTGGAACCAGGGCGGGGAGACCGTTCCCGGGAACGCGCACGCCGACACGAGCCACGGCCAGGGCGGTCAGGAGTCCAACCCCGGGGAGGGACGCGGGCAGCGCGGGGAGGGCACCGACTCCGCCGGCCGCGAGATCGGCGACCGCCAGGGGACCGGAGAGCACCGGTCCACCGAGACGACCCCGGGCGAGAACGGCCGGGGCTCGGGGCAGGACTCCCAGACCGGCCGTGACTCCGGAACGGTCGGCGACGAGTCCCGCGACTCGCACCGGGGCACCGACAGCCGGTCCGACACCGGTGACGGTGCGAACGGCGGCGACCGCGGCGAGGACTCGCGACCCGGCCGGGAGTCGAGCGACCGCGATTCCAGCGGAACACCGGGCCGGGACACCGGTTCGGAGCAGCGGGACGGCCAGCGGTCCGGTGACGTCGACGGCGGTCCCGGTGAGCGGGGTGAGCGTGGTGGCGAGGAGGGTGCTCGGAGAGGGCAGGACGATTCGTCGTCGGAGCGTTCCGGGAGTCGTCCGGGTGAGCGGTCGGGTGAGGATGATCAGCGTTCCGGTGGTGAGTGGGGGAGCGGTGACCAGCGTGAGGGGGGTCGTGGTGGGGACTCCTCGGATCAGCGCGGCGGTGAGGACGGTCGTTGGTCCGGTGGTGAGCGGGGTTCTGGTTCGGAGCAGCGGGACGGCCAGCGGTCCGGTGACGTCGACGGCGGTCCCGGTGAGCGGGGTGAGCGTGGTGGCGAGGAGGGTGCTCGGAGAGGGCAGGACGATTCGTCGTCGGAGCGTTCCGGGAGTCGTCCGGGTGAGCGGTCGGGTGAGGATGATCAGCGTTCCGGTGGTGAGTGGGGGAGCGGTGACCAGCGTGAGGGGGGTCGTGGTGGGGACTCCTCGGATCAGCGCGGCGGTGAGGACGGTCGTTGGTCCGGTGGTGAGCGGGGTTCTGGTTCGGAGCAGCGGGACGGCCAGCGGTCCGGTGACGTCGACGGCGGTCCCGGTGAGCGGGGTGAGCGTGGTGGCGAGGAGGGTGCTCGGAGAGGGCAGGACGATTCGTCGTCGGAGCGTTCCGGGAGTCGTCCGGGTGAGCGGTCGGGTGAGGATGATCAGCGTTCCGGTGGTGAGTGGGGGAGCGGTGACCAGCGTGAGGGGGGTCGTGGTGGGGACTCCTCGGATCAGCGCGGCGGTGAGGACGGTCGTTGGTCCGGTGGTGAGCGGGGTTCCGGTTCGGAGCAGCGGGACGGCCAGCGGTCCGGTGACGTAGGCAGCGGTCCCGGTGAGCGCGGGGAACGCGGTGGCGGGGACGACATCGGCTCGGGTAGGGGCGCGCACGGCCGGCCGGAACCCGGGACCGAGGAGAACCGGGTCGGGCGGGACGACGTGTCGGAGCGCGGCGACGACCGTTCGAACCACCGGACCGGCGACGACGGGCAGCGGACGGGTGACCGGGGAGGCCAGCACTCCGACAACCGACCCGAGCAGGGGCGGACCACCCCCGTCGTCGAGGACCACCGTGGTGACGGCCATCGCGCTCCCGACTCCCACTCCCAGACCCAGCAGGGCGGCGGGCAGCGGGACTCCTCCTCCGACGGTCCCACCCGGGTCACCCCCGACCAGCACACCTCGACGGGACGCGCCCAGGACACCGACGCCCAGCAGCACACCGGGCGTCCCGAACCCGCGTCGAGCCCGTCCTCGGACCGGGGCGCGCAGGGGCCGCTGCCGGGCGGCCGCTTCCAGGAGGCGGAGCAAACCGGACCGAGCCCGAACGGCCGTACCGGGTCGTCCACCAGCTCCGACCAGCCATCCACCAGCGTCCAGCACCCCCCGACCACGGGCGACACCGGTGGTGGGCAGTCCCCCGCCCCGCAGCAGGGACAGCAGGGCGGCGGCACGCCGCACCAGGACCGACCCACCACGACGAGTTCCGACACCTCGGGGCAGCGCGCGGACACCCCGGTGGCGTCCCAGGCGGCGCCCCCACCCACGACGCAGTCCGGCTCCGGGACCCCCACCAACCAGGGGGGGAACACCGCGACGCAACCGACGAACTCGAACCAGCAGAGCGCTCCGCCGCCGGCGCCCGCCGCACGACCGGTGCCCACCGCCGTGCCGACGACCAGCACGCCCATCACCAGCGGTCCCGTCCCCACCACGACGAGCACGCCGGCACCCGCACCGGTGGTCACGAGCAGCGGCCCACCGAGCACCCCCACCCCCACTCAGGTGACCTCCGATGCCGGGGCCACCGCGCCAACGCCCAGCCCGTCCACGGGCGGCCAGGCGACCACGCCGGCCACGCCGACCCCGAACGGTCCCGCACCCCAACCCGCCCCGGGACCCAGCACCAGCACCACGCCAACTCCCACCCCACCGCCCGGCGGTGGCGGGCAGTCGAGCACTCCGACACCGCCGCCCACGAGCGGCGGTCACACCTCGACCACACCGGGTTCCTCGCACACCCAGCCGCCGCAGTCCCCGCCAGCCGTCCCCGACCGGGGAGGCGTGTCCACCGAGTCCCGCCCCTCGGGCCCCGCCCCGGAGCGCCCCACTCCCCGGCCGATCGTCGAGGTGGGCACCACTCCCGCCCCCAAGGCACCGACCGGCGGCCCGATCAGCGGGCAGACCGCCAGCCACACCACGGGGGCTCCACCGAATCCCGGTCCGAACCAGGGGCCGGCCACCCCACCACCGGCTCCCCGCCCCGACGACCCCGGCCGACCCACCCCGCCGCCGGAGAGCAACCGGCCCCCGACGAGTGGTGGCCAGCCCAGCCGCCCCGAGCCGATGCCCGTCCAACCGCCGGACCGGCGCGCCGAGGGCGGCCCGACACCCCCACCCGGCCAGCGGCCCACCCCCGGACGAGGGGACACCGAACAGCCGGGCCCGACACCCGTCCTCGTGCCACCCGGCCCCACCCCGAACGGCGGTTCCACCCCGCCCAGTGGACGGGACCGGTCCGGCGGACAGGACGGTCGAGCCGAGACGAACACCCCGAGTGACGGTCCCCAGCGGCCTCGGACCGAGTCCGAACTCGCGGCACCACCCGCTCCGCCATCCCGCCCGGCGATCACTCCGGAGGAGGTGACGAGGATCTACGACGTCCAGCGGGAGGCACTGGACGAACAGCTCACTCAGGTCCGGGCGGGCCGCACGATGACGTGGGACACCATGACGTCCTCGGACGGCGCTGTCTCGGTGTGGGTGGAGCGCGCCACACCGGACGTCGACTACCCGGTGAAGCGGGAGGCCCTCCAGGGGGCGCTGGACAGGGTTTCCCGCGCCGGTTATCGGTTCCCGGGTCCGGTGATGGTGACGATGGCTCCCCCCGACGCGCGGGGCGTGCTGACGCAGATGATGCACCTGCGGGACCCGGGGACCGGCGCCCACTCCTGGCACCTGCTGCTCGGCCCGAACGTCTTCCGGCCCAACGACGCCTCCGGCACCGACTACGGTGTGCGAGGAGGGGTCGGGGAGAGCGGGATGCGTGGGGTGGCGCACCGCGTCGCCGACGCCCGGTACGACGCCAAGCACAAGTTCCAGTCGCTGGGCATCGGGAGGCCGAAGTCGGAGTCCCGGAACTACCGCACGGCGATCGCCGAGGCGACCCTCGTGCACGAGTTCGGCCACGGCCTGCACACCGCGCACGACCCGTCGCAGTGGTTGCGGGTGCAGCAGCACGCGATGCGAGGCACCCAGCCGGTCCCGAATGCCGCTCCGAGCGCGCTGGACGTCAGCCACTACGCGACGAACAGTGGCCTGGAGTTCGTCGCCGAGGTCTTCACCGGCCAGGTGTACGGGGAGTCCTTCCCCGTTGGCGTGCGCAACGACTACGACGAGTGGGGCGGGCCTCCGCTGCCCTCCCCGCAGGCCCCACCGCCCCGCCCCGCCCTCACCCCCGAACGGGTCAACGAGATCTACCAGGTCCAGCGGGAGGTGTCGAACGAGCAGTTGGCGCGGATCCGCTCCGGCGGTGAGACGCGGTTCGACACCGTGACCTCGTCCGACGGCGGCGTCACGGTGCGCGTCGAGCACGCGACCCGGGATCCCGACTGGCCGGTGAAGAAGGATGCCCTCCAGGGGGCGCTGGACAAGGTGTCGGGCGCCGGTTACCGGTTCCCGGGGCCGGTGACGGTGTCCCTCGCACCGCCAGGGACCACCGGGGTGCTCACGCAGATGCTGCACCTGCGGGACCCGAACACCGGCACCCAGTCGTGGCACCTGCTGTTCGGCCCGAACGTCTTCCGGCCCAACGACGCGTCCGGCGCCGACTACGGGGTACGGGGAGGGGTCGGGGAGAGCGGGATGCGTGGCGTGGCGCACCGTGTCGCCGACGCCCGGTACGAGGCCAAGCACAAGTTGCAGTCGCTGTACCCCGGGAACCACAAGCCCAGGTCGAACACCTACCGCAGGGCCGTCGCGGAAGCGACCTTCGTGCACGAGCTGGGGCACGGTCTGCACACCGCCCAGGACCCGTCGCAGTGGTTGCGGGTGCAGGACCACGCCCTTCAGGGCACCCCGCCGACCTCCAACGCGGCGCAGAGCGCGATGGACGTCAGCCACTACGCGACGAACAGCGGCCTGGAGTTCGTCGCGGAGGTCTTCACCGCCCAGGTGTACGGCGAGGCACTACCCCACGACGTGCGCGGCGAGTACGCCGAGTGGGGCGGTCCGCAGAGCACCAACCCGCCCGCCCCACGCGCCCCGCTGCCCGGGGACGCTGACCACGGCGGGTCCACCACCGGCGAACCGGGCCGGAACCCCACCGACCAGACCACCACCGACGACCGGTCCGGCCCGGGCACCCGGGACTCCGAGGGTTCCCCCGGTCGCCCGGCGCGGCCCGGACGGGACGTCCCACCGCTGGATCCCGAACTACGCGCGAAGCTGGACGAGACGCCCTGGGTGGAACGTCGGAAGTACCGCCAGCTGCCCAGTCAGGACAGCCGCAGCGGCCTCGTTCCCCCTGGTGAGGGCGTGCCGCCCAAGCGGATCGTCCCCGGCCGCCCCTACGGGGAGCACACCGCCTTCGACGTGCGACGCGCCCAGGTCGGCGATCAGGGTGTCACCGAGGTGCGGGTCGTCGTTCGCGTCAACCCGGGCCCGGGGTCCACCGCGGACCCCGACGCCGTCTGGGCCGAGGCGAGCAAGGGCGTCGACGACTACTTCAACTCCCGCGACCTGCGCCTGCCCAACGGAGATCAGCTCCGGGTGCGGATCGAGCGCGCCGAGGGCGACCAGCCAGCACACCACGAGGTGCGGATCACCGAGAGCGGGCGGAACGACCAGCGCAACTGGCGTCCGGGACAACCTGGCCTCGTCTACGCCCACGAGGTCGGCCACATGATCGGCCTGCCCGACGAGTACAACCCCTCCGGTGAGGCCGACGGCCTGACGATCACCGGCACCCTCATGGGTGGTGAGACCACCTACCGCGACGCCGACGGGACCATCCGGGAAATGCCGGGGGTCCAGATCCCCGACCGCTACCTGCGGGTCCTCGACCAGCACATCGGCGACCTCTCCGCCGACACCGGGCCGTCGTCGTCCCGCACCTCCCCCGAGGGCTCCTCGGGGGACCGGGGTGAGCGCGGCGGGCCCGACCGGTCCCGAGCGGAGGGCGACGCGCCCCACGACCTCGACGCGCCCCCCGCGCCGGGGAGCCGCAGGGAACAGGGCGTCGAGCAGCGGGAGATGGAGCTGTCCCGCAAGTACCACACCAGGATCGGACCGGCACCGGGCACGGACGGCAAGCACTTCAGCCACTCCATGCTCGACAGGATCGACACCGTGCTGGGGGGCCTGCCGCCCCTGCACGTCCGGGACAACCCGTTCCTCGACTCGATCGTCCGCTCGGAGAGCAGTAGCGGCGCGAGCCGCTACAACCTCGACACCAACAGCATCGAGGTGGTGAACCCCGGCGGGATGCCCTCCTGGCTCTACACCAGGCTGGACCGGGGGATCGGCTGGCAGCGGTGGCTGATGGACCTCGGCCCGCTCTCCCAGTACGAAGGGCTGGGCGCCCGGGACGCCCTCAGGATCGGCGGCGAACGACGGCACGTCATGGGCGGGGTGTCCGACGTCCTGGCGCACGGCAACCTCGTGGAGTGGACACTCCGGCACGAGGTCGCCCACTCCGTGGACAACGGGCACGACTGGTTGGAGAACCACGCCCACGAGGACCGGTTCGGCGGTTGGCGGGTCCACGTCAACAGCAACGGCGACCACGACCTGTCGAGCGTGGCCGATGCGGTCGTCACCAAGGTCGGGATGACACCGGAACAGGCCGCCCGCACCGACAGGTCGGGGAGCACCACCTTCGACGACGCCCTGGAAACGGCGCTGCACCCCGAAGGCACCAGGAGCGATCCCGGCAACCTCGACCGGCTCCTCACCGACTACGGCCACCACGGCCCGGAATACCGGGCCAAGGTCCAACAGGCCATCGACTTCGCCCGGGCCGCGCTGCGGCAACCCTGGACCCTCGACGACGGTGGTGGCGACCGGCTCACCGTCGACGGGCGCATCTACCAGGTGAGCCCGCACAACCAGTGGGTGAGCTACCAGGCCTCGGCCCGGGACAACGCGGTGTCCAACTACCAGTTCTCCGATCCGATGGAGTGGTTCGCCGAGGCCTACGCCGCCTACCACGATCCCACCCCGGGACCCCGCGACGCCCTCACCCAGGAGGCGCGGGACTGGTTCGAACACAACGCCCGCGAGGCCACCCCGGCCGGCAGCCCGCGCCTGGGCGGCACCGAACTCGCCGCGCCCCCCGCACCGCCACCGGGGCCCGCGCCCCAGGGCACGGCGCCCGACTCGCGAGCCGGCCAGGGCGAGCAGCCGCCCGCCACGAACCCGACCAGCAGTCCGAGCGAGGGCGACGCGCCCAACCCCGACACCAGCCAACGCGGGGGCAACGACACCCGGACGACGCCGGACCCGACCGTCGACGAGGCCACGAGGCAGGCACCTCCGGGGGAGGTGGACGGAACCCGCGAGCCCACCTCCGAACGCGCCACGGATTCCACCGAACAGCGCCAGAGCCGCGAACCGCGACGTGCGCCGCTTCCCACGCCGCGTGCCTCCTCCGCCCCGCCGGTGCTGACGTCGCCGCTGGTGAACGAGCGCCCGCCGACGCCGAACACCCACGACCCCGCTCCCAGCCCCGTCGAACGGGCCGCATTCGACGCGGAGGGCACCAGCGGAACCGGCCGGGGGCCGCGAGTGCCGGAGAGCACCCCGGTGAGTGAGGGTGAGGGGTCGAACCAGGTCGTCGCGGACCGGGAGCCCACGACGCGCGTCGAGCCGGACGGGTCGGATCCGGCGCTGGTCGAGGACGGTGGCGCCACCACGACGACCACCGACGGTCGACCGTCCACGACCGAGGTCCCGCCGGCGCCGCCGGAGACCGCGCGGGGCGAGGGTGCGTCGGACGAAGCCGGCGGCCGGGTTCCCGTGCGGGACGAGGCCGGGAGCATCGAGGATCGGGTTCGTGCCGACGACGCCGTCCAGGACGGTGCGGAGCGGCCCGTGGTGCCCGCTGCGACGCGGGAAGGCGGGACGTCCACCACCGATGCGGAGACCGGCGGGTCCACACCCGCGCCGCCCCGCCGGGTCCGGTTCGCCGAGCCGGTGGAGAGGACCGCCGACTTCGAGGGGGATCGCCCCGAGTGGATCACGGAGCTGCTGGAGCGCGCCCGTGAACGGCGCGAGCACCCGCAGGACGGACTGACCGAGGGCGGCCTGGAGGAGCGGGGCACCGAGGGCACTGGCGGGACCACCCGGGATTCGCGGGTGCCGGAGAGCACCCCGGTGAGTGAGGGTGAGGGGTCGAACCAGGTCGTCGCGGACCGGGAGCCCACGACGCGCGTCGACTCGGACGGATCGGACCCGGTGCGGAGTGCGGACCACGTTCCCACCACCGAGGACACCAACCCTGAGCTGACCACGTCCGAGGTCCCGCCGGCGCCACCCGAGACCGCGCGGGGCGACGGTGCGTCGAACGACCCCGAAGGCCGGGTTCCCGACCGGGACACGGCCGGAGGCATCGAGGAACGGGGCGGTGTGGACCGCCCGGCCCAGGAAGGTGGATCGGCCACCCCCGATCCCGAGGGCGGCACGCCGCGCCGGCGGTACGACGTCGACGACCGCTCGGATCCCGAGTTCGCCCCGCCCCCCGAGCGGGGTTCCGGGCAACAGCGGGACTCCGGTCGGCGCTACCCGTTCGAGACCATCCCCGACGACTCGGTGATCTCCGACTTCTCTTACCTCGTTCGATCGAACAGGGACTTCTCGGAGTTCGACGCGGAACCTCCCGCGCCGAGCACCACGCGGCCGGCCGCGGGGCCGAACCCCTCGCGGGACCCCGGATCGACGACGTTCACGTCCCCGTTCGAGACCGAATCCGCCCCCCACCGGGTGCACATCTCGCGACTGCTCGATCAGGAACCTGGCCAGCACAGCCATCGTGAGGGGGACGACCCGCTGACCGAGCGCGTCACGCGGGAGACGGGCCACGACACGACGGTCAGTCCCGAGCGGACGACCGAGTCGGCCGTGCGGGAGACGGGCCATGAGACGACGGTCAGTCCCGAGCGGACGACTGACACCGACACGCCGGGGGCCGAGAAGAAGCCCAAGCGCGATCTGATGCCCCGGGACCTCAAGGATGCCGGAACACTCGGTCCGGAGGCCAAGATCCGGTCCATCGAGCTGGACCAGGACTCCAAGTCCTCGACGACGTCGTCCCAGGGCGGGCCGACGTCGGGGAGGAAGCCGACCCCGGCACAGCAGCTCACCACCATCCTCGACACCCTCACCGCCGGGGATCGGCCGAAGAAGCTGGGGTTGAGCCCGACCGAGGGGACGACGCTGCGCACCCAGGTGCGGGACCTCGTCCGACGGGAGGGCACGGTGGCCGCGCTGCGCCTGCTGACCGACGGACACCTGTTCCAGTTCACCGGGGACAAGGGCTCGGTCCGCGATGTCTGGGTTCGGCTCACGCCGGAATCGGTCCTGCCGGCCCCGGACGACACCGCCACGAAGTCGACCACGACGTCGGATTCCTCCGACGGGACGAAGACGAGTCGCGAGGACGGTTCCAAGGCGAACGCCAAGGACTCACCCGACGCCAAGGACTCGCCCGACGCCAAGGACTCGCCCGACGCCAAGGACTCGAAGGAGCCCAAGGGCAAGGACGGCAAGGACGGCAAGGACGGCAAGGACGGCAAGGACGAGGGGCCCAAGGACGAGGTCGCGCCCGGCACGTCGATCTCCTCGGAGCGTTCCCGGAACAAGCAGGTCAGCCGTTCCCTGATGCCCTTCACCCTTCGTGCGGGCACGCTGCTCCAGATGTTGACGGGCGCACCGATCATGGTGACGCCAACCTTCAGGAGCACGGCCGAGCGGTCCACCCAGGACAGCACGCAGCGTGTGGGAACCTCCTCGCGCTCGGTGTCCAAGGAGGGCGACCCCTCCCTGTTCGACGTCCGCTTCCGGGCCGACGTCGAGGTGCGGGGCCGCGGGAAGCCGAAGGAACCGGGGGTCAGCCTCCCCGGCGAGTTCCGGCTGAGCTACTCCGAAACGGCGCTGCGCGACGCCCGCCCCGGAGAATCCGCCTCGACATCGACCCCGAAGTCCGACACCGGGACAACCACGGAGGGTGGGACGTCCGTCGTCGACACCCGATCAGCGCCGGCTGACCAGAACACCACGTCGCGGGACAAGGCGGGCGAGGACACCCGGACGACCGAGGACACCAGCGGCAAGGACACCAAGGCCGACAGGGAGAAGGACACCAAGGCGGACAAGGACGTCTCGTCCCCGCAGGAGGGCACGAGGAACCCCGCCCCGCCCAAGCCGAGACCGGCGGTCGCCCTGCCACCCGCCCTGCTCGACCACATCGTGTCCGTGGATCTCGTCTCGGGCCTGGGGCAGGTCCGGGCGGACGTCATGAGCAAGCTGCCCGCCAGCGTCCCCGTCGACGGGACCATCCGCCGGGACGCGGTGAGCCGGATCAACTCGGCGCATGTGGAGAAGTCGGGGCCCGACGCCCTCATCCACGGACTGTCCACCTCCAATCCACAGCCTTCTGGGCGACGCACCTACCACCAGGTCCTCCCTGACGTCAGCACGACCACGACCACCAGGTTCCGCGGCTTCCAACGGCACGACGCCGGTGAAGCCACCCTCGGCCACGAGGCCTCCGCGACCGGGAGTCAGTCGAACGAGAAGGGGATTTCCAGCGGTTTCGAGCTCGGGGTCGAGGTACGCGGTTACGGTCCCGGTGGAGAACTGAGCCACGGCCAGCAGATGAACGTGGGCGGGGTCGGCACGCTCGGCTTCGGCGCTTCCCGGAAGACGACGGGCTCGTTGGCCTACAACCAGGCACTCAAGAGCGAGTCGAAGATCGATTCCGACACCACCCTCTTCGTGCTGGACGCCGAGTTCAGCGCGGACGTCTCCGCCACCCGGTTCCGGGGGATGGAGAACGTCGACTTCACCGTCGACGGCAAGGAGGGCAAGGTGCACCTGCGGGTTCGCGGCTCCGATGCGGACACCGTGGAGCTCCTGCTCAACGAGGCGCTCAAGGACCAGCCGGCCACCACCGAGAAGTCGACGGGTGGCGAGGGGTCGACGACGGTCGACAAGTCCGGCGGCGCCGACAAGGGGAGCGAGACGGGGGGCCCCGCGCCCGCCGGGAAGACCGGTCAGACCGACAACCAGGGTTCGGGCGACCGAGCGGCGGCGAACACCAATCCCACCACCAGCCCGCCCGCCGCGAACGGAGGACGGCAGGCCAACGTGACGCGGTGGGACCGGCTTTCGGTCCCCCTGCCGGTGCGCAGGCTCTTCGGCGGTGGGCGGGACACGTCGACGACGAACGGCGACCCCGCCTCGGGTATCCCGCTGACCCCCATCGCGCAGCCGAACCCCGCGAGTCAGACCGGCGCGGACACCCAGACTCCCGCCCAGTCGGCAGGGTACCAGCACGGCACCTCGGGTACCGACGGGAGCGGCAACGACCGCGCGAAGCGGGGCGAGACCGGGACCACGGGCCGGAACCCGGCAGGGACCGACCCGGCGAACGTCACGACCAGCAAGCCGGAGTCGGGTGGGGACGAGTCCGGCGGCGGTACCACCGACACGACCTCGTCCACGAGCAAGCCGGAGTCGGGTGGGGACGAGTCCAGCGGTGGCAACACCGACACGACCTCGTCCACCGCCAAGGACGGCTCAACGACGCCGAACCGTCCCAGCGTCGAGCGGCAGGCCGCCCTGAGGGCTGCCACCGACGCGAGCCTGTTCAACCACACCGAGCGCGTCAAGGGCGCGCACCAGGCCCTGGCCAAGGCGCACGCCGACATCGAGCAGCGCCTCACCAGGGATGGCGTCGTCGTCGACAAGCACGTCAGGGCACAGATCACCAGGAGCCTGACCGCCGCCATCAGCCAGTCGCGGGTCGAAGGCGACTACCACCGCATCTCCGTGCCGGGCAGCCCCCCGCTCACCTCGACCGTCCGAGTGGCGTCGCGAGAGTTCGAGATCGCTCTGACGGCCACGCCCGACAGCGACCCCGTGACCGCCGTCCACTCCGAACGGTCGGTCAAGGAAGGTGAGATCACCGCCACCCCGGGACAGGGCGCCGGGCTCGGGACCAAGATCCAGACCGCCGGTGCGCAGTTCGCCTCGTTGATGTTCGGCTTCCGCTCCCGCCTGAGCGGTGCGCCCAACCTCCAGCGCTTCCTGGGTGGCTTCCACCTCGGGCCGGGGTACCGTTCCGAGCACAACCACGGCTCGGGGCTGACCAGCACGACCAGCGTCGAGAAGAAGATCAAGTACAAGGGTCCGATCCGGGAGATCGAGCGCGGCGGGCAGTTGAACGTCACCATCACGGAGCCGTCCAACGACAAGGGCGGCAGGACCGACATCTCCGTCCCGGTGGTCGCTCGCCACCAGGTACCGGAGTTCCAGGTACCCACCGACGGCAAGGACAACCCGCAACGGTCGGTGGAGGAGTCCCTGCCCGGCAAGCCGATCACCGACCCCAAGGACGCGGACTTCCAGAAGAGCAGCCGGGAGGACGGGATCGACCTGTCCGGCGCCCTGGTGACAAGGCCCGTCAACGACCTGACCGCCATCAACGACGCGCTGAGGACCGCGCAGCAGGACGTGCGCGAGAGGGTCAACGCGAAGCCGAGCGACACCGACACCACGATGGTGATCGACTCCGAGTGGTGGGCCGCGAACCAGGACCGCCTCCTGGGAGAGGGCGCCGTGCTCTCGAACGGCACGGAGAAGGGAACCGTTCTCGACCGCACCGAAAGCGGTGTCATCGGGATGCGCGCGCACGGCGCCACCTACGTGGACAGCCCGCCCGGGCTGACGCCGAGCGAGCAGACCACGGTGGACAGCTCCCGCAAGCAGACCAGCGGGAGCAGCAGCGACACCTCGATGAACGTCAACGTGATGGTCACCCCCGTCACGGGCAACGCGGGGAAGAGCTGGTCGAGCGAGCAGTCGGCGGGCAAGGGCTACGGCGCGAAGAAGGTCACCGCCGTCGAGGGAATCAAGGACACGGTGTACCACCGGTACCGTGCCGACGCCCTGGTGACCATCTCGGCCCACGCCTGGCAGAACCTCCTCGGACAGCCGAACCAGGACGCCTGGGGGCACCGGAACTTCTTCGGGTACCCGATGGCTCCGGCGACCAAGACCGTCACGGTGCTCATCCCCAAGGCACTCGAGTTCGTGGTCACCGACACCCAGCGCCAGGACAAGAAGCTCCCCGAGCCGCCCAGCACGGTGAAGGACGGCACGAAGGAGCCCAGCGAGGGCGGATCGACCGGGACGACGAAGGAGGGCACGGAGGGAACGAAGTCCCCGGACCAGGACGCGCCGAACACCGAGGCCGGCCCGGCGAGCGACCAGACCGAGGGCCGCGACTCGGCGAGCGACGGGCGACACGACGGCCAGCGGCGCGGTCCGGCCGACACCACCGAGTCCGCCATGCGGGACACGGCCGGTGGGGATGGTCGGACGAACCAGCGAGGCGAACGCTCGGCCGAGACCACCGACGCGACGGACACCACCACGTCGACGACGAGAGCTCCGGAGAACCCCAACGGGGACACCACCGGAACGACTCCGGAGAACAGCACCGGAACGACTCCGGAGAACAGCACCGGGAAGGCTCCGGAGAACAGCACCGGAACGACCCCGGAGAGCAGCACCGGGAAGGCTCCCGAGAATTCCACCGGGAAGGCACCCGGGAAGGACCCGGCCTCCACGGCGAAGGACGGGACGACGGAGACCGACGGGAGCACCGCGACCACCGAGAGCCCGAAGAAGAACCCGGGCGCTGGTACCCGGAAGCTCCCGCCCTACATCGGGGTCGGGACCGCGCTGGGCGCCGACACCGCCCTCGTTTCCCCGGAGGGCCTGAAGGAGCTCGACGCGACGCTCAAGAAGGTGATCGCCCAGGTCACCCCCGGCGCCGCGCCCTTCGTCAAGGCAGGTGACCAGAACCCGCCCCCGATCGGCGCACTGGCCCGCACGGCCGAGCTCACCGCTGAATCCAGGGGTGGAGCCACGGTGGAGCGCATGGCCACCGGGCAGGCGAGCGTGCTCCACACCCAGTCGATGGTCTTCAAGGACCGGACCTACGAGTACCGGGTGATCGCGCGGGAGGATCCGAGCAAGGAGATCACCCACCTCGGGGCCGAAGAGCGGAAACACCAGTCCGAGCAGGCCTCCTCCACGCCGAGCGAGGTGGGTGGCGGCAGGGGCACGGGCTGGTCCGCCGCCGCCGGCCTCAGCTACATGTTCGGGGAGACCCCGGCCGATGGACCACCTCCCGGCGGGATGGGTGGCCCCGTGTTCGGTGGGAGCTGGAGCGGCAGCAAGAGCGTGTCGCGCACCGACGAGGCCGTGGACAAGCGCGGGGACAAGGTCGAGGTGACCCAGGTCGAGCGGTTCACGGTGCCTGTCACCTACGAGATCGAGGTGTACCAGGTCGACACGCCCGGCATGATCATGTCCAAGATCTCCGGTGGGCACAGTCCGCACGTCCTGAACTCCAGCAACTACCGGAAACCCTCGACGCGTCAGCTGCCCGTGCCCGAGGAACTGAGAACGGTTCCCGGGAAGGTCGACCTGCTGGTCCCGCACGACGACACGCTGCCCGTGGAACGGACCGACGGGGACACGAGCGGCTCCACGCGCGGCGACGGGCAGTCGAAGTCCGAGGGGAAGCAACCGGAGGGCAAGTCGAACGAGGGCAGGTCGAACGTCGCTGCCTCGTCCTCGACGGCAGCACCGAAGTCGACGTCCGACCAGGCGACGTCGAACTCGGAGCGGCAGGACAGGTCCCCCTCGACCGGTGCCCCCGCCGGCCGGGAGCGGATGCCGAAACTGGAGGCGCTCGGCAAGGACGAGAAACCCACCGGGAAGGACTACACCGACGTACTCAGCAAGGCGACTACCCTCCGCGTGCGCGGGATCGCCACCGACGGGCTCGCCGACCACGTGGTCGACTCCGCCGTTCGAGCACCGAACAAGGGCGGTGACCCATCACACCGCGCCGAGCGCCTCTACGGGGACGCCACGGAGGAGCGTCGGGAGATCCGGGACCTGGCCTCCGAGCGGCAGCTGTCCGTGCACCTCCCGCGCATCCTCGGGGAAGGGATGCCCTACTCGCACGAGGTCGTCAACCGCAACCGCTATCGGACCGCGAAGCACACCACAGAGATCAAGCCGAAGGTGTACGAGGTCGAGTTCGACGGGTCCCGCACCATCAAGCGCGAGATCTCGTCGACCAGCGGGCACTCGACCTCGATCAGCCACACACAAGGCAAGGTCAAGGGACCGAACGCCGGTGCGATGGGCACCAACCCGAGCAACCCGGCCGGTGGTACCGGTGGGGGCACACCCGGCCTGACCCGGCGGGAGGGCAGTTCGTACAGCGAGAAGAGCGAGGACACCTCGGGGGAGAAGAGCACTCACGAGAACGTCACGCTGTACCGCTACCGCGCGGACGTCTACTACGACATCGTCAACAGCTTCCACAAGCGGCGCAACATCTTCCCCTGGCCCCTGGAGCGTGTTCTCCTCAGCCCGCTGGACATCACCACGACCACGACGGTGCGTGGCCGCGAGGGGCTGTACTTCGAGCTGAACGAGGCCGAAGCCAAGGAACTCGGCCTGCCGACCGAGAAGAAGCCGGCCGTCGAGCAGAAGAAGCCGGCTGAGCAGGAGGCCGCGGTCGAGCAGAAGGCTCCGGTCGAGCAGGAGGCCTCTGGCGAGCAGAAGTCGTCCCCTGGCGAGCAGGAGTCCCCGTCCGTCGAGCAGCAGGCCCCGGTCGTGGAGCAGAGCACTCCGGTGGTCGAGCCGGAGGGGCCGCCGGTCGTGGAGCAGCGGTCACCGGTGGCCGAGCCCGAGGCGCCGGTCGTGGAGCCGGAGGACGCTGCCGTCGAGGGGACCGTGCCGGAGCAACGGGAGCAGCCGGGCGTGGAGCCGGAGGGGCCCGCGACTGAGCGGCGGGCGCCGGGCGTGGAGCCGGAGGACCGTGAGGTTGAGCCGGAGGGTTCACCGGCGGTCGAGTCGAACGCTTCTCCCGCCGATGAGCAGGAGACCTCGCGGTCGGAGGACCCTGCTGTCGAGGTGACGGCGCCGGTGGAGCAGCAGGCGCCCGTGGTGCGGAAGCCACCGGTTGTCGAGCAGCAAGGAAGTGCGCAGTCGGAGGGGACGGTCGTTGAGCTGACGGCACCGACCGAGCAGAAGGCACCAGTTGTCGAGCCAGCATCCCCAGCCGTTGACCCGGAGGCCACGGCCGTCACGTCGGTGGCGCCGGATGTCGAGCCGCTCGCCCCTGCCCCTGATTCGGAGGCGACGCTCCAGCCGGAGGCGACGACCACGACGACCGTGCGCCCAGAGGCGGCGGTCCAGCCGGAGCCGGCTGAGGCGACCGCGCGGCCGGAGGAGACCACCCCACCAGCCGAGCAACCGGCGGGGGCTGTCCAGGCGGAGACGACCGGTCAGCAGACGACAGCAACCGCCGAGCCGGAGGTGCCCGCCGGCGTCCAGCAGACGTCTACCGCGCCCCCGCCGCCGCTGACCGTGGTGGAGGACCTCGCGGCCTTCCTGAACCCGGAGCCGGCGGCCCAGGTGGCCCCGGCGGCGGGCCAACCGGCGTCGACCGCCGGCCAGCAGCCGCCGGCGCCCTTGGTCGTGAGCAGCGCCGCCGCTGCCCAGGCCGTCGCGACCGAGCCGGCGGTGACGCCGACCAGCACACCGCCGCCCGCGTCGCCGGTCGCACAGCAGACCCCGGTCGCCGGTGCGGCGGAGACCGGCACCCCGGCTGAGCCGGTCGTCGTCTTCGACGACGACGACGTCCTCCCCGCCAACCCGGCGCTCTACGCCGACCTCAGCCAGGACGACGGGAACCAGGGGAGCAACTTGTGGTACTGGGTGGGCAGACCGCCCGAGGACATCGACAGCTTCGTCCGCATCGAACAGTTCTGCGCGGTCCTCGCGACCCGGTGGCTGAACACCCCCACGCCGGAGCCCGCGCCGAACCAGCGGTTCGCGGACCTCGACGAGACCGAACGCAACAGCGCGGTGAACACGCTGATCGCGTGGAACGGGGCGGCCGACGGCCAAGCCGCCCAGGTCGAGTGGGTCCATGACCAGCTCGACCCCGAGGGCGCTCGGCGACCGACCTCCGAGGAACTGGTGAACCTGCTCCAGGCGGGTGAACTCGGCGCCGGGGACCGGATCTGGCTGGCAACCGGGAGCCATGCGACCGCCGTGATGATGATCTCACCGACGGAGGGCTTCTTCTACGAGCCCAACACCGGACGGGTGGAGCGGTTGTCGATCGAAGGGCTGACGCGCCGCTTTGTGGAGAACACGGCTTTCGTGCTCGCACCACCGAGGAGCGCGTGAGCGCGGTGCGAACGGTGGACGCGCGCGTGCCCGGGACGACGAGCGGTCGCCCAGACCAGGCGACTCCCGGTGGCCGGAATCAGGACGGGTTCGCGGAGGGCGCTCCGCTCGCACCGCGCGTGAGCAGCCCGATCCCGGGCTCCGGGCGTGAGACGCACTCGTGCGGAGCAGGGCGCACACCACTCGGCGGGGTGGGGCGGACGGCGGCGTGGCGGCCGTGGCCGGTCCGGACCGACCAGGCCGAGCACGACCACCTGACGGAAGGAGAAGCGCATGCTGTCCCCCCATGAGGCGCTGTTGAGGTTGGCGCCCCTGCTGCCGGAGGACGTCCTCTGGCAGAGCAGGCGTTGGCTGGCCGCCGGCCACTGGGAGCTGGCCGGGCGGGCGGTGGTGATGAGCCTCGCCGACCACGGGATCGACGTCCCCCTCGGGTTGCGCGAGGTGTTGGCGAGCGCCGGGGGTGCGACCACGCCGCTGCTGTCCCTGCTCCGCGACGACGAGTCGGGGGACACGCCGGCCTGGGAGTTCGTCGACGAGCGCGCCCGCGACGTCCTGGTCCCGGTGGCCGCGTCGGCCGTCGTCACCGAGGTCCTCTCCGCGACGCCGGGAGAGCACACCGCCTGGCAGGTGTGGCGGGTCGGCACCATCGAGGTGCCCGGTATCCCACCACGTCTCGTGCACCTCGTGGAGACCACGGCCACCATGGAGGGCGCCGCGGAGCTGGCCAGCAGGCTCGGTGACGCGTTGGTCGAGATCGGCCTGGTCAGCCCGGCCGTTGAGGTGTTCTCACCGGAGACCAGCCTTCCCGACTACCAGACACTGGCCCTGATCAGCGGACGTGAGGTGTTCGCCTCGCAGCCACCACCGGTCCCGAGGCTGGCGGAACTGGACGAGGATCGGGTTCGCCTGTTCGACCCGGCCAACGCCGTCGACACCGGCGACCGGGACGAGGAACTGGGCTACCTCGCCGGTGGTCACCCCCTGGTGGAGAGCGCCCTGCCCGGCTACGACCTGCTCGACGACTCGGCCGGCCGGGTCGTGCCCGGCGGCCTGCTGACCGACGGGATCTGGGTGTGGCCGGCGGCCCTGGGCTACTACCTCGACCGGTACGGCGTGCCGATCCCCACCGAGCTCAGCGCGCACGTCAGGGCCGCCGAGACCCGGCCCCTCGTGCCGTCCCGCCGTGAGTGGTTGGCCACCGTCGCCTTCGTGCTGGACGCCCAGCAGGAGGGCGTCACCCCGGCGGCGGGGTAGACCGACGGGGCAGCGCCGCCCGGGTGGGGTGCCGCGCCCCGAGGCGGACCACCGGGAGGATGTGGATCGGCCCGGTGCGGGGTGGGAGGCGTTCGCCTCCACCCGGGTCCCGGGGCCGTCCCGACGGGGATGCCCGGCGAGCAGGAGCCACGGGACGGCGGCATCCCGGGTGGACCGTCGACGGCTGGCGCGGCTGGTGGCAGCACGCGCCACGGCGTTCGCCTTCCCCGTACCACCGGGCAGCGACCGGAACCCGGGCTTCGCGGCCCCAGGTGTCCGTCGGTGGAGCCGCCGCGACGCTCGCCCACGTGCCGCGACGGCCCGGCCGTCACCGAACGCACCCGGGGCGGTGTGACGGAGACCGAGCGGCCGGGCCCGCCACCCGGCGGCGACGGGACGTCCGGCCACCCTCACGGGTACTCGCCGGTCAGCATGGCCGCCGCGAGGTCCACCCTGGACCCGTAGCCCCCTTTGGCGAACAGGCGGGTCAGCCGCCCTTCGACGCTCTTCTCGCTGGTCTGGAGAGCCGTCGCCAGCTCCCGGTTGCTGAGCCCCTCGGTCACCAGCACCGCCAGCAGCAGTTCGTTCTCGGCGGTCGTCGCGGTGCGTC
The DNA here is from genome assembly GCF_002895405.1 of Actinoalloteichus sp. AHMU CJ021. Lineage (NCBI taxonomy): Bacteria > Bacillati > Actinomycetota > Actinomycetes > Pseudonocardiales > Pseudonocardiaceae > Actinoalloteichus > Actinoalloteichus sp. AHMU CJ021. The sequence goes on along the minus strand of NZ_CP025990.1, from coordinate 6,732,490 downwards.
CCGGGACCGGGAGGTTGTGCGCCCGCATCAGGTTCCGGGTCCTGGCCCGCCACAGCAGGGCGTCGAGGTCACCGAACAGCTGGTAGGCCTCGGGTAACAGCTCGTCGGGCCGGTACCCCAACGACGACGCCAGCAGTGCCGTGCCCGCGATCTCCGAGGGCTGCGCGCGTTCCCGGGCCAGCTCGACCGCCGCCGCCGCCGCGTCCCGGTCGCGGTGGACCAGCGCCTGGCTGCGCAGCGACAGGAGTTCGGTGCGCCCGGTCCCCATCCGGCGCGCGACCGAGGTGATCGCCGCGAGGTGGCCGGTGGCCTCCTCGACCCGGCCCTCGGCCGCGGCGATCTCCGCCAGTTCCGCCCAGAGTTCGTCGGTGCCGAGGACGAACCCGGCGGCCGCCGCCCGGTCCAGGCCCCTGCGCAGCGCGAGGATCGCGCCATCGCCATCGCCCAGCAGACGGCGGATGCGAGCCTGGGCCAGGTCCAGCAGGTAGTCGGCCTGCACGGGTTGGGACCGCGCCGTCTCGGCGAGTTCGTTCGCCCTGGCCAGCCGACCCCGAGCGGCGAGGATCTTCACCGCGTCCCGGTACATGATTGTTGGCCCCGGGGGCCTGGCCACCGTGTTCCCGGCCGCCATGCTGCGGCGTGCGACGTCCATCGCGGCGACCCAGTCGCCGCGCATCTGGTGGATCATGAACTGGTCGGTCGTCAGCAGCTGGTCCACCCGGATGCCCTCCGCCGACAGCAGTTCCAGGGTCCGGGTCAGTTCCCCCATCGCCAGGAGCATGCTGACCTGGTAGCGCAGCCGTTCGAAGCGCAGCTGCGGCACGTCCTGGCCGCGCCAACGGGAGGAGTCGGCGAGGAACTCCCGGAACTCCGCCGGATCGCCCTGCCAGATCGCCGCCCCCGCTCCCAGGATGTGCGCGAAGTCGGCGGAGGCGGGCTCCCGGGACCAGCTGTCCCTGGTCGCCGCCAGCAGGGCCCGTCCCTCGCCGTACCGCTGCAACTGGAAGAGCGCCGCCGCCCTGGACACCGCGTGCTGCCCAGGGCCCCCGGGCAGCACGGTCCGTTCGCCGTCGGCGATCCCGCGCAACGGCCCGGTGTTCCCCGTCGCCCACTGGCAGGTCACGTAGATGACGCCGAGTTCCTGCCGAGCGGACTCCGGGACGTAGGGGGCGTGCCGGCTGATCAGCTCCTCCGCGCTGTCCGCGGCGTCGGTGGGACGTTCGTTGATGGCGCAGGCGGCGCAGTGCCCCACGAGGGTCATCGCGCGCCGGGTCGGGTCGGTGATCAGTTCCGCCGCGGCCCGGAGCCACCGCGCGGACCGCAGGCCGTGGGTGAACAGGGTGGCGCCGCCCCGGTCGGTCAACTCCGCGGCGGCCCGTTCCGGGTCGACGAGGCCCCCCGCCTCGACCAGCAGGTCCGCCACGGCGTCCTGGTCAAGGGCGGTCGGGCCTCCCTCCCACACCCGGGCGACGGCGAGGGCGGACAGCCGACGGCGCTGGTACGGGCCCAGGCCGGCCCGCAACGCCTCCCGGACCGCCGGCAGCCGGAAGCGCCAGCCACGCCGGCCCGCCACCAGCACCCTGCGTCGCCGCAGCAGGTCGAGCGCCCCCCGCACCGTCGGAGCCGGCTGGGCCAACGCCTCGGTGAGCATCGTCTCGACGCCGACTCCCAGGGGAGCCAGGACCGCCAGCGCCTCGGCCACCGACCTGGCCAGGGGGCCGGCCTCACGGATCGGCGCGAGCAGCGGGCTCCTCGTGGTGAACCGGGGCGGTTCGAACTGGGGCACCAGGTAGGCGTGGCGGTCGACGACCCGCAACGCACCCGACTCGGAGAGCCCCCGCACGGCCCACCGGAGGGCGGCGGGGTTCCCCCGGGACAGCGAACGGAGTTCCCGCGTGAGCACCGGGTCCGGTCGTGCCTGGAGCCACTCGGTGAGCAGCCGGTGGTCCTGGTCGCGGGTCAGCGGACGCAGCACGGTGGACGAGAGCAGCCCGTCGTCGGTCATGCGGGCGACGACCTCGGCCTCCTGCCCCCCGAACGGGCCGACCGGGTCCGGCGCACCGTCGACGCGCGCGGAGAGGACGATGCCGCACCCGGTGCCCAGCAGTCTCCTCGCCAACGGTTCCACCACGCGTCCGCTGTCGCCGTCCAGCCAGTGCGCGTCGTCGACGAGGATCACCAGCGGGGCGTGCGCGCGCAGGACCTGGGCCAGCGCCGCGGCCAACCGCGCGTCCGTCTCGGGTGCCCGCTGGTCCGGGGGTACGGCGCTGACCCGGGCCACCAGGTCGAGCAGCACCTCCCGTGCGGAGGTGGGCCCGGCCGGCCCGGTGGGCGGCTCCGGGACCGACGGCAGGCAGGTGAGGAGACGGTAGACGGCGCTGTACCGGGTTCCCCCGTCGTCCTGGCTGGCCGACAGGGAGAGGGTGCGGATGCCAGCCGCGCGCAACCGCCCCCGCAGGGCGCGCAGCAGCGAGGTCCGGCCGGCACCGGCCTCGCCGAGCACCCGCGCGAACGGGGGGCCGTCGGCGCGGGCGCACTCCGCGGCGAGGCGGTCGATCACCTCGTTCCTGCCGACCAGCGGCGGAGGTGCGGGACGCGCGGAGGTGGATCCGTGCACGAGTGGCGCGTGGTTCACCGGGTGCCTTTCCTGGCGGTCGAGCGCGTCGCCCTGCGGTGACACGACAGCGGGAAGCGCCACGGTGCGCTCCGGACGGAGGGGGACGGCCGTTCGGCCGTCCGCCGGACGACGAAAACGGACATGCGGAGGAGATCCCTCGAATTAGGGGCGAGGGGAGCCCCCCATCCCCTGAAGGAGGAATGGTGCGCTAGGAACGGGTGGTGGTAGATGGCCGCGTTGGCCCGGCAGCCCGCGCGAAGCCCATCACCGGAGACGATCGAGGTGATTGGTGAGAGAAGGCTTATGGGTCGGAGAGTCGCGACCGTGATCGGAAGAAGGCACCACCTCCAGGTCCTCACCGCGCTGGTGGACACCGCCGAGAACTTCGGTTCGTCGCTGCTGCTCCGTGGCGACACCGGCGCCGGGAAGACCACCCTCGTCGAGACCGCCCGTCGGGTGTGGACGAGACAGGGGGCACGTGTGCTCACGGTCGACACAGCCCAGCCCAGCCAGCCGCTCACCTTGGACCTCGTGATCGAATCCCTACGTGACCAGCTGGATCATGTCACAGACCCCGAGTTCGCGGAGCGGGTAGCGGCGGCCGCGCGGATGCGGGACCGACTCCGCCATTCGACGGAGCCCCAGCTGTTGGCGCTGGTCCACACGATCAGTGTCGCGCTGAGCCGACTCGTCGCGATCCAGCGGACCGTGCTGGTGGTCGACGACGCGCACCGGGTGAGTTCCGTCACCAGGCCCGCCTTCGCCCTCCTCCTCCAGAACGCCAGGGCCGCCGGGTGCGCCGTCGTCGTCACCACCGGCCTCCGAAGCGCCGGATGTTCCTTCCTCCACCAGCTCGTGGCCACCGCCGACGACATCCTCGACGTCGAGCCGCTGGACGGGGAGGACGCCCACCAACTGCTGGCCCGCGCGCTGCCCGTGGACCAGGTCGCCGTCGACCCCGGCCTGGAGGGTGCGCTGCGCACCGCGCTGGGCGGGCTCTACGGCAACCCGGGGACCGTGCTGACCACCGTCCGTTCCCTCGCCGAGGGTGGGCGACTGCGGATGATCGACGACCACCTCTGCCTGGTGCGGCCCGAGGAGACCATCCGCCTCGACGAGGACCACGAACTGACCACCCGCGTCCGCGCCGCCGGCGCGGACGCCGAGGCGCTGGCCGCCACCGCGGCCACCGTTCCCGGACTCCGGGTGGACGACCTGCCGGTGATCAGCGAGGTCATCGGTACGGACCTCGACTCGGCCGGGCACGCGCTGGACCGTCTCGTCGGCGACGGTGTGCTCCGGTTGGACGCGGCGGGACGGCTGGCCTTCCCCGTGCCGGCGCTCGCGGCGACGCTGCGCTGGCGCGGCGGACCCGAGGCCGCCCGCGAACGGCACCGGTCCTTCGCGGAGGTCCTCCGCCGCCGGTCCCGCCGTGGCATCGCCGTCGACCGGGCGCGACTGGCGGACCACGTCGCCGCGGCCGGCCCGGCGCTACCGTGGCCCGACGCGGCCGACCTGCTGGTGACCGAGGCCGACTCCCGGCGGAACAGCCAACCGCTGTCGGCGATGACGTGGTACGCGGCCGCCCTGCGCCGGCTCACCGCCACCGACCCCCGGTGGTGGCACGTCTTCCGGTGGGTGACCCGCCTCCAGTTCGGACTGGGGCACTACGACGCCGTGTCCTCCACCACCCGGGCCGCGCTGCCCCTGCTGCGCGGCCTGGTGGGGGCCAGCACCGGGAGCGGCGACCGGGTGGCGCGGCCGGGCGCCTCCGGCGGGGCCGACGACCTGTTCGACATCTCGATCCGGTGGCTCTTCGCCGCCATGCAGCAGCAGCGCGTCGACGACGTGGACGAGGTGTTGTCCCTCCTGGAGGAGGTGTGGGGTGACACGTCCTGGGGGCCGCGCATCGCCCGGTCCTGCGCGCTGATGCTGCGTGGACGGCTCCAGGCCGCCGTCGAGGTCGAACGGCGGGCCCTGCGCACCAGCGGGGAACTCGCCGGGGACCACGGGACCGGGGAGCTCGTCATCACCGGCCTGGAGGCGATGGCCTTGACCACCGCGCTGGCCGGCGACCGCCGTTCCTTCGAATGGGCGTGGGGTCGCCTGCGGGAGGACAGGGGAGCGGACGGTCAGGACGTGCCGACCCGGGACCACCTGCGGGACTCCGCCCTCCTCGTCGACTACACCACGGCCTTCGGCCTGGTCCTCGGCGACCGGTACGCGCCGCCGGTCGACGGACCGCTGCCCGGCTACCAACTGCTCCTCTCCCACTACTGGTCAGGCGAGTGGGACGCCGCGCTGTCACTGGCGAGGAGCCTGGAGGCGGCCGCGGACGGCGAGGACACCCCACCCCTGCACCTCGTCCGCGTGTTCGCCGCCGAGATGTGCTCGGAACGCGGCGAGTTCGACCGGGCCTGGGCCTGGCTGGAACGGATCCCCGCCACGACGGTCTGCGGCCACTACCTGGCCTGGGTCCGGTGTGGTCTGCTGCACCGGACCGGGGACACCGTGGCCGCCGACGTCGTCGGGTGGCAGAACTACCACCGCCACCGGCGGGCTGGATACCTGGCGTTGGCCCCGTTGCTCACCCGGCTGACGGACCAGGCCAGTCGCCAGGGCGACGAGGACGGTGCCCGGCGCGGGCTCGCCGAGCTGGAACGGCTCGACGACGAGGTCGGCTCGCCCGGGAGCAGGCAGTCGGTGCTGCTGATGCGCGGCCTGGTGGAGGGGGACGTGGCGGCCCTCGACGAGGGCCTGCGGATGGCGCGGGCACGGGGCGACCAGCCGTCGGTGGCTCGGGCCCTGCTCATCAAGGCGGGCGCCGCGCCCGACCAACGTCGGTGGCTGCGGGAGTTCCACCAGGTGTGCGAGCGGCTGCACGGCGACGGCGGCCGGGGCCACCTGGTCGAACTGATGCGGGGCATGGGTCTGTCGCCGGTCCGGGTCCGCGCCCGCCGCCCCGACTTCTCCGACCTCGAGCTGCGCATCATCGACCTCGTGAGCGACGGGCGGACCAACCGGCAGATCGCGGTGACCGTCGGCGTCAGCGAGAAGACCGTGGAGAGCCGGCTGACCAGGTTGTTCTCCCGCACGGGGTGCCGCTCCCGTACCGAACTGGCGGCGGCCAGGATCGAGGGCCGCCTGTCCGGCGGCCCCGACCCCCGCACCGACCACCCGTCCACACCACGGCTTGGAGAGGCAGTACCCACATGACCGGGCAGCTCATCAGTGTCTCGGCGGTCGAGCCCGGACAGCACCGGTCGCTCGCCGGTGCCCTGGCCACCGCGCCCGACGGCGCCGTCATCAGCGTCGGCCCCGGCCGGTACACGGAGGCACTGGTCGTCACCCGGCAGGTGACGATCACGGCGGAGGACGGCCCCGGCACGGTCGAGATCCTCTCCGAGACGGGAACACCGCTGAACCTGCTCGCCCCGGTCACCCTCTCCGGCCTCACCGTCCGCTCCACCGACCAGGAGGCCCCCGCCCTCATCAGCCAGGAAGGGCGGAGCACCATCACGGAATGCGAGATCAGCGCCCAGGGCTGGGCCGCCCTGGTCGCGCACGAACGCGGCGCCGTGAACCTGGCGGACAGCCGGGTGACCAACCCCGGTGGCGCCGGTGTCGTCATCACCGCATCCGTGCGCAGCCAACTGCGCCAGTGCCGTTTCGAGGACCTGGGCACCTCGGCCGTCGTCGTCGCCCAACGCGGGCGGCTCTCCGTGTCCGGGTGCCACATCGCCAGGGTCGCCGGCAACGGGATCTGCCTCAACGGTGACGCGAGCGTCGCCGTCAGCGACACCGTGATCGCCGGCGCGGCCAAACCGGCGGTCGCCGTCGAGGAGGGGGCCAGCGCGGACCTGCGCCGGGTCACCGTCCGCGAGTCGGAGGGCGTCGGCTTCTACCTGGCGACCACCGGCTCCGTCAGCGTGGACGACTGCCAGGCCGAGCGGACGGCCGAGGGCCTGCTCGTCTCCCAGCGCACCACCGCCACGCTCAGCCAGTTCCGGGTGTCCAACGCCCGGGAGCACGGCCTCCGCGCCGCCGGCCAGTCGACCCTGACCGTGCGGGGCTGCGTCATCACCGACGTGGGCGGCGCCGGGGTGCTGCTCACCGACGGCTCCACCCTGGACGCGGAGGAACTGGTGGTGTCCACCCCGGCCGGTGCCGGGGTCGGCGTGCACGCCGAGGGGACCACGGCGAGCCTGACCCGGCTGCGAGTGCGCGACTCCGGCGGCAACGCCGTCGAGGTGGTCGAGGGCGCCACCGCCGAACTCACCCGCATGGAGGTCGAACGCTGCGGCGCCGCCGCCGTCCTGGTCGCGGAGAACGCGAAGGTCGGTGTCGACGGCGGCAGCGTCCAGGGCGCCAGGACGTCGGGGCTGGCCGTCACCAAGGGCGGCACCGCCGCGTTCACGGGCTGCGACGTCTACGGGTCCGGTGGGGACGGCGTGTTCGTCGGCAAGGGAGGCCGGGTGGTGATGAGCGGCTCCCGGAGCCGGGGCAGCGGCGGCCACGGGGTGCAGGTCACCGCCGAGGGCAGCGCGGAACTGACCGGCTGCGAGTTCACCGACAACGGCAGCGACGGCGTCCACGTCCAGACCGCCGAGCCCGTCACGGTCCGGGACTGCGTCACCCGGGGCAACACCGGAGCCGGGCTCCGCCGGTTGTTGGCCGACGCGCGGCTCACGGTCACCTCGCTGACCAGCGAGCGCAACGGGTTCCCCGACGCCTACCTGACCGCGGGAGAGGGCGGCGCGGCCGCCGCCCCCGCACCGGGGGCAGCCAGCCAGCCGGCCCACGCCGAGACCGCCAACGGGAACGGGGGTGACAGCCTCAGCGCTCCCCTCGCCGAACTCCACGGCCTGGTCGGCCTGGAAGGCGTCAAGCGGGACGTGACCGGCCTGGTCAACCTGAACCGGATGGCGAAACGCCGGCAGGAGGCGGGCCTCTCGGTTCCCCCGATGAGCCGCCACCTCGTCTTCGCCGGTGCCCCGGGAACCGGCAAGACCACGGTGGGCCGGCTCTACGGCGCGATCCTCGCCGAACTCGGCGTGCTCACCTCGGGGCACCTCGTCGAGGTCGCCAGGGCCGACCTGGTCGCCCAGATCATCGGTGGCACCGCGATCAAGACGACCGAGGCGTTCACCAAGGCGCTGGGCGGCGTCCTCTTCATCGACGAGGCCTACACGCTCAGCGCGCAGAGCGGCGGAACCGGCCCGGACTTCGGCCGCGAGGCCATCGACACCATCGTGAAGCTGATGGAGGACCACCGCAGCGAGGTCGTCGTCATCGTCGCCGGCTACTCGAAGGAGATGCGGGAGTTCCTCGCCTCCAACCCGGGGCTGGAGTCCCGGTTCACCCGCACCATCGAGTTCGAGAACTACGACGCCGACGAGATGGTCACGATCATCCGCCAGCAGTGCGAACGGCACGACTACCAGCTCGACCACGACGCGGCGGTGGTGCTCCGCGACTACTTCGAGGTGCTGCCCAAGGACGCCACCTTCGGCAACGGTCGCACCGCCCGCAAGACCTTCGAGCACATGGTGGACCGGCAGGCTTCCCGGTTGGCGGTCACCTCGGACGCCTCGACCTCCGACCTGACCAAGCTGACCGTGGCGGACCTGGACTTCCTGAAGCCCGCCGGTCAGCCCGTCACGTGACGTCCCGCCGCAGCGGCACCGCGACCGCGAGGGCGGCCGCGACGATCGCGTAGCCGGCGAGCACGAGGGCGCCCAGCGGCGCGGACAGCAGGGTGCTGGACGAGCCGCTGGTCTGCTCGGCGATGGCGTCGGCGAGGTAGGTGAACCCGGTCAGTGACGCCGTCGCCCCACCCGGGAGGTAGGGGTAGACGGCGTTGATGCCGGGCACTGCCAGCAGCACCAGCTCCACCATGTAGAGGTAGCCGACCACGGCGGCCAACGCCGCGATCTGGTTGCGGATGAGCGCGCCGAACCCGACTCCGATGACCATGAACGCGGCCATCGCCAACGCCAGGCGAACCAGCAGCTCCGCCACCGTCGCACCCGGGAGCCCGAGGGTGATGTCCCGTGCCGCCGCCCCGCCGTACAGCGCCGCCCCGGCCGTGCCCGCCACGATCGCGCCGTAGCAGAGCCCGGCGACCGCGAAGGTGATCAGCTTCGCCACCAGGACCCGCCACCGACGGGGTTCGAACAGGAAGGTGAAGGAGATGGTGCGGTGCCGGTACTCGGAGGTCACGGCGAGCGTGCCGAGCGCTGCCGGCACGAACACGGTGAAGGACAACATGCCGAGGAGGCTGCGGACCCCCTCCTCGGTGTCCAGCCCCGGCATCGGAGGATCGAAGTTCTCCGGCCCCAACAGGGTCAACCCGCCGATCATGACGCCGCCGCAGACGAGGGCGCCGATGAGTGCTCCGAGCCAGAGCCGCGAGGACAGCAGACGCGTGGTTTCCGCGATGATCAGCCGGTTCACCGGACACTCTCCCTGGGGTCCGAGGTCAGTCGCAGGAAGACCTGTTCGAGGGTGGATCGTTCTGGTGTCAACTCGTGCACCCGGAGCCGGTGGTCGGCGGCGAGGTCCGCGATCTGGGCGGTGGTGAGTCCCTCGACCCGGAGCGCACCGGCTTCGAGCCGCTCGACCGAGGTGGCGCGCGTCCCCTGGACGGACTCCGCGCGCAACGCCTCGGCAAGGCGTTCGTCGTCCGGTGAGCGGACGACGACGGCCGCCGTCGCGGCCGAGGACAGTTCGGCCATGGTTCCGGAGGCCACCAGTTCCCCCCGGCGCACCACGACGACCTCGTCCACGACCTGCTCGACCTCGCTGAGCACGTGGCTTGACACCAGGACGGTGCGCCCCTGGTCGGCGAGGCCCTTCAGGAAGGAGCGCAACCAGGCGATGCCCTCCGGGTCGAGCCCGTTGCTGGGCTCGTCCAGCAGCAGCACTCGCGCGTCCCCGAGGAGCGCCGTGGCCAGGTTCAACCGCTGCCGCATGCCCGTGGAGAAGCCCCGCGTCCTCCTGTCGGCGAACTCGCCGATGCCCAGCTGGTGGATGACCTCGTCGACGCGGTCGAGCGGGTAGCCACCCATCCGGCAGTACACGGCGAGGTGGTCGCGGGCGACGTGGCCCGGGTGGAAACTGGACGAGTCGAGGACCGCGCCGACGGTGCGGGAAGGGTGCGGCAGGTCCGCGTAGGGGCGGCCGCCGATGGTCGCGGTGCCCGAGGTCGGGGTGACCAGGCCGAGGATCATCCTCATGGTGGTCGTCTTCCCGGCCCCGTTCGGGCCGAGGAATCCGGTGACCACCCCTGGTTCGACGGTGAAGCTCAGGTCGTTGACCGCTGTGACGGAGCCGAAGCGTTTGGTCAGCTTGTCGACCTGGATCCGGAATTCGTCGTGCCTGGTCATCGGGTCGCCCCCCGTCGACGTTCGATGTCGTCGGCGACCGAGGCGGCGTCGGAGATGCTGACCATCACCTCGTCGATCTTCAGGCCGGCGTCGTACTTGTCCAGGATGATCCGCAGCGCCGGGGTGCCCCTGCGGACCGAGACGAGTTGCTGGACCCCGGTCCCGGTTCCCCACAGGCCGACCTTCATCACCCCGGTCACGAACATCCCCGCGCGGCGCGCCCCCTGCGTGGCCAGGGACTTCTCGAGGACCGCGACCTCCTTGACGGCGGAGAGCGGGATCGTCACCTTCTGTCGGGCCACCAGTGGGATCTCGGTGGCGTTGAACCTGACGACGATCTCGTCGTCCGAGACGGTCACGGAAGCCATGCTCGTCTCCTTTCCTGGGTCTGGCGCCGTGACGACGCCTTGTTCGGCGTGGGGTGCGGCGGGGTCAGCGTTCCGGCCCGCCGCCGGGTTGGGGGAGGGGTTCAGCTGATCGCGTGACGGTCGGCAGGTGCTCTTGTTGTCCTGTCCTGGCACCCGCCTCGGCTACCCTTCGTGCGTGGGCGCGTCGTCGGTGGTCGGTGGAGGGTTCGCGTTCCGGTCGTCCCAGGTGAGAGGGGTAGGCCGTGTGGGCCGCGTCCAAGTCCCTCGCGCCGGTGCTGACGGGTGCTGGCCCGCGCGGTGCCGGTGCCGCGCTGTGCCGTGCTGGTGCGGGTTCCGATGTCCAGTGCGGACCAGTCACCTCGGCGCCGACGGTGGCGCCTGTTCCCGCGCCGATCGCCCGGCCTTGCATGCTCTCCACCCCCAGCTGACTTTTTGTTCTATGAGATGTATACCAGCTAGAGTGATGCTGTGCACCTGAGTATCGACCTTGACAGCGAAGTCCCGATCTACCAGCAGATTCGGGACCGACTGGTGGAGGCCGTCGCCGATGGCCACCTGGGTGAGGGGGCGGCCCTGCCCTCCACGCGACAGCTCGCGAGCGACCTCGCGATCAATTTCCACACGGTCAACAAGGCGTATGACCTGCTCCGACGAGAAGGTGTCATCAGGGTCAACCGCAAGAGCGGGGCGGTCGTCCGACGGGACAGCCGCTCCGGCCCCGCGGATCCCCAGTTCGTGGAGGAGTGGCAACGGCGACTGCGGACCCTGCTCGCCGAGGCGGAGGTCCTGGGACTGAGCCAGGCCGAGGTGATCGAGCGTTGTTCCACCGTGCAGCGGTCCTTCGGACAGGCCAGGTCGGACACCCCACCCCGGTGAGCTCGGCCGTACCGCACGGCGGGTGGGCACGATCGGGGCGGTGACGCGCACCGGTGCGCCCGAGGCGCGGCCGGGACTGGGGCGGAAGGTGCACGCCCCGACCCGGAGAACGGTGCGGACGGCACGACCGGTACCGCGCGCCTCGACGCCGGCCCGCCGAGATGGCCCGCGTGAACGGACACGCGGCGGCGTTTCCGTGCCCACCGGCGGATCAGACGCCCGCGCGGTGCTAGACCCCGCCCGGCGCGTGGGAATGGCGCCGGGACCGGACGAGGAGTGACAACAGCGGCCCGGTCATCGCGGTCGTCACCACCGCCATGACCACCAGCACCAGGAACAGGCCAGGCGACAGGATGCCGGCCGCGTAACCAGCCTGGAGCACCACGATCTCGGTCAGTCCCCGCGTGTTCATCAGAACCCCGAAGGTGAGCGCATCAGCAGCGGGGAGGCGAGCCAACCGCGCCCCGAGGTACCCGCCGCCGATCTTGCCCAGCAGCGCCAGCCCGACCGCGAGCACGGTGGTACCCACGGGGAAGCCGCTCCCCGGACCGGTGAAGAGGTCCAGACCAGCGACGACGAAGAACACCGGGACAACGGTCCTGCCGGCCGCGGCCAGCCGACCAACGACCCGGTTCCACCCGCCGCCGTGGGGGACCGCGACACCGACGAGGAAGGCACCGACCACCGCGGTGAGCCCCCAATGCTCCAACAGCATCGCCGTCCCCAGCGCCACCAGGGCGAGGAGGACCGAGGACCACGTGGTGAACCGTGCCGCCCACGCCGACGCCCGCCCGGACCTCAACAGCGCCCGGCACCCCAGGGCAGTGGGGATGCCGACGGCCATGATCAGCGTCGATACCAGCGCACCACTCACCCCGCCCGCGGTCAGTCCGACGGCGACAGCGAGGAGCACCCACGCCACCACGTCGGTGACCACGGCCGCCGACAGGGCGAGGTCACCGACCAGGGTGCCGTTCATCCGCCGGTCGACCAGGATCCTGGCCAGTACCGGCACGGCGGTCACCGCCATGGCAGTCGCCACGAACAGCAGGAACGCCGACAGGGGAGCGTCGCCCCGGAGGTCGGCGTCACCGGTGGACGACACCCACCAAACCAGCAGCGAACCGGTCACCAACGCGGGGACAAGCGAGCCCGCGGTGGCCCACCCCACCGAGCCGGCCCGCAGTCCCCCTTCCTTCCTGCCCAGTTCGTGGACGATGCTGACCAGGAACAGCACCAGTCCAACCGTTCCGACCAGGTGCAGCACCTCCGCCACCGGACCCGGTAGCACGAGGTCGACGGCTCCCTGTCCCGCTACGGCGCCGATCACGGGAACGACCAGCAGACCAGCGGTGATCTCACCGATGACGCTGGGTTGGTGGAGCAGCGCGGCCAACCGGCGACCGAGAGCGGCCAACAGCAGGACCGCCGCCAGCGCGGCCGACACGTGCGACAACCGAACGAGCAGGTCCCAGACCGCCATCGGTAGATCTCCAGTCTCCGTGGAACGGGAACGTGAGCGGCGGGCACGGGGTCACGGCCGCACCGGCCACCCCGCACCAGCCCGCGCTGGCCGGCACCGCGGCGTCGGGGCACCGAGGCACGGCGCTCAGGTGGGCCCGGCGAGCACCGGCCAGGCCTCGTACCGGCGCAGACCGTAGAGCAGTGGCCGGCGCTCCGGTTCGCAGTGCACCGCCAGCACGTCACCCAGCACGACGACGTGGTCGCCCACCTGGTGGGTGCTGTGCACCGAGCAGTCCGCCACCGAGTCCGCGTCCCCCACGAGGTGGGGGCCGCCGGAACCGACCCCCACCGCCCAGCGGACCCGGCTGAAGCGGTCCGGGTCCCCCGACGCGAAGAGCTCGGCAACCGGCCGCGCCCTCGCCGACAGGAAGTTCACCGCGAAGGACCCCCGTTCGACCACGGTCGCCAGGGTCGGGCTCGCGGCCCGGAGGCAGACCAGGAGCACCGGAGGGTCGAGGGAGACGCTGCACACGGACGAGCAGGTCATCCCCGCCGGGGATCCCTCGGAGCCGGAGGTGACCACGGCGACCCCGGAGGGGAACCCGGACATCAGGGTCCGGAACGCATCCCTGTCCACCCCCTGCCGCCCGGGCAGGCCGGGCAGGCCGGACGAGGACATCGGCAGCGGCGGCGCGTCAGTCACGATGGGCTCCCTCTCGGCTCGGCTGGCGGCGCCATCTGTCGGCGGCACGGGTCAGTGGATCTGGGCGAAGTACTCGTACTGGCTGGGCAGCCGCTCCACCAGATCCTTGGCCTGGTGCTGGAGGAGCCGCATCTCCTTGCGTGCCGCGGTGTCATCCATGTGCGCCAGCGCGGGGGGCGCGCTCAGTGGGATGCCCCCGAGCCCCATCAACATGGAGACGTAGGAGTAGGCCTCGAAGCCGTGGTAGTGCGGGTAGATGTTCTCCGCGTCGGGCAGCTTGGTCCGCCACTGCTCGAGCCGTTCCCCCAGCCCGTCCGGGATGACGCGGGTCTTGGCGTCCCGCCAGTACTCGTTGTCGGCGCGCGCCGCCGCGCGGTAGTGGAGCACCAGGAACTCCCGCACGCCGTCCATCGCGTGGTTCACGGCGCGGTTGAACGAGGTCCGCAGTTGGGGGGACCAGTTCTGGTCGGGGAAGTGCTTGACCAGGTTCTCGATGTTGTTCTGGATGAAGAAGATGCCCGTCGACTCCAACGGCTCGACGAAACCGCTGGAGAGCCCGACCGCGACGCAGTTGTTGACCCACGAGTTGCGGCTGCGGCCGATCCGCATCCGGATGTGGTTCGCCTCCAACCCGTCGGCCTCCGGCCCGACGAACTCCCGCAGGTTGCGCTCGGCCTCCTCCGGCGAGCAGTAGTCGCTCGCGTACACGTACCCGGTGCCGATCCGGTCGAACAGCGGGATCGTCCAGATCCACCCGGCGTCCATCGCGCTGGCGGTGGTGCAGGGCCGCAGCCCCTTCGTCGCCACGTCCACCGGAACCCTCAACGCCACCGCGCTGTCGTTGGGCAGGGTATCCTGGTACGACTCGAACGGCTCGCCCATGGCCTTGCCGAGCAGCAGGCTCCGGAATCCGGTGCAGTCGATGAACAGGTCACCGTGCACGTCACCCCGCTCCTTGGTCCGGACGTGGCTTATCCAGCCCCGCTCGTCGAGCACCACGTCCTCGACGTGGTCCACGACGTGGCGGACTCCCCGGTCCGTGCCGTACTCGGTCAGGTAGTCCGCGAGCAGCGCCGCGTCGAAGTGGTACGCGTACGGGAACTGGGTGCTCTGCTCGGACAACGTGGTGCGGTACATCCGCCCGCCGGACTCCAGGTCCAACTCCGGCTCGAACAGGCGGTGGTCCAGGAACCGGGGGGACTTCTTGGCGTCCGCGAGGGAGGAGACGAGGAAGACGTCCTTGTCGAAGCGATCCGAGACCGGCTCGTGGAGCCACCAGTCGCTGAGGGGGAAGCCGTCCACCACCCGCAGCCGTTCGAACGGGTGGTAGAAGTGGTGGCCCTTCTCCCGCCAGTTCTCGAAGCGGATGCCCAGCTTGTACGTCGCGTTGCACCGAGGCATCCAGTCCGTCTCCCGGAGACCCAGGTAGTCGAAGAACTGCTGAACGGTGCTGAAGGTCGCCTCGCCCACCCCGATCGTGCTGACACGGGGGGATTCGACGACGGTCACGTCGATGCGGTCGGCGAAGGCGGCCTTCAGGTAGGACGCCGACATCCAGCCGGCCGTTCCTCCGCCCACGATCACGACGCTCCTGAGCATCTGCTTGTCCTTTCGTTGTCGGAATCCGTGTTCCTGAGGTCGTCATCCGCCAACGCGCAATTTCGAGGCGGCGCGAGTGATCACTGCTCAATGCGGAACGCGTGCCTGCCCAGGCTGGGGCGGCAGGAGAATCCGAGACGGTCAACCCGTTTCTGTTGGTGGACAGTATTGCCAGGGGTGGTGCGGCCGGCAACCCTGTTGAGTGTGGCTTAAAATGCCGTGGTCACCATGGGATACGTCGCCGCGAGCGAGTGCCGGGGTTCGGCTCCCGAAATTGCTCGAGTGTCGGCTTTCAGTGATCGGAACGTCGCTATCCGTGTCAATTCCCTGGTCGTGCCATCCCTCGCCGAACCGCTTCTGGTCACGTTCGCACCCCGGCTGGCGAATTTGTGGAGAAGTAGCGGAAAAGGAGGGGAGTGCGGCGGAAACCGCCGTGGTGGACCGGTGCCGGCGGCGTTTGCGGGTGGTCGCGGCAGCCGAGGCGCCCACCGGTCGGGCCCCGGGCGAAGGTAGTCCGGGGAGAGCGCGGAGGTCTGTTGGGAAGCGGCCCAGCCGGACACGATCACCTGCGGGTCACGGACCGGAACCGGGCACCCGCCTCCTGGCGCGCACGGGGGTGGCTGCCGCCCACGCGGGGGAGCCGGCACCGCGTCCACCAGTCCTGGAGCGCCACGTCGGACACCGTTCCCGAGACCGGCCGCCAACGTCGAACGGGGTGGTGCACCGGCGAGAACCGGTGCACCACCCCGTCTTCCGACCGGCCGCGATGGACGCGTACCGGCCCGAGGCGTCAGGCCTTGGTGGCCTTGAACAGGCGGCCCGTCGGGAAGCGGTGCGGCAGGCACTCGACCGACGAGAAGCCCGCGTCGGACAGCTTGGCGGTCCACTCCTCCTCGGTGAGGAGACGACGACGCATGAACTGCTTGTGGTAGTAGCTCACGATTGCGCTGAACCGCCGCTCCCGCGTGTTCTTCACGTACGGCACGGCGTCGGTGATCGCCATCATGCCACCCGACCGCAGGCCCTCCCGGCAGTTGGCGAGCACGGCGTCGGCGACCTGCTCCTCGTCGGGCATCATGTCGTGGAAGACGAAGCCCGCGTGCACCACGTCAGCACCCTGCACCGGCGTGGGGTCCTCAGCGACCGACTGGATCGGTGCCTCGATGACGGTGAGCCGGTCGGCCACGCCAGCGCGCTCGGCCGCCAGGACGGCCTCCTCGCAGGACGGGCCGTCCAGGTCCAGTGCCACCGCCGTGGTCTCCGGAAGCTGGAGCATGATCTCGATCAGCAGCCGGGCGGTGCCGGCACCCAGGTCAACGACCCGGGAGGGACGGGCGTCGAGGATCGTCTGCAGGGCGACCGGGTAGAAGCCCTTCGACCCCATCCACTCCGAGGACACCGCGACCTGCCGGCCGTCCCGGGGGTACTTCGCCCTCGAGTCCAGCGGAGCGCGCAGGAACTCCACGGCGTTGTTCACGAACGGGCGGTTGGCGTTCATCGCCCAGGACAGGTAGCCCGCCTCGTACTGGATCTGGTCGAAGTCGTCGGCGACCCGGAGGCTGCCCTCCTCGCTGGACGAGTCCACCATGATGCCGGCGGAGGACATCGCCTCCAGGTAGTTGGCCACGCCCTCCTCGGGGAGGTCCAGCTCGGCCGCCAACTTCGCGGCGGTGACGCTCTGCCCCTGGTCGATGTAGGGAAGCAGACCGAGGCGGTCCCCGATCTCGAGCAGGGCCGCCGCGCCTGCCGCGTCGGCCGCGGTCTCCCGGAGGCTCGCCGCGTTGCTGGTCTGTGCCTGGTCAGCGGTAGACATCTCTTGTTTCCTTTCGCGGGCGGACCCGGGACGTGACCGGGGCTTTCCCTCGGGTTGGTGCGGTTATCGGTGGGCGTCGCGTCTCCACGGCACGTGCTTCCCGGGAGGCGACGAGGTGATCAGCCGACCGGCAGGACCCAGCCGTGCCGGTCGGGGACCAGTCCGTGTTGGATGTCGAGCAGTGCGGTTCGCAGCCGGGTGGCGATCGGTCCCGGACGTCCCCCGTTGACCGCCCAGTCACCGGACGCGGAGCGGACGGTCCCGACGGGCGTCACCACGGCGGCCGTACCGCAGGCGAAGACCTCGCGCAGTGAGCCGTCGCCCGCCCACCCGCGCCACTCCGCCACGCTGACCGGTTCCTCGGACGTGGGGTAGCCGAGATCCCTGGCGATCGTGATCAGCGAGTCCCGGGTCATGCCCGGCAGGATCGTGCCGCCCAGCGGGGGCGTCAGCAGGCGGGGCGAGTCCTCGGGGCCCACGGCGAAGAACAGGTTCATCCCGCCCATCTCCTCGACCCAGCGCCGCTCCACCGCGTCCAACCACACGACCTGGTCGCAGCCCCGGTCCCTCGCCTGCTCCTGCGCGAGCAGGCTCGCGGCGTAGTTGCCGGGAGTCTTGGCCTCGCCGGTGCCACCCGGTGCGGCCCGCACGTAGTCCTCGCAGATCCAGACGGTCCTGGGCCGGAGTTCGCCGGGGAAGAAGTTGTCGGTGACGAAGGCGATCAGCAGGAAGAGGTATTCACGGGCCGGGCGCAGGTCCAGGTCCGCCTCGGTCGCCATCAGGACCGGGCGCAGGTAGAGGCTCTTGCCGACCTCGCTGGGCACCCAGTCCCGGTCGGCGCGCACCAGTTCCACCAGGGCGTCGGTGAACAGCTCCGTTGGCATCTCCGGCATCGCCAGCCTGGCCGCCGACCGCTGGAGGCGTCTGGCCGCCGCGTCGGGGCGGAAGATCCCGACCTCACCGTCGGCGAGCGAGTACGCCTTCAGCCCCTCGAACACGATCTGCCCGTAGTGCACCCCCACCGTCGCCGGATCGATCTCCAGGCCGCGGTACGGGCTGACCCGGGCGTCGTGCCAGCCGGTGCCCTCGGTCCACCGGATCGTCACCATGTGTTCGGTGAGCACCCGGCCGAACCCCGGACTGCGCATGCGCTCGTCCCGAGCGGCCGCGTCGAGGCGCTCGGCCGGGGGCACGTGGGCGGTCTCGAACGGCAGGGACACGGGGGCGGGGGTCGGTGTTGGCTGGTTCATCTGTCTCCCAGGACGAGTGGGCGTCGAGGCGGGCCGACGCGGGAGGTGGCGGTTCCGCTCGGGTGAGAGCCGACGGGGGCGCTCACCGGGGGGCGGGGTGGTCGTGGAACCCCTTCCCCGCCTTGCGCCCCAGGGCGCCCTGCCCGACCAGGTCGTCGAGCAGGCGGCAGGGGGTGAACCGGTCGTCGCCGGTGTGCTCCAGGAGCACCAGGAGCGAGTCGCGGATCGTGTCGAGGCCAATCAGGTCGGCGGTGCGGAGCGGGCCCATCGGATGCCCGAAGCACTCCCGGAAGATCTGGTCGACGGCGTCGGCGTCGGCGGTACCCTCCTCGACGACGCGGGCCGCCTCGTTGACCGTCAACATCAACACCCGGTTCGACACGAACCCCGGGGCGTCTCCCACCACCACGCCGCTCTTGCCGAGGCTCGCCAGCAGAGCCAGGGCGCGATCCACAGTAGGCTGGGAGGTCGTGGGGGCCCGCACCACTTCCACCGTCGGCTTCAGCGGAGCGGGGTTCATGAAGTGCATGCCGATCATGCGGTCGGCCCGCCCGGTGAACGAAGCCAGGCGCGTGACCGGGATCGCCGAGGTGCAGGATGCGAACACCGTCGGGGGCGGGCACACCTCGTCGAGGCCGGCCAGCACCGCCCTCTTCACCGGAACGCGTTCGAAGGCGCACTCGATGACGAACCCGGCGCCCGAGAGATCGGCCAACCGGTCGGTCCATACGACCTCGCCAGTCGCGTCCGCTGGCCGCGACCGCCCCGCACCGGATCCGGCCAACAGCCGCGTCCGCAGTGCGTCCCGCAGTCTCCGCGGCCCGGCCGCCAACGCGCCCGGGTCGTCGTCGACCACCACGACCGGGTAGCCGGCCTCGGCGAGGCACTGGGTGATCCCCACGCCCATCGTGCCCGCTCCGACGACCCCCACCACGCCGGGCGGCCGCTCCGCGTCGTCGTTCCGTTCACTCATGTCCCGACCTCCACCACGAGGGCGACCTCGTCCCCGGCTGGGCCGAGCACCTCGTCTGGCCACCAGTGCCGCACCGTTCCCGCCATGTCAGAGCGCTCCTCCGCCGTCCGGCCTGGCCGAGGAACGCAGGAGGTGGTCGCCGATGCGCACCTCCGAAACCTCGTCGGCACCCTCGATGATCTGCATGATCTTGGCGTCGCGGAAGAACCTGCCGGCCACGGAGTCACCGGCGCACCCGGCGGCTCCGAGCAGCTGCACTGCCGTCCCGCTGGCGGTCGCGGCGGCGCGCGCCGCCGCGTACTTGGCCGTCACCGTGGCCACCAGCGCCTCCGGGGTCCGCTCGTCCCGCGACGTCGTCGCTCGTTCGCACAACGCCCTGGCCGAGGCGACCGCGACCGCCGCCCGACCCAGCATCGCCCGGACCACCGGGTTCTCCCGCAACAGGACCCCGCCCTGGTCACGCCCGGCGACCCGCTCCACAGCCGCCCGCAGACAGGCGTCAGCCATGCCGACACACCCCCAGGCCACCGTGAACCTCCCGTGGTCCAACGCCGTGGCCACCACGTGGGACAGGCCGAACCCCGCCGGCGCGACCTGGTTGGCCACCGGGACCCGCACGCTGTCGAGGACGAGGTCGGCCAGCCGCGCCGAACGCATCCCCAACGGATCCCGGATCGGCACCCGCTCGAGACCCGCCCGGTCGGCCTCCACCAACACCGTCACCGGGCCGGCCGCTGTGGTCCCGAGAACCAGGAGGACATCCGCCGAGGAGCCGAAGGTCACCCACACCTTGCGGCCGCTGATGACCAACTCGTCGCCGTCCCGTTCCACTGTGGTGGACACCGCGCCCAGCTCCGTGCCGGCCTCCGGCTCGGTGGCTGCGAAACCGGCCACCAGCTCACCGGAGACGAGTCGGGGAATCCAGTGGTCCCGCTGCTCGGCCGTTCCCCAACGCAGCAGCGCCGCGAGCACCATCTCCTGCACCGTCAGCAGCCCGCGAGCGCCGGTGCAACCGCGCCCCAGGCGTTCGGCGAGCGCGCCGAGGTCGCGGGCGGAACCGTCGTCGCCGCCGTGCACCGCTGGCACGGCGACACCGAACGCCCCGCATCGCGCCAGCGCGTCGACCGCCTCCCGGGGGAACGTGCCGAGCCTGTCCCGGTCCGGGGCACCGGTCAGCACCTGCTCCAGGACGTTGTCCGGATTCATCTCATCCCCAAGTCGTGAACCGCCCGACGGGTGTCCCTACTCCGACGACTGCCGCTCCGTCACGCCGTCCGCCGTCCCGGAAGTCGGGTCCAGTTTCCGCCGCACGAAACCCACTACGCGCGCGATTGTCCGGAAGTTGTCGAGATCGAGGTCCTCGACCTCCACGGTGATGCCGAAACTCCGCTCGACATACGTGACCAACTCCAGCGCCAGGAGTGAGTTCAGGTAACCGAGGCTGAAATAGTCCTCATCGGCCTCGATGGCGCGGTCAACACCCGCGGTTGAGAAGAAAACGCGCACTGTGGACGTAATCTCAGCCGTGGAAAGCCGTTCCTTTTCGTTCTCGATCACTCCGGGTGCCCCTTTGCTGGGAAACTGTGCTGCACGCTAGCAGCGGTACCCGCGCGGAACGAGGACCTTTGGCCGTCCGTGAAACGTCCTGTTGGTGTGGAACAGCTGGTACCACGCGCCGCGACGGTGAGGTAAACATGGCGTGGAAAGTGGGGTAATCCTCCCGTTCCACGCGGTGGGCGCGGCACGGCTGAGGGTTCATGGAGGTGAGGGCAATGCCGTTCGCGGTCACCGCCGGGACGCCGCCGGGAGCGGGTCGGGACTCCTCGACGCCACGACACCGCGGGGGAGACGCTCGTGACCGGTGACCAGCACGCCCAACGGCCACCCGTCACCCTCGGGCCCCTCGGTACCTGGTTCCCCGGCACCAGCGTCGAGGTGACGGACCTCCCCGAGCTGGCGGACCTGCCGCCCGCCCGCCGGCAGCACGCGCTCTCGCTCGGCATCGACCGGGTCCACGACGCCGGAGACCTCAGCGAGGTCGATCTCGCCGAACGCGCCGCCCGCGACGCGCTCACCCGCACCGGGATCGGCCCCGACCAGGTGGACGTGCTGCTCTACGTGCAGGGCAGGGCACCGGAGTACCTGCTGTCCTCGGAGGCCACCCGCCTCCAGGCGAGGCTCGGCACGCATGCGGCGTTGACCGTCGGTGTCGGCGAACTCGGCTGCGTCTCGGTGTCGGCGGCGTTCACCCTGGCTGCCGCCCTCCTGCGGGGGGATCCACGACACCGGCGCGTGCTGGTGGTCACCGCCGGGAAGGCCGCCACCACCGCCCGGTACCGCGCACCCATGACGATCCTCGGCGACGGCGCGGCCGCCGTCGTGGTCTCGCGCGAGACCACCGGGCGGTACCACCTCGTCGACCACGAACTCCGCAGCGACGGCAGGTACTCGGACCTGTTCCGCATCAACTACCGCGACCGCCCACAACCCCAGTGGGCCGAGGAGTGCGCCGACGAAGCCACCTACTCCTTCCGGCTCGCCGTCGAGAGCCGGAACCGCTTCACCGAGACCAACGCCGCGGTCCTCGACCGCAACGGCATCCCCGTGAGCGCCCTGGGGGCCGTCCTCATGCAGAACCTCGCCGTCGGTGCTTTCCGGTTCTGGGAGGAAGCGCTGGACCTCCCGATCGACCCGGTGTGCGCGGACAACCTCGCCGGACACGGTCACCTGGGTTCCCTCGACGTCCTGCTCAACCTGGAGGCCAAGGCCGCCTCGCTCGCCCCCGGCACGCCGGTCCTCGTCATGAACAGCAGCCCGGTGGCCGCCTGGAGCTCGGCCCTGTTCCGGCGTGCGGTCGACTCCGACCAGCGGGAAGCGGGTCTCCGGTGACCGGACGACCCCCCACCGGCCCTCCTGCACTGCGCCGCGTCCTCGACCATCTCACCCGGCTGCCCGAGCTGCCCGCGGTGGTGTGCGGGTCGACGACCCTCAGCTACCGGGAACTGGGGAACCTCTCCGCCGCGCTGGCCTGCAGGCTGTGGGAGGTCGGCGTCCGACCAGGACACACCGTCGTCCTGCGGCTCCCGCAGAGCGCCGAGGCGGTGGCGGCCGTGCTGGCCGTGCTGCGGATCGGCGCCTGCGCCGCCACCGTCGCACCCACCCAACCCACCGCCCAGCTCCAAGCGATCGCGGCGGCCACCAGGATCACCGCGGTCGTCCACTCCGGTGGCGACGACCCCCTCCCCACCGCAGGGCTCGACCCGGCCGCGACGAGTGCCGTCACGCTCGTCGACCTCGACCAGGTACCGGACTCCGCCCCAGCCGTCCCCGAGCCGGTGCTACCCGCCGCCGCGCCCGCCTACCTGGTGCTCACCTCGGGAACCAGCGGCATCCCCAAAGCGGTCGTGCTCCGCTGGACCGAGTTCGACGCCTACGTGACATCGAAAGACGGGCCGGCCACCCACGGGCGGCTGATCCTGGCCTGCTGCCGGCTGTCCTGGGACGCCGGCATCGGGTACCTCATCAAGGCCCTCGCCGAGGGAACCACGATCGCGCTGCCCGACGAGTCCCAGCTCCGCGACGCCGAGGCGACCGCCGAGCTCGCCGAGCGGGTCCGCGCGGAGGTGATCTTCTCCCCGACCTCCTACCACGAGCTGCTGCTCGACCACGCGGACCTGATCGGCCAGCACGCTCGCGTCGTCCTCCTCGG
Source organism: Actinoalloteichus sp. AHMU CJ021 (assembly GCF_002895405.1). Classification (NCBI taxonomy): domain Bacteria; kingdom Bacillati; phylum Actinomycetota; class Actinomycetes; order Pseudonocardiales; family Pseudonocardiaceae; genus Actinoalloteichus; species Actinoalloteichus sp. AHMU CJ021. The sequence continues at coordinate 6,709,730 of NZ_CP025990.1, read as the reverse complement.
AGGGGAGGAACTCACGGCGGGACTGGCACGCCGACACCTCGACAGGCTGCCCCACGTCGAACTGTGGAACGGCTACGGCCCGGCCGAGACGACCGTCATGGTCTCCAGCCACCACGTCACCACGGCCACCGTCGACGCGGCCAACCGGGGTGGAGCCCCGATCCCGATAGGACACGGGGGGAACGGGGGCACCACCAGGCTCCTCGACCCCCGGCTCAACCCCACGCCCCCCGGTGAGACGGGCGAGCTCTACCTGGGCGGAGCACAGGTGGCCCTGGGCTACCTCGGTCAGCCCTCGTTGACCGCCGCCCGGTTCGTCGCCGACCCCATGGGCTCGCCGGGAGCGCGGATGTACCGGACCGGGGACCTCGCGGTGCGGGACGCCGGTACCGGCGACCTGGTCTTCCGCGGCAGGACCGACCGTCAGATCAAGCTCCGAGGAGCCAGGGTCGAACTGGCCGGTGTGGAAGCCGTCCTCAACCGTCACCCCAGCGTCCGCACCGCGGTCGTCCTGCCCGTCACCGGCGACGCCGGCACCGAACTGGTCGCCTGGTGCGTCCCCGACGAAGCCCACCCCGGGGAGATCGTGCCCGCCGACCTGCGACGGCACTGCGCCGACCTGCTCGTCGAACAGGCGGTGCCCAGCAGGTTCCTCCCCCTGGCCTCGGTTCCGCTGACCTCCAACGGCAAGACCGACGGCGCCGCGCTCCGAGCCCAGCTCGCGACCCCGACACCGGAGGACCCACCCGCCTCGCCGTCCGGGGAGGACCAGGGCCACCCGGACGAGGAGGAGACCGGCCGGTCCCGGGTGCGCCGCCTGGTCACCGAACACTGGGCCGCGGTCCTCGGCCACCGCGACTTCCGCACCACCGACGACTTCTTCCGCCTCGGCGGCAACTCCCGCCGGGTCGTCGACCTGCACCTGCGCCTCCAACAGGACTGGCCGGACGCCGTCCGGGTGGGCGAGCTGTTCGACCTCGTCACCATCGACCTGCTGACGGACGCCATCGCCGAACGCATCGGCGAGGAGGCTCCGCCCACCCCCGACCAGCGACCCACCTCGGTAGAGCTCTGAGCGCCACTGGAAGGGAACAGCGATGACTGCACACGAGCCAGTTCCCGACTCCGACGCAGTGGCCGTGATCGGACTGTCGCTGCGGCTACCAGAGGCGGACACCCTCGCCCAGTTCCGGGACAACCTCCGTTCCGGGCGGGATTCGGTGCGCGCCCTCCCCGAACGCCGGATGACCGACACCGGCCTGCGCTCCGACACCGGCCACGCACCGATGGGGTACCAGGAGGACATCACCTCCTTCGACCACGGGTTCTTCGGGATGTCCCGACGAGAGGCCGAGCTGCTCGACCCGCAGCACAGGTTGGCCCTCACCCTGGCCCACGAGGCGGTGGAGGGCGCCGGCTACGCACCGTCGAAGCTGCGGGGCAGCGACACCGCCACGATCTTCAGCCTTCCCTCTCCCGAGTACCAGCACCTGGTCCGGGACTCCAGCACCCTCAGCGCCATCGGCAACATCCCGGCCGGCCTGCCCAGCCGGGTAGCCCACACCCTGGGGCTCCTCGGACCCTGCTACGGAGTGGACACCGGGTGCAACTCCGCGCTCGTCGCGACCCACCACGCCCGCCGCGAACTGCTCTCCGGCGACGCCAGCTACGCGCTCGTCGGAAGCGTCAGCCTGCGGGTGTGGCCGCCGACCGCCTCGGACGCCACCCAGTACTCCGAGCTCGTCTCGCGGGCCGGTCGCTGCCGGGCCTTCGACGCCGACGCGGACGGTACCGTCGGCGGGGAAGGCGGGGTCGTGCTGCTCCTCACCACCCTGTCCCGAGCCCTGGCCGACGGCGCCACCGTGCACGCCGTGCTGCGGGGAACCGCCGTCTCCCACAACGGGCACCGCTCCAGCACCATCAGCTCCCCGAGCGCCGCCGCCCAGAGCGAGGTGATCCGCCGGGCCTGGGCGCGGGCCGGCGTCGACCCGGCCACCGCCGGCTACCTGGAGGCACACGGCTCGGGAACCCGGCTCGGGGACGCCATCGAGGTGGAGGGCCTGGCGGGGGTCTTCGCGAACCGGCCGGCGCACCTGCCGATCGGCTCCGTCAAGACCAACATCGGCCACCTCGACCACGCAGCCGGAGCCGCCGGCATGGTGAAGGCCATCCTCAGCGTTCGGCACGGCGAGCTGTACCCCTCGTTGCACTTCACCCGACCAGCCACCGGGGTCGACCTCGACGCCGCCGGGATCCGGGTCGTCACCGAGACCGCGCCCTGGCCCTCAACCGACCTGCCCCGCCGGGCCGGCGTCAGCTCGTTCAGCCTCGGCGGAGCCAACGCGCACCTCGTCGTCGAACAGCCGCCACCGCCCCCCGCTCCCACGGCCCTGCCTTCGACCGACCCACCGCTGATCGGGGTGTCCGCGCGCACCGCCGACGACCTCGCGGAGCTGTGCGCCCGCCTCGCCCACCAGCTCCGCGCGGGCGACGTGCCGCTCCGGGACATCGCGTTCACCCTCAACCAGGGCCGTGACCACTACGACCACCGGGTCGCGCTGGTCGCGCGGGACACGGAGGAACTCGCCGTGCGGCTCGCTGCGCAGGCCACCTGGCTCCGCGGTGACGACCGTGCTCCACGCCAACCCGCACCTGGCCCACCACCCAGGGTCGCCCTGCTGCTGTCGCCCGACGCGCGGGTCCCCACCACCCCCGACGGCGGCGCACTCCCCGCAACGGGCATCCACGGGACGGCGGGCGCCGACGGCCCGCCCGACTCCCTGCCGTTCTCCGAACCAGCCGCCGCCACGGCCCGCTGGCAGCTCAAGGCCCACCGCGCCCTCCTCCAAGCGGGGGTCACCTTCGTGACCCTGCTCAGCACCGGTCTCGCCCGGTACACCGCCCGGTTCCTGCTGGGCACCCTGACCGAGGACGACACCCGGGCCCTCCGCGAGAGGCGGCCAGCCGCGGACCTCGACCCGGCCCGGTTGGTCGAGGCCGCCCACACCCTCCTCGCCGACGGCCCCGTCATCTTCGTGGAGACCGGCACCAGAGGCGTCCTCGCCGACCACCTCGAACACCGGCTCGCGGATCGGCCGGACGCCACCGTCCTCACCTCGACAGACGAACCGAACGGCCTCACCCGGTTGCTCGGTCGCCTCTACGAACTCGGCGTCGACCTGGACTGGGCGGCGTTGGGCGAACCCCTCCGCCCCGCCCGGCGAGTGCCGCTGCCCACCCACCCCCTCAGCGGGCCCCGGTGCTGGGTACTCGCCCCCGGGGAGCTCATCGCCGGCCCCGGCACCACCCGGGCCCGTGCCGGACACGGGCTCGCCGGCACCGCCACCCCAGGACCGCCGCCCCGCCAACCCAGCGCACCCGCCGACCCCACCTCGGCGGACCACGCCGCCGCCCAGCCCGGCGGTGACACCGCCAGCCACCACCGCCCCGCCCGCACGACCACCCTCGACTGGCTGCGCGGCACACTCACCGCGCTGCTCCACGCCGACGGTGTCTCCGCCGAGGACGACTACTTCGCGCTCGGCGGCAACTCGATCATCGCGGTCCAACTGGTCGACCTCGTCGCGGAGCGGTACGGCGTCCGCCCCAAGCTCGTCGAGATCTACCAGCACCCTCGGGTGGGGGACTTCGCCCGCTACCTCGACGAGGCCCTCCCCACCCCGGACCCGGGACCGCACCACGGCCGGCACGACCCGGCCCCACCACCTCCACCAGCCGCTGCCACGCCAGCCGGGGGAACCGATCGCCGGGGCCTGCGCCGGTTGCCGCCGGTCGAGCCCGGCGACGAACTCGTCCTGTCCTTCGGCCAGGAACGGATGTGGTTCCACCACCAGTTGGACCCGAACACCACCCTCTACAACCTGCCCACCACCGGGCGGGTCCGGGGTGAGCTGGACATCGACGCCCTCCGCCAGACGTGGGAGGACCTCGCCCAACGGCACGAGGTCCTCCGGTCGAACTTCGTGGAGTCCGCCGACGGACCAGTGCTGGTCCTCCGCCCCATGCTCGGTGACTTCCTCCACGTCGTGGACGTCTCAGGCACGGCCGACCCCGTCGCGGCCGCCCGCCCCGTGGTGCGGGCCGCCGCCGACCACGTCTTCGACCTCGCCAAGGACCCGTTGGTGCGAGTGCTCATCGTCCGCCTGGGCGAGGAGGACCACGTCGTGCAGACGACCATGCACCACGCCGTCAACGACGGCGCCTCACCGGGGATCTTCCGGGCGGAGGTCAACGACTTCTACCGGGCCCGCCGTGCCGGCCGTGAACACCGCTTCCCGCCGCTGCCCGTGCAGTACCGCGACTACGCGCGCTGGCAACGGAAGCTGGACGCGGACGGTCTCCTCGACCACGAACTCGACTACTGGCGCGCCACCCTGCGCGGCGCCCCGCGCCTCGACCTGCCACTCGACCACCCACGTCCGGCCAGCCGCGACTACTCCGGCGCGATCAGCCCCTTCACCGTGCCCCCCGACGTCGCCCAGCGCCTCCGCGCGCTGGCCCGCCGGGAGTCGGTGACCCTCTTCGTGGTGCTGCTCGCCGCCTGGTACCTGCTCCTCGCCCGGCTGTCCCGCCAGCGGGACATCACCGTGGGCACACCCACCGCCGGCCGCGGCCGACCCGAACTGTGGGGGCTGGTCGGGTTCTTCAACGGCACCGTCGCGCTCCGCGCGGACCTCAGCGACGCCCCGGCGCTCCCGGAGCTGCTCACCCGCGTCCGGGACATCGTCCTCGGCGCACTCGAACACCAGGAGATCCCCTTCGACCGGGTGGTCAACGACCTCGGCGGCGCCCGTGACCTGAGCCGGAACCCGCTGTTCGACGTGTTCTTCATCCACCAGGAACAACCCGCCATCCAGCCCATCGGAGACTCCCCCGTCGAGTTCTTCGACGAACGGACCGTGGAGAACCTCTTCGGTGGTCTGCCGCCGGGGACCTCGAAGTTCGACCTGACCCTGGTGACCAGCGACCGGGAGGGCGAGGACACCATCTCGGGTTGCCTCGAGTACAGCACCGAACTGTTCGACGGCGGCACCATCGCCGGCTGGGCCGTCGCCTACCAGCAGCTGCTCGCCGGGCTCGCCGCCGCCGTCGACGCGCACGACCCCTTCGGAACGCTCTCCAAGCTCCTCCCGGCCGGCTCACCCGGAGGGCGCACCCCGAACGCGGGGCAGCCCGCGACAGCCGCCCTCGACGCCTGGACCCGGGTGTTGCGCGACCGGTCCGCGAACATCCAAAGGCGCCTGTCCCGCACCCCGGGAACCCGGCCCCCGGCCGACCCGGTCCCGGTCGTCGAACGGCACGAACGCCGGGTGCCCGCCGACGTCGTGCGGCGAGCCCGCGACCTCCACCCCGACGACGAGGACCTCTTCCTCACCGTGCTGGCGGCCAGCCAGGTCGCCCTGGCCCGGCGGCACGACCAGCGGGACGTCCTCGTCGGCGTCGCCGGCGCCGACACCAGTGCCCCCGCCCCGGTCCGGCTGCGGGTGCACGACGACCACACCTTCCGGGAATTCGTCGGGCGCACCACGGTCGCCGTCGAGGGAGTCACCGGTGGCACGGTCCGCGCCGACCTGCTCGCCGATCGCCTCGACCTCGCCGTGAACTCCCTCCCCGACCTGTTCGACCTCCGCCACCAGCGGCTCCACCGGGACGGACCACCACCACGGGTCGGGCTGGACGGGCTCACCCTCTCCAGCGGGGTGACCACCGGCGGTGAACTGGTCCTGCTGGTCGAACGGTGCGGCGGTTCCACCGGCCACGACCGAGCCAAGGCCCTGGCCGACGACCTCGCGGACCTGCTGCCCGCACTGGTACGAGAACCAGGCCAGCCCCTGCGGGACCACCCGCTGCCCGACCACCGCACCCGGCCCGGCTCCCGCTGACCGCCTCAGCGGAACCCGAGCCGCCACCGCCCGCCGGGCCACCCGCCACCACACCGACCAACGGCACTGGAGTGAGCATGCCTCGTGGGGGAAACCGCCGACGACCGCTGTCCTCGGCCCAGACCGGAGTCTGGTTCGGGCAGGAGCTCGACCCGACCGGACAGCGCTACGTGATCGGCCAGTACGTACACGTCCGCGGCTCCGTCGACCCCGACCTCCTCCACCGCGCCATCGCCGCCGTCTTCGCCGGCTCGGAACCCCTGCGCGTCCGGTTCGTCATCAGCGACGACCGGCGTGAGCAGGTGGTGGAACCCGACGTGCACCCCCGGCTCACGGTCGTCGACCTCACAGGGGAGGCCGAACCGGTCGACGCGGCGCGGCAGCGGATGCGGGAGCTGCTCGCCGAGCCGTTCGACCTCGCCACCGCACCGGTCTTCCGCACCGCCCTGTACCGCCTGTCCGAACACGACCACTACTGGTGCCTCACCTCCCACCACCTGGTGACCGACGGTGTGGGGGGCGCGAACCTGATCCGCCGCGTCGCCGAGGCCTACACCCTCCTCGTCAAGGGCACCGACCCGCCCCACGACGTGTTCGACCCGCTCGACACCGTCCTCGCCGATGACACCGCGTACCGCCAGTCCGCCCGTTTCGAGGAGGACCGCCGCTACTGGGCCGATCGGCTCGCCAACCTCGGCGACCCACCCGGGCTCGGGAGCGCCTCGGCCGCCACGATCTCGGCCCCACCCCGAGCCACGGGGCGGTTGGCCAGCCGGGACTGGGACCTGCTCGCCCACCGGGCGGAGGAGATCGGGCAGCGGCGCACCAGCCTGGTCGTGGTCGCCGCCGCGCTCCTGGTCCACCGCGTCGCGGGAGCCCAGGACGTCGTGCTCGGCCTGCCGGTGACGGCCCGCACCGGACGCGCGGCCCGGAACTCGCTCGGCACCTTCGCCACCGTGCTGCCGCTCCGCCTCACCGTCCGGCCGGGCGACTCGGTGCGTGACACCGCTGCCCAGGCAGGGCGAGCGGTGCTCGCCGCCCTCCGCAGACAGCGCTACCGCCACGAGGACATCCTGCGTGAGCTGGGAGGATCGGCTGGCCGGCGGATCGTCGGGCCCGTGCTCAACCTGATGACGATGGACCCGGACCTCTCCTTCGCCGGCAACCCGGCCACCGTGCACGAACTCTCCCCGGGCACCCCCGAGGACCTGGCTATCGGCGTCTACGACAACGGGGAGACCAGCGTGCGGGTCGACCTCGACGCCAACCCCACCACCCACCGCGCCGACGAGGTCGAGGCCCACCACGGCAGGTTCCTCGGCGCGCTCTCCGCCCTCGCCCGTTCCGCCCCGGACACCCCCCTCGGCCGGCTGTCCCTCGACCCGGGCGGACCGCGAACCCCGGCGACCCCGCCGGGAGCCCCGGACGGCGCACCAGCCTTGTCCGCCCCGGACACCGTCACCCTGGACCGGATGTTCGAGAGGGTCGCCGCCCGGCAACCCGGCGCGGCCGCCGTCGAGGACGAGACCACCCGGCTGACCTACTCGGAACTGAACAGGCGCGCCAACCAGCTCGCCTCGGTCCTGCGTGAGCGGGGCGCGGGACTCGAGGACCTGGTGGCCGTCGTGTTGCCCCGCACGGTGGACCTCCCGACAGCCCTGCTGGCGGTGCTCAAGACCGGAGCCGGATACCTGCCCCTGGACCCCGCGCACCCCGCCGAGCGGCTGGCGGCGACCCTCGCCGACGCCCGGGTGCACGACATCGTCACCACCACCGCCGTCGCGGCCGCGCTCGCCGCCGCTGGTCCCGGGCCCGGGGCCCCTCCGGCCCCGCACCGCCCCCAACCCCTGTGCCTGGACACGGCGCGCACCGCCCACCTCCTGGCCGGCCAACCGGCGGACGACCCCGACCGGGGCCAGGGACCGAGCGCCGACCGCTGCGCCTACGTCATCTACACCTCCGGGTCCACCGGGCGACCGAAAGGCGTCTCCGTCAGCCACCGCAACCTCGTGCGGCTGCTCCACTCCACGGACGGGGCCTTCCACTTCGGCCCCGAGGACGTCTGGACGCTCTTCCACTCCTGCGCCTTCGACTTCTCCGTCTGGGAGATGTGGGGAGCCCTGCTCACCGGCGGCCGGCTCGTCGTGGTCGGACACGACGTCAGCAGGTCCCCGAGCGACTTCCTCCGGCTGCTGGTGTCCCACCGCGTCACCATCCTCAACCAGACGCCGTCCGCCTTCTACCAGCTCGATGCCGCGATCAGGGACGAACCCGCCACCGCCACCGCCCTCGCCCTCCGCCACGTCATCTTCGGCGGCGAGGCGCTCGACCCCTGGCGGCTGACCGACTGGTACGCGAGGAACGGCACCACACGTCCCGCACTGACGAACATGTACGGCATCACCGAGACCACGGTGCACGTCACCCGGCTCGCCCTGACCCCCGCCACCGCCGCCACGGCCACCAACGGTGGGAGTCCTGTCGGTGACGCCCTGCCCGACCTGCGGGTCCACCTGCTCGACGCCGCGCTCCAGCCCTTACCACCGGGAGTGCCCGGGGAGCTCTACGTGGAGGGACCCGGGGTGGCCCGAGGTTACCGGCACCGCCCCGGCCTGACCGCCACCCGCTTCGTCGCCAACCCCTTCGGCCCCCCGGGCAGCGTCCTGTACCGCAGCGGAGACATCGCCAGGCGGAACCACGACGGGGAGCTGGAACACCTCGGCCGAGCCGACCGGCAGGTCAAGATCCGAGGATTCCGCATCGAACCAGCGGAGGTCGAGGAGGCACTGCTCCGCCACCCCGCAGTCACCTCGGCCGCGGTCGTGCCCACGACGGACCGCCGAGGCACCTCCCGCCTGGTCGGGTACCTGACCACCACCCCGCACGTCGACACGCCCACGACCACCGAACTCCGCGGCTGGCTCGCCGAGTCACTACCCAGCCACCTGGTGCCCACCGCCCTCGTGACGCTCGACGTGCTGCCGCTGACGCCCAACGGCAAACTGGACCACAGGGCACTGCCCGCCCCCAGGTTCGCCTCGTCAGGGCACGGGCTTCCCACCACCGACCGCCAGCGGAGGCTGTGCGCGCTCTTCGCCGAGGTCCTGGAGGTGCCGGAGGTGCGCACCGACGACGACTTCTTCGCGCTCGGCGGGGACTCGCTGCGCGCCTTCACCCTGGTGGCCCGGATCCGTGCCGACCTGGGAATCGAGGCCGGGATCCGCGTCCTGTTCGACAACCCCACGGTCGCCGCGTTCACCGCCGCGACCGGCGACCCGGCCTCCGCCGAGCAAGCACCGGTCGCACGACCCCGCCCCCGGACCGTTCCCGCCGCACCGACCCAGCGGCGCCTGTGGGTCCTCCAGGAGCTGACCGGCCCCAGCGGCACCTACAACATCCCCGTGGTGCTCCGGCTCGACGGGAACCTCGACCTCCCCGCTCTCCGACTGGCCGTGACCGACGTGGTGCGACGGCACGAGAGCCTGCGCACGACCCTGCCCACCGACGGGGAAGGACCCCGCCAACACGTCATCCCCCCGGACGACCCCCGGCTCGACCTCGCCGTCCTCAGCACGAGGCGAGCCGCACTCGAACGTGAGATCGTCCGGCTAGCCGAAGCCGGGTTCGACCTGGCGAACGACCCACCGGTCCGGCCGGTGCTGCTGACCACGGAGTACTCGGGGGAACACGTCCTCATCCTCGTCCTGCACCACGTCGCCGCGGACGAGAAGTCCCTCGCCCCCCTCTTCCGGGATCTCTCGGCCGCCTACACCGCGCGGGCGGTCGGAACCGCACCGGCCTGGCCCGGCCTGCCCCTCCAGTACGCCGACCACACGCTCTGGCTCCGCGACCGCCTGGGCGATGAGGACGACCCGTCCAGCCGGCTCCACCAGGGCCTCGCCCACTGGCGGCAGGAGCTGCTCGGCGCGCCCGAGGAACTCCTCCTCCCCACCGACCGCGACCGCCGTCCCTCGACGACCCGCCCCGCCGGAGAGACGAGCGTGCGGATCGACGCCGGCACCCACCGCCGCATCCTGAGCTTCGCCGCGCGGCACCGCGCCACGACCTTCATGGTGCTCCACGCGACCTTGGCCGCCACCCTCACCAGGGCCGGCGCCGGCGACGACGTACCGGTCGGGACCGTCGCGGTGGGACGGTCCCATCCCGTCCTGGACGAACTGGTGGGCTTCTTCGCCGAAACGGTGGTCCTGCGGACCGACGTCTCCGGCCGTCCGACGTTCACCGAACTGATCGCCAGGGTCCGCCACACCGATCTGGTCGCCCTGGCCAACCAGGACATCCCGTTCGACCGCGTCGTCGACGCGGTCGGGCCCGCACGCGTCCCCGGCCGGCACCCCCTCTTCCAGGTCATGATCACGTCGCGGGACGCCGGCCTGCCCGCGCCGGTGATGCCGGGGCTGTCCGTGCGTCCCCTGCCGCTCCGACCCAGGACGGCGAAGTTCGACCTGCACCTCGACCTCGCCGAACACCCCGGCGGAGGCGGGATCGAGCTGACGTTGCGCTACGACCGGGCCCTCTTCGACGACAGCACCGCGCGCACGATCACCCGCTGGTACCGCGCCCTGCTCCACGGCGCGCTCGCCGAGCCCGACCGCCCCCTCACCGAACTCGCCCTCGACCGGGTCGACCGGCCCCGCCAACCGGCGGGAACACCCACCACCCCCGCCGATTCGAACCAGGACCGGGCACGCGTACTCGACACCACCCTGCGTCCCACCCCGCCGGGCGCGGTCGGAGAACTGTTCCTCGCCGTGCCCCCGCACCGCCTCGGTTACCGGGGGACACCGGCCACCACCGCCTCCCGCTACGTCGCCGACCCCCTCGGGGGCGGCCGCCGACTGCTCCGGACCGGGAGGTGGGCCAGGAGACTGCCCTCGGGACGACTGCGGATCCTCGCCCACCCCAGCGCCCCGGTCGCCCACCCGCCCGGCCCCGAAACGGCTGGTGCCGCGCCTGCACCACACCACGACCTCCACGCCTCGAACGGGGAGGCACTGCTGACCACGCTGGTCGCCGACGTGCTCGGACTGCCGTCCGTGGCGCCCACCGACGGCTTCTTCGCCCTCGGCGGAGACAGCATCACCGCCATCCGACTGGCCAGCCGCGCCCGCGCCGCCGGCCTCACCCTCACCCCCACGGACGTCTTCGCGCACCGGACCCTGCGCTCCCTCGCGGCCGCCGCCGAGCGGGGAAGCAGCCGGGAACGACGGGAAGCCCGGTACGGCGACGCCGGGGAGGTCCCCGCCACACCCGTGATGGACTGGCTCCGCGCCCGGGGAGGGCCGATCGCCCGGTTCAGCCAGTCGGTCCTGGTGAGCACCCCGGCTGGCACGACACCAGAGGAGCTCGTGCTCGCCTTCCAGGCCGTGCTCGACCACCACGACGCGCTCCGGCTGCGACTCCTGCGCGACCCCGACGACACCACCTGGCGCTTCGTGGTCGACCCGCCAGGACACGTCCGGGCAGAGGACTGCCTCACCCGCGTCGACGGAGCAGCCACCCCCGCCGCGCTCGAGGACGGAACAGCCGAGGCCCGCGCCCGGCTCGACCCCGACGCCGGTCGGATGGCGCGACTGGTGTGGTTCGACCCGGGCCCCTCGACGGCGGGCCAACTCCTGCTGGTCGCCCACCACCTCTGCGTTGACGGCGTCTCCTGGTCCATCCTGCTCTCCGACCTCGCCGAGGCCCACCGCCTGATCCGGCTGCGCCGGCCCGTCGAACTCCCCGCTGTCCCCGTCTCCTTCCGCTCCTGGGCGGCGCGGCTCCGCGAACTCGTCGTCGGCGGCGCGCTGGAGGGGGAACGACCAAGGTGGGCGGCGCGGCTCAGCGGCCACTCCTCCGCCCCGATCACCCTGGGCTGCCGGCCGCTGGACCCCAGCCAGGACACCGCGGCCACCGCCAGAACAGTGCACCTCGCCCTTGATCCGGACCACACCGCTCCGCTGCTGGCGGCGATCCCCGCCCGCTACCACGCCACCCTCGAGGACGTGCTGCTCGCGACCCTCCTCGTCGCGATCCGGTCCCAGCGGCCGGGGAGGGAACCGCTGAGCCTGCTCGTGGACGTCGAAGGCCACGGACGGGAAGCCGGTATCGGTGCTCCCGCCGGCGTCGCCGACCCGGAAGAACTCGACCTGTCCCGCACCGTCGGCTGGTTCACCACCATTCGACCCGTCTGGTTCGACCTCGCACCGGTCCCCGACACCGTGACCCCGGACGGTGACGCCGCCCACCTCGACCGGGTGCTCAAGTCCGTCAAGGAACGTCTGCGCGCCATGCCGCACCAGGGCGCAGGCCACGGGCTGCTCCGACAGGCCGACCGGCTGCGGGACGGCGCCGCGGCAGGCGGCGAGCCCCTCCCGACGCCCTCGGCGCAGCTGGCGTTCAACTACCTCGGCAGGTTCGACCTGGCGGAGGCAGGGGAGTGGGCACCACTACCCGGACAGGACACGACGCCCCTCGCGGTCGGCGCCGATCCGGAGCTGCCGCTCACACACCCCCTCACCGCCGAAGCCCATGTGGAACGCGGCACCGCCGGCCCCCGGCTGGTGGTGCGCCTCACCTGGCCGGCGGGGCTCCTGCCCGAGACGGAGACACGGGAGCTCCTCGCCAGGTGGGGGGAGGCGCTGCGCACCTCCTCGATCGCCCTGCGCCGCCCAGGCCTGGGCGGACACACCCCCAGCGACTTCCCCCTGGTCGCCCTGGACCAGCTCGCCGTCGACGAACTCACCGCCTGGTACCCCGCGCCACTCGACGACGTCCTCCCCCTGGCCCCGCTCCAGCAGGGGCTGCTGTTCCACCGCGACCTCAGCAACGACGACGCCGATCCCTACCTCGTCCAGCTCTCCCTCACCCTGGACGGGCCCCTCGACCCGGCGGACCTGCGTGAGCGGGTCCGCGGCCTCCCCGAGCGGCACCCGAACCTGACGGCGGCCTTCGTCACGCTGGGTTCCGCCGGGCCCGTCCAGGTATGGCGCGCCGACGTGACCGTGCCGTGGCTCGAGGTCGACCTCACCGCCGACGGCACGGTCTCGCCGACCTCGGAGGCGCTTGAAGCGCTGCTCGCCAGCGAACGAGCCCACCCCCTCGTTCCGCACCGCCCGCCGCTCCTGCGGTTCGCCCTCGCCCGGACCGGGCCGAGGCGGTGGACGCTCGTCCTCACCCACCACCACCTGATCCTCGACGGCTGGTCCCTGCCCCTGCTCGTCGCGGAGCTGCTCGGCCACCAGGACGTCTCCGCCACGCCCACCGCCTCGTACCGCACGTTCCTGGCGTGGCAGCGGCGACAGGACCGGGCAGCCGCCCGCGCCGCCTGGGCCCGAGCACTGCTCGGCCAGCCGGGCGGCGGCGACCAGCCCGTCCACCCACCCGTCGAACCCACCCTGCTCGGCCGTCGCGGTGGCCCGTCCCAGAACGCGGGAGCCGCCGAACAGCACGAGGCGCACCTGCCCCGCGATCTCGCCGAGAGCCTGGACCAGCTGGCCAGGTCCTGCGGTGTCACCCTGAACACCGTCGTCCGCGCGGCCTGGGCACTGCTCCTCGCCCAGTTCACCGGGACCCGGGACGTGGTGTTCGGAACGACGGTCGCCCACCGGCCACCCGAGATCGCCGGCATCGACCGCACGATCGGGCTGTTGATCGGCACAGTCCCGGTCCGCGTTCGCCTCCGCCTGTCGGAAACCGTGGCACAACTCCTGGAGCGGCTCCATCGCGAGGACACCGCGCTGCTCGACCACCAGCACCTCGGTCTCGCCGAGATCCAGGAACTGGCGGGCGGAACCCCGCTGTTCGACACCACCGTCGTCGTCGAGAACTACCCGCTCCGGCCCACCGAGACCTCCCACCGGACCCCGGTGGCCGGCGGCGGCCCAGCGGTCCGGATCGCCGAGGTGGGGGTCCACGACGGGGCGCACTACCCGCTCGCGCTCGTCGTCGAACCGACCGACACCCTCCGCCTGCGGCTCGCGGCCAGGCCAGCGGCGCTCCGGACCGGCATCGGCGGACGTGACCTCCTCGACCGGTTCGTCCAACTGCTCGCCGCCTGTGCGGCCAACCCCGGGGCACGGGTGGCCAGCCTGGACTCGACCTCCCCCGCCGACCACCAGAACCTCCTCTCCTGGGGGAAGGGCCCGGCGGTGGAGGTCCCCGACCTCAACCTCGCCGAGCTGGTGGACCAGACCGTCCGCGCCGCACCCGACCGGGTGGCCGTGGTCGAACGTGGAGCCGAACTCACCTACGCGGAACTGGACGCGGCGGCCGACCGGCTCGCCCGGCGGGTCGCCGCCGCCGGTGCCCGACCAGGGGACGCCGTCCTGGTCCTGCTCGAACGGTCGGCGGCCGTGGTGATCACGGCACTCGCCCTGGCCAAGGCCGCGGCCCTCAACGTCGCCGTCCACGGCAGCTACTCCCCGGACCGGCTCCGGCGCATCCGGGCCCACACCAACGCCGTTCTCGCTCTGGTCGACGCCGACCACGCGGCCCGGTCCGCCGAGGAACTCCACGGACTCCGCACGCTGGTGGTGGGCAGCCCTCATTCCGACGAGCCGAGCTCCACCCCTGCCTGGCCGCAGGGCGTCGCACCACGCGCGCACCCCGCTCAGCCGGCACTGCTGCTGTTCACCTCGGGCACCTCCGGGGAACCCAAGGGGGTGACGGTCCGGCACCGGGACCTCGTCGGCCGCCTGCTCAACGGCCACTGGCGACGGAGTCGGCGCCACACCAGCCTCTTCCACTCCTCGCACGCGTGGGACGCGGTCGCCTTCGAGGTCTGGTCGCCGCTGTCCAATGGTGACCGCATCGTGGTGGCACCGCCCGGTGTGCTGTCGGTCGAGGACATCCGCGAGCTCGTGACCAGGGAGGGCATCACCCGGCTCCTGCTGACCGCCGGGATGCTCGCCGTCGTCGCGGAGACCGACCCCGACGCCCTGGTCGGCGTCAGCCGGCTCGAGACCGGCGGTGACGTCGTCCCTCCCCACGCCGTGGCCCGGCTGCGGCGCCACCTGCCCGAGATGGAGGTGCTGCACTGCTACGGCCCGGTGGAGACGACGGCCTTCGCCGTCGCGCACGTACTCCGTCCCGGCTCGCGGAGCACCGGTCCCCTCCCGCTGGGAACCCCCGTCGACGGCAGCGAGATCCGCCTGCTCGACTCCGCCCTGCGCCCGACCCCGCCGGGCGCCCCCGGGGAGATCTGGATCGCGGGCACCGGCCTGACCGCCGGTTACCACCGCGCTCCCTCGTTGACCGCGTCGCGGTTCGTCCCCGACCCCTTCGGTCCCCCCGGCTCCCTGATGTACCGGACAGGTGATCTGGGCCGGTGGGACGAGGAGGGCTCGCTGTACTTCCTCGGCAGGGAAGACCGCCAGGTCAAGGTCAACGGGTACCGCGTCGAGCCCGGGGAGGTCGAAGGGGCCCTCACCGCACTCCCCGAGGTCGCGCAAGCTGTGGTGGTGGTGCGGCGGTCCGCCACCGGTGGGCAACGCCTGGTTGCCCACCTGGTGCCCGTACCGGAGCCCGCCCGGCAGGGCCCCGAGACGCCGCCCCCGGCGCGCCTCGACGTCGAGGCGGTCCGGGAGCACGCGGCGCTGGTGCTGCCCGGCTACCTGGTACCCAGCGATTTCCTCGTGACCGACCGGCTCCCCTTGGACCGCCACGGCAAGGTCGACACCTCGCAGCTCCGCGACGATCCCGGGCCCCCGCCCCCGTCCGCCCCGCGCCGTCTCCCCCGAACTCCCGTGGAGGACGTGCTCTGCGGCGTCTTCGCGGCGGTGCTCGGCCGCGACCGCGTCGATCCCGACGAGAGCTTCTTCGGCCTCGGAGGAGACTCCCTGACCGCGATGAGGCTGGTGGCCGACGCCACCACGGCGCTGGGCCGGGATCTGAGGGTCCGCGACCTCTACGCCGCTCCCACCCCGGCCGCACTGGCCCACCGGGCCGGTGCCACCGGTTCGCCGCGCCCCGGCCCCAGAACGCGTCCGGAGGTGATCCCGCTCTCGGCCGCTCAGGAACGCCTCTGGACCGTCAACTACCTGCACGGGGCAGACAGCGCGTACAACTCCACCGTCGCTTGGCGACTGGTCGGCTCCCTCGACGCGGACGCACTCCGCGCGGCGGTCGGCGACGTCCTCGACCGGCACGAGAGTCTGCGCACGGTACTCCCGTACGTCGAGGGGGCGCCCCGACAACAGGTCCTGCCTCCGGGCGCAGGCGCCGACCTGCTCGTCGCCGGGGACATGACGGCGGGCCAGGAGGACGACGAGGTCGCTGCCCTCGCGGACACCGGCTTCGACCTCACCCGCGAGCTGCCGGTGCGGGCCAGGCTGCTCCGGCTCGCCGAGGACGAACACCTGCTGGTCCTCGTGATCCACCACTCCGCTGTCGACGGCTGGTCGCTCGGTCCCCTCAGCGCGGACCTCGCGACCGCGTACCGGGCCCGGCGGAGCGGGCAGCGGCCCCGGTGGGACCGACCAGCCCCCCAGTACGCCGACCACACCCTGTGGCTCGCCGAGGCGTTGGGTGACCCCGGGCAACCGGAAAGCCCCGCCGCCAGGCACTCCGCGTACTGGCGCCAGCGGCTCGCCGGGCTGGGCGCCCCGGTGGACCTGGCCTTCGACCGACCCAGGCCGCCGGTGGCCAGCAACCGGGCAGGTCACACACCGCTCCGCGTCGACGCCGCTCTCCACGCGGGTGTCGTCCGGCTGGCGGCGGAGAGCCGCGCGACCGCCTTCATCGTCGTCCAGGCGGCGGTGGCGGCGCTGCTCACGCGGTGGGGAGCCGGCCACGACGTGGTCGTGGGGCTGGTGATGGCCGGTCGGGATGGGGAGGACATGGCGGAGCTGGTCGGCTGTGTCGCGAACACCGTGGTGCTGCGGGTGGACACCGGAGGAGGCGTGTCCTTCCGGGAACTGGTTCGCCGGTGCCAGGCCGAGGTGTTGGCCGCCCACGAACACCAACAGCACCCCTTCGAACGGGTGGTCGACGAGGTCAACCCACCTCGATCGCGAGCACATCACCCCCTGTTCCAGGTCGTCGTCGCCTTCCAGAACCTCGGTTGGTCCCCGTTGGGGCTGGCCGGTGTGCGAACCACCCCGGTGGCGGTTCCGCCGGCCAGGACGCCGTTCGAGCTGCACTTCGACATCCAGGAGCGGAGGGACGCCGAGGGGCTGCCCCTCGGGTTGGAGGGCGTCCTGGTGCACGCCGCCGACCTGTTCGAGCCGGGGACCGCGCGGCGCCTCGCCGAATCCTTCGGTGCCCTGCTCCGGGAGGTGGTGAACCATCCCGACGAACCCTGGGCCGAGGTGGCCCCCGCTGGCCCCGCCCTCGACGAGCGGTAGGAGGGCGCCCAGGAACCCGGAAAGCAACGAGAGCGGGAGGAACGTCCTGATCAGCGCTGTTAGCGTGGGGCGAAAAGCCTTGACGCTCAGCACCATCCTCGAATTGAATGGGAGCGGAACTGGGAGTAGGGCGAATCGGCGCGTTCGGTACCGGATGACCAGTCGTTTCCGGGAGATCGACGGTTCGCGGCTGGCAGTTCGAGACGAAGCGGACACCCGACACGACGTCCCGGCCGATCGCGCGACCCGACGGCCGGCAGGCGACCACACTGCTCGACACGGACGACAAAGGAACGCTGATGACCAACCCGTTCGAAGACCCGGACGCCACCTACCTCGTGTTGATCAACGACGAGGGGCAGTACTCCCTCTGGCCCTCGTTCGCCGAGGTGCCCGGTGGCTGGACGGTCGTGTTGACGGAGACCGACCGGCAGTCGTGCCTCGACTACATCGAGGAGAACTGGACGGACATGCGTCCCAAGAGCCTCATCCGCGAGATGGAGAAGGCCGCGGGTTCCGGTAGCTGACCGTTCCACCTGGAGTTCGCGAGGATCGGTCGGGGGTGCCCGCTCCGGCCGATCCCTCTTGCGGAACGGGTCCTCGTGGCGCCGTCCCCGCAAGGCCGCACGCATTCTCGCCGCTTCGACGTTAGGCGACCTCACCGCGTCCTTACGCCGTCTGTGCTCTTTCCCCGCGCGGCGGAGGCGCCCCGGAGTCCGCACCGCTCCCGTGCATCCCCTGCTGAGGTGGTCGGGCCGGATTCCCGCCGGCCCGACCACCGATCTCGTTTCCCCCCCCCCCCCCCCCCCGAACGCCGTGTACCGCAGGTGTAGGACCGGCTTTGGCGGAGGATTAGCAGGACTTCGCCCGTCGCCTCGCCGGAACGGGCTGCGACGGTGCCGCCCCTTCGAGGTTCCGTTGCCGTGACCCTCTTCAAGTCGGCTCGGGTCGAGGCCGTGCCCCGGTGGGAAGCGGAGTTCGGGACGAACGGACACCTGTTCCAGCGTGACGATTCCCTGGTGCGAGCGGAGTCGAAGACGGGCGCCCCAGACGACGGGGTGGAAAAGGAATCCATGCCCGTCGAACACCGCTTCGCCGCCGCTCTCATCCCCAGTGCGCCAGGAACCGCGCGGGCCGGTGGGAGGCCGTTCTCGGAGATCGGCGGTTCTTCCCCATCGTTCGGGTTTTCGGCTTCCTCGGCTTCACGAGAGGCTGAAGCTCCCCCATTTGCCCTTGAACAGGGAGAGGCCCAGCGGAGTCATGGTGTGAATAGCGGCGGTCCGGGTTCGGTGTGTGGTGATCAGGCCTGCGTTGCGCAGCACGGTGGCGTGCTGGCTGGCCGAACCGGCCGAAATGCCGACCCGTTTCGCGATCTCCGTCGTCGTCCTGCTGTCGGTGAGCGAACGCAGGACCGCGGCGCGGGTGTTGCCGACCAGGGCGGCGAGTGACTGCTCGGTGGGCGCGGCTGCCCACAACACCGAGGCCGCCGCCGGACTGGGCGGGACGGGGTAGACGAGGATCGGCGGCTTGGCGGTGTTCGCGCGGTTCAGGAACAGTCTCGGCTGGCCGAACAGGAACAGCGAGGGGACGATGATGATCCCGCTCCCCTTCAGGGTGACCCGGCTCGGGGTGCCTGGTGAGGTGTGGGGGAGGGTCAGCACCGGGGAGGTCCACTGGATCTGCCGGTGCAGGGTGCCCAGGAGCCTGTCGAACCCGGCGGTGAACAGGATCCGGCCGGCGGACTCGCGTTCGGTCTCCAGGTATCCGTGCACCTGCGGCCAGAAGTAGCGAATGGCCGACTCGTAGAACTCGTGAATGCTGTCGCGGAGCTGGTGGCTGCGGGACTTCTTTATTCCCAGCGTGTTCAGTTCTATTTTCACGTGATCGGACGAGGACCGTGTCAGTGTGACGAGGTTCGCGACCGGGGACAAGTCACGTGCGAGGGTGAGGAGGTCGCCTAGGCGCTTTCCTAGCCGTGTTCTCGCCTCTTTTCTCCATCCAATGAAGGCATCGCTGATGTTGTGTTGGAGGAGGTCGAGGGCGAAAAGGGTCTCCGGTACCGGGCCCAGCGTCGTCAGAATTCTGGTGTGGGCGAGATCCTCGAACGTGAAATGAATTTCTTGTGTCCTGGATCCGGTGCGAGGCAACTCGTTCGTGAGCATGGCACCCTCCTGGTCGTCCCGGCGCCGGTGTGGTGTGGGTGCACAACCCGCTGGCGTCCGGGTGTTCGTTGTGCGCCGAATGATCGTCGTGGGCGTGCTGAGCAGATGTCAAGCGCATGTCGGGTTCGAGCCGTACGGCATGGTTGTGATGACTTTGTGTGGTCGGGAACGACGCGGGCGAAGCTATGGGAACGCGAGCGGTCGTTGGTTTTTCAACCAGCTACGTGCTGTTACGTAACACTTGTTCGTATCACTCTCGGTGATTTGGTGGACAAATGCGCGCGTGATAGCGGATGGCTCGGTGTTCTGCTTAGGTTTCGGGATCTGTTACTTGACCGTGACTCGGCTTCGGGTGCGCTGCTGGTGTCCGAAAACCGAGCACTTCCGTCGGTCCTCAGTGGTAGCATCCGACCGCACCAAAGGTCCCGTGGAGACGACCGAACACAAGGCGTGGTCCCGATCGCGCCTTTGTGTGCTGTGCGCGAACACGTTCCGTTTTGGTGCCAGTCAAAACCTCTATGTCAGTGCGGGGTGTGCGGAGTCGATGGCGAATACCGAGTCGGTGCGTACGAGGTTGCTGGCGGCGCAAGCCGGAGTCTGGTTCGGCCAACAACGCGACCCGAGCGACGCGGGGTACCACATCGCGGAGCTCCACGAGATCCAGGGCGACATCGACCCGGCCCTGTTCGAGGCGGCGCTCCGTCAGGTCGTCGCCGAGACGGACGCGCTGAACACCCGGTTCGCCTCGGACGAACTCGGGCCGTGGCAGGAACCGGACGCCAGCCCCTGGCCGCTCCACGTCCTGCACCTGTCCGGGCCCGACCCGCGCGGCGAGCTCGACGAGTGGATCCGCCGTGACCTCGCCACCCCCGCCGACCTGACCGCCGAGCCCTCCTTCACCCAGGCGCTGTTCTCGGACCCGGCCTCCCGCCGCTGGTACTGGTACCAGCGCGCCCACCACATCACCCTCGACGGGTACAGCCTCCAACTCGTCACCAACCGGGTCGCCGAGGTGTACACCGCCCTCGTCGCCGGCGACCAGCCCAGCTCACCGCCCTTCGGCTCGCTGTCCGAACTGGTCGACGAGAACCAGCGCTACCTGGAGTCCGGCGAGCTCGAACGGGACAGGACCTTCTGGACCGAGTACCTCGCCGGCGCCGCCGGCCCCCTGACCCTCAGCGGCGGCCCGACCGGGAACCAGGGGCACCACCTCACCCGGTACGCCCTGCCCCTCGACACCACACAGGAGCTGCGGCGCGCCGCCGACGAGGCCAACGTGCGGTTCACCCGGTTCCTGCTCGCCGCCCAGATCGCCTACCTCGCCACGGTCACCGGCCAACGCGACGTCATCGTCGGCATGCCCGTCACGGCCCGCTCCACCCGGCGCGGCAGGACCACCCCGGCGATGATGTCCAACGTCGTACCGATCCGGCTCGCCATCGGTCCCCACACCCGCGTCGGCGATCTGCTCACCGAGATCGCCGACGAACTGCGGCGCCTCCTGCCGCACCGCCGCTTCCCCAGCCAGCTCCTCGACCGCGCACTGGCCGGCGCGGGAGCCGACCACCCCGCCCAACGGACCGTGGTCAACGTCCTGCCCTTCGTCTACGAACTCGACTTCGCCGGTGCCCGCGCCACCACCCGGGTCGTCGGCTACGGGCCCTCGACGGTCCCCGACCTGGCGATCTACGTCTTCGACCGGTCCGAGACCGAAGGGCTGCACGTCGACCTGGTCGCGAACCTGTCCCTGCACACCGTCGAGGACGTCGACCGGCACCAACGCCAGTTCGTCGCCTTCCTGCGCACCTTCGGCGCCGCGCTCGCGGAGAACCGCCCCCTCGGCCAGCTGGAACTCGGTTCTCCCGCCGACCGGCACGCCACCGTCGACCACTGGAACCGCACCGCCCGCCCCGAAGTCGGTAGCCCCACCGTGCTCGAGCAGTTCGCCGCGCGCGTCGCCGAGCACCCGGACGATGTCGCACTCCTGTGCGGGGACACCGCCCTGACCTACCGCGAGCTGGACGCCCGGGCCAACCAGCTCGCCCACCACCTCGTCGCCTCGGGCGTGCGCCAGGAGGACCGCGTCGCGCTGGTGCTTCCCCGCTCGGTCGACTTCGTGGTCTCCGTGCTCGCCACGCAGCGGGCCGGTGCGGCCTACGTGCCGATCGACCCCGCCTACCCGGCCGAGCGCATCGCCTTCCTGCTCACCGACAGCGACGCGGCCCTCGTCTTGACCCGGCGAGGCCTGACCGATGTCGTTCCCGGTCGGACCCCCACGGTGGAGCTCGACGCCGAGGAGAGCAGTGCGGCGCTCCGCCAGCAGCCGACGCACCCGGGACCCGACCTCCCCGTCCGCCCTGGCCAGGCCGCCTACGTCATCTACACCTCCGGCTCCACCGGCCGCCCCAAGGGCGTCGTCGTCACCCACGCCGGCACCGCCAGCCTGGTGGCGACCCTGACCGAGCGGCTGGGAGTCACCCGCGAGTCCCGGATCCTCCAGTTCGCCTCCCCGAGCTTCGACGCCGCCTGGTGGGAACTGTCGGAAGCCCTGCTGACCGGAGCGGCCCTCGTGCTCGACCCCGACGACGGCCGCACCGGCACGTCCCTGCTGGGGGAGAAGTTCACCGAGACGGTCGCCACCCACGGCGTCACCCACGTGCTCCTGCCGCCGGCGTTCCTCGCGACATTGCCCCCCGACGCACTGCCGCCCGGTCTCGTGCTGGCCGTCGGGGGAGAAGCCTGCCCTCCCGCCCTCGTGCGGCGCTGGGCCGCCGCCGACCGGCGCATGATCAACGCGTACGGGCCGACGGAGAGCACCGTCGCGGTCACCATGAGCGACCCGCTGTCATCCGAACTCGACGGTCCACCTCCCATCGGCCGGCCCGTCATCAACACTCGGGCACACGTGCTGGACGCCGCGTTGCGTCCCTTACCCGTCGGGGTGGTCGGCGAACTCTACGTGTCCGGAGCCGGACTCGCCCGGGGCTACTGGAAACGCCCCCAACTGACAGCGGAACGCTTCGTCGCCAACCCCCACGGCCAGCACGGCGAGCGGATGTACCGCACCGGTGACCTGGTCCGGTGGCTGCCGCACGGCGAACTGGAGTTCGTCGGCCGCACCGACGACCAGCTCCAGCTGCGCGGCTTCCGAGTGGAGCCGGGCGAGATCGAGGCGGTCCTCGCCGACCACCCCGAGGTCGACCAGGCCGTGGTCGTCCCGCGTGGCGACACCGAGGAGGACCGCCGTCTGGTCGCCTACGTGGTCCTGACCCCCGGAGAGCCGGCGGGAACCACCGCCGGCGGCGCGGCCCCGAGCGGCGGCGAGGACGTCCCCGCGCGGCTCCGCGCGCACCTCACCGCCAGCCTGCCGGCGCACCTCGTGCCCGGCGACGTCGTCGTCCTCGACACGATGCCGGTCACCCCCAACGGGAAGATCGACAGGACCGCGCTGCCGGAACCGGCGAGGACCCACCGCGACAGCCACCAGCGGGCACCGCGCACCCCGGACGAGGAGGTGCTGTGCTCGGTCTTCGCCGAGGTCCTCGGTGTCGACGTCGTCGGGGTCGACGACGACTTCTTCCAACTCGGAGGCCACTCGTTGCTGGCCACGAAGCTCGCCAGCCGCATCAGGAACCTCCTCGGCGTCGAGATCACCCTCGGGGCCGTCTTCAACCACCGCACCGTGGCGGAACTCGCACCGGTGCTCCGCGCGAACGGTGCCGCGCGCCCACGCCTGGACCGCCGGAGCGACACCGACCAACCCGTCCCGCTCTCCCCGGTACAACGGGGACTGTGGTTCCTCGACCGGCTGACCGGGGCGGACGCCACCTACAACATCCCCGTAGGCCTCCGGTTCCACGGCACCCTCGACCACGACGCCCTCCGAGCCGCGCTGCGGGACGTCACGGCCCGCCACGACAGCCTGCGCACCACCTTCCCCGAGGTCGACGGAACCCCGCGCCAGCAACTCCTCGACCTCGACCGCGCCGCGCCCGCGCTCGAGGTCCACCGCACCGCCGACGCCGACCTGCCCGCAGTCCTCACGGACGCCGCCAGCCGCGGCTTCGACCTCGCCGCCGAGGCGCCACTGCGCGCGGACCTCTTCACCTCCACCGCCGACGACCACCTCCTGCTGCTCGTCCTGCACCACCTCGTCGGCGACGGCTGGTCGATGGCGGTGCTCGTCCGCGACCTCGTCGACGCCTACACGGCACGAGTCGCCGGCACCGAGCCCGACCTGCCCGAACCGGCGGTGAGCTACGCCGACTACACCCACTGGCAGCGGGAGGTCCTCGGTTCCGACACCGATCCGGACAGCGTGCTCGCCCAGCAACGCGAGTACTGGCGGACGGCCCTCGACGGCATCCCCGACCGCCTCGACCTGCCCACCGACCGGCCCCGTCCCACCGAGGCCAGCAACCACGGCGCCGTCCTCCCCCTCCACCTCGACTCCGCCGCGCACACCGCCCTGGTCGACCTGGCCCGCGCCTGCGGCGTCACCGTCTTCATGGTGGTCCAGAGCGCACTCGCCGCGCTCCTGACCCGCCTCGGAGCGGGGGAGGACATCCCCGTCGGCACCCCCGTCGCCGGTCGGACCGACGACGCGCTCACCGACGTCGTCGGACTGTTCGTCAACACGGTGGTACTGCGCACCGACACCTCGGGCGACCCGACGTTCCGCGAACTGCTGGACCGGGTCCGCCGAACCGACCTCGCTGCGTTCGCCCACCAGGACATGCCCTTCGAACGGGTCGTCGACGCGGTCGCCCCGGAACGGACCCTCTCCCGGCACCCCCTGTTCCAGGTGATGTTGGCCTTCCAGGAGGACACACCGACCGAGTACGCCCTGCCCGGGTGCTCGCTCACGGTCGAACCCGTCCACCCCGGTGTGTCCAAGTTCGACCTCTCCCTCGACCTCGGTCAGCGGTGGACCCCCCAGGGAACCCCCGCCGGAATGGACGGTGTCCTCGAGTACGCCACCGACCTGTTCGACCGCGACACCGCCGCGGCCCTCGTCGACAGGTTGTGCCGCGTGCTCGGCGCCGTCGCCACCGACCCGGACCTCCCCGTGAGCCGCCTGCCGGTGCTCAGCGGGGACGAACTCCGGCAGGCCCTCCTCGGCTGGAACGACACCGCCGGACCGGTGCCCACCACCAACGTCGCCGATCTGCTCGCCGAACGAGCCGCGACCACCCCGGACGCCACCGCGCTCGTCGCCGGGACGACCAGCCTCACCTTCGCCGAACTCGACGCGGAGGCCAACCGGCTGGCCCGGGCGCTCCTCCGCCGGGGCATCGGCCCGGAGGACCTGGTAGCGGTCGCGCTGCCGCGCACCACCGACTTCCCCACGGCCGTGTTCGGCGTCCTCAGGACCGGCGCCGGCTACGTCCCCCTCGACCCCGCCCATCCCGACGAGCGGCTCTCCTTCCTGTTGCGGGACACCGCCCCGAACCTGCTGCTGACGACAGGGGCGATCGAACCAGCCATCCCCGCCTCGCCGGAGCTGCCCCGCCTCCTCATCGACCACCCCGACCTCCGGGTCGAGGCGGCGGGGCCGATCGACGACGGCGACCGCCGTCGCCCGTTCTCCCCGTCCAACCCGGCCTACGTCATCCACACCTCGGGGTCCACCGGCCAGCCCAAGGGAGTGGTGGTCGAGCACCGGTCACTGGCCAACCTGTACCACGCCTACCACGCGGAGGTACTCGCACCGCTCGCCCAGGCCGCCCCC
This sequence comes from Actinoalloteichus sp. AHMU CJ021, assembly GCF_002895405.1. Lineage (NCBI taxonomy): Bacteria > Bacillati > Actinomycetota > Actinomycetes > Pseudonocardiales > Pseudonocardiaceae > Actinoalloteichus > Actinoalloteichus sp. AHMU CJ021. Next base: position 6,684,586 of record NZ_CP025990.1, on the reverse strand, counting down.
ACGGCGGGACGCCAGTTGCGGGCGATGCACCTGACCACCTGGACCTTCGACGCGTCCTGGGACGTCCTGCTCTGGCTGCTGGCCGGTCACCAGGTCCACGTCATCGACGAGACCGACAGGCTGGACGCCGACGCCCTCCTCCGCTACGCCCACGACCAGCGCATCGACTTCATCGACGTCGTCCCCTCCTACCTGGACCAGCTGCTCAACCTCGGTCTGTTCGACGGGAGCCGGCACGCCCCCACCGTCCTCAGCGTGGGCAGCGAGGCCACCAGCGCCGCGCTGTGGCGGCGCCTCCGCGCCGTGCCCGGACTGACCGGCCACAACCTGTACGGCCCCACCGAGTGCACCGTGGAAGCCCTGTCCTGGCGGATCGCCGACAGCGACCGCCCCCTGGTGGGACGCCCCCTGCTCAACACCCGCGCCTACGTGCTCGACCGGGCGCTGCGTCCCGTCCCCCCCGGCACCACCGGGGAGCTGTACCTCGCCGGAGCCGGCCTCGCTCGGGGATACCTGCGCCGTCCCGAACTCACCGCAGCCCACTTCGTGGCCGACCCCTTCGCGCACCTCCACGGGCTGGGTGGCGACCGCATGTACCGGACAGGTGACCTCGTTCGCCAGCGGAGGGACGGCGCCCTGGACTACCTCGGGCGCGCCGACGACCAGGTCAAGGTCCGCGGGTTCCGGATCGAACTCGGTGAGGTCGAAGCCGCCGTCGCCGCCTGCCCCGGCGTGCGGCAGGTCGCGGTGCTGGCGCACACCGACGGACGGCGGGACCACCCCGCCACCCGCCTCGTCGCCTACGTCGCCGTCGACGGCGCGGACGTCGACCAGGTCCGCGCCCACCTCACGGCCACCCTGCCCGAGCACATGGTGCCGGCCGCGTTCGTCGCCCTCGACCAGCTCCCGGTCACCAGCAGCGGAAAACTCGACCGGGCCGCCCTGCCCACCCCGGAAGCGGCGCCCGCCGACCGACGGTCCCGTGGGCCCCGCACCCCGGCCGAGCACACCCTGTGCGCCATCTTCGCCGAGGTGCTCGGTCTGCCCGAGGCGGGCGCCGAGGACAGCTTCTTCGAGCTGGGTGGCGACAGCATCATGTCGATCCAGCTCGTCTCCCGCGCCCGCCGTGCCGGACTCCTCCTCAGCCCCCGCGACGTCTTCGCCCACCGCACCCCGGCCGCCTTGGCCTCCGCCGCCAGGACCGAGACCGCGATCACCGCCCCCGACGTCCCCACCGGCCCCCTACCACTCACCCCGATCAGCGCGTGGCTCCGGGACCAGGAAGCCGGCGTCGCCTCCTTCAACCAGTCGATGCTGGTCCAGACCCCACCCGGCCTGGACCACGGCGTGCTGGCGGCCGCGGTCCGCGCCGTTCTCAACCACCACGACGCCCTCCGGCTCCGCCTCGACCCCGGTGACGACGAGTGGAACCCCGTCGTCCACCCGGCGGACGCTGTCCAGGTCGACGACGTCCTCCACCGGGTGGACATCACCGCGCTGCCCCCGGGGGACCTGTCCGCCCTCGTGGCGGGATGCGCCGAGACCGCCAGGGCCAGGCTCGACCCCGCCGCGCACCTCGTCGACCTCACCTGGTTCGACGCCGGAGCCGACCGGCCAGGACAATTGCTGCTCACCCTGCACCACCTCGTCGTCGACGGCGTGTCCTGGCGCATCCTGCTCCCCGACCTCCGCGCCGCCTACGAGGCCCTGGCGGCCGGCACGACCCCGACGCTCGACCCGGTGGGGACCTCCTTCCGCCGGTGGGCACACCTGCTCGCCGACGACGCCACCACCCCTGCCAGGGAAGCCGAACTCGAACACTGGGAGAACACCACCGCCGAACTGGACACCACCCTCGGCGGCACCGCCCCCCACCCAGGTCGACGCCCGGCCCGACGCGGCAACCTGGTGACCGCCCTCGACCCCGAGCACACCCGGCCCCTGCTGGGGGCGGTTCCCGCCGCGTTCCACGCCACGGTCAACGACGTCCTCCTCAGCGGATTCGCGGCGGCGCTCGTCCACCGCCGCGGCACCGCCGGGCCGCTGCTGATCAACCTCGAGGGGCACGGCCGGGAAGAACACCTCGGAGACGCCGTCGACCTCTCCCGCACAATCGGCTGGTTCACCAGCCAGCACCCGGTGCGCCTGGACCCCGGAGTGTTCAGCTGGGACGACACCGTCTCCGGCGGGCCGAGCGCCGGCCGCCTCCTCAAACGAGTCAAGGAACAGCTGCGCGCGATCCCCGACAACGGGATCGGCTACGGACTCCTGCGCTACCTCAATCCCCGCACCCGCGCCCGGCTCGCCGCCTCCGGCGAACCCCAGATCAGCATGAACTACCTCGGCCGTTTCGGCGCGCCCGACACCGAGGACTGGGGACCCGCCCCCGAGGGCGCCGTGATGTCCGCGGACATCGACGAGGACACCCCGAGTCACCCGATCGAGATCAACGCCCTGACCGAGGACGGTCCGGACGGTCCCCGCCTGATCGTCCGCGTCTCCTGGTCCTCGGACGCGCTGTCCGACGTCGACGCGCACGCCCTGGCCGAGGACTGGCTCAGCGCCCTGCGCGGGCTCGTTGCCCACGCCGCGAAACCGGGCACCGGAGGCCGGACACCCTCAGACCTCCCCCTGGTCACGCTCAGCCAGTCCCAACTGGACCGCTTGGAAGGGGAACACCCCGACCTCGTCGACGTGCTACCGCTGGCCCCGTTGCAGGAGGGCCTGCTGTTCCACGCCGCCTACGACGAGGACCACGACGTCTACACCGTGCAGACCGTACTCACCCTGCGCGGCTCGCTCGACAAGGACGCCCTGCGGGCCGCCGCGGACGGGCTGCTGCGCAGGCACCCCACCCTGCGCGCCGGTTTCCACCACACCGACCTCGACACGCCCGTGCAGGTCGTCCCGGCACCCACCAGCACGCCGTGGCGGGAACACGACCTGACCGGCATCCCCGCCGCCCGGCGGGAACGTGAGGTCGCCGCCCTGGTCGACGACGACCGGAACGAACGGTTCGACCTCACCCAGCCCCCGCTGGTCCGCTGCACCCTGATCCGGACCGGCGCCGACGAACACCGCCTCGTGCTCACGCACCACCACATCCTCGTGGACGGCTGGTCGACACCGCTGCTGCTCGACGACCTCTTCAGCCTCTACCGGTTGGCGGGCGGCACCACGGGTCTCCCCGACGCCCCCGCCTACCGCGACTACCTGGCCTGGCTCGTCGACCAGGACCAGGGCGCGTCCCTCGCCGTCTGGCAGCGGGCGATGGCGGGCCTGGCGGAACCGACCCGGGTGGACCCGGCCGGTCCGCGCCGCGACGTCGTCCTCCCGAAGCACCTCGTCGTGCGCGTCGACGCCGACGGCACGAGCCGCCTCACCGGCTTCGTCCGCGAGCACGGCCTCACCACCAACACCCTGGTCCAGGCTGCGTGGGCGTTGCTGTTGCACCGGCTCACCGGCCGAGGCGACGTGGTGTTCGGCTCGACGGTGTCCGGCCGTCCCGCCGCCGTTCCCGGCATCGAGAGGATGGTGGGCCTGTTCATCAACACCCTGCCCGTCCGCGTCCGCCTCCGCCCCCAGGAGCCGGTGATCGCCCTGCTCACCCGGATCCAGGGCGAACAGGCCGCACTGTCGGACCACCACCACGTCCGGCTCGCCGACCTCCAGCGATCCGTCGGTGTCGGGGAACTGTTCGACACCAACACCGTGCTGGAGAACTACCCCGTGGACAGGGACGCGTTCACCAGCGTCGACGATGGCCTGGAGATCACCGGGATCACCGGCAACGACACGACCCACTACCCGCTGAGCCTCGCCGTCGTGCAGGAACCGGCAGGCCTCACCCTGCGCTTCGAGTACCGCCCAGACGTGTTCGACGACCACACGGCCTCGACGATCGCGCAGCGCTTCCGAACGGCCCTCGACCAGCTGGTCACCCACCCCGACCGGCTCGTGGCCACGCTCGACCTGGCACTGCCCGCCGACGACCGCGCGGCCGGCTCGCGCGACGACCTCCCGGCGCCCAGCGGCGCCAGGGGGACCCCCAGCGGCCCCGACGCCCCACGACTCACCCTGGTCGACCTCTTCGAGGCGCAGGTACGGCGCACCCCCGACGCGATCGCGGTGACCACCGGCGGGAACCAGCTCACCTACGCCGAGCTGAACGCCCGGGCCAACCAGGTAGCCCGACTGCTCACCGCCGGCGGCGTCGGACCCGAGACCATGGTCGCCCTGGCCACGTCTCGCTCAGCCGAGATGGTCATCGGTGTCCTCGCCACGCTGAAGGCAGGCGCGGGATATCTGCCGCTCGACCCGACGCACCCGGCGGACCGACTCGCGTTCATGATCGCCGACAGCCGGCCCGCCTACGCCCTGGCCACATCGGACGCCCCCCTCGCGGCCCTCCGGGCCAGTGGCCTGTCCCTCGTGGCCCTGGACGACCCCGGCACCCTCGCCGAGCTCGCGGCCCTCCCCACCGAGGACCTCACCGACCGCGACCGCCCCGCACCGCTCCTGCCCGACAACACGGCCTACGTCATCTACACGTCCGGGTCCACCGGCATCCCCAAGGGCGTCGTCATCCCACACCGGAACGTCGTCCGCCTCTTCACCGCCACCGACCCCTGGTTCCACTTCTCCCCGGACGACGTGTGGACGCTGTTCCACTCCTACGCCTTCGACTTCTCCGTCTGGGAGATCTGGGGACCCCTCCTGCACGGCGGGCGCCTCGTCATCGTGCCCCACACCACCACTCGATCTCCCCACGAGTTCCTCGACCTGCTCGACGCCGAAGGCGTCACCGTCCTGAACCAGACACCCTCCGCCTTCTACCAGTTGGCCCGCGCCGACCGGGACCGCGCCCACGCCTCCGCGCTGTCGCGACTGCGCGCCGTCGTCTTCGGCGGCGAGGCGCTCGAACCCGGTCGTCTCCGCGACTGGTACGAAGCACGACCCGAGCGGCCGTCCCTGGTCAACATGTACGGCATCACCGAAACCACCGTCCACGTCACCCATCTCGCCCTGACCAGGGAAATGGCCGACGAGGACACCGGGAGCCGCATTGGGGTACCGATCCCCGACCTGCGGGTCCACGTCCTGGACGACTTCCTCCGCCCCGTGCTGCCCGGCGTCGTCGGCGAGCTCTACGTGGGCGGAGCCGGCCTCGCCCGCGGTTACCAACACCGCCCCGGCCTCACCGCCACCCGTTTCGTCGCCGACCCCTACGGCCCGCCCGGCGCGAGGCTGTACCGCACCGGTGACCTCGCCCGCCCCCTGGACGACGGCGGTCTCGACTACCTGGGGCGGGCCGACCGGCAGGTCAAGATCCGAGGTTTCCGCGTCGAACTCGGCGAAATCCAGACCGTGCTCAGCACCCACGCCCAGGTAGCAGAGGCCGCGGTCATCGTCCGCGAGGACCAACCAGGTGACCAGCGGATCGTCGGCTACCTCGTCCCCGAGAACCCCGACTCACCGCCGACGGCGAGCGACCTGCGGACCCACCTGGCCCAAACCCTGCCCGAACACATGGTCCCCGGCGCGTTCGTCACCCTGTCCACGTTGCCCCTCACCGTCAACGGCAAACTGGACCAGCGGGCCCTGCCGGCCCCCGACTTCGAACTGCTGGCCGGGGCCAGCGGCCGGGAACCCCGCACCGCCCAGGAGGAAATCCTCTGCTCAGCCTTCGCCGAGGTGCTCACCCTGCCCAAGGTCGGCGTCGACGACAGCTTCTTCGACCTCGGTGGCCACTCCCTGCTCGCCACCCGGCTGATCAGCCGAATCAGGACGGCGCTCGGGGTCGAACTGCCCATCCGCGCACTCTTCGAGGCACCCACCCCGGCCTCGCTGGCGACCCGGCTCACCGACGCGACCAGAGCAGGGGACCCGGTGACCGTGACCGCCCGCACCGAACGACCCGCAGTGCTGCCGCTGTCCTACGGCCAGCGGCGGCTCTGGTTCCAACACCAGCTCGAGGGCCCCTCAACCACCTACAACATGCCGATCGCGCTGCGCCTGACCGGCCAGCTCGACCGGGCCGCGCTGCGCGCCGCCCTCGCCGACGTCGTCCGACGCCACGAGGCGCTGCGCACCGTCTTCGCCGAGACCGACGGCCAACCGCACCAGGTGGTCCTCGCTCCGGACAGCGCGATCCCCGACCTCCTGGACACCACCGTCCCCGAGGACGGACTGGCCGACGCCCTCACCGAGGCGGCCCAGCACACGTTCGACCTGACGTCGGAAATCCCCGTCCGCGCCAGCCTCCTCACCACGGGGCCGACCGAGGCCGTACTCCTGGTCCTGCTGCACCACATCGCCGGCGACGGATGGTCGCTGGCCCCGCTGGCCCAGGACCTGGTCACCGCCTACGCGGCCCGTCAGGAGAACCGCCCGCCGGAGTGGGCGCCGCTCCCCGTCCAGTACGCCGACTACGCGCGGTGGCAGCGGCAGCTGCTCGGCGACCACGACACGCCCACCCCGTTGTTCACCCACCAGCTCGACTACTGGAGACGGCAACTCGCCGGCGCCCCAGAAGTACTCGACCTCCCCACCGACCGCCCCCGCCCGGCCACCGCCACCTACCGGGGCGGCACCGCCCCGTTCCAGATCGACGCCGAACTGCACCAGCGGATCACCGGCCTCGCCCGCCGGTGCGGCGCCACGGTCTTCATGGTTCTCCAGGCGGGAGTGGCCGCACTGCTCAGCCACCTCGGCGCCGGTAACGACATCCCGCTCGGCACCGTCACGGCGGGGCGGGGCGACGAGGCACTGGACGGCCTGGTCGGATTCTTCGTCAACACCCTGGTGCTGCGGACCGACACCTCCGGCAACCCGACCGCCGAGGAACTGGTGGGGCGCGTCAGGGAAACCAGCCTCGCCGCATACGCGCACCAGGACATCCAGTTCGACCAGCTCGTGGAGGTGCTCAACCCCCACCGCAGCCCGGCGCACCACCCGCTGTTCCAGGTCGCGCTCGCGATGCAGAACTCCCCGGACGCCGAGTTCGAGCTGCCCGGCCTCCGGGTCGCCCCCGTGGAGGCGGACACCGGGGCGGCCCGGTTCGACCTGTTGTTCAGCGTCACCGAACGGCACGCCGAAGGTGGAAGAGCCGGAGGCGTCGACGGCTTCGTCGAGTTCGCCACCGACCTGTTCGACCGCTCCACGGTCGACGCGCTGGTGGTCCGTCTCATCCGGACACTGGCCGGGATGGCCGACCACCCTACCCGCAGGCTGAGTGCCCTCGCCGTCTTGTCGCCGGCGGAGTGGCACACCCAGGTCGTGGAGTGGAACGACCGGGGTGCGGCGGTGGACCCGGTGCCCTTCGCCGAGCTGGTGTCCCGGCAGGCGCAGGCCCGTCCCGGGGCGGTCGCGGTGGAATCCGGGACGACCACGCTGACCTACGCCGAGTTGGACTCCCGGGTCAACCGGTTGGCCCGGTTCCTGCGGGGTCGGGGTGTGGGCCTGGAGACCCGGGTCGGGTTGTTGCTGCCCCGGTCGGTGGAGATGGTCGTGAGCATGCTCGCGGTGATGCGGGCTGGTGGGGTGATGGTGCCCTTGGACCCGTGGTACCCGGCCGAGCGGATCGGGTTCATGCTCTCCGACGCCGGGATCACCCACGTCCTCACCGCCACCGGCTGGCAGCCCGAGGACCTGGATCTCGACGTACCCGTCGCGGTGCTCGACCAGGCGGCCACACTGGCTGAGCTGGAGGCCACCGATGACTCCCCGGTGCGGGTAGCCGTTCCCGGTGACGCGGCGGCGTATGTGATCTTCACGTCGGGGTCGACCGGTCGTCCCAAGGGCGTGGTCGTCCCGCATACCGGGATCGCCACTCTGGCCCTCGAGCAGGTCCGCCTGTTCGGGCTGCGCCCGGACTCGCGGGTCTCGCAGGTGGCCTCGCCGAGTTTCGACGCGGCGGTGATGGAACTGCTGATGCCCTTCGCCTGCGGGGCCAGGCTGGTCGTGCCCGCCGCGCCGGGTCCGCTGGCGGGGGAGGAGTTGGGCCGGTTCCTGTCCCAGGGCCGGATCACCCACGCGTTGGTCCCGCCTACGGCGTTGGCCAGTGTGCCGACCACGGCGTTGCCGGAGTTGGTGACCCTGGCCACCGGTGGGGAGGCGTGCGGGGCGGAGTTGGTGCGTCGGTGGGCGCCGGGCCGGCGGATGGTCAACCTGTACGGGGCCACCGAGGCCACGGTGTGGTCGACGTGGGAGGTGTTGGAGCCGGGGGTGCCGGTGCGGGTGGGTCGTCCGATCGCGGGGACCCGGGTGTTCGTGCTGGACCGGTGGTTGCGTCCGGTGCCGCCGGGGGTGGTGGGGGATGTGTACCTGGCGGGTGCTGGGGTGGCCCGGGGGTATGCGGGTCGGGCGGGGTTGAGCGCGTCGCGGTTCGTGGCGGATCCCTTCACCGGTGGTGGGGGGCGGATGTACCGGACCGGGGATCGGGGTCGGTGGAGCCGGTCGGGGGTGTTGGAGTTCGCGGGGCGGGCGGATGACCAGGTCAAGTTGCGGGGGTTCCGCATCGAGCTGGGTGAGATCGAAACCGTCCTGGCCGCGCACCCCGGGGTCGGCCAAGCGGTGGTCACCGTGCGGGAGGGTTCACCGGAGGTGCGCAGGCTGGTGGCCTACGTGGTTCCCGAGCCCGGACACGAGGAGGTCCTCGCCGAGGAGCTGAGGTCCTCGGCCGCCCGTGCACTGCCCGACTACATGGTTCCCGCAGCCGTGGTCACCCTGCCCGAACTTCCACTCACCACCAACGGCAAGCTCGACCACTCCCGGCTTCCCGCACCAGATTTCGCCACCGCCAGCGGTCGAACTCCACGTACGCCCCAGGAGTCGATCCTGTGCGACATCTACACCGAGGTGCTCGGACTGCCCGAGGTCAGCATTGACGACAGCTTCTTCAACCTCGGTGGGCACTCGCTGCTCATCACCCGGCTGGTGAGTCGCGTGCGATCGTTGCTGTCGGTGGAGTTGCCGGTGCGGGCGGTGTTCGAACACCCCACCGTGGCCGGTCTCGCCGAGGTCCTGGCCGGTGGGGATCGCCGCCGCTGGCGCGACGAGCGTGACGCCGGTGGTGCTCCACCTCCGCCCCGGGGCGCGGGAGTGGTACCTGGGGTGGCTGGCCCGGGAGCACCCTGGCCTGGTCGAGCGGTACGAACGGCTGTACCGGGATGGTGCGTACGCGCCGAAGGCCTACCAACGCGTCGTCGCCGAACGGGTCCGGCTGGCCGCCCGTGCGCATGGCCTGCTCCGCGAACGGCCCGGGGAGCACCGGGGCGCCGGAGCGACGTCGTCGGCGACCCCGCCCAGCCGTCCGAGCCGGGAGCACGCCACCCAGCTCACGCTCCTCTGACCCCCGTTCCGGGGGCACCACCCGCACGTCCAGCACCAGGTCGACCGCGTGGTCCCGCACCGGCAACCCCGCCCAGGCGTCGGCGACCACCGCGCCGGCCCTCGGGTGGCAGCGGGCCGCGCGCCGCGCCGCGTACCTGGACACGTCCACCGCGACGCCCCGGGAGCCGGCCAGCCGATCGAGGACACCCGCCAGGTAGTAGCCGGTCCCCGCGCCCACCTCCACGACGCACGTGCCGTCGCGCCCCGGCTCGACGGCTGATCCGGCGGCGGTGGCGACCAGGTCGCGGATCGGCGCGTAGTGGCCAGCGGTGAGGAAGTCCGCCCGGTCGGCGACCATGCCCGCGGTGTCCCCACCGTGCCCGGAGTGGCGTCCGGTCAGCAGGCTCAACCATCTACGACCCGGACCGCGAACCCGACCCCGACTTCCGCCACGGGCGGCTGCTGGCCGACCTGCTCGTCTCGGCCTTGGCCGAGGCGGGCCGCGCCCCGGCTGAGCGGTGAACGGGTCTCCGCCCCGCGGCCGATGGGACCGCTGACCCGTTCCACCGGTGCCGCCCCGGGGGGCGGTGGCCCGCCCGGATCTCGAGGTGGGCCGGGGCCGCGCTCGGCGTGGCGGCGACGCCACGAGCGAGAACCGGGGCCAGGGGTATGCCCCGGTACCCCGACCGCCTGTCGCGCCCGGGGTACCGGCCATCGTCCCAGCCCTGGAACGGGACCCCGTCCACCCCGCCGAGACGGGACCGGTCAGGTGGTCTTCCGGCGAGCGCCCCGACCTGCCCCACCCGGGGTGGGGCCCCGGTCGACGTCGGCCGGGGGCGCTGCGGACGAGGGGCGGGCCAGTCCGGGAGCCGGCCGTCGGGTCGCGTGCCGGAGGACACGGAACACGGTCTTCGGGCGGAACAGCGCCTGCGGCGGGTCCGCGAGGCCGGCGACCCGCATGAAGGCGTTCGTGACGGCGGGGTCCCTGCTCGCCGCGTACTGCAACCGGGCCATGTAGGCGTTGGCCAGCCGCGTCTTCAGGGTGCGCCGCCCCTCCACGCCGGGGAAGTCGAGATCCCCGCCGGCGGACACCTCCCACGGGGCGTCGACCACCCGGGCCAGGTCGGACATGACCGCGGCGGGGGAGGGCGGCGTGCCCCGCCGGAGGTGGTCGCGCAGGGTCAACGCCTCGATCGCCGCGACGCTCATGCCCTGGCCGTAGACCGGGTTGAAGCTGCACACCGCGTCCCCGGTGACCAGGAGCCCGTCGGGGAAGGCACCCAGCCGTTCGTAGTGGCGCCGCACGCTGGCCGGGAACCGGAAGGACACCGGCTCGTCGAGCGGCTCACCGTCCCGGACCGCGTCGTAGATCTCCGGCACCGGCAGCGACCGGGCGAACTCCAGGAACGCCCCCGGCTCGGTGGGCGGGTGGTCCCCGAGCATCCCGGTGAGCGACAGCACGCACACGTCGCGCCCCACCTGGCCGAAGAAGGCACCTCGGGGGTGGGCGGGGGACGCCACCGGGTTGATCGACTGCACGCCGTCGAACCACTCGGGGCGGGTCCGGTAGTGCCTCGTCGTGTAGGCCAGGCCGACCCGCACCTTCGTCTCCTCAGGACGCTGGTAGCCCAGCTCCTCCAACCACACGGGAAGGCGGGACCCCCTTCCGGACGCGTCCACCACCAGGTCCGCCCGTAGTTCCTCCTCGACGCCCCCCGCCGCCGGGACCAGTCGGACCCCCACGACCCGGCTCCGGTCCGGGGACGTCAGCAACCCCTGGGCCTGCTGGCCCTCCCGGAACCGGACCTCGGGCAACGCGGCCACCCTGGTGCGCACGTGGTGCTCCAGCACCGGGCGCGGCGCGGTCACCGAGAGCAGTCCGGTGTGGGCCGGGCGGAGCCGCCGCGCGTCGAAGTACCACCGCATCTCCCCGAGATCCCCGGTGGGGACACCGGTGGCCTCCAGCTCCTCGGTCAGGCCGGGGAACAGCTCCTCCAACGCCAGGTGGCCCCGGGCGTGGAGGCCGTGCGCGTGCCGGGTGTGGGGAGCTCCCCGCCGGGCGCCCTTCACACCGAGCACCGTGTCCCGGTCGACCACGACGACCTCGGTGAAGTGCTCGGCCAGCACGCGGGCGGTCAGGCAGCCAGCCATGCTGCCGCCGAGCACCACGGCACGGCCTCGGTTCTGGGGGCTCATCGGACCACCTCTCCTCGCGGGGCGCGCCCCGGTCTCGTGTCGTTGTGGGTGAACACGTCAGTAGGTGACGACCGCGCGGAACCGGACGGAGCCCCGCTCGACCGCCTCGACCGCCTCGCTGATCCGCGACGGGGGGAAGACCTCGCATCGGGGCTCCACCTGACCGTCGGCGACGATGCGCAGGGCCTCGGTCAGCAGCTCGGTCCCCTCGTGGGTGGCACCGAGGACCTGTTGGCGCTGGGCGAAGAAGGGGCGGCCGAGGTCCGGTTCGATGCTGAACGGGGTGCGCCCGTCGATGCCGGCGAGGACCAGCCGACCCCCGGGGCGCAACCCGCGCAGGCACTCGCTGGCCAGGCCGTAGGACGGCGCGGTGATCAGGATGACGTCAGCCCCGCCCGCCCCGGCCAGTTCGTCGGCATCAGCCACCGCCAGCGCCGCCCCCAGATCGCGCGCGGGGCCCCGTTTGTCCGCCGACCTCGTCACGGCGATCGTCTCGAAGCCGGCCGAGGCGGCGAACTGCACCGCCAGGTGGCCCATGCCGCCGATGCCGACCACGGCGACCCGTTCGTGCTGGCGCGGGCCGCCCACGTGGAGAGCGCTCAACGCCGTGTAACCCGCGCAGAGCACCGGCGCGGCGAGCTCGAAGTCGAGGTCGTCGGGCAGCAGCACGGTGCCCGACGCCGGCGCGACCACGTACTCGGCCTGCCCACCCGGCGCGGTGAACCCGGTCATCGCCGGCGCCACGCACGCGAACGCCGCGTGGCCGGACAGCCTCGGGTCCCGGGAGCAGTGGGCGCACCGCCCGCAGGTCCCCTGGATCCACGGCACGCCCACCCGGTCCCCGGGACGCCGGGACGTCACACCGGCGCCCACCTCCACCACCTCCCCGGCCGCCTCGTGCCCGGGGACGGCCGGTGCCGTGGACGGGAACGGGATGATCCCCCGGGACGCGAGGACGTCGTTCAGGCAGATCCCGGAGGCACGAACCCGGACCAGCACCTCGCCGGGCCCCGCGCTCGGGGTGGGGATCTCAGCGAGGCGCCAGGGCTCGCCAACCGAGGAAATCACCGTTGCCTTCATGGTCGGCCTTCTCCGCTCGTCGGAAATGGATGGGTGGTCTGGTCGGCGGCGACGGGCGGAACGAACGCGCGTCGTCGAGCGCTTCGGGCCGGCCGTGGGAAACGGGGGCGGGAAAGGCGTTCCCCGTCGTCCCGGTCCGGCGCGTTGGTGGAGGACGTGCCCGCTTTTCCCTTTTCTGGTGGGCGGGTCGTCGAACGCGGTGGGAAAACCGTCCGCGCCCGATCGGGGGTTTCCGACGTGGTCACGCCGATCCCGTCGTGTCAACGGGAATGGCGAGGTGAGCCGCGTCGGCACGTCGGGTGCCGCGGGACCCATCCTCCCGCCGGCCGGCGGCGGGCCTCATCTCCCGTCGTGCGCTCTCCCCGTCGACGAGGTCGGCGGCGCCCCGCGAGGGGATGGTCGCTGGTCGTGGCACGTTCGGAGGTGCCGGCACTCCGAGCGTCCTGTGAGGATGCGACGAGGCAGCCGGGGCGTGGACACCGCGTGCGAGCAGGCCACTCGTCACCCGTCACCCGTCGTTCGGCCACGGTGTTCCCGTCCTCGCCTTCCCTTCTCCGCCGGGCGGGCGAGGGGGACACCGAGCCGTTCGCCAGCGCTGGCCGCGAATCGCGATTCACGGATCACGGATCACGGATCACGGATCAGGAATCACGAAACGCGAATCGCGGACCGGGTGGCGGTTCGGCTCGCCCCACTCGCACGACACCCGGCGGATTTCCCGTTCTGGGTCGGCACGGAGGGAGTTCTCGCAATGAGAAGCGGAATCGGAGCGCGCGCGGTCGTGCTCGGAGGCAGCATCACCGGTCTGTTCGCGGCGGCGGCGCTCGCACCGTCCTACCGCGAGGTGGTCATCGTGGACCGTGACCGGTTGGTCGGCGTCCGGGAGTGGCGTCGCGGCGCACCCCAGACCAGGCACATCAACGGCCTGCTCGCCCGTGGCCACCAGGCCCTGGAGGAGCTGTTCCCCGGCATCACCGAGGAGATGGCGGACGACGGGATCCCCTTCTCCGACCTCTCGGGCACCGTGCGGTGGTACTTCTACGGCAAGCGGCTCCAGCAGCTCCGGGGAGGGCTGAGCTGTGTCGCGGCCACCCGTCCGATGCTCGAGTACCACGTGCGGCGTCGAGTCGAGGCGATGGCGAACGTGACCTTCCTGGAGGAGTGCGACGTGGTGGGTCTGACGACCTCCCCCGACCGCGCCCGGGTCACCGGAGCCAGGATCCACCGGCGCAAGGCGGACTCCAACGCCCGCCGCAAGGCGGAGACCGCGGAGGAGGTCATCGAGGCCGATCTCGTCATCGACACCACCGGTCGCGGCTCCCGGTCGCCGAAGTGGCTGGTGGAACTCGGCTACCAGCGGGTGGAGGAGCAGGGCACCAAGGTCGGCATCGGGTACGCCAGCCGGCACTACAAGCTCACCACCGACCCCTTCGGCAAGGACCACTCGATCAACCCGGTGGCCTCCCCGACGCTGCCCCGGGGTGCGATCTTCACCAAGACCGACAGCGGCATGGTGGAGCTGACCACCTACGGCATCCTCGGCGACCACCCGCCCACCGACCCCGAGGGCTTCAACGCGTTCGTCAAGACCCTCGCCGCCCCCGAGATCCACGAGACGATCTCCGTCGCCGAGCCGATCGACGACATCGCGCTGTTCAAGTTCCCCACCACGATGTGGCGGCGGTACGACCTGATGGAGACCCTGCCGGAGCGGCTGCTGATCATGGGTGACGCGGTGTGCACCCCCAACCCCGTCTACGCCCAGGCGCAGTCGCTGTCCGCGCTGGAGGCCCTGGCCCTGCGCGAGCGCCTGAGCGCCGGTCGCGCACCCGACACCCCGGAGTTCCAGCGCGCGGTCGCCGACATCATCCGACCCGCCTGGGAGATGACGACGGCCGTGGACCTCGGTTTCCCCGGAGTGGAGGGCGAGCGCACCCCCAAGGTGCGGATGATGCACGTCTTCTCCCGGCTCCTGCACGACGCCGCCACCCGTGACGGCCGGTTCACGGCGGCGTTCATGCGGGTCGCGGGCCTGGTCGACCCACCGACCGCGCTCCAACGGCCGGGGCTGGTGCTGCGGGTGCTGCGGGACGCCGTGGGCGTACGGCTCTCCCGGTTCCTCGCCAGGCGGCGAGGCGGGAGCGCCTGACCCTCGCCGGAGGATCGCGTCGGGCACTCCGGTTCCCGGGCGCGACGGTTGACCAGTCGGTCCGGGTTCGTCCACGCGGCACGCGACGTGGACGGACCCGGACCGCCGTGTCTCCGGGACAGCCGGTGCTCACCCCCCGGGGCGGACGTGACGCGTTCCACCCCGACCGGCTCGTCGGACCTCGCTGCCGCCGCACCGGCTGGGACCGCCCCGGGGCGCGAGCCCACCACGCCGCCGCCGCGACCAGCCGGCGCCGGGTCCGGATGCCGGGGAACTGATTCCCGCGGCGGCACCACCCGGCAACTTGCCCATAGCGACGAACGGCCCCCTCGCCGAGGCGAGGGGGCCGTCCTGTCAGGGGAACTCCCCGAGCCGGGTCGGTAGCGCGGGGACCGCGCTACCGACCGGGTTCGTTACCGAACGGCGGGAGTCACGTCGATCGTCGCGGCCGTGGCGGCCTCGCCGACGACGACGCACTCCGAACCGTCGACCACCGAGGTGATGGTGGCGGGAGTCAGGGACACCTGGCCGGGCTCGTCCAGGGTGATCTGGGTCTCGCCACCGGTGAACCGGATCGGCTCGTTCGCGGGAGTCTCGACGTTGCTGAGACCCGCCGCGGTGACGCTGCCGGACGCGTCGCCGCCGAGCTCGATGTCGAGCTCCGTGGCGAAGGAACCGGCCGGGGCGTCGAAGGGCACGCCGAGGAGGATGAGGGTGCTCGCCTCCACGGTCACGGTGTCGCCCTGGGTCGCGGTCGCCGGCGCCGTAATGGTGACGTCGATGTCCTCGACCCGGGGGTCGGCCGGGTCGCCGCAGCTGTAGGTCACCCGCGACGTGCCAGCCAGGGAGTTGTCGTCGTTGTCGGCCGCGGCGACGCCGAAACTGGTGGCGAGTCCGGCGGCCACCACAGCGCCGGCGGCGAGCACCGCGGAATTCTTCCGAGATAGCCTCATGGATTTTCTCCTTGATAGTGCGGGGAAATCCTCCGATTCCGGGTTTCGTTTCCCCGCGTTTTTCGCCTGCAGGACCACGGTATCGGTGGTGGGTCGCCCTTCCCAACTCCCGAGTTGCCTTCCCACCTGGACCGCCGAATGTCCGTTTGTCATTTTCCGGATGATTCCGGCGGTGTACCGGTGGTGGCCGGTTCCCGTTCGGGGGGACCCACCGCGCCCCGTCATCCCCCCTCGCGGACCCCGGCGCAGGACCCGTGGGCGCCCTCGAACACCGTGTCGAGGAAAGTGTCCAGGTCAGGGTCGTCGAACAGGGCTCCGACGTCCACGATGAGCCCTAGTTCGTCCTCGATCCGAGCGGTGATCCGCACCGCGGAGATCGACTGGCCCTGGAGCTCGAAGAACGTCAGGTCGCTCCGGCCCGGAGGCATCTCCAGGACCGTGGACCAAATTCTCGTCACCGTTTCCCTGATGGTGGACCGGGACGGGGCTGGCGGTACCGCGGCATCCGACATGGTGGCGTCTCCCTTGTTTCGGTGGTGGTGGGGTGTGTCGTGTCCCCCAAGGAATGGAGACCGAAGCGCCAGTGTCCTCCGAAGTGGGTCGTCCGGGCATCCGCGCACGTGCCCTGTGCGAAGGTGCCCGTGGGGCCAGAAAAGCGGAGCAATTCACGAGAAGCGTTTTCTTCGCGGCGCGTGTGACGATTCCGGTCGTGATCGGAGTGACGAGATGACCGAGATCGACCCGCCGTCCGGCCTCGCGCCGTCGACGGCGGGGCGCCACCGCGCCCGGGCCTGCCTCCCGGTCCACGAGGAGGTGCGCGCCCGGGCGCGGAGCGCGCCCCGGGCGCGGGCGGTCCTCGGGGACTCCCATGTCCTCACCTACCAGCAGTTGGACGAGGCGGCCGACGACCTCGCCGACCGCCTCCGGGACGTCGGGGTGGTCGAGGGAGCGGCCGTCGCCGTGCGGATGCCCGGCGGAGCCGCGCAGGCCGTCGCCTCGCTCGGGGCGCTGCGGGCCGGCGGCCACCTGGTCTGGCTCGGGGTCGGCGAACTGGGGACCCGGGGCCGCCACGTGCTCACCCAGACCGATCCGGTGTGCCTGCTGCGCACGACGTCGGCGCCCGGCGAACCGGACGAGCTGGTCCGGTGGTACCGCGAAGAGCTGGGGGGACCCGTGCTGGACGTCCACCCGCCTCGGGGACGCTCCGGGAGCAGGCACCCGGGGCCGACCCGCCGGGGACGGGACGTGCCCCTCGACCTGACCGCCTACGTGGCCCACACCTCCGGGTCGACGGGGGTGCCCAAGGGCGTGGCCCAGGACCACCGGTCGCTACTGGAGATCGCGAACTGGCTGGTCGAGGAGTTCGACCTGGGCCCGGGGTCCCGAGTAGCCCAGTGGGCCGCTCCCGACCACGACCCGAGTCTGTGCGAGACCTTCGCCGCGCTGATCGCCGGTGCCACGCTCTGCCCGGTCCCCCCGTCCGTCCGGGTCGACCCCGAACGGCTCCTCGACTGGCTCACCGTCCGGCGGGTCACCTTCCTCCAGACCGTGCCCAGCGTGGCGCGGGAACTCCTCCGGCTGATCACCCGCCACGGCCGGCGCCCACCCCCGACGCTGCGCGCGTTGCTGCTGATGGGCGAGGCCCTGCCGGGGAACCTGGCGCGGGAACTGCGCGCGGTGCTGCCCACCACGCGGTTGGCCAACGTGTACGGCCCCACCGAGACCATCGCGGCCACCTGGCACGAGGTCACCGGGAACGAGGGCCAGCGCGTTCCCATCGGACGTCCGATCCCCGGCCGGGAGGTCCTCGTCGTGGACGAGCAGGACCTGCCGTGCCCGGTGGGCGTCGCCGGCGAGATCGTCGTGCGGGGGCGGTGCGTCGCCAAGGGCTACCTCGGGGACGAGGGCGCCTCGGCCGCGTTCGCGCCCCTCGCCGGCACCGCCGCCGCCCCGCCGACCACCCGGTGCTACCGCACCGGCGACCGGGGACGACGGCGGCCCGACGGCCTCCTCGAGTTCCTCGGCCGCCGCGACGACCAGGTCAAGGTGGCCGGAGTGCGCGTCGAACCCGCCGAGCTGGAGGCGGACCTGGCCAGCCACGAATCGGTACGGGAGTGCGCGGTCGTGCCCGCCGTGGACGCCGACGGGCTCGTGGGCCGGCTGATCGCCCACGTCGTCACGGGCCCGGCCGGAGCGGAGGCGACGTCCGAGGGCACCCCGGCCGTCTGGCGGGCGCACCTGCGCCGGGTGCGCGTCGGGCCCACCGGGCCGCTCGAGTTCGTCACCCGCGCCGAACCCCTCCCCCGCACGGTGGCGGGCAAGGTCGACCGGCGGGCGCTGATCGCCGCCGGCCCCACCGCCCCACCGGGACCCACCACCGAGCCCCCACCGGACCAGGCCGAGGGGCACGTCCTCGCGGTCGTCTCCGACGTGCTCGGCGTCCCCCGCGTCGAACCGGACGTCTCCTTCTTCGCCCAGGGCGGGAGTCCCCCGCTCCTGCTGCGCGTCCTCGTCGGAGTCCGGGGCCGGTTCGACGTCGAGGTGACCCTCCAGGACCTCCTCGCCAACCCGACCCCCGCCGGCATGGCCGCGTTGGTCGGGGCGGCCGTCCGGAATCGACCACAACCGGGTCCGTCAGCGGGCTGAGCCGCGACGCCACGAGAAGGAGCGAGAGTTGACACAGCAGGAGAGCCCACGCCCGGTCGTGTTCGACGGCGAGAGCCTGGACATCCCCGACGTGGTCCGCGTGGCGGAGGGGATCACCCCGTGCTCGGTCGCCCCGTCCGCCCTGGAGAAGGTGGCGCGGTCACGGGAGCTGTTCGAGGACATCGTCCACGACGGCACCCCGGTGTACGGGGTCACCACCGGGTTCGGCGAGATGATCTACATGCTCGTCGGGCCGGACCACGAGGTGGAACTCCAGACCAACCTGGTCCGCAGCCACAGCGCCGGGGTGGGGCCGCTCTTCGCCGAGGACGAGACCAGGGCCGTCCTCGCCGCGCGGCTGAACGCGTTGGCCAAGGGGCACTCGGCGGTGCGCCCCGAGGTACTGGAACGGCTGGCCCTGTACCTCAACCTCGGGCTGACCCCCGCCGTCCCCGAGATCGGCTCGTTGGGTGCCAGTGGTGACCTCGCCCCGCTGTCCCACATCGCCGCCACCCTCATCGGGGAGGGCTACCTGCTGCGGGACGGCGCCGCCGTCCCGACCGGCCCGGTGCTGAGGGAACGGGGCATCCAACCGCTCGAACTGCGGTTCAAGGAAGGCCTGGCGCTGATCAACGGGACCTCCGCGATGACCGGTCTCGGCTCCCTGGTCGTCGACCGCGCCCTGACCCAGGTCCGGCAGGCGGAGATCGTCTCCGCGCTGCTGACCGAGGCGCTGCGCGGGTCGACCAGCCCGTTCCTCGCCGAGGGGCACGAGGTGGCGCGGCCCCACCCCGGGCAGGTCGACACCGCCGCGAACATGCGGGCGCTGCTGGCGGGCAGCGGCCGCACCGTGGAACACGCGGTGCTGCGCGACCAGGTGCGGGACGCCGGAGAGGGCGACAGCGGGGTGCGGCGCACCCAGCTGTACCTCCAGAAGGCCTACTCGATGCGCGCGACACCGCAGGTGCTCGGCGCGGTGCGCGACGTGCTCTCGCACGCCCAGGGCAAGCTCCGGATCGAACTGAACTCCGCCAACGACAACCCCCTGTTCTTCGAGGACCGGGAGGTCTTCCACGGGGCCAACTTCCACGGCCAGCCCATCGCCTTCGCGATGGACTTCGTCACCATCGGCCTCACCCAGCTCGGTGTGCTCGCCGAGCGGCAGCTCAACCGGGCGCTCAACCGCCACCTGAGCTACGGGCTCCCCGAGTTCCTCGTCGCGGGGGACCCGGGGCTGAACAGCGGGTTCGCGGGCGCCCAGTACCCGGCCACCGCCCTGGTCGCGGAGAACCGCACCATCGGCCCCGCCAGCACCCAGAGCGTTCCCTCCAACGGGGACAACCAGGACATCGTCAGCATGGGCCTGATCTCGGCGCGCAACGCCCGCCGGGTGCTGCGCAACAACGACCGCATCCTCGCCGTGGAGTTCCTCGCCGCGGCGCAGGCCGTCGACCTCGCCGGCGGCCCCGACGAGCTCGGTCCCGCGGCGGCGGCCGCGTACCAGCACGTCAGGGACGTCGTGCCCACCCTGGACCGGGACCGGTACATGGCGGACGACATCGAGCGGACAGCCTCGGCCCTCCAGCACGGCGAGTTCCTCGCCGCGGTGGAGGCCGCCATCGGAGGGCTGCGGTGACACCGAGCGGAATGCCCCGAGACCCGACAAGGAGCAACGGTGAGTGATCCCTACGACGTCGTCGTGGTCGGCGGCGGACCCAGCGGCTCGACGGTCGCGACCCTGGTGGCCCGACAGGGTCACCGCGTCCTCCAGGTGGAGCGGGAACGGTTCCCCCGTTACCAGATCGGGGAGTCCCTGCTCCCCGCCACCGTGCACGGCATCGGGAAACTCCTCGGCGTCACCGAGGAACTGGAGAGGGCCCGGTTCGTGGTGAAGCGCGGCGGCACGTTCCGGTGGGGCCGCAACCCCACGCCCTGGACGTTCTCCTTCGGCGCGTCACCCCGCTTCGCGGGCGACTCCTCCACCGCCTACCAGGTCGAACGGATGCGTTTCGACCAGATCCTGCTGGACAACGCCCGGCGCCACGGGGTGGAGGTCGTCGAGGAGACCACCGTCCACGACGTCGTCGAGGAGGACGGCGGGGTGGTCGGCGTCGTCCTGTCCTCCGCCGACGGCCGCCGCCGGGAGGTGCGGTGCCGGTGGGTGGTCGACGCCTCCGGCAACACCAGCCGCATCCACCAACGCGTGGGCGGCCGTCGACGCTACTCGGAGTTCTTCCGGAACCTGGCGCTGTTCGGCTACTTCGAGGGTGGGCGCCGCATGCCGGCGCCGAACCAGGGCAACATCGTCGCCGCCGCCTTCGACTCGGGGTGGTTCTGGTACATCCCGTTGACCGACGAGCTGACCAGCGTCGGCGCCGTGGTGCTCCCCGAGGCCCTCGACCGGGTGCGGGGCGACCGGGAGGAGGCGCTCACCAGGCTGATCCAGGACTGCCCGATGATCGCCGAGCTGCTGGCCGACGCGCGTCGGGTCACCGAAGGACCCTACGGCGAGATCCGGGTCCGCAAGGACTACTCCTACATCCAGGAACGCTTCTGGCGGCCCGGTCTCGTGCTCACCGGTGACGCCGCCTGCTTCATCGACCCGGTGTTCTCCTCCGGCGTGCACCTGGCCACCTACGGCGCGCTGCTCGCCGCCCGATCCCTGAACACCGTGCTGCGGGGAGATCTGGACGACACCACCGCGTTCGAGGAGTTCGAGACCCGGTACCGCATGGAGTACACCCGGTTCCACGACTTCCTCGTCGGCTTCTACGACATGCACCAGGACGAGGAGTCCTACTTCTGGCGGGCGAAGAAGGTCCTCGGCCGCCAGGCCACCAGCATGGAGTCCTTCGTGGAGCTCGTCGGCGGTGGCGCCTCGGCCGAGCTCGCGCTGGTCACCCCCGAGGCGTACGCGGCCCAGCGGCAGGCCGCCTTCCAGGAGCTGGCCGACATCGTCGACCAGCCCGTGGAGCGGGAGGGCGAGGACCGCGACCTGCTCAGCTCGGCACTGGCCAAGGACGTCGCCCGGGCCGGGGCCCGGATCCAGGTGCACGCGGCGACCGGGGACAACCTCGACGAGACCCGCCCCGTGCGTCCCGGGGGCCTGGTCCCGTCCGCCGACGGCTTCCACTGGACCCCACCCGTGGGGGCCACCACCGAAGGGAAGGTCTGATCATGGCGCACGACACGTCACGCACCCCGCCGGGCCAGGGGGCGGAACGGGTGCCGCTCACCGCCCAGCAGGAGTTCCTGCGGGCGATGGACCACGGTGACGACAGCGGCCCCTTCGGGCCCTACTACCACATCGTCGGTGGCTGGCGGGTGCACGGCAGGATCGACGTGGAGGTCCTCCGCGCCGCCATGACCGACCTCGTCGCCCGGCACGAGGCGCTGCGCACCTCCATCGTCGTCGAGGGCGACGACGCCCACCAGGCGGTGCGGCCGGCGGCGGAGCCGGAGTTGACGCTGCGGGACCTGCCCGCCGACGGCGACCGGGACCAGACCGCCGAACGGTTCGCCTGCGAGATCGAGGCCGGCCCGTTCCCCGCCACCGAGCACCCCGCCCTGCGGATGGTGCTGGGACGGTTCGACCACCAGGACGGCGTCCTGGTCCTGATCGCCCACCACACCATGGTCGACGGGTGGTCGGCGCAGGTGGTGATGCGGGACCTCGCCGAGTTCTACGCCGCCCGCCGGGGAGACCGGCTCCCCGTGCTGCCGCAGGTGCGGCAGCCCCGCGAGTACGTGGCGTGGCAGCGTGCCCAGGCCGAGGGGCCGTCCACGGCTCGGGCCCTGGCGTTCTGGCGGGAGAACCTGCGGGGGGCGCGGATGACGGCCATCCCCACCGACCGGCCCCGCCCGAGCGAGGGCGAGTTCCGCACCGGCTGGCACCGCTTCGTCCTCGACGAGCGGTACGGGCGGGCCGTCGACCTCGTCGCCCGGCGGACCCGCTCCTCACCGTTCATGGTGTACCTCGCCGCCTACCTCACCTATCTGCGGGACCGCACCGGGAGCAGCGATCTCGTCGTCCCCACCTTCACGCCCGGCCGCAGCCCGGGGTGGATCCAGGACACCGTCGGCAGCTTCTACAACTTCCTGCCGCTGCGCGTCGACATCGGCGGCGGCGACCTGGCCTCGGTGATCGAACGCACGCGAACCGCCTGCCTGGCCGCCTACGACCACGAGATCCCCTTCCTCCAGCTCTCGGCGGCGGCCCCCGACCTGATGGACCCGGTGCAGGACCCCGGGGGAGCGGCGGCGGTCTTCCAGGTGGTGCAGTCGCCGTTCATCATGAGTGAGCGGACGGCGGGAGACGTGACGTTCAGCGCGATCCGGAGCCGCACCCTGTCCGCAGCCGAGGGATCCCAACTGCCGGACGGCCTGCTCTGGTCCCTGGAACCGAGACCTGACGGCGTCGTGTACGGCAAGGTCGGCTACACCACGAACATGTTCGACGAGGACTCGGTGGCCGCCCAGGTCCGGGACCTCACCTCGGTGCTCCGCGACTCGGTCGTCGCCTCCGCCGCCGAGTAGCGCCCCGCGCCCCGCGCGGCGGAGGCCGGTTCCCGAGCCCGCCGCGCCGCCCCCGGTGCCGGGACCGTCGAGGAGACGGTCCCGGCACCTCACCGGCGTCTCAGGGACCCAGCAGGTCACGTCCCGCCCGCCGCAGGTCCTCGAAGGACTCCAGGTCCGGCGCGCGCCAACCGCCGAGGTCGTACTCGTCGAGGCACTGGTCCACGAACGCCCGGTAACCGTCCACCGTGCCGTCGGCGAGCTGCGCGGACAGCAGCTCGATCCGGGTGTTCTCGTGGCTGCCGGCGTAGTTGCGCTCGTACAGTTCGTGCCGACCGGCGAACTCCGAGCCGACGGCGTCCCACAGCAGCTTCATGACCTTGACCCGTTCGGTCGCCTCGACCCCACCCGACCCCCGCAGGTACCTGTCGAGGTCGCCGCGGATGCGGGGGTCGTCGAAGTCCTCGACGCCCGAGTTGACGTAGATCAACCCGCTGGCGACGTCCTGGAGGACGATCTCGCGGACCCTCGGGTACCCGAGCTGCATGAACCACCGGTAGGCCATCCCGTACTGGGGGTTGGGCAGCAGGGCACCGCCCTTCCAGGGCACCGGGTTGCGGGCGGCGGCGTCGGACAGGCCCCAGAACAGGTTCCGCCAGGCGAGGACCTCCCCGAGGCGGGCGCGCACGCCTCGGAAGTCGGCCGTGCCGGTGATCTCCAGCGCCTTGGCGAGCAGGCCCGCGATGAACTCCAACTTCACCGCGAGCCGGGTGCAGCCGTGGAACATGAAGCGTTCCGGGAACCCCGACCGCGCGGTGAACAGCGTCGCCCTGCCCAGGTCGCCGTAGACGAACACGTTCTCCCAGGGGATGAGGACCCGGTCGAACACCAGGACGCTGTCGTTCTCGTCCAACCGGGACGACAGGGGGTAGTCGAAGGGGCTCCCCATCACCGAGGCCGTCGCCGAGTAGGAGGGGCGGCAGATCAACCGGACACCGGGGGAGTTGGTCGGCACCGCCGCCACCAGGGCGTACTCCCGTTTCCGGATCGGCAGGCCGTAGTGCGCGACGAAGACGTGGTGGGTGAGCGCCGAGGCCGTGGCGACGACCTTCGCCCCGCTGACGACGAGCCCCGCGTCCGTCTCCCGCTCCACGTGCACGTACACGTCGCCCACCTCCTCCGGCGGGCGGTCCCGGTCCACCGGCGGGTGCACGATCGCGTGGCTGAAGTACAGGACCTTCTCCTGCGCCCGCCGGTACCAGGCGCGGGCGTTGTCCGCGTACGGGCCGTAGTAGTCGGCGTTCGCGCCGAGGGTCCCCAGGAACGACGCCTTGTAGTCCGGCCCCCGCCCGAGCCACCCGTAGCCGATCCGCGCCCACTCCGCGATCGCCCGCTGGTCGGCCACCAGGTCGTCGACCGTGCGGGGCGCCCGGAAGAAGCGGTGCGTGTAACCCTCGCCGCCGCTGTCGGTCGGCGCGGTGAGCACGTCACGGCGTTCCGGGTCGTGCAGGGAGTCGTAGAGGCGAGCGGTCATCCGGACCGGGTTGCGGAAGGCCGGATGCCGGGTGACGTCCTCGATCCGCGTGCCGTGCAGGAAGACCTGCCGGTCGTCCCGCAGGCTCTCGACGTACTCGTCCCCGGTCATCGGCCGGGTGCCACGGTCGCGGTCGGGGGGTGGCGCCGCCCCACCCGCACGAGAATCCTGGCCTGTGCTCATGGATGACGCCCCCGTCGTGTCGGTGGTGGACTGGGCCGGAACCCACGATCACGGCGCCGTCCTGGGCTGACAAGCGTTCCCCGGCGATGCCGCACGCAGCGACATGCCGACCGGGTGGGCACCCCGGGACGTGCCCCGTCCGCACCCTCGCCCCCGGTCGGCGGAACACCGTGGTGGAGGGGTGTGGGCGCGCCCCCACCCGCCCCGGCCGGGGCCGGGAGGAGCCCCGCACGCCGGGAGATGCGGCCCGGAGCGCGACGCCACGACGATGAGGGCGGGACGGACCCGCCATGCCCGGAGTCCAGCGGGAGGAGACGCGGTCCCGCGAGTTCCCGCGCCGTGGCCGACATCCGATCGAGGGGTACCCATGAACGATTCCGCAGCCAGCGCCGACGGACCGCCGTCGTTCCCGATCAGCCGCCCGGCGACCTGCCCGTACCGGCCCTCCACCCGGCACACCCGGCTCGGCGAGTCGGGACCGATGACGAAGGTCCGGCTCTACAACGGCAGGGACGCGTGGTTGGTGACCGGCGCCGCGCAGGCCCGCGCCGTCCTCTCCGACTACCGACGCGTGTCGATCCGCCCCCAGCACGGGAACTACCCGCTGCTCAACGAGGAGTTCGAGAAGGTCGTCGACAGCGGCTACGCCGACGTGCTGTTCGGCGTCGACCCACCCGAGCACACCCGGCAACGCCAGACGATCATGCCGAGTTTCACGATGCGGCGCACCGCCGAGCTGCGGGACGACATCCAGCGGATCGTCGACGACAGCCTCGACGACCTGGTGCGCTCCGGGAAACCGGCGGACCTGGTGACCCGGTTCGCCCAGCCCGTGCCGTCGATGGTGATGAGCCTGGTCCTCGGGGTGCCCTACGAGGACCACGAGGAGTTCGAGACGCCCGCCCACAAGCTGTTCGTCCCGGAACTGGCCGACGAGGCGACCACCGAGCTGATGGCCTACCTCGACCGCCTCATCGCCAGGAAGGAACGGGACCCGGGGGCCGGCGCCACCGGGCTGATCGACGACCTGATCGTCGACCAGCTCCACCCGGGGAAGATGAGCCGGGACGAGCTGGCCCACATCGCGATGTCGATGCTCGTCGCCGGCACCGACACCACGACGAACGTCATCTCCCTCGGAACCCTGGCGCTGCTCGACCACCCCGAGCAGTGGCAGGCGCTGCGGGACGACCTCGACCTGGTCCCGGCCGCCGTCGAGGAGATCCTGCGCTACGTGTCGCTCGTGGAGGTCTTCGCCCGCGTCGCCGTGGAGGACATCGAGCTGGATGGCGGTGTCATCAGGGCCGGTGAGGGGATCCTGGTGAGCTGCGCCGGGGTGAACTTCGACCCCCGGTTCACCGATTCGCCCGACGCCTTCGACATCCGCCGGCCCCCTCGGCCGTCGTTCTCCTTCAGCCACGGCATCCACCGCTGCCCCGGCGACAACCTCGCCCGCCTCGAACTGGAGATCGCCTTCCGCCGCCTCGTCGAACGGTTCCCGGACCTGCGGTCCGCCGTGCCCACCGAGGAACTGCCCAGCAACAACACCGACGGCACGCTGCAACGCCTCTACGAACTCCCGGTGACCTGGTGACAGCCGCCCGAGGTACCACCGCGACCACGAAGGGAACGACCACGATGACAGCTCCGCACAGCCAGGGCTCCCCGACGGACGGGGTCCTGGCCCGCCGCGGCGTCGCCTACGACACCGGAACGAACTTCGAGACGGGGCAGGGCCCGCTGTCACGTGACGTGTGGAGCTCCACGCGGATGCTCGAGGAGATCAGCCTGATCACGGACCAGCTGAACGCCAACTCGGTCACCGTGTACGGCAGCGACCCCCGGCGCCTGGAGATCACGGCCACCGCCGTCGCCGAACGCGGGCTGCACGTCCGGCTCCAACCCCGGTTGGTGGACCGCCCCCGCACCGAGGTCCTCGAACACCTCGTCACCGCGGCCCGGATCGCCGAGCGGCTCCGCGTGGACGGCGCCGACATCGACATGACGGTGGGCGCGGTCCACCTGCTCTTCACCCCGGGGCTGCTCGACGAGGGGCAGTACCACGAGCGGATGGCGAACATCTACGCCGACGCGCAGCACCACCTGCTGGTCCCCACCCGGACCGTGGACGTCGCCGCCGCGGCGCCCCGGCTGAACGCCTTCCTCGACGACGCGCAGAACCTGGTCCGGGGTGTCTTCGGGGGTGACGTCGGCTACGCGGCGGCGCCGTTCGAGGACGTCGACTGGGACCTCTTCGACTTCGTCGCCCTCATGTACCAGTACCTGCCCGCGGCGCGCACCGCCGAGGAGCACCTCGACCTGCTGGCCTCCTACCGGGAGACGGGACTGCCGGTGGACGTCGCCGAGTACGGCACGGCCACCTACCGGGGAGCGGAGGACAAGGCGTTCTTCTTCTGGGACGTCGTCGACCGGGAGGGCCCGGTGCCCACGATCCTGGACGGGTACACGCGGGACGAGGGCGCGCAGGCGGACTACCACCTGCGGATGCTCGACGTGTTCGAGCGGGCCGGGGTCAGGGGCGCCACCATCTCCGAGTTCATCCACCCCACCCACCCCCACTCCGACGACCCGGCGCTGGACCTGGACATGGCGAGCATGGCCCTGGTCAAGACCATCCGGGACGACATCACCAAGCACGGTTCGCCCTACCGCGTGGAACCCAAGGAGGCCTTCCACGCCGTCGCCGACCACTACGCCCACCTGGGTTTCCAACGGCGGGTCCGCCGCTGACGCGGGAGGTCCGGGGCGCGCGCCGGGGCCGACGACGTTCCCGCCGGGGACGACGTCGGCCCCACCGCCGTGCCCGACCCGCGGCGGCACGGCGCGTGGACCGGGTGGGGACCGGGGGCGGTGGGGCGAGGCCGGGCCTGGTCGCGGTACCCGGGGGAGCGGGACGAGGTGGGACGTCGTGCCGTGCGGGGCGAGGGGGACGGGACGGTGCCCGAGCGGACGGCGAACACGGGAACGGGACCAGTGAGGACCGCCGGGGGTGGGCGAGCGCCGGGCGGCACGGTCGGGGCGGGGCGAACCAGCCTCAGCGGCGGCGGGCGATCGTCAGACCGTCGGCCACCGGCAGCATCACCGTCTCCAGCCTGTCGTCCTCCGCCAGGGACGCGTTGGCCGAGCGCACCGCCTCGGCGCACCGGCGGGGCAGGCCCGGTTCCGCCCGTTCCGGGGCCACCGCCCACCCCTCCATCAGCACGTTGTCCACGACCAGCAGGCCCCCGGGTCGCAGCAGGGGGACCGCGGCCCGGCAGTAGGCCGGGTAGTTCATCTTGTCGGCGTCCACGAACACCAGGTCCACCGGCGGCCCCTGCGCGAGCTCCCGCAGCACCCGTGCCCCGGACGACCGCCGGAACAGCACCCGGTCGGCCACCCCGGCCAGCCGCCAGTGCTCCCGGGCGAGCCCCACCCACCGGTCGGACACGTCGCAGGTGGTCACCTGGCCGCCCTCGGCCACCCCGAGGGCGAGCGACAACGCGGACAGCCCGGTGAAGGTGCCCAGGTCGACGACGTTCCGCGCTGACAGGGTCCTGGCCAACAGGGTCAGCAGCGCCGCCTGTTCGAGGGGCACGGCCATGCCCGCCGCCTCCCCGAGGGCTGCGGTCCGCGCGGCGAGGGACCGCAGCGCGGGAACCGGTGTGGTGCTCGACCGGGCCAGGTAGTCGCCGGTGGCCCGGTCGACGAGGAAGTGCTTGGGGTCGCTCCCGTGGCGCATCTCGTTCCTCCCACCTCGTTCCGGGGGTGACGACGGGGCCGCGGCCGGCCCGCCGGGACCTCAGCCAGCCCCGGTGTCCGACTGGGCCAACCACCAGGGGGTGTCCCGGGCCCAGGCCACCGTCCGCGCGATGCCCTCGTCCAACGGGGTGTCGGGGTTCCACCCCAACAGCGTGCGGGCCTTGGTGTTGTCCGGCACCCGCCGCGGCAGGTCCTCGTAGGCCGAGCCGAGGTGCCGGGTCGTGTCCACCTCGGTCCACGATCCGCCGGTGGCCTCGGCGATCAGCGACACCACCTCGCGGATGCTGGTCTCGCGCATGCTGCCGACGTTGAAAGTCTCACCGACCGCCCTCGGGCTGCGCGCGGCCAGCACGGTACCCTCCACGACGTCGTCGACGTGGGTGAAGCACCGGGTCTGCGCGCCCCGGTCGTAGACGACCATCTCCTCGCCGTTGAGCGCGCGGTGGATCGACCGGCTGACCACGTAGGCCGGTCGCTGGCGGGCGCCGTACACGTTGAAGTAGCGGACGACGGTGGTCGGCAGCGCGTGTTCCCTCGCGAAGGCGAAGGTCAGGTGTTCCATCAACGCCTTGCTCGACGAGTAGGCCCACCGGTCGGCGGAGGTCGGCCCCAACACCCGGTCGGCGTCCTCGCTCCAGGGCACGGCCGGGTTCTTCCCGAACACCTCGCTCGTGCTGGCCACCACGACCCTGGCCCGGCACCGGTGCGCCAGGTCGAGGACGTTGCGGGTCCCCTGGAGATTCACGTCGATGACCTCCAGCGGGCGGGCCAGGTACTGGTCCACGCCGACGACGGCCGCCAGGTGGTACACGACGTCGAACCTCGCGGGCACCGAGGCCAGGGCGGTCCGGTCGAGGACGTCGTGCGGCAGGTGCTCCACGTCGCTCCGGTGGCCCCCCGCCCCGCCGGGCGGTGCCACGTCGAGCACGGTCACCTCGTCGCCGTCCGCGACGAGTCGGTCGACGAGATGGCCGCCGACGAAGCCGTTGCCGCCGGTCACCAGTGCGCGCGCCATCGGGTTCCTCCGGTTTCCTGGACGGGGAAACGCCCCCGGGACGGGGGCGGAGCTGGGAGATCGGTCGGGCTGGGTCGGGGGGCGGTGCCCGTGCGAGCACCGCCCCCGCATCCGGTCGGCGAGCGGGTCGAGGCCCGTCAGGAACCGACCCGTTCGCGCATGGCCGCGGCGACGGTGTCCGCGGTGGTGTCCGCGCCGCCCTCGTGCACCCAGATGAAGACGTCGTCGGTCAACACCATGGAGTCCTGCGAGTCGCACGGCCCCTCGGTGCACTGCCAGGATTCCCGGATGGTCCTGACCAGCTCGTTCTCCTCGTCGTGGAAGGAGATGGACTGGGTGATGCCCAGGGTCTGGGCGTCGGGGACCTCGGCGACCTCCCGCTCGGAGAACGACAGGGTGCTGGAGACGATCTCGCCGCCCCCCGTCGCGCTGGGCGGCCAGCCCTGCATCGTCTGGAAACCCTCACCGCAGCCCTCGACGCGCATCCGGATCAGGTCCAGCACGTTCTCGTCCGGGGCCTCGGCGACGAAGGCCATGAACAGGGCGCCGTCGGCGCGGTTGCCGAACTGGTACCAGCCGTCCAGCTCCTCCAGACCACCGATGACGGAGAAGTAGCTGACGCAGCGCGGCATGACCACGATGCCGGAAGGCTCGCCGGTCCCCGGCATCATCCGGGCGGTGGCCTCCCGCAGCGGCATCTCCGCGTGGATCTGGCTGCCCTCCGGGTGTTCCTCCACCGGAAGCAGGACGGACTGGAGGTCGGCCGGCCCGGCCGGCGCGACGGTCTCGGAGGCCGTCTCCTGGGCGGCCTCCGAGACCACCGGATCCGTGCTCGACTCGGGGCTGCACCCCGCGACCACGATCGCGGCCGCGGCGGTCGCCGCGAGCACGGTCCTCGTCCTGGTTCGGCTTCGCATGGTCATGGCTCCATTCGTGGGTTCGTCAGCTGGTGTGGTGGGGCTGGTCGCGGGGCGCGGCGCGGGTGCGGGCCCCCGGTACGCCTGGCCAGGGCTCCTCG
This sequence comes from Actinoalloteichus sp. AHMU CJ021, assembly GCF_002895405.1. NCBI lineage: Bacteria > Bacillati > Actinomycetota > Actinomycetes > Pseudonocardiales > Pseudonocardiaceae > Actinoalloteichus > Actinoalloteichus sp. AHMU CJ021. The sequence goes on along the minus strand of NZ_CP025990.1, from coordinate 6,654,205 downwards.
GGCGCGGCGACGGGCTGCGGTCGGGGTCGCGGTCAGCCGGCGTCGAACCGCACGGGCAGGGCCGTCAACCGGTGCAGGTTGTACGTGGGCCGCCACCTCAGGTCCGCGACGTCGACGGCGAGCCGGAGGCCGGGCAGGCGCCGCAACATCGTCGTGACGGCGATCTCCCCCTCGATCCTGGCGAGGGGAGCACCCAGGCAGTAGTGGATGCCGTGGCTGAAACCGAGCACCCGTCCACCGGTCTCCCGCGCGGTGTCGAGGCGGTGCGGGTCGGGGAACACCGAGGGGTCGTGGTTGGCGGCCGCCACCGAGATCACGACGTGCTCGCCGGCCCGCACCCGGACACCCGCGAGCTCCAGGTCCTGCCGCGCGAAGTGGTAGGTGATGCTGGAGACCGGGCTGTCGAAGCGCAGCAGCTCCTCGAGCGCGGCGGGCACCAGCCCGGGATCCGCCCGCAGCCGGTCCAGGTCGTCGGGATGGCGGAGCAGGGTGAGCATCCCGTTGGCGATCAGGTTCACCGTCGTCTCGAACCCGGCGCTCAGCAGGAGCATCGAGTTCGACCGGACCTCGACGTCGCTGAGGCGGTCGTCCCGCTCCTGCGCGAGCACCATCGCCGACACCAGGTCGTCGCCGGGGCGCGCGCGCCGGTCCTCCACGAGCCCGCCGAGGTAGGTGTCCAGCCAGCGGCCCGCGGTGATGATGTCCTCGTAGGACGACGAGGAGTTGATGCCGGTGAGGACCTCGGCGTGTTGCTCGAACTCCCCCCGGTCCTCCCGGGGGATGCCCAACATCTCGCAGATGACGGCGATCGGGAGGGGCAGCGCCACCGCCTCGACCAGGTCGGTGGAACCCCGGTCGGCGACGGCGTCGAGGAGGGAGTCGGTGATCTCCTGGACGCGGGGACGCATGGCCTCCACCCGGCGCCGGGTGAACGCCTTCGACACCAACCGCCGAAGCCGCTCGTGATCCGGCGGATCGGCGAAGAGCATGTGCCGCGAGAGCGGGAAGTCCTCGCCCCCCATCGGGTGGTACGGGTGCAGTTCCGGCGCGGCGGCCCCGATCCCCCGGACCAGGCGGGGGTCGGACAACGCGTCCCTGGCCGCCTGGTTCCCCGTGACGAGCACGGTCGGCATCCCGTCGGGGAGCGTGACCCGGTGCACCGGGCCCCGGTGCCCCAGCCGGGCGAACAGGGCCTCGGGGTCGGCGAACACCTCGACGGGGAGCGCTACCGCGTCCTCATATCCACGCATGACGGCTCAGCTCTTCCTCTCGGTCCTCGCTCGTGACCCACGGGCCCTGGGCGGTTCCTCGTCAGTGGTCCCGGACTCCCACGCGAATCCACCGGAATCGACGTCCGGGGAACCACCGGGAAAGGGAGATCCGGTTCAGGGGAATTCGGGGTGGGTCCGCCGAAATGGTGCGGACCACCGGGATCGAGTGGTGACCGTGAACCGGCCCGCCCCGATCACCACGCCCAACCTAGCAATCGACGCGCGTCCTCGGTTCTTCCTGCGTGCGGGGAACGAATCGCCGAAACCCGAGGCCAGGGACCGGGAAGCGGGCTCCCCGCGTGGCGGGACCGCGCGCGGAACCGTTCGCGACGCGGCCCCGAACACCATTCCGGCCCAGCGGGCCGGAGCGCATTCTGGAAGGTGCGGTCGGTCTCCTCGCCGCGAACCATGATGAGCGCGATTTCGACTGGCCGACAGCAGTGGCGAACCGTTTTCCGTCGGCGACCGCCGCCCGACGCCGTTCGCGGCCCGCCGTCGCCGGGCGGGGCCGACACGTTCCGGAGGAGACCCCATGCGAGTGCTGTTCATCGTCTACCCGTCGCACGCCCACTTCTGGCCGGCCGTGCCGCTCGCCTGGGGGCTCCAGAGCGCGGGCCACGAGGTCCGGGTGGCCACCCACGCGCGGTTCGAGGGATCGGTCACGGCCGCCGGGCTCACCCCGGTCGGGCTCGGCGACGCCTCCGTCGACGAGGCGCGGACGCGGCCCGACGCGCGGGCACCCGCCCACCCCGAGGAGGTCCTCCGGTACGCCGACGCCCTCGGGCTCGACGAGCAGGGCCGCGAACACTGGATCGCCTACTACCAGTGGTTGCTGAACCCGATCTCCGACTACATCCGCACGGACCTGCCCTACGCCGACGAACTCATCGACTTCGCACGCCAGTGGAAGCCGGACCTGGTGATCTGGGACCCGACCTTCGCCTGCGGGCCGTTCGCGGCCCGCGCGTGCGGCGCGGCCCACGCCCGGATGCTGATCGGCCCGGACATCCTGGCCTGGAGCCTCGACCGGCTGGCCGAGCGCGGGACCGAACTCCTCGCGGCGGGGCTCTCCCCGAACCCGCAGGTCGAGCTCATGACCCCGTTGGCGGAGAAGTACGGCATGGAGATCGACGACGAGCTCCTGTACGGCCAGTGGAGCATGGACCCGATGCCGCCGGGCATGGTGCTGCCGACCAGCACCACGACGCTGGCCATGCGCTACGTGCCCTACAACGGGGCGGAGGCCTTCCCCCGTTGGTTGACCGACCGGCCGGAGCGGCCGAGGGTGGCGCTGTCCCTCGGCGAGTCCACCCGCCGGTTCATCAAGGGGGACTGGGGGCGGACCCCGATGATCCTGGAGGCCGTCGCGGACCTCGACGTCGAGCTGGTCGCGACCCTCAACGAGCCGCAGTTGGAGGGCGTCGATCGGATTCCCGACAACGTCCGCGTCATCGAGTGGGTGCCGCTGACCCACCTGATGCCCACCTGCTCGGCGTTGATCCACCACGGTGGCATCGGCACCTTCGCCGCGCCCGCCGCCATGAGGGTTCCGCAGATCGTCTGCGACACCGGCGAGACCCTGATGATGCGCCCGGTGGAGGTCGATCCCCGGGGCCCCGGGGACGGCACCTACCGCGTCGGTTTCGAGTTCGGCATCAGCGAGGACGTCGTCGAGAAGGTCACCTCGTGGGAACTGCCCGCGAAGAAGCTCGAGGCCACCCTCACCGCCGACTACGTGGTCGCGCGGGGTGCCGGCCTGCGCCTGAACCACCGCACCACCTCCGTCGAGGACATCCGGCGGATGATCACCGCCGTCGTCGAGGACCCCTCCTTCCAGCGGGGCGCCCGCGACGTCCGGGAGTCCTGGTTGGCGATGCCCAGCCCCGCCGACGTGGTGCCCCTGCTGGAGGGGATGACGGCGGAACGCCGCTGACGGCGGTGACACCCGCGGCCCGCCGGCCGCGTCGGTTCCGGCCGTCGGGAGCCACCACCGGCTCCCGGCGGCGACCGGGACGACCAGGAACCCACGTCGAGGAGGAGAGAGCATGCCCGTGTCCGCTGGTGGTCCGCCGTCCACGGCGGGCCGGAGGGAATGGTTGGCGTTGGCGGTGCTGGCGCTGCCCACGATGATGACGATGCTGGACATCGGGGTGTTGTTCCTGGCCCTGCCGGAACTGACCGCGACGCTGTCCGCGAGCGCCAGCCAGCAACTGTGGATCACCGACGCCTACGGTTTCCTCACCGCCGGGTTCCTGGTCACGATGGGCACCCTCGGTGACCGCATCGGACGCCGGCGGCTGCTGCTCGTCGGCGCCGCCGTGTTCGCCGTCGTCTCCGTCGTCGCCGCCTACTCCTCCTCGCCCGAGATGCTCATCGCCTCCCGCGCGGCGCTGGGGGTGGCCGGGGCGACGATCGTGCCCTCCAGCCTCGCCCTGATCATGGTCATGTTCCGCGACGCCCGGCAGCGCGGCATCGCCATCTCGGTGTGGGCGGCCTCCCTGACCGCCGGCGTCGCGCTCGGACCCGTCCTCGGCGGGGTGTTGTTGCAGTGGTTCTGGTGGGGTTCGGTCTTCCTCGTCGCCGTGCCGATCATGCTGCTCCTGCTGGTCACCGGCCGCGCCGTCCTGCCCGAGTTCGCCAACCCCTCGGCGGGCCGGCCGGACGCGGTGAGCGTGCTGTTCTCCCTGGGCGCGTTGCTGCCCTTCATCTACGGGCTCAAGGAGATCGCCCGGCTGGGCTGGCAGCCCGGACCGGTGCTGGCCGTCCTCGTCGGGGCGCTGATGGGCCTGGCGTTCGTCCTCCGCCAGCGGCGGCTGGACGACCCGCTCCTGGACCTGCGCCTGTTCTCCATCAGGGCGGTCAGCGCGGCCCTGCTGATCGGCCTGCTGGTCGCCGGGGTGCAGTCGGGGAGCGGCTTCTTCGTCGCGCAGCACCTCCAGATGGTGGAGGGGTTCTCGCCCCTGGTGGCCGGGCTGTGGGTGCTCGTCCCGACCCTGGCCCTCACGGTCGGGATCTTCGTCAGCCAGGCCGTCAGCGGTCTGCTGCGGCCCGCGCACCTCATCGCGATCGGCACCACCGTCGCCGCCGTCGGCATGCTCGTCCTCACCCAGGTGGGGCCGACGACGGGGCTGCCGGTCCTCATGACCGGGTTCACCGTCGTCTACTTCGGGGTCAGCCCGGTGGGCCCGCTCGTGGCCCGCATCGTGGTGCCCTCGGCGCCACCGGAGAAGGCCGGGTCGGCCTCCTCCCTCCAGTCGACCAGTGGGGAACTCGGTGTCGCCCTGGGCATCGCGCTGCTCGGCAGCGTGGGAGCGGCCGTCTACCGCTCGGGGGTCGCACTGCCGGCCGAGGTCGCCGACACCGGCGCCGGCGCGGTCGCCGGGGAGACCCTCGCTGGCGCGCTCGTCGTCGCCGAGGGCCTGCCAGGTCCGGTCGCGGCGTCACTGGTCGAGTCGGCCCGCGCGGCTTTCGTCGCCGGGCTGAACACCGCGGCGGGCATCTGCGCGGTCGCCTTCGTGGTGCTCACCGGGCTCGCCCTCGTCGCGCTGCGCGACGTCCCGACCCCGAGGGCTCCCGCCCCGTGACCGGCGCGCCGTGGCGGGTGGGACGCCCGCCACGGCCGCTCCCATGAGGAGGACACGTGGAACACCAACCGAGGACGGGGTTCCTCCGGGTGCCCGGGGCGCGCCTGTACCACGAGGTACGGGGGTCGGGAACGCCGCTGCTCATCATCCCCACCGGCAACGGTGACGCGGCTCCGTTCGCTCCGCTCGCGGACCGGCTCGCCCGGCGGCACACCGTGATCACCTACGACCGCCGGGGTTTCTCCCGCAGCACGCTCGAGGGGCCCGTCCAGGACGACCGGCGGATCGGGGAGGACGTCGAGGACATCCGCGCTCTCCTGGACCACCTGTCGTCGGGGCCGGCCCACGTGTTCGGCAGCAGTTCCGGGGCGATCATCGCCCTCGCGCTGGTCGAGCGGTACCCGGAGGGGCTGCGCACCGCCGTCTCCCACGAGCCGCCGCTGGCCTCGGTCATGGCGGACTCCCGGCGCTGGCTCGGCTTCTACCGCGACCTCCACGCCACCTACCAGCGGTCGGGTGTCGAGGAGGCACGCCGGATGTTCAGGACGGCGATGGGGATGACGACGTCGACCCGGGCTCCCGCGCACACCGAGCAGTCCCCGGAACGCCTGGCGGAGATGCTGGACCGCCTGCGCCGCAACCAGCTCTTCTGGTTCGAACACGAGGTGATCCCCTACCCGGCCCACCGACCGGACCTGGACGTGCTCCGGTCGGTCTCGGACCGGCTCGTGCTGGCCGGGGGAGCGGACTCCCGTGAGCACTTCCCGTACCGGCCCAACCTGGTGCTCGCCGAGCGGCTGGGCCTCGACATCACGCACTTCTCCGGCGGTCACGTCGGCTACGTGACCCATCCGGACGAGTTCGCGGCGGAGCTGGGCGGACTGCTGCGGGCCCGGGAGCACTGAGGCCCGCGGATCGCCGGCCCGCACGGGATCGGCTTGTCGGTGGACAGGTCGTGGACGGTGAACCGTGCCTGGTTGTCCGTCAGGCGTAGTGGGTGGTCCAGTCCCTCGGTCCGTTCTTCCGGCGACGCGCCCCCGGGACTGGTCCCGGGGGCGCCGGCGTGTCCCGTGGCCACTCCGCCGCGGACCGCGCCGGGGTCGTCCCCGAGCAACCGGTACCCGGGCGGCGCAGCGTGCCGTCGGAGCCTCGCCGCCGCGGTGGTCCCACCCTCCCCGGGGTGAGGAACGGCCGGTCGGCACTCCCGTGGCCAGGGGCGGACCGGTGTCGTTCCGGGAGCGGGAGACCGGCCGACGCCGCCCCACCGGGATGAGCCGGACGAGGTCCTCCCGCCGGCCGGCGACCCGAGCCGGAACGCCCAGAGTGAACGCGCCACCGCAGCCCAGCCGGAACGCCCAGACCGAACGCCCCACCGCAGCCCGGACTGAACGCCCCACCGCACCCCTGCCCGGGACGACCGGAGCGGAGGCGGGGCCGCGCCCAGCTCGGCGGTCGCGACGTGGTGGCCTCGAACGGGGTCACCCGGCGCACCCGAGGTGGTGGCACGGGCCCACTCGCACCCTCGGCGGCTCACGCACCCGAGGCGCGCGACGAGCCAGGCCGGTGCCCGGTCCCGGGCGACCTCGGAGGACCGGGGGCCGACCGGGTGGCCCGCCGAGGGGCGGCCACCCGCGTCCGCGCTACCGCCAGGTGCTGGCGCGGCCGAGGGAGGCGGTCGGGGCTGGCGCCGGCCCGAGCGGAGCGGAGCACCCTGGATCGCCGACCCGGCCCCCGGTGCGCCCCCGGTGGGAGCGCACCTCGGGGTCAGGGACGTGGTCAGTCGAGGTCGGCCAACAACGCCCGCAGCGCCGGTTTGTCCGGTTTCCCCACCGGGGTGTGCGGCATGTCGCGGATGATCTCAAGGCGTTCGGGGATCTTGAACGCCGCCACCCCGCGCGCGGTCAGCGCCGCGGCGATCTCGTCGAGGGACGGCGGTCGTCCCGGGTGGGGACGCACGAACAGGCACACGCGTTCGCCCACCTCCGGGTCGGGGGCCGCGATCGCGGCGGCCTCGGCGACCGCCGGCAGTTCCTGCACCAGCGTCTCGATCTCACCGGCCGACACCTTCTCGCCAGCCCGGTTGATCAGGTCCTTGACCCGTCCGCACACGACGACGTCGCCCTCGGCCGTGAGGCGCACCAGGTCCCCGGTGCGGTAGAAACCGTCGGAGGTGAAGGAGACCGCGTTCTGCTCGGGGACGCCGTAGTACCCGCGCGGGGTGTACGGACCCCGGGTGAGCAGTTCACCGACCTCCCCCGGCCGCACCGGGTGGCCCCGTTCGTCCACCACGCGCAGCTCGTCGTACGGGCTGATCGGGCGTCCCTGCGTGGTGTGCGCCACCTCGGGAGGCGCGTCGGTCGGGGTGTAGCAGATCAACCCCTCCGCCATCCCGTACACCTGCTGGACGCGGCAGCCCAGCGCCGGTCCGATGCGTTCGGCCACCGAGGGCGACAGCACCGAACCACCGACGTGGACGAACCGCAGGCTGGACAGGTCGTGCCGGGTGTCCTCGGCCGCCGCCACCCAGCGCAGCGCCACGGCCGGGACGGCGGAGGTGACCGTGACCCGCTCCGCCTCGACGGCGGGGAAGACCACCGCCGGGTTGGGGGTCGGCACCAGGACGACCCGTCCTCCCGAGTGGAGGGTTCCCAGGATCCCCGGTGACGCGAGGGGGAAGTTGTGCCCGGCGGGCAGGACCGCCAGGTAGACGGTGCCCTCCCCGAAACCGCAGGCATCCGCGCTCCGGCGGATGTTGTACTCGTAGTCGTCGTGAGTGCGCCCGATGACCTTGGGAACCCCCGTCGTGCCACCGGAGAGCAGGAACAGGGCCACGTCGGAGGACGGGGGTGCCTGGGCGTCCAGGGTGCGGCGGCGTCGCCGCTCGTCCCCGTCCGGGCGGGCCAGGTGGCGGACGTCGTGGCACCCGGGCCGGACCTCGTCCCCCACGACCAGCACCCGGGCGGGGGAGGGGAGGGCCTCGGCGACCCGCACGGCGAGGTCCTGGTGGTCGTGCCCCCGCCATTCGTCCGGGACGACGACCGCCCTGGCGTCCACGTGCGCGCCGATGGACGACAGTTCGTACTCGCGGTGCGGCGGCAACATCATCACCGGCACGACACCGACGCGGAGGCAGGCCAGCGTGACGACCACGAACTCCGCCACGTTGGGCAACTGCACGAGGACGGCGTCGTGGCGGCGCAGGCCGAGCCCCAGCAGGTTCTCGGCCAGGCGGTCCACCGAGGCCGCGAGGTCGCGGTAGGTCAACCGCCGCTCCCCGTCCACGATGGCCACCCGGTCCCCCCAGCGCCCGGCCCACTCCCAGGGCAACCGCCCCAACGGGCGACCGAGCCAACAACCGTTCCGCCGGTGGGTCTCGGCCGCATCGGCCGGCCACGGCACCACCAGGTCCGGGTTCATCGTGCCTCCCCGTTCGTGTCGTCTCCCGACCCGGCGCGCTCCACCAGCAGCGCGGCCACCGAGTCGATGTCGGGCTGGTCCCAGAACAGCGTGGTGGGCAGCGACAACCCGAACCGGCGTTCCAACGCCCGCCGGATGCGCACGGTCATCACCGAGTCCACGCCCATCTCCACCAGCGGCCGGCGGGGGTCGACGTCGTCCGCCGGGAGCCGGGTCTCCTCCGCCACCTGGCGGCTGATCTCCTCGACGAGCGAGGCGTGCGACCCGAGGGCCTCCCGTGCCGAGGGTGACGACGCGCCAGCGCCCTCCCCGGCCTGGTCGGCGGCGTGGTCCACGCCGAGCTCCGAGAACAACGGGGGCCGTCGGTCACCCGGGCCGAGCGGGACGGTGCGCAGCACCGCGACCTGGGCCCGCTCGTGGCGGGCGGCCAGTTCCCACGCGGGGAACGCCTCGGTGGCGGTGATCTCCCGGGTGCCCCGCGCGGCCAGCTCCTCGGCGATGACACCGGTGCTGCGCGCCATCCCCAAGCCCCGCCACGAGGTCCAGGACAGACTCAACGCGGCCAGGTCCCCCCGCGACCGCCGGTGCGCGGCCACGGCGTCGAGGAACGCGTTCGCCGCGCCGTAGGCGGCCTGCCCGGGAAGCCCGAGGAGGTGCCCGCAGGAGGAGAACAGGACCAGGAAGTCGACCGTGCCCGGCGGGAACAGGTCGTGCAGTACCCACGCGCCGTCCACCTTGGGGCGCAGGACGGCGCGCAGCGACGAGGCGTCGAGCTCCCGCACCACCCGGTCGTCGAGGACCCCGGCGGCGTGGACCACACCCCGGATCGGGGGCAGTCCCAGCGCCGAGGGGTCGAGCAGGCGAGCGGAGGCGTCCCTGTCCGCCAGGTCCACGGCGACCACCACGACCGCCACCCCCCGCCGTTCCAGGGCGCGTACCGCCTCCACCCGGCCGCGCTCGTCCGGATCGGACAGCGAGTCCCAGGTGCCGCGGGGCGGCAGGCCGCGCCTGCCCGCCAGGACGATCCGCCGGGCACCCCGCCCGGCCATCCACCGCGCGACCTCCAGGCCGAGCGCGCCGAGCCCGCCGGTGACGAGGTAGGTCGCCTCGGGGCGGAACGTCGGCTCCCGCCCCGTCGGGACGCCCGCCAGCTCCCGCATCCGGGGAACCTCCTGCGTGCCGTCCCGCACGGCGACGACGTCCTCGCCCGGGCCCGCGCGGAGCACGTCCACCACGGTCCCGGCGTCCCGCACCGGGTCGGCGAGGTCGATCACGCCTCCCCAGAGCTCGGGGTGTTCCCCGCCGACGACGCGACCGAGCCCCCACAGCGCCCCCTGGACGAGGGACGCGGTGCTCCTCGCCTCCCGGACGGCGTTGGTCACGCACCACAGCCGGGCGCCGTTCCCACCCGGTGCCGAGGCGAGGCGCCGCGCGGTGTCCGCCAGCAGCCAGGTCGCCGCGCTGGTCGCCTCCGCCGGCCCGGCGCCGTCCGCGCCGTCCGCGCCGTGCTCGCCGGGGACGACGACCACCGCCACGTCCTCGGCGCCCTCGGCGGCGTCCAGCCCGTCGGCGTCCGCCACGACCACGTGGGGGAGGCCCGCCGCGTCGAAGGCGGTCCCCACCGCCCGCCGCGTCGGGGAGTCCGGTCCGACGAGGACCGCCAGTCCGGGGAGCCGGCCGGCCGGGGCACTCGGGAGACCCCGGGGCCGCCACGCCACCTCGTGCAGCAGCGCCCCCGGATCGTGGGAGGCGGCGATGTCCCCGTCGAGCACCCCGTACCGCAGCCCGGCGATCCGGCCGACCAGGCGCCGCTCCCGGTCACCGATCAGCACCTCCACGGTGTCCTCATCGGTGACCTCGACGCGGACCACGGCCTCGCCCGGTGGGCGGGGTGCCAGCCAGACCCGGCGGATGTGCGCCGGCATCCGCAGCGACCGGGAACCGGGGAACACCGCGGACGCGGTCGACAGGGCCGCGTCCAGCAGCGGGGCCCAGCTGTGCGGGGCGGCCCCGGGATCGGCGACCACGGTCGCCTCCACCCGCGACGGCCCACCCCGGAGCCGTTCCACCGCCCACGGGAACCCCATGCCCCCGACGCCGCGTTCGGCGAGCACCTCGACGACCCAGGACGTGGGCAACTCCGGCAGGTCGTCCCCGGCCGGCACCCGGGGGTCCGCGCCCTCCGGCGCCGCTCGCCCGTCGTCGTCCTCGGCAGGCAGCCTCGCGGTGGTGTGGGTGACCCAACCCCGGTCGTCGACGTCGTCCTCGTCGAGGCGCGCGGAGATCTGGAGCGCGCCGTCGCGCAGGGTGACCTGGACGTCCCGGGGAGCGGAGAGGCTGACGGGCGTCCGCAACGCGACATCGGCGATCCGGTGGGAGTCGTCTCGGGACCCCGCGGCGGCGAGGAGGGTGCACAGCAACACCGCGGCGGGCACGATCTCCACCCCCCGCACGGGGTGCTCGCCGGGGAAGGGGCGGGACTCGCGGTCCAGCCTGGTCACCCAGACCTGGGCCCCCGATCCGTCGGTGAGCCGCAGCCGGGACCCGAGCAGGGTGTGCCGGGCCGGGTCGTGGCCGGCCCCGAACGTCGACGGGCGTCGGTGTTCCTCCACCCAGTGCGGTCGCCGGTCCCAGGGGGTGGTGGGCAGGTCGACGAGGGCGCCCCCCGGCCAGTGCCGCGTCCAGTCGACGTCGGCGCCGTGGCAGTACAGCGCGCCGAGCGCGCGCGACAGCGCTTCTCGTTCGGGGCGGCCCCGGCGCAGCGAGTGCGTGACGAACGCGTCGTCGATACCGAGGTGCTCCAGCGTCTCCCTGAGCGAGTGCTCGACCACCGGGTGCGGGGAGACCTCCAGGAACAGGCGGTGACCGTCCTCCACCGCCGCGGCGACGGCGGAGGCGAAGCGGACGCGGCCACGCAGGTTCAGCGCCCAGTAGTCGGCGTCCCGGATCGCCGCCGACCTCGGGTCCGGATCGGCCGTTCCGTACACCGGCAGGGCCGCCGAGTCAGGGGCCAGGTCGGACAGGCCCTCGCGCAGCGGGTCCAGCAGCGGGTCCATCGCCGGCCCGTGGAAGGCGACGTCCGCGTCGACGCGACGCACGGCGACCCCCTGGCCCCGCCACCGCGCGCACACCTCGGCGACGGCCCCGGCGGGACCGGAGATCACGGTGGACGACGGGGAGGCCTCGACGGCGACGACCACGTCGAGGTGGTCGGCCAGCCGCCGCTCGGTCTCCTCGGCGGGCAGGCGGATCATGGCCATGCCGCCGTGCCCGGCCACCCGCCGCAGCAGCGCGGAACGCCGCGCCACCAGACGAGCGCCCTGCTCGAGGGTGAGGACACCGGCGGTCACGGCCGCCGCGATCTCGCCCACCGAGTGGCCGAGGACGGCGGCCGGTCGTAAGCCGAGCGAGGACCAGACGGCGGCGAGCCCCGCCTGGACGGCGAAGATCAACGGTTGGACGACGTCGGCCGACCGGGGGAGGTCACCGAGCAGCGCGGCCCTCGGGGAGAGACCCAGTTCCGCCTCGAACAGGGGGGCGATCCGGTCGATCGTGGCGGCGAACTCGGGGGAGCCGGTCAACAGCTCCCGTCCCATCCCGGTCCACTGCGACCCGTGCCCCGAGAACACCCACACCGCACCCAACGCGGAACCGGGCAGGACCGAGCCGACCAGCGCGTCGGCGTCGGCCTCGGCCACCTCCCGAAGACCCCGGGCCAGTTCCGCGCCGTCCCGGGCGACGACCGCCGCCCGGTGGGTGAGGTGGGAGCGGCGGCGGGCCAGCGTGTGGCCGAGGTCGCCGAGCGGGCTCCCGACCCCTGCGAGCCGGTCGGCCAGCCGGCCGGCGTGCCGGCGGACGGCGGCCGCCGACCCCGCCGAGACGGGGTGGAGGGCGGGCGGAGCGGTCGGGACGAGGCCGTGTCCCGACGGGTCCGCGCCGCCGGGGTCCTCGGGCCGTCGTTGGTCTGGCGGGTCCGCCTCCGCCAGCACGACGTGGGCGATGGTCCCGCCGTAGCCGTACCCGGAGACGCCGGCCAGCCGGGGCCGGTCGGACCTCGGCCAGGGGGTCGGTTCGGTCACCACGCGCAGGCCGGAGTCCGCCCAGGCGACGGCCGGGTTCGGCCGGGTGAGGTTGACGGTCGGCGGGATCAGCTCGTGGCGGAGCGCGAGCACCGCCTTGAGGACCCCGGCGATGCCCGCGCCGGCCTCCAGGTGACCGATGTTGGGTTTCACCGAGCCGGTGAGCAGGGGCCGCTCCGGCGGTCTGCCCCGGCCGAACACCGACGCCATCGCCCCGGCCTCGACCGGGTCGCCGGTGGGGGTGCCGGTGCCGTGGGCCTCCACGTAGTCGACCTCAGACGGGTCGACTCCGGCGTTCTCGCAGGCCCGTCGCATCAGCCGCGCCTGCGCGGTCCCGTCGGGGGCCATGATCCCGCTGGTCCGGCCGTCCTGGCGCACGGCGCTGCCCCGGATGACCGCGAGGACGCGGTCGCCGTCGCGGCGGGCGTCGGACAACCGCCGGAGCACCACCATGCCGGCGCCCTCGCCCCGCCCGTACCCGTCGGCGTCGGCGTCGAAGGTCTTGCACCGCCCGTCGGCGGCGGTCGCTCCCGCCGCGTCGAGCACGAGTGACAGCCCGGGTGAGGTGATCACCAGGACGCCGCCTGCCAGCGCCACCGGGCACTCGCCCGCCCGCAGCGCCTGCACCGCCAGGTGCAGCGACACCAGTGACGAGGAGCAGGCCGTGTCCACGGCCATGCTCGGACCCCGCAGGTCCAGGGCGTGCGACACGCGGTTGGCGACCCCGCAGTGGGCCGTGCCGATCCCCGTCCACGCCTCGATCCGGGGGAGGTCCTCCAACAGCCTGCGGCCGTAGTCGTCCGATCCGACGCCGACGTAGACGCCGGTGTCCGTGCCGGCGAGGTCGGTGGGCGGGATCCCGGCGTGCTCCAGCGCCTCCCAGGACACCTCCAGCACCAGGCGTTGCTGCGGGTCCATCTGCGCCGCCTCGCGTGGCGTGATGCCGAAGAAGTCGGCGTCGAACCCCCGGACGTCGCGCAGGAACGCGCCCCGCCCTGGGGCGCGGCGCACCGCCGCCGCGTGGTCCGGGCCACGTGCCGCGTAGGACTCCCAGCGGTCTTCGGGGATGTCGTCGACGGTCACGCCACCGGTGCTCAGCAGGTCCCAGAACGCCTCCGGGGAGTCGACGTCCCCGGCGAATCGGCATGCCATCCCGATGACGGCGACGGGCTCGGAGGAACTCATCGTGGGGACAACCTCCTTCGACGCCGCCGGTGCCCCTCACCACGGCGGCGTTGGTGGGAACGATCGGGGGCGCGGTTACTTGCGGCCGATGACCAACGTGTGGCTGAACCCGAGGTCGTCGTGGCGTTCGACGTGGGAGAAGCCCGCGTCCCGGACCGCGCGTTCGACGTCGCGCGGCGAGTAGGTCATGCCCTCGCCGGAGGCGAGGGTGAGGAAGTAGGGGGAGACGAGACCGGCGCTGAGCGAACCGGTGCCCTCGTCGTTGGAGACGAAGTTGTAGACGAGGCAGACGCCGCCCTCGGGCAGGGCGTCGTGGCAGCGCCGGAGCAGCTCGGTGTTGCGCTCCAGCGACCAGATCTCGAAGAGGTGGAAGAACAGGATCGCGTCGGCGTCGCGGGGGAGGTCCACGGTGAACAGGTCGCCGGGGTGGAAGCGCATGCGTCCGAGGAGCTCGGGGTCCTCCACCCGGGAGGAGGCGAGCCGGGTGACGCTCTCCTGGTCGACGACCGTCACGGTGAGCTCGGGGTAACGCCTGGCCAGTTCGCGGCCGTTGGTGCCGTCGCCGCCACCGAGGTCGACGAGGTGGCGGACGCCGGAGAAGTCGTGGAAGTCGAGGATCCGCGCGAAGGCCTTCCGCGAGGCGTCCCCCATGTTCGCGTAGAAGACCTCCTGGAGCCGGGGGTGCGCGGTGAGGCGCTCGTAGAGCGTGGTGCCGGGTCCCGGGATGTGCCGGAGCCCGACGTTGGTGCCCTGCCGCATCGACTCGGCGAAGTCCCCCATCGACTGGTTGATGACCTCCGCCTGGACGTCCAGCAGCGGCCCCAGGAACCGGGGAGCGTCGCGGAGCATCTTCCGGCGGATCACGGGGCTGTTGACGTAGCGCTCGCCCTCCCTGGTCACCAACGACAGGGAGGCGAGCCCCAGCAGGAGGATCCGCGCGGGTTGTTCGGCGACGCCGATGGCGTCGGCCACCTGTTCCAGGGTCAGCCCGTTCTCGGCCTCGAGCCGCTCGAACAGGTCGAACTCCATCGCGGTGCGCAGGAGCTCGAAGGCGGTCGTGCCGTGGATGATCAGCCGGAGGTAGTCGGCCTCGCTCAGGGTGACGTCGCCGCTGCCGGTCATGGTTCTCCTTGCCGGTCCGAGGGGAAGAGGGGGTCGAGGCCGCTTCCCGCCGGCGCCGGACGGGGGCCAGCCGAGGGGACCCGAGCGGTGGGTGCCGGGGCCGAGCTGCTCGCTCGTCCGCGTCCGGAGGCGCCCGTCCGGGGCGTCCCTCGGCCCCGCTGTCGGGGTCAATCCTGATCGCGCGGCGACCGCCTCGCACCTTCCTCCGTGCGGCGACGGACCAGCGGAGCGACCTGGGCGGCTCCCGGGCCGAACCGGCCCCCGGCGGCGGGGACCACCCCGTCGGCACCAAGGCACCGTCGCTGAACCGGGTGAGCCTTCTTCCGTCGTGCTTGACCTCAACGGACGAGACCGGTATAAAACCGCAAGGTAATAAACCCGGGGGGTTATGGACGATGGACTCCGACGTGCTCGACAGGACGTTCGCCGCGCTCGCCGACCCGACCCGACGCGCCATCCTCGCCCGCCTCGCCCAGGGGGAGGCGACCGTCACGGAACTCGCCGCGCCCTTCGCGATCAGCCAGCCGGCGATCTCCAAGCACCTCAAGGTGCTCGAACGGGCCGGTCTCGTCGTGCGGGGCCGCGACGCGCAACGCCGCCCCTCCCGGTTGGACGTCGCCCCCATCCGCCTGGCGGTCGACTGGCTGGAGGAGTTCCGCTCCGCCAGTGAGGAGCGCTTCCAACGGCTCGACGCCGTCCTCGCCGACCTCAGGGCGGAACGCGACGGGAAGTCGGACGACCACTGATGTCACTCGCCGGCGACGCCACCTCCACGCGCGTCACGACCCCCACGGACCGCGAGATCACCCTGCGCCGGTCCTTCGACGCCCCCGCGCGACTGGTCTTCGCGGCCTGGACCGAACCCGACCTGCTGGTCCGCTGGTTCGGCGCGCGCGGGTGGAACCTGGTGGCCTGCGAGGTGGACCTGCGGGTCGGCGGCACCTGGCGCTTCGTCTCCCGAGGCCCGGGCGGCGCGGAGATGACCCAGTCCGGGGTGTACCGCGAGATCGAGACACCGGGCCTGCTCGTCCACACCGAGTCCTACGACGGCGCCGAACACCCCGACCTCACCTCGCTCGTCACGACGAGGTTCGTGGAACGCGCCGGTCGGACCACCGTCACCAGCACGATCCTGCACCCCTCACCGGAGGCGAGGGACAGGACGTTGCGCACTCCGATGGAGCGGGGACTGCGGGAGAGCCACGCCCGGCTCGACGCCCTGCTCACGTCGGTCGAAGGACTCCGGGCGGGCGTGGGCCCAGGCCCGGACGGCGGAAGCAACATCGGAATCAGGCAGGAAGGAGCCACACCCATGAACTGGACCCTGGAAGTCGTCGCGATGCCGGTCAGCGACATCGACCGCTCGAAGAAGTTCTACGGGGAGCAGATGGGTTTCGTGGTCGACCACGACACCCGGGTGGACGGCGGCCCCGGCATCGTCCAGTTGACACCGAGGGGGTCGGGCTGTTCCATCGTCCTGGGGGTCGGCCTGGTGGAGATGGAGCCAGGCTCGATGCAGGGGCTCCAGCTCGTCGTCCGCGACATCCGCGCGGCCCGGGAGGAACTGCTGGGCCGGGGCGTCGAGGTCAGTGAGGTCCAGGTCCCCGGTCCGGAGGGCTTCCGGCCGGCGGAGGAGGGCGAGGACCTGAACAACGTGGGCTTCGCGTTCTTCTCCGACCCCGACGGCAACCGTTGGGCGCTCCAGCAGATCTCGTCCCGCACCTGATCGCCGGGCTCGTACTGCTGGTGGCACTCGGCTCCGGCCGAGGCGAGAGCACAGGGATGGGTGGATGACGACCACACTCACGGCCGACCACTTCGTCGAACGCCTCGAGGAGCACCGCTCCGAGGAGGAACTCCAGAAGATCCAGCGCTACTTCAAGTCCGGCGCGGGGGAGTACGGAGAGGGCGACACCTTCCTCGGCGTCCGCATGGGACAGGTGTTCGCGCTCGCCAAGGAGTTCATCGACATGGAGCCGGACGAGGTCGAACGGCTCCTGGAAAGCCCGATCCACGAGGTCAGGGCTGGCGGGCTGAGCATCATGGACAAACAGGCCCGGCGCAGGAGGACCCCGGAGTCGAGGCGGCAGGAACTGTTCGACCTCTACCTGCGGCGGATCGACCGGATCAACAACTGGGACCTGGTCGATGTGGCCGCCCCCCACGTGGTCGGCGGCTACCTGTTCGACAAACCCCGCGACATCCTCTACGAGCTGGCTCGCTCGTCGAACATCTGGGAACGCCGGACCGCGGTGGTGAGCACCTTCTACTTCATCCGGCACGACCAGGTGGACGACACCTTCCGCATCGCCGAGATCCTGCTGCACGACGAGGAGGACCTCATCCACAAGGCGGTCGGAGGGTGGGTGCGGGAGGCCGGGAGGAGACAGCCGGACCGGCTCATCGCCTTCCTGGACGAGCACGCGGCCACCATGCCGCGCACGATGCTGCGTTACGCCATCGAGCACCTCGACAAGGAACGTCGCGAGCACTACCGGGGGCTGGGCAAGGCCCAGCGCGGCAGGTAGACCCTTCGGCGGTCGGGCGGAGCCGCCCACCGCCCGTGCCCTCCACGGTGTCCTCGCTCCCGTTCGCCCGCGTCGCGCCACGCGGGCGAACGGGTTCTCCGTCCGGCCGGGATCCGCCCGGTGCCGGCCAACCGCCTCTGCACGCGCCCCTCCACGCGCCTCCACTCCCTCCTCGGCCCGCGCCGCGTCCCCGCACGCCGCCGTCCCGGCGGAGCCCCGCCGGCCCCCGACTCCCGGCCCTCGGCCCCCGTCAGGCACGACAGGAGACGACGAACCGGCCCGCCCCCCGGCACGATGGACGGTGAACCCCTCGCCCCGGCGTCCACCACGCCGCACGGCGGGAGTCGACGACGGCGGTCCCGCCGCGCCGCGCACCCGGCGCGGGACGGCGCACCGCCCGTGTCCCGCGCCGCCGGGCGCACTCCCACCGCCCCTCCCGTCGAGCGGCCCGGACCGGCCGGGAGCGGCGCCTCCCCGAGGCAGCACGTCACCGCGACCGGTGCGACGGCCGGGTCGGCCGAGGGGCTGGCACGGGCGCGGGCCGGGACGAACGCTCCTGCCGCGTCCACGCCCGTGGCCGCCGACGACAGGAGGAGACGACATGGCACAGCCGATGGACGGGTCACCGCGGGCCACGACCGAGGACCTCCCCCACTACCCCCGCCCGAGGGAGTGCCCCTACCGGCCGTCCCCAGCCCTCGCCGACCTGCGGGGCCCCCGCCCGCTCAGCAGGGTGCGGCTCTACGACGGACGCACCGCGTGGCTCGTGACGGGCGTCGAGGAGGCCCGTGCCCTGCTGGCCGACCCCCGGTTGTCCAGCCGGGCCGACCTCCCCGGCCACCCCGTCCTCCACGAGAGCCACCTCCACATGCGCGCCACCCGGGAGATGGCGCGGGAGGAGGACGGCGGCTTCGCCGGTGTCCTCTTCGGGGTCGACCCGCCCGACCACACCCGGCAGCGCCGCATGTTGCTGCCCAGCTTCACCCTGCGACGCGTCCAGGCCCACCGCGACGAGATCCAACGCATCGTCGACGAGGTCCTCGACGGCATGGTGGAACGCGGCTCGTCCGCCGACCTCGTCGACGCCTTCGCCCGCCCGGTGCCGATGATGGTCGTCTGTTCCTTCCTCGGCGTCCCCTACCAGGAACGGGATCGCTTCGAGGGGCCGGCCTCGACGCTGTTCGACCCCGCCCGCGCCGAGGCCGCCGAGGCCGAACTGACCTCCTACCTGGAGGACCTGGTCCGCAGGAAGGCCGCCCGGGAGACGGCCGAGGTCGGCGGCACCCCCGGTCTCCTCGACCGCGTGATCGACGACCACCTCAGGACGGGGGAGCTCACCGTCGACGAGCTGGTCGCGTTCGCCCTCGCCATCCTGGTCGCCGGCACCGTCACCAGCACCCAGACCCTCGCCCTCGGCACCCTCGCACTCCTGGACAACCCGGGGCAGTACGCGCTGCTGGCCAGCTCGCCGGAACTCGTGCCCGGAGCCGTGGACGAGATGATGCGCCACCTCTCGCTCGTCGAACAACTCGCCAGGGTCGCGCTCGCCGACATCGAGATCGCGGGCACGCTGATCCGGGAGGGCGAGGGAATACTCATCGGTTTCGCCGCGATGCATTTCGGTCCCGACCTGTCCTCCCACCCCGACGAATTCGACATCGAACGGCCGCCGGTGGGACATTTCGCCTTCAGTCACGGAATCCACCACTGCATGGGGCACAACCTCGCCAGGCTGGAGTTGGAGATCGCGTTCCGCACCCTCACCGGCCGGCTCCCAGGTCTGCGGCTCGCCGTGCCCGCCGAGCAGGTCCCCTGGTACGACGACCTCACCCTGGCACGGCTCCGTGCCCTGCCCGTCTCCTGGTGAGCGCCCCCGGGGCGACCGTCGGCCCCCACCCGGGAGAACGAGCAACGTGGAAGTACGAGCGGCCCGGTCCACCGATCTAGCATCGGTTGAGCGTGAGTCCTGACTCCCGGAAAAGGTGCGGGAGGAAATCACGCCGTTCGCGGACATCACCGCCGCCCACCACCTCCTGCCAGCGACCCCCGTGGTCCTCGACGATGGGAAATCCCGTGACGATCCATTCCTCCGGAAAGCAGACGACGACATATTCCGCGGCCGAACTCGCCGATCTGGACCGCCGTCACCTCCTCCACCCCATGCAGGCGGACTCGGTGTCCGAACGGGTCGTGATCGTGCGGGGGAAGGGGTCGACGGTCTGGGACGCCGAGGGCAGGGAACTGATCGACGCGACAGGCGGGGGGCTGTGGCACTCCCACGTCGGGCACGGGCGGCGCGAGCTGGCCGACGCGGCCGCGAAGCAGATCGCCGAGCTGGAGTACTTCACCGCCTACCAGGAGTTCAGCACCGACACCACCGTCGCGTTGGCCGCCCGCCTCGCCGGAATGGCGCCCGGCGACCTGAACCGGGTGTTCTTCACCAGCGGTGGAGCGGACGGCGTGGAGACCTCCATCAAGGCGGCCCGCCTCTACCACGGTCGGCGCGGAGAACCGGACCGCACCTGGATCATCTCCCGCAACTTCGGTTTCCACGGCGGGAGCTACGGCGCGGGCACCCTGACGGGTTTCGACGCGATGCAGGCAGGGGTCGGTCCCAACCTCCCCGACGTCGTGAAGGTGTCCCCTCCCTACCTCTACCGCGCGTCCGAACTCTACGGGGACGCCGACCCCACTGACTTCCTCATCGCCGAGCTGGAGGAGACGATCGACCGGATCGGACCCGACCGGATCGCGGCGATGGTCGGCGAACCCGTGATGGGCGGCGGTGGCGTGCTGACCCCGCCCGAGGACTACTGGCCCCGTGTCCGGGAGGTGCTGTCCCGGCACGGCATCCTCCTCGTCGCCGACGAGGTCATCACCGCGTTCGGCCGCACCGGATCCTGGTTCGACTCCGAGACCAGGGGCATGGACCCCGACATCGTCGTCACGGCGAAGGGGATCACCAGCGGGTACTTCTCCTTCGGCGCCGTGCTCATGAGCGACGCCATCGCCGAGGTCCTGTGCCAGGACTACGGCTTCTTCCACGGCTACACCTTCAGCGGCCACCCGGTCGGGAGCGCGGTGGCCCTGGCCAACCTCGACATCATCGAACGGGAGGGGCTGGTCGCCCGCTCCCAACCGCTGGCAGCCCGCTTCCGGGAGGGCCTGGCCTCGCTGGCGGACCACCCGCTCGTCGGTGACATCCGGGTGGAGGGCGCCGCGGCGGCGGTCGAGATGGTCCTCGACCGCGAGACCCGCGAACCGATGCCGTTCCCCGAGGTCTTCGCGTTGACCGCCAGGATCAGGGACGAGAAGGGCGTGATCGTCCGCCCCTACGCCCACAACATCATCCTCTCGCCGCCGCTGGTCATGAGCGACGACGAGGCCCGGCGGACGACCGAGGCGATCGTCGACGTGCTCGGCGAGGTGAGCCGCTGACGTCGGGGTGGCCCTCGGCGCGGGGCGGGGCGGGCGCGATGAGATCGCCCGCCCCGCCGCCGTGCGCGGGGCGTCCCGGGACTGAGGCACGAGGGACCACCGGGGCGACGGTGGGCGGTCGGCGGACCGCGGTCGCGCGGCTGGTCCGCCGGGGAGCGCGGCGCGACACGGACCCGGTGGGTGACGGCGAGGGACACCTCCGCACCGGTCGACGGACAGCCGTCAGCACTCAGCACTCAGGGCCAGAGCTCAGAGCTCAGCGCCGGGACCAGCGGGACATCGGGAACGGGCCGCCAGTCGGATCATCACCGCCCGATGCCCCGGTACCGCAGGCCCAACCGCCGCATCTCCTCGATGTCGGCCTTCGGGAAGTACCTGCGCCCGTCGAACACCAGGCACGGGTGGGCGGCCCGCGCGCGCAGCACCGCGAGATCGAGGTCGTGGAACGACCGGTGACCGGCGAGGACCGCGACGCAGTTCGCTCCCTGGACGGCGTCCTCGAGGGTCGCGCTCGGGCGGATCCCGAAGCGGGCCCGCACCTCCTCGGCGTCGGCCAACGGGTCGAAGAGCCGCACCGCGCACCCCTGCGAACGCAACGCCTCGACGACCCCGGCGACCGGGGTGTTCCGGAGGTCACCGGTGTCGTTCTTGAAGCTGACGCCGAGCACGGCCACCACCGCCCCGGCCGGCGGAACCCCGAGGCCGGCCAGCTCCGCCCCGATCAGGCGCGCCGTGTGCGCGGGCATCCCGTCGTTGACCCCCCGGGAGACCGGGACGGTCCGCAGCTCGACGCCCCGGTCGCGGGCCGCCCGCCACACCATCCACGGGTCCTTCACCAGGCACGAACCCCCCACGCCGATGCTCGGCAGCAGGATGTTGACGTGGCGGTCCCCCTTGGGGAGCTGGTTGGTGGCCCCCAGGACGTCGAGCACGTCGACGTCGAACGCCGCGCACAGCTGGGCCACCTCGTTGGCGATGGCGATGTTCGCGTCGATCCACCAGTTCGTGGCGAGCTTGGCGACCTCCGCCGCCTCCGGACTCGGCAGCGGGTGGGTGACCGTGCCCAGGGTGTCCGACCAGAAGCGGACCGTCGCGGCGGTGCTGGCCGGGCCCCGGCCCCCCACGATGATCGGGAGCGTCCGGAGCTGGGCGAGGGCGGCACCCTCGGCCAGCCGTTCCGGGCAGAAGGACAGGCCGAAGTCCCGCTCGGCGCGGAGGCCGGACCCCTCCAGCAGCGGGATGACGAGGTTCGTGGTCGTCCCCGGCGACACGGTGCTCTTGAGGATCACCAGGCACCCCGGTCGGATCCGGGCGGCGACCTGGACGCAGGCCTGCTCCAACGCACCGGTGAGCAACGCCCCGTCCTCGTCGACCGGGGTCCCGACCGTGATGACCACGACGTCGGCCTCCCGCACGGCGTCGTGGTCGGTGGTGAACGTCAGCAGGCCGGTGCCCCGCACCCGTCCGAGCGCCTCCGCCAGCCCTGGCTCCGGGATGGGGCACTCGCCCGCCCGGAGCCGCTCGACCAGCGACGCGTCGTCGTCGACGGCGACGACCGGAACGCCCAGTTCGGCGAGCGTCACGCCGAGGCAGGACCCGACATAACCGAAACCGATGACCGCGACGCGGGGGGAATCCGAAACGAATCGCATGTCTGCCTCTCCGTCGCCGTCGGCGCCGTTCTCCGTCGCGCGTGCAATGGTGGACGGCCGGCCCGGAACCGCGTGACGAACCGTGCCCGCGCGTCCATTCGACGGTAGCAGCGGGGGAACCGGGACAACGTGTCCCACAATGCTCGAAAGCGCACCGGCGGAAGCGGGGGAAGAAGGTTCCCCGTCGGCCGAGGAACTTTTTTCCTCCCGGCGTTCGACGCGAATTTGTCGCAGCGTGCCCACCTCGGTGCGGAACCGAACTCCAGGCGTTTCCGCCGGGGAAGATGAGTGCCGAAAACGACATTCGCCGACGGAGAGGAGCGTCGCGTGAGCGGCATGATCAACATATTCCAGCCCGCCCTCGGGGAACGGGAGCTGGCGGCGGTGCGCGAGGTGTTCGAGAGCAACTGGATCGGCCGCGGCCACCGCACCGAGTCGTTCGAGTCCGACTTCGCGCGGCACATCGGGGTCGATCCGGCGAACGTCACGTCCCTGAACTCCTGCACGGAGGCGACGTTCCTGGCGATGCGCCTCGCCGGTGTTCGAGCCGGGGACGAGGTCGTCCTGCCCACGGTGAGCTTCGTGGGCGCCGCCAACGCCGTCGCGGCCCGCGGCGCGCACCCGGTGTTCTGCGACGTGGACCCGCGAACGCTGAACCCCACCGTCGACATGGTGCGGGCGGTGATGACGGAGCGGACCAGGGCCGTCGTCGTCCTGCACTACGGCGGCGTGCCGGGCGACATCGTCCGCATCGCCGAGATGTGCCGCGAGCGCGGTGTCCTGCTGATCGAGGACGCCGCGATCGCGGTCGACTCGCGGGTGGACGGGCAGGCGTGCGGCACCTTCGGGGACCTGGCCGTCTGGAGCTTCGACCACGGCAAGATCGTCGTCACCGTCGACGGGGGGATGCTCCACGCGCGGGACGCCGAGCTCGTCGCCGAGGCGAGGAAGCGCGCCTACTTCGGGCTGGAACAGACCAGCGGCTACGACCAGGCGCTGCGCAGCCGCACCCGGTGGTGGGAGTTCGAGATCTCGTCCTTCTCCCGCCGCTCGGTGACCAACGACGTCCTCGCCTCGGTCGGCCGGGTGCAGCTGGAGAGGTTGCCCGAGTTCATGCGCCGCCGCCGGGAGGTCGCCCGGCACTACGACCAGGAGTTCGCCGACCTGGGCGGGATGTGGACCCCGCCACCGCTGCCCGCCGGGCAGGAGACGTCCCACTACATGTACTGGGTCCAGTTCGAGGACGACATCAGGGACGACGTCGCCCGCGAGCTGTACGAGCGCGGGATCTACACCACCTTCCGCTACCCCCTGCTGCACAGGGTCGCCGCCTACGGCTCCCGGGCGGTGCTGCCGGGGGCGGAGCGGGCGGCGGCGAGGACGCTGCTCCTGCCGATGCACCAGTCCCTGACCGACGGGGACGTCGAGAAGGTCGTCACGGCGACCCGGGACGCGGTCCGCACCCGCCGGGCGGCCAGCCGGCGCTCCTGATCCTCCGGCCACCTGGTGACCCGCCGGCTCACCGGGTGGCCCGCCCGGCACCCGGGACCAGCGCGGGCCGGAGCGCGGGCGACCAGGCCTCCCGGCGGCGCGAGGGGGAGGGGCCGCTGGCACGGCGAAGAGCCAGGACCCGGAGGTCCTGGCTCGGCGTCGGCTCGCGCCCCGAGGGGATCAGCTCACGCGGACCTCGGGCACGTAGGTGATCCACCGCCCGCCCGCCCGGGTGAAGTCCCGCTCCCGCCGCATGATCTCCTCCGCGTGGTTCCAGGCGAACAGCAGCGCGTGGTCGGGGAACGGGTCGGCGAACGCCTCGGGCGGGCGGACCGGGAGGTGGGACCCGGGCACCAGACGCCCCTGCTTGGCGGGAGTGGAATCGCACACGAAGGGCACGAGGTCCGTCCCGATCCCGCAGTAGTTCGTCACCGTGGCGCACTTTCCCGGCGCGCCGTAACCGACCACGGTGCGCCCCTCGGCCCGCAGGTCCCCGAGCAGGGTGCGGAGGTCGTCCCTGATCCGGCCCACGGCCTGACCGAAGGACGCGAGGGTGTCCGGACGCGACAGACCGCGCGCGTGCTCCTCGGCCAGCAGGTCGGCCACCCGGGACCGCACCGCCCGGGTCCCCCTCCGCGCGAGCGTGTAGCGGATCTGCCCGCCGTGCAGGGGAGTCCGCCGCGCGTCGACGAGGTCGAACCCGAACAGCTCCGCCATCACCTGGACCGAGGTCACGCTGAAGTACAGGACGTGCTCGTCGTAGATCTGGTCGAAGGCGAGCCCCTCGACGATGGTCCCCAGGTAGGGCTCCTCGAACACGAACACCCCGTCGGGCGACAACAGGGTCCGCACGCCGCGCAACACGGAGCCGATGCCACCGATGTGGGAGATGGTGTTGGCGCCGAACACGACGTCCGCCGGCCCGTTCTCCTCGTGGATCTCGGCCGCGCTCGTCTCGTCGAAGAAGGTGTTGCGCACCGAGACCCCCTTCTCCCGCGCGACCCTCGTCACCGTGGTCGCCGGGTCCACGCCGAGGTGCCGGACACCGGCCCTGGCGATGGTCGAGAGCATGACCCCGTCGTTGCAGCCGATCTCCACCAGGAAGGGATCCCGCTCGGTCAGCTCGTCCTCCAGGAACTGGGTCGCGACGTCCGCGAAGTGGCGTCGATGGCCGTCCGATCCGGAAGCGTGGTACCTGTAGTCACCGTGATAGCGCATTTCCGCCGGAACCTCGTCGACGAGTTGCACCAGGGAGCAGCGGTCGCAGGAACCGACGGCGAGCCGGAAGTGGAACTCGTCGGCCGTCTCCGAGGGCAGGAGAAAACCGTTCGCCATCGGCTGCCTGCCCATGTCGAGGAATTCGCTGACCCGGCTACCGCAGACGCGACATCTCCTGTTCATGGCGAGAAGTCTAGGCAGGTCCGGGGGAATGGGACTTCTCTCGAATTGCCCTTTCCGGGCCGCACTCGGCACCGTTCCGGGATCGGCGGAACGAAGGCGGTGGGCGACGCCGACCGAACGGTTCGGGGTGCGTCGTGGAGGCCCGGGTCGGGAGGACCACTCCGGTGGCGCGACAGAACCTTGGGCCGTCCTCGTGCCCCGTGTTCTCGGGAGCGGGCGCGGCGAACCCGGCCCCGCCCGCCGGTGGACCAGCCGTCGACACCTCGGGAGGGCGACGCTGCTGATCGCCCAGGGTGCCCGGGCCGCGGGTGACCGCGCGGCCCGAACCGGCCACGCAACCCGTGTCCGGAGGAGGGGGGCGGACGGGGGCGCTCCGCCAGCCCCGTTCCGGCGTCGGCCGACCGCACCGAACCCGCCCCGCCGGAACCCGGCCCGGGGCGGGCGGTGCCCTGGGTGCCGCGCGGCTTCACGAGGTGATCGACCCCGGCGGCCCGACGACCGCGACCGCGTCACCGTGCCAGGACACCGCCCGGCGCGGACAGCGGCCGCGCGGTCGGCGAACACCGCCGGTGGGAGCCGGAGCCGGGTCGGGGACCACGGCCCCCGCCGCACTCACAGGGCGGCGGGCCGACCACCACCCCGCACTACCGGCCGGTGGCTCCGGGGGTGGGGAGACGGTGCACGGCGGGGGTGTTCTGGTAAGCGGCCAGCCGCCACTCACCGTCCTGCCTGACCACCAGCCAGGACGCGCGGATCGCCTGGTCGTCGGACACCTCGGACTCACCCTCGGCCAACACCCCGCCCCGGGTGAGGAGTAGCGCGGTGTCCTCGGTGAGGAACCGGATGTCCACCGGCCTGCCGGTGACCTGGGTGCCCCGGTACTCGTTCGCGTAGGCGTCGACGAGGAAGGACCGGATCTCCTCCCGCCCCTTCCGGTAGATCCCCGGCAGGATCATGGTGCCGTCCTCGGTGAACACGTCGGCGAACGCGTCGGCGTCGTGGTAGGCCCAGGCGGCGATCACGCGTTGGGTGAGCGCCGCGACGGCTGCCTGGTCGCCGGCGGAGGCGCGGGGGCTGCTCGAGCTCATGGTCGTCCCTTCGATCCGAGGTGGTGGTCAGACGTACTGGGTGTTCGGCTCCAGGCCGCACAGGACACGGCCGTACAGCTCCGCGTTCGTGTTGGGGTTCATCAGCGCGTGCAACGTCATCGCCTGGACGTCACGCACGATCCGCTGCATCGGAACGTCCTCGTAGATCGAGGAGCCGCCGCTGGCCGAGGCGAGGACGTCGACGGCCTCCTTCGCCAGGCGGCATGTCGCACCCATGTCGGCCCGCGCGCGAACCCGGTCGAGCAGGTCCCACTCCTGGTCGACGCCGCTGGCGTCGACCAGGGACGTCAGCCGGCGGGCGTGGAACTCGGCCTCGTCGACCTTCATCGAGGCCTCGGCGACCTGCAGGTGCGTCAGCGGGGCGTCCCGCTGGCTCTCGTAGGCGGTGTAGGTGATCTTGCGGGTGGGGAGCCGCCGGAGGAAGCTCTCCCGCGCGGCCCTCGCCAGACCCACCATCGTGCCGACGGACGACGCGGCGGCGACCGGGAGCAGCGGGTTCCGGTAGATCGCCGTGTTCGCGTTGCCCTCCGACGCGGTCCGGCCCTCGAGGACCGCCGGCAGCGGGAGCACCCGCTCCTCGGGAACGAACACGTCCTGGGCGACGGTGCTGACACTGCCGGTCCCCTTCAGCCCCGACGTGTGCCAGTCGTCGACGACCAACAGGTCGGACAGCGGAACGAGCGCGACGACGGGGTAGGGTTCGCCGTCCTCGGGGACCAGCACGGCGATGATCTCCTGCCACTGGGCGTGCAGGGCACCGCTGATGAAACCCCACTTGCCGTTGACCCTGATGCCCCCGCCGACCGGAGTGGCGACGGCGCTGGGGCTCAGCGTTCCGCAGATCCGCACGTCCGGGGTGGCGAAGACCTCGTCCTGCACCTCGTCCGGGAACTGGCACGCCATCCAGGTGGGGATGCAGTAGACCGAACTGACCCAGGAAGCGGCCCCGTCTGCCGCGCCGAGTTCGGCGACCACGTCCAGCAGCGTTCCCGTGTCGGCCTCGTACCCGCCGTACCGGGCAGGGGTGCGCAGGCGGAACACACCGGCTTCGGCGAGCGCCGCGACGGTGTCCTCGTGCAACCGCCGGTTGCGCTCCGACCAGGTCGAGTTGGCCCGGAGCACCGGCGCCGCCTCGGAGGCGCGGCGGACGAGTTCCTCCCTCGTCGGAACCTGAGTGGTCGACACATGTCCTCCCTGAGTGCGAGCGACGACGGTTCTGGTGGTACCCGGTGTCCTGTCAGCGCCGTGGAGCCGTGCGCCTACCCCCAGGCGGTGCGGGGACGAGGTACCCAGTCCGACACTTCCGCACCGGCGCCGGCGGCCGCATCTTCCACCGTGCCGGGACCAGGGCGGGGCGTGGCCCAGCAGGGTCGATGCCCCGTGGCGCACCAGGTCGCCGTGCGGAACCGCGCGGCCAGACTGGCCAGGGCGGCCACCGGAACGGTCCGTGAGGAGGTGGTGCCGCCCTCGAACCCGGTTCGAGCGGGCCGGGTGGAGCCGGGCTCGGCGCCTCGCGGGACAGGGCGTTCCCCGGTTGGCTCCGCGACCCACCCCGTCAGTCCTCGGGGCACCCGTGGCTCGCCGTGGCACGGGGCTTCGGCTCCGGTGGGGGCGACAGCGCGGGGGGCACCGCGCGGCCGGCGGGACGCGAGACCGCGCGGGGCAACGAGCGGGCCGCCACCGGGACCCGTCAGGCCTGAGGCGGCACCGACGGCCGGGGGGAGCGGGGCGTCCCCGTCCACACCTCGGCCGTGCGGCGACCCCCATCCACCCGGCTCCCGCGAACCCAGCCCCGGCCACCCGCTGGCTCGCCCTGGGGCCGCGTGCCCCCAGGAAGCCCGGCGCGGCCAGCGAACCGACCCGCTCGGCCGGGCTCGACCTCGGACAGGCCGTGCCAGGCGGCGGCCCGGTCGGTGCACGACGACCGGATCAGGTCCTCCGCCTGGGAGGGCACCAGGCTCGACCGCCGCCGCCACCCGGACCTGACGGCGGTCCGCTCACCGCTCCGGACGTGGGTCCGGAGCGGTGAGGACCACCGTCACAAGCCTCCGCCGGCCGGTTCTCGTACGGCGCCGGACGGGCGAGCGTCAGCCACCCGGGGGAGCGGGACGGAACCCCCCGGCCCGTCCGGCTGCCCGCCATCCCGCTGACC
The DNA here is from genome assembly GCF_002895405.1 of Actinoalloteichus sp. AHMU CJ021. Taxonomy (NCBI): domain Bacteria; kingdom Bacillati; phylum Actinomycetota; class Actinomycetes; order Pseudonocardiales; family Pseudonocardiaceae; genus Actinoalloteichus; species Actinoalloteichus sp. AHMU CJ021. The sequence goes on along the minus strand of NZ_CP025990.1, from coordinate 6,625,776 downwards.
GCCCCGGAGGTCGACGAGCCGGTCCCGCGCCCGGCAGCGGTCCGAGGCGCTCGCCAACAGGATCGGCGGATCGAAGATGGAGCGCGGCCGCAGGGTGACGTCCGCGGCGCACACTCCCTCCGCCTCCACCGTGACCGGGCCGGTGGTACCGAGGAGGGTTCGTTCGGCGGGTGGCCCGGCCGCGCGGTCCCCCCACCCGCGGTGCGGACGGCCCGCTGGCAGCGCGTGCGCGAGGACGTACCAGATCCCGGCCGGAACCCGGTCCATCGTGTACGGACCGGGCCCGTCCAGCACCACGCACTCGGCGGGTTCCCCCTCGGGGAGGCGACCGGCGAACAACCCCAGGAAGATGACCCGTGAGCAGTCCCACACCGCCGACTCCACGGTCCCCCGGACGCGGCTCGCCGGTCCCGTCGGCTGCTCGGGCACCGCTCGCCCGAAGGGCTCGGACACCGACCCGTCGCACTGGCGGTAGGTGGTGGGCGAGACACCCACGCTGTACCGGAACCGCGAGCTGAAGGTGCCGATGCTCGAGTAGCCCACCAGGTGGCTGATCTCGGCGACGGTGAGGCTGGTCGAGACCAACAACTCCTTCGCCCTCGCCAACCGGATCGCCGACAGGAAACGGCCGGGGGACACACCGGTGACCCGCTGGAACACCCGGGTGAAGTGGAATTTGCTGAACAGCGCGGTCCGCGCCAGATCGTCGATCGTCAACTGCTCGCCGAGGTGGTCGTACATCATCTCGATGACACGCTCGACCGCTTTCTCAACCCCCGATGTCATATCTCCTCCGTTCGACTTGGAGCCGGGTCGCCGTCGGTCCGGCGGAGTGAAGTTCGGTGTGCGCGTTCGCGGCCCGGTGGCGGCGCCGGAGTGGAGGCACGCGTGTCGGTGCGGAGTCCCCGAGCAGGAGGGGAAGGGCGTCGCCCGCCGAGCCCCCAGCGACCGTGGAGCCCGGTGCTCCGGCACCGCTCGGCTCCCGGTCGCTCCCGGAGCCGGCCGGGATCAGGGTCGCCCCGCTCCGGCCAGCCCGCCGAGGGCCCGCCCGGGCCGAGCCGCTGGTGAGGTCGTGATCCGAGCCCGACCAGCGACGACCCCGCCTCGACACCGGCGGGACCGGTGCCGCGCCGGTGGCATCGTCGTCCCGGACGGACGGCGAGCCGCGCCGCGTCCGCCCGAGCCCCGGCCCGCCCACCACATCGGCGGTCACCGCGTGGTCGGGGACAGCCCCCGAACCACTCGGTCCGGGATGCTCGGCACCGGCGACGAGCGCCGGGGACCACGAACGAGAACGGTGACGCGGAACGTGAGCCCGTTCTGGTTCCGGTACCGGCGGTCGGTTTCCACACGGGTGGTCCGGTCCGATCTCCCGTCGCCTCGACCAGCCGGGTAGCGGGATCACCGCCACCACCCGGCGGCACGCCGCACGGGGTCGCCGGAATAGGATTCCGACGCGGACGGACTCGTGTCCCGATGATCCGTGGCCGGCTCCCCGAAAAGGGTGACCGGCGTTTTCCGGGAACTGGTACCACGGCGGAACATCGACATCCTCCGGTGATGTTCTGTCGAACTGGAGCGAGTACCCGCCCCGGAGGCGGACTCGGCTCCGGTTGGCCCCCCGAGTGCCCGGTGGCGAGGTCCGCGAGCCTGCTGACCACTGCGCAAGGCGCCCCCAATCGGACGGGGTGTTTTCCCCGGATTCCTTTGACGACAGATCCTCACAGCGCCCCCGTTGCCCCGTCCACTTCAAACTTGCGGACTGTCCACGGCAGTGAACCATTCCCGGGGCCCCGGTGCGGACGGTTTGTGGTAGTCATCCGGGCCTCTTGGCGAGCCGGGGTGTCTCCGGGTATGGGGCCGCCACGACCCCGGTGGATGATCTCGCCGCCCGACCGGGACGACCCAGTCGACGACCCTCCCCGTGCGTGAGCCGTCGCCGCCCCACCGGGCCCGTTCCCGCTCCCATTCCGGGTGCCGTGGAGAACCAGCGCCGACGGGCGCCGGGCTTCCGTTCCCGGGGGCGGGTGGTGATTTTCTCACCCGATCGGACCGCTGTCGGTAAACCCTCCCGGGGCGGTCAGCCCCGGGTGGGGCATAACAGTGTTCACCCGCATTCCGACCAGCTTGGCCAGCGCGAATCCAGGCGTGGAACACGGTGTCCCCGTAGGAGCACTGGTCCTCCCCCTCGTTTCGCTGGATCCGGCACCTGGACGTTCTTGCTTTCGTGAGCAAAGATGTCGGCCGGGTGATCAGGACTTGCCGCACGGAGCGTAGACGGGATCGCTGATGACAACTGGGGACAACGCGTTCGGTGGCACTCGCGAGCCGCACGGCCGGGTGTCGGTTCGACGCGGCGCGAGACGGGGACGCCTGCTGGTAGCGGGCCTGCTGGCTGGCACGATGCTGGTCTCGACCAGCGCCGCGGCCTTCGACGAGGACCGGGGCCCGGCGCCGCTGGCGGGCGCGGAGCACACCGGCTACGAGCACGGCACCGTCGACGTGGACGGAATCGGCCTCCACTACGTGCGCACCGGTGAGGGCCCACCACTGGTCCTCCTGCACGGCTGGCCCGAAACCTGGTACCACTGGAACGAGGTCATGCCCGACCTCGCCAGGACGCACACCGTGCTGGCGTTCGACCTCCCCGGACTGGGGGACTCCGAGATTCCCGAGGACGGATTCGACAAGGCCACCACGGCGCACCGAATTCGCGCGGCGGTGCGCGAACTGGGATACGAGGAAGTCGCCCTCATGGGGCACGACCTCGGAGCGATGGTCGCCTACAACTACGCGCGGGACTTTCCCCAGGAGGTCAACAAACTGGCGGTGATCGAGGCCCCGCTGGCCGGACTCGGCCTCGAGGACATCTTTTCGGCGAGCTTCCACTTCCAGTTCAACATGGCCCCGGCCCCCGTTCCCGAGGAAATCCTCGACGACGAGGACGTGGAGGTGTACCTGGGCTATCTCTACGACGGCAGTTACCGCCCCGACCGGATCTCCCAGGAGGTCTACTTCGAGGCGTACTCCGATCCCGCCGTCCGCTCCGCCGGCTACGAGTACTACCGGGCTTTCCCCGAGGACGCGGCCGACAACCTGGCGCACGCCGAACCGAAGATCGACATCCCGGTGCTCGCGATGGGCGCCGAGTACGCGTTCGGTGAGGCCATTCCGGCCTCCTTCGAGCACGTCGCCGACGACGTGCGCCCGGTCATCGCACCCGATGCCGGCCACTTCGTGGCGCAGGAGAACCCCGAGTTCCTGATCGACTGCGCCGAGCTGTTCTTCGGAGCGTCCACCGGAGGGCCGGTTCCGGACGAGCTGACCAACTGCGTGGGCTGAGCACCACCGGCCGACCACCGCGGTGGTCGGCCGTGCCGGGCAGGGCCCCGGCACCCGACGCCGAGGCGGGCCCGCCCGTCCTGCCCGCCGCCTCGCGTTCGCCCGCGAGAGCGGTTCACCCGCCTCGACGGCGGAGGGATCGCCACGGGGGCCGTCGGACCATCCCGGCTGGGAGGGTCACCGCGAGTGCGTGGCCCCGGGGAGGTGCCCGCGAGGCGGACCCGGCCTGGTGCGGCTCGGCGCCCGCGCACGACCGCCGCCGCACTGACCCGGGGCACCCGACCCGACCGGTCCGCCGCCACCCCCGTGGCCGGCCGGCGTGCCGCACCTCGCCGGCGCACGATCCGACGGTCGCCGGTCTCGGTGCTCGTGACCGGACGGGACCGAACCGGCCGGCTGGCGGAACCAGACCTCGGCCCACGGTCGCCGCGCCGGTGCGGACGGGACCCGCCCGACTGCCGGTGTCGCGTCCGCCGGGTCGGCGGTGCCAGCCGGTCGGCACCGGGCTGGGCGGGGTCGGGTGGCACCGGAGTGCGGGGGCGCCCACGCCCGCCGGGGACGAGCGTGGACGCGTGACGGGACGGCGCCGCCGGCCACAGCCACCCCGAGCACTCGGAAGTCCGGGTCACGCCGGGCGCGGCCGAAACCGTTCCCATGCGGTGGCCACCGGCCGGACGGCCGGGGTGGCGGGTCAACCCCGCCCGGCGGCGGCGAGGAGGATCGTCTCGGCCGCCGCCGCGAGGTCGACGTCCAGGGGTGACCTCGCGCGGGCCCCCGAGGCGCCGGTCGCGGCGGGAGGCGCCGCCAGCATTCCGGATCGCAGGCAGACGACCCGGACTCCCCGATCGCCGAGCTCCCGGGCGAGCCGGTCCGACATCGCCTCGACGACGGTGTCGCCGAGCCCCGCCCCGTCCTGCCCCGTCGTGCCGCCGCCACCCGTCCACGCGGTTCCCGACACGGTGAGGATCACCCCCGACCCGCTCCTCGTCATCTGCCTGGCGGCGGCCTGCGCGGTGATCAGCTGGGCCGCCACCTGCCGGTTGAGCGCATCGACCAGTTCGGTCACCGACGCGTCCACCAGGGCGGTGCTGGTGGTGCGGGGAAGGGGCACCGCGTTGAACAGGATGTGCGGACCACCCGCCCAGGAGGTCACCTCGTCGATGTGGGCGCGGACGGCGCGGGGATCGAGCGGGTCCACCGCGGCGACCTCGGCGACGCCGCCCGCCTCCGCGATGCGACTCGCCACGGGTTCGAGGGCGGCCATGTCCCGCTCGGCGAGGAAGACGTACGCGCGCTCGCGGGCGAACGCCCGGGCCACCGCACCACCCAGCGCGCTTCCGGCACCGTAGACCACGGCGATCTTGTTCTCGAGCAGCACGCTCCGGTACTTCCTTTCTGCTGCGGCCTCGCGGTAAGTCGGTTATTCCCCGTCTTTGGCGATCGTTCGACATAACGGACACCGGTCGACGGACCGAGGCGTCCAGCAGAGTTCCGGTGCGATCCGAACGCGCACCGCCATCCAGGGTCCGCGCTTCCGGCCTCGTCGCTTCGGTCTTCGCGGCGAAGCGGCCCGTGTTCGTCCTCCTGGACCCGGTATTCGGTTCTTTCCCGGCGTCGGGCCCTGCGATGCCCGAACGGTGACGACGCGGTTCGCACCTGGCCGAAGGAGTTCTGGGACTTTTTCCCTGATCCTAACCTCACGAAACTGCGACAGCCACAACCGGTACGAGAAGCGCGTCGCGTTTGCCTCGGGCGCCCTCCGCACCGGCCCCGAACGGCGGGCCCGGTACCCGACGGGCCTGGAAGCATCCACCGCCACTCGGGTATTCCTCGTATCGCCGCGAGAGGGGCGAGTGGCATCGCCACGTCCCCCTCGTATCGGGAGGACGCCCCGGGGGAAGAGCCCCGAGGAGGTGAGGAAGCCGGGACGCGAATGCCGCGGGTGTGGACAATCCCTTGACGCGTTCCGACGGAATCGGAGGAAAGACGGCCGGGAGTCGCGGATGCACCGGGGCGAGGTGGGCGCCACCCCGTTCCCCACCCGCCGTCGACCCCCGCCCCGGGGTCCCCGGCGCCAACGGCGCAAGGCGCCGCTCCTCGCGGGCTCGGGCCGCTGGCGGTGCGGGCGCGATGAGCGCGCTCTGCCTGGTGGGGCCCGCCTGGCCGTTCCGGCGGGGATGCCCGGCGCGCCGCGCGTCGCCCCGGATGCCACGGCCGGGGACCGTCCCCGTCGACCGTCGAGATCCGCCAGCCGACCGGTGTCCGACGCCGTGTCGGGGCGTGGCGTGTCATGCCCGCCGCCGATGCGGCGAATTGCCGCCATCCGGTCGAGCCGGTCGAGTTCCATGGGTGGGGAAACCTCTGTGGGGTACCGGGGTCGATACCGCCCGTTCGTCGCGGAAAGGAGTGAGGACGCGCTGGCAACCGGGTGGGCCGCCGTGGAATCGGCCGAGGCGGTGACCGGTACGCGTCACATTACCAGTCCCGGCCGCCCGTGCCCTCCCCAACCGGAACGGTTGGAGCGCATCCCGCGTCGGCACGCCGTATTCGGAGCTGGGCGGCCAGCGAAAGGGACATCGGAGCTGGGACGTGATGAATGGTCGGACGTGCCCAGAACTGCGCGGAGGCCGCCGGATAGCCGGGCAGCGCTTAACTCGAACGGGCGGTTTTCTGCGGCAGTTGGTCTCGCGCCGGGTAGGGCTTTCGGCTGCCCCCGCTCCTTCCGTTAACCGAATGACAACCGCCCGCCGTGGTGGCGCGCGGGTCAGCACACCGCCGGGCGCCAACGGAAACCGACGGAAACGGGTGGTCACCGTTGGTCCTCGCCGCCCGTGCGGTCGGACACCCTGCCGACACCCCGCGTCGGATCGCCCAGGTGCGCGGGCGAGCTCGGGCGCACCCGGGTATCCCGCCAACCGTCCACGACGGGCGGACGCCGCGACCTGCCCTCCCCACCGCTGGTGCGAAACACGTCACACCCCGTGGTTCCCAACCGGCGGGACGGGCTCGGGGGAGCCCGGCGCGTCCCGGGCACCGGCATCCCGCGACGGCGCCCGGACGGGGACGCCGAGGGGCGGGTGCGGTCCGGTCCGCCACCAGATCGGCCGACCCACCCCAACGAGCTCCGCGCCACCCCGGCGGGTGGAGGCCGACCCGGAGCCGGCAGGACCACCCGGGTGGGGGTGCCAGCCGCGGGCCCCCGGTGACCGAGCCCCACCCGGTCGGCGTCATCCGGCGTCCAGCGGCCCCGACACCGGGACGAGACGGTCCCTCGGGGGCAGTGCCGGCGGGAGCGCGGGGTGGCGGGCATCCGCCCGCCACCGGTACAGCACCGTCGGAGGCGGCGGCACGGACGGCGACGGGTAGCTGGTCGCCCAGGACCGGAAACCACTGGAGCTGGGGCTGGCACCCGGGAACGCGACGTCCAACATGGCGCCGTACCGGCCACGCCGTTCCGATTCCTCCCCTCCCCGCAACGGGAACCGGGGCCGTGCCTCCTCCGACAGCAACTCCGGGGTGACCAACCACGGGGCGAGGTGGTGCGCGCGCCCCGACGACGCCCCGGCCCGCAACGCCCGCTCGGCACCCATCCACCCGGCGACCACCAGGGTGTGGTCGGCGTCGGACGCCAGCGGCACCAACCGCACGCGGTGATCGGCGGCGGCCTCGACGATGACCCGGCGTGCCGCCAGCGACCGCGGGGAGGCGTCGGACACGACGTGCACCCGGCCACCCGCGAGGTGGCCCACCATGCCCCGCAGCACGGACTCGTCCTCGGCCAGCAGACCCCCGTCCGGCCAGGGAACCTCGTCCCGGCCGCCGGCGACGAGGTGCGCCAGCACCGCGCTGGCGTACTCGGGGCCACCCGGATCCCGGATGTCGCGGCCCTCCCAGGGTTCAGCACCGGTGTCGACGGGCACCGAGGCCGTCCGTCCACCGAGGCTCAGGTAGAGCCGAGCGGGACCCTCGTCGAGGTCCACCACCGCCCACCCGCCCCCGGCTCCGGGCCGTCGCTCGACCGGCTCCATCGTGGACGGTGAGGTCCCGACGGCGGCGCGGTCCGACCCGACGTACACGAGGTTCGGGCCGGGCCGGTGCGGGACGACGAGGACCTCGACCCGCTCGTCGCCGACCACCGCGCGGGCCAGGAGCGGTTCCCCGCTGCGGGGAACGACGAGGTGCCCGGCGGTGACCACCACGGCCGCGCCCACGATGAGCGCGAGACTCGACAGGACGGCGGCGGAGCGCACCGCCACCGTCGTCGCGCCGGGCCGCCGACCGCTCCACAACATGCTCCAGGAGAGGCTGGCGAACGCCGCCACGATGGCCAGGTACGTCGCCGACTGCGGCGGTGACACCACCCCGACGGCCCGCGTGAGGAGCGCGACCACCGCGACCACCGTCCCCGCACCGACCACGAGGGGCGCCGCGCCGCGCAGGAAGGACAGGCGGGACCGCGAGCACGCCACCGCCACCGGCGTCCCCAGCGCCACCAACACCAGGAAGGCGGCGCCGTCGGCCAACCACGGCAGGTCGGCGAGCAGCAACCCGAACAGCCCGCCGAACGACGCGGCCCCGGTGAGCGCGGCGGTCGCCCGGCGGCTCAGCTCCCCGAGCAGGGGACGCAGCAGGGTGGCGCCGGTGGCGACGAGGAGCGCGACGAGGAATCCCAGCCGCACCAGCAGGCTGCCGGACGGGCTTCCCGTCCCCTCCCCGTGCGAGTGTCCCCCGACCACCGGGACGGCCGCCTCGGCTGGCAACGCGAGCAGCACCGAGGCGACCGTCCAGGCCAGGAGCACGGCGGCCGTGGACCTGATCATCCGCCCGAGGGAACGCGGGCGCAGGAGCACCGCACCTGGGGTTCCCCGGCGTCCTCGCCGCGTCGGTGCAGCACCATCGCCACCACCATCGGGACGAAGACGATCGCGTTGTAGAGCAGGTGCAGTTCCACCCGGGGCATCACGAGCTGGATGATGCTGGTGGGCACCGGCCTGCTCAGCAGGTGGACCCCGCTCCACGCCTGCAGGAGCAGCAACAGGTGTTCGATGTGGTGCCAGAACTGGATCCCCAGCGCGATGCCCCACCAGGTCCGGGCGCGACCGCCGAACCCGTGCCGGAGCACGAAGAACGCGACGATCATGACCAGGGCGAACCCGTAGTGCAGCAGCTCGGACTCCACGAGCCAGGGGAACGCGAGACCGAGCGCCCCACCGGCCTCGGGGACCGGCCAGTCGAACAGGTAGATCTGCGCGGCCTGCGCGACGTGCTCCAGCCAGTGCGCGAGGACCACGATCCCGTACAGCACCAGCGCGATCTCGTGCCTGCTGGTGTTCAGGATCTCGATCACGCCGGCCGAACGGGTCGGTGGGGGGTGTGCCAGGTGCGTCGTCATGGAAGGGCCTCCTCGGTCAGGGGAAGGGCGATCCGAACCCGAACCGGTACCTGGAGAAGGGGGAACCTCGACCGGCCGGTCGCGGGTGCGATCCCCGGGGGGCGGAGCCCGGTCGCCCGGGCCCGTGACCGACGGTACGGCGGGAACCCGCCGGTCACGGCCTTCGTGAGAGCGCAGTCGCGCGATGCGGCACTTTGGGAGTCCACGCCCGGGAATACGGGCGCGGGTGCCCCGTCCGGCTGCCACGGCCGGGGGCGGTAGCTGGTCTCGCGCCCGGCACGGCGAAGCCGACCGCGCGGCTGGGCGGCGAGCGCGGGAGCCGCCGCGAAGCGGTTCGTGCCACACCCCACGACTCGGCGTGCTCACCCCGCCGCCGGCGGCCTCCCCTCGCGCACCGGCCGCGACCGGTGCGGTGGCCGGTGCGCGTCAAGGGGGCGGCCCGGCCCGGTGCCGCCCCCACCGGGGGGAGCCGGAGCCCGGCCGCCACCCCGCCGTCCCGGCCCCGGCGGCGTTCGGTCAGCCGCCGCCCGCCATCCACCGGCCGACGCGGCGGGCCGCCGTGAACGCCGACCAGCCCACCAGGTCCACCAGCGCCGCGTCGCCGAGGTGGTGGCCTCGGAAGTCGGCCACCACCCGGTCGTCCACCTGGTAGGAGCGGAAGGCGGTGAGCAACGCGAGCCGGGCCGCCGCCCGGTCCGGCGCGGCGAGACCAGCGCACAGGTCCTCGACCCAGTCCCGGCCGGGACCACGACCCACGTCCTCCCAGACGGCCACCGCGTCCAGCACCCGGCTCCTCGCCCGCTCGGACAGCCCGCTCCCGCCGGCGGCGCGGTCGGCGGCCCGCGCGATCCGCGCCGCCGCGCCACCGATCCCCGGGTGCGCCGCCGCCCACCCCAGGTCCGGTGGCGGCTCCTCGCGTTCCCCGCCCCGCTCCGAAGCCCCCGGCCCGACCCCGCGGCCGGCGGCGGCCCCGAGATGGCGGGCCAGCAGGCTCCGCACGCCGCCGCGCACCCCGGCCGGTACCCCGGCGGGGGTGGGTGACTCCTCCAGGAACACGTTCACCAGCCGGTTCAGGAACTGGAAGGTGACCGCGACGCCGACCAGTTCCGCGCGGTGCCCGACGGGGAAGGGTTCGGGGGGCGGCGGCGCACCGGCGCCCGGTCCACCCGCCCCCGCCCACTCGACGACGGCGCGGAGCCGAGGATCACCGACCTCGCCGCTCCGCCCCGCCACGATCGCCGTCGCCGCCGCACCCGACCCCAGCCCGCGCAGGGCGGAACCGTGCACCTCGACGCAGTAGGGGCAGGAGTTGGACGCCGACACCGCCGCCGCGACCGCCTCCTTCACCGGCCGGTCCACCGCACCGTCGACGACCAGCGTCTCGCGGAGCAGCGACCAGGACGCGGCGAGCAGGTGCGGGGCCGGTGACAGCACCGCGATCGGGGGAGCCAGCACTCCGAAGTCCCGCTCGAGCTCCCGGTACACCTCGGCGACGACCCCGGTCGCGGCGGAGGGGAGCACCGGGGTGACGTGGCGGGTTCGCCCCAACGACCTCCGCACCGCCGCCCGCACCAGCGGACCGGTCACCTCGGTCGCGCCCCGGTCGGGCCGCCCGCTCCGGCGGACGAGGTCGTGCCCGAGGGAGCGGGAGCTCCGTACCGGACGTCGACCCCCCGTTCGCGAGCCGCGTCCACGATCGCGGGCACGGCCCGCTCGGCCAGGGCGGCGATGGTGAGCGCGGGGTTCACCGTCAACGCCCCGGGCACCGCGGAGCCGTCGGTGACGAAGATGCCGGGATGACCGCGCAGTTCGTGCCGGTCATCGAGGGCGGAGGTCGCCGGGTCGTCGCCGATCCGGCACGAGGCCAGCGGGTGCACCGTGTAGGCGCCGACGACGTCGTTGGTCCACGGCATGACCTTCGACAACCCGTCACGTTCCATGACGCGCCTGACCTCCGCGTCGGACTCGGCCCACCCCCGCAGCGTGTTCGCAGTCGGCCGGTAGCTGATCGTTCCCCGGCCGAGCATCTGCTGGGAGATGCGGTAGGCGTTGCCCCGGGGCGGCGGTGCGCCGAAGACGCCCTCGTTGTCGTCCTCGGTCATGGAGAAGATCGTCAGCCACGACCGCCAACGGCGCAGCACCTCCTTCTTCTCCCGGCCGAACCAGGTCGGGCCCCCCGCCGCGTCCGGGGCCTGCGCGAGGATCGTGCCCAGCCCCGGCGGGAAGTACAGCTGCTCAAGGGAGAAGCGGGAGTACTCGGGCAGGTCGCCGTCGAGGTGGTCCCAACTCGCCACCACCGGTCCCTTGCCGATCTGGTTCGCCTCGTAGGCCCGGCCGTCCGGCCGGGACAGCCCGAACAGCTCGGAGACCCGGTCCTCGTCGACGATCGCGGTGTTCAGCCGTTCACCGTTGCCGGAGAAGTAGCGTCCCACCGCGTGCGGCATCGCCCCCAGCTCCGCCTCCGACCGTTGGAGGATGACCGGGGTGGCGCCCGCGCCCGCGGCCAGCACCACGATCGAGGCGTCGATCGTGCCGCCGCCAGTGGTGATCCGGTAGTCCTCCGCGTCGACCGTCTCGTAGTGCACCCGGTACCGGCCCCCGTCCACGCGGGAGATCCGCTGCACCTCGTGCAACGGTCGGATCTCGGCCCCGTGATCCACCGCGGAGGGCAGGTAGTTGAGCAGCAGCGACCGCTTGGCGTCGAAGCGGCAGCCCGCCATCATCCAGTTGCAGTTGGTGCAGCGGCCGGTGTCGATGGCCACCGGGACCGGGTTGGCCGACCGCCCGGCGTGCGCGCAGGCGGCGGCGAACAGCCCGCCGGCGTAGCTCACGTCGTCCCAGCTCTGCCGGGTGACGGGCAAGGACTCGGACACCCGGTCGTACCAGGGGTCGAGGCTGTCGCGCGTGATCGAGGCCGGCCACATCCGCCGCCCGAGGGAACCCTGCCGGTCGAAGACGAACCGGGGCGCCCGGGGCATCGCCGCGAAGTAGACGACGCTGCCACCCCCGACGCAGTTCCCCCCGAGCAGGCTCATCCCGTCGCCCACCACGAAGTCGAAGACACGCGTGTACGACGAGCCCAGCTTGAAGTCGTGGTCGAAGTCCTCGCTGGACAGCCACGGCCCGCGTTCCAGCAGCACCACCCGGGCGCCGCCGGCCGCCAGGTGGTAGGCGGTGATGGCACCCCCGAACCCGCTGCCCACCACGACGACGTCGGTGCGTTCGGTGGCGTTCATGCCGGGCTCCCTGAGGCCGTCGTGTCCGGATGGGTCTCGGCCAGAACCCGGCCGTAGGAGTAGTCGGCGAAGCGCCAGAGTCCATCGTCGTCGGCCGGCGCGTAACCGATGGTGAGCAGGCCGGGGTGGCCCTCGGCGAAGGCGTCCGCGGTGTGCAGGTGCGCCGCGGTGTCGAACGCCATGTTGCTGAACATCGCCAGGGCGACCCAGCCGTCCCGCTCGGGGTTGTCCGGCGCCGTCAGCCGGAGGACGAGGGCGGCCCGCTCCTCGTAGGGCAACGCCACGAACTCGGGGAGCGTCTCCTCGGGCGGTGCCCCCCGCCCCTCGGCGAGCGTCCTGGCGTGCCCGTTGAGCATCGCGGCCAGCGGCCCGAGCGCCTCGGCGAAGCCGCTGGCCGGATCGGTCAGCAGGGCGAACGCGCCCGACTCCACGGCCCCGCCGCCCTCGGAGACCCCCGCGATCGCGGCGTCCCCGGGCGACCGCTTGGCCCCCGGCACGATCGTGTCCGCGAACGCCTCGATCGTCATCCTCGTCCGTTCCTCGTCGGTACCGTCCGGTGGCATCCCGCCTCCTCGTGTGGGGCCGCGTCGTCTTCCGCACCGGGCCGGGGTTCACGACCCGGCTCGCCCGACCGGCGCGCGCGAGAACGTCCGATTCCGCGTCCTTTCCGGAACGGCCTGAATCGCCGGAAAAGAGTTCCCGTCCGCTGCCGGCGAATCCGCTCACCAGCCCGGATATTCGCGTCCTCGGTGGCACGATGCTCCGATCGGACCGGCGCTCCGCGCATCTCACGGCGTGCTCGGCGCGTCGGCCCGCGAAGGGCGAAGGCCAGAACGCCGGACGTTTCCGCACGTGAGGAGTGGTTCGGCCTGGTGCCGTCTGTGATGGTCTTCTCCGGGCGCCAGGTTCACCGCCCGATCTGTGGAATTCGTGGAAGGGAAGTGCGGTGGTTCGGCTCATCCGAAGGATCAGGAGTCTCGTGCTGACTCCGGGAATGGCGGCGACCGAGGTGTCGACGCGCGGATTCCACGAGAAGAGCACGGAGGCCAGGGACCTGATCGAAACCGTCGGCCGCACCTTCCTCACCGCGTACTCCTACGCGGCCGAGGCCCGGGCGGTGAGCGACGCCGAGGACCGGTTGGAAGGACTGCCCCGCTCCTTCCGGGGATTCGGGTACGAGGGAGCCGCGATGGGGTGCGCGGTCCTGGACGCCCTGCCGCTCACCAGTGGCCGCCGCGTCCCCGACCTCCTCGCCGGGCGGGGCGACGCCCACGTCTACATGGCCTACATCGGGGTGGGGTGGGCGATGGCCCGCGTCCCCCGCTTCCGGTGGTCGAGGTTGCACCTGCCCGACCCGCTCCTGCGGTGGCTGGCGCTGGACGGCTACGGCTTCCACCAGGCCTACTTCCACACCCGCCGCTACGTGGCCGAGCGGTACCTCGAACCGGTGCTACCCGCCCCCTTCGACTCCGACTACGCCCAGCGGGCCATCGACCAGGGCATCGGCCGGGCCCTGTGGTTCGTCGCCGGAACCGAGGCCCAACGGGCCGCGGACCTGGTCGACACCTACCCGGCCAGCCGGCGGGGGGACCTGTACAGCGGGGTGGGGCTGGCCGCCACCTACCTCGGCGGGGCGGACGAGGACGAGCTCCGCCGGCTCGCCGACCGGGCCGGGCCGCACCGCCCGGACGTCGCGCAGGGCTCGTCCTTCGCGGCGGAGGCCCGCGTGCGCGCCGGGCTCGTCGTGCCCCACACCTCGGTCGCCACCCACGTGTTCTGCGGGCTCGATGCCGAGGCCGCCGCCCTGGTGTCCCGTTCCGCACGTCCCGACCCCACGGCCACGGGGCCCGGGGGCGTGCCCGCCTTCGAGGTCTGGCGACGCCGCATCGCCGACGAGTTCGTCTCTCATGGGAGGTCCTGACGACATGTTCACGACAGCTGGCTGGATACGCAGGCAGCTCGCCGGCGTGACCGCCGTGGTGCTCATCGCCGGTACGTTCCTCGCCGTGCGACTGCCCACCTCCTCCGCGGAGGAGGTCGAGGCGATGGCCGCCGAGTACGGGTTCGAGCCGATGTCCATCGAGTTGCCCAGCGGGCTCCCGCGACGGACGATCCGCTCGGTCAACCAGGACTACAGCCACATCGACGCCTGGATCTCCTCGGTGGGCGCCTCCATCGCCATGAACGACCTCGACGGCGACGGCCTGGCGAACGACCTGTGCCTGACCGACCCCCGGTTCGACGAGGTCGTGGTGACCCCGACACCGGGCGAGGGGTCGGACCGCTACGACGCCTTCGTCCTGGACCCCGGCGACCTCCCGATGAACGACGTGATGGCCCCGATGGGCTGCGTGCCAGGGGACTTCGACGAGGACGGACGGCTCGACCTGCTCGTCTACTACTGGGGGCGGACGCCGATCCTGTACCTGGCCGACCCCGGCGCCTCGTCGTTCGGCCCGGAGACCTACCGGGCCACCGAGGTGGTCCCCGGTGCCACCGGCGGCGAGTACGACGGTCCGCAGTGGAACACCAACACCGTCGCCGTGGACGACTTCGACGGAGACGGCCACCTCGACATCTTCGTCGGCAACTACTTCCCCCACGGCCCGGTCCTCGACGACTCCGTCAGCGGGGGAGTGGAGATGAACTACTCGATGTCCCGGGCGTTCAACGGAGGCGAGGACTACTTCCTGCGGTGGACCGGGCTGACCGACGAGGACGAGCACTCCGTCACCTTCGAGCTGGTCAGCGACGTGGTGCCCGACGACGACGCCCGCACCGGCTGGGCGTTGGCCTCCGGCGCCAACGACATGGACGGGGACCTGCTGCCGGAACTCTACGTCGGCAACGACTTCGGCCCCGACCGGCTGCTCCACAACCGGTCGGTGCCCGGGGAGATCAGGTTCAGCGTCGTCGAGGGCGACCGCAAGGCGATGATCCCCAAGTCCAAGGTCATCGGCATGGACTCGTTCAAGGGCATGGGCGTCGACTTCGGGGACCTCGACGGCGACGGCATGTACGACATGTTCGTCAGCAACATCACCACCTCCTTCGGCATCCAGGAAAGCCACTTCGCGTTCATCAGCGACGCCGAGGACAAGGACGAGGTGCGAGAACGGCTCCAGGAGGGGAACGCGCCCTGGACCGACCGCAGCGCGCAGCTCCACCTCGCCTGGTCGGGTTGGGGCTGGGACGCCAAGATGGCCGACTTCAACAACAGCGGCGATCTCGTGGTCGCCCAGGCCACCGGATTCGTGAAGGGCAAGACCAACCGCTGGCCGCAGCTCCAGGAACTGGCCGCGGCCAACGACACCCTGCTCAGCAACCCGAAGGCCTGGCCGAGGATCAGCGAGGGCGACGACATCGGCGGCGACCAGCACATGGCCTTCTTCGCCAAGGGCGACCACGGCCGCTACGTCGATCTCTCCCGGGAACTCGGGCTCGCCGTGCCCGTTCCGACCCGGGGGATCGCCACCGGCGACTCCAACGGCGACGGCACGCTCGACTTCGCCATCGCCCGGCAGTGGGACGAACCGCTGTTCTACCGCAACACCGCCCCGAACCCGGGCGACTACCTGAACCTGCGGCTGGTCCACGACGAGGAACCGGCCCCCGGCGAGCTCGCCGCGCCCGGCTCGCCCGTGGTCGGTGCCCAGGTGACCGTCACCAGGGCCGACGGGCGCCGGTTCGTGTCGCGGGTCGACGGCGGCAGCGGCCACGCCGGCAAACGCAGCCACGAGGTGCACATCGGACTGGGTCACGGCGTCGCGTCCCCGCTGGACGTCGAGATCGCCTGGCGCGACCGGGGCGGCACGGTCCGGGAAGAGCAGCTGCGACTCGACACCGGCCAGCACACGCTGAGGCTCGGCGCCACCGTGCGGGAGGACTGAGGGACATGGCGGAGAAGACGACGACAGCGGCCCCGCCGCGTCACGACAACAAGGTCACCACGGCGCTGCGCCGGTTCGCCATCTCGATCACGGTCTTCAACATCCTCGGCTACACCGTGCTCGGTTTCGAACAACCCTGGCTGTGGCCGTTCATCGCGCTGGCCACCGGCTACACCGTGGAACTCGTGCTGGAACGCATCGCCGCGCACTCCGAGGGCCGGGCACCCCGGTACCTCGGCGGCGGGGTCCGGGGCGTGGTGGAGTTCCTCTACCCGGCGCACATCACCAGCCTGGCCCTGAACATGCTCATCTACGTCAACGACCAGGTCTTCGTGATGATGTTCGGCGTCCTGGTCGCCGTGGGCACCAAGTGGGTGTTGCGGGCGCCGGTCCGGGGCAGGCTCCGCCACTACATGAACCCGTCCAACTTCGGGATCACCGTGATCCTGCTGCTGTTCCCCTGGGCCAGCATCGCGCCGCCCTACCACTTCACCGAACACGTCACCGGATGGGTGGACTGGCTCATCCCCGCGTTGATCGTCCTCGGCGGGACCATGATCAACGCGAAGCTGACCGGGCGGATGTGGTTGATCGCCGGCTGGGTCGGCGGGTTCGCGCTCCAGGCCGTGATCCGGGGCCTGCTGGAGGGCACCTCGATCCCCGGCGGGCTCGCGACGATGACCGGCGTCGCGTTCATCCTGTTCACCAACTACATGATCACCGACCCGGGCACGACCCCGTCGCGGCCCTGGGCGCAGGTCGCCTTCGGCGGTGGCGTCGCCGCGGCCTACGGCGTCCTGACCGCCATGCACATCGCCTACGGGATCTTCTTCGCCACCGCCATCGTGTGCCTGGTGCGCGGGGCCTTCCTGTGGGGCCTGCACCACAGCGAACGGTCCCGCGCCCAGTTCGAGGCGTCCCGCCGGGCGGCGACACCCGCCGAACCCGCGGGGGGCGCGGCACCCGCCCCCGCCGAGCGCCAGGAGGGCACCGGGCCCTCCACCGAGGGCGCGGCCCCCAGCGCCGACGGGCCGCCCGGGACGGCGAGTGAGGTGCGCCGAGGATGACCACCGACCACGGGCGGCGCACGCCGCCCGGGCCGTCCCGGTGGGAGACGCCCTCGATGCTCCGGAAGCTGGCCGCCGACCGCCTCGGACTGATGTCCACGGCGGCGGCCCGCTTCGGGGACGCCTCCCGCCTGGCGATCGGCCCCAAGGCCCTGTACTTCTTCAACCACCCCGACCACGCCAAGCACGTCCTGGCCGACAACGCCGGCAACTACCACAAGGGCATCGGTCTCGTGCAGGCCCGCCGCGCCCTGGGTGACGGCCTGCTCACCAGCGAGGGCGAGCTGTGGCGCACCCAGCGCAGGACGATCCAACCCGTCTTCCAGCAACGCCGCATCACCGGGCTGGCACCGGTGGTGGCCGAGGAGGCCACCACCCTCGTCGACCGGCTCCGCGCCCGCGTCGGCGGCCCGGCGGTGGACCTCGTCGCCGAGCTGAACACCATGACCCTCGGGGTGCTCGGTCGCACCCTGCTCGACGTCGACCTCAACGCCTTCGACACGGTGGGACACGCCTTCGAAGCCGTCCAGGACCAGGCGATGTTCGAGATGGTCACGATGGGCACCGTGCCGACGTGGGCGCCGCTGCCCAGGCAACAGCGGTTCCGGCGCGCCCGCGCCGAGCTGCGGCGGATCGTCGACCGCCTGGTCGCCGACCGCGACGCCCGAGGCCCCCGACGCCAGGGGGTCCCCGACGACGACGTCCTGAGCCGGCTCATCGAGTCGACCCGGCGCGAACCCGATCCCCGGGTCGGCGCGACCCGGATGCGGGACGAACTCGTCACCCTGCTGTTGGCCGGCCACGAGACGACCGCGAGCACGCTGGGCTGGAGCCTGCACCTGATCGACCGGCACCCCCCGGTCGCGGAGCGGCTGCGGGCGGAGGCCCGGGCGGTGCTCGGCGACCGGGCACCCCGGCACGAGGACCTGACCCGCCTCACCTACACCCAGATGGTCGTCAAGGAGGCCATGCGCCTCTACCCGCCGGTGTGGATCCTGCCCCGGATCGCCCAGGAGGACGACGAGGTCGGGGGATACCACGTGCCCGCGGGGGCCGACGTGCTCATCTGCCCGTACACCCTGCACCGGCACCCCGCGTGGTGGCCGGACCCGGACCGCTTCGACCCGGAACGGTTCGCCCCCGACCAGCTGGAGGGCCGCCCGCGGTACGCCTACCTGCCCTTCGGCGCGGGACCCCGCTTCTGCGTGGGCAGCAACCTCGGCATGCTCGAGGCGGTCTTCGTCCTCGCCGTGCTCATGCGGGAGCTGCGGCTCACCGGGGTCCCGGGACGGGCGGTCGTCCCCGAACCGATGCTGTCGTTGCGGGTGCGCGGTGGCCTGGCGATGACGGTGCACCGAGCCGAGTGACCCCAACGCCCCGGCCAGGCCCGGCCGGGGCGTCCTCGGCCGGGCCGGGACCCGCCGCCAGTCGCGCCACCTCGGGCCACCGCCCGAACCGGGCGGGCCGGCGCCGCGCCGCCCGGCCGGGTGCGCCAGCCACCCGCGCCCCTCACGACCCCGGTCGCGGGATCGACAGATCCTTCCCCCGGGACCGCCGGCCCTCCCGGCCCACCCGCTCCTCGGCCCGCCGACGCTCCACGCGTGGCCCGACCCGGGGCGGGGCAGCGGACGCCACCGCGCGGGACACGCCAGCGCCCGTGCGGTGGGACACCCGGCCCACCATCCGCCGGAAGGTCGTGGGGGACACCCCGACCGTGCTGGCGAACCTCGACCCGAAAGCTCCCACACTGGCATAGCCGACGCGGTGGCTGATCTCGGCGACCGACAACGACGTCGTGCCCAGAAGTCGTTTCGCCTCCTGGATTCGGACCGCGGCGAGAAAACGGCCCGGCGAGATCCCGGTGACCCGTTGGAAAGCGCGCGAGAAATGGAACTTGCTGTACCTGGCGGCGCGGGCCAGGTCCTCGACGGTCACCATCTCGCCCACGTTGTCCAGGATGCGATCGATCGCCTGCCACACCGCTTGGTCAATGCCGCCCACCGCGCGGCCGGTGGTGCTCCCACCGGAATTCGACGCGCGACCGATCCCAGGGCCGCCGGAAACCGGGCAGGTGGTGTCCGAAGGGAATTCGACGCGTGGCACGGTGGTTCGCCTCCGTGGAGGCGGTGGGTCAGGAAACGACGACAGGTCTCGACGCTGCCAGCTCAGGAGGCCACCGCCGT
Source organism: Actinoalloteichus sp. AHMU CJ021 (assembly GCF_002895405.1). Lineage (NCBI taxonomy): Bacteria > Bacillati > Actinomycetota > Actinomycetes > Pseudonocardiales > Pseudonocardiaceae > Actinoalloteichus > Actinoalloteichus sp. AHMU CJ021. The sequence goes on along the minus strand of NZ_CP025990.1, from coordinate 6,606,666 downwards.
GAAACTCCCTTCGCGGCACGTGAATTCGACGCTACCAGCGCCGCGCTGGCAGGAGCAACCGATATTCCCCGCCCCGGAAAGGCGGGAGACGCCGGGCGGTGGGCAACCCTCGCCCGCCCACTCCCCGGCACCCCACCCCACCCCGGTCGACGCGGCGGACCGACGCCGGAGGGCTCACGAACCGCCCAGCGCGTGCCGGATCCGCCCCCGCCACACCTCGTACGGCGGCACGTCCCCGTCCGAGGTGTGGGTCGCCGTCGACTCCGCCAAGCGCACCGCCTCGGGAACCGTCAACCCCGCCAGGCCCTCGACGACCCGGGCGGTGTGCTCGGGCACGTGGTCGGCGAGGTTCCGCGCCGACGCCGCGAACACCGCGCCCAGTCCCAGCTCGGCGCGGTACGCGCCCGCACGGCGCCGCAACGCCGAGGTCGCCTCCGCCGTCCCCCCGCCCGCGAAGGCCGCCGCCAGGCCGACGCCCGACCACAGGTCGCCGCGCCGCCGCTCGGGGAACCGCTCCACCGCGTCCGCGACATCGTCGACCCGGGCACCGTGGACGAACCACAACGCCCGACCGACACCCTGGTCGGCGGCCCGGGGGAAGTACCCGGAGTCGCCCTGCCATGCGTAGGCGGCGGGCACCCGTTGACCCCCCACCCAGTGGCGGGTCCGGAAGTAGGCCAGGTCGAAGCCGTACCCGTCGACGGCCAACCAGCTCATCGTGGGGTGGTACGGGGAGGTGCCCGCCAGGTCCGGGAGCACCCGCCGCCACAGGACGCGCGGCAGGCGGGCCATCGCGAACCCGATGCCGATGTAGGCGAGGAACAGGTGCGGCGCCCCCTCACCGCGCAACAGGTCCCGGGTGCGGACACCACCGCTCATCGCGTCCAGCACGGTGAACGCCATCGTGGCGCCCTCCACCGCGAACCCGCGCATCGCCGGCTCCACCAGCCGCAGACGACGTTCCACCTCCCCCACGCCGCGCGCGTCGATCCCCCACTCGAACCCGCACACCACCGCCTGGGGGATCGCCTCCAGAGCGGGGGTGTCCGGCGTGCGTGGACCGGGGAAACCCCGGCCGTCGAAGGAGACATCGGCCAGCGACGGCGCCAGTACCAGGCGACGAAGTGAGCCCAGGAACGTCGGCATCGTGACAACCCCCTAGCGGACCCGGCGACGCGACGCCGCGCGGTCGGACTCGACGGTGGACGGTGGACGGTGGACGGTGGACAACGGGCGGGCGGACACGCCCCACCCGCCGCGTGGGGCACCCGGCGGCGGAGCGACGCCGGGCCGCTGGCCCCGCTCCGCCGACCCCGACCAGCCTGCACCTCGCGCCCCGCCCGTGTCCTCTCCCAACCTGCGCCCCACCCGCCGCACCGGCTCCGCGATCCCGCCACCCCGGAACCGCCACCCCGGAACCGCCACACCCCGCGCACCATTCCGCCAGCACCCCCGATTCCGCGTTCCCCGCGGCCGAGGAAAACCGGCGGACGACCCGCGACCGAAACCACCGAGGAACACCGCGCACCGTCAGAGAAGACACCGAACACGGTCGTGACGGACGATCGGCTCGGAACGGGTGCGAATACCACCGCCCCGAACCGGATGACCACCGCTGTCCATTTCCAACGAGCGAGACAGCGCGAGCACGTCGGGTGCACGGGCACGCGGAACCGGCCCGGCGGCGGTCGACGGCGGACCCGCCACCACGGCGAGAAGTCCGTCGCCCGAGAATCCAGAGACGGTGGGGTGTATGAACAGCGCGCGAATCGCAGTCGTCGGAATAGGCCTCCGCTACCCGGACGCCGAATCCCCGGACGACCTGTGGGCGAACGTACTCGCCGGCCGGCGGGCCTTCCGCCCGCTGCCGGACGAACGCATGAACCGCGCGGACTACTGGTCACCGGACCCGGCGGCACCGGACCGCTTCTACGCCACCAAGGCCGCGGTCCTCCGCGACTTCGAGTTCGACCGGGTCGCCCACAAGGTCGCCGGCAGCACCTACCGGGTCACCGACCTCACCCACTGGTTGGCGCTGGACGTCGCCACCCACGCCCTCCGTGACGCCGGATACCCCGACGGCGCCGGACTGCCCTCCGCCACCACCGGGGTGGTGATCGGCAACAGCCTCACCGGGGAGTTCACCCGCGCCGGCATGATGCGGCTGCGCTGGCCCTACGTCCGGCGCACCCTCGCCGCCGCCCTCACCGACCGGGGCTGGGACGACCAGGAGATCTCCCGGTTCCTGCTCGACCTCGAACCCCGGTACAAGGCCCCCTTCCCCCCGGTCGACGAGGACTCCCTCGCCGGCGGCCTCTCCAACACCATCGCCGGCCGGATCTGCAACCACTTCGACCTCGGCGGCGGCGGCTACACCGTCGACGGCGCCTGTTCGTCCTCCCTGCTGTCGGTGGCCACCGCCGCCACCGCACTGGCCGAGGGCGACCTCGACGTGGCCCTCGCCGGCGGCGTCGACCTGTCCATCGACCCGTTCGAGGTGATCGGATTCGCCAAGACCGGGGCGCTGGCCACCTCGGAGATGAAGGTCTACGACCGCGACTCCAACGGGTTCTGGCCGGGGGAGGGCTGCGGTCTCCTCGTCCTCATGCGGGAGGCCGACGCGCTGGCCGAGGGCCGGCGGATCTACGCCACCCTCGCCGGGTGGGGGATCTCCTCCGACGGGCGGGGCGGCATCACCCGCCCCGAGGCCACCGGACACCGGCGGGCCCTCACCCGGGCCTACGACCGCGCCGGCTACGGCCTCGGAACCGTCTCCTACTTCGAGGGGCACGGGACCGGCACCGCGTTGGGCGACGCCACCGAGATCGACGCGCTGTCCTCGGCGCGGCGGGAGGCCGCCCCCGAGGCGAGACCCGCGGCGCTGAGCAGCGTCAAGGCCAACATCGGGCACACCAAGGCCGCCGCCGGGGTCGCCGGTCTCATCAAGGCCGTCCTCGCGGTGCACCACCAGGTCATCCCGCCCGCCACCGGCCACCACGCACCGCACCCGGGCCTCCGCGCCCCCGACGCCGCCGTCTACGTCCCCGACCAGGCGGAGCCCTGGCCGGTCGACCAGCCCGTCCGCACCGGGGTCTCCGCGATGGGCTTCGGCGGCATCAACACCCACATCGCCGTCGACCAGCCCCCGGGAGTCACCCGACGCCACACCCTCGACGACCGCACCCGTTCCGCCGTGGCCTCCCGGCAGGACGCCGAACTGCTGCTGCTCGACGCCGAGGACCGGGCCTCGTTGCGGTCCCGGGTCGCGGAGCTGGTGACGATCGTCCACCGGCTCGCCTACGCCGAGCTGGCCGACCTCGCCGCGGTCCTGGCCGACGAACTCGCCGGCCGGCCAACCCGGGCCGCGATCGTCGCCGGCACCCCGGAGGAGGCGGCCCGTCGGCTGGAACGCCTGCTCACCGCGCTGGACGGGGACGAGGTGCCCTTCCTGTCACCGGCGGAGGGGGTGTTCCTGGCCGACCGGGGCGACACCCCGCACATCGTGTACCTGTTCCCCGGCCAGGGATCGGGCCGGGCGGCCGCCGGAGCGCTGCGCCGCCGCTTCCCCGCCGCCCGGACCCCGTTCGAGACGGCGCGGGAACGCACGGGTGACGCCGGGGAGCTGGACGCGACGGCCACCGAGCACGCCCAACCCCGCATCGTCGCCGGCTCGCTCGCCGCACTCACCGTGCTCCGGGCGCTCGGCGTCGACGCCGACACCGCCGTGGGGCACAGCCTCGGCGAGCTGACCGCGCTGCACTGGGCCGGGGCGCTCGACGACCACCAGGTCAGCGCGCTGGCCTCGGCACGGGGCCGGGTGATGGCCGCCGCCAGCCGAGGCGGCGGCGGGATGGCCGGACTCACCGCCGGCCCCGCCGAGGTCGGTCGCCTCATCCGACTCGCCACGGACGAGGCGACCGACCCGGACGCGGCTGCCGAGGCCAGGGACGTGGTGATCGCCGGCTACAACGGTCCCCGGCAGACCGTCATCTCCGGGCCGGCCCCGGCCGTGGACCGGGTGTGCGACGCCGCCCGCGCCGCCGGGATCGACGCCACCCGCCTCGCCGTGTCCCACGCCTTCCACTCCCCACTGGTCGCGCCCGCTGCCGAGGCCATGACCGACCACCTCGCCACCGTCGACTTCGCACCACCACACCGACGCGTCATCTCCTCCGTGACGGGCGAGGAACTGGACCGCGACGTCGACCCGCGTGACCTGCTGCGGGACCAGATCACCCACCCCGTCCGCTTCGACCGCGCGGCCGCCACCGCCGCCCAGGGCGCGGACCTGGTCGTCGAGGTCGGCCCGGGTCGGGTGCTGACCCGGCTGCTGGGCGACATCGCCCCCGAGGTCCCCGCGCTCGCCGTCGACACCGACAGCCCCTCCCTGGCCCCGCTGCTCTCCGTGGTCGCCGCCGCCTTCGCGCTGGGCGTCGACGTGCGCGCGGCCGCCCTGTTCGAGGACCGGGTCATCCGGCCGATACCGCGCGACGGGTCGATGACGTTCCTGGCCAACCCCTGCGAGACCGCCCCCGACCTCGACACCGGCCTGGTCGGCACGACGGCCAGCCCGTCACCGGGCGGGCCCCCACCAGCCGTGGCGCCGGAACCCGCCCCCACCACCACCGCGTCGACCGCGACCCCGGCGGACGTCCCCAGCCAGGCGGACGCCCCCACCCTGGAGGTCCTGCGCCGGCTGGCCGCCGACCGAGCCGAACTGCCCCCGGACACGATCGACGCGGCCACCCACCCGCTGGACGACCTGCACCTCAGCTCGATCACGGTCGGGCAGATCGTGAACGAGGCCGTCCGGGAACTGCGGCGCCCACCGCTGGCCGCCACCCCCAACTTCGCCACCGTCCGACTCGGGGAACTGGCCGACCTCATCGACGACCTGGCGGCCACCAGCCGCGACGACGACCACCAGACGGGGGAAGCCGCCGGCGTCGGCCCCTGGGTGCGCGCCTTCGCGCTGCGGCACGTCCCTGAACCGAGACCGGCGGCGCCCGCCCCACCCGCCGCTCCCACCGCCACGAACTGGGCGGTGCACGCCCCGCCCGGCCACCGCCTCGCCGAGCCGCTGCGCGCCGCCCTGTCTGCCGCCGGGCTGGGCGACGGCGTCCTGCTGGCCCTCCCCGGCGAGGGCGGCGAGGACCAGGTGGGCCGCATCCTGGCGGCCGGGCGCGCCGCCGCGACCGCCGCGCCCGGCACCCGATTCGTCGTGGTGCAGCGCGACCTGGGAGCGTCGGGCCTGGCCAAGACCGTCCACCTCGAGGCTCGGACTCCCACCACCGTCGTGGAGCTGCCCGACGTCGAACCCGACGACCCGCACGACCTGGCCCGGACGGTGGACCGCGTCGTCGGCGAGGTCGCCGCGACGACCGCCTACACCGAGGTCCGCTACGACGCCCACGGTGTGCGCACCGTCCCCGTCCTCACCGCCCGCGTCCCCACCGCCCCCACCGCGACCACGACCGCACCACTGGACGCCACCGACGTGCTGGTCGTCACCGGCGGCGGCAAGGGGATCACGGCGGAGTGCGCGTTGGCGATCACCCGCGACACCGGCGCGGCCGCCCTCCTCCTCGGCCGCTCCGACCCGGGCGAGGACCCCGAACTGGCCGCGAACCTCGAACGCCTGGGGGTGGAGGGAGTCCGCTACCGGTACGAGCGCGCCGACGTCACCCGACCCGACCAGGTCGCCGCGGCGATCGCCCGGGCCGAAGCCGAGTTCGGGCCCGTGACCGCCGTCCTGCACGGCGCCGGCCGCAACGAACCCACCGCCCTCACCGGCCTCACCGAGGGGCACTTCCGACGCACCCTCGCCCCCAAGATCGACGGGCTGCGCGCCGTGCTGTCCTCCGTGGACACCAACCGGCTCCGGCTGTTGGTGACCTTCGGCAGCATCATCGGCCGCACCGGCCTGCGCGGCGAGGCGCACTACGCGACCGCCAACGACTGGCTGACCGAGCTGACCCTCCGCTTCCACCGGGACCACCCCCACACGCGGACGGTGGCCCTGGAATGGTCGGTCTGGTCCGGAGCCGGCATGGGAGAACGCCTCGGTGTGATCGAGTCGCTGCTGCGCGAGGGCATCACCCCGATCCCAGCCGAGGAGGGCGTCGCCGCGCTCCGGGGCATCCTGGCCGACCCCGAGGGACCCGCCGCCCTGGTGGTGGCGGGCCGCACCGCCGGGCTGCCCACGCTCGGAACGCCCCGCCAGGAGCCCCCGCTGCTCCGGTTCGTCGAACGCGTCCTCGTGCACTACGAGGGCGTCGAACTGGTCACCGAGGCCCGGCTGTCGGTGGGTGCCGACCCCTACCTCGCCGACCACCTCCTCGACGGTGACCTCCTGTTCCCCGCCGTGATGGGCATGGAGGCGATGAGCCAGGTCGCCTCCGTCCTCACCGGACGGCCCGACGCACCGGTGCTCACCGACGTGGAGTTCCTCCGCCCCGTGGTCGTGCGCCCCGGCGGCTCCACCACCATCCGGCTGGCCGCGCTGCTCGTCGAGGACGGCACCGTCGACGTCGTCCTCCGCAGCGAGGAGACCGGGTTCGGCGCCGACCACTTCCGGGCCAGGCTGAGCGTGCCCCGCACCCGGGAGCTCCCCGACCCCGGAACCGAACCCACCGACCACCTGCTCACCGCCGTGCCCGTCGACCCCGCCACCGAGATGTACGGGAACCTGCTGTTCCAGGGGGGCAGGTTCCGCCGACTGCTGCGCTACCGGCGAGCCGCCGCCCGGCACGTCGTGGCCGAGCTCTCCGTCGACGCCTCGACCGCCTGGTTCGGCGACTTCGTCCCAGCCCCGCTGCTGATGGCCGACCCCGGCACCCGGGACGCGGCGATGCACGCCCTCCAGTGCTGCGTACCCGACGCGACCCTGCTCCCGGGGAGTGGAGCGGCTCTACCCGGCCGCGCCCGTCGACCAGCTCCCGAGTAGGTGGTCCTGGAAGCCCGCGAGCGCTCCAGGACGGCGACGCTACACCTACGACCTCGACTGCGCGCCCGGAGGGTGATCGTCGAGCGTGGGAGGGCCTGTTTGCTGCGGGCCGTACGCTGGCCGGACGCGGGGGGCGTGGACGCCCCATGTCGGCTCCACCTGGACGCTCACTGGAACCCGGTCCTGGCGGCAGCCGCGGTCGTCGTCGAACCAGACCCGACGGCCCGCCGCGCCCGAGCGGGCGCGAGAAACGCCCTGGGCGTGATGAGCCGGGCCGCGGAACGGCCGGTGGTGGTTTCCGCACCGGCCCGACGGCCGGCCCGAGGTCGAGGGCGCCCTCTGTCCGCCTCGCACGGCGCGGGCCTGACCGTTTCGCCGCGGGGCCGGCGGCGGGCGCGGCCGCGACGGGAACCCGCGCCGCGCGGCGCGCCGAATGGGCCGGGCTGCTGGGCGGCACTGCTCAGGTGCGGGACCTGCTCGCGTGAGGCGGGGAGTCGACGTGGCGGGCACAACAGGTGTGGGCGCGCTGGAGTGCGGCGCAAGACCGGGTGGCCCGTGGCGACCTCACCGGGACCCGGACGGGGCACCCTGGGCGGTGCTGTCTCCGGCGACATCGGGTCGCACCTGGGTGACCACCGTGACGCCGCCCCACCCCGGTGGTGGTCCCGTGCTAGTGGAAGGAGGGTGACATGACCGGCTACTACGAGATCCGGCACGTCGTCGGCTTCGAGGAGACCAACCTCGTCGGCAACGTGTACTACGTCAACTACCTGCGCTGGCAGGGGCGGTGCCGGGAGATGTTCCTCCGGGAGCGGGCACCCGGCGTCCTGGACGAGCTCAGCCAGGACCTCAAGCTGTTCACGCTCACCGTGGACTGCGAGTTCTTCTCCGAGATCACCGCGTTCTCCGAGCTGTCGATCCGCATGCGGCTCGAGGAGCTGACCCAGACCCAGATCCAGTTCACCTTCGACTACGTCCTGGTGGACCCGGCCGGTGAGGTGCTCGTCGCCCGGGGCCGGCAACGCATCGCCTGCATGCGCGGCCCCAACTCCGCGACCGCGCCGGCCAGGGTCCCCGAGGAGCTCCGCCGCGCGCTCGCCCCGTACTCCTACGGTGGTGGCGGCAGCAGCCCGACCATTCCCGAGCCTCGGCGAGGGACACCGTGACCGGGCGGGACCGGCCCGAAACGCCCGCCGCCCCCGGGCGGCACGACGGACGCGGGACGGGGGGCGTCGTCGAGCCCTCCGCCCTGCGCGAGACGATGTCCTGGTTCGCCACCGGGGTGGTCGTCCTGACCGTCACCGGGGAACGGGTCCACGGGATGACCGCCAACGCGGTCAGTTCGGTGTCCCTCCGCCCCCCGCTCGTCCTGTGCTGCGTGGGCCGAAGCGCCACGATGCACGACGCGATCACGGCCGCCTCGGGTTTCGCGGTCTCGGTCCTGGCCGCCGACCAGGAGGACACCGCCCGCTACTTCGCCGACCGGAACCGCCCCAGGGGCGCCGCCCAGTTCGACACCGTCGCCTGCGAACCCGGGCCCCGAACCGGGGCGCCGCTGCTGGCCGGAGCACTGGCCTGGTTGGAGTGCGAGCTGACGACCTCCGTCACCGCCGGAGATCACACGGTCTTCCTCGGCGAGGTGGTGACGGCCCGGCGCGGCCGGGGCGACCGGGCACTCACCTTCTTCGGGGGCGGCTACCGCGCCCTCCCCGCCGGTGACACCCGCGCCGGGGACTGACCGGGCACGGGAACGGGACCACGGCCCCAGGGTGGTCCCCATGCCGCCGGCGGGACCACCCTGGGGCGCGGCGTCGGTGAGGCCCGCACCCGAGTGCCGACGGGGCCGCCACCGGCGGACACGCCGAAGCACCCCGCCCCGTCGCTGGCGCTCACCAACCGCGCGGGTACCCCACCAGGCTCGCCAGCCCCTCACCCCGCCGCGACCGCGACCCGAGACGCCCGAGCGTCAGGCCGCGTCCGCCGAGCAGCAGCGGGACGCGCTGCGCGGTGACCATGCTGCCCCGGGCCTCCCGCGAGGGCGGTGACCACCGCGACCGGCCCGCGTCGAAAGCCACGACGGCCAGCACCCCGGTCGCCCTCGCATGCGCCACCGCCCGTCCTCGGGACGGGGCACGCCGCCCGGTCCGGTGGGGACCGTCACCGCTCAGCCGCCGTCCAGCCGGCCCGGCGCCGTTCCCGACGCGCACCGAGCCAGGCCGGACGACGTCCCCCGTTCAGAACTGCCCCGGCCTCCGGCCAGGACCGGCGGGGCCCCGGTAGGCCTGGGCGATCTCCACCCAGCGCCGAGCCTCGGCTCCCGACGCCCGCACCGCGAGGTCCGCGTGGTGCCGCCGGCGGGTGACCAACAGGCAGAAGTCCCGCGCGGGCCCGGTGACGCGTTCCCCGGCGTCCTCCGGGCCGAAGGCCCAGAGGTCGCCGGACGGCCCGCTGATCTCGAAGCGGAAGGGTTCGGTGGGCGGTGCGATACCCCTGGCCTGGTAGCCGAAGTCGCGGGTGAGCACGGCGAAACCGACCAGCCCGCGCAGCCGGTCGGTGGCCTCCCGGCGGACGCCCAGCGCGTCGGCGATGTCCTGGCCGTGCCCGAACAGTTCCATCAGGCCCGCGCAGGCCAGCACGGACGGGGGAATGGGTCGGACCAGCCAGGGCACCACCGAATCGGCCGGTACCGCGGCGAGGGCCGTGATCGTCCGGTCCCGCTGCGTGCGCCAGTGCCGCAGCATCTCGGCGGGCGGCCCCAGGAACGCGGGTAACGCGGCGTTGACCGCGCCCTCGAAGTCCGCCTCCGCCCCCGAGACCATCGCCCGGAACGCCTCGGGTTCGGCCGCCGCCGTCTCCGCGAGCCGGAAGATGAAGGTGAGGTGGGCGACCTGGTCGGCGATGGTCCATCCCGGTGCGGGAGTGTCCAGCGCCCACCGGGGCGGTTCGAGATCGGCGACGAGCCGGTCGACCTCCTCCGCCTCAGCCGTCAGGTCGGCGATCGCGTCGGCTAGCCCGATCATCCGCTTCGTCCTTTCGTCCACGACGGACACTGCTGGGAAGACGCGGCGCCGGGACGGCTGCCCGTGGGCCGTGGGTGGTGGCGTCGGCGCCCGCACCCAGGATGTGTCGGCGGCTCCCACCGTGTCCTCTTCCGACGTGCGCGCTTCCCACGGTCCGCTGCCCGTCGCCGCGCTCGCCGGCGCCACCCGGCGTGACCGGCCGTGGCCGGAGCGGGCCGGTGTCCGACGTGGCCGGCCGCCTACCCGCCCGCGACGCGCGGGGCCGTCGTGGGAACGGTGCGACGCGGGACCGCGTGGGCGGTGGACGGGTCGGCCGGGGCCTGGCCCCGGCCGGTGCTCACGCTGTCGGGGCCCCGCGCTGGCCGGGGACAGGTCGCCGCACGACCGGGGCGGTTCGAGGCGCGTCGAACCCCGGCTCTCCACCGGGATCCGGCCCGCCCCTCGACGAGGACCGCGCCCGCCACCCCACCGGCGCCGAGCGGGCACGGTGCGACTCGCCCCGCCCCGCCCCGTCCTGGCGGGGCGTCGGAGGACGCTTGACCCCGGGCATCCCCCGCTGCCGGCCCGCCGACCACGACCAGCGCGGCCCGCGACGGCGACATCCCCACCCGTTCGAGCCCACCGGCAGCGGGGTCCGTCAGCCGACCAGGTCGGACGCCCGCCGCCGACGTGCGCGACGAGCCAGCTCGGTGGCACCTCCCACGGATCAGAAGGTGAGCAGCGTCTTGATCGCCCTGCGCTCGTCCATCGCCCGGTAGCCCTCCGCCGCCTGGTGTGTGTTCCCTAGCGGCATCACGACCCCACGGGGCAGACCGGTGCGTCTTCGCCAGCGACCGGCGGTGGACAGTGGTCAGGGCGAGCGACCTCCAGGGGGCGAGAGCCAGGGCCCGCCGGTGTGGCGCCGCCACGTGGGGGACCCCGTCCTCGCCAGCGACCTCACACGACGCGCCGACTTCGCCCTGTTCATGCCGGAAGCACCGTCCAGCGTGGGCCCGACGTTGTGGTCCCAGGAGGCTGGTCGAGGAGTTCGGCACGCCAACTCATCAGGGCGTCCTCACGCGGCTCGGGCGGGTCGACGGTGGCGACCCACGGTGGCCACCAGCGCCGACGACGACTCCCTCCCCCGCCTGGTGTGTCCCCGGTCGGGCACAAGGAGTCCGAGAGGCGGCCCGACCGATGACCCCTCGTGCCACACCCGCCGTGACCAGCCATCGCCCGGTCAGGGCTCCGGGAATCCGGTCGTCGCCCCGGTGACATCACCGAGCGCACCGGGTTCCTCCAGAGCCAGGTCTCGGGCGCGGTGGCGCGGTTCCGGGCCGAAGGGGTGTTGGAGACCACCGTGGATCCGGCCGACCGGAGGCGGACGCTCGTCCTGCCCTCGGCCAACATCCGCGAGTGGGGTCGGAGCCGCCCGGTGGCACCGATCGAGGACGTCATCGACCGCGCTCTTGGCGGCGACGACGTGGAGGCGCGTGCCGAGGTGCTGGCGATGTTGGACGGGCTCGCGCGCCGGTTGTGCGTCCGTTCCTGAGCTCGGGGCCGCGAGGGGGCGTTCGTCCCTCCGGGGTGCCCGGGCCGGTGGCCGGGAGGAGGGTTCACCCCGGGATCCTCGCTCTCGTCCGTGGAGCGCGCACCCCGTTCTCGGATTGTCGGCGTTCTCCGCCCCGTCCTGACCGCTCGCCTCCGTCGGTGGCCCCGGTTGTCGCCGGTCGGTGGCCGCCGCGGAGGGAGGGCGAGGCCCTGCCCCGGGCCTCGCTCCGGGGGCCCCGTCGGGTGACGCCATCGGCGTGGCTCGGGAGCACCCGCCCGCAGGTAGCGACAATCGTTTTCAGTATGCTGGTGGTCCCCGCGAGCGCCGGACTGTCGCCGGGCGGTGACACCACGACGTCCCCTGCCATCTGGGCCGACCGCGCCGCACGTCGACCGCGCAACAGTCGAGGAGCAGACCGATGGTCGCCCCCGTGCCCGTACACCCCACGCCGCCGCCCGACCAGGGCCGCCCGCTCCGCCGGGACCCCGCGTTCCTCCGGCTCTGGTGCGGCGCGACCCTGTCGGGACTGGCCACCTGGGCGCTGCCGTTCCTCCTCGGGTTCGCCGTCGTGGACGGCACGCTCGGGGTCGGGCAGCTCGGCGTGGTCCTGGCCGCGAGGACGGTCGGTTTCCTCGCCGCGGTCCCGGTCGGAGGCGTGCTCGCCGACCGCCACTCCCGGCGCGGCACCGTGCTCTGGTCCGGGTTGGCGGCGACCGCCGCCACGCCCCTGGTCGTGGTGGGCCTCGGGTGGTCGACCACGGTCACCGCGATCGCGGCCGCCGTCGTCGGATGCGGACAGGGCGCGTGCCGGCCCGCGTACCAGGCGTTGACGGCGGAGATCGTCGTCGAGGAGCGGCGGCAGCGGGCGAACGCGGCGATGAGCCTGGCGGTGCGTGGCACCACCCTCGCCGCACCGGGGCTGACCGCGGTCCTGGCGGCCCTCCTGGACACGCCCGTCCTCATCCTGGGCACCGCGCTGCTGTGGTTGGGCGCCGCGTTGCTGCCACCCCGGGGCACGCCCGCACCACCGGCCCCGGTTGGACCGCGTCGGTCCACCTCCGTCGTCGGCGAGTTCCTCGACGGCCTGCGGGAGGCGCGTCGGCACCCGTGGTTCCTGGCCGGGCTCGCCGCGCTCTCGGCCGTGATCGCCACGGGCTACTCCGCGACCGGCGTGATCCTGCCGCTGGTCAGCCGCGACCACTACGGTGGTGAGTTCGTGCTGGTCGCGGCCACCACCGGCTTCACGCTGGGCGCGTTGGGCTTCGCGGTGGTCGTCGCCAGGTGGCGGCCACGGTCTCCCGGGTGGGCCTCCCTGTTCGGGCTCGGGCTCTACGGCTTCGCCCCGCTGGCGATGATGCTGGAGGCGCCGCCGGTGGCGGTGGTCGTCGCCTACGTCCTCGCCGGGGTGGGCATCGAACTCTTCAACGTCCTCTGGTTCACCGCCATCCAGCGCGAGGTCGAACCCCGGCTGCTGGCCCGGGTGTCCTCGGTGGACTTCCTGTTCTCCTACGGTCTGGCCCCGGTCGGCCTGGCGCTGATCACCCCGGCCGTGGCGGCGGGCGGGGTCGGATCGTGCGTGACGTCCAGGCGATGACGTTGCACGCGCTGATGAACCCCAACACGAACGCGGAGCTGTACGGCCGGGTCCTGTGCGGCCTGGAGCCGAACACCCAGTACGTCTGACCACCACTCGGATCGAAGGGACGACCATGAGCTCGAGCAGCCCTCGCGCCTCCGCCGCCGACCAGGCGGCCGTCGCGGCGCTCACCCAACGCGTCATCGCCGCCTGGGCCTACCACGACGCGGACGCGTTCGCCGACGTGTTCACCGAGGACGGCACCATGATCCTGCCGGGCATCTACCGGAAGGGGCGGGAGGAGATCCGGTCCTTCCTCGTCGACGCCTACGCGAACGAGTACCGGGGCACCCAGGTAGGAGATCCGGTCCTTCCTCGTCGACGCCTACGCGAACGAGTACCGGGGCACCCAGGTCACCGGCAGGCCGGTGGACCTCCGGTTCCTCACCGAGGACACCGCGCTGCTCCTCACCCGGGGCGGGGTGTTGGCCGAGGGTGAGTCCGAGGTGTCCGACGACCAGGCGATCCGGGCCTCCTGGCTGGTGGTGAGGCAGGACGGGGAGTGGCGGCTGGCCGCGTACCAGAACACCCCCGCGGTGCACCGCCTCCCCACCCCCGGCGCCACCGGCCGGTAGCCCGGTGTGGCGGTCGGCGCTGCCGAGCCGTCCCCCAGCCGGAGGGCAGACGGCGCCGACGGGCCCGGTGGGAACGACGCGGGGGCGCACCCCGGGGGTGCGGAGGGAACCCGGTCCCCCGCTCGGCTCCGGCTCCCGCCGGCGGTGTCCGCCGACCACCCCGGGCCGCTGTCCGCGTGGGGCGTGCCCTGGCGCGGGGACCCCGTCGCGCGTCCCTGGCGGGTGACACCGGGCGGCGGCCGGTCGTGGTCGTCGGGACGCCGAGCTCGATCACCTCGGCGGGGGCAGCGCCACCCGGGGGCACCGCCCACCCGAAGCCGGTCCGGTGCGGTCGGCCGACGGGGGACGGGCTGGGGCGTCGCGCCCGTCCGTCCCCTCCTCCGGGGCACGGGTTCGGTGGCCAGTTCGGGCCGAACGATCACCGGCGACCCGGACCTCCTGGGCGTTCCGACCCTCGGGATATCGAGGACCGGTCCGCCGGCGGCCCGGGCCGGTGTTCGCCGCGCCCGTTCCCGCGACCACCGGGCACGAGGACGACCCGAGGTCCTGCCGCGCCACCGGGGCGGGCCTCCCCCAGCCGGCCCCCGAACGCACCATGAACCGTTCGCCTCGGTGCCGTCACCGCCCCCGTTCCGCCGTGCTCGGAACGACGCGAGGGCGGCCCCCGAAAAAGGCATTTCGAGAGAAGTGCCATTTCCTGGTCCTGCCTAGACTTCTCGCCATGAACAGGAGATGTCGCGTCTGCGGTAGCCGGGTCAGCGAATTCCTCGACATGGGCAGGGGGCATCAGGGTCAACGGCAAGTGGGGTTTCATCAGCGGTGCCCTGCACGCCCAGTGGCAGGAGATCATCGCCGTACTGGTCCCCGAGGACGGTGAGCCCTACCCCGTCGTCGCGCTCGTCCCGCTGTCGGACCTGTTGGTCGTCGACGACTGGCACACCTCGGGGCTGAAGGGGACCGGCAGTGTCAGCACCGTGGCCCAGGACGTGTTCGTTCCCGAGGAGCGGGTGCTCCCGCTGCCGGTGGTCCTCGAGGGCCGGACCGCGTCGGAGGGCAACGCGGGCACGGCGATCTACCGGAACCCGCTGCTCCCGGTCGCCGCCGCGTCGTCCGTCGGCACGATGGTGGGTCTGGCGAGGGACGGCGATCTACCGGAACCCGCTGCTCCCGGTCGCCGCCGCGTCGTCCGTCGGCACGATGGTGGGTCTGGCGAGGGCGGCTCGGGAGGGCTTCCTCCGGCGGCTGCCCACCCGCAAGATCACCTACACCGCGTACGAGAGCCAGCGGGACGCCCCGCTGACGCACCTGCAGGTCGCCGAGGCCTCGATGAAGGTCGACCAGGCCGAGTTCCACGCTCGCCGGCTCACGTCCCTGGTCGACGCCAGTGGCGTCGACCAGGAGTGGGACCTGCTCGACCGGGTTCGCGCGCGGGCCGACATGGGCGCGACGTGCCGGCTGGCGAAGGAGGCCGTCGACGTCCTCGCCTCGGCCAGCGGCGGTTCCTCGATCTACGAGGACGTCCCGATGCAGCGGATCGTGCGTGACGTCCAGGCGATGACGTTGCACGCGCTGATGAACCCCAACACGAACGCGGAGCTACCCCGGAACGAGCCGACCGCGTCACCCGTTCGGCCCTGGCGTCTCCTCGCGGGAAGTGAACCCCAGCCCGGGAGCGGGGCACCCGCGGCGTCGAGGTGCCCGCCGAGCCCTGACGCCGCCCCGCGCCATCCGCCCTCCCGGCGCCGCGCGGACCAGAGCACCTCGGCTCCGCCCCCGGCGCGCCCACGACCGCCACGACCGCGTTGGGGAATAGCACGGGCACGCTCCGGCGTTACCAGGGACCGACGGCGGAGCCCGGCGCCGGGCCCGCACCAGCCCAGTGGAGAGGACGACGCGATGCCCCTGAGTGGAGTGTACGAGCCCAGCCCCGAGAAGTGGGTCCGCGACCAGGTCGAGCTCGCGGAGCATTCGAGCCACTGAGTCCGCGATGTCGTCAAGCCTGGCTGCGGCGGCCTCCGCGCTCCGCTGTTCCATGTGGACCGAACCCGAAGCCACGCTCGTTCTGAGCTGGTCGACCTGGTTGGTCACCGCCGCCCCGACGGGTGCCAGGCGGGCGCCGCCAGCTCCGAATGGTGTCGTCATCCCAAGGACCCCCGCACTGATCTCCCCGGACGAGTCGCGACTGGTCGACTCGTGCCCAAGGGCAAGCCGATCGAAAAGTAGCAGCGGTAATCGAAATGCGGAGAGTATTCGACTCACTACCACCCGTGTGTAGTAGGTGGTCGCCGTCAGGCACCACGACGGAACACGGACCCGTCAGGCGCGTGGGTGTTGATCACGACAGAGGTGCCGTCGTCGGGTGCCGCTGCTCGTCAGGGAGCACGTTCCCCAGCCCGGGCCGTGCGGCGGGAAGCGCTGTCGGAGAGCGCATCACCTGACGCTGGTTGCCGGGAGGGGCCGGGGCTGGGCCGTTCTCGGCCCGCAGCACCACAAACCTCCTCGTCCCGAGTATGCCCGCCGCCGCACTCGCCCGGCGTTCTGGCCCCTCCCCCGCCCACCCAGCGGTCGGATCCCCTCCGGACGCCGTCAGCTCGGCACGCGTCATCCGCCGTTCCCGCCGACCCGGGAACGGCGGATCGCCGATCCGCGCACGCATCACCGTCGGTCACCTCACCGTCATGTTCCGTTGCGCTGGAGGCTCGCGAAAATTACTCACGAAATCCTAGGGTGAGGTGTCCTCGTTGTTCGGACACATCGGACAACGCAGTTCTTCCGCAGCTCGTGGAGGCCTCATGCGACGCCGTGCTCCCCTGTTGGCAGTGGTACCCCTGCTCCTGACAGTGGCGGCGGCCCTGCGGATCAGCCCGTTCTCCGCCACGGCCGGGTGCGCGCTGCCACCCACCGCTGCCGGCCCCTGGTTCGGGTGACACCCGCCAGCTCCCCGTGCCCCGGCCAGGGCGGGCGTGGGCGTGCGCTGGGGGAGCGCACGGGCAGGACGGCGCCGCCCGGTGCGCCGCCCGCGAACACGCCGAACAGCACGGTCCGCCAGCGGGCGGCCGAGGGCCACGAACCCGAGCGTCCGACACCCGCGAACGCCGGGAGCGCCGGTGCCTGAACGCCCGTGCTCCGCCCGGCTCCCCGGGCCCGATCGGCGGGTGGGCCGACGGCGGGGGAACGAGCACCAGGCGGGCAGCGGCCAGGCAGGGGCCGGATGCTGGTCCTCCCGGCACGTGTCGCGGGAGCACACGATGCCCGCAGGTCTGGCCCGTTCTCCCGACGGGAGCGGTCGAGGCCGAGGGCGCCGGCATACGAGGAGCCGCCTCGTCGGCAGGGACTCGGCGGTCACCAGCCGCCGGAGCTCATGCCCTTGGAGCACAGCCCGGAACGGGTGATCTGGCGCGGGCTGACCGCGATGCTGCCGCAGACGGTCACCAGCAATCAGCGGTCGGAGGCCTCCGACCGCCTGGCCCCCGGCGTGCTCGACCAGATAGCCAGACTGACGAGTGACCGACGGCTGCCCCGCGATTATCCGCTTCGCCTGCACACCACCGGTATGACCTATGGCAGCCAGAGCTCCACGACGGCCGAGATCGTCGACGACGCCATCTCACTGCACGCGGCGCTGCTCGACCGAGAACTGGCCCACCTGAAGGAGGTCGTGCTCGGCTGCGTCCGCGACGCGGAGAAGGCCGCCTACGCCGTGGGCGACCTCGCGCTGAACCTCGCGAAGGCCTGCGGTTCCCGCGAGGAGCCCAACGCCAACAACCGACTGGGGCCGAAGGATTCCGCCCTCGAACTGGCCTACGCCGCGCTGGACCCCGCCTTCCGCCGCTGGCTCGCCGCTCGACTCCCCGGGGATGACCCGATTGATGTCAAGGAGCAGTGGCACGTCGCGGCCCGAGCGGAGATGCGGGCGGTGGGCAGCCGCCTCATCGCCGAGGCACCCCCCACGGGGTGGACCGGACGGCTCGTCAAGGACAAGTGGTTGACCATCCCGGTCGCCGAACGCTGGTTCACCTTCGCGTTGAACCGAGCACTGCCCATGGCATCCCCAGCGCAACCGCCCGAGAAGGACGAAGAATGACAGGAAACCACAGTGAGCCCCCTCCACTTCGGAAGTGGGTGAACGAGCAGACGGGCCGACTCCAACAGGAGTACATCCAGGACAGGTCACACGCGGTCGCCGGTTTGGCGAGACTGCGCCGTGCCGTGGACACAGCGCCAGGCGTGATGCCCGACATCCTGGACCTCACCTACGCCCCCTTCATGACGCAGGGCTGGCACAGCGACCAACCCAGCGCGCGGGAAACCGCCGCCCACCACGCGATGACGCTCTTCGCGGTGCACCAGCAATCGCTGCGCAAGCACGCGTGCGTACCCGGTTGGGGGGTCGGCCGGGCGGCACGAGCCCTGCACCCCCAGGCGGAGATCTCGCCCATCGATCCGGCGGCCCGCAGGTTTGCGACGCTCGTCACCAGCACCGACCTCGACGAACTCCTCGTCCACCTGCGGGGCCTGGTCAAGCTGCTGAGAGCAGCGGAGATCCCCCTTGACTACGGCCTGCTCGCCGACCAGCTCGTCCGCTGGCAACGCTTCGAGGACGCCCCCGAACGCATCCGCCGCGTCTGGGGCCGCGAGTTCCACCGGGTGCCCAACACCGAATCCGACACCACTCCGCCGAGCGACAACGAGAAGACAGAGGACGCTTCGTGAGCCGCACCATCATCGACCTGCACGTCATCCAGACCGTTCCGCCGAGCAACATCAACCGCGACGACACCGGAAGCCCGAAGACCGCCATGTACGGGGGTGTCCGGCGCGCCCGGGTGTCCAGCCAGGCGTGGAAGCGCGCCACCCGGGTCGCCTTCGAGTCCCTGCTCGACAAGGAGAACCTGGGGGTTCGCACCAAGCGGATCGTCGACCTGGTCGCAGAGACCATCGGCGAACGCTCCCCCGGGCACGCCGACCGCGCCCAGGAACTCGCCAAGTCCGTGCTGGAAGCTGCCGGCTTCAAACTGAAGGCACCCCGGAAGAAGGCCACCGAAGCCACCCCGGACGAGGCCGAGTTCCTGGTCTTCCTCGCCCGCGCGCAGATCACCAACCTCGCCGACCTCGCGGTGGAGTCGGCACGGGAGGCCGGCGACGGCAAGACCAAGATCGACAAGTCCGAGGCCAAGGCCCGCGCCGACCGGTCCCACTCCGTGGATGTCGCCCTGTTCGGCAGGATGGTCGCGAACCTCCCCGATCTCAACGTCGAGGCCGCCACCCAGGTCGCGCACGCGCTCAGTGTCCACGGGGTCACCAACGAGTACGACTACTACACCGCCGTCGACGACCACAAGAAGGCGGACGAAGAGGAGGACGCGGGGGCCGGCATGATCGGCACCATCGAGTTCAACTCCTCCACGCTGTACCGCTACGCCACGATCGACGTGGACCAGCTCCAGGAGAACCTGGGGGACGTCGAGGCCACCCGCCGGGCGGTCGAGGCGTTCGTCCGTGCCTTCGTCTCCAGCATGCCCACCGGCAAGCAGAACACCTTCGCCAACCGCACCCTTCCCGACGCCGTGCTCGTCGTCGCCCGCGAGACGCAGCCCATCAACCTCGTCGGTGCTTTCGAGGAGGCGGTGACCGCCCGGGAGCAGGGCGGGCGGATCAGCGGCTCGATCCGTCGCATCGCCACCCACGCCACCGACATCCACGCGGCCTTCGACGAGACACCCCTGCGGGCGTGGAGCTTCGGCGTCGGTGAGCGCGTCGAGCCGTTGGCCGAGATCGGTGAGCGGGTCAGCCTCGACGTCGCCGTGAAGGGGGCCGGGCAGCTGGTCGCCGAGCGGCTCGCACCGTGACCGCCCTCGTCCTGCGGTTCGCCGCACCGCTCCAGTCCTGGGGGACCAGCAGCCGGTTCACCCGTCGCAACACCGACCTCGCACCCAGCCGCAGCGGGGTCATCGGACTGCTGGCCTCCGCCTGCGGGGTCCGCCGCGCCGACGACCTCGGAGCGTTCACCCACCTCAGGGTGGGGGTCAGGGTCGATCAGGAAGGCCAACTGGAACGCGACTTCCAGACTGCCCGCAGCCTCGACGGATCACAGGTGATGCCGCTGTCCACCCGCTTCTACCTGGCCGACGCGGTGTTCTGCGTCGCCGTGGAGGGTGACGCGGAACTGCTGGACAGGGTGCGTGCCGCGCTGCGCAGGCCGGCCGCACCCCTGTTCCTGGGCCGCCGCTCCTGCCCGCCCGCCGGCCGCCTCGTGGAGGCCGTCATCGACGGCGACATCAGGACGGCGCTGGCCACCGTCCCGTGGCTCGCCTCCCCGGCCGTCCGCAGGAAGCGCGCCAGCGACCGGGAGGTGACGGTGGACGTCGTCCTCGACTGCCCACCCGACACACCCGGGAGCGACGTCGTGCGGGATGTCCCGATCAGCTTCGACCCCCGGCACCGCCAGTACTCCTGGCGCAGCGTCCACCGGGACACGGTCACCATCCCGAACCCCGACCACCGTCCACCACCGGACGAACACCCACACGACCCCATGGAACTGCTCGGGAGCCCGTCCTGATGCACCTCACCCGTTTCGAGTTGAACCCTGCACGGCGGGCCACGCGTCACCTGTTGGCATCACCGCACCGCCTGCACGGTGCCGTGATGAAAGCCTTCCCCGCCGCGCACCGCGAGCCGACCGAGGACGGCAGGGTCCTCTGGCGTCTCGACCAGACCCCGAACCAGACCCTGCTGTACATCGTCAGCCCGCACCGGCCCGACCTCACCCACCTGGTGGAGGAGACCGGGTGGCCCGCCACCAGCACCTGGGACACCCGTCCCTACGGCCCACTTCTCGACCAGATGGCCGCCGGCCAGGAATGGGCCTTCCGCCTCACCGCGAACCCGACCCGGAGCGTTCGCAGGACGTCGGATGCGGACACGAAACGTTACGGGCACCTCACCGTGACCCAGCAGACCGACTGGTTGTTGGGACGAGTCGAACGACTGGGCTTCACCATCCCGCCAGCCGTGGGGGACGAGCCCGACGTGGCGATCCGGGGCCGGGACCGTCGGAAGTTCGACCGCCAGGGAACCACGGTCACTCTCACCCTCGCCACCTACGAGGGCAGGTTGCGGGTCGCCGACCCCGCCCTGTTCCGCCGGACGCTGACGCATGGTGTCGGCTCCGCCAAGGGCTATGGGTGCGGTCTACTCACCCTGGCCCGGGTCAGGCCGACGTGACGGAGATCCCCGGGGCAAGGCCGGTCCCCATCTCGCACCTGGTGCGAGCTGCGGACCGGCTCACCTTCGTCTACCTCGAACACTGCGTCGTCCACCACGACGCCAACGCCATCACCTCCCGGGACGAGCGCGGGACCTTCCACATCCCAGCGGCGACCCTGAGCGTCCTCATGCTCGGTCCCGGCACCACGATCAGCCACCACGCGGTGAACCTGCTCGCGGAGAGCGGATCAACCGTGGTGTGGGTGGGGGAGCACGGCGTGCGCTACTACGCGCACGGCCGGACGTTGACCGACTCCTCCCGGCTCCTCGAACGGCAGGCGGCGTTGGTCAGCAATCGCACGTCACGGCTGTCGGTCGCGCGCCGGATGTACGGGATGCGGTTCCCCGGAGAGGACGTCAGCGCCTCGACCATGCAGCAGTTGCGAGGACGGGAGGGGGCACGGGTCCGTCGCCTGTACCGCGAGTACGCCGCCCGCACCGGCATCGACTGGGACGGGAGGGAGTACGACCCGCACGACTTCGCGGGCGGGAGTCCGATCAACCAGGCGCTCTCCGCCGCGCACACCAGCCTCTACGGGGTGGTCCATGCGGTCATCGTGTCGCTGGGACTGGCTCCTGGACTCGGTTTCGTCCACAGCGGTAACCGGCGGTCGTTCGTCTACGACATCGCCGACCTCTACAAGGCGGAGGTCACGATCCCCGTCGCCTTCGAGGTGGCGGCCACCGACCCCGATGACATCGGCGCGGTGACCCGTCGATCGGTGCGGGACCGCTTGAAGGACGGCCAGTTGCTCCGGACCTGTGTCCGCGACATCGTCACCCTGCTGCACGACCCGGCGGACGGACAGCTCGGGGACGCCACTGACCTCCAACTCCCCGACGTGGTCATGTTGTGGAACGAGGACGGGCCGGACGTGCGGGCCGGGGTCTCCTACGGGCAGGACGACGAGTACGACGACGGCATCGACCAGGTCGGGAGACGTCGTGACCGTGGTCGTGGTGACAGCCTGCCCGGTGGGCTTGCGCGGCCACCTCACTCGCTGGTTGCTGGAGATCTCCCCCGGTGTCTTCGTCGGCGGCATCACGGCTCGGGTGCGCACACTGTTGTGGGGACGCGTCCAGGAGATGGTGAAGACCGGCCGAGCGATCATGGTCTACAACGCGGACACCGAGCAGGGGTTGGCCTTCGAGGTGCACGGCCACGAGTGGACACCGGTGGATCACGAGGGGGTCCAACTCATGCTGAGGCCCGCGCAGCGGAAGCGCTCCGCGCCGAAGCAGCGCGCGGGCTGGAGCACCGCCAGCAGGAGGAGGCGGTACGGCCGTGGCCAGAAAAGTGAATGAAAACCCCCGGGAGTGCTCCTAACATCGCAGGTCAGGAAGTGTCCTCCCCGCGCACGCGGGGCTGTTCCCCGGGCGGCCCTTGACTCCCGCGTGGAATCCGCGTCCTCCCCGCGCACGCGGGGCTGTTCCGGGCGAGATCGCCTCGCACGCACACCTGCCCGAGGTCCTCCCCGCGCACGCGGGGCTGTTCCGGCTACCTCGTCAGCGCCGCCGAGATCATGCACGTCCTCCCCGCGCATGTGGGGCTGTTCACACCGCCAACTTCGCCCGTTCGCTGGTCCCGGTCCTCTAGGGGCCTCGTTGGGTGGGTTTGGTTCCCGGGGGTGCTGTCGCCGGTGGTGGCCGGCGGTGGTGCCGTTCGCGCTGGCGTAAGCCGGCCTGACCGGACGTCATCCGTTCCGGGGTCATGGGGGCTGGGTAGCGACATGCCCGGAACCACTGCTCTCGAAAAACAAGTGCGGAGTTGTATGGTGCCAGCATGCGGACGTACGGGGACGCGTGCGGGATCACCCGGGCGCTGGACGCGGTGGGGGAGCGGTGGGCGCTCCCGGTCGTGCGGGAGTTGGTGTTCGGGCCACGGCGGTACTCGGATCTCGCCGCCGCGCTGCCCGGCGTGAGCACGAACATCCTGGGCACCCGGCTACGGGAGCTGGCCGAGGTCGGGGTGGTGGTCCGGCGGCGCCTCCCGCCGCCCACGCCGGTCGCGGTCTACGAACTCACTGCCTGGGGGCGCGCGCTCGAGCCGGTGCTGAT
Organism: Actinoalloteichus sp. AHMU CJ021; assembly: GCF_002895405.1. NCBI lineage: Bacteria > Bacillati > Actinomycetota > Actinomycetes > Pseudonocardiales > Pseudonocardiaceae > Actinoalloteichus > Actinoalloteichus sp. AHMU CJ021. Next base: position 6,583,631 of record NZ_CP025990.1, on the reverse strand, counting down.
CGCCCTCGGGCGGTGGGCCGCGCACACTCCGGTGGACCTCGCCGCCCAGGTCCTCAGCCCCTCCTCCTTCGCGTTGGCGCTGCGCACCACCTTCGACGCGTCCCTGGCCGGCGAACGCGCGGTCGCGGTGCGGCTGGAGATGGGCGAGGACGTGTTCGACACGCGGATCGAGGAAGGCGCGTTCCAGATCGCCCGGGCTACCCCCGCGTCGCGTCCGCCCGCCGCGCGCGTGGCGGCCACGCCGGTCGTCCTGTCGGACCTGACGTTCGGCTCCCTTGCGGTCGAGGACGCCGAGCGCCGGCAGCTCGCCGTGGTCAGCGGTCCGCACGCGGACGTCAAGTCCCTGTTGTCCTGTTTCGTTCTCCCCGATCCACCCACTGAGGAAGGACATTCGTGAGCAAGGTCGTCGTGGACATCTCCATGTCGTTGGACGGTTTCGTCACCGGCCCGAACGCCGGTCCGGACCAGGGCCTGGGGGAGGGCGGTGAGCCGATCCATCGCTGGGTCATGCCGGAGGAACCCTCGCCGGAGGACTCCGCACTGTTGGATGCCGCGTTCGGGGCGACCGGGGCCGTCGTGATGGGTCGGCGGACATTCGACGTGATCGACGGTGCCGCCGGCTGGAAGGACGACCTCGGCTACGGCTACGAGCAGGACCAGTCCCAGGCGCCCCCGAACTTCGTGGTGACCCACGAGCCCCCGGCGAACCCGCGCCACCAGACCGGTTTCACCTTCGTGACCGAGGGCGTGGCAGCGGCCGTCGCGGCCGCCCGGGAGGTCGCCGGCGAGCGGGAGACCGTGATCATGGGTGGCGGGGACGTCTGCGCTCAGGCGCTCGCGCTCAACCTCGTCGACGAGCTCCGCATCCACCTGTCCCCGGTGTTGATGGGCTCGGGCACGCCACTCTTCGCCCACATCGACCAGCGCGTCCTGCTGTCGCAGTCGACGGTCACGGTGACGCCGAACGCCACCCACCTGACCTACCAGCTGCCTCGGGACGAGCGCGGGGCCTGACCCGCCGGCCAAGCTCCGCCTCCTTCGGAAGCCCAGCGTGCCACCACCGGGTAGCACGGTGAGGCGCCGGGGCGGGGGTTCGGCCCCGCCCCGGCGCGGTAGGCCGCCCAACGAGTCGGCTCAGGAGTGGTCGGGGAAGACCCAGCGGGTGGAGCGGGCCCCGTGGTCCTCGTCGGTGCCGAAGGCGTACGCCCGGCGGGGCGTGATCCGGTAGACCTCGTACGGCGGCTGGCCGGCGGTCGGCGCCCCCTCCGCACCGCCGAGCGCGTCCCCCAGGACGCTCGGGGACCAGCCGTACTTGGTGGCGTAGGCGGTGGCGACCGCGTGCAGCGTGGCCCGGTCGGTGACGCGGCTCGTCGTGCCCTCGACCACGGTGTCCGCGATGTCGGTCTGACAGGCCAGCGTGGTCGTCGGGTTCGTGTCGAGGGGGCGGCTCTTGCGGGTGGCGGGGCTGGTCGAGACGTGCGGCGCGCCGTCGACCCACACGGACAGCACCGGGCGCAGGGTGGGGTGGTCGCCGCTGGCCGTGCTCCACCAGTAGGTGCTCGCAGTGGCGAACCTGTCGCGCGCCTCCTCCCAGGGGATCGGTGTGGAGCCGGGTGGCGCGTCCCGCCCGATGAGGGTGGCGCGTGCTGGGGTTGTCACGGTGTCTCCTCCCGTGCCGGTGCTCCGGGGCCGTCGAGCACGTCGACGTCGGCAGCGGTCATTGGCTGGTCGCATTGGGAACAGTGCAGCGTCACGTTGCTCGCCTCGCCACAGCTCCGGTGTCGGAACAGCGCGGGAGGGCCGTCCTCGCCGGCCAACCACCGGTCTCCCCACCCGGCCAGCACGAGGAGCGCGTCGCAGAGTTCGGCGCCCCGAGGGGTGAGCACGTACTCGTGGCGCGTGGGCCTGTTCGTGTACGGGTGGCGGTCGAGGACCTGCTGGTCGACGAGCCAGGCGAGGCGTTCGGCGAGCACCTTGCGTGAGATGCCCAAGGACGCCTGGAGGTCGTCGAACCGTCGTACGCCGACGTAGATGTCGCGCAGGATCAGTGGCGACCACGGCTCACCGATGACGTTCCAGGTCCGTGCGATCGAGCAGGGCATGTCGCCGAAACGGGTCCGCTGCATGCGCCCATCATACCCAGCTAAGTTCCTTGAGGGAACTCTGTGGTCTAGAGTGCGACGGCATGGAAACGGACATTCCCGCCGATGATGCCGCCGACCTCGTCTCGTGGGAGGAGGGCGGCGGACCTCCCTCGCGGACCGAGCCCCTGTTCGGTCCCTCTGATGCCAGCCCGTTCGACGCCCAGGCGCCGCTGACGCCCTGGTCCGAGGCGGAGCGGCGGCTGGCGGCGGCCTCCACGGTGTGGTTGGTGACCACCCGGCCCGACGGTCGGCCGCACGCCGTGCCCGTCTTCGCGGTCTGGGTCGACGGCGCCCTGTTCGTCACGCTCCGGCCGGGCTCCCGGAAGGGGAGGAACCTCGCCGTGAACCCCCAGGTCAGTGTGATCGTCAGCTCTGACGAGCTGGAGCTGGTGCTGGAGGGGCGGGCGGAGCGGGTTCGGGAGGTCAGGGGGCTTCGTCGGGTCGGCGACGCGCTGGCCGGGAGGTTCGGGTGGCGGCTCGCCGTCGCTGACGACGGGGTCGTGACCGACCCCGACCTGCCCGGCGAACCCGAGTACGGGATCTACGGCGTGGTGCCCCGGGTGTCGTTCGGGTTCGCCGAGGTCTCGGCCACCCGCTGGTCGTGGTAGGTGCGCCCCCACGAGGGTCGCCCGTATGGCGCCGCTCGGTCACGGGCTGGGACGCAGCAGGGGGAGGTGGGCATAGTTCAGGTTTTACTTATATAAGTCGCTGCCGTAATGTGTGCGCGGGTCCTGGAGCCAGGTGGTGAGCCGGCGTCCGCCGCCGCTCATCGTCCTGCTGAGAGCGACGCGGTTGGGTACTCCCTGAGGGGATGGCCGAGCAGGCGGGCCAGCTGTGGGACCCGGTGGAACGCCTCGGCGACGACGAGGCCGTACCCGCGGCAGCGGGGCGGCGGACAGGGGGAGAGCGGCGATGGACCTTCTCGACCACATCAACCGGACCCACCGCGCGGTCAAGCGGGGCACCGAGATGAACTCGGTGATCCTCACCCGCGCCTACGACACCACGCTGCCCGACCTGTGGGACGCCTGCGTCAACCCCGAACGGCTGCCGCGCTGGTTCGAGCCGGTCAGCGGTGACCTGCGCGAAGGAGGCAGGTACCGCCTGGAGGGCAGGGGCATCGAGGGCACGATCGAGGTCTGCGTGCCGAGGGAGCGACTGCGGGTGACCTGGGAGGACTCCGGTGCTGGCAGTTTCGTCGAGGTGAGCCTGCGCGAGGAGGGCGACCAGGCGGTCCTCCGCGTCGAGCACGTCCAGGCGGGCGGCGACTTCTGGAACACGTTCGGCCCCAGCGCCACCGGTGTTGGCTGGGACGGTTCCGTCCTCTCCCTCGCGCTGCACCTCGCCGGCGACCCGCGTGCCACCCCCGAGGAGATGGCCAAGGTGGGAGCCAGCGAGGAAGGGGTCGAGTTCATGCGGCGCACCGCCGCCGCCTGGGCGGACGCCGACGTCGAGGCCGGGGCCGATCCCGACCACGCCCGGCAGACCTCGGATCGCACCTTCGCCTTCTACACCGGCGCCGAGCAGTAGCCGCCCAGGGCACGACCACGCCGGGGCGGGCGGACGGAGACACTCGCTGCCCCGCTTCGGCGTGGCCTGTGCCAGCCCTGCGCCCGGCCCCGAACGTTGACGACCTCGTCGCTCATCCCTCTGGTGAGGGCGCCTCTCCAGGACCTCGACGGTTCATCCAGGTCAGGAGTTCCCGCTCCCAGCAGGTGACGCAGGGTTTCCCGCCGGTGCCGTGCGGCACCCCGCGAACCTCGCCCGCGTCGAAGACCCTGCCGCACCACACCGCGACGCGGGTCGTCGTCCGGTCGCGAAGCCGGTGCAGGACGCCCAAATCCGGGTACTCAATCCACATCGGACACCGTCCTCCTCGGGCCGGTCCGTTGCTGGCACGACGCCCGCCGCCTGGCCGGGCGGTGGGGCCCGGCACCGGCACCGCCCACGTGGGCGGAAGCGCCGACCGGCGCCCGGCTCGTTCGCCGCGTGAGGAGGGGGATGGGAAGCACCAGCCGCGAGCACCCGGAAGCCGCTGGTGGCAGGGCGGGCGGCGGCCCGCCGGTGAACCGTTCACCAGCCCGCCACTCGGCGGAGTTCGCACCACACGACCGCGCTCCCCACTGGAGACGGAACGGACCCCGGTCCGTGCGCCACGATCCCCCGCCCTCCAGGAGTGGGTACCAGCACAACGAGACCGGGGAGAAGGGGTGATGACCTGGCCGTGGGGTGAAACCTCGCGGATGGCCCCCGATCGAAGGCCCCTGGCCGAACCCAGGGCCGCACGCTCCGGAAAACGCCGGTCCGAGCCGTGGTCAACGTCCGGGAGGTCCGGCCTCCTCCAGCGGTGGTCCAGACCTCGGCCGTGGGTCGGATGTGGGCGCGATGATCGTGCGGCGACATCGCGGGCCGACGCACGACGTGGGCGCGCCGCGATCGCAGCGGACGTCCTTCGCCGGGACCTGGCCGCCCCTGGGACCTCTCAGCGAAGTCGGTGTCCTGTCAGCCTGGTCTGGGATGCTCCGCGCATGGAGATGACGGTGCAGCTGACGATCGACTGCTCCGATCCGCCGAGAATGGTGACGTTCTGGGCCGAGGCCCTGGGCTACGTCCCCGAGCCCCCTCCTGCCGGGCACGCCACCTGGCGCGCGTACTGGGCGGCGACGGGGGTGCCCGAGTCAGAGCTACCGGCAGGCGCCGGGGATGGCCCGGAGTCGATCGTCGACCCAACTGGACGCGGACCGAGGGTGTGGTTCCAGCAGGTTCCCGAACCGAAGGTTGGCAAGAACCGGTGGCATCTCGACCTGAAGGTCAGTGGTGGCCGTGACGTCCCACTGGAAGTCCGCGCGCAGCGGGTCAAGGCTGCTGTCGAACGGCTGGTCACAGCTGGTGCCACGCTGCTGCGGATCAAGGATGGGCCGCACATGGGGCTCTACACCGCCGCCATGCGGGACCCCGAGGGCAACGAGTTCGACGTCGCCTGAGGCCGTCGCGGCGGTGTCGCCAACAGCCACCAGCTCCCAGCCGCGACCAACGCGCCTAGCGAGTGATCGGTTCCTGCCTGGGCGACCCCGCCGGTCGCACGGTCTGACCTACCAACCCCAGGAGTGGGTGGGCGTGATGGTGATGCGGGCGCTGAGCGCCGCGTCGAAGGTGTGACGGGTGTAGCCCGTGGCGGGGTAGAGGTGTTCGTACTTGTCCAGGAATTCCGGGATCGAGGACGGAGGCGGGCCGTCGAGGCTCACCTCGGCCCGGCCGGAGACGACACGGATGTGCCCGGCGCTGGGGTCCGAGTGGAAGGTCATCACGACCTCCGGATTCGCGAACAGGTGGCGCACCTTGGCGGCGTGCGGCTCACTGAAGACGACGAGTTTCTCCTCCAGGTAGACGAACCAGACGGGGCGGAGTGCTGGCCGGTTGCTGGGGGTCACGGTGCCGAGCCAGAGAACTCGGTCCTCGGCCTTCTCCGACAGGCCTTCCAGTGGCGAACCAGTAGTCATGCCACAACGCTAGGAGTTCCACATTGCTTGAGGTCAAGGTCATGGTGGTGGATGGGCGTCAGTGCTCCGTCTTCGGCAGACGGGTCCGCCCGGGGTTGGAGGCAGGGGAGAGGAGGGGGCAATGCGGACAATGACGAGTGCTCCTGCGAGGCGCTTCCGGTTCGTCGAGACGGTTCGGCGGCGCTCAGGGAACCGGAGCATCCCGTATGGTGACGGAACAAAGTGAATGAGAATCGGTGTGGGCGCTCCTAACGCCGCAGGTCAGGAAGTGTCCTCCCCGCGCACGCGGGGCTGTTCCGGCACTGCGCAACTCCGGTGGAGCGGGAGGGGAGTCCTCCCCGCGCACGCGGGGCTGTTCCTGGGTCCGGAACAACGTCCTGTCGAAGCTGCCGGTCCTCCCCGCGCACGCGGGGCTGTTCCGTTCCCCGGAGCCAGGCTGTCCCAGCCCGAATCGTCCTCCCCGCGCACGCGGGGCTGTTCCTGAGATCCGCGCCGTCAAGGCGCTCAGTACGGAGTCCTCCCCGCGCACGCGGGGCTGTTCCGCTCCTGTCGGAAATCCGGCTGAACGAATCGCTGTCCTCCCCGCGCACGCGGGGCTGTTCCGAGCCCAAGCTGGTTCGGGTCCACCACCTCGACGTCCTCCCCGCGCACTCGGGGCGGTTCCCTCGTCCACAGGGGCGGCCGGTGCGGACAGCCGGTCTCCCCGCGCATGCGGGACTGCTCGTGATGTTGGTTGCTTCCGGGGGGCTGCCGAGTTCACGCATCGGTCCCCGTCGTCGACCAGCCGCCGTTCGGGTGGGCACGTTCACCGACTGCTGCTAGCCCCAAAGGGTGAACTCTGTGCTGCGTGAGCGTGATTCGAGCTGGCACTCCTACAGTCCTGGCATGGCCGCATGGCACCAGCCCCCATGTCCGGGTGTGGCAACTCTCCGCATTTCTCCCGACCAGGCTCCCCCCACCTCGTGCCGGTGTTGAGCAGGAGGGTCATCTGCCCGTGCGGCAGCATGACCCTGTTCGAGCCGCCCAACTGCCAGCGGCGGTCCTGCCTCCGCCGTTGGACGTGGCTGTGGTGCGTTCCGGCGCTCGTCCTGCTGGTGCTCATCATCCCGCTGACCGTGGCGGTGTGGGGCGACTCCTCGCCCTGTGACGAGGGGTTCCGATCGCTCGGCCCGCAGGTCTGCGTGCGGGAGTAGACGTCCTGATCGCTTTCCACCGGGTTGGTGGTGCTGGCGGCACCACCCTGCCGGCCCTGCCGACCCAGCCGTGCGGGGTCGGAGGCCGGCGTTCCGCCGGAATCGCGGGGCGACTCCGACATCCCCGTTCGTTCCTGGTGTGGCGGGCACCGGGAAGCCCGGGTTTCCCGGTGCGGTGCCGGTCGGGAGCGGGTCGACGGGGCGCCGGCGCCCCGTCGTCAGCGGTTCGGGGCGGGCGCCGGCGGCCTTTGGTCCGCCCTCATCCCCGGAACTTCGGGGTGCGGTTGTAGCCGATGTCGGGGTTGTTCGACTGGAGCGTTTCGATGTACTGGCGTTCCCGCGCCCGGACCTCGGTAGGTTCCGCCGTCGGCGACTCCCACAGGACCTGCTTGCGCACGGTGAAATCGCGCAACTGCTCCGGTGTGTGGTCGGCGGCCACGAGTTCGTCGTTGACGCTTCCGAAGTAGGTCACCGTGCCGGTCACGTCGGAACCCACGTAGATCTTGCCGTTGGGGTAGGTGATCTTGTACACAACCTGTGTTCGCACCGGACGATCCCACCGAAACCGGCGGTGGGGGGTCAAGGAGATGGCGCGAACGCCGCCGGAAAGAGCGATGCGCCCGAGGTGTCCAGGCGGTTTCGAGGGCGGAAACCGTTCCGGGCCTGGTGCGGCGCACCAGGCCCGGAACGCCGGGGCCTCCGGTTCAGCCGGTCTCGACGACGGGCTGCTCGAACTGCGCGGCGTAGAGGCGGGCGTAGGCGCCGCCCGCCGCGAGGAGTTCGTCGTGGGTGCCCTGTTCGACGATGGGCGGGGCGGGCCGGGTGGAGGGGCGTTCGGCGGACGGGCCGGTCGTGGTCATGGGTTCTCCCTGGTCGGTCGGGGCTGCGGGGAGCGGGTCCTGGGGAGGTACGAGGTGGCGCGCGGTCCTCGTCGCGCCCTCGCCCCGATCCCCGTTCCCGGGGCGCCAATCTCGCACGAGCCTGGACCGCGCTCCGAGCCAGCCCGGGCTCGGCCGTCCAGAGTGGCCGGTGCGGCCATGTCCCCGTCGTCGGCGAGGAGGACCGCCCGGCGAACCGGTGCCGTTCGTCGCCGACCGCACGCCCGCGCGGCACGGTCCCCGTGGCACCGCCTCGTGCGGTACGCCATCACCCAGAACACGGCGCAGTTCCTCGCGCGTTACCAGCAGTTCGAGCTGCGCTGGGACCAGGTGGAGGCGCTGCGGCTGGTGGCGTGGGTCTGCCATCACTCCCGCGCGTTGCCGATGGCGAGCGAGGACCTCGTGCAGTCGGCTGGTCACGACGTCCTCTCCGAGCACCTCCTCTCGTTGTGGGGGGAGCGGCTGGGTTCCGCGCGGAGCAGGGAGGCGGGCTCGCAGGCCTGGTTCCTCGCCGCGTTGTCCGACTTCAACCAGCAGATCCAGGCCCGGGACATCGTCTTCTTCCTCAAGGAGGCGGCGGAGAAGTCCGCCGACGACCCCGTGCCGACGAAATGGACCGACCGGTTGTTGACGCCGATGTCCATGCGCCGGGCGTTGCCGGCGTGCAGCCGGCAGAAGATCGAGGCGATCCCCGCCCCGCCACCACGTCCCGCGTCGTCGCCACCGTCATCGCCCCTCCTCCTGGTCGGCACCGGACGCCGACCCGACGGGACGCTAGGCACGGGGAGAGGTGGGAGTCGTCACGCCCGGGGACCAGGTCTCGGTGCTCCTCCAGGCGGAGCCGGGTGGTCGGGTAGGCATCCTCGGTGGGGACCGCTGAGCATCACCGCGGGTCACGCCCCTCCACCCCGGCGCAGACCCGGTCCAGGCCGGTTCGCCCACGCGTCGCCCGCCGCCGGCAACCTCCGACCACGGGATGAGGAGCGGGCCCACCGCGAGGTGGACGCGCGCCGCCGCCGGGCCCTGGCTGGGGTGCATGGGAGTTGTGGCACGGTCCCGCTGCCGACCTACGCCTTCCAACACCGCGACTACTGGGTTGACCCGACCACGCGCGCTCCCTCCGGCGCGACCACGGAGGAAGCGCGGTTCTGGGCGGCGATCGAACGCGAGGACATCGACGAACTCGCCGCCACCCTCCAGGTCGACGGTGCGGAGGGGCAGGCGTCGCTGAGCGCTGCGGTCGAGATGCTCTCGGCCTGGCGGCAGCGTGTGCGGTCCGACGCCGCCATCGACGACCTGTGCTACGACGTCACGTGGAAGCCGTTGCCGGCGGACCCGGACGAGGCGGTGTCCGGGACGTGGCTGGTGGTGTCGTCCGACGGTCAGGCGGACGACGAGACCGTCAGGGCCTGTGTCGACGGCCTCAGGGAGCACGGCGCGCGAGTGGAGACGATCGGCGTCGCGAGCGCCTCGACCCGAGGGGAACTCACCGCGCTGCTGCGTGTGCTCGCCGCGGACGACGAGATCCGGGGCGTCCTCTCGACAGTGGCCCTCGACGAGCGTGGCGGGGCAGCGGGAGTGCCCGTGGGGGTCGAGTTGACGGTCCTGCTGATCCAGGCGCTCGGGGACGCCGGCATCCAGGCACCACTGTGGTGCGCCAGCCAGGGTGCGGTCTCGACGACCAGGTCGGACCTGCTGCGCAAGCCCGTCCAGGCACTGGTGTGGGGTGTCGGCAGGGTGGCCGCGCTGGAGCATCCCCGGACCTGGGGGGGACTCGTCGACCTGCCGGAGACCGTCGACGACCTGGCACTCGCCCGCCTGTGCGGTGTCCTGGCCGGGCGGACCGGTGAGGACCAGGTCGCGGTGCGTGGCTCCGGTGTCCTCGCCCGCAGGCTGACCCGGGCCGCCCCGAAAGGCAGGCCGGTCCGGTCGTGGCGACCACGAGGAACCATCCTGGTCACCGGCGGAACGGGCGCGCTCGGCTCGGAGGTCGCGCGTTGGCTCGCCCACGCCGGAGCCGAGCACCTGGTCCTCACCAGCAGGCGCGGCCTCGCGGCGCGGGGCGCGGCCACCCTGCGTGACGAGCTGGTCGAACTCGGCGCGCGGGTGACCGTGGCGGCCTGCGACGTGGCCGACCGGGACGCACTGGCCGAGCTGCTCGACACCGTGCCCGAGGAGTACCCGCTCACGGCGGTCATGCACGTCGCCGGCGTGCTGGATGACGGCGTCCTCGATTCGCTGACGCCGGAGCGGTTCGGGGCGGTGCTCCGCCCGAAGCTGGGGGCGGCGCTCGCACTGCACGAGCTCACCAGGGAACTGGACCTCTCGGCCTTCGTCCTGTTCTCCTCGGACACCGGGACAGTGGGCAGCGCTGGCCAGGGCAACTACGCCGCGGGCAACGCGTTCCTCGACGCCCTGGCGGAGTGGCGCCGGGCGCACGGGCTGCCCGCGACCGCCGTCGCCTGGGGTCCGTGGGCCAGCGTGGGCATGGCCTCGGACGGCGCGGCCAAGGAGCGGCTGGGCAAGCGCGGCCTCTCGCCCATCGCCCCCGAGGTGGCGATCACGGCGCTGCGGCGGGTGCTGGACCACGACGAGACGACCGTCGTGATCGCCGACGTGCTGTGGGAGGCGTTCTGCGCCTCGTTCACCTCGGTGCGGGACAGCAGGCTGTTCGAGCGGATTCCTGAGGCGAGGCAGGCGATGGAATCCGATGCCGCCCCGGCTCCGGGGCAGCCCGACGAGGAGTCCTTCCTCGGGCGGTTGTCGGGGTTGTCGGTGGTGGAACGCGAGGAATGGTTGCTGGCGTGGGTGTGTGGCGTGGCCGGCAGGGCTGGATGGTCTGGCCCAGTACCGGCGTGGCCTGGGGTTGGCGGGTCAGTCGTTGGCGTGGGGGTTGTGGGCTGAGGGTGGGATGGCTGGGGATGCCCAGCGGATGGCCGGGGCGGGGTTCCCGGCGTTGACGGTGGAGCAGGGGTTGGCGTTGTTCGACGCGGCCTGGGGTGTGGACCGGTCTGTGGTGGTGCCGGTGGTGTTGGACCTGCCCCGGTTGCGGACGCGGGGTGTGCCGCCCATGTTGCGGGGTCTCGTGAGGACACCCACCCGGAGAGCCGCACCGGGTGACGCCGGACTGGTCGCCGAGCTCATGTCGCTGGGCTCGGACGAGCGGGTCGCGACCGTGTTGAACCTCGTCCGCACGCACGTTGTCGCGGTGCTCGGACACGCCACGAACGACGCCGTCCAGCCGCACCACGCGTTCAGCGATCTGGGTTTCGACTCGTTGACGGCGGTGGAGCTGCGGAACCGGTTGAACGCGGTGACGGGGTTGCGGTTGCCGGCGACCCTGGTGTTCGACTACCCGACCCCGGCGGTGTTGGCCGAGTTCGTGGTGGGTGAGTTGGTCGGGACTCGGGCTGCGGTGGAGACCGTGGTGGCCACGGGGGTCGGGACCGACGAGCCGATCGCGATCGTGGGGATGTCCTGCCGTTACCCGGGGGGCGTGTCGAACCCGGACGAACTGTGGGACCTGGTCGCGGCTGGCGGTGACGCCATCGGCCCCTTCCCCCAGGACAGGGGGTGGGATGTCGACGGGTTCGGCGGGTTCCTCGCGGACGCCGCCGAGTTCGATCCGGCGTTCTTCGGGATCTCGCCGCGTGAGGCCTTGGCGATGGACCCGCAGCAGCGGCTGCTGCTGGAGGCCTCGTGGGAGGCCTTCGAACGGGCTGGTGTCGACCCCACCGGTCTCAAGGGCAGCAGGACCGGTGTCTTCGCCGGTCTCATGTACCACGACTACGTGTCCGAGTCGAGCACGGTCCCCGATGGCGTTGAGGCCTTCCTCGGCATGGGGAACGCCGGCAGTGTGTTGTCCGGGCGGGTTGCTTACACGTTCGGGTTCGAGGGTCCGACGTTGACGGTGGACACGGCGTGTTCCTCGTCGTTGGTGGCCCTGCACCTGGCGTGGAGTTGCGGGGTCGGTTGACGGCGGTCACGGGGTTGTCCCTGCCGGCGACGTTGGTGTTCGACTACCCCACCCCCGAGGCCGTCGTCGAGTACCTCCGGCAGACCGACCTGGTGGCTGGTGGCGACGACACCGCCGGCCTGCTCGCCGAGTTGGACAAGCTGGAGGCCGGCCTGGCCGGCACCGCACCCGACGAGCTCACCCGGGCGAAGGTCGCGGTCCGGCTCCAGGCGTTCCTCGCCAAGTGGACCGGTGAGACACCGCAGGTCACCGGCCCCGGAGTGGTGGACCAGCTGGAGGATGCGTCCGACGACGAGATCCTGTCCTTCATCAACGACGAGCTGGGCCGCGCCACCTGAGCCCCGGTCCGGCCCCCTGCCCGACTGGGGGAGGGGGCCGGACATTAGGGGTGTTGCCCCACAGGGGCATCAAATAGCTTCGGAGAGGGTCGCGATAGGGGTTCGGTCCGGACGTTCCGGTACCGCGACGAGCATTTTGTCGTCGCGTTTCCCGGATTCATTGTCCGGCGGGTGTGTCCGGCAATCCCGCCTCTCGTGGGAAACCGCGATGAAGGTGCTGTCCTGGCTGACTCGGGTGGGGTTGAATGGCGAACGAAGAAACTCTGCGGGACTACCTGAAGTGGGTTTCCGCGGAACTGCACCAGACCCGGCAACGCGTGCGGGAGCTGGAGGCCGGTGACCGCGAGCCGATCGCGATCGTCGCGATGGCCTGCCGGTTCCCTGGCGGCGTCCGCACGCCAGAGGACCTGTGGCGGCTGGTGGTCGCCGGGACCGATGCGATCACCCCCTTCCCCCAGGACCGAGGGTGGACGGTTCCACCGGGACTCAGCACTTCCGGTGAAGGGGGCTTCCTCACCGACGTCGCCGATTTCGATGCCGCCTTCTTCGGGATCTCCCCGCGTGAGGCCGTCGCGATGGACCCGCAGCAGCGGCTGCTGCTCGAGGTTGCCTGGGAGACCCTGGAGCGCGCCGGCATCGACCCGGAGTCGCTGCGTGGCACCAACACGGGCGTGTTCACCGGCACCGCCAGCCAGGACTACGTTGGCGTGCTCCGGCAGGCCCCGGAGGGCTCGGAGGGGCACACGCTGACGGGCAACGCCGCCAGCATCGTCTCCGGCCGCATCGCCTACTCCCTCGGGCTGGAAGGCGCCGCCGTCTCCGTCGACACCGCGTGCTCCACCTCCCTCGTCGCGCTCCACCTCGCCGCCGCCGCGCTCCGGAAGGAGGAGTGCGGGCTCGCGCTCGCGGGCGGGGCGAGTGTGATGTCCACGCCCACCGCGTTCCTCGGATTCGACGACCAGGGTGGTCTCGCCGCCGACGGACGCTGCAAACCGTTCTCCGCGGCCGCCGACGGCACCTCCTGGGGCGAGGGCGCTGCGTTCGTCCTCCTCGAGCGGCTCGCGGACGCGCGGCGGAACGGCCATCCGGTGCTCGCCGTCCTCCGGGGGTCGGCGGTGAACTCCGACGGCGCGTCCAACGGGCTCACCGCGCCCAACGGCCCGGCGCAACAACGGGTGATCCTGCGGGCTCTCGCCGACGCCCGCCTCGCGCCGTCCGAGGTGGACGCGGTGGAGGCGCACGGCACCGGCACGGTCCTCGGCGATCCCATCGAGGCGCAGGCGCTGCTCGCCACCTACGGGCAGGACCGGGAGCGGCCGCTGCTGCTGGGTTCGGTGAAGTCCAACATCGGGCACACCCAGGCCGCCGCGGGGATGGCCGGGGTCATCAAGATGGTGCAGGCGATGCACCACGGCATGCTGCCGAGAACGCTGCACCTCGACACCCCGACCCCCCACGTCGACTGGAGCGCGGGCGCCGTCACGCTGCTGGGCGAGGAGACCACGTGGCCGGTGACGGGCAGACCGCGTCGCGTTGGCGTGTCCTCGTTCGGCATGAGCGGCACCAACGCCCATGTGATCCTCGAGCAGGCACCGGACGAGGAGCTCCCTGGCGGCACGGGTGGCATCCCGCCGGTGTCGCCATGGGTTCTCTCCGGGCGGAGCGCGGCGGCGTTGCGGGCCCAGGAGGAACGCCTCCTCGAGTTCGTCGCCGACACCGACGCCCGGCCGGTGGACATCGGCGCCGCGCTCACCACCAGGACGTCCTTCGAGCATCGTGCGGTGGTGTTCGACCGGGAGCAGCTCACCGGCCTGGGGTCGGGTGCGGTGCGGGGCAGCGCGTCCGCCGGGTTGACTGCGGTGTTGTTCACCGGTCAGGGCTCGCAACGCCCCGGAATGGGCCGGGAACTGACCGAGGCGTTCCCGGTGTTCGCCGAGGCCTTCGACGCGGTGTGCGCCGAACTCGACCGGCACCTCGACCGCCCGATCCGTAACACCGTCTTCCACGACGACGGTGATGCTGGGGTCCTGGATCAGACGGTGTACGCCCAGGCGGGGTTGTTCGCCCTGCAGGTGGCCCTGTTCCGGTTGATCGAGTCCTGGGGGGTGGTCCCGGACTCCCTGCTGGGTCATTCCATCGGGGAGCTGGCCGCGGCGCACGTGGCCGGGGTGTGGGACCTGCCCGATGCCGCTCGGGTGGTGGCGGCACGGGGCCGGTTGATGCAGGCCCTACCCGAGGGCGGGGCGATGGTGGCGGTGGAGGCCACCGAGGACGAGGTCATCCCGTTGGTGGGGGCGGGGGTGTCGCTGGCGGCGGTGAACGGCCCGGCGGCGGTGGTGCTCTCCGGTGAGCGCTCGGCGGTGGCCGGGGTGGTGGACCGGTTGGGTGACCGCCGGGTGCGGTGGTTGCGGGTCAGCCATGCCTTCCACTCCGAGTTGATGGACCCGATGCTGGCGGAGTACCGGGCGGTGCTCGCCTCGGTGGTGTTCCGGGAGCCGGTGGTGCCGGTGGTGTCCACGGTGACCGGTGCACTGGCCGGGACTGGGTGGTGTGACCCGGAGTACTGGGTGCGGCAGGTCCGGGAGACCGTCCGGTTCGGTGCCGCCGTGGAGCGGACTCGGGAGTTGGGGGTGTCCCGGTTCCTGGAGTTGGGTCCGGACGGGGTGCTCTCGGCGATGGGGCAGGACTGTGCCCCCGAGGGTGTGTTCGTTCCGGTGTTGCGCCGGGACCGCCCCGAGCCGGAGACGGTGGTGGGGGCGTTGGCGTCGTTGTGGGTGACGGGCATGCCCGTGGACTGGGCCGCCTACTACGGGGGCTGCGGGGCACGTCGGGTCCCGCTGCCCACCTACGCCTTCCAACACCGGCGCTTCTGGCCCACCACATCGGACTCCGCCAGCACTCCGGACAGCGATCCCGTTGACGCCCGGTTCTGGGACGCCGTCGAACGCGAGGACCGGAGCGCGCTCGCCGACCTGCTCGCCGTCGAGGACACCACACCGATCGAGGCCGCGCTGCCCGCCCTGTCCTCGTGGCGCCGTCGTCGCCGGGTGGACGACACCATCGGGTCGTGGCGCTACCGGGAGGTCTGGCGGCCCATCGCCGTCGACACCGATCCGGTGTTGACCGGAACGTGGTGGATCGTCACCGGCCCGGAACAGTCCGGGGACCAGACGGCCGAAGCACTGGCAGGCGCCCTCACCCGGCGTGGCGCCACCGTCGTGCCACTCGTGGTCACCGGGACCGACTCCGCCCTCCTCGCGGCCCAGCTCGGTGACGCTCCACGGCCCGACGGAATCCTCTCCTTCCTCGCTCTCACGGCCGACGACGCCGTGCCCGTGCCCGCCGGACTCGCCGCCACCGACGCGCTGGTGAAGGCGGTCGGCAGGACCGCGCCCGTCTGGTGCCTCACCCGGGCGGCCGTGTCCGTGGGACGGTCGGACGAAGCACCCGTCCCAGCTCAAGCGATGACCTGGGGATACGGTCGCGTCGCCGGTGTCGAACTGGCCAGGACCTGGGGCGGCCTGATCGACCTGCCCCGGACCTGCGACGAACGCGCCCTCACCCGCGTCTGCGGGGTCCTCGGTGGCGCGGAGGACCAGGTGGCCGTGCGGACCTCGGGGGTGTTCGCGCGCAGGCTGGGACGCGCCGCCAGGCTGGACGGCCCGGGGGAGCCCTGGGCACCACGCGGCACCGTGCTGATCACAGGCGCCACCGGCGCCATCGGCGGCCACCTCGCCCGCTGGCTCGCCCGGGAGGGCGCCGACCACCTCGTCCTCACCAGCCGGCGCGGCGCTGACGCACCCGGAGCGGCGGACCTGGTCGAGGAACTCGCCGCGCTGGGCGCCCGCACCACCATCGCCACCTGCGACGTCGCCGATCGGGCCGCGCTCACCGACCTGCTCTCCGCTCTGCGCGGGGCCGGCGAGACGATCACCGCCGTCCTCCACACGGCCGGTGTCCGTCAGCTGACCACGATCGATGACACCGGCCCGGACGAGTTCGCCCGGATCGTCACCGGGAAGGTCCTCGGTGCCGCGAACCTGGACGCCGCCTTCGCCGACGACGACCTCGACGCCTTCATCCTCTTCTCGTCGATCTCCGCCGTCTGGGGAAGTGGCGGGCAGGGGGCCTACGCCGCCGGGGGTGCCTATCTGGACGCGCTCGCGGCCCGGCGGCGATCCGCGGGGCTCCCCGCCACCTCGGTCGCGTGGGGTGTGTGGGACGGCGGCGGGATGAGCGACGGGGAGGTCGGCGCGGCCCTGGGCAGGCGAGGCCTGTCCCCGATGTCCCCCGACCTGGCCGTCCAGGCACTCCGGCAGGTCGTCGCGCACCGGGAGACCACCGTGACCGTGGTGGACGTCGACTGGGAGCGGTTCGCCCCCGCCTTCACCGTCGCCCGGCCGAGCCCGCTGATCGGGGATCTCCCCGAGGTCCGCCACGTCCTCGACGTCGGCGAGATCGACACGAGCGGCACGTCACGGCTGCGGACGGAACTGGAAGGCCTGCCGGCGCGGGAACGCGCGGTCGCCGTGCTCGACCTGGTTCGAGCGGAGGCCGGTCGGGCCCTCGGTTACACCGATGCGGACGAACTGCCCGCCGACCGCGCGTTCCGCGACCTGGGTCTGGACTCGATCACCGCCGTCGACCTGCGCGACCGGGTCAGCGCCGCCACCGGTCTCCGCCTGCCCACGACCCTCGTCTTCGACCACCCCACGCCGGCGGCCGTGGCCCGCCACCTCCTCGCGGAGACCTTCGGCGCGGACACCGACGGTGCCGCCGAGGTTCCGGCCGGCGTGGTCGGCGGGACCGACGACCCCGTGGTGATCGTCGGCATGAGCTGCCGCTTCCCCGGAGGCGTGCGGTCCCCCGAACAGCTGTGGGAGATGCTGACCAGCGGGGGAGACGCGATCGGGGAGTTCCCGACCGACCGAGGGTGGGATGTCGACGGCCTGTTCGGACCCGACCCCGACGTCCCCGGCACCTCGTACAGCACGCGGGGCGGTTTCCTCGACGACGCCACCCGCTTCGACGCCGCCTTCTTCGGGATCTCCCCGCGCGAGGCCGTCGCCATGGACCCGCAACAGCGACTGCTCCTCGAACTCTCCTGGGAGGCCCTCGAACGGGCCGGCATCCCCCCGGGGAGCCTGCGGGGCAGCCGAACCGGCGTGTTCGTCGGGGCCTCCCCCCAGGGCTATGGCAACGGCGTCGCCGACCTGCCGGACGAGGTCGCCGGCTACCTCATGACCGGGACCGCGACAGCGGTCCTCTCCGGCCGTGTCGCTTACACGCTCGGCCTGGAAGGCCCGGCGTTGACCGTCGACACCGCCTGCTCGTCCTCCCTGGCCGCCCTGCACCTCGCCGCGCAGGCCCTCCGAGGGGGTGAGTGCGAGCGGGCACTGGTCGGCGGCGTCGCGGTCATGGCGACACCCGGGACGTTCGTCGAGTTCAGCCGGCAACGGGGCCTCGCCGCCGACGGCCGCTGCAAGGCATTCGCGGACAGCGCGGACGGCACCGGGTGGTCGGAGGGGGTCGGCGTGCTCGTCGTGGAACGCCTGTCCACCGCCCGCGCCCACCACCATGAGGTCCTCGCCGTGGTCCGGGGGTCCGCCATCAACTCCGACGGCGCGTCGAACGGGCTGAGCGCGCCGAACGGCCCCTCCCAGAGCAGGGTGATCCGGCAGGCCCTGGCAGCCGCCCAGCTCGAGGCGTCCCAGGTGGACGTCGTCGAGGGCCACGGAACCGGAACCACCCTCGGCGACCCGATCGAAGCGCAGGCACTGCTCGCGACCTATGGCCGGGACCGGCCCGCGGACCGGCCCCTGCGGCTGGGCTCGGTCAAGTCGAACCTCGGCCACACCCAGGCGGCGGCCGGGGTCGCCGGTGTCATCAAGATGGTGCTGGCGATGCGGCACGGTGTCCTGCCCCGCACCCTCCACGTCGACCAGCCGTCCACCCGGGTGGACTGGTCGAGCGGAGCGGTGTCCCTGCTCACCGACCAGGTCGACTGGCCGGACACCGACGAGCCCCGGCGTGCCGCGGTGTCCTCGTTCGGCGTGAGCGGTACGAACGTGCACACGGTGCTCGAACAGGCCCCCGCCTCACACCGGGCACCGTCCGGCGACGTGCGGCCACCTGCCCTGACCCCGTGGCTGGTGTCCGGTCGCACCGCGAACGCGCTGCGCGCCCAGGCGGGTCGTCTCGCCGCCCACGTCAGCGAGGGGTCAGGACTGGACATCGCCTACTCCCTGGCCACCACCCGAACCCACCTCGAGCACCGTGCGGTGGTCCTCTCCGAGGACCACGGTGGGCAGGTCGCGGCGCTCGCCGCGCTCGCCGACGGCGCCCAACCCGCCGACGTGGTCCTCGGGACCCCGACGACCGGGGGAACGGCCTTCCTCTTCGCCGGCCAGGGAGCACAGCGCCCAGCGATGGGCCGGGAGCTGTACGACACCTACCCGGTGTTCGCCGACGCCTTCGACGAGGTGTGCGCCCACCTCGACCGGCACCTCGACCGGCCGCTCGCCGACATCGTCCTCACCGGGGAGGGCCTGGACCGGACGCGTCACACCCAGCCCGCCCTCTTCGCCGTCGAGGTGGCGCTGTTCCGCCTCCTCCACTCCTGGGGCGTCCGCCCGGACGTCCTCCTCGGGCATTCCGTCGGGGAGTTGGCCGCCGTCCACGTCGCCGGGGTGCTGTCCCTCAGCGACGCAGCCGCGCTCGTCGCGACCAGGGCACGGCTGATGGACGCCCTGCCCGAGGGCGGCGCGATGGTGTCGGTACGGGCCACCGAGGCCGAGGTGCGGCCCCTGCTGTCCGAGCACGTGTCGCTCGCCGCCGTCAACGGTCCCACCACCGTGGTGGTGTCCGGGGACGAGGAGGCCGTCGCCGCCGTCGCCGACCACTTCGCCACCCAGGGCCGCAGGACGAGGCGGCTGCCCGTCAGCCACGCGTTCCACTCGCCGAGGATGCGGCCGATGCTGGACGAGTACCGCGCGTTCGCCGCTGGTCTCCCCTTCGCGGCCCCGACCATCCCGATCATCTCCACGGTCACCGGAGCACCGGTCACCACTCGGGAACTGGTCGATCCCGACTACTGGGCGCGTCAGGTCTCCGACCCGGTCCGCTTCCTCGACGCCGTACTGGCCACGCGCGAGCGCGGGGTCACCATCCTCGTCGAACTCGGCCCGGACGGCACCCTCACCGGACTCGCCTCCCACTGCCTGCCGGACACCGAGGACCTGACCCTCGTGCCCACGCTCCGCCCGGAACGTGCCGAGCCCCGTACCGTGGTCACCGCCCTCGCCAACATCCACGCCGCCGGTGGAACGGTGGACTGGGCCGCGTACTACGCGAGGTCCGGAGCGACCCACGTCCCCCTGCCCACCTACGCCTTCGAACCCGAACGGTTCTGGCTGCGGAGCCAGGCCGGCCCGGCCGGCCCACCCGGGCTCGGGACCATCGGGCACCCGCTGCTCACCGGCGTCGTCGACGAGGCGCACGCGGACGCCGTGCTGTGCACCGGCTCCCTCTCCCTGGCCACCCACCCGTGGCTCGCCGACCACGCCGTCCTGGGGACCGTCGTCTTCCCCGGCGCGGGTTTCGTCGAACTGGCGCTCCAGGCCGGAGCCCAGGCCCGCTGCCCACGACTGGACGAGCTGACCATCGAGGCCCCACTCGTGCTCCCCGCCGAGGGAACGGTGCGGCTCCAGGTGCGGGCTGGCCCTCCCGACGAGACGGGAGCACGGCCCGTCACCATCCACGGCCGGGAGGACGACGACCAGCCCTGGACGCGGCACGCCGCCGGCACGCTCGCCCCCGCCAGCCCGCAACGGGGACGTGCCCTCGCGGAGTGGCCACCCACCGGGGCGACACCGGTCCCCGTCGACGGCTTCTACGACGCGCTCGTCGAGCTCGGCTACGGCTACGGGCCGGTGTTCCAGGGACTCACCTCGGCCTGGACCCACGGCGGCGACGTCTACGCCGACGTGACCCTCCCGACCGAGGACGGCGGCGGTTTCGGGCTGCACCCGGCGCTGCTCGACTCGGCGCTGCACGGCATCGGCCTCGCCGACCCCGACGAGTCCACCTCCAGCCGCCTCCCCTTCGCCTGGAACGGTGTCACCCTGCACGCACCCGGCGCCAGCGCGCTCCGGGTGCGGATCAGCCGGGCGGTTGGCGACGCCGTCGCACTCACCCTCGCCGACACGGCGGGCGGCCCGGTCGCCGAGATCGAGTCGTTGGTGCTGCGCCCGGTGACGGGCGCACAGCTCGGCGACGCCAGCCGGTCCCGGCAGGATTCGCTGTTCGTGCTGGACTGGACCGCGGTCGACGCGCCAGCCGAGGCCAACGCCGTCACCCTGCTCGGGTCCACCCTGCCCGACGCCGACCTGCCGAGGTGCGCCGAACTCGCCGACGTGGCCAGCGACGCGGGCAACTTCGCCGTCGTGACCCAGTTCGCCTCCGACGGCGACGTCCTCACCGCCACCCACGCCGTCACCAGCGCGGCCCTCGACTTCCTGCTCGCCTGGTTCGCCGATGACGGCTTCGACCGCACCCCGCTGGTCGTGCTGACACGGGGCGGTGTCGCCTCCGGTCCGGACGAGACGGTCACCGACCTCGCGCAGGCCGCGTTGTGGGGGCTCCTGCGGTCCGCCCAACTGGAGCACCCCGGCCGGCTCACCATCATCGACATCGACGACACCCCGGAATCGGTGGCGGCGCTCCCGCACGCCGTGGCCAGCGAGAACCCACAACTGGTGCTGCGCGGCGGCCAACTCCGGGCACCCGCGCTGAACCGGAAGCGCGGCTCGGGAGCCGAACCAGCACCGGTCGACCCGAGGGGAACCGTGCTCGTGACCGGGGGCAGCGGAGTACTCGCCCAGCTCGTGGCACGGCGCATGGTCGCGCGCGGCGCCCGGCACCTGGTGCTGGCCAGCCGCCAGGGGCCCGCCGCTCCCGGTGCCGAGGACCTGGCCGCCGAACTGGCCGACCTCGGGGCCGAGACCCGGTTCGTCGCGTGCGACGTCAGCGACCGGAACGAGGTCGCCAGCCTCCTCGCCGGTATCCGTGACGAGCACCCCCTGCGGGTCGTGGTGCACACGGCCGGTGTCCTCGACGACGGTGTCCTGTCCTCGTTGACACCGGGGCGGATCGGCACGGTGCTGGCACCCAAGGCGGACGCCGCCTGGCACCTCCACGAACTCACCCGGTCCCTGGACCTGTCCGCGTTCGTCCTCTTCTCCTCGACGGCCGCCACCTTCGGCAGCCCCGGTCAGGCCAACTACGCCGCCGCGAACGCGTTCCTCGACGCCCTCGCGCACCACCGTGCCGCCGCCGGGCTGCCCGCGCTGTCCCTCGGCTGGGGACCGTGGGCGGAGAGCGGCATGCTCGGCAACCTCGATGCCGGTGGTATCGCCCGTTTCGCCCGATCCGGTCTCGTCCCGCTGTCCACCGAGCAGGGCGCCGCCCTGTTCGACGCCGTCGACCAGGCGGACGGGCCAGCCGTGCTGGTGGCCCGTCCCGCGACCAGCGGGGCACAGGTCAGCATCGACCTGGTTCCCCCGCTGCTGCGCCCCCTGCTCCCGGTGTCCGCGCGGCCCCGCACCGAGGTCCCGGCGACCACGGCGTCGGAACTGCGGCTGCGGTTGTCCTCGGCCTCCGAGGAGGACCGCGACCGCATCACCTACTCCGTGGTCGTCGAGGCCGCCGCGGCGGTGCTCGGTCACTCCTCACCGGAGGCGATCGAGCGAGGGCGGGGTTTCCTCGACATCGGCTTCGACTCACTCACCGCCGTGGAGCTGCGCAACCGGCTCAACGCGGTCACGGGTCTGCGTCTACCCGCGACGCTGGTCTTCGACCACCCGACCCCGGAGGACCTCGCCGAGCACGTGCGGGACGAACTCGTCGAGAACACCTCCGTGTCGGCGCTCTGGCTGGTCGGGGAACTGGACAGGCTGGCGACGGCCTTCGCCGCGGTGCCGGAGGGCGACGACGACCGCGCCAGGGTCACCGAGCGGCTCCGGGGACTGCTGTCCAGCTGGACCGAGCAGGGACCCGCCGCCGAGGACCCCAGTGGACTCGCGGACGCCACGGCGGACCAGATCTTCGACCTGCTCGACGAGGAGCTCGGCGTCGCCGGGCCGCGCCCTGGCCCACCGACCACCTCCAAGGAGTGACGCCCCATGGCGAACGAGGAGAAGTTCCTCGACTACCTCAAGCGCGCCACCGCTGACCTGCGGGAGACCCGCAGGAGGTTGAGGGAGGTCGAGGACCGGGACGCCGAACCCATCGCCATCATCGGCATGAGCTGCCGATACCCCGGCGGGATCACCAGTCCCGAGGACCTGTGGCGCCTCGTCGCCAACGACGGCGACGGCATCGGGGACTTCCCCACCGACCGGAACTGGGACATCGACCGCTTCTTCGAGGCGGATCCCGACGAGGCCGGCGCCTCCTACGTGCGCGGGGGAGGTTTCCTCGACGGCGCCACCCGGTTCGACTCGAGCTTCTTCGGCATCTCCCCGCGTGAGGCGTTGGCGATGGACCCGCAGCAGCGAGTGCTGTTGGAGGCGTCCTGGGAGGTGTTCGAACGTGCGGGCATCACCCCCGCGTCGGTCCGGGGCAGCAGGACCGGTGTGTTCGCCGGCCTCATGTACCACGACTACCTGCCGCTGATCCAGTCCGTACCTGACGGCGTCGAGGGTTACCTCGGCACCGGGAACTCCGGGAGCGTCCTCTCCGGCCGCGTCGCGTACTACTTCGGCCTGGAGGGCCCGGCGGTCACCGTCGACACGGCGTGCTCGTCCTCCCTGGTCGCACTGCACCTCGCCGCACAGGCGCTCCGCAGGGGCGAGTGCTCGATGGCGCTCGCCGGTGGCGTCACCGTCATGGCGACCCCCGGCACGTTCATCGACTTCAGCCGCCAGCGGGGTCTCGCCTTCGACGGCCGGTGCAAGTCGTTCGCCGCGTCCGCCGACGGAACCGGGTGGTCGGAGGGCGTGGGTGTCCTGCTGGTCATGCGCCTGTCGGACGCGCTGGAGCGGGGACACCGCGTCCTCGCGGTGGTGCGGGGCTCCGCGGTCAACTCGGACGGGGCCAGCAGCGGGCTGACCGCCCCCAACGGCCGGTCGCAACAGCGGGTGATCCGGCAGGCCCTGGCCAACGCCCGGGTCGCCCCGGAGCACGTCGACGTCGTGGAGGCGCACGGCACCGGGACCACCTTGGGCGATCCGATCGAGGCGCAGGCCCTGCTGGCGACCTACGGCCAGGACCGGGCGGAGGAACGCCCGTTGTGGTTGGGGTCGGTCAAGTCGAACATCGGCCACACCCAGGCCGCGGCCGGAGCGGCCGGGGTCATCAAGATGGTGATGGCGATGCGCCACGGCGTGTTGCCGAGGACCCTGCACGTCGACGAGCCGACCCCCGAGGTGGACTGGTCGGCGGGAGCGGTCTCGCTGTTGACCGAAGCGGTTCCGTGGCCGGAGGCGGACCGTCCCCGGCGGGCCGCCGTGTCCTCGTTCGGGATCAGTGGCACCAACGCCCACGTGATCATCGAACAGGCGCCACCGGTCTCCGAACCGGCGGAGCGGGTTGCGCCCTCGGTCGTGCCGTGGGTTCTGTCGGCGAAGTCCTCCGAGGCACTGGACGCCCAGGCTGTTCGGCTCTCCGCTCACCTCGACGACGTCACCGTCGACCCGCTCGACGTGGCCCACACCCTCGCGACGGCCAGGACGTCCTTCGAGCATCGTGCGGTGGTGTTCGACCGGGAGCAGCTCACCGGCCTGGGGTCGGGTGCGGTGCGGGGCAGCGCGTCCGCCGGGTTGACTGCGGTGTTGTTCACCGGTCAGGGCTCGCAACGCCCCGGAATGGGCCGGGAACTGGCCGAGGCGTTCCCGGTGTTCGCCGAGGCCTTCGACGCGGTGTGCGCCGAACTCGACCGGCACCTCGACCGCCCGATCCGCGACACCGTCTTCCACGACGACGATGGTGCTGGGGTCCTGGATCAGACGGTGTACGCCCAGGCGGGGTTGTTCGCCCTGCAGGTGGCCCTGTTCCGGTTGATCGAGTCCTGGGGGGTGGTCCCGGACTCCCTGCTGGGTCATTCCATCGGGGAGCTGGCCGCGGCGCACGTGGCCGGGGTGTGGGACCTGCCCGATGCCGCTCGGGTGGTGGCGGCACGGGGCCGGTTGATGCAGGCCCTACCCGAGGGCGGGGCGATGGTGGCGGTGGAGGCCACCGAGGACGAGATCATTCCCCTGTTGGTGGGGGCGGGGGTGTCGCTGGCGGCGGTGAACGGCCCGACGGCGGTGGTGCTCTCCGGTGAGCGCTCGGCGGTGGCCGGGGTGGTGGACCGGTTGGGTGACCGCCGGGTGCGGTGGTTGCGGGTCAGTCACGCCTTCCATTCCGAGTTGATGGACCCGATGATGGCGGAGTACCGGGCGGTGCTCTCCTCGGTGGTGTTCCGGGAGCCGGTGGTGCCGGTGGTGTCCACGGTGACCGGTGCACTGGCCGGGACTGGGTGGTGTGACCCGGAGTACTGGGTGCGGCAGGTCCGGGAGACCGTCCGGTTCGGTGCCGCCGTGGAGCGGACTCGGGAGTTGGGGGTGTCCCGGTTCCTGGAGTTGGGTCCGGACGGGGTGCTCTCGGCGATGGGGCAGGACTGCGCCCCCGAGGGTGTGTTCGTTCCGGTGTTGCGCCGGGACCGCCCCGAGCCGGAGACGGTGGTGGGGGCGTTGGCGTCGTTGTGGGTGACGGGCATGCCCGTGGACTGGGCCGCCTACCTCGCCGAGACGAACGCGCGCCTGGTGGACCTGCCCACCTACGCCTTCCAACAGGAGCACTACTGGCCCGACACATCCACCGGCTGGTCTGGTGACGTGTCGGCGGTCGGACTGCGCTCGGCCGACCACCCGCTGCTGGGAACGGCTGTCGGGGTGGCGCGAACCGACGAGTTCCTGTTCACCGGACGGTTGTCACTGGAGTCACAACCGTGGTTGGCCGGGCACGTGGTGGGCGGATCGGTTCTCGTCCCCGGGACGGCGTTCGTCGAACTGGTCCTGCGCGCCGGCGAGCAGGCCGGGTGCGGAGTGGTCGACGACCTGACCCTGGAAACCCCGCTGCTGCTGCCCGAACGGGGCGGAGTCGCCGTCCAGGTCTTCGTCGCCGCTCCCGACGAGGACGGCCACCGGGCCGTCACAGTGCACTCGTGTGCGGACGACGAGGAGTGGGTGCGGCACGCCTCCGGCGTCGTGGGTGCCGTCGTGCCCCCCGCACGGGCCCTCGACGTGTGGCCGCCCGAGAACGCGGCCAGCATCGACGTGGAGGAGCTGTACGACGGGCTCCAGGCGGCCGGGCTCGCGTACGGGCCCGAGTTCCGCGGTGTCCGGTCGCTGTGGCGGCGGGATGACGAGGTGTTCGCCGAGGTCGTACTCCCCGAAGGTCTCTCCGCCGACGGGTTCGGGGTGCACCCGGCCCTGTTGGACGCGGCCCTGCACGGTGTGGCGTTGTTCGATGGCGAAGGCGGGCTGCCGTTCGCGTGGTCGGGTGTGTCGGTGTTCGCCGTCGGTGCGACCACGGCCCGGGTGCGGATCTCCCGTGCTGGTTCCGGGTTCTCGTTGCTGCTGGCCGATGGTGTCGGCCAGCCGGTGGCGGCGGTGGATTCCCTGGTGTTGCGGCCGTTCACGGCGGTGCCGGTGTCGGCGTCAGGAGCGGAGTCGCTGTACGGGATCGAGTGGGTCCCGGTGTCGGGTGAGGCCCTGACCGGTGACCACCAGGTCGTGTCGTTGCCGCCGGGTGGTGAGGTGCGGGAACGGTTGGCCGAGGCGCTGGCCCTGGTGCAGGACACCGACGACGATCGGGTGCGGGTCGTGGTGACCCGGGGTGCCACCGACGGTCGGGACCTGACCCAGGCCGCGGTGTGGGGACTGGTGCGCACGGCCCAGTCGGAGAACCCGGGCAGGTTCGTGCTGGTCGACCTCGACCCCGACACCGACAGCGATGGTGTGGAGCTTCCGGAGTTGGTGGCCGGAGAACCGCAGCTGGCCGTCCGTGACGGTCGGCTGCTGGCACCCCGGCTGGCCCGGGTGGCCCCGGAACCGGGGGAACCGCTCCCCGAGGGGGGCACGGTGTTGGTCACCGGTGCCAGTGGTGTGCTGGGCGGGTTGGTGGCCCGGCACCTGGTCGAGCGGTACGGGGTGCGGCACCTGGTGCTGCTCAGCCGCAGCGGCGGTGACAGTGGTGTGGGTGAGCTCGATGCCGAGGTCCGCACGGTGGCCTGTGACGTGGCCGATCGGGACGCGGTGGCTGAGGTGGTGGCCGGGATCGGGTCGGAGCATCCGTTGGTGGGTGTGGTGCACACCGCGGGGGTGCTCGATGACGCGATGGTGTCGTCGTTGACCCCGGAGCGGTTCGATGCGGTGTTGCGTCCGAAGGTGGAGGGCGCGTGGAACCTGCATGAGGTGACCCGGGATCTGGACCTGGCGATGTTCGTGGTGTTCTCGTCGGTGGCCGGGGTGCTGGGTTCTCCTGGGCAGGGCAATTACGCGGCGGCGAACGCGTTCCTGGATGGTCTGGCCCAGTACCGGCGTGGCCTGGGGTTGGCGGGTCAGTCGTTGGCGTGGGGGTTGTGGGCCGAGGGCGGGATGACCGCTGACAGTCGACGACTCGCACGTGCCGGCTATCCGCCGTTGACGGTGGAGCAGGGCCTGGCGTTGTTCGACGCCGCGCTGACGAGTGACCGTGCCGCCCTCGTCCCCGTGAACCTCGATCTCTCGGTGCTGCGGTCGCGTGCCGCGACCGAGGGAGTGCCTCCCCTGCTGCGCTCGCTGGTCAGGGTGGCGCGTCGCCGGATCGCCCGTGGTGACGCGGGCCTGGTGGGGAACCTGGGTGGTCTGAAGGCCGAAGACCGGGTCCGCGTGGTGCTCGACCAGGTGCGGGGCCAGGTGGCGGCGGTGCTCGGTCACACCTCCGGCGATGCCGTCCAACCGCGGCAGTCCTTCACCGATCTGGGTTTCGACTCGTTGACGGCAGTGGAGCTGCGGAACCGGTTGAACGCGGTGACGGGGTTGCGGTTGCCGGCGACCCTGGTGTTCGACTACCCGACCCCGGCCGACCTGGCCGAGTTCGTGCTCGACGAGCTGAACGGTTCAGCCTCGCTGGCTGTGGCGCCGGCCCCCACGGTGGTCGGGACCGACGAGCCGATCGCGATCGTGGGGATGTCCTGCCGTTACCCGGGTGGGGTGTCCAGTCCGGACGAGTTGTGGGACCTGGTCGCGGCCGGTGGGGACGCGATCGGTGCGTTCCCCACCGACCGGGGATGGGGACTGGAGGGCGCGGGAGGTTTCCTCCACGACGCCGCCGAGTTCGACCCGGGGTTCTTCGGGATCTCGCCGCGTGAGGCCTTGGCGATGGACCCGCAGCAGCGGCTGCTGCTGGAGGCCTCGTGGGAGGCCTTCGAACACGCCGGCATTGATCCCACCGGTCTCAAGGGCAGCAGGACCGGTGTCTTCGCCGGTCTGATGTACCACGACTACCTGTCCGAGTCGAGCACGGTCCCCGATGGCGTTGAGGCCTTCCTCGGCATGGGGAACGCCGGCAGTGTGCTGTCCGGTCGGGTCGCTTACACGTTCGGGTTCGAGGGTCCGACGTTGACGGTGGACACGGCGTGTTCCTCGTCGTTGGTGGCCCTGCACCTGGCCGTGCAGGCCCTGCGGTCCGGGGAGTGCTCGATGGCCCTGGCCGGGGGTGTGACCGTGATGGCCACTCCGGCGACGTTCGCGGAGTTCAGCCGGCAGGGCGGGTTGTCCTTCGACGGTCGGTGCAAGTCCTTCGCGCAGGCCGCGGACGGGACCGGGTGGTCCGAGGGTGTCGGTGTCCTGCTGGTGGAGAAGCTCTCGGATGCCCGCAGGCTGGGGCATCCGGTGTTGGCGGTGGTGCGGGGCACGGCGGTCAACCAGGACGGGGCGTCCAACGGGTTGACCGCGCCGAACGGTCCCTCGCAGCAGCGGGTGATCCGGCAGGCCCTGGCCAACGCCCGGGTGGCCCCGGAGCACGTTGACGTGGTGGAGGCGCACGGTACCGGGACGACGCTGGGTGATCCGATCGAGGCGCAGGCGTTGTTGGCGACGTATGGGCGGGATCGGGATCGGGCGTTGTTGTTGGGTTCGGTGAAGTCGAACCTGGGTCACACGCAGGCCGCCGCGGGGGTGGCGGGTGTGATCAAGATGGTGCAGGCGATGCGGCATGGGGTGGTGCCGGCGACGTTGCACGTGGATGAGCCCAGTCGTGAGGTGGATTGGGAATCGGGTGCGGTGGATCTGGTGCGGGAGCCGGTGTCCTGGCCGGAGACCGGTCGTGCCCGGCGGGCGGGGGTGTCCTCGTTCGGGATCAGTGGCACCAACGCGCATGTGATCCTCGAAGGAGTCGAACTCGGGGACGAGCCGGCTCCGGCGCAGGCCCTACCGGTGACCCCGTGGGTGGTCTCGGCCAAGTCCGAGCAGGCCCTGACCGCGCAGGTCGACAGGATCCGTGCCCACGTGGAGACCACTGGTGCGGATCCGGTGGACGTGGGCTACTCGCTGGCCACCGGCCGAGCCGTGTTCGAACACCGGGCGGTTCTGGTCGGCGAGGAGGTCGTCCAGGGCAGTGCCGCCCCGGGTCGGTTGGCGGTGTTGTTCACCGGTCAGGGCTCGCAACGCCCCGGTATGGGCCGGGAGCTGGCCGAGGCGTTCCCGGTGTTCGCCGAGGCCTTCGACGCGGCGTGCGCCGAACTCGACCGGCACCTCGACCGCCCGATCCGTAACGTCGTCTTCCACGACGATGATGGTGCTGGGGTTCTGGATCGGACGGTGTACGCCCAGGCGGGGTTGTTCGCCCTGCAGGTGGCCCTGTTCCGGTTGATCGAGTCCTGGGGGGTGGTCCCGGACTCCCTGCTGGGTCATTCCATCGGGGAGCTGGCCGCGGCGCACGTGGCCGGGGTGTGGGACCTGCCCGATGCCGCTCGGGTGGTGGCGGCACGGGGCCGGTTGATGCAGGCCCTGCCCGAGGGTGGGGCGATGGTCGCGGTGGAGGCCACCGAGGACGAGGTCATCCCGTTGGTGAGGGCGGGGGTGTCGCTGGCGGCGGTGAACGGCCCGACGGCGGTGGTGCTCTCCGGTGAGCGCTCGGCGGTGGCCGGGGTGGTGGACCGGTTGGGTGACCGTCGGGTGCGGTGGTTGCGGGTCAGTCACGCCTTCCACTCCGGGTTGATGGACCCGATGATGGCGGAGTACCGGGCGGTGCTCTCCTCGGTGGTGTTCCGGGAGCCGGTGGTGCCGGTGGTGTCCACGGTGACCGGTGCACTGGCCGGGACTGGGTGGTGTGACCCGGAGTACTGGGTGCGGCAGGTCCGGGAGACGGTCCGGTTCGCCGAGGGCATGGCCGCGTTGGGCGGGGTGGGGGTGTCCCGGTTCCTGGAGTTGGGTCCGGACGGGGTGCTCTCGGCGATGGGGCAGGACTGCGCCCCCGAGGGTGTGTTCGTTCCGGTGTTGCGCCGGGACCGCCCCGAACCGGAGACGGTGGTGGGGGCGTTGGCGCGGGTGTTCGTCCACGGGACCGAGGTCGACTGGGCCGGCTATTACGGGGGGTGTGGGGCACGTCGGGTTCCGCTGCCCACCTACGCCTTCCAACACGAACGCTACTGGCCACGAGCAGGTCTTGGTACTGGTTTCGGCTCCCTCGGGCACTCAATGCTCGGTACCGGAGTGGTTCTCGCGGGCGACGAGGGCGTCATGCTGTCCGGCGTGCTCTCGGCGGCCGACCTGCCGTGGTTGTCGGAGCATGTGGTGCTCGGCTCCGTCATGGTGCCGGGAGCGGCGCTCGTCGAGGCGGTCCTCTTCGCTGGTGAGCGGGTCGGGTGCGACCTGCTGGACGAACTCACCCTCCAGGTTCCGTTGCTGCTGCCCGAGCATGGCGCGGTGACCGTCCAGGTGTTCGTGAGTGGACCCGACGACGAGGGGCGCCGCACGGTCACCGTGCACTCGCGAGCGGACGAGAACGGCGAATGGGCGCGGCACGCGACCGGGGTGTTGTCCACCGGTTCGCCCACCCCAGGTCAGGTACTCACGGTGTGGCCCCCGGAACGGGCCACCGAGGTCGACGTCACGGATCTGTACGACCGGTTGGATGAGGCGGGCCTGTCCTACGGTCCGGTGTTCCAGGGGCTGCGTCGGGCCTGGCGTCTTGGTGAGGACGAGGTGTTCGCCGAGGTCGCCCTGCCGGTGGATGTCGCGGTCGACGGGTTCGGGGTGCACCCGGCCCTGTTGGACGCGGCCCTGCACGGTATCGGCCTGCTCGGAGGCGAAGGTGCGTTGCCGTTCGCGTGGTCCGAGGTGTCGATCTCGGCAGTGGGAGCCTCATCGCTGCGGGTGCGGATCTGCCGCGCCGGTTCCGGGTTCTCGTTGCTGCTGGCCGACGGCGCCGGCCAGCCGGTGGCGTCGATCGGTGCTCTCTCCCTGCGTGCCCCGTCGGTGGACCGGTCCACTACGTCACCGCATCGGAACGCGCTGTTCGGCGTGGACTGGGTCCCGGTGTCGGGTGAGGCCCTGACCGGTGACCACCAGGTCGTGTCGTTGCCGCCGGGTGGTGAGGTGCGGGACGGGTGCGGTGGTTGCGGGTCAGCCACGCCTTCCACTCCGGGTTGATGGACCCGATGCTGGCGGAGTACCGGGCGGTGCTCTCCTCGGTGGTGTTCCGGGAGCCGGTGGTGCCGGTGGTGTCCACGGTGACCGGTGCACTGGCCGGGACTGGGTGGTGTGACCCGGAGTACTGGGTGCGGCAGGTCCGGGAGACGGTCCGGTTCGCCGAGGGCATGGCCGCGCTGGGCGGGGTGGGGGTGTCCCGGTTCCTGGAGTTGGGTCCGGACGGGGTGCTCTCGGCGATGGGGCAGGACTGCGCCCCCGAGGGTGTGTTCGTTCCGGTGTTGCGCCGGGACCGCCCCGAGCCGGAGACGGTGGTGGGGGCGTTGGCGCGGGTGTTCGTCCACGGGACCGAGGTCGACTGGGCCGGCTATTACGGGGGGTGTGGGGCACGTCGGGTTCCGCTGCCCACCTACGCCTTCCAACACGAACGCTACTGGCTTCGGTCCACCGGCCGAGCAGCCAGCGATCCCTCGTCCCTGGGACTCGACGCCGGCGCGCACCCGCTGCTCGGAGCCCTCGTCGGCTCGGCCCGGACTGACGAGTTCCTGTTCACCGGGAGCTTCTCCCGCGAGACGCACCCTTGGCTGACCGAACACGAGGTACTCGGCACCGCGCTGCTACCCGGCACCGCGTTCGTCGAACTCGCCCTCCACGCCGGGCAACGACTCGACTGCCCGATCCTCGAAGAGCTGACCCTGCACGCGCCCCTCGTCCTCCCGGTGCGCGGCACCGTCACCGTTCAGCTCGCCGCGGCGGCCGCGAACTCCGACGGTCGGCGCGCGGTGGACGTCTACTCGAGGACCGGGGACGACGAGTGGTCCCACCACGCCACCGGCACCCTGCGGCCAGGCACCGCCGTTTCCGGCCAGGCACTCGTGACCTGGCCGCCGACGGACGCGGAGCCGATCACCGTCGAGGATCTCTACGATCGACTCGCGGAGTGGGGACTGTCCTACGGGCCCACCTTCCGAGGGCTGGCCGCCGCCTGGAGCCAGGGCGACGAGGTCTACGCCGACGTCCGGCTGCCCGAGGGCGTCAGCGTTGACGGGTTCGGACTTCACCCCGCCCTGTGGGACGCCGCCCTGCACGGCATGGCCCTCACCGGGGGCAACGACACGGTCGCCTTGCCTTTCTCGTGGTCCGATGTGTCCCTGTCGGCGGTCGGCGCCAGCGCGCTCCGCGTTCGCATCACCCCGTCCACCCGTGGCACCTCGTTGACCCTGGCCGACGAGACCGGTCAGCCGGTCGCCGAGGTCGGTTCCCTCGCCGTACGACCCGTGACCGGGGAGGTCCCCAGCGCCAACGCCGGCAACGCGATGTTCGCCGTCGACTGGGAGGCGACCAGCCGGGCCGAGGTCGACCCCACCCTCCGGTGGGGCGCCTGGGGCGAACACGCCGAGGAAGCGCCCGACATCGTGACGCTCGTCGTCCAGGACACGGGACGCGACGTCGTCGCGAACACGCACACCGCCGTGCACGAGGTACTGGAAATCGTGCGGCAGTGGGTTTCGGACGAGCGGTACGCCGACGCCCGCCTCGTCGTCGTGACGCGAGGAGCGACTGACGGCGGCAGTCCCACCTCGGCCGCAGTCTGGGGACTGGTCAGGTCCGCGCAGTCCGAGTACCCGGGCCGCCTCGTCCTCGTCGATGCCGACGAGGACACGCCCAACCGCGCCCACCTCGAAGAAGCCGTCGCCACCGGGGAGCCGCAGGTCGCGGTCCGTTCCGGCGAACTGAGGGTGCCTCGCCTGGTACGGGTCTCCGCCACCCCGGCGGAGACCACCATCGACCCCGCAGGCACCGTGCTCGTCACCGGCGCCAGTGGCGCGCTGGGAGCGCGGGTGGCACGTCACCTGGTCGCCGAGCACGGCGTTCGGCACCTGCTCCTGGTCAGCCGTGGCGGCGGCGTCCCGACGGAGTTGTCCGACCTGGACGCCGACGTGCGCACCGCGGCGTGCGATGTCACCGACCGCGACGCGCTCGCCCGCGTGCTCACCGATGTTCCTCCGGAGCACCCGCTCGTCGGTGTCGTGCACGCGGCAGGTGTGCTGGACGACGGGGTCATCACGTCCCTCACCCCCGCACGGGTCGACACCGTGCTGAGCCCCAAGGTGGACGGCGCGTGGCACCTGCACGAGCTGACGAGGGAACTGGACCTCTCGCTGTTCGTGGTGTTCTCCTCGGTCGCCGGGGTGCTCGGTTCCCCCGGGCAGGGCAACTACGCGGCGGCGAACGCGTTCCTGGACGCCCTCGCCCAGCATCGGCGGGACCTCGGTCTGCCTGGTCAGTCGTTGGCGTGGGGACCGTGGGCCGAAGGCGGCATGCTCGGCACGCTCAGCGACGCTGACCTGCGCAGGATGGCCCGCACCGGCATCCCGGCGCTGGACGGCGACGAAGGCCTCGCCCTCTTCGACACCGCGCTGGGGCTGGACCACGCGGCGCTCGCACCCGTCCGACTGGACCTGCCCGTGTGGCGGGAACGAGCCGCGACGGACGGGGTGCCGCCGCTGCTCCGGCGGCTGGTCCGCACCGCGCGTCGACAGGTCGCCAGTCGCGGTGACGAGCGCGGTGACTTGGCGGTGCGACTCAGCGGCCTGCCGGACGAGGACAGGCGCGCGGCCGTGCTGACGCTCGTGCGAGCACAGGTCGCGGCCGTGCTGGGTCACCAGTCCGGTGACGACGTCGTGCCGCACCACGCCTTCAGCGACATCGGCTTCGATTCCCTGACCGCCGTGGAACTGCGGAACCGTCTGAACACGGCCACCGGTCTGCGGCTCCCGGCGACCCTGATCTTCGACTACCCGTCCCCTGACGTGCTCACCGATTTCGTCCTCGCGGAGGTGCTCGACCTGCGAGTGGATGCGCCCGAGGTCACGCCCGCGGTGGTGTCCGGACTTGACGAGCCGATCGCGATCGTGGGCATGGCCTGCCGCTACCCGGGGGGCGTGTCGAACCCGGACGAGCTGTGGGACTTCGTGCGGAACGGCGGCGACGGGATCACCCCGTTCCCGGCGGACCGGGGCTGGCACCTCGACACGGTGTACGGAGGGGAAGGCGAGGACAGGTCAACGGTCCTCGAGGGTGGCTTCCTCCATGACGCCCCGTGGTTCGATCCGGGGTTCTTCGGGATCTCGCCGCGTGAGGCCCTGGCGATGGACCCGCAGCAGCGGCTGTTGCTGGAGGCCTCGTGGGAGGCCTTCGAGAACGCTGGTATCGATCCGGGGTCGCTGCGGGGCAGCAGGACCGGCGTGTTCGCCGGCGTCATGTACAACGACTACTCGGCCAAGGTCGCCGAGGTCCCCGATGGCGTTGAGGCCTTCCTCGGCATGGGGAACGCCGGCAGTGTGCTGTCCGGTCGGGTCGCTTACACGTGCGGTCGGATCGTGTGATCCGACCGCCCGTCCCCGTCAGTGGCTCCGGGGTGCCAGTGCCCGCGACTGGCTTCCCGGGCCTCGACGCCACTCCGACGGTCCATTCGTGACTCGAGCCTCCACCTCATCACCACCTGATGCGAGAGCCGGCAGGATGTGGACACCGCCACCGGCGCACCTGGGTCCGGCGCCTGTCGGCGTGGCCCCAACCGCGCTAACAGACCCCGCTCCACCCCGAAGGCTCGTTACCTGATCGTGTCCTTCGCACACGGGAACCTAGGGACCTCCACTCGCGTCATACATCCTGCGGAGGCTCCGCCCGGGTCCTCCCGCAGGACTGCGGCAGCTTGGTCGGTTTCCCCCTGTCGGGACCGGTGACGCTGCTACGGTGCTGTTTGACCCGGCGGTGTCGCCGAGGGTCTGACGCGAGGGGGCGTGCGGGCCAGCGAGGCCCGAGCAGCCTCGGGCGCCCGCACAGTGTGCTGTTGGTTGAAGATCTCCTGGGGAGGAACCGCCGTGAGCGGCAGCTACGAAGTGGACCCCGAGGCCCTGCCTCGGGCCATCGCGGAACTCAAGGAAGCTCTGGATTGCGTGCTGGACCTGCAGACGGTCGCTACTCGGATGGGCATGGACAAGCCCTCGCGGGGGGACGACGCGGTCAGCTTGAACGCAGGGGACCAGTTCAGGGAACTCGCAGCTTCGCCTCAATCCGGCTCCCTCGGCCGCACCGC
This sequence comes from Actinoalloteichus sp. AHMU CJ021, assembly GCF_002895405.1. Lineage (NCBI taxonomy): Bacteria > Bacillati > Actinomycetota > Actinomycetes > Pseudonocardiales > Pseudonocardiaceae > Actinoalloteichus > Actinoalloteichus sp. AHMU CJ021. The sequence continues at coordinate 6,548,826 of NZ_CP025990.1, read as the reverse complement.
AATGCAGCTGCGGGACGAGCTCATGCAGACGATCCATCACTTCGAATCGATGTTGGCCGAGTACCTCAATCTCGAAGACACCGCTACATTGCCCCAATACGAGGGCGATATCACGTCGTTCAAGAACTCCCCCACCTACCAGGAGATTGCTGCTGCAGCCAATCGGGCCCGCGCAGCAGCGGGTGGCTACATCCCGATCTGAGCAAGGAGCCAAGCGCATCATGACGTCCCGTCACCTAAAGATCGTACTTGGGCTTATGGCTCCTCTCGCTCTGCTCCTCACAGCATGTGCGGACGTTAGCACTGAGGACAGTACGAGCAGCGCTGAGGAGACTTCGGTTGTAAGTAGCACCCCGGGAGAAACGGCAGGGTCGGACGAAAATCAAAGTCAGCTTGCGCCGCCGGTCTCGGCACCCGTTGACGCCGCCGGACTCGAACCATGTGAGCTAATGTCCGACGGTGCCGCAACCAGCGCTGGTTACGACCCCGACTCCAAAGAACTACGTCCGAACCACTCGCTTGACGAGGCACCCCTCGACATGTGCCGATGGCTTAGCAACGACGTCGGCTCCGTCACCCTGAATGCGTCCTCGGTCCCCGAGGGCCTATCAACTGTGTACGCGAACTACTCAAACTACGTCGTGTTCGAGCCTCGGACGGTCGGCGAATACCCAGCAGTACACACTAACGACGTCGAAGATTCGGCGCGGTGTCCACTCTTCGTGGGCATCGCCGATGACCAGGTGCTTCTGGTCGATGCACTGACCGGTCCGACTGACGACGCATGTCAGATCGCAACCGAGGTTGCCCAGGCAATTATGAACGAGCTTCCTCCCGCAGCACAGGAGCAGTAGGCATGCACCTCGAGACCACATGTGAGTATTTCGGCGGGAAGACCGCGAAGCAGCTGCATACCGAGATCAACGGTGAAGGCCACGGCGGCGACCAGTCGGAAGCTTCCATCTCCTGGCAGAACATCGGCACGACCTTCGGGGACCTCGCGGAGTACATCAAGGGTTCGATGACCCGCGCGGCCGACGCTCACCAGGGCGAAGCTGCGGAGAACTCTCGTGCCGCGACCCTGCCGCTGGTCACCTACACGGAGCAGGCGAAGGACCAGGCACGCGCGATCGGCCAGGGCATCTCCACGCAGGGAACGCACCGCACCTCCGCCGTCCTGAACATCCCCGAGGGACAGGATGAGCCCAAGAAGGAGGGGTTCGAGGTCATCCTCCCCTCCAGCTGGACCGGGCACGGTGGGGGTGCTCTCGGCGATGGGGCAGGACTGCGCCCCCGAGGGTGTGTTCGTTCCGGTGTTGCGCCGGGACCGCCCCGAGCCGGAGACGGTGGTGGGGGCGTTGGCGCGGGTGTTCGTCCACGGGACCGAGGTCGACTGGGCCGGTTATTACGGGGGGTGTGGGGCACGTCGGGTTCCGCTGCCCACCTACGCCTTCCAACACGAACGCTACTGGCTCCAGCCCACCGGCCTCTCCGGTAACCCCGGGCGGCTGGGGCTCGAAGCGAGCGAACACCCCTTGCTCGGCGCGGTCCTCGGCCTCGCGGGTAGTGGTGATCTCGCGCTGACAGGCAGGGTGTCCCTCGACTCCTGGCCGTGGCTGGCCGACCACCAGGTACTCGGATCGGTGCTGGTTCCCGGAGCCGCGCTCGCGGATCTCGCGTTGTACGCGGGGCAGCAGTCGGGTTGCCCGGTACTGGAGGAACTGACCCTGGAAGCACCGCTGGTGCTCCGGGAGAACGAGAAGCCCACGGTCCAGATCGTGGTCGAGGCTGGCGAGGACAGCGGCCGCAGCACGATCAACATCCACTCACGCCGCACCGGGGATGATGACTGGGTGCGGCACGCCACCGGTGTGCTCGCGGCGAGCACACCGGTGGTGACCGAGTCGTTGTCCACGCCTTCCACTCCGAGTTGATGGACCCGATGCTGGCGGAGTACCGGGCGGTGCTCTCCTCGGTGGTGTTCCGGGAGCCGGTGCTGCCGGTGGTGTCCACGGTGACCGGTGCACTGGCCGGGACTGGGTGGTGTGACCCGGAGTACTGGGTACGGCAGGTCCGGGAGACCGTCCGGTTCGGTGCCGCCGTGGAGCGGACTCGGGAGTTGGGGGTGTCCCGGTTCCTGGAGTTGGGTCCGGACGGGGTGCTCTCGGCGATGGGGCAGGACTGCGCCCCCGAGGGTGTGTTCGTTCCGGTGTTGCGCCGGGACCGCCCCGAACCGGAGACGGTGGTGGGGGCGTTGGCGCGGGTGTTCGTCCACGGGACCGAGGTCGACTGGGCCGGCTATTACGCGGGGTGCGGGGCACGTCGGGTTCCGCTGCCCACCTACGCCTTCCAACGTGAGCATTTCTGGCTGAACTCCGTCACCGACGGCGTCGACGGCGCCGGATTCGGACTGCGGAGAGCCGAACACCCGATGCTCGGCGCCACGGCGTCGTTGGCTGACTCGAACGCCGAGGTGTACGGGGGGAGGCTCTCCCTCGACACGCATCCCTGGCTGGCTGAGCACACGGTGCTCGGAACCACTCTTGTGCCCGGCGCGGTCTTCGCCGACCTGGCCACCCATATCGCCGACCAGGTCGGCTGTGCCGGTGTGGAGGAGCTGACCCTCGAGGCCGGCCTCGTCCTGCCCGGACATGGCGCCGTCCAGCTCCAACTCGTGGTCGGTGACCAGGATGAACGCGGCAGCCGACCTCTCACGATCCACTCCAGGACCGGGGATGATGACTGGGTGCGGCACGCCACCGGTGTGCTCGCGGCGAGCACACCGGTGGTGACCGAGTCGTTGTCCGAGTGGCCGCCCACGGGAGCGACCCGGGTCGACGTCACGGATCTGTACGACCGGTTGGATGAGGCGGGCCTGTCCTACGGTCCGGTGTTCCAGGGGCTGCGTCGGGCCTGGCGTCTTGGTGAGGACGAGGTGTTCGCCGAGGTCGCCCTGCCGCGGTGGAGCTGCGGAACCGGTTGAACGCGGTGACGGGGTTGCGGTTGCCGGCGACCCTGGTGTTCGACTACCCGACGGCTACCGTCCTCGCCGAGCACATCCGGGCCGAGATCGCTGGGGACGCCGCCGCCGTGCTCCCGGCTCCCCCGGCGATCACCGCGGGCGAGTCCGACGACGACCTCATCGCGATCGTGGGCATGTCCTGCCGGTACCCGGGTGGAGTCGGTACCCCGGACGAGCTGTGGGATCTCCTCCGCGATGGCGGCGACGGGATCACCCCGCTCCCCGGCGACCGCGGCTGGGATCTGGACCGGTTGTTCGACCCGGACCCGGACAATCCGGGTACCAGTTACACCACCGAGGGTGGGTTCCTGCACGACGCCGCCGAGTTCGACCCGGGCTTCTTCGAGATCGGGCCTCGGGAGGCGATGGCCATGGACCCGCAGCAGCGGCTGCTGCTGGAGGCGTCCTGGCAGGCCGTCGAGTCGGCGGGGATCGACCCCACGTCGTTGCGGGGCAGCCAGACGGGGGTCTTCGCCGGCGTCATGTACCACGACTACGCCTCGCAGCTCGCGCTGTCGGCGGAACACGTCGAGGGGTACCTGGCCACCGGAACGGCCGGCAGCGTCGTCTCCGGGCGCGTCGCCTACACCTTCGGCCTGGAGGGGCCGACCGTCACCGTCGACACGGCGTGCTCGTCGTCCCTGGTCGCGTTGCACCTCGCCGCCCAGTCACTGCGACTGGGGGAGTGCACGATGGCTCTCGCCGGTGGGGCGACCGTGCTGTCGACCCCGGGCAGTTTCGTCGAGTTCAGCAGGCAGCGTGGCCTGGCTCCCGACGGCCGCTGCAAGTCCTTCGCGGCGGGTGCGGACGGCACGAGCTGGGGTGAGGGCGTCGGCATGCTCCTCGTGGAAAGGCTGTCCGACGCGCGGCGCAACGGTCATCCGGTTCTCGCCGTCCTGCGCGGTTCGGCTGTGAACTCCGATGGTGCGTCCAACGGGTTGACGGCGCCGAACGGTCCGTCGCAGCAGCGGGTGATCCGGCAGGCGTTGGCGAACGCGCGGTTGTCGGCGTCCGAGGTGGACGTGGTGGAGGCGCACGGGACGGGCACCACGTTGGGTGACCCGATCGAGGCGCAGGCGTTGTTGGCGACCTACGGGCAGGACCGGCCGGCGGACCGGCCGTTGTGGCTGGGGTCGATCAAGTCGAACATCGGCCACACCCAGGCCGCCGCCGGCGTGGCCGGTGTCATCAAGATGGTGCAGGCCATGCGGCACGGCATGCTGCCCAGGACCCTGCACGTCGACGAGCCGACACCCCAGGTCGACTGGTCGACGGGGGCCGTGCGGCTGCTCACCGACCAGGTGCGGTGGCCGGAGGAGAACCGGCCGCGCCGTGCGGGGGTGTCGTCCTTCGGAATCAGCGGCACCAACGCCCACGTGATCCTCGAACAGGCTCCCACCAGCGGAACGACCGTGTTCCTCTTCTCCGGGCAGGGCTCGCAGCGGGCGGGCATGGGCCGGGAGCTGTACGAGGCGGAGCCGGTGTTCGCCGAGGCCTTCGACGAGGTGTGCGCCGAACTCGACCGGCACCTCGACCGGCCGCTGCGCGAGGTGGTGTTCGGCGATGCCGAGGCGCTCGACCGGACCGTGTACACGCAGGCGGGGTTGTTCGCGCTGGAAGTCGCCCTGTTCCGCCTGCTGGCCCACCGCGATCTCGCGCCCGACGTCCTCCTCGGCCACTCGATCGGCGAACTGGCCGCGGCGCACGTCGCGGGGGTGTGGGACCTGGCCGACGCAGCCCGCGTCGTCGCGGCCAGGGGGCGTCTGATGCAGGCGCTTCCTGAGGGCGGCGCGATGATCGCCCTGCGGGCCACTGAGGACGAGGTCACCCCACTGTTGGGTGAAGGTGTGTCCCTCGCGGCGGTCAACGGACCGAACTCGGTCGTCCTGTCCGGGGAGGAGAACGCCGTCGTCTCGGTGGTCGCGCGGTTCGACGGGAGGAAGTCAACCCGTCTGCGGGTCAGCCACGCTTTCCACTCCGCGCTGGTGGACGGCATGCTCGACGAGTTCCACGCTGTCGTCGCGAGCGTCACGGCGAGGACGCCGAGCATCCCGATCGCCTCGTCGGTCACCGGGTCCCTGGTGACGGACGAGATGCGCGACCCCGACTACTGGGTGCGCAACGCTCGGGAGACCGTCCGTTTCCGGGACGCGGTCCTGGCGACGGGCGCGACGAAGCTCGTCGAGGTGGGGCCGGGCGATGTCCTGACGGGGATGGCGCGGGCGTGCCTTCCCGGTCAGGTGGACGTCCTCACCCTCACCGACCTGTCGACGAGGTCCCTACCGGTGACCCCGTGGGTGGTCTCGGCCAAGTCCGAGCAGGCCCTGACCGCGCAGGTCGACAGGATCCGTACCCACGTGGAGACCACCGGTCCGGATCCGGTGGATGTGGGCTACTCGCTGACCAGGAGGTCGGTGTTCGAACACCGGGCGGTTCTGGTCGGTGACGAGGTCGTCCAGGGCAGTGCCGCCCCGGGTCGGTTGGCGGTGTTGTTCACCGGTCAGGGCTCGCAACGCCCCGGAATGGGCCGGGAACTGGCCGAGGCGTTCCCGGTGTTCGCCGAGGCCTTCGACGCGGTGTGCGCCGAACTCGACCGGCACCTCGACCGACCGCACCACCCTGGGTGACCCGATCGAGGCGCAGGCGTTGCTGGCGACCTACGGTCAGGACCGTCCGGTCGAGCGGCCGCTGTGGCTCGGCTCGATCAAGTCCAACATCGGCCACACCCAGGCCGCCGCCGGTATCGCCGGCGTGATCAAGGCCGTGATGGCGATGCGCCAGGGCCTGTTGCCCCGGACCCTGCACGCCGAGGAGCCCTCGCCGCACGTCGCCTGGGAGAGCGGCGACGTGTCACTGCTGACCGAGTCGAGGCAGTGGGAGTCGGAGGGCGCTCCCCGCCGCGCGGCCGTGTCGTCGTTCGGGATGAGTGGCACGAACGTGCACACCATCCTGGAACAGGCCCCGGTCTCACCTCTCCCTGAGGTTGCTCCGGCATCGTCCGGCGGTGGGAACGTGTCCCGCCCGGCGGCGCCCGGCGGGACCACCGACGAGGTCCCGGCCGCCGGGCCGGTGACCGACCTGGTCTGTCGGTCGGGTCCGCCGTGCCGTCCCGCTCCCGCCGGGACTGGGCGAACCGGTCGTCCGCCGCGCCATGGGCGCCCCCGTTCGGGCGTGGCGAGCGGTGCGGGTGGGCCGTGGTGGTCGTGCGGGGGGACGGACGGGCCGTCTCGCCCTCCCATGCCGGGAGGGGCAGCCGGTGGGGCGCGGTCCCCGGTGCGGGGCCGTCAGCCGAGGCCCGTCGACGAGGGGTCGCAGGCCCCGGCGGCCGGTTGATGGACCCGATGCTGGCGGAGTACCGGGCGGTGCTCTCCTCGGTGGTGTTCCGGGAGCCGGTGGTGCCGGTGGTGTCCACGGTGACCGGTGCACTGGCCGGGACTGGGTGGTGTGACCCGGAGTACTGGGTACGGCAGGTCCGGGAGACCGTCCGGTTCGGTGCCGCCGTGGAGCGGACTCGGGAGTTGGGGGTGTCCCGGTTCCTGGAGTTGGGTCCGGACGGGGTGCTCTCGGCGATGGGGCAGGACTGCGCCCCCGAGGGTGTGTTCGTTCCGGTGTTGCGCCGGGACCGCCCCGAGCCGGAGACGGTGGTGGGGGCGTTGGCGCGGGTGTTCGTCCACGGGACCGAGGTCGACTGGGCCGGCTATTACGGGGGGTGTGGGGCACGTCGGGTTCCGCTGCCCACCTACGCCTTCCAACGGAAGCGCTACTGGCTCCGGTCCGGTGAGCCCGCCGGCGATCCCCGGCGGCTCGGCCTCGACGCCGGCGAGCACCCCCTCCTCGCGGCTCGGATCCACAGCGCGGACAACGACGAATGGCTCTTCACCGGCAGCCTCTCCACGACGGATCTCCCCTGGCTCACCGACCACAGCGTGCACGGCACGCCCCTGGTTCCCGGATCGGTCTTCGTCGACCTCGCACTGCACGTCGGACACCACACCAATCACCCGCGAGTCGAGGAGCTCACGCTCGAGGCCCCTCTCGTGGTGTCCGCCGACGCGGAGGCACGACTCCAGGTCGTGGTAGGCGAGGTCGACGACGGCGGGCGCCGGAGCGTGCGGATGTACTCCCGGTCGGGGCCCAGCGACGACTGGGTCCGGCACGCGAGCGGCACACTGGTCGCGGCGGTCGAACCGTCGGACACCCTCGGCGCCTGGCCGCCCGACGCGAACCCCGTGGACGTCGACGTCCTCTACGAGGACCTGGACGCCCTCGGCCTCTCCTACGGGCCCTCCTTCCAGGGACTCCGGGCCGCCTGGCGCGACGGTGGCACCGTCTACGCCGAGGTCCAACTCCCCAGCGATCTCGACGTCACCGGCTTCGGGCTCCACCCGGTTCTCCTCGACGCGGCTCTGCACGGCATGGCACTCGACAGCACCGGGGAGGCGGCGCTCCCCTTCTCCTGGTCCGGGGTCTCGCTGCTCGCCGAGGGAGCCACCGCCCTCCGGGTGCGGATCTCCCGGCAGGAGTCGGACACCACCCTGCTGCTCGCCGACGACACGGGCGCCACGGTGGCGGTGGTGTCGTCGCTGACCCTGCGCCCGGCGTCCCCGGAGCGACTCGGCGCCGGCGTCCCCTCGCCGTACTCCGTGGACTGGGTGGACGCGCCCCACCCCGGCGACCAACCAGGGAGGGTCGCCCTCCTCGGTGCGGACCACCTCGGGCTGACCGCCGCCCTCGCCGCCGCCGGCCTGGGGTTCGGGGAGTACGACTCCGTTGGTCCGCTCGCCGAGGACGCGCACGCGGGCGACGTGGTGCTCACCTGCGTCGCCTCCGGTTCCGACCCGGGATCCCCCGTGGCCGAGGTGTACGACCGGACCGGGGAGGTGCTCTCGCTGCTGCGGGCGTGGCTGGCCGACGAGCGCCTGGCCGCCACGCGCCTCGTGCTGGTGACGCGGGGCGCGACCGAGGGCCACGACCTCGCGCATGCCGCCGTCTGGGGTCTCGTCCGGTCGGCCCAGCTCGAACACCCAGGTCGGTTCACCCTCCTCGACCTCGACGCGACCGAGGAGTCCTCGGACACCGTCCCCGCCGCCCTGGCCACGGCCGGTCCCCAGGTCGCGGTCCGGACGGGCCGGGTCGTCGTGCCCGTGCTCGCCCGTGCCGTGGTCGGTGCTCCCCCCTCGGGGCCTGATCCCGCGGGCACCGTGCTCGTCACCGGCGCCGGCGGCGCGCTCGGCGCCACCGTCGCCCGGCACCTCGTCACCCACCACGGGGTGCGGCAGCTCCTCCTCGCCGGTCGTCGCGGGGCGGACACCCCGGGAGCCGCCGATCTCGTCACCGAGCTCCGCGCGCTCGGTGCCCGAGCACGGTTCGTCGCCTGCGATGTGGCGCGACGGGAGCAGCTCGCCGCCGTGCTGGCCGACATACCCGATCACGCCCCACTGACCGGAGTCGTGCACGCCGCCGGCGCCCTCGACGACGGGGTCATCTCCGCACTGACACCCGAACGCCTGGCCACGGTGTTCCGCCCCAAGGTCGACGCCGCGTGGCACCTGCACGAACTGACCGAGCACCTCGACCTGTCGATGTTCGTGCTGTTCTCCTCGGCCGCCGGGACCCTCGGTTCACCGGGACAGGGCAACTACGCTTCGGCGAACGCGTTCCTCGACGCGCTCGCCAGGAAGCGGCGGGCCTCCGGGCTCGTCGGTTCGGCGCTGGCGTGGGGCCCGTGGGCCGGTAGCGGTATGGCCGGCCGGTTGACCGATGCCGAAGTCGCCAGGCTCGCCAGGGCCGGAACCCCGCCGATGACCGACGAGCAGGGGTTGGCGCTGTTCGACGCCGCGCTGCGCGCCGACGACGTGGTTCCGGTGCCGGTGCGGTTGGACCTGCCCGCACTGCGTGAGCGGGCGGCGCAGGGCGACCTCCCCCCACTGTTCGCCGGTCTCGTCCCGGACCGGAAGCGCCGGGCGGTGGCGTCCAGGGACACCGGGCGTGCCCTCACCGACCGGCTCACCGGACTCGGCGAGGCCGAGCGGGAACGTGTGCTGTTGAACCTGGTGCGCACCGAGACCGCCGCCGTCCTCGGACACCCCTCGCTGGAGGACGTGCCGCCGAACCGCCCGTTCAGCGAACTGGGGTTCGACTCGCTGACCGCCGTCGAGCTGCGAAACCGGCTCGACGCCGCCACCGGGCTCCGGCTCGCGACCGGCATGGTGTTCGACCACCCCAGTCCCGAGGCGCTCGCCACGCGACTGCTCACCGAGCTGGACCCGGGCACCGCCGCCGTCAGGTCCGCGTTCGCCGGGCTCGACCGGCTGGAGGAACTGTTCACGACGCTCACGCCGGCCGACGACGAACGAACCTCCCTCGCACGACGGCTCACGGCACTGGCGGCCCGGGTGTCCGGTGCGCCGGGGACGACCGGCATGCCGGTCAGCGAGGACCTCGGTGACCGGATCGGCGAGGCCAGCGACGACGAACTCTTCGAATTCATCGACAACAAGCTGGGTGGGCAGCGGCGATGACGGCACTGATCCCACGGGCGCAGCGGAGGGGGCACGCCTGATGGCGAACGAGGAGAAGCTGCGCGAGTACCTCAGGCGCGTCACGGTCGACCTCCACGAGACCAGCGAACGCCTGCGGGAACGCGAGGAACGCGACAACGAGCCGATCGCCATCGTCGCGATGAGCTGCCGCTACCCGGGCGGCGTCCACTCCCCGGACGACCTGTGGGACCTCGTCGTCGAAGGACGGGATGCCATCTCCGGGTTCCCCACCGACCGGGGGTGGCCCCTGGAGGAGGTACTGGACCCGACCGGGACCCGGTCCGGTGCCTCCCACACCACGGAGGGTGGCTTCCTCACGGGCGCGGGCGACTTCGACCCCGAACTGTTCCGCATCTCGCCCAGCGAGGCACTGGCCATGGACCCCCAGCAGCGGCTGCTGTTGGAGACGTCCTGGGAGGCCTTCGAACGCGCCGGCATCGACCCGCTCTCCGTTCGGGGGGAACCGGTCGCCGTGTTCACCGGCGTGATGTACCACAACCACGCCGCCACCCTCGGTGAGGTTCCCGAAGGGGTCGCGGCCCACCTGGGCACCGGGTCGGCCAGCAGCGTCCTGTCCGGGCGGGTGTCCTACGTCTTCGGTATCGAGGGACCGTCCGTCACCATCGACACCGCGTGTTCCTCCTCCCTGGTGGCCCTGCACCTCGCCACCCAGGCGCTGCGCGCGGGGGAGTGCACGATGGCTCTCGCCGGTGGCGTCACCGTGATGCCGACACCCGGTGCCTTCGTCGAGTACAGCAACCAGGGCGCCCTCGCCGCCGACGGGCGCTGCAAGCCCTTCGCCGCCGCCGCCGACGGGATGGGCTGGTCCGAGGGCGTTGGCGTACTACTGCTCGAACGACTCGGCGACGCGGTCCGCAACGGGCACGAGGTGCTCGCCGTGGTGCGGGGTTCCTCGGTGAACTCCGACGGGGCCTCCAACGGGCTGACCGCGCCGAACGGGCCGTCGCAGCAACGGGTCATCCGGGCGGCGCTCGACGCGGCCGGCCTGGCGCCGTCACAAGTGGACGCGGTGGAGGCGCACGGGACCGGGACCGTGCTGGGCGACCCGATCGAGGCCGAGGCGCTGCTCGCCACCTACGGCCAGGGCCGGCGGGCCGACCGCCCCCTGTGGCTGGGCTCGGTGAAGTCCAACCTCGGGCACGCCCAGGCAGCGTCAGGCGTCGCCGGAGTGATCAAGATGGTGCAGGCCATCCGACACGGGATCCTGCCGAGTTCGCTGCACGTCGACGCGCCCTCCCCGAGGATCGCGTGGGACTCCGGCCAGGTCGCCCTGCTCACCGAACGGCGGCCCTGGCCGGAGACCGGCGAAGCCAGGCGGGCCGGCGTCTCGTCGTTCGGCATGAGCGGGACGAACGCGCACGTCGTGCTGGAGGAGGCCGGGGGTACCGCCGAGGACGCGGTGAGCCCAGCGGACTCCCGGCACCACCTGCCCTCGGTGCCGTGGGTGCTGTCCGGCACCTCGCCTGACGCGGTGCGCGCCCAGGCCGCTCGCCTGCTGTCCCACCTGGACGAGCGCCCGGCGTCGGCTGTCGACATCGGCTACTCGCTCGCGACCACCCGCGCCGCGCTCGAACACCGGGCCGTCGTCGTGGCCGAGGACGACAGGGGCTTCCGCGCCGGACTCGCTGCCGTGGCCGAGGGGGACCCAGCTCGGACCGTCGTGCGGGGCACCGCGTCGGCCCGACCCAGCGTCGTCTTCGTCTTCCCCGGGCAGGGCACGCACTGGGTCGGGATGGCGGCCGGACTGCTGGACTCCTCGCCGACCTTCTCCGCCCGGTTCGCCGAGTGCGCCGCGGCGCTCGCCCCCCACGTGGACTGGGCCCCCGAGGACGTGCTCCGCCAGGCCCCCGGCGCGCCCGGGCTCGACCGCGTCGACGTCGTGCAACCCGTGCTGTGGGCCGTCATGGTGTCCCTCGCCGCCGTATGGCGGTCCCACGGCGTCCACCCGGCGGCCGTGGTCGGGCACTCGCAGGGCGAGATCGCCGCGGCCTGCGTCGCCGGCGCGCTCAGCCTCTCCGACGGGGCCAGGGTCGTCGCGCTGCGCAGCCGGGCACTCGTGCCGCTGTCCGGGCACGGCGGCATGCTCGCGGTCGTCCAGTCCGCTGACTGGGTCGAGGAACGGCTCGAACCCTTCGGCGGACGGCTGTCGATCGCGGCCGTCAACGGTCCGAGCTCGGTCGTCGTCTCCGGCGACCGCGACGCGCTCGACGAGCTCCAGGTCCTGCTGTCCAGGGCGCGGGTGATGCGCTGGGTGGTGCCCGGCGCCGACTTCGCCGCGCATTCCCGGCAGATCGAGTCACTCGCGGAGGAACTGTCCGACCTGCTGGACGGGGTGACCCCCCGCCCGTCCACCGTGCCCTTCTGCTCCACCCTCACCGGCGGCCACCTCGACGCCGCCCGGCTCGACGGCGACTACTGGTACCGGAACCTGCGCCACACGGTGGACTTCGAGTCGGCGGCCATGGCGCTGCTCGCCGACGGCCACCGGGTCTTCCTGGAGATCAGCCCGCACCCCGTGCTGGGCCTGAGCCTGCAGGAGATGTTCGGCGATCTCGGCGCGGTGGCGCTCGGAACCCTCCGGCGCGACGAGGACGACACGCGGCGGATGGTGCTGTCGCTCGCCGAGGCGCACGCCAACGGCGTCGCGATCGACTGGTCCACTGTCTTCGGCCCCACCGGCGCGCGCCGGACCGACCTGCCCACCTACGCGTTCCAACACCGCACGTACTGGCTGGCCTCCACCACGGGCCACCCGGGCGCCGGCGCCGGCGCCGGCCGCGCCTCGGTGCTCGACTCCTGGCGGTACCGCGACACCTGGCCGAGGACCGCCGAACCCGAACCTCGGGAGGGGACGGAACGGACGTGGCTGGTGGTCGTCCCGGCCACGGACGACGCACCGGATCTCGTGGAGGACTGCCTGACCGCGCTGGGCACCTCCGATTCGCGGGTGCTCAGGATCGGAATCGACGCCGACCGCCCGGCGATCAGCGGCGCCCTGCGCGAGGCCGTCGCTGACGCTGACGTCGCGGCCGTGCTCTCCTTGGTGGCGCTCGCCGGGGGAACCCGTGCCGAGCACGAGTCCGTTCCTCGCGGGCTGGCGGACACCCTCCTGCTCTCGCAGGCCCTCGCCGACGCCGGTCTGGACGCGCCGCTGTGGATCGCGACCAGCGGTGCCGTCTCCACCGGCCCGGCCGACCCGGTCCCACACCCGGAGCACGCGCTGCTGTGGGGCTTCGGGGGTGTGCTCGGCGCCGAACACCCGGAGCGGTGGGGCGGCCTCGTCGACCTGCCCGACCGGCTCGACGAGCACTCCGGGCGGCGGCTGCGCGGGGTGCTGACCGGTACCCACACCGAGAACCAGCTGGCCGTCCGCCCGGCCGGCCTCCACGCCAGGCGGTTGGTGCGGGCCCCGCTCGGGGACGCCCCTCCTCAGCGGACCTGGACGCCGCACGGCACCATCCTGATCACCGGCGGAACGGGTGCGCTCGGTTCGCACGTGGCTCGGTGGCTCGCCCGTTCCGGTGCCGAGCACCTGCTGCTCGTGAGCCGCCGGGGCCCGGAGGCACCTGGTGCCGCCGACCTCGTCGCGGAATTGGTTGACCTCGGCAGCCGGGTCACCCTGGTCGCCTGCGACGCGAGCGACCAGGCCGCGCTCGCCCGGGTTCTCGCGGATGTTCCCGACGAGTTCCCGCTCAGCGCGGTGATGCACACCGCCGCCCTGCTCGACGACGGCCTCGTGGACTCGCTCTCCGTCGACCAGCTGGAGCGAGTGCTGCGCGCCAAGGTCGTGTCGGCGCTCAACCTGCACGAGCTCACCCGCGACCTCGACCTGTCCGCCTTCGTCCTGTTCTCCTCCATCGGTGGCGTGTTCGGCGTGCCAGGCCAGGGCGGCTACGCCCCCGGCAACGCGTTCCTCGACGCGTTCGCGCGGCACCGCAGGGCGCTCGGGTTGCCGGCCACGTCCGTCGCGTGGGGCCACTGGGCCGGGGGCGGTATCGGAGCGGGTTCCGTCGAGGAGGGTTTCGCCCGGATCGGGCTCCGAGCGATGGACCCGGCGTTGACCGTCATCGCACTGCGACAGGCGCTGGAGCACGACGAGACCTCACTGGTGGTGGCCGACTGGCAGTGGGACAGGCTCACCAGCGCGAACACCGCGCCCAGCCCCCTCGTGCGCGAGCTGCCGGAGTTCGCGGGCGCGGCGTCGCGGGCGGAGCCGGTCGTGGCGGCCCGCGTCCGCGCGGCCACCGGTGCCGACCGACGGCGGGTGGTGCTCGACGCGGTCCGCGCCGAGGCCGCGGTGCTGCTCGGGCACGACTCGGCCGAGGACGTGCCGATGACCAGGTCGTTCCAGGACCTGGGGTTCACGTCCCTGACCTCGCTCGAACTCCGCAACCGGCTGGCCGAGGCGACCGGGCTCGCCCTCCCCGCGACGCTGGTGTTCGACCACCCGACGACCGGGGAGCTCGCCGATCACCTGCTCGCCGAGCTGGTCGGCGGCGCCCCGGCAGCGGATTCCGCGGACGCCTCGCGCCAGACCCCGGGTGCCAGCGACGACCCGGTCGTCATCGTGGGGATGAGCTGCCGGTTCCCGGGCGGCGTCACCAGCCCGGACGACCTGTGGCGGCTGGTCGTCGAGGGCACCGACGCCGTCACCGGGTTCCCCACCGACCGGGGCTGGGACCTGGACGAGCTCTACCACCCCGACCCAGGGCACCCCGGGACCTCCTACGTGGACAGGGGTGGTTTCCTGCACGACGCCGCCGAGTTCGATCCGCTCCCCTTCGGGATCTCGCCGCGTGAGGCCCTGGCCATGGACCCCCAGCAACGACTGCTGCTGGAGGCCTCCTGGGAGGCCCTCGAACGAGCGGGGATCGCGCCCGACTCGCTGCGCGGCAGCCGCACGGGAGTCTTCGCCGGCACCAACGGCCAGGACTACGGCCAGCTGTTGGTCGACGCCGGTGACTCGGTCGCCGGCTACATCGCCACCGGCAGCTCGGCCAGCGTGCTGTCCGGACGGGTCGCCTACACCTTCGGTTTCGAAGGGCCGGCGATGACCGTCGACACGGCCTGTTCCTCCTCGTTGGTCTCGATGCACCTCGCGGCCCAGGCCCTGCGGACGGGGGAGTGCTCGCTCGCCCTCGCCGGCGGTGTCACCGTCACCGCGACCCCGGGCGTCTTCATCGAGTTCAGCCGCCAGCGTGGACTGTCGCCGGACGGCCGGTGCAAGGCCTTCGCCGACGGGGCCGACGGCACCGGCTGGGGAGAGGGCGTCGGGGTCCTGGTCCTGGAACGGCTGTCCGACGCCCGCCGCAACGGTCACCCGGTCCTGGCCGTCGTGCGCGGCTCCGCCGTGAACTCCGACGGCGCCTCCAACGGGTTGACCGCGCCGAACGGCCCGTCGCAGCACCGCGTGATCCGGCAGGCCCTGGCCAACGCCGGGCTGTCCACCTCCGACGTCGACGTCGTCGAGGCCCACGGCACCGGCACCACACTGGGCGACCCGATCGAGGCGGGGGCGCTCGTCTCGACCTACGGTCGTGACCGCGACGAGGACCGGCCGCTGCTGATCGGCTCCGTCAAGTCCAACATCGGGCACACCCAGGCCGCCTCCGGGGCCGCCGGTGTCATCAAGATGGTCCTGGCCCTCCACCGCGGCCTCGTACCGAGGACCCTGCACGTCGAGGAACCCTCATCGCACGTCGACTGGACCGGCGTTTCCGTGGCGACCGAGAACGTCCCCTGGCCGGCGGTCGACCGGCCGCGCCGGGCGGGCATCTCCTCGTTCGGGATCAGCGGCACCAACGCGCACCTCGTCCTGGAACACGTCGAGGAGGACCGGGAACCCGAGCGTGAGGACACCACCCCACCCGCCGTCCTCCCCTGGGTGATCTCCGCGAAGTCGGCTCCCGCGCTCGACGCGCAGGCCGCCGCCCTGCTGGACCACGTGGACACCCGACCCGACCTCGACCCCGTGGACGTCGCGTGGTCGCTGGCCACCACCCGGGCCTCCCTCGACCACCGCGCGGCGGTGGTCGGCACCTCCCGGGACGAACTGCGGGCCGGGCTCGTCGCCCTGGTCGAGGGCGGCACCAGGTCGATCGCCGCCACCTCGGGAACCGCCCGGTTCGCCGTGCTGTTCCCCGGGCAGGGATCGCAGCGGCACGGGATGGGAAGGGGCCTCCACCAGGCGTACCCTCGGTTCGCGCAGGCGTTCGACGAGGTGTGCGCCCTGTTCGGGCCGCACCTGGCGGAGCCGCTGCGCGACGTCGTCTTCGGCCAGGGCACCCCGCTCGACGACACCGAGTACACCCAGGCCGGCCTGTTCGCCGTCGAGGTCGCCCTGTATCGGCTCGTCGAATCGTGGGGACTGGTCCCGGACTTCCTCCTCGGCCACTCGATCGGCGAGGTCACCGCCGCGCACGTCGCCGGGGTCCTCTCGCTCGCCGACGCCGTCACGCTCGTCGCCGCCCGCGGCCGGTTGATGGCGGCGCTCCCGCCCGGCGGCGCGATGGTCTCGGTTCGTGCCACCGAAACCGAGGTGCTGCCCCTGCTGACCGAGGCGGTGTCGCTGGCCGCCGTGAACGGCCCCGACTCGGTCGTGCTCTCCGGTGACGAGGACGCGGTGCTCGCCGTCGCCGGCCACTTCGCCACCTCGAGGCGGCTCCGGGTGAGTCACGCGTTCCACTCGTCGAGGATGGACGCGGTGCTCGACGACTTCCGCGCCGTCGCGGAAGGGCTCACCTACCACGACCCGTCCCTCCCGATCGTGTCGAACCTGACCGGTCAACTCGTGACGAGCGAGGTGACCGACCCGGCCTACTGGGTCCGACACGTGCGCGAGGCCGTCCGGTTCCACCAGGGCATCCGATGCCTCCGCGCACTCGACGTGCGCACCTTCGTCGAGCTCGGGCCCACCGGGGTGCTCAGCGCGATGGGCCGGGACTGCCTGGCACCCGAGGACACCGCCGGGGTGGACTTCGTCCCGGCGCTGCGCGGCGAGCGCGCCGAAGCCAGGACCACGATCGAGGCACTGACGCGGCTGCACGCCCGAGGCGCGGCTCCCGACTGGGCGGCGTTCTTCTCCGGGGCGGGGGCGCGGCGGGTCGCGCTCCCGACCTACGCGTTCCAGCACGAGCGGTTCTGGCCACGAGCGGCCCCGACCCCCACCCCCACCGTCGACCGGTGGCGCTACCAGATCACCTGGCGACCGGTCCACCCGAGACCGGCACACCACCTCACCGGTACGTGGCTGGTGGTGCTACCACCGGACAGCACCGGCCACCCCGTGGTCGACGGGCTCGCGGCTCGCGGCGCCGAGCCCGTCGCGGTGCGCGGGACGCGGGGACTCGCGGCCGCGCTCGCCGAGCACCCGACACCCGGCGGAGTCCTCTCCCTGCTCGGCACCGAGAACGAACCGGACGTCGCCGAGACCCTGGACCTCGTGCGCTCACTCGCCGACGTGCCGACCCCGCTGTGGTGCCTCACCTCGGGCGCGGTGTCGACCAGCGTCGACGACCCGGTGCGCCACCCCCACCAGGCGCAGGTCTGGGGCCTCGGCCGGGTCGTCGGACTCGAGGCGCCGCGGGGCTGGGGCGGGCTGGTGGACCTGCCATCGCCACTCACCGAGGACGCGCTGGAACGGCTCTGCGCGGTACTGGCGGACGGCGGCGAGGACCAGCTCGCCATCCGAGCCGGCGGTGTGCTCGCCAGGCGCCTCACCCGGGACGGGACGGGAGACCCCGGGGAGTCGTGGTCGCCGCGGGGCACCGTCCTGATCACCGGGGGGACCGGCGCGCTCGGAGGGCACGTCGCCCGCTGGGCGGCACGCCACGGCGCGGCGCACCTGGTCCTGGTGAGCCGACGGGGCCCCGAGGCTCCCGGTGCGGAGGAACTCCGAGCGGACCTGACCGACCTGGGCGCCCGAGTGACCATCGCCGCCTGCGACGTCACCGACCACGCCGCGCTGGCCGAGCTCGTGTCGTCCCTCGACGACGTGCGGGCGGTCGTGCACGCCGCCGGCGTCGCGCACCTGACTCCGCTGCTCGACGTGACCCCAGCCGAGGTGGACGCCGTGTGCGCCGGGAAGGTCGCCGGTGCCGCCGCCCTGGACGCCGCGTTCGCCGAGACCCCACTCGACGCGTTCGTCCTGTTCTCCTCGATCTCCGGCGTCTGGGGCAGCGGCGGGCAGGCGGCCTACGCCGCCGCGAACGCCTACCTCGACGCCCTCGCCGCCGACCGGCGCGCCCGGGGACTGGTCGCCACGTCCATCTCCTGGGGACCCTGGGACAGCGGCATGACCGACGCCGACGTCGAGGAGCGCCTGCGGCGCAGGGGAGTCCGCGTCCTCGCCACCGAGGACGCGCTCGCCGCACTGCGGCGGGCGCTCGCCGAGGACGACACGACGGTCACCGTCGCCGACGTGGACTGGCACCGGTTCGTACCCACCTACACGGCGGCACGCCCCAGCCGGCTCTTCGAGGAGCTGGTCGACGCGGCACCCGCCGGCCCACCCCAGCCGGCGGGCACCACCCGGTTCGACGGGCTGACCCCGGCGGAACGGGCGGCGACCACCCTGGAACTGGTCCGCGCCGAGGCCGCCTCCGTGCTCGGACACCGCGACACCGCCGCCATCCACGCCGACACCGCGTTCCACGAGCTCGGGTTCGACTCGTTGACCGCCGTCGAACTACGGGACCGGCTGGCGGCCGAGACCGGGATCCGGCTCCCCGCCTCCCTCGTCTTCGACCACCCGGCTCCCGCGCTGCTCGCCGAGCACCTCCAGCGGGCGTTGACCGGCAGCACCCCCGAGGCGGTCACCCCTGCCGCCGAGACCCCGGTCGGTGAGGACGCCGTCGCCGTCATCGGCATGAGCTGCCGGCTGCCCGGAGGAGTCGACTCCCCAGCCGCGCTGTGGCGGCTCCTCGACACCGGGACCGACGCGGTGTCCGCGTTCCCCACCGACCGGGGCTGGGATCTCGGCTCCGACCACGGGTACACCCCGGCCGGCGGGTTCCTCCACGAAGCCGGCGAGTTCGACGCGGAGTTCTTCGGGATCAGCCCGCGCGAGGCCCTGGCCATGGACCCGCAGCAGCGGCTGTTCCTGGAATCCTCCTGGGAGGCCATCGAGCGAGCCGGCATCGACCCCGGGACACTGCGCGGCAGCCGCACCGGCGTGTTCGCCGGCGCGGCCGCGCTCGGCTACGCCTCGGGAACGGACGGTGCCGCCGACGACGTGGCCGGCCACCTGTTGACCGGCAACGCCACCAGCGTGCTGTCCGGTCGGATCGCCTACACCTTCGGCTTCGAGGGACCGGCCGTCACACTCGACACGGCGTGCTCGTCGTCGTTGGTGGCCCTGCACCTCGCGGTGCGGGCGCTGCGCGGCGGCGAATGCACGATGGCGCTCGCCGGTGGCGTCGCCGTGATGGCCACCCCGGACACCTTCGCCGAGTTCGGCCGGCAGGGCGGCCTGGCCGCCGACGGTCGCTGCAAGTCCTTCGCCGCGTCCGCCGACGGCACCGGGTGGGCCGAGGGCGTCGCCGTCCTGCTCGTGCAGCGGCTGTCCGACGCGATCCGCGACGGGCACGAGGTGCTCGCCGTGGTGCGGGGTTCCGCGGTGAACTCCGACGGGGCGTCCAACGGGTTGACCGCGCCGAACGGCCCCTCTCAGCAGCGGGTGATCCGGCAGGCCCTGGCCAACGCCCGCCTGTCACCGGCCGACGTGGACGTGGTGGAGGCGCACGGCACGGGCACGGCCCTGGGCGATCCGATCGAGGCGCAGGCGCTGCTGGCGACCTACGGTCAGGACCGCCCCGAGGGCCGCCCCCTGTGGCTCGGCTCGCTGAAGTCCAACATCGGCCACACCCAGGCCGCCGCCGGCGTCGCTGGTGTCATCAAGATGATCACCGCCATGCGCCACGGCACCCTCCCGCGCACCCTGCACGTCACCGAGCCAACGCCGGCCGTGGACTGGGGGACGGGGGCGGTGTCACTGCTCACCGAGCCCCGTCCGTGGCCCGCCGACGGGCGCCCCCGCCGGGCGGCCGTGTCGGCCTTCGGCATCAGCGGAACCAACGCGCACACGATCATCGAGTCCCCGCCCGCCCGGGAGGAGACCCCGGCCGTCGCGGTGCCTGCCGCGCCGCTGCTGCTGTCCGCTCGCTCGGAGGGCGCCCTGCGGGCACAGGCCTCCCGCCTGCTCGCCTACTGGGACGAGAAGCCCGGTACTCCCGTCCAGGAGGTGGCGCACACCCTCGCGACCGGGCGCACCCGGTTCCCGTGCCGCGCCGCGGTCGACACCCGCGAGCCGGGTGACGTCCTCGCCGCGTTGCGCGCCCTGTCGGAGGGCACCGAGGCACCGGGCCTGACGACCGGCACCGCGGAAACCGGACCGACCGCGTTCCTCTTCTCCGGGCAGGGCTCCCAGCGGGCGGGCATGGGACGCGCCCTCCACGAGGCGTACCCCGTGTTCGCGGCGGCCTTCGACGCGGCCTGCCCGGTCCGGGACGTGGTGTTCGACGGCGGTGACCTGCTGGACCGCACCGAGTACACGCAGCTCGCCCTCTTCGGGATCGAGGTCGCGCTGTTCCGGCTCCTGGAGTCGTGGGGCGTCCGACCCGACTACGTGATGGGGCACTCGGTGGGCGAGCTGGCGGCCGCGCACGTCGCCGGCGTGCTGTCGCTGGAGGACGCGCTGACCCTGGTGACGGCTCGCGCGCGGCTGATGGGAGCCCTTCCCGCTGGCGGAGCGATGGTGTCGGTTCGGGCCACCGAGGCCGAGGTCGCGCCGCTGCTGGGGGAGGGGGTCTCACTCGCCGCCGTGAACGGTCCGGAGTCGGTGGTGCTCTCCGGCAGCGAGGCCGAGGTCATCGAAGCGGTCGCCCGCCTCGGGGACCGGAAGACCCGTCGCCTGCGGGTCAGCCACGCCTTCCACTCCGCGCGGATGGAGCCCGTGCTCGACGACCTCCGGGCCGTCGCGCGACGCCTGACCTACGCGCGACCCAGCATTCCCGTCGTGTCCACCCTGACCGGGCGGTTGGTCGACGACGAGCTCACCGACCCCTCGTACTGGGTTCGGCAGCTGCGCGACACCGTCCGTTTCGCCGACGGCATGGCCTGGCTCGACGAGCGCGGTGTCCGGAGCTTCGTCGAACTCGGCCCGGACACCGCCGATCCCTCCGCGCTCGCCGCCGCCGTCGCCAGGGCGCACGTGCGGGGCACGCCGGTCGACTGGCGCGGCTTCTTCTCCGGCTCGCCGCGTCGCGCCGACCTGCCCACCTACCCCTTCCAACGCGAACGGTTCTGGTTGGCCGCCACCCGCGAGGGGGGCACCGACGCCCGGTTCTGGTCCGCCGTGCGCCGGCGCGACCTGGCCGCCCTGGGCGGCCTCACCGCCGACCAGCCCCTCGGCGAGGCCCTGCCCGCGCTGATGGCATGGCACGAACGGAGCACCAGCCTGTCCGCGATCGACTCGTGGCGGTACCGGGTCGGGTGGCACGCGCTCCCCGACCACCCCACCGCCCGTCTCCACGGCACCTGGCTCGTGGTGTCCCGGGGCGTCGCCGACGCGTCGGTGCTCGCTGGCGGTCTCCGCGCGGGCGGCGCCCACGTGGTGGAGGTCGCTGATCCCGTCGCCGGCACCGGACACGCCGACATCGCGGGAGTGGTGGCGCTGCTCGACCACGGTGGGGACGCCGCGACGACCGTACTCAGCCTGGTCCGGGCCCTCGACGGTTCCGGGATCACCGCTCCGCTGTGGTGCCTCACCAGGGGCGCTGTCTCGGTCACGGCGGACGACGCGCCCTCGGCCCCCGACCAGGCGCAGGCCTGGGGCCTGGGCAGGGTCGCCGCACTCGACTGCCCCGGCCAGTGGGGCGGCCTGGTCGATCTGCCCGCCGCCCTGGACGACGCGGCCCTGGGACGGGTCGTGTCCGTCCTCGCCGACGGCGGTGAGGACCAGGTCGCCGTGCGCCAGTCGGGCACCTTCGCCCGGCGGATCGGCAGGGCCGCCGCCGGTCACGGACGACGGTGGCGGACCAGCGGCACCACCCTGATCTCCGGGGGCACCGGAGCACTGGGCAGGCGGGTCGCGCGGTGGGTCGCCGAGCGGGGAGCCGACCACGTGGTGCTGGTCAGCCGCCGGGGCGGCGACACGCCCGACGCGGAGACCATCCGCGCGGAACTCGCCGACACCGGCGTCCGCGTCACCTTCGCCGCCTGCGACGTCACCGACCGGCCACGGCTGGCCGACCTCCGCCGGGAGATCGAGGACGCCGGCGACCGCGTCCGGGTCGTCGTGCACGCCGCCGGCACCGGCCAGCTGACGCCGCTCACCAGGATGAGCGCGACGGAACTGGCCGACGTGCGTGACGGCAAGGTGCTGGGCGCGGAGAACCTCGACGCGGTGTTCGACGACACCACCCTCGACGCGTTCGTGCTGTTCTCCTCCATCTCCGGGATCTGGGGCAGCGGAGGCCAGGGCGCCTACGCGGCGGCGAACGCCGCGCTCGACGCGCTCGCCGAACAGCGCAGGACCGAGGGCCGCACCGCGACCTCGATCGCCTGGGGCCCGTGGGCCGAGGGCGGTATGTCCGGCGGCGCGGACGCCGAGGAGCACCTCGGGCGGCGAGGCCTGCCCCTGATGGCTCCGCACCGCGCGCTGCTCGCGTTGGAGGAGGTGCTCGCCGACGACGAGACGGCGATCGTCGTCGCCGACCTCGACTGGGCGCGGTTCGTGCCCGCCTACACGGCGCTGCGGCCCAGCAGGTTGTTCGACGAGGTACCCGAAGCGCGAGAGCGGGAGACCGCCGAGCCGGCGGTGTCCGACCGCGTCGGCGCGCTGCGCGCGGCGCTCACCGCCGCCACCCCCGCCGACCAGGACCGCATCCTGCTCGACCTGGTCCGAGCCGAGGCCGCCGCCGCGCTCGGGCACCGGAGCCAGGACGCCGTGCGGGCCCGCACCGGCTTCGTCGAGCTCGGATTCGACTCGCTGACCGCCGTCGAGCTGCGCGACCGGATCACCGCGTCGACCGGTCTGCGGCTGCCCGCGACGCTCGTCTTCGACCACCCCAACGCCGCCGCGCTCGCCGCGCGACTGCGCACGGACCTGGCCCCCGCTCCCTCCGGTGATGTCGCCGCCGAGGTCGACAGGCTGGAACGGGCGCTGGCCGCCCACGAACCCGGCCAGCTCGCCGAGGATCTCGGCAGGCGCCTGCGCGCGCTGGTGGACCGCTGGGTCGCCCCGCCGGCCACCCAGCCGGTGGCCGGCGAGTTCCAGGACGCATCACCAGAGGACATGTTCGAGATCATCCAGCGCGAGTTCGGGAAGTCCCCATGACACACACGCGCGAACACCCGAGGACGACGGTCCCCAACGACGAGGGGTGCGGTGGCCATGTCGACTGAGCAGGAGCTGCTCGACCACCTGAAGTGGATGACCACCGAGCTCCGGCAGACCCGGCAACGCCTGCACGAGGTGGAGGCCGCCGAGCACGAGCCAGTGGCGATCGTCGGGATGAGCTGCCGCTACCCGGGCGCCGACTCGCCGGCGGAGCTGTGGCGGCTCGTCGCCGACGGTGTCGACGCCGTCCGGGGTTTCCCCACCGACCGGGGCTGGGACCTCGACGGCCTGCACGACCCGGACCCGGACCGTCCCGGCACCTCCTACACCGACCAGGGCGGGTTCCTCGACCGGGTCGGTGAGTTCGACGCGGACTTCTTCGGCATCTCACCCCGCGAGGCCCTGGCGATGGACCCGCAGCAGCGGCTGCTGCTGGAGACGTCGTGGACCGCCCTCGAGGACGCCGGCATCGACCCGGACCGGCTCCGGGGCAGCAGGACGGGGGTCTTCGTCGGTTCGAACGCCCAGGACTACAGCGCGCTGCTCACGTCGGTGGCCGACGAGCTCGGCGGCCACCTCGCCACCGGCAGTGCCGCGAGCGTGATGTCCGGTCGGATCGCCTACACCTTCGGCTTCGAGGGCCCGGTGGCCACCGTGGACACCGCCTGCTCGTCCTCGCTGGTGGCGCTGCACTGGGCCTGCGAGGCACTGCGCAGGGGCGAGTGCACGACGGCGTTGGCCGGTGGCGTCGCCGTCATGTGCACCCCCGCGGCGTTCCTGGAGTTCAGCAGGCAGCGGGGGCTGGCCGTGGACGGCCGGTGCAAGGCGTTCGCCGACGGTGCCGACGGCACGGGCTGGGGCGAGGGCGTGGGGATGCTCGTCCTGCGCACGCTCTCCGACGCGCTCCGCGACGGCGACCGGGTACTGGCGGTCGTGCGGGGCAGCGCCATGAACTCCGACGGGGCGAGCAGCGGACTGACCGTGCCGAACGGTCCGTCACAGCAGCGGGTGATCCGGCAGGCGCTCGCGAACTCGGGCCTGTCGGCCTCCGACGTCGACATGGTGGAGGCGCACGGCACGGGCACGGCCCTGGGCGATCCGATCGAGGCGCAGGCGCTGCTGGCGACCTACGGTCAGGACCGCCCCGAGGACCGCCCCCTGTGGCTCGGCTCGCTGAAGTCCAACATCGGCCACACCGCGGCCGCGGCCGGGGTCGCCGGCGTGATCAAGGTGGTCCAGGCGATGCGGCACGGTGTGCTGCCCCGCACCCTGCACGCCGAGGTGGCCAACACCCGGGTCGACTGGTCGGCGGGCGCGGTGTCGCTGCTGACCGAGAGCGTCCCCTGGCCCGAGTCGGACCGACCGCGACGGGCGGCCGTGTCGTCCTTCGGGATGAGCGGCACCAACGCGCACGTCGTGCTGGAGGAACCGCCGGCCACGACCACGACCGCCGACGCGACGGCCCGGCCGCTGCCGGTGCACGCGTGGGTGCTCTCCGCCCGGTCCGAGGCCGCACTGGCCGAGCGGGCCGAGCTGCTGGCCGCCCACGTCGACGACCATGCCCCCGGCGACGTCGGGTTCTCCCTGGCGACCACCCGCTCCCACCTGGAGCACCGGGCCGTCGTCGTCGGCCGGGACGACGTGGCGTTGCTGCGCGGGCTGACCGCCGTGGCCGAGCGGACCCCCTCGGCCACCGCCGTCGTCGGAACCGCCCGCGAGGACGCGCCGCTGGCGTTCCTGTTCACCGGTCAGGGCTCCCAGCGCCCCGGGATGGGACGGGAACTGGCCGCCGCGTACCCGGTGTTCGCGGAGGCGTTCGACGCGGTGTGCGCGGAACTCGACCAGCACCTCGACCGCCCGGTGGCCGAGGTACTGGTCGACGGCGACGTGCTCGACCAGACCATCCACGCGCAGGCGGGGATCTTCGCGTTCGAGGTCGCGCTGCACCGGCTGCTGACCTCGTGGGGGGTACGCCCGCACTTCCTGCTCGGTCATTCGATCGGTGAGGTGGCGGCGGCGCACGTCGCGGGGGTCCTCGCGCTCGACGACGCGTGCGCCCTGGTCGCCGCGCGCGGCCGGTTGATGCAGGCCCTGCCGCCGGGCGGGGCCATGGTGTCCGTCCGGGCGACCGAGGCGGAGGTCCGGGAGCTGTTGGCCCCCGGGGTGTCGGTCGCCGCGGTCAACGGCCCGCGGTCCGTGGTGCTCTCCGGTGACGAGGACGCGGTCCTCGCGGTCGCCGACCGGCTCCGGGAACGGGGCAGCCGGACGAAGCGGCTCCGGGTGAGCCACGCCTTCCACTCCGGGCGGATGGAAGGGATGCTCGACGAGTTCCGCCGGGTCGTGCGGGGACTGCGCTACGAGGAGCCCGGAATCCCGATCGTGTCCAACCTGACGGGCACCGCGGTGTCCGCCGAGATGGCCGACCCCGACTACTGGGTTCGGCACGTCCGCGAGGCAGTCCGGTTCGCCGACGGCGTCCGGTGGCTGCTCGACCACGACGTCGTCGCGTTCCTCGAGGTGGGCCCGGACGGGGTGCTGACCGGGATGGGCCAGGAATGCGCGGGCGAGGCCGACGCGCTGTTCGTCCCGACCACCCGGGTCGACCGGGACGAACCGTCCACCCTGGTGACCGCGCTCGGAGCGCTGCACACCCTCGGTGTTCCCGTCGACTGGCGGGCCTTCCACACCGGAACGGGCACCCGCCGCGTCGACCTGCCCACCTACCCCTTCCAACGCACCCGGTTCTGGCCGGACGACGCCACCCTGCCCAGCGGCGACCTCGGACGGCTGGGTCTTTCCCCGGGCGGGCACCCGCTGCTCGCCGCGACCGTCGGGCTCGCGGGCAGCGACGAGTTCGCCTTCACCGGCACCCTGTCCACCGCGACGCACCCGTGGCTCGCCGACCACGTCGTCCGAGGCACCGTGCTCCTGCCGGGCACCGCGTTCCTCGACCTCGCCCTGCACGCCGGTGAGGTCGCCGGGTGCGAGGCGGTCGAGGAACTGACCCTGCGCGCCCCCCTGGCCCTGCCCGAACACGGCCGAGTCACGCTGCAACTGCTCGTGGGAGCGGCCGACGACGACGGCCGCCGGCCCATCACGATGCACTCCCGCCCCTCGGGCGAACCCGGTGAACCGTGGACCGAGCACGCGACCGGTGCCCTGGCACCCGACGTGACCGAGCCGCCGGCCGGCCAGGAGAGCTGGCCCCCGCCCGGCGCCACCCCCCTCGACCTCGACGACCTCTACGACCAGCTGGCGACCCGGGGGTTCCACTACGGCCCGGTGTTCCGCGGCGCGCGCGCGGCCTGGCGACGCGGCGACGAGGTGTTCGCCGAGCTGGCACTGCCCCCCACCGGCACCGCCGGGTTCGGGCTGCACCCGGCGCTGCTCGACGCCGGCCTCCACGTGCTC
Source organism: Actinoalloteichus sp. AHMU CJ021 (assembly GCF_002895405.1). Classification (NCBI taxonomy): domain Bacteria; kingdom Bacillati; phylum Actinomycetota; class Actinomycetes; order Pseudonocardiales; family Pseudonocardiaceae; genus Actinoalloteichus; species Actinoalloteichus sp. AHMU CJ021. The sequence continues at coordinate 6,522,491 of NZ_CP025990.1, read as the reverse complement.
GGCGTGAGCGGACTGCTGACCGGCGACGCCGAGGACGACCGCGGTCGGCTGCCGTTCTCGTGGGGCGGGGCCAGGTTGCGCACCACCGGCGCCACCACGGTCCGAGCACGGATCACCGTGGTCGGACGGGACGCCGTCGCGCTCCTGCTCACCGACACCGAGGGGCGTTCCGTCGCGGCCGTCGACTCGCTCGTCCTCCGCCCCGGCGCGGCGACCGCACCCCGGCACCCCGGCGTCCTGCTCCGCGCCGGGTGGCGGGCTCAGCCCGCGTCGACCGAGGAAGCTCCCCGGTACGCGGTGCTGGACCCCGACGGCGACCTCACCGCGCTGACCACCACCCCGGAGCTGGTCATCGCGCGGCTCGTGCCCGAGGACGACCCCGACCTGGCGGCCGCGGCCCGGGAGGCGGTGCGCCGGGCACTCCGACTCGTCCAGGACTGGCTGGCCGACGACCGGTTCTCCGACTCCAGGCTCGCGATCGTGACACGACGGGCCGTGAGCTGCGGGACCGACGACGAACCGGACCCCGCCGCGGCCGCGGTGTGGGGGCTGGTCCGCTCGGCCCAGTCGGAGCACCCCGGCCGGTTCGTCCTGCTGGACACCGACGACACCGACACGGCCAGCGTGGCCGCCGCCCTGCGGGGCGAGGCCCAGCAGGTCGCCGCGCGCGCGGGGACCACCTACGTGCCGCGCCTCGCCGAGGCGGACGACGTCGTCCTCACCCCACCCGCGCGGCGGGCCTGGCGGCTGGACACCGAGGGCGGCGGCACCCTCGACGGTCTGCGGCTCCTCCCCGTGCCCGACGCCAACCGGGCGCTGCGCCCAGGCGAGGTCCGGGTCGCCGTCCGGGCCGCCGGGCTGAACTTCCGCGACGTCCTGATCGCGCTCGACCTGTACCCCGGCCAGGCCACCATGGGCATCGAGGGCGCCGGCGTGGTCACCGAGGTCGGTCCGGACGTGCCGGGCCTCGCCGAGGGCGACCGTGTGTTGGGCCTGCTGACCGGCGGGTTCGGCCCGTTCGCCGTCACCGATCACCGGTTGGTGGCACCGATCCCGGACGGCTGGTCGTACGAGCGGGCCGCATCGGTGCCGATCGTGTTCCTCACCGCCTACCACGCGCTGGTGGACCTCGCCGAGCTGCGGCAAGGGGAGGCCGTCCTCGTGCACGCCGCCGCCGGCGGCGTGGGGATGGCCGCGACCCAGGTGGCGCGTCACCTGGGAGCGGAGGTGTTCGGCACCGCCAGCGACGGCAAGCGGGGGACGCTGCGCGACCTGGGGTTCGCGGAGGACCACCTCGCCTCGTCACGCACCCTCGGGTTCGAGGAGCGCTTCCGCGCGACCACCGGCGGACGCGGCGTGGACGTCGTGCTCGACGCGCTCGCCGGCCCGTTCGTCGACGCCTCCCTGCGCCTGCTGGCCCCCGGCGGGCGGTTCGTGGAGATGGGCAAGACCGACGTCCGCGACCCCCTCGCCGTGGCCGAGGCGTACGACGGCGTGCGGTACCAGGCGTTCGACGTGATCGACGCCGGGCCGGACCGCATCGCGGCCATGCTGTCCGAACTCCTCGCGCTCTTCGACCAGGGGAAGCTGACCCCGCTGCCCGTCACCACCTGGGACGTGCGCCGGGCACCGGAGGCCTTCCGCCACCTCAGCCAGGCACGGCACGTCGGCAAGGTGGTGCTCACCGTGCCACCCGCCCCGCACCCCGACGGCACCGCGCTCGTCACGGGCGGCACCGGCGCCCTCGGCACCGCGTTGGCCCGGCACCTGGTCGCCGCGCACCAGGTCCGGCACGTGGTCCTGGCCAGCCGGGGCGGCCGCGCCGACACCGACGGGGTCGTGGTCCCGCTCACCGATCTCGGCGCGACCGTCACCTCGGTGGCCTGCGACGTGGCCGACCCCGACGACGTCGCACGCCTCGTCGCGGACATCCCCCCGGAACACCCGCTGACCGTCGTCGTGCACGCGGCCGGGGTCCTCGACGACGCCGTCGTCGCCACACTCGACGACGACGCGCTCGACCGGGTGCTGCGCCCCAAGGTCGCGGGCGCCTGGCACCTGCACCAGGCAACGGAACACCTCGACCTGTCCGCCTTCGTGCTGTACTCGTCGACCGCCGGACTGCTCGGCGCCCCAGGCCAGGGCAACTACGCCGCCGCCAACGCGTTCCTCGACCGACTGGCCGAACTGCGGCGTGCCCGGGGGCTGCCGGCGGTGTCCCTCGCCTGGGGGCCGTGGGAGCCCACCACCGGCATGGCCACGGACCCGGCGCGGCTGGCCGGTACCGGGCTGCGTCCCCTCTCCGAGGAGACGGGACTCGCGTTGTTCGACGCCGCGGTGCGGCGCGACGACCCCGTCGTCGCGCCAGTGCGGTTGCACCTCGACCCGGCGGCCGGGCAACCGGTGCCGGATCCGCTGCGCGGCCTCGTGCGGGCCTCCCGCCGCCGTCCTGCCGTCCCGTCCACCCCGGACCGCCCGACCGGCGCCGGTCTCGCCGCACTGCCCGACACCGAACGGGCGCACGCGCTGCTCGAACTGGTGCGGGTCACCGTGGCCGCGGTCCTCGGACACGCCGACACCACCGCGATCCGACCGGACCGGGCGTTCTCCGACCTCGGTTTCGACTCCCTGACCTCAGTGGAACTGCGCAACCGCATCGCCGCGGCCACCGGTTCGCGGTTGCCCGCATCGCTGGTCTTCGACCACCCCACCCCGACCGCGCTCGCCGAACGGCTCGACACCGAACTCACCGGGCTCCGCGAGCGCACCGGTCCCGCCCCGGCGGTGACCCCCTCGGCCGAGCCGGTCGCGATCGTGGCGATGAGCTGCCGCTACCCGGGAGGCGTCACCGACCCCGACGGGCTGTGGGACCTCGTGGCCGCCGGCGGGGACGGCATCGCCGGATTCCCCACCGACCGGGGCTGGCACGAGAACGAGTCGGTGACCGCACAGGGCGGATTCCTGTACGACGTCCCCGACTTCGACGCCGAGTTCTTCAACATCTCGCCCCGCGAGGCGTTGGCGATGGACCCGCAGCAGCGGCTGCTCCTGGAGACGTCCTGGGAGACGTTCGAACGAGCCGGCATCGACCCGGCGCTGGTCCGGGGCGAACGGATCGGCGTCTTCACCGGAACCTCGTCGTCCGGGTACGCCTCAGCCCTCCGGGGGCTGCCGGACGCACCAGCCGGACATGTCCTCACCGGCACGGCGGCCAGCGTCGCCTCCGGCCGCGTCGCCTACACCTTCGGCCTGGAGGGGCCGGCGGTCTCGGTGGACACGGCGTGCTCCTCGTCGTTGGTGGCCCTGCACCTCGCGGTGCGCGCGTTGCGCGCCGGCGACTGCGTGATGGCACTCGCCGGTGGGGTGACCGTCATGGCGGAGTCCGGCATCTTCAGCGAGTTCAGCAGGCAGGGCGGCCTCGCCACCGACGGCCGCTGCCGGTCCTTCGCCGCTGACGCCGAGGGCACCGGCTGGTCGGAGGGGGCGGGTGTCCTGCTGCTGGAACGGCTGTCCGACGCCCGCCGCAACAACCACCCGGTGCTCGCGCTGGTACGCGGCACGGCGGTCAACTCCGACGGCGCCTCCAACGGCCTGACCGCGCCGAACGGCCCCGCCCAGCAGGACGTCATCCGGCAGGCGCTGCGCGACGCCGGCGTGACGGCCGACCAGGTGGACGCCGTCGAGGCGCACGGCACGGGCACGGTCCTCGGTGACCCGATCGAGGCGCAGGCGCTGCTCGCCACCTACGGCGCCGACCGGTCGCCGGAACGACCGCTGTGGCTGGGATCGGTCAAGTCGAACATCGGCCACACCCAGGCCGCCGCCGGCGTCGCCGGGGTGATCAAGATGGTGCAGGCGTTGCGACGCGAGCAGCTGCCGCGCACCCTGCACGTCACCCAACCGTCCCCGCACGTCGACTGGAGCAGCGGCGCGCTGGCCCTGCTGACCGAACCCCGCCCGTGGCGGGACGACGGGGGGTCGCGGCTGGCGGGGGTGTCGTCCTTCGGGATCAGCGGCACCAACGCGCACGCCATCCTCGAAGGGGCGCCGCCCGCCGCCCAGGAACGGGACGAGGGACCGCGCGGGGCGGTGCCGCTGGTCCTGTCCGGCCGCACCGGACCCGCGCTGCTCGCGCAGGCCGACCGCCTGCGCGACCACCTGTCCCGCCACCCGGGGACGCGGCCGGTCGACCTCGCCCGCTCGCTCGCCGACGGCCGCGCCACCTTCAGCCACCGCGCGGTCCTGACCGGCGCCGACCTGCCCAGCCTGGTGACCGGCCTGACCGCGCTGGCGTCCGGCGCCCCGTCGCCGGACGTGGTCACGGGGATCGCCGAGGTACCGGGGCGGACCGTGTTCGTGTTCCCCGGACAGGGTTCGCAGTGGACTGGGATGGCGCTGGACCTGCTCGACAACTCGCCCGTGTTCGCGCGGCGGTTCGGTGAGTGCGCGGACGCGTTGACGGCCGTGGTGGACTGGTCACCCGTCGACGTGCTCCGGGGCGTACCCGGCGCGCCGTCCCTGGACCGGGTCGACGTGGTCCAGCCCGTGCTGTTCGCCGTGATGGTGTCGCTCGCCGCCCTGTGGCGCTCCGCCGGTGTCGAACCCGCCGCCGTCCTCGGCCACTCCCAGGGGGAGATCGCCGCCGCCTGCGTGGCCGGAGCACTCCCGCTCGACGACGCCGCGAGGGTCGTCGCGCTCCGCAGCCGCGCGCTCGCCGAGCTCGCGGGCCTCGGGGGCATGGTCGCGGTCTCCGCTCCGGTCGAGCGGGTCCGGCCACTGCTCGGCGCGGGCGGGGGAACGGCGGTGGCCGCCGTGAACGGCCCGTCCTCGGTGGTCGTCTCCGGCCCGCCCGCCGCGCTCGACGAGCTCGTGGAACGGCTGCGGGCCGACGGGGTCCGCGCCAGACGAGTAGCCGTGGACTACGCCTCGCACTCCCCGCAGGTGGAACTGATCCGGGACCGGCTGCGCGACGAACTCGCGGGGATCACACCGGTCACCGGCACGGTCCCGTTCTTCTCCACGGTCGAGGTCGACTGGGCCGACCCGGACTCCCTCGACGGCGAGTACTGGTACCGCAACCTGCGCCACACGGTGCGGTTCGAACACGCGACCCGGCGGCTGGCAGAGCAGGGCTACACGGTGTTCGTCGAGGTCAGCCCCCACCCGGTGCTGGCGATGGCAGTCCAGGAGACCACGGAGGACGCCGGCGTCACCGGCGCCATCGTCACCGGAACCCTCCGTCGCGACGAGGACGGCACCACCGCGTTCCTGCGCTCGGCCGCCGCGCTGCACGTCCTCGGCGTTCCCGTGGCGTGGCGGGAGGTCGTGCGCGGCGGAAGCCGGGTGGAGCTGCCGACCTACCCGTTCCAACGCGAACGCTACTGGCCCGACGGGGCGAGGACCTCCGGTGACGTCACCGCCGCCGGCCTCGACGAACCCGCGCACCCGCTGCTCGGCGCCGCGCTCCCCCTCGCGGAGGGGGACGGGTACCTGTTCACGTCCAGGCTGTCCCGGACGTCGACGTCCTGGCTGACCGACCACCGCGTCCTGGGCACCGTCCTGCTGCCGGGCACCGCGTTCGTGGAACTCGCGCTCCGCGCGGGGGACGCCACCGGCTGCGACCGCCTCGCCGAGCTGGTTCTCGAACAGCCGCTGGTCCTCCCGGCCCACGGCGGGGTCGCCGTCCAGCTGGTGGTCGGGGCACCGGACGCGACCGGCACCCGGTCCCTCGCGGTGCACTGCCGACCCGACGGTGCCGGGGAGGACGCGCCCTGGACGCGGCACGCCACCGGATCCCTCACCCGGGACGGTGCCCAACCGGACGTCGGCGGCTGGTCGGAGGGCACGCCCGTCGACCTCACCGGGACCTACCAGCGCCTCGCCGACCGCGGCTACGACTACGGCCCGGCCTTCCAGGGGCTGCGTGCCGCCTGGAGAACGGGGGACGAGGTCGTCGCCGAGGTGACCCTGCCCCCGGAGCTGGCCGGCGAGGCCACCGCGTACGGCCTGCACCCGGCGCTGCTCGACGCCGCGGTGCAGGCGAGCGGGCTCGGCGCGTTCTTCCCCGACGACGACCGGCCCAGGTTGCCGTTCGTGTGGCGGGGCGTCCGCCTGCACGCCTCCGGTGCGTCCGAGGTGCGGGTCCGGCTCTCCCCGGCCGGGGAGGACGCGGTCCGGATCGACCTCGCCGACCCGGCCGGCGCGCCCGTCGCCACCGTGGAGGCGATGGTGGCGCGACCCGCGCCCGACGCCCTGGAGGCCCCGGCCGCGGCCCGGCACGACGACCTGTTCCGGCTCGACTGGACGGTGCCGGCGCTGACCCCCGCCGAGGGGCCGACCGTCGCCGTCGCCGAACCGGACGACGGCGCACTCGCCGCGTGGCTGGCCGAGGCCGGCGTCAGGACGGTCCGGGCGGACGAGTCCCCCGACCTCGTCGCCGTCGCCTGCCCCCCGGGTGAGGGGGCCGAGCCGCTCACCGCGCTGCTCCGGACCCTGCGGGACTGGCTGGTCCAGGACCGGCATCCCACGGCCCGGCTCGTGGTGGTGACCCGCCTGGCCGTGGCGGTGACCCCGGCGGACCGGGTGGACCTGGACCAGGCCCCGGTGTGGGGGATGCTGCGGTCCGCCCAGTCGGAGCACCCCGGTCGCTTCACCCTGGTGGACATCGACGACCTCGGGATGCCCGACGGGCTCCTGGCCTCGGCCCTCGGCCTCGACGAGCCGCAGTTCGCGGTGCGGGCCGGCACCGTGCTCGTTCCCCGGCTGGCCCGAGGCACGACACCCGCGTTGACACCACCGGTGGGCGAGCCGGCGTGGCGGCTGGCGACCACGGGGCCCGGCACGCTGGAGAACCTCGCCCTCGTCCCGTGCCCGGAGGCACTGGCACCGCTCGGCCCGGACGACGTGCGGGTCGCGGTGCGCGCGGCGGGCCTCAACTTCCGCGACGCGTTGACCGCGCTCGGGATGTACCCGGGTGAACCGGGGCCCCTCGGTTTCGAGGGCGCCGGCGTCGTGACCGAGGTCGGAACCGGCGTGGCAGGACTGGCACCGGGTGACCGGGTGCTCGGCATCTTCGCCGGGTCGTTCGGGCCGGTGGCGGTGACCCGCCGCCCACTGCTCGCCCCGATGCCCGCCGGGTGGTCCTTCGGGGAGGCCGCCTCCGTTCCGGTGGCGTTCCTGACCGCCTACCACGGCCTGGTCGACCTGGCGGGGCTGCGCGCCGGCGAGTCCGTGCTCGTCCACGCGGCCACCGGCGGTGTCGGGATGGCCGCCGTCCAGCTCGCCAGGCACCTCGGCGCGGACGTGTACGGCACCGCCAGCGAGGCCAAACAGGGCACCCTGCGGGCGATGGGCCTCCCCGACGACCACCGTGCCTCCTCCCGCACCCTCGAGTTCGAGCGGCGTTTCGGTGGCGGCGTCGACGTCGTGCTGAACTCGCTGGCCGGCGAGTACGTCGACGCCTCGCTGCGGCTGCTCGGCCCCGGTGGGCGCTTCGTCGAAATGGGCAAGACCGACGTGCGGGACGCCGAGGCGGTCGCCGAAGCGCACGACGGCGTGCGCTACCAGGCGTTCGAACTGATGTCCGCCGGGGACGACCGGATCCAGCGGATGCTCACCGACATCCTCACCCTCGCCGACCAGGGCGTGGTCCACCCCCTGCCGGTGACGGCCTGGGACGTCCGGCGGGCACCCGAGGCGTTCCGGTTCCTCAGCCAGGCCCGCCACACCGGGAAGGTCATCCTGACGGTGCCCGCGCCGCTCGACCCGGCGGGCACCGCGCTGATCACGGGCGCCACCGGCGTGCTGGGCGGCCTGGTGGCCCGTCACCTGGCGAACCAGCACGGGATCCGACGGTTCCTGCTGGTCAGCCGCGGTGGCGCCACCGCGCCCTCCGCGGGCGCCCTGGCCGATGACCTCGCGGAGCTGGGCGCGGAGGCGGTGTTCGCCGCGTGTGACGTCGCCGACCGCGACGCCCTCGCGGCCGTGCTCGCGGCCGTGCCAGCGGAACACCCGCTCACCGCCGTCGTGCACGCGGCGGGCGCGTTGGACGACGGTGTCCTCACGGAACTCACCCCCCAACGGCTGGCCGGGGTGCTGCGTCCCAAGATGACCTCGGCGCGGCACCTGCACGACCTCACCGCCGGGGACGACCTGGCGGCCTTCGTCCTGTTCTCCTCCGCCGCGGCCACCTTCGGTGGTCCGGGGCAGGCCAACTACGCGGCGGCCAACGCCTACCTCGACGCGCTCGCGCACCACCGGCGCACCGAGGGTCTCGTCGGGCAGTCAATCGGCTGGGGGTTGTGGGAGCACCGCAGCGGGCTGACCGCCGCGCTCGGTGACGGCGAGCTGACCCGCATGTCCCGGTCCGGCATGTCCCCGCTGCCCACCGAGGACGGTCTCGCGTTGCTCGACGCCGCCACCGGTTCGGCCGATCCCTTCCTGCTGGCCGCGCGCCTCGACTTCGGGCGGGACAGCACCGGGACCCGGGTGCCCCCGCTCCTGCGCGGACTGGTGCTGCCACCTCCGCGACCCGTCGCCTCGACCTCGGCACCGTCGGACATCGGTCTCGCCCACCAGCTGCGGGGGCTGCCCGTGGCCGACGCCGAGCGGTTCGTGCTCGATCTCGTCCGCGCTCACGCCGCCGCCGTCCTCGGCCACGCCACCTCGAGCGCCGTGACCGACTCGAGGGCCTTCCGCGAACTGGGCTTCGACTCCCTGACGGCGGTCGAACTGCGCAACCGGCTGGCCACGGCCACCGGCCTGCCGTTGCCCGCCACGCTCGTCTTCGACCATCCGAGCCCGGCGGCACTGGCCGCCTGGCTGCGTGCTCAGGCACTGGGCCAGATCGCCGACGACGCTCCGGTGCGCGCCTCCGCCGCCGGCGACGAACCCATCGCGATCGTCGCCATGAGCTGCCGGTTCCCCGGCGGCGTCAGCGATCCGGACCAGCTGTGGCGGTTGTTGTTGGACGGGCGCGACGCCATCTCGGGGTTGCCGGGAGACCGCGGCTGGGACGTGGCCGCGCTGCACGACCCCGACCCCGACCACCACGGCACCTCCTACGTGGCCGCCGGCGGCTTCCTCGACGACGTGGCCGCGTTCGACCCGGAGCTGTTCGGGATCTCCCCCCGGGAGGCGCTGGCGATGGACCCGCAGCAGCGGCTGTTGTTGGAGACGTCGTGGGAGGTGTTCGAACGGGCTGGGATCGACCCGCTGTCGATGCGGGGCAGCCGGACCGGTGTCTACGCCGGAGCGGCGGCCTCGGGCTACGCGGCCCTCCTCGAGGGCATGGGCGACGAGGCCGAGGGCCACCTCGTGACGGGCACCGCCGGCAGCGTCGTCTCCGGTCGGGTCGCCTACACCTTCGGGCTGGAGGGGCCAGCCGTCACGGTCGACACGGCCTGCTCGTCCTCCCTGGTCGCGCTGCACCTCGCCGTCCAGGGGCTGCGGTTGGGGGAGTGCGACATGGCCCTGGCCGGGGGCGTGACCGTGATGGCCACCCCGGGGCCGTTCGTGGAGTTCAGCCGCCAACGCGGGCTGGCGGCCGACGGCAGGTGCAAGGCCTTCGCCGACACCGCCGACGGCTTCGGCATGGCGGAAGGCGTCGGAGTGCTCCTGGTGGAACGCCTGTCGGACGCCCGCCGGCACGGGCATCCCGTCCTCGCCGTGGTGCGGGGTTCCGCGATCAACCAGGACGGCGCGTCGAACGGGTTGACGGCGCCCAACGGCCCGTCCCAGCAACGCGTGATCAGGCAGGCACTGGCCAACGCCCGGCTCACGACGTCCGAGGTGGACGTCGTGGAGGCGCACGGCACCGGCACGACCCTCGGCGATCCGATCGAGGCGCAGGCCGTGCTCGCCACCTACGGCCAGGAGCGTGACCGCCCACTGCTGCTCGGTTCGGTGAAGTCGAACATCGGCCACACCCAGTCCGCCGCCGGGGTCGCGGGCGTGATCAAGATGGTGCAGGCCATGCGGTACGGCGTCCTCCCGCGCACCTTGCACGTCGACGAACCCTCGACCCACGTGGACTGGTCCGAGGGTTCCGTGTCGCTGTTGACCGACGCGGCGGAATGGCCCCCCGGGACCGGGCCGAGACGGGCCGCGGTGTCCTCCTTCGGGATCAGCGGCACCAACGCGCACGTGCTGGTGGAACGGCCCCGCGAGGAGGACGAGGCCCCCGGGACCGGGCCGCGTCCACCGACGTCGACGCCCCCCGTGCTCCACTGGCCCGTGTCCGGCCGCTCCCCGGCCGCTCTCACCGCCCAGGCGGGCCGGCTGCTCGACCTGGTGGACGGACCAGCCGACCCCGTCGACGTCGGCTGGTCCCTGGCCACCACACGAGCGGCGCTCGACCACCGGGCCGTGGTGCTCGGCACCGGTCCGGAGGAACTCCGCCGGGGCCTGGTGGCGCTCCGGGACGGCGCCGAGTCACCGCACCTGGTGCGGGACGTCGTCTCCGCCGGGGCGACCGGGTACCTGTTCTCCGGGCAGGGTTCCCAACGGGTCGGCATGGGACGCGCGCTGCACGAGGCGCACCCGGTGTTCGCCGAGGCCTTCGACGCGGTCTGCGCCGAACTGGACGGGCACCTCGACCGCCCGGTCGCGGAGGTCGTGTTCGCCGACGCGGAGGCGGTGCACCGGACCGAGTACGCGCAGGCCGGGCTGTTCGCCATCGAGGTCGCGCTGTTCCGGTTGCTCGAGTCGTGGGGGCTCCGACCGGACTTCGTCCTCGGCCACTCCGTCGGCGAACTGGCCGCCGCCCACGTGGCCGGTGTGCTGTCCCTCGCCGACGCGAGCGCCCTGGTGGCGGCACGTGGCCGGTTGATGGGGGCGTTGCCGCCCGGCGGGTCGATGGTGTCCGTGCGGGCCACCGAGGCCGAGGTGCTCCCACTCCTGGCCGAGGGGGTGTCGGTGGCCGCCGTGAACGGCCCGGAGTCGGTGGTGCTCTCCGGCGACGAGGACGCCGTCGCCGCCCTCGTGGACCGGTTGCCTGATCGGAAGTCCCGGCGCCTGCGGGTGAGCCACGCCTTCCACTCCGCGCGGATGGACCCGGTCCTCGACGAGTTCCGCGCCGTCGCGGAGCGGCTCACCTACACCGCGCCAAGCATCTCCTCGGTCTCGTCGGTGACCGGCGCGACTGTCGGGGACGAGTGGGCCGACCCCGGCTACTGGGTGCGGCAGGTCCGGGAGACCGTCCGGTTCGCCGACGGCATCCGGGTCCTGGCCGAGCACGGCGTCACCACCTTCCTGGAGTTGGGTCCGGACGGGGTGTTGAGCGCCGCCGGCCGGGACAACGTTCCGGGGGCCCCGGGCTCGATCACGTTCGTCCCGCTGCTTCGCGGGGACCGCGCGACCGACGAGGTCGGGTGCGTCGCCAACGCGGTGGCGCGCCTGCACACCCGGGGGGCGGCGCTCGACTGGGACGGGGTCCTCGCACCGGCCCGGCCCAGCCGGGTGGACCTGCCCACCTACGCGTTCCAACACCAGCGCTTCTGGCCCGAGGCCGCCGCCCCCGCGCGAGCGTCCTCACCGGGCTCCTGGCGATACCGGGTCGAGTGGCGGCCACTGGCGCCCCCGCCCCAACCGGTGCTGACCGGGACGTGGCTCGTCGTGGCCACCGACCCGCCGGCGACGCTGCTCGACGCGCTCGCCCGCCGAGGTGCCGACGTGCGCGTGCTGCCCGACGGGGAGGTGTCGGCCGAGGACCTGCGGTCCGCGCTCGACGGCGCCGAACCGGCCGGCGTGCTCACCATGCCCTCGAGCCCCGCCGACGCCAACGACCCCGCCGTGGCCGCCGGGATCGTGGCGCTCGCACGAGCGGTCGACGAACTCGGGCTCCGCGCCCCCCTCTGGTGCGTCACCCGGGGGGCGGTGCGGGTCGGACCCGACGACGGGCCACCCGACCCGGCCCAGGCGCAGGCCTGGGGCCTCGGGCGCGTGGTCGCGCTCGAACTCCCCCGCACCTGGGGCGGGTTGGTCGACGTGCCGCCCGGGGAGGACCTCGCGGAACCCGTCACCGAACTGCTGTGCGGGCTGCTCGCCGCGCCGGGCGGCGAGGACCAGATCGCGGTCCGGCGCGACGGAGCACACGGTAGGCGGCTCACCCGCGCGCCCCAGACCGGCACCACGGCCGCACCCTGGACACCCAGGGGCACGGTGCTGATCACCGGGGGCACGGGGGCACTGGGCGCGCACGTCGCACGGTGGCTCGTGGACCGCGGCGCCGAACACCTCGTGCTCACCAGCAGGAGCGGACCGCGGGCACCGGGAGCCTCGGACCTGCGGGCCGAACTGACCGCGTCCGGTGCCCGCGTCGACATCCTCGCCTGCGACCTCGGCGACCGCGACCAGGTGGCCGAGGTGGTCGCCGGACTGCGCGCCCAGGGCGACCCGGTGCGCGCGGTCGTGCACGCGGCCGGCGTCAACCTCGCCGGGGCGATCACCGACCTCGACCGAACGGCGCTGGATCGGGCACTGTCCGGCAAGGTGGCCGGTGCGCTCCACCTCGACGAGCTCCTCGACGACGACCTGGACGCGTTCGTCCTGTTCTCCTCGATCGCCGGGATCTGGGGAAGCGCCCGCCAAGGCGCCTACGCCGCCGCGAACGCCGCGCTCGACGCGCTCGCCCGGCGCCGGCGGGCCCTCGGCCGCCGCGCCACCGCCATCGCCTGGGGGTGGTGGGCGGGCGAGAACATGGCCTCGGGAGGCGGGGACCAACTGACCAGCCTCGGACTCACCCCGATGCCCCCCGGGGACGCCCTGGCGGCCCTGGGCGGGGCACTCGACCACGACGAGGACGAGCTGGTGGTCGTCGACGTGGACTGGCGGCGGTTCGTCCCCGCGTTCACCACGTTCCGGCCGAGTCCCCTGCTCGCCGACCTCACCGAGGCCCCCGCCGCCGACGCCACCGACTCCCCTCGATCCGAGGAGGAGTCGCGGACGCTCCGAACGCGGCTCGCCGAGCTCTCCGGCCTCGAACGGGACCAACTGCTGCTCGACCTGGTCCGCGAACGGGCCGCACTCGTGCTCGGCCTCGACGACCTCTCCTCCGTACGACCAGACCGCGCGTTCCGGGACCTGGGATTCGACTCCCTGACCGCGGTCGAACTGCGGGACCGCGTCACCACCGCGACCGGGCTACGGCTACCCGCGGCCCTGGTGTTCGACCACCCGACTCCGGCGGAGCTGGCCACGCACCTGCGGGACCGCCTGCTGCCGCCCGTCAGCCCGGCCGACGAGGCGGCCCTGCGGGCCACGCTCGCGACCGTCCCGCTGGACCGGCTCCGCGCGGCGGGTGTGCTGGAGGCGCTGTTGGAGATCACCACCAGCGCGCCACCGACGGAACCCGCCGGGCGGGACGACGAGAACACGATCGACGACATGGACGCCGAAAGCCTCATCCACCTTGCGCTGGGAGAGAACGGCTGATGACCACCGACAAGGCATGGGGGAAGTGATGGCGGGCTCTGCGGACAGGACGCTGGAAGCGCTGCGGGCGTCGCTGAAGGAGGTCGACCGGCTGCGGCGGGAGAACACCAAGCTCGCCTCAGCCGCCAGGGAGCCCATCGCGATCATCGGCATGGGCTGCCGCTACCCGGGCGGCGTCACCGACCCCGACTCGCTGTGGGAACTCGTGGCCTCCGGGCGGGACGCCGTCGGTGGCTTCCCCACCGACCGGGGCTGGGACGTCGACGCGCTCTACCAGGCCGGCGGATCCCGCACCTACGAGGGCGGGTTCATCCAGGACGCGCCGTGCTTCGACGCCGGGTTCTTCGGCATCTCCCCGCGCGAGGCGATGTCCATGGACCCGCAGCAGCGACTGTTGCTGGAAGTCGCGTGGCAGGCGGTGGAGCACGCGGGCATCGACCCGGTGTCGTTGCGCGGAACCCCGACCGGGATGTTCGCCGGTGTCTCCCCTTCCGGCTACGAGGCCGCGCTGCGCGCCGCCACCGACGAGTTGGCCGGCTACTACCTGACCGGTACCGCGAACAGCGTCGTCTCCGGACGCGTCGCCTACACCCTGGGCCTTCAGGGTCCCGCCGTCACCGTGGACACCGCGTGCTCCTCGTCCCTGGTCTCCCTGCACCTGGCGGCGCAGGCCCTGCGCAACGGCGAGTGCTCCCTCGCGTTGGCCGGTGGCGTCGCCGTGTTGACGGATCCGACCGCGTTCGCCGAGTTCAGCCGCCAGGGCGGGCTCGCCGAGGACGGTCGATGCCGGTCCTTCGCCGCCTCGGCGAACGGAACCGGATGGGCTGAGGGCGTCGGCGTGCTCGTACTGGCACGGCTGTCCGACGCCGTGCGGGACGGGCACACCGTGCTCGCCGTCCTCCGAGGATCAGCGGTCAACCAGGACGGCGCGTCGAACGGGCTCACCGCGCCCAACGGCCCGGCCCAGCAACGCGTGATCGCCCAGGCGCTGGCGAACGCGGGCCTGACAGCGGACCAGGTGGACGCGGTCGAGGGCCACGGCACCGGAACCGTGCTCGGCGACCCCGTCGAGGCGCAGGCGCTGCTCGACACCTACGGCGCGGCCAGGCGGGACGGGCGTCCGCTCCTGCTCGGATCCATGAAGTCCAACATCGGCCACGCGCAGGCCGCCGCCGGCGTCGCCGGGGTGATCAAGGTGGTGCAGGCCATCCGCCACGGTGTCCTGCCGGCGACCCTGCACGTCGACGAGCCCACCCCGCACGTCGACTGGTCCGGCGGCGTCACGCTCGTGACCGAGGCGACGCCGTGGCCCTCCGGGGACGATCCACGTCGGGCAGGTGTCTCCGCGTTCGGGCTCAGCGGCACCAACGCGCACGTGATCGTCGAGCAGGCACCCGCCGCAACCCGACCGGAGCGGCGACGCGACACCGTCCCCCCGGTCCTGCCGTGGCTGGTGTCCGCCGCCTCGGACAGCGCCCTGGGCACCCAGGCCCGGCGGCTGCGAGCACACGTCGACCAGGCCGACCCCGTCGACGTCGCCTTCTCCCTCGCCACGGGACGAGCCGCGCTCGAACACCGGGCCGTCGTGCTCGGCCGGGACCACGCGGAGTTGCTGCGCGGACTCGAGGACCTCGCCACCGGCACGGCGTCGCCGAACGTGGTGCGGGCGACAGCCTCCTCCGGCCTGCTCGCGGTGTTGTTCTCCGGGCAGGGCTCCCAACGCGTCGGGATGGGGCGTGGCCTGTACGAGGCGTTCCCGAGCTACGCGTCCGCCTTCGACGCCGCGTGCGCGGAACTGGACCAGCACCTCGACCGGCCGCTCCGCGACGTCGTGTTCGGTGATCCCGCCGCGCTCGACCGGACCGGGTTCACCCAGCCCGGCCTCTTCGCCGTCGAGGTGGCGTTGTTCCGGCTGTTCCAGTCCTGGGGGGTGCGGCCCGACTTCCTGCTCGGCCACTCCGCGGGCGAGCTGACCGCCGCCCACGCGGCCGGGGTGCTGTCCCTCGCCGACGCCGCCACGCTCGTCGCCGCGCGCGCCAACCTGATGGCGGCGCTGCCCGGCGGTGGAGCGATGATCGCCGTGGAGGCCACCGAGGCCGAGGTGCTGCCCCTGATCGGCGAACGGATCGGTCTGGCCGCGGTCAACGGACCCACGTCGGTGGTCGTCTCCGGTGACGAGGACGAGGCCGAGGCGTTGGCCGAGGAGTTCCGGTCGCGCGGCCGCAGGGTGCGCAGGCTCGCCGTGAGCCACGCCTTCCACTCGCCCCGCATGGAACCGATGTTGGCCGAGTTCCGGCGCGTCGCGGAGGGACTGGCCTTCGCCGCACCGGAGATCCCGATCGTCTCCAACGTGACCGGCACCGTCCTGTCCGCCAGGGAGATCCGCGACCCCGACTACTGGGTCCGCCACGTCCGTTCGGCGGTGCGCTTCACCGACGGCATCCGGGTGCTGCGCGAGCGCGGTGCGGGAGTGTTCCTGGAACTGGGCCCCGGCGGTGCCCTGTGCGCGATGGCCCGCGAGTGCCTGCCCGGCACCGAGAACACGGTCGTGCCGGCGCTGCGGGATGACCGCGACGAGGTCGGCACCGCCGTGGAGGCGGTCGCCCGCGTCCACGCGAACGGTCCCAGACCGGACTGGTCCCTCTTCTTCACCGGGACCGGTGCCTCGCGCACCCCGCTGCCGGCCTACGAGTTCCAACGCGACCGCTACTGGCCCACGCCACGCGGCGGAGGTGAACCCTCCGCCGAGGACAGCCGGTTCTGGGACGCCGTCGAACGCCAGGACCCGGCCGCCCTGGCTGGTGGGGACGAGGACGTCGCCCCCCTCGCGGCTGCCCTGCCCGCACTGGCCGCGTGGCGCAAGCGGCATCGGGACACCGCCGCCGCCGACTCCTGGCGTTACCGGGTCACCTGGCGGCGCGGCGACGACCCGCGACGCCCCGAGCTCACTGGTACGTGGCTCGTCGCCCTCCCCGAAGGCGCGACCGACGACGAGCAGGCCACCCGCCTGGTCGCGGCCCTGCGCGAGCGCGGAGCCGAGGTCGTCACGGTCCACGCCATCCCGGACCGGGGCCAGTTCGCGGCACGACTGGCCGAGGTGTGCCCGGAGCCGGGCACCGTCACGACCGTGCTCTCCCTGCTCCCGCTCGACGAGCGCGAGCACCACGCCCACCCGGTCCTCACCTCGGGAATGGCGGACACCCCTGTCCTGATCCAGGCACTGGACGCCGCCGGCATCGCCGCCCCCGTGTGGACCGCCACGCGCGGCGCGGTGTCCGTGGGCCGTTCGGACCCGCTCACCAGCACCTCCCAGGCCGCCATCTGGGGCTTGGGCCGTGTCATGGGGCTCGAACAGCCCCGCCGCTGGGGTGGCCTGCTCGACCTCCCCTCGGACCTCGACGACCGCGCCGTCGACCGGCTCACCGCCCTGGTGACCGACGGAACGGAGGACCAGGTCGCCATCCGGTCGTCCGGCTGGTTCGCCCGGCGCCTCGTGCGGGACGTGCGCGGCCTGGCGTCGAACACCTGGCGCGCCGGGGGCACCGCGCTGATCACCGGTGGCACCGGCGCGCTCGGCGCGCACGTGGCCCGGTGGCTGGCCGGGGGAGGGGTGTCGCGGCTGGTGCTGACCAGCAGGCGAGGCCCGGCTGCTCCCGGCGTGGCGGAGCTCGTCGCCGAGCTGGAGGCCCTCGGAGCACGGGTGCGGGTCGTCGCCTGCGACGTCGCGGACCGGGCCGCGCTCGCCGAGGTCATCGAGGACATCGACGGGGACGGGCCGCCGCTGCGGACCGTCGTGCACGCCGCCGGTGTCGGTTCCGCCGCCGCCCTCACCGAGCTCAGCGGCGCGGAGTTCGCCGCGGAGATGTCCGCGAAGGCCGGCGGCGCCGCCCACCTCGACGACCTGCTCGGCGACCGGGAACTCGACGCGTTCGTGGTGTTCTCGTCCATCTCGGCCACCTGGGGCAGCGGCGGGCTCGGCGCCTACGCCGCGGCCAACGCCTACCTCGACGCCCTGGTGGAACAGCGGAGAGCACGGGGACGGGTCGGGACCTCCCTCGCCTGGGGCGCGTGGGCGGACGGCGGCATGGTCGACGAGGACGAGCGTGAGCACCTGAGGCTGCGCGGCATCCGAACCCTCGCACCGGAGCAGGCGATCACCGCCCTCCAGCGCGCGCTCGACCACGACGACACGACGGTCACCGTCGCCGACGTGGACTGGGAACGCTTCGTGCCCGTGTTCACCGCCGCGCGGCCGAGACCGCTGCTCACCGCGCTGCCCGAGGTCACGCGGATCCTCGAGTCCACCGGCCCCGGCACCCAACCCGGCCCCGGCCACGACGGCTCGGAGGCGGCGGCCGCTCTCCGCGCCGCCCTCGGCGGGCTTCCCGGCACCGAGCGCGTCGAACGGCTCACGACCGTGGTGCGCGCGGAGGCCGCGCTCGTCCTGGGACACGGGTCCCCTGACGCGGTACGCCCCGACCGGGCGTTCCGCGATCTCGGGTTCGACTCCCTGACGGCGGTGGAACTGCGCGACCGGTTGACAGCCGAGACGGGCGTGCGGCTCCAGGCGACCGTGGTGTTCGACCACCCGACGCCGACCGCCCTCGCCACCCTGGTCGACCAGAGGCTGTTCGGCACCGTCACCGCCTCACCGACGGTGGCGGACCCCGTCGCGGCGGACGAACCGATCGCGATCGTCGGAATGGCCTGCCGGTTCCCTGGCGGCGTCGCGAACCCGGACGACCTGTGGCAGCTGGTCTCCGAGGGCGGCGACGGCATCACCGAGTTCCCGGCTGACCGGGGTTGGGACATCTCCGCCCTCTACGACGCGGACCCCGAACGAACCGGAACCTCCTACGTCACCCGAGGTGGCTTCCTGCACCAGGCGGGCGACTTCGACCCCGAGTTCTTCGGCGTCAGCCCCCGGGAAGCCCTCGCCATGGATCCCCAGCAGCGGTTGCTGCTGGAAGTCTCCTGGGAAACCCTCGAACGCGCGGGGATCGAACCAGGGCGGCTGCGGGGCGACCAGGTCGGCGTCTTCGTCGGCGCCTCCCCGTCCGGGTACGGCGCCGGCGGGCAACCCGAGGACGGCACCGAGGGCCACCTGATGACCGGCACCGCCACGAGCGTGGTCTCGGGTCGCGTCGCCTACGCACTCGGGCTCGAGGGCCCCGCGGTCACCATCGACACCGCCTGCTCGTCGTCCCTGGTGGCCCTGCACCTCGCGGTGCGGGCGCTGCGCGCCGGCGAATGCACGATGGCGCTCGCCGGTGGCGTCGCCGTGATGGTCACCCCTGCCGCGTTCGTGGAGTTCAGCCGCCAGCGGGGACTCGCCGCCGACGGTCGCTGCAAGTCCTTCGCCGCGTCCGCCGACGGCACCGGGTGGTCCGAGGGCGTCGGCATGCTGCTCGTGCAGCGGCTGTCCGACGCGATCCGCGACGGGCACGAGGTGCTCGCCGTGGTGCGGGGTTCCGCGGTGAACTCCGACGGGGCGTCCAACGGGTTGACCGCGCCGAACGGCCCCTCTCAGCAGCGGGTGATCCGACAGGCCCTGGCCAGCGCCGGCCTGTCGGCCTCGGACGTCGACATGGTCGAGGCACATGGCACCGGGACCACCCTCGGCGACCCGATCGAGGCGCACGCCCTGCTGGCGACCTACGGGCAGCAGCGGCCCCCGGGCCGGCCGCTCTGGCTCGGTTCGCTGAAGTCCAACATCGGCCACACCGCGGCCTCCGCCGGCGTCGCCGGCGTCATCAAGACGGTCATGGCGATGCGGCACGGAGTGCTGCCCAGGACCCTGCACGTCGACGAGCCCACCCCGCACGTGGACTGGGAATCCGGCGCGGTCTCGCTGCTCACCGAGGCACGCCCCTGGACCACCGACGGAGCCCCGCGCCGTGCCGGGATCTCCGCTTTCGGCATCAGCGGCACCAACGCGCACACCATCCTCGAACAGGCGCCGGACACCGAGGTACCGGCGCCGCTGCCGAGGACCAGGCGCCTACCAGCGGACGCCGTGCCGTGGCTGCTCTCCGCCCACTCCGAGCGGGCGCTCGCCGCACAGGCACACCGCCTGCTCGACCACCTGACCGAGGACCCCGACCCCCTGAACCTGGCCTTCTCCCTCGCGACGACCCGCAGCGCCCTGGAGTTCCGCGCCGTCCTGTTCGGCCCGGACCCCCGGGAGGGACTGGCCGCTCTGGCCGAGGGGACCAGCGACGGCCTCACCGGTTCCCCCACGACCGGGAGGACCGCGTTCCTGCTGTCCGGGCAGGGCTCACAACGGCCCGGCATGGGCCGTGACCTGTACACGGCGTTCCCCGCGTACGCCGACGCCTTCGACGCGGTCTGCGCCGCGTTCGACCAGCGACTGGACCGGCCCCTCCGGGACGTGGTGTTCGACGGCGGCGACCTCCTCGACCAGACCGAGTACACCCAGGCCGGCCTGTTCGCCCTGGAGGTCGCCCTCCACCGGCTCGTCGAGTCCTGGGGAGCGGCACCCGACTACCTGCTCGGCCACTCGATCGGCGAGCTCGCTGCCGCCCACCTGGCCGGGGTGCTGTCCCTCGACGACGCGGTCACCCTCGTCGCCGCCCGCGGTCGCCTCATGGGCGCACTCCCACCCGGTGGAGCGATGGTCTCCCTCCGGGTACCCGAGGCCGAGGTGGCACCGCTGCTCGACGACCGGGTGTCGGTGGCCGCCGTGAACGGGCCCGACACGGTGGTCATCTCCGGCGACGAGGACGCGGTCCTCGCCGTCGCCCGCCGCTTCGAGGAGGCCGGCCGTGACGTGCGGCGCCTCCGCGTGAGCCACGCGTTCCACTCACCGCGCATGGACGACATGCTCGACGAGTTCCGTGCCGTCGCGGACACCCTGACCTACCACAGCCCCCGGATCCCCCTCGTCTCCAACCTGACCGGACGTCCGGTCACCGACGAGGTGCGGACCGCCGAGTACTGGGTCCGCCACGTCCGCGAGGCGGTGCGGTTCTCCGACGGGGTGTCCCACCTCGCCGAGCAGGGCGTCACCACCTTCCTGGAGCTGGGGCCGGACGGGGTGCTCTGCGCGCTCGGCGCCGGCAGCCTCCCCGGCGCCGACCTGGCGTTCGTGCCCGCGCTGCGCCGGGACCGCGACGAGACGCGCACCGCCGTGACGGCCCTGGCGCACCTGCACGTGCGGGGAGCCACCGTCGACTGGTCCGCGTTCTTCGACGGGACCGGGGCCCACTCCGTCAGCCTGCCCACCTACGCCTTCCAGCACCGCCGGTTCTGGCTCTCCGGCAGCCCCGCCCGGGACCTCGCCGGCGTGGGCATCCAGGACGGCGGCCACCCGCTGCTCGGCGCCGCCGTCACCCTGGCCGAGAGGGACGGCCTGGTCATGACGAGCAGCCTGTCCCTCGGTACGCACCCCTGGCTGGCCGACCACACCGTCCTCGGCTCCGTGCTGTTGCCGGGGACCGCGTTCGTCGACCTGGCGCTGCACGCCGGGGAACGGGCGGGCTGCGGGCTCGTGGAGGAACTGACCCTCGAGGCACCGCTCGTCCTGGAGGCCCAGGACGTCCTCCAACTCCAGGTCACCGTCGGTGTTCCCGCCACGGACGGCCGCCGTCAGGTCAGCGTCCACTCGCGACTCGACGAGGACAGCGACTGGACCCGGCACGCCAGCGGTTTCCTCACCAGCGACACCGTCACGGCCCGGGACACCCTGGAGACCTGGCCGCCCGAGGGCGCCGAGCCCGTCGACCTCGACGGCTTCTACCCGGGGCTCGCCGACATCGGCTACGACTACGGCCCGGCGTTCCAGGGCCTGCGCTCGATCTGGCGCCGGACCGACGGCGACGACGTCACCGTCTTCGCCGAGGTCCGGTTGCCCGACGAGATCGACGTCACCGGGTTCGGACTGCACCCGGCCCTGCTCGACGCGGCCCTGCACGGGATCGGGCTGTCCCACGGCACCGGCGAGGGCGCGGCCGGAATCCCCTTCTCCTGGTCCGACGTCGCGGTGTTCGCGGTGGGCGCCACCACGGCCCGGGTGCGGATCACCCGCACCGGAACGGCTTTCTCGCTGCTCCTCGCCGACGGGACCGGTCTGCCGGTCGCGTCCGTCGGATCGCTGGTGCTGCGCTCGGCGTCCGGACCGCGACCCACTCACCCCCGGGACGCGCTGCACACCACCGGCTGGGTACCCGTGACCCGTGTCGCCGACGATCCCGACCATGACGTGACGGTGCTGGAGCTCGACTCCCGCACGACCGACGTCGTCGCCGGCACCCACGACCAGGCCCGCGCCGCACTGGACCTGGTCCAGCGATGGGTGGCCGAGGAGACGGGCACCGCGCTGGTCGTCACCCGGGGAGCGACGGAGGGCCGCGACCTCGCCCAGGCCGCCGTGTGGGGACTGCTGCGCACGGTCCAGTCCGAACACCCCGGTCGCTTCGTGCTGGTGGACCTGGACGAGCACACCGAACTCGCCGAGGTCCAGGACACCGTCCTGGCCTCGGGCGAGCCGCAGGTGGCGGTCCGCGACGGCGCCGTCGCGGCACCCCGGCTCATCAGGACGTCCCCGTCAGAGGAGTCCGTCCCCACCCTCGACGGCACCGTGCTCGTCACCGGTGCCCGTGGCGCGCTCGGCACGCGAGTGGCCCGGCACCTCGTGGAGGAGCACGGCGTCCGACACCTGGTTCTGGTGAGCCGCCGAGGAGGCGAGACCACCGAGTTCGATGACCTCGACGCCCACATCCGGTCCGTCGCCTGCGACGTCACAGACCGCGACGCGCTCGCCCAGGTCCTGGCCGACATCCCGGCCGAACACCCGCTGGTGGGTGTCGTGCACGCGGCCGGTGTCCTCGACGACGGCGTCGCCGTGTCCCTGACCCCGGAGCGGCTGGCGGCCGTGCTGCGGCCGAAGGTGGACGGCGCGTGGCACCTGCACGAGCTGACCCGGGATCTGGACCTCTCGCTGTTCGCCCTGTTCTCCTCGGTCGCCGGCGTGCTCGGATCACCCGGTCAGGGGAGCTATGCGGCCGCGAACGCGTTCCTCGACGCGCTCGCCCAGCACCGCCGGGACCTCGGCCTGCCCGGCCGGTCGTTGGCATGGGGCCCGTGGGCGGAAGGCGGCATGACCGGTCGGCTGACCGAGACCGACCGGAGGCGGATGGAGCGGGCCGGGTTCCCACCGCTGCCCGCGGCCGACGGCCTGGCACTGTTCGACGCGGCCCTCCGGGTCGACTCCGCCGTCGTCGCACCCGTCCGGCTCGACCTGGCAGCGCTGCGGGTGCGTGCCGGCGCCGAGGACCTCCCCCCGGTGCTGCGCGGACTCGTGCGCGTCTCCCACCGTCGGACCGCCAGGTCCACGGCCGGTGACCAGGGACTGGTAGCCGAGCTCGCCAACCGCACCTACGACGACCAGCTGACCAGGGTCGTGGAACTCGTGCGCTCCCGGGTCGCCGTCGTACTGGGCCACGGCTCCGCCGCGGACGTGCGGGTCGACCAGGCCTTCACCGAGCTCGGATTCGACTCCCTGACCGCCGTGGAACTGCGGAACCGGCTGAACGGGGACGTCGGTCTCCGGCTGCCCGCGACCTTGGTCTTCGACTACCCGACACCGTTGTCCCTGGCGGAGCACGTGCTGGCCGAGGTGCTGGACCTCCGCCCGACGGAGGCGGAGGTCGCGCCCGCGCTGTCCGGGGTGGACGAGCCGATCGCGATCGTGGGCATGGCCTGCCGCTACCCGGGGGGCGTGTCGAACCCGGACGAGCTGTGGGACTTCGTGCGGAACGGCGGCGACGGGATCGCCGGTTTCCCGACGGACCGGGGCTGGGACATCGAGCGGCTGCTCGATGTCGCCCCACCCGACGCGGACTACGAGTTCAGCCTCGAGGGCGGGTTCCTCTACGAGGCGGGCGACTTCGATCCCGGGTTCTTCGGGATCTCGCCGCGTGAGGCCCTGGCGATGGACCCGCAGCAGCGGCTGCTGCTGGAGGCCTCGTGGGAGGCATTCGAGAACGCGGGTGTCGATCCGGGGTCGCTGCGGGGCAGCAGGACCGGTGTGTTCGCCGGCGTCATGTACCACGACTACGGCGCGGGCGTCGAGGGCGTGCCTGACGGTGTCGAGGCCTTCATGGGACTCGGTAACACCGGCAGCGTGCTGTCCGGACGGGTGGCTTACACCTTCGGTCTCGAGGGGCCGGCCGTGACGGTGGACACGGCGTGTTCCTCGTCGTTGGTGGCCCTGCACCTGGCTGCCCAGGCGTTGCGGTCGGGCGAGTGCTCGATGGCGCTGGCCGGCGGTGTGACCGTGATGGCCAGCCCGGTGACCTTCGCGGAGTTCATCCGCCAACAGGGGCTGTCGGCGAACGGTCGGTGCAAGTCCTTCGCGCAGGCCGCGGATGGGACCGGGTGGTCCGAGGGTGTCGGTGTCCTGCTGGTGGAGAAGCTCTCGGATGCCCGCAGGTTGGGGCATCCGGTGTTGGCGGTGGTGCGGGGTACGGCGGTCAACCAGGACGGGGCGTCCAACGGGTTGACCGCGCCGAACGGTCCCTCGCAGCAGCGGGTGATCCGGCACCGGGACCGCTGTGGTGGAGATGGTCGTGCGCGCGGGCGACGAGGTCGGCTGTTCCACGGTTGAGGACCTGACCCTGTACGCGCCGTTGGTGCTGCCGGAGACCGAGGATGGTCTCACCGTGCAGGTCGTCATCGACGAGGGCGTGGATGGGACGTCGGTCGCGGTGTACTCGCGGGTCGGTGACGCGGAGTCCTGGACTCGGCATGCCACGGGGACGGTGTCCCCGGTGCGCGGTGTGGTGCCCGAGGACGTGGCGGGTGGTGGATGGCCCCCGGCGGGTGCCCGGGAGGTCGACACGGCGGGGTTGTACCCAGAACTGGCTGCGGCGGGGTTGGACTACGGTCCGCTGTTCCAGGGTGTGTCCGCTGCCTGGCGGCATGGCGAGGACGTGCTGGCCGAGGTCGTCCTGCCCGAGGGCACGAACACCGGTGGTTTCGGGGGGTTGCCGGTGGAGTGGGTGCCGGTGGGGGCGGGTCCGGCCGCGTTCGTGGACCTGCCGACCTATGCGTTCCAACGCAAGCGGTACTGGCCCGAACCCGCGGCGCCGGCAGCCGCCGGCCAGAACGCGGTCGACAGCGCCTTCTGGGACGCGGTCGAACGAGAGGATCTCGAGGCACTCACCAGGGAACTCGACCTCGACGACCCCGGCGAGCAGCGACCCCTGTGGGAGGCCGTGCTACCAACCATCTCGTCCTGGCGCAGGCGCAACCAGGAGCAGTCCACCCTGGACTCCTGGCGCTACCGGATCGCCTGGCGACCCCTGAACGCCACGGTCCGAACCGACCTCTCCGGCACCTGGCTACTCGTCACCCCGGACGATGCGGCCGCGCGCGCCGCGGCGACCGAACTGGCCGAGGCACTGGCCGCCCACGGCGCCGACGTCGTGCCGGTCCAACCCGCGACACCGGACCGCGAGACGCTGGTCGCCCTCCTCGACGAACGGCTCGCCGCCGCGACCCCGCGTGGCGTGCTCTCCCTGCTCGCACTGGACGAGCGGCCGCACCCGGAGCATCCGGTGCTCCCGAGAGGCGCGGCGGCCACCCTGGCCCTGGCGCAGGCCCTGTCGGACCTCGACCTCGACGCCCCCCTGTGGATGCTCACCCGCGACGGCGTCCCAGTCGACACCGACGACATCGTCAGCGCCGCCCAGACCCTCGTGTGGGGCCTGGGTCGGGTCGTGGCACTGGAGACCCCGCGACGCTGGGGTGGCCTGGTGGACCTGCCCGCGAGGCTCGACGAGCGGACCGCGCCGCTGCTGTGCGCCGCGCTCGCCGGCATCGGGGACGAGGACCAGCTGGCGATCCGCCCGACCGGCGTGCTCGGCCGGCGTCTCGTGCGCGCCCGCCCACCGGCCACCCCGGCGGACAAGCCGTGGACGCCGAGCGGAACCGTGCTGGTGACCGGCGGCACCGGCGGGGTCGGGGCGCACCTCGCCCGCTGGCTGGCCGGCTCCGGTGCCGAGCACCTGGTGCTGACCAGCCGACGCGGCTGGGACGCCCCAGGCGCGGCGGACCTCGCCGCCGAGCTGACCGAACTCGGAACCGAGGTGACGATCGCCGCCTGCGACGTCACCGACCGCCAGGGGCTGGCCGACCTGTTGGCCGGACTCCCGGAACGGACTCCGCTGACCGCCGTCGTGCACGCGGCCGGCGCCGGACAGTTCGACCTGTCGATCGACGACACCAGCCTGGGCGACTTCGCCGCGGTGGCCGAGGCCAAGGTCGCCGGCGCCGTCCACCTCGACGAACTGCTGGGCGATCACCCGCTGGACGCCTTCGTGCTCATCGCCTCCGCCGCCGGCGTCTGGGGCAGTGGAGGGCAGGGAGCCTACGCGGCGGCCAACGCGTTCCTCGACGGCCTGGCCGAACGCCGCCGCGCGGCGGGCCGGGTGGCGACCTCGATCTCCTGGGGTGCCTGGAGCGAGGGCGGCATGGTGCGGGACGCCGCCGAGGAACACATGCGCCGCAGGGGCGTCCCGCCGATGCGACCCGGGCTGGCGACCCAGGCGTTACGACAGGCGCTGGAGGCCGACGAGACGTGCCTGGTCGTCGCGGACGTCGACTGGGCCCGGTTCGCCGTCGCGTTCGCCTCGGCCCGCCCGAGGCCGTTGATCGGCGAGCTGCCGGAGGCACAACGGGCACTCGAGGGCACCGGAGCCGGTGACGACGAGGCCGTCGAGGACCTCGCCACGTTCCGCCACCGGCTCGCCGAACTCCCCGAGTCCGAACGGGACAAGGCGGTGCTGGCCCTGGTGAGCACCAACACCGCCGCCGTCCTCGGCCACTCCTCACCAGATGCCGTCGAGGTCGACAGGGCCTTCCGCGAGGTCGGCTTCGACTCGGTCACCGCCGTGGAGCTGCGCAACCGGCTGGCCACCGCCACCGGCCTCCGCCTGCCCCCCACGCTGGTCTTCGACCACCCCACGCCGGCGGCGCTCGCCCGGCACCTCAGGGCGGAGGTGCTCGAGGACGTCCAGGACACCGGCCTTCCGGTGCTGGCCGAGATCGACAGGCTGGCGTTCGTGCTGTCCACGGCCGCCACCGACAGCGCCGGCCACGACGCCGTCACCGCCCGGCTCCGGGCGCTGCTGTCGGAGTGGACCGGCGGGCAGCACGACGCGGATGTCGGTGCTGAGCACGACGAGCTCTCGTCGGCGAGCGCGGACGAGATCTTCGACATCATCAACAAAGAGTTCGGCAAGTCCTGACGGCGTGAGGCGACACATGGCGAACGAAGACAAAGTGCTCGAGCACCTCAAGTGGGTGACGGCCGAGCTCCGACAGGCCCGTCGCCGCTTGACCGAGCTGGAGAACGGCCACAACGAGCCGATCGCCGTCGTGGGAATGAGCTGCCGCTACCCCGGCGGGGTGCGGTCCCCCGAGGACCTGTGGGACCTCGTCGTCAGCGGGGGCGACGCGATCACCGAGCTGCCCTCCGACCGGGGCTGGGACCTGGACCGCCTGTACGACCCGGACCCCGAGCGCGCCGGCACCTCCTACACGAAGGCGGGCGGTTTCGTCGCCGACGCGGACCGGTTCGACGCCGACCTCTTCGGGATCAGCCCCAGGGAGGCGCTCGCGATGGACCCCCAGCAGCGACTGCTGCTGGAGACCTCGTGGGAGGCGTTCGAACGAGCCGGGATCGACCCCACCTCCGTCCGGGGCGACAAGGTCGGTGTGTTCGCCGGGGTCATGCACAACGGGTACGCCTCCCGGCTGCGCGCGATCCCGCCCGACGTCCAGGGCTACGTGCTGACGGGCAACTCCGCGAGCGTGGTGTCCGGACGTGTCGCCTACACCCTCGGGTTGGAGGGGCCCGCGGTGTCGGTGGACACGGCGTGCTCCTCGTCCCTGGTGGCGCTGCACCTGGCCTGCCAGGCACTGCGCCAGGGGGAGTGCACGATGGCGCTGGCCGGTGGGGTCACGGTGATGGTGACGCCGACGGCGTTCGTCGAGTTCAGCAGGCAGCGCGGTCTGGCCTCCGACGGCCGCTGCAAGTCGTTCAGCGCCGCCGCGGACGGCACCGGCTGGGGCGAGGGCGCGGGAGTCCTACTGGTGGAACGGCTGTCCGACGCCCGCCGCCACGGCCACCCGGTGCTCGCCGTCATCCGAGGTTCGGCGGTCAACCAGGACGGCGCGAGCAACGGTCTCAGCGCGCCGAACGGCCTCTCCCAGCAGCAGGTGATCCGCGAGGCCCTGATCGACGCCCGGCTCGCGGCCGCCCAGGTCGACCTGGTCGAGGCCCACGGCACCGGCACCGTGCTCGGTGACCCCATCGAGGCCCAGTCCGTGCTCGCCACCTACGGCCAGGAACGGGTCGCCGGCAGACCGCTGGTGCTGGGATCGCTGAAGTCCAACATCGGGCACACCCAGGCGGCGGCCGGAGTGGGCGGCGTCATCAAGTCGGTGATGGCCGTCCGGCACGCGGTCCTGCCGCCGACCCTGCACATCGACCAGCCCACACCGCACGTGGACTGGTCGGCCGGGGACGTGCGGCTGGCGACCGAGGTCGCGCCCTGGCCCGACACGGGCGAACCCCGCCGGGCCGGCGTCTCGGCGTTCGGCATCAGCGGAACCAACGCCCACCTGATCGTCGAGGAGGCGCCCGCGCCCGACCCCGAACCCACCAGGGTGGTGCGCACGGACACCTCCCTCCCACTGCTGCTCTCCGGTCGCGACGAGCACGCACTGCGCGCCCAGGCCGGGCGGCTGCGGGAGCACGTGATCGAACACCCGGAACAGACCCCGGCGGACCTCGCCCACGCGCTGGCCACGTCCCGTGCCGCACTCGACCACCGCGCGGCGATCCTGGCCTGGGACCGGGACGACATCCTGCGCGGCCTCGCCGCCGTCGCCGACGGCGGCGAGGACCCGTCGGTCGTCCTCGGCGGCACCCGTGCGAACAAGGTCGCGTTCGTCTTCGCCGGCCAGGGTTCCCAACGGGCGGGCATGGGCCGTGAGCTGTACCAGGCGTTCCCCGTGTTCGCCACGGCGTTCGACGAGGTGTGCGCGCGCCTCGACCCGGGGCTGGACCGCCCGCTGCGCGACGTCGTCTTCGCCGAGCCGGACTCGCCCGACGCCCGACTGCTCGACCAGACCGCGTACACCCAGACCGGGCTCTTCGCCTTCGAGGTGGCGCTGTTCCGGCTCCTCGAGTCGTGGGGCGTCCTGCCCGACCACCTCATCGGCCACTCGATCGGTGAGCTGACCGCCGCGCACGTGGCCGGGGTCCTCTCGATCGACGACGCCTGCGCCCTGGTCGCGGCCCGCGCGCGGCTCATGCGGGCGCTGCCCGAGAGCGGCGCGATGGTCGCCGTCGAGGCGGACGAGGACGAGGTGCTGGAC
Organism: Actinoalloteichus sp. AHMU CJ021; assembly: GCF_002895405.1. Taxonomy (NCBI): domain Bacteria; kingdom Bacillati; phylum Actinomycetota; class Actinomycetes; order Pseudonocardiales; family Pseudonocardiaceae; genus Actinoalloteichus; species Actinoalloteichus sp. AHMU CJ021. The sequence continues at coordinate 6,493,652 of NZ_CP025990.1, read as the reverse complement.
TCGCTCAAGGGCCACGAACACGAAGCGAGCATCGCCGCGCTCAACGGCCCGCTCTCGACGGTGGTCTCCGGCGACGCGGACGCCGTGCTCCAGGTCGCCGCGCACTGGGACTCACGTGGCCGCAGGACCAAACGGCTGCGGGTGAGCCACGGATTCCACTCCCCCCAGGTCGACGGCATGCTGGCCGAGTTCGAGACCGTCGCGCGAGGCCTGACGGCCCACCCGGCGCGTTTCCCCCTCGTGTCCAACCTGACCGGCGACGTGATCACCGCCGAGGAGATCGGCGCGCCGGAACACTGGGCACGTCATGCGCGGGAGGCCGTGCGCTTCCACGACGGCATCCGCCGGCTCCGCGAACTCGGCACCACGACGTTCATCGAACTGGGCCCGGACGGCGTGCTCACCGCAGCGGCCCAGAACTGCCTCGCCGACACCGACGACCTCGCCAGCCTGGTGTTCGCCTCGCTCGCCCGCGCGGACCAACCCGAGATCGCCGTGCTGACGAGCGTCCTCGCCCGTTGTCACGTTCGTGGTGTCGCCGTGGACTGGAACGCGGCGTTCGCGACCCTGGGGGGCGACCGGGTCGAGTTGCCGACCTACGCCTTCCAACGGCAGCGCTACTGGCTGGAGTCCGCTCCGGGGGCCGAGGGCGACGCGGCGTCCTTCGGTCTCGCCGAGCCCGACCACCCACTGCTGGCGGCTGGTGTCGCACTGGCGGGCTCCGACGGCTGGCTGTTCACCGGCCGGCTGTCCACCAGGACCCAGACGTGGATCGCCGACCACGTCGTGCTCGGCAGCACCATCGTCCCCGGCACCGCCTTCGTGGAACTCGCGTTGCGGGCGGGTGACCAGGTTGGCTGCGCCGTGCTGGAGGAACTCACCCTCCAGTCACCGCTGATCCTCGACGAGGATGGCGGCGTCCAGCTGCAACTGCTGGTGGGCGCCGCCGACGAGTCCGGACGCCGTTCCCTGAGCATCCACTCCCGACCTGACGACGGCCGCCCCTGGGCCGAGGACGGCTGGCTCCGGCACGCCGACGGTGTCCTCGCGGTCGACGCGGACTCGCGGCCGCACGACCTGGGTCCCGCCGAATGGCCCCCGGCTGGCGCGCGGTCCGTCGACGTCACCGGGCTCTACGACCGGCTCGCGGAGCGCGGGTACGACTACGGCCCCGCGTTCCGCGGTCTGCGCGCCGCCTGGCGACGGGACGAGGAGATCTTCGTCGAGGTCGCGCTGCCCCGGGAGTCGGAACCGGAGGCCGCGCTGTTCGGCCTCCACCCGGCACTGTTGGACGCGGCCCTGCACGGCGGGCTGCTCGGTGGATCGACGGGTGCGGCCGACTCCGACGGTCGGGGTTGGCTTCCGTTCGCCTGGACCGGCGTCTCGCTGAGCGCGACGGGCGCCTCGACGCTGCGCGCCCGACTGACCAGGGGGAGCACGGGGGAGCTGACGCTGTCCGTCGCCGACGGCACGGGGGCGCCCGTCCTGTCGGTTGAGTCCCTGATCGCCCGTCCCGTCTCCGCCGAGCAACTCCGCCCCCGCGCCGACGGCACCGACTCGTTGTTCCGCCTTGACTGGGTTCCCGCCAGTCTCGCCGAGTTCGAGGTGACCGACCGGTGGGTGTCGGTTGGTCCTCCCGACGGGGTGGACTGGGGTGTGCCGGTGGAGTCCTTCCCGGACCTCTCGGAGGCGGCCGAGTCAGCTGGTGGTGGGTCGGCCACGGTGTTGTGGCGGGTGCCCGCCGGGGCCGGTGAGGTACCGGTGGCGGTCCAGTCGGTCACGGCTGAGGCGTTGAGCGTGGTGCGGGGCTGGTTGGCCGACCCGCGGTGGGCCTCGAGCCGGTTGGTGGTGCTCACCCGGGGTGCGGTGGCCGTCGACGGTGACGAGGACGTGGACCTGGCGCAGGCCTCGGTGTGGGGTCTGCTGCGGTCGGCGCAGTCGGAGAACCCGGGTCGGATCGTCCTGGTGGATTCCGACACCGAAGCGGTCCTGCCGTCGGTGGTGGCCGGTGACGAGCCGCAGGTCGCGATCCGGGGCGGTGAGGTCCGGGTGCCCCGGTTGGTGCGGGTACCGGCCGAGCCGGGTGGTGGTTCCGAGGGTGGGTTCGGCGCGGGTTGGGTGTGGGTCACCGGTGGCCTGGGTGTGCTGGGCTCGGTGGTGGCCCGGCATCTGGTGTCCGCGTGTGGGGTGCGCCGGTTGGTGTTGACCGGCCGTCAGGGCGCGGCATCGGAGGGTGCTGAGGAGTTACGCGCCGACCTGGTGGAACTGGGCGCTGAGGTCTCGGTGCGGGCCTGTGATGTGGCCGACCGGGACGCGGTGGCTGGTGTGGTGGCCTGGGCGAGGTCCGCGGGCGGCTTGTCGGGTGTGGTGCACGCGGCTGGTGTGCTCGATGACGGGGTGTTCGAGTCGTTGACCCCGGAGCGGTTGGCGGTGGTGGCGGCGCCGAAGGTGTCCGGGGCGTGGCATCTGCACGAGGCGACCCGGGATCTGGACCTGTCGGCGTTCGTGGTGTTCTCCTCGGCGGCGGGGGTGTTGGGTGGTCCGGCGCAGGGCAACTACGCGGCGGCGAACGCGTTCCTGGACGGGTTGGCCCAGCATCGGCGGGTCATCGGGCTGCCGGCGGTGTCGATCGCGTGGGGCCCATGGGCGGTGGACGCCGGAATGCTGCGTGAACTCGCCGACCGCGATGTCAACCGGATGCGGGACACCGGTCTGACGGCGCTGCCCAGCGCCGAAGCGTTGGCGTTGCTCGACATCGTCACCGAGCGAGCCGAACCGGCTCTGGTCCCGATGCGGCTGGACGTCTCGATCCTTCGGGCGAAGGACGACGTACCGCCGGTCCTGCGCGGGCTGGTTCCCCGAGCCAGGCGTCGTGCGGCGGCGACCACGTCCTTGCGTGACGAACTCGCGGGACTTGGGCCCGAGGAGAGGAACCGCGTCGTTCTGAGCCTGGTGCGCGCTCAGGTCGCGGTGGTGTTGGGCTACCGGTCCTCGGACTCGGTGTCGGTGGACCGGTCGTTCAGCGATCTCGGGTTCGACTCGTTGACCGCCGTGGAGCTGCGCAACCGGCTGGGCGCGGAGACAGGTCTCCGACTGCCGGCGACGATGGTGTTCGACTACCCGTCGCCAGCAGCCCTGGCCGGGTTCGTGGTGTCGCGGTTGGTGGATGAGCGGTCCTCGGGACCGGTGGTGGCCGGGCCGGTCGTCGAGGTGGACGACGATCCGGTGGTGATCGTGGGGATGGCGTGCCGTTTCCCGGGTGGGGTGGCCTCGCCGGAGGACCTGTGGGAGCTGGTGGCGTCCGGGACGGACGCGGTGGGGCCGTTCCCGACGGACCGCGGGTGGGACCTCGCCGGTCTGTACGACCCGGAGTTGGGGCGTTCGGGGAGTTTCTACGTCCGGGAGGGGGGGTTCCTGTACGACGCGGCGGAGTTCGATCCCGGGTTCTTCGGGATCTCCCCGCGTGAGGCGTTGGCGATGGACCCGCAGCAGCGGTTGCTGCTGGAGACCTCGTGGGAGGCCCTGGAACGTTCCGGGATCGATCCCACCACCCTGCGCGGCACCCAGACCGGTGTGTTCACCGGGCTGATGTACCACGACTACGGCTCACGACTGCCCACGGTGCCCAAGGATGTCGAGGACCACATCGGGCTGGGTAGCTCGGGGAGTGTGGCTTCGGGTCGGGTGGCCTACGCGTTCGGGCTGGAGGGCCCGGCGGTGTCGGTCGACACCGCCTGCTCGTCCTCGCTGGTGGCGCTGCACTGGGCGGTCCGGGCGGTGGGCTCGGGCGAGTGCGGTCTGGCCTTGGCCGGTGGCGTGTCGGTGATGTCGACCACGAGCACGTTCGCCGCGTTCTCCCGACAGGGCGTGGCCGCGACCGACGGGCGGTGCAAATCCTTCGGTGACGGCGCGGACGGCGCGGGATGGGCCGAGGGCGTGGGCGTGGTCGTGGTCGAACGGTTGTCCTCGGCACGTCGGGCCGGTCGCCCGGTGTTGGCGGTGGTGCGGGGCTCGGCGGTCAACCAGGACGGTGCCTCCAACGGGTTGACCGCGCCGAACGGTCCCTCCCAGCAGCGGGTGATCCGCCAGGCCCTGGCCGATGCCGGTCTGACCCAGTCCGAGGTCGACGTGGTCGAGGCCCACGGCACCGGCACCACCCTGGGTGACCCGATCGAGGCGCAGGCGTTGCTGGCGACCTACGGTCAGGACCGTCCGGTCGAGCGGCCGTTGTTGTTGGGGTCGTTGAAGTCGAACATCGGTCACGCGCAGGCCGCCGCCGGGGTGGCCGGGGTGATCAAGATGGTGATGGCGATGCGGCACGGGGTGGTGCCGCCGACGTTGCACGCGGATGTGCCGACCTCGGAGGTGGACTGGACCGAGGGTCGTGTCCGGTTGGTCACCGCACCGGTGGCGTGGCCGGAGACCGGGCGTCCCCGTCGGGCGGGGGTGTCGTCGTTCGGGATCAGTGGCACGAACGTGCACACCATCCTGGAACAGGCCCCGGTCTCACCTCTCCCTGAGGTTGCTCCGGCATCGTCCGGGCCGGTGGCGTGGGTGCTCTCCGGTCGGGACGAGGGCGCGGTACGGGACCAGGCCGCCCGCCTGCTGTCCTGGACCGAGGGCACCGGCGCCGGTGTGGATCCGGCGGTGGTGTCCCGGGCGTTGGTGGCCTCACGGTCACGGTGGGAACGGCGGGCGGTCGTGGTCGGCGAGGACCCCGCACAGTTCCGGGAGGGACTGGCCGCGGTGGCCGCTGACCGTCCCAGCCCGTGGGTGACCCGCGGTTCCGGTACCGCTGGTGGTGTGGTGTTCGTGTTCCCCGGGCAGGGCTCGCAGTGGGCCGGGATGGCCGTGGACCTGCTCGACACCTCTCCGGTGTTCGCCGCTGCCTTCGCCGAGTGCGCCCAGGCGTTGTCCCCGTTCGTGGACTGGTCGGCCGAGGACGTGCTGCGCGGGGTGGAGGGCGCGCCGTCGTGGGAGCGGGTGGAGGTGGTCCAGCCGCTGCTGTGGGCGGTGATGGTGTCGCTGGCCCGGTTGTGGCAGGCCCATGGTGTCGAACCGGACGCGGTGGTCGGGCACAGCCAGGGTGAGATCGCCGCGGCGTGTGTGGCGGGGGCGTTGTCGTTGGAGGACGGGGCTCGGGTGGTGGCCCTGCGGTCGCGGGTGTTGGCGTCGGTGGCCGGTCAGGGGGGGATGGCCTCGGTGTCGGCGGGTGTGGTCGAGGTGGAGGGGTTGATCGCCGGGTACGGGGACCGGTTGTCGGTGGCGGCGGTCAACGGGCCGGGGACCACGGTGGTTTCCGGGGATGCCGGGGCCATCGCGGGGTTGGTGGCGGACACGGCGGGGTCGGCGGTTCGGGTGCGGGTGATCCCGGTGGACTACGCCTCGCATTCGGCGCGGATGGAGCCGTTGCGCGGCGAGTTGGTGGAGTTGTTGGCGGGGGTCGCGCCGGTGTCCTCGAGGGTTCCGTTCTGTTCGACGGTGACCGCGACGGTGGTGGATACCGGCGTGGTGGATGCGGAGTACTGGTATCGGAACCTGCGGAACACGGTTCAGTTCGAGGCAGCGGTTCGGGAGTTGGCCGGTCAGGACTACCGGGTGTTCGTTGAGGTGAGTGCTCATCCGGTGTTGACGATGAGCGTTCAGGATGTCGTGGGTGACGCGGTGGTGTTGGGGACGTTGCGGCGGGACGAGTCTGGTCCTCGGCGGTTCCTGGCGTCGTTGGCGGAGGCTCATGTGCGGGGGTTGCCGGTGGAGTGGGTGCCGGTGGGGGCGGGTCCGGCCGCGTTCGTGGACCTGCCGACCTATGCGTTCCAACGGAAGCGGTACTGGCTCGATGTCCCGTCCGGTTCCACGGCCAGCACCGGGCATGACGAGTTCTGGGCGGCGGTTACCTCGTCTGATCCGGACGTGTTGGCGACGACTTTCGATATCGATCCGAGTCGGCCGTTGACGGATCTGCTGCCCGCGTTGACCGCGTGGCATCACCGCACGACGCACCAGGCCATCACCGACGACTGGCGCTACCACACCACCTGGACATCCCTGACCCGGAACACCCCAGCCCTGACCGGCACCTGGGTCCTGGTGGTTCCGCCCACCATCGACGACGAGACCGTGCGGCTGTGCGCCGACGGGCTCGCCGAGCACGGGGCTCGGGTGGTGACCGCCGACGCGAGCCTCTCGACCGAACTCGCGTCGCAGACCGTCACCGGCGTGCTGTCGCTGCTCGCACTGGACGAGACCCCGACACCGGACTTTCCCGTGGTCCCGCTGGGCCTGACCCTCACGCTCACCCTGCTCCGCTCCCTCCAGGAGAAGGACCTCACCGCACGCGTCTGGGCGGTGACCCGCGACGCCGTCGCGGCGAGCCCGACCGACCAGGTGACGAACCCGTCGCAGGCGTTGGTGTGGGGTGCTGGCCGGGTGGCGGCCTTGGAGTTCCCCGGCCTGTGGGGTGGTGTGGTCGACCTGCCCGCGGTGGTGGACCAGGGTGTGGTGTCCCGGTTGTGCGGGGTGCTGTCGGGTGGGGAGGACCAGGTCGCGGTTCGGACCTCCGGGGTGTGGGGGCGTCGTCTGGTGCGCGCCCGGCCCGCTGGTGCCGGTCGGAGTTGGTCGCCGAGCGGGACGGTGTTGGTGACCGGGGGGACGGGGGCGTTGGGTGCCCATGTCGCTCGGTGGTTGGCCGGCAACGGTGCCGAGCACCTGGTGTTGGTGAGTCGGCGGGGTGCCGGGGCGCCGGGTGCGGCGGAGTTGGTGGAGGAGTTGGCTGGTGTGCGGGTCACCGTGGTGGCCTGTGACGTGGGTGACCGGGACGCGGTGGCCGAGCTGGTGGCCGGCATCCCGGAGGACGTCCCGCTCACCGCCGTCATCCACACCGCGGGAGTGCTCAACGATGGTGTGCTGAACTCCTTGGGCCCCGAGGAATTCGCTGACGTCCTCAGGTCCAAGGCGACCGCCGCGGCCAACCTGGACGAGCTGACCAGCCACCTCGACCTGTCCGCCTTCGTCCTGTTCTCCTCCGTCGCCGGCACGCTCGGCGGCGCGGGGCAGGCCAACTACGCGGCGGCGAACGCGTTCCTGGACGCGCTCGCCTCCCGGCGCCGTGCCCGTGGACTGGCGGCGACCTCGATCGCCTGGGGTGCGTGGGGCGGGGAAAGCCTGGCCACCACGACCGACGTGGCCACGTCCCGGGCGATCAGGGCAGGCGTCGGCAGCATGGACCCGACGCTGGCCATCGGCGCGCTGCAACGCGCGCTGGACCTCGACGACGGCTGCGTCACCGTCGCGGACATCGACTGGGCGCGCTACGCCCCCGGTTTCACGACGCTCCGCCCCAGCCCGTTGATCGGTGACCTGCCCGAGGTCCGGAACCTCCGGCAGACCGACGTCGGCCCGGCGGAGCAGACGTCCCTGGTGGAGCGGTTGGGCGGGGAACCCCACGCCGAACGGCACCGGGCCCTGCTGGAGCTGGTGCGTGGCACGGCCGCCGCCGTCCTCGGACACGACGGTCCCGGCGCGGTCGACGCGGGACGTCCGTTCCAGGAGCTGGGGTTCGACTCGCTCACCGGCCTCGAACTGCGCAACCGGCTCTCCGCGAGCCTCGGGGGGACTAGCCTGCCCGCCACGCTCGTCTTCGACTACCCCACCGCCACCGCTCTCGCCGCCCACCTGCTGACCGAGCTGTTCCCGGAGGGCGAGGAGTCCGCCGACACGACGGAATCCGAGTTGCGGCAGGCCATTGCCGCCATCCCGCTGGCCCGCATCCGGGACGCGGGCCTACTTGACGTACTGCTCCGCCTCGCGGGCCTCGACGAAGGCGACGCACCAGCCGAGGCACCGGAGATCGACACCATGGATACGGAGAGCCTGATCCAGATGGCCTTTGATGGGAACTCCCGATGAAGTCATCGGACGAGCGCATCCTCGAAGCACTTCGTACGTCGCTGAAGGAGACCGAGCGTCTGCGCCAGCTCAACCAGGAGCTGGCCGAGACGTCTCGGGAGCCGATCGCGATCGTCGCCATGAGCTGTCGGTTCCCCGGCGGTGTGCGCGCCCCGGAGGACCTCTGGCGGCTGCTGCTCGCCGAGGAGGACGCCGTCTCCGCGCCGCCGACGGACCGGGGTTGGGACCCCGACCGGCTGGCGGGAGGCGCGGGAGCGTTCCTCCACGAGGCCCCCGAGTTCGACCCGGACTTCTTCGGCATCTCCCCGCGTGAGGCGTTGGCGATCGACCCGCAGCAGCGGCTGCTGCTGGAGGTCTCGTGGGAGGCCTTCGAACGGGCCGGGATCGACCCGCTCTCCGTGCGCGGTAGCCGGACTGGAGTCTTCGCGGGCACCAACAGCCGCGACTACATGCAGTTGCTGCTGTCCTCGGCGGAGAACGTCGAAGGACATCTCGGCACCGGCAACACGGCCAGCGCCATGTCCGGGCGCATCTCCTACACCTTGGGGCTGGAGGGGCCATCGGTGTCAGTGGACACCGCCTGCTCGTCGTCCCTGGTGGCCATGCACCTCGCCTGCCAGGCCCTGCGGCAGCGGGAGTGTTCGCTGGCCCTGGCCGGCGGGGCGACGGTGATGGCCACCCCGGGCACCTTCACCGAGTTCGGCAGCCAGGGGCTCCTCGCCGGGAACAGCCGCTGCAAGGCGTTCTCGGCCGACGCCGACGGCACCGCCTGGGGCGAGGGCGTCGGAATCCTGCTGTTGGAACGGCTGTCGGACGCCCGTCGCAACGGGCATCCCGTCCTGGCCGTGGTACGCGGGTCGGCCGTCAACCAGGACGGCGCGAGCAACGGGATCACCGCGCCCAATGGTCCCGCCCAGCAGCGGGTGATCCGGCAGGCCCTGGCCAACGCGGGGCTGACCGGTGGTCAGGTCGACGCGGTGGAGGCCCACGGCACGGGTACGGTCCTCGGCGACCCGATCGAGGCACAGGCGTTGTTGGCGACCTACGGCGGAGAACGCCTCGAGAACCGGCCGTTGTGGCTCGGGTCGATCAAGTCCAACATCGCGCACACGCAGGCCGCCGCCGGTGTGGCCGGTGTGATCAAGATGGTCCTCGCCATGCGGCACGGCATCCTGCCCCGCACCCTGCACGTGGCCGAGCCGAGCCGGCACGTCGACTGGTCCGCCGACACCATGCGGCTGCTCACCGAGGCCGTGCGGTGGCCGGAGACCGGCCGGCCGAGGCGGGCTGGCGTGTCGTCGTTCGGTGTCAGCGGGACGAACTCCCACCTGGTCCTGGAACAGGCACCGGAGGAGCCGGCGGAGCCCCGGGAGCCCGCGCCGAACGCACCTGCCGTGCTGCCGTGGCTGCTGTCCGGACGTACCGAGGCCGCGTTGCGGGAGCAGGCCGCCCGACTGCGCGACCACGTCGACGGGATGGACGGCCGCGACGCGCTCGACATCGGTCACTCCCTCGCCGTGACCCGCGCGTCCCTCAACCACCGCGCCGTCCTGTTCGGCAGCGGCCTGGACGACCTCCGCCCGGGTCTCGAAGCCCTGGCGAACGGCGCCAGCAGCCCTGGGACGGTTCGGGGCGTCACCCACGACACGGCCACCCTCGCCTTCCTGTTCACCGGGCAGGGCGCCCAGCACCGCGGGATGGGTCAGGAGCTGTACCACACCTACCCGGTGTTCGCCGACGCCTTCGACGCCGTGTGCGAGCGGCTGGACCAGGAACTGGACCACCCGCTGAAGGCCGTCGTCTTCGCGCGGGAGGACTCCGCCGAGGCACGCCTGCTCGACGAGACCGTGTACACCCAGGCCGCCCTGTTCGCCGTCGAGGTCGCCCTGTACCGGCTGGTCGAGTCCTGGGGCGTGCGCCCCGACGTACTCATCGGTCACTCCGTCGGCGAGCTGGCCGCTGCCCACGTCGCGGGCGTGCTGTCCCTCGAGGACGGCTGCGCCCTCGTCGCCGCGCGCGGCCGCCTGATGCAGGCGCTGCCCACGGGCGGAGCCATGGTCTCGATCGAGGCGTCGGCGGAGGAACTGGCCGACTCCCTGCGAGGACACGAGGACGAGGTCGACCTCGCAGCCCTCAACGGGCCGACGGCGAGCGTGATCTCCGGCGACGAGCAGGCCGTGCTGGCGATCGCCCAGCTGTGGGCGGCGCAGGGAAGGAAGACCAGGCGGCTGCGCGTGAGCCACGCCTTCCACTCGCCGCACATGGACGCGATGCTCGACGAGTTCGAGGCAATCGCCGCCAGCCTCACCTACCAGCCGCCACGAATCCCGATCGTCTCCAACGTCACCGGCGAGGTCATCTCCTCCGCTGAGATCCGCACACCGGATTACTGGGTCCGCCACGCCCGCGTGCCGGTCCGGTTCCTCGACGGGATGCGGCTGCTGCACGACCGGGGAACCTCGGTCTTCCTCGAACTCGGGCCGCGCGGCGTGCTGACCGCGATGGGCCAGGACTGCCTCACCGACACCGACGCGGTGTTCGTCCCCGCCCTGCGAGCCGACCGCCCCGAGAACCTGGCACTGCTCACCGCGCTCGCGGAGCTCCACGTCCACGGTGCGGGCGTCGACTGGCACCGGCTGTACGGGAACTGGAACGGCAGGCGTGTCGAGCTGCCCACCTACGCGTTCCAACGGCAGCGGTACTGGCCGAGGCCAAGGGTCGAGACAGGCACGGACGGGGCAGCCGGAGCGGACGCGGAGTTCTGGCAGGCGGTCGAGCTCGAGGACCTGGACTCGCTGGCCACAACCCTGGAACTGGGCGACTCCTCCGCCGAGCGGCTGTCGCTCGGCGCGATGCTTCCCGCGCTCTCGGCCTGGCGCCAGCGCCGCCGCGAGGAACGGACCCTGGACTCCTGGCGGTACCGGATCGCCTGGACGCCCACCCCCGGAGCATCGACGAGGCGACTGCCCGGTCGATGGCTCGTCATCACCTCCGACGGGCACGACACGGACGTCCTCGAGGCACTGCGCCGCCACGTCGAGGACGTCACCGAGGTCCGGCCGCCCCTGGCCGACACCGACGGAACCGCGACCTCCGACCTGATCCGCGACGCGGTCGGCAGCTCCCCGATCGCCGGTGTCGTCTCACTGCTCGCCCTGGACGAGCGACCGCACCCCCGGCACCCCGTCGCCCCGACGGGACTGGTCAGCACCGTCGCCCTGGTTCGGGCGATGGACTCGCTCGACCTGCGCGCACCCCTCTGGCTCCTCACCACCGGGGCCGTCGCCGTCGGCGGTTGGGACCGGCTGACCAGCCCTGTCCAGGCGCAGGTGTGGGGACTCGGCCGAGTCATCGCCCTGGAGCACCCGCGACGCTGGGGAGGCCTGGTCGACCTGCCGGGCGAACTCGACGAGCGGGCCATGAGTCGGCTCTGCGGCGTCCTCACGGGCGGCGGGACGGAGGACCAGGTGGCGATCCGCGGCACGGGTGTCCTCGCCCGTCGCCTCGTCCGGCCGGGAAACGGACAGGGGGCGGACCGTGAATGGCGTCCGCGCGGCACCGTGCTGGTCACCGGTGGGGTGACCGGCCTTGGCGCCCGTGTCGCCCGCTGGCTCGCCGCGCGTGGCGCCGAGCACCTGGTACTGGCGAGCAGGCGCGGGGCGGACACCCCCGGCGCCGAACAGCTGACCGCCGAGCTACGAGAGCTCGGTTCCCGGGTCACGATTCTGGCCTGCGACATCTCCGACCGCGCCGCGGTGGCCGGGTTGCTCGACTCGCTCGGGGCCGACCGCCTGACGGCCGTTGTCCACGCGGCGGGTGTGAGCCAAGGCAGGGACATCACCGAGACCGGCTTCGACGACATCGTCAGGATTCTCGGGGCGAAGGTCGCCGGTGCCGTCCACCTCGACGAGCTGCTCTCCGACCGGCCGCTCGACGCCTTCGTGATGTTCTCCTCGATCGCGGGCGTGTGGGGCAGTGGCGGACAGGGCGTCTACGCGGCGGCGAACGCCTACCTCGACGCCTTGGCCGAACAGCGCCGCACCCGCGGGTTGGCCGCGACCTCCGTCGCCTGGGGACCGTGGGCCGGCGACGGGATGCTCAACGCGGACCAGGCGATCGACGGGCACCTGCGCCGCCGGGGCCTGCCGCCGATGGCGCCCGATCTGGCGATCGCGGCCCTCCAGCGCACCCTGGACCTGGACGAGACGTTCGTCGCCGTCGCCGACGTCGACTGGCGGCGCTTCGCGCCCGCGTTCACCTCGGCCCGCGAGCGACCACTGATCGGCGATCTCGCCGAGGTGCGCCAGCTCCCGGCGGCCGCCGACCGCACGGGCACCCCGAGCGTCGCGGCAGGGTTCCTGAGCCAGGACATCGGCACCGAACTGGGCCGGGCACTGCTCGAACTCGTGCGCGGTGAGGCCGCCTCGGTCCTCGGGCACGGTGCTCCCGACGTGCTGGAGGACAGTCGTTCCTTCCGTGACCTCGGGTTCGACTCGTTGACGGCGGTGGAACTGCGCAACCGGCTCGCGAGCGCCGTTGGCCTCCGGTTGCCCGCCACCCTGGTGTTCGACCACCCCACGCCCGCCACGCTGGCCACCTACCTGAAGGTGCTGGTCGCCGGCGACGAGCAGGATGCGGAACTTCCGCCGCCCACGACCGCGAACTCGGACGAGCCGATCGTGATCGTGGGGATGGCCTGCCGCCTCCCGGGTGGGGTGTCCTCGCCGGAGGAGTTGTGGAGTTTCCTGTCCGTCGACGGTGACGGGATCTCGGAGTTCCCGACGGATCGTGGGTGGCCGTCGCGGCCGGGGCGTGGCGGGTTCCTCTACGACGCGGGCGAGTTCGATCCCGGGTTCTTCGGGATCTCCCCGCGTGAGGCGTTGGCGATGGACCCGCAGCAGCGGTTGCTGCTGGAGACCTCGTGGGAGGCCCTGGAGCACGCCGGGATCGACCCGACCTCGTTGAGCGGGTCCCCGACCGGGGTTTTCGCCGGCGCCTCGTTCCAGGGCTACGGCCTGGGTGCGAAGGACCCCGCCGCCGAGGACAGCGACGGCTACCAGTTGACGGGTGCCGCGGCCAGTGTGATCTCGGGTCGGGTGTCCTACGTGTTGGGCCTGGAGGGTCCGGCGGTGACGGTGGACACGGCGTGTTCGTCGTCGTTGGTGGCGTTGCACTGGGCGGCGCAGGCGTTGCGGTCCGGGGAGTGCGACCTGGCGTTGGCGGGCGGCGTGACCGTGATGGCCACGCCTGGTTCCTTCGTGGAGTTCGACCGCCAAGGCGGGTTGGCATCGGATGGTCGGTGCAAGTCGTTCGCGGCGGGCGCGGATGGCACCGCGTGGTCCGAGGGTGTGGGGATGCTGGTGGTCCAGCGCCTGTCGGACGCCCAGCGGGACGGGAACCCGGTCCTGGCGGTGGTGCGGGGTAGCGCGATCAACCAGGACGGTGCGTCCAATGGGTTGTCGGCGCCGAACGGTCCGTCGCAGCAGCGGGTGATCCGTCGGTGTCGTGGCCGGCCACGGCACCGACCGCATCCCCGCGCCGGAACTGCCCGGCGTCCGCCTGCGCCCCCGCCGCCGGAGCTGAACCGCTCCTCAGCCTCCCGCCGCGCGCGCCGTTCCCACCGTGCGCGGCGACACCCGGGAGCACGAACGCCAGCCCCCGGTCGACGCCCCGACATCGAGCCGGCGTCGGGGCGCGGGTGTGGGCCAGCCGGCGCGCCCGCCCCGTGCCACCGAAGATCGCATCGCCCGCGGCTGATCCGACCGCCCGCGCCGCTACCTCCGACCCGAGCCGAGGGAACCCCGGAGGCGGTACGCGAGGCCACCTCCCGCGTGCTCGCCGGGCGAGTCGGGCACTCCCGGATCCCTCGCTCCCGCGAGCGGGATCCCGGTGGGCCGCCACCGACATCTCGGCCGGTGAATCGCGTGTACCGACTCGTCCCGCCGCGCTCAAGTCGTGGTTAAGGAGAACTAAACCCGGACGCGGAAACGGATTCCGTGATCCCGAGCGCCCTTTACGGCTTCAAAGGGGGCTGTTAATGTCCGGCAGGGAATCAAGCCGATGGTGTGGGAATATCACGTACGTGCGGTGCGTCCTCCCGGTCCGGTGGAGAAATCCTCCGGCCGGCGTTCGATCCGCCCGGTTCCGGTGGTTGCTCGTGTGCTGTTCGGATCCTTCTCGCGTGCGCGGTCCTTCCCCGCCGCCGACGGTTTTTCGACCGTCCGGATATCAAGGAGGCAACGTGACCACAGCGACCGCCGCCATGAAGACCGAAGCGGAACCCGGCCTCGCGGATCTGGATCTCGACATCCAGCTCGAGGTGACCGGAGGTGCTGACGCGACGTTCCGCCCCGAGATGTTCACGTTCGTGACCTGCGAGACGACGGGCACGTCCGGAACGTCCTGCAACCTGACGAACGGCTGCAACCCGCCCTGTTGCTGACGACGGGAGCGGTAGGAATTTCCTAGGAAGGTCAGAATCCGGCTGCCACCGGACTTGTCCGGTGGCAGCCCGATCTTCTCCGAGAAGGTTGCCCTCCATGACACGAGATCGCTGGTTCGAGGCCGCTGGCCCGATTTTCCTCCGTGCCGCATCCCTCCCTGGTGGTACGTTCGACAAAACCATCGCGAGCCTTGTCGACGTCGCGGCGAGCACGGATGCGGACCTGGTCGAATACATCACCGAGCTGGCCGCCAACGACGTCCTTCGGGAGGCCGTGGCCGTCTCCAGCGGTCACCTTTCGGAGGAAGTGGACAGAATTCTGGACGGCGGTTCGGTGAGCCGCAAGAAGTTGGTGCGGGTGGCGGTCGCCATGACCCGGTACGCGCGCCGCATCACGGGGCGGCCCACCCCGTTCGGGCTCCTCGCGAGCGTCTCGGTCCTGGGAGGCCCGGCGACGGACCGGGCCGGCTCCCACTCCTCCGCTCCGACGAAGACCGCACGCCCCGACGCGCGGTGGTTCGACGCGGCCTCGGCCACCTGGCGCGCCGATCCCGAGGTCCGCGCGTCCCTCCAGGTCGTGCTCAACAACCTCTGCGTCCAGCGGGGTGACAGGCTCGTCCTGCCCCACGTCCCGGTCCGGGCCGAGGGCACGGAGAAGCTGGGCAGCACGGAGGAGCTGCCGAGGGAGTTGACCATGCGGTTGACCCCGGTGTTGTCCTGGGTCCGGCGGAACACCGACCGCCCCCGGTCCTACTCCTCCCTCCTGGGCGAGATGGCCCGGGAGTTCCCCCGCCTCGGCCAGGACCGGCTGGACGCCTTCCTCGCCACCCTCGTCGCACACGAGGTCCTGCTCACCGAGTTCTCCACGACCAGGTTGGACGACGACCACCTGGCCACCCTGGAGGACCTGCTGCCCGCCGGGACGCGGGCCCGGCACGACATCCGCGTCGTGCGCGAGGCACTGTCCGACTACCGCGCCACGGCTCCCGGGCAGGGCGGTGACACGTGGCGATCCCTGCTCGACACTGTCACCGGCGTGACACCCTCCCGCTCGGCGGCCCCGCACGTCGACCTGTACCGGGACAGCGCCCTGCGCCTGCCCGCTCCCGTGCTCGACGAGGTCGAACGCTGCGCCTCCGCGCTGTGGTCCATGTCGGCGCCGAGCGACGCCTTCGCGCACATGCGGGGGTACCGGAAGGCGTTCACGGACCGCTACGGGCAGCACGGCGCCGTCCGGCTCACGGAGCTGGTCGACCCGCACCGAGGCCTGGGTTACCCGACCGGCTACCTCTACCCGCGCACGAGCACCACGCTCCCCACCGGGAAGCGACCCGCGAACGAGCGGGACACCGAGCGCCGCGAGGTCCTGGGCGAGTTCCTGCACCGGGGGCTGAACGACGCCACCAGGGAACTCGTCCTCTCCGACGACGACGTCCGCCGCCTGACGGTGGACGACGACGTCCCACCGCCACGGTCCCTGGACAACTGCTTCCAGGTCCTGGCCCCGGACGAGGAGCGGCTCGCCGCCGGGGACTTCACCCTGCACCTGGCCCCCGCCATCGGTTCCTACACGGCGGGGGCGATGAACGGCCGCTTCGCCGGGGCGACCGGCACGGCGGCCGACCTGGGCCGGCTGATGAGTGACCCCGACGGCGGGTTGCCCGCGCAGGTCGTGTTCCTCCCGGTGCTGCCCCGGGCGCTGAACGTGATGCACGTCCCTGACCTGCTGCCCCACACGATTCCCGTCGGCACCTTCGTCGACCCCGCCGCCGAGGGCGTCATCGACTGGCGCGAACTCGTCGTGGCCGCCGACGGCGACCAGCTGCGCCTGCACTGGGAGCGGACGGGCCAGGAGGTCCACCCCGTGGTTCCCCACGTCGTGAGCCTGAGCACCACCGCCCCCAACCTGGCCCGGCTCCTGGCCGAACTCCCCTTCTGCGGCGAGGGCAGGGTCTGGCAACCGTGGGACTGGGGTCCCTTCTCGACGTTGCCGTGCCTGCCCCGCGTCCGGCTCGGCCGGGTCGTCGTCTCCCCCCTGACCTGGCGGCCGAGCACCCGGATGCGGCACGGCGCGTCACGCGCCACCGGGTGGACCGAGGCGGTCACCCGGTGGCGGGACGACCTGCGGATCCCCGACCGCGTCCACATCGGCCGGCGGGACCAGGTCTACGAGCTCGACCTGTCCAGCCCCTTCCAACGGGAGATCCTGCGGCGGGAGATCACGAGGGGCGAGGTGACCGTCACCGAACCCCCGAGGGAGGCGGCGGACGGCAACGGTCTGCTGGGCGGCCACAACAACGAGGTGGTCGTCTCCCTGCGGCGCCTCGCTCAGCCGAACACCCGAGACCCCCACCCGGACCTGGACCCGCGACGGCTGGCCAACACCGAGGACCGCGTCACCCACCACCCCGGCGGGGAATGGGCGTTCGTCGAGATCCAGGCGGTCCCCGAGGTGCACGAGGAACTGATCACCCGGCACCTCCCCCGGCTGGTCGCCGACGTCGAGAACCACCTCGACCGCTGGTTCTTCATGCGGTACCGCGAGACGTGGGACCACATCAGGCTCCGCCTGCACGGCCCGGACGACACGCTCGCCCCCGAGGTGTGGGCCCGGCTCCTGCGGTTCGGCGCGGAGTCGCGGGAATCCGGCCTGATCAGGGACCTCAGGATCCGCTCGTACGAGCCGGAGGCCGCCCGGTACGGGGGCGCGGCCGGGCTGCGCGCCGCCGAGGAGTGGTTCTGGGCGGACAGCGTCCTGGCCACCGGCCTGCTGGCCGCCCACGGGCAGAAGGGGGAGACCCCGGACAGGAGCCACCTGCTGCTGGCCGGGTACGTCCACCTGCTCACCGCACTGGGCAGCTGGGACTGGCTCGACTGGGTGGACGCGCTGCCCACACCGGAGGGGGCGGCACCACCCCGGCGGGAGATCGAGGCCGCTCTCCAACTGCTGGACCCCGACCGGGCCCGGGCCCTCATCACCGGCTCGCTGCCCCCCGACCGCCACTGGGCCCTCCACACCAGCGGTGCGGCCGTACGGCGGCTGGGGGAGATCCTCCTGCCCGGCATCGGGAACGAGGACGGACGCGGCTGGCAGGACATGGCGGTGGGGAGCCTGCTGCACATGCACCACAACCGCCTGTACGGCATCGACCCGGCGACGGAGGGGGCGAGCGTGCGCCTCCTGGGCCACGCCGCCCGGGCCCGCCGAGGCCAGCTCCGGCACCGCGCGCGGACGCGGACCCGGACGTCCGCCGAGGGGAGGGACGTCGGATGACGCACACCGTGACCTCCTCGCACTCCCCACCCGTCCCTCGACTCGCCCGCCAGGCGTCCGCGCTCGCGGAGCGCATCGCGGACGTGCTGCGGGACGCGGGGAACCTGGAGGTGGAAGCCGAGGACGGAAGCAGGGAACCCTGGCAGACCCTGTCGCTGGCCAGCGGCTATGCCGGCATCTCCGTCCTGTTCAGCGACCGCGTGTCGAGGGATCCGGCGGAGCGGCTGGTCGCCCACCGCTACCTGGGCATGGCCAGCGCGGGCCTGGCCGGCCGCCAGGACCTGGCCCACGGGCTGCACTACGAGGTCGCCGGCCTGGGCTTCGCACTGGACCTCGCGCGGCGGGCCGGCGGCGGCTACGAGACATCCCTGGTGACGATCGACGCCCTGGTGATCGAACGCGCTCGCCGGCTCCGCCACCTGGTGCGGACGACACCGCTCGACACCATGGCGCGGTTCGACGTCCTCGACGGCCTGACGGGCTTCGCCCGGTACCTGCTGCTGCGCGGCGGGGGCACCGCCCCGGAGGTCGAGGAACTCCTGATCTCACTCGTCTCGATGGTCAACCCCGTCGAGCACGCCGGTCGCCACGTCCCGCGCTACTGGTCGACGGTGCCCCCCAACTGGCGCCCCGAGACGGGGGAGTCCCTGCGCAGGCACGGTCACCTCAACCTGGGGCTGGCCCACGGCATCGCCGGCCCGCTGGCCGTGCTGGCGACCGCGCACGCCGACGGCGTCGTCGTCCCCGGCCAGGCCGAGGCCATGAGCGCCCTGGTCACCCTGCTGGGCACCTTCCAGCGAGCCGACCGGTACGGGCCGTACTGGCCGGACGTCGTCTCACTGGAGGAGTTCGACGCCGGACGCTCCGACGCGGCGCGCGGCCGGGTCTCGTGGTGCTACGGCGCCCCGGGGGTCTCCCGAGCCGTGCAGCTCGCCGGGCGGGCCCTGGGCCGGCCGGACTGGCTGCTGCTGGCCCAGGAATCCGTGGCCTCGGTCGTCCGGATTCCCCTCGACGCCTGGCGCATCGACCACTGGTCCCTGTGCCACGGCTGGGCGGGTGCGCTGCACCTGCTCGGCTACTTCACCGACGGACCGGACGGGCACCTCGTCCGCCAGTGCAGGGACCGGGTCGTCGAACGCATCGTCCGCGCCGTCGACGGCGATCGGTTACCGACCTTCGCCGTCGGGCACGACCACATCGGGCCCGGGCGGGAACCCGCCGGGTTCCTCGGCGGCGCGGCGGGTCTCGCCCTCGCCCTGGACGACTACGCCGCGCCAGGGCGAGCACTGCCCTGGCCCAGCGCCCTGGCGGTGATGTGATGGACACCCACAGTTCCCCGGAGGCCCGGTCCGCCGAGGGCACGGGACACCCATCGGGGCACGCCGTGCGCGTCGGCGGCAGGACGTGGACGGTCCCCGACTTCCTACGGGCCCTCGCCGCCCAGCTCGACGACACCCCGCCCCACTCGGTTCCCTTCACCTCCGCCGACCTCCCCGCGCTCGACGCCTTCCTCGGAGCCGGGTTGCCGGCACTGCGGGCGCACGACGAACACCACACGTGGCTCGAGTACCGCCTGCGCCCACCGTCCCGCCCCCGGCACGAACTGTACGGGGAGCTCCACACGCTGGTGCGCGAGCTCCTGGACGAGGGGCTCCTCACGCACTTCTACTTCGTGCACAAGGCGCAGGGCATCCGGGTGCGCTTCCACGTGCCCCCGGCGCACCACGCGGCGACGGCCGGGAAGCTGGAGGAGGTGTGGCGCGGTTGGGAGCGGACCGGCCTGATCAGCGGCCTCCGGCACGCGGTGTACGAACCGGAGCAGCACCTGTTCGGCGGACCGGCCGCGATGCGGTGGGTGCACGGCGTCTTCACCGCCGACTCGTTGTTCTGGCTGGGGCACCTCCGCCACGAGGAGCCACCAGTCCCCCTGTGGCGCGTCTCGCTGTCGATGATCCGGACACTGCTCGCCGAGCTGGGCATCACCGAGTTCGAGGACCGTGACGTGTGGGACAGGTTGCGGTGGCAGGCGGGCCGGACGTTCGGCTCGGAGGAACCGGCCGGCTGGGCGAGGACGTCGGCCAGGATCAACCAGGTGTGGAACGCTTCCGACTTCCTGAACTCCCCGCGTTCCTGGCCCCAGGTCGGCGAGGACCTCACCCGTTTCCGGGACGCGGTGGGCCGGGTGTGCGCGGCCTGGCGAGCGGAGCACCTCGAGCGTCCCGGCGCCCTCGTCGGACCTCGGGAGGCGGCCGCCTTCCTCGTCGTCTTCCACTGGAACCGGGCCCGGATGCCCCGGGACTGGCAGGTCGGCATCACCGAAGCACTCGCCCAGGGCCCATCCGAGGAGGTCGTGCGTGCCACGAGAACCACAGGCTGACCCCGTGGTGGGTGACGCCTTCGGCGCCATGGTCCGCGACTGCTGGAACGGGGGCGGCGGCGCCGGGGAGGTCACGGAGCTGCTGGAACGGGACGACGGGCAGTGGTACCGCTCGCCGGCGGCCGCCTACTTCGATCCCCTGGACGCGTGGCAGGACGTCGACCGGGAACTGGTGCGGGCCGTGCGCGGCTCGGTGCTGGACGTCGGCTGCGGCGCTGGTCGGGTGCTGTCCGTCCTCCGTGGCCGGGGGCATCGCGTCCTGGGTGTCGACGCCTCGGCCGGGGCGGTCCAGGTCTGCGCCGAGCGCGGCCTGGACGCCGTGGTCGGACGGCTCTCCGACCTCGGCCACCTCACCGGGGGCTTCGATTCGATCATCCTGACCGGGAACGGCCTGGGGCTCCTCGAAAGCCGGGACCGGGCACCGACGCTGCTCACGGAGCTGGCGAGGGTGGCCAACCCTGGGGCGGTCATCCTGGGGACGAGCTTCGACCCCGCACGACTGTCCTCTCCCGCCGAACTCGCCTACCAGGAGGAGAACCTCCGGCACGGGCGGCTGCCCGGCCAGTGGCGGCTCCGGGTGCGCTACGCCGACCTCGCCTCCGAGTGGTTCGACTACGTCTTCCTCGCTCCGGACGACCTGCGGACCCTCACCACGGGCACACCCTGGACCCTGGAGGACGTCTGGGCGGGCGAGTTCCACCACCTGGCGCGGCTGCGCCTGCGGTGAGGGCGAGGCGACCGACGGGCACCGCGAGCGCGACGTCGCGGTCCGGGCCGAGTCGCCCCGCAACCCGGCACACCCGCGCGACCCGAAGCGGCCGTTCGGGCGAGTCGTCCACCCGCAGCCGACCCGCCGGCCCGCGACGGCAGGGTACGTGCCCGCACCGGTCCCCAGCACAGGGCACCGCCCGGGCTCCACATCAGGCAGGGGAGGTCGGCCGGGTCCTCTGGCCCGGCCGGGTGGAAGGGAGGACCCGGCGCGCCGAGGTCGGGATCGACGGCACCCCGAGACGCGGTGAGCGGGCTACCTCCGACCCACGCGACCCGGTGCGCACCGCCGGGCGAGCCGCCCGCCCGGCGACGTGACCACCGGGGCGGCGTGACGACCGCCGACAGCCACTCCCCACGAGCCGAGGCCGGTCGAACTCCCCGTGGGAGGCCGGAGTGGTCCGTGGGACGGAGTGCCATCACCCTTCCAGCCGTACAGCTGGCTCCACCCGAGAACGGCAGCTGGCACCCCTGACCTCCCGCACCCGATCTGGTTGGCTCGACGGCGACGGACACCCGCGCCCCGACGCCCGCCCTCCGGCGCCGGCGATCAACCGCGCCCGCCTCGGACGGCGCCGTCCGCCCACCAAGGCGCCACGGAACCGGCTGGTGGACGTCCACCCCCGCACGCGGCGAGGAAGCCGTGTCCCACGCGCACCGCACGACCACCGCCCCACGCGGCCGAGGCCGCCGACGACAAGGATGACGACCGCCGATGACCAGCACCACCAGGAGTTCCCGGACCCGGCCCACGATCGCTATGGTGGTATCGAGCCTTCTCCTGGCCGCCTGCGGCACCGACACGCCCCCGCGCTCCGACGAACGCGACTTCCCCCTGGAAGCCCCCCGGCTCACCATCGACACCGGCAACTTCGACCTCCGCGTCGTCCCGGGCTCCGACGGCACCGTCACCGTGCGCAGGACGCTGACCGGCATGGCGGCCGAGGACGGCAACGCCACCTGGGCACTCGAGGGCGAGGACCTGATCCTCCACGCCCGGTGCGAGGGGTTCAGCCCGGGCTGCGGCGCGAGTTTCGAGGTCGCCGTGCCCCCGGACACGACGCTCACCCTGCGCGCGGAAGCCGGGCACATCGGCGCGACCGACATCCCGAACGACCTGGAGATCCACAACACCAACGGCACCGTCGACCTCGCCCACGTCGCGGGCGAGGTCGACGTCACCGGTGTCGCCGGCGCGATCACCGGGACCCGCCTGCGCTCCCCGGCGGTGCGCGTCCACAGCGAGAACGGCAGCGTCCGCCTGGGCTTCACCTCCGCGCCCGACACCGTGGACGCCGTGTCCCGCCACTCGTCGGTGACCGTGACGCTGCCCCCGGACGAGACCTACGCGATCAACGCGACCAGTGAGCACGACCGCGCGGACGTCGAGCTGCCGAACGACCCGACCAGCCCCCGCGACATCCGCGCCGCCAACGTCAACGGTGGGGCGGTGCTCGTCCGGGCAGGCTGACGGGGCAGCCCGGTCACCCGGTCCGCCCGGGCCAGCCCGAGGACCGGGCCTCGGCAGCCAGCCCGACGCGCGGGCGGAAGAGCGGAGGGACATCCCCGCCAACGAGGACCGCCCCGCCCCGTCACAGGGGCACTAGGGTCGGTCGCATGGAACCCCTGGTACCCGGGTATCGAGCTGGTTCACTCGCCGACGTCGTCCCGTCGCTGCTGGCCGGACTGGGCCTCCCCGGGACCTCGAACGTCCTCGGCCTGCCCGAGGCGACGAAGATCTGCCTCCTGCTCGTCGACGGACTGGGCTGGGAACTCCTGCGCGCCCACCCCACCGAAGCGCCGTTCCTGACCTCCCTGACCACCGGTCGCGCCCCGTTGGCCGCAGGCTTCCCCGCGACCACGGCCACCAGCATCGCCACCATCGGAACCGGCGTGCCACCAGGGGAGCACGGAATCGTGGGGTACTCCCTCGCCGTGGGTCGGGACGACCTCGTCCTCAACGCGTTGGGCTGGCACCGGCATGGCGACGGCCGCCCGGTGGACCTCCGCTCCCAGGTCGTCCCCGAGGAGTTCCAGCCCCGTCGGACGGTGTGGGAACGCGCGGAGGAGGCCGGCGTCGCGGTGCACATGGTCGCGCCCCGCGACCAGGACGGCAGCGGGCTGACCCGCGCGGTCCTGCGCGGCGGGCGCTTCCACGGCACCCACGCCCTCGGCGACCTGACGAGCGGTGCGGTGGCGGCGCTCCAGGCGGGGGACCGGGTGCTCTGCTACGCCTACCACGGTGACCTCGACGCCCTCGGTCACCTCCACGGGCCGGGCAGCGATCCCTGGCGCCACCAGCTCGCGCACGTCGACCAGCTCGCCGCCGCCGTCGCCGGGCGGCTCCCCGCCGACGGCATGCTGGTGGTCACGGCCGACCACGGAATGGTCTCGATCGGCGAGGACGACCGCGTGGACCTCGACACCGAGGCACCGTTGCGGGAGGGCGTCCGCATGATCGGGGGCGAGGCGCGGGTGCGCCACCTCCACACTGAACCGGGCGCCACCGCCGACGTGCTGGCCGCGTGGCGGGAACGGCTCGGCGACCGGGCGTGGATCGTGCGTCGGGACCAGGCCGTCGAGGCCGGCTGGTTCGGTCCCGTCGTCGCCGACCACCTCCGCCCCCGCATCGGGGACCTCGTCGTCGCCGCGCGCGGAACCCTGGGGCTGACGCGGTCACGGGCCGAGTCGCGGCTCAGCGGCTTCGTCGGACAACACGGCTCGCTGACCGCCGAGGAACAACTCGTCCCCCTGCTGGCCTTCCGGAACCCCTGACCCCCGACCCGTCCATCGGACCAGCACCACGGCCGGGTGCCGCACCGCCCGCCCCCGAATCCGGGACCACCGTGCGGCGGCCACCACGGCGCCGGGGATGCTGGGGCAGCGCCGTCGGTGACGGCGCCGGAGGCGAGGAGGAGTGGGCTGGTGGTCATCGACAAGGTGGCGTGGCTGGAGATCGTGGACGGAGCGGTGCTGTGCGCCCGGTCCCGGGGCAAGGAGCTGTTCTACCTGCCGGGCGGCAAGCGGGACCCCGGGGAGACCGATGTCCAGACCCTCGTGCGGGAGGTCGACGAGGAACTCGGCGTCGAGGTGCTGGCTGACTCGGCGGAACACGTGGCCACCGTCGAGGCCAGTGCCGACGGGAAGGCCGAGGGCGTGCTCGTCCGGATGGCCTGCTATCGCGCGGAGCACCGGGGCACCCCGGAACCCCGCGCCGAGATCGAGGAACTGGCCTGGTTGACCTCGGCGGACCGGGATCGGCTGTCCGAGGCTGGCCGCGCCGTGTTCGACGACCTGCGGGAGCGTGGCCTGCTCAACTGATCCCTCCGCATGGGGGTCGGCCGTCCGGCCGAGTGGCGCCGGGGCCGGCCCGGCTCCCGCTCGGAACCCGGCGGTGCACCTCGCCCCGCCCCCGGGGCGGTCGCCCCTCAGCGGTGGCCCCGGGACGGCCGCCGAACCCGGCGGACGGGCCCGCCTCCGCGAGGCGCGGCGATCCTGGCGTGGGCAGTGGCGGTGGGTGGCCATGCCCTCGGAGCGGAACCTGACGGCCGGTTCCCAGGCCGGCCGCCGCGATCGGTGCCGCGCCGGCCGGCCCGGAGCAGGCCAGCGCCGGGACCACGTGGTTCCGCTGACCGTTCGGCCGTCCGCCGGTGCCCGTCGGGCCCGACCCACCCGACCACGGCCCGCGCTCAGGAGACCGCTCGGCGCCGGAAGCCGATGGTGCCGACGACGATGGCGACCGTCCCCATGCCGATCAGCGCTGTCAGGTCCACCCACAGGGGGATCGTGGGCACGGTCCCGCCCAGCAGGATGTCCCGGATTCCCTCGCTCGCGTACGTCAGCGGGTTCAGCGCGCACACGACCTGGAACCAGGGCAAGTTGTCCAGTCCCTGCCACGGGAACTGGGTGGCACCGGTGAACATCAGCGGGATCATCACGGCTGAGAAGACGGTGTCGATCCTCGCCGGGGGAACGAACGTGCCCATCACCATGCCCACCCCCGCCGCCGCCAGCGAGCACAGGATCAGCACGAGGAACGCCGGCAGCAGACCGGACACCGGCCAGGACACGCCGTCCAGGATGACGAAGCCGATCGGGATCATCGCCACACCGGCCAGCAGGCCGCGGAGCGCGCCGAAGACGATCTTCTCCAGCGCCACCACGGACATCGACACCGGTGCGAGCAGGCGGTCCTCGATCTCCTTGGTGAACGAGAAGTCCATCACCATCGGCATGGCGGTCGCCTGGAGCGCGCCGAGGAAGGTGTTCAAGGCGATCACACCGGGGAACAACACCTGCACGAAACCCGGCTGGACGAAACCGAGGTCGGTGAGCACCTTGCCGAAGATGAACAGCATGAGGAACGGCTGCAGGAGCGTCTTGACCAGGAATCCGGGTATGTCCTTGGCCGTGACGTAGAAGTCCCTGCTGAGGAGCGCGCCGAACACCCGCACCGCGGTGGCCAACTCGGTGCGCTCGCGCGATGGTGCCTGCGGCGGCACGGCGGCGGTGGTCATCGGAGCTCCCGTCCGGTCAGGTGAAGGAAGACGTCCTCGAGGCTCGGTTTGCTGACCGAAAGATCAGTGATGTCACAGCCGAGTCCGGTGAGGACCTTCAGCATGATCGGCACCACCACGGAGGAGTCCGCCGACAGGTAGAGCCGGAACTGCTCGCCACCACCTGCCGGCGCTGGCACTGGCGTGGGGGCGCCCGGCGGCGAGGCCGCTGTTCCGACACCGATCCGCTCGACGCGTTCGACGCCGTCCAGGTCGGACAACGCCCGCGCCACGACGTCAGTCTCGACGTCGGCCATCGTGATCGTCACCGTCAGGGTCGTCCTGCCCGGCAACGAGTCCGTCATCGCGGCCGGGGTGTCGAGCCGGAGCATCGCGCCGTGGTCGACGATGCCCACGCGGTCGCACAGTTTGGCCGCCTCCTCCATGTCGTGGGTGGTGACGACGACGGTCACACCCTCCTTGCGGAGCGCGCCGATCTCGTCGTGGACGAACACCCGGGCCTGCGGGTCGAGGCTGCTGGTCGGCTCGTCGAGGAACAGCACCTCCGGCTGGTGCATCAGCGCCCGCGCGATCATCACCCGCTGGGCCTGCCCGCCGGACAGTTCGTCGACGTTCGCCTCGGCACGGTCCCCCAGACCCATCCGCGTCAGGAGATCCTCCGCGCGCTGCCTGCGGATCGCGCGTCCCACCCCGTGGTAGGCGGCGTGGTAGAGCAGGTTGCGCCGAACGTCGAGCGAACGGTCGAGGTTGTGGTGCTGCGGCACGACGCCGAGCAGCCCGCGAGCCTTCCTCGCGTCCGTCGTCACGTCCGTTCCCGCCACGACCGCACGACCTGAGGTGGCCACGACCCGGGTGGTGAGCACGCCGATGGTCGTGGTCTTCCCGGCGCCGTTCGGCCCGAGCAGCCCGAAAACCTCGCCCTGGCGCACGGAGAAACTCAGCCCGTCGACGGCGGGTGGCAGCTCCGGCAGGTAACGCTTGACGAGGTCGCTGACAACCACCGCGTCACTCATACAGCCCATCGTCGGGGTGCGGCCCCGCACGACGACACCCCTAGCGGCCACGGCAGGGGGTCGCGGTTCGCGCCACGGCGCTCCGGTCAGGCGTTTCGGGGGCACGCCGGGTGCGGTCCGGCCGGCCACAGCATCCCGCCGGAACCAGCAGGGAGGCCCCGACGGTCCTCGACGGTCCTCTGAGGTGGTAGGGGGCGATCACGATCAGGGCCGCGCTCACCGGCGTCGAGTGCCAGGGGACCGCCACCCGCGCGCCCAGCAGCTCCTACGCGGCGTCACGGACCAGGTCGGCGGGCCCGGCGGCCGAACGGTCGGGTCGTGTCCTCGACCGCCGCCTCCGGTCGCGCACCCGCCTCGTCGCGGCGGGGGCCGACCGGATGCCAGGGGTGTTCACGTCCTGCTGCGCGTCCGCGTCGCCCGCGGGCCGTCGGGGAGCACCGCGGTGTGGGCGGACGCGAGGCCCGCCGGTCAACGCCGCCGGCTCGGGGCCGGGCGCGGCCCTCGCGCCGGACCACGCCCGAACGGCCGCGACCATTCCGACGCCGGTACGCCCCCTGACCCTGAGGGCAGGACGCGACCCGGGCGACGAATGCGGACATCGCAACCCCTAAAAACCCCTATTCGATGTCTTGTTCCGGTTGCCGAGATACTGGTGCCGCTGTCAACCGTGAATATCGTCGAGGCAATTCCCCTAACTTCCCCCGCGAATCGTCGCGATTCCTGACCTCGCGTATACGCTGCCCCGGCAGAGCCCGTCGGGCCGGAGGAGGTACGGGATGATCAATGTCTTCCAGCCGACACTCGGCGACGAGGAACTCGCCGCGGTCAAGGAGGTCTTCGCCACCAGCTGGGTCGGCAAGGGCAAGCGCACGGCGGCGTTCGAACAGGCTTTCGCCCGGCACCTCGGGGTGGGCGACGACCACGTCATGTCGGTCAACTCGTGCACCGAGGCCACGTTCCTCGCGATGCAGTTGCTGGGCGTGGGGCCGGGCACCGACGTCGTGGTGTCGACGGTGGGTTTCGTCAGCGAGGGCAACGCGGTGGCGGCCCAGGGCGCGCGACCGGTGTTCTGCGACGTGGACCCCGCGACCCTGAACCCCACGGTCGACGACGTCGCCGCGGCGTTGACCCCGAAGACCAAGGCCGTCCTCCTGCTGCACTACGCCGGCTATCCCGGCGACGTGGTGGAGATCGCCGAGCTGTGTCGTGAGCGCGGGGTCCACCTCGTCGAGGACTCGGCCTGCTCCGTGGCCTCCCGGGTGGACGGCCAGGCCTGCGGGACCATTGGTGACATCGGGGTCTGGAGTTTCGATTTCGGCAAGGTCGTGGTGGCCGGGGACGGAGCGATCCTGCATGCCCGCGACCCGGAGCTCGTCGAGCGAGGGCGCAAGCTCGCCTACCTCGGGCTCGAGCAGACGAGCGGCTACTCCCAGGCCAACCAGACGAACACGCGCTGGTGGGAGTACGAGATCTCGTCGTTCTCGCGCCGTTCGGTCATGAACGACATCCAGGCCGCGATCGGGACGGTGCAACTGGGCAGGCTCCAGGAATTCCTCGACCGTCGCCGGCGGATCGTCGCCTACTACGACGCCGAGTTGGCGGACCTGGCCGAGGTGAGGACGCCTCCACCGCTGCCCTCGGGACACGAGACGTCCTACTACATGTACTGGGTTCAGATGGATGCCGGCATCCGGGACGAGGTCGCCCAGGATCTCTACGAGCGCGGGATCTACACCACCCTCCGGTATCCGCCGCTGCACCGGGTGAAGGCGTACGGGTTCGACGGCCGGCTCCCCGCCGCCGAGGAGGCCGCGGAACGGACTTTGTGCCTGCCGCTGCACAACGGGCTCAGCGACGCCGACGTCGAGGCGACGGTGACCGCGTTCCGCGAGGCCGTCAGGGCCCGGTCGGTCGTGGCCGGTACGCACCGATGAGCGAAGCCCAGGACGACTCCCACGCGCCGACACCCGTGTACGGCCGGGAGACCTCGGAGGTCTACGACCTGTTCTACCAGGGGCGGGGACAGGACTTCGCGGGCGAGGCGTCCGCGGTCGTCCGGGCGATCCGTGAGCGTCGGCCGCACGCGAGCTCCCTGCTGGACGTCGCGTGCGGGACCGGCCAGCACCTGGTGTCGCTGAAGACCCACTTCGACGACGTCGCCGGACTCGAACTGTCCCCAGCCATGCGCGACGTCGCTCGACGGAAGCTGCCGGACGTGCCCATCAACGCCGGTGACATGCGCGACTTCGACCTGGGCCGGAGTTTCGACGCGGTCTGCTGCCTGACCAGCAGCATCGCCTACATGGCCACCGTGGACGAACTGTGGCTCGCCGTGTCGGCCATGGCCCGCGCGCTCGTCCCCGGCGGTGTGCTGGTCGTCGACCCGGGGTGGTTCCCCGAGACGTTCCTCGACGGCTACGTCGGACATGCCGTGGTGCACGACGAGGACCGCACCGTGGCCCGGCTCTCCCGGTCCCACACGGTGCGGAACGGTCGGCTGGCCCGCCACGAGGCGCACTACCTGGTGCCGGATCGGGACGGGATCCGGCACTTCACGCACGTCCAGGAGCTGGCGCTGTTCACGCGCGGGGAGTACCTGTCGGCCTTCGAGCAGGCGGGCTGTCGCGCGGAGTACCTCGCGAGCGGCGAGGGGATCTCCGCTCGCGGGCTGTTCGTCGGTGTCCTGCGGTGACTGTCCGGACCGGTCGAGAACAAGGGGAGTCCATGTACGCGGCAAACTTCGCGGAGGTCTACGAGCTGATCTACCGCAGCCGGGGCAAGAGCTGGGCGGGCGAGGCCGAGGAGACCGCGCGACTCATCCGCGCCAGGAACCCGTCGGCGAGCTCGCTGCTCGACGTGGCGTGCGGTACCGGTGCGCATCTGGAGACCTTCGGCACGCTGTTCGATCACGTCGAGGGCTTGGAGATCGCGAAGGGAATGCGGACCGTCGCCCGTGAGCGCCTGCCCGGTGTCTCCGTGCACGCGGGGGACATGCGTGACTTCGACCTGAACCGCACCTTCGACGCGGCGTGTTGCATGTTCAATTCCATCGCCTACCTGACCAGCGTGGCGGACATGTCCGACGCGGTTCGGGCGATGGGACGGCACCTCGCGCCCGGCGGCGTGCTCGTGATCGAGCCGTGGTGGTTCCCGGAGCGCTTCATCGAGGGCTACGTCGCGGCCGATGCGGGAGCTGAGGACGGCAAGGCCGTCGTGCGGATGTCGCACTCCACTCGGGAGGGGGACTCCACCCGCCTCGAGGTGCGCTTCATGGTGGGCGACGCCGACGGGATCCGGGAGTTCACGCAGACGTCCATGCTCCGGCTGTTCACCAAGGACGAGTACCTCGAGGCGTTCGCCGCCGCGGGCTGCCCGGCCGAGTACCTGGAGGGCGGGCTCACCGGGAGGGGGCTGTTCATCGGAGTGCGCGAGTGACCCAGACCGCCCGGTGACTTCGGAACCAAGGGAGGCCCTGTGGCCAAGATGTCCCCCGCGCCATCCGTGCTGCTCCAGCAGGGCGACGAGACGGACCATCTGCGGATAGCCGAGTCCGCCCGAACGCTGACCGGTCCGTTCGGCGGGATGGCGGCGCTGCGTGCCTGGTTCGACGGCCTGACCCAGGCCGACAGGACCACCGTCACGAGGATCGCGCTCGACGACCTCACGGGCTGGTCCTCGGACCCGGACACCGGCAACATCGGGCACGCCAGCGGGAAGTTCTTCGTGGTGGAGGGTCTGGAGGTCAACGTCCCCGGGGCTCCCGTCCCGGCGTGGACCCAGCCGATCATCAACCAGGCGGAGATCGGCATCCTCGGCATCCTCGTCAAGGAGTTCGACGGGGTGTTGCACTGCCTGATGCAGGCCAAGATGGAACCGGGCAACTGCAACGGCGCCCAGCTGTCGCCGACGGTGCAGGCCACCAAGAGCAACTACACGAAGGTGCACCAGGGTGCGTCGGTGCCGTACCTGGAGTACTTCGTGGACACCCGCGACCACCGCGTGCTCGCGGACGTGCTGCAGTCCGAGCAGGGGTCGTGGTTCTACCACAAGCGCAACCGCAACATGGTGGTGGAGGTGGACGACGACGTCGAGTTGCTCGACGGCTTCCACTGGGCGACTCTCGGACAGCTGTACCAGCTGCTGCACGAGGACAACCTGGTCAACATGGACGCCAGGACGGTGATGTCGTGCCTGCCGTTCTCCGGGGACGGGTTGGTGGCCGCCCTCCCACCCACCGACGACGAGTTCCCGTCGGCGATCGCCCGCTCGTGCGACGGGGAACAGGGCAGCCTGCACCGCACCAAGGAGATCCTGGGGTGGATCACCGACGCTCGCACCCGCAACGAGGTGCGGACCACACGGATGCCGCTGAACGAGGTGCGGGACTGGCAACGCTCGGCGACGACGATCTCCCACGACACCGGGCTGTTCTTCAACGTGATCGCGGTCGAGGTCACCGCGGACAACCGCGAGGTCCGGCAGTGGACCCAACCGATGATCGAGCCCACCGACACGGCCATCGTGGCGTTCCTGGTGAAACGGATCAACGGCGTGCTGCACCTGTTGGTGCACGCCAGAGTGGAGCCCGGCTACCTCGACGTCGTCGAGCTGGCGCCGACCGTGCAGTGCGCACCGAGCAACTACGCGCGGATGGCTCCCTCGGACCGGCCCAGGTTCCTGGACGAGGTGTTGAACGCCCGCCCGGATCGCATCAGGTTCGCCACGATGCTCTCGGAGGAGGGCGGCCGATTCTACCACGCCGAGAACCGGTACCTCATCGTCGAGACCGACGCGGACTACGACCTGTCCACGGACCCGGATTTCCGGTGGGTGACCCTGCACCAGCTCGTCGGTCTCCTCCGCCACAGCCACTACGTGAACGTCCAGGCACGCAGCCTGATCGCCTGCCTGAACAGCCTCGCCAGCACGCCGCACGGGCGAGGGGTCCGTCCCGACACGAGGTGAGAAGTGCACTACGAACGACTCGGCCGGACAGCGCTGAAGGTGAGCAGGCTCTGCCTCGGCACCCTGAACTTCGGTGTCCGGACCACCAAGGACGACAGCTTCGCCCTGATGGACGAGGCGCTGGAGCAGGGGATCAACTTCTTCGACACCGCCAACCACTACGGTTGGCAGGTCCACCGGGGCATGACCGAGGAACTGGTGGGCGAGTGGTTCGCCAGTGGCGGCGGCCGGCGGGACAAGGTCGTGCTCGGGACCAAGGTGTTCTGCCCCATGAGCGACTGGCCCAACGACCAGGGGTTGTCGGCTCGGCACATCATCGCGTCCTGCGACGCGTCGCTGCGAAGGCTGCGGACCGACTGGATCGACCTGTTCCAGATGCACGGTGTCGACCCCACCGCAGGGTGGGACGAGGTCTGGCAGGCCATGGAGACCCTGCTGCACCAGGGCAAGATCCGCTATGTCGGTTCCTCCAACTTCCCCGGGTGGAACATGGTCTCCGCGCAGGAGGCCGCTAATAGGAGGAATTTCCTCGGCATCGTTTCCGAACAATGCATTTACAACCTGGTCGATCGGCAGGTCGAGCGGGAGGTCATTCCGGCCGCTCGGGCCTACGGGGTAGGGGTCGTGGCCTGGTCACCGCTGCACGGCGGGCTGCTCGGCGGCGCGCTGCGCAAGCTGGGCGAGGGGACCGCGGTCAAGTCCGCGCAGGGTCGCGCCGTGGTCGCGATGAGCACCTACCGCGAGGCCGTCGAGCGGTACGAGGAGTTCTGCCTCGACCGGGGTCTCGACCCCGCCGAGACCGCGCTGGCCTGGGTGTTGTCCAGGCCGGCCGTCACCTCCGCGGTCATCGGGCCGCGCACCCGCGCGCACCTGGACGGTTCTCTCCGGGCGCTGGGTTCGGACCTCTCGGAGGACACCCTGCGGGAGGTCGAGGCCCTGTTCCTCCCACCTGCGCCCACCGTGGGGTAGCGCGGCGGTGAGGTGGATCTCACAGGGAGCCGGGCACGGTGTCCGTGCCGGATCTTTTAGGGGTTGGCCACCCCTGGTGGCGGAGGTAATGTCGCCGTCGCAAGGAAGCGCGAATCCCCCTGTTCGAAAGCGTGTGGGTTGGTAGTGGTTGTGCGCTGATCTCGTCCGGTGGAGTGGGGGGCGACCATTTCTGGAATGGACCGTGAATCGCATCCGGTGATCGCGGTCGTCGGACTGGCGACCCGTGCTGATCACTCCGATTCGTTCGACCCGGAGTTCTTCGGCCTCTCCACCGAGGAGGCCGCCGCGATGGACCCCCGGCGGCTGGCGTTCCTCGAGCTCGGCTGGACCGCACTCGAGGACGCAGCGATCGTGCCGGCACGGCTCGACGACGGCGTCGTCGGCGTCTACCTCGACGGCGCGCCGGAACCACTGACCCCCGATGCCCCCGAGGTGGCGGCCGTGCTCGGGGTCAGCGGCCCAGCCGAGTCCACCGAGGCGGCGTTGGCGGCGGTGCGCCGGGCCTGCGAGAGCATCCGCGACGGCGTGGTCGAGCTGGCGGTCGTCGGTGACCACACCGCGGCACTGGTGCTCACGACCCTGGCCCGGGCGATCGCCAACGACGACCCCCTCCACTGCGTCCTCGACCCGCGGCCGGCGGAGGCAGGTGGCACGGACGGGCTCGACGCGCTGGTCGAGGCGGTCGGGTCGGGAACACCGGTCGAGGTCCTGGGTCCCGGGACACGGATCGTCGTCTCAGCGGCAGTGCGCGCTGCCCGCCCCGAGGAGACGTCGTCCCAGGTCAGGCCGTTCGTGCTGTCGGCCAGGGGGCCGGACGCCCTGCGGGCCCAGGCCGGACGGCTGCACCGACACCTGAGCAGACACCCCGACGCCGCCCTGGCCGACGTCGCGTACACGCTGGCGGCCGGGCGGTCGGTGTTCGAGGAGCGGGCCGCCGTGATCGCCCGCGATCTGCCCGAACTGCTCACCGGCCTGGACGCGATCGCCCTGGGTGAACCGGCCAGCGACGTCGTGCGTGCCGCCGGCCCCGTGGGGCCGGTGGCGTTCCTGTTCTCGGGGCAGGGGTCCCAGAGGTTGGGGATGGGCCGGGAGCTCTACGAGGAGTACGGGGTCTTCCGGGCGGCCTTCGACGCGGCCTGCGCCGAGTTCGACCGGCACCTGGACCGGCCGTTGCGGGAGGTCGTCCTCGCCGAGGAGACGCCCGGCGCGGCTGAGCTGCTGGACCAGACGGTCTTCGCCCAGGCCGGGCTGTTCACGGTCGAGGCTGCGCTGTACCGGCTGCTCGAGTCCTGGGGCGTGCGCCCCGACTTCGTCGCGGGGCACTCGCTCGGCGAACTGGCGGCAGCCCACGTGGCGGGAGTGCTCTCCCTCGCCGACGCGTGCGCGCTCGTCGCGGCAAGGGGAACGCTGATGCAGCGGTTGCCCGACGGCGGCGCGATGGTCTCGGTGCGGGCGGGCGAGGCGGAGGTCGCCGAGTCCCTGCGCGACCACGGGCAACGGGTGAGCATCGCAGCGGTCAACGGTCCGAGGGCGACGGTGATCTCCGGGGACGCCGAGGCGGTGCACGAACTCGCCGCCACCTGGGCCGAGGCCGGCGGCGGGCCGAGGCGGCTGCGGGCCAGCCACGCCTTCCACTCGGCCCGGATGGACGCGATGTTGGCGGACTTCGCGGCCGTCGCCGAACGGGTCACCTTCTCGCCGCCGACGATTCCCCTGATGTCCAACGTGACCGGTGACCTCGTGTCCGCTGAGCGGGTGTGCTCGGCCGACTACTGGGTCGACCACGTCCGGCGGACCGTCCGTTTCGCCGACGAGGTGACCCGGCTGCACGAACTGGGTGTCCGCACCTTCGTCGAGCTGGGCCCGAAGGGCACCCTCTGCGCGTTGGCGGCGGAGGTGCTCCCCGGCCAGGACACCGTGTTCGTCCCGACGATGCGGGGCAGCGGGTCGGAGATTCGACCACTGCTGACCGCGACCGCGCTGCTGCACGTACGTGAGACCCGGCCGGACCTGCGCCTGGTGCTCCGGGGCGGTCGCCGGGTGGCCCTTCCGGTCCACCCCTTCCGCCACACCGACGCCGAGACGGCTCGAGGTTCCCTCGCCGGGCGGTTGTCGGGGTTGTCGGTGGTGGAACGCGAGGAATGGTTGCTGGCGTGGGTGTGTGGCGTGGCCGGCAGGGTGTTGGGACTGGACGAGGGCACCGTGGTCGGTGCCGACCGTGCCTTCCGTGACCTGGGTTTCGACTCACTGCTGGGTGTGGAACTGCGCAACACCCTGGATTCGGTGGCGGGTGTGGGCCTGCCGGTGACGGCGGTGTTCGACTACCCCACACCCCGATCGTTGGCGGGCGCGGTGGCCGCCCTGGTGCTCGGTGAGCAGGGCACCGACCCCGAGGAGCCCCCGGGCACCGGTAGTGACGCCGCCGAGGACGACCCGGTGGTCGTGGTGGGAATGGCCTGCCGGTTCCCCGGTGGGGTGGTCTCGGGCGAGGGTCTGTGGGACCTGGTCAGCTCCGGTGGCGACGCGATCGGGTTGTTCCCCTCCGACCGGGGATGGGATGTGGAGGCCCTGTTCGATCCGGTGTCGGGTCGGGTGGGGACCTCCTACGTGCGTGAGGGCGGGTTCCTGCACGGCGCGGCTGGTTTCGACGCCGAGTTCTTCGGGATCTCCCCGCGTGAGGCGTTGGCGATGGACCCGCAGCAGCGGTTGCTGTTGGAGTGTTCCTGGGAGGCGTTGGAGGGCGCCGGGATCGATCCGTTGTCCCTGAAGGGCAGCGGGTGCGGGGTGTTCGTGGGGACCAACGGTCAGGACTACGGATCGTTGATGGTCGGTGTGCGTGGTGACGTGGAGGGATATCGGGGCACGGGTGCCTCGGCGAGTGTGTTGTCGGGTCGGGTGTCCTACGTGTTGGGGTTGGAGGGCCCGGCGGTGTCGGTGGACACCGCGTGTTCCTCGTCGTTGGTGGCGTTGCACTGGGCGGCGCGGGCGTTGCGTTCGGGTGAGTGCGGTCTGGCGTTGGCCGGTGGGGTGACGGTGATGGCGACGCCCTCGCGGTTCGTGGAGTTCTCCCGTCAGGGTGGTCTGTCCCGGGATGGGCGGTGTCGTTCGTTCGCGGCGGGCGCGGAGGGCACGGGGTGGGCCGAGGGTGTGGGTGTGGTGGTGTTGGAGCGGTTGTCGCAGGCGCGTCGTCGTGGTCATCGGGTGTTGGCGGTGGTGCGGGGGAGCGCGGTCAACCATGACGGTGCGTCGAACGGTTTGACCGCGCCGAACGGTCCGTCGCAGCAGCGGGTGATCCGTCAGGCGTTGCGGGATGCCGGGTTGGGTGCCGGGCAGGTGGATGTGGTGGAGGCGCATGGCACGGGGACTCGGTTGGGTGATCCGATCGAGGCGCAGGCGTTGTTGGCGACCTATGGTCAGGACCGGCCGGGGGATCGTCCTGTCTGGTTGGGGTCGTTGAAGTCCAACATTGGTCATACCCAGGCGGCGGCGGGTGTGGGCGGCGTGATCAAGATGATCATGGCGATGCGGCATGGGGTGGTCCCGAAGACGTTGCATGTGGACGAGCCGACGCCGGCGGTGGACTGGAGCGCGGGCAGTGTCCGGTTGGCCACGGATTCTGTGCCGTGGCCGGAGACGGGGCGGCCGCGTCGGGCGGGGGTGTCCTCGTTCGGTGTCAGTGGCACCAACGCCCACCTGATCCTCGAACAACCCCCGGAGATCCAGGAGGACCCGAACACCACGAACTCCTCCATCTCGGAGGTTGGTGGGGTGGTGTCGTGGGTGGTGTCGGGTCGGACGGAGGACGCCCTGCGGGCGCAGGCCCACCGGTTGTCGACCTGGACGCGTGCCCGTCCCGACGTCCCGGTCGGGGACGTGGCCCACTCGCTGCTGGTGACACGATCGACGTTCGAGCACCGCGCGGCCGTGGTGGGCGCGTCCCGTGAGGACCTGCTGCGCGGGTTGGAGGCCATCGCCACCGGGACCGAGGAACCCGGTGTGGTGCGTGCCTCGACCGACCCGGCGGTGAGCGGACGGGTGGCGTTCCTGTTCACCGGCCAGGGGTCACAACGGGTCGGGATGGGCGAGGAACTGGCCAGGGCGTTCCCCCTGTTCGGTGCGGTCTTCGACGAGGTCTGCCGCGAGTGGGAGGAACACACCGGCGCCGAGCTGCGCGCGGTGATCTCCTCAGACCAGGCGGCGTTGGACCAGACACTGTTCGCCCAGGCGGGTCTGTTCGCCTTCGAGGTCGCGTTGTACCGGTTGCTGGAGTCCTGGGGTCTGCGCCCGGACTACCTGTTGGGTCATTCCCTCGGTGAGGTCGTGGCCGCGCACGTGGCGGGGGTGTTCTCCCTGTCCGACGCGTGCCGGATCGTGGCGGCACGGGGGCGGTTGATGCAACAGCTGCCTCCGGGTGGGGCGATGGTCTCGATCGCGGCCAGTGAGGCCGAGGTGGCGGAGTCCCTGGCCGGTCGGCCGCGGGTCGGGATCGCCGCGGTCAACGGTCCGGCGTCGGTGGTGGTCTCCGGTGATCAGGACGCGGTGGAGGCAGTCGTCGCCCACTGGGAGGGGCTGGGGGTGTCCCACCGTCGGCTGCGGACCAGTCACGCGTTCCACTCGCATCGCATGGACCCGGTCCTCGGCGAGTTCCGTCGGGTGTTGGAGACGGTGGACTTCGCCGAGCCCGTGATCCCGGTCGTGTCGAACCTGACCGGTGAGCCGGCGGGGGTGTCCACGCCGGAGCACTGGACGCGCCATGTTCGGGAGGTGGTGCGGTACAGCGATGGGTTGTCGTGGCTGCGTGAGCACAACGTCACCACGTATCTGGAGTTGGGTCCGGCTCCGACGTTGACCGCGTTCGGTCGTGAGCATGGTTTCGTGGGCACCACGCATCTGCCGGCCGTGCGTGTCAACCAGCCGGAATCGTTGACCCTGGTCACCACGCTCACTCGTGTGCATCTCGATGCTCCTCACCTGGGGGCCCTGGCTGGGGTGCATGGGAGTTGTGGCACGGTCCCGCTGCCGACCTACGCCTTCCAACACCGCGACTACTGGACCCGAAGCACCGAGGCGACCGACGGGGTCGCCTCGGCCGGCCTGGAGCCCACCGAGCACCCCTTGCTCTCCGCCGCCCTTGGCCTGGCGCACAACGACGACCAGCTGTGGACCGGCCGGCTGTCGCTGCGCACCCTCCCCTGGCTGGCAGACCACCGGGTGTTGGACACGGTTCTCCTGCCGGGCACGGCCTTCGTCGAGCTGGTGGCCCACGTGGGGCGCGCGGTCAACCTGCCGACGGTGGAGGAACTCGTCCTGGAAGCGCCCCTGGTGCTGCCCGAGGCCGGCGAGATCGCGATCCAGCTGGCCGTCGGCGGTCCGGACGAGTCGGGCAGGCGCACGGTCACGGCCCACTCGCGCGCCACTGGCGGCGCGGTCGACGCTCCCTGGACACGCAACGCGCGTGGCACGCTCAGCCCGGTGCCCGTCGAGGAACAGGACGGCCCGCGCGCCTGGCCGCCCCCCGGCAGCGTCCCGGTGGACGTCGACGGGCTGTACCCGTGGCTGGTGGACCTCGGTTACCAGTACGGCCCGGCCTTCCAGGGCGTCCGCGCAGCATGGCGCCTCGGGGAGGAGATCTACACCGAGGTCGCCGCACCCGACGAGATCGAGACGACCAGTTCGTTCGCGATCCACCCCGCACTGCTGGACGCCGCCCTGCACGGTATGAAGCTTGGGAACCTGCCACGTGGCGCCGGCCACGACGGCGGGTCCGGCGAGAGCAGGTTGCCCTTCGCCTGGAGCGGTGTGTCGCTGAGCGGCGGTGGCGTCGACCTCCTCCGGGTTCGCCTGGCACCGGTGGGATCCGACGGTGTCTCGTTGGTGCTCGCCGACGCCGAGGGTTCCCCGGTCGCGTCGGTGACCTCGTTGGTGTCCCGGCCAGTCTCCCGGCGACAGCTCGGCGAGTCGAGCGGCGGGTCCCTCGACAAGCTGTTCCGTCTCGGCTGGAAACCGATCCCCACGGCCGCCAGCGGGCACGTGGTCCCTCGGGACCGGTGGGCGACCCTCAACCAGTGCGACCTCGCCACCGACCGGTACGACGACCTGGCGGCGCTGGTGGCGGCGATCGACGACGGCGCGACGGTGCCCGATGTCGTCCTGCTCAGCCTGCCCCGGGCGGACGACGCGCGCGAGGCGGCCCACCAGGCCCTCAACACGGTTCAGGCGTGGCTGGCGGACGAGCGCCTGGCGGCGACGCGGCTGGCGATCGTGACCCGGGCCGCGATCGGGACCGGTGTTGGCGACGTGCCGCACGGCCTGGCGTTGGCGCCGGTGTGGGGCCTGGTGCGGTCCGCGCAGTCCGAGCACCCCGACCGGTTCGTGCTCGTCGACGTCGACGAGCACGAGGAGTCGTGGCGGATGGTGCCCGCCGCGATCGCCACGGGTGAGCCGCAGGCGGCGGTCCGGGCTGGCGCGGTGCTGGTCCCCCGCCTGGCCGGAGTCCGGACCGGCGACACCCTGGTCCCGCCGGTCGGCGAGCAGGGCTGGCGCCTCGACCGGTCCGCCGACCACGACGGCGAGGTGTCGCTCGTCGCGTCCCCGGAGGCGACCAGGCCGTTGCGGCCCGGCGAGGTGCGTCTCGCGGTTCGCGCCGTCTGCCTCGACGTACCCCGGGAGGCCGCGGGAGTCGTCAGCGAACTCGGGCCAGGCGTGACGGAGTTCGTGCGGGGAGACCGGGTCACGGGCCGGATCACCGAGGATGTGACAGGTCCCCTCGCCCCGGCCGAGCAGCGCGGGCTCGTCAGGATTCCGGCCGGCTGGTCGTTCGCCGAGGCCGCTGCCGCCGGCCCGTACCGGATCGCCCACCACCGGCTCCGCGGGCTGCCCTCGGAGCGGGCGGTCGTCGTGCGCGACGCCAGCGGAATCCTCGGCCTGGCCGCGGTGCGCCTGGCACGGCACCTCGGCAACGAGGTGTTCGCGACCGCGCCGCGCGAACACTGGGAATCGCTGCGTGAGCTGGGCTTGGACGACAAGCACCTCGCCGAGTCCCGGGACGCCGACTTCGGCGGCGTCGCGGACAACGCCGTCGTCGTGGACGAGCCGTGGGTGGACGCGTCCGACGAGCTCGACCCGGGGGCCCTCGAGGAGCTGGTGGAGCGAGGGGCCCCGCCGCCCTCGCCCGTGCTGGTGTCGGACGTGCGGGGCATGGTGGACGCGGACCGCGTCGAGGGCCGGTTCGGGCCGGTCGTCGCCACCATGCCGGTGCCGCTCGACCCGGCGGGCACCGTACTGGTCACCGGCGGTGCGGGCGCGTTGGGCGGGCTCGTCGCGAAGCGGCTCGTCGGCGAGCACGGGGTGCGGCACCTCCTGCTGGCCAGCCGTCGCGGGATGGACACTCCCGGAGCGGCGGAGTTGTGCGCGGAGCTGGCCGATCTCGGTGCCGAGGTGAGCGTCGCCACGTGCGACGTCGCGGTGCGTGACGACGTCGAGCGGCTGTTGGCCGGGATACCCGAGGACCACCCGCTCACCGCCGTCGTCCACACAGCTGGCGTGCTCGACGACCGAACCGTCGAGACGCTGACGGCGGACGGCATCGACGTCGTGCTGCGACCGAAGGTGGACGGCGCCCGGCACCTGCACGAACTCACCAGGCACCTGGACCTGTCGGCCTTCGTGCTGTTCTCCTCGGTCGCCGCCACCTTCGGCAGCGCGGGCCAAGGGAACTACGCGGCGGCGAACGCGTACCTCGACGCGCTGGCACAACACCGGCGTGGCACCGGGTTGCCCGCGATCTCCCTGGCCTGGGGCCTGTGGGCCGGTGTGGGCGGCATGACCGCGCACCTGGCCGAGGCCGACCTGACGTCGAAGGCACGTCAAGGCTCGGGGGCGCTGTCTGCCCAGGAGGGCCTCGCGCTGTTCGACCTCGCCTGGACCCGGCCCGATCCGGTGCTGGTCCCGGCGCGGCTGGACCTGGCGGAGCTGGCGGCCGGTGACCGCGCGGTTCCCACCGTGCTCCGCGACCTCGCACCCGCCGCTCCCGTCCAGCGGACCCCGCCGCGCGCGGCACCGGCGCGTTCCTTCACCGAACGCCTGGCCGAGCTGTCCGAGGAGGAGGGCGAGGAGGCGGTGGTGGAACTGGTCCGCCGTGAGGCCGCAGCGGTCCTCGGCCACCGGGACGTCGGCGGGATCGGGACCGACCGGTCGTTCCGGGAGATCGGGGTGGACTCGCTGACCGCGGTCGAACTGCGCAACCGGCTGAACACCGCGACCGCGCTGCGACTGCCGGTCACCGCGATCTTCGACTTCCCGACGCCTGGGGAACTCGCCAGCCACCTCCGGACACGACTGGCCCCTCCGCAACAGGCGGCAGCGACCTCGATCACCCGCGAACTCGACCGGCTGAGCGGCGTCCTCACGCGGCCCGTCGCGAGCGACGCGGAGCGCGACGAGGTCACCAGGAGGCTGCGGGACCTGCTGTCGGACTGGACCGCGCTGCACGGAACGGACCAGAGCGCGGCCATCGACCCGAACCTCGAGTCAGCGACCTTGGACGACGTGCTCGCCATTCTCGACGACGAGCTGGGCGGCGAAGAGTAGTGGGAGACGCTCATGGCGGACGATGACAAGGTCCTTGACTACCTCAAGCAGCTGACCACGGACCTGCGGCGGACCCGGCAGCGGCTGCGGGAGGCGGAGTCCAGGGCCAACGAGCCGATCGCCGTCGTCGGCATGAGCTGCCGGCTGCCCGGCGGCGTCCGCACACCGGACGATCTCTGGCAGCTGGTCAGCGAGGGCCGGGACGCCATCTCGCCGTTCCCCACGGACCGGGGTTGGGCGCTGGACCGGCTCTACGACCCGGACCCGGACACGGCGGGCAGGAGCTACTCCCTCAACGGCGGCTTCCTCCACGACGCGGCGGACTTCGATTCGGAGTTCTTCGGGATCTCCCCGCGTGAGGCGCTGGCGATGGACCCGCAGCAGCGGTTGCTGCTCGAACTGTCGTGGGAGGCCCTGGAGCACGCCGGCTTCGATCCGACCTCATTGAAGGGCAGCCGGACCGGTGTGTTCACCGGCCTGATGTACCACGACTACGGGACCCGACCGCGCAGCGTGCCGGTCGACGTCGAGGGGTACCTCAACCTCGGCAGCTCGGGCAGCGTCGCGTCCGGCCGGGTGTCCTACGTGCTCGGCCTGCAGGGGCCGGCGGTCACCGTCGACACGGCCTGCTCGTCCTCCCTGGTCGCGTTGCACCTGGCCTGCCAGGCCCTGCGGCAGGAGGAGTGCACCCTCGCGCTGGCGAGCGGGGTGACGGTCATGTCCACGCCCCGCCCGTTCATCGGCTTCAGCAGGCAGCGCGGCCTGTCCGAGGACGGGCGCTGCAAGTCGTTCTCGGCGTCGGCGGACGGTCTCGGGTGGTCCGAGGGCGTCGGCGTGCTGGTCGTGGAACGGCTCTCGGACGCGCTGCGCAACAACCACCCGGTGCTGGCGGTGGTCCGAGGAACCGCGGTCAACCAGGACGGTGCGAGCAACGGCCTCACCGCGCCCAACGGGCCCTCGCAGCAGGCGGTGATCCGGCAGGCCCTCGCCAACGCGCGTGTCACCTCCGACCAGGTCGACGCGGTCGAGGCCCACGGCACCGGAACCCCGCTCGGCGACCCGATCGAGGCACAGGCGCTGCTGGACACCTACGGCCGCGAGCGGACCGCGGACCGCCCGCTGTGGCTCGGCTCGCTGAAGTCCAACGTTGGCCACACGCAGGCGGCGGCGGGCGTGACCGGCGTCATCAAGATGATCATGTCGATGCGGCACGGCGTCCTGCCCAGGACGCTGCACGTGGACAAGCCCACGCCGCACGTGGACTGGTCGTCCGGCACCATGTCGTTGCTGACCGAGCCGGTACCGTGGCCGGACACCGGCGCGCCACGCCGGGCCGGCGTCTCCTCGTTCGGTGTCAGCGGCACCAACGCCCACGTCATCCTCGAGCACGCACCAGACCCCGGCCCGGCGGACGACGACGCGACCGACCCGGCGCCGGTGCCAGCCGTGCTGCCGATCATCCTGTCCGGAAAGGACGGACAGGCGCTGCGTGCCCAGGCGGCCCGGCTCCACGAACACGTCATCGCCGAGCCGGGCACACGGTTGGTGGACCTCGCCTACTCGCTCGCCACCTCGCGCTCGGCCTTCGGCTGGCGCGCCTCGGTCATCGCCGGGGATCGGGACGAGCTGTTGCGGGGGCTGCGCGACCTCGCCGACGAGCGCACGAGCACCTCGACCACCGGCGGCACGGTCCGCGCGGGGAAGCTCGCCTTCCTGTTCCCCGGCAGCGGTACGGAGTGGCCGGGGATGGGCAGGGAGCTGTACGAGACGTTCCCCGTCTTCGCCGAGGCCTTCGACGCGGCCTGCGCCCACCTGGACGTCCTGCTCGACTGTCGGCTGAAGGAACTCGTCTTCGCCGAGGAAGGAACGCCGCAGGCGGCGGAGCTGCACCGGATCGACCGTGCGCAGACGTCGCTGTTCGCGTTCGAGGTGGCCCTGTACCGACTGGTGGAGTCCTGGGGCATCCGCCCCGACTTCCTCGCCGGGCACTCGACCGGCGAGCTCGCGGCCGCCCACGTGGCGGGCGTCCTCTCCCTCGCGGACGTGTGCACGATGATCAGCGCGCGTGGCCGGCTGATGCACGAGGCGAGGGCGAGCGGTGCCATGATCGCCGTGCGGGCGACCCGGGCCGAGGTGGAGCGGACCCTGCGTGGCCACGAGGACGTCGCCGGCATCGCGGCGGTGAACGGCCCGGACTCGGTGGTCATCTCGGGCGTCGACTCCGTGGTGTCGGAGATCGCCGAGCTGTGGGCGGAGCGTGGGCGCAAGACCAGAAGACTGAGGGTCGGCCAGGCCGCCCATTCGCCGCTGATGGTCGACATCCTCCCGGAGTTCACCCGCATCGCCTCGGAGCTCACCTTCGCGCCACCGAGCATTCCGGTCGTGTCCTGCGTGACCGGGCAGGTCGTCTCGGCCGAGGAGCTGTGCTCGCCCGAGTACTGGGCCCAGCACATCCGGCGGACCGTCCTGTTCCACGACGGCGTCCAGACGCTGCGCACGCGCGGAGTGACCACGTTCCTGGAGCTCGGGCCGAACGGCGTGCTCAGCGCCCTGGGGCAGGAATGCGTGGCGGGCACCGAGGACGACGACCCCGGGTGCGACTTCGTCGTCGCCCAGCGTCCCGGTCGTGCCGGGGTCCGCACACTGATGGAGGCCGTGACCAGGAGCCACGCCAGCGGCGCCGCCGTCGACTGGCCCTCGGTCTTCGCCCCCTGGGGAGCACGGCGCGTACCGCTGCCGACCTACGCCTTCCAACGCGAGCGCTACTGGCTGGACGCCCCGGAGGAGCCGGTCGGGGAGGAGGCGGTCGCGGGTCTTGGCCTGACCTCGGCCGACCACCCCCTGCTGGGGGCGTCGGTGGCGCTGGCCGACGCCGACGGGTTCCTGTTCACCGGCAGGCTCTCGACCAGCACCCACCCCTGGCTGGCCGACCATGTCGTGCTGGGCGACGTCGTCGTTCCGGGAACGGTGTTCCTGGAGCTCGCCGTTCGCGCCGGGAACCAGGTCGGCTGCGGCCAGGTGGAGGAACTCCTCCTGGAGAACTCCCTGACGCTCCCGGAGCGGGGCGGCGTCACCATCCAGGTGTTGCTCGAGGGCCCCGACGGTTCGGGCAGGAGGGCCCTCACGGTCCACTCCCGTCCCGACGACGCCGAGGACGACGAGCCGTGGAGCCGGCACGTCAGCGGAGTACTCGCCTCGGGACCCCCAGGGCACTCCGCTGAGCTGACGTCGTGGCCGCCCGACGGCGCCGTGCCGGTGGACCTGGACGACCTCTACGACCGGGCGGCCGAACGCGGCCTGGAGTACGGTCCGGCGTTCCGGGGGATGACGGCCCTGTGGCGGCGTGGCGCCG
Organism: Actinoalloteichus sp. AHMU CJ021; assembly: GCF_002895405.1. NCBI lineage: Bacteria > Bacillati > Actinomycetota > Actinomycetes > Pseudonocardiales > Pseudonocardiaceae > Actinoalloteichus > Actinoalloteichus sp. AHMU CJ021. The sequence continues at coordinate 6,449,460 of NZ_CP025990.1, read as the reverse complement.
AGCTCTTCGCCGAGGTCAGCGCACCCACGGAGCTGGGCCGGGACACCGCGTCGTTCGGCCTGCACCCGGCCCTGCTCGACGCGGCCCTGCACGCCATCGGTCTGGACGGCTCCGACTGGCCGGGCATCGAGCCCACCTCGCCCGGCACAGCCCGCCTGCCCTTCGCCTGGCGTGAGGTGTCCCTCCACCGGGCGGGCGTCGCCGAGCTGCGCGTGCGACTGGCCCCCGCCGAGCCGTCCGGGGTCCGCCTGGTGGTCGCAGACGGGGCGGGTGCCCCGGTCGCCGAGATCGGTTCCCTGGTGACGCGGCCCGTGTCCTCGACACGACCGCGCGACTCCCGGTCAACCCAGCTGTTCCAGGTGGACTGGACCGAGGTCAACCTCGAACGGTCCATCCCGGGTGGGTGGGCTGCGGTGGGGAACCCTGGTCCACTGGGCGTCCCCGTGAACATCGTCGAGGACCTCGCGTCGATCGGAGGCACGACGCCGGACGCGGTGCTGCTCGCGGTGTCCGAGCAGGACGGTGACGTTCCGTCATCGGTGGGCGCCGTGTCGGCCGAGGTGCTGTCGGTCGTGCGGTCCTGGTTGGCCGACGCCCGGTTCGCCTCCAGCCGGCTGGTCGTGTTGACCAGGGGCGCGGTGGCCGTGGCCGCCGGCGAGGACGTGGACCTGGCGCAGGCCTCGGTGTGGGGACTGATCCGTTCGGCCCAGTCGGAGCATCCGGGTCGGTTCGTGCTGGTGGACGCCGACCAGCACGTCGGCACTGGCCTTGGCACGACCCTGGCCTCGGTGCTCGCGAGCGACGAGCCCCAGGTGGCGGTGCGTCGGGGTGTGGTGCGGGCGCCACGTCTGGCTCGCGTGCCGGCCGGCACCGAGACCAGCCCGAGTGCCTTCGACCGTGCGGGCTGGGTGCTGGTGACTGGTGGTCTCGGCGTGCTGGGCGCGATGGTGGCCCGTCACCTGGTCACCGCGCACGGAACGCGTCGGTTGGTGCTGACTGGCCGCCGGGGCGAGCGGACCGTCGGCGCCAGTGAACTGCGGGCGGAGTTGACGGCGCTGGGCGCCGAGGTCTCGATCCAGGCCTGTGACGTCGCCGATCGGGATGCGGTGGCCGACGTCGTCGCGCGGGCCGAGCGCGACGGCGGGTTGACTGCCGTGGTGCACGCCGCAGGCGTGCTGGACGACGGGCTCATCGAGTCGTTGACCCCGGAACGCTTGGCGGCCGTGGCCGCGCCGAAGGTGTCCGGGGCGTGGCACCTGCACGAGGCCACCCGTGACCTGGAGCTGTCGGCGTTCGTCCTGTTCTCCTCCGCCTCGGGGACGCTGGGGGGCCCCGCGCAGGGCAACTACGCGGCGGCGAACGCGTTCCTGGACGGGTTGGCCCAGCACCGCCGTGTCCGGGGGCTGCCGGCGGTCTCGTTGGCATGGGGGCTGTGGGCGGAGGCCAGCGGTCTCACCGGCCATCTCGGCGAGGCCGACGTGGCACGGTTGGCCCGGCGCGGCACGGTTCCGTTGACCACCCAACAGGGGCTCGACCTGTTCGACGCGTCGCAGCGGATCACCGAGCACGCCTTGCTCGTCCCCATCCAACCGGAGCGGACGGCGTTGCGCGAGCAGGCGAAGCTCGGAGGGGTACCGCCGCTGTTCCGCGGGCTCGTCCGGGTTCCAGCGGCACCCGGCGACGCACAGAACCGTTCCTCCACCGACCAGTCCACGGTCGGCCGACTCGCCGCTCTTCCCGAGCACGAGCAGTCGCGCGTGATCCTCGATCTGGTGCGTGCCCAGGTCGCGGTGGTGTTGGGCTACCGGTCCTCGGACTCGGTGTCGGTGGACCGGTCGTTCAGCGATCTCGGGTTCGACTCGTTGACCGCCGTGGAGCTGCGCAACCGGCTGGGCGCGGAGACAGGTCTCCGACTGCCGGCGACGATGGTGTTCGACTACCCGTCGCCAGCAGCCCTGGCCGGGTTCGTGGTGTCGCGGTTGGTGGATGAGAGGTCCTCGGGACCGGTGGTGGCCGGGCCGGTCGTCGAGGTGGACGACGATCCGGTGGTGATCGTGGGGATGGCGTGCCGTTTCCCGGGTGGGGTGGCCTCGCCGGAGGACCTGTGGGAGCTGGTGGCGTCCGGGACGGACGCGGTGGGGCCGTTCCCGACGGACCGCGGGTGGGACCTCGCCGGTCTGTACGACCCGGAGTTGCGGCGTTCGGGGAGTTTCTACGTCCGGGAGGGGGGGTTCCTGTACGACGCGGCGGAGTTCGATCCCGGGTTCTTCGGGATCTCCCCGCGTGAGGCGTTGGCGATGGACCCGCAGCAGCGGTTGCTGCTGGAGACCTCGTGGGAGGCCCTGGAACGTTCCGGGATCGATCCCACCACCCTGCGCGGCACCCAGACCGGTGTGTTCACCGGGCTGATGTACCACGACTACGGCTCACGACTGCCCACGGTGCCCAAGGATGTCGAGGACCACATCGGGCTGGGTAGCTCGGGGAGTGTGGCTTCGGGTCGGGTGGCCTACGCGTTCGGGCTGGAGGGCCCGGCGGTGTCGGTCGACACCGCCTGCTCGTCCTCGCTGGTGGCGCTGCACTGGGCGGTCCGGGCGGTGGGCTCGGGCGAGTGCGGTCTGGCCTTGGCCGGTGGCGTGTCGGTGATGTCGACCACGAGCACGTTCGCCGCGTTCTCCCGACAGGGCGTGGCCGCGACCGACGGGCGGTGCAAATCCTTCGGTGACGGCGCGGACGGCGCGGGATGGGCCGAGGGCGTGGGCGTGGTCGTGGTCGAACGGTTGTCCTCGGCACGTCGGGCCGGTCGCCCGGTGTTGGCGGTGGTGCGGGGCTCGGCGGTCAACCAGGACGGTGCCTCCAACGGGTTGACCGCGCCGAACGGTCCCTCCCAGCAGCGGGTGATCCGCCAGGCCCTGGCCGATGCCGGTCTGACCCAGTCCGAGGTCGACGTGGTCGAGGCCCACGGCACCGGCACCACCCTGGGTGACCCGATCGAGGCGCAGGCGTTGCTGGCGACCTACGGTCAGGACCGTCCGGTCGAGCGGCCGTTGTTGTTGGGGTCGTTGAAGTCGAACATCGGTCACGCGCAGGCCGCCGCCGGGGTGGCCGGGGTGATCAAGATGGTGATGGCGATGCGGCACGGGGTGGTGCCGCCGACGTTGCACGCGGATGTGCCGACCTCGGAGGTGGACTGGACCGAGGGTCGTGTCCGGTTGGTCACCGCACCGGTGGCGTGGCCGGAGACCGGGCGTCCCCGTCGGGCGGGGGTGTCGTCGTTCGGGATCAGTGGCACGAACGTGCACACCATCCTGGAACAGGCCCCGGTCTCACCTCTCCCTGAGGTTGCTCCGGCATCGTCCGGGCCGGTGGCGTGGGTGCTCTCCGGTCGGGACGAGGGCGCGGTACGGGACCAGGCCGCCCGCCTGCTGTCCTGGACCGAGGGCACCGGCGCCGGTGTGGATCCGGCGGTGGTGTCCCGGGCGTTGGTGGCCTCACGGTCACGGTGGGAACGGCGGGCGGTCGTGGTCGGCGAGGACCCCGCACAGTTCCGGGAGGGACTGGCCGCGGTGGCCGCTGACCGTCCCAGCCCGTGGGTGACCCGCGGTTCCGGTACCGCTGGTGGTGTGGTGTTCGTGTTCCCCGGGCAGGGCTCGCAGTGGGCCGGGATGGCCGTGGACCTGCTCGACACCTCTCCGGTGTTCGCCGCTGCCTTCGCCGAGTGCGCCCAGGCGTTGTCCCCGTTCGTGGACTGGTCGGCCGAGGACGTGCTGCGCGGGGTGGAGGGCGCGCCGTCGTGGGAGCGGGTGGAGGTGGTCCAGCCGCTGCTGTGGGCGGTGATGGTGTCGCTGGCCCGGTTGTGGCAGGCCCATGGTGTCGAACCGGACGCGGTGGTCGGGCACAGCCAGGGTGAGATCGCCGCGGCGTGTGTGGCGGGGGCGTTGTCGTTGGAGGACGGGGCTCGGGTGGTGGCCCTGCGGTCGCGGGTGTTGGCGTCGGTGGCCGGTCAGGGGGGGATGGCCTCGGTGTCGGCGGGTGTGGTCGAGGTGGAGGGGTTGATCGCCGGGTACGGGGACCGGTTGTCGGTGGCGGCGGTCAACGGGCCGGGGACCACGGTGGTTTCCGGGGATGCCGGGGCCATCGCGGGGTTGGTGGCGGACACGGCGGGGTCGGCGGTTCGGGTGCGGGTGATCCCGGTGGACTACGCCTCGCATTCGGCGCGGATGGAGCCGTTGCGCGGCGAGTTGGTGGAGTTGTTGGCGGGGGTCGCGCCGGTGTCCTCGAGGGTTCCGTTCTGTTCGACGGTGACCGCGACGGTGGTGGATACCGGCGTGGTGGATGCGGAGTACTGGTATCGGAACCTGCGGAACACGGTTCAGTTCGAGGCAGCGGTTCGGGAGTTGGCCGGTCAGGACTACCGGGTGTTCGTTGAGGTGAGTGCTCATCCGGTGTTGACGATGAGCGTTCAGGATGTCGTGGGTGACGCGGTGGTGTTGGGGACGTTGCGGCGGGACGAGTCTGGTCCTCGGCGGTTCCTGGCGTCGTTGGCGGAGGCTCATGTGCGGGGGTTGCCGGTGGAGTGGGTGCCGGTGGGGGCGGGTCCGGCCGCGTTCGTGGACCTGCCGACCTATGCGTTCCAACGGAAGCGGTACTGGCTCGATGTCCCGTCCGGTTCCACGGCCAGCACCGGGCATGACGAGTTCTGGGCGGCGGTTACCTCGTCTGATCCGGACGTGTTGGCGACGACTTTCGATATCGATCCGAGTCGGCCGTTGACGGATCTGCTGCCCGCGTTGACCGCGTGGCATCACCGCACGACGCACCAGGCCATCACCGACGACTGGCGCTACCACACCACCTGGACACCGCTCAGCCCCACTGACGACGCCCTCACCGGCACCTGGCTCCTCCTCCGGCCCGTCGAACCCGAATGGGACGAGCTCGGCGACCACTGCGTCGAGGGGATGTCCCACCGTGGCGCCGACGTCGTCGAGCTGCGGGTCGACGTGGCACTGGCCGACCGCCACTCCCTGCGCGACCTGCTGCGGGACGTCCTGCACGACGCGGCCACCCCGATCACCGGGGCGCTGTCACTGCTGACGATGGACGCCACCCGGGTTCCGGCGCGACCGTCGACACCGGCCGGGTACGCCGCCACGGTCGCCCTGGTGCAGGCGCTCACCGAACTCGACGACGCGGTGCCGCTGTGGACCGCCACCCGGGGTGCGGTGTCGGTCGGACCCGACGACCGGATGGACGACCCGTCGCAGGCGTTGGTGTGGGGTGCTGGCCGGGTGGCGGCCTTGGAGTTCCCCGGCCTGTGGGGTGGTGTGGTCGACCTGCCCGCGGTGGTGGACCAGGGTGTGGTGTCCCGGTTGTGCGGGGTGCTGTCGGGTGGGGAGGACCAGGTCGCGGTTCGGTCCTCCGGGGTGTGGGGGCGTCGTCTGGTGCGCGCCCGGCCCGCTGGTGCCGGTCGGAGTTGGTCGCCGAGCGGGACGGTGTTGGTGACCGGGGGGACGGGGGCGTTGGGTGCCCATGTCGCTCGGTGGTTGGCCGGCAACGGTGCCGAGCACCTGGTGTTGGTGAGTCGGCGGGGTGCCGGGGCGCCGGGTGCGGCGGAGTTGGTGGAGGAGTTGGCTGGTGTGCGGGTCACCGTGGTGGCCTGTGACGTGGGTGACCGGGACGCGGTGGCCGAGCTGCTGGCCGGCATCCCGGAGGACGTCCCGCTCACCGCCGTCATCCACACCGCGGCACTGCTCGACGACGGGGTGTTCGACTCGTTGACCCCGGAACAGATCGACCGGGTCCTGCGGGTCAAGGCCGAGGGTGCCCGGAACCTCCACGAGCTCACCAGCCACCTCGACCTGTCCGCCTTCGTCCTGTTCTCCTCGATGGCCGGCGTCCTCGGAGCGCCGGGCCAGGGCAACTACGCCCCCGGCAACGCCTACCTCGACGCCCTGGCGCGGCACCGCCAGGCGCGCGGACTACCGGCGACCTCCGTGGCCTGGGGCGCGTGGGCTGGCAGCGGCATGGCGGAGGGAGATCGGGGCAGCCTGCTCGACCGGCACGGCGTCCTGCCGATGCGACCGGAACTGCTGGTGGAGACCCTCGGCCAGCTGGTCGCGCGCCATGAGTGCTGCGTCATGGTCGCCGACGTCGAGTGGGAGCGGTACTTCACCGCCTTCACCGCCACGAGGCCGAGCCCGCTGCTCGCCGACCTCCCGGACGTGCGGAACATCCGGCAGGCCACCGCCGAACAGCCGGTCGGCCTGCCCGAACAGCTGGCGGGGCTGCCGGTGGCCGAGCAGCGGCGGGTCCTGACACGTCTGGTCCAGCAACAGGTTCGCCTGGTGCTCAACCACGACGACACGGCAACCCTCGATTCCGAACGGGCCTTCCGGGAACTGGGTTTCGACTCGGTCACCGCGGTGGACCTGCGCAACCGGCTCGGAGCGGCCAGCGGACTGTCGCTGCCGACCACCGTGGTGTTCGACCACCCCACCGCCGCGGACCTCGCCGAGTACCTGCGCGCGAGCATGTTCGGCGGGGACGAGGAGAACATCGCGCCCTCGCCAGCCGCCGGCACCGACGAGCCGATCGCGATCGTCGCGATGAGCTGCCGCCTTCCCGGCGGGGTGCGAACCCCCGAGGACCTGTGGACCCTGCTGGTCGACGGCGTGGACGCCATCTCGGAGTTCCCCACCGACCGCGGTTGGCGGGCCGAGGACCTGCGGGTCGACTCCGAGGAGACCGTCGGGACCAGGGTCGGCGGGTTCGTCCACGACATCGCCGACTTCGACGCGCCGTTCTTCGGGATCAGCCCTCGTGAGGCGGCCACGATGGACCCGCAGCAGCGCCAACTGCTGGAGGCGTCGTGGGAGGCGTTCGAGCGGGCGGGCATCGATCCCACATCCCTGCGCGGAACCGGCACCGGTGTGTTCGCCGGCACCAACGGGCAGACGTACTCCACCCTGCTGGCCCGTTCCGACGACGCGCGGACCGGCGGCTCCGCGACCGGCAACATGGCCAGCGTGCTGTCCGGGCGGGTCGCCTACGCCTTCGGGCTCGAGGGCCCGGCGATCACCGTGGACACGGCGTGTTCGTCCTCGTTGGTCGCCCTGCACCTGGCGGCCCAGGCACTGCGCCAGGGCGAGTGCTCCCTGGCCCTGGCCGGTGGTGTGACCGTCATGTCCACCCCCGGCGCCTTCGTGGAGTTCGCGCGGCAGCGCGGCCTCGCGGCGGACGGGCGTTGCAAGTCGTTCGGATCGGCGGCGGACGGCACCGGACTCTCCGAAGGCGTCGGGGTGCTGGTGCTGGAACGGTTGTCCGACGCCCGCCGCAACGGTCACCCGGTGCTGGCGGTCGTGCGCGGGAGCGCGGTGAACCAGGACGGTGCCTCCAATGGCCTGACCGCGCCGAACGGGACCGCGCAGCGACGGGTGATCCGGCAGGCACTGGCCAACGCCGGGCTGAGCGCGAACCAGGTGGACGTCGTCGAGGCGCACGGAACCGGGACCGCGCTGGGTGACCCGATCGAGGCCGAGGCACTGCTCGCGACCTACGGGGAGGACCGACCGGAGGACAGGCCACTGCTGGTCGGTTCGGTGAAGTCGAACATCGGCCACACCCAGGCCGCGGCCGGGGTCGCCGGCGTCATGAAGACCGTTCTGGCGATGTGTCACGGGGTCCTGCCCAGGACGCTGCACGCCGACGAGCCGTCACCGAAGGTCGACTGGTCCAGGGGCTCCGTCGCGTTGCTCACCGAGACGACACCCTGGCCGGAGACGAGCGAACCGCACCGGGCGGGAGTGTCGTCGTTCGGTATCAGCGGCACGAACGTTCACGTGATCCTGGAGCAGGCCCGGCCCGAGGAACCACCAACCGCGGACGTCCCGAGGACCGCGCCGCCAGTGGCGGCCTGGCTGGTCTCGGCCCGCGACGCCGGAGCGCTGCGGGAGCAGGCGGAACGGTTGGCCGCGCACGTGAACGCGCGCCCGGACCTCGACGTGTTCGACATCGCGGCGTCCTTGGCGACGACCCGTTCCGCGCTGGACCACCGCGCGGTCGTCCTCGGCGGCGACCGGGAGGCCCTGACGCGGTCGCTGCTCTCGGCGTCCGACGGCGGACCGGCCGACGGAGTGGTCCGGGGAGTCGCCCGCCAGGAGAACACCGTGGCCTTCCTGTTCACCGGGCAGGGTTCGCAGCGGGTCGGCATGGGACGCGAACTGTACGAGACCTACCCGGTCTTCGCGGCGGCTCTCGACGAGGTCCGCGCCCACCTTGACCCGCACCTCGACCGTCCGGTCAAGGACGTCATGTTCAGCGGGTCGGACGTCCTCGACCAGACGGTCCACGCCCAGGCCGCGCTGTTCGCGTTCGAGGTGGCGCTGTTCCGGCTCGTCGAGCACTGGGGGGTGCGCCCGGACCACCTGTTGGGGCACTCGATCGGCGAGCTCGTGGCCGCCCACGTCGCCGGCGTGTTCTCCCTCGCCGACGCGTGCCTGCTGGTGACCGCCCGCGGCACGCTGATGCAGGCCCTGCCCACCACCGGGGCCATGGTGTCCGTTCGGGCCGGTGCGGTGGAGGTCGCCGAGTCGCTGTCCGGCCAGGAGGGCCGGGTCGCGGTGGCCGCCCGGAACGGCCCGCTGTCGACGGTCATCTCCGGGGACGAAGACGCCGTGCTCGCGGTGGCCGAGCACTGGCGCGAGCAGGGGCGCGAGACCAGGCGGCTCAGGACGAGCCACGCCTTCCACTCGCCGCACATGGACGGGATGCTCGACGACTTCCGCGCGGTGGCCCGCCGGGTCGAGTTCCGGCCGCCGACCGTCCCGATCGTGTCCAACCTGACCGGCGAGCCCGTCACCGCTGAGGAGATCGGTTCGCCCGACTACTGGGTGGACCACGTCCGCCGAACCGTGCTCTTCCACGACGGCGTCAACCGGCTGCGCGACCTGGGAGTCGACGTCTTCCTCGAGCTGGGACCGGACAGGGTGCTGACCGCCATGGCGGAGGACTCGTTCGCGCACCGCCCCGACGACGGCGCCGTCCTGGTGGCCGCGACCCGGCGGGATCGTCCCGAACCCGAGACGCTGATGACGGCGCTGGCCAGGCTGCACGTCCACGGGGTGAGCCCGGACTGGAACGCCGTGTACCCGTCGGGCCTCGGGCGGCGGGTCGACCTGCCGACCTACGCGTTCCAACGTCGACGCTACTGGCCGACGTTCGACACGACCGTGCCGGGCGCCCCCGACACGGATTCCTGGCAGTACCGGGACACCTGGCGACCAGTGGGCGCCGGCCCCGCCCCGACGATGTCGGGCACGTGGCTCGTGGTGAGCTCCTCGGGCACCGAGGACCACCCGGCGTCCCGGGCACTGGGAGAGCACGGTGCCGACGTCGTCGAGGTGACCGTCACCGAGGACGGGCTCGGTGACCAGCTGAGGTCCGCGCTCGACGACGTGCCCTCGGTGACCGGCGTGCTGTCACTGCTGGCCCTGGACGAGAAGCCCCACCCGACGACGCTGACCCGAGGCGTCGCGGCCACCGTGGACCTGATGAGGGCTCTCGCGGAGACCGACATCCCGGCACCGCTGTGGGTGGCCACTCGTGGCGCCGTGTCGGTGGGGGCCGAGGACGTGCTGTCCAGTCCAGCGCAGGCGCAGGTGTGGGGCCTCGGGCGGGTGCTCGGCCTGGAGTCGCCCCGCCGGTGGGGTGGCCTCGTCGACCTGCCCGAGACCTGGGACGCCAGCACGGCGGCACGACTGTGCGGCGTGCTCGCGGGCCTCGGTGACGAGGACCAGGTGGCCCTGCGGTCGACAGGGGTCCACCTGCGACGCCTGAGCCGGGCGTCGGCCGCCGAGCCCCGGCCCGACGACGGCTGGGCGCCGCGCGGCACCGTGCTGGTCACCGGCGGCACCGGCGGCCTCGGTGCGCACGTCGCCCGCTGGCTGGCCGACAACGGCGCCGAGCACCTCGTGCTGCTGAGCCGCCGGGGGCACGCCGCGCCGAACGTCGGCGAGCTGGTCGCCGAGCTGACCGCGCGAGGCTGCCAGGTCACCGTCGAAGCCTGCGACGTGACCGACCGGGACGCCCTGCGGGCCGTGGTCTCCGCGCACACCGACCGGTTGACCGCGGTGGTGCACGCGGCGGGAACCGGCCAGTTCGAGGCCACGGTCGCGGACACCGGTCCGGCCGAGTTCGCCGAAGTGGCCTCGGCCAAGGTCACGGGAGCGGCGCTGCTGCACGAACTGCTCGCCGACACGCCGTTGGACGCCTTCGTCCTGTTCTCCTCGATCTCCGGGGTGTGGGGCAGTGGTGGCCAGGGCGCCTACGCCGCGGCGAACGCGTACCTGGACGCCCTGGCCCGCCGCCGGCACGCCCAGGGCACCCCCGCCACCTCGATCGCCTGGGGGCCGTGGGCAGGGGAGGGAATGCTGTCCACCGACGAAGGGGTGGAGGAGTACCTGCGGCGCCGAGGGCTGCGACCCATGGCGCCGGATTCGGCGATCTCCGCGATGAAGCACGTCGTCGACCGCAGGGAGCCCGTCATCGCGGTCGCCGACCTGGACTGGACACGCTTCGCTCCGGCGTTCGTCTCCGCCCGGCCGAGCCCGCTGATCGGCGACCTCCCCGAGGTCCGGTCGGCTGCGCCCAGCTCGGCGGCTCCCGCCGGGACGAGTGCGGCCGACTCCATCGCCGAGCGGCTTGCCGGCCTCGACGACCTCGGCCGGAATCGCTTCCTGCTCGGCATGCTCCGGACCGAGATCGCCGGGGTACTGCACTTCGCCGACCCGGAGCCGATTGGCGACGACCGCGCTTTCCGAGAGCTGGGCTTCGACTCGCTGACCGCTGTGGAACTGCGTGACCGGCTGACCGAGGTGACTGGTCTGCGGCTGCCGGCGACACTCGTGTTCGACTACCCGACGCCGCTGTCACTGGCCGGGCACCTGCTCGCGGAGCTCTCCGGGGCGACCGCCTCCGTGGCCGATCCGGTGTCGGCCGCGTCCTCCGACGAGCCCATCGCGATCGTCGGCATGAGTTGCCGGTTCCCCGGCGGCGTCACCTCCCCGGAGGAGCTGTGGGACCTGGTCGTCTCGGGCCGCGACGCCATCTCCGACTTCCCGCTCGACCGGGGCTGGAACGTCGACGGCGGGTTCGGCCGGGAGCTGGACGAACTCGGCCGTTCCCAGGCGCAGCGGGGTGGCTTCCTCCACGACGCGGCCGAGTTCGACCCGGGGTTCTTCGGGATCTCCCCGCGTGAGGCGTTGGCGATGGACCCGCAGCAGCGGTTGCTGCTGGAGACCTCGTGGGAGGCGTTCGAGCGGGCGGGGATTCCGCCGGAGTCCCTGCGCGGCAGCAGCACGGGCGTGTACGTCGGGGCGACCAGCCAGAACTACGGATCGCTCCTGCGCAACGGGAGGACCGACGCCGACGGCTACCTGCTGACCGGTAGCACGTCCAGCGTGATCTCCGGGCGCATCGCCTACTTCCTCGGCCTGGAAGGGCCGGCGGTGTCGGTGGACACGGCCTGTTCCTCGGCGCTCGTCGCGCTGCACCTCGCCGCGCAGGCGCTGCGGACCGGGGAGTGCTCGATGGCGTTGGCCGCCGGTGTCGCCGTGATGTCGACCCCCACGGCGTTCGTGGAGTTCCACCGCCAGCAGGGGTTGGCCGCCGACGGGCGCTGCAAGTCGTTCTCGGCATCGGCGGACGGCACCGGGTGGTCCGAGGGCGTCGGCGTCCTGTTGGTGGAGCGGCTGTCCGACGCGCGCCGCAACGGACACCGCGTGCTGGCCGTCGTCCGAGGCTCCGCCGTCAACCAGGACGGTGCCTCCAACGGGTTGACCGCGCCGAACGGTCCCTCCCAGCAGCGGGTGATCCGCCAGGCCCTTCCCGGCCTGCGGGTGATGCCTCCGGGCTGGGTTTGGAGGCCACCGGGCACCCGTTGCTCGGCGCGGTCATTCCCACTCCCACGGACAACGGGCTCGTGCTGACCGGGCGGTTGTCGCTCCACTCCCATCCCTGGCTTGGGGAGCACCGTGTCCTGGACCGCATCGTGGTGCCCGGGACCGCTGTGGTGGAGATGGTCGTGCGCGCGGGCGACGAGGTCGGCTGTTCCACGGTTGAGGACCTGACCCTGCACGCGCCGTTGATCCTCCCAGACGACGGGAACGAGGGTGTCACCGTCCACGTCGTCATTGACGACAGCGGTGATACGGCATCTCGTGGTGTCACCGTGTACTCGAGGGCAGGGGAGGACGAACCCTGGACCCGACACGCAGCCGGAACCGTGACCTCGGCACCTGTCTCCGGGACCGCCGTCAAGGCATGGGACGTGTGGCCGCCAACCGACGTCCACGTCCTCGACACGGCGGGGTTGTACCCAGAACTGGCTGCGGCGGGGTTGGACTACGGCCCGGTGTTCCAGGGTGTGTCCGCTGCCTGGCGGCATGGCGAGGATGTGCTGGCCGAGGTCGTCCTGCCCGAGGGCACGAACACCGGTGGTTTCGGGGTGCATCCGGCGTTGTTGGACGCGGCTCTGCACGCGATGAGCATCGGTGGCCTGCTACCCGAGGCGGGGGCGCAGTTGCCGTTCGCGTGGTCGGGTGTCGCGGTGCACGCGGCGGGTGCGTCCCGGTTGCGGGTCCGGCTGAGCTCGGTGGGTCTGAGCACGGTGTCGGTGACCGCGGTGGACGAGTCCGGTCGGCCCGTGGTGTCGATCGAGTCACTGGCGCTGCGACCGGTGTCGACCGAGCAACTGGTGGGTGCTACCCCCCAGGATTCGATGTACCGGGTGGAGTGGAGTCGAGCTCCGCTCAACGGGACCCCAGGGGTGGATCGTTGGCTGGCGGTGGGTGGCGGCCAGCCGGTGACCGGTGTCGCGGTCGAGCCGTTCACGAACCTGGAGTTCGCGGCTGACAGCCTCGGGGCTGACGAGCCTGCGGCGGTGTTGTGGCGGGTGCCCGCCGGGGCCGGTGAGGTACCGGTGGCGGTCCAGTCGGTCACGGCTGAGGCGTTGAGCGTGGTGCGGGGCTGGTTGGCCGACCCGCGGTGGGCCTCGAGCCGGTTGGTGGTGCTCACCCGGGGCGCGGTGGCCGTCGACGGTGACGAGGACGTGGACCTGGCGCAGGCCTCGGTGTGGGGTCTGCTGCGGTCGGCGCAGTCGGAGAACCCGGGTCGGATCGTCCTGGTGGATTCCGACACCGAAGCGGTCCTGCCGTCGGTGGTGGCCGGTGACGAGCCGCAGGTCGCGATCCGGGGCGGTGAGGTCCGGGTGCCCCGGTTGGTGCGGGTACCGGCCGAGCCGGGTGGTGGTTCCGAGGGTGGGTTCGGCGCGGGTTGGGTGTGGGTCACCGGTGGCCTGGGTGTGCTGGGCTCGGTGGTGGCCCGGCATCTGGTGTCCGCGTGTGGGGTGCGCCGGTTGGTGTTGACCGGCCGTCAGGGCGCGGCATCGGAGGGTGCTGAGGAGTTGCGCGCCGACCTGGTGGAACTGGGTGCTGAGGTCTCGGTGCGGGCCTGTGATGTGGCCGACCGGGATGCGGTGGCTGGTGTGGTGGCCTGGGCGAGGTCCGCGGGTGGCTTGTCGGGTGTGGTGCACGCGGCTGGTGTGCTCGATGACGGGGTGTTCGAGTCGTTGACCCCGGAGCGGTTGGCGGTGGTGGCGGCGCCGAAGGTGTCCGGGGCGTGGCATCTGCACGAGGCGACCCGGGATCTGGACCTGTCGGCGTTCGTGGTGTTCTCCTCGGCGGCGGGGGTGTTGGGTGGTCCGGCGCAGGGTAACTACGCGGCGGCGAACGCGTTCCTGGACGGGTTGGCCCAGCATCGGCGGGTCATCGGGCTGCCGGCGGTGTCGATCGCGTGGGGCCTGTGGGCTGAGGCCAGTGGTCTGACCGGGCATCTGGCGGATGCCGACCGCCTGCGGATGAACCGTGGTGGCATCCAGGCGTTGACCACCGAGCACGCGCTGAGCCTGCTCGACACGGCCACGTCCGTGTCTGACGCCGCCGTCGTCGCGCTGCGGACGGACCTCTCCAAGCTCCGAGCACAGGCACAGGCCGGGGCACTACCAGCGATCTGGCGTTCGTTGGTACGGACACCAAGCCGCCGAGCCCTGAGCCAACAGGAGGACTGGGGCGCTCGGCTGGCCGAGCTGCCTGCCGAGGACCGGAAGCGGGAAGTTCTCAGCCTGGTTCGGGCCAGGGTGTCGGTGGTGCTCGGCCATGACGATGCGACCTCGGTCGATGCCCAGCGTCCGTTCAAGGATCTCGGGTTCGATTCGTTGACCGCTGTCGAGTTGCGGAACACCTTGACCGCCGCGACCGGGTTGCGGTTGCCGGCGACCCTGGTGTTCGACTACCCCAACGCGGACTCCGTGACCGAGTACCTGCTGTCCGTCCTGGAGGGGGCCACTTCCGCCTCGGTGGCGGCCCGGGCGGTGTCGGTGGGTTCGGATGAGCCCATCGCGATCGTGGGGATGGCGTGCCGCTACCCGGGTGGGGTGTCCACTCCGGAGGAGCTGTGGGAGTTCCTGGCCGGTGGCGGTGACGGGATCTCCGGGTTCCCGACCGACCGAGGATGGTCGCTCAGCGGTGGCACGGGCGGGTTCCTCTACGACGCGGGCGAGTTCGACCCCGGGTTCTTCGGGATCTCCCCCCGTGAGGCGGTGGCGATGGACCCGCAGCAGCGGTTGCTGCTGGAGACCTCCTGGGAGGCCCTGGAACGGGCCGGTGTCGATCCGACATCGCTGCGCGGGAGCCAGACCGGGGTGTTCGCCGGGGTGATGTACCACGACTACGCGTCGCGGTTGCGGTCGTTGCCCGAGGAGGTCGCGGCGTTCCTGGGCACGGGCAACTCCGGCAGTGTGGCCTCGGGTCGGGTGTCCTACGTGTTGGGCCTGGAAGGCCCGGCGGTCACGATCGACACGGCGTGTTCGTCGTCGTTGGTCGCCTTGCACTGGGCGGCGCAGGCGTTGCGGTCCGGGGAGTGCGACCTGGCGTTGGCCGGTGGGGTGACCGTGATGGCCACCCCGGCGGCGTTCGCCGAGTTCGACCGCCAGGGTGGCCTGGCGGGTGATGGTCGGTGCAAGTCGTTCGCGGCGGGCGCGGATGGCACCGCGTGGTCCGAGGGTGTGGGGATGCTGGTGGTCCAGCGCCTGTCGGACGCCCAGCGGGACGGGAACCCGGTCCTGGCGGTCATCCGGGGTAGCGCGATCAACCAGGACGGTGCGTCCAACGGTCTGACCGCCCCCAACGGTCCCTCCCAGCAGCGGGTGATCCGCCAGGCGTTGGCCAACGCCGGGTTGTCGCCTGCCGAGGTGGATGTGGTCGAGGCGCACGGAACGGGCACCACCTTGGGTGATCCGATCGAGGCGCAGGCGTTGTTGGCCACCTACGGGCAGGAACGGGAGTCGGACCGGCCCCTGCTGCTCGGGTCGGTGAAGTCGAACATCGGTCACACCCAGGCCGCTGCGGGTGTCGCGGGCATCATCAAGATGGTGATGGCCATGCGGCACGGGGTGGTGCCGCGCACCCTGCACGTGGACGAACCGACCCCGCAGGTGGACTGGGAGTCCGGTGCCGTCGCCCTGGCCACCGAGCACAGGGACTGGCCCGAGGCAGATCGGCCACGTCGGGCGGCGGTGTCCTCGTTCGGGATCAGTGGCACCAACGCCCACACCATCCTCGAACAGGCTCCTGCCCCGGTGCTCGTGGACAGCAGTACCGAGCCCCAGGAAGCTCCGCCGGTGGTGCCGTGGGTGCTGTCGGCCAGGACCGAGCGGGCCTTGGCCGCCCAGGCCGCGCGGTTGGTGGGACACCTCCAGTCGGGTGCCGAGGCTGATCCGGTCGACGTCGGCCACACGTTGGCGGCGTCCCGGGCGGTGTGGGAGCACCGGGCGGTGGTCCTGGGCGCCGACCGGGACGGTCTGCTCTCCGACGTGGCGGCGTTGACCCACGGCGGGAACACGCCCGACCTGGTGCGGGGTATGGCCCGCGGTGTGAACAGGCTCGCGATGGTCTTCCCCGGCCAGGGGTCGCAGTGGGTGGGGATGGCGGTCGAACTGCTGGACTCGTCCGCCGCCTTCGCACGGAGTTTTCTCGCCTGCGAACGCGCGTTGGCCCCGTTCGTCGACTGGTCGCCGACCGGGGTGCTGCGGGAGGAAGCCGACGCGCCGTCGCTGGAGCGGGTGGACGTTGTCCAGCCGCTGTTGTTCGCGGTGATGGTGTCGCTGGCCGAGGTGTGGCGGGCCTTCGGTGTGCGGCCGGACGCGGTCGTCGGTCACAGCCAGGGCGAGATCGCCGCGGCCCACGTGGCCGGAGCGTTGTCGTTGGATGACGCGGCGAAGGTCGTCGCGTTACGCAGTCAGGCGTTGGGCGAGATCGCGGGCCTCGGCGGCATGATGTCGATCCAGCTTCCCGTTGGGCGGGTGCGCGACCAGCTGGACCGTTGGGCGGGCAGGCTCGCGGTGGCCGCGATCAACGGACCCGCCGCCACCGTCGTCTGCGGTGAGCCGGCGGCGCTCGACGAGCTGTTGGCCGAGTGCGCCGCCGAGAACGTGTCGGCCCGACGAATCCCGGTGGACTACGCCTCGCATTCGGAGCAGGTGGAGCGGATCAGGGACCGGCTACTGACCGAGCTGGCCGACGTGGACGCGGTCACGGGTGACATCCCGTTCTACTCGACCGTGACCGGGGAGCTGCTCGACACCTCCGCGCTCGACGGCGAGTACTGGTACCGCAACCTCCGCGAGACGGTCCGGTTCGAGCAGGCCGTTCGAAGCCTCGCCGACGCGGGACACGACGTGTTCGTCGAAGCCAGCCCGCACCCCGTGCTGACCATCGGTGTGCAGGACACCGTTGAGGACACCGCGCACGAGGCGATCGTCATCGGTTCACTCCGCCGTCATGACGGTGGCCTGCGGCGGTTACTGACGTCAGCGGCCGAGCTGTTCGTCCACGGCGGGACCGTGGACTGGTCCCCGGTCTTCGCCGGCCACGCCCCCCGGTTGGTCGACCTGCCCACCTACGCCTTCCAACGCGACCGGTACTGGTTGGACGACGGGGAGAGCCCCGGCTCCGGCGACGGCGTGGCCGACGCGGGCTTCTGGGACCTCGTCGAACGCGAGGACCTCGAGTCGCTCGCCGGATCGCTCGATCTGAGCGGCGACGCGCCGCTCAGCGAGGTGCTGCCCGCGCTGTCGTCCTGGCGCCGTCGGCGCGACGGGAAGGCCACCGTGGACGGATGGCGGTACCGGGTCGAATGGCGGCCGCTGCCCTCCGTGTCGATGTCGGCGCCGACGGGAGACTGGCTTGTCGTCGTGCCCGCCGGGTTCGCCGAGGCCCCGCTGGTCCTGGCCTGTCTGGACGCCCTCGGTCAGCGCGGTGAGCAGGCCGTGGTCGTCGAACCGGGAGTCGAACGCGGCCAGCTCGCGGCGCGCCTGGCGGCGAGCACGCCGCCCAGCGGGGTGCTGTCGCTGCTGGCGCTCGACGACGCACCCGCCCGCCCCGTCGGGGCCGGACTGGTCAACACGCTCGTGCTCGCCCAGGCTCTGCGGGACGCCGGCCTCCGGGCTCCGCTGTGGATCGCGACCAGGGGCGCGGTCTCGGTGAGCCGTGCCGAACCGGCCGCCGAGCCGGCCCAGGCCCAGGTGTGGGGCCTCGGCCGGGTACTGGGCCTGGAGCACGCCGAACTCTGGGGTGGTCTGGTCGACCTGCCGGAGGCCCTGGACGACCGAGGACGGTCGCGGCTGCGCGGCGTGCTGGCCGGTCTCGGCCACGAGGACCAGGTGGCCCTGCGCGGCTCCGGTGTCTTCGCCAGGAGGCTGGCGCGTGCCCCGCTCGGCGAGTCGCCGGTGAAGCGGACCTGGTCGCCACGCGGCACGGTGCTCGTAACCGGTGGTACCGGGGCGGTCGGCGCGCATGTCGCCCGCTGGGCGGCCCGGGAAGGCGCCGAACGGCTCGTGCTGACCAGCCGCAGGGGAACTGCCGCGGCTGGCGTCGACGGTCTCGTGGCCGAGCTGACCGAGCTCGGGGCCCGGGTCACCATCGTGAGCTGTGACGTGGCCGACCGAGGTGCCCTCGCCAGGCTCGTCGAGGACGTGCGGGTCGAGGGACCCCAGATCAGCGCGGTGATCCACGCGGCCGGGATCGGCCGCTCCTCGCGGTTGGCGGACACCGAACCCGACGAGCTCGCCGAGGTCCTGTCGGCCAAGGTCATCGGTGCCCATCACCTGGACGAGCTGTTCGACGAGGACCTGGACGCCTTCGTCCTCTTCTCCTCCAACGCCGGTGTCTGGGGCGGTGGCGGCCAGGGTGCCTACGCCGCCGCCAACGCACACCTCGACGTCCTCGCCGAGCGGCGGCGGGCACGCGGTCGCTCGGCGGTGTCGGTCGCCTGGGGAGCCTGGGGCGGCGGCGGGATGTCCGACGGCGCGGCCGGCGACCGGCTGCTGCGGCGTGGCGTGCGCCCGATGGACCCCGAGTTGGCGATCGTCGCGCTTCGACAGGCCGTCGAACACGACGAGACCTTCGTCGCGGTGGCCGACGTGGACTGGGAGAGGTTCGTTCCCGCCTTCACCGCCGAGCGGCCCCGCCCGCTGCTCGACGACATCCCCGAGGCCAGGGCAGTCCTCGACCGGGTCGGGGAGGGCGCGGACACCGAGAACGGTGACGCGCTCCGGCGCCAGCTGGCGGACCTGCTCCCGGTCGAGCGTGATGGTGTGCTGCTCGAACTCGTGCGCTCGCACGCCTCGGTGGTGCTCGGCCACCAGACCTCGGACGCCGTCGCGGCCGACCGCGCGTTCCGCGAGCTCGGCTTCGACTCGCTGACCGCCGTGGAACTGCGGAACAGGCTCAGGAGCGCGACCGGGCTGGCGCTGCCCGCCACGCTCGTCTTCGACCACCCCACACCCGTCGCCGTCGCAGCCCACCTGCGTGACGGTCTCGTCCCGACGGCGGATTCCCGCCAGCCGGGTGTCGCGCGGACGGCACCCGTCGACGACGAGCCGATCGCGATCATCGGCATGAGCTGCCGGTTCCCCGGCGGAGTTCGGTCGCCGGAACAACTGTGGCGGCTGGTCTCCGAGGGTGAGGACGCCATCACGACGTTCCCGGCGGACCGGGGGTGGAACCTCGAACGGATCTTCGGCTCCGACGCCGAGGAGGCAGGCACCACCTACGTCACCGAGGGCGGCTTCGTCGACGAGGTCGGTGGCTTCGACCCGGCGTTCTTCGGGATCAGCCCGCGCGAGGCCGTGACGATGGACCCGCAGCAGCGGCTGCTGTTGGAGAGCACCTGGGAGTCCTTCGAGCGGGCGGGGATCGACCCCTCCTCGCTGCGGGGCAGTGCCACCGGTGTCTTCGTCGGCAGCGGCGGGCAGGACTACCTCCCGTTGCTGATGAGCTCGGCGGACAGCCCGGAAGGGCATCTGCTGACCGGAACCAGCGCCAGCGTCATCTCCGGGCGGCTGGCCTACACGTTCGGTCTAGAGGGCCCCGCGGTCACGGTGGACACCGCGTGCTCGTCGGCGCTGGTGGCACTGCACCTCGCGTGCCAGGCGCTGCGCCAGGACGAGTGCACGCTGGCGCTCGCCGGAGGCGTGACGGTGATGGCCACCCCCGGTCCCTTCGTGGAGTTCAGCAGGCTGGGTGGCCTGGCGCCCGACGGCCGGTGCAAGCCGTTCGCCGACGCCGCGGACGGCACCGGGTGGGGTGAGGGAGCGGGTGTGCTCCTCGTCGAGCGCCTGTCCGACGCCCGGCGCAACGGTCATCCGGTCCTCGCGGTGGTCAGGGGCAGCGCGATCAACCAGGACGGCGCCTCGAACGGTCTGACGGCGCCGAACGGGCCATCGCAGCAGCGGGTGATCAGGCAGGCGCTCGCCAACGCCGGTCTCGCGCCGTCCGACGTGGATGCGGTCGAGGCGCACGGCACGGGCACCACGCTCGGCGACCCGATCGAGGCGCAGGCGCTGCTGGCGACCTACGGGCAGGACCGGCCGGCGGACCGCCCGCTGTGGTTGGGCTCGGTCAAGTCGAACATCGGGCACACGCAGGCGGCGGCGGGCGCGGCCGGCGTGATCAAGATGGTGATGGCGATCAACAACGGCGTGCTGCCCAAGACGTTGCACGTCGACGAGCCCTCCACGGACGTCGACTGGTCGGAGGGTTCGGTGTCGCTGTTGACCGAGTCCGTCGTGTGGCCGGAGAACGGACGACCGCGCCGCGCGGGCGTCTCGGCCTTCGGCGCGAGCGGCACGAACGCGCACGCGATCATCGAGGAGCCTGGGCCCGTCGCGGAACCCGTCGTCGAGGACACGGCATCCGACGGCGTGCCGACGCCGTGGGTCCTGTCCGCCCGCGACGCGGGGGCCCTGCGCGGGCAGGCCAGCGCCCTGCGCGCGTTCCTGGCCGCGCACCCGGGCGCGACCCCCGCCGCGGTCGGCCACACCCTGGCGACGACCCGTTCCACCTTCGAGCACCGGGCCGTCCTGGTCGGTCGTGAGCATGACGACTTCCTGCGCGGTCTGGACGCCGTCGCCGGTGGCGAGCCCGGTGTCAACGTGGTCGCCGGGGTCAGCCGTGGCGACCGTGGGCCGGTGTTCGTGTTCCCGGGGCAGGGTTCGCAGTGGGTGGGCATGGGCCTGGGTTTGTTGGGTTCCTCGGAGGTGTACGCGGAGTCGTTCGAGGCGTGCGCGCACGCGTTGGCCCCGTTCGTGGACTGGTCTCCGCACGCGGTGTTGCGGGGGGAGGCGGGTGCGCCGTCGTTGGACCGGGTCGATGTGGTGCAGCCGCTGTTGTGGGCGGTGATGGTGTCGTTGGCGCGGGTGTGGGAGTCCTGTGGGGTGCGGGCGTCGGCGGTGGTGGGTCACAGCCAGGGTGAGATCGCCGCGGCGTGTGTGGCGGGTGCGCTGTCGTTGGAGGACGGGGCGCGGGTGGTGGCGTTGCGGAGTCGGGCGTTGGTGGGGTTGTCGGGTCGTGGCGGGATGGTGTCGGTGGCGGCTGGGGTGTCGTGGGTGGAGGAGTTGGTGGGTTCGTGGGGTGGGCGGGTGTCGGTGGCGGCGGTCAACGGTCCCCGTTCCGTCGTCGTCTCCGGTGATTCGGACGCCCTCGCCGAGCTGACCGCCCACTGCGCGGAACACGATGTCCGGGCCAAGGTCATCCCGGTTGACTACGCCTCCCACTCCGAGCACGTCGAGAGCATCCGTGAGCAGTTGTCCGTCCTGCTGGCCGGGATCACCCCTCGACCGGCGACGGTGCCGTTCTTCTCGGCGCTCACCGGGGACCGGTTGGACACCGAGGAGTTGGACGGCGAGTACTGGTACCGCAACCTCCGCCACACGGTCCTGTTCGACCAGGCCGTCCGGAACCTGATCCGGCACGGTGACCCCGTGTTCATCGAGGTCAGCCCCCACCCGGTGCTGTCGATCGGCGTTCAGGAGACCATCGAGGACCTGGGCGTCGACGCGACCGTCATCGGCACGCTGCGCCGCGACGACGGGGAGCCGACCCGACTGCTGACCAGCCTGGCCGAGGCGCACGTCAACGGTGCGCGGGTGGACTGGACCTCCGTGTTCGCCGGCCGGACCACCCGCCGGTTGGACCTGCCGACCTACGCCTTCCAACGCCAGCGGTACTGGCCAGCCCCCGCCGCCGCGCCGCAGGCCCCGCCGACCCCGGTGACCGGGTTGGACGCGGCCGAATCGGACTTCTGGCAGGCGGTGGAACGCGGCGACGCCGAGGTGTTGGCGAGCACCCTGGCTCTCGGCGGCCAGGACACCCGGTCCTCGCTGGACGCGGTGCTCCCGTCGCTGGCCTCGTGGTACCGGAAGCGCAAGGATGACTCCACGGTGGACTCCTGGCGCTACCGGGTGACCTGGCGACCGGCACCGGACACCCCGCCGGCGGCACTGACCGGGACGTGGGCCGTTGTGGTACCCGCCTCCCGGACGGACGACGAACTGGTCACGGTGGTCGTCGACGCGCTGGGGAACAGGGGCGCGCGGACCGTCACGCTGACCGCCGGAGCCGACGACGACCCCACAGAGCTGGCCGAGCGGCTGCGCGAGGCCGGTGACCGGGAAGCCGAGCTGACCGGGATTCTCTCGCTGCTGGCGCTCGACGAGGACCCGCACCCGGAACACCCCGAGCTCCCCGTCGGGCTGGCAGCGACCTTGTCCCTGCTGCACGCGGTCGACGGACTGGGCCTCGAGGTGACGCTGTGGTGCGTCACCAGGGCGGCCGTGGTCGTCGACGACGAACCGCTCGGCAGCCCGACGCAGGCCCAGGTCTGGGGCATGGGCCGTGTCGCCGCGCTGGAGCACCCCCGGCTGTGGGGCGGGCTGGTCGACCTGCCGGAGGACGTGGACGAGCGGGCTGTCACGCGCATGGTCGGCCTGCTCGACCGAGGTGACGGCGAGGACCAGCTCGCGGTGCGGACCTCCGGGTCGTACACGCGCCGGCTCGCCCGAGCCGCGCTCGGTGACGAGCCGTCACCGAGGACGTGGCGGCCGACCGGCGCGGTGCTGGTAACCGGCGGCACCGGCGCCCTCGGCGCGCACGTCGCCCGCTGGCTCGCCGGCAACGGCGCCGAGCACCTGGTGCTCACCAGCCGGCGGGGCCACTCGGCGCCCGGCGTCGCCGAACTGGAGGCGGAGCTGGTGGCGCTCGGTGCGCGGACCACCGTCGTCGCCTGCGACCTGGCCGAACGGGACGAGGTGGAGCGCCTGGTCGCCGACCTCGACGCGGCGGGAACCCCGATCCGCGCCGTCGTGCACACCGCCGGTGTCGGCACGCTGCTCCCGTTGGCGCGCACCAGTGTGGCGGAGCTGGCGCGAATCGCGAACGGCAAGGTCGTCGGGGCGCGGCACCTCGACGAGGTCCTCGACCAGGAAGAGCTGGACGCGGTCGTCTACTTCTCGTCGATCGCCGCCATGTGGGGTGTCGGTGACCACGGCGGCTACGCGGCGGCCAACGCCTACCTGGACGCCCTGGCGCAGCGGCGCCGGGCGGAGGGCGCCCCGGTGATGTCGGTCGCATGGGGACCGTGGGACGGCGGCGGCATGGTCGAGGACGTGGCGGTCGGGCCGATGCGCCGGCGCGGTGTTCCGCTGCTGTCGCCCGAACCCGCGATGCTGGCCCTGCAGCGGGCGCTCGACCACGACGATGCCCTCATCGCCATCGCCGATGTCGACTGGGAGCGGTTCGCCCAGGCGTTCACCTCGTTGCGGCCCAGCCCGCTGATCGGTGACCTGCCGGAGGCACGCCGGGTCCTGGAAGTGGAGCGGGCGCCCATCGCCGACATCGACACCGACGCGTCCTCGGCGCTGCGCACCCGCCTGGCCGGGCTGTCCGACGCCGACCGGCACCGCACCCTGCTCGACCTGGTGCGGTCGCACGCCTCGGTGGCCCTCGGGCACACCTCACCCGACGCGATCGAGCCGGATCGCCCGTTCCGGGACATCGGCATCGACTCGCTCACCGCGGTGGAGGTCCGCAACCGGCTCGCCGCGGCCACTGGCCTGAGCCTGCCCGCGACCCTGGTCTTCGACCACCCGACCCCCGAGGTGCTGGCGGGTCTGCTCAGGACGGAGATCATGCGGGACCAGGTCGACGTGGACCTGCCGTCGGTGGAGGACCTGGACCGGTTGGAGGCGGGACTGTCGGCCAGAGCCGCCGACGACATCGACCGAGTGCGCATCATCATGCGGCTGGAGTCCCTGCTGGCGCGACAACGGGGGGACGGGAACACGGCATCGGGCGGTGATCTCCGCCAGAAGCTCGGCTCCGCGACGAACGAGGAACTCTTCGAGCTCGTCGACCGGGAACTCGGGCTCGGCTGAGCGGAGGAACGGACTCAATGCTGGTCATCTCGAGAAAGCGACGTTGCGATGGCGGATGAGGAGAGACTGCGCGGCTACCTGGCGCGGGTGATCGCCGAGCTGGACGACACGCGGCAACGCCTCCGGGACGTCGAGACGAAGGCACCGGAGCCGATCGCGATCGTCGCGATGGGCTGCCGCCTGCCGGGAGGCGTGCGATCGCCGGAGGACCTGTGGAGCCTCGTCGTCTCCGACGGCGACGCGGTCTCGGGCTTCCCGGGCGACCGCGGCTGGAACGTCGACCGGCTTCCCGGCTCCGACGAGGCCTCCGCGTGCCAGGGCGGCTTCGTCCACGACGCGGGCGAGTTCGATGCCGGCTTCTTCGGGATCAACCCCCGCGAGGCGTTGGCGATGGACCCGCAGCAGCGGCTGTTCCTGGAGACCTCCTGGAAGGTCCTCGAACGTGCGGGCATCGACCCGCTGTCGCTGAAGGGAAGCCGGACCGGCGTGTTCGTCGGCTCGTCGTCCCAGGGCTACGGCTCGGGCGCGCGCCAGGACATGAGCGGCTCCGAGGGCTATCTGGTGACCGGGACGTCCGGGAGCGTGGTGTCCGGCCGGGTTGCCTACAGCTTCGGGTTGGAAGGCCCGGCGGTGACCGTCGACACCGCCTGCTCGTCCGCCCTCGTGGCACTGCACCTGGCCTGCCAGGCGCTCCGGAACTCGGAGTGTTCGCTCGCCCTGGCCGGGGGCGTCACCGTCATGTCCAACCCCACCGGGTTCGTCGAGTTCGCCAAGCAGGGCGGCCTGGCCTCCGACGGCCGGTGCAAGGCGTTCTCCTCCACCGCCGACGGCATGGGCATGGCCGAAGGGGTGGGGGTGCTGCTGGTCGAACGGCTCTCCGACGCGCTGCGCAACGGTCACCCCGTCCTGGCCGTGGTGCGGGGCAGCGCGGTGAACCAGGACGGCGCCTCGAACGGGCTCACCGCGCCCAACGGCCCGTCCCAGCAACGGGTGATCCGCCACGCGCTCGCCGACGCCCGGCTGTCCCCCGAACAGATCGACGCGGTGGAGGCCCACGGAACGGGCACCAGGCTCGGGGACCCGATCGAGGCGCAGGCCCTGCTCGCGACCTACGGGGCGGACAGGCGCGATGACCGTCCGTTGTGGTTGGGCTCGGTCAAGTCGAACATCGGGCACACCCAGGCGGCGGCGGGCGCGGCCGGCGTGATCAAGATGGTCCTCGCGATGCGGCACGGGCTGCTGCCGCGCACCCTGCACGTCGAAGAGCCCACACCGTACGTGAACTGGTCGACGGGCGCGGTGTCACTGCTGACCGATCCCGTGCCCTGGCCGGAGACCGACCAGCCCCGCCGGGCGGGGGTCTCCTCCTTCGGCATCAGCGGCACCAATGCCCACCTGATCCTCGAACAACCACCAGCCCCCGCGACCCCGGAGCCGACGAGCGGGCCGGCACGGCCCTCGACCGTGCCCTGGCCGGTGTCCGGCCGCACCGAGGCGGCCCTGCGCGCACAGGCCGGTCGGCTCCGGTCCCACCTCGACGCCCACCCCGATCTCGAACCGGTGGACGTCGGCCACTCCCTCGTGACCACGCGTGCCGTGCTGGAGCACCGCGCGGTGCTCCTCGCCGACGACAGGCAGGGATTCGACAGGGGCCTCGGTCTGCTCGCCGAAGGCCGAGGCGGGGCCTCCGTCGTGCGCGGCACACCCGTCGACGGCAGGACCGCGTTCCTGTTCACCGGTCAGGGAGCGCAGCGGTCGGGCATGGGTCGGGAACTCCATGACGCGTTCCCGGTGTTCGCCGAGGCCTTCGACGCCGTGTGCGCCGAGCTGGACCCGGCCCTCGGGGTCTCGCTGCGCGACATCACGTTCGGCGACTCGGATCTGCTGCACGAGACGGCCTACACCCAGGCAGCCCTGTTCGCGGTCGAGGTCGCGCTGTTCCGGCTCCTGACCTCCTGCGGGGTCACCCCCGACCACCTGCTCGGGCACTCGGTCGGCGAGCTGGTCGCCTGCCACGTCGCCGGAGTGTTCTCCCTCGCCGACGCGTGTCGCCTGGTGGCCGCCCGAGGCAGGCTGATGCAGGCGCTGCCCTCCGATGGGGCCATGGTCTCCGTCCAGGCCACCGAGTCCGAAGTGGTCGAGTCGCTGGCCGGCCTGGAGTCCCAGGTCTCGATCGCCGCCCTCAACGGCCCGGAGTCCACCGTGATCTCCGGGGCCGAGGCCGTCGTGCTCGAGGTGGCCGACCGCTGGCGCGAGCGGGGTCGCAAGGTCAAGCGGTTACGCGTCAGCCACGCCTTCCACTCGCCCCGGATGGACGGCATGCTCGCCGAGTTCCGGGCGGTGGTCGCCGGACTGACGGCCGAGGCGCCCCGGATTCCGGTGGTGTCGAACGTGACCGGGTCGCCGTTGACGCCGGAGGAAGCCGCGTCGCCCGACTACTGGGTCCGCCAGGTGCGCCAGGCCGTGCGGTTCCTCGACGGCATGCGGTGGCTGCACGACGAGGGCACGACCTCCTACGTGGAGTTGGGCCCGGACGGGGTGCTCACCGCCATGGGCGAGGACTGCCTCGGTGCGGCGCCCGTGGTGGCGGCACCGGTCCTGCGCGGCGACCGGCCCGAGGTCCGGACCTTCCTGCGCACCCTCGCCGAGCTGCACGTCCACGGTGTCGCCGTGGACTGGTCCGCGCTGTACCAGCCCTGGGCCGGCCGTCGGGTCGACCTGCCGACCTACGCCTTCCAACGCCGCGTGTTCTGGCCGGAGCCAGTCAGGCCCCGCCCAGCCGAGGACGGCGGCGGAGTGGTCGAGGGGAGGTTCTGGGCCGCAGTCGAACGCGGGGACCTCGCCGAGCTGTCCGGCGTGCTGGCGGTGGAGGAGGACGAGTCCGCGTTGCGGACCGTCGTGTCCACGCTGTCGGGCTTCCGTCGGCGGCGCCGCGAACTGTCCTCGGTCGACGGTTGGCGCTACGACCTCCACTGGACGCCGCTGGCGGAGCCGGTCGCCGCGGCCCCGTCGGGCACCTGGCTGGCGTTCGTGCCCGACTCCCACGAGGTGGACGCTCTCGTGACGGGTGCGATGTCGGCGCTGCGCGCGAACGGGGCCGACGTGGTGCGCGTCGTCGTCGACGCGGACCTGGACCGGTTCCGCTGCGCGGAACCGCTGCGCGAGCACCCCGACCTCAGCGGGGTGCTGTCGTTCCTGGCCCTCGACGAGAGCGGCCATCCTCGCGGCACCGCGCTGCCCACCGGCCTGGTCCGCACCCTGGCGCTGGCGCAGGCCTGCGACGACGTGGGTGTCGAGGCTCCGCTGTGGTTGGTCACCCGGGGCGCGGTCACCTCGGGTCCCACCGACCCGCTCCCCAGGCCCCGCCAGGCGATGACCTGGGGACTGGGGAGGGTGATCGGGCTGGAGCACCCGCGACGCTGGGGCGGTCTGGTGGACCTGCCCGAGGTGTTCGACGAGCGTGCCGCCACCCGGCTGTGCGGGGTGCTCGCCGCGACGGACGCGGAGGACCAGGTCGCCGTGCGCCCGTCAGGAGTCCTGGCGCCGCGCCTCCGGCGCGCCCCGGCCGCCGGGAACCCGGGAGGTTCCTCGTGGCGGCCGGAGGGCACCGTGCTGATCACGGGCGGAACCGGTGCCCTCGGCGCGCGCCTGGCTCTGGGGCTGGCCGAGGGCGGCGCTGAACATCTGGTGCTCACCAGCCGTCGGGGGCCTGCCGCCGAGGGCGCCGACGAACTGCGCGACGAGCTGACCGCGCTCGGCTGCCGGGTGACCCTGGCCGCCTGCGACATCAGCGACCGCGACGAGGTAACCCGGCTCGTCGACTCGATCAACGCCGCCGGACCCCCGATCAGGTCAGTGGTGCACGCGGCGGGTGTCGGCCAGCTGTCGTCGCTGGGGGACACCGATCTCGACACCGTCGACGCCGTCGTCTCGGCGAAGGTCGCCGGCGCCGCGATCCTGGACGACCTCTTCGCCGACGACGTCCTCGACTCCTTCGTGTTGTTCTCCTCCATCGCGTCGGTGTGGGGCAGCGGCGGCCAGGGGGCCTACGCCGCGGCGAACGCCTACCTCGACGCGCTGGCCCACCAGCGTCGTGGTCGTGGACTGGCCGCCACCTCGGTCGCGTGGGGCCCGTGGGCCGGCGCGGGCATGGCGAGGGACGAGGAGGCGGACCAGCACCTGCGTCGGCACGGTCTCGTCGCGATGGACCCCGGAACGGCGGTGGCAGCCCTGCGTGACGCGGTGGGCCGCGACGAGACGTTCGTGGCCGTCGCCGATGTGGACTGGGGACGTTTCGTACCGGGCTTCGTCGCGTCCCGCCGCCGTCCCCTGCTCGACGGCCTCCCCGAGGCCGAGTCGATCACGGTGGCCGCCGCTCAGGGACCCGACGGCGCCCGGGAGCTCCACGAACGCCTCGCCGGCCTCTCCGTGGCCGAGCGGGAGCACTACCTGCTCGCCCTGGTGCGGGAACAGGCGGCGGCCGTCCTGGGGCACGACTCGCCAGCCGAGGTCGACGCCGCCCAGCCGTTCCGCGGCCTCGGGTTCGACTCGCTGACCGCCGTCGAGCTGCGTGACCAGCTGCGCGCCGAGACCGGCCTGGCCCTGCCGACCACCCTCGTGTTCGACTACCCCACCCCGACGGAGCTGGCCGCCCGGCTGCTCGAACTGGTGTCGGGCACCGGCGACGCGGCGCCGGCCGCGCCGACCGCGGCCGCGCTGTCCGACGAGCCGATCGCGATCATCGCTATGAGCTGCCGGTACCCCGGCGGCGTGCGGTCCCCGGAGGACCTGTGGGACCTGGTGGCCGCCGGTGGCGACGGGATATCCCCGCTGCCGACCGACCGGGGCTGGAACGTGGACGCCCTGTACGACCCGGACGCGGAGCAGGGCACGGCCGGTGTCAGCTACGTGCGCGAGGGCGGGTTCGTCGACGCCGCCCGGTTCGATCCCGGGTTCTTCGGGATCTCGCCGCGTGAGGCGGTGGCGATGGACCCGCAGCAGCGGTTGCTGTTGGAGACCTCGTGGGAGGCGTTCGAACGCGCGGGGATCGACCCGACGCGGTTGAAGGGCACCGCGACGGGCGTGTTCGCCGGCACCACGGGACAGGACTACGGCTCGCTGGTCTTCAACTCGCCCGAGATCGGCGACGGGCAGGTGGCCACCGGTAACTCCGCGAGCGTCCTGTCCGGCAGGCTGTCGTACTTCTTCGGTCTGGAGGGGCCGGCCGTCTCGGTCGACACCGGGTGCTCGTCGTCGTTGGTGGCGTTGCACCTGGCGGCGCAGTCGCTGCGGGCGGGGGAGTGCTCGCTTGCCCTGGCGGGTGGCGTCACCGTGATGTCGACGCCGGGCACGTTCGTGGAGTTCAGCAGGCAACAGGCGTTGGCGGCCGACGGTCGGTGCAAGGCGTTCGCCGGTGCGGCCGACGGCACCGGGTGGTCCGAGGGCGTGGGTGTCCTGGTGCTGGAGCGCCTGTCCGACGCGCGCCGCAACGGCCACCGGGTGTTGGCGGTGGTACGGGGCAGCGCGGTGAACCAGGACGGCGCGTCGAACGGGTTGACCGCGCCGAACGGTCCGTCGCAGCAGCGGGTGATCCGCCAGGCCCTGGCCAATGCCGGGGTCGCCTCGTCCGAAGTGGAGGCCGTGGAGGCGCACGGTACGGGCACGACCCTGGGTGATCCGATCGAGGCGCAGGCGTTGTTGGCGACCTACGGCCAGGACCGCCCGGCGGACCGGCCGTTGTGGTTGGGGTCGGTGAAGTCCAACATCGGCCACACCCAGGGCGCGGCGGGTGTCGCCGGGGTGATCAAGATGGTCATGGCGATGCGGCACGGTGTGCTGCCCCGGACGTTGCACGTGGACGAACCGACCCCGCACGTGGACTGGGAGTCCGGGGCCGTGTCGGTGCTGGCGGAGTCGCGGGACTGGCCGGAGACCGGCGGGCCGCGCCGGGCCGGGGTGTCGGCCTTCGGGGTGAGCGGCACGAACGCCCACCTGATCCTCGAACAGCCCGAGCCCGAGCCGGAGCCGGAGCCGGAGCCGGAGCCGGTGGCCGGGGCCGGTGAGCCGGCCGTTGGTGCCGTGGTGCCGTGGGTGTTGTCGGGTCGGTCGGCGCGGGCCCTGCGGGAGCAGGCCGCCCGGTTGCGCGACCACCTCGACAACGGCGGGGGTGACCCGGTCGACGTGGGCTACTCGTTGGTGGTCTCCCGTTCGGTGTTCGAACACCGCGCCGTGGTCGTCGGTACCGACCGGGACGAGCTGGTCGCCGGGTTGAGTGCCCTTGCCGAGGGCGGGTTGGCCGCCGACACGGCCCCCGGTGTGGTCTCCGGGGTCGCCGAGTCCCGGGGCCGTCGGGTGATGGTGTTCCCCGGCCAGGGCTCGCAGTGGTGGGGCATGGCCACGGGCCTGGCCACCTCCTCGACGGTGTTCACCACCAGCTTCGACCGGTGCGCCACCGCCTTGGCCCCCTACGTGGACTTCTCCCCGTGGGCGGTCCTGCGGGGCGAGACCGACCCGGCGGTGTTGGACCGGGTGGACGTGGTCCAGCCGATGCTGTTCGCGGTGATGGTGTCACTGGCCGAGTTGTGGCGGGTCCACGGGATCGAGCCGGACGCGGTCATCGGGCATTCCCAGGGTGAGATCGCCGCCGCCCACGTCGCCGGGGTGCTGACCCTGGAGGACGCCGCCAGGATCGTGGCCCTGCGCAGTCGGGCGATCGCCGAGGAGTTGTCGGGTCAGGGCACGATGGCCTCGGTGTCGGCCCCGGCGGAGACGGTGCGGGGGTGGATCGGCCAGGTGTGCCCGGGTGAGGGTGCCCGGGTGGGGGTGGCCGCGGCCAACGGTCCGACCGCGACGGTGGTCTCGGGTGCGGTGGACGCGGTGGAGGCGGTGGTCTCCGATGCGGTGGCCCGGGGTGTGCGGGCGAAGGTGATCCCGGTGGACTACGCCTCGCATTCCGAGCAGGTGGAGGGGATTCGGGAGCGTCTGGCCCGGGATCTTGCCGGGGTGGTTCCTCGGCGGGGTCGGGTTCCGGTGTTCTCCACGGTGACTGGTCGGGTGGTGGATCCGACCACGATGGATGGGGAGTACTGGTATCGGGGTCTGCGGGGGCGGGTGGTGTTCGAGGATGCGGTGCGGGTGGCGGCTGGTGAGGGGTTCGGGGTGTTCCTGGAGGTGTCGCCGCATCCGGTGTTGACGATGGCGGTGGAGGAGACCCTTGATGGTGTGGGGGTCGCTGAGGTGGTGGTGTTGGGGTCGTTGCGGCGTGGGGAGGACGATGCTCGGCAGTGGGTGAGGGCGTTGGCCCAGGCCCATGTTCGGGGTGTGGGGGTGGACTGGGCGCCGTGTTTCACGTCGCACGGGGCGGTGGTGACCGACCTGCCGACCTACCCCTTCCAACACCAACGCTACTGGCCTGGGGCCAGCACGACGGGTGTCGGCTCGGCGACGGGCTTCGGCCTGGGCGCGGTCGACCACCCCTTGCTGTCGGCCACCGTCTCGCGGGCCGAGTCGGACGAGGTGCTGCTGACCGGCAGGCTGTCCTCGCACACCCAGCCGTGGCTGGCAGACCACGTCGTCGCCGGAACGGTCCTGTTCCCGGGCACGGGGTTCGTGGAGCTGGCGATGTGCGCCGGCGAGCAGGTCGGCTGCGGGATGCTGGAGGAACTGACCCTCCGGACCCCGCTGGCCCTGCCGTCGAAGGGCGGAGTGGCCGTCCAGGTCGAGGTGCTGGCCGAGGACGAGCCGGGCCAGCGGGCGTTCACCATCCACTCCCGAGCGGAGGACGGGGAGGACGAGGCGTGGACGTGCCACGCGGAAGGCGTCCTGACCGAGGCCGGCACCGCCCACGAGATCGACACCGACGTCTGGCCGCCCACGGGAGCCCGAGCCGTTGACGTGGAACACTTCTACGACGATCCGCACACCGGTGGGAGCGGCTACGGTCCGGCCTTCCAGGGACTGCGAGCGGCGTGGCGGCTCGGCGACGAGGTGTTCGCGGAGGTCGCGCTCCCCGTCGACACCGCGAACCAGGCCGGCCGGTTCGGCCTGCACCCCGCACTGCTCGACGCGGCCCTGCACGCCGTTGGGCTCGGCGATTTCGTCGCCGGCGACGGCACCGGCCACAACTGGCTTCCCTTCGCGTGGAGTGGCGTGGCCCTGGCGGGCACCGGTGCCTCGATGCTGCGCGTGCGGCTCTCTCCGGCGGGCGCGGACGCGGTGTCACTGCGAGCGGCCGACTCGGTGGGAACGCCGGTGGTCTCGGTCGACTCGCTGGTGCTGCGCCCCGTGTCGTCCGCCGGGTTGGCGGCCACCGGTCAGGGCGGGCGGAACTCGCTGTTCCACCTGGACTGGGTGCCCTCGTCGGCGCCGACCTCCGCCACGGCCACGGGCCGCTGGGCGCTCCTCGGTGACGCGGAACCGGGTCTGGACGCGGACCGGTACGCCGACCTCGCCGCGCTTGACGATGCCGTCGAGCGCGGTGGCGCGGTGCCCGAGGTCGTCGTGCTGCCGCTTGGCGCGCGAGGGACGGTCGACATCACCGCCGCGACCCACGACACGCTCGGGCAGGCGGTGCGCCTGCTGAGGGACTGGCTCACCGACCCCCGGCTCGACGGTGCTCGGCTGGTCCTGCTCACGCGGGCCGCGGTGGCGGCGGCGGGAAGCGTCGTCGACGACGTGACCGGCGCCGCGGTGTGGGGCCTGGTGCGGTCGGCCCAGCAGGAGAACCCGGGCCGCTTCGTGCTCGTGGACGTGGACGACCGCGCGGAGTCGATCGCCGCACTGCCCTCGGTGCTGGGCATGGATGAGCCGCAGGTGGCCGTCCGCGCCGGCCAGGTCCTGGTCCCCGTGCTGGTCACCGGGACGCGGGACGGCGCGCTCGAGGTCCCGGCCGACACCGAGCACTGGCGGCTGGACGTCACCGCGCCCGGCACGTTCGAGAACCTCGCCCTGGTGCCGGCTCCCGACGCGGCCACGCCACTGGCGCCGGGGCAGGTCCGGGTCGCGGTGCGCGCCACCGGGTTGAACTTCCGGGACCTCATCGTCGCGCTCGGCATGGTGCCGAGCGAACGCGACATGGGCAGCGAGGGCGCCGGTGTCGTCATCGAGGTCGGAGCCGACGTCGAGGAACTGGCCGTCGGTGACAGTGTCCTCGGCCTGTTCACCGGTGGTTTCGCACCGGTGGCGGTGACCGATGCCCGACTGGTGGCCAGGATGCCCGCCGGCTGGTCGTGGGTGGACGCGGCGGCCATGCCGAGCGTCTTCCTGACCGCCTACTACGCCCTGCGTGACCTCGCGAACGTCTCGGAGGGCGACCGAGTGCTGGTGCACTCCGCCGCCGGCGGGGTGGGGATGGCGGCGGTGCAACTGGCCCGGCACTGGGGCGCGGAGGTGTTCGGCACCGCGAGCCCGCCCAAGTGGGACACCCTGCGCGCGGCCGGACTGGCCGACTCGCGCATCGCCGACTCGCGGACGGTGGGGTTCGAGGAGCTCTTCCTGGACGAGACCCGGGGCGAGGGAGTGGACGTCGTGCTGAACTCCCTGTCGGGCGAGTTCGTCGACGCGTCCCTGCGGCTGCTGCCGGGCGGCGGCCGGTTCATCGAGATGGGCAAGACCGACGTCCGGGACGCCGAGACGGTGCGTGCGACGCACCCCGGCGTCGAGTACCGCGCGTTCAGCCTGATCGGCGCGGGTGAGGACCGCATCGAGGAGATGCTCGCCGACCTGCTCCGGCTGTTCGGGACCGGTGCGCTCACACCGCTGCCGGTGACGACCTGGGACGTCCGCCGGGCGCCCGAGGCGTTCCGGTTCATGGCCCAGGCCCGCCACGTCGGCAAGATCGTCCTCACCGTTCCCGCCGCACGGGACGTCGAGGGCACGGTGCTGGTCACCGGCGGCACGGGGCAGCTGGGTGGGCTGGTGGCACGGCACCTGGTCGCCGAGCACGGCGTCCGGCACCTGCTGCTCGTCTCCCGCCGCGGCTTCGCGGCGGACGGCGCGGTGGAGCTGGTGGCGGAGCTGGAACAGGCGGGTGCCGAAGTGCGGGTCGCCGCCTGTGACGCGGCCGACCGCGCCGAGCTGGCGGTGTTGCTGTCCTCGATCCCCGAGGAGCATCCGCTGACCTCGGTGGTGCACGCGGCCGGTGTCCTCGACGACGGCGTCATCGAGTCGTTGACCCCGGAACGGCTGGCGGCGGTGCTGCGGCCCAAGGTCGACGCGGCGGTCAACCTGCACGAACTCACCCGGGACACCGACCTGGCCGAGTTCGTGCTGTTCTCCGGCGCGGCGGGCACGCTCGGCGGGCCAGGCCAGGGCAACTACGCGGCGGCCAACGCCTTCCTCGACGGCCTCGCCGGGTACCGGCGGGCTCGCGGGCTGCCCGGCCAGTCGCTCGTGTGGGGTTACTGGACGCAGGCGACCGGGATGACCGGTCACCTGAGCGCTGGCGACGTGGAGCGCATGGCGCGCGGGGGAGTCGTGCCGCTGACCACCGAAGAGGGCCTGGCGCTGTTCGACGAGACGCGAGCGTTCGACGACGCCCTGCTCGTGCCGATGCGGTTGGACCTGCGGCGCCTGCGCCGGCAGGCCGCGAGCCGGCCGGTTCCGGGTCTCTTCCGGCGACTGGTGCGAGCCCCGCGCCGTCGCGCCGCCGGGTCGGCCGCGCCGGCCGGCCCGTCCCTGGCGCAGCGGCTCGCCGGGCTGTCCGAGGCGGACCAGCAGCGCCTGTTGGTCGACCTGGTCCGGATGCACGCCGCCGCCGTCCTGGGGCACAGCACGTCGGACGAGGTCAACGCGCTCCGACCGTTCAGGGAGATCGGCTTCGACTCGTTGACGGCGGTCGAACTGCGCAACCGGCTCGGCGCGGCGTCGGACCTGAGGCTGCCCGCGACGCTGATCTTCGACCACCCCACCCCGGAGGCGCTCGCCGAGTACCTGCGGACGCGGATACGTCCCGAGACTGCCGTGCCGGTCGCGCCCCTGCACGCGGAACTCGACCGGTTGGAGTTCCTGTTCCAGGGGGCGACCCCGGACGACCACGAGCGTTCCCTGGTGGCCGCTCGTCTCAGGCGGCTGCTGGCGGACTGGTCGGGACGGGACGAGGCGGTCGAGGACGAGGTCGTCAGCGAGAAGCTCGCGTTCGCCAGCGACGACGAGGTCTTCGACTTCGTGGACAAAGAACTCGGGTTGTCCTGACATGCCGCCGACCGTGATCACGATCGAGAGGTTCGCTCGGTGAACGAGGACAAACTCCGCGACTACCTGCGGCGGGTGACGGCCGACCTGCACCGGACCCGCCGCAGGTTGGAGAAGGCCGAGGCCTCCCGCGACGAGCCGGTGGCGATCGTCGCGGTGGGTTGCCGCTACCCGGGCGGGGTGCGGTCGTTCGAGGATTTCTGGGAGCTGGTCAGCGCTGGTCGCGACGCGATCTCGGGCTTCCCCCTCGACCGGGGCTGGGACGACGGGGAGCGCCGGTCCGGGACCGGCTACGCCCCGACCGGTGGTTTCCTCTACGACGCCGCCGACTTCGACGCCGCGTTCTTCGGTATCTCCCCCCGCGAGGCGCAGGCGATGGACCCGCAGCAGCGCCTGCTGCTCGAGACGTCGTGGGAGGCCCTCGAACGGGCGGGTGTCGACCCGACCTCGCTCCGGGGCAGCCGGACCGGCGTGTTCGTCGGCTCGACCGGTCAGGACTACGCCGCGGTGATGATGGGCGCCCAGGACCGGGCGGCCGGCTACCTGGCCACCGGCAGCCTCGCCAGCGTCATGTCCGGTCGGGTCTCCTACGCCCTCGGGCTGGAGGGACCCGCGGTCACGGTGGACACCGCGTGCTCCTCGTCGTTGGTGGCCCTGCACCTGGCCGTCCAGGCCCTACGGTCCGGGGAGTGCTCACTCGCCCTGGCCGGTGGTGTCACGGTCATGGCGACGCCCGGCGGGTTCGCGGAGTTCGGGCGGCAGGGCGGTCTGGCCGCCGACGGCCGCTGCAAGTCCTTCGCCGCGTCCGCCGACGGCACGAACTGGGGTGAGGGCGTCGGCATGCTCGTCGTGGAGCGACTGGCCGACGCCGAACGGCTCGGCCACCCGGTGTTGGCGGTGGTGCGGGGCAGCGCGGTGAACCAGGACGGCGCGTCGAACGGGTTGACCGCGCCGAACGGACCCGCCCAACAGCGCGTGATCCGGCAGGCACTGGCCAACGCCGGACTGTCGGCGGCCGACGTCGACCTGGTGGAGGCCCACGGCACCGGAACCGTGCTCGGCGACCCGATCGAGGCGCAGGCCCTGCTGTCCACCTACGGGCAGAACCGTCCCGAGGACCGGCCGCTGTGGCTCGGGTCGGTCAAGTCGAACCTGGGGCACACCCAGGCGGCCGCCGGGGTGGCGGGGCTGATCAAGGTGATGGCCGCGATGCGGCACGGCGTCGTACCGCCCACCCTGCACGTCGACCAGCCGACCCCGGAGGTGGACTGGTCGTCCGGGGCGGTGCGGCTGGCGACCGAACCGGTCACCTGGCCGGAGGCGGACCGACCTCGTCGGGCGGCCGTGTCGTCGTTCGGGATCAGCGGAACCAACGCGCACGTCCTGCTCGAGCAGGCGCCGGCCCCGGCGCGCGGCACGGCGGAGCCGGCCGCGCCACCCCGAGAGGTCGCGTGGGTCCTGGCGGGGAGGACGGCACCCGCGCTGGAGGCCCAGGCCGCCGCGCTCGCCGCCCACCTCGGCACCCGACCCGAGCTCGACCACCGGGACGTCGGCTTCTCCCTGGCCGCCTCCCGTGCCGCGCTGGAACACCGCGCGGTGCTGCTCGGCGCTGACCGGGAGAGCCTGCTTCGCGGCGCGGTCGCCCTGGCGGCGGGTGAGGCGGGCCGTGGTGTGGTCCGAGGCGTCGCGGGCGGGGCCAAACTGGCCGTGCTGTTCACCGGGCAGGGCGCTCAGCGCCTGGGGATGGGCCGTGAGCTGCACGCGTCGTTCCCGGTGTTCGCCGACGCCTTCGACGAGGTGTGCGAGCACCTCGACGCGCGCCTGGGACGTCCGCTGAAGGCTGTCGTGTGGGGGTCCGACGCGGACCTGCTCGACCAGACCGTCCACACGCAGGCCGCGCTGTTCGCCGTCGAGGTGGCGCTGTTCCGGCTC
Source organism: Actinoalloteichus sp. AHMU CJ021 (assembly GCF_002895405.1). Classification (NCBI taxonomy): domain Bacteria; kingdom Bacillati; phylum Actinomycetota; class Actinomycetes; order Pseudonocardiales; family Pseudonocardiaceae; genus Actinoalloteichus; species Actinoalloteichus sp. AHMU CJ021. The sequence continues at coordinate 6,412,511 of NZ_CP025990.1, read as the reverse complement.
GTGGAGTCCTGGGGGGTCCGGCCCGACCACGTCCTCGGGCACTCCATCGGCGAGGTGGTCGCGGCCCACGTCGCGGGCGTGCTGTCGCTGGCGGACGCGAGCCTGTTGGTGGCCGCGCGGGGCCGGCTGATGCAGGCGCTCCCCGCCGGTGGGGCGATGGTGTCGCTCGAGGCGTCCGAGGCCGAGGTCGTGGAGGCGTTGGCGGGCAGGCGGGACCAGGTGGACATCGCCGCGGTCAACACCGCGCGGTCGGCGGTGATCTCCGGCGACGAGGACGCCGTGCTGGCGGTGGCCGCCGAGTTCGCGGCGCGCGGCCGGAAGACCAAGCGGCTGCGCGTGAGCCACGCCTTCCACTCGCCGAGGATGGCGGCGATGACCGAGGAGTTCCGCCAGTCGATCAGCGGACTCTCCTTCGCGGCACCGTCCATCCCGCTGGTGTCGAACCTGACCGGCGCTCCGGTACCGGTGGACGAGCTCTGCTCGCCGGAACACTGGGTGGCCCACGTCCGGAGAACGGTCCGGTTCGCGCAGGGCATCGACCACCTGCACGCCGACGGGGTCGGCGTCTTCCTCGAGCTGGGGCCCGACGGAGTGCTCAGCGCGATGGCCAGGGACCCCCGAGCGGACGCGGTGGCGGTCCCCGCGATGCGCGCCGACCGGTCGGAGACCCGGACGCTGCTGCACGCGGTGGCCGAGTTGCATGTCCACGGTGTCGGCCTCGACCGTGTCGCGGCGTTCGCCGGCGGCGGCGCGCTGGTCGACCTCCCCACCTACGCCTTCCAACGCGAGCGGTACTGGCTCGCCCCCTCGGCCCCGGTGGTGCCGGCGACCGACCCGGTCGACTCCGAGTTCTGGGCCGCCGTGGAGCGTGAGGACCTCGAGGCGATCACCACGACGCTGGCCGTCGACGGCGACGACCCGCTGAGCACCGTCCTGCCGGCGCTGTCGTCGTGGCGGAGGCGGCGGCGGGACTCCACGGCGACCGAGCCGTGGCGGTACAGGATCAGCTGGCGACCGGTGCCGGCACCCGGCCCGGCGCCGCTGCCCGGCACCTGGCTGGTGATCGGCGGGAACGACGACGAGCCGGTCGGCCAGGCGCTGGTCCGGTGCGGCGCCGAGGTCGTGCCGGTGCCGTTCGTCGCCGACCAGGACGGGATGGTGGGGCGGGTTCGGGCCGCTCTCGACGGTCACCCCGAGATCGCGGGAGTGGTCTGCCTACCCTCGGCGGCGGGGCCGGTGGCACCGCTGGTGCTGTCCCAGGCACTGGGCGAGCTCGGCGTCGAGGCGCCGTTGTGGTGCCTGACCCGCAACGCGGTCGTGGCCGAGGGCACCGAGGTCGACGTCGACCCGCTCGGCGCGCAGGTCTGGGGTCTCGGCCGCGTCCTGGCACTGGAGAACCCCCGGAACTGGGGTGGCCTCATCGATCTGCCGGAGGAGGTCGCTGACGGCACCGTCGCCGACCACGTGGCCAGCCTCCTCGCTGCCGGCGGCGAGGAGGACCAGCTCGCGATCCGGGCCGGCGGGCTGTTCGCGCGCCGGCTGGCGCGGGCGCCGCTGCCCACCGAATCCCCGTCGGGGGACTGGACACCCCGGGGCACCGTGCTGATCACCGGTGGGACGGGCGGTCTCGGCGCCCACCTCGCCCGCTGGGCGGCCACCGAGGGAGCCGAGCACCTCGTGCTCGCCAGCCGCCGGGGCGGCGCGGCCCCTGGGGCGGCGGAGCTGGAAGCCGAGCTGACCGCGTCGGGCGTCGGTGTGACCACGGTCGCCGTCGACCTGGCGAATCCGAACTCGGTCGCCTGCCTGTCGGACGCGCTACCTGACGATCGTCCGTTGACGGCCGTGATCCACGCGGCCGGCGTCAGCCGAACGACGCCGACGGCCCGGCTGAGCGTCGCGGAGTTCCAGGAGTCGACCGGGGCCAAGGTGCTCGGTGCGGCACACCTGGAGGAGTTGGTGGGGGACAGGACGCTCGACGCCTTCGTCCTGTTCTCCTCCGTCGCCGGCGTCTGGGGCAGCGGCGGGCAGGCGGCGTACGCGGCCGCCAACGCCCACCTCGACGCGCTCGCGCAGCGCCGGCGCCTGCGCGGTGCCGTCGCCACATCGGTGGCATGGGGGCCGTGGGCCGGTGCGGGCATGGTCGAGTCGGAGGCGGGCGCTGAGGAACACCTGAACCGCCGGGGGCTCACGACGATGGCCGTCGCCCCCGCGATCACCGCCCTGCGCCACGCGGTGGGGCACGACGAGGCCGCGATCGTCGTCGCCGACGTCGACTGGAGCCGGTTCACCCCGGCGTTCACCTCGGCCCGCCCGAGCCCACTGCTCGTCGACCTGCCCGAGGCGCGGACCGCAGCGCCGGAACCCACCGAGGGCTCGTCGGCCGCTCGTGCCCTGCTGTCGCGGCTGGCGGGGATGTCGGCCGATGACCAGGACCGGGTACTGCTCGAGGTGGTGCGCACCAACGCGGCGGCCGTGCTCGGGCACGACAGCATGGCGGCGGTCGAACCCGGCCGCGCCTTCCGGGACTCCGGCTTCGACTCCCTCACCGCCGTGGAACTGCGTGACCTGCTCGGCGAGGCGATCGGCGCGAGCCTGCCCGCGAGCCTGGTCTTCGACTACCCGACGCCCGAGGCGCTCGCCCGCCACCTGCGGCACCTGGTCACGGGCGACGAGGCGGAGGGGTCCGCGCGTCCCGCCGCCGCCGCTGACGGGGACGGGGACGGGGACCCCGTCGTGATCGTCGGCATGAGCTGCCGCTTCCCCGGCGGTGTGAACTCGCCGGAGGACCTGTGGCGGCTGCTCGTGGCGGGCGGCGACGCCATCGCGCCGTTCCCGGCGGACCGGGGCTGGGACGTCGACGCGCTGTACGACCCCGATCCCGACCAACCGGGCACGTCCTACGCGCGCGAAGGCGGCTTCCTCGCGGGTGCCGCGGACTTCGACGCCGGCTTCTTCGGCATCTCACCGCGCGAGGCCCTGGCGATGGACCCGCAGCAGCGGTTGCTGCTGGAGACCTCGTGGGAGGCGTTCGAACGCGCGGGCATCGAGCCGGCGGCGCTCCGCGGCAGCCGGTCCGGGGTTTTCGTGGGCACCAACGGGCAGGACTACGTGACCATGCTGATGCGGTCGGACGAGCCCATCGAGGGCTACGTCGCGACCGGCAACGCCGCGAGCGTGATCGCCGGCCGGCTGGCCTACACCTTCGGCCTGGAAGGGCCCGCCGTGTCGGTGGACACCGCGTGTTCCTCGTCGTTGGTGGCGCTGCACCTGGCCGTTCAGTCGCTACGCGCCGGCGAGTGCGAGCTCGCGGTGGCCGCGGGAGTGACGGTGATGTCGGCGCCCGGTGCGTTCGTGGAGTTCAGCAGGCAGCGCGGACTGGCCGCCGACGGTCGGTGCAAGGCGTTCGCCGGTGCGGCCGACGGCACCGGGTGGTCCGAGGGCGTGGGTGTGCTGGTGGTGGAGCGCCTGTCCGACGCGCGCCGCAACGGCCATCGGGTGTTGGCGGTGGTACGGGGCAGCGCGGTGAACCAGGACGGCGCGTCGAACGGGTTGACCGCGCCGAACGGTCCGTCGCAGCAGCGGGTGATCCGCCAGGCCCTGGCCGACGCCCGGTTGACGCCCGAGGACGTCGACGCCGTCGAGGGGCACGGTACGGGCACGACCCTGGGTGATCCGATCGAGGCGCAGGCGTTGTTGGCGACCTACGGCCGTGACCGCCCGGCGGACCGGCCGTTGTGGTTGGGGTCGGTGAAGTCCAACATCGGCCACACCCAGGGCGCGGCGGGTGTCGCCGGGGTGATCAAGATGGTCATGGCGATGCGGCACGGTGTGCTGCCCCGGACGTTGCACGTGGACGAACCGACCCCGCACGTGGACTGGGCGTCCGGGGCCGTGTCGGTGCTGGCGGAGTCGCGGGACTGGCCGGAGACCGGCGGGCCGCGCCGGGCCGGGGTGTCGGCCTTCGGCATGAGCGGCACCAACGCCCACCTCGTCCTCGAACGACCGGAGCCGGCGGAGGCGCTGACGTCGAGGTCGGTTCCCCTGGTGGTGCCGTGGGTGTTGTCGGGTCGGTCGGCGCGGGCCCTGCGGGAGCAGGCCGCCCGGTTGCGCGACCACCTCGACAACGGCGGGGGTGACCCGGTCGACGTGGGCTACTCGTTGGTGGTCTCCCGTTCGGTGTTCGAACACCGCGCCGTGGTCGTCGGTACCGACCGGGACGAGCTGGTCGCCGGGTTGAGTGCCCTTGCCGAGGGCGGGTTGGCCGCCGACACGGCCCCCGGTGTGGTCTCCGGGGTCGCCGAGTCCCGGGGCCGTCGGGTGATGGTGTTCCCCGGCCAGGGCTCGCAGTGGTGGGGCATGGCCACGGGCCTGGCCACCTCCTCGACGGTGTTCACCACCAGCTTCGACCGGTGCGCCACCGCCTTGGCCCCCTACGTGGACTTCTCCCCGTGGGCGGTCCTGCGGGGCGAGACCGACCCGGCGGTGTTGGACCGGGTGGACGTGGTCCAGCCGATGCTGTTCGCGGTGATGGTGTCACTGGCCGAGTTGTGGCGGGTCCACGGGATCGAGCCGGACGCGGTCATCGGGCATTCCCAGGGTGAGATCGCCGCCGCCCACGTCGCCGGGGTGCTGACCCTGGAGGACGCCGCCAGGATCGTGGCCCTGCGCAGTCGGGCGATCGCCGAGGAGTTGTCGGGTCAGGGCACGATGGCCTCGGTGTCGGCCCCGGCGGAGACGGTGCGGGGGTGGATCGGCCAGGTGTGCCCGGGTGAGGGTGCCCGGGTGGGGGTGGCCGCGGCCAACGGTCCGACCGCGACGGTGGTCTCGGGTGCGGTGGACGCGGTGGAGGCGGTGGTCTCCGATGCGGTGGCCCGGGGTGTGCGGGCGAAGGTGATCCCGGTGGACTACGCCTCGCATTCCGAGCAGGTGGAGGGGATTCGGGAGCGTCTGGCCCGGGATCTTGCCGGGGTGGTTCCTCGGCGGGGTCGGGTTCCGGTGTTCTCCACGGTGACTGGTCGGGTGGTGGATCCGACCACGATGGATGGGGAGTACTGGTATCGGGGTCTGCGGGGGCGGGTGGTGTTCGAGGATGCGGTGCGGGTGGCGGCTGGTGAGGGGTTCGGGGTGTTCCTGGAGGTGTCGCCGCATCCGGTGTTGACGATGGCGGTGGAGGAGACCCTTGATGGTGTGGGGGTCGCTGAGGTGGTGGTGTTGGGGTCGTTGCGGCGTGGGGAGGACGATGCTCGGCAGTGGGTGAGGGCGTTGGCCCAGGCCCATGTTCGGGGTGTGGGGGTGGACTGGGCGCCGTGTTTCACGTCGCACGGGGCGGTGGTGACCGACCTGCCGACCTACCCCTTCCAACACCAACGCTACTGGCCGCGAACCCGGCGGAGCACCCTCGTGGACGGCGGCGAGTTCTGGGCCGCCGTGGAACAGGGCGACCTGGACTCGTTCGCTACCAGGCTGGGCATCGACCCGGCCGAGCCCTTCAGCTCGGCGCTACCCGCCCTGACGTCCTACCGCCAGCGGTACCGGGAGGAGGCCGTGACGGATTCCTGGCGTCACCGTGTCTCCTGGCGTCCCCTCGCCGAGTCCGCTGTCGGGCGCCCGACCGGGACCTGGCTGGTGGTCACGTCGGGCGCCGAGGCCGACGAGTGGACGGCCGTGTGCGTCGACGGGCTGAAGGCCCGCGGTGTCGAGGTCGTCGAGTTCGAGATGGGTGGTAGCGACCGCACCGAGCTGGCCGGCAGGCTCGCAGCCGAGACGCGCGCCGACGGCGTCCTCACCCTCCTCCCCGCCGACACCGCCCCCAGCCCCGCCCACCCGGCCACCCCCGCCGGGTACGCCGCGACGGTGCGGCTGATCCAGGCCCTCGGCGACGTCGACCTGGTGGCACCGCTGTGGTGCCTCACCCGCGGCGCCGTGGCGGCCGTCCCGGCCGACCGCGTCGACGCCCCGCTGCAGGCCCTGGTCTGGGGCCTCGGACGGGTGACCGCACTGGAGCACCCCGACCGCTGGGGCGGCCTGGTCGACCTCCCCGACGTCCTCGACGACCTCGCACTGGACCGCCTGTGCGCCGCGCTCGCGGGCCTCGGCGACGAGGACCAGCTCGCCGTCCGGCCCGCCGGGATCTTCGCGCGTCGACTCGAGCGGGCACCCAGGCCGTCCTCACCGGCGGCCGGCTGGACACCCGGTGGCACCGTCCTGGTCACCGGCGGCACCGGCGCCCTGGGCAGCCGCGTCGCCCGGTGGCTCGCCGACCAGGGCGCCGCGCACCTGCTGCTCGTCAGCCGCCGAGGGCGCGAGGCGCCGGGGGCGGTCGAACTCGCCGCCGAGCTCGCCGGGGCAGGCACCGAGGTCACCCTCGCCGCCTGCGACATCGCCGACCGGGACGCGCTGGCGCGCCTGCTGACGACCGTGCCGGCCGAACACCCGCTGACCGGCGTCGTCCACACGGCGGCAACCCTCGACGACGGTCTCGTCGACTCGCTGACCGCCGACCAGATCGACGGTGTCCTGTCGAGCAGGACGCGCGGCACGATGAACCTGCACGAACTCACCCGTGATCTCGACCTGTCGGCGTTCGTCCTGTTCTCCGCGTTCGCGGGCACGGCCGGCGGCGCCGGGCAGGGCAACCACGCGCCGGGCACAGCCTTCCTCGATGCCCTCGCCGCGCACCGACACGCGCGCGGACTGCCCGCCACCGCCATCGCGTGGGGTCCGTGGGCCGAAGGTGCCCTTCCCGAACGTGGCACCACGGTGGGGGCCCGCGCGCAATGGCAGGGCCTCGCCGCGCTGCCAACCCCGGCGGCCCTCACGGCGCTGCGCCAGGCCGTGGACCACCGGGAGCCCACGATCGCCATCGTCGACGCGGACTGGTCCCGGTTCGCCTCGGAGTTCACCGCCGTCCGGCGGAGCCGGTTCCTCGTCGACCTCCTCGACGCGGGTGCCGAGGACCAGGCCGCGCAGGCGGGACCGTCCCTGGCGCACCGGCTGGCGGAGCTGTCGGACGGCGAGCGGGACCTCGCCCTGCTCGACGTGGTGCGCGTCCACATCGCCGCCGTCCTCGGCTACCCCTCCTCGGACGCAGTGGAGCCGACCAGGGCGGTGCGCGAGCTGGGATTCGACTCGCTGACCGCCGTCGACCTGCGCAACCGGCTCGCCGTCGAGACCGGCCTGCCCCTGCCGGTGACGCTGGTCTTCAACCACCCGTCGCCGCTGGCCCTCGCGGCACACCTCAAGGCCGAGCTGCTCCAGGGCGGCACGGACACCGCCGCCCCGATCCTCAGCGAGCTGGAGAGGTTCGAGGCGGTGCTGGCCGCGGCCCAACCGGACCGCACCGCCCGCGCCAGGATCGCGGATCGGCTGCGGGAGCTGGTGGCGAACTGGACCGAGGAGGAGGCGCAGCCGGACGGCGAGGCCGTGGCCGACCGGTTGCGCTCCGCCACACCCGACGAGGTGTTCGACTTCATCGACAGAGAGCTCGGGGCCCTGTGAACGGACGTCATTCCCCTTCCGAACCAGCTGCGAGGTCCGCCACCATGGATGAGCCGAAGCTTCTCGACTACCTCAAGCGGGTCACGGCCGACCTCCACCAGACACGCCGACGCCTGCGCGAGGTGGAGGCGGGCGAACACGAGCCGGTCGCGATCGTGGCGATGAGCTGCCGCTACCCCGGTGGCGTTCGCACTCCCGAGGACCTGTGGGAACTGGTCGAGACCGGACGTGACGCCATCTCGGAGTTCCCACCAGACCGCGACTGGGGCAGGGTCTACGACGACTTCGCCAGCAGGGGCGCCACGGTGGTGCGCTCCGGCGGCTTCCTGCACGAGGCAGGGGATTTCGACCCCGCCTTCTTCGGGATCAGCCCGCGCGAGGCGATGGCGACCGACCCACAACAGCGGCTGCTGCTCGAACTGGCCTGGGAAACCCTGGAACGGGCCGGGATCGACCCGTCGTCGGTCAAGGGCGACCAGATCGGGGTGTTCGCCGGGACCGGTGGCCAGGACTACACGACCCTGTTGATGGGCGCGGCCGAAAGCGTCGACGGGTACCTCGTCACGGGAACCGGCGCTGCCCTGATGTCGGGCCGCATCGCCTACTCCCTCGGGCTGGAGGGCCCCGCCGTCACCGTCGACACCGCGTGTTCGGCGTCCCTGGTCGCCCTCCACCTGGCCTGTCAGGCGGTGCGCCAGCGGGAGTGCACCTCGGCGCTGGTCGGCGGGGCGACCGTGATGTCGACCCCGACGGCCTTCCTGGAGTTCGGCAAGCAGGGCGGTCTGGCGCCCGACGGCCGGTGCAAGCCGTTCTCGTCGGCCGCCGACGGCACCGGGTGGTCGGAGGGCGCCGCGATGCTGCTCGTGGAGCGGCTTTCCGACGCGCGGCGCCTGGGACATCCCGTCCTGGCGGTGGTCCGAGGCAGCGCCGTGAACCAGGACGGCGCCTCGAACGGCCTGACCGCGCCGAACGGCCCGTCCCAGGAACGTGTGATCAGGCAGGCCCTGGCCAACGCCGGCCTGTCGGCAGCCCAGGTCGACGCGGTGGAGGCCCACGGCACCGGGACCACCCTCGGCGACCCGATCGAGGCGCAGGCCCTGCTTTCGGTCTACGGCAGGGACCGCCAGCCCGACCACCCGCTGTGGCTCGGCTCGGTGAAGTCCAACATCGGGCACACGCAGGGGGCCGCTGGCTTGGCCGGCGTCATCAAGATGGTGATGGCGATGCGGCAGGGGGTGTTGCCGCGAACCCTGCACGTCGACAAGCCGACGCCTGACGTGGACTGGACCGGGGGCGCGGTGTCGCTGCTGACCGAGGCGGTCCCGTGGCCGGACACCGGTGCGCCCCGCCGGGCCGGGGTCTCCTCGTTCGGCGTCAGCGGCACCAACGCGCACACGGTCATCGAGCTGGACCCGGCCGGAGACGAGCCGTCGCCCGCTCCCGCCGACGAGCCGGGCACCCTGGCGTGGCTGGTCTCGGGCAACGACGAGGCCGGCCTCCGCGCCCAGGCGGCGCGACTGCGCGAGCACCTGGACGACCGACCCGGGCTGCGGCTGACCGACGTCGCCCGTTCGTTGGCGACGACTCGTGCGGCGTTGTCACACCGTGCCGTGGTGCTGGCCGAGGACCGGGACGGGTTCCGGGCTGGGCTGGCCGCGCTCCGCGACGGCGTCGCCGTCTCGAACGTCGTCGAGGGCGTCGCACGGCAGGGACGTCCGATCGCTTTCCTGTGCACGGGTCAGGGCGCGCAGCGACCAGGGATGGGCCGCGAGCTCCACGCGTCGTTCCCCGTCTTCGCGGCGGCCTTCGACGCGGTCTGCGCCCAACTCGACGGGCACCTGGACCAGCCCCTGCGGGACGTCGTCTTCGCGGACCCGGGGTCGGCGCGGGCCGAGCTGCTGGACCAGACCTCCTACACCCAGGCCGGGCTCTTCGCGGTGGAGGTGGCCCTGTTCCGGTTGCTGGAGTCGTGGGGGCTGCGGCCGGACTTCCTCGCGGGTCACTCCATTGGCGAGGTCGCCGCCGCGCACCTGGCGGGAACGCTGTCGCTGCCCGACGCGTGCGCCCTGGTCGCGGCCCGGGGCACGCTGATGCAGGCCCTGCCCTCCGGTGGCGCGATGGTCACGGTCGAGGCGACGGAGGCCGAGCTGGCCGAGTCCGTGGCCGGCCTCACCGACCGGGTGAGCATCGCCGCGGTCAACGGTCCGAGGTCAGCGGTGCTCTCGGGTGACGAGGCCGCCGTGCGCGAGATCGCCGAGGGGTGGTCCGCCCGAGGACGGCGGACCAGGGCGTTACGGGTCAGCCATGCCTTCCACTCACCGCGGATCGAGCCGATGCTGGCCGACTTCCGCGCGGTCGTCCAGGGACTGACCTTCCGGAGCCCCGAGTTGCCGGTGGTGTCCACGGTCACCGGTGCGACCATCCCGGCCGAGGAGTGGTGCTCCGCGGACTACTGGGTTCGTCAACTCCGCGAGACGGTCCGCTTCCGGGACACCGTCGACTGGCTGCACGCCCAGGGCGTGCGCACCTTCCTCGAACTCGGCCCGGCCGGCGTGCTCAGCGCGATGGGCCAGGACTGCCTGGCCGAGGCACCGGGCGGGACCTGCCGGTTCGCGCCCGCGCTGCGCTCCGGGAGTGCCGACTCCATGGCACTGCTCCGGGCGGTGGCCCAGGCCCACGTCGGCGGGGCGCGCCTGGACTGGTCCGAGGTGTTCGCCGCCCACGAGGGCCAGGTCGTCGAACTGCCGACCTACGCCTTCCAACGGCAGCGTTACTGGCCCCGCACAGGATCGGGGAGGCCCGGTGACCTGGGCGCCGCCGGGCTCACCTCGGCGGGCCATCCGCTGCTGGGCGCGGCGGTGGCGCTCGCGGAGGCGGACGGTCTGCTGTTCACCGGGAGGCTCTCGCTGGCCACCCACCCGTGGCTGGCCGACCACACGATCATGGGGTCGGTCCTGCTACCGGGAACGGCGTTCGTGGAACTGGCCGTGCGCGCGGGCGACGAGGTCGGATGCGGTCACGTCGAGGAGATCGCGGTGGAGGTGCCGCTGATCCTGCGGGAAGGTGAGGAGGTCCGCCTGCAGGTGTGGGTCGGCGCCGCGGACGCCGAGGGCAAGCGGTCGATGACCGTGCACTCCCGCACCAGCGACGACCAGGCGTGGACCCGGCACGTCACGGCCGTGCTCGCGCCGGAGACCCGCACGCCGGGCGACCCGTGGTCCGAGTTGGAGGAATGGCCGCCCCGCGGCGCCGTCCCGGTCGACCTGGACGGTTTCTACGCCGGCCTCGCCGACCGCGGCTACGACTACGGTCCCGCCTTCCAGGGGCTGCGCGGGGGCTGGTGGCGCGACGGCGAAGCCTTCGCCGAGGTCGAGCTGCCCGACGGGGTGCACGCGGACGCGTCGCGGTTCCAGCTGCACCCGGCCCTGTTGGACGCGGCGATGCACGCCATGGGACTTGGCGGCCCGGCGGGCCGTGAGGACGGCGGAGCTGGGCGGCGGGGTGGCATCCCGTTCTCGTGGCGTGGGGTGTCCCTGCACGCGGCCGGCGCGTCCTCCCTCAGGGTGTGGCTGACCCCCAGGGGCACGGACGAGGTCACCGTCGCCGTGGCTGACCAGACGGGAACGCCTGTCGCCTCGATCGACTCGTTGGTGTCGCGCCCAGTGTCGACCGAACAGCTGCAGGCGCTGCGACCGGCACACCACGACTCGCTGTTCCGAGTCGAGTGGCAGGCGGTTCCCGCGGCCGACGTCACGCCGGCCGGGCGGTGGGCGGTGCTCGACGACGGCGACGACGACCTCCTCGACGCGCTGCGGTCGGCCGGCGCCGACCCCGAGCGCCACCGGGACCTGACCTCCCTCGCGGAGTCCGCCGGGGAGAACGCCCCGGAGCTGGTGGTCCTGTCGTTCCGGCAGACGGCCGGGCACGTCGCGACGGCGGCGCGCCACGCAGCCCGCGCGGCGCTGTCGGCCGCACGGGCGTGGCTGGCTGACGAGGCGTTCGGCTCCTCCCGACTGGTGTTCCTCACCCGGGGCGCGGTCGCGGACGGTGACGACCTCACCCAGTCGCCGGTGTGGGGGTTGATCCGCTCGGCCCAGTCCGAGAACCCCGGGCGCTTCCTCCTCGTCGACCTCGACGATCACCCGGAGTCGCTGGCCGCGCTGCCGGGCGTCCACGCCTTGGACGAACCGCAGGTCGTGCTGCGGTCGGGCACCGCGCACGTGCCGAGGCTCGGCAGGGTCGAGGTCCCCGACAGGGCCGCCCGGCCCCTGGACCCGGCGGGCACCGTGCTGATCACCGGCGCCACGGGCACCCTGGGCGGTCTGCTCGCCCGCCACCTCGTCGCCGAACACGGCGCCCGACACCTCGTGCTGACCAGCCGCCGCGGGCTCGCGGCCACGGGAGCGGCTGAGCTGGCCGAGGAACTCACCGAACTCGGCGCGGACGTGCGGGTGGCGGCCTGCGACGCGGCCGATCGCGACGCGCTGGCCCGCGTGCTGGCCGACATCCCTGCCGAGCACCCGCTGACCGCGGTGATCCACGCGGCCGGTGTGACCGACGACGGTGTCATCGGCTCCCTCACGTCCGAGCGGATGGACGCGGTGCTGCGGCCCAAGGTCGACGCCGCCTGGAACCTGCACGAACTGACCAGGGACGCCGACCTGTCCGAGTTCGTGCTCTTCTCCTCGATGGCGGCGACGTTCGGCGGCGCGGGCCAGGGCAACTACACGGCGGCGAACGCGTTCCTCGACGCGCTCGCCCAGCACCGCCGGGCGCACGGGCTCCCCGGCGTGGCGCTGGCGTGGGGGCTGTGGGCCGAGCGCAGCGGGCTGGCCGCGCACCTCGGCGAGACGGACATGAGGCGGATCGCGCGGTTCGGCGTGGGCGCGCTGTCCACTCCGGACGCGCTCGCGCTGTTCGACACCACCCGCCACGTCGACGACGCCCTGCTGCTGCCGATGCACCTCGACACGGCCGCGATGCACGTCCAGGCAGGTGGTCGGGACGTGCCCCCGCTGCTGCGGAACCTGGTGCGCCCGGCCGCACGCCGCGCGGCCAGGGCCAGGACCGAGGCGTCGTCGTTCGCCCAGGACATGGCCCTGCTGCCCGAGGCCGAGCGCGGCCACGCCATCCTCGAACTGGTACGGGCACAGGCCGTCGACGTGCTGGGCCACCGGGATGCCGAGGCGGTCGACCCGGACAGGGCGTTCAACGAGATCGGGTTCGACTCGCTCACCGCCGTGGAGATGCGCAACCGCCTGAGCGCCGTGACGTCGTTGCGCCTGCCGGCGACGCTGATCTTCGACTACCCGACACCCAGGGCGCTCGCCGATCACCTGGGAGCCCGGATCACCGGCCTCCCCGTCGAGGTGCGGACGCCGACCGCCGCCGCGGGGCCCGCCCATGACGAGCCCATCGCGATCGTCTCGATCGGTGTGCGGTTGCCCGGCGGGGTGCGGACTCCCGAGGACTTCTGGGAGATGCTGTCGTCGGGCAGGGACGCGGTCGGCGACCTCCCGGATGACCGGGGTTGGCCGACCGCCCTGTCGGAGGGCGCATCCGGGCCGCGCGGCTGCTTCCTCGACGAACCGTGGGCCTTCGACGCCGGGTTCTTCGGGATCTCGCCGCGCGAGGCGATGACGATGGACCCCCAGCAACGGTTGCTGTTGGAGACCTCGTGGGAGGCGATCGAACGCGCGGGGATCGACCCGACCCGGTTGAAGGGCACCGCGACCGGTGTCTTCGCGGGCATCAGCAACCAGGACTACTCCTCGCTGCTGCAGTACGCACCTGAGGGCGCTGAGAAGTACTTCCTCACCGGGACCACCGCCAGTGTGCTGTCCGGGCGGTTGTCCTACTTCCTCGGTCTGGAGGGGCCAGCCGTCTCGGTCGACACGGCGTGCTCGTCGTCGTTGGTGGCGTTGCACCTGGCGGCGCGGTCGCTGCGGGCGGGGGAGTGCTCGCTCGCCCTGGCGGGTGGCGTCACCGTCATGTCCACCCCGGCGGCGTTCCGGGCGCTGGGGCAGGGCCAGGGACTGTCCTCAGACGGTCGGTGCAAGGCGTTCGCCGGTGCGGCCGACGGCACCGGGTGGTCCGAGGGCGTGGGTGTCCTGGTGGTGGAGCGCCTGTCCGACGCGCGCCGCAACGGTCACCAGGTGTTGGCGGTGCTGCGGGGCAGCGCGGTGAACCAGGACGGCGCGTCGAACGGGCTGATGGCGCCGAACGGTCCGTCGCAGCAGCGGGTGATCCGCCAGGCCCTGGCCGACGCCCGGTTGACGCCCGAGGACGTCGACGCCGTCGAGGGGCACGGTACGGGCACGACCCTGGGTGATCCGATCGAGGCGCAGGCGTTGTTGGCGACCTACGGCCAGGACCGCCCGGCGGACCGGCCGTTGTGGTTGGGGTCGGTGAAGTCCAACATCGGCCACACCCAGGCGGCGGCGGGTGTCGCCGGGGTGATCAAGATGGTCATGGCGATGCGGCACGGTGTGCTGCCCCGGACGTTGCACGTGGACGAACCGACGCCGCACGTGGACTGGGACGCCGGGGCGATCTCGCTGGTGACCGAGAACGGACCGTGGCCCGAGACCGGTCGACCGCGCCGGGCCGCGATCTCCTCCTTCGGTGTCAGCGGCACGAACGCCCACCTGATCCTCGAACAGCCCGACCCCGACCCCGACCCCGATCCCGAGCCGGAGCCGGAGCCGGTGGCCGGGTCCGGGGCCGGTGAGCCGGCCGTTGGTGCCGTGGTGCCGTGGGTGTTGTCGGGTCGGTCGGCGCGGGCCCTGCGGGAGCAGGCCGCCCGGTTGCGCGACCACCTCGACAAGGGCGCCGTGTTTCACGTCGCACGGGGCGGTGGTGACCGACCTGCCGACCTACCCCTTCCAACACCAACGCTACTGGTTGATGCCCACCGAGTCGTCGTCCCGCGACGTCGCGGCCGCCGGCCTCGACGCGGCGGACCACCCGCTGCTGGCCACGGCGGTGCCGTTCGCGGACGGGGCGGGCTGGTTGTTCACCGGACGGTTGTCCGTCGACGCGCAGCCCTGGCTGGCGCAGCACCGCGTGGCCGGCGCGATCGTCCTACCCGGCACGGCCTATGTGGAGATGGCGGTACGGGCCGGTGACCAGGTCGGCTGCGGGCGGATCGACGAGCTGACCCTGCTCGCGCCACTCGTCCTGCCCGAGCGGGGAGCGGTCCGGATCCAGCTGAGCGTCGGTGGGCCCGACGAGGCGGGCCGCCGCCCGTTGAACCTGTACTCCCACCCGGAACACGGAGCGGCCGGCGACGGGGACTGGCGGCAGCACGCCACCGGGTCACTCCTGCCGGACCAGGCCGACGACCACGACCCCGGCTGGGACCTCAGCGTGTGGCCGCCCGACGGGGAGCAGGTCGACACCGAGGAGTTCTACCGGCGCGCCTCGGACACCGTGTTCGAGTACGGACCGGTGTTCACCGGGCTGCGCTCCGCCTGGCGCCACGAGGCCGACGTGTTCGCGGAGCTCGCGCTGCCGGAGGAGGCGGTGGGCGACGCCGGCCGGTTCGGCGTGCACCCCGCGCTGTTCGACGCGGCCCTCCAGGCCATGGGCATCGGTGGTCTCCTGCCGGGCTCCGGGAACGGGGCCGGACCGAGCCAGGGCAACCTCCCGTTCTCCTGGAGCGACGTGACGCTCCACGCCGCGGGCGCGTCGAGCCTGCGGGTGCGGCTGACACGGGCGGAGTCCGGGGGCGTCTCGTTCGCTGTCGCCGACGACACCGGTCGGCCGGTTGCCACGGTCGGCGAGCTGATCATGCGCCCGTTGTCGACCGAACAGCTGCTCAGCGCACAGCACGCCGACCAGGACTCGCTGTTCCGGCTTCGATGGGCCCCGCTGCCGGTGCCGCCCTCGAAGCTGGACCGAGTGGCGATCCTGGGCGCGGACGCCCCCGCGCTCGCGTCGGCGCTGCCCGGGACCACCAGCCGGACCTTCATCGACACGGCCTCCTTCACCCATGACGGCGAGGGGTACGACGCGGTTCTGCTGCCCTGCCTGCCCGGCGGGACCGGGAGCGACGTCGCCGAGTCGGCACGCCATCGGGCCGCAAGACTGCTGACCGACGTGCGCCAGTGGCTCGCGAGCGAGCAACGGGGCGACACCCCGCTCGTGGTGCTGACCCGGGGTGCGGTCGCGGCCCACGGCGACACCGACGTCGACGACCTGTCCGCCGCACCGATCTGGGGCCTGCTGCGCTCCGCGCAGGCGGAGCATCCCGGCAGCTTCCTCGTCGTCGACGTGGACGATCCCGGTGGGCTGACCCGCCTGGTACCCGGCCTGCTCGACTCGGGGGAGACCCAGGCCGCGATCCGCGACGACGCCGTGTACGTGCCGAGGCTTGCGCGTGCTGCGGGGACCACGCGGGACCACCGGGCGATCGACCCCGAAGGCACCGTCCTGGTCACCGGCGGCACCGGAACCCTGGGCGGCCTGCTCGCCCGCCACCTCGTCGCCGAACACGGAGTCCGCCACCTGGTGCTGACCAGCCGCCAGGGCCCGCGAGCCGAGGGCGCCGAGGCCCTGCGCGCCGAACTCGTCGAGGCCGGTGCCGAGGTCACCGTCGCCGCGTGCGACGTCACCGACCGGACCGCCGTCGAACGGCTGCTTGACCGGATCGCCGCCGTCCGGCCGCTGACCGCGATCGTGCACGCCGCCGGCGCGCTCGACGACGGCATCGTGGAGTCGCTCAGCCCGGAGCGCCTCGACGCGGTCCTCCGGCCGAAGATCGACGCCGCGGTGATCCTGCACGAGTTGTCCAGGGACGCCGACCTGTCCGCTTTCGTCCTGTTCTCCTCGGCCGCCGGGCTGCTCGGCAGCGCGGGCCAGGCGAACTACGCGGCGGCCAACGCTTTCCTGGACGCGCTGGCGCACCACCGCAGGGCGCACGGGCTGCCCGCGATCTCGCTCGCCTGGGGATTGTGGGCACAGCCCAGCGGCATGACCGGCCACCTCGACGACGCGTCCCGGGCCCGGATGTCTCGGCAGGGCATGCCGCCGATGCCCACCGACCAGGCCCTCACCCGGTTCGACGCCGCTCTCGGCCGCGACGAACCGGTACTGGCGGTACTGCCGGTGGACACCGAGGCGCTGCGGACGGCGGCCGAGTCGCAGGGGCTGTCGCCGTTGCTGGGTGACCTCGTCCGAGGTCGAGCCCGCCGGACCGTTGAGGCTGGCGGGGCACCGAGCACCGGGCCGTCGCTCGCGCGGCGACTGGCCGGGCTCACCGACAGCCAACGTGACCACGTCGTCAGCGATGTGGTCCGAGCCCACGTCGCGGCCGTGCTCGGCCACGCCTCCGCGCAGTCCATCGACCCGGAACGGGCGTTCACCGAGCTGGGGTTCGACTCGCTGACAGCGGTCGAACTGCGCAACCGGCTGACCACCGCCACCGGCCTCCGGCTGCCCGCGACCCTGACCTTCGACCACCCGACACCGGCGGCACTCGCGGCCCGGATCAGGGCGGGGGTCGTTCCTGACGAGAAGCTGGCCGTCGACGCCCTGTTCAAGGACCTGGACAGGGTGGCGTCCGGTCTCACCTCGATCGAACTCGACGATCTCACGCGGTCCCGCTTCGCCAGCCGCCTGCGGGGCCTGCTGGCGCACGGTAGCGAGCCGGTGGAGGACAACGGCGGCGGCAGGAGCGCCGACCTCGACACGGCGACCGACGAGGAGATCTTCGACTTCATCGGCAACGAGTTTGGAATTTCCTGACATGAGCATGACGAGCCATGGCGATCGCGACAGGTGGTGTCGGCGGTGACCGAACAACAACTTCGTTACTTCCTCAAGCAGGTGACGAAAGAACTGCACGACACTCGTCAGCGGCTGCGCGCGGTTGAGCAGCAGAGCGACGAGCCCATCGCGATCATCGGGATGGGCTGCCGGTTCCCGGGCGGGGTGCGCAGCCCGGAGGACCTGTGGGAGGTGGTCTCCTCCGGCTCGGACGTGGTGTCCGGGATGCCGGACAACCGGGGCTGGGACGTCGACGCGCTGTATGACGCCGACCCCGACAAGCCCGGCAAGAGCTACGGCGTCTCCGGTGGCTTCATCCACGACGTGGCGGACTTCGACGCCTCCTTCTTCGGGATCAGCCCGAGGGAGGCGGTCGCGATGGACCCCCAGCAGCGTCTGTTGCTCGACGCCTCGTGGGAGGCGTTCGAACGCGCCGGGATCGACCCGGTCTCGATGCGGGGCAGCTCGACGGGTGTGTTCACCGGGGTGACCCACCAGGGGTACGACGTCTACCTGGCGTCATCCCGCGAGGGCGCGGACATGTACGTGGGCACCGGCAACACGGCCAGCGTCGCGTCCGGTCGGGTCGCGTACACCCTCGGTCTGCACGGCCCGGCGGTCTCCATCGACACCGCGTGCTCGTCGTCGCTGGTCGCCCTGCACTGGGCGTGTCACGCGCTGCGGCGCGGCGAGTGCTCGATGGCGCTGGCCGGCGGTGTCACGGTGATGGCGAACCCGAGCATGTTCGTGCTCTTCAGCAGGCAGCGCGGCCTGGCACCCGACGGGCGGTGCAAGGCCTTCTCGTCCTCGGCCGACGGCACCAGCTGGTCCGAGGGCGTCGGCATGCTCCTGGTGGAACGGCTCTCCGACGCCCAGCGCAACGGCCACCCCATCCTGGCGGTGGTCCGAGGCAGCGCCATCAACCAGGACGGCGCGTCGAACGGGCTGAGCGCACCGAACGGCACCGCTCAGCAGCGGGTGATCAGTGAGGCCGTGCTCAACGCGAAGCTGTCCGCCTCCCAGGTCGACGCCGTCGAGGGCCACGGCACGGGCACGACCCTGGGTGATCCGATCGAGGCGCAGGCGTTGTTGGCGACCTACGGCCAGGACCGCCCAGCGGACCGCCCGCTGTCACTGGGGTCGGTGAAGTCCAACATCGGCCACACCCAGGCGGCGGCGGGTGTCGCCGGGGTGATCAAGATGGTCATGGCCCTGCGGCACGGTGTCCTGCCCAAGACCTTGCACGTGGACGAACCGACGCCACACGTGGACTGGGCGTCCGGGGCCGTCGCGGTCCAGTCGGAGACGCGGCCCTGGCCGGAGACCGGTGAACCGCGCCGGGCCGGGGTCTCCTCGTTCGGCGTGAGTGGCACGAACGCCCACACCATCCTGGAGCAGGCCCCCGAAGTGGCGGCGAAACCCGAGGAGCCGAGGTCGGTTCCCGTGGTCGTGCCGTGGGTGTTGTCGGGTCGGTCGGCGCGGGCCCTGCGGGAGCAGGCCGCCCGGTTGCGCGACCACCTCGACAACGGCGGGAGTGACCCGGTCGACGTGGGCTACTCGTTGGTGGTCTCCCGTTCGGTGTTCGAACACCGCGCCGTGGTCGTCGGTACCGACCGGGACGAGCTGGTCGCCGGGTTGAGTGCCCTTGCCGAGGGCGGGTTGGCCGCCGACACGGCCCCCGGTGTGGTCTCCGGGGTCGCCGAGTCCCGGGGCCGTCGGGTGATGGTGTTCCCCGGCCAGGGCTCGCAGTGGTGGGGCATGGCCACGGGCCTGGCCACCTCCTCGACGGTGTTCACCACCAGCTTCGACCGGTGCGCCACCGCCTTGGCCCCCTACGTGGACTTCTCCCCGTGGGCGGTCCTGCGGGGCGAGACCGACCCGGCGGTGTTGGACCGGGTGGACGTGGTCCAGCCGATGCTGTTCGCGGTGATGGTGTCACTGGCCGAGTTGTGGCGGGTCCACGGGATCGAGCCGGACGCGGTCATCGGGCATTCCCAGGGTGAGATCGCCGCCGCCCACGTCGCCGGGGTGCTGACCCTGGAGGACGCCGCCAGGATCGTGGCCCTGCGCAGTCGGGCGATCGCCGAGGAGTTGTCGGGTCAGGGCACGATGGCCTCGGTGTCGGCCCCGGCGGAGACGGTGCGGGGGTGGATCGGCCAGGTGTGCCCGGGTGAGGGTGCCCGGGTGGGGGTGGCCGCGGCCAACGGTCCGACCGCGACGGTGGTCTCGGGTGCGGTGGACGCGGTGGAGGCGGTGGTCTCCGATGCGGTGGCCCGGGGTGTGCGGGCGAAGGTGATCCCGGTGGACTACGCCTCGCATTCCGAGCAGGTGGAGGGGATTCGGGAGCGTCTGGCCCGGGATCTTGCCGGGGGGGTTCCGCGGCGGGGTCGGGTTCCGGTGTTCTCCACGGTGACTGGTCGGGTGGTGGATCCGACCACGATGGATGGGGAGTACTGGTATCGGGGTCTGCGGGGGCGGGTGGTGTTCGAGGATGCGGTGCGGGTGGCGGCTGGTGAGGGGTTCGGGGTGTTCCTGGAGGTGTCGCCGCATCCGGTGTTGACGATGGCGGTGGAGGAGACCCTTGATGGTGTGGGGGTCGCTGAGGTGGTGGTGTTGGGGTCGTTGCGGCGTGGGGAGGACGATGCTCGGCAGTGGGTGAGGGCGTTGGCCCAGGCCCATGTTCGGGGTGTGGGGGTGGACTGGGCGCCGTGTTTCACGTCGCACGGGGCGGTGGTGACCGACCTGCCGACCTACCCCTTCCAACGCCAACGCTACTGGCCGGACGTGGGGACGCTCCCGATCCTGGGAGCGGGCCCCACCGGGACGGCATTCGCGTCCGACGCCGAGTTCTGGGCGGCCGTGGAACGTGAGGACCCCGAGCTGCTGGCCGAGACTCTGGGAGTCGAGACGGCGGACGTCTCACTTCGCGCGGCCCTGCCCGCCCTCTGCTCGTGGCGGCGCCGCGGCGAGGACCGCGGAGCCGTCGACTCCCTGCGTTTCCGCATGGCGTGGAAGCCACTGAGCGCCCCGATCCGTCCCGTGCTCACCGGCGACTGGCTCGTCATCCTGCCAGCCGACGACGAGAGCGGACTCGGCGCCGAGTGCGTGCGTGGACTGGCCGAACACGGAGCGGGTGTCACCGAGCTGAGGGTGGACGCGGGGCGAGCCGACCGGGAGTCCCTCGTCGGGCAGCTGCGCACCCTGCTGCCCGAGGGCGAACACCTCCAGGGCGTGCTGTCGTTGACGGCGTTGGACGACCGGCGCGACCCGCGGCGCGCGACGCCGGCCGGGTTCGCCACCACCATGGCGCTCGTGCAGGCCCTGGGTGACATCGCCGTCGACGCGCCGTTGTGGTGCGTCACCCGGGGAGCGGTCGCCGTGGAGGCGACCGAGCGGCTCGACAACCCGGACCAGGCCCTCGTGTGGGGGCTCGGTCGCGTCGTCGGGCTGGAGCACCCGACGAGGTGGGGCGGCGTGATCGACCTGCCCGAAGCACTGGACGGGCGCGCGGCCAGCTGGCTGTGCGCGACCCTCGCGGGGCTGGGCGGCGAGGACCAGGTGGCGATCCGTGACTCCGGCGGCTACGGGCGGAGGCTGGCACGCGCACCCCTCGGTGGCCGGCCGGCGTCGGGTTCCTGGTCACCGTCGGGCACCGTCCTCGTGGCCGGTGGCACGGGCGGCATCGGCAGGCAGGTGGCCCGCTGGCTGGCGGCCAACGGCGCCGACCACCTGCTGCTGATCAGTCGACGGGGCCCGGAGGCACCCGGCGCCGAGGAGCTGACGAAGGAACTCACCGAGACCGGCGTGCGCGTCACGCTGGCGGCCTGTGACATCGGTGACCGGGAGGCGCTGGCGTCGGTGCTGGCGCAGCTGCCGGCGGAGCACCCGCTCACGGCGGTGGTGCACTCGGCCGCGATCCTCGACGACGGCGTGATCGACTCGCTGACACCCGAGCGGATCGAGCGCGCCCTGCGCGTGAAGGTGGCCGGAGCGCTCAACCTGCACGAGCTGACCCGGGACGTGGACCTGTCCGCGTTCGTCGTCTTCTCCTCGGTCGCGGGTGCGATCGGAACCTCCGGGCAGGGCAACTACGCCCCCGGCAACGCCTTCCTCGAAGCCCTGGCGCAGCAGCGCCGGGCCGACGGGCTTCCCGCGACCTCGGTGGCCTGGGGTGCCTGGGCAGGCGGGGGGATGGCCGACGGCGCGTTCGGCGAGGTGCTCGACCGACACGGGATGCCCGCGATGGCGCCCGAGTTGGCGCTCCGCGCGTTGCGGGAGATCCTCGACCACGGGGAGAACTCCCTGCTCGTCGCGGACATCGCCTGGGAACGCTTCGCCATCGCGCTGACCGCGACGCGGGAGAGCCCGCTGATCCGGGACATACCGGAGGCCGTCCTCGCGCTGGAGGCCGGTGGCGTCGACGGCCCACCCTCCGGCGACTCGCCGATCCGGGAGAGGCTGCGCGCCCTTTCCGGCGCCGACCGGGAACGCGCCGTGGTCGAGCTCGTCCTCGGCGAGGTGGCCGCCGTACTCGGGTACGGCTCCGCCGCCGACGTGGAGCCCAAGCGGGTCTTCCTCGAGCTGGGTTTCGACTCGGTGACGGCGGTGGAGTTGCGCAACCGGCTGGCCAAGGCGACCGGCGCGACCCTGCCCGCCACCGTGGCGTTCGACTACCCCACCTCGGTGGGACTGGCGGCATTCCTCCAGGACCAGATGTTCGGCGCCGGCGACCCGGCGGGCGCCGACGCGCTGGAACAGTTCGACGGACTGGAGAGGAACCTGTCCGCGCTGGACTCCGACGACTCGGTTCGGACCAGGATCATGCTGCGCATGCAGGCGCTCGTCGCCGAGTGGAAGACCTCGGCGGAGCAACCGCGGGAGAACGGCGCTCACGACTTCGAGTCCGCCACGGACGACGAGATCGCTGATCTCATCGCGAAGAAGTACGGAATTTCCTGATTTCTGAACGACACCGGCCTCGCAGCCGAAACGGAGATGCGTCCATGGCGAGTGAAGAAAGGCTCCGCTACCTGCTCAAGCGGGTCGCCGCCGACCTGGAGGAGACTCAGCGACGGCTTGGTGAGGCCGAGGCCAGGGAGACGGAACCGATCGCCATCGTCGGCATCGGATGCCGCTTCCCTGGCGGAGTGCGCTCGCCGGACGAACTGTGGCGCCTCCTCGCGGACGGCGTCGACGCGATCTCGGAGATCCCGGTCGAGCGGGGGTGGGGGGTTGACGAGTTCTACGATCCCGATCCCGATTCGGGACGACGCGACACCACCCACACCCGCCACGGCGGGTTCATCGACGGCATCGCTGACTTCGACGCGGACTTCTTCCGGATCAGCAGGCGAGAGGCGCGGGCGATGGACCCCCAGCAGCGGATGCTGCTGGAGGTGGCCTGGGAGGCCCTGGAGCGGTCGGGCATCGATCCGCTGACGCTCCAGAACAGCCGCACCGGCGTGTTCGTGGGCACCAACGGCCAGGACTACGCGACGCTGCTGTCCGCGGCGGCCGAGGACGTCGGCGGGCACGCGTTGACCGGCACCGCCGCCTCCGCGATGTCCGGTCGCCTGTCCTACACCCTCGGGCTCGTCGGCCCTTCGGTGACCATCGACACCGCCTGCTCCTCGTCGCTGGTGAGCACGCACCTGGCCAGCCAGGCGCTGCGGAGTCGCGAGTGCTCACTGGCGCTGGCGGGCGGCATCTCCCTGATGTCGATCCCCGCCATCTTCGTCGCCTCCAGCAGGCAGAGCGTCCTCGCCCACGACGGTAGGGCGCGGGCTTTCTCCGCCGACGCGAACGGCACCAGTTACGCGGAGGGCGCCGGCGTCCTGGTCCTGGAGCGGCTGTCCGACGCGCACCGCCTCGGCCACCCGGTGCTGGCGGTGCTGCGCGGGAGCGCCGTGAACCAGGACGGCAGGAGCAGCGGCATGACGGCTCCCAACGGTCCGGCCCAGCAGCGGGTCATCCGCGACGCCCTGGACAACGCGCGGTTGTCCCCCCGGCAGGTCGACGCCGTCGAGGCGCACGGCACCGGCACGGTGCTCGGCGATCCGATCGAGGCGCAGGCCCTGCTGTCCACCTACGGGCAGGACCGGCCGGCGGACAAGCCGCTGTGGCTGGGTTCCCTGAAATCGAACCTCGGGCATGCCCAGGCCGCGGCGGGTGTCGCCGGCCTGATCAAGATGGTGCTGGCCCTGCGCAACGGCGTCCTGCCGGCCACCCTGCACGTGGGGACCCCGACCCCGCACGTGGACTGGGCGGCCGGGGCGGTGGCGCTGCTGACCGAGTCGCGGCCGTGGCAGCGTGTCGACCAGCCACGCAGGGCCGGGGTCTCGTCGTTCGGCATCACCGGCACGAACGCGCACGTCATCGTGGAGGAGGCCCCACCACCGCCCGGCCCGACCGCCGCCACCGCGACCCGCACCAGGCCGAGGGCCGTGGTCACGGGGACCGTGCCCTGGGTGCTGTCAGCGAAGTCCGAGCGGGCGCTCGCTGAACAGGCGGTCAGGCTGAAGGCGACGCTGGCGGACCGACCCGACCTCGACGTGGCCGACGTCGGTCTGTCACTGGCGACCACCCGCTCGACGTTCGACCACCGCGCCGTCCTGCTCATGGACGACCGCGAGGCGTTCCTGAACGGCCTGGACGCGGTGATCGCAGACAGGCCGCACCCCGGCCTGGTGCGCGGAGTCACGGCCGAGCGGGAGAAGGCGGCGTTCGTCTTCCCCGGCTACGGTGCCCAGTGGGTCGGCATGGGCAGGGAGCTCCTGGAGCGCTCCCCGGTCTTCCGTGACCGGGTGACCGAGTGCGCGCGGGCCTTCGAACCGCACCTCGACTGGTCGCTGCTGGACGTGCTGCGGGACGTTCCCGGTTCGCCGGACCTCACCCGCATCGACGTCCTCCAACCGGCGTTGTTCGCCATGACCGTGTCGCTGACCGAGCTGTGGCGGGCCTTCGGCGTGCGACCGACCAGCGTCGTCGGGCACAGCCAGGGCGAGGTCGCGGCGGCCTGCGTGGCCGGGTACCTGTCCGTCGAGGACGGCGCCCGGGTGATCGCACTGCGCAGTCGTCTGCTCCGCGAGCTGAGCGGCGGGGGCGCGACCGCGTCGATCCTGCTGCCCCTGGAGCGGGTGCGGCGCGGTCTGGAACGGTGGGGCGACAGGCTGGCCATCGCCGCCGTCAACAGCCCGACCTCGATCGTGGTGTCCGGCGAGTCCGACGCGTTGGACGAACTGGTCGCCAGCGTCCTTCAGGAGGGCGGTCGAGCGAGGAGGTTGCCCGGACTGACCAACGCCGCGCACTCCGCCGACGTCGAGCCGGTGCGCGACCGGCTCGTGCGGGGACTGGAGGGCCTCTCGCCGTTGGCCTCCTCGGAGCTCCCGCTGTTCTCCACGGTGTTCGGCGACCGGCTCGACGGCACGCCCCTGGACGGCGAGTACTGGTACCAGAACCTCCGGCAGCCGGTCGAGTTCGAACGGGCGGCTCGAGCGCTCCTCGCGGACGGGCACGACCTGTTCGTGGAGGTGGGCCCGCATCCCGTGCTGCTGCCCGGAATCCGGGAGACGGCCGAGGACAGCGGCCACGACATGGCGACGACGGGAACGCTGCGCCGCGACGAGGGTGTGGAACGGTTCCTGACCTCACTGGCCGAGGCGCACGTCGCAGGGGCCCGCGTCGACTGGTCGGCGGCGTTCGACGGGCTGGACGCCCGCCGGGTCGAGTTGCCCACCTACCCGTTCCACCGCGACCGGCACTGGCCTTCGCTCGACTTCTGGGCCGCACCGGAGAGCGCCCAGCTCCCAGGGACCGACGTGGCCACCGAGGACTCCGAGTTCTGGGGGATGGTCGAGCGGCAGGACCTCGACGAGCTGGCCGGCGCCATCGGGATCGACGGTGACATCCGACTCGGTGACGCCCTGCCCGCGCTGTCCCAGTGGCATCAGCGGCGGCAGGTGGAGTCCCAGGTGGACTCCTGGCGGTACCGGATCAGCTGGCGGCCGCTGACCACCGCCCTGCCCGAGTCGCTGACGGGCACCTGGCTGGTCGTGGCCCCCACCGGGCACGACGCGGACGACCTGGTCCTCGGCCTGCGGCGCTCCGGAGCCCAGGTCCACACCCTGCGCACCGCACCGGAGGACACCAGGCAGGTACTCGCCGAGCGGCTGCGGGAGGACGTGGGGGACAGCGAGGTGGCCGGAGTCCTCTCGCTGCTTGCCCTGGACGAGCGTCCGCACGCCGAGCACCCGTCGGTTCCTGCCGCGGTGACGGGAACGCTGCTGCTGGTCCAGGCTCTCGGCGACGCCGGACTCACGGCGCCGCTGTGGTGCTGCACCAGGGGCGCGGTATCCGTGGGCAGGTTCGAGGCGCCGACCAGCGCGACGCAGGCCCAGGTCTGGGGGCTGGGGCGCGTGGCCGCGCTCGAGCACGCCGACCGCTGGGGCGGGCTGATCGACCTGCCCGAGTCGCTCGACGACCGGGGAGTCGCCAGGGTGGCCGGGGTGCTGGCGGGTGTCGACGGCGAGGACCAGGTCGCCGTGCGCCCCTCCGGTGTCTTCCTGCGCAGGCTGACCAGGGCGAACGAGGGAACCGGCGGACAGCCCTGGCGGCCAAGGGGAACCGTGCTGATCACCGGTGGTACCGGCGGTGTGGGTGCGGACGTCGCCCGGTGGGCCGCGCGGCAGGGCGCGGAACACCTGATGCTGGTCAGCCGCCGAGGAACACGGGCACCCGGAGCGGCGGACCTCGACGCCGAGTTGCGCGAGCTGGGCGCCGAGGTGACGATCGCGGCCTGTGACGCCGCCGACCGCGCCGCCCTCGGCGAGCTGCTGGCCTCGATACCCGAGCGCCACCCGCTGACAGGCGTCCTCCACGCCGCCGCCGTGCTCGACGACGGCATCCTGGACGGCCTCACCCCAGCCCGGTTCGAGGCGGTACTGCGGGCCAAGGTGGACGCGGCCACCAATCTGCACGAGTTGACCGCCGGTATCGAGCTGGACGCGTTCGTGCTCTTCTCGTCGATGGCCGGCACCACGGGGAACGCCGGCCAGGGCAACTACGCCGCGGCGAACGCCTTCCTCGACGCGTTGGCCGAGCAGCGCCGCGCGAAGGGGCTGCCCGCCACCTCGATCGCCTGGGGAGCGTGGGCGGAGCACGGTCTCCTCGCGGAGAACCCGGCGCTCGTCGAGCGGATGCGCCGCGGCGGCCTCGACGGGATGGCGCCGGCGGCCGCCCTCACCGCATTCGAACGGGCGGTGGCCGCCGACCAGACCGTGTCGACCATCGCCGACATCGACTGGGCACGCTTCGCGCCGGCCTTCGGCACGGTGCGGCCCAGCCCGCTGCTGTCCGACCTCCCGGAGGCACGACGCGCACTGGAGACGGAGGCCCCCGCCCTGAGCGAACAGGACCAGCCGGAGTCGTCGGCGGCCCCCGCGATGGCCGGTCTGCCACCGAACGAGCAGCTCCGTGCCCTGCTGAAGCTGATCAGCGTCAACGCGGCCGCCGTGCTCGGACACGCGTCCCCCGACGCGGTCACCGAGCTGCGCGCGTTCCGGGACCTCGGCTTCGACTCGCTGACCGCGGTCGAGTTCCGCGACAGGCTCGCAGCCTCGACCGGTCTGGCGCTGCCGACGTCCCTGGTGTTCGACTTCCCGAACCCCAGGACCCTCGCCGAGGAGCTGCGCACCCAGCTGGCCGGAGGGACCACCTCCGACCCCGTGGTGGCCCCCGTGGCGGCGGGCGCCGACACCGACGAGCCCATCGCGATCGTCGCCATGGGCTGCCGGTTCCCCGGGGGTGTTCGGACACCGGAGGAGCTGTGGGAGCTGGTCGCCTCCGGCCGCGACGCGATCGGGGAATTCCCCTCCGACCGGGGCTGGGACCTGGAATCCCTGTACGACGCCGACCCTGACCGGGAGGGCAGGACCTACGTCCGCGAAGGCGGCTTCGTCCACGACGCCGGGGAGTTCGACCCCGGCCTCTTCGGAATCAGCCCCCGTGAGGCGTTGGCGATGGACCCGCAGCAGCGGCTGCTGCTGGAGACCGCGTGGGAGGTCTTCGAACGGGCCGGCATCGACGCGACCTCGCTGCGCGGCAGCCGCACCGGCGTGTTCATGGGCACCAACTACCAGGACTACGGCGCGCTCATGATGGCCACCGCCGGTGTCGAGGGCCACCTGCTGACGGGCAACGCGTCGAGCGTGCTGTCCGGGCGGATCTCCTACACGCTCGGACTCGAGGGGCCGGCGGTGTCGGTCGACACGGCGTGCTCGGCGTCACTGGTCGCGCTGCACCTGGCCTGCCAGGCACTGCGGCAGGACGAGTGCTCCCTCGCCCTGACCGGCGGGGTCACCGTGATGTCCACCCCCGGCATCTTCGTAGGGTTCAGCCGGCAGCGGGGGTTGGCCTCGGACGGCCGGTGCAAGCCGTTCGCGGCGGCGGCCGACGGCACCGGCTGGGGCGAGGGCACCGGTCTGGTTCTGTTGGAGCGGTTGTCGGACGCGCGTCGCAACGGTCACCAGGTGTTGGCGGTGGTGCGGGGCAGCGCGGTCAACCAGGACGGAGCGTCCAACGGCCTGACCGCGCCGAACGGCCCCTCGCAGCAGCGGGTGATCCGCCAGGCCCTGGCCAACGCCCGGCTCACCGCCTCCGAGGTGGACGCGGTGGAGGCGCACGGGACGGGCACCACCCTGGGTGATCCGATCGAGGCGCAGGCGTTGTTGGCGACCTACGGCCAGGACCGCCCGGCGGACCGGCCGTTGTGGTTGGGGTCGGTGAAGTCCAACATCGGCCACACCCAGGCGGCGGCCGGCGTCGCCGGCGTGATCAAGATGGTCATGGCGCTCCGCAACGGAGTGCTGCCGAAGACCCTGCACGTCGACGAGCCCACCCCGCACGTGGACTGGGAGTCCGGAGCGGTGTCCGTGCTGGCGGAGTCCCGGGACTGGCCGGAGACCGGCGGGCCCCGCCGGGCCGGGGTGTCGGCCTTCGGCGTCAGCGGCACCAACGCGCACCTGATCCTCGAGCAGGCACCAGCCCCCGAGGAAACCCCCGCCGAACCGGACGAGCACCAGGGCGGGGTGCTGCCCTGGACGGTGTCCGGCAGGGGCGAGGTGGCACTGCGCGCGCAGGCGTCCCGGCTCTCGACGTACACCCGCGACAGCCGGGAGCTGCGGCCCGTCGACATCGGGTACTCCCTCGCGACCACCCGAGCGGCACTGGACCACCGGGCGGTGGTGCTGGCGCACGACCACGACGACGCCGCCCGCGCGTTGGACTCGCTCGCCGGGGGACACCCCGACCCGTCCGTCGTGCGGGGCGTGGCCCACGACCGGGCCGTGGTGGCGTTGCTGTTCACCGGGCAGGGCACCCAGCGAGTGGGCATGGGACGCGGCCTCTACGACACCCAGCGGGTGTACGCCGACGCCTTCGACGCCGTGTGCGCCCAGTTCGACGGCCTGCTGGACCGGTCCCTGAGGGAGCTGGTGTTCGCCGAACCGGGCTCGCCGGCGGAACGGGCACTGGACGAGACCCGCTACGCCCAGGCCGGGTTGTTCGCCCTCGAGGTCGCGCTGTTCCGGCTCGTCGAGTCCTGGGGCGTGACCCCCGACTACCTCATGGGCCACTCGATCGGAGAACTCGTCGCGGCCCACGTGTCCGGCGTGCTGTCGTTGCCCGACGCGTGCGTCCTGGTGGCGGCGCGGGGGCGACTGATGCAGGCGGCGCCGCTCACCGGTGCGATGGTGTCGATCCAGGCCTCCGAGGACGAGGTCGTCGGGTCCCTCGGCGAGCACGTCCCGCTGGTCGAGGTCGCCGCGGTGAACGGCCCCTCCGCCACGGTGATCTCCGGTGACGCCGACGCCGTGGCCGCCGTCGCCGAGCACTGGCGCGACGCGGGACGCGGGACGAAACGGCTCCGGGTGAGCCACGCATTCCACTCCGCGCACATGGACGGGATGCTCGACGAGTTCCGCCGGGTCGCCGACGGTCTGGCCTTCGACGAGCCCCGGATACCGGTGGTGTCCAACCTCACCGGGCGCATCGCCACGTCCGAGGAGCTGCGCTCGCCGGACTACTGGGTTCGCCATGTCCGGGGAACCGTGCGGTTCGCCGACGGCATGCGCTGCCTGACCGACAACGGGGTGACCGCCTACGCCGAACTCGGCCCGGAGAGCGTCCTCGCGGTGCTGGGCCGGGACTGCCTCGACGAGCTCGGCGCGCCCGAGGCCGTCGTCACCTCACTCCTCCGCCGGGACCGTCCGGAGGTGGAGACCGCCACCAGGGCCGCGGCGGAACTCCACGTTCGCGGGGTGGCGGTCGACTGGGGGGCCGTACTGGCCCATCGCGGTGGTCGACGGGTCGACCTGCCGACCTACGCGTTCCAACGCGAGCGCTACTGGCCCGTGGCAGGCGAGCCCAGTGACGTCGCCCGTGCGTCGGAAGGAGCGCCGACCTCCTCGGAGTCGAGGTTCTGGCAGCTGGTGGAGGAGGGCAATCCGCGCACAGTGGCGAGCACGCTACGGGTCGAACCCGGTGACTCCCTCGACGCCGTGCTCCCCGCGTTGTCGGCCTGGCGTCGTCGAGATCGGGAGAGGTCCGTACTGGACTCGTGGCGCTACCGGATCGCGTGGAAGCCGTTGCCCGAGGGCGATGCGCGGCTGCGAACGGGAACGTGGCTACTGGTCATGCCCGACACCGGGACCGGCCGGCGGTGGTCCGGCCCCTGCGTCGCCGCCCTGGCCCGGCACGGCGTCCAGGTGGCCGAGGTGGCCGTGCGCCCGGACGGGGTGGACCGCGCACGGCTCGCCGAGCTGCTGGTCGCCGTGCCCGACGCCGTGGACGGGGTGCTGTCCCTCCTCGCGCTCGACGCACCCGACGCGGCGAGCACGCTGGCTCTGGCACAGGCCCTCGGGGACGCGCGGATCGAGGCGCCCCTGTGGTGCCTCACCTCCGGCGCGGTCTCGGTCGGCCGGTCTGATCCGCTGTCCAACCCCGTCCAGTCGCAGGTGTGGGGCCTCGGCCGAGTGGTCGGCCTCGAACAGCCGAGGCGCTGGGGTGGGCTGGTGGACCTCCCCGAGTCCCCGGACGAGCGGGCGGCCAGCCGGTTGTGCGCCGTCCTGGCCGGCGGCGCGGAGGACCAGGTCGCCGTGCGGGCCTCCGGGACCTTCGCCCGCAGACTGGAGCGGGCACCGATGCCCGGCGGCACCGCGGGCGACGGCTGGCGTCCCAGCGGCACCGTGCTCATCACGGGTGGCACCGGCGGACTCGGCAGCGTGGTCGCCAGGTGGGTCGCGGGCGCCGGGGCCGAGCACGTCGTGCTGACCAGCCGCCGTGGCGCGGACGCACCCGGCGCGGCCGCCCTGGAGGCGGAGCTCACCGATCTCGGCGCCACGGTCACCGTCGCCGCGTGCGACGTGGCCGATCGGGTGGCGATGGGTGAGCTGGCAGCCCGGCTCACCGAACGCGGGTCGCCGATCCGTTCGGTGTTCCATGCGGCTGGCGCCGGCCAGTCGACACCCCTCGGCGACACGACCCCGGAGGAACTCGCCGACGTCCTCGGAGCCAAGGTCGGGGGCGCGGTCGTGCTGGACGAGCTGTTCGATGACGACTCGCTCGACGCCTTCGTGCTGTTCTCGTCGATCGCCGGTGTCTGGGGCAGCTCGGGGCAGTGCGGCTACGCGGCGGCCAACGCCTTCCTCGACGGGATCGCCGAGCACCGTCGCGCTCGCGGCCTACCGGCGACGGCGACGGCGTGGGGTCCCTGGGACTCCTACTCGGGCATGGCGGTCGAGGACGCCGACGCGCTGCTCCGCAAGCACGGCCTGCCGCCGATGGACCCGGACCTCGCGATCACGGCGCTGCGACGGGCGATCACCGCCGACGAGACCTCGGTCACCGTCGCCGACGTGGACTGGGCACGGTTCCTGCCGCGGTTCACCTTCGCCGGCCCGAGCCCGCTGCTCGAGGACCTCCCGGACGTGCGGCGGTTGCGCGCGGAGCAGGAGCGCACCTCGGCGGCCGTTCCCGCCCCCACCGAGGACGTCACGGCCCAGCTGCGTGAACGGCTCGCCGCCGGTACCGAACGGGACGCGAGGCGGACGCTGGAGTCCATGGTGCTGCACGCGGTGAGCACCGTCCTGGGACACTCCTCCCCGCAGGCCGTCGAGGCCTCCCGGGGGTTCCTCGAACTGGGCGTGGACTCGATGACCGCGCTCGAGGCGCGGGACCTCCTCGGTGTGGCCACCGGGCTCAGGTTGCCCTCGACCCTGCTGTTCGACCACCCGACTCCGGCCAAGCTGGTCGACCACTTCCTGGCGGAGCTGGCCCCCACGATGTCGGACGAGTCGGAGGACGACGAGGTCCGCCGCATTCTGGAGGCGATCCCGGTCGGGCGGCTGCGGGAGGCGGGCCTGCTCGACGCGCTGCTGGGCCTGGCACGGACGGAGGAACCGGAGCGGGACCGGCAGGCGCGGGTGGAGGAGAGCGCGATCGAGACGATGGGCGTGCGGGGGCTCGTCCAACTGGCGCTCGGCGACGCGGACCAGCGACGCACCGGGGATGGTGAGCTCTGATGAACGTGTCCACCGACGAACTGGTCAAGGCGCTGCGCGCGTCCCTGACCGAGAACGAACGGCTCAAGCGGGAGCTGCGGAAACCAGCGGTCGAGCCCGCCGAACCGATCGCAGTGGTCGGCATGGGCTGCCGGCTCCCCGGCGGGGTGCGTTCTCCGGAGGAGTTCTGGCAGCTGGTGGCCGGGGGCACCGACGCGATCACGGAGTTCCCCGTCGACCGGGGCTGGGACGTCGACCGCCTGTACGACGCCGACCCCGACCAGCCGGGCACGAGTTACGTCCGGGCGGGCGGGTTCCTGCACGATGCGGGCGACTTCGATCCCCGCTTCTTCGGGATCAGCCCCCGTGAGGCGTTGGCGATGGACCCGCAGCAGCGCCTGCTGCTGGAGACCGCCTGGGAGACGGTCGAGCGGGCGGGGATCGACCCGGTTTCGCTGCGCGGCAGTGGCACCGGCGTCTTCGTCGCCCCGAGCAGCCAGGACTACGTCGCGCTGCTGGCCACCGTGCCCGACGGTGTCGAAGGCTACCTGGGCACCGGGAACGCGGCTGCCGTGTTGTCCGGGCGGATCTCCTACACGCTCGGCCTCGAAGGGCCGGCGGTGTCGGTCGACACGGCCTGCTCCTCGTCGCTGGTGGCCATCCACCTGGCCGCCGCGGCGCTCACCGCTCGGGACTGCTCGCTCGCGCTCGCCGGCGGCGTGTCGGTCATGTCCACCCCGACGGCGTTCATCGAGTTCAGCCGGCAGCGGGGCCTGGCCTCCGACGGCCGGTGCAAACCCTTCGCCTCGGCGGCCGACGGCACCGCGTGGAGTGAGGGCGCGGGCCTGGTGCTGTTGGAGCGGTTGTCGGACGCGCGTCGCCACGGTCACCAGGTGTTGGCGGTGGTGCGGGGCAGCGCGGTCAACCAGGACGGTGCCAGCAGCGGGCTGACGGCACCCAACGGCCCCTCGCAGCAGCGGGTGATCCGCAAGGCGCTGGCCAACGCCCGCCTGGCTCCGTCGGAAGTGGATGTCGTGGAGGCGCACGGCACGGGCACCACACTCGGAGACCCCATCGAGGCGCAGGCGTTGTTGGCGACCTACGGCCGTGACCGCCCGGCGGACCGGCCGTTGTGGTTGGGGTCGGTGAAGTCCAACATCGGCCACACCCAGGCGGCGGCGGGTGTCGCCGGGGTGATCAAGATGGTCATGGCGATGCGGCACGGTGTGCTGCCCCGGACCCTGCACGTGGACGAACCGACGCCGCACGTGGACTGGGAGTCCGGGGCCGTGTCGGTGCTCACGGAGTCGCGGGACTGGCCGGAGACCGGCGGGCCACGCCGGGCCGGGGTGTCGGCCTTCGGGGTGAGCGGCACCAACGCCCATCTCATCATCGAGGAGCCACCCCGCGCGCCGGAGGAGGCATCGGCAACCCCCGAGCCGATCCGCCCGGCCGACCAACCGGTGCCGTGGCTGCTGTCCGCGCACACTCCCGAGGCCCTGCGCGGCCAGGCGGCGCGCCTCCTCGCGCACGTGATCGCCGAGCCGGCCCTGACACCGGCCGACATCGGGTTCTCCCTGGCCACCACCCGGCCGTCGTTCGAGCACCGGGCCGTCGTGCTCGGCCGGACCAGGGAGGAACTCCTCGAAGGCACCCGATCGGTGGCCGACGGTGCCCCGACGGCCACCGTGGTCACCGGCTCGTCGAGGACGGCGGGCAGGACCGTGTTCCTGTTCTGCGGTCAGGGCGCCCAGTGGCAGGGAATGGCGGTGGAGCTGTTGGACAGCTCTCCGGTGTTCCGCGACCGCTTCGACGCCTGCGCACACGCCCTGGCACCCCACCTCGACTGGTCGATCCACGACGTGCTCCGAGGCGTTCCCGGCACGCCGCCGCTCGAGCGCAACGACGTGCTCCAACCCGTGCTCTTCGCCGTGACGCTGTCGCTGGCGGCGCTGTGGGAGCACCACGGCGTCGTCCCGGACGCGGTGGCCGGCCACAGCCTGGGCGAGGTCACCGCCGCCTGCGCGGCCGGCGCGCTGTCGCTGCCGGACGCGGCGCGGATCATCGCGCTACGTGGACGGGCACTGGCCGACGTGGCCGGCGGCGGTGGAATGGCCGCGGTGTCCCTACCCGCGGACAGGGTGCGGGACTGGCTCGACCGCTGGGACGGCAGGCTGGAGATCGGCTCCACCAACAGCCCGGTATCGACCGTGGTATCCGGCGACGACGACGCCGTCAACGAGTTCCTCGGGTTGTGCGCGTCGCAGGGAGTCCGTGCCAGGCGGGTCACCATCGAGTACGCGGGGCACTCCCGGCAGTTGGACCCCTGTGCGGCGCGCCTGGCCGACCAGCTGGCCGGTCTGGAGACCTCGGGCACCACGGTCCCGTTCTTCTCCACCGTCACCGCGACACGACTCGAGGGCGCCGCCCTCGGGGCCGACCACTGGGTGCGCAACCTTCGGGAGCCGGTCCGGTTCGAGGAGACCGTGCGCGCACTGGTCAACAGCGGGCACACCACCTTCGTGGAGTTGAGTCCACACCCGATCCTGATCCAGTCGGTGGCGGAGACCATCGAGGACCTCGACGACGCGGGCGGCCGGGTGTTGAGCGTGGCGTCCCTGCACCGCGGCGCCGACACCGGGCAGCGGTTCCTGACGTCCCTGGCCGAGGCCCACGTCGGTGGCGCCCCGGTGGACTGGACCCCGGTGTTCGCCGGGCGCGGCGCCCGACGCGTCGACCTGCCGACGTACGCCTTCCAACGGCAGAGCTACTGGCCGCTGCCCGCTCCAGCCCCCGTCGACGCGAACCCGGACCCCCAGGG
Organism: Actinoalloteichus sp. AHMU CJ021; assembly: GCF_002895405.1. Lineage (NCBI taxonomy): Bacteria > Bacillati > Actinomycetota > Actinomycetes > Pseudonocardiales > Pseudonocardiaceae > Actinoalloteichus > Actinoalloteichus sp. AHMU CJ021. The sequence continues at coordinate 6,377,870 of NZ_CP025990.1, read as the reverse complement.
CGCCACCGCCGGCTTCTGGGACGCGGTCCGCCGGGTGGACGTCGACGCGCTCGCCGCGATGCTCGGGGTGGGCAGCGAGGACGGACTCGGCGCGGTCGTGCCCGCCCTGTCCGACTGGCACGACAGGGCACGGGTCGAGTCCGCGCTGGACCGGTGCCGGTACCGGATCGCGTGGAAGCCGGTGGCCCAACCCCCCACCGGGACGCCGACGGGCACCTGGCTGGTCCTGGTACCCGCCACGCGCGGCGGTGACGACCGCATCACCGCCGTGGTGCGGATGTTGGGTGCCCAGGTCGACCGCCTCGTCGTGGAGGAGGTCCCCGGCGAGACGTCCTCGCTGGTGCTCCGCGGCGACGACCAGGACCTGTCGGGCGTGCTGTCCCTGCTGGCGCTCGACGGGACCGCGAACCCGGGTCACCCCGAGGTGGCCAGCGCGACCGCTGCCACGCTGACCCTGGTCCAGGCGCTCGGCGCCGCCGGGATCGACGCCCCGCTGTGGTGCGTGACGTTCGGCGCGGTGTCCGTCGGGGACGCCGACCGGCTCCTCGATCCCCGCCAGGCACAGCTCTGGGGGTTGGGGAGGGTCGCGGCGCTGGAGCACGCCGACCGCTGGGGTGGCCTCGTCGACCTCCCCCCGGTGCTGGACGACCGCGCGCTCCGACTCCTGGCTGGTGTCCTCTCCGGCACGGGCGGCGAGGACCAGGTGGCGCTCCGGCCGTCGGGTTCGTTCGCCCGCAGACTGGTCCGGGCACCGTTGGGTGAGGTTCCCGCGTCGCGCGACTGGACGACGCGGGACACCGCGCTGATCACGGGTGGCACCCACCGGGAGCGCGTGGGCCTGGCCAGGACGCTCGTCGACGCCGGCGCCGAACACCTCGTGTTCGTCGACCGTGGCGAGACGCGGACGCCCGGGGTCGCGGACCTGGAGACCGACCTGCACGCGCTCGACGCGGAGGTGACCGTCGTTGCCTGCGACATCTCCGACCGCGGTGAGATCACCGGGCTGGTGCGCCGCCTCCAGGCCACCGGTAGTCCGATCAGGACCGTGGTGCACGCGGCGGACGTCCAGCGGGAGGGCCCCCTCGCCGACCTGCGGGTCGACGAGCTGGCCGAGCTGTTCGGCGCGAAGGTCGCCGCGCTGACCCACCTGGAGGAGTTGCTGGGCGACGACGCGGACACCTTCATCCTGTTGTCCTCGAACGCCGGGGTGTGGGGCAGCGCCCGTCAGGGACCCCAGGCCGCCGCGAACGCCTTCCTCGACGCCGTCGCCGAGCGGTGGCGGGCGGAGGGGCGCCGATGGGTCTCGATCGCGCGGGTCCGCCCCGACGACCGGGACGCCGCCGAGCGCGAGCGGTTGGCGCGCCGCGGCGTGCGCGTCATGGAACCAGGCCTGCTCGGCGTGGCCCTGCGCCAGGTCCTTGACCACGACGAGACGTTCGTCGCCCTCGCGGACATCGACTGGACCAGGTTCGTCCCCACGTTCACCAGCGCCCGCCCGAGCCCACTGCTCGACGAACTGGGCGAGGTCCGGCTGGTCCGCGACACCGCGAACACCGATGGCCACCCCGGCGATGTCCAGAGCTCCAGCGCCCTCCGGCGGCGCCTGGGGCCGCTGTCCCCGTCCGAACGGCTCGCGGCGCTCGTCGACGTGGTCCGAGGCGAGGCCGCCACCGTACTGGGCTACTCGGACCCGGCGGAGATCACCACCGACCGCCAGTTCCTCGAACTGGGCTTCGACTCGCTGACCGCCCTGGAGCTGCGCGACCGGCTCGGTGGGGCCACCGGGCAGCGGTTGTCCACCACGCTCGTCTTCGACCACCCGACACCGACGCTGCTCGCCCGCCATCTGCGCGCCCTGCTGTTCGGCTCGGACGAGGCACCCGTCGCGCCACCCACCGAGCAGCACGGATCGCCCGGTCTGATCAGTGCGATGTGGCGGCAGGCGCACCGGACCGGCGGCTCGGAGACGTTCTCCCGCCTGCTGACCGAGATCGTGGAGTTCCGCCCGTCCTTCAGCGACCCGAAGGACTTCCCGGAGCCACTGCGACCGGCCCGCCTGTCCGAAGGCCCCGAACAACCGATCCTGATCTGCTGCTGCACCATGTCACCGATGTCGGGGCCGCACGAGTACGCGCGCTTCAGCGCGGCCTTCCGCGGCCGCCGGGAGGTCCACGCGCTGCCCAACCCGGGTTTCGTCGAGTCGGAACCGGTGCCCGACACGCTGGCCGCGTCGGCCGCCGTGCAGGCCGAGGCCGTCCGGCGACTGACCAGGGGAGCGCCGTTCGTGCTGCTCGGACACTCCGGCGGGTCCATCGCCGCGAACGTGCTCGCGCACCACATGGAACAGACGGGGTCGGGGCCCTCGGCGGTGGTGCTGATGGACTCCTACCCGCCGTTCAGCGAGGTGCTCAGCGGGTGGAGTGGCGAAATGCTGGAGGGCGTGTTCGAACGCGAGCGTTCCTACGCTCCGATGAACGACGCCAGGATCACCGCCTGGGCGGCCTACATCGGCGTCATGTTCGCGTGGGAGGGGTTGCCGATGGCCGCCCCGACCCTGCTCGTCCGCGCCTCCGAACCGCTCGGCGCGCCGCCGGACGACCAGGACTGGCGCGCCTCCTGGAACCACCCGCACGAGGTCGTCGACGCTCCCGGCAACCACTTCACGATGATCAGTGAGAACGCGAGGTCGACGGCCGGTCTGGTGGAGGACTGGCTCACACGGGTGGCGCCAGGGTCGTGATCAGGCGGCCACGGCCGTGACGGGGGTCGCCGCCGGTTCCCTCCGGAGCCTGCGCAGTCTCAGCAGGGTGCGGACGCCGGTCGCGTAGACGAGCACGCTCAGCCCGACCAGCAGGATGGAGACCGGAACGGGCAGCGGCTCGGGGAGGCGCGTCGCGAACGTCCACAGGGTTCGCGACGCGTCACCCCCGACGATGAGGATCAACGAGATGACGCCGGAGGCCATCGGTATCCACCCAGCGCCGAGGCACAGTCCGATCGTGACGCGCATCCCGTTCGCGCCCGGCGGCTCGACCAGGACGACCGTGGGCTCCCCCGGCTTCGCGCGGAGGTTCGGGTTTCCGCCCCGCAGCTTCTCCAGCAGCTCGGGGCCGTTCGTCTCGAGCCTGCGGTAGGCCAGCCGCCCGAACAGCCACATGGCCAACCCACCGATGAGCAGGCCGAGAGGCACACCCGACCACCGCAGCAGCGGATCGTCGCGCACCGTGCCCAGGAGCACGACGCCGGCGACCGGCAGCGCGGTCGCGACCGAGGCACCGATCATGATCCAGACCAGCCCGGTGATGTTGCCGCTGTCGGTGGCGGGGTTCGCGCTGCGGCGGTGGGCGTCGGGGCGCTGAGCCTGCTCGAGATGGCGGCAAGCGGGTCTGATGCGGCTGTCGTCGCGATGGCCACGGATCTCGCCGGGCTTCGTGCCCAGGCACAGGCCGGTATCCTGCCGCCGATCTGGCGCTCGTTGGTACGGACACCGAGCCGCCGTGCCCTCCGTCGACAGGAGGAAACAACGGCCGTCGAGTGGGGGGTGCGGTTAACGGCCATGTCCGCCGAGGACCGACACCGTGAGGTGCTGGCGTTGGTGCGGGCCAAGGTGTCAGCGGTGTTGGGCCACCAGGACCTCGCCGAGGTGGATGCCCAGCGTCCGTTCAAGGATCTCGGGTTCGATTCGTTGACCGCTGTCGAGTTGCGGAACACCTTGACCGCCGCATGTTGGCCGGGTGGGGTGGTCGTCGGGTTGATCTGCCGACGTATGCCTTCCAGCGGCGGCGTTTCTGGTTGGAGGCTTCCCGGCCTGCGGGTGATGCCTCCGGGCTGGGTTTGGAGGCCACCGGGCACCCGTTGCTCGGCGCGGTCATTCCCACCCACATCAATGACGAAGTCGTGCTGACTGGCCGTCTCTCGCTCCACTCCCATCCCTGGCTGGCAGACCACCGTGTCCTGGACCGAATCGTCCTCCCTGGGACCTCCGTCATGGAGATGGTCGTGCGCGCGGGCGACGAGGTCGGCTGCTCCACGGTTGAGGATCTGATCCTCCACACGCCGTTGGTCCTGCCCGACACCGTCGACGGCCTCACTGTCCATGTCGTCGTCGACGGGAGAGGTGGGGCGTCCTCGCGTGGGGTCACGGTGTACTCGAGGGTTGGAGGCGACGGGCCCTGGACCCGGCACGCCACTGGAACCTTGGGTCCGACGCACGATGTCGTGGTCGATGGCGCGGTGGGGGGCCCGTGGCCACCGGCGGACGCTCAGCCGCTCGAGGTTGATGGGTTGTACGCGGTATCTGCGGCCCTGGGGCTGGAGTGCGGCCCGCTCTTCCGGGGCGTGACCGCCGCCTGGCGGCACGGCGAGGACGTGCTGGCCGAGGTTGTCCTGCCCGAGGGCACCAGCACCAGCGGCTTCGGGGTGCATCCGGCTTTGCTGGACGCGGCTCTGCACACCATGAGCACGGAGATCGGTTCCCGACTGGTGTCCGCGATGTCCGGCGTCACCGTTCACATGGGCGGCGCCGCACGGCTGCGGGTCCGGTTGCGGGCCGTCGGGGCGGACACCGTGTCCCTGACGGCCGTGGACGAGTTGAACCGGCCTGTCATCTCGGTTGGAAGGCTTGCTTTCCAACCGATTTCGGCGGAGTGGATCCGGACAGCCACGCAGGACGCCCTGTTCCGACTTGACTGGGAGCCGCTTACTCCTGACGAGGACGCGGCGTTCGCCGGGCGGTGGGCCGTGCTCCACGGTGACCGGGACGAGTTGGGCGACCTCTTGTCCTCGAGCGGTGTCCCGCTCGAGGAAGCCAGCGACACGGATACCGCGCCTGACGTCCTGTTCGCCTCGTTCGTGGGCGCAGTGCGGGACGATGCGGACTTGTCGGAGCTTCCCGCACGGGCCCACCGGTCGGCCGCTCAGGCGCTGGACCTTGTGCGCTCGTGGCTGGCGGACCGGCGGTGGGCATCCAGCAGGCTTGTGGTGTTGACCAGGGGAGCCGTTGGCCCTGAACCGGACGTGGCGGATCTGGAACACACGGCCGTGTGGGGGCTGGTGCGCTCGGCGCAGTCGGAGAATCCGGGTCGTATCGTGCTGGTCGACCTCGACGGCGTTGCCGACGTGGGCGATCTCGTCGCCTCGGTCCTGGTGGGCGACGAACCCCAGGTCGCGGTGAGAGCGGGGACGGCGTACGCACCCCGGCTGGGCAGGGTCGACACCAGCGACGCTCTTACGCGCCCGGCCGATGAGCCGGCGGCCTGGCGGTCCGCGGCAGGGGAGACGCCGACCAGCCCCGCCCTGGTGGCCTCGCCGGAGGCACGGGCACTGGCTGACCGTGAGGTTCGGGTGGACGACGTCCGTGCCGCCGTGTTCGACTCCTCGGGCACGGTGCTCGTGACGGGCGGCACAGGGAACCTGGGCCGGGTGGTGGCCCGGCACCTGGTGGTCGAACACGGCGTGCGGCACCTGCTGCTGACCAGCCGCCGTGGAGGTGCGGCCGAGGGAGCGGACGAGTTCTCCGCCGAACTGGTCGAGCTCGGTTGCGAGGTGTCGACGATCGCGTGTGACGCCGCCGACCGGGACAGCCTCGCCTCCGTTCTCGCGGACATTCCCGGGGAACACCCGTTGCGGGCCGTGGTACACACCGCCGGCGTCCTGGACGACGGTGTGGTCGAGGCGATGACGCCGGAACGCCTCCGGCGGGTCATGCGGCCCAAGGTCGACGCTGCCGTGAACCTGCACGAGCTCACCAAGGATCTCGACCTGACCGCGTTCGTCCTGTTCTCCTCCGCTGCTGGCACCTTCGGTGGAGCGGGGCAGGCCAACTACGCGAGCGCGAATACCTTCCTGGATGGGCTGGCCAGGTACCGCCGCTCGCTCGGGCTTCCAGCGGTGTCACTGGCCTGGGGACTGTGGGAGCAGGACACGGGCATGGGTGCCGAAGCCGATCGGCTCCGGATGTCCCGCAGCGGGGTGGCGGCACTGACCCAGGAGCAGGGGCTGGCCCTCTTCGACCTGGCCGTGCGCCTCGACGACGCATTGCTGTTGCCCATGAAGCTGGACGTGGCGTCCCTGACGCACCGCACTTCCCCCCTGTTGCGGCGACTGGCGCCGGCCTCCGCTCGACGTACCGTTCGGGCCGACACCACGACGGTGACCTCGTCCCTGGCACGGCGGTTGGAGGGACTGTCCGAGGCGGCTCGGGAACAGGCACTGATCGACCTGGTCCGCGGCCAGGTCGCGGTAGTTCTCGGGCACGCCGGACCGGAGGACGTCGGGCTCGGCGGTTCCTTCCGGGACCTGGGCTTCGACTCGCTGACCGCGGTGGAACTGCGCAATCGCATCAGCACCGCGACCGGGCTGGCACTGCCCTCGACACTGGTGTTCGACTACCCGACCCCGGAGCTGCTCGCGGCCCAACTGGTCGCCGAACTCGGCGGAAGCCAGTCCCCGGCCTCGGCGCCGGTCGCGGCTGTCGTCTCCGACGAGCCGATCGTGATCGTGGGGATGGCGTGCCGCTACCCGGGTGGGGTGTCCTCTCCGGAGGAATTGTGGCAGCTGGTGGCGACCGGCGGTGACGGGATCTCCAACTTCCCCACGGATCGGGGATGGCCGGTTCGGCGATCGCTCACCGGCGTTGGCGGGTTCCTGTACGACGCGGCGGAGTTCGATCCCGGGTTCTTCGGGATCTCCCCCCGTGAGGCGGTGGCGATGGACCCGCAGCAGCGGTTGCTGCTGGAGACCTCCTGGGAGGCCCTGGAACGCGCCGGCATCGATCCGACGACACTGCGCGGGACGCCCGCGGGCGTCTTCGCGGGCGTGAGCCACAACGACTACCTCTCGCGGTTGCGGGCTATGCCAGAGGACGTGAGTGGCTACCTGGCGACCGGCAGCGCGTCCAGTGTCGCCTCGGGCCGAGTGTCCTACGTATTGGGCCTGGAGGGTCCGGCGGTGACGGTGGACACGGCGTGTTCGTCGTCGTTGGTCGCGTTGCACCTGGCCGCGCAGGCACTGCGTTCGGGGGAGTGCGATGTGGCCTTGGCTGGTGGAGTGACGGTGATGCCGACGCCCGCCACGTTCGCGGAGTTCGACCGCCAGGGTGGCCTGGCGGGTGATGGTCGGTGCAAGTCGTTCGCGGCGGCCGCCGACGGGACGAACTGGTCCGAGGGTGTGGGGATGCTGGTGGTCCAGCGCCTGTCGGACGCCCAGCGGGACGGGAACCCGGTCCTGGCGGTGGTGCGGGGTTCGGCGATCAACCAGGACGGTGCGTCCAATGGGTTGTCGGCGCCGAACGGTCCCTCCCAGCAGCGGGTGATCCGTCAGGCGTTGGCCAACGCGGGATTGTCGCCTGCCGAGGTGGATGTGGTGGAGGCGCACGGGCGCCCCCGACGCAGTGTTCGTTCCGGTGTTGCGCCGGGACCGCCCCGAACCGGAGACGGTGGTGGGGGCGTTGGCGCGGGTGTTCGTCCACGGGACCGAGGTCGACTGGGCCGGCTATTACGGGGGGTGCGGGGCACGTCGGGTTCCGCTGCCCACCTACGCCTTCCAACACGAACGCTACTGGCCGACGCCCGCCCCGCGTTCTCCCTGGCAGCGGACCGACACCGAGTCGCGGTTCTGGAACGCGGTGGACAGCGCTGATCTCAGCGGCCTCGCGGACACCCTCGACGTCCCCGACCAGGAAACCCTCAGCGCGGTGCTGCCGGTCCTGTCCTCGTGGCGGCGTCGGACCCTCGACCTGTCCACCGTCGACTCCTGGCGGTACCAGGTCACCTGGCGGCCCGTGCGCGGTACGGGACCGGTCCACCTCTCCGGAACCTGGCTCGTGATCGGTCCGGAGGAACACCCACTCGTCGCGACGATGACCACTGCCGGAGCGGACGTGGTCACCGTCGCCGATCTCGACGGGCCGCTGCCCACCAATCCGTCCGGCGTCCTGGCCCTGACCGCCACCGACGCCCGGACCACGACGGGTCTGCTCCGGGCGTTGGAGCTCGCCGGTGTGCACGCGCCACTGTGGTGCCTCACCGGGGGTGCGGTGTCCACCGGACGCTCCGACCCGCTGCGTGACGTGGGCCAGGCACAGGTGTGGGGGCTCGGTCGCGTCGCCGCTCTCGAGATGCCGACCCGCTGGGGCGGTCTCATCGACCTCCCGGAGACTCCTGACGAGCGAGCGTTCACCCGGGTGTGCGCGGTCCTCGCCGGGCTCGGTGAGGACCAGGTAGCAGTCCGTTCGTCCGGAGTGCTGGCCCGGCGAGTGGTACCCGCCCCCGCCGGTGGAACCGGTAGCTGGGCACCGCGCGGCACGGTCCTCATCACCGGAGGAACCGGGGCACTGGGTGCGCACACGGCACGGTGGGCCGCCCGGAGTGGCGCCGATCGGGTCGTGTTGACCAGCCGGCGTGGCATGGCCAGCCCGGGAGCCGAGGAACTGTGCGCCGAACTCGGCGAACTGGGCGTGCCGGCGGTGGTCGCGGAGTGCGATGTCACCGACAGGGACGCGCTCGCTCGTCTCGCTGGCACGCTCAGTGACGTGCGGGTAATCGTGCACGCCGCTGGTGCGGCCCCGATGGGGTCCCTGGCCGAGCTGGACGCCGACGGGCTCTCCGAGGCGTTGTCCGCCAAGGTCGTCGGGGCCGGCAACCTGGCCGAAGTGTTCGACGGCGGCTCGCTCGACGCGTTCGTGCTCTTCTCCTCCATTGCCGGGGTGTGGGGCGGCGGAGGACAGGCCGCCTACTCGGCGGCGAACGCCGCACTCGACGCCATCGCCGAAGCGCGCAGGGCGGCCGGGCTGCCAGCCACGTCCATCGCCTGGGGGCCGTGGGCGGAAGGCGGCATGGCGGACGGCGGGGTCCAGGCCGAGCTGAACCGGCGGGGCCTCAACGCCCTGGCCCCGGAACGAGCCATCGCAGCCATGGAGTTGGCGCTGTCCCGTGACGAGACCCACCTCATCGTCGCCGACGTCGACTGGACCCGGTTCGCTCCGTCGTTCACCACCCTGCGACCCAGCACGCTGTTCGCCGACATCCCGGGCGCGGTCGCGCCAGAGCCCGAGGTCGCGACGACGGACAACGGGCTGCGTGACCGCCTGCGGTCGGTGGCCGGGACCGAACGCCACCAGCTGCTCGTCGAGCTGGTGCGGGCCGAGGCCGCCGCGGTGCTCGGTCACGCCACGGCAGACCCGGTTGACGCATCGACGGCCTTCAAGGAGATGGGATTCGACTCACTCGCGGCGGTCGAGCTGCGGGACCGGCTCACCAGGGGAACGGGCTTGTCCCTGCCGGCCACGATGATCTTCGACTACCCCGCTCCGGAACCACTGGCACGGTTCCTGCTGAGCGAGCTGCTGGGAGCGGTCGAGGAGCAGGTGGAGGAGGTCACCCCCGAAGGGGCGCCGGTGGTGGACGACCCGATCGTCATCGTCGGCATGAGCTGCCGTTTCCCCGGCGGAGCTTCCTCCCCAGAACTGCTCTGGGACCTGCTGGTCGACGGGCGGGACGCGATCACGGCGTCCCCGGAGAACAGGGGGTGGGACCCGGTGGCCTGGGGCACCTCGTCCGAGATCAGGGGCGGCTTCCTCGCTGACGCGGGGAACTTCGACCCGGGTTTCTTCGGCATCTCCCCTCGTGAGGCCCTGGCGATGGATCCGCAGCAGCGGCTGCTGCTGGAGGTGTCGTGGGAGGCGTTCGAACGTGCCGGCATCGACCCGGAGTCGTTGCGGGGGAGCAGGACCGGTGTCTTCGCCGGCACCAACGGCCAGGACTACGGTGCGTTGTTCTTCCAGTCGGCCGACGGTGACAGCGGCCAGGGTGGTACCGGGAACGCGGCGAGCGTGATGTCCGGGCGGCTGGCCTACACCTTCGGTCTGGAGGGTCCGGCGGTCACCGTCGACACGGCGTGCTCGTCCTCCCTGGTGGCACTGCACCTGGCCGCCCAGGCGCTGCGCGCGGGCGAGTGCTCGCTCGCGCTGGCCGGTGGTGTCACCGTGATGGCGACGCCTGGTGCGTTCGTCGAGTTCGGCAGGCAGGGAGCCCTCGCCGCGGACGGGCGGTGCAAGGCCTACTCCGACTCCGCCGACGGCACCACCTGGGGCGAGGGCGTTGGTGTCCTGGCTCTGGAGCGCCTCTCGGACGCCCGTCGCCACGGGCACCCCGTGCTCGCCGTGGTCCGGGGCTCCGCCGTGAACTCGGATGGGGCCTCGAACGGCCTGATGGCGCCGAACGGTCCATCCCAGCAGCGGGTGATCCGCCAGGCACTGGCCAACGCCGGACTGCGCGTCGACCAGGTCGACGTGGTCGAGGGGCACGGCACCGGGACCGCGTTGGGTGACCCGATCGAGGCGCAGGCGCTGCTCGCCACCTATGGCCAGGACCGGGAGCGCCCCCTGTTGCTGGGTTCGGTGAAGTCCAACATCGGCCACACCCAGGCCGCGGCGGGCGTCGCGGGCATCATCAAGATGGTGTTGGCACTGCGGCACGCGACCCTGCCCAGGACCCTGCACGCCGCGGAGCCGTCGTCCCACGTCAACTGGGACACCGGTGCGGTGACGCTGCTGACCGAACAGGCTGCCTGGCCGGAGACGGGGGAGCCGAGGCGTGCTGGGGTGTCCTCGTTCGGGATCAGTGGCACCAACGCCCACGTGATCCTGGAGTCGGCTCCGCCGGCGGTGGTCGAGGCGGAGACCGCGACCAGGGCGCTGCCGGTCGTGCCCTGGGTGCTCTCGGCGAAGTCCGCCAGGGCTCTCACGGCACAGGCCGACCGGCTGTCGTCGGGCGTGGGTGGTTCGGCATCCGACCCGGTGGACGTCGGGTACTCGCTGAGCCGACGGGCTCGGCACCCGCATCGGGCGGTCGTGCTCGACCCGTCGGCGCTGTCCGACCTGTCCGGTCCGTCGGTGGTGCGCGGGGTGGTCGCCCCGGGCAAGTCCGCGGTGTTGTTCACCGGTCAGGGCTCGCAACGCCCCGGAATGGGCCGGGAACTGGCCGAGGCGTTCCCGGTGTTCGCCGAGGCCTTCGACGCGGTGTGCGCCGAACTCGACCGGCACCTCGACCGCCCCACGTGGACGAACCGACCCCGCAGGTGGACTGGGAGTCCGGTGCCGTCGCCCTGGCCACCGAGCACAGGGACTGGCCGGTGGTGGGTCGTCCCAGGCGGGCGGCGGTGTCCTCGTTCGGGATCAGTGGCACGAACGCTCACACCGTCCTGGAGCAGCCCCCGGCACCGGTGGAGAGCGCTGAGCCCCGAATGGCCCCACCGGTGCTGCCGCTGGTCGTGACTGCCAGGAGCCAGGAGGCGTTGCGCGCCCAGGCCGCTCGACTCCAGCACCACCTCGACGCGCGTCCGCGACTCGACCCGCTGGACGTGGCCTACTCACTCATCACCACAAGAGCCCAGCTGGACCACCGAGCGGTGGTGCTCGCCGACGATCGCGAGGATGCGCTGCGGGGCCTGGGTGCCCTGGCGCAGGGCGCCGCTGCCCCGAAGGTGCTGCGGGGGACCGCCGGAACCGGGAACCGCGTCGTGTTCGTGTTCCCGGGGCAGGGTTCGCAGTGGGTGGGCATGGGCCTGGGTTTGTTGGGTTCCTCGGAGGTGTACGCGGAGTCGTTCGAGGCGTGCGCGCACGCGTTGGCCCCGTTCGTGGACTGGTCTCCGCACGCGGTGTTGCGGGGGGAGGCGGGTGCGCCGTCGTTGGACCGGGTCGATGTGGTGCAGCCGCTGTTGTGGGCGGTGATGGTGTCGTTGGCGCGGGTGTGGGAGTCCTGTGGGGTGCGGGCGTCGGCGGTGGTGGGTCACAGCCAGGGTGAGATCGCCGCGGCGTGTGTGGCGGGTGCGCTGTCGTTGGAGGACGGGGCGCGGGTGGTGGCGTTGCGGAGTCGGGCGTTGGTGGGGTTGTCGGGTCGTGGCGGGATGGTGTCGGTGGCGGCTGGGGTGTCGTGGGTGGAGGAGTTGGTGGGTTCGTGGGGTGGGCGGGTGTCGGTGGCGGCGGTCAACGGTCCCCGTTCCGTCGTCGTCTCCGGTGATTCGGACGCCCTCGCCGAGCTGACCGCCCACTGCGCGGAACACGATGTCCGGGCCAAGGTCATCCCGGTTGACTACGCCTCCCACTCCGAGCACGTCGAGAGCATCCGCGAGCAGCTGTCCAGCGCCCTGGCCGGCGTCGCTCCGCGTGCCGCCGACGTGGCGTTCCACTCGACGGTGACCGGCGAACCACTGGACACCCGGGAACTGGACGGCGAGTACTGGTACCGCAACCTCCGCGAGCCGGTCCGGTTCGAGCAGGCCGTTCGCGGCCTGGTGGACGACGGATACCGGGCCTTCGTCGAGGCGAGCCCACATCCGGTGCTCACGGTGGGCCTTCAGGAGACCTGGGACGACACCGAACACGACGGCGCGTTCATCGCCGTCGGTTCGCTTCGTCGCGACGAGGGAACGCCACAGCGTTTCGCCGCCTCGCTGGCGGAACTGTTCGTGCATGGTGTCTCCGTCGACTGGGCGGGCATGCTCGCCGGGGGGCGTCAGGTCGACCTGCCCACGTATGCCTTCCAGCGCAGGCGGTTCTGGCTGGAGGTGACCCGACCGGCGGGTGACGCGGCCGGTCTGGGACTCGACGCGACAGGGCACGGGTTGCTCGGTGCTGCCGTTCCCGCGCCGAGTGGTGATGGGGTGCTGTTGACCGGGCGGTTGTCGGTGGCCACCCATCCGTGGCTTGCTGATCACCGAGTGCTGGACCGCATCGTGGTGCCGGGGACGGCGCTGGTGGAGATGGTCGTGCGCGCGGGCGACGAGGTCGGCTGCTCGACCGTCGAGGACCTGACCCTGCATGTCCCGCTGATCCTGTCCGACGACGACGGGGTGACCGTTCAGGTCGTCGTCGATGACGACCGTGGCGTCGCGGTGTACTCGCGGGTGGGCGTCGATGGGCCGTGGGTTCGCCATGGCACGGGGACGTTGGTCCCGGCTGTCGACCCGGTGGTCGAGGGTCTGGGAGGGGCGTGGCCGCCGGCGGGATCGGTGCCGGTTCCGACGGCGGGGTTGTACCCGGCGTTGGCGGACCTGGGTATGGACTACGGCCCGGTGTTCCAGGGCTTGACCGCTGCCTGGCGGCATGGCGAGGACGTGCTGGCCGAGGTCGTACTGCCCGAGGGCTCGAACACCGTGGTTTCGGGGTGCATCCGGCGTTGTTGGACGCGGCTCTGCACGCGATGAGCATCGGTGGCCTGCTGCCCGAGGCGGGGGCGCAGTTACCGTTCGCGTGGTCGGGTGTCGCGGTGCACGCGGCGGGTGCGTCCCGGTTGCGGGTCCGGCTGAGCTCGGTGGGTCCGAGCACGGTGTCGGTGACCGCGGTGGACGAGTCCGGTCGGCCCGTGGTGTCGATCGAGTCACTGGCGCTGCGACCGGTGTCGACCGAGCAGCTGGCCGTCTCCCCGGGGCAGAATCCGTTGTTCCGCCTTGACTGGGTTCCCGCCAGTCTCGCCGAGGTCGAGGTGACCGACCGGTGGGTGTCGGTTGGTCCTCCCGACGGGGTGGACTGGGGTGTGCCGGTGGAGTCCTTCCCGGACCTCTTGGAGGCGGCCGGGTCAGCTGGTGGTGGGTCGGCCACGGTGTTGTGGCGGGTGCCCGCCGGGGCCGGTGAGGTACCGGTGGCGGTCCAGTCGGTCACGGCTGAGGCGTTGAGCGTGGTGCGGGGCTGGTTGGCCGACCCGCGGTGGGTCTCGAGCCGGTTGGTGGTGCTCACCCGGGGTGCGGTGGCCGTCGACGGTGACGAGGACGTGGACCTGGCGCAGGCCTCGGTGTGGGGTCTGCTGCGGTCGGCGCAGTCGGAGAACCCGGGTCGGATCGTCCTGGTGGATTCCGACACCGAAGCGGTCCTGCCGTCGGTGGTGGCCGGTGACGAGCCGCAGGTCGCGATCCGGGGCGGTGAGGTCCGGGTGCCCCGGTTGGTGCGGGTACCGGCCGAGCCGGGTGGTGGTTCCGAGGGTGGGTTCGGCGCGGGTTGGGTGTGGGTCACCGGTGGCCTGGGTGTGCTGGGCTCGGTGGTGGCCCGGCATCTGGTGTCCGCGTGTGGGGTGCGCCGGTTGGTGTTGACCGGCCGTCAGGGCGCGGCATCGGAGGGTGCTGAGGAGTTGCGCGCCGACCTGGTGGAACTGGGTGCTGAGGTCTCGGTGCGGGCCTGTGATGTGGCCGACCGGGATGCGGTGGCTGGTGTGGTGGCCTGGGCGAGGTCCGCGGGTGGCTTGTCGGGTGTGGTGCACGCGGCTGGTGTGCTCGATGACGGGGTGTTCGAGTCGTTGACCCCGGAGCGGTTGGCGGTGGTGGCGGCGCCGAAGGTGTCCGGGGCGTGGCATCTGCACGAGGCGACCCGGGATCTGGACCTGTCGGCGTTCGTGGTGTTCTCCTCGGCGGCGGGGGTGTTGGGTGGTCCGGCGCAGGGTAACTACGCGGCGGCGAACGCGTTCCTGGACGGGTTGGCCCAGCATCGGCGGGTCATCGGGCTGCCGGCGGTGTCGATCGCGTGGGGCCTGTGGGCTGAGGCCAGTGGTCTGACCGGGCATCTGGCGGATGCCGACCGCCTGCGGATGAACCGTGGTGGCATCCAGGCGTTGACCACCGAGCACGCGCTGAGCCTGCTCGACACGGCCACGTCCGGGTCTGACGCCGCCGTCGTCGCGCTGCGGACGGATGCCGCCGGGCTTCGTGCCCAGGCGCAGGCCGGGAGCCTGCCCGCGGTTTGGCGTTCGCTGGTACGGACGTCAAACCGCCGGACCGTGCGCCCCGGTGAGGAATCCGCCGCAGCGGACGGGTGGAGCCGCCAGCTGGCGGCGTTGTCCGTCGAGGACCGGAAGCGGGAAGTTCTCAGCCTGGTTCGGGCCAGGGTGTCGGTGGTGCTCGGCCATGACGATGCGACCTCGGTCGATGCCCAGCGTCCGTTCAAGGATCTCGGGTTCGATTCGTTGACCGCTGTCGAGTTGCGGAACACCTTGACCGCCGCGACCGGGTTGCGGTTGCCGGCGACCCTGGTGTTCGACTACCCCAACGCGGACTCCGTGACCGAGTACCTGCTGTCCGTCCTGGAGGGGGCCACTTCCGCCTCGGTGGCGGCCCGGGCGGTGTCGGTGGGTTCGGATGAGCCCATCGCGATCGTGGGGATGGCGTGCCGCTACCCGGGTGGGGTGTCCACTCCGGAGGAGCTGTGGGACTTCCTGGCCGGTGGTGGTGACGGGATCTCGGGGTTCCCGACCGATCGTGGATGGGGGTTGGGTTCACGCGGGGACGGGACCGGTCCGGTCGGTGGGTTCCTCTACGACGCGGCGGACTTCGATCCCGGGTTCTTCGGGATCTCCCCCCGTGAGGCGGTGGCGATGGACCCGCAGCAGCGGTTGCTGCTGGAGACCTCCTGGGAGGCCCTGGAACGCGCCGGTGTCGATCCGACATCGCTGCGGGGGAGTCAGACCGGGGTGTTCGCCGGGGTGATGTACCACGACTACGCGTCGCGGTTGCGGTTCGTTCCTGAGGACGTGGCGGGGTACCTGGGCACCGGGAACTCCGGCAGTGTGGCCTCGGGTCGGGTGTCCTACGTGCTGGGCCTGGAGGGCCCGGCGATCACGGTCGACACGGCTTGCTCCTCTTCCCTGGTGGCGCTGCACCTGGCTGTTCAGGCCCTGCGCACGGGTGAGTGCGATCTGGCGTTGGCCGGTGGCGTCACGGTGATGGCCACTCCGGGTGCGTTCGCGGAGTTCGCCCGCCAGGGCGGGATGGCCTCCGACGGTCGGTGCAAGTCGTTCGCGGCGGCCGCCGACGGGACGAACTGGTCCGAGGGTGTGGGGATGCTGGTGGTCCAGCGCCTGTCGGACGCCCAGCGGGACGGGAACCCGGTCCTGGCGGTGGTGCGGGGTTCGGCGATCAACCAGGACGGTGCGTCCAATGGGTTGTCGGCGCCGAACGGTCCCTCCCAGCAGCGGGTGATCCGTCAGGCGTTGGCCAACGCCGGGTTGTCGCCTGCCGAGGTGGATGTGGTGGAGGCGCACGGAACGGGCACCACCTTGGGTGATCCGATCGAGGCGCAGGCGTTGTTGGCCACCTACGGGCAGGAGCGTGGGGCTGAGCAGCCGTTGTTGTTGGGGTCGGTGAAGTCGAACATTGGTCACACCCAGGCCGCCGCGGGTGTCGCGGGCGTCATCAAGATGGTGATGGCGATGCGGCACGGGGTGGTGCCGCGCACCCTGCACGTGGACGAACCGACCCCGCAGGTGGACTGGGAGTCCGGTGCCGTCGCCCTGGCCACCACCCTGCACGCCACCGCCGCCGGCGCGCCGGTCTACCGACGCATCGGTTTCCGGCCGAACTCACCCCTGCACTTCTACGTGCCCACACCGTGATCACCCCGCGTGCGGGGAGAGGGTGGTGGGGGTGCGCGCGTCCCGCCGGGTGAGCGCAGCAGGTCAGCGCGGTTCAGGGGTTTCGTAGGGGGCGGGGCGCCACCCGCGTGCTGTTAGCTTCGGATCACCTCGTACCGGGAAAGGCTACCGATCATGAGTGATTCTTCGCCGCGGCCGCTGGACCTGCCGGTGTGGCCGCAGTTCGACGACACCGAGCGGGCCAACCTGCTCCGCGCGCTCGAACAGGGCCAGTGGTGGCGGATGGGCGGCAGTGAGGTCGACTCCTTCGAACGCGAGTTCGCCGAGTACCACGGCGCACCGCACGCGCTCGCGGTCACCAACGGGACGCACGCCCTCGAACTGGCGCTCCAGGTGATGGGTGTCGGCCCCGGAGCGGAGGTCATCGTCCCCGCCTTCACCTTCATCTCCTCCTCACAGGCGGTGCAGCGGCTCGGTGCCGTCGCCGTTCCGGTGGATGTCGATCTGGACACCTACTGCGTCGACGTGGCCGCCGCCTCGGCCGCGGTCACCTCGCGGACGGCCGCCATCATGCCGGTGCACATGGCAGGCCAGATGTCGGACATGGACGCCCTGGCCAAGTTGGCCGCCGACGCCGGGGTGCCGCTGCTCCAGGACGCGGCGCACGCCCACGGCGCGCGGTGGCGGGGGAAGAAGGTCGGCGAGCTGGGATCGGTCTCCGCGTTCAGCTTCCAGAACGGGAAGCTGATGACGGCGGGTGAGGGCGGCGCGGTGCTGTTCTCCGACACCGAGCTGTACGAGGCGGCGTTCCTCCGGCACAGTTGTGGTCGTCCGCGTACGGACCGGCACTACCGGCACGAGGTCGCCGGCTCCAACTTCCGGATCAACGAGTTCACGGCGAGCGTGCTGCGTGCGCAGTTGTCCCGGCTGGACGGGCAGATCGACACGCGTGAGGAGCGTTGGCCCGTTCTCGCCGGCCAGTTGGCGCGGATCCCCGGGGTGGTGCCGCAGGGCCGAGACGAGCGCTGTGACCGCAAGCCGCACTACATGGCGATGTTCCGGCTGCCGGGGGTCACCGAGGAACGCCGCAACGCCGTCGTGGACGAGCTGGTCGCGCGTGGGGTGCCGGCCTTCGCCGGGTTCCGCGCCATCTACCGGTGTGACGCGTTCTGGGAGACCGCCGCTCCCGAGGAGTCCGTCGAGGCGATCGCGGAGCGTTGCCCCAACACCGAGAAGCTCAACGCCGACTGCGTCTGGTTGCACCACCGCACGCTGCTCGGGACCGAGGAGCAGATGCACGCGGTCGCGGGGATCGTCGCCGAGGTCGTCGGGCGGGTGTGACGCGGGGTGGTGGGCGGAACCGGGTCCTCCGGCCCGCCCACCATGTCACCCCTCGACGAGGCGCAGCGCGGTGGCGACGGCCGCCTCCGGTACGTCCCGCACCAGCTCGGGCCCGAGGGCTCCCCCGAGCACGAAGGTCAGCCCCGTCGTCACCTTCTTGTCGGCACGCATCAACGAGATCAGCACGTCGTGGTCCAGCCCCGGCGGGAGGCTGGCGGGCAGCCCGTAGTCCCGCACCACCGCGTGGTGCTCCTCGAGCGCGGTCCGGTCGATGCGGCCGAGGACGTGCGCGAGTTCCCCGGCGAACACCGTCCCGACCGCGACGCACTCACCGTGCCGCCACGCGTAGCCGGTGGCGCGTTCGACGGCGTGACCGAGGGTGTGCCCGTAGTTGAGCAGGTGTCGCCGGCCGGTGTCCCGCTCGTCCTGCCCGACGACCGCGGCCTTGAGGGCGACGCTGGCGGCGATCTGGCGGTGGACGGGGAGCCCCCGCAGATCGCCGGCGCCGATGAAGTGGCAGCGGGCGATCTCGCCGTACCCGTTCGTCCACTCCCTCCTGGGCAGCGTGGTCAGGTACTCGGTGTCGCACAGCACCGCCCTCGGCTGCCAGTAGGCTCCCGCGAGGTTCTTGCCCGCGGGTAGGTTCACGGCGGTCTTCCCGCCGACGCTCGCGTCGACCTGCGCCAGCAGTGAGGTCGGTAGGTGGATGACCGGCACCCCGCGGTGGTACAGCGCGGCGGCGAGGCCGACGAGGTCCGTGGTCGTCCCACCGCCGCAGGAGACCACGACGTCCTGGCGGGTCAGGCCGAACTCGCTGAACCGCTGGCACAGCTCCGCGACCGCGGCGAGCGTCTTGCCAGCCTCACCGTCCTCGATGTCCACGATCAGTGTCGGTACCCCGGTGTCGGGCAGCCAGTCCCGGGGACGTGCCGTGACCACCACCGCCCGGCGCGCGCCGATGCGGCTGATCTCGGCCATGAGCCGGTTCCGCACGCCGGGACCGATGTGGACGAGGTAGGAGCGGTCACCGAGGTCGACCTCGATGCGGTCGTTCGCGGTCAGCTGGGCCATGGGGGTGTCCTCTCCTGATCGGGGGCACGGGGTTGCCCGCTTCGGTGAGCACGGCGCGCAGCGCACCGGCGGCGCCCGCCGCCGCCCCGGGTGGGATGCCGAGGACGTCGTGGCTGCGGCAGGCGTGGACGTACAGCAGGTATCCGAGCGGAGCGGTGCCCGCCTCGGTCGCGGCCCGCGCGTAGGAGGCGACCGCCTCCCGGTATCGCCGCCAGGACGCGGCGGGTCGGGCGTACCGGTCGGCGTCGCGGGCGACGCGGGCCGCCTCGCCGGTCGCCGCCACCGCCTCCGCCGCCACGCCGAGCCGCTCCAGCGGGCTCAACCTGGCTGTCCAGTCCTGCCAGCACTGGAAGAGGAACCCACGCCGGTCCCCCCGGGGAACGTGGCGCACGAGGCACCACAGGTGAGTGACGGGCACATCAGGCCACTCCCCGGTCAGCAGGTCGGCGGCGAGCTCGCGGACGGCACCGGTCAGCTCCGGTGGCGGTGCGTCAGCCGGGGAGACGAGGGCCAGCCCGTCGAGTTCCGCCATCTCGTCCCCGTTCCGCGTCCCGTGTCACGTCGTGGTCCATCCTCGAACCTCGACGGTGGACTTCCGCGCGACGACGGGAATTCTGGGTTGGTTCAGGGGGCTCGTAGGGGTTTCCCCGATTGCTAGGCTTCGTGCTTCCACGGTGATTCGGGGGTGACAGCGATGAGCGCTGCCGGCGACAGCGACGTTGACGACGGGCAGGGAATCGCTGCCGGTGTCTTCACGATCGATCCCGCGAGGTCGGGGATCTCGTTCCGCACGCGAGCGATGTGGGGACTGCTCGGTGTTCGGGGCACGTTCTCCGTCGAGAGCGGCAAGGTCGAAGTCGGGGAGCCGGCCACCACGTCCACGGTGGAGGCGGTCGTCTCGGCGGCCAGCTTCGCCAGCGGCATCCCCCAGCGGGACGAGCACGTCCGCTCGTCCGACTACCTCGACGTCGCGAACCACCCGAGGATCGTGTTCGTGAGCGATCGGTTCGAGTGGACGGGTACCCGGGGGACCCTCCAGGGGCGGTTGACGGTCCGCGATGTCACGCGTCCGGTCAAGCTCGACGTCACCAGCGTGACCGGCGGGGAGCGTGAACTCACCGCCCGGGCCACGACGACGATCGACCGGTTCGACTTCGAGGTGACCACGGCGCGCGGGATGACCGGGCGCAAGCTCCAGCTCACCCTGGACGTCGTCGCCACCCGCTGACCCCGGTCGTCCATCCCGGTACCCCTGTCCTCGTCCAGGGACCTGGCGGGTGCGGTGTCGGGGCGATAGGTTGCCCCCGCGAACCGGCCCGTCAGGAGTGGAACATGGCGAAGATCAGTGTCATCGGGGCGAACGGGACGATCGGAAGGCGCGTCCTCGACGAGGCCCTGGCCCGCGGTTACGAGGTCACCGCGGTGGTGCGGCGGCCGTCCACCCTGGAGCGGGAGCCCGCCGGGAAGCTGACCGTGACCACCGGTGACGTCCTGGACCCGGAGGGGGTCGCCAGCCTCGTCGAGGGACAGGATGTCGTGGTGAGCGCGGTCGGTGGCGGCGACGGAGCGGGCCATGAACGGCTCATCGAGCCCTCGCTGCGTGTGCTCGTCGACTCCCTGCGCGCCGCAGGTCCGGGTGCGGCCCGGTTGATCGCCGTGGGTGGAGCGGGCAGCCTCACCACGACGCCGGGCAGGAAGGTCTGGGACTTCCCCGGCCTGCCGGATGACGCCTTGCGGACCATGCGCGCGCACGGTGAGGGGCTCCGGTTCCTCCGTTCGGTCACCGACGTGCGGTGGACGAGCCTCAGCCCCGCCATCATCATCGCCCCGGGCACGAGGACCGGCCGATACCGCACCGGCGCTGACGACGTGCTCATGGACTCGGCGGGCAGGAGCCACATCAGCGCCGAGGACTACGCCCTCGCCCTCGTCGACGAGATCGAGCGCCCTCGGCACGTCGGCCGCCGTTTCACGGTCGCCTACTGACGGCGCGCGAGCAAGGCGGCACCCCGCAACGACGAGAGCCCGCCGAGCGTGGACAGCCGCAGCGGTGGCGTTGGGTGACCCTCGCGGGCGAGCGCCCGCAGGTGCCGCGCCACCGCGTCGGCGAACCCCGGAAGTCCCGCCGCGAATCCGCCGCCGAGCACGACACACGCGGGCCGCACCAGCTCGCTGATACTCGCGGCGGCGACCGCCAGCGCCGCGCACGTCTCGTCCACCGCCGCCACCGCCCACGCCACCCCGTCGTCCCACGCGGCCCGGAGCTCGGGGAAGGAGACGTCCTGCCCGCGCGATGCCGCCGCGCGCCGCAGCGTCGCCGGACCGGAGGCGATGGCCTGGAGGCACCCGGCGCGGCCGCACACGCACGTCGGCCCCGCGCGGTCCACCACCAGGTGGCCCAGCTCGCACGAACCATTCGCCGGATCCGGCACTGGACGGCCGCCCACCACCAGCCCGCCGCCCACCCCGGTGCCGACACCGAGGTAGAGCAGGTCCTGGACGTCCGCCGCGTCCGCCTCCGCGAGCGCCGCGAGATCACCGTCGTCGGCCCAGCGCACCGGGATCCCCGGGAACAGTCGTGCCAGCGACGCCCCGAAGTCCAGTCCCGCCCACGACGGGCGGCTCGGCCAGACCACGACTCGTCCCTCGCCGTCCAGGGTGGCCGGCATCGCCACTCCCACGGCTCGGACCTGGTGCGGCCACCGCGCGATCAGCGCGGCGATCCGCTCCTCGAACAGGGCGAGGTCCTCGGCCACCGTCGCGGGTGACCCCCAGCGGAACGAGGCCTGCCGGGCCGGGGCGTGTTCGGCCTCCGCGCGGAGCGCCACCTTCGTGCCGCCGACGTCGATCGCGATGACGCTGATGACTAGCTCCCGGAGTGTCGCGCCAGCAGCGCCCGCGCGGCCAACCGGTACCCGGTCGTGCCGAGCCCCGCGATCACGCCCGCGGCGATCGGCGCCAGGATGGAGTTGTGCCGGAACGACTCCCGCGCCCAGACGTTGGAGATGTGGACCTCGATCCACGGGCTGGGGTAGGAGGCGAGCGCGTCCCGCAGGCTCCAGCCCGCCATCATCAGGGCACCGGGGTTGATGATGGCCCCGAGGGTGTCGTAGCTGTCCTGGACAGCCCGCACGAGCATGCCCTCGCAGTCGTCCTGCACGGCCCGGACCTTCCAACCGCGGTCGGCGATCTCGTCAGCCACCGCGTCCTCGATGTCGGACAGGGTGTCCGTGCCGTATATCTCCGGCTCCCGTCGACCCAGGATGCCCAGGTTCGGGCCGTGCAACAGAAGGACTTCGGACACGGGACACCTCACAGGCTCGGTCTGCTGCCGCCGCGAGGCTAACCAGCGCCGGGCCGTGCCGGGCCGTTCCTCCTGGGCGCAGGGGGTGTTGAGGGGTTCGTTAGGGGAGATCGGAACCGCGCCCCGCCGGTAGCGTCGCCCGAAATCCGGTCCACGGTCGAGTGCCCCGTCTGAGGTGGAGTGTGAGTAGGTCATGAGCGATGGACGCGCCCCCACCAGGCAGGTCCGGACCGCCGTCGTCGGCCTGGGCTGGGCCGCCCGGTCGATCTGGCTGCCCAGGCTGCGGGCCCACCCGGGCTTCGTCGTCACCGCGGTCGTCGACCCCGACCCCCGGGCGCACTCCGGAGCCGACGACGGCGGAGTGATCCGCTACGCGGATGCCGGCGAGCTCCGCCCGGAGGTGGCGGAGCTCGCGATCGTCGCCGTGCCCAACCACCTGCACGCCCCTGTCGGCTCCCTCCTGCTGGAGAGGGGGATCTCGGTGTTCGTCGAGAAGCCGGTCTGCGTGAACACCGGCGAGGCCGACCGCCTCGCCGCGGCCGAACGCGACGGCGGTGCGCTGCTGCTCGCGGGGAGCGCCGCCCGGCACCGTGCCGACGTCCGCGCCCTGGCCGCGCTGGTCCCGTCGCTCGGCCAGATCCGCCACGTCGACCTGGCCTGGGTCCGCGCCCGCGGTGTTCCCGACGGGGACGGCTGGTTCACCCGGCGCGGTCTGTCCGGTGGGGGCGCCCTGGTCGACCTCGGCTGGCACCTCCTGGACCTGCTACCACCGTTGGTCGGTGCCGCCGGGTTCCGGGAGGTCGTGGGCACGGTGTCCGGGGACCACGTCAACGACCGGACGGCCAGGGCGGCGTGGCGTGCCGAGGACGACGAGGTCGGCTCGGCGCCACCCAGCGACGTCGAGGACACCGCACGCGGTTTCCTGATCACCGACGAGGGCATCTCGGTGTCCCTGCGGGCGGCGTGGCGGTCGCACGAACCGCTCGACGCCACCGTCGTGACCGTCGAGGGCAGCGGGGGCACCGCCACGTTGCGATGCACCTTCGGGTTCAGCCCCCACCGCGCGGGCGGGTCCGTGCTCACCGTGACCCGGGACGGCGAGACGACCCCCGTGGCGGTGGCTGAGGAGGCGATCGGCGCGGAGTACGGGACGCAGCTGGACGTGATCGCCGCCGAACTGGGCGACCCGACGACCCAGGGACGGGCGGTGGGGGAGGCGCGGCGGACGATCGGCGCCATCGAACGGCTCTACGCCTCCGCGCGTCCCCTCCCTCGGGCAGAACGGCCCGTCCCGCCCGATCCCCGTGCCAGTGCCCTCCGCGCCGTGGTGTTCGACCTCGACGGTGTGCTCGTCGACAGCACCGAGGTGATGCGGGAGGCCTTCCGCGTCGCCTACGCGGAGGCGGTGGGCGAAGGGGAAGCCCCGTTCGCCGAGTACAACAAGCACCTCGGCCGGTACTTCCCCGACATCATGCGCATCATGGGGCTGCCGCTGGCGATGGAGGAGCCCTTCGTCCGGGAGAGCTACCGGCTGGCCCACCAGGTGCCGATGTTCGAGGGTGTGCCCGAGCTGCTCGCCGAGCTGCGCGCCCGCGGCCTGCGGCTGGCGGTGGCCACCGGGAAGAGCGGACCCCGCGCGCGTTCGCTCCTCGACCTGCTCGGAGTGCTGCCGCTGTTCGACCACGTGATCGGGTCCGACGAGGTGGCCAACCCCAAGCCCGCTCCCGACATCGTCGAGCTCGCGCTGGACCGGCTCGGGGTCAGCCCCGACGAGGCGGTCATGGTGGGTGACGCGGTCACCGACCTCGCCAGCGCCCGGGGCGCCGGGGTGCGCGCGGTGGCCGCGCTGTGGGGTGAGTGCGAGGCGGCGGCCCTGCTCGCCGCGCGCCCGGACGTGGCCCTCGACAGCCCGGCCGAGTTGCTGGCGCTCTGCCCGCCCCTGCGAGCTCCCGCCCTGGAAGGCTGACCGGCCCCGCTCGCCGGGGCGGAAGTTAGGGAGTCATAGGGGGCATGGCAGGGGTTAGGCCAGGGCCTCCTTGCCGGAAGACTGCTGTCGAGGTGACGGCACGACCGACGGATGTGGTGGCATGCTGCGTACCGAGCTGATCAGGCCGTTGCCTGAACTGCTCCGGGAGCACGCCGACCGGATCGGCGACAAGGTCGCCTTCCACGACGCGTCCCGGACGGTGACCTACGGGGAGTTGGAGCGACGCACCGGGCGGCTCGCCGGCCACCTCGTCGCACTGCGGTTGCGGCCAGGTGACCGTGCCGCGATCTGCCTCGGCAACCGCGTCGAGGTCGTGGAGAGCTACCTCGCGATCCTGCGCGCCGGGGCCATCGGCGTGCCGCTCAACCCGCGCGTCAGCGAGGCGGAGCTGACCTACCTGCTCGACGACAGCGGCGCCCGCGTGGTCATCACCGACCCCGCCCACCTCTCGCGGCTCGGGCACGTCCTCGCCGGTCGGCGGGACGTGTCCGTCGTGGTCGTCGGGGACCAGGGGATGCCGGACGACGCGCCTCGGGGCGCGAAGCTCTTCGAGGCGATGGCCACCACCGAGCCGCCCGCCCCCGCCCGCGACGACCTCGGCCTCGACGACCTCGCCTGGATGCTCTACACCTCCGGAACCACGGGCAAACCCAAGGGAGTGCTCTCCACCCAGCGAAACTGCCTGTGGTCGGTCGCCGCCTGCTACGTACCGGTACCCGGGCTCTCGGCTGACGACCGGGTCGTGTGGCCGCTGCCCCTCTTCCACAGCCTGTCGCACATCGCCTGCGTCCTGTCCGTCACCGCCGTCGGCGCCACCGCCCGGATCGTCGACGGGTTCGCGGCCGAGGACGTGCTGGAGGCGGTCGAACGGGACTCGGCGACGTTCCTCGCCGGCGTGCCCACCATGTACCACTACCTGGTGCGGGCGGCCCGCGAGACCGGGTTCCGCGCCCCGCACCTGCGGATGTGCCTGGTGGGCGGCGCGATCACGACCGCCGCCCTGCGCAGGGCGTTCGAGGAGGTCTTCTCCGCGCCGCTGCTCGACGCCTACGGCAGTACCGAGACCTGCGGGTCCATCACGATCAACTGGCCGACGGGTGGGCGGGTCGAGGGTTCCTGCGGGCTTCCGGTGCCGGGCCTCGGGGTTCGGGTCGTGGACCCCGACACGGGCGTCGACGTCCCGTTCGACGCCGAGGGCGAGGTGTGGGTCAGGGGCCCCAGCGTGATGGTCGGCTACCACAACCAACCGGCTGCCACCGCCGAGGTGATGCGGGATGGCTGGTACCGCACCGGTGATCTGGCCCGACGGGACGAGGCCGGCTATTTCACGGTGACCGGCCGCATCAAGGAACTGATCATCCGGGGTGGGGAGAACATCCACCCCGGTGAGGTGGAGGACGTCCTCCGCCAGGTTCCCGGTGTGGCGGACGTGGCCGTGGTGGGGAAACCACACGAGGTGCTGGGTGAAGTGCCGGTCGCGTTCCTCGTGCCGGGGCCCGGTGGGCTCGACTCCGCCCGGCTGTTCGCCGCGTGCCGCGAGAAGCTGTCGCCCTTCAAGGTACCGGAGGAGCTGTACGAGATCGCGCGTGTCCCGCGCACCCCGTCCGGCAAGATCACCCGGCACGTCCTGACCCGGCAACCCGCGCGGCTGCGGGCCGCGGCCAGCGGGCAGTTCGACTCGTTGTTCCGGACCGACTGGATCCCCCGGCCCTCGATCGCCGGCACGCCACCGGTCGTCCCCGACGAACGGTGGTGCCTCCTCGGCGCGGGGA
Organism: Actinoalloteichus sp. AHMU CJ021; assembly: GCF_002895405.1. Taxonomy (NCBI): domain Bacteria; kingdom Bacillati; phylum Actinomycetota; class Actinomycetes; order Pseudonocardiales; family Pseudonocardiaceae; genus Actinoalloteichus; species Actinoalloteichus sp. AHMU CJ021. Next base: position 6,352,043 of record NZ_CP025990.1, on the reverse strand, counting down.
CCGCTCCGCTGGCCGAGGGGCTGGTCGCCGTCGGCGTGGCGACGCGGACCCGGTCCGGCACCGGCGAGCTGCTGGCCGCCGTCCAGGCCGGGGAACTCGCGCCGACGGCGGTGGTCCTGGTGAACCCGTCGCGGTCGGAGCTGGCGGAGCTGCCCCCGGTGGTCACGGCGCTGCCCGAGGGCACCCGCGTCGTCATCCTCACGTGCCGGGCCGTCGCGGCGAGCCCGGACGAGGACGTACCGAACCCCGACCAGTCGTCCACTTGGGGATGGGTGCGCGCCGCGCAACACGAGCTTCCCGGTCGACTGGTGCTCGCCGACCTCCCCGACCTCGACGGCGGGTCCGAGGGCACGACGGCGGCCGCGTTGCACGCCGGGGTCGCCTCCGGCGAATCCCAGTTCGCGGTGCGCTCGGGGGCGGTGCTGCTGCCTGAACTCGTGCGGTCCACGAGCCACGGCGAGGGCACGCGGCTCGACCCCCGGCGCACGGTCGTGCTCACCGGCGCCGACCGCCCGACCGCCGCCGCCGTGGCCAGGCACCTGGTGGCGTGCCACGGCGTCCGCCACCTCCTGCTGCTCAGCCCAGGCGGACGAGACGACCCTCGGGCGGCGGTGCTGCGCGCCGAACTGACCCGTGCCGGTGCCCGAGCACAGCTGGTCGCCTGCGACCTCACGGACCGAGGGGCGATCGACTCGGCCCTCGCGGCGGCGAAGCGCCCACTGACCGCGGTCATCCACACCTGGCAGGGGCCCGGGGCGGCCGCGACGTCGGCCGAGCACCTGCACGAGCTGACCACGACGGCGGACCTGGCGGCGTTCGTCCTGTTCACCTCCGCCGTCGGTGTGCTCGGCGCCGCCGGCCGGGCGGAGGAAGCGGCCGCCTCGGCTCGTCTGGAGGCGCTGGCCCACCGCAGGCGCGCGGCGGGTCTCGCCGCGCTGACCATCGCATGGGGACCGTGGGGACACGACGACGCCCGCATCCCCCTCGCCGGCGCGTCCACCCTGTCTGGCGCGGACGGACTCGCGATGTTCGACGCGGCGCTCACCGTCGACCGCGCCTCCCTCGTCGCGATGTCCCTCGACACCGAGGTCCTCCAACGGGGTGCTCTCGCTCCACCCCTGCGGGGACTCCTCGACGCCAGACCCACGTCGCGCGCCCCGGACGAGGCCGCGCGGTCCGCGCTGCGGGAGCGGTTGGCGGCCCTGCCCGAACACGACCAGCATCGCGAGCTGCTCGACGTGGTCAACGCCGAGACGGCCCGAGTGGCCGGTCGTGACACCGTCGACCCTGGCCGCCCGTTCAGCGACCTCGGTCTCACCTCCCTGGCCGCCGTGCGGTTGCGGGACGCGCTGACCGGCGTCTCCGGGCTTCGGCTGCCCGCCACGCTCGCGTTCGACCACCCCACCCCTGACCTGGTGGCCCGGTACCTGCGCGCGCTGCTGTTCGGTGGCACCAGGCGGTCCGCACCCGGACTTCCCCCCACCGGGGCACCGGCACCGAACGAGGACGACCCGATCGCGGTGGTCGCGATGGCCTGCCGCCTGCCCGGAGGTGTCACCTCACCGGAACAGCTGTGGGCGTTGGTGGAGGAGGGCGTGGACGCGGTCTCCGGGTTCCCGGACGACCGGGGCTGGGACCTCGACACCCTCTTCCGCGCCGAGGGCGGGCCCGGCACGTCCATCACCCGGGAGGGCGGTTTCCTCCACGACGCCGGTGACTTCGACCCGGCGCCCTTCGGGATCTCCCCCCGCGAGGCACTCGCCATGGACCCCCAGCAGCGGCTGCTGCTGGAGACGTCGTGGGAGGTCGTCGAACGCGCTGGCCTGGACCCGACGTCGCTGCGCGGGGCGGATGTCGGCGTCTTCACCGGGCTGATGCACCACGACTACGCGAACGGACTCGACGAGGTGCCCTCCGAGTCCGAGGGCTACCTCGACATCGGGACGGCGGGCAGCGTGGCGTCCGGCCGCGTCGCGTACGCGCTGGGACTCGAAGGCCCGACGATGACCGTCGACACCGCCTGCTCGTCGTCCCTGGTCGCCGTGCACCTGGCAGCGCAGGCGCTGCGCGCCGGTGAGTGCTCGATGGCGCTCGCCGGTGGGGTGGCGGTGATGGCCACGCCCCGGGTGTTCGTGGAGTTCAGCAGGCAGCGAGCGCTGGCGCGCGACGGGCGGTGCAAGGCGTTCGCCGCGTCCGCCGACGGAACGGGGTGGTCGGAGGGCGTGGCCGTCCTGCTCCTGGAGCGGCTTTCCGAGGCACGCCGGAACGGGCATCCCGTCCTCGCCGTCGTGCGCGGTTCCTCGGTCAACTCCGACGGCGCGTCCAACGGTCTCACCGCACCCAGCGGGCCCGCGCAGGAGCGGGTGATCCGTCGCGCGCTCGCCTCGTCGGGACTCCGTCCCTCCGACGTGGACGCCGTGGAGGCGCACGGCACGGGTACCCGGCTCGGTGACCCCATCGAGGCCCAGGCGTTGCTGGCCACCTACGGCCAGGACCGGTCGCCGGACCGCCCGTTGTGGCTGGGCTCGCTGAAGTCGAACATCGGGCACACCCAGTCGGCGGCCGGGGTCGCCGGGATCATCAAGATGGTGCAGGCCATGCGGCACGGCGTCCTGCCGAGGACCCTGCACGTCGACGAGCCCACCCCGGAGGTGGACTGGTCCGCCGGGGCCGTCACCCTCCTCCGGGAGGCCGTGCCGTGGCCGGAGCGGGACGGGCCGCGCCGCGCCGGTGTCTCCGCGTTCGGCGTCAGCGGCACCAACGCGCACCTGATCCTGGAACAGGCACCTCCCATGGACACCAGCCCACCGGCGAGCGCCACCGGACCTCGCCCCGAGGTCGTTCCGTGGGTGGTGTCCGCCGCCGGCGAGGACGCGCTCCGCGCGCAGGCGACCCGCCTGCTGGCCGCCGTGGACCCGGCGGGGGCCGACGCCGTGCCCGTCGGGTTCTCCCTCGCCACCACTCGTGCGCGGATGGAGCACCGCGCGGTCCTGCTCGCCGGGGACGGCACCGAGACCACCGCCGTGCGAGGCCTCGCCGACGGCGTGTCGGTGCCAGGGCTGGTGACCGGCCGAGCCGACACCCGCGGCCGGGTCGTCTTCGTGTTCCCCGGGCAGGGCGCCCAGTGGGCGGGCATGGGAGCCGAACTCCTGGACACCCACCCCGTCTTCGCGGAGGCGATCGGCGAGTGCGCCGAGGCACTGCCCTCCCTGGTCGACTGGTCCCTTCTTGACGTGATCCGGGGTGTTGACGGTGCCCCGTCCCTCGACAGGGTCGACGTCGTGCAGCCGGTGTCGTTCGCGGTGATGGTCGCGTTGGCCCGACTGTGGTCCCACCTCGGGGTCCGACCGGACGCCGTGCTCGGGCACTCGCAGGGTGAACTCGCCGCAGCGTGCGTCGCCGGCGCGCTCTCCGTCGAGGACGCCACCCGGGTGGTGGTGCTGCGCAGCCGCGCCATCGCCCGCCGCCTCGCCGGGCACGGGGGGATGGCGGCGGTGCCGTTGTCGGAGGACGAGGTCATCGACCGCCTGGCCCCGTGGGACGGGGCGGTCGCGGTCGCCGCCGTGAACGGCCCGACCTCGGTGGTGGTGTCGGGTGAGGCGGAGGCCCTCGACGAGGTCCTCGCGAGCCTGACCGGCGACGGCGTTCGGGCCCGTCGCATCCCCGTCGACTACGCGTCCCACTCGACGCAGGTGGAGGCCATCGCCGACGAACTGGCCCCGGTCCTCGCCGGGATCCGCCCCCGTCGCGCCAGCGTGCCCTTCTACTCCACCGTCGACGGTCGGTGGTTGGACGGTACCGAGCTGGACGGCGGTTACTGGTACCGCAACCTCCGCGAGCCGGTGCGGCTGTGGGGAGCGACGACGGCACTCGCCGGGCAGGGCTACGGGTTCTTCGTCGAGGTCAGCCCACACCCCGTGCTGGCGCCCGCGATCCGGGAGGCGGTGGAGGAGGCCGGAGCTCCCTCGGTCGTGGTCGACACCCTCCGCCGGGACGACGGCGGCCCGCGCCGGTTCCTCACCTCCGTCGCCGCCGGGTACGTGCGCGGCCTGCCCGTCGACTGGTCCGCGGTCTTCGCCGACGCGGGTCCTCGGCGTGTCGATCTGCCGACCTACGCCTTCCAGCGCCACCGCTTCTGGCTGGCGCGGGCGAACCATCCCTCGGCGGGCGGCCGGGACCCTGGCTCGTGGCGGTACCAGGTCAGCTGGCGTCGCCTCCGGTTCCCCGAGGTCTCGCCCCCACCGGGCGCCTGGCTGGTCGTCGTTCCCGAGTCCCGGTCGGATGACCCCTACACCGCCGAGGTGCTCGAGGGCCTGCGCCGGCTCGGCGCCGACCTGACCCGGGTGGACGTCGGGGACGACCGGGATGCGGTGGCGGCACGCCTGGTGGCCGGGAACACCCGCTTCGACGGAGTGCTCTCACTGCTCGCGTTCGACGAGGACCCGCACCCCGACCACCCCGTGGTCACCCGAGGACTCGCCGGGACCCGGGCGCTCCTGCTCGCCCTGGACGACGTCGGTATCACCGCGCCCCTGTGGACCGCCACCGTCGACGACCGGGGGGAACGCCCAGCCGGCGCCCTGGTGTGGGGCTTCGGGCGTGCCGCGGCCCTGGAACACCCGGCGCGCTGGGGCGGACTGGTCGACCTGCCGGCGACCCCCGACCACCGGACGTGGTCCAGGCTGGTCGCCGTCCTCACCGGAACCGGCGGGGAGGACCAGGTCTCGATCCGTCCCGACGGTGTGTTCGGACGACGGCTCCTCCCCGCACCGCCCGCCGTCGACGCCGGTGGGTGGGCCCCGCGCGGAAGTGTCCTGGTGACCGGCGGCAGCGGCGGCGTCGCCTCGGCGGTCGCGCGCGGACTGGCCGAGGCCGGTGCCCCGCACCTCGTTCTCCTCAGCCGGAACCCGGACGGTGCGGCCGACCTCGCCGCGGAACTCCGTGATCGCGGCACCGAGGTCACCCTCGCCGCCTGTGACGTCGCCGACCGGGACGCGCTCGCCGCCGTCCTGGCCGCGGTGCCAGCGGACCAGCCGCTCACCGGCATCGTGCACGCCGCGGGCGTCGGGGAGCGTCGCCCGATCCGGGAGGCCAGCCTCGCCGACGTCGCGGAGGTTCTCTCCGCCAAGGTCGCCGGCGCCGCCAACCTCGACGAGCTCACCGAGGGCACGCCGCTGGAGGCGTTCGTCCTCGTCTCCTCCGGCGCGGGCGTGTGGGGCAGCGGCGAGCAGGCCACCTACTGCGCGGCCAACGCCTACCTCGACGCCCTCGCCCGCCGCCGTCGGGCCGCCGGTGGGGTCGCGACCTCCGTGGCCTGGGGAGCGTGGGGCGGCCCCGGCCTGTCCGAGGTGGACGGCAACGCCGAACGGCTCGCCCGGATCGGGGTGCGCGCGATGCCGCCCGAGCAGGCCGTCGCCGCGCTCGTCAGGGAGGCGGCGGGCGACCAGGCGCACGTGACCCTCGCCGACGTGGACTGGGCCCGGTTCACCCCGGTGTTCACCTCGTCCCGACCGAGCCGCCTGCTCAGTGAGCTGCCCGGCTCCGCCCCATCGGGCGAGCGGACCGAGCAGCCCACCGGTTTCGCCCGCCACCTCGCCGACCTCCCCGAGACGGACCGACCCCGGGTCGTCCTCGACCTGGTCCGGCACGAGGCAGCAGTGGTGCTCGGGCACGCCGACGCCACCGCCATCGAACCCCGACGGGCCTTCCGGGACATCGGATTCGACTCGATGACCGCCGTCGAACTCCGCGACCGCCTCGTCGAGGTCACCGGCGTCCCGCTGCCCAGCACCGTCGTGTTCGACCACCCCACCGCGCAGGCCCTCGCGGACCGGCTCGGCGCCCACCACACCCGGCCGGCCGAACCCGCTGAACCCGCAGTGCCCGCGGGGAGCCCCGTGGACGAACCGATCGCCATCGTCGCCATGAGTGGCCGCTTCCCAGGAGGCGTCAACAGCCCCGACGAGCTGTGGGAGCTGGTCGCGGACGGACGGGACGCCATTGGGGCGTTCCCCACTGACCGCGGCTGGGACCTCACCACCCTCTTCCACCCCGACCCGGACCGCGCCGGCACCTCCCACACCCGCCAGGGCGGGTTCCTCGCCGACGCGGCGGACTTCGACGCGGCCTTCTTCGGCATCGCCCCCCGCGAGGCGCTGGCGATGGACCCGCAGCAGCGGGTGTTCCTCGAAACGGCGTGGGAACTGTTGGAACGCGCCGGGATCGACCCCGTCTCGTTGCGGGGCAGCCGGACCGGTGTGTTCGCGGGAACCTTCCACCAGGACTACGGTGTCGGCGCCGGGACCCAGCGGCAGGAGACCGAGGGCTACTTCGTCACCGGGACCGCGTCGAGCGTGCTCTCCGGCCGCGTGGCCTACACCTTCGGGTTCGAGGGGCCCGCCGTCACCGTGGACACCGCCTGCTCCTCCTCACTGGTGTCGCTGCACCTCGCGGGCCAGGCGCTGCGGAGCGGCGAGTGCGACCTCGCGATCGCCGGCGGGGTCACGGTGATGGCGACACCCTCCGGGTTCGTCGAGTTCTCCCGGCAGCGCGGACTGGCCGTCGACGGGCGGTGCCGTGCCTTCGGCGCCGGCGCCGAAGGCACGGGCTGGGGGGAGGGGGTTGGGCTCCTGCTCGTCGAGCGCCTGTCCGACGCCCGCCGCAACGGCCATCCCGTGCTGGCGGTCGTCCGGGGCACCGCCGTGAACGCCGACGGCGCGTCGAACGGCCTGACCGCGCCGAGCGGGCTCGCCCAGCAGCGGGTGATCCGTGACGCGCTCGCCGCCGCCCACCTCACGGGGACCGACGTGGACGTCGTGGAGGCGCACGGCACCGGAACGCGCCTGGGTGACCCGATCGAGGCCCACGCGCTGATCGCGGCCTACGGCCGGGACCGACCCTCCGACCAACCCCTCTGGCTGGGTTCGTTGAAGTCCAACATCGGGCACACCCAGGCCGCCGCCGGGGTGGCTGGTGTGATCAAGATGGTCCTCGCGATGCGGCACCGGATCATGCCAAGGACCCTGCACGTCGACGAACCATCGCCCGAGGTCGACTGGGACTCCGGCGCGGTGCGACTGCTCGACGAGGCACGCGAGTGGCCCTCGGCCGGTCGGCCGAGGCGCGCGGGGGTGTCGTCCTTCGGCATCAGCGGAACCAACGCCCACGTGATCATCGAGGAGCCCCCGGCCGAGCCACCGGGGGAGCGGCCGTCCGACGAGGCCCCGCCCCTGGTGCCCTGGGTGCTCTCCGCGGGAACGCCGAGGGCCTTGCGCGGCCAGGCCGAACGGCTGCTGTCCTTCCTGGACGGCGGGGAGGCGCGGCAGCGACCCCAGGACATCGGCCGTGCGCTGACCGCCCGGACCGCGCTGGCGCACCGCGCCGTGCTGTCGGCCGAGGACCTGGACACCGCCCTGGCACGGCTCAGGGCGCTCGCCGGCGGAGAGGACGTGCCGGCCGTCGCCGTCGGCGCCGCCACCGACGGCGCGGTCGCGTTCCTGTTCACCGGGCAGGGCGCGCAGTACGCGGGTATGGGCCGCCAGCTCCACACCACCTACCCCGCCTACGCGCGGGCCTTCGACGCCGTGTGCGCCGAGCTGGACCTGCCGCTGCGGGAGATCCTGTTCGACGGGGACGACGAGGCGCTCGCCAGGACCGGTCACACGCAGCCCGCGCTGTTCGCCGTCGAGGTCGCGCTCTACCGCCTGCTGGAGACGTGGGGTCTGCGTCCGGACTTCGTCGCCGGCCACTCGATCGGTGAGCTGGCCGCCGCGCACGTCGCCGGGGTCCTGACCCTGGCCGACGCGTGCGCGCTGGTCAGCGCCCGCGGCAGGCTCATGGAGGCGCTGCCCGACGGCGGCGCGATGGTGGCCATCGAGGCCACCGAGGACGAGGTGACGCCGCTGCTCGGCGACCTGACGAGCCTCGCGGCGGTGAACGGCCCCTCCTCGCTGGTGGTCTCCGGGGACCGGGACACCGTTTCCCGGCTCGCGTCCACCTTCGCCGAACGTGGACGCCGGACCAACCACATCCGGGTCAGTCACGCCTTCCACTCGCCGCTGGTGGAACCCATGCTGGCCGAGTTCCGCGCGGTCGCCGAGAGCGTGTCCTACGCCCCACCGCGGATCCCCCTCGTCTCCACCCGCACGGGAGCGCTCGCCGAGCCAGCGGAACTGTGCGACCCGGAACACTGGGTCGCCCAGGTGCGGGACGCCGTGCGGTTCCACGACGCGGTGGTGACCCTGCGCGAACTGCGCGTCGACAAGTTCCTCGAGATCGGGCCCGGCGGGGTGCTCACGGCGATGGTCCAGGACTGCCTCGGCCCGGAGGGGGACGTCACCGCCGCCCCGGTGCTGCGCCGCGACCGTTCCGAACCGGAGACCCTGGTCGGAGGGGTGGCGCGGATGCACGTGCGGGGCGCCGCCGTCGACTGGGCAGCCCTGTTCCCCCGCGGTGGACCGGTGGTGGACCTGCCGACCTACGCGTTCCAGCGCACCCGGTTCTGGCTCGACCCCGCTGTCCCCGCCGGCGATCCCACCGGCGCCGGCCTCCGGGCCGCCGGGCACCCGCTGCTCGGTGCCGCCGTGCCGGTGCCGAGCACGGGAGGAGTGGTCTGCACGGGCGTCCTCTCGGTGCGGCGTCACCCGTGGCTGGCCGAGCACCGGGTCGGCGGGTCCGTCGTGGTGCCGGGTACCGCGTTGGTGGACCTCGCGCTGCGCGCGGGCGAGGAGGCGGGCTGCGAGCTGCTCGACGAGCTCGTCATCGAGTCACCCCTCGTGTTGACCGACGAGGAGGAGCTCCACATCCAGGTCGCCGTCGGCGAACCCGGCGGCGAGGACGGCCGGCGGCCGGTGCACCTCCACTCCCAGCCCCCCGGCGGTGACTGGACGCGGCACTTCACCGGCGTGCTCGGGGGCCCCTCCGCGGCGCCCGGCCACGTCGCCGAGTCCTGGCCGCCGCCCGACGCGCACCCCGCGCCCGTGGACGCCTTCTACTCCCGAATGGAGGAGGCGGGCTACGCCTACGGACCGTCGTTCCGGGGGCTCCGCGCGGTGTGGACCCGGGGTACCGAAGTCCTCGCCGAAGTGGCGTTGCCGGGAGGCGACGGCGCGGCGCCGTCGGCGGAGGGCTTCGGCGTGCACCCGGCGCTTCTCGACGCGGCCCTGCACGCCGCGAGCTTCGGTGCCCTGGTCACCGCGCCGGAGGAGCAGACGCTGGTGCCCTTCGCGTGGCGGGGGGTCCGCGCGCACACCACCGGCGCCGAGGTGCTCCGCGTGCGGGTGGCGCGGACCGGACCGGACAGCATCAGCCTGGAGGCCGTCGACGTGACGGGTGCCCCGGTGGTCTCGGTGGACGCGGTCGCGTTCCGGCCGCTGCCGACCGAGCGGCTGCTCGGCTCCGGTGCCGGCGTGGACACCCTGTTCGAGGTCACGTGGCGACCGGTGCCGGTCGAGCCGGACCCGACCGCCCACGCGATCGTGTGGGCGGACCTGACCGGCGCGGACGCCTCCGACCCCGCCGGGGCGCGGGGCCTGACCACCCGCGCGCTCAGCGTCCTCCGGGAATGGCTCGACAACGCACCTCCCGAAGGCCCCCCGCTGGTCGTCCTCACCCGGGGTGCCGCCGCACTCGGCGAGGAGACCCCGGTTCCCGCCGCGGCCGCGGTCTGGGGTCTCGTCAGGACCGCTCAGCTCGAACACCCCAACCGGTTCGTGCTGGTGGACGTCGACGAGGAGGACGCCACCTCCCACGCCCTGCCCGCCGCCGTGGCCACCGGCGAGGAACAACTGGCGCTGCGGGCGGGCCGAGCCTTCGTGCCCCGCCTCACCAGGGCCACGACCACCGGCCAGGGCCAGGCGTGGTCATCCCCACCCGGCGGGACGGTTCTGGTCACCGGCGGCACCGGTTCCCTCGGCGGGACCATCGCCCGACGTCTCGTCACCGACCACGGGGCCCGGCACCTCCTCCTGGTGTCACGGCGCGGCCCCTCCGCCGAGGGCGTCGACGCACTGGTCGCCGACCTCACCGCGCACGGCGCCGCCGTTCAGGTCGTGGCGTGCGACGTGGCCGACCGCGACGCGCTCGCGGCCGTGCTCGCGGCCGTGCCGGACGACCACCCCGTGACCGCCGTCGTGCACGCGGCCGGCGCGCTCGATGACGGCGTCCTGACCGCCCTCACCCCGGACCAGATCGACGCGGTGTTCCGACCGAAGGTCGACGCCGCGTGGCACCTGCACGAACTCACCAGGGAGATGGACCTGACCGCGTTCGTGCTGTGCTCCTCCGCGTCCGGCACGCTCGGTAGCGGTGGCCAGGCGGGGTACGCGGCGGCCAACGGCTTCCTCGATGGGCTCGCCGCCTGGCGCGCGGCGGCGGGTCTGCCCGCCACCTCGCTGGCCTGGGGGCTGCTGGCGGGCGCCGGGATGATCGGTGACCTCGCCTCCGCCGACCGCCTTCGTGGGGCCCGGGGCGGCATGCTGGTCCTCGGCCAGGACGAGGCGGCGGACCTGTTCGGAGTGGCACTCGCCGGGCCCCGACCCGTCCTGGTGCCGGCGAGGTTGGACCTGGCGGAGTTGGCGGAGGTGCCGCCGCTCCTGCGTGACCTGGTCCGCCGGCCGAGGAGCACGGCGCGCAGGAACGGGACGAGCTCGGGCGCTCGGCCGCGGTCGTTCGACGCGATGTCCCCGGCGGACCGCGCCGAGGCGCTGGTGGACCTGGTCCGCTCCGAGTCGGCAGTCGTGCTGGGCCACGACCAGACCGACGCGATCGAGGCCGACCAGGCGTTCAGCGATCTGGGTTTCGACTCGCTCACCGCCATCGAGCTGCGCAACCGCCTGGTGCGGGCGACGACGGTCCAGCTGCCCGCCACGCTCGTCTTCGACTACCCGACCCCCGCCGCGCTCGCCCACCACGTGTGGGAGCGGCTCGGCCCGGCCGAGCAGGACAGGAGCAGCACCGGCATGTCGGTGCTGACCGACCTCGACCGGCTCGCCGAGTCCCTCCTGGCCGTCGAGGCGGGCACCGAGTTGCACGGTCAGGTGGGGGCGCGGCTGGAGGCCATCACCGCCAGCTGGCGGGCCACTGCCGCCGCGGCCGGTGACCCCACCGACCTGGGAGAGGCCACCGACGACGAGCTGTTCGGGATCATCGACAACGAACTGGGCCTCGCGTGAGCGGCGTCTGCCGGCGCCGCGACGGGCGAGGCGAGGAGGGAGCGACGTGCTGAGCGGGGACGCGACGCGGACGGACGTGCTGATCGTCGGCTACGGGCCGGTCGGCGAGGTGCTGGCGATCCTGCTCGCCCAGCGGGGACACGAGGTCACCGTGGTGGAGCGGTACCCGACGCCGTATCCGATGCCGAGAGCCGTGGCCTACGACGGGGAGGGCGCGCGGATCCTGGCGGCGGCGGGTGTCGCCGACGAACTCGACGGCATCCGCGAGCTCACCCGCGACTACACGTGGAACAACGCGGCGGGGGACACCCTCCTCCACCTGGAGCCCCCCGCGCTGGACCGCACCGGGTGGCCGGCCTCGACCTCGATGTACCAACCGGGGCTCGAACAGGTCCTCGCCGACCGGGGTGCGCGACTGCCGAACCTGACGGTGCTGCGGGCGCACGTCGCGGTGGACCTCGTGCTCGACGACGAGCGGGTCCTCGTGACCGCGCGGTCCGCCGAGGGAGGTGAACGGAGGATCTCCGCGAGCTGGGTGGTCGGCTGCGACGGCGCGAACAGCTTCGTTCGGGAGCACGTGAGCACCACGGTCGCGGACTTCGGTTTCTCCACCGACTGGCTGATCTGCGACGTCGTGCTGAACGAGCCGCGCGTGTTCAGCCCCAACAACCTCCAGATCTGCGATCCCGCCAGGCCGAGAACGGCGGTATCCGCCGGGCCGGGGCACCGCCGGTGGGAGTTCATGCGGGTTCCGGGGGAGACCCTGGACGATCTCGACCGGGAGGAGACCGTGTGGCGCCTGCTCGGGCTCTTCGACCTGACGCCGGAGAACGCGGCGCTGGACCGGTTCGCGGTCTACTCCACCCAGGCCCGCTGCGCGAACCGGTGGCGCTCGGGCCGTCTGCTCCTCGCGGGCGACGCCGCCCACGTCATGCCGCCGTTCATCGGCCAGGGCATGTGCTCCGGCTTCCGCGACGCCGCCAACCTCGCGTGGAAGCTCGGACTGGTCCTGTCCGGCCACGCCGGGGAGGCCCTGCTGGACTCCTACACGGTGGAGCGCCGCGCCCACGTGCGCGCCGCCATCGAAGCGTCGATCACGATGGGCAGGATCCTCTGCGAGACCGACCCGGCCGCGGCCGCGGGGCGCGACGCCTACCTCCTCGGCGCCCAGCGCAGGGGCAGGCCCGTGCAGGGCCCGCACCAGGGACTCGCCGACTCGCTCCGAGACGGATTCCTGCACCGCAACGACAGTGGTGTGGTCATTTCCCCCGCCGGGGAGCTGGTCCCGCAGGGCACGGTGGCGCGCGCCGCCGAGCGCGGTCCCTTCGACACCGTTGTCGGGACCGGTTTCGTCCTGCTCCTGGTCGACCGCCCCGAGGAGGTGCTCGACCACGAGGACATCGAGTTCCTCCACGACCTCGGGGTCCACATCGTCCAGGTCCTACCGGCCGGGACCCCGGCCGACCAGGCCGGCCAAGACGCCGTGGTCGACGTCGACGCCGTCTACCTGTCATACCTGGCCGAGACGGCCGCCGCGGCCGCGCTCGTCCGGCCCGACTTCTACCTGTTCGGCTCGGTGGGTGCCGCCGACGGCGTTTCCCGCCTCGTCCGGGACCTGCGCCGCCAGCTGGCCGCGCCGGCACCCGCGCGGTGACGTGCCGCACCGACCCATCCGCCGATTCGAGAGGCAGCGCTGACATGGCGGAAAGCGTCCGAGAACTGGGCAAGCTCCTGGCCAGCGTGGTCCCGCTGGACCCGGTGATGCGGGTTCGCCACCTGTACTCGCTCATCCCGGCCGACCTCGAGTTCGCCGGGAGATCGACCTCCTACATGAACTACGGGTACTGGGAGGACGGATGCGAGGACCTCGACCAGGCGGCCGAGGCGCTCGCGCGGCTCCTCGGGGAGCGGGCCGACATCCAGGCGGGCGACACCGTGCTCGACGTCGGGTTCGGCCACGGCGACCAGGACTTCCTGTGGTTGCGCGAACGCGAGCCCCGGCGGGTGCACGGCCTGAACATCACCCCCCACCACGTGGCCAGCGCCAGGGCCCGGGCGGAACGCGAGGGCGTACTGGACCGGCTGGACTTCCGCGAGGGGTCGGCCACCGACCTGCCCTACGCGGACGACACCTTCGACCGCGTCGTCGCGTTGGAGTGCGCCTTCCACTTCCGGCCGAGGACCGCGTTCCTCGCGGAGGCGTTCCGAGTCCTGCGCCCCGGTGGGACGCTGGCCGTCATCGACATCCTCCCGGTCGACCCGACGACACCCAGGTCAGCGCTGCGCTCACCGCAGTTCAGCTGGATCGCGACCACTCTCGACGACGCGAACTGGCACGGCGGTGAGGAGTACCTGGCCCGGCTCTCCGCCGCCGGGTACACCGACCTGTCCCTGGAGTCCATCCGGGACCGGGTGTACGAGCCCTACCGGGAGCACATGGTGCGCAGGCTCTCCGACGACGCGTTCGTCGACGCGCTCGCACCGGGGCAGCACGAGACGCTCACCCGGGTGTGGGAGGGGCAGGACCTGCTGAAGGAGGACCTGGAGCTGCTCGACTACGTGGTCGTCCTCGCGCGGAAACCCGGGTGAGCACGGGGTCCCACTAGGGTTCCACGATCGAACATAGGGGTTTGCCCGCGTTTGACCGACGGCTAGCGTCCAGTTGTCACAGCGCGGTTCGGTCCGATGCTCGAACGCAGGCCGGCCGCCGAGGCGACCACGGGGAGGCCGACGCGGGATGAGCGCCACTGGAATCGACGAGGGACTGTGGTTGCGCCGGTTCAAACCCGCTGATCCGGGAGCCGTCCGGCTGGTGTGCCTGCCGCACGCCGGCGGCTCGGCGAGTTTCTTCTTCCCGATGGCGACCGCGCTCTCCCCGGGGGTGGAGGTCGCGGCGGTGCAGTACCCGGGCCGGCAGGACCGCCGGCACGAACCCTGCGCCGGGAGCGTGCGCGAACTCGCGAACATGATCTTCGAGGTGCTCGGGCCGTCACTCACGAAGCCGACCGCCCTCTTCGGGCACAGCCTGGGAGCCAGCGTCGGCTTCGAGCTGGCACGGCTCATGACGGACGCCGACGCGCCCCCGGTCCACCTGTTCGCCTCCGGTCGCCGGGCTCCGTCGTCGCATCGCGACGAGAGCGTGCACAAGCTCGACGACGACGGCCTGCTCGCCGATGTCCGCGCGTTGAGCGGCACGGACGCCCGGATCCTCGGCGACGACGAACTGCTGCGGATGGCACTGCCGGCGATCCGGGGTGACTACCGCATCGCCGAGACCTACGCCTACACCCCGGGACCGCCGCTCAGCTGCCCGATCACGGTCCTCACCGGCGACGCCGACCAGAAGACGACCAGCGCGGAGGCCGAGGCGTGGGCCGAGCACACCACCGGTGATTTCGAGGTCAACACGTTCCAGGGAGGCCACTTCTTCCTCACCGCCCACCAGAAGACCATCCTGGCCAGGATGTCCGCCCGGCTCGCCGGCGCGAAGGCGGGGCGCTGAGGACGCAGCCGGAACGCGGACAGGGGGATGCGGTGAGGTTGGTCGAACGCGACGAGCAGCTCCGCTGCCTGAGCGACGTGCTGGCCGAGTCCGCCGCTGGACGGGGCGCGGTGGTGTCACTGGAGGCGCCGGCCTCCTGCGGCCGCACCGCGCTGCTGGACGCCTTCACCCGCCGTGCCCGTGAACACGGCGCCCTCGTGCTCACGGCCACCTGTTCGGCCACCGAACAGGACCTGCCGTTCGCGGCGCTGAGCCAGCTGCTGCACCACCCCCGGGTGCCGGGGGAACTCGCGGACCTGCCCGAGGTGGCGCTCCCCCCGGACGCGGTCACCCCGGAGCTGGCGCGGATCCTGCACGCCGTGTGGCGGGCGTTGCTGGTACTGGCCACCGAACAACCGGTGGTACTGGCCGTCGACAACGTCGCCAGCGCGGACCAGGCGTCCCGGCTCTGCCTGCTGCACCTCGCGGCGAGGTTGGGATCGGCGCGGGTGCTGGTGGCGATCACCGACGACGTCGAACCGAGCCGGCGGCACCTGGGGTTCCGCGCGGAGCTGTCCCGGCACGCCCACTTCCGCAGGCTGCGGTTCGGCCCGCTCAGCAGAGGTGGGGTCGAGGCCCTGCTCACCGCCCGCTGGGACGAGTCCACGGTCGCGGACCGGATCGCCGAGGTCTTCCGGATCAGTGGCGGGAACCCCCTGCTGGTGCGGGCACTCGCCGACGACTACGAGGCGGCCGGTACCGCGCGGCGCGACGGCTACGGCCTCGCCGTGCTCAGCTGGCTGCACCGTGGGGAACCGGCGGCGACCGACGTGGTGCGGGGGCTCGCCGTGCTCGGCGAGGACACCTCGACAGCGGAGCTGGCCACCCTCCTCCGCGCTTCTCCCGACACCGTGGACCAGGCGCTGGGAGCCTTGACCACGGCCGGTCTCCTGGAGAAGGGACGCCTGCCGCACCCCGTCGCGCGGGACGCCGTGCTCGACGCGTTGCCCGCGGCGGACCGTGCCGAGCTGCACCGGCGGGCCGCCCGGGTTCGCCACGAACACGGCGGTCCGCTCTCCTCGGTGGCGGACCACCTCCTCGAGGCGGGACGGGGCCCAGCCCCGGACCAGGACGAGGAATGGGTGGTGGACGTCCTGCTGGACGCGGCCGACTCCGCGGCGGCCGAAGGAGATCTGGCGCGCGCGGTCGCCTGCCTCAGCCGAGCCCATGACGCGTGCCACGACGACCACCGGCGGATCCTGGTCCTCGCTCGGCTCGCCGACGTGGAATGGCAGTCCAACCCGTTGACCACGGCCGCCACCTGCCTCACCCGACTCGTCGAGGGCGCGAGCTCCGGAGTGCTCGGTTCGCGGGAACAGCTCGTCGTCATCCGCTACCTGTTGTGGCACGGTCGGCACGATGAGGCGGACGAGGTGCTCGCCGAGGTTCGCGCCTCGGATGCCAACGGGGTGGACGGCCAGCTCGCGGACTTCGAGACCTGGTTGGCCCTGGCCCACCCGAGGATGGCGCGCCGGCACCGTCCGGTGTCGGCGCCGCGTGACCGGCTGACCGAGGTGACGGCGGACGACCCGTGGCTGCGCGTGACTGCCGCCATGTCGGAGCTGGTGGCGGCCGGACGGTCCCGGGACGCCGCGGACAGCGCGGAACGATGCCTGTCCGGACTGCGCTTCCGGCAGCGGAGCTGCTGGTCCGAGGAGGCCGCCGCGCTCGCGCTGCAGATCCTCGCCGGCGTCGACCGGCTCGACACCGCTGCCCGCTGGTGCCACCGCCTCCTGGCAGAGGCGTCCGCCGACGCCGTCACGTGGCGGGCGACGATCACCTCCGCGCTCGCGGACATCGCGCTGCGCACCGGCGACCTCGTCGGTGCCGTCACCCACGGACGTGCCGCCCTCGCCCTGCTCCCTCCGAAAGCATGGGGTGTCACGGTCGGTGCACCGCTGAGCAGCATCGTGCTCGCGGCGACCCGGAAGGGCGAGTACGCGGTCGCCGCCGACCACGTCCGCCAACCAGTTCCCTCGGCCCTGTTCGAGAGTCGCCACGGGCCGCGCTACCTGTACGCGAGGGGCCACTACCACCTGGCGGTCAACCACGGTCACCGGGCACTCGCCGACTTCCTGTCATGCGGGGAACTGCTGCGAGGTTGGGGATTGGACCTGACCTCGATGGTGCCGTGGCGGACCAGCGCGGCCGAGGCGTGGTTGCACCTCGGCAACCACGACCAGGCCAGGCAGCTCGCCTACGAGCAGACCGCCCGGTCCGACGCGGGGCACCCCCGCACGCGGGCGTTGTCGCTGCGCATGCTCGCCGCGACCAGTCCGGCCGACCGACGACCGGAACTGCTCACCGAGGCACTGGAACTCCTCGAGCAGTGCGGCGACCGCTACGAGCAGGCGCAGGTGCTCACGGACCTCAGCCACGGCCACCACGTCCTCGGGGAGAACCGCCGTGCGCGCATGGTGTTCCGCCGGGCGTGGCACCTCGCGGAGGTCACCGGTGCGGCCCTGTTGTTGCAGAAGCTGCTCCGCGCCGACGAACATCCCGCGGTATCGCCCACGCCGCCGCCCCTGGCCACCCGTCGGTGTGCGGATACGACGGCGCTCACCGCTTCGGAACACCGGGTCGCCTCACTCGCGGTGCTCGGCTGTTCGAACCGGGAGATCGCGGCGAAACTGCACATCACGGTGAGTACGGTCGAACAGCACCTCACTCGCATATACCGGAAGTTGAATATCAAACGACGGAGGGACCTGCCCGTCGAGCTCGGGGTCGGAATCCTCTGAGTCGACATACCGGTTCGCGCTGAATATCACCATCGATTCGGTTGGTCTCGAACCTGACGTGCTCAGTACTTTTTCTGATGCGTCGGGTCGGTGCGTGTCGGCGTGGGGTTCCGGGGATCGTTTGCCCATCACTGGCGGAAACGTGGTTATGGGTGGTGTGAGCTCGTGATGGGGACGTTGGTGGTCGACTTCCGCGTAGTACGCGGATGTCTGATTCCTGTGCGGTGACTTTCGGTGATCGTCGTCCAGGGTGCTCCTTCCGGTGGTGCGCGACGGTAGGTGACCGGCCGGCTGTCCTTGGGTGACGACCGCTCGCTTCCGACGTGACCGTGGCTTCCTCCGGTGGCGGAGCGCGTTCGGCTGATCACCTCGAGTGCGGTGAATTCACCGATCGATGAATTCACCGGCTTGGGCTATCGGTATTTTGGGTGGCTTAGCGGGGGTCCTCCTGTTCGTGCCTGGTTCGATCGGGCTGATAACGATTGGGTGGCGGGCGGGTTTCCGAACGAACTCGACGAGCAACTGGTGATCAATGGATCACGCTCGGTAGTATTTGGTGGCCATTTGTCGCCCGGTGTTTGGCGGAAATAATTGCGGCTGCGAGGGCAGGGCGATATGGTTCGCCGCAGGGGAGGAACAAGTGTTCCTCAGCGTGCGGCAGGGATGTGCGACTGAGGGTTTGACGTGGCGACAGGCCCACGCGCGATGGGGCATCGCGCGGGGACGTTCGGAAACTGCTGCCTGTCGAACATCTTTCCCACTGGGGCGGATCAGGCGAGGTGCTTGTTGTGCTGGTCGAACGGCGGTTCGAGTTCGAGCTGCTAGAAGGGCTGTTCGCGGAGACGGCCGAGGGCCAGGGGCGGATAGCCCTGGTCGACGGTGTGGTCGCAAGCGGCAAGACGGAACTGCTGCGGACGTTCGCCGACCGACGCGCCGCGCACGGCGCGGTGGTCCTCAGCATGACGGGGGCACGCGGTCAGGGCGATCGACCCTTCGGTGGTATCCGCTCGCTCGTCGGGACCATGCGGGTGCCCGCGGCCCGGACGGCCTCGTTGCTGCGCCTGACAGCCGGGAAGCGGGCGGTCCTCGGTGACGAACCGCCTGAGGTCAGCACCTTCGACATCGCGCAGGACCTCCTCGAGCTCGTCCTCGAACTGTCGCGGAAGGACACGGTGCTCATCACCGTGGACGATGCGCAGCACGTGGACGCCCCGTCGATGGAGTGCGTCCTCCACCTCGCCAACCACACCCGCTCGGCCCGCATCATGCTGTTGGTCGCCGAGGCGGTCTACGACAGCTCGACCCATCCCGCCTACCGGATCGAGCTGATCCGCCAGGCGAACTTCCGCCGCGTGCGACTCGCTCCGTTGTCCTCCGACGGTGTGGCCGAGATCCTGGCGCGCCACATCGCCCCCGACATCGCCGACCGGCTCGCCCCCGCCTGCCACGCCATCACCGCTGGGAACCCGCTGTTGGTGCGCGCGCTGATCGAGGACCAACTGGACGCGCCCCAGCCGGTCCATACCTCCCCGGACACCCGTCCGGTCATCGGCGATGCCTTCCGGCAGGCCGTGTTGACCTGCCTCAGGCGCAGCGGGCCCGACGTGCTCGGCGTCGCCCGAGCGGTCGCCGTCCTCGGCGCCGACACGAGCGTGGGACGGGTGTGCGCGCTACTGCGCCAGCCGCGCGTCGACGTCGAACGCGTCCTCCAGACCCTGCGGCTCGTCGGGTGCTTGGAGGACAACGACTTCAAGGACCCGTTGTTCCGCCAGGCCGTGCTCGACTGCGTGACACCAGCCGAGCTGTCGGGACTGCACCGGTCGGCCGCCCGCGTCCTGCACGAGGACCAGGCCGGGACCGCCAACGTCGCCCAGCACCTGCTGGCCACCGACTGCGCACCGGACAGGTGGGCGGTGAGGCGGTTGCGGCAGGCCGCCGAGGACGCGTTGCGTTCGGACCAACCCGCCGCGGCGATCGGTTTCCTCGAGCGCGCGCTCCTCGGTTGCGGCGAGGGAACCACGAGCGCGGAGCTGCGTTTCGCGCTGCTGGGCGCCGAGTGGCGGGGCAACCCCGCGAACGCCGCCCGCCACCTCCCCCGACTGGTGGAGCACGAGCGCGCGGGAGAGCTGGACGTCAGCCACACGGTGCGCCTGCTGCGCTACCTGCTGTGGAGCGGACGACGCCAGGATGCGTCGGACGTGCTCAACCGGCTCGGTGACGAGTACCGCGCCAGTGCCGGCCACCTCGCCGACCCGCTGAAACACCTCGGGCTGTGGCTCGCGCACTCCCACCCGGAACCCGCCGCCCGCTGGGCGGAGGCGAGTGGGGAGACCTGCCTGGACTCGTCGCCGGCGAGCTGGCCCGCCATGGCCTCCGTGGTGCTGAACACGGTCCTCTCCGGCGACAGCGGGGGCACCTCCGTAGCCAACGCGGAACGGGTGCTGCGAGCCACCGTGCTCGGTGACCGCACCGTGGAAGCGGCCTGGTACGCGCTCCAGGCGATGATCTACTCCGACCAACTGGACACGGCACTGCGGTGGTGCGACACGCTGCTCGCCGAGTCGAAGGTGCGGGGCGCGACCTGGTGGGAGGCGATGTTCTCGGCATGCCGTGCCGAGATCGCGCTGCGCTACGGCGAACTGCCCCGGGCCGCGAGCTACGCGAACCGGGCGATCTGGGCCGTCGGGGTCGAGGGCTGGGGAGTCGGGATCGGCATGCCCCTCGGGGTGCTGGTGTCCGTGGGAAGCGTCGTGGGTGACCACGACGCCGTGCAGCACCACCTCCGGCAACCGGTCCCCGAGGAGATGTTCGGCACGGTGTTCGGCGTGACCTACCTCCGCGCCAGGGGGCGGTACTACCTCGCGAACGGGTGGTACGCCGCGGCGCTCAAGGACTTCCAACGCTGCGGCGAGCTCATGGCGAACTGGGGGTTCGAGGCCCCCGGGCTGGCACCGTGGCGCACCGACGCCGCCGAGACCCACCTGCGACTCGGCAACGTCGCCAAAGCCCGGGCGCTGGCCGAGGAACAGCTCGGGCACAGCGGCCCCGCCAATCCCAGGGTGCACGGGTCGGCCACCCGCATCGTCGCCGCCACCTCCGATGCCAGCAGCAGGTTGCGCCTGCTCAAGGACGCGGTGGAGCTGTTGCAGGCCAGCGGAGACCGGTTGGAACTGGCCCACACGCTCCTCGATCTCAGCAAGGCCCACCAGGCGCTCGGCCAGGCGGCCAAGGCTCGGATGGTGTCCCACCGCGCGGGCCGTCTCGTGCAGGCCTGCCGACTGGAGATGGCGCCGGTCCCCAGCGAGCGGAGTGACAGACCCACGACCACCAGCCACGCGCAGTCCGTGCCGACGGTGTCCAGGCCAGTGGCCCCCCGCTCCTCCGAGCAGGTCCTGATCGGGGCTCTCACCACCTCCGAACACCGTGTCGCGGCGCTCGCCTCGCTCGGCTTCACCAACCGTGAGATCTCCGGGAAGCTGCACATCACCGTGAGCACCGTCGAGCAACACCTGACGAAGATCTTCCGAAAGCTCAAGGTCACCAAACGAACGGACCTACCCGCCGACCTGCGGCTCGACGTGAACCCCGTCGGGAAGTCCGGGAACGAGTCGCTGTTGCCCAGGGACCGCGACACCGGGCGCCACGAGGCGGCCCGTTCGGCCTACCGGGACCGGGGGACGGTCGGTGCGAGCGGTCCGAGGACGGGAACGCACGACCGCTCCGCCTGACGTGGGCCAGCGGAGGACTCCCCGGACCCGGTCGTGACCGACCAGGGGGCACGTCGGCTCCGGTCCGGGCCGACGTCCCGAGCTCGTCTGGGCGGTCGCGCTCGACGTGGACCTCCGGCCGGGCCATACCGCGGCCTCCGCTCGCCGGGATCGACCAGTGGCTCGCGCTCGTGGTCAGCGGTGCGGGCCCGCCGTGCGGTCCCTCCGCCCGTCGATCCGCCGTCGCCGCCGGGCAACCGCTGTCCCCGTTCCTGCGCATCGCGACGGCGTGGCCGCCGTCGCGATGCGCACGTCCAGATCCGGGGACCCGGCGCACCGAGGGGATCGCTAACGCGTCGTTTCACGGGTCATTGTTCTCGGGTACCGTGATGAATCGGTTCCCTTTCATCCTCACCCGCCGACGCACCCGATCGAAAACGCCACGCGGGAATGCGGACCGGGAAAATCGGCGCCCCATTCCGAATTCGCGCGGCGCCGTCCCCGCACTGTGGGGACGGGCGTTTCCCGGTGGCCGCCGCCCGTGCCGTCGTGGTCCGCGCGCCGCCCGTCGACCTCGTACCCGAGCTCGGCATCCTCCTGATCGTCATCACGTCGTCGCTGGTAGTGGGGCTGCCCGCGGAGTGCTGGCGTCCTCGGACGCGCCGTCGGGCGCGGAGCCAGCGCGAGCAGCGGGAGCCGTGCGCGGGGTAGTGGGACGACAGGGGTGGGGGGTGTCCCCTTAGGGGTTGTTCGTCGGCAGTCCCCACCGTAGGTTTCCCGGTAAGTGGACAACCCGGTGTGCGACACCGGTCGATGTGCGGGAATTCGCGTGTTCGCGGTAGTCGCCTCGGTGTTTCCCAACTGTTCCGGAGGCCGCAGGTTGTTGCCCAATGGGAGGGGCGGGTCCGACCGTCGCGAGTGGTCGGTCCTCTCCTGTTGATCGCGGCGATGGGGTTGGGTTGATGGACAACGAAGAGAAGCTGCGCGACTACCTGAGACGCGTCACGACGGACCTCCGCAGAACACGGCAGCGCCTCCGCGACGTCGAGGACGGCGAGCGCGAACCCATCGCGATCGTCGGCATGAGCTGCCGCTACCCAGGCGCCGTGGCCAGCCCGGAGGACCTGTGGCGCCTCGTGGCCGCCGGCGGCGACGGAATCGGTCCCTTCCCGACGAACCGGGGGTGGGACCTCGAGCGCCTGTTCGGCGGCACCCGGGACGTGTTCGACGTCCAGGGGGGATTCCTCCACGACGCCGCCGAGTTCGACGCGGACTTCTTCGGTATCTCGCCGCGCGAGGCCCTGGCGGTGGACCCGCAGCAGCGGCTGCTGCTGGAAACCTCGTGGGAGACCTTCGAACGGGCCGGGATCGACCCGTTGACCCTCAAGGGCAGCCGGACCGGCGTCTTCGCCGGCCTGATGTACCACGACTACGGCACCGGCGCCGGCGACGTACCCGACGACGTGCGGGCGTTCGTCGGCGTCGGGAACTCGGGCAGCGTCCTCTCCGGCAGGGTCGCCTACACCTTCGGCTTCGAGGGACCGGCCGTCACCATCGACACCGCGTGCTCGTCCTCCCTCGTCGCCCTGCACTGGGCGTCCCGCGCGCTGCGCGCGGGGGAGTGCACCCTCGCCCTCGCCAGCGGCGTGACCGTCATGCCCAACACCACCGTGTTCACCGACTTCATCCGGCAACAGGGGCTCGCCAAGGACGGCCGTTGCAAGTCCTTCGCGGCGGCCGCCGACGGCACCGGTTGGTCGGAGGGAGTTGGGGTCCTGCTGCTGGAGCGGTTGTCCGACGCCCGGCGCAACGGCCACCAGGTACTCGCTGTCATCCGGGGTTCCGCCGTCAACCAGGACGGTGCCTCCAACGGGTTGACCGCCCCGAACGGGCCGTCGCAGCAGCGGGTCATCCGACAGGCACTGGCCCAGGCCGGCCTGGACACGGCCGATGTGGACGCCGTCGAGGCGCACGGTACCGGGACGACCCTCGGTGATCCCATCGAGGCGCAGGCGCTGCTCGACACCTACGGGAGGGAACGGCCGGACGACCGCCCGCTGTGGCTCGGCTCGGTCAAGTCGAACCTCGGGCACACCCAGGCCGCCGCGGGCATCGCCGGTGTCATCAAGATGGTGATGGCCATGCGGCATGGTGTCCTGCCGAAGACCCTCCACGTCGACGCCCCAACCGGTCAGGTGGACTGGACGAGCGGTGCCGTGCGCCTCCTGACCGAGCCCGTGCCGTGGTCACCCGGCACGGGGGTTCGACGGGCCGGCGTGTCCTCCTTCGGGGTCAGCGGTACGAACGCCCACGTCATCCTCGAGCATTCCCCGGACGAGACGGCCGTGGTCGAGCGGGCCGCCCCACCCGTCATCCCGTGGGTCCTCTCGGCCAGGACGGACGCCGCGCTGCGTGCCCAGGCCGCCACGCTGAGAGCCCACCTCGAGGGAGCGGCGGTCGAGGACGTGGACGTCGCCTGGACCCTGGCGACCAGCCGCGCCGCGCTGCGCGAGCGTGCCGTCGTGTTCGACGCCGCGGGCCTCGACGATCTCGGGACCGCCGTGCGGGGAACGGCGGCACGGGGGAAGACCGCGTTCCTGTTCTCCGGGCAGGGCTCCCAGCGACCAGGCATGGGCCAGGAACTGCACGCCGAGTACCCGGCCTTCGCGCTCGCCTTCGACGAGGTGTGCGCCGAACTGGAACGGCACACCGGCCACTCGGTCCGCGACATCGTGTTCGGCGGTGGGGAGCTGATCGACCGCACCGAGCACGCCCAGGCCGGGTTGTTCGCCGTCGAGGTGGCGCTGTTCCGGCTCCTGGAGTCCTGGGGACTCACACCCGACTACCTGCTCGGCCACTCCATCGGCGAGTTGGCGGCCGCCCACACCGCCGGGGTGTTGACCCTGCCCGACGCGTGCGCCCTGGTCGCGGCCAGGAGCAGGCTGATGGGCGCGCTGCCGGCGGGCGGCGCCATGGTGGCTCTGCGAGCCACCGAGGACGAGGTCCTGCCGCTGCTCACCGACCGGGTGTCGCTGGCCGCCGTGAACGGCCCCACCTCGGTGGTGCTGTCCGGTGACGAGGACGCCGTCGCCGGGGTGGTGGCGCGGTTCGACGGGCGCACGGCACGCCGCCTGCGCGTCAGCCACGCCTTCCACTCGGCCCGGATGGCGGACATGCTGGCCGAGTTCCGGACCGTCGCGGCCAGCCTCACCTTCCTCCAGCCCCGGACACCCGTCGTGTCCAACCTGACCGGCGAAGTGGTGTCGGAGGAGCTGCGCGACCCCGAGTACTGGGTGCGGCACGTGCGCGAGACCGTCCGGTTCGCCGACGGCATGGCCTGCCTCGCCAGGCGGAACGTGTCCACGTTCGTCGAACTCGGCCCTGACGCCGTGTTGACCGTGCTGGCCCAGGACTGCCTACCCGGCGACGACCTGGCGTTCGTGAACACGCTGCGCCGGAACTCCCCGGAGCCGCGTGCGGTCGTGGCCGCCGTCGCGGCCCTGCATGTGCGTGGCGTGCCAGTGAACTGGCCCGCCTTCTTCGCGGGGTCCGAAGCCCGCCTGGTCGACCTGCCGACCTACGCGTTCCAACGCCGCCACTACTGGCTGCGGCCGGCCGACGGCGCCCCGGGCGACCCCTCGTCGCTCGGCCTGGCGGCGGGTGGACACCCGTTGCTCGCCTCCGTGGTCCACCACGCCGACACCGGAGAAGCCCTGTTCACCGGTCGCGTGACCAGGGCGGAACACCCCTGGCTGGCGGACCACCATGTGGCGGACCAGCCGGTCCTGCCCGGAGCCGCGATGGTGGAACTCGCCCGGCACGTCGCGCAGCGGTTGGGGCACGGGACACCTGAGGAGTTGACGCTGGTCCGGCCGGTGGTGGTGCCGGACCGCGGCGACCTCCACCTCCAGGTCACCGCGACGGCGGAGGACGACGCCGGGAACCGGGCGATCAGCGTGTTCGTCCGCGCGCCGGGCGAGCAGGACGAGACCTGGGTCCGCCACGCGACCGGAGTCCTCGGTCGGGACCGGGTGCGGCCGACCACGGCGGACTGGTCGGTCGTCTGGCCACCCCCGGGATCGGTGGAGATCCCGGTCGCTGACCACTACGCGCGACTCGCCGAGTCGGGGATGCACTACGGGCCGGCCTTCCGGGGGTTGCGAGCCGCGTGGCGCCGAGGGGACGAGGTCTTCGCCGAGGTCCGGATCGGGGAGGACCTGCCGGTCACCGGCTACGGGCTGCACCCCGTGCTGTTGGACACCGCCCTGCACGCGGTCCCACTCCTCGGCGAGGCCGAGCTGTCACTGCCGTTCTCCTGGTCCGAACTGGCGTTCCTCGACGGGGCCGGCGCCGAGCTGCGCGCGCTGCGGGTCCGGGTCTCCGCCACCGACACGGGCACCGGCGTCTCGGTTCGACTCGCGGACGCGACGGGCGCACCGGTCGCCACCGTCGACGCACTGGCCCTGCGCCCGATCTCGACCGGCCCGTTCGTGGAACCGAGCCGGAACTCCCTGTACGAAGTGGCCTGGGTGCCGGCGCCGGAATCCGGCGACGACACGACGCGCGACGCAGTCGTGGTCACCGTCGCCCCCGGCAGCGGCGCCGTCGCCGAGGACACCCACGGTGCGGTTTCCGAGGTCCTCGCCGTCCTGCGGAAGGTCCTCGTCGACGAGGACTCCCGTCTCGTCCTGGTCACCCGAGGCGCGGCGACAGGTGAGAACCTCCCGCACGCGGCAGTGTGGGGGCTGGTGCGTTCCGCGCAGTCGGAACACCCGGGCCGGATCGTGCTGGTCGACGCCGACGGAGACGTCGACGTGCCCGCCGTCCTGGCCGTGGGCGAGCCACAGATCGCCGTGCGCGGCGACGAACTGCTGGTACCACGCCTGGCGCGGGTGCCAGCCGCCCCCACCGGCCCCGACCTGGCGACGGACGGCACGGTGGTGGTGACCGGCGCGGGCGGGGCGCTGGGTGCCACGCTCGCGCGGCACCTGGCCGAACGGGGTGTGCGGAACCTGCTGCTGCTCGGCCGCCGTGGCCCGGACACACCAGGAGCGGCGGAACTCGTCGCCGAACTCGCCGAGTCACGGAGCCGTGCCCGCTTCGTCGCCTGCGACGTCGCCGACCGCGACAGCCTCGCCGCCGCCCTCGCCACCGTGCCAGAGGAACACCCGCTGACCGGCGTGGTGCACACCGCCGGTGTCCTCGACGACGGCCTGGTCGAGTCGCTCGACGCCGACCAGGTCACCAACGTCCTGCGGCCCAAGGTGGACGGGGCGTGGAACCTCCACGAACTGACCCGGGACCTGGACCTGGCACTGTTCGTGGTGTTCTCGTCGGCCGCGGGGACCCTGGGCTCGGCCGGACAGGCGAACTACGCGGCGGCCAACGCGTTCCTCGACGGGCTCGCCGCCCAGCGGAGGAGCTTGGGGCTGGTCGGCCAGTCGCTCGCGTGGGGTCCGTGGGCGGGCGAGGGCATGGCCGACACCCTCGCCCCCGCGGACCGCCAGCGGATGGCACGTGACGGGGTGCGCGCGCTGTCCCGGGCCGACGCGCTCGGTCTGTTCGACGCGGCACTCGGAACCGACCGCGCGGTGGTCCTCCCAGTGGATCTCGACCTGCCAGCGGTCCGCGCCCAGTCCGAGACCGCGCCGGTTCTGCGGGACCTGGTCGGTACCTCCCGCCCGCGACGGGCCGGCACCGGACCGGACCTGGTCGGACTACCCGAGGAGGAGCGGCCCCGGGTCGTCCTGGAGCTGGTCCGGGCACAGGTCGCCGTCGTGCTCGGGCATGGCTCGGGTGATGACGTGGCTCCCGACCAGACATTCTCGGATGCGGGGTTCGATTCGCTGACCGCGGTGGAGCTTCGGAACCGCCTCAACTCGGTGACCGGGCTGCGTCTGTCGGCCACCGTCGTGTTCGACTACCCGACCCCCGCCGAGCTGGCTGAGTTCGTACTGGCGGAGGTCCTCGGCCGGCAGTCCGTGGTCGTCGCGTCCGCTCCGATCGTGTCGGACGTGGACGAGCCCATCGCGATCGTCGGCATGAGTTGCCGGTACCCGGGGGGTGTGTCCACCCCGGACGAGCTGTGGGACCTCGTCGCCTCGGGGAGGGACGGCACGGGGCCGTTCCCCGCCGACCGTGGTTGGAACGTCGAGGGTTTCGGGGGTTTCCTGACCGGGGCCGCCGAGTTCGATCCGGCGTTCTTCGGGATCTCGCCGCGTGAGGCCCTGGCGATGGATCCGCAGCAGCGGCTGCTGCTGGAGGCCTCGTGGGAAGCCATCGAGAACGCCGGAGTCGACCCGCTCTCCCTGCGCGGGAGCGACACCGGGGTGTTCGCCGGGCTGATGTACCACGACTACGTCACCCACCTGGCCGGGCTGGCCGAGGTCGAGGGCTATGGCGGAACAGGTAACTCGGGCAGCGTCGCGTCTGGTCGGGTTGCTTACACGTTCGGGTTCGAAGGACCGGCCATGACGGTGGACACGGCGTGTTCCTCGTCGTTGGTGGCCCTGCACCTACCTTGACCGCCGCGACCGGGTTGCGGTTGCCGGCGACCCTGGTGTTCGACTACCCCAACGCGGACTCCGTGACCGACTACTTGCTGGAAGTGGTAAGTCCCGACAGCGAGGATCCCAATGTGGCGGACCTGGTCTTGTCCGAGTTGGACAAGCTGGAGAGCATGTTCTCCTCCATCGCGGCGGAAGACCTCTCCGAGATCTCCTCGCGCACTGACGTCGGTGTTCGCCTACGGGCACTGGTGGCTCAGTGGAACGAGACTCAGGGGATGGCCAAGAGCGTTGCGGTAGCTGACGAGATAGCGGAAGCCAGCGACGACGAGATCTTCGATTTCATCGACAAGAGATTCGGTAACGGTTGATGTTGACGCTTGTCCGCGGCTACTCCGATAGGTGATGTTGTGATGTCCAACGAACAGAAGCTTCGCGAGTACCTCAAGCGGATGACGATCGAGCTGCACGAGACGACGGAGCGTCTTCGTGAGGCCGAGAACAGGGAGCCCGAGCCGATCGCCATCGTGGGGATGGCGTGTCGCTACCCGGGTGGGGTGTCCACTCCGGAGGAGCTGTGGGAGTTCCTGGCCGGTGGTGGTGACGGGATCTCCGGGTTCCCGACTGACCGGGGATGGAGGTTGGACTCCCGCGGGGACGGGACCGGCCCGGTCGGTGGGTTCCTCTACGACGCATCGGAGTTCGACGCGGAGTTCTTCGGGATCTCCCCCCGTGAGGCGGTGGCGATGGACCCGCAGCAGCGGTTGCTGCTGGAGACCTCGTGGGAGGCCCTGGAACGGGCCGGTGTCGATCCGACGTCGCTGCGGGGGAGTCAGACCGGGGTGTTCGCCGGGGTGATGTACCACGACTACGCGTCGCGTGTTCAGGTGGTTCCTGAGGACGTGGCCGGGTATCTGGGCACCGGGAACTCCGGCAGTGTGGCCTCGGGTCGGGTGTCCTACGTGTTGGGCCTGGAGGGTCCGGCGGTGACGGTGGACACGGCGTGTTCGTCGTCGTTGGTGGCGTTGCACTGGGCGGTGCAGGCGTTGCGGTCCGGGGAGTGCGACCTGGCGTTGGCCGGTGGGGTGACCGTGATGGCCACCCCGGCGGCGTTCGCCGAGTTCGACCGCCAAGGCGGGATGGCCTCCGACGGTCGGTGCAAGTCGTTCGCGGCGGGCGCGGATGGCACCGCGTGGTCCGAGGGTGTGGGGATGCTGGTGGTCCAGCGCCTGTCGGACGCCCAGCGGGACGGGAACCCGGTCCTGGCGGTGGTGCGGGGTAGCGCGATCAACCAGGACGGTGCGTCCAATGGGTTGTCGGCGCCGAACGGTCCGTCGCAGCAGCGGGTGATCCGCCAGGCGTTGGCCAACGCCGGGTTGTCGCCTGCCGAGGTGGATGTGGTCGAGGCGCACGGAACGGGCACCACCTTGGGTGATCCGATCGAGGCGCAGGCGTTGTTGGCCACCTACGGGCAGGAGCGTGGGGCTGAGCAGCCGTTGTTGTTGGGGTCGGTGAAGTCGAACATCGGTCACACCCAGGCCGCCGCGGGTGTCGCGGGCATCATCAAGATGGTGATGGCCATGCGGCACGGGATGGTGCCGCGCACCCTGCACGTGGACGAACCGACCCCGCAGGTGGACTGGGAGTCCGGTGCCGTCGCCCTGGCCACCGAGCACAGGGACTGGCCCGAGGCAGATCGGCCACGTCGGGCGGCGGTGTCCTCGTTCGGGATCAGTGGCACCAACGCCCACACCATCCTCGAACAGGCTCCTGCCCCGGTGCTCGTGGACAGCAGTGCCGGGCCCCAGGAAGCTCCGCCGGTGGTGCCGTGGGTGCTGTCGGCCAAGTCCGAGCGGGCCTTGGTCGCCCAGGCCGCGCGGTTGGTGGGACACCTCCAGTCGGGTGCCGAGGCTGATCCGGTCGATGTGGGCTACACGTTGGCGGGGTCCCGGGCGGTGTGGGAGCACCGGGCGGTGGTCCTGGGTGACCTGGTCGCGGGTGTCACGGGACTCGCCGCTGGCGAGACCACCCCGGATGTGATCCGGGGCGTGGCCGGTATGGTGGGCTCGCCGTGGTGTTCTCCGGTCAGGGTTCCCAACGACCGGGCATGGGCCGGGAACTCTATGACGCGTTCCCGGTGTTCGCTGAGGCCTTCGACGAGGTGTGCGCCCACCTGGACACCGCGTTGAACGGAGCACCCGAGGACGGGGTGGACGGTTACTCGGTGCGGGACGTGGTCCTGGACCCCGCCGCTGGTGACCGGGTCGATGAGACGGTGTTCGCCCAGGCCGGGTTGTTCGCTGTGGGAGTGGCCCTGTTCGAGTTGGTCACCTCCTGGGGAGTGCGTCCCGGGTTCGTGCTGGGTCACTCGATTGGGGAGATCACCGCCGCGCACGTGGCCGGGGTGTTGTCACTGCCCGACGCCTGTGCCCTGGTGGCGGCGCGGGGCCGGTTGATGGGGGCCCTGCCCCCTGGTGGGGCGATGGTGGCGGTGGCCGCCACCGAGTCAGCGGTCCGTCAGACCCTGCCCGAGGTCGGGGTGGAGATCGCCGCGGTCAACGGTCGGGAGTCGGTGGTGGTTTCCGGGGACACCGACGCGGTCACCGCGGTCCGGGAGGTGTGGACGGGGCGGGGTGCGCGCACTCGGGTGTTGCGGACCAGTCACGCGTTCCATTCGGCGCGGATGGACCCGATGTTGGAGGAGTTCGCCCGGGCGATCGCGGGTGTGCGGCATCGTCCGGCGCGGGTTCCGGTGGTGTCGAACCTGACTGGGCTGCCGGTGGTGGAGTTCACCGTGGAGCATTGGGTGCGGCATGTGCGGGAGGCGGTGCGGTTCGCCGATGGTGTGGATCATCTGCGGGGGCGGGGGGTGTCGGCGTTTCTGGAGTTGGGTCCTGATCCGGTGTTGTCGAGCCTGATCCAGGACCACACCACCACCACTGACACTGACACTGACACCGGGGTGGTGGCGGTGTCGGTGTTGCGGAGGGACCGGGACGAGATCCGTACCCTGTTCGCGGCGTTGGCTGGGGTGTTCGTGCGGGGTGTCCCGGTTGACTGGGCGGGGATGTTGGCCGGGTGGGGTGGTCGTCGGGTTGATCTGCCGACGTATGCCTTCCAGCGGCGGCGTTTCTGGTTGGAGGCCCCTGCCGCCCAAACCGACGGTGTGGTCAGCGGCGAGGAGTCGTCGTTCTGGGCGGCGGTTGAACGGGAGGACGCGGAGTCGCTGGCGGCGACGCTCGACGTCGGTAGCCCCGAATCGTTGGGCGAACTGCTGCCCGCGCTGGCCTCGTGGCGCCGACGGAGGCGGGACGAGTCCCTGGTGGACGGGTGGCGGTACCGGGTGGAATGGCAACCAGTCGTCGAAGCGCCGGCCGAGCCGTTGGTCGGCACGTGGCTCGTGGCAGCTCCCGACGACTCCGACGACGAAGTGACGGCGTGGGTGACGGGAGCACTGTCCCGGCACGGTGCCGAGGTCGTGCCGGTGCTGGCCGGAACCGATCCCGAGGCCCTCGCGGCCCGGTTGGCCCCCGTCGCCGGCGCGGTCGCCGGGGTCGTGTCGGTCACCTGGGACGGCGCGGCGTCCACCGTGACCCTGCTCCGGGCGCTGGACCTGGCCGCCGTCGACGCGCCACTGTGGTGTGTCACGCGGGACGCCGTCGCGGCCCAGCGGACCGACACGGTGAGCCGTCCCGACCAGGCGCAGGTCTGGGGCATCGGCCGGGTCGCCGCGCTGGAGTACCCGCGCCGGTGGGGTGGTCTGGTCGACCTGCCCGGTAGCCTCGACGAGCGGGCCGCGAACCGGCTCACGGGCGTGCTGGCGGCCGAGCGACGGGAGGATCAGGTCGCCATCCGATCCGGTGGGGTGTTCGCATGCCGCCTCGTCACGGCGCCGCTCGGCACGGACGCACCCGGGTGGACGCCGAGGGGCACGGTCCTGATCACCGACGGTCCAAGCCGGTTCGGGGTCCAGCTGGCACGGTGGGCCGTTGCGCGGGGTGCCGAACACGTGCTCCTGGCTCGCGACCCCGCGGAGCCGGACGGCGCCGAACTGGAGCGCGAGCTGACCCGGGACGGCGGCCGGGTGACGGTTCTCCCGTGCGATCTGGCTGACCGGAGGGCGGTCGCCGACCTGCTGGCGGTGGCGACGGCCGATCCCGAGCGCCCGTTGACGGCGGTTGTCCACACCGCCGATCACAACGCCCGGATTCCTCTGGCGCTGCTCGACCCGATTCGTTACGACGAGCTGATCAGTTCCCAGGTCGGTGGCGCGGTCAACCTTGACGAGCTGCTCGGCGATCGGCAGCTCGATGCCTTCGTGCTGTTCTCCTCGGTCGCCGCCGTCTGGGGTGGTGCTGAGCAGGCCGCCTACGCGGCCGCCAACGCGGTCGTGGACTCGTTGGCCGAGCGACGCCGGCGGCGCGGGCTGGCGGCCACCTCGGTGGCGTGGGGACCGTGGGCCGGTACGTCGGAGCTGGAGGACCAGTTGCGCCGGTTCGGACTGATCGCGCTGGACCCGGAGTCGGCCGTCGCCGCGCTGAGCCGGGCCGTGGCGGACGGAGAACCGCGGGTGGTGGTCGCCGACGTGGACTGGAAACGGTTCGCCCCGGCCTTCACCTCGTCGCGTCCCAGCCCTCTGCTGGGCGACCTGGAGGCAGTGCGGAGTGCGCTGAGCGACGTCGACGAGCCGGATGGTGACGCGGGTCCCGCGCAGGAACTGCGGAACCGGCTGGCGGGCGTGTCGCAGGCCGAGCAGACGCGGCTGTTGGTGGAGTTGGTGTCGGCGCAGGCCGCGGCCGTGCTCGGCCACCTCCCCGGCGACGTCTTCGAGCAGGACCGGGCGTTCCGGGATCTTGGCTTCGACTCGCTCACCGCGGTCGAGCTACGCACCCGGCTCAGCAAGGCGACTCGTCTCAAGCTGCCCGCGAGCCTGGTGTTCGACTACCCGACGCCCACCGTCATGGCTCGGTACCTCCGCGAGCAGATCACGGGCGACGGCGCGGACGCTGCGGACCTGCTCGCCGAACTCGACAGGTTGGAATCTTCGTCGGCGAGCGTCGAATGGAGCAACCTGACCCGGGCGAAGGTGACGATGCGGATCAAGGCGTTTCTCTCGAGACTGACCGGACCGGCCGAGGAGGACAACGTCGGGGACATCGTCGACTCGATCGACTCGGCGAGCGACGAGGAGATATTCGACATGATTCGGAGCGGCGAGTAGTTGGACGGCTCGGTGTGTGCTCCGCCGTGAGCACACACCGGGTCTCCCGTCAACCTGGCGGGGTCGACTACCCCTACCGTGATCGAGCATCCAGTGAACCCCTGCCCATCCAGGGGTCGTCTGGCGCGGGCCCACTCGGCCTGCCTGGCAGCCAAGGGCAGGGGCAGGTTTAGGGGTTGCCCGGCGGGCGTCCGGTTCCTAATGTCTCGGAATAGGTCCCCGGGTTGTCCTGTAATTCTGGATGGAAAGTCGAAGTAGGTGGCGGGTTTTTTGATCGTGATGGGCTTCAGGGTCTAACAACACAGCCTTGTCGTGGCTCGGCATCGTGTGCCTTCCGGTGAAGCGCTTGCACAGCTTGGTTCGGCATCGGATGCAATTCCGCTGTTCTCCCCGAGAAGGTATATCGCATGGCAAATGAAGAGGTGCTGCGCAGCTATCTCAAGCTGGCGACGGCGGACCTACAACGCACTCGTCAGCGGTTGCGCGAGGTCGAGGCCGGTCAGCGGGAGCCCATCGCGATCGTGGGGATGAGTTGCCGCTACCCGGGTGGGGTCAACTCCCCGGAACAGCTGTGGGACCTGGTCGCCACCGGCCGGGAGGGCATCGCGGAGTTCCCGACCGACCGGGGATGGGACCTCGATCGGCTGTTCGACTCGGACCCGGATCGTCCCGGCACCTCCTATACCCGTGCGGGTGGCTTCCTGTACGACGCGCCGGAGTTCGACGCCGGCTTCTTCGGGATCTCGCCGCGTGAGGCGTTGGCGATGGACCCGCAGCAGCGGCTGCTGCTCGAGGTCGCCTGGGAAGGGCTGGAACGAGCGGGTATCGACCCGGCCTCGTTGCACGGCAGCCAGACCGGCGTCTTCGCCGGCTCGACCGGACAGGGGTACGAGGCCCTGGTGGCGGGTGCCGCTGACGGTGCCGAGGGCTACCTGATGACCGGGAACCTCAGCGCGATCGTCTCCGGCCGGGTCTCCTACGCACTGGGCCTGGAGGGGCCCGCCGTCACCGTGGACACCGCGTGCTCGTCCTCGCTGGTCGCGCTGCACCTGGCCTGTCAGGCGCTGCAGGCCGGCGAGTGTTCTCTGGCGTTGGCGGGTGGCGTGTCCGTCATGGCGACGCCGATGGCGTTCGTCGGGTTCAGCAGGCAGCGTGGCCTGGCGGAGGACGGCAGGTGCAAGTCCTTCGCGGCCGCGGCGGACGGCACCGGTTGGGCCGAGGGTGTCGGCATGCTGGTGGTCGAGCGGCTCTCGGACGCCCGCCGCAACGGTCACCAGGTCCTCGCCGTGGTTCGGGGCAGCGCCATCAACCAGGACGGTGCCTCCAACGGTCTCACCGCCCCGCACGGTCCCTCACAGCAGCGGGTGATCATCCAGGCCCTGACGAACGCTGGGCTGTCCCCGGGGCAGGTCGACGTGGTCGAGGCACACGGCACCGGCACCGTGCTCGGCGACCCGATCGAGGCCCAGGCACTGATCGACACCTACGGCCAGAACCGCCCGAGCGACCGACCCCTGAAGCTGGGCTCGGTGAAGTCCAACATCGGGCACACCGGGCACGCCGCCGGCGTCGCCGGCGTGATCAAGATGGTGATGGCGATGCGGCACGGCGTGCTGCCCAGCACGCTGCACGTGGACGCCCCGACACCACAGGTCGACTGGTCCGCCGGAGCGGTCTCACTGCTGACCGAGCCGACTCCGTGGCCGGGCGGCGACGAACCGCGCCGGGCCGCCGTGTCCTCGTTCGGGGTCAGCGGGACCAACGCCCACACCATCCTCGAACAGGCGCCGCCCGTGGTGGCCGAGGCCGCGCCCGCCGCCGTCACCCCCGTGGCCGTGCCGTGGGTTCTCGCGGGGAGGTCCGAACAGGCGCTGCGGGACCAGGCGGGCAGGCTGCGGGAGCGACTCGACGCGGACGGCGCTCTCGACCCGGTGGACGTGGGCTGGTCCCTGGTCACCACGCGGTCGGTGATGGAACACCGCGCGGTCGTGCTGGGTGCGGGCCTGGACGACTTCCGTCGAGGGCTGTCGGCGCTCGTGGACACCGAGTCGGCCGTAGACGTGTTCCAGGGCGTCGCGCGTCCGTTGGGCAAGACGGTGTTCGTCTTCCCCGGCCAGGGTTCGCAGTGGGTCGGCATGGCACTCGAGCTGCTGGACACGCCGGGAACGTTCGCGGACACGCTAACCGAGTGCGACGCCGCGCTGGCGGTCCACACCGGGTGGTCGGTGTCATCGGTGCTGCGCGGCGCGTCCGACGCGCCCCCGATGGACCGCGTCGACGTGGTCCAGCCGGTGCTGTTCGCGGTGATGGTGTCGCTCGCCGCGCTGTGGCGGTCCCACGGGGTCGTCCCCGACGCGGTCGTGGGTCACAGCCAGGGCGAGATCGCCGCCGCGTGCGTGGCTGGCGCACTGTCCCTCGAGGACGCCGCCAGGGTCGTGGCGCTGCGCTCCCAGGCGTTGACGGAACTGTCCGGCCACGGCGGCATGGTGTCGGTGGCGCTCCCCGCCGAGCAGGTCAGGGAGCGGATCGCGCCGTGGGGCGCGGCGCTCAGCGTCGCGGCGGTCAACGGGCCGTCGGCCACCGTCGTCTCCGGCGAGTCGGCCGCCCTCGACGAGTTCCTCACCGGGTGTGAGGACGACGACGTCAGAGCCCGGCGCATCCCGGTGGACTACGCCTCGCACTCCCGGCAGGTCGAGCGCATCCAGCGCCGGCTTGGCCAGGCGCTCGCCGGGATCAGCCCGCGCACCTCCGAGACGCCGCTGTACTCCACGCTCACCGGTGGGATCCTCGACACCGCCGAACTCGACGCGACCTACTGGTACCGCAGCCTGCGCCACGTCGTTCGGTTCGAGGAGGCCGTCAGGGCGCTGGCGGCCGACGGCTACGGCGTGTTCGTCGAGACCAGCCCCCACCCGGTGCTGACCATGGGCGTCCAGGAGGTCCTCCAGGACTCTCCCGGCACGGTGGTCCTCGGATCGTTGCGGCGCGACGAGAACGCGGCGAGGCGGTGGTTGGTCTCCCTGGCCGAGGCCTACGTGCGCGGCGTGCCCGTCGACTGGAAGACCGTGTTCACCCCGTGGGGCGGCGCGATGGTGGACCTGCCCACCTACGCCTTCCAGCGCGACCGCTACTGGCCGGAGCGCCGCGCGGAGGCCGTCGCCGACCCGGGTGCGACCACCGACGCGGCCGAGGGCGCGTTCTGGGAAGCGGTGGAGCGAGACAACCTGGAATCGCTCGCCGCCACCCTCAAGTTGAGCGACACCGCGGACCAGGCGTCGCTCGCCGCGATCCTGCCCGCCCTGTCCTCGTGGCGCCGCCGCAGACGTGACCAGTCGGTTCTCGACTCGTGGCGCTACGACATCGCCTGGAACCGGCTGACAGCGGTTCCGCCGGGCCGGCTCGCGGGTTCCTGGCTGCTCGCCGTTCCGTCGGGGCGACTCGACGACGAGGTGACGACCTGGGTGGGCGCGGCGCTGGGAGCACGGGGCGCCGTCGTCATCCCCGTCGAGGTCGACGAGGACACCGAGGCCGACCGCGACCGACTGTCCGCGTTGCTGGGCGACGTCCTCGCCGACGGGGCCGTCGCTCCCAGCGGAGTGGTCTCGCTGCTCGCGCTCGAGGACGAGCCGACCGTACGACACCACTGGGTACCACGAGGATCGCTGTCGACGCTCGCGCTGACCCAGGCGATGAACTCGCTGGAGCTCGAGGCGCCGTTGTGGTGCCTCACTCGTGGGGCCGTGTCGACTGGTCGCACCGACCGGTTGGCCAGCCCCCGGCAGGCGCAGGTGTGGGGGCTTGGCCGGGTGGCGGCGCTGGAGTGCCCCCGGCAGTGGGGTGGTCTTCTCGACCTGCCCGAGGAACTCGACGACCGGGCGGCGGGCCGGCTCGCCACGGCGCTCGGCGGCGTCGGCGAGGAGGACCAGCTCGCCGTGCGCGCGACCGGGATGTTCGCCCGGCGCCTGGTCCGGGCACCGATCGGGACCCCGTCCGCCACGGGATTCCAGGTGCCCGACGGGACCGTGCTGATCACCGGCGGTACGGGTTCCCTCGGCTCGGAGGTGGCGCGCTGGCTGGCGAGCAGGGGTGTTCGCCACCTGGTGCTGACCAACAGGCGAGGCCCGTCGGCGCCCGGCGCGGTGGAACTCGTGGCGGAGCTGGCCGAGCACGGCGCCACCGCGAGCGTCGTCGCGTGTGATCTGGCCGACAAGGTCTCGCTCACCGAACTGGTCCAGCGGCTGGAGGCCGAGGGCAGGCCGGTACGGGGCGTCGTGCACGCCGCCGGCGTCAGCCAGAACTCGCCGCTGGCCACGGTCACCTCGGATGAGTTCGCCGAGGTGACCAGCGCCAAGGTCGCGGGCGCCGCACAACTGGACGAGGCCTTCGCCGACGTGCCGCTCGACGCCTTCGTGCTGTTCTCCTCCGCCGCCGGGATCTGGGGCAGCGGCGGGCAGAGCGCCTACGCCGCCGGTAACGCCTTCCTGGACGCGTTGGCCCAGCGGCGACGCGATCGCGGGCTCGCGGCCACGTCGGTGTCCTGGGGAGCCTGGGCGGGCAGCGGGATGGCCGACGGCGCGGCACGGGAGCACTTCCGGCGCCTCGGCCTGCCCGCCATGGCGCGCGAGCTGACGCTCGAGGCGCTCGAACAGGCCCTGGGCCAGCGCGAGACCTGCCTGACCGTCGCGGACGTCGAGTGGGAACGCTTCGCCCCCTCCTTCACGGTGAGCAGGCCCAGCCCGCTGCTCAGCGAACTGCCCGAGGTCCAGCGGGTCCTCGAGGCGGAGGACACGCCCGGTGACTCCGCTGACGTGACGTCCGTGCTGCGTGAACGGCTGTCGTCGCTGACCGAGGCCGAGCGCGACCACACCCTGTTGCGGACGGTCCTCACCGAGGCGGCGTTCTCGCTCGGGCACGCCTCCCACGACGCCCTGGTCGCGGACCGCGCGTTCCGGGACATGGGCTTCGACTCGCTGACCGCCGTCGACGTCCGCAACAGGCTCAACACCGTGACCGGCCTGCGGCTGCCCGCGACGCTGGTCTTCGACTACCCCAACCCGGTCGAGCTGGCCCGGTTCCTGTGGTCCGAACTCGCCGGTAGCGCCCCCGACCTCGTCTCACCGACCGCCGTGACGGCGCAGGCCGACGACCCGATCGTGATCGTCGGCATGAGCTGTCGTTTTCCCGGCGGCGTGTCCTCCCCGGAGGAGCTGTGGGAACTGGTCTCCTCGGGCTCCGACGGGATCGCGGGTTTCCCGACCGACCGGGGCTGGCGGCTTCCGCCCATCCAGGAGACCGCGGCGAACGGCGGCTTCGTCCGACGTGAGGGCGGGTTCCTCTACGACGCGGCCGACTTCGACGCCGACTTCTTCGGGATCTCGCCGCGCGAGGCGTTGGCGATGGACCCCCAGCAGCGGTTGTTGCTGGAGATCTCGTGGGAGGCGTTGGAGCGTGCCGGGATCGACCCGACCTCGCTGCGCGGGTCGGAGACCGGTGTGTTCACCGGCGTCATGCACAACGACTACCTGTCCCGCCTGACGTCGCTGCCGGAAGGCGTTGGCGGGTACCTGGCGACGGGCAGCACGTCCAGCGTCGCCTCGGGCCGGGTGTCGTACGTGTTTGGTCTGGAGGGCCCCGCGATCTCGGTGGACACCGGCTGCTCGTCATCGCTGGTGGCGCTGCACTGGGCCGTCCAGGCCCTGCGGTCGGGCGAGAGCTCGCTGGCGCTGGTCGGCGGCGTCACGATCATGCCCACGCCTGGGACGTTCGCCGAGTTCGGCCGCCAGGGCGGGATGGCCTCCGACGGTCGGTGCAAGTCGTTCGCGGCGGCCGCCGACGGGACGAACTGGTCCGAGGGTGTGGGGATGCTGGTGGTCCAGCGCCTGTCGGACGCCCAGCGGGACGGGAACCCGGTCCTGGCGGTGGTGCGGGGTTCGGCGATCAACCAGGACGGTGCGTCGAACGGTCTGACCGCCCCCAACGGTCCCTCCCAGCAGCGGGTGATCCGTCAGGCGTTGGCCAACGCCGGGTTGTCGCCTGCCGAGGTGGATGTGGTCGAGGCGCACGGAACGGGCACCACCTTGGGTGATCCGATCGAGGCGCAGGCGTTGTTGGCCACCTACGGGCAGGAACGGGAGTCGGACCGGCCCCTGCTGCTCGGGTCGGTGAAGTCGAACATCGGTCACACCCAGGCCGCCGCGGGTGTCGCGGGCGTCATCAAGATGGTGATGGCGATGCGGCACGGGGTGGTGCCGCGCACCCTGCACGTGGACGAACCGACCCCGCAGGTGGACTGGGAGTCCGGTGCCGTCGCCCTGGCCACCGAGCACAGGGACTGGCCAGCCCAGTCGTGAGGTGGATTGGGAATCGGGTGCGGTGGATCTGGTGCGGGAGCCGGTGTCCTGGCCGGAGACCGGTAGGCCCCGACGCGCCGCCGTGTCCTCGTTCGGGATCAGCGGCACCAACGCCCACGTCATCATCGAGCAGTTCTCCGGTGATGCTCCCCCCAACGAGGGCGAGCCCGTGATCACCACTCCCACGGTTCCCTGGGTCCTCTCCGGGAAGTCCCCGGCCGCGCTCACCGCGCAGGCGGCGCGTCTGCTGGGCCACCTCGAGGGGGAGGAGCACTTCGACCCTGGTGCTGTCGGGCACTCGCTGGCCCTCGGTCGGGCGCGGTTCGAACACCGCGCGGTCGTCGTCGCCAACGAGCTCACGGAGTTCCGGGCCGCGCTCGCCGCGCTCTCGGCCGGTGCGACGCACGACGCCGTCGTCACCGGTGCCGCGATGGTGTCGGAGGCCAACGCGGTGTTCGTCTTCCGGGACCGGCCGGAGGAGTGGCTGGCCACCACGTCGGACCTCCTGGCGGCCTCGCCGGTCTTCGCGACACGGTTCGAGGAATGCGCCGCCGCGCTCGCGGAACACGCGGACTGGTCACTCCAGGACGTGTCGCGCTTCCGTGCCGACGCTCCCGAACCCACGCGCCCCGATGTCGCCCGTTCCGGCCAGTGGGCGGCCATGGTGTCGTTGGCCGAGGTGTGGCGTGCCTGTGGCGTCCGACCCGTCTCGGTCGCCGGCGATGGGGTGGGCGCGGTCGCCGCGGCGGTCGTCGCCGGCGGACTCGATCTGGCGGAAGCCGCCCGGCTCGTCGTGGCCGGGGAGAACGCGGTCAGCACCACCGGGTCGGACATCCCAGTCCACTCCCTGGACCAGGCCGTTGACGGCGTGCCGGTTCGGGTCGATCCGGGCCAGCGGCCGGAGTCGTTCTGGTTCGCCCTGGCCGAGGCGCACACCCGGGGCGTCGCGGTGGACTGGACCGCGGTGTTCACGGGTGAGGGACCCCGTGTCGTCGACCTGCCGACCTATGCCTTCCAACGGCAGCGCTACTGGTTGAAGGCGACCAATGGCCGTGGCCAGGACGTGACGGCCGCGGGTCTGCGGGCTGTCAACCATCCGATGATCGTCTCCGAGGTCGGTCTGGCTGGCGGTGACGGTGTGGTGCTCACCGGTCTCCTGTCGGGTGAGACGCACCCCTGGATCGGCGAGCACACGATCTCCGGTTCCGCCCTGCTGCCGGGGACCGCGTTCGTCGAACTGGCCCTGGCCGCCGCGGAACGGGTCGGATACGCGCTTCTGGACGAGCTGACGATCGAGGCGCCATTGGTCCTTCCGGCGGGTACCGCCGTCACCGTGCAGGTCGCGGTGTCGGGGGAGGACGAGTCCGGCCGTCGCACGGTCGCGGTGTACTCGGCTCCGGCTGAGGGCGACGAGGACCTGTGGACCCGGCATGCCAGCGGCTCGCTGGCGCTGTCCGCCCGTGCTGTCACCGAGGAACTGTCGGTGTGGCCACCGGAAGGCGCGGCTCCGATCGAGGTCGAGGACTTGTACGAGAGCCTTGCCCGTGGCGGGTACGAGTACGGTCCGGTGTTCCAGGGGCTGCGTCGGGCCTGGCGTCTTGGTGAGGACGAGGTGTTCGCCGAGGTCGCCCTACCGGTGGATGTCGCGGTCGACGGGTTCGGGGTGCACCCGGCCCTGTTGGACGCGGCCCTGCACGGCATCGGCCTGTTCGGTCAGGACACGGTGTCGCTGCCGTTCGCGTGGTCGGGTGTGTCGGTGTTCGCCGTCGGTGCGACCACGGCCCGGGTGCGGATCTCCCGTGCTGGTTCCGGGTTCTCGTTGCTGCTGGCCGATGGTGTCGGCCAGCCGGTGGCGGCGGGCGTTGGCTGGGGTGTTCGTGCGGGGTGTCCCGGTTGACTGGGCGGGGATGTTGGCCGGGTGGGGTGGTCGTCGGGTCGACCTCCCGACCTACCCCTTCCAGCATGAGAACTACTGGCTGCTCCCGTACGTCAAGCCCACCGAGACGGATGCGGCTAGTGCCGAGTTCTGGGACACGGTGGAACGGGGGGACCTGGACTCACTCGCCACGACACTCGGGCTGGACGCCGAGCGGGACACGCGGACGGCCCTC
Source organism: Actinoalloteichus sp. AHMU CJ021 (assembly GCF_002895405.1). Lineage (NCBI taxonomy): Bacteria > Bacillati > Actinomycetota > Actinomycetes > Pseudonocardiales > Pseudonocardiaceae > Actinoalloteichus > Actinoalloteichus sp. AHMU CJ021. The sequence goes on along the minus strand of NZ_CP025990.1, from coordinate 6,310,695 downwards.
GACGTGGTGCTGCCCGTTCTGTCCACGTGGCGTCGACGTCACCGCGACCTGTCCGCGCTCGACTCATGGCGATACCGGATCGGCTGGAAGCCGCTGGGCGCGGCGCCAGCCGCGCCGATGTCCGGACGGTGGTTGGTCGTCGTCCCCGACGCCCAGCTGGACGCCGAAGTCGTGTCCTGGGTGACGAAGGCGCTGACGGCGCGAGGTGCCGACGTCCTGACCGTGGCGCTGACACAGCCCGACCGGGCGACGGTCACTCGGCAGCTGCGGGACGTCCTCGCCGAGGAGGTCTCCGGCGCCGTGTCGCTCCTGGCGATGGACGAGACCGCTGAGCCGGGTAGGGCGATGCTGCCGCGCGGTGTGCTCGGAACGTTCGCCCTGGTGCAGGAGCTCGCCGCCCGAGTGCCACTGTGGCTGGTCACCCGGGCAGCGATGTCCATCGGTCACATGAATCCCGGTGTCAGTCCCGTCGGAGCGCAGGTGTGGGGGCTCGGACGCGTCGCCGCACTGGAGTACCCGCAGCGCTGGGGTGGCCTGATCGACCTGCCCGATGTGTTGGACGACCGCGCGGCGACCCGGTTCACGACCGCGATGACGAGCCTGGCCGACGAGGACCAACTCGTCGTCCGAGCGACCGGTGTGTTCGCCAGGCGCCTGGTCCGGGCGCCGTCCAAGCTCGAAGGGGACGAGCGCCGCTGGCGTCCCCGTGGCACCGCGCTGATCACGGGCGGCACGGGAGGCCTCGGCGCCCACGTCGCGCGCTGGTTGGCCAGTGAGGGTGTGGAACACCTGGTGCTGGCGAGCCGTCGTGGCCCCTCCTCGCCCGGCGCCGGCGAACTGGAGGCCGAGCTGGTCGAGCTGGGCGCCACCGTGACGCTGGTGGCGTGCGACGTGTCCGAGCGGCACGAGGTCGAGGACCTGCTCGACGCGGTTCCCGGCGAACTGACCGTGGTGGTGCATGCGGCGGGGATCGGCCAGGACAACGACCTGGAGCACACGACCCTGAACGAGTTCGTGCACGTGGTCCGCGCCAAGATCGCCGGAGCCGTGCACCTGGACGAGTTGCTCGGCGACCGGCGGTTGGACGCCTTCGTCCTGTTCTCCTCGATCGCCGGCGTCTGGGGCAGCGGTCGCCAGGCCGCGTACGCGGCGGCGAACGCCTTCCTGGACAGCCTTGCCGAGCGGCGACGAGCCGACGGTCTCCCCGCGACCTCGGTGGCCTGGGGTCCCTGGGCGGGTGCGGGCATGCTCGAGTCAGACCAGGAGATCGAGGCCCGCCTCCGTCGACGCGGGCTAGCACCACTGGCACCCGAGCTGGCCATCAGGGCGCTGCACCGGGCACTGGACCATGACGAGTCGGCCATCGTCGTCGCTGACGTCGACTGGGGGAATTTCGCGCCGACCTTCACCTCGGCGCGCCCCAACCCGTTGATCGGCGACCTGCCCGAGGTGCTGACCGCACTGGAGGTCACCACCAGCGACCAGGAGCCCGACGTCGCGGACTCGCCCCTGATGCGGCTTCTGGCGAACTCCAGCACCCAGGACCGCGAACGCGCGGTCCTGGAACTGGTGCGCGCCGAGACCGCCGCCGTCCTGGGACATGGCTCGGTGGACCCGGTGGCGGAGGACAGGCCGTTCCGCGACCTGGGTTTCGACTCCTTCACCGGTGTCGAGCTGCGCAACCGGCTGAATGCGCGGACGGGACTCCGCCTGCCCGCGACGCTGGTCTTCGACTACCCGACGTCGTCGGTCCTGGCCGACCACCTGTTGGTCGCGCTGGGGGGAGCGACGGCCGCACCCACCCCGGTGGTGTCCGCGATGACGACCGGTTCGGACGAGCCGATCGTGATCGTGGGAATGGCCTGCCGCTACCCCGGTGGGGTGTCCTCGCCCGAGGAGCTGTGGACTTTCCTGTCCGCCGACGGTGACGCCATCGCGAACTTCCCGACCGACCGAGGATGGTCGTCACGGTCAGGCCAAGGGGGCTTCCTCTACGACGCATCGGAGTTCGACGCGGAGTTCTTCGGGATCTCCCCGCGTGAGGCGGTGGCGATGGACCCGCAGCAGCGGTTGCTGCTGGAGACCTCCTGGGAGGCCCTGGAACGGGCCGGTATCGATCCGACATCGCTGCGGGGGAGTTCGACGGGCGTGTTCGCCGGCACCGGGGGCCAGGACTACGTGTCGCTGCTCCACGACCTCCCGGAGAATCTCGGCGGCCACATCAGCACTGGCAACGCGGCCAGTGTGATCTCGGGTCGGGTGTCCTACGTGTTGGGCCTGGAAGGCCCGGCGGTCACGATCGACACGGCGTGTTCGTCGTCGTTGGTGGCGTTGCACTGGGCGGCGCAGGCGTTGCGGTCCGGGGAGTGCGACCTGGCGTTGGCCGGTGGGGTGACCGTGATGGCCACCCCGGGTGCCTTCGCGGAGTTCGACCGCCAAGGCGGGATGGCCTCCGACGGTCGGTGCAAGTCGTTCGCGGCGGCCGCTGACGGGACGAACTGGTCCGAGGGTGTGGGGATGCTGGTGGTCCAGCGCCTGTCGGACGCCCAGCGGGACGGGAACCCGGTCCTGGCGGTGGTGCGGGGTAGCGCGATCAACCAGGACGGTGCGTCCAATGGGTTGTCGGCGCCGAACGGTCCGTCGCAGCAGCGGGTGATCCGTCAGGCGTTGGCCAACGCCGGGTTGTCGCCTGCCGAGGTGGATGTGGTGGAGGCGCACGGAACGGGCACCACCTTGGGTGATCCGATCGAGGCGCAGGCGTTGTTGGCCACCTACGGGCAGGAGCGTGGGGCTGAGCAGCCGTTGTTGTTGGGGTCGGTGAAGTCGAACATCGGTCACACCCAGGCCGCCGCGGGTGTCGCGGGCATCATCAAGATGGTGATGGCCATGCGGCACGGGGTGGTGCCGCGCACCCTGCACGTGGACGAACCGACCCCGCAGGTGGACTGGGAGTCCGGTGCCGTCGCCCTGGCCACCGAGCACAGGGACTGGCCCGAGGCGGATCGGCCACGTCGGGCGGCGGTGTCTTCGTTCGGGATCAGTGGCACCAACGCCCACACGATCCTGGAGCAGGCTCCTGCCCCGGTGGGCAGCGTTGAGCCTCGGGTGGTTTCTCCGGTGCCGTCGGTGGTGCCGTGGGTGCTGTCGGCCAAGTCCGAGCGGGCCTTGGCCGCCCAGGCCGGGCGGTTGGTGGGACACCTCCGACCGATCACGAACGCGGTGGACGGTCCTCGACCGAATCGCCACGGATGCCCTCGGAGGTGGCACGGCCAGACCTTCCGTCGGCTGTGCGGGGACGGGTGTGACCAGATGTACCGGAGCGGAGCTGGCTGTGGGCCCCGAGGACGTCCGACCCCAAACAAATTCAAAAATATCTATCGCTTCAGTCTCAACTAAAATCAGTACTCAAAAAACCGAAGCAAAAACCCGCCAAGACCCGTCAAAACCCACCTCAGGACGAACCGGCAGCCCTCAGCATTCGAAGGCGGACAGGCATCGCTGTCGAGCTGGACGGGTCACTGGGCCGGCGGGGCGAGGTTGAGCGCGCGGAAAGCGGGCAGATCTCCGCAGCCCGTGCAGTGCAGGGCGACGCGCAGTGCCGGGGTGTGGGACCTGCCCGATGCCGCTCGGGTGGTGGCGGCACGGGGCCGGTTGATGCAGGCCCTACCCGAGGGTGGGGCGATGGTGGCGGTGGAGGCCACCGAGGACGAGGTCATCCCGTTGGTGGGGGCGGGGGTGTCGCTGGCGGCGGTGAACGGCCCGGCGGCGGTGGTGCTCTCCGGTGAGCGCTCGGCGGTGGCCGGGGTGGTGGACCGGTTGGGTGACCGTCGGGTGCGGTGGTTGCGGGTCAGTCACGCCTTCCACTCCGGGTTGATGGACCCGATGCTGGCGGAGTACCGGGCGGTGCTCTCCTCGGTGGTGTTCCGGGAGCCGGTGGTGCCGGTGGTGTCCACGGTGACCGGTGCACTGGCCGGGACTGGGTGGTGTGACCCGGAGTACTGGGTGCGGCAGGTCCGGGAGACCGTCCGGTTCGGTGCCGCCGTGGAGCGGACTCGGGAGTTGGGGGTGTCCCGGTTCCTGGAGTTGGGTCCGGACGGGGTGCTTTCGGCGATGGGGCAGGACTGTGCCCCCGACGGTGTGTTCGTTCCGGTGTTGCGCCGGGACCGCCCCGAACCGGGCACGGTGGTGGGGGCGTTGGCGCGGGTGTTCGTGCGGGGCACGGACGTGAACTGGGCCGCCCTGTACCCGGGGGCTCGGATGGCGGAGGTGCCGACGTACGCGTTCCAACGCCAGCGCTACTGGCCTGACGGCTCCGCCGCCTGGTCGGGTGACGTGTCAGCCGTGGGACTCCGGCCGGCGGAGCACCCCCTGCTCGGTGCGGCCGTGCGCGTCGCCCGGACCGACGAGTTCCTTTTCACCGGGCGGTTGTCCGAGGGTTCTCATCCGTGGTTGCGCGATCACGTGGTGTCGGGTTCGGTCCTGGTGCCGGGGACGGCGTTCGTGGAACTGGCGGTGCGGGCCGGCGAGCAGGTGGGGTGCGGCGTCGTCGACGAGCTGACGGTGGAGACGCCGTTGGTGCTACCCGAGCGGGGCGGTACCGCGGTGCAGGTGTCCGTCGCGGCGCCGGACGACGAGGGCCGACGGGCGTTCACCATCCACTCGGCCACGGCCGACGAGTGGGTGCCGCACGCGGCAGGCGTGCTCTCGGCGGGGGAGCCCGCCTCGGAGGACCTCACGGACTGGCCCCCCGCCGACGGCGTCGCCGTCGATGTCGCGGGCCTCTACGAACGCCTTGATGAGGTTGGTCTGTCCTACGGCCCGGTGTTCCGGGGCCTTCGGGCGGCCTGGCGCCGTGGCGAGGACGAGGTCCTCGTCGAGGTCGCCCTGCCCGACGGCGTACCCGTCGACGGGTACGGGGTGCACCCGGCGCTGCTGGACGCGGCCCTGCACGGGATCGCGCTCTTCGGTGACGAGACGGCGTCGTTGCCGTTCTCGTGGTCCGACGTGTCGGTGTTCGCTGTTGGTGCCACCGCCGCCCGGGTCCGGATCCTCCGGGAGGGGACCGGTTTCTCGCTGCTGATCGCTGACGGGTCAGGTCAGCCGGTGGCCGTGGTGGGCTCGTTGGCACTGCGCCCGGTCGCTCCCGTCACCGCCCACCGGGACGGGCTGTTCGGCGTGGACTGGGTTCCGGTCTCGGGGGCTGCCCTGACCGGGCCGCACGAGGTGCTCTGGTTGGAGCCCGGTGGCCAGGTCCGGGAACGCCTGGCCGAGGTCCTCGCCCTGGTGCAGGACACCGAGGACGAGCGGTCGTGGATCGTGGTGACCCGGGGTGCCACCGAGGGACGGGACCTGACCCAGGCCGCGGTGTGGGGACTGCTGCGGACCGCCCAGTCGGAACACCCCGGGCGGTTCGTCCTCGTCGACCTCGACGAGGACCGCACGGACCTGCCCGAACTCGTCGCCGGGGAACCCCAACTGGCCGTGCGGGACGGGCGCTTGGTGGCACCGAGGCTGGCTCGACTGGTTCCGGAACGGGCCGAACCACCGGTGGTGGATCCACGGGGCACGGTGCTGATCACCGGTGCCAGTGGTGCCCTGGGCACGGTCGTGGCCAGGCACCTGGTGGAACGGTACGGCGTGCGCCATCTGCTGTTGCTCAGCCGAGGTGGCTCCGGTGGTGCCGGGCTGGCCGAGTTCGACGTGGACGTGCGGGCGGTCGCGTGCGACGTGGCGGACCGCGAGGCGCTCGCTCGGGTGATCGCCGACAACACGGCGGAGCACCCCCTGGTGGGTGTCGTGCACGCGGCGGGAGTGCTCGATGACGGGGTGCTCTCGTCGTTGACCCCGGAGCGGTTCGATGCGGTGTTGCGTCCGAAGGTGGAGGGCGCGTGGAACCTGCATGAGGTGACCCGGGATCTGGACCTGGCGATGTTCGTGGTGTTCTCGTCGGTGGCCGGGGTGCTGGGTTCTCCTGGGCAGGGCAACTACGCGGCGGCGAACGCGTTCCTGGATGGCCTGGCCCAGTACCGGCGTGGCCTGGGTTTGGCGGGTCAGTCGTTGGCGTGGGGGCCGTGGGCCGAAGGTGGCATGGCCGACACCCTCTCCCACGTGGGAACCCGCCGCATCGCTGCCTCCGCGTTCCCTCCCATCACACCCGAGCACGGAGTCGAGCTCCTTGACCTCGCGTGGAGGACGGACCGCCCCCTCGTCGTGCCGACACGCCTAGACGTTCGCGCCCTGCGTGACGGGCCTCCGCCGCTCCTGAGGGGCCTGGTCCGGTCCCAACGTCGTCGAGCGGTCGGGTCGGCACCCCTCGACGAGCTGACGGGTCTCACCCCGGACGAGCAGCATGAGCGGCTGCTGGAGCTGGTGCGCTCGCGAGTCGCGGCGGTCCTGGGGCACACCTCCGGTGATGCCGTGCGCGTCGACCAAGCGTTCAACGAGATGGGCTTCGACTCGTTGACCGCGGTCGAGTTGCGGAACCAGTTGAACGCGGCGACTGGTCTCCGGTTGCCGGCGACGTTGGTGTTCGACTACCCGACGCCGGCGGTGCTGGCGGAGTTCCTCCTCGCCCAAGTGGTGGATTCGAAGCCGGCGGGGGTGGAGGTCACGCCGACGGTGTCGTCGGTGGACGAGCCGATCGCGATCGTGGGGATGTCCTGCCGTTACCCGGGTGGGGTGTCCACTCCGGACGAGCTGTGGAACCTGCTGGTCGAGGGGGGCGACGGAGTCACGGGGTTTCCGAGCGACCGAGGATGGGACATCACCGGTCTCGGCGGGTTCCTCCCGGACGCCGGGGACTTCGATGCCGCCTTCTTCGGGATCTCGCCGCGTGAGGCCTTGGCGATGGACCCGCAGCAGCGGCTGCTGCTGGAGGCCTCGTGGGAGGCATTCGAGAACGCGGGTGTCGATCCGGGTTCGCTGCGGGGCAGCAGGACCGGTGTGTTCGCCGGCGTCATGTACCACGACTACGCCACCGGGGCCGGCGCCGTACCGGATGACGTCGAGGCGTTCCTCGGACTGGGGAACACGGGCAGCGTGTTGTCCGGTCGGGTCGCTTACACGTTCGGGTTCGAAGGACCGGCCATGACGGTGGACACGGCGTGTTCCTCGTCGTTGGTGGCCCTGCACCTGGCTGCCCAGGCGTTGCGGTCCGGCGAGTGCTCGATGGCGCTGGCCGGGGGTGTGACCGTGATGGCGACGCCGGGGACGTTCGTGGAGTTCGAGCGTCAGGGCGGTCTCGCGGGTGACGGCCGGTGCAAGTCGTTCTCGGCCTCGGCGGACGGGACCGGGTGGTCCGAGGGTGTCGGTGTCCTGCTGGTGGAGAAGCTCTCGGATGCCCGCAGGCTGGGGCATCCGGTGTTGGCGGTGGTGCGGGGCACGGCGGTCAACCAGGACGGGGCGTCCAACGGGTTGACCGCGCCGAACGGTCCCTCGCAGCAGCGGGTGATCCGGCAGGCCCTGGCCAACGCCCGGGTGGCCCCGGAGCACGTTGACGTGGTGGAGGCGCACGGTACCGGGACGACGCTGGGTGATCCGATCGAGGCGCAGGCGTTGTTGGCGACGTATGGGCGGGATCGGGATCGGGCGTTGTTGTTGGGTTCGGTGAAGTCGAACCTGGGTCACACGCAGGCCGCCGCGGGGGTGGCGGGTGTGATCAAGATGGTGCAGGCGATGCGGCATGGGGTGGTGCCGGCGACGTTGCACGTGGATGAGCCCAGTCGTGAGGTGGATTGGGAATCGGGTGCGGTGGATCTGGTGCGGGAGCCGGTGTCCTGGCCGGAGACCGGTCGTGCCCGGCGGGCGGGGGTGTCCTCGTTCGGGATCAGTGGCACCAACGCCCATGTGATCATCGAAAGCCCCGACACGGTGGACATCGGTGCCGGTGAGGACACCGGTGCCGTGCGGGACTCCGCGAATGGTGGGGACCGGCCGAAGTCCGCCCCGGTGGTGGTGCCGTGGGTGGTGTCGGCCAAGTCCGAGCAGGCCCTGACCGCGCAGGTCGACAGGATCCGTGCCCACGTGGACACCACTGGTCTGGACCCGGTGGACGTGGGCTACTCCCTGACCAGGAGGTCGGTGTTCGACCACCGTGCGGTCGTCATCGGCGATGAGGTCGTCCAGGGCAGCGCCGCTGCCGGTCAGCTGGCGGTGTTGTTCACCGGTCAGGGCTCGCAACGCCCCGGTATGGGCCGGGAGTTGCACGAGGCGTTCCCGGTGTTCGCTGAGGCCTTCGACGCGGTGTGCGCCGAACTCGACCGGCACCTCGACCGCCCACTCCGCGACATCGTGTTCGACGGTGACGCGGAGGCCCTGGACCAGACCGTGTACGCCCAGGCGGGGTTGTTCGCCCTGCAGGTGGGCCAGTTCCGGTTGGTGGAGTCCTGGGGAGTGGTCCCGGACTACCTGCTGGGTCATTCCATCGGCGAGTTGGCCGCGGCGCATGTCGCCGGGGTGTGGGACCTGGCCGATGCCGCCCGGGTGGTGGCGGCGCGGGGCCGGTTGATGCAGGCCCTGCCCGAGGGTGGGGCGATGGTGGCGGTGGAGGCCACCGAGGACGAGATCCTCCCGTTGTTGGGGGAGGGGGTGTCCCTGGCGGCGGTGAACGGACCGGCGGCGGTGGTGCTCTCCGGAGACCAGACCGCCGTGGACGCCGTGGCCCAGGCGTGTGAGCGGGAGGGCCGCCGGGTGCGGCGGTTGCGGGTCAGCCACGCCTTCCATTCCGGGTTGATGGACCCGATGCTGGCGGAGTTCCGGGCGGTGCTCGCCTCGGTGGTGTTCCGGGAGCCGGTGCTGCCGGTGGTGTCCACGGTGACCGGTGCACTGGCCGGGACTGGGTGGTGTGACCCGGAGTACTGGGTGCGGCAGGTCCGGGAGACCGTCCGGTTCGCCGAGGGCATGGCCGCGTTGGGCGGGGTGGGGGTGTCCCGGTTCCTGGAGTTGGGTCCGGACGGGGTGCTCTCGGCGATGGGGCAGGAGTGTGTCCCGGACGGTGTGTTCGTCCCGGTGTTGCGCCGGGACCGCACCGAGCCGGACACGGTGGTGGGGGCGTTGGCGCGGGTGTTCGTCCACGGGACGTCGGTGGACTGGGCCGGCTATTACGCGGGGTGCGGGGCACGCCGGGTCCCGCTGCCCACCTACGCCTTCCAACACGAACGCTACTGGCCAGAGGGAGCACTGGCGTCCGGTGACTCCTCGCCGGTCGACGCGGAGTTCTGGGACGCCGTCGAACGTGGGGACGTCTCCGCGCTCGCCGGCACCCTCGGCGGTGCCGAGGACACCTGGAACACGGTTCTCCCCACCCTGAGCGCCTGGCGGCGTGGCCGTCGTGAGCGGTCCACCCTCGATTCCTGGCGATACCGGGTCGTCTGGCGCCCCGTTGAGATCATCCCCGCCCACCAGGCCGGCCGATGGCTGGTGGTCATCCCCGCCACCAGGGTGGACGACCCACTGGTCACCGCCATCAACGGCGCACACGACGACACGGTCCGGCTCGTCCTCAACGGCGATGGGCTCGACCGCGCGAGCGTCTCCGCCCTCCTGGCCGGGCACACCGACGTCACCCGGGTCGTGTCGCTGCTCGCGTTCGACGAGGACCCCGTACCCGGTTCCCCCGCGGTCCCGATCGGGCTCGCGGCGACGGTGACGCTCGTTCAGGCGCTCGGCGACGCCGGCATCACCGCACCCCTGTGGTGCGTGACCACCGGCGCGGTGAGCATCGGATCCACCGACCCCCTGCGCAGCCCGTGGCAGGAGGCCCTGTGGGGGCTCGGCCGTGTCGTCGGCCTCGAACACCCCGACAGGTGGGGTGGGCTCGTCGACGTGCCGGAGGAGCTCACCAGCCGCGTCGCGGCACGGCTCACCTCGGTGCTGTCACACGGTGCCGGCGACGAGGACCAGCTCGCGGTGCGGTCGAGGGGCGTGTTCGCCCGCCGGCTGGCCCGTGCCCCGTTGGGGGACACCCCACCCGAGCGGGAGTGGACACCGACGGGAACCGCCCTCATCACCGGCGGCACCGGCGCGATCGGCGGTCACCTGGCCCGCTGGCTGGCGGCCACCGACGTCGAGCACGTGGTGCTGACCAGCCGGCGTGGCATCGACGCGCCCGGCGCGGCCGCGTTGCGCGACGAGCTGACCTCGACCGGCACCCGGGTCACCATCGCCGCCTGCGACGTGGCCGACCCGGCGGCCCTGGCGTCACTGGTCAGCGAGGTACGCGACGCCGGGGACACGATCACCGCCGTGTTCCACACCGCCGGCATCGAGCGGGCCGAGGTGATCGGGAACCTCGATGTCGCCTCCGTCGACGAGGTGTTCGCCGCGAAGGTGCTCGGGGCGCGGAACCTGGACCGGCTGTTCGGGGATGCGGAGCTGGACGCGTTCGTGCTGTTCTCCTCGAACGCGGCCACCTGGGGCAGCGGCGGCCAGGCCGCCTACTCCGCCGCCAACGCCTACCTCGACGGCCTCGCCCAGGAGCGTGTGGAGCGCGGTCTCCCCGCCACCTCCGTCGCCTACGGGGTGTGGGACGGCGGCGGGTTGTCCGTCGGCGACGCCGGCGAGCAGCTTCGGCGCCGCGGGCTGCCCGCGATGGCTCCGGAACTCGCGATCGCCGCGCTGCGGGAGGCGGTCTCCCACGGCGAGACCTCCCTCGCCGTCACCGATGTGGACTGGGAACGGTTCGTTCCCGCCTTCACATCCGCCCGTCCTCGCCCGCTCATCGCTGACTTGCCCGACGTGCGGCGGATCCTCGCGGCGCTGGAGCGGGCCGGCGCCGAGGCCGACCAGGCCGGGGCCGAGCTGAGGGGCCGGCTGACCGGGCTGTCCGTGGCGGAGCGGGAACGGTCACTCCAGGCCCTGGTTCGCACGGAGGCCGCCGCCGTGCTCGGGCATGGCGGCACCCGGTCTGTGCCGCTGGACCGGCCCTTCCGGGAACTCGGGTTCGACTCGCTGACGGCGGTCGAACTGCGGACCAGGCTCACCCGTGCGACGGGTCTCCAGTTGCCAGCGACCCTGATCTTCGACCACCCCAACCCGGTCGATCTCGCCGCCCAGCTCCACGCCGAACTGTTCGGGGCGGCGGACACGGGCCAGGCGCTCGCCCAGCGGGACTCCGCCGACCAGGACGACCCGATCGCCATCGTCTCGATGAGCTGCCGGTACCCGGGAGGGGTCCGCTCGCCCGAGGAACTGTGGGACCTCGTCGTCGGTGGTGTCGACGGCATCTCCGCGTTCCCGACCGACCGGGGTTGGGAGGGGCCGGCCTTCGGTGGGAACGGAACCCTCACCGGGCACGGGGGGTTCCTGTACGATGCGGGCGACTTCGACCCGTCGGTGTTCGGGATCTCCCCGCGCGAGGCGCTCGGCATGGACCCGCAGCAACGGCTCCTCCTCGAACTCACCTGGGAGACGTTCGAACGGGCTGGTATGAACCCGGCGGGCACCCGAGGGGCCGACATCGGTGTCTTCGTCGGTGCCGCGCCGTCCGGGTACGGCACCGCGCCGCACCAGCTGCCCGACGACGCGCAGGGACACCTGCTGACCGGTACGGCGAGCAGCGTCATGTCGGGCCGGGTGGCCTACGTGTTCGGCCTGGAGGGGCCCGCCGTCACCGTCGACACCGCGTGCTCGTCCTCGCTGGTGGCACTGCACTGGGCGATCCGGTCCGTGCGCTCGGGCGAGTGCTCGATGGCCCTGGCCGGGGGGGTGACAGTGATGGCCACCCCAGGCACGTTCACCGAGTTCGGCAGGCAGGGGGGGCTCGCCGCCGACGGGCGCTGCAAGTCGTTCTCCGACGAGGCGGACGGCGCTGGTTGGTCCGAGGGGATCGGTCTGGTCCTGGTCGAGCGGTTGTCGGACGCCCGCCGGCACGGGCACGAGGTGCTGGCGTTGGTGCGGGGTTCCGCGGTCAACCAGGACGGGGCGTCCAACGGGTTGACGGCGCCGAACGGGCCGTCGCAGCGGAGGGTGATCCGGCAGGCCCTGGCCAACGCCGGCCTGTCCACCTCGGACGTCGACGTCGTCGAGGCGCACGGGACCGGAACGCGGCTCGGTGACCCCATCGAGGCCCAGGCCCTGCTCGCGACCTACGGCCAGGACCGGGACCGTCCCCTGTGGTTGGGGTCGGTCAAGTCCAACATCGGGCACACCCAGTCCGCGGCGGGCGTGGCCGGTGTGATCAAGATGGTGTTGGCCATGCGGCACGGGGTGCTGCCCAGGACCCTGCACGCCGACACCCCGACGTCCCACGTGGACTGGTCCGCCGGTGCGGTGTCCCTGCTGACCGAGAGCGTGGCGTGGCCGGAGACCGGCCAGGCCCGTCGTGCCGGTGTGTCCTCCTTCGGGATGAGCGGCACGAACGCGCACCTGATCCTCGAACAGCCGGAACCGGATCTCGGTCCGGTGGACGGGCGGGACGAGGCGCCGGCCGGGACCGCGGTGGCGTGGGTCCTGTCGGCCGCCTCGGAGCGGGCGCTGCGCGCCCAGGCCCGTCAACTGCTGCCCGCCGTCGGTGGACAGCGCGCCGTGGACGTGGGCTACTCGCTCGTGAGCGCGCGCGCCGCGCTCGGGCACCGCGCGGCGATCGTCGGGGAGGACCAAGCCGAGCTGGTCTCGGGACTGTCCGCCCTCGCGGAAGGACGGGCCTCGGCGCAGGTGGTCTCGGCGACCGCTGAGAGCGGCGAGGTCCGGCCGGTGTTCGTGTTCCCCGGGCAGGGTGCCCAGTGGGTCGGGATGGGCAGATCCCTGCTCACCGACTCACCGGCCTTCGCCGAGTCCATGACCCGCTGCGCCGAGGCCCTGGCCCCGTTCACCGACTTCGACCTGTTCGACGTCCTCGACGACCAGGACGCCCTGGACCGGGTCGAGATCGTCCAACCCGTGCTGTGGGCGGTGATGGTGTCCCTGGCCCAGCTGTGGCGCTCGGTCGGGGTGGAACCGGTCGCGGTCGTGGGCCATTCCCAGGGTGAGATCGCCGCGGCCGTGGTCGCCGGGGCCCTGTCGTTGTCGGACGGCGCCCGGGTGGTGGCCCTGCGCAGCAGGGCGTTGCGGGCGTTGGCCGGTGCCGGCGGGATGCTGTCGGTGGCCTGCTCGGCGGAGAGGGTGACGCCCTGGTTGGGGCGGGAGCTGTCGGTGGCGGCGATCAACGGTCCGGACTCGGTGGTGGTGTCGGGGACTCCGGAGGCGTTGGAGGCGTTGGTGTCGCGGTGTGAGGCCGAGGGGGTGCGGGCCCGGCGGGTGGCGGTGGACTACGCCTCACACTCGGCTCAAGTGGACCGGTTGGAGGCCGAGCTGGCTGAGGTGCTGGCGGCGGTGGAGCCGGGGGTGTGCGAGGTGCCGTTGTACTCGACGGTGACCGGGGGTGTGGTGGAGGGTTCGGCGTTGGACGCCGGGTACTGGTTCCGGAACCTGCGGTCGACGGTGGAGTTCGCGGGGGCGGTGTCCTCGGCGGTGGCGGACGGGCATGGGGTGTTCGTGGAGGTCAGTCCGCATCCGGTGTTGGTGGTGGGTGTGCAGGAGCACGAGGGTGTGGTGGCGGTGGAGACGTTGCGGCGGGGTGAGCGGGAGTCGGTGCGGTTCCTGCGGTCGGTGGCTCGGGCGCATGTGCACGGGGTGGGGGTGGACTGGTCGGCGGTGTTCTCCGGTGCCCGTGTGGTGGACCTGCCCACGTACGCCTTCCAACACCAACGCTTCTGGCCCGAGCCCATGTCCCTGCCCGAGGTGGCGCCCACCGAGGACTCCGACTTCTGGGAGGCGGTGGAACGCGCCGACACGGCCGCGCTGGTCGGCGCCCTCGACCTGGGAGGAGAGGCCTCGGCCGCGTGGGAGACCGTGCTCCCCGCCTTGGCGAACTGGCGACGGGAACGGGGCCGCCGGTCGGTCGTGGACTCCTGGCGCTACCGGGTCACGTGGAAACCGGTGGTGCCCGCCGGCGGGACGTCCCCGGTCCGGGCGCTGGTGCTGGTGCCCGCCTCCCTGGCCGGGGACCCGGTGGTGTCCTCGGTGGTGGCGGGGTTGCCACCGGCCGACACGGTGATCGTCGACGGCGCGGGTGACCGGGCGGATCTGGCGGAACGGTTCGCCGGCCACGCCGAGGTGGACGTGGTGGTGTCCCTGCTGGCCTGGGACGACGAACCGGTGGCGGAGTCGTCCGTGCCGGTGGGGTTGGCGGCGACGATGGTGGTGGCGCAGGCCCTGGAGGACGCCGCGGTGGAGGCGCCGTTGTGGGTCGTGACGCGGGGTGCGGTGGCGGTGGACACGTCGGAGGGCCTGCCGGGTGTGGCGCAGGCCGCGGTGTGGGGCCTGGGACGTGTGGTGGGTTTGGAGCACCCGAGGTCGTGGGGTGGCCTGGTGGACCTGCCGGCGGAACCCGGTGAGCGTGCCCTGGAGCGCCTGGTGGGTGTCCTGACCGGGGCCACCTCCCCGGAGGACCAGGTCGCGGTGCGCGACCGGGGGACCTTCGTCCGCCGCCTCGTTCGACACCCCGTTGGCCAGCGGGAACCGGTGCGGAAGTGGAACCCCCGCGGCACGGTGCTCGTCACCGGCGGCACCGGGTCGATCGGCGCGCACCTCACCCGGTGGCTCACCGAGCACGACGTCGACCACGTGGTCCTCGCCGGCCGGCGAGGACCTGACACGCCCGGCGTCACCGAGCTCCGCGAGGAACTCGCCGGGAACGGCACCCGCGTCACCCCCGTCACCTGCGACGTCACCGACCTCGCCTCGGTGGAGTCCCTGGTGCGGGAGCTCCGCGACAGCGGCGAAACCATCACCGCGGTGCTGCACGCCGCCGGCGTCAACCAGAACACACCGCTCGTCGACACCACCCTCGCCGAACTCGACCACGTCCTGCGCGCCAAGGTGCTCGGCGCGACGAACCTGGACCGGGTCTTCGGGGACGCGGAGCTGGACGCGTTCGTGCTGTTCTCCTCGAACGCCGCCACCTGGGGCAGCGGCGGCCAGGCCGCCTATTCGGCGGCGAACGCCCACCTCGACGCGCTCGCCGAGCGGCGCCGCGCGGCGGGCCGGCCCGCGACCTCGGTCGCCTGGGCCGGGTGGCGCGGCGACGGCATGTCCGGCGGTGAAGTGGGCACCCGGCTCGAACGGCGCGGTCTGCCCGCGATGGACCCGGACCTGGCCCTCATCGCGCTCCGCGAGGCGGTCGAGCACGACGAGACCTGCCTCGCCGTCGCCGACGTCGACTGGGAGCGGTTCGTCCCCGCGTTCACCCTTGCCCGGCCGCGCCCCCTGATCGAGGACATCCCGGAGGTGCGTCGTGTCCTGGCCGAGGGGGAGCGGGCCGAGGCGGAAGCGGGTGAGGGCGGTTCGGAACTCCGGCGTAAACTGCGCGACCTGCCCGCGGCCGAGCGCGAGCGGCTGCTGGTGGAGCTGGTGCGCGCCGAAGCGGCGGCCGTCCTGGGCCACCCGACGAGCGACGCCGTGCCCCCGAACCGAGCGTTGCGGGAACTGGGCTTCGACTCGCTCACGGCGGTCGACCTGCGCACCCGCCTCAGCGCCGCCACCGGGCTGAGGTTGCCGGCCACGATCGCGTTCGACCACCCGACGGCCACCGCGCTCGCCACCCGGCTCCACGGCGACCTGATGGGGGTCGAGCAGGACGCCCCGGTGCCGACACCACCCCTCATCGCCACCGACGATGACCCGATCGCGATCGTGGGCATGAGCTGTCGGTTCCCCGGTGGCGCGGCTTCGCCCGAGGAGCTGTGGACGCTGGTGTTCGACGGGGTGGACGCGGTTGGGGGCTTCCCGACGGAACGCGGCTGGGGCTCGGAGGTCTACCACGCCGACCGCGAACGGCAGGGCACCAGCTACACCAACCAGGGCGCGTTCCTCTACGACGCGGGTGACTTCGACCCGTCGCTGTTCGGGATCTCCCCGCGCGAGGCGCTCGGCATGGACCCGCAGCAACGGCTCCTGTTGGAGGCGACCTGGGAGGTCTTCGAGCGGGCCGGTATCGATCCGTCCACCATGCGAGGGACCCCCACGGGTGTCTTCACCGGTACCAACGGGCAGGACTACGCGACCGCGCTGATGCTCTCCCAGGACTCCGGAGCTGGCTTCGGCGTCACCAGCAACGCCGCGAGCGTGGTGTCCGGGCGGATCTCCTACACCTTCGGCCTGGAGGGCCCGGCGGTCACCGTGGACACCGGCTGTTCCTCGTCGCTCGTCGCGCTGCACCTCGCCATCCAGGCGCTGCGGCAGGGTGAGTGCACGATGGCCCTGGCCGGCGGTGTGACGGTCATGGCGACCCCGGCCGCGTTCATCGAGTTCAGCAGGCAACGCGGTCTCGCGGCCGACGGGCGCTGCAAGTCCTTCGCGGACGCGGCGGACGGCACCGCGTGGGGTGAGGGCGTCGGCATGCTGCTCGTCGAGCGGTTGTCGGACGCCCGCCGGCACGGGCACGAGGTGCTGGCGTTGGTGCGGGGTTCCGCGGTCAACCAGGACGGGGCGTCCAACGGGTTGACGGCGCCGAACGGGCCGTCACAGCGGAGGGTGATCCGGCAGGCCCTGGCCAACGCCGGCCTGTCCACCTCGGACGTCGACGTCGTCGAGGCGCACGGGACCGGAACGCGGCTCGGTGACCCCATCGAGGCCCAGGCCCTGCTGGAGACCTACGGCAGGGGACGTCCGCCGGAGCGGCCGCTGTGGCTGGGGTCCATCAAGTCCAACATCGGGCACACCCAGGCCGCCGCGGGTGTCGCGGGCATCATCAAGGTCGTCCAGGCCATGCGGCACGGGGTGCTGCCGAAGACCCTGCACGTCGACAGCCCCACGTCCCAGGTCGACTGGTCCACCGGAGCCGTGTCGCTGCTCACCGACCGGGTGGACTGGGCCGTGGACGGCAGGCCGAGGCGCGGCGCGGTCTCCTCCTTCGGGGTCAGCGGCACCAACGCGCACGTGGTGCTGGAGGAGGCGCCCGCCACCGGGACGGCACCCGCCGAGGTGGGGGCCGAACCTCCGGTGCGCGCCGACTCCGTCGCCTGGGTGTTGTCCGGGCGGACCGAGCGAGCGCTGCGCGCGCAGGCGGCCCGGCTGCGCACCTACCTCGCCGAACGTCCCGACGCGTCCACCGCCGACATCGGCCACTCGCTGGCCACCACCCGGGCGGCACTGGAGTACCGGGCCGCGGTCGTGGCCTCGGACCAGGACGAGTTCCGCGGCGCCCTGTCGGCGCTCGCGGAGGGCAGCCCTTCCGCCCAGGTCGTGACCGGGCTGGCCGAGAACGGGGACGTGCGGCCGGTGTTCGTGTTCCCCGGGCAGGGTGCCCAGTGGGTCGGGATGGGCAGATCCCTGCTCACCGACTCACCGGCCTTCGCCGAGTCCATGACCCGCTGCGCCGAGGCCCTGGCCCCGTTCACCGACTTCGACCTGTTCGACGTCCTCGACGACCAGGACGCCCTGGACCGGGTCGAGATCGTCCAACCCGTGCTGTGGGCGGTGATGGTGTCCCTGGCCCAGCTGTGGCGCTCGGTCGGGGTGGAACCGGTCGCGGTCGTGGGCCATTCCCAGGGTGAGATCGCCGCGGCCGTGGTCGCCGGGGCCCTGTCGTTGTCGGACGGCGCCCGGGTGGTGGCCCTGCGCAGCAGGGCGTTGCGGGCGTTGGCCGGTGCCGGCGGGATGCTGTCGGTGGCCTGCTCGGCGGAGAGGGTGACGCCCTGGTTGGGGCGGGAGCTGTCGGTGGCGGCGATCAACGGTCCGGACTCGGTGGTGGTGTCGGGGACTCCGGAGGCGTTGGAGGCGTTGGTGTCGCGGTGTGAGGCCGAGGGGGTGCGGGCCCGGCGGGTGGCGGTGGACTACGCCTCACACTCGGCTCAAGTGGACCGGTTGGAGGCCGAGCTGGCTGAGGTGCTGGCGGCGGTGGAGCCGGGGGTGTGCGAGGTGCCGTTGTACTCGACGGTGACCGGGGGTGTGGTGGAGGGTTCGGCGTTGGACGCCGGGTACTGGTTCCGGAACCTGCGGTCGACGGTGGAGTTCGCGGGGGCGGTGTCCTCGGCGGTGGCGGACGGGCATGGGGTGTTCGTGGAGGTCAGTCCGCATCCGGTGTTGGTGGTGGGTGTGCAGGAGCACGAGGGTGTGGTGGCGGTGGAGACGTTGCGGCGGGGTGAGCGGGAGTCGGTGCGGTTCCTGCGGTCGGTGGCTCGGGCGCATGTGCACGGGGTGGGGGTGGACTGGTCGGCGGTGTTCTCCGGTGCCCGTGTGGTGGACCTGCCCACGTACGCCTTCCAACACCAACGCTTCTGGCCGGAGGGCGACGGGCGGCGGGACGCCCAGGTGTCCGGCGCCGACTCCGACTTCTGGGAGGCGGTGGAACGCGCCGACACGGCCGCGCTCGTCGGCGCCCTCGACCTCGACGACGACGCGGAGGAGGCGCTCGGGGCCGTCCTCCCAGCGCTGTCCACCTGGCGTCGTCGCCGTGACACGCGGAGCGGGATGGACACCTGGCGGTACCGCGTCGAGTGGAAGCCGGTCACGATCGCGACCGCCGCCCCGTTGACCGGGGCCTGGGTGCTCGCGGTCCCCGCGGGCTTCGCGGACCAGGACCTCCTCGCCGCCTGCGCGACCACCCTGGCCGACCACGGCGCGACCCCCCGGGTGCTGTCGATCGACTCGAGCCGCGAGGATCCGCAGACCATCGCCGAGCGCCTGGAAGCCCTGCTCGACGACGGCCCCGAGGTGGCCGGCGTCCTGTCGCTGCTGTCGCTCGACGAGCAGCCGCACTCGATGCACACCCACCTGCCCGCCGGGCTGCTCGGCTGCCTGAACCTCGTGCAGGCCACGGTCGAGGCGGGCCTGGCCGCCCCCCTCTGGTTCGCCACCCGATCCGCCGTATCGATCTACGACGCCGACTTCCTCGCGAACCCGCAACAGGCCCAGACCTGGGGAATGGCCCGGGTGGCCGCACTGGAACTCCCCGAACGGTGGGGTGGCCTCGTGGACCTCCCCGAGGCGGTGGACCCGGCGGCGCTGGCACGACTCGCCGCCGTGGTCGCGCAGACCGGCGGCGAGGACCAGGTCGCGATCAGGAAGGGCGGCGTCTTCGCGAGCCGCCTGACCCCCGCCCCGCTCGGGGCGTCCAAACCAACGCGTGCGTGGAAACCGACCGGGACGGTCCTCGTCACCGGGGGCACGGGCGCGCTCGGAGGTCAGGTCGCCAGGTGGCTGGCCCGCAACGGCGCGGAGCACCTCGTGCTGGTGAGCCGCAGCGGCGGGGACGCCCCCGGGGTCGGCGACCTGGTCGACGAACTCACCGGACTGGGTAGCCGGGTCACCGTCGAGGCCTGTGACGTCGTCGACCGGGACAGCGTCGCCGACCTCGTCACCCGGCTCGACCGGGCGGGTGACCCGATCCGCGCCGTCATGCACACCGCCGGTCTCGGTGCCCTCGCACCCATCGCGAGCACCACGGTGCCCGAGTTCGGCTACGTCGCCACCGCCAAGGTCGCCGGCGCGCGGCACCTCGACGAACTCCTCGACCCGGAGCAGCTCGACGCGGTGGTGTACTTCTCCTCGATCGCGGCCGTCTGGGGTGTCGGCGACCACGGGGCCTACGCGGCCGCCAACGCCTACCTGGACGCACTCGCCAGGCAGCGCCGGTCGCAGGGCGTGCCCGTGCTGTCGGTGGCCTGGGGGCCGTGGGCGGCCGGCGGCATGGTTCGTGACGAGGAGACCGAGCAGCGGCTCCGCCGCCAGGGCGTCCCGCTGCTCGCACCGGAACAGGCCGTCCTCGCCCTCGGCCTGGCCCTGGACCACGACGACGCGCTGGTCGCGATCGCCGACGTCGAGTGGCCGCGCTTCGTCCCGATCTTCACCTCGGCGCGGTCGCGGCCGCTCATCGACGACATCCCGGAGGTGCGCCAGCTCGCCGAGGTCGACGCAGCGGAGGGCGTGGACGTGGCCGAGGCGCCCAGCGCGTTGCGGGCGGAACTGGCCGCGCTGCCCGACGGCGACCGCGAGCAGGTCGTGCTGAACCTCGTCCGGGCGCACGCCGCCGCCGTCCTCGACCACGCCTCGGCCGAGGAGATCGAGTCCGGCCGCGCGTTCCGCGAGGTCGGCTTCGACTCGGTCACGGCCGTCGAGCTGCGCAACCGGCTCAACGGCGCGACCGGGTTGAAGCTCCCCGCCACGCTCGTGTTCGACCACCCCACACCGACGGCGCTCGCCGCGTACCTCAAGGCGGAGGTCCTGCAGGAACAGGCGGCACCTGACCTGCCCGACACCGGCGAGTTCGACCGGCTGGAGGCCGCGCTCACCGAACGCGCACCCGACGACGTCGACCGCGTCCGGATCGTGATGCGGCTCGAGTCGCTGCTGTCCCGACTCGGAGCGACGCGTGGGCGGCCGGCGGCCGGTGCGGAGGTCGCGGAACAGCTCAGTTCCGCGACCAACGCCGAACTGTTCGACCTGATTGACAAGGACCTGGGGATCTCGTGACTCACCTCGGACTGGAGCGGCGTTTCCATGGCGGATGAACAGAAACTTCGCGATTACCTGACGCGCGTGGTCGCCGAGCTCCAGCAGACCCGTCAACGGCTGCGGGCCGCGTCGGAGAAGGCGCCGGAGCCCATCGCGATCGTCGCGATGAGCTGCCGCTACCCGGGGGGCGTCACCACCCCGGAGGAACTGTGGCGGCTGCTCTCCGACGGCACCGACGCGGTCTCCGGGTTCCCCGTCGACCGGGGGTGGGACCTCGAGGCGTTGTACGACCCCGAGCCGGGCAAGCCGGGCAGGACGTACGCGGTGGAGGGCGGTTTCCTCTACGACGCGACGGACTTCGACCCCGGCTTCTTCGGGATCTCCCCCCGCGAGGCCGTCGCGATGGATCCCCAGCAGCGGCTGCTGTTGGAGACATCCTGGGAGGCCTTCGAGCGCGCGGGTATCCCGATGGACGCGGTGCGTGGTAGCACGACCGGGGTCTTCGTCGGTGCCTCCACCCAGGGGTACGGCATGCCGGAGGGGGCGTCGGGCTCCGAGGGGCACGTCCTGACCGGCAACGTGACCTCCGTCCTCTCTGGGCGGATCGCCTACACCTTCGACCTGGACGGCCCCGCTGTCACCATCGATACGGCGTGCTCGTCCTCCCTGGTGGCACTGCACCTCGCCGCGCAGGCCCTGCGGGCTGGCGAGTGCGAGATGGCCCTCGCCGGCGGGGTCACCGTCATGGCGGGCCCGGGCGGCATCCTCGAGTTCGCGCGTCAGCGCGGTCTCGCCTCGGACGGCCGCTGCAAGGCCTACGCCGACGGTGCGGACGGCATGGGCATGGGTGAGGGCGCGGGTGTGGTGCTCGTCGAGCGGCTGTCCGACGCCGTGGCCAACGGCCACCCCGTCCTGGCCGTCCTGCGCGGCTCCGCGGTGAACTCCGACGGTGCGTCCAACGGGCTGACCGCGCCGAACGGTCCCTCACAGCAGCGGGTGATCCGCCAGGCCCTGGCCAACGCCCGGCTGAGCGTCGACCAGGTCGACGCCGTGGAGGGGCACGGCACCGGGACCGCGTTGGGTGACCCGATCGAGGCGCAGGCGCTGCTCGCCACCTACGGCAGGAACCGGGAACGCCCGCTGTGGCTGGGTTCGGTGAAGTCGAACATCGGCCACACCCAGGCCGCGGCGGGCATCGCCGGTGTCATGAAGATGGTGCTGGCGTTGCGCCACGGCACCCTGCCGAGAACCCTGCACGCCGAGACGCCCTCGTCCGAGGTGGACTGGACCGCGGGGTCGGTGTCCCTGCTCACCGACCCGGTCCCGTGGCCGGAGACGGGGGAGCCGAGGCGTGCTGGGGTGTCCTCGTTCGGGATCAGCGGCACCAACGCCCACGTGATCCTGGAGTCGGCTCCGCCGGCGGTGGTCGAGGTGGAGACCGCGACCAGGGCGCTGCCGGTCGTGCCCTGGGTGCTCTCGGCGAAGTCGGATGAGGCCCTGACCGCGCAGACCACCCGACTCGCCCAGCTCTGGGAGAGCTCGGATGCCGGGCGGCTCGACATCGGGGCGTCCCTCGCGACGACCCGGGCGGCGCTGAGCCACCGGGCGGTCGTGCTCGACCCGTCGGCGCTGTCCGACCTGTCCGGCCCGTCGGTGGTGCGCGGGGTGGTCGCCCCGGGCAAGTCCGCGGTGTTGTTCACCGGTCAGGGCTCGCAACGCCCCGGAATGGGCCGGGAACTGGCCGAGGCGTTCCCGGTGTTCGCCGAGGCCTTCGACGCGGTGTGCGCCGAACTCGACCGGCACCTCGACCGCCCGATCCGCGACACCGTCTTCCACGACGACGGTGATGCTGGGGTTCTGGATCGGACGGTGTACGCCCAGGCGGGGTTGTTCGCCCTGCAGGTGGCCCTGTTCCGGTTGATCGAGTCCTGGGGGGTGGTCCCGGACTCCCTGCTGGGTCATTCCATCGGGGAGCTGGCCGCGGCGCACGTGGCCGGGGTGTGGGACCTGCCCGATGCCGCTCGGGTGGTGGCGGCACGGGGCCGGTTGATGCAGGCCCTACCCGAGGGTGGGGCGATGGTGGCGGTGGAGGCCACCGAGGACGAGATCATTCCCCTGTTGGTGGGGGCGGGGGTGTCGCTGGCGGCGGTGAACGGCCCGACGGCGGTGGTGCTCTCCGGTGAGCGCTCGGCGGTGGCCGGGGTGGTGGACCGGTTGGGTGACCGTCGGGTGCGGTGGTTGCGGGTCAGTCACGCCTTCCACTCCGGGTTGATGGACCCGATGCTGGCGGAGTACCGGGCGGTGCTCTCCTCGGTGGTGTTCCGGGAGCCGGTGGTGCCGGTGGTGTCCACGGTGACCGGTGCACTGGCCGGGACTGGGTGGTGTGACCCGGAGTACTGGGTACGGCAGGTCCGGGAGACCGTCCGGTTCGCCGAGGGCATGGCCGCGCTGGGCGGGGTGGGGGTGTCCCGGTTCCTGGAGTTGGGTCCGGACGGGGTGCTCTCGGCGATGGGGCAGGACTGCGCCCCCGAGGGTGTGTTCGTTCCGGTGTTGCGCCGGGACCGCCCCGAACCGGAGACGGTGGTGGGGGCGTTGGCGTCGTTGTGGGTGACGGGCATGCCCGTGGACTGGGGTGCCTGTTTCGTGGGGACGGGTGCGGGGCGGGTGGACCTGCCGACCTACCCGTTCCAACGCGAACGCTACTGGCCGGTCGTCACCGCCCCGTCCGGCGAGACCGATGCCCGGCAGCTCACCGAGGAGGACGCGCGGTTCTGGGAGGCCGTCGACCGTTCCGACCTGTCCGGCTTGGCCGACGGCCTGGACCTCGACGGCGACCAGCCGTTGCGTGAGGTGCTGCCGAAACTGTCGTCCTGGCGGCGGGAACACCGCGAACTGTCCGTCGTCGACGGGTGGCGGTACGGCGTGGACTGGCGGCCGTTGAGCGTCAACACCCGATCCGAGCTGGCGGGCACCTGGCTGCTCATCGGCTCGTCGGATCAACTGGATCACCCGGTCGTGGCGGGGTTGGCCCGGCGCGGAGCCCGTTTCGTGCCACTGCTCGTGGGGGAGTCGGGGCTGGACCGGGCCGGGTTCACCCGGGAACTCGGTGCTGTCCTGGCCGAGCACCCCGAACCAGCCGGGATCCTGTCCCTGCTCGGCATGAGCGAGGACTGCCTGCCCGAACTCCCCGAGATCCCCACCGGACTGATCACCACCCTGGCCCTGGCCCAGGCCCTGCACGACATCGACTGGCCCAGCCCCGTGTGGTGCCTGACCACCGGAGCGGTCTCCACCGGCCCGTCCGACCCCCTCCACAGCCCCGTCCAGGCCCAGATCTGGGGCCTGGGCCGGGTCATCGGCCTGGAACAACCCGGCCGGTGGGGCGGCCTGATCGACCTGCCCCCCACCCTCGACGACCGGGCCTTGGACCGGATCAGCACGGTCCTGACCGGCACCGAGGACCAGATCGCCCTGCGTCCCACCGGGGTCCTGGCCCGCCGCCTGGTCCACGCACCCGCCACCCGGCCCGGTGCGGCACTGGCCCTGCGGGACACCATCCTGATCACCGGGGGCACCGGGGCGTTGGCCACGCACGTGGCCCGGTGGGCCACCAGCGCCGGTGTGGACCGGGTCGTGCTGGCCAGCCGTCGGGGCCCCTCCGCGCCCGGCGCGGTGGAGTTGCGGGAGGAACTGGCCGCCACCGGTGTGGACGTCGAGGTCCTCCGGTGCGACGTGACCGACCGGCAGGCCTTGGCCGAGTTGGTCTCGGAGGTGGACAGCGGGGGCAGTCCGGTGCGGGCGGTGGTCCACACCGCCGGGGTCGGGCAGTTGACCCCGTTGCCCGAGATCACCGGGGAGGAGTTCGTTCACGTCCTGCGGGCCAAGGTGCTGGGCGCGGCGAACCTGGACGCGGTGTTCGCTGGTCGGGAGTTGGACGCGTTCGTGTTGTTCTCCTCGATCGCCAGTATTTGGGGTAGTGGCGGTCAGGGTGCCTACGCGGCGGCGAACGCGTATCTGGATGCGGTGGCGGTGCGGCGTCGGCAGCGGGGGTTGGTGGCCACGGCGGTGGCGTGGGGTCCCTGGGCTGAGGGTGGGATGGCTGAGGGTGCTGCGGGGGAGCACCTGTTGCGGCATGGTCTGCCGGCGATGCCGGCGGAGTTGGCGGTGGTGGGGTTGCGGCAGGCGGTGGTCGAGGGTGACGCGGTGGTGGCGGTGGCGGAGGTGGAGTGGGAGCGGTTCGCTCCGGCGTACGCGGCGTCGCGGGTGTGGCCGTTGATCGGGGAGTTGCCGGTGGCGGTGGCGGCGTTGGAGCGGGTGGGTGGTGGTGAGCCGGATGAGGAGCAGTCGTCGGTGTTGCGGGCTCGTCTGGTGGGGATGGGGGTGGAGGAGCAGCGGCGGTTGTTGGTGGAGTTGGTGCGGTCGGAGGCGGCGGGGGTGTTGGGTCATGCCTCGGTGGAGGGGGTGGAGTCGGGGCAGGCGTTCCGGGAGATGGGTTTCGATTCGTTGACCGCGGTGGAGTTGCGGGGTCGGTTGACGGCGGTCACGGGGTTGTCCCTGCCGGCGACGTTGGTGTTCGACTACCCCACCCCGGAGGTCCTTGCCCAGGGTCTTCGCGACATCGTGTTCGGCGCCGACCCGGTTGACGTCCCCGTCGCCCCGCCGCGTGGCGCGGATGACGAGCCCATCGCGATCGTCGCCATGAGCTGTCGCTACCCCGGCGGGGTGTCCTCGCCGGAGGACCTGTGGCGGCTGGTGGCCGACGGGACGGACGCCGTCGGCGAGTTCCCGACCGACCGGGGCTGGGACGTCGAGCGCCTGTACGACGAGGACCCGGACCAGCCCGGCACGACGTACTGCCGGGAAGGCGGCTTCCTCGACGGCGCCACCCGGTTCGACCCCGACTTCTTCGGGATCTCCCCCCGCGAGGCGCTGGCGATGGACCCGCAGCAGCGGATCCTGCTGGAGGCCACCTGGGAGGTGTTCGAACGGGCCGGCATCGACCCCGTGACGGCGGACGGCAGCACCACCGGTGTGTTCGTGGGCACCAACGGTCAGGACTACCCGTCCCTCCTGGCGATGTCCCCGGACGCACTCGAGGGCTACCTCGGCACGGGCAACGCCG
This sequence comes from Actinoalloteichus sp. AHMU CJ021, assembly GCF_002895405.1. Taxonomy (NCBI): domain Bacteria; kingdom Bacillati; phylum Actinomycetota; class Actinomycetes; order Pseudonocardiales; family Pseudonocardiaceae; genus Actinoalloteichus; species Actinoalloteichus sp. AHMU CJ021. The sequence goes on along the minus strand of NZ_CP025990.1, from coordinate 6,285,143 downwards.
CGAGCGTCGTCTCCGGCCGCGTCTCCTACACCTTCGGTCTCCAGGGACCCGCCGTCACCGTCGACACCGCGTGCTCCTCGTCGCTGGTCGCGCTCCACCTCGCCGCGCGCGCCCTGCGGGCGGGGGAGTGTTCGATGGCGCTCGCCGGTGGTGTGACGGTGATGGCCACCCCGTCCACCTTCGTCGACTTCAGCCGGCAGCGAGGACTGGCACCCGACGGCCGGTGCAAGTCCTTCGGGGAAGCCGCCGACGGCACCGGCTGGGCTGAGGGGGTCGGCGTCCTGCTCGTCGAACGGCTCTCCGACGCGCGACGCCTCGGCCACCCGGTCCTCGCCGTGCTGCGCGGCTCGGCGGTGAACTCCGACGGAGCGTCCAACGGGCTGACCGCGCCGAACGGGCCCTCCCAGCAGCGGGTCATCCGCCAGGCACTGGCCGACGCGGGTCTGTCACCCACCCAGGTCGACGCGGTGGAGGCGCACGGCACCGGCACGGTCCTCGGCGATCCCATCGAGGCGCAGGCCGTGCTCGCCAGCTACGGTCAGGACCGGGACGAGGACCGTCCGTTGTGGCTGGGGTCGCTGAAGTCCAACATCGGGCACGCCCAGGCCGCGGCCGGTGTCGGTGGCGTCATCAAGATGGTGATGGCCATGCGGCACGGCATGCTGCCGAGGAGCCTCCACATCGACGCTCCCACCTCGCACGTCGACTGGTCGTCCGGTGCCGTCGCGCTGTTGACCGAGCAAGTCCCGTGGCCGGAGACCGGTGAGCCCCGTCGGGCCGCCGTGTCCGCGTTCGGCGTCAGTGGCACCAACGCGCACGTCATCGTGGAGTCGCCGCCCCGGGAAGCCGAGAAACCCCGAGCGGAGGCGCCAGCGCCTCCCGTCGTGCCCTGGCTGCTGTCGGCGAAGTCCCCGGCTGCCCTCGCCGACCAGGCACGTCGGCTGCTGGCCCACGTCCAGGACCAGGAACCGGATCGGGTGGACGTGGCCTACTCCCTGGCGACCAGCCGGGCGGCCCTGCCGCACCGTGCGGTCGTCTTCGACGAGGCTGCCCTCGCCGACCTGGACACCTCGCCGGGCGTGGTCCGCGGCGTCGCCTCCGACGGCAGGGTCGCGTTCCTCTTCTCCGGTCAGGGCGCCCAGCGCGCCACGATGGGACGTGGCCTGTTCGAGGCCTACCCGACGTACGCCGACGCCTTCGACGCGGTGTGCGCCGAACTCGACCGGCACCTCGACCGCCCCGTCCGGGACGTGGTGTTCGAGGGCGGGGACCTGATCGACCAGACGGTCCACGCCCAGGCCGGGTTGTTCGCCGTCGAGGTGGCCCTGTTCAGGCTCCTCGAATCGTGGGGTGTGACACCCGACCTCGTGCTCGGGCATTCGATCGGTGAGCTCGCCGCCGCCCACGTGGCCGGGGCGATGTCCCTCACCGACGCGGCCGAGCTGGTCGCGGCCCGGGGGGCCCTCATGCAGGCCCTGCCCGGTGGTGGCGCGATGGTGTCGCTGCGCGCCAGCGAGTCCGAAGTGGCCCCGCTGCTGTCCGATCGGGTCTCCCTGGCGGCCGTCAACGGGCCCGGGACCGTGGTGCTGTCCGGCGACGACGACGCCGTCGCCGACGTGGTGTCGAGGTTCCCCGACCGGAAGTCGACCCGCCTGCGGGTGAGCCACGCGTTCCACTCGGCCCACATGGACGGCATGCTCGACGACTTCCGCGCCGTGGCGGCTCGGCTCACCCTCACCGAGCCGACGATCCCGGTGGTGTCCACCCTCACCGGCGGCGTCGTCACCGACGAGCTGCGGGACCCGGAGCACTGGGTGCGCCAGGTCCGGGAACCGGTGCGGTTCGCCGAGGGCATGGCGACCCTGCGTGACCAGGCGGTGACGACCTTCCTGGAGCTCGGGCCGGACGGCGCCCTCGCGGCACTGGCCGGTGTGGACACCCCCGTGATCCCGTTGCTGCGCCGTGGGAGGGAGGAACCCCGCGCGGTCGTCACCGCACTCGCCGAACTGCACGTGCGCGGCGGCGCCGTGGACTGGGGCACGTTCTTCGCTGGCGTCGACGCCCGGCGGGTGGACCTGCCGACCTACGCCTTCCAACACGAACGGTTCTGGCCGGCCGGGACCGCGATCTGGGCCGGTGACGCCAGCGCGTTCGGACTCCGCTCCGCCGACCACGCGCTGCTCGGCGCCGCCATGACGCTGGCCGACTCCGACGGCCTCGTCCTCACGGGACGGCTGTCCACACGCTCCCACCCGTGGCTGGCCGACCACGTCGTACTCGGATCCGTCCTGCTCCCCGGGACGGCCTTCGTGGAGCTGGCCCTCCACGCCGGACAGCGGGTGGGGTGCGGTCTCCTCGAGGAACTGACCCTGCACGCCCCCCTTGTCCTCGACGAGCACGGCGGCGCCGCGGTCCAGGTGACCGTCGGCGCCCCTGACGGCGCCGGCCGCCGACCGGTCCGGGTGAGCTCCAGCGCCACCGACGACGAGGACCAGTGGCGGCAGCACGCGACCGGGGTGTTGGCACCCCTCGCCGCCCACGTCGCCGAGGGACTCCAGGAGTGGCCACCCGCCGGTGCCGAACCCGTCGACGTGGACGACTTCTACACCGGGCTCGCCGCGGCCGGGTTCGAGTACGGCCCGGCCTTCCGGGGGGTGCGCGCGGCGTGGCGTCGCGGCGACGGAGTCGACGCTCAGGTCTTCGCCGAGGTCGCCCTGCCCGAGGACGTCAGCGTCGAGCGCTTCGGGATCCACCCCGCGCTGCTGGACGCCGCCCTCCACCCGCTGTCCCTCGCGGGTTCCGGGCAGTGGGGCCTCCCGTTCGCGTGGTCGGGTGTGCGGCTGACCGCCGTTGGAGCCACCGCTGCCCGGGTCCGCATCACCCCCGGCGGCTCCGGGGTCTCGGTGACGGTCGCCGACGTCGCGGGTGAGCCGTTGGCCACGGTCGACTCCCTGGCGCTGCGGCCCCCGCAGGGGCAGCCGGAGCCCGCCGGTCCGACCGACGACGCGTTGCTCCGGGTGGCCTGGCCGCCGCTGCCCCTGCCGGACGGGGCCGCCGACCAGCGTGTCGTCGTGCTCGGGGACCCCGCCTGGCTCGCCCCGCTCGGCCTGCCGGCGCACGGCGGGCTCGCCGAGCTGACGACCGTGCCCGACGTCGTCGTGGTCACGGTCGAGGCGGCGGGCACCGACCAGGTGAGCGCCGTCCATGACAGCTCCCGTGCCCTGCTCCGACTGGTGCGGGAATGGTTGACCGACGACCGGTTCGCCGCCGCGCGGCTCGCCGTCGTCACCCGGGGCGGCGCCGGACCCGACGGCGCGTCGGACCTCGCCGGCGCCGCCGCCTGGGGGCTGCTCCGCTCAGCCCAGACGGAGAACCCGGGGCGGCTGGTCCTCGTCGACGTCGACACCCACCCAGCCACGCCCGCCTCGGTGATCGCCGCGCTGTCCACCGGGGAGCCGCAGGTCGCGGTGCGGGAGGGCGAAGCCCTCGTTCCCCGCCTGCGACGGGCGTCGACGACCGGGGCCCTCCGCGCTCCGGCCGCGACGCCGTGGCGCCTGGACACCACTGGGGCCGGCACCATCGACGCCCTGGCGTTGGTGCCGGTGCGGGAGGCCACCGAGCCACCCTCCGGGGGGATGGTGCGCGTCGGCGTCCGCGCTGCCGGTGTGAACTTCCGAGACGTGCTGATCGCGCTGGGCATGTACCCGGGCGACGCCACGATGGGCATCGAGGGCGCCGGCGTGGTCCTCGACGTGGGACCCGACGTCACCGGCCTGGCACCCGGCGACCGGGTGATGGGCCTGCTGACCGGAGGTTTCGGTCCGGTGGCCCTCACCGACCACCGCATGCTCGCCAGGATCCCCGACGGCTGGTCGTTCACCGACGCGGCTGCCACCCCGGTCGCCTTCATGACCGCCTACTACGCCCTCGTCGACCTCGCCGGGGTGCGGGCCGGGGAGCGGGTCCTCGTGCACGCCGCCGCCGGCGGCGTCGGCATGGCCGCCGTCCGACTCGCCCACCACCTCGGGGCGGAGGTGTTCGCCACCGCCAGCCCCGGGAAGTGGCCCGTCGTGCGGGAACTCGGGGTGGACGACGACCACCTGTCCTCCTCGCGCACCGTCGAGTTCGAGCGGAAGTTCCGCGACAACAGCGGCGGCGACGGCGTCGACGTGGTCCTCAACTCCCTGACGGGCGAGTTCCTCGACGCCTCGTTGCGGCTCCTCGCCGACGGCGGCCGGTTCGTCGAGATGGGCAAGACGGACCCGCGTGACCCGGACGGCGTCTCCTACCGCGCGTTCGACCTCGTCGAGGCCGGGCCGGAACGCATCGGCCAGCTGCTGGCGGAGGTGCTGGCGCTGTTCGAACGCGGCGCGCTGCGGCCCCTGCCCGTCAGGACCTGGGACGTCCGGCGCGCACCCGAGGCGTTCCGGTACCTCGCCAAGGCACGGCACGTCGGCAAGGTCGTCCTCACCGTGCCCGCGCCGGAGCCGCACCACGGAACCGTCCTCGTCACCGGCGCCACCGGCGCGCTCGGTGGGCTGGTCGCCCGCCACCTGGTCACCGAGCACCACGTGCCCAGCCTCCTGCTGGCCGGCCGTCGAGGCGCCGACGCCCCCGGCATGGCCGAGTTGGCGGACGAACTGCGCGCCACCGGAGCCCAGGTGACCCTCGCGGCCTGCGACGTCGCCGACCGGGACGCGCTCGCGGAGCTGCTCGCCGGGATCCCGGCCGAGCAGCCCCTGACCGGTGTCGTCCACGCCGCCGGCCTGCTCGACGACGGCGTGGTGACCGCCCTCACCCCGGACCGCCTCGACGCCGTGCTGCGGCCCAAGGTCGACGCCGCCTGGCACCTCCACGAACTCACGGCACACCTCGACCTGTCCCTGTTCGTCCTGTTCTCCTCCGTGGCTGGAGTGTTCGGCGCGCCCGGCCAGGCCAACTACGCCGCGGCCAACGCCGTGCTCGACGGCCTCGCCGAACTGCGCGGAGCACGGGGTCTCGTGGCGACCTCCGCTGCCTGGGGCCCGTGGAGCGCGGGCGGCGGCATGATGGGGGAGCTCGCCGACGGCGACTCCGGTCGGGTCGCCCGGTCCGGAATCGTGCCGCTGACCCGGGACCGCGGCCTCGCGCTCCTCGACGCGGCCGTCCTCGGCCCCCACCCCGCGGTCGTCCCCGTCGGACTGGACGTGCCCGCGCTGCGCGGCCGCGCCTCCTCCGGTGGCCTGCAACCAGTGCTGCACGAACTCGCCAGGGTCGACAGCCGTCGGCGGGCCGAGACCAGCGACGACTCGGCCCTGGCACGCCGGCTCACGGGACTGCCACCCGCCGAACGGGACCGCGCCGTCCTCGACCTGGTGCGCGGGCACGTCGCCGCCGTGCTCGGCCACCCGAGCCCTGAGGCGATCGACGTCACGCGGCCGTTCTCGGAACTGGGTTTCGACTCGCTCACCGCCGTCGAGCTGCGCAACCGGCTCGGCGCCGCCACCGGTGCCCGACTGCCGGCGACGCTGGTGTTCGACCACCCGACGCCGGCGGTGCTGGCCGGGTTCGTCCTCGCGGAACTGCTCGGCGCCGCTCCGGTGACCGACGAGGAGACCCCGGCGCCCGTCCACGTCGACGAGCCGATCGCGATCGTCGGCATGAGCTGCCGCTTCCCCGGCGGTGTCGAGTCCCCGGACGACCTGTGGCGCCTCGTGCTCGCCGGTCGCGACGCGGTCGGCCCGCTCCCCACCGATCGGGGCTGGCGGTTGGACCTCCCCGACGGGCTCGAGATCCCCGCGCTCCAGGGAGGGTTCCTCTCCGGAGCCGGGGACTTCGACGCCGGGTTCTTCGGCATCTCGCCGCGTGAGGCGTTGGCGATGGACCCCCAGCAGCGGTTGCTGCTGGAAGCCACCTGGGAAAGCCTGGAACACGCGGGCATCGGGCCGTCCGGACTGCGGGGAAGCCGCACGGGCGTCTTCGCCGGGACCGCGTACTCCTCGTACGGCTCGGGGATGATGAGCACCGAGCAGATGCGGGGCCACGCGCTCACCGGGACCGCGACCAGCGTCATCTCGGGGAGGATCGCCTACTCCTTCGGGTTCGAGGGCCCGGCGGTGTCGGTGGACACCGCCTGCTCGTCCTCGCTGGTGGCCCTGCACCTGGCGGCGCAGGCCCTGCGGGCGGGGGAGTGCACCCTCGCCCTGGCCGGCGGCGTCACCGTGATGACCAACGCCGGTGTCTACGCCGAGTTCGGAACGCAACAGGGACTCGCCCTCGACGGCCGGTGCAAGGCGTTCTCCGAGGCCGCGGACGGCACGGGCTGGGCCGAGGGCGCCGGGATGCTGGTGCTGGAAAGGCTGTCCGACGCGCGGCGCAACGGGCACCGCGTCCTGGCGGTGGTCCGCGGTTCGGCCGTGAACTCCGATGGTGCGTCCAACGGGTTGACGGCGCCGAACGGTCCGTCCCAGCAGCGGGTGATCCGGCAGGCGTTGGCGAACGCGCGGTTGTCGGCGTCCGAGGTGGACGTGGTGGAGGCGCACGGGACGGGCACCGCGTTGGGTGACCCGATCGAGGCGCAGGCGTTGCTGGCGACCTACGGGCAGGACCGGCCGGCGGACCGGCCGCTGTGGCTGGGGTCGATCAAGTCGAACATCGGCCACACCCAGGCCGCCGCGGGTGTCGCGGGGCTGGTCAAGATGGTCATGGCGCTCCGGCACGGGGTGCTGCCCAGGACCCTGCACGTCGACGAACCGTCGACGCGGGTCGACTGGGAGGCCGGTGCGGTGTCGCTGCTCACCGAGCAGCGGACCTGGCCCGAGACCGGACGGCCCCGCCGGGCCGCCGTCTCGTCGTTCGGGATCAGCGGCACCAACGCCCACGTGCTCCTCGAGGCGTGGTCCGAGGACCCCGACCGGAGCGAGGCGGTGGCGCCGGCCCCGGTCGTGCCGTGGGTGCTCTCCGCCCGTTCGGCCGAGGCGTTGACCGCGCAGGCGGCTCGTCTCCTCACCCACGTGGAGGACAGCGGAGCCGACCTCGTCGATGTCGGGTACTCCCTCGCCGCGACCAGGTCCGCGTTGCCGCACCGCGCGGTCGTCCTCGACAGGGCGGACCTCGAGGACCTGGCAACCGCGCCGAGGGCGGTCCGAGGAGTGGCCGAGCCCGGCAGGTTGGGCCTGCTGTTCTCCGGGCAGGGCGCCCAGCGCTCCGGGATGGGGCGCGGCCTGTACGAGGTGTACCCGACCTTCGCCGAGGCCTTCGACGCCACCTGCGCGGAGCTGGACAAGCACCTCGACCGCCCGCTCGCGCCGCTCGTGTTCGGCGGCGGACCGCTGCTCGACCAGACCGAGTACACCCAGGCAGGGCTGTTCGCCCTGGAGGTCGCGCTGTACCGGCTCGTCGAGTCGTGGGGCGTGACGGCGGACTTCCTGCTCGGCCACTCGGTCGGTGAGATCGCCGCCGCCCACGTCGCAGGCGTGTTCTCCCTCGCCGACGCCTGCCGCCTCGTCGTCACCCGGGGGCGGCTGATGGCGGCGTTGCCACCAGGTGGGGCGATGGTATCCCTGGCGGCCACCGAGGACGAGGTCCGTCCCGCCCTGAACGACCGCGTCGCCATCGCCGCGGTCAACGCACCAGGGACCCTGGTGCTCTCCGGTGACGAGGACGCCGTGGACGAGGTGCTCACGCGCTTCGAGGGCCGCCGGAACCGCCGGCTCCGCGTCAGCCACGCCTTCCACTCGCCGCGCATGGACCCGGTGCTGGCCGAACTCCGGACGGTGGTGTCCGAACTGGCCTTCGCGGAGCCCCGCCTGCCGCTGGTGTCGACCGTGACGGGCCACGTCGCCGACACCGAGGTCCGGGACCCCGAGTACTGGGTCCGCCAGGTGCGGGAGACCGTCCGGTTCTCCGACGCCCTGCGAAGCCTCGACGACCTCGGGGTGACCACGTTCCTGGAACTCGGTCCCGACGGGGGGCTCGCGGCCCTCGGGACGGACACCCTGCCGGGCGCGGTGTTCGCGCCCGCCCTGCGCAGGGGCCGGGACGAACCGGAGACCCTCGTCACCGGGCTCGCCACGACCCACGTGCACGGCCGGGACGTGGACTGGGCCGCCTACTTCGCCGGTTCCGGAGCCCGGCGCACCGACCTGCCCACGTACGCCTTCCAACACGAACGCTACTGGCTGAGCGCGGCCGAGCACCCGGCCGGCGCGGTCACCTCGGCCGGCCTGGGCGACGTCGACCACCCGCTCCTCGGCGCGGACGTCGAACTCGCCGGCGCCGGCGAACGGGTGTTCACCGGGGTGCTGGCGGTCTCGGCGCACCCCTGGCTGGCCGACCACTCCGTCCACGGGGTGGCAGCGGTGCCCACGGCCCTGCTGGCGGACCTCCTGTTGCACGTCGGCCACCAGGTGGGCGCACCGAGGCTGGCGGACGTGACCGTGGAGCGACCCCTGGTGGTGCCGGAGTCCGGCTCCGTCCGGTTCCAACTCGCCGTGGGCGCCACCGGGGAGGACGGGGACCGAAGGGCCGAACTGCACTCGTACCGGAACGACGAGTGGGTGCGCCATGCCACCGCGACGCTCACCGGCGAGTCGGACACGCCCGAGGTGGCCCTGGCCGACTGGCCACCGCCCGGTGCGGTCCCCGTCAGCCTCGACGACCACTACGAACGTCTCGCCGACGTGGGCGTGGCCCACGGTCCGCTGTTCCGGGGACTGCGCGCGGCTTGGCGCCCGGCCGGCGACGAGACGACGGTCCTCGTCGAGGTCACCCTCCCCGAGGACACCCCGGTCGAGGGCTTCACCGTGCACCCCGCGTTGCTCGACGCCGCCGCGCAGGGCAGCCGCCTGCTCGGCGGTGACCTCGACGCGCTTCCCCTCGACTGGACCGGGGTCAGCGCCCACGCCGTGGGCGCCCGGGCGCTGCGGGTCCGGATCTCCCGGCGGGACCAGGGATTCTCCTTGTTCGCGGCCGACGACACCGGTCTGCCCGTGGTCACGGTGGACCAGGTCACCTCGGCCACGCCCGTCCCCGAGGAACTGCTCGCGGCCTCCCCCGCCGACGGCACCGGCGCGGCGCTCCACGAGGTCGGCTGGTCACCGCGGTCCGCGACCGACGGCGACGAGGACCTCGTGTGGGCGGTCCTGGGCGATGGCACGCCACTGCCCACGTCGGCCGCCGGACGTCACGCCGACCTGGCCGACCTCGCCGCGCGGGAGACCATCCCCGACGTGGTGGTCACCTCGGTCACCACGCCAGGGGCAGCCGTCGTCGGAGCGACCCACGACGCCGTCTCCGCGCTGCTGGGCACCCTGCGGGAGTGGCTGGCCGACGACCGCCTCCGCGCCGCGCGGCTGGTGGTGCTGACGCGGGGCGCGGTCGCGACGACACCGGAAGCCGACATCACCGACCTGCCCGCCGCCGCGGCGTGGGGCCTCGTCCGGTCGGCCCAGACCGAGAACCCCGGGCGCCTCGTGCTGGTCGACCTGGGTGTCGACGGTGACGCCGAACGGCTACCGGCCGTGCTCGCCTCCGGCGAACCGCAGGTCGCGATCCGGGACGGGCAGCTCCTCGTACCCAGGCTCGTCACCTCCACCTCCGAGTCGGTGGTACCGGAGACCCGGCACGGCACGGTCCTCGTCACCGGCGCCGGCGGCGCTCTCGCCACGCTCGTCGCCCGGCACCTGGCCATGTCAGGGGTGCCCAACCTGCTGCTCGTCAGCCGGCGGGGAACCTCGGCGCCCGGAACGGTGGAACTCCTCGCCGACCTGCGGGAGCTGGGAACCACGGCACAGGTCGTCGCCTGCGACGTCGCGGACCGCGACGCCCTCGCGGGCGCGCTCGAGCGGGTACCGGCCGAGCGGCCCCTCACCGGGGTCGTCCACACCGCCGGTGTGCTGGCCGACGGGATGCTGGCCTCGTTGGACGCCGAGCGGGTGAGCGCCGTGCTGCGCCCCAAGGTCGACGGCGCGTGGAACCTGCACGAGCTGACCCGTGACCTCGACCTGTCCCTGTTCACCGTGTTCTCCTCGGCCTCCGGGGTTCTCGGCGCGCTGGGCCAGGCCAACTACGCCGCGGCGAACGCGTTCCTCGACGGCCTCGCCCAGCACCGCAGGGCCAGCGGGCTCCCCGCCCGGTCCCTCGCCTGGGGGCCCTGGGCCGATGGGGGCATGGCGGGACGGCTCGCCGACGCCGAGGCCACCCGGATGGCCAGGGCCGGCCTGCCCCCGCTGTCCGTGGAGCAGGGCCTGGCCCTGCTCGACGCCGCGGCCACGGTGGACCGGGCCGCGCTGGTCCCGGCGAGGTTGGACCTGCCCGCCCTGCGGGCCCGGGCCGCCGTCGAACCCCTGCCGCCCCTGTTCGGTGAGCTGGTCCCGGTCGCCGCCGGCAGGAGACGCGCCGGAACGGCGAGCGGATCGTCCCTGACCCGCCGTCTCGCGGCGACGCCGCAGGAGGAACGCGCCACCGTCGTCCTGGACCTGGTGCGCGACCAGGCCGCCGCCGTCCTCGGCCACGGAACCGCGCAGGCGGTCGAGGTCACCAGGGCGTTCGCGGAGATGGGATTCGACTCGCTCACCGCCGTCGAGTTCCGCAACCGCCTCGACGCCGCGACCGGTGCGCGACTGCCGGCGACACTGGTGTTCGACTACCCGACCCCGGTGGCCCTGGCCGAGTTCCTGCTCGCGGAACTGCTCGGCACCACGCCGCGGGCGGCCGACGACACCCCGGTGCCGGCCCGGCCCGACGAACCGATCGCCATCATCGGCATGAGCTGCCGGTTCCCCGGAGGGGTCTCCTCGCCGGAGGAGTTCTGGCGGTTGCTCACCGAGGGGACGGACGCCATCGGACCGTTCCCCGGCGACCGGGGATGGGACCTCGGCCGTCTCCACGCGGACGACGGCCCCGGCACCAGCCCGGTCCGGGAAGGCGGCTTCCTCTACGACGCCCCGGAGTTCGACGCCGGGTTCTTCGGCATCTCGCCGCGCGAGGCCCTGGCGATGGACCCGCAGCAGCGGTTGCTGCTGGAAGCCACCTGGGAGAGCCTCGAACACGCCGGGATCGATCCGGCGGGCCTGCGGGGCAGCCGCACCGGTGTCTTCGCCGGCACCAACGGTCAGGACTACGTCGGCCTGGTGCTCGGCTCGTCCGACAGCGGCGAAGGCCACCTCGCGACCGGCAACAACGCCAGCATCATCTCGGGGAGAGTCGCCTACTCCTTCGGGTTCGAGGGCCCGGCGGTGTCGGTGGACACCGCCTGCTCGTCCTCGCTGGTGGCCCTGCACCTGGCGGCGCAGGCCCTGCGGGCGGGGGAGTGCACCCTCGCCCTGGCCGGCGGCGTCACCGTCATGTCCACGCCGGGCGCGTTCCTCGAACTCGGCGCGCAGGGCGCGTTGTCCGCCGACGGCCGGTGCAAGGCGTTCGGTGAGGGCGCCGACGGCGCCGGCTGGTCGGAGGGAGTCGGGATGCTCCTCGTGGAACGCCTCTCCGACGCCCGACGCCACGGCCGCCGGGTGTTGGCGGTGTTGCGGGGTTCCGCCGTGAACCAGGACGGTGCCTCCAACGGGCTCACCGCCCCGAACGGGCCCTCCCAACAACGGGTGATCCGGCACGCCCTCGCCAACGCGGGTCTGGCCACGCGCGACGTCGACGTCGTCGAGGCGCACGGGACCGGCACCGCGCTCGGTGACCCGATCGAGGCGCAGGCGGTGCTCGCCACCTACGGGCAGGACCGGGAGCGGCCGCTGCTGCTGGGTTCGGTGAAGTCCAACATCGGGCACACCCAGGCCGCGGCGGGCGTCGCCGGCGTGATGAAGATGGTGCTCGCCCTCCAGCACGGAGCGCTGCCCAGGACACTGCACGCCGACCCGCGGTCCTCGAGGGTGGACTGGTCGGCCGGCGACGTCGACCTGCTCACCGAGCAGGTCCCGTGGCCGGACACCGCTCGGCCCCGCCGGGCCGCCGTCTCCGCGTTCGGGCTGAGCGGCACCAACGCGCACGCCATCCTCGAACAGGCCCCGGACCTCCCGGAGGCGCCGGTCGCGGGAACCCCGGCCGTCACCGCCACCCACGTGCCGCTCGTGTTCTCCGGCCGGACCCGGGACACCGTCACCGCACAGGCCAGGCGGCTCCGGTCCTACCTGCGCGATCACGAGGACATCCCCCTCGCCGCCCTCGGCCACGCCCTCTCAGCGGGGCGGGCGAGGCTGGACCACCGGGCGGGCGTGGTGGTCGCGAACCGGTCCGAGGCCCTCGCCGCGCTCGACCGGGTGATCGACGGGGGGAAGGCACCCGGCATCGTCCGGGGCCGGACCGTTCCGGCGCCCAGGCCGGTGTTCGTCTTCCCCGGCCAGGGATCGCAGTGGATGGGCATGGCCGCCGATCTGCTGGCCTCGTCCCCGGTGTTCCGCGCGGAGGTCCAGGCCTGCTCGGACGCGTTGGCCGAACACCTCGGCTGGTCGGTGCTGGACGTGCTCTCCTCGGGCGGCACCGACGAGGACGGGGCCGGTGACGACCGGGTGGACCGGACACAACCCGTGCTGTTCACCGTGATGGTGGCCCTGGCTCGGCTCTGGCGCGCGCACGGGGTGGAACCGGCCGCCGTCATCGGCCATTCCCAGGGGGAGATCGCCGCCGCCTGCGTGAGCGGTGCCCTGTCCCTGGCGGACGCGGCGAAGGTGGTCGCGCTCCGCAGCGCCGCGTTGGTCGCCCTGTCCGGACGCGGCGGGATGATGTCGGTGTGGGAGACCGCCGACGCCGTCCGCGACCGGATCGCGCCGTGGGCGGACCGGCTGTCGGTCGCCGCCGTCAACGGGCCCCGGTTGGTCGTCGTCACTGGCGAACCTGGCGCGCTGGACGAGCTGGCCGAGGCGTGCGCCGCCGACGACGTCCGGACCAGGCGCATCGCCGTCGACTACGCCTCGCACTCCCCGCAGGTGGACGAGATCGAGAGCGAACTGGTGAGCGCCCTGGCCGGGATCAGCCCCGGCCCGGGGCGAGTGCCCTGCTACTCCACGCTCACCGGCCAGCGGCTCGACACCAGCGGCATGGACGCCGGCTACTGGTACCGCAACCTGCGGTCCACCGTCGAGTTCCAGGCCGCGGTGCGGTCAGCGCTCGACGACGGGCACGGGGTGTTCGTCGAGGTCAGCCCGCACCCGGTGTTGACCGTCGGCCTGGGTGAGGTGTTCGCCGACGCCGAGGTCGACGCGGTCGCCGTCGGCACCCTGCGCCGGGGTGAGGGTGGTCAACACCGGTTCCTCACCTCCCTCGTCGAGGCGTACGCGCACGGTGTCGACCTCGACTGGTCGTCGGTGTTCGGTGGGCAGGACGCCCGGGCCGCGTGGGCACTGGACGTGCCGACCTACGCGTTCCAACGCGCCCGGTACTGGCCCACCCCCACCGCCACCCCGACCGATGGGGAGGCCGCGCTCGACTCGCCGTTCTGGACGGCCGTCGAGAACGCGGACCTCAGCGGCCTCGCGAGCACCCTCGAGCTCGCCGACGAGTCCGCCCAGGCCTCGCTCGGCGCGGTGCTGCCCGCGCTGACCGCCTGGCACCGGGCGCGCGGTGAGCGGTCCACCCTGGACTCCTGGCGGTACCGGCCCGACTGGCAGCCGATCTCGCCGGCCTCCGACGGACGGTTGACCGGGACGTGGCTCCTCGTCGTCCCCGGCGCCAGGGCGAACGACGAACTCGTCGACCTCACCGGCCGGGCACTGCGCGACCACGGTGCCCTGGTGGAGGAGGTGTCCGTCGGTGCCACCGACCTCGACCGGGCCCACCTCGCGCGACGGCTGCGCGCCCTCGACGAACCGCCCGAGGGGATCGTGTCGCTCCTCGCGCTCGACGAGGAACCGCTGCCGGACGCCCCGGAGGCCCCCTTCGGAGTGGCCGCCACGCTGGTACTGCTCCAGGCGCTCGGTGAGGCCGGGCTGACCGCCCGCGCGTGGTCCCTCACCCAGGGGGCCGTGTCGACGGGCGCCTCGGAACCCGCTCCCCGCCCGGCGCAGGCCGCCGTGTGGGGTCTGGGCCGGGTGGCCGCCCTGGAGAACCCCGACCGCTGGGGCGGTCTCGTGGACCTCCCGCCGGCCCCGGACGAGCGGGCGGGAACCCGGTTGGCGGCGCTGCTCGCCGAATCGGCCGGGGAGGACCAGCTGGCCGTCCGACCGGTCGGTGTGCTCGCGCGCAGGTTGCGCCGGGCACCGGGCGGCGGCGCGGCGGGCTGGGAACCGACCGGGAAGGTCCTCGTCACCGGGGGCACCGGCGCGATCGGGGGCCGGGTGGCCCGGTGGCTGGCCGAGCACGGCGCCACGCACCTGGTGCTGCTCAGCCGGCGGGGCGAATCCGCGCCGGGCGCAGCCGAACTGCGCGACGCCCTCGTCGCCACGGGGGCACGGGTCACCTTCCTCGCCACCGACGTCGGCGACCTGGACGCCCTGACTGCGGCGGTACGCGGCGCGGACGACGGGGAACCGGTGCGGGCCGTGGTGCACGCCGCCGGAACCCTGGACAACGGGCTGCTCGACACGCTCGGCACCGAACGGTTCTCGGCCGCCCTGCGCGCCAAACTGCTGGGCGCCCGGAACCTGCACGAGGCGTGCGACGGACTCGACCTCGACGCCTTCGTGCTGTTCTCGGCGTTCGCCGGTGTCGTGGGCGGAACCGGCCAGGGGCCCTACGCGGCGGCCAACGCGTACCTCGACGCGCTCGCCGAGCGACGACGGACCGCTGGTCTGCCCGCGACGTCGGTCGCCTGGGGCACCTGGGCCGAGGACGGTGCCGAGGAGGATCCGCAGGTGGCGTGGCTCCGTCGGCGCGGCCTGCCCGGCCTGCCCGCCTCGACAGCGCTCACCGCCCTGTCCAGGGCAGTCGCCCAGGCCGAGCCGCCGCTGCTGGTCGCCGACGTCGACTGGCGGCTGTTCGCCCCGGCGTTCACCGCCGCCCGGCCCAGCAAGCTGATCGCCGAGCTCCCCGAGGTCGCCGCGGTGGACGCGGGCCGGGGCGACACCGGCGGCGACCCGGACCAGGCCGAGGCGTTGACCAGCAGGCTGTCCGGGCTGTCCGACGTCGACGCCGAGCGGGTCCTGCTCGACGTGGTCCGCACCGAGGCCGCCGGCGTCCTGGGTTACACCGGTGTGGACGAGGTCGAACCCCAACGGCCCTTCCGCGATGTCGGGTTCGAGTCGCTCACCGCGGTGGAGCTGCGCGACCAACTGACCGCGAGGACCGGGGTCCGGCTCCCCGCCACGCTGGTGTTCGACCACCCGACACCAGTGGCACTCGCCGGTTTCCTCCGCACCCAGCTCGTCGGCGGAGCGGAGGAGGCACCGGCGTCGGTCTTCGACGAGTTGGACCGGTTGGAGGCCAGCCTCGCCGCGTTCACCGACGACCGGACGGCCCGTGGCCGGGTGACGGCGCGACTGCGCGGGCTGCTGGCCGCCTGGGACGAGGCGGACGGCGAGGAGAAGCAGACGGTGGCGGGACGGCTCGGTTCTGCGACGGCAGACGAAGTCCTGGCGTTTATCGACAACGAACTCGGAGCGTCCTGATCATGGCCGACGACCAGAGAATCCTCGACTACCTCAAGCGCGTCACCGCCGACCTCCACCAGGCGCGGCAGCGATTGCGCGAGTTCGAGAGCGGCGAGCACGAGCCGATCGCCATCGTGTCGATGAGCTGCCGCTACCCCGGCGGGGTCCGCTCGCCGGAGGACCTGTGGCGCCTGGTCTCCGGGGGGACCGACGCGATCTCGGCCTTCCCCGACGACCGAGGCTGGGAGGTCGGGCCGCCGCCCACCGGGAACACCGCCGAAACCGCCGCCGCCGGCCCGCCGCCGGCCCAGGGCGGGTTCCTCGACGGGGTGGCGGACTTCGACGCGGGCCTCTTCGGGACGAGTCCCCGCGAGGCGCTCGCGATGGACCCGCAGCAGCGCCTGCTGCTGGAAACCTCCTGGGAGGCCTTCGAACGGGCCGGTGTCGACCCCACGTCGCTGCGGGGCCAGCGCGTCGGGGTGTTCGCCGGGGCCAGCAGCCAGGAGTACGCGATGCTCCTGCGACAGGCCCAGGAGGACGTCGAGGGGTACACGCTCACCGGAACCACCAGCAGCGTCATCTCCGGGCGCGTCGCGTACACCTTCGGCCTGGAGGGCCCCGCCGTCACCGTCGACACGGCCTGCTCGTCGTCGCTGGTCGCGATCCACCTGGCCGCGCACGCGCTGCGGCAGCGAGAGTGCTCCCTCGCCCTGGCCGGCGGCGTGACCGTGATGGCCACCCCCGGGATCTTCTCCGAGTTCGACAGGCAGGGCGGCCTGTCCTTCGACGGCCGCTGCAAGGCGTTCGCCGCCAGCGCCGACGGAACCGGCTGGTCGGAGGGGGCCGGTCTGCTGCTGCTGGAGCGGCTGTCGGACGCCCGGCGCCACGGGCACCCCGTGCTCGCGGTCCTGCGCGGTTCCTCCGTCAACTCCGACGGCGCGTCCAACGGGCTGACCGCGCCCAACGGGCCGTCCCAGCAACGGGTCATCCGGCAGGCACTGGCCAACGCCGGGCTCTCGGCCAGGCAGGTGGACGTGGTCGAGGCGCACGGGACCGGCACGGTCCTCGGTGACCCGATCGAGGCGCAGGCGGTGCTCGCCACCTACGGGCAGGACCGGGAGCGGCCGCTGCTGCTGGGTTCGGTGAAGTCCAACCTCGGGCACACCCAGGCGGCGGCCGGCGTCGCTGGCGTGATGAAGATGGTGCTGGCCATCCACCACGGCACGGTGCCCCGCAGCCTGCACATCGACGAACCAACCCCGCACGTGGACTGGACGGCCGGGGCGGTGGAGCTGCTGACCGAGCAGGTGCCCTGGCCGGACACCGGCGCCCCGAGACGCGCCGGGATCTCCTCCTTCGGGGTCAGCGGCACCAACGCCCACACCATCATCGAGCAGGCCCCGGCCCAGGAACCGGCGACCGGCGCCGAGACCACCGCGTCGACCCCGGTGCTGCCCTGGGTGCTCGGGGCCAGGACCGAACAGGCACTCGTCGCCCGGGCCCGAGATCTGCTGGCCACCACCGCCGACGGAACCCGACCGCTGGACGTCGCGTACTCGCTGGCCACCGGTCGCTCCGCGCTCGAACACCGCGCCGTCGTGCTCGGAACCGGAGGAACCGAGCTGCGAAACGGGCTCCACGCACTGGCCCAGGGGGCCGAAGCACCGGCGGTGGTACGCGGCGCGACCTTCGAGGGCACCCGGCTCGCGGTGCTGTTCTCCGGCCAGGGCTCGCAGTGGGCGGGCATGGGCGCCGCCCTGCACGCCACGTACCCGACGTTCGCCGCGGCCTTCGACACGGTCCGCGGCGAGCTGGACCAGCACCTCGACCGGCCGCTGGACGACATCGTGTTCGGCGACGGGGACCTGCTCGACGACACCGCCCACACCCAGGTGGGGCTGTTCGCGCTGGAAGTCGCCCTGTACCGGCTGCTGGAGTCGTGGGGGGTGACCCCGGACCTCCTCGCCGGGCACTCGGTCGGCGAGATCACCGCCGCCCACGTCGCCGGGGTGCTGTCGCTCCCCGACGCCTGCGCCCTCGTGGCCGCCCGCGGACGGTTGATGGGACGCCTCCCGGCAGGCGGCGCGATGGTGTCGATCGGCGCACCCGAGGCCGAGGTCCGCCCGCTGCTCACGGCGGAGGTGGACATCGCCGCCGTCAACGGACCCGCCTCCGTGGTGATCTCCGGTGACGAGGACGCCGTCACCGCCGTCGAACGGCACTTCCAGGACCGGGGGACCCGGACTCGGAGACTGCGGGTCAGCCACGCCTTCCACTCCGCCCACATGGACGCCATGCTCGACGAGTACCGGCTCCTGCTGCGGGACATCACCTTCGCCGAACCGACCACCACCGTCGTGTCCACCGTGACCGGTCAGGTCGTCTCCGACGAGTTCGGCGACATCGACCACTGGGTCCGGCAGGTGCGGGAACCGGTGCGGTTCGCCGACGGGATCCGTGCCCTCCACGACCAGGGAGCGACGACGTTCCTCGAGGTCGGCCCCGGGGGGACCCTGACCGCCGCCGCCCGCGAATGCCTGCCCCCGGACGTGACCCGCTGCGTGCCCACCCTCCGGAAGGACCGCCCGGAACCGGCCGCCGTCGTCGCGGCGCTGGCCGAACTGCACGTCAGCGGCCACCCGGTGGACTGGGAAGGGTTCTTCGAGGGCACCGGCGCCCGACGGGCGGACCTGCCCACCTACCCCTTCCAACGCCGGCGGTACTGGCCGGAGCTGACCGGGGCGTGGACCGGGGACGTCACCGCCTTCGGTCTCGGACCGGCTGAGCACCCCCTGCTCGGCG
Organism: Actinoalloteichus sp. AHMU CJ021; assembly: GCF_002895405.1. NCBI lineage: Bacteria > Bacillati > Actinomycetota > Actinomycetes > Pseudonocardiales > Pseudonocardiaceae > Actinoalloteichus > Actinoalloteichus sp. AHMU CJ021. Next base: position 6,266,832 of record NZ_CP025990.1, on the reverse strand, counting down.
CCGAGGTCAGCCTCGCCGAGGGCGACGGGGTGCTCTTCACCGGTCGGCTCTCCGCCCGAACGCACCCGTGGCTGACCGAGCACAGGATCCTCGGGTCGGCGCTCCTGCCGGGAACCGCGTTCGTCGAACTGGCGGTCCGCGCCGGCGACCAGGTGGGATGCCCGCACGTCGCGGAGTTGACCCTCCAGGTGCCGCTGGTCATCCCGGAACGGGGCGGGGTCTCGATCCAGCTCGCCGTCGGTCAGGCCGACGACACCGGGGCCCGGCCGGTGAACCTGTACTCGCGGCAGGACGACGACCCCACCGACGCCCCCTGGACCCGCAACGCCACGGGTGCGCTCACCCCGGACGCGCCGCCGCGCCCCGACTGGTCGGTGTTCGAGACCTGGCCCCCCAGCGACGCGGTCGCCCTACCACTGGACGGCTTCTACGAGGACCTGGCCCGGTTCCGGTACGACTACGGCGGGCCGTTCCAGGGGCTGCGCGCGGTGTGGCGGCGCGGCGACGACGTGTTCGCCGAGGTCGCCCTGCCCGAGGAGCACGCGGCGCGGGCCGCGGACTTCGGTCTGCACCCCGCGCTGTTCGACGCCGCCATGCACGCCATGGCGATGAAGGACGTCGACGACGCCGGCGAGATCGGCGGCTCGCCCCTGCCGTTCTCCTGGAACGGTGTCACCCTGCACGCCGGCGGAGCCCAGACCCTGCGGGTCCGGTTGTCACCGGCGGGCGGCGACGGAGTCGCCGTCGCGCTCGCCGATGAGACCGGCGCCCCGGTCGCCTCGGTCGAGACCCTCGTGCGACGCGCGGTCTCCGCCGACGCGGTGGGTGCCGGCCGAGGCCGGCACCACGATTCCCTGTTCCGCGTCACCTGGCCGGCCCTCACCGACGGGGACACCCTGGCGCTGGACCACCGCGCCCTCATCGGGTCCACCGACCTCGACCTGCCCGTCGCGGCACGGTACGCCGACCTCGCCGCGCTCGCCGCCGCCGTCGACTCCGGCGCGCGACTCCCGGACGCCGTACTGGCGGTGTTCACCTCGCCACCGGGGACGGACACCGCCGACTCGGCCCGCGGTGCCGCCACCGCCGCGCTGGCCCTGGTCCAGGAGTTCCTCGCCGAGGAGCGCTTCGACGCGTCCCGACTGGTGATCGTCACCAGGGGAGCGCTCGCCACCGCGCAGGACGACCCGATCACCGATCTCGCGCCGTCGACCGTGTGGGGCCTGGTTCGTTCGGCGCAGTCGGAGAGCCCGGAACGGCTGGTCCTCGTCGACATCGACGGCACGGCCGCGTCACTGGCCGCCCTGCCCGCCGCCCTCGGGTCCGGCGAGGCGCAGCTCGCCATCCGCGACGGCGCCCCCAGGGTGCCCCGCCTCGCCAGGGTCCGCGACGAACCGGCGGAGGACCTGCCCGAACTCGGGTGGGACGGCACGGTGCTGATGACCGGTGCCACCGGCGCCCTGGGCCAGGTGTTCGCCCGGCACCTCGTCGCGGAGCGCGGCGTGCGCCGGCTGCTGCTGGTCAGCAGGCGCGGCGCCCGGGCCGAGGGAATGGCGGAACTGCGGGAGGAACTGTCCGCCCTCGGCGCGACCGTGACCTTCGGCGCCTGCGACGTGTCGGACCGGGACCGGCTGGCCTCCGTACTCGCGGGGATCCCCGCTGATCACCCGTTGACCGCCGTGGTGCACGCGGCCAGCGTGTCCGACGACGGTGTCATCGCCTCGCTGGACGCTGATCGCGTCGAATGGGTGCTGCGCCCCAAAGTCGACGGCGCGCTGGCACTGCACGACCTGACCCGCGATCTCCACCTGTCCGCCTTCGTGCTCTTCTCCTCGGTGGCCGCCGTCTTCGGCGGCCCGGGCCAGGGCAACTACGCCGCCGCCAACTTCTTCCTCGACTCCCTGGCCCAGCACCGCAGGCAGCAGGGCCTGCCCGCCACCTCGCTGGCCTGGGGGATGTGGGCGGAACGCAGCGGGATGGCGGGGCAGCTGCACGACCACCACGTGGACAGGATCGGCCGTGGAGGCCTCCTCGCGATGTCCGCCGAGGAGGGCAGCGAGCTGTTCGACGCCGCGTACGCGGTGGACGAGGCGTTGGTCGTGCCCGCCCGGCTCGACCTGGCGGCGCTGCGGGCGACCGCGGCGACCGGAGGTGTCACCCCGTTGCTGCGCGGACTCGTGCGGGCGCCGGCGCGCCCGGTCGCGGGAACCGCCTCGCTCGGCGAACGCCTCGCCGGGCTTGACCCATCGGACCGCACCGCCGTCGTCCTCGAGCTCGTCCGAGGCCAGGCGGCGTTCGTCCTCGGTCACGAGTCACCGGCCGAGATCGAGCCCCAGCAGGCCTTCACCGACCTCGGGTTCGACTCCCTGACCGCGATCGAGTTGCGCAACCGGCTCAACGGCGCCACGGGGCTCCGGCTGCCGGCGACGCTCGTCTTCGACCACCCGACACCGGCGGCGCTGGCGGAGTTCCTCGTCGTCGAGGCGGCCGGCGTGCCCGTGCTCGCCGCGCCCGTCGCGACCAGGACCCGGGACGACGAACCGATCGCCATCATCGGCATGGGCTGCCACCTGCCCGGCGGCGTGCTGTCCCCCGAGGACCTGTGGCGGCTGGTGTCCGACGGGGTCGACGCGATCGACGAGGTACCCGCCGAACGCGGCTGGGGCGTGGAGGGCCTCAACGGCGGCTTCCTCGCCGCTCCCGGGGACTTCGACCCCGCGTTCTTCGGCATCTCACCTCGGGAGGCCACCGCGACGGACCCGCAGCAGCGGCTCCTGCTCCAACTGAGCTGGGAGGCGATCGAACGGGCCGGCATCGACCCCGCCACCCTGCGCGGCTCCCGGACCGGGGTGTTCGCCGGTGCCAGCGGACTGGACTACGCGGGGCTGCTGCAACAGGCGGCCGACGGCAACGAGGGCTACATCCTCACCGGCACCGCGGCGAGTGTGATCTCCGGACGCATCGCCTACACGTTCGGGCTTGAGGGGCCCACGCTCACCGTCGACACCGCCTGCTCCTCGTCGCTGGTCGCACTGCACCTGGCGGCGCGGGCACTGCGGGAGGGCGAGTGCTCGCTCGCCCTGGTCGGCGGGGTGCTCGTCATGGCCACCCCCACCGGTTTCGCCGGCCTCTCCGGCCAGGGCGGTTTCGCCGCCGACGGCCGCTGCAAGTCGTTCTCCGAGTCGGCGGACGGCACCGGGTGGAGCGAGGGCGCCGGAATGCTGCTCGTCGAGCGGCTCTCCGACGCCCGGCGGAACGGGCACCCGATCCTCGCCGTCGTCCGAGGCACCGCCGTGAACTCCGACGGCGCCTCCAACGGCCTGACCGCGCCCAACGGCCCGTCCCAACAGCGGGTCATCCGGGAGGCACTGGCCGACGCCGGCCTCAACCCCTCCCAGGTGGACGCGGTGGAGGCGCACGGGACCGGGACGGTGCTGGGAGACCCGATCGAGGCCCAGGCGGTGCTCGCCACCTACGGGCAGGACCGGTCCGCCGACCGGCCGGTGTACCTCGGTTCGATCAAATCGAACATCGGCCACGCCCAGGCCGCCGCCGGCGTCGCCGGTGTGATCAAGATGGTGTTGGCCCTGCGGCACGGGGTGCTGCCGAGGAGCCTGCACGCCGAGACGCCCACCACCAAGGTGGACTGGTCCGCCGGGGCCGTCGCGCTGCTGGACCGCCAGACACCGTGGCCCGAGACCGGACAGCCGAGGCGGGCCGCCGTGTCCTCCTTCGGCATCAGCGGCACCAACGCCCACGTGGTACTCGAACAGGCCCCGGTGGACACCTCCGAGCGGCAGCGCCACGACGGCGCTGGGCCCGTCCCCCTCGTGCTGTCCGCCCGCACCGCCGAAGCGTTGAGAGCCCAGGCCGACCGGCTGCGCGAGCACCTGCGGACCCTGGGGGACATCCCCCTCACCGACCTCGGGTTCTCGCTCGCCACGAGGCGGACCCGCTTCGAGCACCGGGGAGCCGTCGTCGCTGAGGACTGGGAGAGCCTGGCGCGCGGCCTGGACATCCTCGCGGAGGGCGGCCAGGGGACGAACACGGTCGTCGGCCACGCCAGGGCGACGGTCGAACCGGTCTTCGTCTTCCCCGGTCAGGGCTCGCAGTGGAGGGAGATGGCCGCGGCCCTGCTGGAGGCGTCCCCGCACTTCCGCGCCCAGGCCGAGGCCTGCGCCGAGGCACTGGCCCGGTACGTGGACTGGTCCGTGCTCGCCGTGCTGCGGGCCGAGCCGGACGCCCCGCCGCTGGAACGCATCGATGTGGTCCAGCCCGCGCTGTTCACCACCATGGTGTCGCTCGCGGCCCTGTGGCGTGCCCACGGCGTCGAGCCGGGTGCCGTCGTCGGCACGAGCCAGGGGGAGATCGCCGCTGCCTACGTCGCCGGCGGGTTGAGCCTCGACGACGCGGCCCGCGTGGTCGCCCGGCGCAGCCGCCTACTGCTCAACCGCCTCGTCGGCAGGGGCGGGCTGGTCTCGCTCGCCCTGCCGGTGGGGGAGGCGGAGGGATTGCTCGCCGAGTGGGGTGACCGACTGGCCATCGCGGGCTTCAACGGGCCGGCCCTGCTCACCATCGCCGGCGACGGTGAGTCCCTGGACGAGCTGGTGCGCCACTGCGAGGAGCGGGGCATCCGCGCACGGCACGTCGCCGACGCTCCCACCCACTGCGCCTTCGTGGACGAGCTGCGCGCGGAGCTGCTGGACGAACTGGGACAGGTGCGCCCCACCGCCGGCGACATCCCGTTCTTCTCCACCACCAGCGGGCGGTTCGTCGGCACCGAGGCACTCGATACGGACTACTGGTTCGACAACACCCGCGAGCCGGTGCGCTACGAGCAGGCCACGCGGGCGTTGCTGGAGCAGGGACACCGGGTGTTCGTCGAGATCAGCCCCCACCCGGTGATGACCATGCCCACCGAGCAGACCATCGTCGACGCCGGCGCCGACGCGGTGGTGACCGGCACGCTGCGGCGGGGGGACGGCGGTCTCCGCCGGTTCCTGACGTCCCTCGCGACCGCCCACGCCCACGGAGTGGCCGTCGACTGGGGCACCACGTTCACCGAGCACGACGCGCGACCCGTCGACCTGCCCACCTACGCGTTCCAGAACCAGCGGTACTGGCTGCCGATCCCCACCACCTCCACCGGCGACATGGCCGGTATCGGGCTCGGCGCCACCGAACACCCGATGCTGGCCGCCGGCGTCCCACTCGCCGACAGCGACGGTTTCCTGTTCACCGGCCGACTCGCGCGACGCACCCATCCCTGGCTCGCCCAGCACGGCGTGCTCGGAACCGTCCTCGTACCCGGAACGGGCTTCGTGGAGATGGCGTTGCGGGCGGGCCGCCAGCTCGGCTGCGACGTGCTGGAGGAGTTGACCCTCGAGGCGCCGCTGACCCTCTCCGAACGTGGGGCCGCCCAGATCCAGCTCGCCGTCGACGCACAGGACGAGACCGGGCGGCGCACCTTCACCGTCCACTCGCGTTCGGCCGACGCCGAGTACGAGCAGGCGTGGCTGCGGCACGCCAGTGGCGTGCTCCGCGTCCAGCAGTCGACCGAGCCCGCCGGAGGCGGCGAGCTCACCGCCTGGCCACCGCCGGGAGCGCGGAGCATCGAGATCGACGACGCCTACGACAACGCGGAGAAGCTCGGCTACGACTACGGACCGCTGTTCCGGGGCCTGCGCGCCGCGTGGGTACGCGGCGACGAGGTGTTCGCGGAGGTCGCCCTCCCCGAGGACGGGCGGGCCGACGTCGCCGACTTCGGCCTGCACCCGGCCCTGTTCGACTCAGCGCTCCAGGCCACCGGGCTGGACGAGTTCCGCGCCGGACGGGCCACCGGGGACGACGACGGCAAACCCCGCATGCCCTTCGCGTGGCGGGGGGTGACGTTGCACGCGCTCGGCGCGACCGAACTGCGGGTGCGCCTCACCCCCTCCGGCCCGAACGGCGTCGCGTTCCGCATCGCCGACACGACCGGTGCCCCGGTGGCCACCGTCGACTCCCTGGTGCTGCGCCCAGTGGAACCGGAGCAGCTCAGGGCGGCGGGCAACGGCCAACGCGAGTCACTGTTCCAACTGGAGTGGACCGGGGTCGCGGTGTCGGCCGAGGCCGTGCCCGGCCAACGGTGGACGGTGCTCGGAGCGGACCCGCACCTGCTCGACACGACGGGGACGCGGGTCGGCGGGGTACGAGTGGACGGCTACCCGGACCTGGCCACCCTCGCCTCAGCCTTGGACGGGGGCACGCCCGCCCCCGACGTCGTGATCGCCGCGTTCGGCGGTTCCGGTGTCGACGTGACAACGACGGCGCACCGGCTCGTCGGCCAGGCACTCGACCTGCTGCGGGAATGGGTCGCCGACGAGCGGTTCTCCACTACGCGGCTCGTCGTCCTGACCAGCGGCGCCCTGGCGACACGGCGGGCGGAGGACGTCCAGGACCTCGCCGCCGCCCCCCTCTGGGGGCTCCTCCGCGCCGCCCAGTCCGAGGAACCGGGCCGGTTCACCCTCCTCGACGTGGATGACACCGAGGCGTCCTGGGCGGTCGTCCCGGCCGCGATCCAGTCGGTGGAACCGCAGCTCGCGGTCCGAGGAGGACTCGTGCTCGCACCACGGATCACCGGCACCCCACCCCCCTCGGAGGCCCCGTCCGATCGTGGCCTCGACCCGGACGGCACGGTCCTGATCACCGGGGGCACGGGAATGCTGGGTCGGCTGTTCGCGCGGCACCTCGCGGAGCGGCACGGTGTGCGCCACCTGCTGCTGCTCAGCAGGCAGGGCCCCGACGCGCCCGGAACGGACGACCTCGCCGCCGAACTGGCGCGGCTGGGGGCCACCACCACCATCGTGGCCTGCGACGCCTCGGTCCACGATGACCTCGCGGCGGCGGTCGCCGCGATCCCGGCCGAGCACCCGCTGACCGCGGTGGTGCACGCCGCCGGCGTGCTCGACGACGGCATGCTGAGCTCGCTGACCCCCGAACGGGTGGAGCGGGTGATGCGGCCGAAGCTCGACGCCGCGGCGCACCTGCACGAGCTGACCAAGAACCTGCCGTTGGCCGCCTTCGTCCTGTTCTCCTCCGCTGCGGCCACCTTCGGCAGTTCCGGTCAGGCGGGTTACGCGGCCGCGAACGCGTTCCTCGACGCGCTCGCCCAACACCGCGACGCCAACAACCTCGCGGCGACCTCGCTGGCCTGGGGTTTCTGGGAGGAGCTCGGCGGCATGACCGAGCACCTCAGCGACACCGACGTCCGGCGCATGAGTGGGACCGGGGTCATCGGCCTGTCGCACGAGCAGGGCATCGCGCTGTTCGACCTCGCCGCCGCGCTCGACGAACCCGTGCTGCTGCCGATGCGGCTGGACTTCGGCGCGCTCCGCTCGCAGGCTGCGGCGGGCGGGGTGCCGCCGCTGATGCGCAGGCTCGTGCGGGTACCGGTGCCCCGGGCCGCCGAGGGGGGAGCCGTCCCGTCCTCCGGGGCACTCGCGCACACGCTGGCCGGCCTCTCCGAGCAGGAACGCGACCGCGTCGTGCTGGAGATGGTGCGCACCCTCGCCGCGTCGGTCCTCGGGCACTCCTCCGCCGAGGCGGTCGGACCGGACGAGTCGTTCAAGACGCTCGGGTTCGACTCGCTCATCGCGGTGGACCTGCGCAACCGGTTGAACACCGCCACCGGCCTGAGGCTGCCGCCGACCACCGTGTTCGACTACCCGACGCCGGCCCAGCTGGCCGCCTACCTGCGCGCGGAGATCGTGCCCGAGGAGGCGGCGGACACCGTGTCGCCGGTGTTCGCCGAGATCGACCGGCTCGAGGCCCTGCTCGCCGACATCGGCACCGACCACGGTGAGCGCACGAGGATCACCCTGCGGTTGCACGACGTGCTGGCCAGGTGGGGGGAGGACCGAGGGCCAGCCGAGGGCTCCGCCCCCGCGGCGGACCTGGACGAGGCCACCGACGACGAGATCTTCGAACTGCTCGGCAAGGAGTTCGGCATCTCGTGAACCAGCGGATGCGAGCGAACGGAAGTGGGAACGCCATGGTTCAGGACGAGAAGCTGCGCTACTTCCTCAGGCGGGCGACGGAGGAGCTCCAGGAGACCCGGGACCGGCAGCGCGCCGCCGAGGAACGGGCGAGGGAGCCGATCGCGATCACCGCGATGAGCTGCCGGTTCCCCGGCGGGGTCAGCACCCCCGAGCAGTTGTGGGAGCTGGTGGTGGCCGGGGTCGACGCCCTGTCCCCGTTCCCCACCGACCGCAACTGGACCCTCGACGGCCTCTTCGTCCGCCGGGAGGAGGAACCGTCGCGGGGGTACGCGTTGGAAGGGGGTTTCGTCCACGACATGCCGCTGTTCGACCCGGAGTTCTTCGGGATCTCCCCGCGTGAGGCACTGGCGATGGACCCGCAACAGCGGCTGCTGCTGGAAGCCTCCTGGGAAGCTGTCGAACGGGCCGGGATCGACATGACCACCCTGCGCGGATCACGCACGGGTGTCTTCGTCGGAACCTCCGCCGAGGGGTACGGCTCCAGCATGTACCCGCCGGAGGGGACCGAGATCTACATCGGCACGGGCACCACCCCCAGCGTCACCTCGGGCCGCATCGCCTACACCTTCGGGCTGAACGGGCCCGCGATCACGATCGACACGGCGTGCTCCTCGTCGCTCGTCGCGCTGCACCTGGCCTGCCAGTCGCTGCGCAGGGACGAGTGCTCACTCGCACTGGTCGGCGCCGCGACGCTGATGTCGAGCCCCGGAGCGTTCACCGAGTTCAGCAGGCAGGGCGGCCTGTCCAGCAGCGGCCGCTGCAAGGCGTTCTCCTCGGACGCCGACGGAACCGGCTGGGGCGAGGGACTTGGTGTCCTGCTCGTCGAACGGCTGTCCGACGCGCGGCGCAACGGCCACCCCGTGCTGGCGGTGATCCGGGGCTCGGCGATCAACCAGGACGGCGCGTCCAACGGGCTCACCGCCCCCAACGGGCCCGCGCAGCAGCAGGTCATCCGGGACGCCCTGGCCAACGCCCGGCTGTCCCCCACCCAGGTCGACCTCGTCGAGGCACACGGCACGGGCACCGTCCTGGGCGACCCGATCGAGGCCCAGGCGCTCATGGCCGCCTACGGGCAGGGACGTGAGCGGCCGCTGTGGCTGGGCTCGGTGAAGTCGAACATCGGCCACACCCAGTCCGCGGCGGGAATGGCCGGGCTGATCAAACTCGTGATGGCGATCCGGCACGCCACGCTCCCACCGACGCTGCACGTGGAGAACCCCTCCGAGTACGTGGACTGGAACTCGGGAGCGATGGCCCTGGTCACGCGACCAGCACCGTGGCCGGAGACCGGTCGTCCCCGCCGGGGCGGGGTGTCCTCGTTCGGGGTGAGCGGCACCAACGCGCACGTCCTGGTCGAACAGGCCCCGGAGGACGAGCCCCACGCCGAAGGGGCGGAGACGCGGCCGGTCGCCCTGTCCTGCCCGCTGGTGCCCGTACCGGTGTCGGGCGCCTCGGCCGAGGCACTGCGAGCGCAGAGCGCACGCCTGCGCGCGCACGTGTCGGCACACCCTGACGTCAGGCTCGTCGACCTCGCGCACTCCCTCGCCCACCGGACGTCCTTCAGCGACCGGGCCGTGCTCCTCGCGGACGGCGTCCCCCGGCTGGACGAACTGCTCGTCACCCTCACGAGCGGGCAGGACTCCGCGGACATCGTGTCGGGTGTGGCGGGTTCGCCGGTCCGGCCGGTGTTCGTGTTCCCCGGGCAGGGCGCCCAGTGGGTCGGGATGGGCCGGGGACTGCTCACCAGCTCCCCGGTGTTCGCCGACTCGATGAACCGGTGCGCCGAGGCACTGGCGCCCTTCACCGACTTCGACCTGTTCGAGGTCCTCGACGACGAGGACGCCCTGGCCCGGGTCGAGGTCGTGCAACCGGTGCTGTGGGCGGTGATGGTGTCGCTGGCCGAGGTGTGGCGGGCGGTCGGTGTGCACCCGGTCGCGGTGATCGGGCACTCCCAGGGTGAGATCGCCGCGGCGGTCGTGGCCGGGGCGTTGTCGTTGTCGGACGGGGCCCGGGTGGTGGCGTTGCGCAGCAGGGCGTTGCGGGCGTTGGCCGGTGCCGGGGGCATGGTCTCGGTGCCGTTGCCGGTGGAGGAGGTCGCTTCCCGGTTGGGGCCGGGACTGTCGGTGGCGGCGGTCAACGGGCCGGAGTCGGTGGTGGTCTCGGGGGCGGCCGAGGCGGTGGAGGAGTGGTTGGCCCGCCGTGAGCGTGAGGGGGTGCGGGCGCGTCGGGTGGCGGTGGACTACGCCTCGCATTCGGCGCAGGTGGACCAGTTGGAGTCGGAGTTGGTGGAGGTGTTGGCCGGGGTGCGGCCGGTGTCCTCGCGGGTGCCGTTCTACTCGACGGTGACGGGGGGTGTGTTCGACACGGTGGGGTTGGATGGCCGGTACTGGTTCCGGAACCTGCGTTCCACGGTGGAGTTCTCGGCGGCGGTGCGGGCGTCGGTGGTGGATGGGCATGGGGTGTTCGTGGAGGTCAGTCCGCATCCGGTGTTGGCGATGGGTGTGCAGGAGCACGACGGGGTTGTCGTGGTGGAGACGGTGCGGCGGGGGGAGGAGGAGGCGTCCCGGTTCCTCCGGTCGGTGGCTCGGGCGCATGTGTGCGGGGTGCGGGTGGACTGGTCGGCGGTGTTCTCCGGGGGTGGCAGGACCGACCTGCCCACCTACGCCTTCCAGCGGCGCAGGTTCTGGATCACCGACGAGACCCCGGCCGTGGTCCCGGCGGTCGCCCCGACCGAACAGGCCGAGGCGGACACCCGTTTCTGGGCGGCCGTCGACGAGGGAGACCCCGGCGCGCTCGCCGGCGTCCTGGGCGCCGACGAGGACAACGCCGAGGCACTCGCCAGGGTGCTGCCCCTGCTCGCGTCCTGGCGCGGCCGTGCCCACCAGCAGTCCGCCGTGGACGAACTCCGCTACGAGGTCACCTGGCGGGCGAGCACCGCACCCGCCGCCGCGCCCCTGGGCGGCACGTGGCTGCTGGTCATCCCCGACACGGTGTCGGAGCACGCCGTGGTCACCGGCTGCGCGGCCGCGCTCACCGGCGCCGGTGCCCGCGTGGTCCCGCTCGTCGTCGGTGACGGGGACCTGGAACGCGAACGCCTGGCCGACCGCATCGACGCGGCGCGGAACGCGGGCGACGGCGCGGCTCCCGAGGAATTCGCCGGCGTCCTGTCACTGCTCGCCCTCCACGACGCACCACACCCGGAACACCCCGCGGTCCCCCGGGGCTTCGCCGGCACCGTCGCACTGCTGGGCGCGCTCGGGCCGGCCGGGGTCGACGCACCACTGTGGTGCGTCACGCGCGGGGCCGTCGCGGTCGGGGACACCGAACTCCTCACCAACCCGGCCCAGGCCACCACCTGGGGCCTTGGCCGCGTGGCTGCCCTGGAACACCCCGACCGATGGGGCGGCCTCATCGACCTCCCCCAGGCCCTCGACGACCGGACGACCACCCTGCTCGCGGTGGCGCTGAGCGGAGCTGGTGACGAGGACCAGCTCGCCGTCCGCCAGTCCGGCGTGTTCGTCCGCCGGCTCGTCAGGCGTCCGCTCGGAACGGCCCCCGGGCGCCGCGAGTGGCGCCCGGCCGGCACCGTGCTCGTCACCGGCGGCACCGGAGCCCTGGGCGGGCAGGTCGCGCGCTGGCTGGCCCGCGCCGGCGCACCGCACATCCTGCTGGCGAGCAGGCGGGGCCCCGACGCTCCCGGGGCCGACGGGCTCCGCGCCGAACTCCATGAACTCGGTGCCGAGGCCACCATCGCCGCCTGCGACGTCGGCGACCGGGACGCGCTCGCCGCGCTGCTCGCCGAGATCCCCGAGGACCAGCCGCTGACCGCCGTCGTGCACACGGCCGCCGCTCTCGACGACGGCCTGATCGACTCCCTCGACCCGGCCCAGCTCGGCCGAGCGCTCCACGCCAAGGCCACCGCCGCCTGGAACCTGCACGAGCTGACCAGGGACGTCGACCTCGACGCGTTCGTGCTGTTCTCGTCCTTCGGTGGCATCGTCGGTACCCCGGGGCAGGGCAACTACGCCCCCGGCAACGCCTACCTCGACGCGCTCGCGCTGCACCGACGCGCGCACGGGCTCCCGGCCACCGCCATCGCCTGGGGCGCCTGGGGCGGGGGAGGCCTCGCCGACGGACCGTTCGGGGAGACCCTCAACCGGCATGGGCTCCGGGCGATGGAACCGGAGCTGGCGACCGCCGCCCTCCACCAGGCCGTCGAACACGACGAAACCTGCGTGCTGGTCGCCGACATCGACTGGGAGCGGTTCTTCGTCGCGTTCACCGCGACGCGGAACAGCCCGTTGCTCGGTGACCTCCCGGACGTGCGGCGGATCGCCCTCGCCGGCGTCGGACCGGCCGGTCCGGGCGGGCGGGAACCCGTCGAGCTCGCGCAGACCCTCGCGGGGTTGTCCGAGACCGAGCAACACTCGCTGCTGCTGGAGGTGGTGCGCGAACAGGTCGCCGCCGTGCTCGGGTTCACCGGACCGGAAGCGGTCGTGGTGAAACGGGCGTTCCAGGAGATGGGGCTTGACTCGGTCACCGCGGTGGAACTCCGCAACCGCCTCGGTGGCAGGACCGGCCTGAAACTGCCGGTGACCATGGCCTTCGACTACCCGCACGCCGAACGGCTCGCCGAGTTCCTCCGCGAGCGGATCACCCGCGACGGCGACGCCGCCACCGCTGCCGCGCTGGAGGGCCTTGACCGGATCGAGGCCGCGATGGTCTCGGCGGCTCCCGAGGGACCCGGCCGGGCCCGGGTGGTGCACCGGATGCGGGCGCTGATCGCGGCGCTGTCCGAAGAGCACGACGAGACCGACCAGGTCAGCGAGCGGATCGAGTCCGCCTCCGACGAGGAGATGTTCCAGCTCCTCGGCAGGAAGTTCGGCATCTCCTGACCAGCCGACCACGTGACACCAAGACCCGTGACGAGATAGGGCGTTGAACATGTCGAACGAGGACAAGCTCCGGTACTTCCTCAAGAAGGTCAGTACCGAGCTCGACGCGGCGCAGGGGCGGGTCCGAGAGCTGGAGGCACGGGACCACGAGCCGATCGCCGTGGTCGGCGTCGGCTGCCGGTTCCCCGGTGGCGTGCGATCGGCCGACGAGCTGTGGGGGCTGGTCGACACGGGTACCGACGCGATCGCCGCGTTCCCGTCCGACCGGGGGTGGGACCTCGACCGGATCTTCGGGCCGGGGCTCGCCGAGGGAAGCTACCGGGCCGAGGGGGGGTTCCTGCACGACGCGGCCGACTTCGACGCCGAGTTCTTCGGGATCTCCCCCCGCGAGGCCCTCGCCACCGACCCGCAGCAGAGGTTGCTGCTGGAGACAGCCTGGGAGACGTTCGAACACGCCGGCATCGACCCCGACTCCCTGCGCGGCAGCAGGACCGGTGTGTTCGTCGGCACCAACGGACAGGATTACCCGGCGTTGTTGATGGGCTCCGACGCCGGGCTCGAAGGCTACTTCGGCACCGGTGGCGCCGCGGCGGTCGTGTCCGGCCGCATCGCCTACACCTTCGGGCTCGAGGGCCCGACGTTGACCGTGGACACGGCCTGCTCGTCGTCGCTCGTGGCACTGCACCTCGCGGCACGGGCGCTCCGACGCGGCGACTGCGCGCTGGCACTCGCCGGCGGGGTGACCGTGATGGCGACACCGGGCATGTTCGCCGGGTTCAGCCAACAGCAGGGGCTGTTGGCCTCGGACGGGCGCTGCAAGTCCTTCGCCGCCTCCGCCGACGGCACCGGGTTCTCCGAAGGCGTCGGACTGGTGATGGTCGAACGGCTCTCGGACGCCCTGCGCAACGGCCACCAGGTGCTCGCCCTCGTCCGAGGGTCGGCCATCAACTCCGACGGCGCCTCCAACGGGCTCACCGCGCCGAACGGGCCCGCCCAGCAGCGGGTGATCTGGCAGGCACTCGCGGATGCCGGCCTGTCCCTGTCCGACGTGGACGCCGTGGAGGCGCACGGCACCGGAACCGTGCTCGGGGACCCGATCGAGGCGCAGGCACTGCTCGCCACGTACGGCCAGGACCGGGACCCCGACCAGCCGCTGCTGCTCGGCTCGATCAAGTCGAACATCGGGCACACGCAGGCCGCGTCCGGGATCGCCGGTGTGATCAAGATGGTCATGGCCCTGCGGCACGGTGTGCTGCCACGAACGCTCCACGTCGAGGAGCCCACCGCGAAGGTCGAGTGGGACAGCGGCGCGGTGTCACTGCTGACCGAACGCCTCGACTGGCCCGAGCGCGGCCACCCGCGCCGGGCCGGGGTGTCCTCGTTCGGCATCAGCGGCACCAACGCGCACGTGGTGCTGGAACAGGCTCCCGACCGGCCCGCCCCCGTCAGCACGAGGACACCCGCCGTGTCGGGCACCGCCGTGGCGTGGGTGGTGTCGGCCAGGTCCGAACGGGCCCTGCGCCACCAGGCCGGCCGACTGCGGTCCTTCCTGGACCGGCACCCCGCGCTCGACCCGGTCGACGTGGGACGCTCCCTCAGCACCACCCGCGCCGTGCTGGAACACCGTGCCGCCGTGGTCGCCGCCGACCGCGCCGAGTTGCTGGCCGGCCTGTCGGCGCTCTCCGAGGGCGGCGTGGCACCGAGCCTCGTGTCGGGTGTGGCGGGTTCGCCGGTCCGGCCGGTGTTCGTGTTCCCCGGGCAGGGCGCCCAGTGGGTCGGGATGGGCCGGGGACTGCTCACCAGCTCCCCGGTGTTCGCCGACTCGATGAACCGGTGCGCCGAGGCACTGGCGCCCTTCACCGACTTCGACCTGTTCGAGGTCCTCGACGACGAGGACGCCCTGGCCCGGGTCGAGGTCGTGCAACCGGTGCTGTGGGCGGTGATGGTGTCGCTGGCCGAGGTGTGGCGGGCGGTCGGTGTGCACCCGGTCGCGGTGATCGGGCACTCCCAGGGTGAGATCGCCGCGGCGGTCGTGGCCGGGGCGTTGTCGCTGTCGGACGGGGCCCGGGTGGTGGCGTTGCGCAGCAGGGCGTTGCGGGCGTTGGCCGGTGCCGGGGGCATGGTCTCGGTGCCGTTGCCGGTGGAGGAGGTCGCTTCCCGGTTGGGGCCGGGACTGTCGGTGGCGGCGGTCAACGGGCCGGAGTCGGTGGTGGTCTCGGGGGCGGCCGAGGCGGTGGAGGAGTGGTTGGCCCGCCGTGAGCGTGAGGGGGTGCGGGCGCGTCGGGTGGCGGTGGACTACGCCTCGCATTCGGCGCAGGTGGACCAGTTGGAGTCGGAGTTGGTGGAGGTGTTGGCCGGGGTGCGGCCGGAGTCCTCGCGGGTGCCGTTCTACTCGACGGTGACGGGGGGTGTGTTCGACACGGTGGGGTTGGATGGCCGGTACTGGTTCCGGAACCTGCGTTCCACGGTGGAGTTCTCGGCGGCGGTGCGGGCGTCGGTGGTGGATGGGCATGGGGTGTTCGTGGAGGTCAGTCCGCATCCGGTGTTGGCGATGGGTGTGCAGGAGCACGACGGGGTTGTCGTGGTGGAGACGGTGCGGCGGGGGGAGGAGGAGGCGTCCCGGTTCCTCCGGTCGGTGGCTCGGGCGCATGTGTGCGGGGTGCGGGTGGACTGGTCGGCGGTGTTCTCCGGGGGTGGCAGGACCGACCTGCCCACCTACGCCTTCCAACCCCAACGCTTCTGGCCCGACACCCCGGCATTGACCGGGCCCACCGCCCCGGAGGACACCGAGTTCTGGGAGGCCGTCGATCGTGCCGACAGCGCCGCCCTGGTCGGTGCCCTGGATCTCGAGGCCGGGACCGAGGCGGCGCTGGACGCGGTACTACCCGCCTTGGCCGCCTGGCGACGGGGTCGCCGCCAGCGGTCGGTGGTGGATTCCTGGCGGTACCGGGTGACGTGGAAGCCGGTGGTGCCCACGAGCGGAGGTCGGGTTGGCGGGCCGCTGCTGGTCGTCGTGCCCGCCGGTAGGACACGGGACCCGGTGGTGGTGGCGACGCTGGCCGCGGTGCCGGACGCGGTGACCTTGGCGGTCGAGGAGGAGGGCACGGACCGGGCCGCGTTGGCGGCGGCGGTCGCCGAGCGCGTCGGGGCGGACGACGTGGCCGGGGTGGTGTCGCTGTTGGCCTTGGAGGAGGCGCCGGCCTCGGCGGGATCCGGCGTGTCGGTGGGGTTGGTCGGCACCGTGGCGTTGGCGCAGGCCCTGGGGGACGCGGGCGTGGTCGCGCCGTTGTGGGTGGTCACGGCTGGCGCGGTGGCCGTGGGCGGTTCCGAGGGGGCGGCGGTCAGCCCGGTGCAGGCGGCGGTGTGGGGGTTGGGCCGGGTGGTGGGCCTCGAACATCCCGAACGATGGGGTGGCCTCATCGACCTGCCCACCGCACCCGACGACCGCGCGGTCTCCCAGCTGCGGTCGCTGCTCGCCGGCGGCGGAACCGACGACGAGTTCGCTGTCCGCCCGGCCGGTGCCCTCACCCGCCGTCTCGTGCGCGGTGCCGGCGGGAACCGGCACCGGACCTGGAGGCCCACCGGAACCGTGCTGGTCACGGGCGGCACGGGAGCGCTCGGCGGTCACGTAGCACGCTGGCTCGCCGAGAGCGGGGCGGACCACCTGGTCCTGCTCAGCCGCAGCGGCCCGAACGCGGACGGCGCCGAGGACCTCGCCGAGGAACTGGCCGAGCGGGGGACCACCGTCACCTTCGCCGCCTGCGACGCGGCCGACAGGGCCGCCCTGGACGAGGTACTCGCCGACATCCCCCGGGACCACCCGCTCACCGCGGTGGTGCACACCGCCGGAGTGCTCGCCGACGGCGTGCTCGACGCGATGGAACCAGCGAGGCTCGCGGACGTGTTCCGACCGAAGGTCGACGCGGCCGTCGCGCTCCACGAGGCGACCCGGCACCTCGACCTGGCCGCCTTCGTGCTCTTCTCCTCGCTCGCGGGCACCCTGGGCAACGCCGGCCAGGGCAACTACGCGGCCGCGAACGCGGCGCTCGACGCGCTCGCCACCCGACGACACGCCCAAGGCCTGCCCGCCACCTCGATCGCCTGGGGCATGTGGGACGGCGCCGGACTCGCCAGCACCCCGGAGGTCACCGCCCGCATGCGTCGTGGCGGCACGATCGCCATGCCCCCGGACCTCGCCGTCGCCGCGATGCACGCGGCCGTCGAGGAGAGCGGCGCGAACCTCGTCCTCGCCGACCTCGACTGGTCAAGGTTCGGCCCTGGCCTCCTGCTCTCCGGGCGTGGTGGTGCCATCGCGGACCTGCCGGAGGTCCGGGCCCTCGCCGAGAACGAACCCGGAGCTGGGCCGCTCGCGACTTCGGCCGACACCGTGGCCGGCGCGTCCCCGGCCGAGCGGGAGAAGCTCCTGCTGGACCTCGTCAGGACGACCGCGGCCGCCGTGCTCGGGCACCAGTCGGCCGAGCGGGTACCCACCGGTCGCGCCTTCCGCGACCTCGGCTTCGACTCGCTCACCGCGGTGGAGCTGCGCAACCTCCTCGGCGCGAGCACCGGGCTGCGCCTGCCCGCCACCCTGGTCTTCGACTACCCGACACCCGAGGAACTGGCCCGCCACCTGGGGCGGGAGCTCGGTGGCGGCGCCGTCACACCCGAAGCGGCCCCCGTCGCGTCCGCCACCGACGAACCCCTCGCCATCGTCGGCATGAGCTGCCGCTTCCCGGGTGGGGTCCGATCACCCCGGCAGTTCTGGGACCTGCTGATGGCCGGTACCGACGCCATCACCGGCCTGCCCACCGACCGGGGGTGGGACATCGACGCGATCTTCGCCGACGTGCCCCCCGAGGTGCGGGTCAGCGCCGGCGGGTTCCTCGACGACGTGGGGAACTTCGACCCGGGCTTCTTCGGGATCTCCCCCCGCGAGGCCCTCGCGATGGACCCGCAGCAGCGCCTGCTGCTGGAGACATCCTGGGAGGCGTTCGAGAACGCCGGGATCGACCCCGCTTCGACGCGCGGGAGCAGCACCGGCGTCTTCGTCGGCACCAACGGACAGGACTACCTGGGCCTGATGATGGGCTCCGCGCCGCACCTCCAGGGCTACGTGGCCACCGGGAGCGGTGCGAGCGTGCTCTCCGGACGGCTGTCCTACACCTTCGGGTTCGAGGGGCCGGCCGTCACCGTCGACACCGCCTGCTCCTCCTCGCTGGTAGCCCTGCACCTCGCCGGCCAGGCCCTGCGCCAGGGCGAGTGCGCGATGGCGCTCGCCGCCGGCGTGACCGTCATGTCCACGCCAGGGGTGTTCGTCGGGTTCAGCCAGCAGGGGGTGCAGGCCTCGGACGGCCGCTGCAAGGCGTTCTCCGACTCCGCCGACGGCACCGGCTGGGCCGAGGGCATCGGCGTGCTGGTACTCGAACGTCTCTCCGACGCGCGGCGCAACGGGCACGAGGTCCTCGCCGTCGTGCGGGGCTCCGCCGTCAACTCCGACGGCGCCTCCAACGGCCTCACGGCCCCCAACGGCCCGTCGCAGCAGCGGGTGATCCGGCAGGCACTCGCCAACGCCGGCCTGACCGCCCCTGAGGTCGACGCCGTGGAGGCGCACGGCACCGGAACGGCGTTGGGCGACCCCATCGAGGCGCAGGCGTTGCTGGCGACCTACGGGCGCGACCGGGACCGGCCGCTGTGGTTGGGATCGGTGAAGTCGAACATCGGCCACACCCAGGCCGCGGCGGGGATCGCCGGGGTGATGAAGATGGTGCTCGCCCTGCGCCACGGTGCGCTGCCCCGGACACTGCACGCCGAGGTGCCCTCCTCCGAGGTGGACTGGACGACGGGCGCGGTGGCGCTGCTGGCGGAGGCGACACCCTGGCCCGAGACCGGCCAGCCCCGCCGGGCGGGGGTGTCCTCGTTCGGGATCAGCGGCACCAACGCCCACCTCATCCTCGAGGGGGTGCCAACCGAGGACCGGGACCACCCCACCGGCCCTCCACGCCCCACCCCGTGGGTGCTCTCGGCACGCGGTGACGCCGCCCTCCACCGGCAGGTGGAGCGGCTGCGCGCGCACCACCACGCTGAGACGCCCACCCCGCTCGACGTCGGGCACACGCTCGCCGGGCGCACGGCGTTCGAGCACCGCGCCGTCGTCCTCGACCCGACCCGCCCCATCGACCTCCACTCGACGGGAACGATCAGGGGGGTCACCGGCGACCGGGCGACGGCCTTCCTGTTCTCCGGCCAGGGATCGCAGCGCCCGGGCATGGGTCGAGACCTGTACGACACCTTCCCGGCCTTCGCCGAGGCCTTCGACCTCGTGTGCGCCGAAGTCGACCAGTGGCTGCCCGGTCCCCTGCGGGAGGTGGTGCTCGGCGAGGGCGACCTGCTCGACCGCACCGACTACACCCAGGCGGGCCTGTTCGCGCTGGAAGTGGCGCTCTACCGCCTCCTCGAGTCCTGGGGGGTCACCCCGGACTTCCTGGCCGGTCACTCCGTCGGCGAACTCGCAGCCGCGCACGTCGCCGGTGTGCTGACGCTGCCGGACGCGGCCCGGCTGGTCGGCGCGCGGGGAATCCTGATGGCGGCCCTGCCCCCCGGGGGCGCGATGGTCTCGGTGCGGGCACCCGAGGAGGAGGTGACGCCCAGGTTGGGAGGGCGGGTCACGCTCGCCGCCGTGAACGGCCCACGGTCGGTCGTGATCTCCGGTGACGAAGCCGAGGTCCTGCGCCTGGCGGAGGCATTCGCCGCCGAGGGACTGCGGACGAAGCGGTTGTCCGTCGACCGCGCGTTCCACTCGCCTCTCGTGGACCCGATGCTCGACGAGTTCCGTGCCGCGATCGCGGGACTGTCGTTCCTACCACCGACCATCCCGATCGTCTCCACCGTGACCGGCGAGCTCGCCGACGCGCACGAACTCGCCGACCCCGAGTACTGGGTGCGGCAGGTCCGGCGGCCGGTGCGGTTCGCCGACGCCGTCACCACCCTGCACTCCCGCGGCGCCGAGGTGTTCCTGGGACTCGGCCCGGACGGCGCGCTCACCGCACTCGCCAGCGACTGCGTCACGAACCAGGGGGCCACCTTCGTCCCGGTGTCGCGCAGGGAACGAGCTGAACCGGAAACCCTCGTGGCGGCCCTGGCGGAACTGTGGGTGCGGGGCACGACCGTCGACTGGCCCGCGTACTACGCCGGAGCGGGCGGGACCCGTGTCGAACTGCCGCCCTACCCGTTCGAACCCGAGCTGTACTGGCCGGAGACGAGCAGTGCGCCCGTCAACCGGCAGGCGGCCGAGCCGGCGGAGGACGCGGCGTTCTGGGACGCCCTCGAGCGGGCCGACCTGTCCGACATCCCAGGGCTCGACGAGGACCAGCCACTCAGGGCCGCGCTCCCGTCGCTCTCCGCCTGGCGCCGCAGGCGACGCGACCTGTTGAGGGCCGACGACTGGCGGTACCGAGTGGCGTGGCGTCCGTTCACCGAGGACACCACCGCTCTCACCGGCACCTGGCTGGTCGTCGTCCCACCCACCGGAGTGGACACGGGGCTGCTGGCCACGCTCGAGGAGGCGCTGACCGCCAGGGGCGCGGACGCGGTGACCATCGCCGCCGGCGACCTCGACGGCCACCTGACCGCACCGGTCGCCGGGATCGTCTCGTTGCTCGCCCTCGACGAGGAGCCGGACGACGTCCACCCCGTCGTCCCCGCCGGCCTGGCCGCGACCGTGGCGCTGGTGCGCGCCCTCGCCGCTGGCGGCCACACCCCGCCGGTGTGGATGGTGACCACCGGGGCGACGGCGGTCGACCCGAGCGACACCGTGCGACCAACACAGGCACTGAGCTGGGGCCTGGGGATGTCGCTGGCCCTGGAACACCCCGAGCTGTGGGGTGGCCTCGTCGACCTCCCCGCCACGCCCGACGAGGGCGCCGCCACGCGCCTGGCCAACCTGGTCGGGCAGGGCGAGGACCAGCTGGCCGTGCGCCCCGCCGGAACGCGGGTGCGTCGCCTGGTCCGCGCCCCGGCCGAACCCGGGGGCCCGGACACGTGGCGGCCCGGGGGAACAGCGCTGATCACCGGGGGCGTTGGCGCGCTCGGCGCCCATGTCGCCCGAACGCTCGCCGAGGGAGGCGTCGAACACCTCGTGCTGCTGTCCCGGCGGGGCACGGACACCCCCGGCGCCCCGGAGCTGACCGAGGAACTGACCGCCCTCGGCGCGCGGGTCACCGTCGCCGCGTGCGACGTCGCCGACCGCGAGTCGATCACCGCCCTGGTGACCGGGCTCCGCGCGCGGGGGGAACGGATCACGACCGTGGTACACGCCGCCGGGGTGGTCGGACAGCGCCCCCTGCTGGCCTGCGACGTCTCCGACATCGCCGGGATCCTCGCCGCGAAGGTCGCGGGGGCGCGGCACCTCGACGAACTGTTCACCGACACCCCACCGGACGCCTTCGTGCTGTTCTCCTCCGCCGCCGGGGTGTGGGGCGGCGCCGGGCAGGCCGCCTACGCGGCGGGGAACGCCTTCCTCGACGCGCTCGCCGTTGACCGACGGACCCGCGGGCTGCCGGGCACGTCCGTCGCCTGGGGCGGCTGGGCCGGTGGGGGCATGTCCGAGGGAGCCGCCGAGCAGCTCCTCGCCAGGCGTGGCCTTCCCGCCATGCCCGTCGCACCCGCCGTGGCGGCGCTCGCCCAGGCCGTCGCGCGGAACGAGACGGCCCTGACCGTGGTGGACGTCGACTGGTCCCGGTTCGCCCCCGCGTTCGCCATCGCCAGATCCCGCCCCCTGCTCGCCGAGATCGTCGAGCCCACCACCACCGGCGACGAGCAGCACCCCGAGACGACCAGCGTCGGCGGAGCAGCACTGCGGGACCGGCTGACCGCCGCGGGCACGGCCGAGCGCACCCGAATCCTGCTCGACGTGGTCCGTGCGGAGGCCGCGGTGGTGCTCGGCCACCCGGACGCCGCCGCCGTCGGGGCGGACCGGGCGTTCCGCGAGTTGGGTTTCGACTCGGTCATGGCGGTCGAGTTCCGCGACCGGCTCACCGCGGCGACCGGTCTGAGGCTTGAGGCCACCGTCATCTTCGACGAGCCATCGCCCGAGGAGCTCGCCGCCCGACTGCTGGACGAGCTGTTCGACACCGGCGGACCGGACGACCCGGTCGACCCGGTCGACCCGGCGGGGGCCCCGGACGACGACGAGGTACGGGCCATCCTGACCTCCCTGCCCGTCCGGCGGATCCGAGAAGCGGGCCTGTTGGACGCGCTGCTGCGGCTGCGCGACGAGCGCGCACCGGAACCGACCGGCGGGGACGACCAGACCGACGCGATCAGGACGATGGACGTGGCCGACCTGGTCCGGATGGCCATGCGGCCCGAGGAGGCCGACCGGCCGGGGGGGAGCGACTGATGTCGGACGGCACCGAGCAGGTGGTCGAGGCACTGCGATCATCGCTCATCGAGAACGACCGCCTGCGCAAGCAGAACCAGCGGCTCCGGTCTGCGTGGACCGAGCCCGTCGCCGTGGTCGGGATGAGTTGCCGGTATCCCGGGGGAGCCCAGTCCCCGGAGGACCTGTGGCGGCTGGTCCTGGACGGCACCGACGCGATCACCCCCTACCCGGCCGGCCGGGGCTGGGAGACGTGGTTCGGCGGCCAGGACGTCACCCCGCACGGGGGTTTCCTGCACGACGCCGACCTCTTCGATCCTTCCGTCTTCGGGATCTCGCCACGCGAGGCGGTGGTGATGGACCCCCAACAGCGCCTGTTGCTGGAGGCGTCCTGGGAGGTGTTCGAACGCGCCGGGATCGACCCGCGTTCCCAACGGGAGAGCAGGACCGGGGTGTACGTGGGCGCGTCGCCCTCCGGCTACAGCGCGGCCACGGTCGGCACCGGTGACAGCGACGGATTCGTCGTCACCGGCACCGCCAACAGCGTCCTCGCCGGGCGGATCTCCTACTGCCTCGGCCTCGTCGGCCCGGCGATGACCATCGACACCGCGTGCTCGTCGTCCCTGGTGGCACTGCACGTCGCCGCCCAGGGCCTGCGTCGCGGCGAGTGCTCCCTCGCCATCGCGGGTGGCGTCACCGTGATGGCCAACCCGGCGGCGTTCGTCGAGTTCGGCAGGCAGGGCGGGCTCGCGGCCGACGGCCGCTGCAAGTCCTTCGCCGAATCCGCCGACGGCACCGGGTGGAGCGAGGGCGTCGGCCTCGTCCTGCTGGAGCGGCTGTCCGAGGCGCGACGCAACGGCCACCAGGTCCTGGCCGTGATCCGCGGCTCCTCGGTGAACTCCGACGGCGCCTCCAACGGTCTGACAGCACCGAACGGTCCATCCCAACGCCGCGTCATCCGGCAGGCGCTCGCGGACGCGGGACTCGCCCCCGCCGAGGTCGACGTCGTCGAGGCCCATGGGACCGGCACCTCGCTCGGCGACCCCATCGAGGCGCGGGCGCTGCTGGCCACCTACGGCGCCGAACGCACCGAACCGCTGTGGCTCGGCTCGATCAAATCGAACATCGGCCACACCCAGGCCGCGGCGGGCGTCGCGGGCGTCATCAAGATGATCCAGGCGCTACGGCACGCCGTGCTCCCGAGGACCCTGCACGTCGACTCCCCATCATCGACCGTCGACTGGTCCACGGGTGCCGTCCGGCTGCTCACCACCCAACGGGACTGGCCGGCGACGAGCCGGCCGAGGAGAGCCGCGGTCTCCGCGTTCGGCATGAGCGGTACCAACGCGCACCTGGTGCTGGAGCAGGCACCCGAGCCGGCTCAGCCGGCCCACCAACCGGACACCGACCCCGTCGTCGCTGGTCCCGCCGTGCCCTGGCTGCTCTCCGGACGGACACCGGCCGCCCTCCGGGCGCAGGCGAACCGGCTGCGTTCCTGGGTCAGCGACCGCCCCGAACTGGCCGTGGAGGACGTCGGGTGGTCGCTCGCCCACACCCGCGCCGCGCTGGAACACCGGGCCGCCGTGGTGGCCGAGGACCGGGAGGCGCTGCTGTCGGGGTTGGCGGCGATCGCGGAGGGCCGGCCCGAACCGGGCGTCGTCGCCGCCGCGGCCGGCGAACGGGGACGACCAGTCTTCGTGTTCCCCGGGCAGGGCGCGCAGTGGTCGGGCATGGCAGCCGGGTTGCTGGCCCGCTCGCCCGCCTTCGCCGACGAGCTGAGGGCCTGCGACCGGGCGCTCGCCCCGTGGGTGGACTGGTCGGTGACCGACGTCATCGGGCAGGTGCCCGGCGCCCCCGAGCTCGATCGGGTCGACGTCGTGCAGCCCGCCCTGTGGGCGGTGATGGTGTCGCTCTCCGGCCTGTGGCGGGCCTGCGGGGTCGAGCCCGCCGCCGTGCTCGGGCACTCGCAGGGCGAGATCGCCGCCGCCTGCGTGGCGGGCGCGCTGTCCCTGTCCGACGGCGCCCAGGTGGTGGCGCTGCGCAGCCGCGCGCTGCTGGCGCTGGCCGGGCAGGGTGGGATGGTGTCGCTGCCCGAAGCGGAACCCCGCGCCAGGGAGCGCATCAGCCCTTGGTCCGATCGCCTCGGGATCGCGGCGGTCAACGGGCCCCGGCACGTCGTCGTCTCCGGGGACAGCGGGGCGGTGGACGAGCTCCTCGCCGCCTGCGAGGCCGAGGGGGTTCGCGCGAAGCGGATCCCGGTCGACTACGCCTCCCACTCGCACCACGTCGAGGGCCTGCGCGCGGAGATCGTGGACTCCCTCAGCGGGATCACGCCCACCTCATCCGCCGTCCCCTTCTACTCCTCGGTCACCGGCGGCCGCATCGACACCGTGGAACTGGATGCGGCTTACTGGTACCGGAGCCTGCGGTCCACCGTCGACTTCGACGGGGGAGCGCGCGCGGCGCTCGTCGACAGGCACCCCCGGTTCGTCGAGGTCAGTCCGCACCCGGTGCTCGCGATGAGCCTGGCGGACATCATCGAGGACGTGGGGAGCACCGCCACCACGCACCCGACCCTCCGCCGGGGGGACGACGACACCGGTCGGTTCACCCAGTCCCTCGCGCACGCGCACGTGCACGGCGCGGACGTGGACTGGAGCGGGATCCTCGCCGGCGCCCGCCGCGTCGACCTGCCCACGTACGCCTTCCGACGCCAGCGGTTCTGGTCCGAACAGGTCGCACTCGAAGCGCCCCCGGCGGCCGAGGAGGATGCCACGGCCGGTACCGCGCTCTGGGCCGCCGTCGAATCGGGCGACCCGGCCGCAGTGACCGAGGAGCTCGACGTGCCCTCCGAGGAGGACGATGCCGTTCGGCGGCTCCTGCCCCACCTCGCCGCCTACCGCGACCGCGACCGCCGCCGCGCCCGCGTCGACCGCTACCGGCACCGGATCGACTGGGCACCCTCGCTCGACGTCCGCCCGGACCAGGTGACCGGCACCTGGCTGGTGGTGTCGCCGGACACCGGCGACCGGGTCCGCGAGGTGCTGCGCGCCCACGGAGCGGCGGTCCGGGCCACCCAGCCGGAACGGGTCGTCGACGAACTCGCAGCATCGGATCACCTCACGGGAGTGGTCCTCGTGGGCGGCGCGGTGCGGGACCTGGTCGAGACGCTGCGGGCCCTGATCGAGTCGGGCACGGAGGTGCCGCTCTGGTGTGTCACGCGCGGTGCGGTCGAGGCCGCGCCCGGCGACCCGGCACCCGGCGGCGAGGCCGCGCTCTGGGGGGTCGGGATCGTCGCGGCCCTGGAACACCCGGACCGGTGGGGTGGGCTGGTCGACGTCCCGGTGGCCCCCACCCCGGAATCCGACGCTCGGCTCGTCAGCGTGCTGGCGGAGCCCAACGGCGAGGACCAGCTCGCGGTCCGGGCCCAGGGGGTGTTCGCGCGACGGCTGGTGCCCGCGGCCCTCGGCGCCCGTCGCGCCAGCACCTCATGGCGGACCACCGGCACGGTCCTGGTCACCGGTGACACCGCCACGCGTGGCCCGTCGGTCGCGCGCTGGCTCACCGAGCGGGGTGCCGAACACGTCGTCCTCCTGCGCCGGACCACGGCGACGACCGGGCAGCTGGCGGCGACGGTCGACGTCGGGGCCGGCCCCGTTCCGACGGGCGCCCCGGTGACCGTGCTCGACGTCCCAGCCGACCCCGGGGCGCTCCTCACCCGGCTCCGCGACCAGGGGCACGCGGTGTCCGGGGCCGTTCACCTGACCACCACTTCCGACCCGGGCAGCCCCCTGGCGAACACCAGCGGCGAGGTGGTGGACGCGGCCGTGCGTGAGGAGGTGGACCTGGCGACGGCCCTCGACGTCGTCCTCGACGCACCCGAGACGACCTTCGTGGTCCTCACCTCGACCGCGGCGACCTGGGGGAGCGGTGGTTTCGCCGCGCAGGCCGCTGCCGGAGCCAGCCTC
This sequence comes from Actinoalloteichus sp. AHMU CJ021, assembly GCF_002895405.1. Taxonomy (NCBI): domain Bacteria; kingdom Bacillati; phylum Actinomycetota; class Actinomycetes; order Pseudonocardiales; family Pseudonocardiaceae; genus Actinoalloteichus; species Actinoalloteichus sp. AHMU CJ021. The sequence continues at coordinate 6,240,554 of NZ_CP025990.1, read as the reverse complement.
GACGCCCTCATCCGACGCCGCAGGTCCAGGGGACTGGCTGGTACGGCGCTCGCGGGACTGCCGTGGGAGGACGGCGGCGAGCGCTCCACCGCGCTGAGAACCCAGCTGGAACGGCGCGGGCTGCGGATGCCGGCACCGGACGCGGCGCTGGACGCGCTGGGTCACGCCCTGGACAACGACGACACGAGCGTCGCGGTGGCGGACGTGGACTGGGACCGGTTCGCGGCCTCCTTCACCTCCGTGCGGCAGAGCCCGCTGCTCCTCGACCTGGTCGACCCCGCCGACGCCCGGGAGGAACGACCTGCTCGTGGCGACGCGGGGGCCGAACACGCGGAGCTCACGGGGCGGCTCGCTGGTGCCACCCCCGCCGAACGGCACCGGGTGTTGCTCGAGCTGGTCCGCGAGCACGTCGCGGCCGTCCTCGGGCACCCCTCAGCCGACGCGGTCGACCCGGAGCGCGCTTTCCTGGAGCAGGGCTTCGACTCGTTGACCGCGGTCGAGCTGCGCGACGGTCTCCGCGCCGCCGTCGGCACCGCCCTGTCCGCGACGCTGCTGTTCGACCACCCGAGCCCCACCGCCCTCGCACGGCACCTCACGACCCTCGTCACCACCGACGGGGACGCGGAGCCGGTCGCCGAGGCCACCGCGCCGGTCTCGGACGGCATCCTCGGCGCCCTGTTCCAGCACAGCATGACCAGCGGCCGGCCGGACACCTACTCGAAACTGCTGCTGGAACTCGCCACCTATCGGCCGACCTACCGCGATCCGGCCGAACTGGCCGGTCCGCCGAGCATCATGCGCCTCGCGGAAGGGGGGACCCGCCCGAGCCTCGTCTGCTGCTGCACGGTGGCGATGGGATCGGGGTTCCACGAGTACGCCCGCCTCGCGGCCGGCTTCCGGGGTGACCGGGACGTCTACGCCCTGCAACATCCCGGGTTCGCGCCGGGCCAGCTGATGCCCGACACGTTCGACGTGCTGATCCGGACGCACGTCGAGACGGTGCTCGACACCCTCGGGCCGGCACCGTTCGTCCTCGCCGGTCACTCCGCCGGCGCGATGATGGCCAACTCGCTGGCCGCGGCGCTGGCCGAGCGGGGTCGGCCCCCGGTGGCGCTCGTGCTCCTCGACAGCTACCCGGTCGGTAGCCCGGTACTGGCCAAGTGGTTGCCGGAACTGTTCAGCGGCATGGCCGCGCCGGACGGTGCCTACACCCCGATGGACGACCACCGCATCACCGCCTGGGCCGGCTACATCCCCCTGCTCGACGACTGGCAGGCGGCCGACATTCCCGTGCCGACCCTGCTCGCCAGAGCGGACACACCACTCGGCGAGTGGGCCGACGACGGTTCGTGGCGTTCGTCGTGGGAGTTTCCCCACTCCGAGATCGACGTGCCTGGCGACCATTTCAGTATGCTCGGCACGCATGCCCCCCAGGTCGCCTCCGGAATTCGGCACTGGCTTTCCGAGCGGGGCTGGTGAGGGGGTGAACGGTGGTGCGGAATGACTTCCCGGTACGGGGAGGAACACCGTCGCGGCGCGACCCGCGTCCTTCGCGGTGCGGATCAGTCGAAGGAGATCGGTGCGCTCGCGAACAACAGACCCTCAGTCTGGGCGACACCCACGTGGCAACCGCCGTCGAAGGTCCCGCAGTCGATCGTCATCGTTTCGCCGGTCACGAGGTCGAGACCCTCGAAAGTGGAGGTAACGGTCAGCGGCGTGCTGGCCGCCCCGTCCTCGTCGAGGGACACCGTCGGAGCGTCGTCCACCCGGCAGAGGATGTCCCCGGTCTCGACATCACCACCGCACTGGGTCACGCTGACGGTCTCACCAGGGGTGAAACCGCTCACCTCGACGTCGACCTCGCCACTGGCCGGCAGACCCGTGGCCGGCGCGACGGTGACGGCCGGCTCCGCCGCGACCGCGTCGTCGGACGCGAGGGCCGTACCGGCGAAGGGCAGGCCAAGCGCCGCGACCGCCGTCGCGACGCCCACGACCCGCCCGCTCCTGCTCGTGGAACGCATGTCGGTACCTCATTCCTGGGTGGACGCCAGATATTCCGAACACGGGGTGCGCGGATTTCCGCCAGCCGGGAGGAAAACGGCGGCGGAATCAGGGGAACTCGGTTCGGGTTCGGGTGCCTGGCGTTCGGTTTATTCTTCACCGGGTTCCGGTTGGGCACGTTAGCAATGCACCGGTTCGCGGTCAACAGAAGTGATTTCGGGAATGTTGTAGGGGGTGGCGCAGGGGTATTCGCCGAGTTCTTGCGGGGTTTTTGGTGCGTGGTGGTGCTGATTGCTCCCCCGCGCGGTCGTCCGATCACGGTTCGATAGGATGTGCGCGCGGCGACTGCCGCGGAAAGGGGGCCAGTTGTGCCGAATCCAGAATCCGTGCAAGTCCCCGCGGTAGCGGACTCCGCGACGGCGGCGCTCAGGATCGACGAGCTGCGCAAGGATTTCGGCGCGAAGGCGGCGGTGGACGGCGTGTCGCTCGTCGTGCCGGCGGGCAGTTTCTTCGGCCTCGTCGGCCCCAACGGCGCCGGAAAGACCACGCTGTTGTCGATGGCCGTCGGGCTGCTCCGCCCGGACGCCGGCAGCGTCACGCTCTTCGGCTCGGATGTCTGGGCGGATCCCGTCGCGGCCAAGGAGGTACTCGGGGTGCTCCCCGACGGCCTCGCCCTCCCGGAACGGCTGACCGGCGGCGAGCTGCTGGCGTTCGCGGGCAGCATCCGCGGGATGGCGCCGGAGGTGGTGTCCGAGCGATCCGCGGAGTTGCTGTCGGTGTTGGAACTCGACCGGGACGAGCGGACGCTCGTGATCGACTACTCCACGGGTATGCGCAAGAAGATCGGCCTCGCCGTCGCGCTGCTGCACCGACCCCGCCTGCTCGTGCTGGACGAGCCCCTGGAGGCCGTGGACCCGGTGTCGGCGGCCACGGTCAAGGCCATCCTGCGCAGGTTCGTCGACTCCGGTGGGTCCGTGTTGTTCTCCAGCCATGTCATGGCCGTCGTCGAGCAGTTGTGCGACCACGTCGCCGTGCTCTCGGCCGGGCGGGTGCTCTCCGCGGGTCCCATGTCCGAAGTGGGAGCGGGCGGCCTGGAGCAGCGGTTCATGGAGTTGGTCGGCGGAGAGGACACGGGAGCGGAGGGGTTGCGGTGGTTGGCGACCTGATCCGGCTGAAACTGACCCTGCTGCGCCGCTCCCTGTCCGGACAACGGGCCGCCCAGCTCGTCCTCGGCGCGCTCGTGGGTCTCCTCGCCGCCGTTGGCACCATCTGGATCGCGGGGATCACGGCTCCCGTCGCATCGGTTTCCGGTGACCTGCTCGGCGCGGCGCTCGCCGTCTGGTTCTTCGGGTGGGCCTTCGGACCGATCCTGTTCGGCAGCGGCGGAACGGAACTCCGGCCGGACCAACTCTCGTTGTTCCCGATCCGGCCACGCGTGCTCACCGTGGGCCTGGTCAGCGCCGGGGCGGTCGGAGTCGGCCCGATCGTGACGCTGGTGGCGTTGGTCGCGCTCGTGGTCCACGGCGCCGGAAGCGGTGTCGTCCCCGCCCTGGTCGCCGTGCCGGGGCTCCTGCTCACGCTCGTGCTCGTGGTCCTGGTGTCGAAGGTGATCGTCACCGGCCGCGGGCAGGTGGTGCGTTCGCAGCTCGGGGCGGCGCTGTCGGGACTGTTCACCGGTGTGCTGATGGCGGCGGGCGGTACCGTCTGGGCGATCGCGCCGGCGCTCGGCAACGCCTTCACCAGCGGCTTCCCCGCGGGCTTCTCCGTCACGGTGCACGCCCTGCCGTCGGGATGGGCGCTGACCGCGGTGGACGCGGCTGGGCGCGGGGACTGGGCGCTCGTCATGGCGGGTCTCGGTGGGCTCCTCGTCGCGGATCTCCTGCTGGTGGCCGCGCTGGCCTCGTTGCTCGGCAGGCAACTCACCTCGGGCCGCGCCCAGGGCCGGCGGACTCGCAGGGTCACCCCGTCGAAGCCGGGGCCGCTCGACCGGTGGACCGGGCGGGTGCCGGGTGTGGCGGCGAAGGAACTGCGCACCTGGTTCCGGGACGTCACGAGGACGAACTTCCTGTACTTCGCGCTCTTCTACGGCCTCCTCCAGACGGTGACCCCACTGGTGATCGGTGCTGACGTGCTGCTGCCGTGGACCGGGGTGATCGTGGCCGTCTGGGTCGCGGCGGTGAGCGCCAACATGTACGCGTCGGACGGCACCGCGTTGTGGCTGACGATGGTGACACCCCGGGGTGAGCGCGCCGACGTGCGTGGCCGGCAACTGGCCTGGCTCGTCATCGTCGCGCCGATCGCGCTGGTGCTGACCGTCGTCTTCACGGCGGTGTCAGGGTTGTCGTGGGCCTGGCCGTGGGCGCTGGCCCTCACCGCGAGCGTGTTGGGTGCCGGTGCGGGGGCCGTCGTGCTCGTGGCGGTGCTGTTCCCGGTACCCATGACCGACCCCCGACAGCGGGGGAGCGGCGCCTGGGACAACCGGATCGACTTCGTGCAGGTCCTCGCGGTGCTCGGGTTGATGGCGCTCTCGACCCTGCCGACCTTCGGCACGCTGTGGATCGCCTCCGCCGTCGACTCGTCGGCGCTCAGTTGGCTGGCCGTGCTCGTCGGCGTCGCCACCGGCGCGCTGTACACCTGGGGTCTCGGTGGCCTCGCGCACCGGCGGCTCGCCGGTGGTGGGGCAGCCCTGCTCCAGCTGATGCGGTCCGGACATCGGATCGCGACCGCCAGGCCCGCGGCCCCAGCCAGTGGTCAGTCCCCTGCCGACGGTCGGCCCCAGGCCAGCGGCGCCGGCTGGCCGACCGTCGCGCTGGTGGCCTGCTTCGTGCTGTGCTGGATTCCACTGCTGCCGCAGGGCGTGGTGCCGATGATCCTCAAACTCGTGGGTTCCGACGTGCGGTCGTGGTTCCTCGCGCTATGGATGCCGGATCACCTCCAGTGGCCCGTGATCATCGGCATGATGGTGCTCGGCCTGGGCATCCTCGCCACCGGATTCGTCATCGCCGCCAAGTACGACATCCGTCCTCCGAGCCGGCGGGGCGGCACGCCAGGGCTCGGGGCCCAGGTCCGCTCCGACCTGGAGGAACAGCAACGGCGCATGAGGAGCGGGGTCTGAGGGACCCGGCGCACCGCGACCCCGGGCCGGGTGTCGAGCCGTTCGGCGCTCGGCCCGTCGCGGTCGGTGGCACCAGCTGACCCCGCACCGACCGGTGAGGCGAACCGACGAACCGGCACGCGCGTGCCCAGCCACGAGATCCTGCCCACAGGTGGGCAGGGTGCCACCGCTCGTTCCGGTCCGCGCCGAGCGAGGTGAGCCGGCGGGTCGAGTTGGTTGGCCTGATCCAGGCGCGCACCGCGACGTGCCCCGGGAGACGCCGCGCCGCGGCCAACCTCGTCGAGCACCAACCAGGACGCGCACCGGTCCGGGAATCCGAGCGGTCGGGGACGAACGCGGCAGACGATCGGGCACCAGTCATGGTCGCTCGCGCACCGGGCCCGGCGGTCGCGCGGCTGGCCGGGTTGCGGATCCGGATCAGACCGGGGTGTGGCGACTCCGCCGTACCAGTTCGGACACCCACGACAGGGTCGGGCGGCGGACGATGGTGGGCAGGTGCGACATGAACTCCTGCTCCTGGTCCTTCCCGACCACCTCGCGGGACACGGTCGCCAACATCGCCAACAGCGCCGCGGAGTCGCCCCCGAGCCGGTGGAAGTCCGCGTCGCCAGCGATGCGGTCCGCCGGAACGGCCAAGGTCGTGCTCCAGATGGTGGCGACGGCCTCCTCGACCTCGTCGCGGCGTTCCCCATCGGACGGCTCACCGGCCGCCCCGGTGAACGGGTCCGGCAGCCGGGAGACGTCCACCTTCCCGTTACCGGTGCGGGGGATCTCCCGTACCACCGAGATCACCGAGGGCACCATGTACCTGGGCAGCAGGGCGCGCACGTGCTCGGTGAGCGCGTCGACGTCCACCTCACCGCCACCTCCGGGCACGACGTAGGCGCACAGGCTCCTGTCCTCGCCCCGCGCCCTGCCGACCGCGAACGCCCGCGTCACGGACGGGTGCTCCTCGAGCGCCCTGGCCACCTCCGCCGGCTCGATGCGGTAACCATTGATCTTCAGCTGCTCGTCGTCGCGGCCCGCCGACTCCAGGACGCCGGAGGGCAACATCCGTGCCAGGTCCCCGCTGCGGTACGCGCGGGTGCCGTCGGCCAGGGTCACGAACCGCTCGCGGTCGAGGTCCGGCCGACCCCGGTAACCGCGCGCGAGCTGGGCGCCGGACAGGTACATCTCACCGACCTCACCGGGTTCGACGAACCGGCGGTCGGCGTCGAGCAGGTGGATCCGGGTGTTGTCCGTGGGGACCCCGATCGGGACCGAGACGGCCCCACCGTCCCGATCCGGGTCGAAGGTCCACGTCATGCAGCCGACCGTGGTCTCGGTCGGGCCGTACTCGTTGAAGATCCGGCACCCTTCCCCGAACGTCTCCTGCGCGCGGCGCGCCACCGGCCCCCGGAGCAGCTCACCACCGGCGATGACGGTGCGGAAGCCGGTCGGGCGCAGCCCGAGCCGGCCGATGAGGTCCAGGTGCGTCGGGGTCAGCTTGAGGGCCGTCGCACCGAGGTTCTCCAGCACGTCGCGCAGCACCAGGTGGTCCAGCTCGTCAGGAACCAACGCGACGGAGCCGCCGGCGAGCACCGGGAGGAAGATCGCGGTGTTCGAGAGGTCGAAGGCGAGGGAGGAGAACAGGGGGAACCGCGTGTCCGGACCGACCTCGTAGATCCGGGTTGCCCAGCTGACGAAGGTGCTCAGCGCTCGGTGCTGGATCTCCACGCCCTTGGGGCGCCCGGTCGATCCGGAGGTGTAGATGACGTAGGCGAGGTCGTCCGGAGCGACCGGCGCCGCCGGCACCCGACGACCCGAGGCGACGACGTCCTCGAGGACCACCGCCGCGCACTCGCCCGGAATAGCCGTGCGCCCGGCGTGTTCCCGTTCAGCCAGGCAGGTGGTGACGCCGGCGTCGGTGACGAGGTCGGCGAGCCGCGCGTCCGGCTGGCCGGGGTCCAGGGGCAGGTAGGCCGCACCCGCCTTGAGGATGCCCCAGATCCCGGCCATCGCGGCCACGGTGCGCCCGGCGAGCAGACCCACCAGGGCATCGGGGCCCAAGCCCCGGTCCACCAGTTCGGCGGCGACGGCGTCCGAGCGACGGTCGAGTTCCGCGTAGCTGATCTCACCCTCAGGGCCGGTCAGGACCACCGAGTCCGGCGTGCGGGCCACCTGGGCGCGGAACTGCTCGACGACCGTTCCCTCCCTGGCCAACGGTCGATCGGTGTCGTTGCCCGCCCACGTCCGGTTCCTCCCGGGCGACAACACGTCCGCGAGGACGTCGAGCAGTTCCTCCGCCCGCCGCGCCGTTCCGGGCGAGTCGTGCCAGCCGATCGTGATCTCCGTCCGCCCGCCGCACTCGACGAAGTTCAGTTCCGGTGGACCGATCGGGCCGGAGCTGGGCAACGGGTACAGGGTGGTCGCGTGGAACGTGTCGGTGCTCAGCTCGGCCAGGTCGATCCTGCCCAGGTGCGAGAGCATCGCCAGCGCCGGGTAGCGGTTGCTCCTGGCCGAGAAGCCGTCCAACGCCGCGATCCGCGGCCGCGCTGTCTCCAGCGGCACCCGGCTCAGGGACGGGTCAACGCCAGAGAGGAGGTCCACGTTCCCCGCGAGCAGGGTGAGCAGCCGCTCGTGCGCCGTGTGCCAGTCGTCCTCGGCCGACGCCTCGTAGAGCAGGTTGGTGATCAGGTTCCCGGTCGACCGGATGTCCGGGGCGTGCCTGCGCAGGTCCACCGGCACCATGAACCGGCCGACCGGACGCCCCACGTACCGGGTGAGGGCGGACGCGATCTTGGCCACCAGGGCGGGGTGCGCGCCGTCCACCGTGCGGCGCCGCCAGAACAGGCCGGTGCGGTGCGGGGGAGCGGCACCCAACGCCGAGGGCCATTCCAGGTCGGAGACGAGCGCCGTACCCGACGGTGGAGGGGCACCGGCGATGACGTCGGCCTCGGTCAGTTCCGAACTCGCACCGCGTGGCCGCTCACCGCGCAGCACACGGAAGACGTCCTCCACCCACACCAGCACGCCCTTGCCGTCGAGCGCGGCGTGGTCGGCGCGGAACACGACCGTGGTCGGTGACCCGGTGAGCAGCAGCACCTCGCACGGCGGTCCCGTCTCGGGCATCCGGTCGTGCAGCACCGGCATCCCGGTGAAGGCGGTCCTGTCGAGCCGGCTCCCGTCAACGACCCGCAGCGGGGGAGCCACGCCGCTGTCCACCCAGGTCCGGCCCTCGCGGACGAGGCGTGTACCGGGACACGCCTCGGACGCGGCCTCGACAGCCTCGGCCAGCCGGTCCGGGTCGATCGTCCCGGTCCCCTCCACGAAGACCTGGATGATCCCGGCGACCGCGTCGGGGTACAACAGGAACCAGGTATCCATCGGGGCGACCGGCCTGGTGTACACGTCGCCATCCCAGCCCGTCATGGGCAACCCTTCGTTCGACGGAGCATCAGCTCAGCGGTCGGTGCCGGTGATGACGTGCCCACCGCCCCGCCGCAGCGGGCGCGAACGGCGGAAGTCGAGGTGGACGAACACCCGCTGCAACCAGCGGTCCGCGCCGTCGTAGCGCGGCTCGAACGCGGTCCGCCCGTGCAGGACGAGGCGGTTGTCGGCGAACGCGAGATCACCCGGCTCCAGGGTCAACGTGCGGCACACCGAGTCCAGTGCCTTCCGCAACGAGGACATCGCGGCGGCCGCCACCTCGTCACCCGGAACCGTCGCGTGGAAGTCGACCTTGATGCTCGGGTCCTCGGGGCTACCGGTGAGGATCCCGTGCGGTTCGTCCGCGCCGGGCGGCAGGTCGAACGACGGTGGGGCGGCGGTCACGTACCTCGGCTCGTGCAGCACCGACCGCACCTCGTCGGACAGCAGCGGAAGCGCGTTGCGCACGGACGACAGGCGCAGACCGGCGACCCGGTCGTGGTCGTTGCGCAGGCACATCAGGCCCACGTAGTCCGGACGGTGCTCGTGGAAGGCGTTCTCGACGTGCATCGACAACACGACCGACCCCGCGTTGCCCTGGAACTCCTCCATGCCGTGCACCGGGACGACGTCCTGCACGAGCGCGCCAGCCTTCTCCTTGTCGAACGCGACCAGCTCGCCCATGGCCATCGCCACCAGGACGAGCGCGGAAGCCGGCACGCTGGCCTCGCGCTGCACCGATCCGGCGACCGTCGGGGTGGGCGGGAGCGTGGTCTCATCCACCGGAAGGCCACGCAGCAGCAGGAAGGCTTCCGGACCCGAGTCCCACGTGAAGCGGCGCAGCGACGACGCCAGCCGTGGTGGAAGCTGGCAGCACAGCTCCCGCGCGGTGGCGAGCCAGTTCGGGTCGTCAACCTCCCGGGAACCGTCGGCGGCGAGCGACGACGCCAGTTCGGTGAGGTCCGCGCGTTCCGCATCGGACAGAGTCAACACGGACTCGCCGCCGAGGACGTCCGTCACGTTGGTCTTCATGTACGACCCCATCCATGCGCGGCACCTGCCGGGCGAACTGATGATGCGGACCGAGTCTGCGCACGAGCCCTGGCCGCCACAACCCCTGTTGGTGGCGGAGAACCCCTGTCCCGTCGCGTTCCGAGTGGGGGCAGTGGACTCGCGCGGGGCCGCCAGTCGGAGGATTCCCGGAATCGGGTGCGATAACGCGTGGCTACCCTATTATCGCCTGGTGGCGAATCAGCTCGAATTCACGGCGGAACTGTCCGACTACGTGCGGACCGTGTCGTTGCGCGAGGACCAGGTCCTCCGTGAACTGCGGGAGGAGACCGCGCAGTACCCGGCCGGGCGGGCCATGCAGGTACTCGCGGAGGAAGGCCAGTTCCTCGCGATGCTGGTCGGCCTGTGCGAGGCGCGGACCGTGCTCGAGATCGGCACCTTCACCGGGTACAGCACCCTGTGCATGGCGCGGGCCCTACCGGCCGGAGGTCGGGTCGTCACCTGCGACATCAGCGACAAGTGGCCCGCCATCGGAGCGGAGTTCTGGCGGCGCGCGGGGGTGCTCGACCGCATCGACCCGCGGGTGGGCGACGCCGCGGACACCCTCACCGCCCTGCTCGCCGAACTGGGGCCGGACAGCGTCGACCTCGCCTTCATCGACGCGGACAAGACCAACTACCTGACCTACTACGAGCGGACGCTCCCCCTGGTCAGGCCGGGCGGGTTGATCGTCGTCGACAACACCCTCCTGTCCGGGCAGGTCATCGACGCCGCTGCCACGTCCCCCGAGGTCCAAGCGATCCGCGAGTTCAACGCGTTCCTGCGGGACGACGACCGGGTCGAACTGTCGATGCTGATGATGGCGGACGGGATCACCCTCGCGCGCAGGAAGTCGACCGGGGTCAGCGCCCGCTGAGGTCGGGCGCGGTGAGTCGCATCGTCGTCGGCGGGTCGGTGCGTCCGGGGCGGAGGTGCAGCGTCGTGATGTCGTCCTCCGGCGCGATCGCCGCGAGGCAGGCGCAGTCTTCCTCCTCGAAGCCGGCGAACCGGTAGGCGATCTCCATCATGCGGTTCCGACTCGTGCGGCGGAAGTCGGCGACCAGGTGGACGCCCGCCCTGGCGGCCTGGTCGGACAACCAGTTCAGGATGGCGGTGCCGGCTCCGAAGGACACGACCCGGCACGAGGTCGCGAGGAGCCTGAGCCGCCACACCCCCGCGTCGGTGCGCAGCAGCAGCACGCCGACCGCTCCGTGCGGACCGAAACGGTCGCTCATGGTGGTCACGAGCACCTCGTGGTCCGGTGAGTCGAGCAGCTCGCGCAGCGTGGCGTCCGAGTAGTGCACCCCGGTCGCGTTCATCTGGCTGGTGCGCAGCGTCAGCTCCTCCACCCGCGTCAGCTCCGCCGCCGTTGCCCGCCCGATGCGCATCTCCAGTTCGAGCGACCGCAGGAACTCCTCGTCCGGGCCCTCGAACGTCTCCCGCTCGGCCACGCGCCGCAGCCCCGCCTGGTACATCTGCCGCCTGCGTCGCGCGTCGACCGTCACCACCTCCGGGGAGAACTCGGGGAGTTCGAGGAGCGTCATCACCTGGTCGGCCGAGTAGCACCGCACCTCGGGGAGGTGGTACGACACTTCCGCCCGTTCAGTGGGCTGGTCGTCGACGAACGCGATGGTGCCGTGCGCGAAGGACAACGCGTCGGCGATGGCGCGGATCGAACCGGACTTGGCCGACCACCCGATCATCGGGTGCACGAAGTACTCGGCGACACCGAGTTCCTCCAGCCGCCGCCATGCGTGGTCGTGGTCGTTCTTGCTCGCGACGGACTGGAGGATGCCACGTTCGTCCAGGGTGCTGATCACCGTCCGCACCGCCTGGGCCAGCCGCACCTCGTCGTCCTCCAGCAGGGTCCCCTGCCACAGCGTGTTGTCCAGATCCCAGACCAGGCACTTGACCAGGGGCGTCCGCTCCTGCGACACGAGTCCTCCCACACCCTTCCCCGGCGGGCTCACGCCACCGTCGCGACGGCGTGCTCCGCCAGGATCAACTGGCAGATCTCGGTGCTGCCCTCGATGATCTCCATCAACTTGGCGTCCCGGTACGCCCTGGCCACCACGTGCCCGTGCGCCGCACCAGCCGAGGCGAGCACCTGCGTCGCCGTCGCGGCACCCCGTGCCGCGTGCCCGGCCGCGACGTGCTTGGCCAGCACGACCGCGGTGACGAGATCAGGGGACCGCGCGTCCCACAGGTCGCTCGCGTGCTCGCACGCCCGCGTGGCGACCTGCTCCGACACCAGCAACTCGGCGAGGTGCCGTGCCACCAGCTGGTGTCGCGCGAGTGGCTTGCCGAACTGCTCCCGGGTCCGGGCGTGGGTCACCGCCGCGTTCAGGCAGGCTCTGAGGATGCCGACACAACCCCACGCGACCGAGATCCGGCCGTAGGCCAGCGCCGTCGTGGCGAGCAGCGACAGACCCGTTCCGCCGAGCACGGCCGACGCCGGCAACCGGACCGAGGAGAACCGCACGTTCGCGTGCCCGGCCGCCCGGCAACCCAGGGGATCCGGGATCCGCTCGACGGTGACACCGGGCGTCGCGGTGGGCACCACGACCACGACGACGTCGTCCTCAGACCTGGCGAAGACGACCAACAGGTCGGCGTAGCACGCACCCGTCACCCACATCTTCTCGCCGTCGAGGACGACCACGTCGTCCTCGACGCGCACGCTCGTCGTCATCGCGGAAAGATCGCTGCCCGCGTCAGGTTCGCTGAAGCCGACCGCCGCCAGTTCGCCCGAGGTCAGCCGTGGCAGGTACGCCGCCCGCTGGTCCTGGTCACCCAGCCGTCGCACCGTCCACGCCGCCATCCCCTGCGAGGTCATGATGCTGCGCAGCGAACCGCAGAGGCTGCCGACGTACGCGGTGAACTCGCCGCTGTCCCTGCTGCCGGCACCGAGCCCACCGTAGGAGCCGGGCACCTCGGCGCACAGCAGACCCCGTCCGCCGAGGTCCCGGAGAAGGTCCTCCGGCAACCGCCCCGCGGCGTCCCACGCGTCGGCGCGGTCGGCCACGAGCGTGCCGACCAGGTCCCGCGCGCTCGTCAGGGCGTCAGGCACCGCCCGTCACGCCCTGGGCCTCGCGCAGGCGGAGCACGAGTTCCGCCATCGCCCGCACGGTGCGGAAGTTGACCTGCTTGAGGTCGCCGCCGACGATCGTGACGTCGTACGCCTCCTCGAGGTGCACCACCAGCTGCATGGCGAACATCGAGGACACGGCACCGGTCGCGAAGAGGTCCTGGTCCTCGGTGACCGCGGACTTGGTCCGCTCCTCGAGGAACGTGAGCAGCTCGGCCACCACGGTCCGCTCGGTCACCTCCGCGTGGTCAGCCATCATGACAGAGCCCTTCCGTAGTCGTAGAAGCCACGGCCCGTCTTACGGCCGAGGTTCCCCTCACGTACCTTCGCCACCAGGAGCTCGCACGGGCGGGCGCTCTCGTCGCCCGTGCGCTCGTGCAGCACCACGAGGGAGTCCACCAGGTTGTCGATCCCGATCAGGTCGGCGGTCCGCAGCGGTCCGACCGGGTGGCCGAGACATCCCCGCATCAACTCGTCGACGTCCTCGACGGTCGCGGTGCCCTCGCCGACGACGCGGGCCGCCGAGTTGATCATGGGATGCAGCAACCGGCTCGTGACGAAGCCGGGCGCGTCCCGGACCACGATGACCCGCCGAGCCATGGCCTCCAGCAGAGCGGTGGCCCGCGCCATCGTGCTCTCGGCGGTCCGGGGCCCTCGGATCATCTCGACGGTGTTGATCAGGTAGGCCGGGTTCATGAAGTGGGTACCGACCAGATCCGCCGGCCGAGGCACCCAGTCGGCCATCTCGTCGATCGGGATTCCCGACGTCGTGGAGATCAACGGGGTCCCCTCGGGGACCGCGGCGGCGATCTCCCCGAGTGCCTTCGCCTTCATCTCCGGGATCTCCGTGGTCGCCTCGACCACCGCCGTCGCGTCCGAGCACTCGGCGCCCACCGACGAGGTGGTGACCAGCTCCCCTTCGGCGCGGTCCTCGGGGAGGGTGCCCATCAGCCGGGCGTGCCGCACCTTGCCCAACACCTCCGCGCGCGCACGAGCGAGGGCGTCCGCATCCACGTCCACCAGCACGACGGGCACGCCGTGACCGACCGCCATCGCGGTGATACCGGTGCCCATCACGCCCGCACCGAGCACAGTGAGGCGATGCGGTGAGCCTTCAGTCGTCACCGAACCTCCACAGGGGTGTTCCCGGACTCCACAACGACGCTCGAACGCTAGGTCGGTCCACGCACGACCGGCAACCCCTGGGCGTTCCCCGCGCCCCCTAGTGGTCGAAGACTGCGGTACCGCGACGGCTGTAGGGGTGTTGCCCCGTTGACCGCACCCCCGACGATGTGCCGCATGAGCGACGCCGTGGTGGTCAGCGAACTCGTCAAGCGGTATGTGCCCAGCATGCCGGCCGCGGTCGACGGACTGAGTTTCTCGGTTCGCCGGGGTGAGGTGTTCGGGCTGCTCGGACCCAACGGCGCCGGGAAGACCACGACGATCGGTGTGCTCACCACCCGGGTCGTGGCCACGTCCGGACAAGCCATCGTGGCGGGGAGGGACGTGACGACGGACGCGAGGAAGGCCCGCAGGGCACTTGCCGTCGTCCCGCAGCACAACAACCTCGACCGCTCCCTCGACGTGCGGCAGAACCTGCTCTACCACGCGGCGTACCACGGCGTGAGCCGCGCGGTCCGCAAACAGCGAGCGGAGGAGATCCTGGAGCGCGTCGGCCTCCGGGACCGCGCCACGGCGAAGGCAGAGGAGCTGTCCGGTGGCCAGGCCCAGCGGGTGATGATCGCGCGGGCCCTGATGCACGAACCCGAGGTGCTGTTCCTCGACGAGCCGACCAGTGGCCTCGACCCCCAGGCCCGCGTCTTCGTGCACGACGAGATCGTCAGGTTCCGGGAGGAGGGCGTGACCGTCGTGATCACCACGCACGACATGGAGGAGGCCACCAAGCTGTGCGACCGGGTCGGCATCGTCGACCACGGCAAGATGCTCAAGATCGACCCTCCGGCGGCGATGACGAGCGCGTTGCCGGGAAGCGCGACCCTGACGGTGACGATCAACGCGGACGAGAGCCAGGCGGACGCCGTCGTGACGGCGCTGTCCGAGCTGGACAACGTCGAACGGGTGGAGAAGATCAGCGCCGGCATGCCGGCACCGCCGCCGGGAATCCCGCTTCCGCCGTGGCTCCCGGTCCCCGCCCCCACCGCCGGCGGTGCCAACGGAACCCAGTTCCGGTTGTACACCTCGGTGGACTCCTCGGTGGTCGTGCCGATCATGCTCAAGGTCCTCGCGGGGATCGGCTGCGACATCACGGATCTCTCCGTGAGCAAGCCGAGCCTGGAGGACGTGTTTCTCCACCTCACCGGACGGGAGCTCCGATGACCGCCATCGACGTGCCGCCGCAGGCACCACAGTCACCGCGGCGCGACCGCGCCGAGCTGGGCACGGCGCTGCGCGTGTTCGGCGCACTGCTGAGCAGGGACTTCTACGTCACGGGCAAGGACCTCTCGGGGTTCCTGGTCAAGACCCTGCTCCAGCCGTTCCTGATGTTGTTCATCTTCGGCAAGGTCCTCGCTGACCTCGGCTTCATCGCCCCGGGCTTCGCCCAGCTGTTGTTCCCCGGTGTCATCGCGCTGAACGGGTTCCTCGGCGCGCTCCAGGCGACGGCCATGCCGATGGTCATGGACTTCTCGTTCACCAAGGAGATCGAGGACCGACTGCTCGCGCCGGTGTCGATGAGCGTCGTCGCGCTGGAGAAGGTCGTCTTCGGCGCGCTGCGCGGACTGATGTCCGGTGTCGTGATGATCCCGATCGGGTTCCTGATCCTGGACGGCGTGTCCTGGGATCCCGCTGGCCTGCTCCCCGCCTTCCTGATGCTGGTGATGTGCTCCCTCGCGGCGGCGGGCGTGGGCATGGTGATGGGCACCTTCGTCCCCCCAGCCAAGATCGACATCGTGTTCACCGCGACGTTGACCCCGCTGATGTTCACCGGCGCGACGCAGTTCCCGTGGCACGGGCTCGCGCACCTGCCGTGGTTCCAGTTCGTGTGCGCCCTCAACCCCCTGACCTACGCGAGCGAGGGCATGCGGGACGTCCTGCTGGACAACTCGGTGCAGACGATCCCGTACTGGCTGTGCTCGGTGGCGCTGGTCGGGATGACCGCGGTCTTCGTGGTCCTGGGCACCATCGGTTTCAAGCGCCGCGCGGTGTCCTGACCCTCGTGCCGGTGCGACGTGGGCGAGGGGGATGACCGACCCCTCACCCGCGCTCCGGGACGGCATCCAGGCCGCCCGCACCACCGCCCACTACTGGCGGAGGGGCACCTCGACGGGCGGAGCGGCTGCCCGATCCCACCGGTGGCGTGATCACCGTCCTGGGCCAGCGGACGGCGTGCCCGTGGTCGTCCGGGCGGATCACCTGGGGGATGCGGGGCGGGGTGTGCCGAGGACGTTCGCTCTCCACGGAGGAGACACGGGTCACCTCCGCGAGAGCGGCGAGGAACTGCTCGGGACCCCGCGTCAGCCAGGGGGATCGTCGTCACCGACCGGGGGCGTGCCATGCGTGTCGGGCGGGTGGGGAGCGGGGGCCGGCTGGTGTTGGACCTGCCCCGGTTGCGGGTCCAGGTCGGGGCCGGGGGCGTGCCCCCGATGCTGCGGGGGCTGGTGCGGACATCTGTTCGGAGAGCAGTCGCCGAATCCGGACCTGGGCTCGCCGCCCGGCTGGCAGGGTTGACCGCACCCGATCAGGTCGCCGTTGTGCTCGACCTGGTCCGTGACCAGGTCGCTGGCGTCCTCGGTCACGCATCGGGAGCGGCCGTCCAACCGCACCACGCCTTCAGCGATCTGGGTTTCGACTCGTTGACGGCGGTGGAGCTGCGGAACCGGTTGAACGCGGTGACGGGGTTGCGGTTGCCGGGTGGACCTGTGGGAGCAGGTCCACCCCGAGCTCGGGTTCCCGTTGCGGTACGGCGACTACGGCGCCGTCCACCCCGCGCCGCTACCCCCTTCCGGGCCGTCCCCTCGGGCTCAACCGAACCCCTACCTGCACTACAGCCTGCGCCGACACCGGCTGACCGTCGCCCGCCGCATACCGGGCAGGAAAGGGCTCGTGGTCCCGAGCGGCGCGATGGAACAGTACTTCCGCGAGGTCGCCGAGGAGGTGGTCGAGGACCAGGACTTCGCGGGACCGCGCTTCTCCTGGGGCGACCGGTGCCTCCACCGCTGCCGGACCGATCCTTCGATCTCGGTGGGTACGGCGGAGTGGTGGATCGCCTACGCGACCTCCCACCACCTCGCCCGGCTCTCGCACCACCCACCGGGCACGCCCCCCGTTTCCCGGTCTGATCGGTGAGGCCGGCCGCCCGGCGCGGGGAGGCCGTCGAGGACCCACCGTGGCCAGGTGCGCCACCGGTCGGTCCTGCCCACCTCCTCGGGCGACGGCAGGGTTGGGGCACCGGGCTCGCCGCCTCGGTCGGCCGAGGCCCACACCGCCCACCGGGCCGGACTGTCACCGGACCTGCCGCCGCGCCGACGCGGTTCGCGGACTTCGCCGCCTGGCGACGCCAGACGTTGACGGAGGAGCGGATCGAGGGTTCTCCGCGGCACTGGGTGTCCCGCCTGACCGGCATCCCCACCGTGCTCGAACTCCCCGCTGACGTGGGCGCCCCCAGGTCGGGAGGCCGACCGGGCGCGGACGGCCCCGGGTGCGCCAGCGCCGGCGTCGTTACCGCCCCGGGCTGGGCGGGTCACCGGGTGTTCGACGGCGAGGTCCGGGTCCGCACGTAGTCGGCCAGGACGGTGAGGTCGTCGACCCTTCGGCGCAGACCTGGGTGTCCGGGACATCGAGCTGGACGCGGACATCGTTCCGGTCCTGTCCTCCCAGAACCTCAGCGATCGCATCGGGCAGGACATCGACGAGATCCGCCGCTCGGCGGCGAACCGGCTGGCCGGCGTGGAGGGGGCCGAGGTCGAGGTTCCCGCGCGCGACCCCAAGGAGTTCATCGACGAGAAGTTGCAGGAGGACCGGACCGACGACGACTGGCGGCGGATCTGGCTCACCGTCCTCGCCCGCTCGGTGGGCATCCCGGCGGAGCCCGACACCGCCGAGGACTACCTGGTGGAGCTGGCCCGAAGGCGTAGCGCCATCTTCGTGGTCGACGGCTTGGAGGACCTCTTCCAGGGGCTCAGCCGGGAGCCCCGCCAACAGCAGGCGCTCCGGGTGTTGCTGACCACCTGCATGGAGTGGATGCGCAAGCTCCGGGGCCGTCGGACCCCGGGGGCGTCCGCGACGGCTGGCACCCCGGGGCGTCGTCCGGCGGCTGGACCCCGGCCGTGCCCCCGGCGGAGCCACCCAGCACGCCCGTCGCCGTCCCGAGAACGGCGTCGCGACCTGGCGGCCTCCTCTGACCCGCCACGCCAGGGGTCGGCGGCGAGGCACGCCGTCCTCGCGGGCGACCGCGACCAGGAGGCCCGGCTGCGGGAGGGAGCGCGGGGCCGGGTGCCGCGGGTCTCGAGGCCGCGTTCGGTGCGCGAGCCGAGGGGACTCGGCCACGGCGACGCGGGGCGGGCCACCGAGGCCACCACCCACGAACCGTCGTCCCGGCCACGGGGACCCCGTCCCGGCGGAGCGCCGGCTCCTCAGCGGCCGGCGGCGGCGAGCTGGTCGAGCAGGACGTCCGGTGCCTCGACCAGCGAGGGCCCGTACCAGGTACGCCCAGGCGAGATCGATCGCCGGGTCTCCCAGGTGCACGTCCCCGAAGTCGATGACACCCGTGATCACGCCGTTGGTCGTGAGGACGTGCTCCGGGCCGAGGTCACCGTGCACCACGTGGTCCGCGGGTAACGAGGCCACGACCGACAACAACCGCTCGGCGCGCGGGCGGTGCACCGTCGGCAACAGCGGCACTACCTCGGAGGTGAGGCGGAGCAGCAAACCGGAACGCTCTTGTCGGGTGGCCCGGCGGGTGAACAGCCCGTGCGCCACCGCCTCGACGGGGTCCACCACGTGGAGGGCGGCCAGGAAACCACCGAGGGCGGCGCCCTGCTCCGCGGTGAACTCGCTGATCGGCCGCCCAGGCACCAGCTCGTGTGGCGGATGTCGGGCTACGAAGCCGTGTGGGCTGTGCTTCGTGGAGCGGTTCTCGCCGAACTGCTGATCGCGGGGTGGCTCGTCACTCGGAACCAGCGGGTTCGGGACGTGGTGGGGGTTCGGTACCGAGGGTGGCGACTCCGGGTTCGTCGCCGCCGGCATGGGGATCGGGGACGGGCATGACAGCACAGGTTGACGCCGCGCTGAACACCTTGATGCGACAAGGATTCGCGTTCCGGTTGGCGCCGGGGGATCACTACGTCCCCCGGACCCTGTTCGGGGAACGGCGACGCGGAACGCACACCGACTACCTCCACATCAGCGGCCCGGACGACTGCCTGGCCGCGCGCATGCGCGCCTCCCTGGAGCCGGTGCCGTCCGACGTGGTGTGGAGCGTGGAGGGCGGTTTTCTCGCCGTCGTGGCCGAATTGCTGTCCCTGCCCGCGCCGGACAGCCCGCACGCGCCGAGGCTGGCAACGCGTCGGGCGGGGGCGCTGTGGACTCCCGGGATGCCGGTGGGCTGACCGGGTCGAGCAACTGGCGTGCGAGAGCGGGGTGATGCGATGGCAGGTCTTGGCGCCTGAGACGAGTTTGGTCCGCGTTCCGCCTCACGAACGCATCGTCTCGGGCGTATCTCTGCCAGCGACGGCCTCGGTGCGAACGACCGCACCGGGGCCGTTCGCTCGCCAGCAACCAGGACGCCCTGTGGGAACCGAGGCGGCGGGCAGTCTTCCCCGCGCGTTCGCCCGGCTACCCTGAGTGCCCGGTGTCGTGCTCTGCACCAGGAGGCGGAAGGTCATGGCGCGAGAAGCCGAAGAAATCCAGGCCCTGCGGCGAGAACTCGGCGAGAAGCTGTCGACCGCCCGCAAGCTCGCAGGCCTGACCCAGGCCGAGGTCGCGCGGCAGGTGTTCTGCGACCGCACCACGATCGCGCACCTGGAGAAGGGCCGGGTCGGGGCGGACGAGCGGGTGTGGCGGGCGGCGGACCGCGCGGTGAGGGCTGACGGCCTCCTCCTGGAGGCGTTCCTCCAGTTCCGAGCGGCCGCCCTGCGCCACGCGAGCGAACAGCGGGCGACCGAGCGCGCGGGTTTCCAGAGGCAGGCCGGGCGGTGGCGGGCCGAACCGGCTGGGCCGCCCGCCACGACGGCCACGGTCGACCCGTCCGTCCCGACGGAGGAACCGGGGTCCCTCGACTCGGCGTGTGACTGGCTGGACGAGCGTGCCGGGTGGTGTCCCGGAACGAGTAGGGACACCGCGGTCGGTGCAGGTCAGGATCGGTCCCATGCTGTCCCGGCTCGTTCGGTTCCCACACCCGACCGGTCGGTGATCGCGGGGGCGCTGGCCCGGTACTACCCGACGTCCGCCGAGGACACCGCTGGCCTGTACGGCGTGCGCGTGGACGGGGCGAGGCTCGGGACGAGCGTGGTGTCCCGTCCTGAGTGGCTGGACCTGTCATGTCCGTTCTCACCCGATCGCGACCGGGTGCGGCTGGCGACCGCCCGCCGGGGCGGGGCGAGGCCGCTGGACGAGCACGCCGCCGTCCGGCGGCTGGCCGAAGCCACCGCGACCGGGGTTCGGATGACGGACCTGCCGATCTACCGGCTCACCGACGCCGACGTCAGCACGTCCCGTCTCGCGGGCCAGGTGGAGCTGCTGCCCTTCACCGAGTACGCGCTGACCATGGACCTGCTGGAAGGCGAGCTCACCCGCGCCCTGGCCAGCGGCGCGGACCTCGCCCCGACGAACCTCCCGCTGCGCAGCGCGTTGCTGCCGGACATGGCCTCCGTGCTGGACGTGGCGGGACGGTTGTGCGCGGGTGGGCCGCTCGCGCTGTGCGCCATCGCCCGGCCGGCCGACGCCTACCGGGACACCGGCGACTACGTCCTCCTGGTGCAACGGCGATCGGCCCAGGTCGTCAACGCGGCAGGCCGGCTCTCGGTGATCCCCAAGGGCTTCCACGCCCCGCTGACCGACTACCGAGCGGACGCCCGCATCGGCGCGACCCTGCTCCGCGAGTTGGAGGAGGAGCTGTTCGGCCGGGCGGACGTGGACGTCACTGTCAACCCGCAACGCGCCGCCGATCCGATGCACCCGAGTCGGTTGTCCGAGCCGATGCGGTGGCTGACCGAGCGGCCGGGGCGGTTGCGGGTGGAGTGCACCGGGTTCGGGTTGAACCTGGTGTCGGGAAACTACGAGTTCGCCAGCCTGATCGTGATCGAGGACGAGGAGTTCTGGCACCGCTTCGGCGGGGATGTGCGGGCCAACTGGGAGGCAGCCGGGCTGCTCCAGTACTCCGCACGCGACCGGGAGATCCTGGCCGAACTCGCCCAGGACGAGTCGTGGAGCAACGAGGGCCTGTTCGCCTTCACCCAGGGGCTGCGGCGCCTGGGCGAGATCGGCGGCGACCGCGTCGACGTTCCCGAGCTCGCCTGGTCCCTGTCCTGACGAGGTGTCAGGTGGCGGAGGGCCATCGCACGGTCATCACCACCGAGTCGGCGAGCGCTTCCCAGGAGTGGTCGACACCGGCGCCCCACATGACGTAGTCGCCCTGCCGGTCGAGGACGGCGCTGCCCTCGGTGAGGTCCACCCGGAACCGCCCCTCGATGAGGATCACCAGCGTGGTGCGGGCGTCGTCCTTGGTCCACTCCGGGCGTGCGTCACCGGCAGGGTGCGAGGCCCACTTCACCTCGACGTCGGCGTCGTGCCGGACGCCCTGCGCGGGGTCGATGAAGTGCCCGACCAGCCACCCCCGGTTGGCGGAACCGTCCTCGGCGGCGTTCCCGGTGGACCACGTGCGGTTCACTGAGCGATCTCCCATCCGATGATTGGCAGTGTGACGCGCTGTCCGTCCAGGTCGGCGAGCCGGCGAAGGCCCTGGAGCATAGCGAACAGCCCCTCGTTGCTCCATGCCGTGTCGGTGACGAGTTCGGTCACCAGGTCCTCGTCCAGAGTGGAGTACCTGCGCAGGCTGGAGGACTCCCAGTTGGCTTCGACCTGGCCTCCGAATCGGGGCCAGAACTCCTCGTCCTCGATCACGATCAGGCTGGCGAACTCGTAGTTTCCCGACACCAGGTTCAACCCGAACCCGGTGCACTCCACCCGCAACCGCCCCGGCCGCTCGGTCAGCCACCGCATCGGCTCGGACAACCGACTCGGGTGCATCGGATCGGCGCTGCGGACCTCGGTGATGGTGTTGTCGATGTCCTCGCGGCCGAACAGCTCCTCCTCCAACTCACGGAGGAGGGTGGCACCGACCCGGGCGTCCGAGCGCACGTCGGTCAACGGTTCGTGGAAGCCCTTGGGGATGACCGCGAGACGGCGCGCGGCGTTGAGGACGTTGCCGGACCGTTCCTGAACGAGGAGGAGGTAGTCGGCCTCGCCTCGGAGGATGTCCGCTGGTCTCGCGATGGCCAGCAGCGCGAGCGCGCCTCCCGCGCACAGCCGGTCGCCGACGGCGAGGACGGCGGCGGAATCGGGGAGGTAGTGCTCCCGCAGGGGAAGCGAACCGGGCTGGATCGGGGTGCCCGCGGTGAGAGCGTCGGTCAGCTCGCCTTCCAGCAGGTCCATCGTGAGCGCGTACTCGACGAAGTGCGTGATTCCCACGTCGCCGCCGATCCGGCCGGGTTCCACGTCGATGCTGAGCAGGCGGTACAGC
Organism: Actinoalloteichus sp. AHMU CJ021; assembly: GCF_002895405.1. Taxonomy (NCBI): domain Bacteria; kingdom Bacillati; phylum Actinomycetota; class Actinomycetes; order Pseudonocardiales; family Pseudonocardiaceae; genus Actinoalloteichus; species Actinoalloteichus sp. AHMU CJ021. Next base: position 6,218,195 of record NZ_CP025990.1, on the reverse strand, counting down.
GGGTTGTTGGTGAGGCGGGTGTCCATGGCGATGACCTCGGCGAGCCTGCGCACGGCGGGGTCGATGGTCTGTTCGGTGAGGACGGGGGTGGAGTCGGGTCTGCCCCCGGTGGCGCGGAGCTGGTCACGTCGGGCGGTGAGGGGGCAGGCGAGGTCGAGCCAGTCGGCGCTGGTGAGCACGCTCGTGTGAGCGGTGGTCGCCCCCACCCGCGCGGCGTAGCGGCCGTAGCCGGGTCGCGGGTCGTAGTAGCGGGCGAGCGCGTCGGCCATGTCCGCCTGGGTGATCCGGCCGCGCCTGCTCCCGCGATCCCGCAACTCCTGCGCGTCCAGGTCCGCGAGGGCTCCGGTGACGGCGTGGCGGGCGGTGCCGGCGGGCCAGGCCGCGTGGTGGTCGATCCACTCCAGGGCCGCCGCGATGTGCGGGTCATCGCCGAGTCGCCGTTCGGCCCGCGCGCTGACCGGCCGCGCGGGCGGGGCAGCGGGCTCGGGCGCGGTAAGGGTTCGGAAACGTTCGCGCTCGGCTGGCGTCGCCTGCTCCAGTGCGGTGTCCAGCAGTTGTTGCATTTCCGATTTCGGCCGCAGGTTCGGTTTCTGGTGCCATCCGGCGACGGTGCGGGGTGCGACTCCCAGCCGTGCGGCGAAGGATTCCTGACTCAGGCGCAGGGCTGATTGCAGCGCACAGGCCGTCCTCCCCGTCCAACCGGTCACCGGGTGCATGAATTCTCCGCCGAGTTCTCGGGAGTCATCGGGAACAGGTCATGTGCGGTGTTTCCGCAGTGGTTCCGCGCGTCCAGCGCGTCGCTGGCCGAGGCGACGACGTTGTCCTCCTGGTGCCGGGTGAGGTGGTGCAGGCGGACCAGGGCCTGGTCGGGGTGGTCGGGAACGATGGCTTCGACGCACAGCCGGATCAGCACCTGGGCGAGGTCCACCGGCAGCGTCCTGTTTTGGGACCAGCGGAGGATCTGCTCGCGGAAACGCCATCCGGCGCGTTGGTCGGCCAGCCCGTGGTCCAGTGCTCGCCCCACCTGCGGCAGCAGGAAAGGCGAGCTCCGCGACTCGCCCCGATCGGACCAGTCCCGCACGAGGGAGAACAGATCTCCCTGTTGCTCTGTCCTGATGCACTGCTCGGCGAAGCGGGTGACCACGAGATCGCGGTCCCGCCCGGTGAGGCCCTGGAGCCGCATGGTGGAGTCGACCCAGGCACGGAACTCGCGGCGCAGCTCCGGGAAGTACCGCCAGAAGTGGGTGAGGACGGCGGATCCGTAGGCGAGGGTGGAGAATCCGGTGACCCGACCGTCCTTGGTCACCGCTCCCACCGCCGCCAGCCGCTCGGCGAGGTCGGGGCGTTCGAGGACGTGCGTTTCCTCCGGCGGGTAGTGGAGTTTCGCGAGGAGGCCGGTCGCCGCGTGCTGCACGGGTTCCAACCTGGCTCCCTCCAGCAGCGCGGCGGCGAGGAGGAGCGCCCGGAAGTGGGCGGAGGGGTTGCTCCGTACCTGCTGGGCGACGTCGTCCCCGTGCCCGTCCAGGGCTTCCAACGCCTGCCCGAGGAGCCTGCCTAACGGCAGGTCCGCCGAGGCTCGGTGCTGGGCGTCCCGGACGAGTTGGGCCAGCTTCGCCAGCTGGCGCATGGGGTCGGACTCGAAGTGGGAGTCCAGTCGAGGATCGTTGAGCTCCGCCTCGGAGAACGGGATCTCGTCGGCCCGCAGGTGGTTGGCGAGCACGGCCCGACCATCGGGGCGCCCCAGCGTGACCAACAGCGGCCGCGACTCACCCGACACCTGGGAGAGCTGGTCCTCGTTGAGGACCACGACCAGCCGGGCTCCCCGCTCCCGCAGCGTGGTGCGGAACGAGTCCAAGTGGATCAGCAGCTCGGCCGGGTCCTGCGGCGGGCGGCTCGCGAGGTCCCACAGCAACCGTTCTCCCGGCTGGATCGCCTTCTCGTCGAGCACGTCCCCTTCCGACTCGGAGGAGCTCGCCGGGAGCTCCCGGTAACGGGCGCGTTCGTCGTCGTCGTGGTGCAGCAGCATCGCCCGCAACGCCCTGGTCGTGGCCGCGGTCGGGTCCGCCGCGGTCGTCGTCGGGCTCGTCCTCTCGCCGGTCAGCCGCCTGCGGAAGATGCCGGAGGCGGTGACCGAGACGCCTTCGGCCGCCTGAGCGCCGGGTCACCAGGGACAACGACGCTGGGCGGCGGTTCCACGCCGAGGAACCGCCGCCCAGCTGATCTCGATCCCGTTGGAGAGGCGGTCCAGGTCGTCCCGGCGGGCTATTGGCCAGCGGCTGCCCGGAACCACGGACGTCGTCGCCGGGGCATCCGCTGCCCATGACCGTCACCGGCCGCGCGTCCGGCGCCCTTGCCGCAGTGCTGACCGCTCCATGAGAATCGGCGAAGTTCCCAGGTTGAGACATGGATCAGCCGAATCGCCGAGTAAGGTATGTCCCTCGGGCTGAGACCGCCGGCGGTAACACGGGGACACGAGGGGGCGACAGGTAGGCTATGAATGCTACGCCTGCGCGGATCGGCCGCTACGTCGTGGAGCGCGAGCTTGGCTCCGGTGGCATGGGAGAGGTGTATCTCGCTTACTCGCCTGCTGGTGATCCCGTCGCGGTGAAGCTCATCCGCGGCGACCGGCTTGATCCGGTCACCCGCGCCCGTTTCGAGAAGGAAGCGTTGATCGCGCGGACCGTTGTCGGAACCAACAGGGTCGCGAGGTTTCTCGATGCGGATCCGTACGCCGATCGACCCTGGCTGGCAATGGAGTACGCGCCCGGCGACACCTTGTTCGTTCATGTCGAAGCTCATGGCCCGCTGCCCGCGCCGCTCGTCGCCAGCCTCGGGGCGCTCCTCGCCGAAGGCTTGGAGGCCGTACATGCCACTGGGTTGCTGCACCGGGACCTCAAACCACAGAACGTGATTATGGGCGACTATGGCCCGCTGCTGATTGATTTCGGTCTCGGTGCCTTCCTGGACGCCGCCAAAGACACCCTGTCACACAGCGGAATGATCATCGGCACTGTGCGTTGTATGCCGCCTGAACAGGCCATGGGGCGTCCGCAGGTCACTCCGGCGGCAGACGTGTACGGATTGGGAACAATTTTGCTGTACGCGGCGACAGGGCATTTCCCCTATGAGGGCGGACGATGGGAAGCCATCGTCGGACGGGTTGCCAACCCTCTCGACTGTCCGGACCTCGCTGGCCTCCCGGCCGTTCTGGATCCATTGGTGTCGTCAATGCTCGCGCACGAGCCGACCGATCGTCCTTCTCTCAAGGCGGTAACCGCTACGTGCGCGAAGCTGATGCACGACGACGGCCTGTCACCCGTGCGCGCCCGTCAGGCCTTGATCGACCGCACGGCTCCCAACCTGTCGGCGACGGCGGCACCGCCCCCACCCTCGGTGATTCTCGATCAGATCGAAGCAACGGCGGGGCCCCTCATCGGCGAGGGATTGGACAGCCCCCTCGACGCTCCCCACGAGGCATCCGACGCCGCCTGGGAAAATGAGGTGTCCAGCGTGGTCGAACAGGCCGCCGTAGCCCCTCCAGCACGTGTGCGTGGGGGCCGGGTGCCCGCTTCACAGCGGGTGGCCGAGGAGCTGCGGAATCAATACAAGACACAACCCGGCTTGTAGCCATTTCCGCGCGGGCGGGACGGGCGAGTTGATGAATGGAGTTCGATTGACCGGGATCGCCGGGTGGGAAGATAGCCGGGACCTCGTCGCTGATGAGATCGAAGCGGTGCGGGAGGTCCCTCAGGCCACCGCGAGGACCTGGACCGCACCCGCACGGACTTCACGTTCGAGCGGGTCGACGGTCCGAGGCACAGCGTTACTGTCTACCTGGACGGCCACCGTTACCACGCGACCCCGCGCCACAACCGGTTGGCGGATGACTGCGACAAGCGCAACCAGCTACGCATCGACGGACGAGTGGTTTTCCAGATCACGTGGGATGACCTCGACCTGTTCGAGCAACGAAACACGCGGACCAAGCCGGTGTGGCCTCCATACCGGGGACGTGCTCAGGACGCTGCCAAGGGACTTTACGAAGTCTCGGGCGGACAGCGCGCCCATCTGGCGGACGCCGTGTTCGTCAACCCGATCAGCTCCCTGCTCGCCTACCTACGACGTCCCGACCCGATGCTGTGGGCACGGCGCGCCAAAGCCTTGGTGGCAGGACTGCTGGCGACCTCACCCACCCCGGTCCACCAAGGAGTCGATCGGGCCGGCGTGGAGGTAGCGCTGCGGGCCGAGCTCGCCGGACGTGAGGTCGACGTGGCCTCCGCGAACGCGGGACCGTGGCACGTCATGCGTGGCACTGACCAGAGTGGGTTGCCTCTCGTCTTCGCCTTCGACACCCACGACGAGGCTTCCGAGGGCGAGACACGCTGGAGCGCCATCGCCATCCTCGACGACAGCGCCGAGGCGCTGCGGGCCGACGAGAACAAGCTTCGCTGTCGATCATTGGCTGCGCGAGATCGGCCCACCTGTGGAGCCCCTTCACTGGCCGTTCGAGGAGCGTCGTCTTCCGGCCTTCCCGCATCAGGGCGACACCTGGGAGATCCGGTTGCCAGCCGACGTGGACGCTCTCGTTCACGAGTTCGCGAACACCGCACGGGCTACACCCTTCGCTGTGCTGATGGCGGCCTACGCCGTGTTGATCGGCGAGGTCTGCCGGACCGACACCCCGGTGATCGGAGGTGGTCTCCGCAACCGGAGGTTGCCCGGAATCGACCGCACCGTGGGGATGTTCGTCAACCAGTGCGCTTTTTCGTACGAGGACTGGCGATCGCGCACCTTTGCCGAGCTGGCGCAGTCGACCACGTCCCGGCTGGCTGCGGCAATGGACCACCAGGAGGTCCCCTTCCCCCTGGTCACCCAGCACCTGACGCTGTCACGTGACCGGTCCCGCAACCCCGTGTTCCAGACCTGCATCTCGATGAACGACTGGCCGGACACCCAGTTGGACTACGGACCGGGCATGACGGTGGACGTGTCGTTTCCGAGCAACGGCGGGGCCAAGTTCGACCTGGACATCATCGTCCTGCCGGAGCCGGGCGGCACCCGGATGTTGTGGCGCTACAGCACTCCGCTGTTCACCGCGGCCGACGCGGAAGACCTCGTGTCACGGTACCTCGCGCTGGTGACGGACCTCGTGGCGGCGCCGCACGCGTTGCTGGGGGCCCGGACCGAGCAGGTGGCGTCGTGACCTCGTTGCGCATGTTGCCCAACGGGCTCAACGTGGTGCAGGTCAACCAGACCGAGACGGACTACCTCTACCGCGAGATCTTCACGGACGCGGTGTACCTGCCTCCTGGTGGGATCACCTTGCCCGATCGCCCCGTGGTGGTGGACGTGGGCGCGAACATCGGCCTGTTCACGCTCTTCGCGGCCAGTCAGTGGCCCGGTGCGGTCGTGCACGCGTGCGAGCCGGTGCCGGACGTGTTCGACGTGCTGCGGGACAATATCCGCGCTCTTCCCGGTGCCACCGCTCACAACGTCGCGCTGGGCGGCTCGGCGGGCAGACGCGAGCTGACCTACTACCCCAGCTACACGATGATGTCCGGTTTCGACGCGGACGACGAAGCCAACCGGGAACTGGTGCGCGCACACATCACGAACACCTCCGGCCCCGAGCGCCGCGCCGCGGTGCTCGACGCGGTGGACGCCGTGCTGGCGGACCGCCTGGTGGGGCAAAACGTCGCCTGCGAGGTCACCACCCTGACCCAGTTCGTCGCGGACTTCGCCGTCGAGCGCATCGACTTCCTTAAGGTCGATGTGGAAGGCGCGGAAGTCGAAGTGCTGCAAGGCATCGACGGCGACACCTGGCGAAAGATCGGTTTCCTGGCCGTGGAGGTGCTCGACCGCGACGGTGAGCTCGCCGAAGTTCGCCGGCTCCTCCGTGAGAACGGGTTCAGCTCGGCAGAACACCAGGAAGCCGCGTACTGGGGTACCGGTCTACACCTGGTGTATGCCCGGCTGGCCGGGTTGTGACGGACGATGAACCCAAAAGCGCGGAGAAAGCGTCCGAGTGGAGCAACGATCGGCTGTCGAGTTTTTGAGGAGGGGCTGGACTTGGAGTCAACACTGCGGCAGGGTGTCTCGCGTGACTAATGTAGACCCAAAGGCGTCCGAGTTGCGCAGCGACAATTCCGGACAGCGCTCGAGCAATTCTCTTTGGCGCAACCGGAATTTCATGCTGCTGTGGGTGGGACAGTCGATCGGCGACATTGGGTCGGCGGTCACCCAGCTAGCGCTGCCGATGGTCGCGGTGCTCGTGCTGAATGCGTCGACTCTGGAGGTCGGCCTGCTGTCGGCCATGACGACGCTGCCGAATCTCCTGGTGTCGCTGCACGCTGGGTCGCTCGTCGACCGGCTGCCGAAGCGGAAGATGATGCTGTTCTGTCACATCGGCCGGTTCGTGCTTCTCGCCTCGATACCGATTACCACCATTCCGGGCCTGGGGTTGCGCCTCACCTATTCCCATCTGCTCGTGGTGGCATTGCTGACCGGTGTTCTGACGGTGTTCTTCATGATCGCCTACCAGAGCTACTTGCCAATTCTTCTCAGTAGCGACGAGCTGCTCGACGGAAACGGAAAAGTGGGGGCCACGCAGTCGTTCGCTTATTCAGCGGGTCCCGCTATCGCGGGTGCGCTGGTCGGCCTGGTCGGTGTGGTCCGGGCGATCGCGATCAACGTGGCCTCGTTCGGGGTGTCGGCTGTCTCGTTGTTCCTGATCCGCAAGGAGGAGCCGCCGATCGAGCCCCGGCCAGCCGGGCACAAGATGCGGCACGACATCTTTGAAGGTCTTCGCTTCGTGGTGAAACACCCGGTGCTGCGCAAGGTCGTCGCCTGCACCGGCACGTCGAACTTCTTCTCTGCGATGGGCTTCGCCGTGGAGATGGTGTTCCTGCTCCGCATCCTGAACGTCGCGCCCGCACTGGTGGGCCTGATCTTCTCGGTGTCCGCGGTCGGGGGCGTGGTGGGCGGCATTTTGGCCGGCCGCCTGTCTAAGCGCGTCGGCAACGCCAGGATCATCTGGTTTTCGATCCTCGTCCTGGGCTTTCCCTCGCTCCTGATGCCGTTGGCACAGCCGGGCTTCGGCGTGCTCTTGTACGCGGTGGGCCTGTTCTTCTTCATGACCATGGCCGTCATGTACAACGTCGCACAGGTCACCTACCGCCAGGTCATCACGCCGCCGGCACTGCTCGGCCGGATGAACGCCAGCGTCCGGTTCATCGTCGTGGGCACCTCGCCGCTCGGCGCGGCGCTCGGCGGCGTCCTCGGCACGGCGATCGGTGTCCGGCCGACGCTCTGGATCGCCTTCGCCGGGGCGTGGCTGGCGGGACTGTGGGTCTTCTTCTCGCCGCTGCGGAAGATGCGCGACTTCGACGACAACCGCGACGACGCCGAGCAGAGCGCATAGCCGCGAACAGACAGTTCCGCGATTCTGGGAGATCTCGCATGGCACACCTGTCCTACGCCCAACGCCGGATGTGGTTCTTCGACCAGACGAACGGGCCATCGTCGACCTACAACGTCGCGCGCGTCTTCCACATCTCGGGGCCGCTGGACCGCGACGCGTTGGCCGCGGGGCTGGCCGACGTGGTCGAGCGGCACGACGTGCTGCGCACGATCTACCCGCCGATTGGCGACGACGTCACGCAGCTGGTCGTCGACCCGGCTGCCCCCGAGAACCTCCTGCACCGCAGGAGTATCGCCGAACCGGAACTCGCCGAAGCGATGAACGTCGAGGCGAGCCGTCCGTTCGACCTGACCAACGACATCCCGATCCGGGCCACGTTGTTCGAGCTCGAGAACGGCGAGCACAGGTTGCTGCTGGTGTTCCACCACATCGCGATCGACGACTGGTCGTACCGGCTGTTGCTGTGTGACCTAACCACCGCCTACACGTCGAGGCTGGCGGGGAAGCGCCCGCCGTTCGATCCCCTGGAGATGCGCTACACCGACTACGTCCTGTGGCAGCAGGAGTTCCTCGACGCCGGGGGCGGTGACGACGAGGTCCCTGCGACGCCGCTGGAGTTCTGGCGCCGGCACCTGGCCGGCCTGCCGGAGGAGCTGGAACTGCCGTACGACCGGCCTCGTCCGGACGTCTCCGCCCACGTCGGAGGCATCGTCGAGGTCAGCATCGATTCGGCGACGCACGGCCGGCTGGCCGCGTTGGCTGCGGCGACGAACTCCACGACGTTCGTGGTGTGTCAGGCCGCCCTGGGGGCGTGGTTGTCCTGTGCCGGCGCCGGTATCGACATCCCGGTGGGCATGGCGTACGCCAGCCGAGACGACGCATCCCTCGAGGAAGTGGTCGGGATGTTCATCAACACGCTGGTGCTGCGGCTCGACCTGGCGGGCGACCCGACGTTCGCCGAGCTGGTGCGGCGGACCAGGGGCACGGTCCTGGACGCGCTCGACCACAGCACCGTCCCGTTCGACCAGGTGGTGGAAGCGGTCAACCCGACCCGTTCCTCCAACCGCAACCCGCTGTTCCAGGTCATGACCAACTGGCAGGAGGACATGGGGGACGACGGCGGTCTTCGCCTCGACGGCACTCGGGTGGAGGCGTTGCAGACCAGGAACAGCAAGGCGAAGTTCGACCTCTCCGTCTACTTCGCCGAGCGGAAGAACGGCGACGTTCCCGCGGGCATCGACATCGTCCTCGGCTACGACGTGGGTCTGTTCGACCAGGAGACCGCCCAGTCGATGGTGGGCTGGCTCGCCACCGTTCTCGACGAGATCTCCACCGATCCGGGCCGGCGGCTGTCGGAGATCGAGTTCGTCGGGCCGGCCGAGCGCGAGCTCGTGCTCCGCACGTGGAACGACACCGCGGCCGGACCCGCCACGCAGCACCTGCCCGGCATGTTCACCGACCAGGTTCGGCGGAGCCCGGACGCGGTCGCGGTTGAGTCCCCGGACGAGGTGATCACCTACGCGGAGCTGAACGCCAGGGCGAACCGGCTCGCGCACCTGTTGCTCCGGCACGGCGCGGGACCCGAGACGTGCGTGGCGGTCGTGGTTCCCCGGACGACTGCGTTGCTCGCGATGCTGGCGGTGCTGAAGGCGGGCGCGACCTTCCTGCCCATCGACCCCGACTACCCTGCGGACCGGATCGCCTACATCCTGGACGATGCCGAGCCCGCCCTCGTCCTGACGACCGCGACGCTGGACCTCGGCCTGGGGGACCGCCGGGTGCTGGTCCTGGACGGGCCAGAGGTCACTGCGGCACTCGCGGACTGTCCGGAAACAGACCCCGGCGCCAGCGACCGGCCTGCTCCGCTCGAGCCGGACTCTCCTGCCTACGTCGTGTACACGTCGGGATCGACCGGGCGTCCCAAGGGCGTCGTCGTCACGGCCAGGGTGCTGATCAACCTCCTGAGGTGGCAGCTGGGGACGATGGGCGCTGAGCCTGGAACCAGGGTGTCGCAGTTCAGCGCCATCAGTTTCGACGCGTTCGAACAGGAGATCCTCGCTGCGCTGTTCACCGGGCAGACCGTGGTCGTGCCGTCGGAGGACACCAGGCGTGACCCGAACGCGTTGGCCAGGTGGCTGGAACAACGGGACATCAACGAGTTCCTCGCTCCTGACATCGTGGTGCGAGCCACGCTCGAAGCAGCGACCGAGCAGAACCTCCGGCTGGACCGGCTGCGCACCGTGATCCAGGGCGGTGAGCCGTTCCAGCTGACCGGCCACCTGCGCGAGTTCCACCGGCAGCGGCCAGCGATCACCGTGTTCAACCATTACGGGCCGTCCGAAACCCATGTGATCACTGGTGTGACCCTGCCTGGCGACCCCGATGTGTGGCCGACCGTCGCGCCCATCGGGAAACCGATCTGGAACTGCCAGACCTACGTCCTCGACGCGAAGCTGCGGCCGCTCCCGGTCGGCGTCGCCGGAGAGCTCTACCTGGCAGGCGCCGGCCTGGCTCGCGGGTACCTCCGCCGTCCCGGTCTGACCGCGGAACGGTTCGTGGCCAACCCGTTCGGAGCCCCCGGCGAGCGGATGTACCGCACCGGCGACGTCGTCCGGTGGAACCGCCAGGGTGAACTCCTGATCGTCGGCCGCACCGACGACCAGGTCAAGATCCACGGCATCCGGGTCGAGCTGAGCGAGATCAACTCCGTGCTCCGCGGACATCCGCTGGTCGCTCAGGCGGCCACGCTCCTGCGCCAGCACAGCTCGGGCGACAAACAGCTCGTCTCTTATGTCGTTCCTGCCACGTCCGTCGAGCTCGAACCGGCCGACCTGCGCCGGCACGCGGCGAAACTCCTGCCAGCGGCGGTCGTCCCGTCCGCGTTCGTCGTGCTTGAAGCCCTACCGCTGAACTCGAACGGCAAACTGGACCGGCAGGCGCTGCCCGCTCCCGACTTCTCCGCGCTGTCCCGCGCCAGCGGCCGTCCACCGCGCTCGCCGATGGAGAAGGCGTTGTGCCAGATCTTCGGCGGGGTGCTCAAAACGCCGTCGGTCGGCGCCGACGACAACTTCTTCGACCTGGGCGGGCACTCCATGCTCGTCATCCGGTTGCTGAAGCGCGTGCAGGCGGAGCTGGGTGTCGAATTGAACGTCCGGACGGTTTTCGAGCATCCGACGGTCGCGGCGCTGGCCGCGGCGGCCGAGACGATGGACGGACCGGCACAGGTCACATTGGCGCCGACACCGCGGCCGGAGCACGTGCCACTCTCGTTCGCACAGCGGCGACTGTGGTTCGTCGACCAACTCGAGGGACCGAGCTCGCAGTACAACCTCGCCCCGATCAAGTGGCGGATCACCGGCGACCTGGACCTGGACGCGCTGGCAGCGGCACTCACCGACGTGGTCGTGCGGCACGAGAGCCTGCGCACGGTGTTCCCCGACATCAACGGCCGGCCATTCCAGCGGATACTCCCCGCCGGGGAAGTGACCGTGCGCCTGGAACGGCAGCAGGGCGAACCTGGTGATCTGGCGGAGTGGACGGCCAGTGTGTGCCGCCACGAGTTCGATCTGGCGAACGAATTGCTCGTGCGTGCGGACGTGCTGTCGCTGGCTCCGGACGACCACGCGTTCGTGGTGGTGGCACACCACATCGTTGCCGACGGCTGGTCAGTCGCCCCCCTGCGTCGGGACCTGGCCACCGCCTACGCCGCTCGAACGAGGGGCCGGGCACCGGAGTTCTCGCCGCTGCCCGTGCAGTACGCCGAGTTCACCTTGTGGCAGCACGAGGCGCTCGGGCAAGAGAACGATCCCACCAGCGTCCTCGCCGAGCAGGCCGGCGTCTGGAGGCGCACGCTCGCCGACGTCCCCGACGTGGTCAGCCTGCCGAACGGCCGCTCCCGCCCGGAGACGGTCAGCGCACGTGGCGCGTCGGCGGACTTCCTCGTCGAGCCTGCTTTATACGACCGGGTCCGGTCGCTCGCCAGGACCGCGCATGCAACACCGTTCATGGTGCTGCATGCGGCTCTGGCGGCACTGCTGACCCAGCTGGGAGCCGGATCGGACATCGTCATGGGCGCGGCGGTCGCCGGCCGGTCCGATGCTCAGCTTGACGACCTGATCGGCTGCTTCGTCAACACGGTCGTGCTGCGCATCGACACGTCGGGCGACCCCACTTTCCAAGAACTCCTAGCGCGGACCCAAGAAGCAGACCTCATGGCGTTCCAGAACCAGGACCTGCCGTTTGAGCACGTCGTGCGCATGCTCAAGCCCGCCCGCTCCCGCTCGCACCACCCGCTGTTCCAAATCATGATCAGCATGCAGACCGGTGGGCAGGGGGCCGGGTTGCCCGGCCTCCACGTCGACGACCTCGCGATCAGCACGACATCGACGTCGAAGTTCGACCTGAGCATCGGGTTCATGGAGTCGGCGAGCGGATCCCTGCAAGGGAAGATCCAGTACGCGACGGACCTGTTCGACAGGTCGGTGATCGACGAGCTCACGGACGGCTTGGTGGCGCTCTTGCAGCGGGTTGTCTCGCGGCCGGACCTCTCCCTCGGCGCCGCTCACCTTACAGCCTACAGATAGAGACTTCCTCCATGTTCCGAGCCCGCAACGTTCGTTTGGGGAATTTCGAATCCACGATCACGACCTGCGGGAGATCTGCCGGTGCTTGCACGGTGGACTTCGCGTCGTCTGGCAGCCGCCGACAGGCTCACGGGCCGAGGTCTGGGTCGTGGCGAGGTACGCCGATGTGAACGCGGTCTACCAGAATCGTCTTCGGTTCACTTCCACCAAGGGGAAGGTGCTGTCCACTCTGGCGCGAGGCCATGACTCGGCCAGGGGAAAGATGCTGGCCGTAGTGGACGGCGAGCGCCATCGGGCCGTCTGCAGACTGATGATGAAGTCGTTCATTCCCAAGGCACTCGCGCCGGTGCTCGACAAGGTTGAACGCCGAGCACACCGAGTGGTCGGGCGACGTCGATTTCGTAACCGACGTCGCCTAAGAGATCTCGATCAATGTCATCGGCGGTCTGATGGACGTGCCGGACCGCGACCGTGAACAGCTGGCGAGCTGGAACACGCTCGCGCTGGCGCAGCACCTGGCGCAGTGGCGAGCGTTGAAGGGGGGCGTGGCGGGGATCGACACGGCGACCGACGAGATCCTGCGGTGGACGACTCCGTCGATGCAATTCGGCGCCACGTTGTTGCCGACGCCGTGATCGGCGACCAGCCCGTTGCTGTCGACGACATCATCACCTTGTGGAGCGCGGCGGCCAACATGGACGAGGAAGCGTTCCCGAACGCCGCGGTGTTCGACCTCAGCAGGAACCGAATCGGCACATAACCTTCGGGTTTGGTCCGCACGTGTGCCTCGGCGCGTTCCTGGGACGTGCGCACCTCGGCGCAGTGCTGAGTGCGATGCGCGAGTTGTGACCCACGATCGAGGTGCCCGTACCCCCTACTCGTCTCGATTCCAACGCCGTCTCCGGCTACACGAGCGCACCGATGCGTCTGGTGGGCAGCTGATCGAACTACCCTGCCCGAAGGCACACAGGACACAGTGGGATGCTAGGAGCCATGATCGATGAGTTCGCAAAGGAATACCTGCACGGTGACCTCCGAGAGGCGAGGGAGACGGTCGTTTGGAAACTCGACGGACTTAGCGAGTACGATGTTCGCCGTCCGCTGACGCCCACCGGAACGAACCTGCTGGGGCTGGTCAAACACCTGACGAGGACCGAGGCGCGATACTTCGGCGACGCGTTCGGCCGCCCGTTCCCGGAACCGGTACCCGGTCACGGTGACGACGCCGAGCTGGACGCGGACAAGTGGGTCACTGCGGACGAGTCTCGTGACGAGATCATCGACCGTTACCTGCGCGTGAGCGCGCACTCCGACGAAACGATCAACGAACTGCGCGTCGATGCCCCCGGCCACGTCGCGCACTGGCCCCGCCCTGACGTCAAACTGTTCAACGTCTTGGTGCACGTCCTCACCGAGACCACCCGCCACGCCGGCCACATGGACATCCTGCGCGAGACCCTGGACAACGCAGTGGGGACGGATCTGGCGACTGCGAAGTACCTCGACCGCGGAGCCGGCTACTGGGAAGCCCACTACGCCAGGGTCGAGGAGGCAGCCAAGCCGTTCAGCGCCACCAGCCCCTGAGGCGTAGGGCCGCGGCGGCGTCTCCAAGATCATGTGCGTCGATGGCGCGAGTGGCGATCGATCTTCTGCGGCTCGCACCAGTAGACGAACGAATCTTGTCGTCCGCTTTTAGCAATACGACAGTACATGCGACACTTGCGCGGGTCCTCAAGGCCGACGGGGCGGATGCTCGATACGAGCATCCGCCCCGTCAGCAGGGACAGATTCTGTGGGCTGCCAGAACGGTGCATTCGCCGCGTGCAATGAGCCAGAAGCCCCGAACGCTTTGGAATCATTTACGCGACCATTGGATGGTGCTGCTCACCGGTGAGCGCGAGGAGTGCGTTACGACGTCTTCTGGACACCGACGACAACGGCAGTTCGACACGACTGACCTGAGGAAACGCTTGATCATGTGGGTGCACCCAACAAGCCAGTGTACGAACCTAAACCTGTTGGTCAGCGGGCTAGTACTGCAACGGCAGTTCGGCGTGTCGTGAGAGGCTGAGGTCTGTCCGGCGGTGATGATCACCGCGTGGTGGATGTTGCTGGGTGGGTCGCGTCGTTGGATGCGGTGGTGGAGCTGATCGCGGGCCGGTTCGGTCGGGTTGAGCCGCGCCGTCGGGTCGGGGCGTATCTGCGTGGGCTGCTCGCGGGTTTGGAGCGCAAGAACGGCTGGACGTTGGCCGAGCACGCCGGGGCGGTGTCGCCCGACGGGATGCAGCGGCTGTTGCGCACCGCCGGGTGGGACGTCGACGGGGTGCGTGATGACCTGCGCGGCTACGTGCTCGACGCGCTCGGGGACCCGGCCGGGGTGTTCGTGATCGACGAGATCGGGTTCATCAAGAAGGGGCGCCGCTCGGCGGGGGTGCAGCGCCAGTACACCGTCGCCACCGGGAAGATCGACAACTGTCAGCTGGGGGTGTTCCTGGCCTACGCGGGCTCGCGCGGGCGGGCGTTGATCGACCGGGAGCTCTACCTGCCTAAGTCCTGGACCGACGACCGCTGCTTAATGGTGTGCAACAGCTCGTTGATCTCGAGTTGGAGGGCCAGTATGGACACGATTCTCCTGGTGCTGTCGCTGAGGGGTGGACGTGTAGACAAACTACTGCCGGAAACCAGGTCAAGCCCTTAGTCTGGCTAGTCTCAAGTTCTCCCGGTAGGGCTCGATGAACTCATCGTTCTGGAGTGCCTCGGTTGTTGCTTCGATCCCGCGACGCAACGCTTCGGCCGCTTGCTGATACCTGCCCAGGTACAGGTAGGCTCGACCGCGTTGCATCTCCAGGTATGAGTCTGAATAGAAATAGATCCACGGTGGTTCCCTGCCGGGAGAACTGCTCGCCTGCCCCCTGAGCTCGTGCGCCTCGTCCAGTTTGGGTCTGCTGCACGAGTAGGTGACAGTTGTAGTCACGCAGCCTGACTGGCTGGCGTGGACATGATTACTTCGTATTCGATGGGGGTCAACCTGCCGAGAGCTGCCTGGCGCCTGCGACGGTGGTAGGTGCGCTCGATCCAGGTCACGATCGCGATACGCAGCTCGTCACGGGTGGTCCAGGTGCGCCGGTCGAGAACATTGTTCTGCAGCAACGCGAAGAAGCTTTCCATAGCCGCGTTGTCACCCGCCGCGCCCACCCTGCCCATCGACCCGGTCAGGCCGTGACGCGCGAGGACACGGACAAATTTCCTTGATCGAAATTGCGATCCACGGTCGGTGTGCACCACGCAGCCGGCGACCTCACCACGGCGGGCGAGGGCGTTGGTGGGCGCGGTGACGGCGAGACGAGACTTCATCCGGAGTCGATCGAGTAGCCGACGATCCGGTTGGAGCAGACGTCCTTGACCGCACATAGATACAGCTTTCCTTCTGTGGTGCGGTGTTCGGTGATATCGGCCAGCCACAGCCGGTTCGGCGCGGTGGCGGTGAAGTCGCGGCGGACCAGGTCGTCGTGGACCGGTGGTCCGGTCTTCTTGCCGTTGCGGCCGCGTTTCTTGCCGAACGCGCTCCACCAGCCCATCGACGAGCAGATCCGCCATGCCGTCCGATCCGCCATCGACACACCGGCGTCGCGGGCTTCGTCGGCCAGGAACCGGTAGCCGAACTCCGGATCGTCGCGGTGCGCGTCGAACAACGCGTTCGCCCGATGCGCCCGCTCGAGTTCGGCCCCGGTGACCTGCTGGACACGCCACCGGTAGTACGGCTGTCGAGCGATTCCGAGTACCCGGCACGTCACCGCGACCGGAACACCGTCCGCGGCGAGCTCGTTCACGAGCGGGTAGAGCCTTTTCCCGGCAGGTTCGCCTGCGACAGATACGCGGTCGCCCGGCGCAGGACCTCGTTCTCCTGCTCCAGCAGCTTGATCCGCTTACGCGCCTCGCGCAGCTCGGCCGAGTCGCCGCGGCTCACACCGGGCTTGGCGCCTTCGTCGACCTCGGCCTGGCGCAGCCACTTGAACAACGTCATCGGGTGCACCCCGAAATCCTTCGCGATCTGCTCGACGGTCACACCGGGCTCACGGTCCCGAGCGACCCGCACGACATCGTCGCGGAACTCCTGGGGATAGGGCTTGGGCACAGCGACATCCTCCCAGGCCAGCCTCACGGCTAGCCAACTCAGATGTCACCAACCCGTGCAGCAGACCCGACGCAGCGGAACGTGCCTGGGTTCAGGCAGTCAAGGCGGGTGACACCAGGGTGATGGTTAATCTCGGCATGCTGTTGGCTGAGGTTGGTCGTGTTGCTGAGGCTGAAGTGTGGCTTCGGCGGGCGGTTGATGCCGGTGTCGACCACGCCATGCTTGGACTGGGGTGCGTGTCCGCCGAGGTTGGTCGTGTCGATGATGCTGAGTTCTGGTATCGTCGCGCGGTTGAAGCCGGTGACAGTGCGGCGAATCGCCTATTGGATGACCTTTATGTAAATTCTGGTCGGTTTTATGATGCTGAGGTCTGGTATCGTCGCGCGGCTGAAGATGGTGTTGACGAGGCATTTGTAAATGTAGGTTTCCTGTTGGTTAGTGCCGGTCGTGTTGGTGAGGCTGAGGCTTGGTTTCGGCGTGCCGTTGATGCCGGTATCAATGAAGCTTTACTTGGTCTGGGGCTTCTGTCTGCCAAGGCTGGTCGTGTTGGTGAGGCTGAGATCTGGTATCAACGTGTCATTGAATCCGAGGCTAGCGGTGTGATGTTCGATTTGGTGATTATGTATGCTCGGACTGGTCATGCTGGTGAGGCTGAGGTCTGGATTCGGCGCGCGGTTGATTCCTCGATAAAGGAGAAAATGGCAGGGCCATTGTTCCTGATGGTTAATGACGGTCATGGTAAAGGAACTGAGCTTGCCGTCCGGAGTCTATTTCAGGCCTACCGTTTGATTGGGGTAGAATATTTGCTTGATGGAGCCCTTGATCTTCTTCGTTCGAAGAATGAGGAGGCGTGATATCTCCATGTCGGCGAGGGTGGGTCGGTGTCCGCAATCGGGCAACGTGAATGAGTCATAGAGGGCAGCGGTAGTCACTTGAAGCGGTGGCCAAAATTCGAGACTGATTTTTCAGTCTGGGTGTCCTTGGTGCTGGCTTCCTCGTTAATTTCGTCCTGAGGCGTGTCGAGTTGATCCAGTCCCCGCCATGAAGGAGAAGCTTGGCCTTCGATCACCCTTCCTGTCGTTCGCGTGGGACTTCTTCTGTTGCCGCATATCGCTGACCACCGAGCCCGTGTTGGTTCAACTCAGTGGTCGAGTCGACCAGGGGCATATGATTCGATGTTGAGCGACGCCGATTTGATCACATCAGCACGGGACGAGGGGCGACCTTTCAGTTCCTAATGAATTCGGCGACGCGGCAGATTGTGTAATGAGCATGACAATGATCAACGTCTCCGCGAGGAGGGTGGAATGCGGTGCAAACGGGCTGTCGGCGCGCAGGGTAAACTAATTGGTCAACGTGGTCCTGTTGCTCCTGCTGGGTGTGTGGTGAAGGTGGATCTCGGGGAGGAGAGTCCAAATATCGACCCGGAAGTGGCGCGGGCGCTGCTGAGGATTATCGAGAAAGCATCAAATATGTATCCCTCGAGTGACGTTTGTGAACGTGCGTGGATCAGGCGGAACGAGAATCACCATACGACAAGGGCAGGGTAACGATGCGATTCGCCTTCTACGGCCGAGTATCCACTGAAGACCAACAGGATCCCGAAGCCTCCCGCAACTGGCAGAGAGCGAGGGCACAGGCGCTGATCGAGCGGCACGGCCCCATCACCACGGAGTTCTTCGACGTGGGGCAGTCCCGCTCCATCCCCTGGAAACGCCGTCCCGAAGCCGCCCGCCTGCTCCGCGAAATCCGAGAGCCCGCCCGCAGCTTCGACGCGGTCGTCATCGGTGAGCCGCAGCGCGCGTTCTACGGCAACCAGTACGGGCTGACCTTCCCGGTCTTCATCCACTACCGAGTCGGACTGTGGGTGCCCGAAGTCGGAGGTGCGGTGGACCCGGACTCCGAAGCCCATGACCTGGTGATGTCGGTCTTCGGGGGCATGAGCAAAGGCGAGCGGAACCGCATCAAGATCCGGGTTCGCTCGGCCATGGCCGCGCAGGCGAGTGTCGAAGGACGGTTCCTGGGCGGACGCCCGCCGTACGGCTACCGGTTGGCCGACGCCGGCCCGCACCCCCACCCTGGTAAGGCCGCTGAGGGGAGACGGCTGCGCCGCCTGGAACCGGACCAGGACACCGCACCCACGGTCCGGAGGATCTTCCACGAATACCTCAACGGTCGGGGAATCTTCGCGATCGCAGAGGGACTGACCCGAGACGGGATCCCCTCACCCTCGGCCGCCGACCCGACGCGGAACCGTCACCGGTCAGGTGTGGCGTGGTCCAAGGGGGCGGTGCGGGTCATCCTGTCCAACCCCCGCTACACCGGCCGGCAGGTCTGGAACAAGCAGCGCAAGGAGGAAGTGCTCCTCGACGTCGAGGACGTCGCGCTCGGACATGAGACGAAGATGCGCTGGAACGACCGCGACGCCTGGGTCTTCTCCCGGGAGATCGTGCACGACCCACTGGTCGACCTCGACACCTTCGAGCGCGCCCAGCAGGTCGCGGCCGCCCAGGGCCGGGGACGTGACACCCGGGAGCGGCGGCGCACCCGCCACCGCTACGTGCTGCGGGGTCTGCTGCGGTGCGGACTGTGCGGGCGGCGGATGCAGGGCCAACAGAGCCGGGGCGTGCTCTTCTACCGGTGCCGGTTCCCCAACGAGTACGGCCTGGCGAACAAGGTCGAACATCCCAGGAACGTGTACCTTGCCGAGCGGGACCTCCTGGGGCCGCTCGATGACTGGTTGAGCAGGTCCTTCGCCCCGCATCGAATCTCCGACACCGTGGACGCGCTGTGCGCTGCCCAGCGGGAGAAGGAGGAGGACCCGGTGGAGACGGCAGCGGCCCGGCTGGTTGGGAGTGCGACAGGGCGTTGCGTCGTCACAGGGCGGCGTTGGAGGCTGGTGCCGACGCGCGCCTGGTGGCCGAGTGGATCGCGGAGACCCAGGCGCGGCGCGCTGAGGCACTCAGCCGTTCCACGACGGCGGGAGCGCGGCGGGTGTGGACCGGCGAGGAGCTTCACGCGGTTCTCGAGGAGATGGGAGACCTGCGGAGCGTGTTGGGTGCGGCGGACCTGACGACAAGGCCGAGGTGTACCGCCGTCTGCGGCTCCAGGCCGTGTACCACCCGGGAAAACGAACTGTGCGGGTCGAGACAAATCTCGACCCGCACAGTTGGGGTTATAGTACGTGTCCGAGGGGGGACTTGAACCCCCACCCTCTTGCGAGGACTAGCACCTCAAGCTAGCGCGTCTGCCATTCCCCCGTCGTCCTCGGCGGCGGCACCCCGTACTTCCCCACCCACGACCACCGCACCGCCCTCCACCTCGCCGACTCCCATGTCTTCGGCTCCGGCGTCGTCTACCTCCGATACCGACCCGCCTGACACCACCGCACACGCGCGGCGGGCGGGGGAGAGGCGCCTGCGGGGAGCACGCCAGGAGCACGCCCCCTCCTCACTCCCGCCCGCCGCCCCCGCTGGTCGACACCCCGGTCCGGACCTCGCGGAGCGTGCCGGGCCACCTGGTCCGCCTCGCGCTGTCCGGACGAAGCGCGGGCGGGCACTGCCCCGCCATCGACGAGGTGCCGGTCCGGCGGGAGCGCGCTGGTCATCACCCCGCCGCCGTGGTCCGGCGGCATCCTGGTCGCCGGCGAGCGGCTGGACCCCGACCTGACGGCCACATTGCGACCCGCCGGGGAGTGGGGGAGCGGTTGGGGCGCTCCGTCACCCCGCTGGACCGGCGGCGCACACCGTCCCCCACCCCCAGCGCCGGCCCCGGCTGAGCCCCTGCCCCACCCGTGGGGCAGGACACGCTCCCGGTACGGCCCGAGCGCGGAGCAGGCGGGGAGGCGGCGGGCCCCGTCGCGAGAACCGGACCGCACCCCGCGGTGGAGGCAGGTCGGGACCGGGCGTAGCTGAGGTCCGCGCCCCCGGTGGTCCGCCCCTGCACCTCCCGCGAGGTACCCGTCCCGGCGGCACGCCTCCAACCAGGGCTGACAGCGACGGTGGCGCGCTGGCCTTGAGCGGCCGGACCGCGGCGGGGGCGGGCGAGCGGTTCGATGGGGGACAGCGGCACGGGAGACGGTCCACTGGCTCGTGGACGAACCGGCGGTTCCGGCCTGCCACGCGGCCACCTCGCGGTTCCGCCACGGTGGCGGTGTGCGGGTCGGGACGCCGGAACGCCGCCACCCGCCCGCCACCCGCCGGCCGGTGCTCGACCCGATCAGGAGGCGGGGTCCTACCTTCCGTTCAGCTGCCTGGGCCAGCCGGACGCGTCGACAACGTCCATTCAGCTGGCCCTCCCGAGGAACAGGCCTGCCTAGCCTGGAACGGCCCCAAGATCCCTGGTCGAAACACGAGGAGAAGATGATGACGATGAGACGATTCCCGCGCGTGATGGCCGCCGCCACCGGTATCGCCGCCGCCGTCGCCGGCACGGTCCTCACGACGGGCGCCGCCGCCGCCGAGAGCCCGACCTTGAGTTGGACCGCTGGGAGCTGAGGCGGGACGGCGACGCGACCTCGGGAGCCGCCTCCCTGGTGTTACCCGTGCTCCGGGCGAACGGCACCCCCGCCGCCCTCAGGTTGCAGATGCCCAGGGAGGAGACCACCGCCGCCCTGGTCGGGTTGCGCACGTGGAACGGCAGCGGAATCGTGCGGTTGCTCGACCACGACGCCGACAGCAGCGCGATGCTGCTGGAGCGGCTCGACGGGGCACGAACGCTGTCCTCGATCGAGGACGACGACGTCGCGATGAGCATCCTCGCCGAAATCCAGGCCAGGTTGGTGTCGTCCGCCGCACCACCCGAGCTGCGCGGGCTTCGGGACATCGCGACCGACATGCTGGCGCGGGTTCCGTCCGCGATCACCGCGCTGACCGACCCGAGCGACCAACAGCACCTGCGCGGATGGGCCTCAGCCGTGGCCGAGCTGATCGACGAACCCGGTGACCGCCTGCTGCACTGGGATCTGCACTACGACAACGTCCTCGCCGCCGACCGGGAACCGTGGCTCGCGATCGATCCGGAGCCACTCGCGGGCGACCCCGGTTTTGACCTGTGGCCCGCGCTGGACAGCCGGTGGGACGACGTGGTGGCGGGCGGTGACCCACAACGGGTGCTGCGCCGACGTTTCGACCTCCTCACCGAGGTACTGCGCCTGGACCGCGCCCGGGCTGCTGGCTGGACGCTGGGCCGCCTGTTGCAGAACGCGCTGTGGGACATCGCCGACGGGGAAACCCGGCTCGCATCCTCCGCGATCACGATGTCGCGAGCATTGGGGCGTTGACCACGACCATAACGGCATTCGAGTAGTTGCGCCGGCAGCTTCCTCAGCCCGCCCAGCCCCGCCGCACGCAGAATTCCTCCACCTCCAAGAGGTCGCTCGCGCTCGTCACGTGAGGAGCAGCCCCGCGTGCGCGAGGACGACGGGTTCTCGTACCGCTTTCCGACGATGAGGGCGGGAACAGCCCCTCGTGCGCGGGGACGACATCTTCGCAATGTCGCTGAGTACCCACCACGGGGGAACAGCCCCGCGTGCGCGGGGACGACTGCCCGCACGCCTGGCAGCGTGACTCGTACCGGGGAACAGCCCCGCGTGCGCGGGGACGACGGGTCGGGTGAGGTCACGGGCCTGCTGGATGCGGGAACAGCCCCGCGTGCGCGGGGACGACGGGCGATCAGGCGGCGGCGGACCGGGGCCAGGGGGAACAGCCCCGCGTGCGCGGGGACGACCGCCCCGGCTTCCGCCGAGGACCTTCCCGGTACGGAACAGCCCCGCGTGCGCGGGGACGACGCGCGCGGTGGCACGTCCAGCATCTGCGCCAGCGGAACAGCCCCGCGTGCGCGGGGACGACTGGTCGAGGTGCCGGAGCGTGGCGTTCGTCCGGGGAACAGCCCCGCGTGCGCGGGGACGACCTCCGGCGGACCGGCGTGCGGCGCGGGCGCAGCGGAACAGCCCCGCGTGCGCGGGGACGACCCAGTACTGCGGGCCGTGGTACACGAGGAGTCCGGAACAGCCCCGCGTGCGCGGGGACGACAAGATCGCCAGATCGGCGGGTCTCGGCGACGCGGGAACAGCCCCGCGTGCGCGGGGACGACACTTCTTGACCTGCGGCGTTACGAGCGACACGACCGATTCTCATTCACTGAGGACATCGCCAACGTCCTGCCCTGCGAAGTACTCGACGACAACCAGATCACCGACCTCGGATTCGACCCCACCACAGCCGACTTCACTGATGTCGGACTTCTCTATACGTGCCAGTACACGGTGGCCCCCATGGAAACCCCCCTGATGTCCATCGGCCTCGACGCTGATCGGGCATTGGACGAGCTGAACCTCACCAACTTCAACTCCACGGAACACCAGGTCGGACCACTTCGCGCACTCCTGATCACCGACGACCGCGACCCGACCATGTGCCAGATCTCCATGGAACTCGCAGAAACAGCCCACGTCACGGTCAGGGTCAGCTGGGCCGAATCGCAGGAGGCCGCCTGCGAGGCCGCCGAGCGGGTGGCCGCCGTCGTGGAGCCCGAACTCCCGCGAGAGCAGAGCTGAGCACACCTCCGCTGAAAGGGCGACCCAAAGCCGGCCCAGCACAGAGCACACGGCGAGCCAACTCACGGACGCTGAACCACCTCATGCCGCCCCACCACGCTGCTCGGCCATCCCCACCCCCACCACGCGAGGCTGGGCAGCGGTCGCCAGCCAGGAGGGAAACGCTCCTCCCGACCACTGACAGTGGCGACAGCGACCACCCAGGCACAACCCGGTGACGGCGGTCGGCACGCCGACCTCGGCCAAGGAAACCTCGTGCTCCACATCCAGGCGCTGGAGGACCTCGCGGCCGCCATCCGCACCTCCGCCCGCAACAGCCAACAACAGGACACCGACAACGCCACCCTGCTCAACAACACCGGAGACCACCTCACATGACCCGTCGGACACCCCCACACCGCCACACCCCGGCACTCGCGGGAATCACCCTGCTCACCGTCCTGACGGGATGCACCACCGAAACCACCGGACAAGCCCACACCCCCACCACCGCAAACACCACCAATTCCACCACCGCGGAGGGAACCACCGCCCCGGGCAACTCGACCTTCACCGAGGAACTGGCCAACGTCCTCCCCTGCCAAGTACTCGACGACAACCAGGTCACCGACCTCGGATTCGACCCCACCACCGCCGAATTCGATGACGTTGGTGTGGCGTACATGTGCCTCTACCGACCCGCGCCGTTGGAAAGCCCGCTCCTGTCCATCAACATTGACAAGGATTGGGCGCTGGACGAACTCAACCTCACCAACTTCAACTCCACGGAACACCAGGTCGGACCACTTCGCGCACTCCTCATCACCGACGACCGCGACCCGAGCATGTGCCAGATCTCCATGGAGCTCGCAGAAACAGCCCACGTCACGGTCAGGGTCAGCTGGGCCGAATCGCAGGAGGCCGCCTGCGAGGCCGCCGAGCGGGTGGCCGCCGTCGTGGAGCCCGAACTCCCGCGAGAGCAGAGCTGAGCACACCTCCGCTGAAAGGGCGACCCAAAGCCGGCCCAGCACAGAGCACACGGCGAGCCAACTCACGGACGCTGAACCACCTCATGCCGCCCCACCACGCTGCTCGGCCATCCCCACCCCCACCACGCGAGGCTGGGCAGCGGTCGCCAGCCAGGAGGGAAACGCTCCTCCCGACCACTGACAGTGGCGACAGCGACCACCCAGGCACAACCCGGTGACGGCGGTCGGCACGCCGACCTCGGCCAAGGAAACCTCGTGCTCCACATCCAGGCGCTGGAGGACCTCGCCGCCGCCATCCGCACCTCCGCCCGCAACACCCAACAACAGGACACCAACAACGGGGAGGTCGCGTCGGGGTGCCCGTTGGGCCGCTCGCCGACCCGGCCCACGAGCCGGGGAGGCATCCCCACTCGCCCGGGCTGGTCCGGTCCGGGGAACGGGTGCGCTGGCGGTCGACCCTCCGCCGCGAGACGAGGGCCGGGTTCGGGCAGTGGACGCTTCTCCGTGATCCCTGGTGGGGCGTGGTGCGCGAGGACACACGGGGTTGATTTCACTAGACACTGAAGAGCCAGGGATTATCGACCATTCGGGGGCGCGGTCGGCATTCGAGGTCACGCGCGGGACGTCCGGCCGGCCACCCGGTGGAACGCCGGATGCGGGCCGGGAACCCGCTCCCGGCGGTGTCCCCCGACTGGCGGCCCCGGCCCCCGGATCCGGTCAGCGCACGCGGCGCTCGGCGAAGAACGAGACCAACTCGGCGTTGACCGCCTCCGGTCGAAGCGCCAGTTCACCACACCGAGCGTCCTCCCGGCCGTTCGTCACCTCGTGGGTACAGCGTGCTCGCCGGGCGGGCACCTCGCCGCTCGGAACCCGGAGCGGGGTGTGGTCGTGGGGCCGCCGTGGCTGGTCACCGTGTGCCGGGTGCTCCGCCAGCGGCGTTCCGCCACGGCTCCAGGTCCTCGGGCAGGTCGACGTCCACCGGGTCGCCGACGTCGCCGCACTCCACGAGCGTGACCTTCCGCCGGGCGAGGTAGGGGCGGGCACCGGTGTCGCCGGCGGCCGACCGCGCCACACCCGCCCAGTGGGCACGCCCGATCAGGACGGGGTGTCCTCGCCGCCCCTGGTAGGTGCCGTGCCACCGGGAGCCGCCCGAGGGGACCGGTACCCGACCCCGATGATGTCCGGCCTCGGCGTCGGCAACTGAACCGGCTCGACCCTCGTCCTCCTCTGGGGAGGACGAGGGTCGAGGTCGGGAGTAGCGGCCACGACCCGCTCGGCGGGCGGGTTCCCGCCGCCCTCCCGCGACGAGCACGACGCGGATCGGTGCGGCCGCCGTCAGCCGCCTGGTACCCCTCGACCCGCCCCAACTGCGCCCGCCACCCCGGAACGGCCGTGCCGGATCTCGTATCCCACCTCGAAAGTTAGGGGTTGTCGTGTCACCCGGACACCGGCACCGTGATGGGCGCCAGAGCACTCGTCGCGACGGTGTCGAGTCGGTGGGCTGAGGTGAACTCGTCGTCGGCGCACGGCGCGAGGACACGCCGCACGAGCGGACGGCCCACCACGAGCACGGTCCTGGGACGTCACCGCGACAAGCGAAAGATGGGCACATGCTCGACACCAACAGTACGACCGACCTGTGGATCCGCCGGTACCACCCGGCGCCCGGCAGCCCTCCCCGGCTGGTCTGCCTGCCGCACGCGGGCGGGTCGGCCAGCTACTACTTCCCCGTGTCGCAGGCGCTGGCGCCCGACGTCGAGGTCCTGGCCGTGCAGTACCCCGGCCGCCAGGACCGTCGTGCGGAACCGTTCCTGCGCACGATCGAGCAGCTCGCCGACGCGGTCACCGCCGAGCTGATCAAGGTCGTGGGGGACGAACCCGAGCGCCCACTCGCCCTGTTCGGGCACAGCATGGGGGCTGCCATCGGTTTCGAGGTGGCGGTGCGACTCGAGCGGGCCGGGCTCGTGGCTGCCGGGCTCTTCGTCTCCGGCCGGCGAGCGCCCAGCGTCCACCGCGACGAGCGGGTGCACCTGCGCGACGACGCCGGTCTGCTCGAGGACGTCGCGGCGCTCGGGGGCACCAACATGCGGGCCATGGACGCCGAGCTCAGGAGCATGGCCCTGCCCGCGATCCGCAACGACTACACGGCGATCGAGACCTACCGTTACCAGCCGGGTCCCCGGGTGAACTGCGCGATCCACGCGATGGTGGGCGACTCGGACCCGAAGGCCGCCGTGGAGGACGTACGAGCCTGGGCCGACCACACCCACGACGAGTTCGTGCTGGACGTGTTCCCCGGTGGGCACTTCTACCTCGACCAGCACGCACCGACGATCCTGGGCAAGATCACCGATCGCCTCGGCCGGGCGAGGACCTGACGAACGACCGCGGCCACCGGAGGGTGACCGGCGGGTGTCGGCCCGCCCAGACCTGGCCCCGAGATCACGACCAGTCCGGCCCGGACCGCCCGGGTGGGGTGACGGCTTCACACCTCGGTTACCTCCTTGCCTCCCGTCCGGTGGTCCGGCGGGGACATCCGTGTGCCGGAGGCACCGGCGAGCGGGGGCGTGGCGGGTCCGCTACCGGGTTCCGACGGGCCTCTCCGGTCCACCGGTCGTGGGGGTGCCCTCGGCCTCCGACGGGCCGGCACGACCTGTTCGGAGCGGCGACCAGCGGGCCCGATCGCGGGCGAAGTACTCCCGGGACATCGTGGAACTCCTCATCCGCGGCGCCCACTGGGGCACCGGACGGCCCCGCGCACACCGCCGGAGCCGTCGACGAGGACCTGGCGCGCCTGGGGTAGCCCCACCCCCAGGTCTCCGACGGTGCGCGCGAGTCGCGCTCGGCCCGTCGAACGATCGCGGAACGGTCCTCGACCACCAGCTCGCTCGCGTGCGGTAGACCGTTCCCGAGCCCGTGCTCGGCGCGGTCCGCCGGACGTCGCTCGCCGTGGGGCCGGCCACCTCCACCCGTTCGGCCACACCACCGAACCCACGACCACCGCCCACCGTCCCGGGGACGTGGCGGGACCCGACGTCCTCGGACTAGTCCGACCTCACCCCGTTCCCGATCTCCAACCTGGCGCGCAGTTCGTTCCGGTTGGCCACTCCGAGTTTGCGGTAGATCTTGGTCAGGTGCTGCTCGACCGTACTGATGGTGATGTGCAGCTTCGTGCTGATGTTCCGGTTCTGGTCCCCGAGCGCGACCAGGTCGGCGACCCGGCGTTCCGCACTGCTCAACAGTTGTTCACCCCGCGGCAGGGTGCTCACCCGATCGTGTCTGGGCAGATCGATGACCGGGGCCTTGCTGGTGCCGCGACCGAGCAACGCGGGCACCGAGGGCTGGTTCGGCCGGTGTCCGGTGGTGTGCAGGTCGGACAGGGCCATCGACAGTTCCACCTGGTCGCCGCTCTCCCGGAGCAGGTTCACGGCCTTCTCCAGCAGCTTCCTCCGTTGCGGTGGCTCGCTGGTCAACGCCAGCACGCGCAACGAGGCGCCGCGCACCCGCGCGCTGGACGCACCTGGCAGGGCCAACTGCTGCTCGACGAGCTTCTTGGCCTTCTCACGCAGGTCGAGCCGCAGGTACGCCTGTGCGATGTCGGCGCGCCACGGGATGACCGCCGGGATGTCCACTCCCTCGGCGGTCATCATGTCGCCGCAGCGCCTGAAGTCCTCCAGCGCGGCGTACACCCGGTTGTGGGCCAGGTAGTAGTGGCCCCTGGCCCGGAGGTAGCGCAGTCCCGACCAGGTGCTGAGCATCCGCTCCGGAACGACCTGCCGCAGCACCTGCTCGGCCTCGGCGGTGGCGCCCTGCGCGGTCGCCACGTGCAACAGGTCGGACAGGGGCAGTCCGACGGTCAACCCCCAGCTGTGGACGGGCAGCGTCGCGAACATCGACGTGGCCAACGCCGTCGCCCGGGGCGGTTTCCCGCAGCGGACCGCCGCGTGCGTGCTGATCGCCGACAGGACCGCCCGCCAGGTGCTCGCACCGCGGATGATCGGCAGGTCCAGCAACCTGGTCGACCAGTCCAGGGCCTTTCCGGGCCTGTCGACCTGGATCAGGGCCTGGAGGGCGCAGACGACGGACTCGAAGCTCGACTCGTCCACCTGGCTGTTGAGCAGGATCTGTTCCGCGGCCGTCACGACCTGCTTCTGCGAGCCGTTGGTCAGCAGCAGCGTCATGAGCCGCACGGCCATCTGCGCGCTGCCGGTGACGACCTCGTTGTCGACCGGGCCCGGCCCGACCTTGTCCAACAGGTCCCACATCGGGGACTTCCCGAAGTGCGACACCTGATGGGCGATTCGCAGCTCGGCCACCAACGGCCAGTCAAGCAACGTGCCGCCAGCCACCAGCCGGGCGACGACGTCCGCGGCCTGATCCACCTCGCCGAACCACAGCCGGTACTTGATCAAGGCGACGATCTCGCGTTGATCGAGCAGACCGTCCCGCATCGCCTGTGTCAGCGTGCCGAGGTGGCTCGCCGCCGCCGATGGGTTCATCCGCCACTCCGCGGCCGCGAGTCTCGCGGTGTTCTCCGCTCGTTCCCGGTCCCCCACGATGCCGCGCGAGGCGAGGTCGAGGCACCGGACCGCGGTGCCCGCGTTGCCGTCAGCCAGTGCCTGCCGCGCGCTGTCCTGCAGGACACCGATCATCCACGTCTGCTCGGCCTGCTCAGCCGCCAACAGGTGCCGCACCACGCTCGTCGCGTCGGCGCCGTCCTGGTGCAACACCCAGGCCGCCCGCGAGGCCAGCCGGGTGTGGTCCTCCGGCGGGAGCGTTCCGAGCACGGCCTCCCGCACCGCCGGGTGGCGAAACCGGTCCGTGCGCACCAATCCGATCGCCGCGATCAGCTCCACCGAGCGCCGCACGACCCCGGCCTTGAGCCCGAGCAGTTTGACCAACCGGTCCGGCGTGGCCTGCTCGCCCAGCACCGCGATGCCGCGGGCGACCTCCAACACGCGCGAATCCAGTCGGCACAGGCACGCCAGCACCGCGTGCCGGAACGTCAGGCCGACCACCAGTTCGGAGTGCTCCTCCGCCGCCGCGTGATCGTCCAGTGCCGCGCGTACCAGGCGCGGATTTCCACCGGTCGCCTCACAACACGCCTCGACAACGGGGGGCGGCGTGTCGCCGAGCCGCCGTGTCACCGCCGCCGCGACTCCCGGTCGTGACAGGCGGGACAGGCGAATCCACTGGTACCTCGGCTGGTCCATCAACTCCGCGTGCACCTGGGAATGCGTCACGGCCAGTTGGGGGGTTTCACCGAAGACCACCACCCCACCGGCGGCGACCATGCGGCGCTGCACCGACAACAGACAACGCAACGAGACCTCGTCGACGAAATGCACGTCGTCGACGCACAGCGTGATTCCCTGCTCCGACGCCAGGTCCGCCAGCGCGCCGCCCAACGCGTCCACGAACACCTCGACGGCAGCCGACTCACCGCCCTGGGGCGCCGCGCCGCCTCCGATCGCCCTGTCGAGCAGGTCACGCAATCGGCATCTCACCTGCGATGACAGCGACGGGCTGGCCACCACCTGTTCCAGCACACCGAATCCGAAGGTTCGTTCGGCCCGGGAGCCGACGACGCTCACCACCACACCGCCCGCCGAGGCCACGTACTCACCGAACGACTGCAGGAGCCCGGTCTTCCCGCCGCCAACACAGGAACTGACCAGGACGACGGCCCCCCCACCGTCGTGGTAGGCGCGTCGCAGTGCCGCTGATTCCGCGTGCCTCTCAAGCAGTTCCACCGTTCGTCCCCCAATCCAGAAGCAACCGACCTTGGCTTCGAATCCCGTGGTGTCGGTGCGCGAGGAAACAGGAGGACACCCCGCTGCTCCGACTGTTCGTGTTCGCCCAGCGAACACGTGTGGAGATCGGTGGTGAGCGGAATTCCGGGCTCTGGAGAACGCGTTCCGCCGTGACGGGACCGACATCAGGTCAGGGGCGTTACCCACCCGCCGGCGAGTCCCACCGTGTCAGTCGGCCGATCTACCACATCGCTCCGACTTCGACCACCCCAGCCGACCACCCGGTGTCCACCCCCAGCCCGTACACGAATCCGATGGTCCACGGAACCTCGCAAGCCGGGGGCGATTCTGTCCCGCCCCTCGAAGCCATCGCAAACCCCTATGGGGTGCCGGACAGGGGTTGACACGAAGTCCGGTCCATGCGCGATCGCGACAGCCGTCCCGCCGCGGGGTTCCGTCCACGGCGGACGCGTAGGCCTCGCCGATCACGGGTGACCGGTCACACCGTTCCCGGAACACCGACCGACCCCGTTGGTCGGACGGGTCCCCGGCCGGAGCCCGGTTGTCGCGCTGATCCCCACGATGGCACTACCGCCGGGGGCACCGAGGATTCGGTCCAGTCGGGTGGCCGAACGGTTCACCGGTGGTCAGGACCAGCCGAAGACCGACCCACCAGGAAATCCCTCCGAGAGCGGTCGTGCATCCCGGTCAGTTCACCGGGAACGCTCCCACTCGGGTTCACGGGAAGGTCATCGGTGTTCCGAGGTGAGCTTCTCCAGAACCGGCACGATCTCGTTCGGGCTCGGCATGGCACCGATCTCGTCACTGATCCGCCCGGCCCCTTCCCGGAACGCCGGCTCGGTCAGCAACCGGCTCAGCCCATCCCGCAACGCCTGCGGCGTCAGCTCCGCCGCCGGCACCGAGATCGCGAGGCCCAGCTCCTCCAGCCGGCTCGCCCGCTCGACCGACTCCCAGTACTTCGGCACGACCAGTTGCGGCACCCCGAGTCCGAGTGCCGTGGACATCGTGCCCGAGCCACCGTGGTGGACGATGGCCGAACAGCTGGGCAACAGCGCGTGCAGCGGAACGTAACCGGCCAGCCGCACGTTGTCCGGCACCCCCACCCGGCCCGGGTGGTCGGCCGGGTCGAGCGTGGCGACGACCTCGACGTCCAGGTCAGCGACCGCGGCCAGCAGGTCGGTCACCGACCGGGTCTGCCCACCCGTTCGGGACTGCTCCGAGACACCGAGCGTCAGGCACACCCTCGGTCGCCGGGGTGGCTCCCGGATCCAGTCGGCGACGACGGACGGTCCGTTGTAGGCGACGTGGCGAACCGGGAGGTAGTTCAGGTCGAGCGGGAGCCGCATGCGATCCGGGGTGGGGTCGATCGTCCACTGGCCGTTCACGACCTCCTCGTCGAAGTCGCATCCGAAGCGCGCCAACGTCCAGGTCAGCCACTCGGCCAGCGGGTCGTCGCGCCATTCGGGCGGCTGCTCGCGCATCCGGTCGAGGAAGGTGAACCGCATCCGTGCCAGGATGTCGAGTCCCGCGATCATCCTGGCGTGCGCCGCGCCGCACGCCCTCGCGGCCACGGAGCCCGGGTAGGACAACATGTCCCAGACGACGAGGTCCGGCCGCCACTGGCGGGAGAACGCGACGAGGTCGTCCACCATCGAGTCGTTGTTCACCACCGAGTACAGGAACGGGACCGTCACCGTGTAGATGCCGGAGACGTAGTCCCAGGTGAGCCGCTCCGGCCGGTTCTCGGCCAGGTCGATCTCCGGGTGCGACATCGCCGCTTCGCCCCAGCGACCGATCGACTGCTGGACCTTGTTGTCGGTGCCGACGGGCACGGCCGTGAGTCCGGCCTCGGTGATGGCACCGGTCAGCTCGGGCTGGCTGGCGACCCGGACCTCGTGCCCGGCCGTCCGTAGCGCCCAGGCGATCGGGACCAGGTTGTACAGGTGCATCTTCTCGGCGTAGGTGGTGAACAAGACCCGCATTCGCGCGCTCCTCGGATTCGTCCTGGTCCGGCGGTGGCTAGGCCGACACCGGGAACCGCAGGATCCGGTGTGTGCTCGGCATCCACCGACTTCGCAGGACCTCCCCTTCGGTGCGCAGTGCCGGCGCGCCGCTCGCCAACGCCCGCAACGCCACTTCGGTGACCGTCCGTGCGAAGTGGCGGCCGAGGCAGTGGTGCGGGCCGCCTCCGAAGGACAACGGCGTCGGGCCTGGCGGGCGGTCCAGGTCGAAGACATCGGGTCTCGGGTAGACCTCGGGGTCACGGTTGGCGGCGCCGACGAGGACGACCACCCGACTGCCCGCGCGCAGCCGCGTGCCCGCGACCTCGACGTCCACGTGCGCGATCCGGTTGAGCAGCGTGATCGGTGGAGCGTAGCGCAGCGTCTCGTCGACCACCTTCGAGACCAGGTCCTGCTCGTCGCGGAACGCCGCCCACCGCGCCGGGTCCTCCAGCAGGGCGAGCACCGCGTTGCCGATCAGGTTGCGCGTCGCCTCGACACCGATCGCGGTGAGCATCACGAGCAGGCCGAGCACGTCCTCGGTCGCGACGCCCACTGCCTCGGCGGCGGCGATCACCCCGCTCACCACGTCGTCGGCGGGATCAGCCGAACGCCGGTCGACCAGGTCACGGAAGAGGCGTTCCAGTCCCGTCGCCGCCGTCCCGAGCTCCCGCGCCACGCGTAACGAGGGGACGTCGACGGAGAACCCGATGCGGGCACAGTGCTCGTCGAAGCTCGTGCGGTGGGAGGTGGGAATCCCGAGGAGTCGCGCCATGGCGGCGGTCGCGACCGGCCCCGCGACGTCGGCGAGGAGATCGAACCCGCCCGGCCGCTCGATGCGGTCGAGCAGGCCCCGGCAGTCCGACGCGAGCCCGTCCCGGTAGGCGTCCTCCGTCCCGGCCATGAGGAAGGGGGTGGACAACGCTCGGAGCTGACGGTGCCGGTCCCCGTCCAGGCCGGCGAAGGAGTCGTCGACCTCGACCAGCCGGGGGATGATGCGTTGGCCGTCGGGTTTGCGCACGCCGAACCGCCGGTCCCCGACCACGGAGGCCCCGACCTCGTGGCTCGCGGTCACCCACGCCCCAAGCGGACTCCGGTAGAGCGGGCCACGCCGACGGACCTCGGCGTGGAGGCCGGCGAGGTCCTCGTGCCTGCCCTTCAACAGCAGTGCGTAGGGATCGTCCAGGGTGCCGGTCAACCACACGACACCACGCCTCATCTGAAGCTCATGGCCGAGTTCCTCGTCCGTCAGCCGCGTCATCGGGCCCCTTTCCCTACCGCCGGACCCACATACCCGCGAGGGACGCTAAGCCGCACCAGCATGGCGGCTCAACCCCTACTTCTCCCCTGGGAGCAGGGGTATTCGACCGCCTACGGAGCGACAACCCGATCGGCTACGATGGCCGCACTTCAATGAAGTGCCAGCACGGTCTGGCATCGGATCTTCATCAATTGACCGCCACAACCCCATTGGTGGCCATATATATGACTGAACAGCTCAGCGAGAATATCCAACCGTCAGTGGTTGATGAGCAATTACCCGCGCTGGAAGTTCGTGGCCTGCGAAAGACGTTCGGTGACGTCGACGCCGTGAGCCAAGTGGACCTGACGGTGCCGAGTGGCTCCTTCTTCGGTCTGGTCGGCCCCAACGGAGCGGGCAAGACCACCTCCCTGTCCGGAAAGCGCGCTTCGAGGCTTCCACCTCGGCCCACACATCCGCGCCCGCCTGGTCTGGTGCGCTCCGCACACGGCCACCCGTCCGGGGTGAGGAATCACCTGAAACGGTCAGGCGGGCGCGCGTCCTCCTGCCCACGGCCACGACGAGCACCGGTGGGCAGGGCACGCCCGAGCATGTCGGTCGGCTGGCGCACACATCGGGCGACGCGTTCGAGCTGGTCGTTCGGGTGGGTAGCGAGAGGGGCCAGGCGCGCCACGACGACGGATGCGGGCACGCCCGCCCACGCTCCCCAGCCCGTCAGGCCTGGCGCGGGGGCCGCGTGTGCCGGTCCGGGGCGGGGTGTCGGATGGCCCGTTCCGGACCGTCGCCGGGAGGTGTTCGGGCGGGCCGCTCCCCGTCCATGCCCCACTGCGGGGTGTGCCGGCGGGCGGTGGGTTGGCTGACGGGACGCGGGGCGGTGTCCGGCAGTCGGCGGGTCAGGCCTCGGTCGGGGTGTGGTCGCGCCGGAGTCGATCGACAGCTCGGTGTGTCGCCGGCGCCGGCTCGGGTCAGGAGCGCGGCCCCGATGTCGGGATCACCAGGGGACGGTGCCGCCGTCGTCGAAGAAACCGCCTCGGGGCCCGTCGTCGGGGAGGGTGGCGAGCCGGATGGCGATCGCGGCGCCCTGCTCGGGGGTCCGGGGCGCGTCGAAGCCGGTGAAGTCGGTCGCCACGAAGCCGGGACAGCACGCGTTCACGATGACGGGGGTGTCGGCGAGCCGGCGGGCGTACTGCGCGGTCATGCTGTTGAGCAGGGACTTCGAGGGTGCGTACGCGGCCATGAGTGGTCCGCCGGCACCCAGTGCCAGCGATCCCATGGTGCTCGACACGTTGACGATGCGTGGTGCGTCGGCGCGGCTGAGCAGCGGGAGCATCGCGTTGGTCACCCGAACGACTCCGAGGACGTTCGTGTCGAGGACGGTGCGGAGGACGTCGAGGTCGAGCGTCGTCGGGTCCTGCCTGCCATTGTCGGCGCGACCGGCGATGCCCGCGTTGTTGACGAGCACGTCGAGCCGACCCGCCCTCCGCTCGACGGCCTCGGCCGCCGCGCCGGCGCTCTCGTCACTGGTGACGTCGAGGGAGACCCCGAACGCCGTGATACCGGTGGCACCCAGGCGGTCGACGGCGTCCTCGCGTCGGGTGTCGTCGCGCGCGCCCACCGCGATGGTGAAGCCGATCATCCCGAGGCCCTGTGCGATGGCGAAGCCGATGCCCTTGTTCGCGCCGGTGACCAGCGCGGTCTTCGTGTCGTTCACCTGATCCATGCTTCCCGCGTCGCCCGGTCGGTGTCCAAGATCGAGTCCGTAGGCTCTGATACCCGGCAGGTATCAGTCGGTAGGCTTCGTTCGTGCATGACCTCGAGACTCGCCAGCTCAGGTACTTCGTCGCCGCCGCCGAGGAACTGCACTTCGGACGCGCCGCCCGCCGGCTCGGGATCGCGCAGCCACCGCTCTCCCGCGCGATCAGCCAGCTCGAACGACGGCTCGGCGTCTCCCTGCTGGACCGCAACCGTCGTGGCGTGGCGCTCACCGCAGCCGGCGAAGTCATGCTCCGCGAGGCCAGGGTGGCCCTCGACGCGGTCGCCGCCGTCGCGCGGCGGACGCGGCGAGCCGGGGACCCGGCCCGTCCGCTGGTGCTCACGACCAAGGCCGGGGCATCCCACGAACTGCTGCGACGGCTCCTCGACACGCTGGACGACGAACCTGGTGCGGTACCGATCGAGGTCCTGCCGTGTGAGGTCGGCGAGCAGGCACGGCTGCTGCGCGACGGGCGCGCCGACGTGGCGGTCATGCACCGACCGTTCGACGACCTCGCCGGGTTCGACACCGAGGACCTCTGTGTCGAAGGTCAGGTCGCGCTGCTCCCCGCGGGGCATCCGCTCGCGGCGCTCGAGCAGCTCACGCTGGCCGACGTCCAGGACGTACCGGACCTGCCCATCGCGCGGTGGCCCCGGATCGACGGGTCCTACCCGGACGGGCCCGGACCGGAGGTGCGCAGCCAGTCGCAACTCGCCCAGCTGGTGGCGCTGGGCAGGACGCTGCTGGTCATCCCCGCCTCCAGCCGTGCCTGGCAGTGGCCCGCGCACGTCGCGGTGCCCGTCATCGACGCGCCACGGGTAACGACGGTGATCGCCTGGCCTCCCAGCGGGTACAGTCCGGCCGTCGCATCGCTCGTCGCCACGGCCGCCAGGCTCCGCGACACCCCACCCCCGCCTCCCAGCCGGACGGCGCCCGCGTGTCCCGGCATGATCGTGTCGACGGCCCACCAGGCTGGGGGGCAGCGAACCCCCGCCGATGGGAGGGAGGCGAAACCCCTCGAACGGGACGGGAGGTGACCGACAGCGCCTCGTGTGGCTGGTCGAGGAGGACTCCTCCCGTCCACGGCACGGGCTCCCGACGTCGCCCGCCCCGGGCGGAGAGCGACCGCGAGCCACCGGGACGCAGCCGGCCCGCCGCTCCGGTCGCAGCAGGTGCGGACCACCCAGGCGCGATTCCCGCCGGAGACCACCGGGAGTCGGTGGAGCGGATGCTGTTCGGGTCGCCCGAGCGGCCGTCTCCCCGGACCCACAGCCCCTTCTGGTACGAGAAGCCGGCCGCGAGGAAGGTCTTGTAGGCGTCCCAGCCGGGACCGGAGGGGGGCTCGCCGTAGTGCTCCTCGTACACCTCGGGCACGGTTGGCAGGTCCGGCACGTTCGGGTCCCGCACGACCTCGCCGGCGTCGTCGAGCTGCCCCAGCGACATCAGGGGGACCGCGCGGCCCTCGTCGATGAGCGGCTGCACCTGGGTGAGGAAGCCGGACGTCGTCTGGTAGTCGACGTTGAGCTCGCCGCGTTCGATCGCCAGCCGCGCCGGCCCCCGCCCCTCGAAGCCGAAGGTGGAGGTGACGTCGAGCCCCAACACCTCGAAGGCGAGGACGGCGCTGAGGTCGAGGCCGGTGATGCTGATCCCGCCGTACTGGAGGGGCGTCGAGGGGGTGAAGAGGTCGTCCACCGACGTCACGCCACCCTCGACCGAGCCGTAGATGACCCCGCCGGAGCCGTTGATGACGAGGGGGCGCATCTCGCCGAAGTCGAACTCGACCTCCGGGCGCCCCAACAGGTACTGGAAGTACGTGGTGCCGGAGGACACCAGGACCTCGGAGCCGTCGTTGCCGGCGCTGCGCGCGTACCGGTTGGAGCCGATGATGCTGAACTGGCGGCCGTGGATGGCGCCGCGGCGGACGCGGTCGCACGGGACGGGCTGGTCCTCGCGCTGGTCACCGGGGAAGCGGGCGGAGGCAAGACCGCCCTCGCGGAGGCCCTGGCCGCCAGGGTCACGGGGCGGGGGTGGCTGGTGGCACGGGGAACGAACCCGGAGGAGACGGGCGCGGCGGAGGACTGGGCGTGGGACCAGGTCCTGGGCGTCCTGGTCGCGTCGGGTCGCGGCACCGCGCCCACCAGGGGCGGGGCGGCAGCCGGGGACGCGGTGGCCGCCCGGTTCCGGTGGCATCGGGAGGTGGTCCAGCGGGGAGCAGCGGCGGGCTGACGCGCTCTGGGTGGCTGCCGTGACGCCGACCATCCTGGCCGCGCTGTACCGCCTCGGGGTGGGGCTCGAACCGCTGGAGCCGCGCCAGGGCCTCTCCGCCGCGGCCAACTGGCTGTACCAGGTGACAGGGGAGGAGCCAGCGGAGCACGAGGTCGCGGCGATCAACCGCTACCTGGTGTCCACGGTCGACCACGGTTTCAACGCGTCGACCTTCACCGGCAGGGTGGTGGCCTCCACGGGCGCCGATCTGGTGGCGGCCGTGGTCGCGGCCGTCGGGGCCTTCTCCGGCCCGTTGCACGGTGGCGCGCCGGACCGCGCCCTGGACGCCCTCGACCACGGCGTGCGTTCCGTACCGGGTATAGGGAACTCGTCGAACGGATCCACGCGCACAACGTGGACCGGGGCGGCGGACCGAGCGGGCAGCCAGCTCAGACGCCGTCCCGCTTCAGGGAGCCGACGAAGGCGGCGAACACCTCGTGGTCAACGACGAGCTTTCCCCCTGCACGGTTCTTCGTGTCCCGCACAGCCACCACGGTCGACGTGGAACCCACCTCGACACAGTTGTCGGAACCGTTGCTGCTCCGACTCGACTTCCGCCAGTTGGTCAGGGTCATGTCAGCGTTCACGCGCCACGTCCTCGGAGAGGGGAACCACGTCGGCCGGGAGGTGTGGTGCGACCCGCGTGGGTTCCCGGTTCGGCAGGTAGGGACCAGTTACCCAGCTTGCCGGTTCGTCGGAGGGTGGGCTATCGGTCGACTTGGTATGCCGCCGCCCCTGTTTGGCCTAGCACGGTGACCAAGCTCGTCCGTAGCCGTCGCGAGCATGGCTCGCGTTGACGGCTGGGCGGGGTGCCCGCCGGCCCGGTGGGTGGTTGGCCGGGTGGGGCCAGGAAGGACCCGCACCTGCGGTCGAACGCTGGTGCCGCCCCACGACCGTCCACCTCCTCCGCCGGGCGTCCCGACCGGCCGCCCGCACCGACCACCCTGCCCCGACACGCGAGCCGAACGCGGTCGGGGTGCTGGTGGGTGCGGCGGGCGAGCCGCCCAATCAGTGCCGCTGTCTCGTCAGGTCCAGGGACCGGGGCACCTGGAGGCAGGCCACGACTGGCACCGCCAGGAGGGTCACCCCGCCGACCAGGCTCACCGTCGCCAGCGACTCGCCGAACGCGCCCTCGCCAGCCGCCCCCACCTCGGGCACCCCGGACTCCGAGGACAGCTCCAGGACCGCGGCGAGGGGCTCCCCGGCCGGACCGGCGTCAACCCAGTGCCCCGTTCGCCAAGGCACTGCGCGCCGCCATCGGCGTTCGCGACCCCGAAGGCGAGGTCCAGACCGTCAAGAGCGAGCCCGAACCCGACCCCGAACTTCGTGACTACGAGAACGTGCCCCTCCACGAGGACACCGAGGAGTACCTGAAGCGGGAGGTCCTCCCGCATGTCCCGGACGCCTGGATCGACCACACCAAGACGAGGATCGGGTACGAGATCCCAGTCACCCGGCACTTCTACGTGTATGAGCCGCCGCGACCCCTCGCGGAGATCGACACCGAACTGAAGGCACTTGAGGCCGAGATCCAGGCACTGCTGGGAGAGGTGACGGAGTGAGCGCCCACGTCACTTGGAGCGTGGCACCGCTCTGGTCTCTAGGAGTCGAACGACGACACGTTGTTGACCCTGGTGACCTTGGTGGTCGCGTGGTGCACTACAGCATCCCGTCGGTAGATGCTTACGGAACAGGTCGAGAGGAAGGGCCTGATTCGATTAGGTCTGCAAAGCTACGACTTCGGGGTGGGGAGGTTTTGATTAGCAAGCTCAATCCTCGTAAGAGCAGAGTGCTGATCGTTCAAAAATCCAATGATCCGATCGTGTCGTCGACCGAATTTGTCGGCATTGAGCCAGTGGAAGTTCTTGAGTCGCGATTCTTGTTCTATTTCTTGCAGGCTGAATCGACGCGGCAGGCCCTTGATTCACAAGTGCAGTCTGTTACGAGGAGCCATCAACGTGTTTCGCCGGAAGATGTTATGCACCTGAGCGTTGCATATCCATCGCTGGAGGAGCAGCGCCGCATCGTCGACTTCCTCGACGCCGAGACTGCCCGCATCGATCAGGTTGTCAGTATGCGACAAGGTCAACTTGAGCTTTTTGAGGAGCGTAAACAGGCAGCCATGGATCATTTCTTGGTACAAGAGGGCGATCCGATGGTGCGCCTGGGGAGGTTGTGCCGCGTGCAGTCAGGGGTGACGGTAGACGGTGGGCGGATTTCTAAAGATGCGGTGACTCGCCCCTACCTCCGGGTGGCCAATGTTCAAGCGGGATGTCTCGAATTGTCTGAAGTGAAAGAAATAATGATCGATCGGACATCTGTGCGACGTTTTGAGTTGAGGCCGGGGGATGTACTAATGACTGAAGGTGGTGATCTTGACAAGCTTGGTCGAGGAACAGTGTGGTCCGGTGAGATTCGTGGGTGTCTTCATCAAAACCACGTTTTTGCGGTTCGGCCAGGCTCGAAACTGTTGGGGAAATATCTCGCGCTGCTGACGCGAACGTCGCTCGCTCGATCTTACTTCGAGATGACTGGTTCGAAGACAACGAACCTTGCCTCCACGAGCAGTGGAAAAATTTTGAGTTTTCGTGTGCCCTTGCTTGGCATGGAGGAGCAGCGGTATCGTGCGAAGAACGCTGAGAAAGATCTTTCGTGGATGGCGGCGCTCACTGCGTCGATGAAGCAGCAAATTAACCTGCTGTCCGAGCGTCGTCAAGCTCTTATCACTGCTGCTGTTACCGGTCAGTTCGACGTGTCCGCCGCGAGTGGGCGGGGAATCGAGGAACGCCGTCCAGGGTGCTGGCGACGATGTAGGTCAGTTCGCGCATCAGGTCGTCCTTCCCGAGGTTCCGCCCGGGAGGTTCCCCGGCCGTGGGCCGGTCGCACGCTACCCCGGTCCCCCATCCGGGCGTACCCGTTTTCCCGCAAGTGAGCCCGTCCGACCCACCACCTGCTCTCCCCTCGCGGATCCCCGGCCGCCGCGCCGGAAGTCGGGAATCCGCTCGTCCCCGGGACGGGCGAGTCCCGGGGACGGCGCCGGTAGGTCGTCCCAGGGCCGGACCGGCCCCGACCCACCGTCGGTGTCGGGGCCACCGGGGTCGGCTGGCGCCCCTACCAGCGGGCGGGGCGCGGGACGCTGAGCCTTCCGACACCGCCCTCGACCAGGAACCCGGCGCCCGTCGCGAGGTCGAGGGCGTCCAACACCCGTTGTTCGGCCCCGACCACCGCCACCAGGACCGCCACGTCGAACTCGGTCCCGATGACGGCGGCCCACGAGAGCACCGACGCCGCCGACGCCGGCAGCCGGGTGATGCGGTAGCGGACCACGTCCCGTACCCCGGGTGGGACCTCGGCCAACGCCTCCGTCCCCTCCGCGAGGAGCAGGCGGGCCAGTTCACGGACGAAGAACGGGTTGCCGCCCGTGCGTCCGCGCACCGCCGCCGCCGTCGCGGCAGCAGGGAGATGGTCTCGCCCACCCAGAACTTCAGGAAGTCCCGGTTGTGCCAGAGGCTTCGGGGCTTCGCCCTGGGCGCCTCGGCCGGATCGATGTCGGTGACGGACACGGTGGTCTCCTAGTGGCCGAGGTGCTCGCGGACCAGCCGGCTCAGCTCCAGAAGGCTGTCACCGGTCCAGATCGAGTGGTGGGTGCTGTGGGGGACGGTGTGCTCGACGAGGTCGGGCAGGAACCGCTGCCACCGCATGTCCTGGGCGGGGGAGGCCTCGGCCAGGACATGCACGGCCGGG
Organism: Actinoalloteichus sp. AHMU CJ021; assembly: GCF_002895405.1. Taxonomy (NCBI): domain Bacteria; kingdom Bacillati; phylum Actinomycetota; class Actinomycetes; order Pseudonocardiales; family Pseudonocardiaceae; genus Actinoalloteichus; species Actinoalloteichus sp. AHMU CJ021. The sequence continues at coordinate 6,177,736 of NZ_CP025990.1, read as the reverse complement.
CCGGGATGGCTGCCGGTGACCTCGCGGAGCTCCAGGTGCCCGTCGACCGGGACGTACGGGTCCGGGCACCACCGCACCTCGTCCGGTTTGTACTCCAGGATGGAGAAGTTCGTCGTCGCCGCCGCGAAGTGCGCGTTCGCGGCGGTGGCCAACGGGCCCATCGGGTTGTGCGGCGCCAGCGGCACGTAGTGGGCCTCGGTGATCGCCGCGATCTTGCGCATCTGGGTCAACCCGCCCACGACGCAGATGTCCGGCTGGGCGATGTCGACCCCCTGCGCGGCGCACAGGGCGAGGAATTCGTGCGGGGTGTACAGCGACTCCCCGGTCGCGAGCGGAACCGACATGCGCGACCGCAACCGGGCCCACGCGGGGATGTGTTCCGGACGCAGGGGTTCCTCCAGGAACAGCGGGTCGTTCGGGGCGAGCGCCGCCGCCAGAACATGTTGGAACACCAGACCGCGGAGAGCGCGAAGATGGTGGGCATGCTGCGGGAGCGAGGGGCCGAGCCGCTGCCCTTCGACAACTGACCGACCCCACCGGCGCCGCGAGGGCGGTACTGGTCGGGAGCCCCACCCTGCCGGGTGCCGGGGTGTGTTCGTACCCCCACCGCGCTCGGGCCGTCGGTGCGCTCGTGCTGGCGTACCGACCGCCACCACCCCCGGCGACGCGCCCGCCGAGGCGGGCGACTGACCGGCGACGCGCCCGCGCGCTCCTCGGCGGCGGTGCGCCAGGTCGCCCCCGCGGTCCCGGGCCGCCCCGGCGGGGGTTCGTGGCCCTCTCCCGTTCCGACCTCCCGGGGGCTCGGCCGCCGCCCTCCACCCGTGCCGGTGCGACCGCCGGCGCGCTGATCGTCCCGCCACCACCGCCGGCTGCCCCCGGGAGGTCGGGGCGCGCCCGGGTTTGTCGGCGCCCCCACCTCCGGACGGTGCGCGACGGCTGGTCAGACCAGTGGTGGTCCGCCCGGTGCCCCGTCTCGGGCCGAACGGTATGGTGACGATGACCGGGTAGATCTTCCTCGCGAGGTCCGGGTGGCCGGTGGCCGTGTCGTCGTCCGCCGCGTCGTAGAGCGCCTCCACGGCGTTGCGGATCGCGGTGTCCTCGTCGACGTCCCGCTCGTGGCGCTTCTTCAGCGCGGACTTGGCGAACAGGGAACCCGAACCGACGGCGTGGTAGGAGCCGTGCTCCTCGTAGCGGCCCCCGGTCACGTCGTAGTTGAAGATCCGACCGGGCCACTCGGTACCGTTCGAGTCGACGTCGATCCCGACGAACAGCGGTACGACGGCCAGGCCGGCCATCGCCAGTTCGAGGTTGCCCCGGATCATGTTCGACAGCTGGTTGGCCTTGCCCTCCAACGAGAGCGACACCCCGTGGATCTTCTCGTAGTGCTGGAGCCCCCGGCCCCGGCATCTCCGCCAGACGGATGATCCGCCCCCGACCCGGCTCGCCCCGCCGGGCACGGCCGACACCCGGCAGGGCTCGACCCGGCGCGGTCCGACCTCGGTTCCGGCCCGGGGAGCCGAGCCGGCGACCACGTCCGCGCGCAAGCCCCGGGGGCTGGTCTCACCCACGGCTCGACCGGCTCCGGACCGCCGCCCGCGCCTGCTCGGCGGCCCGCGCCCAGTGCGGGGCGCCCACCCCCTCGGCGAGGGCACGCGCCCGGTCGTAGTGCTCGACCGCCGCGCCGGGACGCCCCAGGGTCCACGCCAGGTCGCCGAGGTGGTGGGCCACCGGGCGCAGCGCCACCAGGCCACTGCCCGCCCCGCTCGGTTCGGGTGAGGGCAGGGCGGCCGGTCTGCCGTGGACAGCGCCGGAACGCCGGACCGCCGCGACGTGCCGGTCGCGGCCCGTCCCCTGCCACGGTGCCCCGGCGCTGGCGTGGCGGCGGCGCACAGGAGCGGAGCCGGGCGGGGCTCCACCGACCACCACGTGTCGTCCCAGAACCGGCACCGGCCGGCGTCCGGCGGCTGGGTCGGCGAGGTCGGCGAACCTTCCAGGTTCTGACGGAGAGTGACGGCGCTCGGATGCCGGCGGCCCTCCACGGGCCCACCGGCGCGTGGTGGCCCGGCCGGGGCCGGGCCGCCGACGGGGGACTTGGAGGGCTGCCACCACCCCGGTGACGGGTGCTCCGGAGCCGAACTCCCGGCCTCGCCCCCACCGGTGCGGTGGGCTCGGCCAGCGCCGGCCCCGGGCGGCTCGCGCCACCGTCGCGCGCCCACTGCTTGTCGTGGCCGAGGCGGAGCCCGCATCGGACGACGCACCACTCGGGGGCGGGCCGATGCGGGCCCAGTCGCCATGTTTGAAGCTGACCCGACCCGCGTAGTTGATGCCCGTCTCGACCTCGGGCTCCCAGGACCACAACCGCACCCGCGCCCAGCTCGGGACGCGTCGGCGGCGGCGTTTCAGCGTGGTCGGTGGGGGAACGAAGTCCCGCACCCGCCACCGCCGGGCCAGGTCCCGCATCTCGGCGATCGTGTGAGTGGTGAGGTCGTCGAACTCGGCGTAGTGCCGCACCACGGCGCCGCAGAGCACGGTCCGCCGGTGGTCGAAGGTACCCACCAGGTAGCGCAGGCCGGGGGCGACGAGGGGACCGTGGCCGGTGTCGAGGTCGACGTGACCGTAGAGGCGGCCCACGATCGGGGACCGCACCGCGCACCGGGTGATCCACGCCCCGGTGATCCCATCACGGGCGGCCGCGTCCTTGTCCGCTGCGGTTGGGTGGGCGTGAACCGTGCTGGTGGGCCTGGCCCCCGACGAAGCCAACAGACGGCCGGGATCAGACGTGTCGTTCACCATGGTCACGTCCCGCTCAGCACGGGGTCGGGCAACAACTGGGACGCGAGGAGGAACCCCTCACCGGCCTGGGCCTCGGCGGTGTGCCGACACCGCAGCGGCCCCCGTGCCAGCTCGGGAACACCGGTGGGACCAGGACTGGGGTCACGGGGCAGCAGGTAGTACAGGCGGCCGGCCGTGCTGACCTCCGAACGCATGCCGAGATCTGGGCCGAGGTCCTCGGCGTGGACAAGGTCGGGGTCACCGACGACTTCTTCCACCTCGGAGGGAACTCCGTTCTCAGCCTCCGTGTCGTCGCGCGCATCCGGGAGGCCTTCGACGTGGATCCGACCGCACGAGCACTCTTCGACCACCCAACCGTCGCGGGTCTCGCCGACACCGTCGAGGAACTGGTCATCGCCGAGATCGAGAACTCGCTGGAGTTCGACGGCGGGGACATGCCGCGCGACTGACCGCCACCCCGTACCGACCGGATGGTGTCCGAGCGGCGCGCCGGCCCGTCCGCGTCCCGCCGTGCCTGCCAAAGTTGATCTCTGAGGGGATTCCATGAACACGCCGTCGTCACGCGAGGACCGCATCCGCTCCCTGCCGGAGCACGTGCGGGAACGGCTTCGCAGCCGACTGGCTGGGCGTGCGCGTCCGCGGAACCAGATCGTTCCGGCGCCACGTGACCGGGACCTTCCCCTGTCCTCGGCGCAACAGCGGCTGTGGTTCCTGAACGAGTTGGAACGGGGGAGTCCCGAGTACAACTCGGGACTGGTCCTGCGACTGCGCGGTTCCCTGGACGTCGATTCCCTCCGCGTCGCCCTCACCCGTGTCGTGGCCCGGCACGAGGCTCTGCGGACCACCTTCGACACCCTCGACGGCGAGGGTGTCCAGCGCATCCAGCCGGCGGCCGATGTCCCGTTGGTCGTCCACGAGCTGCTCGCCGGGCTCGACCACGGTGATGGGGCCAGCCGGGGAACCCATCACGAGGGGCAGGGAGGTACCGCGCCCGAACTGGACCGGCTGCTGCGTGGGGAGCTCGCCCGTCCGTTCGACCTCGGCAACGGGCCACTCCTCAGAGCAACGCTCGTGCGCGAGGCGCCGGAGGACCACGTCCTGCTGGTGGCGATGCACCACATCGTCACCGACGGTGCCTCCACGGAGATCCTGACGAGGGAACTGGCGGCCTTCTACGAGGAGGCGACGGGTGGGCCACGGGCGGATCTGCCCGAACTTCCCGTCCAGTACGCGGACTACGCGGTGTGGCAGCGGGAGCAACTGTCCGGGCAGGCACTCGAGAGTCAACTCGACTACTGGCGCCGGCACCTCGCGGATGTCACTCCGCTGGAGCTTCCCACCGATCGCCCACGTCCCTCGATCCGCGGCTCGGCCGGAGCACTGCACTCCTTCTCGGTCCCGGCCGACCTCGCCGCCGCGCTCGGTTCCCTCGGTCGTGCGCGGGGAACGAGCCTGTTCATGACGTTGACGGCGATCACCAAGTTGCTGTTCGCCCGGTACAGCGGGCAGAGGGACATCGCCCTGGGCACGGCGACGTCCGGTCGGGAACGGGCAGAGCTCGAGGGACTGGTCGGGTTCTTCGTCAACACGGTCGTCCTGCGGTCTCGGCTCAACGACGACCGTTCCTTCGCGGAGTTCCTGGACGAGGTCAGGGAGGACGTACTCCGAGCCTTCGCGAATCAGGAGGTTCCGTTCGCGAGGCTGGTGGAGGAGCTCGCACCGGAGCGGGACCAGAGTCGTACCCCCTTGGTGCAGGCGATGGTGGTGCTGCAGAACGCGGCTCCTCCCTTTGACGGGACCTCGGGCGGTGTACGTTTCGAGGAGGTGCCCGTACCCAGGGACGTGTCCGCTTTCGAGTTGACCCTCCAGTTCCAGGAGCAGGCCGGTGGTGTGCTGGCTGGTGCGGTGGAGTTCAACACCGACCTGTTCGACCCCGAGACCATCCAGCGGATGGTCGAGCACTGGATCGTGCTGGCCCGGCAGGTCGTGACCACTCCTGACCGTCGTCTTGGCGAGCTGGACCTGGTGGTCGGGGCCGAACGGGAACGGGTGCTGGTCGGGTTCAACCGGACCGACCCGGTCACGGTGCCCGAGGCCTCGATCGGGGCGGGGTTCGCCCGGCAGGCCGAGCGCACCCCGGACGCGTTGGCGGTCACCGCCGGCGGGGTGGATGTCTCCTACGCCGCGTTGGCGGTGCGGGTGGCGGGCCTGGTGGCGGGGTTGCGGGCCCGGGGGGTGACTGCCGAGTCCCGGGTGGTGGTGATGCTGCCCCGCACCCTGGACCTGGTGGCGGCGTTGGTGGCGGTACCGGCCGCGGGTGGGGTGTGCGTGCCGGTGGATCCGGCGTACCCGGTCGAGCGGGTCGGGTTCATGGTCACCGACAGCAGGGCCGTGCTGGTGGTCACCGATACCGAGCATGAGCACCTGGTCCCGGCCGGGGCCGCGGTGTGGACCGTGGATCAGGGCCGTGCTGGGGAGGTCGTGGAGCCGGGCCAGGCGGTCCGGTCGCTGGTCGAGGTCACGGCTCCGGTGACACCCGACCGGGCTGCCTACGTGATCTACACGTCCGGGTCCACCGGCCGTCCCAAGGGCGTGATCGGTACCCACCGGGGGTTGATGACCCGGTGGGCCTGGTTCACACAGGCCTACCCCGAGCAGCGGGGTGTGCCCGTGCTCGCGCGGGGATCGGTGTCATTCCTGGACTCGGCCACCGAGATCCTGGGCACCCTGCTCGAGGGTGGTCAGGTCGTGCTGGCCGATGAGACCGAGATGAAGGACCCGGTCGGGTTGGTCGGGTTGGTCCGGGCCCACCGGGTGGAACGGGTCACGATGGTGCCCAGCCTGCTCGCGGTGGTGCTGGACGTCATCGCCGCTGACCCGGAAGCCGTCGCGTCGGTGTCCTGTTGGGTCTCCAGCGGGGAACCCCTGCCCGCTACCGTGGCCACTCGTTTCGCTGCCCTGCTGCCCGGTGCCCGGTTGCTCAACCTCTACGGGGCGTCCGAGGTGGCCGCGGACAGCCTGGCCCAGGAGGTCACCGGGCTTCCGGTGCTGGTGGGTACCCCGATCAGCGGGACCCGGGTCCACATCCTCGATGCCGGTCTGCGTCCGGTGCCGGTGGGGGTCCCTGGTGAGGTGTACGTGGCCGGTGCTGGTCTGGCCCGGGGCTATATCGACCGGCCGGGGGTGACCGCGCACCGGTTCGTGGCCGATCCGTTCTCCCGGGCAGGGGACCGGTTGTACCGGACCGGGGACGTGGCCCGGTGGGACCGGTGGGGGCGGGTGGAGCACCTGGGGCGGTCGGACGCGCAGGTGGTGCTGCGGGGTTTCCGGATCGAGTTGGGGGAGATCGAGGCGGTGTTGCGGTCCTGCCCCGGGGTGGAGCAGGCGGTGGTGGTGGTGCACACCGATACCACGGGGACGGATCGGATCGTGGGGTATGTGACCGGTGCGGTCACCGGTGCCGGGGTGCGGGAGTTCGTCGGGGGTCGGGTACCGGAGTACATGGTGCCTTCGGTGGTGATGGTGGTGCCGGTGTGGCCGGTGACGGCGTCGGGGAAGGTGGATCGGGCGGGGTTGCCCGAACCGGTGTGGGAGTCGGGGGTGGGGTATGTGGGTCCCCGGTCGGTGGTCGAGGCCCGGTTGTGCCAGGTGTGGCAGGAGGTGCTGGGACTGGACCGGGTCGGGGTCCACGACGACTTCTTCACCCTGGGTGGGCACTCGCTGATCGCTACCCGCCTGGTCGCCCGGATCCGGGCGGTGCTGGGCGTGGTGGTCTCGGTGCGGGAGGTGTTCACCGCCCCGACAGTGGCTGGTCTGGCCGTGCGGGTGGTACGGGCCCGGCAGCGGCGGCTCCCGCCGATCACCCCCGTGGTGCGGGAGGGGCAGTGGGTGCCGTTGTCCTCGGCCCAGCAGCGGTTGTGGTTCCTGCACGAGTTCGACCCGACCGGGGTGGAGTACCACACCGGGTTCGGGTTGCGGTTGGTCGGGCCGGTGGATCTGGGGGCGGTGCGGGCGGCGGTGGCCGGGGTGGTGACCCGGCACGGGGTGTTGCGGTCGGTGTTCGACACCGTGGACGGGCAGGGAGTGCAGCGGGTGGTGCCGGTGGAGGAGGCGCCGGTCGTGGTGGGGTGGGTGGATGTCTCGGGTGCGGTGGATCCGGGGGCGGAGCGGGATCGGGTGGTCGCGGATGTGGTGGGGCAACCGTTCGATCTGCGGTCGGGTCCGGTGGTGCGGGTGGTGGTGGTGCGGGAGTCACCGGAGTCGCATGTGCTGGTGTGGGTGATGCACCACCTGGTGACGGATGGGTGGTCGATGGGTGTGGTGGTGCGGGAGTTCGGGGAGGGGTACGCGGCGGCGGTCGCGGGTGGCGCGGGGTCGTGGTCGGAGTTGCCGGTGGGGTATGCGGATTTCGCGGTGTGGCAGCGGGAGTTGTTCTCGGGTGAGGTGTTGGCGGGGCAGGTGGGGTACTGGCGGGAGCGGTTGGCTGGTGTTCCGGTGTTGGAGTTGCCCACCGACCACCCACGACCCCCCGTCCGAACGGGAGCCGGCGCGACCCGCACCTTCACCGTTCCCGCTGGCCTGGCCGCTCGGCTGCGTGACACCGGTCGGGAGACGAACTCCACGCTGTTCATGGCGTTGACGGCGGTGACGCAGCTGTTGTTGTCCCGGTACAGCGGTCAGGACGATGTCGTGCTGGGCACGGCGGTGTCGGGGCGGGAGCAGAGCGCGCAGGTGGAGGACCTGGTCGGGTTCTTCGTGAACACCCTCGTCCTCCGCACCAGCGTCGACGAGACCGCCTCCTTCTCCACGCTGCTCTCGCAGGTGCGCCAGACCACCCTGGACGCGTTCGCGCACCAGGACGTCCCGTTCAGCCGCCTGATCGAAGAACTGTCCCCCGCGCGCGACACCAGCCGCACCCCGCTGGTGCAGGTCATGCTCATCCTCCAGAGCGACTGGGTGAGTCCTCCCCAACTCCCCGGGCTGGAGGTCACCGAGTTCGACCTCCCCAGGGAAGCCGCCCAGTTCGACCTCACCCTGCACGTGAGGGACGGGGCGGGCGGGATGCTGGTCGCGATCGAGTACAGCACCGACCTCTTCGACGCGGAGACCGTCGACCGCCTCGGACGTCACTGGATCCGGCTGGCCGAGGCGGTGACCGCCAACCCCCACGGTCCGTTGTCCGAGCTGAGCCACCTGACCCCCGCCGAGCAGCAGAGGCTGCTCGGGGAATGGGGCACGGCCCCGACCTCCTCCCCGGACATCGAACCGCGACTCACCGGAACCGATCTGGTGTCATGGGTGGAGCAGCAGTCCCGGCGGACCCCGGACGCGGTCGCGGTCACCGACGGCCGTGGGACCCTCACCTACCGGCAACTGAGCGAGGCGTCCTGCCGGCTGGCCGGGTGGTTGCGGTCCCGGGGGATCGGTGTGGAATCCCGGGTCGGGATCCGGCTGCCCCGCACCACCGACCTGCTGGTGGCCCTGCTGGGTGTGTTGCGGTCGGCGGCGGCCTACGTGCCGCTGGACCCCGCCTACCCGGCCGAGCGGATCGCGTTCATGGCGGCCGACAGCTCGCTCGAGCTCGTGTTGACCACCACCGCCCTGGCGGGGACCAGCCCGGGCGGCGTCGAGGCGGTGGCCGTGGACAGCGCCGAGTTCGACCACGAACTGCACCAGGTCAGTGACCACGGTCCGTGGCCGGCCCCGGCGTCGGCGGCGGCTTATGTCATCTACACCTCCGGATCCACCGGCCGGCCGAAGGGCGTGGTGGTCGACCGGGCCGCGATGTCGGGACTGGTGTCCTGGGCCGTCGACCGGTTCGGTTCGGGCGGTCTGTCCCACGTGTGGGGCTCGACCTCGGTCAACTTCGACGTGTCGCTGTTCGAACTGTTCCCACCCCTGTGCGTGGGCGGTGCCATCGACCTGGTGGCCGACGTGCTCGCGGTGGCGGACCGGCCCTGTCCGGGAGGTCTGCTGTCCGGCGTGCCCTCGGCGGTGGCGGGCCTACTCGAATCCGAGGCCGCCGCCCTGCGGCCCGCCCGCGTGGTCCTGGCCGGTGAGGCTCTGCCGTTGTCGGTGGTGGAACGGGTGCGGGAGGTGTGGCCCGAGGCCGAGATCGCCAACATCTACGGGCCCACCGAGGCCACCGTGTACGCGGTCGGCTGGTTCGACGGGGTCGACAACGGCCCTGTCCCGGTCACGGTGTCCGGGTCGGCGCCCATCGGCCGGCCACTGTCCGGCATCGACGTGCGGGTCCTGGACCGGTGGCTGCGGCCGGTCCCACCGGGGGTGGCCGGCGAGTTGTACCTCGGGGGGCCGCGGGTCGCTCGGGGTTACGCGGGCCGGCCGGGGTTGACCGGGCAGCGCTTCGTGGCCGACCCGTTCTCCGGCACCGGCGGGCGCGTGTACCGGACCGGGGACGTGGTGCGGTGGTTGCCGGGCGGGATGCTCGAGTTCGTGGGCCGAGCCGACGACCAGGTGAAATTGCGGGGTTACCGGATCGAACCAGGTGAGGTCGAGTCGGTGTTGGCCGAGTCGGATGTGGTGGCTCGGGCGGTGGTGGCGGTGCGTTCCGAGGGGGTGGGCGCCCGGTTGGTGGCCTACGTGGTGCCGGTCGCCGGTGCGCGGGTGGACGTGGCGGTGCTGCGCGAACGCGTGCGCTCGCGGGTACCGGAGTACATGGTGCCGCAGGCAGTGGTGGTGTTGTCGGAGCTGCCGTTGAACACCAGCGGCAAGTTGGACCGGGCGGCGTTGCCGGTGCCGGATGTGGTGTCGGGGGCGGGGTACGTGGCGCCGACGACGGAGGCCGAGAAGGCCCTGTGCGAGGTGTGGGCGGAGTTGTTGGGTGTGGACCAGGTCGGAGTCCACGACAACTTCTTCGACCTGGGCGGCAACTCGATCCTGAGCCTTCGGGCTACCTGGCGGCTGCGGTCGACGTTGGGGCAGGAACTGGCACCCCGCCACCTGTTCGACCACCCCACCGTGGCTGGCCTGATCGCCGCCCTCGACCGGGCCAGTCATCCCCTGGCGGACCGCACCCCGATCACGCCGGTGCCGCGGGACGGCGGGCCGCTTCCGCTTTCCTACGCCCAGCAGCGGCTGTGGTTCATGTCCGAGGTCATGCCGGAGGGTGCCGAGTACACCCTCGCCGCGGGTCTACGGCTGCACGGCGACCTCGACCAGCCTGCGTTGCGGGAGGCGTTGGCGGGACTGGTGGCCAGGCACGAGACGCTTCGCACGACCTTCACCGAAGTGGACGGCAGCGCCGTGCAGCACGTGCACGACGACCTGCCCGTGCCCGTGCGGGTAGTCGACGGCGGTGCTGCGGACGGGGGGATCGACGACCTCCTGCGGGAGGAGCTGACCAGGCCCTTCGATCTCCGCACCGGGCCGCTGGTGCGTGTCCTGCTGGTCCGCCAGGCGGTGGACCGGCACGTCCTGGTGCTGTCGATGCACCACATCGTCACCGACGGCTGGTCGATGGGAGTGATCACCCGGGAACTGAGCGAACTGTACTCAGCCGCGACCCGGGGAACCCCGGTCCCGCTCCCCGAACTGCCGGTGCAGTACGCGGACTACGCGGTGTGGCAGCGGGAGCGGTTGTCCGGCGAGAGCGCGGGGCGGCACCTGGACTACTGGCGTGACCGTCTCAGCGGCGTGGCTCCACTGGAACTCCCCACCGACCGCCCTCGACCGGTGGTCCGCACCACGACTGGCGCGGTGCACCTCTTCGAGGTCCCGGTGGACGTGGTCGATGAACTGCGGGCACTGGGGCAGGACCGGTCGACCAGCCTGTTCATGACCCTGACCGCCGTCACGCAGTTGTTGTTCGCGCGGTACAGCGGCCAGCGCGACGTCGCGGTCGGTACCGCCACCTCGGGTCGGGAACCCGAGGTGGACGACCTCGTCGGCCTCTTCGTCAACACGCTGGTCCTCCGGTCGGACGTCGCGGACCACAAGACCTTCACCGGTTTCCTCGCCGAAGTGCGGGAGACGGTGCTGGAGGCCTTCGCGCACGAGGACGTGCCGTTCGAACGCATCGTCGACGCGGTCGCGCCGGAGCGGGACCAGAGCCGCATGCCGCTGGCCCAGGCCATGGTGGTGCTGCAGAACGCTCCCACCGGGCGGTTCGACTTCCCCCGGCTCCACGTCGAGACCTTCGACCTCCCGAGGAAGGCGGCGCAGTACGACCTGATGCTCCAGTTCCAGGAGCAGGCCGGTGGTGTGCTGGCTGGTGCGGTGGAGTTCAACACCGACCTGTTCGACCCCGAGACCATCCAGCGGATGGTCGAGCACTGGATCGTGCTGGCCCGGCAGGTCGTGACCACTCCTGACCGTCGTCTTGGCGAGCTGGACCTGGTGGTCGGGGCCGAACGGGAACGGGTGCTGGTCGGGTTCAACCGGACCGACCCGGTCACGGTGCCCGAGGCCTCGATCGGGGCGGGGTTCGCCCGGCAGGCCGAGCGCACCCCGGACGCGTTGGCGGTCACCGCCGGCGGGGTGGATGTCTCCTACGCCGCGTTGGCGGTGCGGGTGGCGGGCCTGGTGGCGGGGTTGCGGGCCCGGGGGGTGACTGCCGAGTCCCGGGTGGTGGTGATGCTGCCCCGCACCCTGGACCTGGTGGCGGCGTTGGTGGCGGTACCGGCCGCGGGTGGGGTGTGCGTGCCGGTGGATCCGGCGTACCCGGTCGAGCGGGTCGGGTTCATGGTCACCGACAGCAGGGCCGTGCTGGTGGTCACCGATACCGAGCATGAGCACCTGGTCCCGGCCGGGGCCGCGGTGTGGACCGTGGATCAGGGCCGTGCTGGGGAGGTCGTGGAGCCGGGCCAGGCGGTCCGGTCGCTGGTCGAGGTCACGGCTCCGGTGACACCCGACCGGGCTGCCTACGTGATCTACACGTCCGGGTCCACCGGCCGTCCCAAGGGCGTGATCGGTACCCACCGGGGGTTGATGACCCGGTGGGCCTGGTTCACACAGGCCTACCCCGAGCAGCGGGGTGTGCCCGTGCTCGCGCGGGGATCGGTGTCATTCCTGGACTCGGCCACCGAGATCCTGGGCACCCTGCTCGAGGGTGGTCAGGTCGTGCTGGCCGATGAGACCGAGATGAAGGACCCGGTCGGGTTGGTCGGGTTGGTCCGGGCCCACCGGGTGGAACGGGTCACGATGGTGCCCAGCCTGCTCGCGGTGGTGCTGGACGTCATCGCCGCTGACCCGGAAGCCGTCGCGTCGGTGTCCTGTTGGGTCTCCAGCGGGGAACCCCTGCCCGCTACCGTGGCCACTCGTTTCGCTGCCCTGCTGCCCGGTGCCCGGTTGCTCAACCTCTACGGGGCGTCCGAGGTGGCCGCGGACAGCCTGGCCCAGGAGGTCACCGGGCTTCCGGTGCTGGTGGGTACCCCGATCAGCGGGACCCGGGTCCACATCCTCGATGCCGGTCTGCGTCCGGTGCCGGTGGGGGTCCCTGGTGAGGTGTACGTGGCCGGTGCTGGTCTGGCCCGGGGCTATATCGACCGGCCGGGGGTGACCGCGCACCGGTTCGTGGCCGATCCGTTCTCCCGGGCAGGGGACCGGTTGTACCGGACCGGGGACGTGGCCCGGTGGGACCGGTGGGGGCGGGTGGAGCACCTGGGGCGGTCGGACGCGCAGGTGGTGCTGCGGGGTTTCCGGATCGAGTTGGGGGAGATCGAGGCGGTGTTGCGGTCCTGCCCCGGGGTGGAGCAGGCGGTGGTGGTGGTGCACACCGATACCACGGGGACGGATCGGATCGTGGGGTATGTGACCGGTGCGGTCACCGGTGCCGGGGTGCGGGAGTTCGTCGGGGGTCGGGTACCGGAGTACATGGTGCCTTCGGTGGTGATGGTGGTGCCGGTGTGGCCGGTGACGGCGTCGGGGAAGGTGGATCGGGCGGGGTTGCCCGAACCGGTGTGGGAGTCGGGGGTGGGGTATGTGGGTCCCCGGTCGGTGGTCGAGGCCCGGTTGTGCCAGGTGTGGCAGGAGGTGCTGGGACTGGACCGGGTCGGGGTCCACGACGACTTCTTCACCCTCGGCGGCGACTCCATCCTGAGCCTCAAGGTCACCTCCCGCGCCAGGGCCGCGTTCGGTGTTGATCTCACCGCGCGGACGCTGTTCGACCGACCGACGGTCGCCGCCCTCGCCGTGGAGATCGGCGACCGGCGGAACGAGCCCGGCACCACGCTCTCCGGCCCGGTACCGGTGCGTCGTGACGTGCCGCAGCCGCTCTCCTTCGCCCAGCAGCGGTTGTGGTTCCTGCACGAGTTCGACCCGCAGGGCGTCGAGTACAACCTGTCGGTCGGACTGCGGCTCACCGGGAACCTGGAGCGTGCCGCGCTCGCAACGGCCCTGACGGCGCTGGTGGCGAGGCACGAATCCCTCCGGACGACCTTCGACACGCACGACGGCGAGGCGGTGCAGGTCGTGCACCCACCAGCCAACGTGGTGGTTCGGCAGGTCGATCTCCGCCCCGCCGCCGGGGGCGGCCGGCCGTCGAGGGGGGCGGACGGTGCCGCGCAGGACGCCCACGCGGAACTGCGCCGGCTGCTGCATGTCGAGAGGTCCACTCCCTTCGACATGCGCACCGGCCCGCTGCTACGGGTGTTGCTGATCCGCGAGGACGACAACTCCCACGTGCTGGTGCTGTCGATGCACCACATCGTCACCGACGGCTGGTCCATGGGTCTGATCGCCGACGAACTCACCGAGCTGTACGGCGCGGCGGTGCGCGGCGTCGCGCCGGAACTCGCCGACCCCGTCATCCAGTACGTCGACTTCGCGGTCTGGCAGCGGGAACGGCTCGCCGGGACCGCGTTGGCGTCCCAGATCGATTACTGGCGCGACAGGCTGGCTGGCCTTCCTCCGCTCGAGTTGCCCACCGATCGGCCTCGACCGGCCGTTCGGACGTCGGCCGGTGCGCGGCGGCGGTTCGTGGTTCCGCGTGAGGTGACCACCTGGCTGCGGACGTTCGGACGCGAGCACGACGCCAGCCTCTTCATGACGCTCACCGCGTTCGTCCAGCTGCTGCTGTCCCGGTACAGCGGTCAGCACGACCTCGCGGTGGGCACGACGGTGTCCGGACGGGACCGGGCCGCCGAGGTGGAGAAGCTGGTCGGGTTCTTCGTCAACACCCTGGTCCTGCGCTCGACGGTGGAGCCTGCGAAGCCCTTCGCCGACCACCTCCGGCAGGTGCGGGAGACGGTGCTCGACGGCTTCGAGCACCAGGACGTTCCGTTCAGCCGGTTGATCGACGAGCTGGCCCCGGCGCGGGACACCAGCCGCACCCCGCTGGTGCAGGCCATGGTGACCTTGCAGAACGCTCCTCGCGGCGCACTCGAGCTCCAGGGTCTTCGCGTCGAGGAGGTGGAGCTGCCGCACGAGAGCGCTCAGTTCGACCTGACCCTGCTGTTCCAGGAGCAGCACGACGGGACGCTGTCGGGCGAGATCGAGTACAGCACCGACCTGTTCGATCCGGAGACCATCGAGCGGTTCACCCGTCACTTCGCGGTCCTGGTCGACGCGGTGCGGCGGGATCCACGGCAGCCGTTGCGCGCGCTCGACATCCTTGACTCCTCGGAGCGGGAGTTGGTGGTGCGGGGGTGGAACGACACCGAGCTGGCGGTGCCCCCGGTGTCGGTGGCCGGGTTGGTCTCCGCGCAGGCGGCACGGACACCGGAAGCGGTGGCGGTGGTCGACACCGAGGGCGCGGTGACCTACGCGGAGCTGGAGGAACGGTCAGCGCGGTTGGCCGGGTACCTGGCGGCACGGGGTGTGGGTGTGGAGTCCCGGGTCGGGATCTGCCTGTCCCGGTCGGTGGAGCTGGTGGTGGCGTTGATAGCGGTGGCGCGTGCCGGTGGCGTGTACGTCCCGGTCGACCCCGAACACCCGACCGAGCGCATCGCCTACGTGCTGACCGACAGCGGAGCTGCCCTGACCATCACCGAGCAGGGCCTGGCACGCCACGTTCCCGATTCGGTTCCCGCGGTGTGCGTGGACGACCCGGCGATCCAGGAGGTCATCGAACGCTGCGACCCGGCCCTGGTGGTGTTCACCTGCCCCGAGCAGGCGTTGTACGTGCTCTACACCTCCGGGTCCACCGGCCGCCCCAAAGGCGTGGTCGTCTCCCACGGCAACCTGGTCACCTTCCTGACCACCATGACCACCCGGGTCGGGATCACCCCGTCCGACCGGTGGTTGGCGGTGACCACGATCTCCTTCGACATCGCCGGCCTGGAACTGTTCCTCCCCCTGCTGCACGGCGCCCGGGTGGTCCTGGCCACCCGGGAGGAGGTCACCGACCCCGCCGCGGTCACCCGCCTGGTCACCGACCACGGGATCACCCTGCTGCAGGCCACCCCGACCTGGTGGCGGTCGGTGCTGGCCGAGACCGGTACCGCCCTGTCCGGGGTGCGGATGCTCGTGGGGGGCGAGGCCCTGCCCGTCGAGGTGGCGGCCACGATGACCGGGGTCGCCGGCCCGGCTGGGGTGCTCAACCTGTACGGGCCGACCGAGACCACGGTGTGGTCCACCACCGCGGTGGTGGACGGTGCCGGGCCGGTGGTGATCGGCACACCGGTGGGCGGCACCCGGGTGTATGTCCTGGACGCCGGGTTGCGCCCGGTACCGCCGGGGGTGCCCGGGGAGCTCTACATCGCTGGTGCCGGGGTGGCTCGGGGATATGCGGGGCGTGCGGGGTTGACCGCGTCCCGGTTCGTGGCCGATCCGTTCTCGCTGGTGGGTGGGCGGGTGTACCGGACCGGGGACGTGGTGCGGTGGTCCCGGTCGGGTGTGTTGGAGTTCGTGGGCCGGGCTGATGACCAGGTGAAGGTGCGGGGGCATCGGATCGAGCCGGCGGAGATCGAGGCGGTGCTGGCCGGGGTCGCGGGGGTGGCCTCGGCGGTGGTGGTGGTGCGGGCTGACGGGGGTGGTGTGGACCGGTTGGTGGCTTATGTGGTGCCCGCTGGTGGGGCGGAGGTGGACGTGGTGGGGGTGCGTGCGTCGGTGGGGCGGGTGTTGCCGGAGTACATGGTGCCCTCGGTTGTGGTGGTGGTGGAGTCGTTGCCGGTGACCGGGAACGGCAAGGTGGACCGGCGGGCGTTACCGGCACCGGAGTTCACCGGGGAAGGGGAGGGCGAACCTCCTCGCGGTGCTGTGGAACGGGCCCTGGCCGAGGTCTTCACCGAGGTGCTCGGCGTGCTGGAGGTGGGACGGGGGCAAGACTTCTTCGCCCTGGGTGGGCATTCGTTGTTGGCGACCCGTCTGACCAGTCGGGTGCGGTCGGTGTTGTCGGTGGAGTTGCCGGTGCGGGCGGTGTTCGAGCACCCCACCGTGGCCGGGTTGGCCGAGGTCGTGGCCGGTCTCGGGGAGGTAGCCCAACCCCCACTGCTGCCCCGTGCCGACTCCGAGGCGGTGGTGCCCTTGTCCCCGGCCCAGCAGCGCCTGTGGTTCGTGGCCGGGTTCACCCCCGACAGCGTCGAGTACGTCCTGGCCACCGGTCTGCACCTGCGAGGCCCCCTCGACACCAGCGTCCTGCGTGCCGCGTTCGGTGTGGTCAGCCAGCGGCATGAGGTGCTGCGGGGCACCCTCGAACCCGGCGACGGCGCCGGGCAGACCCGGATCCACCCCCACCTGCCGGTGGGCGTGCGGGAGGTCACCGCCACCGGTGGGGAGGTCGACCAGGTGCTGCGGGCCGAGACCAGCGCCCCGTGGGAGTTGACCACCGGGCCGTTGTGGCGGGTCCTGTTGGTCCATACCGGTCCCGACGAGCACGTGTTGATGGTCTCGATGCACCACATCATCGGGGATGCCTGGTCGATGGGGGTGCTGGTCCGGGAGGTCCTGACCGCCTACACGGCCCTGCTCGCTGGTGAGGAGCCGGTGTTGCCGGTGTTGCCGGTGCAGTACCCGGACTGGGTGTTGTGGCAGCGGGAGTGGTTGAGCCCGGTTCGGGTGGAGGCCGGGGTGGACTACTGGCGGGAGCGGTTGGCGGGGGTGGCGCCGGTGGAGTTGCCCACCGACCGTCCCCGGCCGCCGGTGCGGGACACCGCTGGGGCGGTGACCGAGTTCGTGGTGCCCGAGCCGGTGGTGGCGGGGTTGCGGGCGGTGGGCCGGGAGTGTTCGGCGACGGTGTTCATGGTGTTGACGGCGGTGACGCAGGTGGTGTTGTCCCGGTGGTCGGGGCAGGACGATGTGGTGGTGGGCACGGTGACCTCGGGTCGGGACCGGGCCGAGGTGGCGGATCTGGTCGGGTTCTTCGTGAACACCGTGGCGTTGCGGTCGCGGGTGGATGAGCGGGAATCGTTCGTGGAGTTCCTGGCGGGGGTGCGGGATGGGGTGGTGGAGGCGTTCGCGTGGGACTGGGTGCCGTTCGATCGGGTGATCGAGGCGGTGGCTCCGGTGCGGGATGCCTCGCGGACGCCGGTGGTGCAGGTGGTGGTGGTGTTGCAGAACGCGGTGGGGGAGTGGGATGCGGGGGTGCCGGGGGTGGTGGTGTCGGATCGGGTGGTGCCCCGGCAGGCGGCGCAGTTCGATCTGGCGGTGCATTTCCGGGAGCGTTCGGTGGAGGCGGGTGGTGGTCTGGTGGGGACGGTGGAGTACGGGACGGCGTTGTTCGATGCGGGCACGGTGGAGCGGTTCGGGCGGTGGTGGGGGGAGTTGGCCGAGCGGGTGGTCGGGGCCGCTGACCGCCCCCTCCGCGACATCCCCCACCTGACCGAGGACGACCACGACCTGGTCCTGCGCTCCTGGAGTGAACCCGCTTCCGTGCCCGCTGGCCGACGCCGCGAGATCGGTCGCCTGGGGCAACCAGGAATGCCGAATTCCTCAGCCGATCTGGTGTCCTGGGTGGACGAGCAGGCCCGGCGGACTCCGGACGCGGTCGCCGTCACCGACGGCCGGAACACCCTGACCTACCAGGAACTCACCGACCGCTCCGCGCGACTGGCCGGCTGGCTCCGGTCCCAGGGCGTCGGCGTGGAGTCCCGGGTCGGGATCCGGCTGCCCCGCACCACGGATCTGCTGGTCGCTCTGCTGGCGGTACTGCGCGCCGGAGCCGCCTACGTTCCGCTGGACCCGGCTTACCCGGCCGAACGGGTCAGCTTCATAACCACCGACAGCGACCTGGAACTCGTGCTGAGCACCACCGAACTCGCCGACACCAACCCGGCCGGCATCGACACCGTCACCCTCGACGGAGCTGAGTTCGGCCACGTCCTGGACCAGGTCCGGGAGACGGGTCCCTGGCCGGTGCCGAGCCGGGCGGCGGCCTACCTGATCTACACCTCCGGATCCACCGGACGCCCCAAGGGCGTCGTGATCGACCGCGCGTCGATGTCGGAGCTGGTGTCCTGGGCCATCGACCACTACGGCCACGACGGCCTGCACAGGGTGATCGGATCGACCTCGGTCAACTTCGACGTGTCGGTGTTCGAGCTGTGGCCAGCCCTGTGCGTGGGCGGTGTCATCGAGCTGGTCCCAGACGTGCTGGCGGTGGCCGGCCAGTCGGGTTCGGCCTCGTTGCTCTCCGGGGTGCCCTCGGCGGTGGCCGGATTGCTGGACAGCGGCGCCGTCACCGAGCTGGCCCCTGAACGAGTGGTCTTCGCCGGTGAGGCCCTGCCGGTTTCCCTGCTGGAACGGGTGCGTCGAGTGTGGCCGTCAGCGGGGATCGCCAACATCTACGGGCCGACCGAGGCCACCGTGTACGCCCTGGGCTGGTTCGACGGCACCGACCGGGGCCCCGGGTGGGGGACGGTGTCGGGGTCGGTGCCGATCGGTCGGCCACTGCCCGGCATCCGGGCGCGGGTGCTGGACCGCTGGCTGCGCCCGGTTCCGGTCGGGGTGGCGGGGGAGTTGTACCTGGGCGGCACCCGGGTGGCTCGAGGGTACGCGGGCCGGCCGGGGCTGACCGGGCAGCGGTTCGTCGCCGACCCGTTCGCGACCACGGGCGGGCGGATGTACCGGACCGGGGACGTGGTGCGGTGGCTGCCTGGTGGGTTGGTGGAGTTCGTGGGGCGGGCTGATGACCAGGTGAAGGTGCGGGGTTTCCGGATCGAGCCGGGTGAGGTCGAGTCGGTGCTCACCGAGACGGGGGTGGTGGCTCGGGCTGCGGTGGTGCTGCGGTCCGAGGGCGTGGGCGAGCGGTTGGTGGCGTACGTGGTGCCGACGGCGGGGCAGACCGTGGACGGGGAGTGGCTGCGGGGGTGGGTGCGGTCACGGGTGCCCGAGTACATGGTGCCGTCGGCGGTGGTGGTGCTGCCGGAGCTGCCGTTGAACGCCAACGGGAAGTTGGACCGGGCCGCGTTGCCGGCGCCGGAGGCGGTGTCGGGCGTGGAGTACGTGGCGCCGTCGACGGCCGTGGAGAGAACCCTGTGCGAGTGTTGGGGAGAGCTGTTGGGGGTGGACCAGGTCGGGATCCACGACAACTTCTTCGACCTCGGCGGCGACTCCATCAGCAGCCTGCGCGTCCTGTGGCGACTGCGGTCCGACCTCGGTGCCGAACTGTCCCCGAGGGTGCTGTTCGACCACCCGACGGTGGCGGAACTGGCCGAGCACGTCGACCGCCCCGTCGACGCCCCCGACGAGACGATCCCGGGCCGCGCCGCGCTCCCGCCGCCGATCACACCGGCGGAGCGCGACGCCGACGCACCCCTTCCCCTTTCCTACGCGCAACAGCGGCTCTGGTTCCTCGACGACTTCGCCCCCGGCGGCACCGAGCACAACGTGGTCGGTGGGCTGCGGCTCGTGGGGCGACTCGACGTCGACGCGTTGCGCGGCGCGCTCACCGGACTGGTGACCCGGCACGAGTCGCTGCGCACCACCTTCGACTCGGCGGACGGGCACGGTGTGCAACGAGTCCACCCGCCGGCCGACCTGCCGATCCGCGTGGTCGACCTGTCGTCGGTGGACGCCGCCCGGCGGTCCGCGGAGCTGGACGGGCTGCTGGGTGTCGAGTCGACGACTCCGTTCTCACTGGGCACCGGGCCCCTGCTGCGGGTCCTGCTCGTCAGGGAGGCCAGTGACAGCCACGTCCTGGTGTTGGCGATGCACCACATCGTCACCGACGGTTGGTCCCTGGGCGTGATCACCAGGGACCTCACGGAGCTGTACCGGGCCGCCGTCGAGGGCACCCGGCCGGCGCTGCGACCGCTCCCGATCCAGTACGCCGATTTCGCCGTCTGGCAACGGAGCCACGCGGAGCGGCCGGGGACCGAGGCGCGGATCGACTACTGGCGTCGCCAGCTGGCGGGAGTGGAACCCCTCGAACTGCCCACCGACCGGCCCCGGCCGGCCGTGCGGACCTCCTCGGGAGGTGTGCGGGCGTTCACCGTGCCAGCCGAACTCCTCGACCGCCTTCGGGCCGTCGGATCCGAGGCGGACGCGAGCCTGTTCATGACGCTGACCGCCATCACCCAGTTGTTGCTGGCCCGGTACAGCGGCCAGTCCGACATCGCCGTGGGAACGGCGGTGTCGGGCCGGGAACGTGCCGAACTCGCCGACCTGGTCGGGTTCTTCGTCAACACGGTCGTACTGCGCACCAGGATCGACGAGACCGCGTCCTTCGCCGAACTGTTGGCGGGGGTGCGGGAGACGGTGCTGGACGCCTTCGCGCACCAGGACGTCCCCTTCAGCCAGCTGATCGACGAGTTGGCGCCCGAACGGGACACCAGCCGGACACCGCTGGTGCAGGCGATGGTGGTGCTGCAGAACACCCCGGACGAGACCTTCGACCTGCCCGGTATCC
The DNA here is from genome assembly GCF_002895405.1 of Actinoalloteichus sp. AHMU CJ021. Classification (NCBI taxonomy): domain Bacteria; kingdom Bacillati; phylum Actinomycetota; class Actinomycetes; order Pseudonocardiales; family Pseudonocardiaceae; genus Actinoalloteichus; species Actinoalloteichus sp. AHMU CJ021. Next base: position 6,157,197 of record NZ_CP025990.1, on the reverse strand, counting down.
GGGTGGAGGGAGTCCCGGTCGGCCGGGAGGCCGCCCAGTTCGAACTGACACTCAGCTTCGCCGAGCAGGACGGGGCTCTTTCCGCGGGTGTCGAGTACAACAGTGACCTGTTCGACGCGGGGACCATCGACCGGTTGGTCTCCCACTGGCTGGCGTTGGCGGACCGGGTCAGCTCCGGCCCCGATCGTCGCCTGACCGAGGTACCCCTGTTGACGGCGGGGGAGCACCGTCGGACGGTGGTGGACTGGAACCACACCGACCGGCCCGACCTGCTGGGGCCCACCGTCGTGGAGGCGGTGGAACGCCAGGTCGCCGCCACCCCTGACGCCGTCGCCGTCGACGCCGGAGGGTCCACCCTCACCTACCGGGAACTGGACGTCGCGGCGAACCGGCTCGCCCACCACCTGGTCGACCTCGGCGTCGGCCACGAATCGCCGGTCGCCGTCAAGGTCACCCGATCGACGAACCTGGTGGTCGCGCTGCTCGCGGTGCTGAAGGCCGGCGGGGTCTACGTGCCAGTCGACCCCGAGTACCCGGTCGAACGCACCGCCTTCATGATCGACGACAGCGGAGTCGAGGTCGCGGTTACCGAACGTCCCCTGGCCGTCGGCCTGCCCGGACACGTGACGATCCTCGCCGTGGACGACCCCGGGACGGCTGAGGTCATCGCAACGCGACCCGACTCCGCCCCCACCCGGCCGGCCACCCACCCCGACACCGCCGCCTACGTCGTCTACACGTCGGGGTCCACCGGCCGCCCGAAGGGCGTCGTGGTCCCCCACCGCGGGATCCTCGGCATGGCGACGGCGCACGTGGAGGCCCTCGGCCTGGGGCCCACCAGCCGTGTCCTCCAGTTCGTCTCCCCGAGCTTCGACGTCTCCGTCGCCGACATCACCATGGCGCTCGTCAGCGGGGGAACGACCGTACTCCCACCGCCGGGACACCTGGTCGGCGCCGAGTTCCTCCAACTGCTGCGTGACCTGCGGGTCACCCACGCCATGTTGCCGCCCGTCGTGATGGGAACGGTGACCGACGTCGACCTGCCCGAACTACGCGGCGTCGTGGCGGGCGGGGACACGCCACCGCCGGAGGTGGTCCGCAGGTGGGCACCGGGACGTCTGCTGCTCAACGGCTACGGCCCGACCGAGACCACCGTCTGCGCCACCATGAGCGGCCCGGTCGCGTCCGATCTCAACGGAGTACCACCGATCGGGGGGCCGATCGCCAACACGCGCGTCCACGTGCTCGACGATCGGCTCCGTCCGGTCGCCGTCGGCGTCCCCGGTGAGCTCTACGTCGCCGGGGCCGGACTGGCCAGGGGCTACGCGCACCGCCCCGGGCTGACCGCCGAACGGTTCGTCGCCAACCCCTTCGACGCCGGGGGCGGGCGGATGTACCGGACCGGTGACCTGGTGCGCTGGCTGCCGGACGGCCAACTCGACTTCCTCGGCCGGGTCGACAACCAGATCAAGATCCGCGGTGTCCGCATCGAACCGGGCGAAATCGAGAACGTGCTCGCCCAGGACCCGGCCGTCGCCCAGGCCGCCGTCATCGCGCGTGAGGACCAGCCCGGTTCCCGGCGGCTCGTCGCCTACCTCGTCCCGGAGCCGAAGGCGGAGGTCGAGGTCGACGCCGTGCGGGAACGGGCCAGGACGACGCTCCCGGCGCACATGGTTCCGGCGGCGTTCGTGGTGCTCGACGCCCTGCCGCTGACGGTGAACGCGAAGCTGGACCGCGAGGCGTTGCCGCTCCCTGACCAGGACCGTCGTTCGACGTACGTACCGCCTGCCAACGATATCCAAAAGTCGTTGTGCGCGGTCTGGGCCGACGTGTTGGGTGTGGACCGGGTAGGGGTGGCCGACAACTTCTTCGACCTGGGTGGGGATTCGATCCTGAGCATTCAGCTGGTGTCACGGGCACGCCGGGAGGGACTGGCGTTCACCTCCCGCGACCTCTTCCTGCATCCGACCGTCGCCGCGCTGGCGGAGGGGCTGGCCGGGTCCGGCTCGGCCTCGACGCTCGACGCGGACCAGGGCGTCGTGACCGGTGCGGTCGCCACCACCGCCATCCAGCGCTGGTTCTTCGACACCCATCCCGTCGCCCCGCACCACTTCACCATGTCGGTGTCCTTCGACGTCGTCCCCGACGTGGACGTCCCGGCGCTGCGCGCGGCCGTGGCCGGCCTGTTGACCCAGCACGACGCCCTCCGCATGGTCTTCGAACCCGACGGCGACGGCCAGTGGAGGGGAACGGTCACCGACCGGACCCAGCTGGACGCCGTGTTCAGCCACCACGACCTGCGAGGGACCTCCGACGTCGAGACGGCCTGGGCAGAGGTTGTCACTCGCGCCCAGTCCGGGCTGGACCTTCGAGGAGGTCCACTGCTGCGAGCCGTCCTCGCCCACACCGATGACGGCGACCCGCGGCTGTTGCTGACCGCCCACCACCTCGTCGTCGACGGCGTGTCGTGGCGCATCCTGCTGGCCGACCTGGCCACCGCCTACGACCAGGCGAGGAACCGCCAGGCCGTGGACCTGGGCGTCAAGACCAGCCCCTTCCCGGTCTGGGCCCGCCGCATGGTCGACCACGTCGAGGGCGGCGGTTTCGACGACGAACTCGACTACTGGAACTCGCTCGTCGAGGACGTGGAGGTCGAGCTGCCCCTCGACAGGCCGACGGGTGGGAACACCGTCGCCGACCGCGCCACGCTGTCGGCCTCACTCGGGGAGGACGACACCCGCGCGTTGGTCCACCGCGTGCCTGGTGCGTTCCGAACCCAGGTCGGCGACGTCCTCCTCACCGGACTCTCCGCCGTCCTGTGCCGTTGGGCAGGGCGGGACCGGGTCGCGATCAGCCTGGAAGGGCACGGCCGCGAGGAACTCTTCGACGACGTCGACGTCACCAGGACAGTCGGCTGGTTCACCTCGATGTACCCGGTGGCGCTGCGGCTCCCGGCGGACGGCGACTGGGCCACCACGCTGCGCGCCGCCAGGAAACAGCTGCGGGCCGTCCCTCGGCGCGGAGTTGGCTACGGACCGCTGCGGTACCTCGCCGCGGCCGACTCGACCCGTAACGCGCTCGCGGCGGCCCCCGAGCCCCTGGTGAGTTTCAACTACCTCGGTCAGGCCGGGTCGGACGCCTCCGACGCCGAAGCGACCCTCTACCGGGCACAGCGGTGGTGGACCGGCCAAGACCATGCACCGGACGAACGTCGCAGCCACCTGCTGGACGTCATCGCGTTCATGCGGAACGGCCAGTTGACCTTCGACTGGCACTACTCGGCGGCAGTGCACGACGAGGCCACCGTGCGACGGCTCGCCGAGGACTGCGTGGAAGGCCTGCGGGTTCTGGTCGCGAGCGCGACCCGAGGAAAGAGCGGGTCGTGATCTCCGAGTGAGGGGAGGCCCGGCCGGCAAACGGACCGGCCGGGCGGATGAGGTGCCGGTGCCACGCCGGCGGACCGGTGTCCCGGCCCGCCCGCGTCTCCGCGCGTGGTCGACCTGGCGTCGCTGAGCGGCCAGGGTGAGGAGAAGCAGATGGAAACGCCGTCGTCGCGAGAGAATCGGGCCCGGGCGCTGCCGGCGCACCTGCGGGAGGCCCTGCGCAGGAGGCTCAGCGGGCAGACCAGCCAAGGCACCATCGGGCGGGCCTCCCGGGACGGCGTGCTCCCCCTTGCCCCCAGCCAGCAGCGCCTGTGGTTCCTCGACGAGTTGTCGCCCGGCGATCCCGGCCACAACTCGTCGCTCGGGCTCCGGCTCCTCGGTGTCCTCGACGTCGAGGCGCTGCGAACCGCCCTGCGGGAACTCGCCGCCCGGCACGAGTCGTTGCGCACGGTCTTCGCCGACACCGACGGACGCGCGACCCAGCACGTCCTGCCGGAGCCGGACCTCCCACTCCGCGTGGTGGACGGACATTCCGATCGGGGCGTCGAGCCGTCAGGGGACGCACTACCCGCTGTCGTCCGTGCGGAGCTCAACACCGGCTTCGACCTGAGGTCCCGACCTCCGGTGCGGGCGCTGCTCGTGCGGCTCGCCCCCGAGGAGCACCTGCTGGTGCTGTCCATGCACCACATCATCACCGACGGCTGGTCCGCCGGGGTGATCACGCGGGAGCTCCCAGCCCTGTACACGGCCGCGCTGGAAGGCACGAACGCGAGGTTGCCGGACCTCCCCGTCCAGTACGCCGACTACGCGGTGTGGCAACGCGACCAACAGGACAGCCCCGACCTCAGGCGGCAGCTCGACTACTGGCGACGGCAGCTCGCCGATCTCGCCCCTGTGGAACTGCCCACCGACCGACCTCGCCCCACCACCTCCACCTCCGCCGGTGCCGTGCACGAGTTCCGGCTCCCGAACAGCACCAGCACCGGCCTTCGGGAACTCAGCGAGCAGCGCGGGGTCACCCTCTTCATGACGCTGACGGCCCTCACCCAGCTGTGGCTGTCCAGGCGCAGCGGACAGGACGACATCGCGCTGGGAACCGTCACCTCGGGGCGGGACCACCCGGAGCTCGAACGACTCGTCGGCTTCTTCGTGAACACCCTCGTCCTGCGCACCCGAGTGTCCGAGTCCAGAGCGTTCGCTGACCTGCTCGACTCGGTCAAGGCCACGGTGCTGGACGCCTTCGGGCACCGGGAGGTCCCCTTCGACCGGGTGGTGGAGGCACTCGCGCCGAACCGCGATCGGGGCGGGAACTCCCTGGTACGAGCGCTGCTGGTGCTGCAGAACACTCCGAGCGAGCACAGCGGGCCGGCGGGGCTGAGGATCGAGGACTTTCCGCTGCCCACCGAGAGCGCGCGGTTCGACCTCACTCTCGAACTGCGCGAGGACGCCGAGGGGCTGGTCGTCGCACTCGAGTACGCCACCGATCTGTTCGATGCCGGCACGGTGGAGCGGTGGGCCCGGGACTGGGTGCGGCTGGCCGAGGCGGTGACCGCGGAGCCGGAGCGCCGGTTGGTCGAGGTGGCGGTGACCGACCCCGCTGAGCGGGATCTGGTGGCGGAGTGGAACACCCCCGACCGGGTGCTGCCGGTGCAGACGGTCACCGGGGTGTTCGCCGCGCGGGTGGTCGAGTGCCCGGACGCGGCGGCGGTGGTGGGGGAAGGGGTGTCGTGGTCCTACCGGGAGGTCGATGCCCGGTCGGCCCGGTTGGCCGGATACCTGGTGTCGCGGGGTGTGGTGGCCGGTTCCCGGGTGGGGGTGTTGTTGGAGCGGGGTCCGGATGCGGTGTGCGTGCTGTTGGCCGTGCTCCGGGCGGGTGGTGCCTACGTTCCGGTGGATCCGGGGTACCCGGCGGCGCGGGTGGAGTTCCTGCTCACCGACAGTGGGGCCGGGGTGGTGGTGACCACCGCCGAGTTGGCCGACCGGGTCCCGGCGGGCCTGGCGACGGTGGTGGTGGACGACCCGGCGACCGTGGCCGCCCTCGAGCGGGAGACCACCGTGCCACCGGGAGTGGTCTCGGGTGACATGCCGGCGTATGTGATCTACACGTCCGGCTCCACCGGTACTCCGAAGGGAGTGGTGGTACCGCACCGGGCTGTGGTGCGGGTGGCGTGGGAGCCGGATCACCTGCCGGTGGGGCCGGGGGATGTTGTCGCCCAACTGGCGTCGTTGTCCTTCGACGCGGCCACTTTGGAGATCTGGGGAGCGTTGCTCAACGGGGCGGCGGTGGCGGTGCCCCGGCCCGGGGTGTTGTCGGTACCCGAACTGGGTGAGTTCCTGGGTGAGTACGCGGTGACGGGGTTGTGGTTGACGGCGGGGTTGTTCCACGAGGTCGTCGACACTGATGTGGCGGTGTTGTCGGGGGTGCGGTACCTGTTGGCCGGGGGTGACGTGCTGTCTCCGTCGCACTGCCGGCGGGTGGTGGAGGCGGTACCGGGGGTGCGGTTGGTCAACGGGTACGGGCCCACGGAGAACACGGTGTTCACCACTGTTCAGGTGGTGGGTGCCTCCGTTGTGCGGGGGCGGGGTTCGGTGCCGATCGGGTCGCCGGTGGCGGGGTCCGGGGTGGTGGTGTTGGACCGGTGGTTGCGTCCGGTGCCGGTGGGGGTGCCGGGGGAGCTCTACACCTCGGGTGCGGGTCTGGGGCATGGGTATGTGGATCGTCCGGGGTTGACGGCGTCGCGGTTCGTGGCTGATCCCTTCGATGCCGCTGGTGGTCGGGTGTACCGGACGGGGGATCGGGTGCGGTGGTTGCCGGACGGGGTCCTCGAGTTCGTGGGGCGGTCCGACGATCAGGTGAAGGTGCGGGGGTTCCGCATCGAGCCGGGTGAGGTCGAGGCCGCGTTGGTGGGGCAGCCGGGTGTGGCGCGGGCGGTGGTGGTGGTCCGGGAGGACACCCCGGGAGCGCGGCGTCTGGTGGGTTACGTGGTGCCGGCCGAGGGGCATGTGGTTGATGGTGGGCAGGTGCGGGAGGAGTTGCGGTCTCGGTTGCCGGAGTACCTGGTGCCGGCGGCGGTGGTGGTGCTCGAGGCCTTGCCCCTGACGGGTAACGGCAAGGTCGACCGGGCCGCTTTACCCGAACCAGGCACGACCAGGGAGGGCGAGCACGTCGAACCCCGGACCGACCTGGAGAGAACGCTCTGCTCGGTCTGGGCGGACGTCCTCGGCGTCGAGCGGGTCGGTGCGACTGACAGCTTCTTCGACCTCGGCGGGCACTCGCTCGCCGCGATCCGCGTCGTCAGCCGTGTTCGCGCCGTGCTGGACGTCGAGATCCCCCTCCGAGCGCTTTTCGAGTCCCCGACCCCGAGAGGACTGGCGTCCTGGGTGGAGGGAGCCGACCGAGCGGCGTCCGCGCTCACCCCGACGGAGCGCCCGGCCGAGATCCCGCTGTCCTTCGCCCAGCGCAGGTTGTGGTTCGTCGACCAGGTCGGGGACACCGCCGGCTCCTACAACGTCCCCCTCGCGTTGCGCCTCACCGGACCGCTCGACGTCGATGCCCTGCTCGCCGCGCTCCGTGACGTCCTCGTCCGGCACGAGGCGCTTCGCACCGTGTTCCCCGCCCCCGACGGGCGACCCGTTCAGCGGGTGGTGCCCGTCGAGGATCTCCACGTCGAGCTGCCGACGACCGTGGTCGAGGAGAGGACGCTCGCCAAATCGCTGGCGGCCGCCGCGATCGAGGGCTTCGACCTCGCCCGTGAGGTCCCGCTCCGGGCCCGGTTGTTCGCCGTGAACGCGCGGACGAATGTGCTGCTCCTGGTCCTGCACCACATCGCCGCCGACGCCTGGTCCCTCTCCCCGTTCACCCGAGACCTGGCCACCGCCTACGCCGCGCGCGCGGCGGGTCTCGAACCACGGTGGGAGCCACTCCCGGTCCAGTACGCGGACTACACCCTGTGGCAGCGTCGCGTGCTCGGCCAGTCCGAGGAGACCGGCAGCAGGCTCGCCGACGGCATCGCCTGGTGGCGGGACACTCTCGCCGGCGCGCCGGACACGCTGGCCCTCCCCGCCGACCGGCCCCGTCCGAGGGAGTCCTCCCACCAGGGCGGGTCCGTCGAGTTCGTTCTCCCGGCAGCACTGCACGAGAGCGTGACCCGCCTGGCGCGCGACAGCTCCGCCAGCGTCTTCATGGTGCTGCAGGCAGCTGTCGCGGCGCTGCTCACCAGGATGGGAGCGGGCACCGACATCCCGCTCGGTGCCCCGGTCGCCGGCCGGTCCGACGACAAGCTGAACGACCTCGTCGGCTTCTTCGTCAACACCCTCGTGCTGCGAACCGACACCGCTGGTGACCCGACCTTCCGGGAACTGTTGGACCGAGTGCGGACGGCGGACCTGAGGGCGTTCGCCCACCAGGATGTTCCGTTCGAGGAACTCGTCGAGGCCATCAGCCCGGCCCGGTCGCTCGGCAGGCATCCGCTGTTCCAGGTGATGGTCAGCGTCACCGAGGACGCGACCCGGAGCTGGTCCCTTCCTGGTGTCGAATGCCAGCCGGAGTCCGTCGAGTCCACCGGCTCCAAGGTGGACCTGGAGATCGTGCTCGCCGATCGGCGGTCCCCGGACTCGGCCGGAGACGGCGTCCGGGGAGTGGTGGCGTACGCCGCCGACCTGTTCGACGAGTCGACGGCACGTTCCCTCGCCGATCGGCTGGTGCGCCTGCTCACCGCCGTCGCCGACTACCCGAGCCTGCCGTTGAGCGAGGTGGACCTGCTGTCCGCCGAGGAACGGGCCCGGCTCACCACCGGTTGGAACGCCACGGACACCGACGTCCCCTGGGTGCCCTACGCCGAGATCGTCGAACGAGTGGCGGCCACGCGCCCGGACGCCACCGCGCTGGTGTGCGGTCCGACCGCCCTGAGCTACCGGGAACTCGACGTCAGGGCCAACCGGCTGGCCCACCTGGTGGCCCGCCTCGGGGCCGGTCCGGAGACCCGGGTTGCCCTGCTGCTGCCACGTTCGGTCGACCAGGTGGTCGCCACGTTGGCCGTGCTCAAGGCCGGAGCGGTCTACCTGCCCATCGACCCCAGCCACCCCTCGGACCGCATCGAGTACATGGTGCGGGACAGCGGGAGCGCGCTGCTGCTCACCCGCACCGATGTGACCGCCGGGACTCCCGCACCGACGGGCCCCCTCGTCGTCGAGCTCGACACGGCGGAGACCGCCGCTGAGCTGGACACGCATCCCGGAGAACACCCGCCGCACACCAGGGTCCTGCCCGGAAGCGGCGCCTACGTGATCTACACCTCGGGGTCCACGGGCTGGCCGAAGGGGGTCCTCGTCTCCCATGCGGGAGTCGCCGCCCTCGCCGGGGAACAACCGCGCCGGTTCGGGCTCGACCCCGCCAGCAGGGTTCTGCAACTCGCCTCGCCCAGCTTCGACGCCGCCGTGATGGAGCTGCTGATGGCGTTCGCCAGCGGTGGCACCCTCGTGGTACCGGCAGCCGCTGGGCCGCTGGCCGGTGAGGAGCTCGCCGCAGTCCTCGCGGAGAACCAGATCACCCACGCGCTGGTGTCGCCTTCGGCGCTCGCCAGCCTGCCGCCGGTCGAACTCCCCAGGCTGCGCACCCTGCTGACCGGCGGCGAGGCGTGCGGCCCGGACCTCGTCCGGCGCTGGTCGCCGGGACGAACCATGATCAACGCCTACGGTCCGACGGAGACGACCGTCGTCACCTCGACGAGTCGGCCGCTCGCGGCGACCACGGGTACACCTCCGATCGGTACCCCGATCCCGGGCACCCGGGTGTTCGTCCTGGACGAGCGGTTGCGTCCGGTACCGCCGGGCGTCGACGGCGATCTCTACGTCAGCGGCCTCAGCCTGGCACGCGGATACCTCAACCGCCCCGGACTGACCGGAGAACGGTTCGTCGCCAACCCCTATGCCCAGGACGGGAGCCGGCTCTACCGGACCGGCGACGTGGTCCGCTGGCTGCCCACCGGACAACTGCGGTTCAGCGGACGCTCGGATGACCAGGTGAAGCTGCGGGGCTTCCGCATCGAGCTCGGTGAGATCGAGAACGTGCTGCGACGACACCCTCTGGTCGGCGATGCCGTCGTAGTCCTCCGAACCGACGACCCGGGGGCGGCCCGCCTCGCCGCGTACCTCACGCCGCCCGCCGACGGTACCGTTCCGGGCAGTGACGTCCTGCGGGACCACACCCGCGCCGTCCTACCGGACTTCATGGTTCCCGCCGCGTTCGTCGTTCTGGACGAGCTGCCGTTGACCGTGCACGGCAAGCTGGACCGCCAGGCGCTTCCCCGCCCCGAGTTCGATGCCGTGACGGCCTACGCCGCTCCGCGGGACGAGACCGAGCGGACGTTGTGCGCCGTCTGGGCAGAGGTGCTGAAGGTGGACCGCGTCGGCGTCACCGACAACTTCTTCGACCTCGGTGGCGACTCGATCCTGAGCATCCAGGTCGTGGCCCAAGCCCGTCGGGCGGGTCTGGTGCTGTCGTCCCGTGACATCTTCCTCCGCCAGACAGTTGGCGCGTTGGCGGCGGGGATGAGCCGCACGCCGACTGCTGGGGTCGGCACTCCCGTGCCGCGGGGTCCGGTGTCGGGCCCGGTGGAACCAACCCCGGTGCTGTCCTGGTTCCTGCAAACCCACCCGGTGGCCCCGCACCACTTCGCGATGTCGACCGCGTTCGACCTGCCCGAGAGCCTGGACCTGGCCGCGTTCCAGACAGCGGTGACCGCGGTGTTGACCCAGCACGACGCGCTGCGCCTGGTGATCGACCGGGACCCCCAGGGGGCCTGGGCCCCGCGGATCCTCCCCGACCTCGAGGCCGCCTCCGTCCTCGAGGTCGTGAACACCGTCGGGGTGACCGATCCCGAACAGGCATGGCAGGACACGGTGACCACCGCCCAGTCGGGAATGGACCTGGCCACCGGCCCACTGCTGCGGGTCGTACTGGCCCGGACCCCGCGGGGCTGGCGGGTAGCGCTGGTAGCGCATCACGCGGTGGTGGACGGGGTGTCCTTGCGGGTCCTGCTCTCCGACCTCGACACCGCCTACCACCAGGCCCGCACCGGGAACCCGGTGGACCTGGGGGAACGGACCTCCTCGATGGGCCAGTGGACGGCCCGGCTGGCCGAACACACTCGGTCCGGGGGGTTCACCGACCAACTCGACTACTGGACCACCCTGCTGTCGGACCCGGGTGTGGTGGAGATCCCGGTGGACCACCCCGGGGGTCCCAACACCGTGGAACACCAGGACCGGGTCGAGGTGGAACTGGACACCGAGACCACCCGGGCGGTGCTCTCGGAGGTCCCCGCGGTGTACCGGACCCAGGTCAACGACGTGCTGCTGGCCGTGGTGGGTCGGGTACTGACCCGGTGGGCGGGTCGGGACCGGGTAGCGGTGGCCCTGGAGGGGCATGGTCGGGAGGAGTTGTTCGAGGGGGTGGACCTGTCCCGGACGGTGGGCTGGTTCACCTCGGTCTACCCGGTGGTGCTCCAGGAGACCGGGCAGGGCTGGGCAGCCACGGTGTTGGGTGTGAAGGAGGCGTTGCGGGCGGTCCCGGACCGGGGCGTGGGTTATCAGGCGTTGCGGTACACCGGTGGGGCGGCGGAGCTGGTGGGGCAGCCGGTGCCGGGGGTGAGCGTGAACTACCACGGGGTGTTCCACCTCGATACCGATCAGGACGGTGGTTCCTTGTTCGGGGTTCCGGTGGAGGTGGGGGGTCGGGAGCACGCCCCGGGTGAGGAACGGGCGTATCTGCTGGATGTGGTGGGTGGGGTGGTGCAGGGCCGGTTGCGGTTCAGTTGGTGGTATTCCACGGGGGTGTTCGAGCGGGCCACGGTGGTGGGGTTGGCCCGGGCGGTGGTGGAGGGGTTGCGGGAGTTCGTGGGGCACTGCCGGCGGCCGGGGGTGGGGGGTGCCAGTCCGTCGGACTTCCCGTTGGTGGCGTTGGACCAGGCGGGGGTGGATCACCTGCTCGATACCGTGGAGACCTCTGAGGTGGTCGCGGGTGTTGGGCGTGGTGGTGGGGTGGCGGATGTGTATCCGTTGACGCCGTTGCAGGCGGGGATGGTGTTCCACGCGGTGGCGGATCCGGGGTCGGGGGCGTATGTGGAGCAGTTCAGTTGTGTGGTGGAGGGGGTGGCTGATCCGGAGGTGTTGGGTCGGGCATGGCAGCGGGTGGTGGCGGGGTCGGATGCGTTGCGGGTGTCGGTGGTGTGGGAGGGGGTGGCTGAGCCGGTGCAGGTGGTGCATCGGGTGGTGCGGGTGCCGGTGACGGTGGTGGATTGGTCGGGGTTGGCTGAGGAGCGGCGGGCGGAGGTGTTGGCGGAGTTCCTGGTGGTGGACCGGGAGCGGGGCCTGGATGTGGGGGTTGCTCCGTTGATGCGGTTGTTCCTGGCTCGGGAGGGTGCGGGTCGGGTGCGGGTGGTGTGGACTTTCCACCACCTGCTCCTCGACGGCTGGAGCACGTTCCGCTTCCTCGACGACGTCTTCACCGAATACGCCGCCCTGTGCGAGCCCGACCGAGTGGCACCACCGGCATCGAGGTTGCCGTACCGGGACTACCTGGCGTGGCTCAGGAAGCGGAACATCTCCGAAAGCCTCGAGTTCTGGCGTCGGACGTTGTCCGGGTTCGACGAGCCCACCCCCCTGCCCTACGACCGGGCCCCCGAGCGGGCGCACCGCTCGCAGTCCAGTGCCCGGTGGGATGTCGAACTGCCCGCCGAGCTCAGCACGGCGGTGGCCGGGTTCGTGCGGGAGCAGCGGGTCACGGTGAACGCGGTGGTGCAGGCCGCGTGGGCCCTGCTGCTGTCCCGGCACGCGGGCACCTCGGAGGTCGTGTTCGGGGCGACGGTGTCGGGTCGGCCGGCGGACCTGCCCGGGGCGGAGGACATCCTCGGGTTGTTCATCAACACGCTGCCGGTGCGCATCCGCGTGGACGAGGACCGGTCGGTGGGGTCGTGGGTGCGGTCGGTGCAGGCCGGGCAGGCCGAGGCGCGGGCGCACGACCACGTGGCGTTGACCGAGATCCCCACCGAGGTGCCGGCGGGGGTGTCGCTGTTCGACAGTCTGATCATTTTCGAGAACTACCCGGTGGATGAGGAGTCGGCGGCGCGGCACGGGTTGGTGGTGTCGGATGTCGCGGCGGTGGAGACGACGAACTACCCGTTGACGCTGGTGGCTTACACCGGGGAGCGGACCGGGTTCGTGTTGGCTTATGACCCGGCGTTGTTCGACAGGGAGACGGTGGCCGTCCTCGCGGAGCGTTTCGAGTTGCTGTTGGGCGGGCTTGTTGGGGCACCGGAGGGTCCGGTGTCCGGGGTGACGGCGCTGGCGGAGGCGGAACGTCGCGACCTGCTGGTCGAGCGCAACGCCACCCAGCGTCCTGACCTGCTCGACGTGTCCGTGCTGGACCTGATCGCGCAGCGTGCCCGTACCCGGGCTCGGGACGGGGGTGGAGACGCCGTCGCGATCGAGGACGGCGTTGCCCGTGTTCACTACCAGGAACTGGCGGAAAGAGTGGGCCGTTGGGCTGCCTGGTTCGCGGACTCGGGAGTCGGTGTGGAGTCGGCGGTGGCGGTGTTGTTGCCTCGTTCGGCCGACGGTGTGGTGGCGATGCTGGCGACCTGGGTCGCGGGTGGGGTGTACCTGCCGGTGGACGCGGACTACCCGGCGGAGCGGATCGAGTACGTGGTCCGGGACAGCGGGGCTGCGGTGGTGGTGACCACGTTGGCCCTGGCCGACCGGGTGCCGGCCGGGGTGCCGGTGTTGGTCGTGGACGACCCCGAGGTGCGGATGGACCTCGAGCACCGGGCGGGGTTGCCGTGGCCGGAGTCGATCTCCCCGGGCCGGGCGGCCTACGTGATCTACACCTCGGGCTCCACCGGACGTCCGAAGGGCGTCGTCGTTCCCCACGCCGGACTCGCGAGCCTGGCCGTCCACCACCTGGAGACCATGTGCCTGGGAACCGGGAGCCGTCTCCTCCAGTTCGTGTCGCCCAGCTTCGACGTCGCCGTCGCCGACGTGCTGATGTCCCTGGCGGCCGGAGCCACCGTGGTACTACCGACCGCCGCGCGGTCCGACGGCACCGAACTGGTGGAGATGCTGCGCGCCGAGCGGATCTCCCACGCGATGCTGCCCGCCGTCCTGCTGGCCGCCGCTCCTGACACCGAGGTGGAAACGCTCAGGACCGTCGTCTCCGGCGGAGAGGCCCTGGGCGCGGACACCGCCGCCCGCTGGGCGCGCGGCCGGCGTTTCCTGAACGGTTATGGGCCGAGTGAGACGACGGTGGCGGCGACGATGAGCGCTCCGTTGTCGGCAGGGGCGGAGGAGGTGCCGCCGATCGGGGCGCCGGTGGCCAATGCCCGGGTGTTCGTGTTGGACGGGCGGTTGCGCCCGGTGCCGGTGGGTGTCTCGGGTGAGTTGTACGTGGCGGGTGCCGGGGTGGCTCGGGGCTACCTCGGTCGTCCTGGTCTGACGGCGGAACGGTTCGTCGCTGACCCGTTCGGGCCGTCCGGTTCCCGGTTGTACCGGACGGGGGATGTGGTGCGGTGGCGGGCCGGCGGTGCGCTGGAGTTCGTGGGCCGGGTCGATGACCAGGTGAAGCTGCGGGGGTTCCGCATCGAACCCGGTGAGATCGAGCGGGCCATGACACGGCACCACGCCGTGGCCGACGCCGCCGTCATCCTTCGGGAGGACAGCCCGCACGTCCGGCGACTCGTCGGATACGTGGTGCCCAGCGGGGACGACCGGATCGATCTGGACGAACTGCGAGACCGGCTGAACGACGCGCTTCCCGCGCACATGGTTCCCGCCGCCTTCGTCGCGCTCGACGCGTTCCCGCTGACCTCGAACGGCAAGGTGGACCGGCGGGCGCTGCCCGCACCGGAACCGGGATCCGACGCGGAGTTCGTGGCACCTGGCACTGACACCGAGCGGCGGGTCTGCGCGGTGTGGTCCGAGGTGCTGGGTGTGGAGCGCGTCGGGGTGACCGACGACTTCTTCGAGTTGGGTGGTGACTCGATCCTGAGCCTGCGGGTGACCTCGCGGTTGCGGGCGGAGTTCGGGGTGGCGTTGTCTCCGCGCGCGCTGTTCGACCACCGCACGGTCGCCGAACTCGCCACGGCCCTGGGTGGCGGCTTCGCTGACGAGCAGGTTCCCATCAGAGCTGTCGACCGCGAAGCCGGAGGAGACCGGCTTCCGCTGTCCTACGCGCAGGAACGCCTGTGGTTCCTGGACGACTACGGGCAGGGCGGTCCGTCACACGCCATCGTCAACGCTCTGCGACTGACAGGGGCAGTGGACCACGATGCGTTGCAGCGGGCGGTGTCGACCCTCGTCGACCGTCACGAATCGCTGCGGACCACCTTCGACACCGTCGACGGCAGGGGTGTGCAGATCGTCCGTGCCGAGTCGGACGTGCGCATCCGATTCGTGGACCTGGTCCGTGACGAGCTGGCGGACGAGGCCGTACGGGGATCCGAGGGCGCTGGTGTCCGTCGGGGGGCGAACACCCGGACCGGGGTCACGGCGACCGCGGGACCGGCCACGACCAACGCGTCCGACGACGAGCTCGACGAGATCCTCCGGGCGGAGGCGGCGATCCCGTTCGATCTGCGGACGGGACCGTTGGTGCGGGTCCTGCTCGTGCGGGAGGCCCCCGACAGCCACGTCCTGGTGTTGGCGATGCACCACATCGTCACCGACGGCTGGTCCATGGGCGTGATCACCCGCGAGCTGAACACCGCCTACGCCGCCCTGGTCGAGAACCGACCGGTGGCTCTGCCCGAGATGACCCTGCAGTACCCGGACTACGCGGTGTGGCAGCGGGAACACCAGAACACCGTGATCGAGTCCCAACTGGACTACTGGCGGGAACGGTTGGCAGGACTTCCGGTGCTGGAGCTGCCCACCGATCGACCCCGACCGGCAGTGCGTTCGGCCGCCGGCGCGGTGACCACGGTGACCATCCCCAGCGGGCTGACCGAGGGACTGCGGTCGGTGGGCCGGGCTGGCGGGGCCAGCCTGTTCATGACGGTCACGGCGGTGACCCAGGTGTTGTTGTCCCGGTACACCGGGCAGGGTGATGTGGCGGTGGGAACAGCGGTGTCGGGCCGGGACCGGGCCGAGGTGGAGGACCTGGTGGGGTTCTTCGTGAACACCGTGGTGGTGCGGTCGCGGGTGGATGAGGGCGTGGGGTTCGCCGGGGTGTTGTCGGGAGTGCGGGAGTCGGTGCTGGGTGCGTTCGCGCACCAGGAGGTGCCGTTCTCACGGTTGGTCGAGGAGCTGGCTCCGGAGCGGGACACCTCGCGGACGCCGTTGGTGCAGGCGATGGTGGTGCTGCAGAACGTTCCGGTGGCGGCGGTGGAGTTGCCCGGTGTGGTGGTGTCGGGGTGCGCGGTTCCAATGTCCACGGCGCAGTTCGATCTGACGTGGGAGTTCCAGGAGACGGGGCAGGGGTTGGCGCTGTCGGTGCAGTACGCCACCGACCTGTTCGACCCGACCACCATCGACCGGATGGCCGCGGACTGGATCGCCCTCGCCGAACGGGTGGTCACTGACCCCACCCGTGCCCTGGCCACGGTCCCCCTGCTTCCTGGTACCGACCACGACCGGATCACCGTGGAGTGGAACGACCGGGGTGCGGCGGTGGACCCGGTGCCCTTCGCCGAGCTGGTGTCCCGGCAGGCGCAGGCCCGTCCCGGGGCGGTCGCGGTGGAATCCGGGACGACCACGCTGACCTACGCCGAGTTGGACTCCCGGGTCAACCGGTTGGCCCGGTTCCTGCGGGGTCGGGGTGTGGGCCTGGAGACCCGGGTCGGGTTGTTGCTGCCCCGGTCGGTGGAGATGGTCGTGAGCATGCTCGCGGTGATGCGGGCTGGTGGGGTGATGGTGCCCTTGGACCCGTGGTACCCGGCCGAGCGGATCGGGTTCATGCTCTCCGACGCCGGGATCACCCACGTCCTCACCGCCACCGGCTGGCAGCCCGAGGACCTGGATCTCGACGTACCCGTCGCGGTGCTCGACCAGGCGGCCACACTGGCTGAGCTGGAGGCCACCGATGACTCCCCGGTGCGGGTAGCCGTTCCCGGTGACGCGGCGGCGTATGTGATCTTCACGTCGGGGTCGACCGGTCGTCCCAAGGGCGTGGTCGTCCCGCATACCGGGATCGCCACTCTGGCCCTCGAGCAGGTCCGCCTGTTCGGGCTGCGCCCGGACTCGCGGGTCTCGCAGGTGGCCTCGCCGAGTTTCGACGCGGCGGTGATGGAACTGCTGATGCCCTTCGCCTGCGGGGCCAGGCTGGTCGTGCCCGCCGCGCCGGGTCCGCTGGCGGGGGAGGAGTTGGGCCGGTTCCTGTCCCAGGGCCGGATCACCCACGCGTTGGTCCCGCCTACGGCGTTGGCCAGTGTGCCGACCACGGCGTTGCCGGAGTTGGTGACCCTGGCCACCGGTGGGGAGGCGTGCGGGGCGGAGTTGGTGCGTCGGTGGGCGCCGGGCCGGCGGATGGTCAACCTGTACGGGGCCACCGAGGCCACGGTGTGGTCGACGTGGGAGGTGTTGGAGCCGGGGGTGCCGGTGCGGGTGGGTCGTCCGATCGCGGGGACCCGGGTGTTCGTGCTGGACCGGTGGTTGCGTCCGGTGCCGCCGGGGGTGGTGGGGGATGTGTACCTGGCGGGTGCTGGGGTGGCCCGGGGGTATGCGGGTCGGGCGGGGTTGAGCGCGTCGCGGTTCGTGGCGGATCCCTTCACCGGTGGTGGGGGGCGGATGTACCGGACCGGGGATCGGGGTCGGTGGAGCCGGTCGGGGGTGTTGGAGTTCGCGGGGCGGGCGGATGACCAGGTCAAGTTGCGGGGGTTCCGCATCGAGCTGGGTGAGATCGAGTCCGTGGTGGCGTCCTCGCCGGGGGTGGCGGAGTCGGCGGTGGTCGTGCGGGAGGACACCCCGGGGGTGCGCCGGTTGGTGGCGTACCTGACCGGGCAGGCGGGGCTGGATGTGGAGGTGGTGCGGGAACGGACGCGGCGGATGCTGCCGGAGTACATGGTGCCGGCGGTGTTCGTGGTGTTGGCGGAGCTGCCGGTGACGGTCAACGGGAAGTTGGACGTCGACAGGCTGCCCAGCCCGGAGGCGGAGGGCGGGGAGCGGTACGTGCCGGCTCGGACCGAGGTCGAGCGGGTGTTGTGCCGTATTTGGTCGGAGTTGTTGGGTGTGGAGCGGGTGGGGGTGACCGACAACTTCTTCGAGTTGGGTGGTGACTCGATCCTGAGCATCCAGGTGGTGTCGCGGGCTCGTCGTGCGGGGTTGGAGCTGTCCTCGCGGGACGTGTTCGTCAAACAGACCGTCGAAGCCCTCGCCGCGGACCTCGCCGAGACCCTCGTCCTCGGGGAGACAGGCACCACCGGGCCACGACCGAGTGTTCGCCAGGCCCCCGTGAGCGGGCCGGTGGAGACCACCCCGGTGCTGGAGTGGTTCCTGGACACCCATCCGGTGGCGCCGCACCACTTCATGATGTCGATGGGCTTCACCCTTGCCCCCGACACCGACCTCGCCGCGCTCCGCGCCACCGTCGAGGCGCTCGTCGCCCACCACGACGCCCTGCGCACCGTGTTCGACCGGACCGTCGACGGCGGCTGGCGGCCCCGACTGCTCGCGGAGCTCGACATCGACACCGTCCTCACGGTGACCAACCTCCAGGCCGGGGACGCCGACGCGCACTGGGAACGCGAGGTCGCCGGCGTCCAGTCCGGCATGGACCTGAGCCGGGGCCCGCTCCTGCGCGTCCTCGTCGGCCGGACGACCGGCGAACCGCGACTGGTGCTCGTCGCCCACCACGCGGTAGTCGACGGCGTGTCCTGGCGGATCCTGCTCAGCGACCTCGCCGCGGGATACGCCCAGGCCGCCGCCGGGGCGGAGATCGACCTCGGAGCGAAGACGACCTCGGTCCGGCAGTGGGCCTCCCGGCTCCGGGAGCACGTGCGGGCGGGTGGTTTCTCCGAGCAGGTCGGGTACTGGGCCGACGCGGTGGGCCCGGATGTCAGCGTCGAGGTGCCGGTGGATGGCACCGGGGGCCGGAACACGGTCGGGTCGATGGGGTCGGTGTCGGTGTCGCTGGACGTCGAGCGGACCCGGGCGTTGGTGCAGCGGGTTCCGGCGGTGTACCGGACGCAGGCCAACGACGTGTTGTTGGCGGCGTTGGCGTTGACGTTGCGGGAGTGGACCGGTCGGGACCGGGTGGCGGTGGCCATGGAGGGTCATGGCCGGGAGGAGTTGTTCGAGGGGGTGGACCTGTCCCGGACGGTGGGGTGGTTCACCTCGGTGTACCCGGTGGCGTTGTCGGTGCCGGGTGAGCCGGCTGGTGGGGTGGACTGGTCGGTGGTGGTGAAGTCGGTGAAGGAGCAGTTGCGTGCTGTTCCCGACCGGGGTGTGGGGTACGGGGCGTTGCGGTACCTGGGTGCGGTCCCGGAGTTGGTGGGGCAGCCGGCCCCGGCGGTCAGCTTCAACTACCACGGCCAGTTCGACACCGGTGTCAGCGCGAACACCGAGTCCACCGGCAGCGGACCGCTGCGCGCCGAGACCGGGGTTCCCGGCCAGGACCACCACCCCGACGAGCAGCGCCAGCACCTGCTGGACGTGGTCGGCATGGTTCGCGAGGGCCGGCTGACCTTCAGCTGGTTCTACTCGACCGACCGCCATCGTGAGGAGACCGTTCGGCGGCTGGCCGAGGACCACCTGGGCCGGATCGCCGAGTTCGTCGAGCACTGCGCCCGGCCCGGATCGGGCGGGGCCTCGCCCTCGGACTTCCCACTGGTTCGGCTGGACCAGGAGGCGGTGGACGCGGTGGTGGGTGACGGCCGGGACGTTGAGGACGTCTACCCGTTGACCCCGTTGCAGGCGGGCATGCTCTTCCACGCGCTCGCCGACCCCACCGGCGCCGCCTACCTCGAGCAGATGACGGCAACGGTCGACAACGTCACCGATCCGGAACTCCTCGCCCAGGCCTGGCAGCGGGTCGTGGACCGGTCGGACGCCATGCGGGTCGCGCTGGAGTGGCGCGGTGTCCCGGAACCGGTGCAGGTCGTCCGGCGTGCCGCCAGGGTTCCCGTCACGCACGCCGACTGGTCCAGCCTGTCCGCGCAGGAGCAGGCCGAGCGCTTGGGGGAAGTCCTCGCGACCGACCGAACCCGGGGCCTCGACGTACGCGTCGCCCCGTTGATGCGGCTCTTCCTGGCCAGGACCGACACCACCAGCGTCCGTCTTGTGTGGACCTTCCACCACGCCCTCCTCGACGGCTGGAGCACCCAGCTGTTCTTCGCGGACGTCTTCGCCGAGTACGCGGAACTCGACGAGCGGCGGCCCGCCGCCCCCGGCGTGCCGCCCAGCCCTGAGCGGACCGCGCGCGACTCCAGTACCGGAAGGGAATCCGAGGACCCTGCCAGGGACCAGGTCACGCGGCGAGGCATCTCGCGCCCTCGGCGCCCCTACCGGGACTACGTGCGCTGGCTGGCCGCGAGGGACCGCCCGGCCGGACTGGACTTCTGGCGGCGTGACCTAGCCGGCTTCGAGGAACCAGTCGCCCTCCCGTGGGACAGTGCTCCCTCCCAGGCGCACCGAGGGCACTCCACCGACAGGGTCCGGGTCCCCCTGGACCCCGGAGTGGCCGCCGAGGCGACCGGTTTCGCACGCTCCCACCGCATCACGGTGAACGCACTGGTCCAGGCGGCCTGGGCCTGGCTGCTGTCGCTGCACGCCGGAACCAGGGATGTGGTCTTCGGGGCCACGGTGTCCGGACGTCCGGCGGACCTGCCGCGGGCGGACGAGATCCTCGGTCTCTTCATCAACACCCTGCCGGTCCGGATCACGGTCGATCCGAGCCGCCCGGTGAGCGAGTGGCTGCGGGACCTCCAGTCCCGACAGGCTGAGGCTCGGCAGTACGACTACGTGGCGTTGAACGACATCGAGACCGACACCCCAGCTGGTAGCGCGCTCTTCGAGAGCCTCGTCGTGTTCGAGAACTACCCGGTGGACGGTGGCACCGCCGTCCGACACGGTCTGGCGATCCGGGACGTGGCGGCGATCGAAGCGACCAACTACCCGCTGACAGTAGTCGCCGCCGCGACCGAGGAGACCCTCGCGCTGGACCTCGCCTACGACCCGGCGCTGTTCCGGCCAGCCACAGCACGACGCTTGGCGGAGCAGCTCGGCGGGCTGATCCGCGGGCTCGTCCGGAATCCCGACGAACTGCTGGGCAACGTTCCCCTCACGGACAGCGCCGAGCGTGCCGAGCTGGTGTCGGCGTGGGCCAGCCCCTCGTCGCTCGTCGAGGGTGTGGAGCCGGTGTCGTTGGTGGAGTTGTTCGATCGTCAGGTCCGGGAGCGTCCCGAGGCGGTGGCGGTGTCCTTCCAGGACACGACGGTGACCTACGGGGAACTGGCCGGGCGGGCCTACCGCCTGGCGGCGCACCTGCGGGCCAGGGGCGTGACCCCGGGAGCGCGGGTGGCGTTGCTGCTGCCCCGCACCACCGACCTGGTGGTAGGGGTGCTGGGTGTGCTCGCGGCCGGGGCGGCGTACGTGCCGGTGGACCCGAACTACCCGGCGGAGCGGATCGCCTACACCCTGACCGACAGCGGGGCCTCCACGGTGGTGACCGTCTCGGAGACCGCTGGTGCTCTCCCGGGGGCGGTGTCCGGGGTGCCGGTGGTGGAACTGGACCGCACGGACTTCTCGGGGTACGAACCCGGGCGACCGGAGGTGGTGGTGCCCGCCGAGGCGGTGGCCTACGTGATCTACACGTCCGGGTCGACCGGACGGCCGAAGGGCGTGGCGGTACCGCACCGCGGCGTGGTGTCACTGCTGACCGGGACCCAGGACCGGTACGGCTTCGACGCCGGGGACGTGTGGACGTTGTTCCACTCGGTGGCCTTCGACTTCTCGGTGTGGGAGATGTGGGGCGCGTTGGCGTTCGGGGGCCGGTTGGTGGTGGTGCCCTGGGAGGTGTCCCGCAGTCCGGGGGAGTTCCTGGAGCTGGTGGTGGCCCAGCGGGTGACGGTGCTCAACCAGACACCCTCGGCGTTCGAGCAGTTCGTGCGGGCCGAGGCGGAGAACCCCGGGTTGGGGCGGGAGTTGTGCCTGCGGTGGGTGGTCTTTGGTGGGGAGGCGTTGGAGGTGTCCCGGGTGCGGCCGTGGTTGGCCCGGCACCCGGACACACCGGTGTTGGTGAACATGTACGGGATCACCGAGACCACGGTGCATGTCACCGCGCACCCCCTCAACCCGACCGGGAAGGGGGAGAACGGTGCGGAGGTCGATCTGGTCGAGGGGTCGGCTGGGGTGATCGGGCACGCGGTACCGGGGTGGCGGGTGTACGTGCTGGACCGTGCCGGTGGGTTGCGTCCGGTTCCTCCGGGGGTGGTGGGGGAGATGTACGTGGCGGGTGCGGGCGTGGCGCAGGGGTATGCGGGTCGTGCGGGGTTGACGGCGTCGCGGTTCGTGGCCGATCCGTTCGCTGGGGATGGCCGGCGGATGTACCGGACTGGGGACTTGGCCCGGGTGGATGGTCAGGGGCGCCTGTCGTACGTGGGTCGGGCGGATGAGCAGGTGAAGGTGCGGGGGTTCCGGATCGAGCCGGGGGAGATCGCCGCCCGGTTGGGAGAGCACCCGGGAGTGGCGCAGGCGGTGGTGGTCGTCCGGGAGGACACCCCCGGCGACAAACGCCTGGTGGCCTATGTGGTCGCTGCCGCTGGTGGGTCCCTGGTGCCTGCCGAGTTGCGGAAACATCTCCGCGCGGCTCTTCCCGAGCACATGGTGCCGTCGAACGTCGTCGTCCTGGACGCCTTCCCGCTGACCGGGAACGGCAAGCTCGACCGCGCGGCGCTGCCCGCCCCGGAACACGGCGGCGAGTCCGCCTCCGCCGCCCCCGAGACGGTGGAGGAGCGACTGCTCTGCGACATCTGGTCGGAGGTGCTCGACGCCGAGCAGGTCGGCGTGACCGACGACTTCTTCGAACTGGGCGGGGATTCCATCCGCAGCCTGCGGGTGGTCTCCCGGATCAGGTCGCTCCTCCACGCGGACCTGTCACCTCGGGTGTTGTTCGACCGGCCCACCGTGCGCGGACTCGCGGAGGTGATCGAACGCGACATCTCGAAGGGGAACACCAGCCCGGTCACCGCGAGCGGGGACCGGCACGCCGGCCCGGTGCCGATGTCCTTCGCCCAGCAGCGACTCTGGTTCCTCGACGAGTTCACGGAGGGGACAGGCACCGAGTACACCGTGGGTGGAGCACTCCGCCTGGTCGGCCCCCTCGACCTGGTCGCCCTGCGGGACGCCGTGACCGCACTGGTCACCCGCCACGAATCGCTCCGGACCACCTTCGACGAGCTGGACGGTCAGGGCGTGCAGGTCGTCCACCCGGCCGGCGAGGTCGCGATCAGGGTGACGGACCTCAGCGACAGGGCGGAACCGGACCGTGCCGAGCGGCTGGCCGAGGTGCTGCACGACGAGATCAGCACTCCCTTCGACCTCCGCACCGGTCCACTCCTCCGGGTCCTGCTGGTGCGGGAAGGAACGGACAGCCACGTCCTGCTGCTCGCCATGCACCACATCGTGACCGACGGCTGGTCGATGGGCGTGCTGACACGGGAGCTCCACGAGGTCTACAGCGCGATCGTCGAGCAGCGCGAGCCCCGCCTGCGGCCCCTGCCCGTCCAGTACGCCGACTACGCGGAGTGGCAGCGGAAGGACCTCGCCGACGGTGCTCTCGACCGGCATCTCGCCTACTGGCGGAACGCGCTGGCCGGCGCTGTGCCCCTCGAGCTGCCCACCGACCGCCCTCGACCTGGAGTGCGGACCACCAGCGGCGCCAGCCACTCCTTCACCGTGCCAGCAGCAGTCGCCGACGGCCTCCGCGGTTGCGCACGTGGCCGAGGTGCGAGCCTGTTCATGGCGTTGACGGCGGTGTCGCAGGTGTTGTTCGGGCGGTACGCCGGTCAGGATGACGTGGCGGTGGGGACGGTGACCTCGGGTCGGGACCGGGCCGAGGTGGAGGACCTGGTGGGGTTCTTCGTCAACACCCTGGTGCTGCGGTCGCGGATCGATGAGCGGCGGTCGTTCGTCGAGTTCCTGGCCGAGGTGCGGGAGACGGTGCTGGGGGCGTTCGCCCACCAGGAGGTGCCCTTCAGCCGACTCGTCGACGAACTCGTACCCGAGCGGGACCCTGCCCGCACCCCCCTCGTCCAGGCGATGGTCATCCTGCAGAACGCACCAGACGCCGACCTGCGCCTTCCCGGACTGCGAGTGGAGAGCGTCCCGGTTCCACGGGGCACCGCCCAGTTCGACCTCACCCTGGAGTTCCACGAGAACGGCCCAGGCGAAGGGCTGCTCGCGGCCGTCGAGTACAACACGGACCTCTTCGACGCGGCCACCGTGGAACGTCTCGCCGCCCACTGGGTGCGGCTGGCGAGCCAGCTCACCTCCTTCCCCGACCAGCCGCTACGCGGGGCCGCCCTGCTCGACGACGCCGAGCGGACGCTTCTCCTCCCCGCGGAGGCCAGTCATCGAGCGCGGCCGGGTCGGTCGCTCGTGGACGCCTTCGCCGAGAGGGTGGCCACCAGTCCGGGCGCCACGGCGGTGGCCGTCCCCGGCGCCGAACGGCTCGAACTGAGCTATGCGGCGCTCGACGCGTGGTCCGACAGCCTCGCGACTGATCTGGCCCGCGCCGGCGTCGGCGTGGAGACCCCGGTGCTGGTGGCCCTCGACCGGGGGCCGGCCGTCGTCGCGGTCTGGCTGGCGGTGCTCAAGGTCGGAGCGGCCTTCGTGCCCGTGCACCCGGGAAGTCCAGCCGAGCGGGTGCGCTGGATCTGCGAGGACCTCGGGGTCGCGGTCGCGGTGGCGGAACCCGGACACCGGCAGCGGGTCCCGGACGAGGTGACCACCCTCGATCCCGGTCAGCCCGGGTCCGGCGACGTCACCGGCTTCTCTCCGGTCCCCGTGCCAGCGGCGGCCGCCGCCTACGTGATGTACACCTCGGGGTCCACGGGAACCCCGAAGGGCGTGGTCGTCACACACGACGACGTGCTGGCGTTCACCGAGGACCGGCGGTGGCTGGACCCGGCTCACCGTCGGGTGCTCCTCCACTCCCCGCACGCCTTCGACGCTGCCGTCTACGAGATCTGGGTACCGCTGCTGGGCGGTGGCACCGTGGTCGTGGCACCACCGGGAGACCTGGACGCCTTCGTGCTCACGAGGCTGTGCCGTGAGCACCGGCTGTCGGCGGCCTTCGTCACGACCGCGCTGTTCGGGCTCATCACCGAGGAGGACCCGACCGCCTGGTCGGGGTTGGACCAGGTGTGGACCGGGGGTGAGGCGGCCTCCCCCTCGGTCTGGTCGCGTGCGGGATCGGCATGCCCGGGCACCCGGTTCGTCCACGTGTACGGCCCGACGGAGACCACCACGTTCGCTGTGTGCGGAGAGCCCGGCGAGGAGGTCTCCGAGGGACGGGTGCCCCTCGGTGCCGCCATGGACGACACCCGGGCACTGGTCCTGGACACGTCCCTGCGACCGGTGCCGATCGGCGTGGTCGGCGAGCTGTACCTCGGAGGTTCCGGCGTCGCCAGGGGCTACACGGGGAGACGGGCTCTGACGGCGTCCCGTTTCACGGCGGATCCGTTCGGCACCCGGGGCGAACGGGTCTACCGGACGGGTGACCTGGTGCGCCGCAGGCCAGACGGGAACCTGGACTTCGTGGGCAGGTCCGATGACCAGGTGAAACTGCGGGGTTTCCGTATCGAACCCGGCGAGGTCGAGGCGGCGCTCGCGGTCCTGCCGGGCGTCGCGGGCGCGGTCGTCGTGGTTCGGGAGGACCAGCCGGGGGCACGTCGACTGGTCGCATATGCCGTGCCGGGCGCCGGCCACGCCCTTTCCGGGCCAGAAATGCGGGAGGCCCTGCGTTCGACACTTCCCGAGTACGCGGTCCCGTCGGCGGTCGTCGTGCTCGACGCACTGCCGTTGACCGCCAACGGCAAGGTGGACCGAGCCGCCCTGCCCGCACCCGGCGCGGACCTGACTTCCGGCGAACACGTCGCACCGGCCGACGAGACCGAGCGGGCGCTGTGCGCGATATGGGCGGAGGTCCTGCACCGCGAGGAGGTCGGGGCCACCGACAACTTCTTCGAGCTGGGCGGGGACTCGATCCTCAGCATCCAGGTCGTCTCCCGCGCCCGCCGCGCGGGATACACCCTGTCCACCAGGGACATCTTCCAACGTCAGACGGTTCGTGCGCTCGCCGCAGCGCTCGCCGACCCCGCAGGACCGGGTGTCGGGGAGCTCGAGCAGGGTGTGGTGTCGGGTCCGGTGGGGACCACCCCGGTGTTGGAGTGGTTCTTCGCCACCCACCCGGTGGCCCCGCAGCACTTCACGATGTCGATGACCCTGGAGTTGTCCGCACCGGTCGGGATACCGGTGCTGCGTGCGGCGGTGGCGGGTCTGCTGGTCCAGCACGACGCGCTGCGGATGGTGTTCGACCGGGCTGACACCGGGTGGCG
Source organism: Actinoalloteichus sp. AHMU CJ021 (assembly GCF_002895405.1). Taxonomy (NCBI): domain Bacteria; kingdom Bacillati; phylum Actinomycetota; class Actinomycetes; order Pseudonocardiales; family Pseudonocardiaceae; genus Actinoalloteichus; species Actinoalloteichus sp. AHMU CJ021. Next base: position 6,131,270 of record NZ_CP025990.1, on the reverse strand, counting down.
CCCACGGCTGCTCCCGGATCTGGATCCGGACCTGGTGCTCGGTCGGGTGGAGCTGACCGAGACCGGCGGCTCCGGTGGTGGTGAGCAGGCGCGGGCGGTGTGGGAGGAGGCCCTGACCCGGGCCCAGTCCGGCCTGGACCTGCGGGAGGGCCCGTTGCTGCGTGTCCTGGCCGGTGTCCGTGACGGGGTGGTGGTCGAGGTCGGGATCGTGGCCCACCACGCGGTGATCGACGGGGTGTCCTGGCGGATCCTGCTCTCCGACCTGGGCACGGCCTGCCAGCAGGCCAGCGCGGGGCGATCCGTGGAGTTGGGCACGAAGACCACCTCGGTCGCGGTGTGGGCGGGGAGACTGGCCGAGCACACCCGCGCCGGGGGTTTCGACGACCAGGTGGAGCACTGGCGGTCGGTGCTCTCCGAGCCGGGAGACCTGGAGATCCCGGTGGATCACCCGGGTGGGGTGAACACCGTGGCTTCGCAGGCCAGTGTGACGGTGTCCTTGGACGCCGAGCGGACCGCGGCGTTGCTCACGGCGGTGCCGGGGCGGTTCCGCAGTCAGATCAACGACGTGTTGTTGGCCGGGTTGGGGCTGGTGCTGTCGGAGTGGACCGGTCGGGATCGGGTGGTGGTCAACCTGGAGGGGCATGGTCGGGAGGAGTTGTTCGAGGGGGTGGACCTCTCGCGGACGGTGGGGTGGTTCACCTCGATCTTCCCGGTGGCTCTGGAGGTGCCGGTGGGTGCTGGTTGGCCGGCGGTGATCCGGTCGGTGCGGCGGGGGTTGCGGGCGGTGCCGGATCGGGGTGTGGGGTACGGGGCGTTGCGGTACCTGTCGGGGTCGGGGTCGGTGGGGGCGGTTTTGGGGTCGGGTCCGGATCCGGTGTTGAGTTTCAACTACCTGGGGCAGTTCGAGGTGGGTGGAACTGGTGCTGGGTCTGGTGGGTCGGGTGTGGGGGTGTTCTCGGGTGTGGTGCCGGTGCGGGGGCAGGATCATCATCCGGGGGAGGAGCGGTCGCATCTGGTGGATGTGGTGGGGGCGGTGCAGGACGGGCGGTTGACGGTGACCTGGTGGTACTCGTCGGGGGTGCATGACCACGACACCATCCAGCGACTCGCCGACCGCTACGAGGCCGAGTTGCGAAGCCTCGTGGGAATGGTGCTTTCCCAATAGCGCCACACCACCCGATATGCGCCGCACGAAGTGCCTTTAGCTCTGACTGAAGCCCGCTTCGTGGACAACTGAAGAGTGTTTGGCTGTGCGTAGGCTCGAATCGGCAGTTGCCAGGACAACCGCGGGGCGCGGAAACACACGCGCCCCGCGGTAGCAGGCTGTGATTACTGGGGGGACCGCATGGACACGCCGTCGTCACGCGAGGACCGCATTCGTTCCCTGCCGGAGCACGTCCGGGAACGACTGCGCGGCCGGTTGGCCGGGCGGGGTGCCTCCCGCAACCGGATTCCCCGGGTGCCCAGGGACGGCCGGTTGCCGTTGTCCTTCGCGCAGCAGCGGTTGTGGTTCCTCGACCAGTACTCGCCTGGTGGGGTGGAGTACAACTCCGGGTTGGCGTTGCGGGTCCGTGGTGCGTTGGACCTGGCGGCGTTGCGGGTGGCGGTGACGGCGGTGGTGGCCCGGCACGAGGTGCTGCGGACCACGTTCGACACCGTCGAGGGTGAGGGTGTGCAGCGGGTGGGGCCGCCGGTGGAGGTTCCGGTGGCGGTGGTGGACCTCAGCGACCGGGCTGAGGACGTGGACCCGGCGGTGGACCGGGTGTTGCGGGCGGAGATGCGGCGGCCCTTCGATCTGCGGCAGGGGCCGTTGGTGCGGGTGGTGGTGGTGCGGGAGTCGCCGGAGTCGCATGTGGTGGCGGTGGTGATGCACCACATCGTGACCGACGGGTGGTCCAGTGGGGTGTTGGTGCGGGAGTTGGGGGCGTGCTACGGGGCGGCGGTGCGGGGTGAGGAGGTGGAGCTGCCGGAGTTGCCGGTGCAGTACGCCGACTACGCCGCCTGGCAACGCCAGCAGTTCGCGGATTCCCGGTGGACGGACGAGCTGTCCTTCTGGCGACGGCAGCTGGCGGACGTCGCACCGCTCGAACTCCCCTCCGACAGGCCGCGCTCGACGACCCGCACGACCGCCGGTGCGAACTTCTCGGTCGAACTCCCGGCAGCGCTCCTGCCCGCACTGCGGAAATCGGCGCGTGAACAGAACGCCAGTCTGTTCGTAGTGCTCGCCGCCGTCACGAAACTTCTGTTCGCCCGTCTCTCCGGGAGCCAGGACGTCGCGCTCGGAACCGTCGCATCCGGTCGTGAAAGCTCCGAGCTCGAGGAAATGCTCGGTTTCTTCGTCAACACTCTCGTTCTGCGAAGCCATGTCGATGAGGAACGGTCATTCTCCGAATTCCTCTCCCAGGTGAGGGGGACGGTGGTGGACGCTTTCGACCACCGGCAGCTCCCCTTCGACCGGCTGGTCGACGCCATCGCCCCTGACCGCGACTCGAACCGGATGCCGTTGGTCCAGGCGATGCTCGTCCTCCAGAACACGCCGGACGCGCGGCCTTCCTTCGGGGGACTGGACGTCTCCGAGGTCGTGCTGCCCAGGGAGGCCTCCTCGTTCGACCTCACCGTGGAGTTCCGGGAGAACGGGGACGAGCTCACCTTCGGGGTCGAGTACAACACCGACCTGTTCGATGCCGGCACGGTGGAGCGGTGGGCCCGGGACTGGGTGCGGCTGGCCGAGGCGGTGACCGCGGAGCCGGAGCGCCGGTTGGTCGAGGTGGCGGTGACCGACCCCGCTGAGCGGGATCTGGTGGCGGAATGGAACACCCCCGACCGGGTGCTGCCGGTGCAGACGGTCACCGGGGTGTTCGCCGCGCGGGTGGTCGAGTGCCCGGACGCGGCGGCGGTGGTGGGGGAAGGGGTGTCGTGGTCCTACCGGGAGATCGATGCCCGGTCGGCCCGGTTGGCCGGATACCTGGTGTCGCGGGGTGTGGTGGCCGGTTCCCGGGTGGGGGTGTTGTTGGAGCGGGGTCCGGATGCGGTGTGCGTGCTGTTGGCCGTGCTCCGGGCGGGTGGTGCCTACGTTCCGGTGGATCCGGGGTACCCGGCGGCGCGGGTGGAGTTCCTGCTCACCGACAGTGGGGCCGGGGTGGTGGTGACCACCGCCGAGTTGGCCGACCGGGTCCCGGCGGGCCTGGCGACGGTGGTGGTGGACGACCCGGCGACCGTGGCCGCCCTCGAGCGGGAGACCACCGTGCCACCGGGAGTGGTCTCGGGTGACATGCCGGCGTATGTGATCTACACGTCCGGCTCCACCGGTACTCCGAAGGGAGTGGTGGTACCGCACCGGGCTGTGGTGCGGGTGGCGTGGGAGCCGGATCACCTGCCGGTGGGGCCGGGGGATGTTGTCGCCCAACTGGCGTCGTTGTCCTTCGACGCGGCCACTTTGGAGATCTGGGGAGCGTTGCTCAACGGGGCGGCGGTGGCGGTGCCCCGGCCCGGGGTGTTGTCGGTACCCGAACTGGGTGAGTTCCTGGGTGAGTACGCGGTGACGGGGTTGTGGTTGACGGCGGGGTTGTTCCACGAGGTCGTCGACACTGACGTGGCGGTGTTGTCGGGGGTGCGGTACCTGCTGGCCGGGGGTGACGTGCTGTCTCCGTCGCACTGCCGGCGGGTGGTGGAGGCGGTACCGGGGGTGCGGTTGGTCAACGGGTACGGGCCCACGGAGAACACGGTGTTCACCACTGTTCAGGTGGTGGGTGCCTCCGTTGTGCAGGGGCGGGGTTCGGTGCCGATCGGGTCGCCGGTGGCGGGGTCCGGGGTGGTGGTGTTGGACCGGTGGTTGCGTCCGGTGCCGGTGGGGGTGCCGGGGGAGCTCTACACCTCGGGTGCGGGTCTGGGGCATGGGTATGTGGATCGTCCGGGGTTGACGGCGTCGCGGTTCGTGGCTGATCCCTTCGATGCCGCTGGTGGTCGGGTGTACCGGACGGGGGATCGGGTGCGGTGGTTGCCGGACGGGGTCCTCGAGTTCGTGGGGCGGTCCGACGATCAGGTGAAGGTGCGGGGGTTCCGCATCGAGCCGGGTGAGGTCGAGGCCGCGTTGGTGGGGCAGCCGGGTGTGGCGCGGGCGGTGGTGGTGGTCCGGGAGGACACCCCGGGGGCGCGGCGCCTGGTGGGTTACGTGGTGCCGGAGGACGGGGCCGTGCCCGCTCCGGAGGTGTTGCGGGACGCTCTGCGCCGGTTCCTGCCGGAGTACCTGGTGCCGGCGGCGGTGGTGGTGCTCGAGGCCTTGCCCCTGACGGGTAACGGCAAGGTCGACCGGGCGGCGTTACCAGCCCCGGAGTTCCAGCCCTCCCAGGGCTACCTGGCACCCCGCACGGACACCGAGAAGGTGCTGTGCGAGGTGTGGTCCGAGGTTCTTGGTGTGGACCCGGTGGGCATCGATGCCGACTTCTTCGCCCTCGGTGGCGACTCCATTCTCAGCCTGAAGGCTGTCAGCCGGGCCAGGGACGCACTGGGCACGAACATTTCGGCACGTGCCCTCTTCGATCACCCGACTGTCGCTGGTCTTGCTGCCCAGGTCCGTGGTCAGGACGACTTCGGCCAGACCCAGGCCGCGCCGATCACGCCTGCCGACCGGAGCCGTCCCCTTCCGCTGTCCTTCGCGCAGGAGCGACTGTGGTTCCTGAACGAGTTCGCCCCCGCGAGTGCGGAGTACAACTCGGGGCTCGCGTTCCGGCTCACCGGTGAACTCGACGTCACGGCGCTTCGCACCGCCGTCGACGGTCTCGTCGAGCGGCACGAGGCTCTTCGCACCACTTTCGGCACCCTCGACGACCAGGGAGTCCAGGTCATCCGCGGTGCTGTGGCCGTTCCCTTCACCACCCACGACCTGTCCGAGCTGGACGAGAGCAGCCGGAGTGCCGAACTGGACAAGATCCTCGCGTCCGAGATCGCCACGCCCTTCGATCTCGGGGAGGGACCACTGCTCCGACTCGTCCTGATCAGGGAGCGGCCGAACACCCACGTGCTGGTGCTTCCGATGCACCACATCGTTACCGATGGCTGGTCGATGGGTGTGATCACCAGGGAGCTCGGTTCCCTGTACGCGGCGGCCGCGCGAGGGCTGTCCGCACCGCTGCCGGCGCCGCCGGTGCAGTACGCCGACTACGCGGTGTGGCAGCGTGCTCAACTGGAAGGCGACAGCCTGGACGAGCAGCTCGCCTACTGGCGGGACCAACTGACCGATGTCGTGCCGCTCGAGCTGCCCACCGATCGTCCGCGCCCTGCGGTCCGGACCTCCCGTGGCGCGGTCCGCACCTTCGAGATCCACTCCGACCTGGCCATGCGACTCGCCGACCTCGGAAGGACTCGGGGTGGGAGTCTGTTCATGACCCTGACCGCCCTCACACAGCTGATGCTAGCCAGGACCAGCGGCCAGACGGACGTGGCGGTCGGGACGGTCACCTCGGGACGTGAACGTCCCGAGGTGGAGGACCTGGTGGGCTTCTTCGTGAACACGCTGGTTCTCCGGACCAGGGTCGACGAGCGGTCAACCTTCTCCCAGTTGCTCTCCGACGTCCGCGAGACCGTGCTGAGCGCGTTCGCGAACCAGGACGTTCCCTTCAGCCGGTTGATCGAGGAGCTCGTTCCCGAACGGGATACCAGCCGGACACCGCTGGTCCAAGCGCTCGTCGTGTTGCAGAACGCCCCGAGTGAACTGCCCGAGCTTCCGGGGCTCGAGGTGACCGAGTGCGACCTCCCCCGTGAGGTAGCGCAGTTCGATCTGACCCTGCAGTTCCAGGAGACCGCGTCCGGGCTGGCGGGCGTGGTCGAGTACAGCATCGACCTCTTCGACGCCGGCACCGTTGATCGCTGGATCCGAGGTCTGATCGGGTTGGCGGAGGCGGTGACCGCGGAGCCGGAGCGCCGGTTGGTCGAGGTGGCGGTGACCGACCCCGCTGAGCGGGATCTGGTGGCGGAGTGGAACACCCCCGACCGGGTGCTGCCGGTGCAGACGGTCACCGGGGTGTTCGCCGCGCGGGTGGTCGAGTGCCCGGACGCGGCGGCGGTGGTGGGGGAAGGGGTGTCGTGGTCCTACCGGGAGGTCGATGCCCGGTCGGCCCGGTTGGCCGGATACCTGGTGTCGCGGGGTGTGGTGGCCGGTTCCCGGGTGGGGGTGTTGTTGGAGCGGGGTCCGGATGCGGTGTGCGTGCTGTTGGCCGTGCTCCGGGCGGGTGGTGCCTACGTTCCGGTGGATCCGGGGTACCCGGCGGCGCGGGTGGAGTTCCTGCTCACCGACAGTGGGGCCGGGGTGGTGGTGACCACCGCCGAGTTGGCCGACCGGGTCCCGGCGGGCCTGGCGACGGTGGTGGTGGACGACCCGGCGACCGTGGCCGCCCTCGAGCGGGAGACCACCGTGCCACCGGGAGTGGTCTCGGGTGACATGCCGGCGTATGTGATCTACACGTCCGGCTCCACCGGTACTCCGAAGGGAGTGGTGGTACCGCACCGGGCTGTGGTGCGGGTGGCGTGGGAGCCGGATCACCTGCCGGTGGGGCCGGGGGATGTTGTCGCCCAACTGGCGTCGTTGTCCTTCGACGCGGCCACTTTGGAGATCTGGGGAGCGTTGCTCAACGGGGCGGCGGTGGCGGTGCCCCGGCCCGGGGTGTTGTCGGTACCCGAACTGGGTGAGTTCCTGGGTGAGTACGCGGTGACGGGGTTGTGGTTGACGGCGGGGTTGTTCCACGAGGTCGTCGACACTGATGTGGCGGTGTTGTCGGGGGTGCGGTACCTGTTGGCCGGGGGTGACGTGCTGTCTCCGTCGCACTGCCGGCGGGTGGTGGAGGCGGTACCGGGGGTGCGGTTGGTCAACGGGTACGGGCCCACGGAGAACACGGTGTTCACCACTGTTCAGGTGGTGGGTGCCTCCGTTGTGCGGGGGCGGGGTTCGGTGCCGATCGGGTCGCCGGTGGCGGGGTCCGGGGTGGTGGTGTTGGACCGGTGGTTGCGTCCGGTGCCGGTGGGGGTGCCGGGGGAGCTCTACACCTCGGGTGCGGGTCTGGGGCATGGGTATGTGGATCGTCCGGGGTTGACGGCGTCGCGGTTCGTGGCTGATCCCTTCGATGCCGCTGGTGGTCGGGTGTACCGGACGGGGGATCGGGTGCGGTGGTTGCCGGACGGGGTCCTCGAGTTCGTGGGGCGGGTGGATGATCAGGTGAAGGTGCGGGGGTTCCGCATCGAGCCGGGTGAGGTCGAGGCCGCGTTGGTGGGGCAGCGGGGTGTGGCGCGGGCGGTGGTGGTGGTCCGGGAGGACACCCCGGGAGCGCGGCGCCTGGTGGGTTACGTGGTGCCGGAGGACGGGGCCGTGCCCGCTCCGGAGGTGTTGCGGGACGCTCTGCGCCGGTTCCTGCCGGAGTACCTGGTGCCGGCGGCGGTGGTGGTGCTCGAGGCCTTGCCCCTGACGGGTAACGGGAAGGTCGACCGGGCGGCGTTACCAGCCCCGGAGTTCCAGCCCTCCCAGGGCTACGTGGCACCCCGCACCGAGGTGGAGCAGGTGCTGTGCGAGGTGTGGGCTGAGGTACTGCGGTTGGACCGGGTCGGGGTGACCGACAACTTCTTCGAGCTGGGTGGCGACTCGATCCTGAGCATCCAGGTCGTCTCCAGGGCCCGTCGCGCCGGCCTGTCCACCCTCTCCACCCGGGACATGTTCCAACGCCAGACCATCACCGACCTCGCGGCCGGCCTGGACCTGGCACCCGAGGAGGACACCACACCGGTGCCGCGGGGTCCGGTGTCGGGCCCGGTGGAACCAACCCCGGTGCTGTCCTGGTTCCTGCAAACCCACCCGGTGGCCCCGCACCACTTCGCGATGTCGACCGCGTTCGACCTGCCCGAGAGCCTGGACCTGGCCGCGTTCCAGACAGCGGTGACCGCGGTGTTGACCCAGCACGACGCGCTGCGCCTGGTGATCGACCGGGACCCCCAGGGGGCCTGGGCCCCGCGGATCCTCCCCGACCTCGAGGCCGCCTCCGTCCTCGAGGTCGTGAACACCGTCGGGGTGACCGATCCCGAACAGGCATGGCAGGACACGGTGACCACCGCCCAGTCGGGAATGGACCTGGCCACCGGCCCACTGCTGCGGGTCGTACTGGCCCGGACCCCGCGGGGCTGGCGGGTAGCGCTGGTAGCGCATCACGCGGTGGTGGACGGGGTGTCCTGGCGGGTCCTGCTCTCCGACCTCGACACCGCCTACCACCAGGCCCGCACCGGGAACCCGGTGGACCTGGGGGAACGGACCTCCTCGATGGGCCAGTGGACGGCCCGGCTGGCCGAACACACTCGGTCCGGGGGGTTCACCGACCAACTCGACTACTGGACCACCCTGCTGTCGGACCCGGGTGTGGTGGAGATCCCGGTGGACCACCCCGGGGGTCCCAACACCGTGGAACACCAGGACCGGGTCGAGGTGGAACTGGACACCGAGACCACCCGGGCGGTGCTCTCGGAGGTCCCCGCGGTGTACCGGACCCAGGTCAACGACGTGCTGCTGGCCGTGGTGGGTCGGGTACTGACCCGGTGGGCGGGTCGGGACCGGGTAGCGGTGGCCCTGGAGGGGCATGGTCGGGAGGAGTTGTTCGAGGGGGTGGACCTGTCCCGGACGGTGGGCTGGTTCACCTCGGTCTACCCGGTGGTGCTCCAGGAGACCGGGCAGGGCTGGGCAGCCACGGTGTTGGGTGTGAAGGAGGCGTTGCGGGCGGTCCCGGACCGGGGCGTGGGTTATCAGGCGTTGCGGTACACCGGTGGGGCGGCGGAGCTGGTGGGGCAGCCGGTGCCGGGGGTGAGCGTGAACTACCACGGGGTGTTCCACCTCGATACCGATCAGGACGGTGGTTCCTTGTTCGGGGTTCCGGTGGAGGTGGGGGGTCGGGAGCACGCCCCGGGTGAGGAACGGGCGTATCTGCTGGATGTGGTGGGTGGGGTGGTGCAGGGCCGGTTGCGGTTCAGTTGGTGGTATTCCACGGGGGTGTTCGAGCGGGCCACGGTGGTGGGGTTGGCCCGGGCGGTGGTGGAGGGGTTGCGGGAGTTCGTGGGGCACTGCCGGCGGCCGGGGGTGGGGGGTGCCAGTCCGTCGGACTTCCCGTTGGTGGCGTTGGACCAGGCGGGGGTGGATCACCTGCTCGATACCGTGGAGACCTCTGAGGTGGTCGCGGGTGTTGGGCGTGGTGGTGGGGTGGCGGATGTGTATCCGTTGACGCCGTTGCAGGCGGGGATGGTGTTCCACGCGGTGGCGGATCCGGGGTCGGGGGCGTATGTGGAGCAGTTCAGTTGTGTGGTGGAGGGGGTGGCTGATCCGGAGGTGTTGGGTCGGGCATGGCAGCGGGTGGTGGCGGGGTCGGATGCGTTGCGGGTGTCGGTGGTGTGGGAGGGGGTGGCTGAGCCGGTGCAGGTGGTGCATCGGGTGGTGCGGGTGCCGGTGACGGTGGTGGATTGGTCGGGGTTGGCTGAGGAGCGGCGGGCGGAGGTGTTGGCGGAGTTCCTGGTGGTGGACCGGGAGCGGGGCCTGGATGTGGGGGTTGCTCCGTTGATGCGGTTGTTCCTGGCTCGGGAGGGTGCGGGTCGGGTGCGGGTGGTGTGGACTTTCCACCACCTGCTCCTCGACGGCTGGAGCACGTTCCGCTTCCTCGACGACGTCTTCACCGAATACGCCGCCCTGTGCGAGCCCGACCGAGTGGCACCACCGGCATCGAGGTTGCCGTACCGGGACTACCTGGCGTGGCTCAGGAAGCGGAACATCTCCGAAAGCCTCGAGTTCTGGCGTCGGACGTTGTCCGGGTTCGACGAGCCCACCCCCCTGCCCTACGACCGGGCCCCCGAGCGGGCGCACCGCTCGCAGTCCAGTGCCCGGTGGGATGTCGAACTGCCCGCCGAGCTCAGCACGGCGGTGGCCGGGTTCGTGCGGGAGCAGCGGGTCACGGTGAACGCGGTGGTGCAGGCCGCGTGGGCCCTGCTGCTGTCCCGGCACGCGGGCACCTCGGAGGTCGTGTTCGGGGCGACGGTGTCGGGTCGGCCGGCGGACCTGCCCGGGGCGGAGGACATCCTCGGGTTGTTCATCAACACGCTGCCGGTGCGCATCCGCGTGGACGAGGACCGGTCGGTGGGGTCGTGGGTGCGGTCGGTGCAGGCCGGGCAGGCCGAGGCGCGGGCGCACGACCACGTGGCGTTGACCGAGATCCCCACCGAGGTGCCGGCGGGGGTGTCGCTGTTCGACAGTCTGATCATTTTCGAGAACTACCCGGTGGATGAGGAGTCGGCGGCGCGGCACGGGTTGGTGGTGTCGGATGTCGCGGCGGTGGAGACGACGAACTACCCGTTGACGCTGGTGGCTTACACCGGGGAGCGGACCGGGTTCGTGTTGGCTTATGACCCGGCGTTGTTCGACAGGGAGACGGTGGCCGTCCTCGCGGAGCGTTTCGAGTTGCTGTTGGGCGGGCTTGTTGGGGCACCGGAGGGTCCGGTGTCCGGGGTGACGGCGCTGGCGGAGGCGGAACGTCGCGACCTGCTGGTCGAGCGCAACGCCACCCAGCGTCCTGACCTGCTCGACGTGTCCGTGCTGGACCTGATCGCGCAGCGTGCCCGTACCCGGGCTCGGGACGGGGGTGGAGACGCCGTCGCGATCGAGGACGGCGTTGCCCGTGTTCACTACCAGGAACTGGCGGAAAGAGTGGGCCGTTGGGCTGCCTGGTTCGCGGACTCGGGAGTCGGTGCGGAGTCGGCGGTGGCGGTGCTGTTGCCTCGTTCGGCCGACGGTGTGGTGGCGATGCTGGCGACCTGGGTCGCGGGTGGGGTGTACCTGCCGGTGGACGCGGACTACCCGGCGGAGCGGATCGAGTACGTGGTCCGGGACAGCGGGGCTGCGGTGGTGGTGACCACGTTGGCCCTGGCCGACCGGGTGCCGGCCGGGGTGCCGGTGTTGGTCGTGGACGACCCCGAGGTGCGGATGGACCTCGAGCACCGGGTGGGGTTGCCGTGGCCGGAGTCGATCTCCCCGGGCCGGGCGGCCTATGTGATCTACACCTCGGGCTCCACCGGACGTCCGAAGGGCGTCGTCGTTCCCCACGCCGGACTGACCAGCCTGGCCGTGAGCCACGTCGAGGCCATGGACCTCGACCCCGCCGCCCGGGTCTTCCAGTACGTCTCGCCCAGCTTCGATGTCGCGATCGTCGAGGTCCTCATGACCCTCGCGGCCGGAGCGACCCTGCTGCTTCACGGTGCGGGACGACCGGTCGGAACCGAGCTGGCCGCGCTGCTCGCGGAACAGCGTGTCACCCACGCCATGTTCCCGGTGGCGCCGCTGGGGACCATCTCCCCGGAAGGGCTGTCCGACCTGCGGTCCATCGTCACGGGAGGCGAGGCACTCCCCGCCGATCTCGTGCGCAGGTGGGCGCCGGGCCGGCGTTTCCTGAACGGTTATGGGCCGAGTGAGACGACGGTGGCGGCGACGATGAGCGCTCCGTTGTCGGCAGGGGCGGAGGAGGTGCCGCCGATCGGGGCGCCGGTGGCCAATGCCCGGGTGTTCGTGTTGGACGGGCGGTTGCGCCCGGTGCCGGTGGGTGTCTCGGGTGAGTTGTACGTGGCGGGTGCCGGGGTGGCTCGGGGCTACCTCGGTCGTCCTGGTCTGACGGCGGAACGGTTCGTCGCTGACCCGTTCGGGCCGTCCGGTTCCCGGTTGTACCGGACGGGGGATGTGGTGCGGTGGCGGGCCGGCGGTGCGCTGGAGTTCGTGGGCCGGGTCGATGACCAGGTGAAGCTGCGGGGGTTCCGCATCGAACCCGGTGAGATCGAGGCCGCGCTCCTGCGGCACGCCTCCGTGGGGCAGGCCACGGTGGTGCTCCGGTCCGACGGGCCCGGCCTCCGTCGCCTCGTCGCGTACGTCGTGGGAGCGGCCGAGGAGCGGCCGGCTCCGGCGGAACTGCGCGCTCACGTCTCGGCCGAGCTGCCCGCGTACATGGTTCCCGCCGCCTTCGTCGTGCTCGACGCGTTCCCGCTGACCTCGAACGGCAAGGTGGACCGGCGGGCGCTGCCCGCACCGGAACTGGGATCCGACGCGGAGTTCGTGGCACCTGGCACTGACACTGAGCGGCGGGTCTGCGCGGTGTGGTCCGAGGTGCTGGGTGTGGAGCGCGTCGGGGTGACCGACGACTTCTTCGAGTTGGGTGGTGACTCGATCCTGAGCCTGCGGGTGACCTCGCGGTTGCGGGCGGAGTTCGGGGTGGCGTTGTCTCCGCGCGCGCTGTTCGACCACCCGACGGTCGCCGAACTCGCTACCGCCGTGGGCGGGACCGATCCCTCCGCCTCCGGTGAGACGGCGGTCGCCGCATTGGTCCCAGCCCCGTCGAGGCCGGCTCGGATCCCGCTGTCCTTCGCGCAGGAACGTCTGTGGTTCCTGGACGACTTCGCCAGGGGAACCAACGAGTACATCTCCCTGCTGGGGCTGAGGCTCACCGGGAACCTGAACCGGGAAGCCCTGCGGGAAGCCCTGTCGGTCCTCGCGGACCGGCACGAATCGTTGCGGACCACCTTCGACACCGTCGACGGGCAGGGCGTGCAGGTCGTCCATTCCGAGATGGAGCTGCCAGTCCGGTTCGTTGACCTCACGTCGGCCACGGAGGAGGAGCGTGACCAGGAGCGGGACCGGCTGCTGCTCGCCGAGACCCGGACCCCGTTCGATCTGCGGACGGGACCGTTGGTGCGGGTCCTGCTCGTCCGGGAGACCCCCGACAGCCACGTCCTGGTGTTGGCGATGCACCACATCGTCACCGACGGCTGGTCCATGGGCGTGATCACCCGCGAGCTGAACACCGCCTACGCCGCCCTGGTCGAGAACCGACCGGTGGCTCTGCCCGAGATGACCCTGCAGTACCCGGACTACGCGGTGTGGCAGCGGGAACACCAGAACACCGTGATCGAGTCCCAACTGGACTACTGGCGGGAACGGTTGGCAGGACTTCCGGTGCTGGAGCTGCCCACCGATCGACCCCGACCGGCAGTGCGTTCGGCCGCCGGCGCGGTGACCACGGTGACCATCCCCAGCGGGCTGACCGAGGGACTGCGGTCGGTGGGCCGGGCTGGCGGGGCCAGCCTGTTCATGACGGTCACGGCGGTGACCCAGGTGTTGTTGTCCCGGTACACCGGGCAGGGTGATGTGGCGGTGGGAACAGCGGTGTCGGGCCGGGACCGGGCCGAGGTGGAGGACCTGGTGGGGTTCTTCGTGAACACCGTGGTGGTGCGGTCGCGGGTGGATGAGGGCGTGGGGTTCGCCGGGGTGTTGTCGGGAGTGCGGGAGTCGGTGCTGGGTGCGTTCGCGCACCAGGAGGTGCCGTTCTCACGGTTGGTCGAGGAGCTGGCTCCGGAGCGGGACACCTCGCGGACGCCGTTGGTGCAGGCGATGGTGGTGCTGCAGAACGTTCCGGTGGCGGCGGTGGAGTTGCCCGGTGTGGTGGTGTCGGGGTGCGCGGTTCCAATGTCCACGGCGCAGTTCGATCTGACGTGGGAGTTCCAGGAGACGGGGCAGGGGTTGGCGCTGTCGGTGCAGTACGCCACCGACCTGTTCGACCCGACCACCATCGACCGGATGGCCGCGGACTGGATCGCCCTCGCCGAACGGGTGGTCACTGACCCCACCCGTGCCCTGGCCACGGTCCCCCTGCTTCCTGGTACCGACCACGACCGGATCACCGTGGAGTGGAACGACCGGGGTGCGGCGGTGGACCCGGTGCCCTTCGCCGAGCTGGTGTCCCGGCAGGCGCAGGCCCGTCCCGGGGCGGTCGCGGTGGAATCCGGGACGACCACGCTGACCTACGCCGAGTTGGACTCCCGGGTCAACCGGTTGGCCCGGTTCCTGCGGGGTCGGGGTGTGGGCCTGGAGACCCGGGTCGGGTTGTTGCTGCCCCGGTCGGTGGAGATGGTCGTGAGCATGCTCGCGGTGATGCGGGCTGGTGGGGTGATGGTGCCCTTGGACCCGTGGTACCCGGCCGAGCGGATCGGGTTCATGCTCTCCGACGCCGGGATCACCCACGTCCTCACCGCCACCGGCTGGCAGCCCGAGGACCTGGATCTCGACGTACCCGTCGCGGTGCTCGACCAGGCGGCCACACTGGCTGAGCTGGAGGCCACCGATGACTCCCCGGTGCGGGTAGCCGTTCCCGGTGACGCGGCGGCGTATGTGATCTTCACGTCGGGGTCGACCGGTCGTCCCAAGGGCGTGGTCGTCCCGCATACCGGGATCGCCACTCTGGCCCTCGAGCAGGTCCGCCTGTTCGGGCTGCGCCCGGACTCGCGGGTCTCGCAGGTGGCCTCGCCGAGTTTCGACGCGGCGGTGATGGAACTGCTGATGCCCTTCGCCTGCGGGGCCAGGCTGGTCGTGCCCGCCGCGCCGGGTCCGCTGGCGGGGGAGGAGTTGGGCCGGTTCCTGTCCCAGGGCCGGATCACCCACGCGTTGGTCCCGCCTACGGCGTTGGCCAGTGTGCCGACCACGGCGTTGCCGGAGTTGGTGACCCTGGCCACCGGTGGGGAGGCGTGCGGGGCGGAGTTGGTGCGTCGGTGGGCGCCGGGCCGGCGGATGGTCAACCTGTACGGGGCCACCGAGGCCACGGTGTGGTCGACGTGGGAGGTGTTGGAGCCGGGGGTGCCGGTGCGGGTGGGTCGTCCGATCGCGGGGACCCGGGTGTTCGTGCTGGACCGGTGGTTGCGTCCGGTGCCGCCGGGGGTGGTGGGGGATGTGTACCTGGCGGGTGCTGGGGTGGCCCGGGGGTATGCGGGTCGGGCGGGGTTGAGCGCGTCGCGGTTCGTGGCGGATCCCTTCACCGGTGGTGGGGGGCGGATGTACCGGACCGGGGATCGGGGTCGGTGGAGCCGGTCGGGGGTGTTGGAGTTCGCGGGGCGGGCGGATGACCAGGTCAAGTTGCGGGGGTTCCGCATCGAGCTGGGTGAGATCGAGTCCGTGGTGGCGTCCTCGCCGGGGGTGGCGGAGTCGGCGGTGGTCGTGCGGGAGGACACCCCGGGGGTGCGCCGGTTGGTGGCGTACCTGACCGGGCAGGCGGGGCTGGATGTGGAGGTGGTGCGGGAACGGACGCGGCGGATGCTGCCGGAGTACATGGTGCCGGCGGTGTTCGTGGTGTTGGCGGAGCTGCCGGTGACGGTCAACGGGAAGTTGGACGTCGACAGGCTGCCCAGCCCGGAGGCGGAGGGCGGGGAGCGGTACGTGCCGGCTCGGACCGAGGTCGAGCGGGTGTTGTGCCGTATTTGGTCGGAGTTGTTGGGTGTGGAGCGGGTGGGGGTGACCGACAACTTCTTCGAGTTGGGTGGTGACTCGATCCTGAGCATCCAGGTGGTGTCGCGGGCTCGTCGTGCGGGGTTGGAGCTGTCCTCACGGGACGTGTTCGTCAAACAGACCATCGAAGCCCTCGCCGCTGACCTCCCCGAGACCCTCGTCCTCGGGGAGACAGGCACCACCGGGCCACGACCGAGTGTTCGCCAGGCCCCCGTGAGCGGGCCGGTGGAGACCACCCCGGTGCTGGAGTGGTTCTTCGACACCCATCCGGTGGCGCCGCACCACTTCATGATGTCGATGGGCTTCACCCTTGCCCCCGACACCGACCTCGCCGCGCTCCGCGCCACCGTCGAGGCGCTCGTCGCCCACCACGACGCCCTGCGCACCGTGATCGACGTCGACGACACCCGACGGACCGTGCGCATCGAACCCGCGCTCGGGGAGGCGGAGGTGCTGACCGTCATCGACCTGTTCGACGGCCAGGATCCGGAGGCGAAGTGGGAACGGTGCGTTCGTGAAGCCCAGTCCTCGGTGGACCTGGCACGCGGACCACTGATCAGGGTGCTCGTCGCCCCGAAGGACACCCGGCTCCGGGTCGTCATGACCGCCCACCACGCGGTAGTCGACGGCGTGTCCTGGCGGATCCTGCTCAGCGACCTCGCCGCGGGATACGCCCAGGCCGCCGCCGGGGCGGAGATCGACCTCGGAGCGAAGACGACCTCGGTCCGGCAGTGGGCCTCCCGGCTCCGGGAGCACGTGCGGGCGGGTGGTTTCTCCGAGCAGGTCGGGTACTGGGCCGACGCGGTGGGCCCGGATGTCAGCGTCGAGGTGCCGGTGGATGGCACCGGGGGCCGGAACACGGTCGGGTCGATGGGGTCGGTGTCGGTGTCGCTGGACGTCGAGCGGACCCGGGCGTTGGTGCAGCGGGTTCCGGCGGTGTACCGGACGCAGGCCAATGACGTGTTGTTGGCGGCGTTGGCGTTGACGTTGCGGGAGTGGACCGGTCGGGACCGGGTGGCGGTGGCCATGGAGGGTCATGGCCGGGAGGAGTTGTTCGAGGGGGTGGACCTGTCCCGGACGGTGGGGTGGTTCACCTCGGTGTACCCGGTGGCGTTGTCGGTGCCGGGTGAGCCGGCTGGTGGGGTGGACTGGTCGGTGGTGGTGAAGTCGGTGAAGGAGCAGTTGCGTGCTGTTCCCGACCGGGGTGTGGGGTACGGGGCGTTGCGGTACCTGGGTGCGGTCCCGGAGTTGGTGGGGCAGCCGGCCCCGGCGGTCAGCTTCAACTACCACGGCCAGTTCACGCTGGACAACACGAAGGCCGCCGGCGAGGACGGGTTCTACCGGGCCGGGATGTCGGTGCCGGGCCAGGACCACCACCCCGATGAGCAGCGCCCGCACCTGCTGGACGTGGTCGGTGCGATCGAGGACGGCCGGCTGACCTTCAGCTGGTTCTACTCGACCGACCGCCATCGTGAGGAAACCGTTCGGCGGCTGGCCGAGGACCACCTGGGCCGGATCGCCGAGTTCGTCGAGCACTGCGCCCGGCCCGGATCGGGCGGGGCCTCGCCCTCGGACTTCCCTCTGGTTCGGCTGGACCAGGAGGCGGTGGACGCGGTGGTGGGTGACGGCCGGGACGTTGAGGACGTCTACCCGTTGACCCCGTTGCAGGCGGGCATGCTCTTCCACGCGCTCGCCGACCCCACCGGCGCCGCCTACCTCGAACAGGTGACCGTCGAACTCGCGGGCATCACCTCACCGGAGGAGCTGGTCGCGGCCTGGCAGCAGGTCGTCGACACCTCCGACGCGCTGCGGGTCTCCGCCGTCTGGCAGGGCGTGCCGGAACCGTTGCAGGCGGTCCACCGGAAGGCGGAGATCCCGGTCACGAGGGCTGACTGGACCGAGCTCTCCCCTGAGGACAGGGAAACCGAGTTGGCCAGGGTCATGGCCGAGGACCAGGAGAAGGGCATCGACCTGGCCTCAGCCCCGCTGATGCGGCTGTTCGTGGCGACCCTGTCACCAACCACCGTTCGTGTGCTGTGGACCTTCCACCACGTGCTGCTCGACGGGTGGAGCACCTACCAGGTGCTCGCCGACGTCTTCGGGGAGTACGCCCGCAGGACCTCCTCCGACGGAGGCCCGCCAGCCACCGTCCGCCGTCCGTACCGCGACTACCTGCGCTGGCTGACCTCCCGTGACCAGCGGGTCGCGCTCGACTACTGGCGGAACACCCTGGCTGGCTTCGACCAGCCGGTACCACTGCCCTACGACCGCCAACCCGACACGGCCCACCAGGCGCACTGCACCGAGCGTGTCTTCGTTCCGCTGTCCGCCGAGGTGTCCGGGCGGGTCGCCGGCTTCGCGAGGGCACAGCGGATCACGGTCAACGCCATCGTGCAGGGGGCGTGGGCGCTGCTGCTCTCCCAGTACGGCGGTTCCCGTGACGTGGTTTTCGGCGCCACCGTCTCGGGGCGTCCCACGGACCTGCCTGGCTCGGACGAGATCCTCGGCCTGTTCATCAACACCCTGCCCGTCCGGGTTGTCGTCGAGCGGGCCACGACCGTGGTGGAGTGGCTGCGCAAGCTCCAGGCCGGTCAGGCTGAAGCGCGGCAGTACGACTACGTCGCGCTCAACGCCATCCAGACCGACGTTCCGGGCGGCCAGCCGCTCTTCGAGAGCCTCATCGTGTTCGAGAACTACCCGATCGACGAGGAGACGGCCGCCCGGCACGCCCTGGACATCCAGGACATGAACGCGGTCGAGGCCACCAACTACCCGGTGACGGTGATCTCGGCCGTCACCCAGGACCAGCTGGGGCTCGCGGTCGCCTTCGACCCGGTGCTCTTCGAGCGTTCGACCGTGGAACGGCTGGCCGCCCAGCTGGGACGACTGATCACCTCGTTCACTGAGGAACCCGACCGGCGAGTCGGTGACCTCGACCTGCTCGACGCGGCCGAGCGTGCCGAGCTGGTGTCGGCGTGGGCCAGCCCCTCGGCGCTCGTCGAGGGTGTGGAGCCGGTGTCGTTGGTGGAGTTGTTCGATCGTCAGGTCCGGGAGCGTCCCGAGGCGGTGGCGGTGTCCTTCCAGGACACGACGGTGACCTACGGGGAACTGGCCGGGCGGGCCTACCGCCTGGCGGCGCACCTGCGGGCCAGGGGCGTGACCCCGGGAGCGCGGGTGGCGTTGCTGCTGCCCCGCACCACCGACCTGGTGGTAGGGGTGCTGGGTGTGCTCGCGGCCGGGGCGGCGTACGTGCCGGTGGACCCGAACTACCCGGCGGAGCGGATCGCCTACACCCTGACCGACAGCGGGGCCTCCACGGTGGTGACCGTCTCGGAGACCGCTGGTGCTCTCCCGGGGGCGGTGTCCGGGGTGCCGGTGGTGGAACTGGACCGCACGGACTTCTCGGGGTACGAACCCGGGCGACCGGAGGTGGTGGTGCCCGCCGAGGCGGTGGCCTACGTGATCTACACGTCCGGGTCGACCGGACGGCCGAAGGGCGTGGCGGTACCGCACCGCGGCGTGGTGTCACTGCTGACCGGGACCCAGGACCGGTACGGCTTCGACGCCGGGGACGTGTGGACGTTGTTCCACTCGGTGGCCTTCGACTTCTCGGTGTGGGAGATGTGGGGCGCGTTGGCGTTCGGGGGCCGGTTGGTGGTGGTGCCCTGGGAGGTGTCCCGCAGTCCGGGGGAGTTCCTGGAGCTGGTGGTGGCCCAGCGGGTGACGGTGCTCAACCAGACACCCTCGGCGTTCGAGCAGTTCGTGCGGGCCGAGGCGGAGAACCCCGGGTTGGGGCGGGAGTTGTGCCTGCGGTGGGTGGTCTTTGGTGGGGAGGCGTTGGAGGTGTCCCGGGTGCGGCCGTGGTTGGCCCGGCACCCGGACACACCGGTGTTGGTGAACATGTACGGGATCACCGAGACCACGGTGCATGTCACCGCGCACCCCCTCAACCCGACCGGGAAGGGGGAGAACGGTGCGGAGGTCGATCTGGTCGAGGGGTCGGCTGGGGTGATCGGGCACGCGGTACCGGGGTGGCGGGTGTACGTGCTGGACCGTGCCGGTGGGTTGCGCCCGGTTCCTCCGGGGGTGGTGGGGGAGATGTACGTGGCGGGTGCGGGCGTGGCGCAGGGGTATGCGGGTCGTGCGGGGTTGACGGCGTCGCGGTTCGTGGCCGATCCGTTCGCTGGGGATGGCCGGCGGATGTACCGGACTGGGGACTTGGCCCGGGTGGATGGTCAGGGGCGCCTGTCGTACGTGGGTCGGGCGGATGAGCAGGTGAAGGTGCGGGGGTTCCGGATCGAGCCGGGGGAGGTCGCCGCCCGGTTGGGAGAGCACCCGGGAGTGGCGCAGGCGGTGGTGGTGGTCCGGGAGGACACCCCCGGCGACAAACGCCTGGTCGCCTACCTCACCCCCGACACCACCACCGCCGCCCCCGTCGCCCGCTACACCCGACTGGCCGCCACCGGGGAACTGGCCGCCACCGGAGCCGAACTCCCGAACTGCCCAACGGCATGCTGGTCCTGGGCCGCAACCGCTCCAACATCGCCTTCCTCTACCAGGAGATCTTCGCCAACACCGAGTACGTCCGCGGCGGGATCCACCTCGACCCGGGGGCGGTGGTCATCGACGTGGGCGGACATGTCGGGTTGTTCTCCCTGTTCGTCACCCACCAGGTGCCCGACGCCCGCGTGTACGCCTTCGAACCGATCCCGGAGCTGGCCCGGTTGTACCGGCTCAACACCGCCCTGCACGGGGCGGACACGGTGCTCTCGGAATGCGGGGTGGCTTCGGAACCGGGGGTGGCGGAGTTCACCTACTACCCGGAGATGTCGATCATGTCCGGTCGGTTCGCCGACCAGGACGAGGAACGGCAGGTGCTGGAACAGTTCGTGCGCAACGAGCACGAGGAGGTCGGCGGTGACCAGGGTCTGGGGCAGCTGTTGTCCCACCGGTTGGCCAGCCAGCGGGTGCGGGCGGAGTTGACCACGATCTCGGAGGTGATCGACGCGCGGGGGTTGGCGCGGGTGGACCTGGTCAAGGTGGATGTGGAGAAGAGCGAGTTGGACGTGTTGCGGGGGGTTCGGGACGAGCACTGGCCGCGGATCGGTCAGGTGGTCGCGGAGGTGCATGACGCGCAGGGCCGGTTGGCGGGGGTGCGGGGTCTGTTGGAGTCGGTGGGGTTCACCGTGGTGGTGGACCACGCGCCGGATGTGGCCGACACGGGCTTGTACATGGTGTACGCGACTCGGCCGGGGTGGTCCACCGAACCCGCCACGCCCGTCGAACCCGCCACTGCTGGTGGTGCTGATCCTGGGGTGGGGCCTGGTGGTCGGGCGGTGCGGTGGTGGAACCCGGGGCAGTTGGTGGGGTCGGTGCGGGAGACCGCGCGGGAGGTGCTGCCGGAGCACATGGTGCCGGCGGCGTTCGTGGTGCTCGACCAGCTCCCCCTCACCGTCAACGGCAAACTGAACCAGCGTGCCCTGCCGGCTCCGGAGGTGGATGCGCTGTCCCAGCACGTACCACCGCGCACTGAGACCGAACAGCGGCTGTGCTCCGTGTGGCAGGACGTGCTCGGCGTGGAACGGGTCGGTGTGGAGGACGACTTCTTCGAACTCGGCGGCGACTCCATCCTCAGCTTGAAGGTCGTCTCGCGGGTGCGCTCCGAACTCGACGCCGAACTCTCCCCCCGCGCCCTGTTCGACCACCCGACGGTCGCCGAGCTGGCGGCCCTGGTCGCGGATGGTGCGACCGGAGCCAAGGTCGGCGCGGACATCCGCCCCGCCAACCGGGACGAACCGCTACCACTGTCCTTCGCGCAGCAGCGGCTCTGGTTCCTGGATGACTTCATGCCGGGAAGCGTGGAGTACAACGTGACCGGCGCGCTCCGCCTCACCGGCGTTCTGGACGTGGACGCTCTGCGCTCCGCGCTCACGGCGTTGGTGGCCCGCCACGAGTCGTTGCGCACCACCTTCGACTCAGTCGACGGCGCGGGGGTGCAGGTCGTGCGGGATCCGTTCGAGGTGCCGCTGCCGGTGGTGGACCTCGCCGGACCCCCCGTTCGGTCCTTGGACGAGCTGCTGCGGGCCGAGGCACACCGGCCCTTCGACCTGCGCACTGGCCCGCTGCTGCGGGTGTGCCTGGTACGCGAGTCGGACGAGGAACACGTGCTCGTCCTGGCGATGCACCACATCGTCACCGACGGCTGGTCGATGGGCGTCATCACCCGTGAACTGAACGAGCTGTACTCGGCCGAGGTCCGGGCAGTCCCGGCGTCCCTGCCGGAACTGCCCGCGCAGTACGCGGACTACGCTGTCTGGCAACGGGAGGGCGACGCGGCGGGCACGGACGAACAACTGGCCTACTGGCGGAACGTCCTCGCCGATGCCCAGCCCCTCACCCTGCCCAGCGACCGACCTCGGCCAGCCGTCCGGACGACGTCCGGTGCCCTCCATCGCTTCACGGTGCCCGCCGCACTGGTCGCCGAGCTCCGAGCCGCGGCCCACCGCCAGGGCGCGAGCCTCTTCATGGCGCTCACCACGGTCACCCAACTGCTGCTCGCCAGGTACAGCGGGCAGGAGGACGTGACCGTCGGTACCGTCACCTCAGGCCGGGAACGCTCCGAACTGGAGGGAGTGGTCGGGTTCTTCGTCAACACCCTCCCGCTGCGCACCGCGGTGCGGGAGACCCGCACCCTCACCCAGCTGCTCGGGGACGTGCGGGAGACGGTGCTGGGGGCGTTCGCCCACCAGAGCGTTCCCTTCAGCCGGCTCATCGACGAGTTGGCGCCGGAACGCGACACCAGTCGGACGCCACTGGTGCAGGTGGTGGTCATCCTGCAGAACATCCCTCCCGCCGATGTGGAACTGCCTGGGCTGCGGGTCGAGAGCGTCCCGGTTCCTCGGGAGGCCGCCCAGTTCGACCTGACCCTGGAGTTCCAGGAAGCCGCCGACGGCACCCTGACCGCCGCTGTCGAGTACAACAGCGACCTCTTCGACGCGGGCACCATCACCAGGCTCACCGGCCATTGGCTGGCGCTGGCCACCAGGTCCCTGGCCGCACCGGACCGCCCGCTGCACGAGATCGACACCCTCGACGCACCCGAGCGGGACAGACTGCTGGCCGAGTGGGGCCGGGACGGTTCGCCCACGGTGTCCGGGCGGTACGGGACCTCCCCATCCTTGATCGACCGGATCTTCGCGCAGGCCCTGCGTACGCCCGACTCGGTCGCTGTCACCGACTCGGAGCGAAGCCTCTCCTACGCGGAGTTGACCGTTCGGGTGGAGCAGCTCGCGGCCGACCTTCGAGACCGAGGGGTGTCCTCCGAGACGAGGGTCGGAGTCTGCCTGACCCGCTCGGTCGACCTGGTCGTCGCGTTGCTCGCCGTCCTCCGAGCCGGGGGTGCGTACGTGCCGCTCGACCCGGCCTATCCCACCGACCGGATCACCTACGTCGTCGCCGACAGCGGAACCAGGATGGTGATCACCGAGAACGCGGTCGCCGGCCGGATTCCCCCGGCCACCGATGTCGTGGTGCTGGACGACGCGAGGACCTCGGTGGCACTGGCGGCCAGGACCGGGTCGGTCGTAGCCGACGTGCCGGACGGCAGTGCCGCCTACGTCATCTACACCTCCGGGTCCACCGGTCTCCCCAAGGGCGTGGTCGTGGACCGGGCCGCGATGGCCGGCCTCGTGGACTGGGCCGCGACGACCTTCGGCACCGACGGCCTGGGCACCGTCCTCGGGTCGACCTCGGCGAACTTCGACGTCTCGGTCTTCGAGATCTTCGCGCCGCTAGTCGTTGGCGGCCGGGTGGACATCGTCCGGGACCTGGTGGCCGTGACCGAGCGGCCTTGGTCGGGAAGCCTGCTCAGCGGGGTCCCCTCGGCGATGGCCGGTGTGGTCGAGGCAGCCGGCGAGAACCTCGGTGCTGACCAGGTGGTCCTGGCGGGCGAGGCACTTCCCGTCTCCCTGCTGGACCGTCTCGGGCAGGTCCTGCCCGACGCTGTCGTCGCCAACATCTACGGTCCCACCGAGGCCACGGTGTACGCCTTGGCGTGGTACTCCGACGGCGACACCCGGCCGACGGGCGCCAGCGTGCCGGTGGGACGTCCCATCTCGGGCATCAGCGCGCAGGTGTTGGACCGCTGGCTCCGACCAGTCCCCGCCGGTGTGCCCGGAGAGCTCTACCTGGGCGGGGAGCGGCTGGCACGCGGGTACGCGGGCCGCGCCGGACTGACCGCGGCGAGGTTCGTCGCCGACCCCCACGGGGAGGACGGCGGACGTGTCTACCGCACCGGGGACGTCGTGCGCTGGCTCCCGGACGGAGTGCTGGAGTTCGTCGGCCGGGTGGACGACCAGGTGAAGCTGCGGGGCTTCCGCATCGAACCCGGCGAGATCGAGGCCGTCCTCACCGCCCAGCCGTCGGTGTCCCGGGCCGCCGTCATCCTGCGACGGGACCACCCGGACACCCCTCGGCTCGTCGCCTACATCGTTCCCGGCGAGGGGGACGTGCCGAACCCCGAGCTGCTCAGGGATCGAGTGCGCGGCGCGCTGCCCGAGTACATGGTGCCCTCGGCGTTCGTGGTGCTCGACGAGCTCCCGTTGAACGCCAACGGGAAGCTGGAGAGGCGCGCGCTGCCGGCGCCGGACGCGACCGCGTCCGGCGCGCACGTCGAACCTCGGAGCGAGATCGAGCGGACCCTGTGCCTCATCTGGACCGAGGTGCTCGGTGTGGAGCGGGTCGGGATCGAGGACAACTTCTTCGAGCTGGGCGGGGACTCGATCCTCAGCATCCAGGTCGTCTCGCACGCACGCCGGGCAGGCCTCGACATCTCCTCCCGGGATCTCTTCCTGCGGCAGACCGTCGCCGGGGTGGCGCTTTCCCTGCAGGAGGCTCGCGCCGCCAGGATCGAGATCTCGGCCGAGCAGGGTGTGGTGTCGGGTCCGGTGGGGACCACCCCGGTGTTGGAGTGGTTCTTCGCCACCCACCCGGTGGCCCCGCAGCACTTCACGATGTCGATGACCCTGGAGTTGTCCGCACCGGTCGGGATGCCGGTGCTGCGTGCGGCGGTGGCGGGTCTGCTGGTCCAGCACGACGCGCTGCGGATGGTGTTCGACCGGGCTGACACCGGGTGGCGCCCACGGCTGCTCCCGGATCTGGATCCGGACCTGGTGCTCGGTCGGGTGGAGCTGACCGAGACCGGCGGCTCCGGTGGTGGTGAGCAGGCGCGGGCGGTGTGGGAGGAGGCCCTGACCCGGGCCCAGTCCGGCCTGGACCTGCGGGAGGGCCCGTTGCTGCGTGTCCTGGCCGGTGTCCGTGACGGGGTGGTGGTCGAGGTCGGGATCGTGGCCCACCACGCGGTGATCGACGGGGTGTCCTGGCGGATCCTGCTCTCCGACCTGGGCACGGCCTGCCAGCAGGCCAGCGCGGGGCGATCCGTGGAGTTGGGCACGAAGACCACCTCGGTCGCGGTGTGGGCGGGGAGACTGGCCGAGCACACCCGCGCCGGGGGTTTCGACGACCAGGTGGAGCACTGGCGGTCGGTGCTCTCCGAGCCGGGAGACCTGGAGATCCCGGTGGATCACCCGGGTGGGGTGAACACCGTGGCTTCGCAGGCCAGTGTGACGGTGTCCTTGGACGCCGAGCGGACCGCGGCGTTGCTCACGGCGGTGCCGGGGCGGTTCCGCAGTCAGATCAACGACGTGTTGTTGGCCGGGTTGGGGCTGGTGCTGTCGGAGTGGACCGGTCGGGATCGGGTGGTGGTCAACCTGGAGGGGCATGGTCGGGAGGAGTTGTTCGAGGGGGTGGACCTCTCGCGGACGGTGGGGTGGTTCACCTCGATCTTCCCGGTGGCTCTGGAGGTGCCGGTGGGTGCTGGTTGGCCGGCGGTGATCCGGTCGGTGCGGCGGGGGTTGCGGGCGGTGCCGGATCGGGGTGTGGGGTACGGGGCGTTGCGGTACCTGTCGGGGTCGGGGTCGGTGGGGGCGGTTTTGGGGTCGGGTCCGGATCCGGTGTTGAGTTTCAACTACCTGGGGCAGTTCGAGGTGGGTGGAACTGGTGCTGGGTCTGGTGGGTCGGGTGTGGGGGTGTTCTCGGGTGTGGTGCCGGTGCGGGGGCAGGATCATCATCCGGGGGAGGAGCGGTCGCATCTGGTGGATGTGGTGGGGGCGGTGCAGGACGGGCGGTTGACGGTGACCTGGTGGTACTCGTCGGGGGTGCATGACCACGACACCATCCAGCGACTCGCCGCGCGGCTGGTCGGTGAGCTGACGACCCTGGTGGAGCTGGTGAATCCCCCGGAATAGAAGCGGCGACCCAGCCCCTCAGGTCTGTTTTGGCCCACGTCGAACACGGCTTCGCCGTAGTCGAACCAATGTTTGGCTGTGCGTAGGCTCGAATCGGCAGTTGCCAGGACAACCGCGGGGCGCGGAAACATACGCGCCCCGCGGTAGCAGGCTGTGATTACTGGGGGGACCGCATGGACACGCCGTCGTCACGCGAGGACCGCATTCGTTCCCTGCCGGAGCACGTCCGGGAACGACTGCGCGGCCGGTTGGCCGGGCGGGGTGCCTCCCGCAACCGGGTTCCCCGGGTGCCCAGGGACGGCCGGTTGCCGTTGTCCTTCGCGCAGCAGCGGTTGTGGTTCCTCGACCAGTACTCGCCTGGTGGGGTGGAGTACAACTCCGGGTTGGCGTTGCGGGTCCGTGGTGTGTTGGACCTGGCGGCGTTGCGGGTGGCGGTGACGGCGGTGGTGGCCCGGCACGAGGTGCTGCGGACCACGTTCGACACCGTCGAGGGTGAGGGTGTGCAGCGGGTGGGGCCGCCGGTGGAGGTTCCGGTGGCGGTGGTGGACCTCAGCGACCGGGCTGAGGACGTGGACCCGGCGGTGGACCGGGTGTTGCGGGCGGAGATGCGGCGGCCCTTCGATCTGCGGCAGGGGCCGTTGGTGCGGGTGGTGGTGGTGCGGGAGTCGCCGGAGTCGCATGTGGTGGCGGTGGTGATGCACCACATCGTGACCGACGGGTGGTCCAGTGGGGTGTTGGTGCGGGAGTTGGGGGCGTGCTACGGGGCGGCGGTGCGGGGTGAGGAGGTGGAGCTGCCGGAGTTGCCGGTGCAGTACGCCGACTACGCCGCCTGGCAACGCCAGCAGTTGACGTCACCGGCCATCCAGAAGCACCTCGACTACTGGCGAGGGCAGTTGGACGGCTGCGTCCCGCTCGAACTGCCCACGGACCGGCCGCGTCCCGCCGACCGGACCACCAATGGCTCCGCCCACGTGTTCGAAGTCCCGCCCGAGCTCACGGCGGAACTCGCCCGGGTCGGTGAGCCGGTTGGCGCGAACCTCTTCATGACCCTCACCGCAGTGACCCAGCTTCTCCTCGCGAGGTACGCGGGCCAGAACGACGTCGCTCTCGGGACCGTCGACTCGGGTCGTGACAAGGACGTCACCGAACTCGTCGGGTTTTTCGTCAACACGCTCGTCCTGCGGTCGCGAATCAGGGACACCCGGTCCTTCACGCAATTCCTGGACGAGGTCCGGAAAACCGTTCTCGACGCATTCGACCACCGCCGTGTTCCTTTCGAGCGCCTGGTCGAGGAACTCGCACCCGACCGGGACCAGAGCCGCACTCCCCTCGTACAGGCCATGCTCGTCCTGCAGAACGCGAACCAGCGGGACGCCCTGGTCAGCTCCGGCGGCGTGGAGTTCCGGGAACGGGACCTCCCTCGGGACGTCTCGCCGATGGAACTCACCTTCGAGTTCGCGGAGACGGAAGGCGGCCTCTCCGGCGCGGTGGAGTTCAACACCGACCTGTTCGACCCCGAGACCATCCAGCGGATGGTCGAGCACTGGATCGTGCTGGCCCGGCAGGTCGTGACCACTCCTGACCGTCGTCTTGGCGAGCTGGACCTGGTGGTCGGGGCCGAACGGGAACGGGTGCTGGTCGGGTTCAACCGGACCGACCCGGTCACGGTGCCCGAGGCCTCGATCGGGGCGGGGTTCGCCCGGCAGGCCGAGCGCACCCCGGACGCGTTGGCGGTCACCGCCGGCGGGGTGGATGTCTCCTACGCCGCGTTGGCGGTGCGGGTGGCGGGCCTGGTGGCGGGGTTGCGGGCCCGGGGGGTGACTGCCGAGTCCCGGGTGGTGGTGATGCTGCCCCGCACCCTGGACCTGGTGGCGGCGTTGGTGGCGGTACCGGCCGCGGGTGGGGTGTGCGTGCCGGTGGATCCGGCGTACCCGGTCGAGCGGGTCGGGTTCATGGTCACCGACAGCAGGGCCGTGCTGGTGGTCACCGATACCGAGCATGAGCACCTGGTCCCGGCCGGGGCCGCGGTGTGGACCGTGGATCAGGGCCGTGCTGGGGAGGTCGTGGAGCCGGGCCAGGCGGTCCGGTCGCTGGTCGAGGTCACGGCTCCGGTGACACCCGACCGGGCTGCCTACGTGATCTACACGTCCGGGTCCACCGGCCGTCCCAAGGGCGTGATCGGTACCCACCGGGGGTTGATGACCCGGTGGGCCTGGTTCACACAGGCCTACCCCGAGCAGCGGGGTGTGCCCGTGCTCGCGCGGGGATCGGTGTCATTCCTGGACTCGGCCACCGAGATCCTGGGCACCCTGCTCGAGGGTGGTCAGGTCGTGCTGGCCGATGAGACCGAGATGAAGGACCCGGTCGGGTTGGTCGGGTTGGTCCGGGCCCACCGGGTGGAACGGGTCACGATGGTGCCCAGCCTGCTCGCGGTGGTGCTGGACGTCATCGCCGCTGACCCGGAAGCCGTCGCGTCGGTGTCCTGTTGGGTCTCCAGCGGGGAACCCCTGCCCGCTACCGTGGCCACTCGTTTCGCTGCCCTGCTGCCCGGTGCCCGGTTGCTCAACCTCTACGGGGCGTCCGAGGTGGCCGCGGACAGCCTGGCCCAGGAGGTCACCGGGCTTCCGGTGCTGGTGGGTACCCCGATCAGCGGGACCCGGGTCCACATCCTCGATGCCGGTCTGCGTCCGGTGCCGGTGGGGGTCCCTGGTGAGGTGTACGTGGCCGGTGCTGGTCTGGCCCGGGGCTATATCGACCGGCCGGGGGTGACCGCGCACCGGTTCGTGGCCGATCCGTTCTCCCGGGCAGGGGACCGGTTGTACCGGACCGGGGACGTGGCCCGGTGGGACCGGTGGGGGCGGGTGGAGCACCTGGGGCGGTCGGACGCGCAGGTGGTGCTGCGGGGTTTCCGGATCGAGTTGGGGGAGATCGAGGCGGTGTTGCGGTCCTGCCCCGGGGTGGAGCAGGCGGTGGTGGTGGTGCACACCGATACCACGGGGACGGATCGGATCGTGGGGTATGTGACCGGTGCGGTCACCGGTGCCGGGGTGCGGGAGTTCGTCGGGGGTCGGGTACCGGAGTACATGGTGCCTTCGGTGGTGATGGTGGTGCCGGTGTGGCCGGTGACGGCGTCGGGGAAGGTGGATCGGGCGGGGTTGCCCGAACCGGTGTGGGAGTCGGGGGTGGGGTATGTGGGTCCCCGGTCGGTGGTCGAGGCCCGGTTGTGCCAGGTGTGGCAGGAGGTGCTGGGACTGGACCGGGTCGGGGTCCACGACGACTTCTTCACCCTGGGTGGGCACTCGCTGATCGCTACCCGCCTGGTCGCCCGGATCCGGGCGGTGCTGGGCGTGGTGGTCTCGGTGCGGGAGGTGTTCACCGCCCCGACAGTGGCTGGTCTGGCCGTGCGGGTGGTACGGGCCCGGCAGCGGCGGCTCCCGCCGATCACCCCCGTGGTGCGGGAGGGGCAGTGGGTGCCGTTGTCCTCGGCCCAGCAGCGGTTGTGGTTCCTGCACGAGTTCGACCCGACCGGGGTGGAGTACCACACCGGGTTCGGGTTGCGGTTGGTCGGGCCGGTGGATCTGGGGGCGGTGCGGGCGGCGGTGGCCGGGGTGGTGACCCGGCACGGGGTGTTGCGGTCGGTGTTCGACACCGTGGACGGGCAGGGAGTGCAGCGGGTGGTGCCGGTGGAGGAGGCGCCGGTCGTGGTGGGGTGGGTGGATGTCTCGGGTGCGGTGGATCCGGGGGCGGAGCGGGATCGGGTGGTCGCGGATGTGGTGGGGCAACCGTTCGATCTGCGGTCGGGTCCGGTGGTGCGGGTGGTGGTGGTGCGGGAGTCACCGGAGTCGCATGTGCTGGTGTGGGTGATGCACCACCTGGTGACGGATGGGTGGTCGATGGGTGTGGTGGTGCGGGAGTTCGGGGAGGGGTACGCGGCGGCGGTCGCGGGTGGCGCGGGGTCGTGGTCGGAGTTGCCGGTGGGGTATGCGGATTTCGCGGTGTGGCAGCGGGAGTTGTTCTCGGGTGAGGTGTTGGCGGGGCAGGTGGGGTACTGGCGGGAGCGGTTGGCTGGTGTTCCGGTGTTGGAGTTGCCCACCGACCACCCACGACCCCCCGTGCGAACGGGAGCCGGCGCGACCCGCACCTTCACCGTTCCCGCTGGCCTGGCCGCTCGGCTGCGTGACACCGGTCGGGAGACGAACGCCACGCTGTTCATGGCGTTGACGGCGGTGACGCAGCTGTTGTTGTCCCGGTACAGCGGTCAGGACGATGTCGTGCTGGGCACGGCGGTGTCGGGGCGGGAGCAGAGCGCGCAGGTGGAGGACCTGGTCGGGTTCTTCGTGAACACCCTCGTCCTCCGCACCCGGATCGAGCCGACGGCGTCGGTCGCCCAGTACCTCGAGGACGTCCGGGAAACAGTTCTGGGGGCTCTGGAGAACCAGGACGTTCCGTTCAGCCGCCTGATCGACGAGCTGTCCCCGGCGCGGGACACCAGCCGCACCCCGCTGGTGCAGGCCATGCTCATCCTCCAGAACACGCCCGCCGAACCCGCGCGGCTTCCCGGCCTCGAGGTAGGCGACTACCCCCTGCCCCGGGACACCGCCCAGTTCGACCTGACGCTGTACTTCCAGGAGGCGGACAGCGGTCTCCAGGGCGCCGTCGAGTACAGCACCGACCTCTTCCAGCCCGAGACGGTCGAACGGCTGGTTCGGCACTGGCTGGTGCTGGCCCAGCGGATGGCGAGCCACCCCGAGCGTCCACTCCGCTCCGTTGAGCTGCTGGATTCTCCGGAGCGGGAGTTGGTGGTGCGGGGGTGGAACGACACCGAGCTGGCGGTGCCCCCGGTGTCGGTGGCCGGGTTGGTCTCCGCGCAGGCGGCACGGACACCGGAAGCGGTGGCGGTGGTCGACACCGAGGGCGCGGTGACCTACGCGGAGCTGGAGGAACGGTCAGCGCGGTTGGCCGGGTACCTGGCGGCACGGGGTGTGGGTGTGGAGTCCCGGGTCGGGATCTGCCTGTCCCGGTCGGTGGAGCTGGTGGTGGCGTTGATAGCGGTGGCGCGTGCCGGTGGCGTGTACGTCCCGGTCGACCCCGAACACCCGACCGAGCGCATCGCCTACGTGCTGACCGACAGCGGAGCTGCCCTGACCATCACCGAGCAGGGCCTGGCACGCCACGTTCCCGATTCGGTTCCCGCGGTGTGCGTGGACGACCCGGCGATCCAGGAGGTCATCGAACGCTGCGACCCGGCTCCGGTGGTGTTCACCTGCCCCGAGCAGGCGTTGTACGTGCTCTACACCTCCGGGTCCACCGGCCGCCCCAAAGGCGTGGTCGTCTCCCACGGCAACCTGGTCACCTTCCTGACCACCATGACCACCCGGGTCGGGATCACCCCGTCCGACCGGTGGTTGGCGGTGACCACGATCTCCTTCGACATCGCCGGCCTGGAACTGTTCCTCCCCCTGCTGCACGGCGCCCGGGTGGTCCTGGCCACCCGGGAGGAGGTCACCGACCCCGCCGCGGTCACCCGCCTGGTCACCGACCACGGGATCACCCTGCTGCAGGCCACCCCGACCTGGTGGCGGTCGGTGCTGGCCGAGACCGGTACCGCCCTGTCCGGGGTGCGGATGCTCGTGGGGGGCGAGGCCCTGCCCGTCGAGGTGGCGGCCACGATGACCGGGGTCGCCGGCCCGGCTGGGGTGCTCAACCTGTACGGGCCGACCGAGACCACGGTGTGGTCCACCACCGCGGTGGTGGACGGTGCCGGGCCGGTGGTGATCGGCACACCGGTGGGCGGCACCCGGGTGTATGTCCTGGACGCCGGGTTGCGCCCGGTACCGCCGGGGGTGCCCGGGGAGCTCTACATCGCTGGTGCCGGGGTGGCTCGGGGATATGCGGGGCGTGCGGGGTTGACCGCGTCCCGGTTCGTGGCCGATCCGTTCTCGCTGGTGGGTGGGCGGGTGTACCGGACCGGGGACGTGGTGCGGTGGTCCCGGTCGGGTGTGTTGGAGTTCGTGGGCCGGGCTGATGACCAGGTGAAGGTGCGGGGGCATCGGATCGAGCCGGCGGAGATCGAGGCGGTGCTGGCCGGGGTCGCGGGGGTGGCCTCGGCGGTGGTGGTGGTGCGGGCTGACGGGGGTGGTGTGGACCGGTTGGTGGCTTATGTGGTGCCCGCTGGTGGGGCGGAGGTGGACGTGGTGGGGGTGCGTGCGTCGGTGGGGCGGGTGTTGCCGGAGTACATGGTGCCCTCGGTTGTGGTGGTGGTGGAGTCGTTGCCGGTGACCGGGAACGGCAAGGTGGACCGGCGGGCGTTACCGGCACCGGAGTTCACCGGGGAAGGGGAGGGCGAACCTCCTCGCGGTGCTGTGGAACGGGCCCTGGCCGAGGTCTTCACCGAGGTGCTCGGCGTGCTGGAGGTGGGACGGGGGCAAGACTTCTTCGCCCTGGGTGGGCATTCGTTGTTGGCGACCCGTCTGACCAGTCGGGTGCGGTCGGTGTTGTCGGTGGAGTTGCCGGTGCGGGCGGTGTTCGAGCACCCCACCGTGGCCGGGTTGGCCGAGGTCGTGGCCGGTCTCGGGGAGGTAGCCCAACCCCCACTGCTGCCCCGTGCCGACTCCGAGGCGGTGGTGCCCTTGTCCCCGGCCCAGCAGCGCCTGTGGTTCGTGGCCGGGTTCACCCCCGACAGCGTCGAGTACGTCCTGGCCACCGGTCTGCACCTGCGAGGCCCCCTCGACACCAGCGTCCTGCGTGCCGCGTTCGGTGTGGTCAGCCAGCGGCATGAGGTGCTGCGGGGCACCCTCGAACCCGGCGACGGCGCCGGGCAGACCCGGATCCACCCCCACCTGCCGGTGGGCGTGCGGGAGGTCACCGCCACCGGTGGGGAGGTCGACCAGGTGCTGCGGGCCGAGACCAGCGCCCCGTGGGAGTTGACCACCGGGCCGTTGTGGCGGGTCCTGTTGGTCCATACCGGTCCCGACGAGCACGTGTTGATGGTCTCGATGCACCACATCATCGGGGATGCCTGGTCGATGGGGGTGCTGGTCCGGGAGGTCCTGACCGCCTACACGGCCCTGCTCGCTGGTGAGGAGCCGGTGTTGCCGGTGTTGCCGGTGCAGTACCCGGACTGGGTGTTGTGGCAGCGGGAGTGGTTGAGCCCGGTTCGGGTGGAGGCCGGGGTGGACTACTGGCGGGAGCGGTTGGCGGGGGTGGCGCCGGTGGAGTTGCCCACCGACCGTCCCCGGCCGCCGGTGCGGGACACCGCTGGGGCGGTGACCGAGTTCGTGGTGCCCGAGCCGGTGGTGGCGGGGTTGCGGGCGGTGGGCCGGGAGTGTTCGGCGACGGTGTTCATGGTGTTGACGGCGGTGACGCAGGTGGTGTTGTCCCGGTGGTCGGGGCAGGACGATGTGGTGGTGGGCACGGTGACCTCGGGTCGGGACCGGGCCGAGGTGGCGGATCTGGTCGGGTTCTTCGTGAACACCGTGGCGTTGCGGTCGCGGGTGGATGAGCGGGAATCGTTCGTGGAGTTCCTGGCGGGGGTGCGGGATGGGGTGGTGGAGGCGTTCGCGTGGGACTGGGTGCCGTTCGATCGGGTGATCGAGGCGGTGGCTCCGGTGCGGGATGCCTCGCGGACGCCGGTGGTGCAGGTGGTGGTGGTGTTGCAGAACGCGGTGGGGGAGTGGGATGCGGGGGTGCCGGGGGTGGTGGTGTCGGATCGGGTGGTGCCCCGGCAGGCGGCGCAGTTCGATCTGGCGGTGCATTTCCGGGAGCGTTCGGTGGAGGCGGGTGGTGGTCTGGTGGGGACGGTGGAGTACGGGACGGCGTTGTTCGATGCGGGCACGGTGGAGCGGTTCGGGCGGTGGTGGGGGGAGTTGGCCGAGCGGGTGGTCGGGGCCGCTGACCGCCCCCTCCGCGACATCCCCCTGATCAGTGACGAGGAGCGGAACCGGCTGAGCCAGGCTTGGGAGTCGGACGTCGATCGGGCGGCGCGGGAGGTTCCCGGCGGCTCGTTGGTGGAGTTGTTCGATCGTCAGGTCCGGGAGCGTCCCGAGGCGGTGGCGGTGTCCTTCCAGGACACGACGGTGACCTACGGGGAACTGGCCGGGCGGGCCTACCGCCTGGCGGCGCACCTGCGGGCCAGGGGCGTGACCCCGGGAGCGCGGGTGGCGTTGCTGCTGCCCCGCACCACCGACCTGGTGGTAGGGGTGCTGGGTGTGCTCGCGGCCGGGGCGGCGTACGTGCCGGTGGACCCGAACTACCCGGCGGAGCGGATCGCCTACACCCTGACCGACAGCGGGGCCTCCACGGTGGTGACCGTCTCGGAGACCGCTGGTGCTCTCCCGGGGGCGGTGTCCGGGGTGCCGGTGGTGGAACTGGACCGCACGGACTTCTCGGGGTACGAACCCGGGCGACCGGAGGTGGTGGTGCCCGCCGAGGCGGTGGCCTACGTGATCTACACGTCCGGGTCGACCGGACGGCCGAAGGGCGTGGCGGTACCGCACCGCGGCGTGGTGTCACTGCTGACCGGGACCCAGGACCGGTACGGCTTCGACGCCGGGGACGTGTGGACGTTGTTCCACTCGGTGGCCTTCGACTTCTCGGTGTGGGAGATGTGGGGCGCGTTGGCGTTCGGGGGCCGGTTGGTGGTGGTGCCCTGGGAGGTGTCCCGCAGTCCGGGGGAGTTCCTGGAGCTGGTGGTGGCCCAGCGGGTGACGGTGCTCAACCAGACACCCTCGGCGTTCGAGCAGTTCGTGCGGGCCGAGGCGGAGAACCCCGGGTTGGGGCGGGAGTTGTGCCTGCGGTGGGTGGTCTTTGGTGGGGAGGCGTTGGAGGTGTCCCGGGTGCGGCCGTGGTTGGCCCGGCACCCGGACACACCGGTGTTGGTGAACATGTACGGGATCACCGAGACCACGGTGCATGTCACCGCGCACCCCCTCAACCCGACCGGGAAGGGGGAGAACGGTGCGGAGGTCGATCTGGTCGAGGGGTCGGCTGGGGTGATCGGGCACGCGGTGCCGGGGTGGCGGGTGTACGTGCTGGACCGTGCCGGTGGGTTGCGTCCGGTTCCTCCGGGGGTGGTGGGGGAGATGTACGTGGCGGGTGCGGGGGTGGCGCAGGGGTATGCGGGTCGTGCGGGGTTGACGGCGTCGCGGTTCGTGGCCGATCCGTTCGCTGGGGATGGCCGGCGGATGTACCGGACTGGGGACTTGGCCCGGGTGGATGGTCAGGGGCGCCTGTCGTACGTGGGTCGGGCGGATGAGCAGGTGAAGGTGCGGGGGTTCCGGATCGAGCCGGGGGAGGTCGCCGCCCGGTTGGGAGAGCACCCGGGAGTGGCGCAGGCGGTGGTGGTCGTCCGGGAGGACACCCCCGGGCACCCTCGCCTTGTCGCCTACTTCGTCCCCACCACCGGTGTCTGCCCCACGTCCGCCGAGCTCCGCGACCAGCTGCGCGGTTCGCTGCCGGAGCACATGGTGCCCTCCGCCCTCGTCCCCCTCGACGCCCTACCCATCACCGGGAACGGCAAGCTCGACCGCGCGGCCCTTCCCCGCCCGACCCAGGAGGACGACCGGACCCGGGTCGCCCCCAGCACCGAAGTCGAGCGCGTGCTGTGCGAGATCTGGAGCGACATCCTCGACACCGGCGAGATCGGCGTGACCGACGACTTCTTCGACCTCGGCGGTGACTCGATCTCCAGTCTCCGAGTCCTCAGCCGCGTGCGATCTCGTTTGGGGGCCGACCTGTCACCGCGCGTGCTGTTCGACGGCCCCACCGTCGCGGAACTGGCCCGAGCTGTTGACGGACACCTGCCCCAGCTCCCGGTAGCCGACGCCATCGCGCCGGCCGACCGTTCCGAGCCCCTGCCGCTCTCCTTCGCCCAGGAACGGCTGTGGTTCCTGGACCAGCTGTCGCCAGGAGGAGCCGAGTACACGGTCACCGGAGCACTCCGCCTCACCGGCTCACTGGACTCGGAGGCGCTGTGGGGTGCCTTCGACCTCGTCGTGGAGCGTCACGAGTCGCTGCGCACCACCTTCCACGCGGTGGACGGACACGGGGTCCAGCTCCCCGCCACGGAGATGACGTTGCCGCGTCGCTTCGTCGACGTCTCGGGCGCGACCACGGACGACCGGACCGGTGAGGTCGCCCGACTGCTCCGGCAGGAGGGCACGGCGCCGTTCGACCTGGCGACGGGTCCGCTGGTGCGAGCTCTCCTGATCAGGGAGGCAGCGGACAGCCACCTGCTCGTGCTCTCCCTGCACCACATCGTCACGGACGGCTGGTCCATGGGCGTCATCACCCGGGAACTCGCCGCCGCCTACACGGCCGGTGTCGAGGGGAGGGCGGTCGTGCTGCCGGCACCCCGGATCCAGTACGCCGACTTCGCCCGCTGGCAGCGCGAGGCGCTGACGAGCTCAGTGCTCGAACCGCAGATCACCTACTGGCGTTCCCAACTCGCTGGCATGACCCCGTTGGAACTACCGACGGACCGGCCGCGCGGCGCCGCTGACACCTCCGCCGGTTCACTGCACACCTTCGAGGTACCGGCCGCGCTCACCGACGCGTTGCGGACGCACGGGCGCCGCAACGGCGCGAGCCTGTTCATGGCGTTGACGGCGGTGTCGCAGGTGTTGTTCGGGCGGTACGCCGGTCAGGATGACGTGGCGGTGGGGACGGTGACCTCGGGTCGGGACCGGGCCGAGGTGGAGGACCTGGTGGGGTTCTTCGTCAACACCCTGGTGCTGCGGTCGCGGATCGATGAGCGGCGGTCGTTCGTCGAGTTCCTGGCCGAGGTGCGGGAGACGGTGCTGGGGGCGTTCGCCCACCAGGAGGTGCCCTTCGGCCGGCTCGTCGACGAACTCGGTTTCGACCGGGCTGCGGACGACACCTCGGTCGTCCGCGTGGTGATCGCACTGCAGAACGCTCCGGCCGAGCCATTCGAGCTACCGGGCCTGCGCGTCGACGAGGTGCCCGTCATCAGGGAGGCCAGCCCGTTCGACCTGACCCTCAGCTTCGTCGAGCACGACGGGGGACTGGTCGTCTCCGTGGAGTACGACGCGAACCTGTTCGACGAGACGACCGTCGCCCGACTGGGTCGGCTGTGGCTGAGAGTGGCCGACCAGGTCACGGCGGACCCCGCCGCGCCGCTGCGCCGCGTCGACCTGCTCGACGCGGCGGACCGGCGGCTGCTCCTGCCACCGAAGCAGACCACCACCGAGGAGGTCGTCGGGTCGGTGGTGGACAGGTTCGCGGCTCGCGTCGAGCGCCATCCTGACGCGCTGGCCGTGCGGGACGACAGCGGTGACCACAGCTACGCCCGGATCTGGGAGTGGTCCGGGAGAGTCGCGGCCGCCCTGGCCCGGACCGGAGCAGGGCCGGAGACACCGGTCCTCGTCGCGGTCGACAGGGGACCGGCTGTGGTCGCGGTGTGGCTCGGAGTCCTACGCGCCGGAGCGGCCTTCGTGCCCGTGCACCCCGCGACTCCTCCGGAGCGGGTGGCCTGGATGTGCGCGGACCTCGGCGTCCGGCACGCGGTGGCCGAGCCGTCCCACCACGATCGGCTGCCGGCCGAACTCGCGCTGGTCGACACCGATCCGGTGGACGTCACCGGCGATGGCGGTCCTCACCAGGTCTCCGTGCCAGCGGCCGCCGCGGCCTACGTCATGTACACCTCGGGTTCCACCGGGACGCCGAAGGGCGTGGTGGTCACCCACGCCGACATCCTCACCCTGGCGGCGGACCACCGGTGGTGGGATCCCGCGCACGAGCGGGTGTTGTTCCATTCCCCGCACTCCTTCGACGCCGCCGTGTACGAGATCTGGGTTCCGCTGTTGGGTGGCGGCAGCGTTGTGGCCGCACCGCCCGACGACCTCGACGCCGCGCTGCTGCGGCGAATGGTCGAGGACCACGGCGTGTCAGCGGTCTTCGTCACCACCGCCCTGTTCACCCTGCTGTCCACCCAGGACCCGGCGGTGTGGGCCGGGCTGGGACAGGTGTGGACCGGTGGCGAAGCCGCCGTCCCCTCCGTCTGGTCCCGGGTGCGCCAGGTTTGCCCGGAGACCCGCTTCGTGCACGTGTACGGCCCGACCGAGACGACGACGTTCGCCGTCTGCGGCGAGCCCGGGGCCGAGGTCTCCGAAGGCAGGGTCCCCCTGGGCACCGGTATGGACGGGGTCCGAGTGGTGGTGCTGGACAACGCTCTTCGTCCCGTTCCGGTGGGCGCGGTGGGAGAGCTCTACCTGGGGGGAGCCGGGGTGGCCCGGGGCTATTCCGGTCGGGCCGCACTGACCAGCTCCCGGTTCGTCGCGGACCCCTTCGGGCCCGAAGGGACACGCGCGTACCGGACCGGCGACTTGGTCCGGTGGTTGCCGGACGGGGTCCTCGAGTTCGTGGGGCGGTCCGACGATCAGGTGAAGGTGCGGGGGTTCCGCATCGAGCCGGGTGAGGTCGAGGCCGCGTTGGTGGGGCAGCCGGGTGTGGCGCGGGCGGTGGTGGTGGTCCGGGAGGACACCCCGGGAGCGCGGCGCCTGGTGGGTTACGTGGTGCCGGAGGACGGGGCCGTGCCCGCTCCGGAGGTGTTGCGGGACGCTCTGCGCCGGTTCCTGCCGGAGTACCTGGTGCCGGCGGCGGTGGTGGTGCTCGAGGCCTTGCCCCTGACGGGTAACGGCAAGGTCGACCGGGCGGCGTTACCAGCCCCGGAGTTCCAGCCCTCCCAGGGCTACGTGGCACCCCGCACCGAGGTGGAGCAGGTGCTGTGCGAGGTGTGGGCTGAGGTACTGCGGTTGGACCGGGTCGGGGTGACCGACAACTTCTTCGAGCTGGGTGGCGACTCGATCCTGAGCATCCAGGTCGTCTCCAGGGCCCGTCGCGCCGGCCTGTCCACCCTCTCCACCCGGGACATGTTCCAACGCCAGACCATCACCGACCTCGCGGCCGGCCTGGACCTGGCACCCGAGGAGGACACCACACCGGTGCCGCGGGGTCCGGTGTCGGGCCCGGTGGAACCAACCCCGGTGCTGTCCTGGTTCCTGCAAACCCACCCGGTGGCCCCGCACCACTTCGCGATGTCGACCGCGTTCGACCTGCCCGAGAGCCTGGACCTGGCCGCGTTCCAGACAGCGGTGACCGCGGTGTTGACCCAGCACGACGCGCTGCGCCTGGTGATCGACCGGGACCCCCAGGGGGCCTGGGCCCCGCGGATCCTCCCCGACCTCGAGGCCGCCTCCGTCCTCGAGGTCGTGAACACCGTCGGGGTGACCGATCCCGAACAGGCATGGCAGGACACGGTGACCACCGCCCAGTCGGGAATGGACCTGGCCACCGGCCCACTGCTGCGGGTCGTACTGGCCCGGACCCCGCGGGGCTGGCGGGTAGCGCTGGTAGCGCATCACGCGGTGGTGGACGGGGTGTCCTGGCGGGTCCTGCTCTCCGACCTCGACACCGCCTACCACCAGGCCCGCACCGGGAACCCGGTGGACCTGGGGGAACGGACCTCCTCGATGGGCCAGTGGACGGCCCGGCTGGCCGAACACACTCGGTCCGGGGGGTTCACCGACCAACTCGACTACTGGACCACCCTGCTGTCGGACCCGGGTGTGGTGGAGATCCCGGTGGACCACCCCGGGGGTCCCAACACCGTGGAACACCAGGACCGGGTCGAGGTGGAACTGGACACCGAGACCACCCGGGCGGTGCTCTCGGAGGTCCCCGCGGTGTACCGGACCCAGGTCAACGACGTGCTGCTGGCCGTGGTGGGTCGGGTACTGACCCGGTGGGCGGGTCGGGACCGGGTAGCGGTGGCCCTGGAGGGGCATGGTCGGGAGGAGTTGTTCGAGGGGGTGGACCTGTCCCGGACGGTGGGCTGGTTCACCTCGGTCTACCCGGTGGTGCTCCAGGAGACCGGGCAGGGCTGGGCAGCCACGGTGTTGGGTGTGAAGGAGGCGTTGCGGGCGGTCCCGGACCGGGGCGTGGGTTATCAGGCGTTGCGGTACACCGGTGGGGCGGCGGAGCTGGTGGGGCAGCCGGTGCCGGGGGTGAGCGTGAACTACCACGGGGTGTTCCACCTCGATACCGATCAGGACGGTGGTTCCTTGTTCGGGGTTCCGGTGGAGGTGGGGGGTCGGGAGCACGCCCCGGGTGAGGAACGGGCGTATCTGCTGGATGTGGTGGGTGGGGTGGTGCAGGGCCGGTTGCGGTTCAGTTGGTGGTATTCCACGGGGGTGTTCGAGCGGGCCACGGTGGTGGGGTTGGCCCGGGCGGTGGTGGAGGGGTTGCGGGAGTTCGTGGGGCACTGCCGGCGGCCGGGGGTGGGGGGTGCCAGTCCGTCGGACTTCCCGTTGGTGGCGTTGGACCAGGCGGGGGTGGATCACCTGCTCGATACCGTGGAGACCTCTGAGGTGGTCGCGGGTGTTGGGCGTGGTGGTGGGGTGGCGGATGTGTATCCGTTGACGCCGTTGCAGGCGGGGATGGTGTTCCACGCGGTGGCGGATCCGGGGTCGGGGGCGTATGTGGAGCAGTTCAGTTGTGTGGTGGAGGGGGTGGCTGATCCGGAGGTGTTGGGTCGGGCATGGCAGCGGGTGGTGGCGGGGTCGGATGCGTTGCGGGTGTCGGTGGTGTGGGAGGGGGTGGCTGAGCCGGTGCAGGTGGTGCATCGGGTGGTGCGGGTGCCGGTG
Organism: Actinoalloteichus sp. AHMU CJ021; assembly: GCF_002895405.1. Taxonomy (NCBI): domain Bacteria; kingdom Bacillati; phylum Actinomycetota; class Actinomycetes; order Pseudonocardiales; family Pseudonocardiaceae; genus Actinoalloteichus; species Actinoalloteichus sp. AHMU CJ021. The sequence continues at coordinate 6,090,984 of NZ_CP025990.1, read as the reverse complement.
ACGGTGGTGGATTGGTCGGGGTTGGCTGAGGAGCGGCGGGCGGAGGTGTTGGCGGAGTTCCTGGTGGTGGACCGGGAGCGGGGCCTGGATGTGGGGGTGGCTCCGTTGATGCGGTTGTTCCTGGCTCGGGAGGGTGCGGGTCGGGTGCGGGTGGTGTGGACTTTCCACCACCTGCTCCTCGACGGATGGAGCATGTTCCAGTTCCTGGCAGACGTGTTCGCGGAGCACAGCCGGCTGCACGCGGACCGTACGGCGCACGACCTGGCGGGCAGCGGATCCGCGGCCACCCCAGGCACCCAGGGAACCCCCGGGGCCGCACCGGACGCGACGCCGGGCGCTCCCACCGGCCGGCCGCGCCGGCCCTACCGGGACTACGTGGAGTGGCTGGTGGCCCGGGACCGGGGCGAGTCGCTGGACTTCTGGCGTCGGACACTGGCTGGGTTCGACGAGCCCACCCCCCTGCCCTACGACCGGGCACCCGAGCGGGCGCACCGATCCCAGTCGGTGGCCCGGATTCCGGTGGAACTGACACCCCGGGAATCGGAGCGGGTGCTGTCCTTCGCCCGTTCCCACCAGGTCACGGTGAACGCGGTGGTGCAGGCCGCGTGGGCCCTGCTGCTGTCCCGGCACGCGGGCACCTCGGAGGTCGTGTTCGGGGCGACGGTGTCGGGTCGGCCGGCGGACCTGCCCGGGGCGGAGGACATCCTCGGGTTGTTCATCAACACGCTGCCGGTGCGCATCCGCGTGGACGAGGACCGGTCGGTGGGGTCGTGGGTGCGGTCGGTGCAGGCCGGGCAGGCCGAGGCGCGGGCGCATGACCACGTGGCGTTGACCGAGATCCCCACCGAGGTGCCGGCGGGGGTGTCGCTGTTCGACAGTCTGATCATTTTCGAGAACTACCCGCTGGACGAGCGGACCGCGTCGCGGCACGGGCTGAGCATCGACCAGGTCAGCACCGTCGAGACGACGAACTACCCCCTCACCCTGGTCGCCTCGGCGAAACCGGATGACGTCCAGCTCCTTCTCGCGTACGACTCCGCGCTCTTCCGGGCTGCCACCGCGCGACGGCTGGCCGAGCGGCTCGTCCGGGCGCTCACCAACCTCACGGCCACTCCAGAGGGGCGGGTGTCCGAGCTGGACGTCCACTCCGAGGTGGACCGTCGACGGCTCGCGGAGTGGAGCGGAACGGACCGACCCGCGCTGACCGGGCTCCCGGTCGTGGCGATGATCTCCGAGCAGGCCAGGCGAACCCCGGAAGCGACCGCCGTGCACGACGGAGACCTCACCCTCACGTACGCGGAACTCGACAGCCGTTCCCGTCGACTGGCGCACCACCTCCGGGCCCGCGGCGTCGGACCCGAGTGTCGGGTGGCGCTCCTGCTTCCCCGGTCGGTGGACCTGGTGCTCGCATCGCTGGCGGTGTGGCACGCCGGAGGCGCGTTCGTGCCCGTCGACCCCACCCAGCCTCGGGAACGGATCGACTTCCTCCTCACGGACAGCGCACCACGCCTCGTGATCACCGGGACGTCCCCCGACCTGGACGTGCCGTCGGCGGTGGCCGATCGCGTGGTGACCGTCGACGCGATCCGGTCCGAGCCCGGCACCGAGGTACCGAACACCGTTCCGGAGACGCCCTTGTCGTTCCGGACCTCGGCGTACGTGACCTACACCTCCGGTTCCACCGGCCAGCCCAAGGGCGTCGTCGTCACCCACCAGGGGCTGGCGAGCTTGGCGGCCGCGCATGTGGAGACCCTGCGCCTGGACGGCACGTCCCGAGTCCTTCAGTTCGTCGCTCCCAGCTTTGACGTGTCCGTCGCTGACCTGCTGATGACCCTGACCTCCGGGGCCGCCCTGGTGCTGGCCCCGCCAAACCCGCCGCTGGGCGCCGAGCTGACCACGCTCCTGGGGGACCGGTCCATCACTCACGCGATGATTCCCGTTACGGCGCTGGCGACCGTGGATCCTGATGGTGCCGGTGCGCTGCGGGTCGTCGCGACGGGCGGCGAGGCGGTCGGCGCTGACCTCGTGCGCCGGTGGCAGGCCGCCGGCGTGTCCTTCGTGAACTGCTACGGCCCCACGGAGACGACGGTGTCGGCGAGCATAGGACTCCTGCCGCACGAGCCGGACGGCGTCCCGGACATGGGGGCACCAACCCCGAACACGCGCGTCTACCTGCTGGACTCCGCGCTGCGGCTGGCTCCCGTTGGCGTTCCCGCCGAGCTGTACGTCTCGGGCGACGGGGTCGCGCGTGGCTACCTGAACAGGCCGGCCCTGACCGCCGACCGCTTCGTGGCCAACCCCTTCGGCACGTCCGGCACTCGGCTCTACCGAACCGGCGACATCGTGCGGTGGCGAGCCGACGGCCGGCTCGAGTTCGTGGGGCGGGCTGACAACCAGGTGAAGTTGCGCGGTTTCCGCATCGAACCCGGCGAGGTCGAACACGCGTTGGCCGGCCACCCCGACGTGTCGGCCGCGTCGGTGGTGGTGCGCGAGGACCAGCCCGGCCACCGACAGCTCGTTGGGTACGCCGTGCCCTCCGCGGCGGCGTGCCCCTCAGGGCCGGGCCTGCGCGGGTACCTCGCGGAGCGGTTGCCCGACCACTTGGTTCCCTCGGCGGTCGTCGTGCTCGACGAACTCCCACTGCTCCCGACCGGGAAGGTGGACCGGGGTGCGCTGCCCGCGCCGACCTTCTCGGAGGCGACGGGCTCGGTCGCTCCGACGACTGAGGTCGAACGTGTCCTCTGCGGGATCTGGTCGGAGGTCCTCGGGCTCGAGGAGGTGGGTGCCACCGACAACTTCTTCGCCCTCGGTGGCGATTCCATCTCCACCCTGCGCGCGGTCTCCCGCATCCAGGACGCGCTCAACCTCAGGCTGTCGCCCCGTGCGATGTTCGACCACCCGACCGTGCGCGGCCTGGCACGGATCTTGGAGCAGCCTGCCGAGGAACCGGTGGAGGAACGCATCGAACGGGTCGACCGCTCCGGTCCGCTGCCGTTGTCGCCGGCCCAGCAGCGGTTGTGGTTCCTCGACGAGTTCGCTCCGGGGTCCGTGGAGCACAACACCGGCATCGGTCTGCGCCTCCTCGGCGAACTCGACCTGTCGGCCTTGCGCGCCGCGCTCACCAGGCTGGTGGAGCGCCACGAGATCCTGCGGACCACGTTCGTCACCCAGGACGGCGAGGGGACGCAGGTCGTCGGCCCGGCCCGAGAGGTGGTCCTCGACGAGGTCGACCTGTGCGGCGCCTCCCCGGACGTGGTCGACAAGGCCGTCCGCGAGCTGGCCACCGCGCCGTTCGACCTCGCCAGCGGGCCCCTGCTGCGGCCCACCGCGCTGCGGGTCGGAAGCCGGGAGTGGGTGCTGGTCCTGGCCATGCACCACATCGTCACCGACGGCTGGTCGATGGGGGTGTTCCTGCGGGAGCTCGCCGCCTCCTACCGTGCGGTCCACCAGGGGACCGAGGACGAGCTGCCCGTGCTCCCGATCCAGTACGGCGACTTCGCCCAGTGGCAACGGGACCGGCTCTCCCGCGACTCGCTCGCCGGGCAGCTGGCCTACTGGCGGGAGCGGCTCGCGGACATCTCCCCGCTCGACCTGCCCACCGATCGTCCCCGCCCGGCGGTGCGGACCACATCGGGTGCGGTCCACACCTTCTCCGTGCCGGCCGCGCTCACCGACAAGCTCCGCTCGGTCCGGGACGACGCGACCCTGTTCATGAGCCTGACCGCGATCACCGCCCTGGTGTTCTCCAGGCACAGCGGACAGACCGACATCGCCGTCGGCACCGCCACCTCGGGCCGGGACCGGGCGGAGCTGGAGGGCCTCGTCGGGTTCTTCGTCAACACCGTCGTGCTGAGGACCCGTGTTCGGGAACGGCTGTCCTTCACGGAGTTCCTCGCCGAGGTGCGGGAGACCGTGCTGGGGGCCTTCGCCCACCAGGACGTACCCTTCAGCCGGTTGATCGACGAGCTGGCACCGGAACGGGACACCAGCCGGACGCCGCTGGTCCAGGCGATGGTGGTGCTCCAGAACGCTCCCCTGTCCGATCTCGACCTCCCGGACCTCGTGGTCGAGGACCACCCGCTGCCCAGGACTGCCGCCCAGTTCGACATCACCCTCGAGTTCGTCGAGACCCCGTCCGGGCTGGTCGCCGCCCTCGAGCACAGCACCGACCTGTTCGACGGGGAGACGGTGCGGGGTTGGGCGAGGGACTGGGTGCGCCTGGCCGAGGCCGTGACGGACACGCCGGATGTTCCGCTGGTCGGCGTCGACTCCGGGGATCGCGAGGACCTGGTCCGGGTCCTCGACCGGTGGAACCAGACCACCCGTTCCCTGCCGTCGGGGTCGTTGGTCGACCTGTTCGCGGCGTCCGTCGCGTCGGACCCCTCGGCGCTCGCGGTCGTCGGGGAGGGAGTGGCCTGGTCCTACGGAGAGCTGGACGCACGTGCGAACCAGTTGGCCCACGCGCTGGTGGACCGGGGGGTGGCGGCGGAGACCCCGGTGGCGGTGCTGCTTCCCCGTGGACCGCTCGCCGTGGTGGCGATGCTCGCCGTTCTGCGCGCCGGCGGCTACTACGTCCCGGTGGACCCGACCTACCCGCCATCCCGCGTGGAGTTCCTGGTGTCCGACAGCGGCGCCGCACTCGTGCTCACGACAGCCGACCTCCGGGACCGGGTGCCGGGTGGGGTTTCGGCGACCGTTCTCGACGACCCGGCGACGGCGGCGTCCGTGCGGGGGCGACCCTCCGAACCGCCGTCGGTCCCCCCGATCAGCTCGTCCCGCGCCGCGTACGTGATCTACACCTCCGGGTCGACGGGCCGGCCCAAGGGGGCGCTCGCCACGCATGAGGCGGTGGCCCGTGTGTGCTGGCGTCCGGAGCACCTTCCGGTCGGGCCCGGGGACGTGGTGTCCCAGGTCGCTCCGCTGTCGTTCGACGCGGCGACCCTGGAGGTGTGGGGGGCGTTGCTCAACGGGGCTGCGCTGGCGGTCCCGCCGCCGGGGCCGCTGTCCCTTCCCGAGCTCGGCGAGTACGTCGCGGCGCGCGGGGTGACCGCGCTGTGGCTGACCACCGGCCTGTTCCACGAGGTCGTCGACGGCGACCTGTCCATCCTCGCCGGACTGCGGCAGGTCTCCACGGGCGGCGACGTGGTCTCTCCTGACCACTGCCTGCGGGTGCTTCGCCGGTTCCCGGGTCTGCGACTGCTGCACGCCTACGGCCCCACGGAGAACACGGTGTTCAGCACCACGGCCGACGTGGACGTCGCCGCGGCGTCGGACGGCAGACCGTTGCCGATCGGCACACCTGTCGCGGGGACCCGCGTGTACGTGCTGGATCGGTGGATGCGGCCGGTCCCCCCGGGTGTCCCCGGCGAGCTGTACACGGCGGGCACGGGCGTGGCCAGGGGCTACGTCGATCGTCCTGGCCTGACGGCGGGCCGGTTCGTGGCCGACCCGTTCGATGCTCGGGGTGGTCGCCTCTACCGAACTGGCGATCGGGCCCGCTGGAGGCGTGACGGCCAACTGGAGTTCCTCGGCCGAGCCGACGACCAGGTGAAGCTGAGGGGCTTCCGGATCGAGCCGGGCGAGGTGGAAGCGGTGCTCGCCCGGCATCCAGCCGTGGCCGTGGCGGCGGTGGTGGTCCGGGAGGACACCCCGGGGGTCCGCAGGCTGGTGGGTTACGCGGTCCCGTCAGCGACCGGGGGAACCGGTACCGAGACGCTGGGGGCCGAGTTGCGCGACGCGGTCCGCGCCGAACTGCCCGAGTACCTGGTGCCCGCGGCCGTGGTGGTCCTGGACGCGCTTCCCCTGACTCCCAACGGGAAACCGGACCGGGCCGCACTGCCCGCACCGGAGTTCCAGGGCGGCGAGGATTTCCGGGCCCCCAGCGGTGAGACCGAGCGGACGCTCTGCCAGATCTGGTCGGAGGTGCTCGGTGTCGACCGGGTCGGGGTGGAGGACAACTTCTTCGCGCTGGGGGGTGACTCCATCCTGAGCATCCAGGTGGTGTCCCGGGCTCGGCGGGCCGGCCTGGAGCTGTCCTCGAAGGACATGTTCCTGCACCAGACGGTGGCAGCGCTCGCCAGCGCGCTTCCCGAACCCGGTTCGCTGAGGGTCCACGCGGACCAGGCCGTGGTGTCCGGTCCCGTGGACACCACGCCGGTGATCGACTGGTTCTTCGAGAGGCACCCGGTGTCCCCGGAACACTTCACGATGTCGATGGCCTACGACCTCGACGGCGACGTGGACCTAGCGGTGCTGCGCACCGCGGTGTGCGCCCTGCTGTCCCAGCACGACGGGCTGCGCATGGTCGCCGTGCGGGACGGGAACGGCGGTCACCAGCTGCGGGTGCTGCCCGAGGTGGATGTCGAGCAGGTGCTGCTGGCCGTCCGGCCCGGGGTCGGGGAGGACTTCGACCAGGTGTGGCGGGAGCGGGTCGCGACGGCGAAGTCCACTCTCGACCTGGACTCCGGGCCGCTGTTCCGGGTCGTGGTGGTGCACCACGATGCCGGTGCGCGACTGGCGGTCGTCGCGCACCACCTGGTGGTCGACGGGGTCTCCTGGCGCATCCTGCTGGGTGACCTCGTCGCAGCCTACGACGCGGCGGTCGCCGGGAAGCCCGTGGACCTGGGGCCGAAGACGACGTCCTTCCAGCAGTGGGCCGCCCGGCTGTCGGACCACACCAGGCGGGGCGGGTTCGACGACCAGCGGGACTACTGGACGGCAGCGACCGGCCCCGGGGTTTGCCTCGACCTTCCCGTCGACGACCCCGGCGGGAACAACACGGCCGGCTCCATGCGGATGCTGTCGGTGTCGCTGTCGGAGCGGGACACCGCGGTGCTGTTGCAGCGGGTCCCGGGTCGCTACCGCACCCAGATCAACGATGTGCTGTTGGCGGGGCTGGCCCGGACATTGCGCGGCTGGACGGGCCGGGACCGCGTGGCGGTGAACCTGGAGAGCCACGGGCGGGAGGAGCTGTTCGAGGACGTCGATCTCTCCCGCACGGTCGGCTGGTTCACCTCGATCCACCCGGTCGCCCTCCGCCTCCCGGAGGACGAGGGATGGTCGGCGACCCTCCGGGCGGTGAAGTCCCAACTCCGCGCGGTACCCGACCGAGGGGTCGGCTACGGTGCCCTGCGCCACCTCACCGGGTCACCGGGCACGTTGCCCACCCACGACAGCCCGAGGATCAGCTTCAACTACCACGGGCAGTTCGCCGTGGAGGGGCAGGGGAAGCCGGCGTCCAATCTGCTGCGGCAACGGATCGAGTGCCCCGGGGACGACCACCACCCGGACGAGCAGCGGGCTCACCTGATCGACGTGGTGGGTGCCGTCGAGGAGGGAAGGCTGGTGTTCACCTGGGGCTACTCCGGTGAACTGCACCGCACGGAGACCATCCGCTCGTTGGCGGAGGAGATGAACGGCTGGTTGCTGTCCCTCGTCGAGACCTGCGCCACCGAACGGCGCGAGGGCTGAGCCCCTGCTGGCTCCTCGGCGCGTGGCCGGGGGCTGCTCCGCGTGATGGGGAGCCGCCCCCGGCAGGGGTCACGGGGGACGCCGTGGACCTCGCGCGGAGGGGAGGTCACCTCCACTCGGGCGTGATCACCCCGAAGGCCATCAGGACGAGCGTGCCGAGGATGGCCGTGCCGAACAGGATGCGGGTGATCGGGTTGGCGAGGTTGAACGTCCAGCCGAAACCCATCCTCCTGGGTACCAGGATCGCCGGGTCCTCGCGGTTGGAGTACATCATGTCCCCTCGCCAGAAGCGGTCGTCGTCCCGTTGCACCAGGCCGCTGTCCTCCTCCGGCTGGTCGGGGACGGCAACCCTGCTGCCGGCCGGTCCGACCCGGACCAGCAGGAAACCCACGACGGCGACCGCGAGGAGGGCCGGTGCCACCGTGACGAGCAGTACGACGGTGGTCTGGTCGTGCCTGCCGGTCCACATCACCCACGAGAGCCCGCCCAGGACGAGGTTCAGCGCGGCGAGCACCAGGACGAGACCCCGACTGGTCTGGGTGAGGTAACGCCGGTATCGCCGAGCACTGGTGTCCGGCTGTGCGGGGTCGATGTCACCGCGTGAGCGCAGGATCCCGGCGGTCAACCCCAGCACGAGGCCCGTCTGCGCCGCCTGGAGGAGCACCAGGGCGAAGGCCGTCAGGGCCGAGGTTCCGACCTCGGTCGTCGCGTCCACGCCGCCAGACGCGGGCATCACCAAGGTGTCGGGCAGCGTCGGGTACGTCAGGACACCCACCACGGTGGTCGCGAGAAGGACAGCCAGTGCGGGTGACGTCCAGAGCCACGGGAAGGGGACCGGGTCCGTGCGCAGTGTGGTGTCCGCCGCCACGCCCTGTCGTCGGCCCTCGTACCAGCCATCCCGGCGCTTGGCGGTGGTGATCGCGCGACTCGCCTGGTGCCACACCACTCCGGTCGCCATCAACAGGGCGACACCGGTCAGCCCGTACACGATCCGGGGGTCCACCACCTGGCCGAGCGCCATCGAGGAGATGACAACGACCAGTACGACGGCGGAAAGCCGGTTTCGGTAAAGACGTCGTTGTTCCACGATCACCGGATCGTCCACCCTGTCCGGTGGGACTCGAACGGAGAAGGGCACCGTCTTCCGGGACAGAATGGGAGTGGGAGCCACAAGCAGGACCGCACCCAGCGCGAGCGGGACGCCGATCTGCTCCAGCAGGTTGGTGAACAAGGGGAGTGCCTATCTGTTGCTTCGATCGCGCGGCAGGTTTTCGATGCTACGGTCGGCCGAGTCGCACGGGCAACGTCGCGGTGCGGAACTCGAGCGGGTTTTGGTGTCAGCCGAAGCGATGTGCCGGTGCCTGATCCGGCGGGCGGGATGGCGGTACCAGCGGGAATTCCCCACCTCGGGCCGGTGGAGGTGTTCGGATCGCCGTTCTCGCACCAGCGCGATATCCACCCGTTGCCGATCACGACGAGGTCCCGTGCCCGAGCATGAGCGGGAGCCGCCATTTCGGAGGGGGTCCGCCGGGAACACCCCGGTGGAACCGCCCTGGTCATGGCGCTCGGCTCAGCAGCGGGGCGCAGGGGATGTGAGAACGGTGTCCACGAGGAGGGTGGCGAGCCGCTCCGAGTGCTCCCCGACTCCGTTCATCGCGATCACGACTTCGCTGTCACCGTTCTCCGTGACCGCCGTGTGGTGGTGGAAGCCGAGAATGTTCCCGTCGTGTCCCCAACACCCCCCGCCCTGGGCCATCGGCCGCCAGAAGATCCCCAGGCCGTAGTGGGCCTCGGCGGTGCTTCCCGGGGCGCGGGCCGGGACGGTTCGCAGCATTTCCGCCAGCTCCGCCGGCCCGAGCAGTCGTCCACCCAGCAGGGCGCGGAAGAACCTTCCCAGATCGTCGGTGGTGCTGATCAACGAGCCAGCCGCGTCCGCCCACGACGGGTTGAACAGCGTGGTGTTCACCGGGCTTCCCGCACCGGGGAACCGGTCGTAGCTCTCGGTGTGCGGGCCCATCACGAAGGGGAAGTCGCCGGGGGCGGCGGTCCCGGTCAGTTCCAGTCGCCGGATGATCCGCTGCCGGACCTCGGCGTCCCAGGAGTTCCCGGTCACCCTGCGCACGAGCATCCCCAGCAGGACGTAGTTGATGTCGCGGTACCGCCACCTGGTTCCCGGTGCGCACTCCGCGTCGTGCCGCAGGGCGAGATCCACCAACTGCTCCGGCCGGTAGGAGCGGAAACGGCGGGCGGCGAACTGGGCGGCGTCGTGGAGTTGGTCGAGGTCCTGGCGGAAGTCCGCGAGACCGCTGGTCTCCTGGAGCAGGTGCCGCACGGTGATGTCGGCCGCGTGGTCTGTGCCGTCCAGGACGCCGGGCAACCAACGCGCCACCGGCGCGTCGAGGGTCAGGCGACGTTCCGCCACCAACTGGAGGACGACGACGGCGACGAACGCCCGGGTGGCCCCGCCGATGCGGAAGCGCGCGTTGAAGGGGATCGCGGGAGCGGTGTCCGTCCCCCGGTTGCGGGCCTTGACCGTGTTGTCCCCGACCCGGTGGTGGATGAGGACGGCCGGGACGCCCGAGTGGTGCAGGTCGTCGGCGGCGTTCTCCAGGAGGGCGTTGCGGTCGCCCCAGGACCGGGGCGTTTCCGTCGGAGGAACTCCCGCCCAGTCCGGGCGGGTGAGGGCGTCGGCTGCCACCGACGGGTGGGGGATCGCGGCGTCCAGGCGGGTGGTTCGGGTGACACGGGCAGACGACATGTTCCGCTCCTCGGGTTCGCGCGCCGACGTCGACGCGGGCTTCGTCACATCCGCGAGCTGGGTTGCGTGTGCTCGGTCCGTGCTGTTTGTTGTAGTAGTTATAGATCAAAGTACATCCTTGTCGCAAGCCGGGGAGGAGGGTATGGGTGCGGCGGTGGCCTCCAGCCCTCATGCTTCCGGTGCCCACAACTGTCTCGTTCGGACGAAACAGACCCGTGTTCTGACCGGGAAAACCCTTCGATCGGGTGAGTGATGGGGGAGGCCCGCAGGCTGCTCGGGCGTGACCGCGAGTACCGGTGGTGGCACGCCCAACCGCGCGGCTGGACCACCCCCGGGAGGTTCAGGAGCGGGCGAGCGGCGGGGGCACCGCACGCCGCCCGTTCCTCACCTGGTCACCCTCGTGCGGGTCCCCCGGAACGGCGGAGGCGCCGTCGCGAGCGCGTGGCGCCCTGGCCCGAGGACCGGAAGCCCCGCCCGGACACGACGGACATCAGGGCGGGCGGGTCCGCTCGAGGGGAGGAGGAGTACCGGTCGCGGTGCGCTCGTGGCCACGACATCCACCCCGAGGGCCGTGAGAAGGCGGGACCCACACCGACCGTGGCGGTGACGCGGTGAGGTGCGATGGCGGCGGAGGTTCGATGCGGCGATCGCGGGCGGCGCCGTCGCGGTGAGCCCGCGAGGTCTCCTCAGGCGGGTGGGATCATCTCGACCCAGCGGAGCGGGGAGCCATCTCCGGTCTCGACCCGGCTGGGCGGAGAAGAGAGAAACGCCTGGACCATCGCTGGTCCAGGCGTGACGATCAGAGGGCGGACGCCGCCCGGTGGCGCGCGTGCACCTGCTCGAGGACGCGCACGGCCGTCGCCGTCCCGTCCTCACCCCGCAGCTTCTCCGCGAGCCTGCTGGCGTTCTCCGCCAGGGACGCGTCCGACGTGGCCTGCCGGATCGCGGCCGCCAGGGTGGGAACGTCCAACTTGCTCTGCCGGATCGGAGGAGTCGACACGCCGTGGGAATGGGCCAGGTCGGCCCAGTACAACTGTTCCAGGTGGAACGGGCAGGCGACCTGGGGTACGCCGGCGACCAGAGCCGCGTTCATGGTGCCGGTACCGCCCGCGTGCACCGCGGCTCGTACCCTGGGGAACAGCCAGTCGTAGGGCACCTCGTCGAGGACCAGCACGTTCTCCGGAGGATCGGTGATCTCCAACCCACCCCATCCCGTGCCCACGATCGCGCGGTGACCGCTGGCGCGGATCGCGTCCATCACGATCTTGCCCCGGTCGGCCGGTTCGCCCTTCCGCAGGCTCCCGAAGCCGACGAACACCGGCTTCTCCCCGGCCTCCAGGAAGTCCACGAGTTCGGCGGGCGGCGACCAGTCGGGCTTCGCGGGGAGGAACCAGAACCCGGTGTTGTGTACGGTCTCCGGCCAGTCGGCCGACGGAGTGATCACGTGCGGGCTGAAGCCGTGCAGCACGGTCACGGGTTGCCCATCCGCCCGCACGAGGCGGTTGTGCTGTCCCTTCCGAGGTGGGAGCCCCAGGGTCTCCCGCCGCCAGGCTTCGATGTCCTTCTTCTTCTGCTGGAAGAACGGCACGAGCCGGTGGCTGAGGCGGTTCACCCACGGCGACCGCGTGCGGCCTGGCTTGAGCAACTGGCTGTTGTAGTCACCCGAGGGGACGAAGTGGGGGTGCAACGCCGCGATCACCGAGGGAACACCGAGTTTCTCCGCGATCTGGTGACCGTGATCCAACGGGTTGTGCGGGTGGATCACCACGTCCACGTCTCCCGCCGCGGCGGCACCGTCCGACATGTCCTTGAGGAGGCGCGGGAACACCTCGTCCTGGACCTGCTTGAGCTTCTGGATCGCTGCCTTGCGCACGTCCTTGGGAACCTGCGCCAGATCGTCACCGGTCGTCATCACCACCTGCTGGACCACCGGGTCCTCCAGCTGGAGTTTCACGATCCAGTCGTCACGCGGGATGAACTCGATCCCGTAGTCCGCCGCGTAGGACTCGCAATTCGCGCTCGCGCACAGGACCGCCTCGTGTCCCGCCCGCGTCAGGGCGTGCGCCAGCGCCAGGTAGGGCTGGATGTCGCCCCGCGATCCGAACGCGTAGATAAGTGCCTTCACCTGCTGAATCCCCTTGGCCGTCTGTGAGGCGCGACTGCGCGCTCGTGGTGCACGGACTCTCCTCCGGTCCCGCGGACCCGTCGGCAGGAGAAGCACTTCCCCGGCCGGCCGCAGAAATTCCGTGTGGTGGAATGGCATCCACCGAGGCGATTTCCCGGGAACGTACGGGGCCGGTACCGCCGTCGACAAGCCGGTTTGACGACAGTCGAAGTTGAGGTGCCGCGTCCTGGTCGCATCCTCGTCGGGGAGAGGAACCGCCGACGAGACCAGTCCCGACCACAAGCGCGCCGACGTGCGTCAGCGGCGACCGGGGCGGGATGCCCCACCGCGCCGGTTCCGACTGGAACCGGCTGCTCACGCCGATCGCCGGACCCGGAGGCAGGAACCTCCGATGCCCCCGGCGCCAGGCCCACCGCCGCCGACGGCTTCCCCGGCCGCGGTGGGACCAGTCCGGTTCGACGCGCGGCGCGCCGCTCTCCTGGTACCCCTCGCCAGCTGATTTTTCAATCAGGGCAAAGGTGGTTTTCCCCGCCCGCCCGCGTGCATAGGTTGGACCACCGTTGACTGGACACCCCTGGCCGGGAGGTTGCGTTGCCGGAACCGCCCTGGAACCACGCAAGGGTGTGCGTTCACCGGAAATCGCGATCCCGCGGCAGGGGTAGGAGATCAGGCACATGATCAGCGAGGTGGTACAGGAAACCGTCCGGCGCGCCCGAGCCGCCCAGTCGGAGGTCGCGTTCTGGAGCCAGGAACGCGTGGACGAGGCGGTCGTCGCCGTGGGCTGGCACTGCTACCGCGAGGACAACGCCCGGCAACTGGCCACCCTCGGCCACGAGGAGACACGGCTCGGCGATCCGGAACACCTGTACCTGATGCAGCGGCGGCGCGTCCTCGGCGTGCTGAGGGACCTGCACGGCGTCCGCACGGTTGGGCTCGTCGAGGACCTGCCGGAACTCGGGCTCCAGCGCATCGCCAAACCGCTGGGCGTCATCGCGGCGGCGAGCCCGGCCACCGCCCCGAGCCCCGGCATCGTCTGCAACGCCCTCCCCATGCTCAAGACCCGCAACGCGGTGGTCTTCAGCCCCAACCCGAGGGCGCGCTCCGCCTCCCTCGCGACGGTCGGGATCATGCGCGCCGCCCTCGCCGCGGTCGGAGCCCCGGTCGACCTCGTCCAGTGCCTGGAGGAGCCGGGACGCGCCCAGGCCGAGGAGTTGATGGCAGCGGCGGACTACGTCGTGGCCGTCGGCGGCGCCGGCACGGTTCGCCGCGCGTACCTGAGCGGCACGCCCGCCATCGGCGCGGGAGTGGGCAACGCCACGGTGATCGTCGACGAGACGGCGGACCTGGCGTCGGCGGCGGAGCTGATCGCCAGCGGGGCTGGGTTCAACAACGGCACCTCCTGCTCCTCCGAGAGCAACGTCCTCGTCCACCACGAGGTCGCCGACCGGTTCCGGGCCGAACTCGCCGGACGTGGAGCCCACCTGTGTGACGACGGCGAGGCCCGTGCGCTCCGCACCCTGTTGTGGCCGGACGACCACACCCTCAACAGGGATGCGATCGGGCGAACCCCGGCCGAGCTGGCCCGCGAGGCCGGGATCCGGCTCGAGGAGCCGGACAAGGTGACCGTGCTCGTCCTGCCCTGCGCTGACCCCGAGCGGGACAGTCCGGTGTTGCGCGAGAAGATCTCGCCGCTGCTCACCGTGGCGACCTACCGCGACTTCGACGAAGCGGTCCGGCTCGTCGGGAGCATCCTCCACCGGTGCGGTCGGGGGCACAGCTGCGGCATCCACAGCTCCCGTGACGACCGCGTCCGCAGACTCGCCGAGCAGATCGAAACCTGCCGGGTCGCGGTGAACCAGTCCACGATGTCCAACACCGGCAGCTTCGACAACGGAGTACCGTTCACGACGACGTTGTCCAGCGGGAGCTGGGGTGGCGGAAGTGTGTCCGGCAACGTCACCTGGCGCCACTTCCTCAACCACACGACGGTCTCCAGGCCCATCGCCCCGGCCGTCCCGGACGAGCGGATGATCTTCGGGGCACACTGGGAGCGGTATCCGGCGTGACCGGACCACCTCACGCCGGACACCGACGTCCACGACACCGAGAGATAGGGGCCGCAAGGGCATGAGCGACGCCGCCGAGACCCTCGCCACCGAGCGCGACCACGTCTTCCACTCCTGGTCGGCGCAAGGGGCGGTGAACCCGCTGTCCATCGCCGGGGGCGAGGGGTGCTGGTTCTGGGACCACGACGGGAACCGGTACCTGGACTTCGCCTCCCAACTGGTCAACCTGAACCTCGGCCACCGGCACCCCCGGCTCGTGGCCGCCATCCGGGACCAGGCCGAGCGGCTCTGCACCGTGGCACCGCAGTTCGGCAACGAGACGCGGTCCACCCTGGCCCGCCTGATCGCGGAACGCGCGCCGGGCGACCTCGACGCCGTGTTCTTCACCAACGGGGGCACGGAGGCCGTCGAGCACGCGGTGCGGATGGCCAGGCTGCACACCGGCCGCCACAAAATCCTCTCCGCCTACCGCTCCTACCACGGGGCGACGGCCGGTTCCATCACGCTGACCGGCGACCCGAGGCGGTGGGCGAACGAGCCGGGTGTGCCCGGCGTGGCCCGCTTCTTCGGCCCGCACCTCTACCGGTCCGCCTTCCACGCCACCACGGAGGAGGAGGAGAGCGACCGCGCGCTCCGCCACCTCGCCGAGGTCATCCAGTTCGAGGGGCCGGACACGGTCGCCGCCGTCCTGCTCGAACCGGTCGTGGGTACCAACGGCGTGCTCGTCCCCCCGCCGGGGTACCTGGCGGGAGTGCGGGAACTCTGCGACCGGCACGGCATCCTGCTCATCTCGGACGAGGTGATGGTGGGGTTCGGCCGGGTCGGGGAGTGGTTCGCGGTGGACGCCTGGGACGTCGTCCCCGACCTGATCACCTTCGCGAAGGGGGTGAACTCCGGTTACGTCCCGCTGGGCGGCGTGGTCATCTCCCGGCGGATCGCCGGCACGTTCACCGACCGGGCCTACCCGGGAGGACTGACCTACTCGGGTCATCCACTCGCCTGCGCCGCCGGGGTCGCCTCCATCGAGGTGTTCGAGGAGACCGACCTGCTGCGCCGGGTGCGGCGCCTGGGCTCGGAGGTCGTCGAACCGGCGCTGCGGGAGCTCGCCGAGCGCCACCCCTCCGTCGGGCACGTGCGCGGGCGAGGCCTGTTCTGGGCGGTGGAGTTGGTGCGGGACAGGGAGACGCGGGAGCCCCTCGTGCCGTTCAACGCCAGCGGGGTCGCCGCGGCCCCGATGAACCAGCTGGCGGCGGCGGTGCGGGAGAACGGGGTCTGGCCGTTCGTGAACATGAACAGGCTGCACATCGCGCCGCCGCTGGTGATCAGCGAGGAGGAGCTGGCGCTGGGGCTCAAGGCCCTCGACGACGCCCTCGCGGTCACCGACGCCCTGACGAGCTGACCTCCCGACCGACCGAGCGGTCGACGCAGCCACGTCGACCCGCCGCCACCGAGCCCACGCCCGCCGACGAGATCACGACAGACAGGGGTAGGACATGCCGACCGCGGACATCAACGGCATCAGCGTCCCGTACGAGGATGTGGGCCACGGTGAGCCCGTCGTGCTCGTCATGGGGTCCGGTTCCAGCGGGCGAGCGTGGCACCTGCACCAGGTGCCCGCCCTGGTGGCGGCGGGTTACCGGGTCATCACCTTCGACAACCGGGGGAGTTCGCCCAGCACCCGGGACCTGGTCGGGTTCACCGTCGAAGACCTGGTGGCCGACACCGTCGGGCTCGTCGAGCACCTGCGGCTCGGGCCCTGCCGGCTGGTGGGGACCTCGATGGGAGCCCATGTCGTGCAGGAACTCCTCGTGACCCGGGCCGACCTGGCGAGCCAGGCGGTGCTGATGGCGACGCGAGGACGCACCGATGCCATGCGGCGGTTCGCCGCCCTGGCCGAGCGGGAGCAGGTCGACAGCGGAGCCGAGCTGCCGGCCCGCTACGCGGCCTCGATCCGCGCCATGCAGGTGCTCTCACCGGCAACCCTGAACGACGACCAGAAGTGCCAGGACTGGCTGGACATCTTCGAGATGGTGCCCGCCGAACACTCCAAGGGCTACCGGGCGCAGTTGGACCTCGACATCATCCCGGATCGGCTGGCCGCCTACCGGTCGATCATTACGCCCACGCTGGTGATCGGTTTCGCCGACGACCTCGTCCTCCCGCCGCACCTGTGCCGGGAGGTCGCCGACGCCATTCCGGCCGCCCGGTACGTCGAGTTGGCCGACTCCGGCCACTACGGGTACCTGGAGCGACCGGAGGCGGTCAACGCCGAGTTGGTCTCGTTCTTCGCCGAGCACCCTCCGCGCTGACCGGCTCCCCGGCGCCGCTCCACCGAGGGCGTCGCCGCCGCCGCTGCCCGCCCAGGGCGGCTCGCGCGCGGCGCGTTCCGGGCGCCGGGACGCGGTGGTCGGTTCGCGCTGGCCGGACGCGCTGGAGCGGGCCGTCCCAGGGGAGGGGGTCCGAAACCATCAATCTAATTCGCCGCTTCAGTGGCAAATGAAACTAACGCTACCGGTGCGGGGCGCTCCGACCACCACCCGGCCACGGCGCACCGGCCCACCACCCACATCCGGCCGCCGTTCCGCCGGCGGACGGTCACCCGCTCGCCCGGGGTCTTCCGGGCAGGCGGCGGAGCGTCCGCCCCACCGCAGCGGCGGTGACGCGTCCCGACGACGAACGGGCCGGTGACCCACACCGGTCACCGGTCGGACCCGCGCGGTGCGCAGGGCGCCCGCGTCCCCGTGCGACCTCCTCGCCGGTCAGGAGCCGGACGGCACCGGGTCGGCATCCCCGGCGTTGGCGGTGATCCGGCGCAGCACCGAGTCGATGTGGGCGGCGGTGGCGGCGCTCGCGCCCTCCGGATCGTGCCGTTCGATCGCCCGCAGGATCTCCCGGTGCTCCTCGATGGAGGACCGGCGCCGCGCCGCCGACACGAGGGACTCGTCCCTGCTCGCCTCGGTGATCTCGTGGACGCGGTCCAGCAGTCGCACCAGCAGCGGGTTGTGCGTGTACTGGGCGATCGCCCGGTGGAAGGTGCGGTCGAGATCGGCGAACCCCGCGGGCGTGGGGTCCCGGGTCATCTCGTCCACCAGACCCGCGAGCTGGGCGACGTTGGCCGGGGTGGCCCGCAGCGCCGCCCGCGCCGCCACCGGCGGCTCCACGCACGCCCGCACCTCCATGACCTGGAGCAGCTCGATCCGGTCGGCGTCCAGGCCCGAGGCCAGCAGCTCCCCGAAGCGGCTCGCCGTCGGGTCGAGGACCACGGTGCCGGAACCGGGCCGGCGCGCGACCAGACCCCGCGAGGCCAGGTCCCGCAGCGCCTCGCGGACCGAGCCCCGGGACACCCCCAGGGCCTCGGCCAGTTCGCGCTCCGCCGGCACCCGGTCACCCGGCCGGAGGCTTCCGGTCAGGATCAGGCGTTCGATGTCGATGGCCAGGGTGTCCGGCCTCGACAGGCTCGGGCGCCGCAGGCGGTGCCAGTCCATCCTCACGCTCCCCCAGAGTTGACCGGTGCGCCGGACGCTACCGTCCCCCGGCGCGGCGCAACCTCGCCGTAACAGGGCGCTGACAGGTCGGTAATCCGTCTGCTGTTGGCTCTTCGGAACCGCCCCGAAGTGGAGTACGCTCGCTCGCCAACTGGTCCTACCAATGTACCAATCCAGTCGGTGTCGAGTCCGCTACGGGATGTGGGAACACGTGATCGGAGACCCCGCGCACGGTTCCGGTGGCCCGCGACGCCGACCGGACGGCGCGCCCGCCGCCCACCCGGAGGCGAACGGTGTCCGACACGGCGGACGACGACGTCTGACGGGTGCCACCCCACCCGAGCCGTCAGCGCACCAACGCCGTCGCGACCCGACGGGCACCGGCGCCAGCGTCCGCGGCACCCGAACCCACCCCTGTTCTTGGCGGGGGTGTTCCGGCGATGCTCGACGACGCGGACCCCGCCCCCGACCGGACGGGTTCGCGCGACCCGGTGGACCAGCCGTCCCCCACCCCCGCACCACGAAGGAGCCGACCAGGTGTTCACGACGAGACCGACGCTGCAGGGCACGCACGGCATGGTGTCCTCGACCCACTGGCTCGCCTCGGCCTCCGCGATGGCCGTGCTCGAGGACGGCGGGAACGCCTTCGACGCCGCCGTGGCGGCGGGTTTCGTGCTCCACGTCGTCGAACCACACCTCAACGGCCCCGCGGGTGAGGTGCCGATCATCCTCGCGCCCGCCGGAGGGCGCCCTCAGGTCCTCGCCGGTCAGGGCCCCGCTCCCCAGGGCGCGACCATCGAGCACTACACGTCCCTCGGGCTGGACCTGGTGCCGGGAACGGGCCCCCTGGCGGCCGCCGTGCCCGCCGCCTTCGACGCCTGGATGGTGCTGCTGCGGGACCACGGCACCCGAAGCCTCGCCGACGTCCTGAAGTACGCGATCGGCTACGCCGAGCACGGCCACCCCGCGGTCGACCGGGTGGGCGCCACCGTCGAGACGGTCCGCGAGCTCTTCGAGACCGAGTGGACGACGTCCGCGGAGGTCTACCTGCGGGGCGGACGGTCGCCCCGCCCCGGGGAACTGCTGCGCAACCCCGCCCTCGCGTCGACCTGGCGGCGTCTGGTGGCCGAATCGGAGGCGGCGGGCACCGGGCGGGAAACCCAGATCGAGGCGGCGCGCCGCGTGTGGCGGGAGGGCTTCATCGCCGAGGCGCTGGCCGAACAGGCCGCCACCCCCACCATGGACAGCTCCGGAGAACGGCACGGCGGGACGCTGACCGGCTCCGACCTCGCCGCCTTCGAGGTCGGCTACGAGGACCCCGTCGCCCACGAGTGGAACGGGTGGACCGTGTGCAAGGCCGGTCCCTGGAGCCAGGGCCCCGCCTTCCTCCAGCAGCTGGCACTGCTGCCCGAGGACCTCACCTATGACGGTCCCGACTACCACCACGTGCTCGTCGAGGGCACCAAACTCGCGATGGCCGACCGCGAGGCCTGGTACGGGGATGCCGCGGAGGTGCCCCTGGCCGAGCTCCTCTCGCCCGGGTACAACGCCGAACGCCGCGCCCTCGTCGGGGACACCGCCTCGTTCGAGCTGCGGCCCGGCAGCCCGGGCGGCCGACGCCCGGTCCTCGGCGAACACGTGCGCAAGGTCGCCGCCGGGGTGCCCGACGTCGCCGCCGGCGACGCCGGAGCGGGCGTGGGGGAACCCACCGTCGCCGACACCGGCGTCACCAGGGGCGACACCTGCCACCTCGACGTCGTCGACCGGTGGGGCAACATGGTCGCCGCGACGCCGAGCGGCGGCTGGCTCCAGTCCAACCCGGTCGTCCCCAGCCTCGGGTTCCCACTCGGGACCCGGCTCCAGATGGCGTGGCTCGAACCCGGGCTGCCCAACTCCCTGACCCCCGGGCGGCGCCCCCGTACCACCCTCACCCCCTCCCTCGCGCTGCGGGACGACGTGCCGGTCATGGCCTTCGGCACGCCGGGTGGCGACCAGCAGGACCAGTGGAGCCTGCACTTCTTCCTCGCCGTCGCGCTGCGGCGGCCGGTGCGGGGCGGGCTGGACCTGCAGGGCGCCATCGACGCCCCGAACTGGCACACCGACAGCTTCCCCAGCTCCTTCTACCCCCGGGGGATGCGGCCCGGCAGCGTCACCGTCGAGTCCCGCCTCGGTGAGGCGGCCATCGCCGAGCTCCGCCGACGGGGCCACGACGTCACCGTCGGCGGCCCCTGGTCCGAGGGCCGGCTGTGCGCCGTGGCCCGGGACCCGGAGACCGGCGTGCTGCTCGCCGGTGGCAACCCCCGGGGGATGCAGGGCTACGCGGTGGGGCGCTGACCGCCGGAGAACAGGCAGACAGGACGTTCGGCCCGTGGCCCCCGGCGCCCCGGTGGTACGGGCCGAACGACGGAACGGAAAGTGAGGTGAGGGGCGCGTGCCCTGGTCAAGCCCGAACGGGCGTCCCGGCCGATGGCGGACCCTGGGGGTCGTCACCACGGCCGGACTCGTGCTCGGCGGCTGCGCTCCGCTGGTCGAGCCGCAGACGGTCGTCAACGAGGAGCGCAGCGGAGTCGACCTGCCCGTCCGGAAGGGCGGGGAGATCTCGGTGGCGCTCGACGCCGACCCCGACGCACTCGACCCCACGTTGTCCAGCACCCTCGTCGGTCGCCAGGTCTACACGAGCGTTTGCGAGAAGCTCTACGACGTCGGGGAGAACCTGGAGATCGTCCCGCAACTGGCGGCCGACCTGCCCGAGATCTCCGACGACGGGCTCGACGTCACCATCCCGCTGCGGCGCGACCTGCTGTTCAACGACGGCACCGCACTCGACGCCCACGCGGTGAAGCGGAGCCTGGACCGGCACCGGGAGATGCCCGCGTCCCGCCGGGCCACCGAGCTGGAGAGCGTCCGCTCCGTCGAGGTCGTCGACGCCGACACCGTCCGGCTGCGGCTCCACCGGCCCTACGCGCCCCTCACCTCGATGCTCGCCGACCGCGCCGGCATGATCCTGTCCCCGACCGCCCTCGACGAACTCGGCGAGGACTTCGGGCAGGCCCCCGTCTGCGTCGGACCCTTCCACTTCGTCGAACGGGTGGCGCAGGACCGGATCGTCGTGGAGCGCAGCGAGCACTACTACGACGCCGACCTGGTCAACCTCGACCGGATCGTCTACCGGCCCATCCCGGACCCGACCATCAGGTTGGCGAACCTGCGGTCCGGCCAGCTCGACGCGATGTGGAAGGTCTCCCCGGACGACCTGCCCGCGGTGTCCAACGAGGACGGCCTCACACTGCTCAACCAGCCCTCCATCCAGTACATGGGCATGAGCGTGAACGTGATGAACACCGACGGCAACACCGCCGAACCCGGCCAGGTCGAGGGCCCGCTCGCCGAGGACCCCAGGGTGAGGCAGGCGCTGGCGCTGTCGTTGGACCGCGACACCATCAACGAGGTCGTGTTCAGCGGGCTCCACCAACCCGCCTGCGGACCCATCCCGCCCTCCAGCGAGTTCGCCACGGAGGAGACGCAGGCCTGCCCGGAGCACGACCCGGACCGGGCCAGGGAACTGCTCGCCGAGGCGGGGGTCCAGACCCCCGTCCCCGTCGAACTGATGATCAGCAACGAACCGCTCACCCTGCGGCTCGGGCAGGTCATCCAGGCGATGGCCGCCGAGGCCGGGTTCCAGGTCCGGCTCCGCCCCACCGAGTTCGCCGCCAGCATCGCCGAAGCCCAGTCCGGGAACTTCCAGACCTACATCTCCGGCTGGTCCGGTCGACCCGACCCCGACGGCAACATCGGGTCGTTCCACGTGCGCAGCGGCGCGAACAACTACAGCGGCCACTTCACGCCGGAGACCGACGAGCTGATCCGCGAGGCCGCCGAGGAGACCGATCCGGAGCGGCGTCGGGACCTGTACTCCGAACTCGTGCCTCGGCTGCGCGACTTCAACAACATCATCTACCTGTACCGGGAACGGCTCTACGCCGCGCACAGCACCGACCTCGCCGGTGTCCGCGTGTACCCGGACGGGTTGATGCGTTTCCGGGAGGCCGGTTTCGTCGCCGAGGGCGGTGAGGGGTGACATGGGACGCTACCTGCTGAACCGGCTGCTCCAGTCCCTGGTGACGCTGTTCCTGGTCTCCGTGGTGATCTTCGCCGGAGTCCGGGCGATGCCGGGTGACCCGGCCCTGCTCCTGGCCGGTGACGACCCCTCCCCGGAGACCGTGGCCGCCATCAACGAGCAGTACGGTTTCGACCGGGCCTGGCCGCTGCAGTACCTCACCTGGATCGGTCAGATGCTGCGGTGGGACTTCGGTGAGTCGATCCGGACCGGCATGCCGGTGTCGGAGACCATCCTCACCCGGCTGCCGGCGACCCTCGAACTGGCCGCGCTGAGCCTGCTCGTCGCCGCGCTCGTGGGGGTGCTCGCCGGAGTGGCCGCCGCCGTGCGGCAGGGCCGGCCCACCGACTGGCTCGCCAACGGGGTCGCGCTGCTGGGGCTCTCGGTGCCCAACTTCTGGTTGGGTCTGATGGGAATCCTCGTCTTCGCCGTGGCACTCGGGTGGCTGCCGGCCTCCGGGTACGTGCCGTTCTTCGAGTCCCCGGCCGGCAACCTCGCCAGCATGGTGATGCCCGCGATCGTCCTCGGCACCGGGCTCGCGGCGATCATCCTCCGGCAGACCAGGTCGTCGATGATCGAGGCGTTGAGTTCGGACTACGTCCGCACCGCGCGGGCCAAGGGCATGACCCCGCGCCGCGTGGTGGCCCACGCGCTGCGGAACAGCCTGATCACCGTGCTCACGATCCTCGGCCTGCAACTCGGCGCGCTGATCTCGGGAACAGTGGTGACCGAGCAGATCTTCGTGTTGCCCGGCTTCGGGCGGCTCATGGTCGAGTCCGTCTTCACCCGGGACTTCCCGGTGATCCAGGCGACCGTGATGGTCACCGCCGTCGGATACATCCTGGTGAACCTCGTCGTCGACCTGCTGTATTCGGTGGTCGACCCGCGGATCCGGGTGCAGGGAGGCGCACGATGACGACCGACGTCCACGCCGGGACCCCGACCTCCGGCGCCGGAGCCGGCAGGAGCCAGCGTCGCCGTGCGCTGCGCAGGCTGCGCCGGAACCCCGCCGGCATGGTCGGCCTGGTCCTGGTGGTCCTGCTGGTGCTCGCCGCGGCCCTCGCTCCGCTGCTCGCACCGGCCGACCCGGCCGCGGTCGACTTCGACCGCCTCCGGGAGCAGCCGTCGGCGGCGGCCTGGTTGGGCACCGACGAGTTCGGCCGGGACCAGCTGTCCCGCGTCCTGTTCGGACTGCGGTCCTCCCTGTTCGTCGGGGTCCTCGCGGTCCTGCTCGCCGTCGTCGTGGCGGTTCCGCTCGGACTGGCCGCCGGCTACTACCGCCGCTTCGTCGATCCCGTGGTCTCCCGGCTGACCGACACGATGTTGGCCTTCCCGTTCCTGGTGCTGGCGGTCGGCCTGGCCGCGATCCTGGGACCCTCGCTGCTGAACGCGGCGATCGCGATCGGGGTGTCGCAGGTTCCCAACATCATCCGGGTGATGCGGGGGGAGACGTTGCGGCTGGCCAACGAGAACTACATCGACGCCGCCGTCGCGGGCGGCGCCCACGACGGCGTGATCCTGTTCCGGCACATCCTGCCCAACTCGGTCAACGCCCTGCTCATCCAGGTGACGGTGGGCATCCCGGCGGCGATCCTCGGCGAGGCCGTGCTGTCGTTCCTGGGCCTGGGTGTCCAGCCGCCGACACCGTCGCTGGGCGTGATGCTCTCCAGCGCCCAGCCGTTCTTCGCGCAGGCACCCTGGCTCGCCCTGTTCCCCGGCCTGGTGATCGTCGCGGCCACGCTGGCGTTCAACCTGCTCGGCGACGGGTTGCGCGACGCACTGGATCCGAAGGGACACCGCCGATGAGCACGACAGCCAGTGGAACCGCCCACGAGGAGGCGGCCGAGGTGGAGCCGGTGCTGCGGCTGACCGACCTCTCCGTCGGTTTCCGCACCGAGGACGGGCCCGTGCGGGCCACCACGGGTGTCGGTTTCGACGTCCGCCCCGGTGAGGTCCTCGCCGTCGTGGGGGAGTCGGGTTCCGGCAAGAGCGTCAGCGCGATGTCGCTGCTGGGGCTGCTCCCGCCGAGCGCCACCGTCACGGGTTCGGCGACCCTCGCCGGCGAGGAGCTGGTCGGGATGCCCGAGCGGCGGTTGCGGGCGCTCCGGGGCAACGAGATCGCCATGATCTTCCAGGAGCCGATGACCTCGTTGAACCCGGTGTTCACCGTGGGGTGGCAGTTGGGGGAGGTGCTGCGCGAGCACCGTGGGCTGTCGCGGGCGGCGGCCCGGGAACGGTCCAGGGAACTCCTGGAACTCGTCGGCATCCCCGAGGCGGCCCGTCGCCTCGACTCCTACCCCCACCAGATGTCCGGCGGGCAGCGGCAGCGGGTCATGATCGCGATGGCGGTGGCGTGCGACCCGAGGGTGCTGGTCGCCGACGAACCCACCACCGCCCTGGACGTCACCGTGCAGGCCGAGATCCTGGACCTGCTGCGTGACCTGTGCCGGCGGCTGGGTACCGCGATCGTCCTGATCACCCACGACATGGGCGTCGTCGCCGACATCGCCGACCGGGTGGTGGTGATGCGGGACGGGCAGGTCGTCGAACGGGGTGACGTCCGTCAGGTCCTCACCGCACCACGGCACGAGTACACCGCCACCCTCCTCGCCGCCGTCCCCCACCTCGGGCGACCGAGGTCGGACGGCCCGGGGGCGGCGGGCGCGGACACCGCCACCGGTGCGGAGCGGCCCTCCCCGGCCGCACCGGAGCCGGCGAGCGGTGGGACGGAGCCCTCACCCCAGGTGGTCGAGCCCGGGGTGGCCGAGCCCGGCACGGGCGAGCCCGAGGTGGCCCACGAGGACGCGGCTACCCCGCCGACCCGGCGCGGAGCTCCGGTGGTGACCACGCCCCGCGCCGGCGGGCGGGCCGCCACCGCCGACGTGGTGGACGTCCCGCCGGCACTGGAACTGCGGGACCTGGTCGTCGAGTACCACCAGGTGCGGGCGGTGCGCGAGGTGTCGGTGACCGTGGGCGCCGGCGAGGTGGTCGGGCTCGTCGGGGAGTCGGGGTCGGGCAAGTCCACGGTCGGGCGGTGCGCCGCCGGCCTGCAGCGGCCGACCTCGGGCACCGTGCGGGTCGCCGGGCACGACATCACCGCCCTGTCGGCGCGGCGGCTGCGTCCGCTGCGCCGCGACTTCAGCATCGTGTTCCAGGATCCCGCCTCGTCGCTGAACCCTCGGATGACGATCGGCGAGTCCATCGCGGAACCCCTGCGGATGCACCGGGTGAGCCGGGGGGCCGGGCTGCGGGACCGGGTGGCCGAGCTGTTGGAGAGCGTGTCCCTGCGCGCCGACATGCACGTCCGGTACCCGCACGAACTGTCCGGCGGGCAGCGGCAGCGGGTCAGCATCGCGCGGGCGCTGGCACTGGAGCCCAAGCTGCTGATCGCCGACGAGCCCACCAGTGCGCTGGACGTGTCGGTGCAGGCCAACGTGCTGCGGCTCTTCGTCGACCTGCAACGGCGATTGGGCTTCGCCTGCCTGTTCATCAGCCACGACCTGGCGGTCGTGGAGATGCTGACCAGTCACGTCGCCGTGATGCGGCGCGGCGAGATCGTCGAGTCCGGGCCGACCGGAGCGGTGCTGGCCGAGCCGAGCCACGAGTACACCAGGGCACTGCTCGCCGCCGCCCCGGTGCCGGACCCGGACGAGCAGCGCCGTCGGCGGGAGGCCCGCGCCTGACGCTGCGACGCGCACCGGCGGGGCGGCCACCAGACGGGCCCGCCCCGCCGGGCCGAGCGCCTTGCCGGGTAGGTCGAGGCGGCACCTCGTGCGGCGGGTGATGTCGCTGGGGCCTGTGGGGCGTGGCGGTTCGCTGGGTCCCCCGGAACCGGCCCAGGCCGACACGCACCCACAAGGGGGGTAACCCTGGGTCAGCGGGGGTCGGTCGGGGCGAGGCGCGACCCCGCGCCGTCGTCCGTCGCGGATGCGCCTCCCGCCCTGCCCGCCGGCTGCTCCCCGGCGTTCGGCCCCACCCGCGAGGTGCGCGCCGCCCGCCCGCTGATACCCGAGGGAACTCCTCGACCAGCGGTGGCGGTCCGCCGCGGTCACGGGTGCGGTCATCGCGAGCCCCGGCTATACAGAGGCGTGAACAGGTGACAGGCAGCGCACCCGACCCGCGAGGGGGAGCCATGCCCTACGGATCGTTGGCGGGCACCGGAACCGGGGTGACGCTCGGTGGCGTCGTCCTCGGCCAGCTCTGGCTGGTACTGCTGGCCCTCGCCCTGGTCCTGACCGGGGCACTGGTCATCCGGTTCGCGTTCCGCCCAGGCAAGACACCCTCCGACCCGTGACGGGGAGGGACGATGCGGCCGCCGACGGCGACGTTCGTGGGGTTGCGGGCCCGGACGCTGCTGGCGGCCGCCCCACTGGTCTTCTTCGTGGTCTGGACGACGACGCACCTGGTGTCGGTGACGAACGCCTTCTCCGCGTCCACCAACCAGCTGACATTCGCCTGGCTGATCTCGTTCCTCCTGCTCTGGTGGGTTCCGCTGGCCTGGTTCGAACGTCCGTTCCGGGCCACCGCCGACCAGCAGCACGAGTTGGACCAGTTGACGGTCACCGTCCAGATCCCCGTCTACAACGCGGACGAGGCGGCGCTGCGCGCCTGCCTCCGATCGGTGTTGGACCAGAGCCGGCCCGTCGACCGGATCCGGGTCGTGGACGACGGGTCGATGGACCCGGCCACCGGGCGTGGCCAGACCTACCGCAGGGTCCGGCGGAGCTTCCTCGCCGAGGCGGCCGCCCGGGGAGTCGAGGCCAGCTGGGACCGGACCGAGAACCGGGGGAAGCGGTGGGCGCAGATGCACGTCCTCGCCCACGACGACGCGGACATCTTCGTCACCCTGGACAGTGATTCCGTGCTGGACGCGCACGCCGTCCGGGAGGGCCTCAAACCCTTCGCCGATCCCGGGGTGAAGTCCGTCGCCGGCCTGGTCGCCGTCCTCAACACCAGGGCAAACGTGTTGACCAGGATGATCTGCCTGCTGTACCTGCCGTTCACCCGGGGCCTGCGCAGCGCGCAGTCCGTTCTCCGCCGGGTCACCATCAACTCCGGCACCCTGGCCTTCTACCGGGCCGACGTGATCCGCCGCCACGCCGGCGTCTACGAGAACGAGACGTTCCGAGGCCGGCCGATGCAGATGAACGACGACTCCATGTTGACGATGTACGCCCTGCTGGAGGGCGACACCGTCCACCAGCCCTCCGCCATCGTCTTCACCCTGGCGCCGGAACGGTTGCGGCACTACATCAGGCAGCAGATGCGCTGGATGCGGGGGACCACGGTGCGGCACTTCTGGTGGCTGCGGTACATGCCCGTGATGGGTGTCGTGTTCGTGACCACCGTCGCCGAGTACCTGCACATCGCGCTGTCCGTGCTGATCCCCGTGGCCCTCGTCGTCGGAGCGGCCCGGGAGGACCGCCTCGGTGAGGTCCTGCTCATCACCCTCGTGATCGCCTTGGTCATGCACTACCTGATGGCGCTGCGGCTGTTCACGCTTCGCCGGTCGGACGACACCTGGCGGTTCACCGTCGGGTTGTTCGTGCTCTCGCCCCTCGTCGCCGTCTGGCGGGTCGTGGTGCTCCGGCCGATGTACCTGTACGCGCTCGCCACCTGTTGGCGGATCAGCTCGTGGGGGACCCGGGACTCGGTGGAGGTCAGGGCCTCGGGCGGGTGAGCCGCGCGGTGCGCGCCGGCCGGGGGCCGGTGGGGTGACGACCCGGAACAGCGTCGCGACGCCCGCTCGCCACTCGACCGGCACGGTGGGTGCTCGACGGGGGAGCGCGGCCGGCGCGCCCGTCCTGGGAGGACCGCGCCCCAGCCGCCGGGGCGGACGCGATGACGCCGAAGGCACGACGCGGAACCGCCTGGTGGGGGACCGGGGCGGTGACCCGCGGTGAGGGGCCGCCCGTCGGGTTCGGCTGATCGGAATACACGCCTTGACGGCACGGGGACCAGTGTTCTTCTGTGAATGGTATAGACCTCTGTTCCGTTTCGGCGGCGTGGTGGGCGCGGCCAGCACGACGGGCCGCCACCCCCTTCCGCCGCCGTCCCCTGTCGTGGCGCAGACCGATGAGGAGGAACCACGGTGACACAACGGACAACGCGGAACCCTCGATGGAGACGGGCACGTGGCGTGGCGGCCAGCGTCGTTCTGATGGGAGGCATGATGGTGGGTGCCGCCGGGGGAGTGGCGGCCGAGCCCGACGGGCCCGGCGCCCGCGAGGGGTTACCGAGCCTGGTGCCCCTGCCCGTCTCGGTCGAGGAACGGAGCGGCGCCGAGTTCGTGCTGGACGCCGACACCGGCGTCCGGACCGAGGCCGGATCGGCCGAGGCGCGGCGGGTCGGCGAGCACCTGGCCGAGATCCTGCGCCGCTCCACCGGCTACCCCGTGCCGGTCTCCGACGCCTCCCCCACCGACACCTCCGGCATCCAGCTCCTGCTCGCGGATGCCGACCCGGTGGTCGGTGAGCAGGGCTACCAGCTCGACACCAGCCCGGACGGGGTCACCATCCGCGCCGAACACGCGGCCGGCCTGTTCTCCGGGGTGCAGACCCTGCGCCAGCTCCTGCCGCCCGAGGTGGAGAGCGCGACCGTCACCGACGCGGACTGGACCGTGCCCGGCGTCAGCATCACCGACTACCCGAGGTTCGGCCACCGCAGCGTGATGCTCGACGTCGCCCGGCACTTCCACCCGGTCGAACACGTCAAGCACTACATCGACCAGGCAGCCCGCTACAAGGTCAACCACCTGCACCTGCACCTGACCGACGACCAGGGCTGGCGGATCCAGATCGACAGCTGGCCGAGGCTGACCACCTACGGCGGCAGCACCCAGGTCGGCGGCGGCCCCGGCGGGTACTTCACCAAGGACGACTACCGCGAGATCGTCGAGTACGCCGCCGAACGGCACATCACCGTCGTGCCGGAGATCGACATGCCGGGGCACACCAACGCGGCGCTCGCCTCCTACGCCGAACTGAACTGCGACGGCATCGCCCCACCGCTGCGCACCGACATCGAGGTCGGCTACAGCTCGCTGTGCGTCGACCTGCCGCTGACCTACGAGTTCGTCGCCGACGTGATCCGGGAGCTCGCCGAACTGACCCCCGGCCCCTACATCCACATCGGCGGGGACGAGGCCGACGCCACCACCGACGAGGACTACGCGCTGTTCATGTCCCGCGTGATCCCCATCGTGGAGGAGAACGGCAAGCAGGTGATGGGGTGGCACGAGATCGCCAACACCGACATCCCCACCGACGCGGTTCCCCAGTTCTGGAGCACCAGCACCAGCCACGAGGGAGTGCGGGCCGCGGCCGAGCGGGGCGCCAAGGTGTTGATGTCCCCGGCGAACAAGACCTACCTCGACCACAAGTACGACGCGACCACCCAACTCGGGCTCCAGTGGGCCGGGTTCGTGGAGGTCCGCGACACCTACGAGTGGGATCCGGGAACCCACGTCGAGGGAGTGAGCGAGTCCTCCATCCTGGGCGTCGAGTCACCGCTGTTCACCGAGACCATCGTGACCACCGACGACATGGAGTACATGGCCTTCCCCCGGCTGCCCTCGGTCGCCGAGGTCGGCTGGACCCAGGCCGAGGCGCGCGACTGGGACGACTTCCGGTTGCGCCTGGCCGGGCAGGCGGCGCACTGGGAGGTCCTGGACCTGAACTTCTACCGTTCCCCGCAGATCCCGTGGCCTGACGCCGAGCACCCGCCGGGCACGTGCTCGGCGCCGGCCTGGTCCGCCACCGAGATCTACCTCGCCGGGGACGTCGTCTCGCACGCGGGTCGTGAGTGGACCGCCAAGTGGTGGACGCGTGGCGAACAGCCCGGGACGACCGGTGAATGGGGTGTGTGGCGGGACGAGGGCTCCTGCTGAGACGGTTCACCAGGGTGACCACGGGGAGGGCGGCGTCCGGGAGGGCGTCGCCCTCCTTCCCCGAGGAGCGGCCGGACCGCCGCCGCCGCGCCCACCACAAGGGACAGCGGTCCCGGGCGCCCCGCTAGTCTCTCGCTGGTGAAGGCACCCGATCCCGCGACGACCTTCGACCGAATCGCCGCGACCTACGACGAGGACGGCCACCACCAGCACGTGGCCGAACTGCTCCTCACCGACCTCCCCGGAACCGCCGCGCCCCCGCCCGACCTGGTGCTGGACGTCGCGACGGGCACGGGCGCGGCGGCGTTCACCGCCCTGCGCCTGCTGCGCCCGCCCCGTCTCCTCGCCGTCGACATCTCCCCGCGCATGGTGGGACGGGCCCGGGAACGGGCGACCACCCTCGACCCCGCCGGCAGGATCGACTGGCGGGTGGCGCCCGCCGTGCCCGCTCCCGTCGGGGACGGCACCGTCGACCTGGTCGTCTGCGCCTCGTCCTACCAGTTCCTGGGGGCGGCGGCGTTCCGGGACTGGCTGCGGGTCCTGCGGCCGGGCGGGTGCCTGGCGGTCACCCTGCCCGCGGCGGCGTCCTTCACCCCGTCACCCGATTTCGCCAGGCTGGTGCCGCCCGACCTGGTGTTGCCCTCCGACGAGGGGCAGGCGGCCGAGATCCTGGCGCGGGGCGGCTTCGACCAGGTGCGCGTGCGCGGGCGGGACTTCGGGGGTGACCGACCTCGGGCGGTCTTCCTCGCCCACGCCGTCGCACCGGCGGCGCGGCGATGAGGACCGGGGCCGCGCTGGGACGACGATCAGTGGGGAGGCCCCGGTCGCGGTCGGACGACGCGCCGGCTGACCACTGACCAGGGCCCCACGCGGGGTGGGGCGGGCGCCCGGCCCCAGCATCCGAGCGAGTGGCGGGGCGCCACCGCGCCAGGCCTCCCACCCTGGCGCGGCGTCGCCGTCCGGCCTCCGAGGGCCGCCGCCACTCCGTCCGCCCCACCCGGGCATCAACGGCGCGGTGCGCCGCGCCTTCCGGGTGCCGGCTGGACACGTCGGCCCCACGGGACCCTGGTCCTGGCGTAGGAGACCGCCAGCACGGCGACCAGCACGAGGGCGCCCCCGTCGGTGACCACGGTCGGGACCAGCCCCAGCGGTCCGTACAGTTGGAAGGCGGCTTCCAACGACTCGACCGGCACGAGTACGACGCCGGCGGCCTGCCCCAGGTTCACCACCACCACCACGAACCAGAACAGCCACGTCCGGTCCAGCCAGTGGGCCAGCACTCCCACGGCGTTGCCGAGGACGAACAGCGTTCCCACCAGTTGGAGGCCGGACAGGAAACCCCCGGCGTCCGCCGAGGCCCGTTCGGGGGTCGCCCCGGCCAGCACCATCGTCCGCACCATCAGGTCCACGTCGAGCACGACGAAGTTGTGCAGTCCGGTGCCGATGGTGAAGACCAGGCAGGCCCACGCCGTGACGGCTCGCAGCCGGGGGTCGCGCACCGCGCCGGACCCCCGTGGCCGCGTCTCCGCCGGTTCCCGTGTCATCCCGTTCCCCCTCCGGTGGTCGTGGTGGCGGAGTCGAGTCTCGTCGTCGGCGTTCCACCGGACGTCCACCGGCGGGACGGTTCAAGGGACCTCCCCGGGGAGGTTGGCGCGGTCCGGCGTCGTCACCCGTACTCCCCTCGGAGTAGGGGCGGGCACCTCGTCCGAGGGACGCGCCGCGGATCACCTCGGCCCTATGCTCGGCCGGTGATCCGGAGCGGGTGGACGACTGACGTGGTGCTGGCCGTCGCCCTGACCTGCGCGGTCGCGGTGGGCACCGAGATCCTGTGGCGGACCGGTCCGCAGGGCGAACGGCCGGATCTGATCGCGTTCGTCCTCCTGGCGGTGCCCGCCCTGTCCCTCGCCTGGCGTCGTCGGGCGCCGGTCCTCGTGACCGCCGTGACCTGCCTCTGCGCCGCCGGCTACTTCTGGGGCGGCTACCCGCCCCTGTTCGCCGCCGCTCCGGTGCTCGTGGCGGTCCACACGGCGGTGGGGCTCGGTCACCGCGAGGTCGGGTGGGCGGCGGCGTCCGCCCTCGCGGGCTCCGTGTTCGTCGTGGAGGTCGTCGTCGCCGACCAGGTAGCCACCGGATCCCTGTGGATGACCGGCTACCTGCTCGCCGCGATCACCAGCGGGGAGCTTGTCCGCCACCACCGCGCCCACCTCGCGGAGGTCGAGCTGCGGCGGGCGGAGGCCGAACGCACCCGGGAGGAGACCGCCGTCCGGCGGGCCGACGAGGAGAGGTTGTGGATCGCGGCGGAACTCCACGACACGCTCACCCACAGCATCTCGGTCATCGGTGTCCAGGCGGGGATGGCGAGCCACCTGCTCGACAAGGAGCCCGAGCGGACCCGGGACGCGTTGCGCGCCGTCAGGGAGGCGAGCCGGGAGGCGATGCGAGAACTGCGCGCGACCCTGGGGGTGCTCCGGCACACCGAGCCAGGCCAGGACACCCCCGGACTGCGGCGCCTGCCGGCGCTGGTCGCCCGGGCCCGGACGGCCGGCCTCGCCGTCACCACCAGGGTGACCGGTAGTCCCGTTCCCCTCGACGGCGAGGTGGACCGCGCCGCCTACCGCATCGTGCAGGAGGCGCTGACCAACGTCCTCCGGCACGCGGGCCCGGCCGACGTGGAGGTCACCCTGGACTGGCGGCCGCCCCTGCTGCGCCTGTCCGTCGTGGACGATGGCAGCGGTGGGGATGGAGGGCGGGACGGCACGGGGGTGGCGGGGATGCGGGAACGGGCCGAGGGCGTCGGTGGCCGCTTCACCTCCTGTCACCGCCCCGAAGGCGGTTACCAGGTGGCGGTGACCCTGCCGGTGGCTCCGTGATCAGGGTGTTGGTCGCCGATGACCAACCGCTGATCCGGGGCGCCTTCCAGGTCCTGCTCGACCGGGAACCGGACATCGAGGTGGTGGCCCAGGCGGGCAACGGGTTGGAAGCCGTCGAACTGACCAGGCGGCACCGCCCGTCCGTGGTCCTGCTCGATGTCCGGATGCCCCTGCTGGACGGGATCAGCGCGGCACGGCGGATCATCGCGGATCCGGAGCTCGCCCCGGTCAGCGTCGTGATCCTCACCAAC
Organism: Actinoalloteichus sp. AHMU CJ021; assembly: GCF_002895405.1. Classification (NCBI taxonomy): domain Bacteria; kingdom Bacillati; phylum Actinomycetota; class Actinomycetes; order Pseudonocardiales; family Pseudonocardiaceae; genus Actinoalloteichus; species Actinoalloteichus sp. AHMU CJ021. Next base: position 6,057,954 of record NZ_CP025990.1, on the reverse strand, counting down.
TACGCGTTGGACGAGTACCTCTTCTCCGCGCTCCGCGCCGGTGTCAGCGGATTCCTGGTGAAGGACTCCGAACCGGCCGAGTTGATCCACGCGGTGCGGGTGGCCGACCGGGGCGACGCGGTGCTCGCGCCATCGGTCACCCGGCGCCTGGTCGAGGAGTTCGCCGCCCGGCCGCCCACCCCGGCCCCACCACCCGAACTCGACGGGTTGACGGTGCGGGAACGACAGGTCCTGGCACTCGTGGGCGCTGGCCTGTCCAACGCGGAGATCGCCCGGGAGTTGACGATCAGCCACCTCACCGCGAAGACCCACGTCAGTCGGATCATGACGAAGGTCGGGGTGAGGGACCGGGCCCGCCTGGTGGTGCTGGCCTACGAGTCGGGCCTGGTGGTGCCGGGCCGTCGGATCTCCGGCTGACCCCCGGTTGGTTCGCCGGAACAGGGGAAAGGAGGGGGACGCGTTGCTCGCGGATGCCCTGGGTCGCTGGAACCGTCGTAGGGAGCTGGTTCACTGCGGTTGGTCGCCGTTCGCGCTTCCGGCGGCCCCCCTGCCGGGCCAGCCGGCTCATCCCGCGGGCTCTCCGGCGGTCGCGCCCTCCCGGAGGTTCGTTCCGCGCGGCCGGCGGCCTCCCGCCCCACCACTCATGAGAGGACCCCGTTGTGCGCAGGCTCAAGCTTCAGGTGCAGACGACCGTTGACGGCTACCTGGCCGGTCCGAACGGCGAGATGGACTGGATGACGTTGCCCTGGAGCGAGGATCTGAACGACTACGTGAAGACCCTCATGGCACCCGTCGACCACATCATGCTCGGACGCCACCTCGCCGAGGGCTTCATCCCCACCTGGGCCGCCAACCCCGATGGCGAGACCGAGGAGACGGTCGCCTGGATGAACGACACTCCCAAGACCGTCGTCTCCAACACCCTGACCGAGTCGCCGTGGGAGAACGCGGTGATCGCCGGTGGCGATCTCGCGGCCGTCGTGCACCGGTTGAAGGACGAGCCGGGCGGCGACCTGATCGCCTACGGCGGCGCGACGCTGGTGTCCGGCCTGATCGGGGGTGGGCTCGTCGACGAGATGCACCTGTTGGTCAACCCGGTGGCGATCGGCGCGGGTCTTCCCGTCTTCCCGCCGCTCGCCGAGTACCAACGGCTGCGCCTGGTCACAGCCCAGCCGTTCGACTGCGGGATCACCGCGCTGCGCTACGAGCCCTCCGCCGGGTGAGGCAGCCGGGTGCGGAGCGGGAGCTGACCGTTCCCATCAGGCGGTGCCCGGGCCGGGAGCGGGGGACACGGGTGGGGTGACCGGAGAGGCGCTCGGGTCGGGTGGGGGCGCACCGGGGGTGGGGTTGGGGCCGCGCACGGTCAGCCGAGGCGGTCCGCTGCCTGGTCCGGTCAGGCGGCGGTCGGTGGTGGACACGGGCCTGGGGCGACCGTTCGGAGGAGCCATTGACCCGGCCGGGGCGCGACGGCGGCTCGGCTGTCGGGACGCCGTGTCGTCGGATCGTCGTGGACGGTGAACCTGGTTCGGAGTGACGGGCGGGCCCCGGACCGTCCCCCGGCCGCGCGCCGCCTCGGCGGGACCGAGGAATCCCCCGACCGAAGCTTGATCGTTCGAAAATTCTCGCACTATTATGGTGCGAGAATTTTCGAACGATTGGAGTGTGGTCGTGAGCCCGTCCCGGACCTACGAACATCCGGACCGCCAGGACATCGCGCTGCCACGCGTGCTCTTCGCGCTCAGCGAGCCGCTGCGACTGGCGATGGTGCGCAAACTCGCCGCCGAGGGCGAGGTGGACAGCGTGGAACTGGGGCCGGACCTGCCGCGCTCGACCCTGACCCACCACACCAGCCTGCTGCGGGAGTCCGGAGTGGTCCACGTCCGCGCCGAAGGGCGCAAGTGCATGATCCGGCTGCGGGAACGGGATCTCGAGGAGCGCTTCCCCGGGCTGGTCGGCATCGTCCTCGCCGGGTACGACCCCCACCACGTCCCCGGCGACCACGAGGACGAGGACGGGACCAGGTGATCGGCACGGTGTGGCCGCTGGTCGTCGCGGCCGTGTCGCTCGGGATCGACGCCTACGTCCTGGCCGGGGTGCTGCCCCAGATCGCCGACTCGCTCACCGCCACCGTCGGCGCCATCGGTCTGGGGGTCACCGCCTTCACCGGTGCCTACGCCGTGGCCGGCCCCCTGTTGTCCGGCAGGTTCGTCGCGGGTTCCACCCGGCGGGGACTGCTCGTCGCGCTCGGCGTCTTCAACGCCGGCAACCTGATCACCGCGGTCGCCCCAACCTCGAGGTGTTCCTCGCATCCCGGGTCCTCTCCGGCGTCGGAGCCGGCGTGCTCACCGCCCTGGCCACCAGTGCCGCCGCGGCACTGGTGGCGACCGAACGGCGGGGGAGGGCGATGGCCCTGGTCACCTTCGGCCTCTCGGCCGGAACGGTCGCTGGCGTGCCCACCGGGATGCTCATCGGCCACCACGTCGGGTGGCGCTGGACGATGGGCCTCGTCGTCGCCGTCGGACTGGTCAGCATGCTCGCCGTGTTGCTGCGCTCCCAGGCCATGCCCCCGTTGGACGCGGGCGGTGCCCGCGTCGCCGTGATCCTCACCCCCCAGGTGGCCATCGGTGTGGCACTCGCCTTCGTGTTCGGCCTGGCCAGTCTCGGCCTGTACACCTACCTGCTCCCGATGGCGGCCGAACGAGGGGTGGGGTCCTGGGGGTTCACCTTCGTCTGGGCCTGGGGTGTGGGCGGCGTGGCCGGGTCGATGGTGGCGGGCCCGCTCATCGACGGTCTCGGCTCGCGCCGACTGCTGCCCGGCGTCGCCGTCCTGCTGGTGGCGTCGTTCGCCGCGCTGGCCCTCCTCGACGGTCCCGCCGCCTGGCTGGTGGCGATCGCCCTCTGGGGCGCCTGCGGTTGGGGTGGAGTACCCGTGCTCCAGGACGTCCTGACCCGGTCCCGCCAGGAGCGCACCACCTCCGTCGTCGCCTTCCAGATGGCCGCCATGTACCTCGGCGCGTCGGCCGGGTCCGCGCTCGGCAGCGCGCTCCTCGGCGCCGGCACCAGCGCCGGCGACCTCCCGCTGGCGGCACCGCGACCGGTGTCCTCGCGGTGCCGCTGGCGTTCCTCGTCCTCGGGTCGCGGCGGACGAGAGCCGGGGGCGCGACCCCCTCCGAGCCGGAGTCGAGGGCCCAAGCGGGAACGGGAATGACGTGAGACCTCCACCGGTCCGGTGAGCCCCGCCGGCGGACCTCCGGGCCCGCCGGTGCCGGCGGTGGAGTTCCAGCCAGCCTCGTTCTCCCTCCCCGTGGCGGCGTCGCCCGGCGAGCACCCCTCCGGGCCGGCAGCCTCCGACCCGCCCCTCCCGGTGTCGACGGTCCGCGACCGCGCCGCGCACCGGGGACCTCCCCCCCAGGCCCGGCTACCGGTAGTAGACGGCCAGGGGGTGGGGGCCGTCACGGCGGACCTCGACGGGGGTCTCGAACACCTCCTCCAGCGTGGACCGCGTCATCAGCTCCGACGGCGGTCCCGCCTGGGCCACCCTGCCCCGGGTGAGGGCGATGATGTGGTCGGCGTAGGCCGAGGCGAAGTTGATGTCGTGGATGACGATGACGATCGTCTTCCCGAGCTCGTCCGCCGCCTTCCTGAGCTGTTTCATCATCGCCACGGCGTGCCGCATGTCCAGGTTGTTCAGCGGCTCGTCCAACAGGATGTAGTCGGTGTCCTGGGCGAGGACCATCGCCACGTAGGCGCGCTGCCGCTGCCCACCCGACAACTGGTCGAGGTACCGGTGTTCCAGCTCGCCCAGGTCCAGGAACTCGATGGCCTGGTCGACGTGCCGGTGGTCCTCGCGGGTGAGGCGTCCCCGGGAGTGCGGGAACCGCCCGAAACCCACGAGTTCCCGGACCGTCAGCCGGGTGACGAAGTGGTTCTCCTGCCGGAGGATCGATGCCGTCCTGGCGAGCTCGCGGCTCGGGGTCCGGGTGATGTCGTGCCCACCGATGGTGACGGTACCCGTGGTCGGTTCGGTCAACCGGCCGATGATCGTCAACATCGTGGACTTGCCCGCCCCGTTCGGTCCGACGAGCGCGGTGATGCCCCCGCCGGGGACGCTCAGGGTGAGCGGGCCGAGGACAGTGGTGTCCCCGTAGGTCTTGGTGACGTCCGACAGGGTGATCACAGGGCGCCCTTCCGCAGCAGGTGGACGATGAAGAAGAGCCCACCCGCGAACTCGATGATGACCGACAGCAACCCGGCCGCGTAGAACACGTGGCGGAGCACGAAGTAGCCGCCGAGCAGGGTGACGACGCTGAGGAGGAACGCGAAGGGCAGCACGTGGCGGTGCTGGGACGAACCCGTCAACTGGTAGGCGAGGGTGGCGACGATGAACCCGAAGAACGTCATCGGCCCCACCAGGGTCGTGGAGATCGAGATCAGCACCGAGGTGAGGATCAGCAGCACGGTGACCTCGCGCTTGTAGCGCAGACCGAGGTTCGTCGCCGTGTCCCGGCCCAGCGCGATCACGTCCAGGTGGTGGCGCCGCCGCCAGACGACGCCGAGCGCGATCGCGATCACCAGCGCCGCCCACGGCAGGTACGCCTCGTTGGACATGCTCAGGTTGCCGAACAGCCGCGCCGAGAGCACGTCGAACTCGCTCGGCGTGAGCAACCGCTGCATGAACGAGGACAGCGAGCCGAAACCGACGCCGAGGACGACCCCGACCAACAGCATCACGTGCAGGTTCCCGCGCCGTCCCGAGAACAACCAGGTGTAGAGCACGGTCGCGAAACCCACCATGAGCAGGCTCTGGATCGCGACCTTGGCCAGCCCGTCGGTGGCCGCCGCTGCGGCGCCGCCGAAGAAGAACACGAGCGCGGTCTGGATGACCACGTAGACGGCCTCGAACCCCATGATCGAGGGGGTGAGGATGCGGTTGTTGGTCGCGGTGTGGAACAGCACGGTGGCGACCGCCTGGCAGCAGGCGACGATCAGGATGGTCGCCACGGTGGTGAACCGCATCTCGACGGCGAGCCAGAAACCCCGGCTCCCCGGGGTGGAGGGGATGTTCCACACCAGGACCCCGACCACGGCGGCGACGGCCACCAGGCCGAGAACGGCGAACCTCGGCCAGAGCCGGGGTGCGCTCCGCCGGTCCCGGTCGACGTCGGGGGCGGGAGCGGGACGGGTGGGGAGGGATGTGCTGGTGTCAGCCATGACGACGCTGCCTCAGGAGAAGCGTGATGAAGACCGCGGCACCGAGGATGCCGAGGATCATCGAGACGGGGATTTCGAACGGCATCCGGATGACCCGTCCCACGATGTCGCAGAGCGTGACGATGGCGATGCCACCGAGGCACACCCAGGGCAGGTTGGACCGGAGGTTGTCGCCCCGGACCATCGAGACCAGGTTGGGGACGACGAGGCCCAGGAAGGGCAGGAACCCGACGACGACGGTCGTGATCCCGCTGGCGATCGCCACGAGGGTGGTGCCCACCAGCATCACGTGGTTGTAGTTGACCCCCACGTTGGTCGCCACATCCTTGCCCAACCCGGCCACCGTGAACCGGTCCGCGACCACGTAGGCGATCACCACGACGATCGCCACGACCCACAGGAACTCGTACCGGCCGCGCACCACGCTGGTGAAGCTGCCCGTGAACCAGGTGCCGAGCATCTGGAGCAGCTGGGTCGAGACCGCCAGGTAGGTGGTGAACGCCGAGACGACCGCGCCGAGCATGATCCCGATGAGGGGGACGATCAGCGAGGAACGCAGCGCCACCCGACGCAGGATGGCGAGGAACACCAGGGTGCCGACGAACGCGAAGCAGCTCGCCACCGCCATCCGGGTGGACAGGGTGGCCTGCGGGGCGACGATCACGGTCAGCAGGAGTCCGAGCGTGGCCCATTCGGTGGTGCCGGTGGTCGTGGGTTCCACGAAGCGGTTCTGGGTGATGAGCTGCATGATCAACCCCGACACGCTCATGGCGCAGCCCGCGAGGACGAGCGCCGACGTGCGGGGTATCCGCGTGATCCAGAACATCTCGGCCCCGAACTCCTGGCCCCCGATGTCGTACACGCCGACGAACAGGGACGCCACCACCAGGCCCAGGACGAGCACGGTGGCGACGGGGAGCGCGGCGATCCGGGTCAGGGCTCCGAAGCGGGCTCCCGGCCGGGCGGGGAGCCCTTGTCGTGTGGTGTGAGTCATGATGTCGACGTCGGGGGTGCGCGCGGACCGGAACGGTCCACGCGCACCCGCTCCGGCCCCTTACTCGGCGTCGGCGAACGCGGTCGCGACCGCGTCGAAGAGGGTCGTGTACGCCTGGATGCCCTCGTCGAGGTAGAAGCCGGGTTCGAGGTAGATGACCTGGCCCTTGCGCACGGCCGGCACGTTCGCGAGCGCCTCGGAACCCTCGATCAGCTCGGCGGCCGGGACGTAGCCCTCCTCGTCGAAGGTGGCGTCGCGGTCGAGGACGACCAGCCACTCCGGGTTCGCCTGCGCGATGGCCTCGACGCTGATGTCGTCGCCGTGGGTGCTGTCCTCCGCGGCCTGCTCGATGCCGGGGACGAGGTCGAGCGTGGGGAACAGCAGGCCGACTCCCCGCCCCGAGCCGGGCGCGGCGTAGGAGATGTCACCGCCGGAGGTGATCAGGCCCACGACGGTGTCGGTGCCGTTGTAGGCGTCCGCCGCGGCGGTGATCGCGGTGTCGAGCTCGTCGACGATCGCGGCCGCGTCGTCCTCGCGGTCGAAGATCTGGCCGAGGATCTCGACCTGGCGCCCCAGCTCGGCGACCTGGTCCTCGCCGTCCCGCGCGTTGATCTCGACGGTGCGGGGCTGGATGTCCTTGAGGTCCTCGTAGACCGAGGCGAAGCGGTACCCGCCGATGACCAGGTCGGGGTCGGCCTCGATCACCGCCTCCAGGTTGGGCTCGCGGTGGGAGCCGACGTCCAGGACGGACGGATCGTCGGACAGGTCGGGCCACAGGTCGTGCATCAGCGGCTTCGGTACCGCCGCGACGTCGACGTCCCAGTCGCTGAGGGTCTGGAACGTCGTGTTGTCCAGTGCGACCAGCCGCCGGGGGTTGACCGGGACCTCGATCTCGCCGTGGTTGTCGACAACGGTGACCACGTCCACGTCATCGGAGGTCTCCTCGGGCGGTGCCGCGCAGCTGGCGAGGACCAGCGCCGCCGCTGACACCGCCCCCAGAACTCCCAGGGGCCGACGGCTGAACATGGTGGGCATAGAGGACTCCCGTGTCTGCTGTGGCGCACCTGAACGGATCGCAGGTGCCGGTCGCTCCCCGGATGACGGCGGGGCAACCCGGCGGCAGCCTAGGCTAGCCTTACCTAGGTAAGTCAAACCTAACTCCTGGGAGATCCGCCACACGCCGGCGAACGCGGGTCGGGGCCCGCCAGGCCGACCCGCGCCGCCCGGCCAGGCTGGTCGGGGGCGGGCGGGCGCGAACCGGTCGATCAGCGACCCGCTCCCGTCTCGGAGGTCGCGGTCCGAACCGGTCGGCCGTTCCGGGCGGCGGGGTCCCGAGACGGTTCCCCGTCACCCCGTCACCCCGTCACCGCGTCGCCCGGTCGCCCCGTCGCCGCGTCGGCCCCGTGGGGGCCGGGGGTGGCCGGTCGGTGGCCGGCCACCTCGTCATCCCGTCCGACCACCGAGGCGACCCGTGGCCCGCTCAGCTCCCCGATCGTCGGAGCGCGCCGCCGAGTTCGGCGATGGGCCGGTGCGAGCAGAGGTCCTGCCAGGTCAGTCCGGTCCACCCGGCGAGGGTGGCGTGGTGCAGGATCGCCGGTACCGAGGTGAACGTGCCCCCGGCTGCCAGGTAGCTGCTGGTGCCATCGACCGGTCCTGGTGGGAGGTAGGCCCGCAGGATCTCGACGAGGGCATCCCGCTCGGGGGAGGGCGGTCGGGGGTGGCGCGGGGCGGTGGTGTCCCAGTGGATGTGGAAGCGGTCCGGGACGGCGAAGCCGGGCAGGTCGAGTTGGGACGTCGCGGCCGCGCGGAGGTCGGCCTCCGTGGTGGCCGGGGGTGTGGTGACCTCCGCGATGAGGGTCGCGGTGGGGCCGACGCCGGCGACGCGGACGGTGGCCCGGTGCACGAGGTCCAGTGCGACGAGTCCCGCCTGGACCACCTGGGGGTTGACCCAGCGGTGGTGGGACAGGGGGATCAGGTGGGGTGCCGCGGCCGGGCGGGGCACGGGCGAGGGGGCGCGCCCGGAACGCAGGGTCCTCGCCACGTGGTCCAGGAACCGGTGGACGAGGGGGCCGCCCTCGGCGGTCAGGCCCACATGCGCCAACAGGGTGATCCGCAGGGTCTCCCGGAGCCGCCAGACGGTGACGGCCAGGTACTCGACGGCGTGGTGTTCGGAGTCCTCCACGCTGATCCCCGCCACGGGCGCGGGCAGGCCCACCCGGTCGGCCGGTCGTCCTTCGACGAAGTTGTAGTTGATCGTCGGGACGATGCTGACCCCCCGTTCCCGGGACACCCGGTGCGACTCCTCCACCACGCCCTGGTCGCCGTGCCCGCCGTTGCGCAACGCCACCAGCGTGCGGTGCCACAACGTCGCCGCCGCCTCGCGGAGGTCGTCCGGCAGGCCCCACCCGGGCACCAACGAGGTCGTGGGTTGGTAGCAGACGACCGAGCCGTGCGGTTCGGACGGACCCCCGTGATCGGTGAGCAGGCGCCACAACGTCGCCGAGTCCTGGGGGAGGAGGAACCCCGACGCCGAGGTCACCGCCGCCAGGACGATCGCCGAGGCCGGTATCCCCCACCGCCGGGAGTGCCCGTCGAGGTGGCCCAGCAGCTCCGGGGAGTCGAGGTCGCCTCGCAGTCCCCGCCGCTGGCTCCCCGGCGGGACGCGGGAGGAGAAGTCGGCGGTGAAGGGGGTGTTGGGCAGGGTCAGGAGCAGCTCCCGGACGTGGCGCCGGTGCCGCTGGTCGGCGAGCCGGCCGCGCTCGCCGTCCTCGGCGGCCCGCAGGCGGTCCGGACCGATCGCCGGCGGCCAGGCCGGGGGTAGGGGCCGGCCGGCCGTCAGGGCTTCCACCGCCGTGGTCAGCTCCTCGCTGATCACCGCGCGGCCACGACGCCCGGCGGCGACGTGGTGGAGCAGGCAGATCAGCACGATGTCGCCCTCGGCGGTGGCGACGAGCAGCCAGCGCGCGGGCCAGTGCCGGGCGTGGTCGAAGGGGGCGGTGCGGTGTTCCTCGACGAGGGCGTCGAGGTCGGCGGGGTCGAGGGGGCCGTGGTGGTGGATGGTCGGGGTGGTGTCGGGGGGTGCGATGACGTGGTGGAGGTGCCCGTCCTGGCCGGGGACGACGGTGCCGCGCAGGGCGGTGTGCCGGGCGGTGAGCATCCGGACGGCCCGTTCCAGGTGGTGGGCGCGCACGGGGGAGGTGAAGCTCCAGCGGAGGTCGGCGAACACCTCGCTCGGCGGGGAGTGCTGGAAGATCACCAGCGAGGTCAGTTGCGCTGAGGTCAGCCGGTGTGCGTGGGGCACGGTCGTGTCCTTCCTCGGTCCGGTGCGACGAGCCGTCCGACGGGCGCGTCTCCCGGCCGTGACGTCCTCGGATCGTTCGGGGCCCGTGCTGGGCGGACCGCGCCTCACCGCCGACCCCGCGCGGTCCGCTCGTGCCACCCCGGTGTTCCGGTCTCCCGCCCCTCGGCGCCTCCCCGCCGCCTGGTCCCGGGCTGGCCGCGACGGCGACGAACCGGGACGCCCGTCCCGGGCGGCCGGCCGGGGGCCGGCCCGGTACCGGGGCACGCCACCACCGGTGTCCTGCCTCCCCGCCGCCAGGTCGTCCGGCGCGCCACCACCCGTGCCGCCACCGCATCCAGCGCGGGCGGCTCACCCGGGCCGGCGATACCGGTCACGATCGGCGCGCGGGCTCCCCGCCGGGTGATCCCACGTGAGCGGCGGGGCACCACCCGGTCTGACCCCCACCCGGGGACCGGGTCACCGGAACCTCGGCGGCGCCGGCACCAGCGGTTGACCCCGGATCAGCCCGAGCCGTCCCGAAGACCAGCGAGGACCACCCACAGCGACTCCGCCGTCCCGAACGTCTCGGCCGTCAACGCCTCGTCCGGGAACTCCACCTCGAACTCCTGCTCCAGGTCGACGAGCAGGCCGACCGTGGACATCGAGTCCAGGCCCAGGTCGATGAGACGCCGGTCCCCCAGCAGCGGGTCGTCGGCGGGCAACAACGGCAGGTACTGGCGTACCAGCGCCTCGAACTCGGCGGGCCAGCCGGTCATCGGCACACACTCCTCGGATCGGGCCCGAGCGTGGTCACCGTGGGCTCGAGCAGGCACAGCGCCCCACTGGACGTCAGCAACGCGGCGTCGTCGTGGTTGAGCGAGGCGGAGCGCAGGTCGCGCACCAGCCGCTCCAACGGCGGACGGGAGCCCCGCAGGTAGCCCGCGCGCAACCCCGCCAGTTCGACCATCTCGTTCGCGGCCGCGTAGGTCTCCTCGGCCGCGAGGACCTTGAGCGTGTTCAGGTGGATCTGGCAGGACGCGCCCGCCAGCGACGACCCCCGCTCATGGGCCCCGAGCACCTCGTCCAACACGCCCGACAGGTAGCCCCCGACGGCCTCCAGCCGAACGCGGACGCGGGCCACCCGGTGCCGCACCAACTCCGACCTCGGGTCCGCCCGGACCCCGTCAGTGCGGCGGATCCGGCGCACCAGCTCCCCGAAGGCGCCCCGTGCCGCCCCGAGCCACGCCGCGCTCCACCCCAGGTGGGCGACCGGGGCGAAGGACTCGACCGCGATGTCGGCGAAACCACCGGGAACCCCGAGGACCTGCCCGTCGGGCACCCGACCGGACACCGTCAGGCCGACGTTCTCCACTCCACGCATCCCCAGCGACGCCCACGGTGGTCCCGCCGTCACCTCGACCTGATCGCGGTCGGCGTACACCAGGCTGACCTGCCGAGGGGTGGCGTCGGGAGCGGCGCGCATCGTCACGAGGAAACCGTCGGCGTGGCGGCCACCGGTGACCACCGGCGCCTCCCGCCGCACCACGTGGTGCTCCCCGTCCGGCACGAGTTCCTGATCGCAGGTGAGCAGACCCGACGAGCCGAGCTCGGTGGTGATCGAGGCGAGGTACGTCCCGCCGGAGGCGACCCGGGGCAACAGGTGGGCGCGGAGTTCACGACCGGCGTGCCGCACGAGCGCGTCCACCTGTTGGCAGTGCATGGCGTACACCAGGGCGCTGGACAGGCATCCCTCCGCGATCCGGGACGTCACCGCGACCAGGTCGCGCAGGTCACCGCCGAGCCCGCCGTGGTCCCGGGGCACCAGCAGACCGAGCAGACCGTTGTCCCGCAGGACGTCCAGCACCTCGTGGGGGAAACGACCCGCCGCGTCGACGTCCTCGGCGTGCTCGGCGGCGACCTCCCGCGCGGCCCGCGCCAACGCGAGCACGTCCGCCCCACCACTCACCGGGCTCCACCGGCCCCCGGGACGAGCGCCGCCCAGCGCCGTCCCAGCGGCGCGGCGGCCCGTATCCCCCGCCGGGCCCCCAGAGCGCGGATGCGTCCTGGCCCCGCGTCGGCACCCACCGGGCCCCGGTGTCGACACCCCCCGAGGAGACGACGGAACGGCGGGAACCGGGACCGCTGATCACCGGGCTGGCCCCACGGGGCGAACCGGCGGTCGCGCCGGGAACGCGGGGTGGCGAACCGGCGGGGGGCGGGCGGGGGGAGCGGCGCCCGAGGCGTCGCTCCCACCGACGAGGGGACACGGCGGGGGAGGGGGCGGCCTCCGGGGGCCGGTGGCGGCGAGGAGGTCGACGCGGGCGTGCCGCTCCCGCGTCGCGGGGTGGAACGGGGGGCCCCGACATCCCGTCCAGCGGCGCCCGGCGGGAGGCCGACGAAACGGTGGACGACCCTCGCCCCTTTCGCCGAGCGGTTTCGAGGAACGATTTCCAGCGGCACGGCCTCCCACGACGACGACCGTTGTTCGCGGGTCCCGGTCATCGTCGGAGGGCGGTGCGCATTTCGTGCCGCGAGAGTCCGCACAACGGCAGATCGTAGCGACCACCGGACATCCTGACCATTGGCCGTGGCGAACCGAACGGGCACCCGAATCATCGGGGCCCCGCGGAATTCGGCGGCCGCCGCTGTCAATCCCACGTTCGGAGCAAAGGGGCCAACCCCTGCCCCGCCTGCCACCGTCCCGCCGAGCCGACGCGGTGCCCGCAACCCCGCCCCGGCCGGTGGTCAGCGCGCCCCCGGCGCCGCGCGTACCACCTGGTCATCCCCACGTGACGGTCGAGCGGAAGCCCTCGCGCCACGACCTCTGACCAGTGGGGAGCGTGGCACCACCACCAGGGGCGGACGGAACGCGTCGCACGGCGAAATGCCGTCGGTCCGATTTCCGGTCCTTCCCGCTCCCCAACGGGAATGGGGGGATTGCCGGTGCTCTCCCGCTCGTGGCAGAGTCCTGGGTGGTCCCGACCGGGGAGGTCGAATGCGGGCGGTGGGAATCGGGGCGCCGTATGCCGGTGTACCGGTGTTCCGAGTTCTCCGGCGGGGCATGGCGAGGAAAACCGCGTCGGATCACTTCCCGCCGCCGCTCCCGGCCCGGTGTCAGCCGGCGTCGGCGTCCCACGACGGCAACGTCCCGGAATCCCCACCGGTCATGGTCACCGGGAAGGCGACCGCGCCGTTACCGGCCGCCCGGCGTCGCCCGGACGACGACGGGGTCGGCGAGCCGACGCGAGCCCCGGCGGCACGGGCCGCTCGGCACGCCCCCGGCGGTGACCACCGGCACGGGCAACCCCGGCACCGCTCGGCTCCGCACCGGGATCGCCGTCGTCGATCCGCGCGCTCGCGGCGGGATGCGCCATGACCGAGGCCGTCGTCGTGGGCGGGGGCGTGGTCGGTCTCTCCGCCGCCCGTGAACTGGCACGCGCCGGCCTGTCCGTCACCCTCCGCACGGCCGCCGGGATCGGGGACGGTGCCAGTGCCGCCGCCCACGGGCAGCTCGTCCCCCCGGCCGCGCCCCTGACCGGCCTGTGGAAGGCGAGCCTGACCGCCTACGACGAGGTCTCTCCCGGCACGACCACCGGACGGCTCGTCCTCGCCGAGACCGCGACCGAGGCTGCCGCGCTCCTCGACGGCCCCGGCGCCGTCCTGGCCGGACCCGAGCTCGCCGCCCTGGAACCCGCGCTGGCCCCCGGCGTCCGGGCGGCCCTGCACCAGCCGGAGGCAAGGCGGATCGACCCCCGTGAGGTCACGCGCGCCCTGCACGCCGAACTGGTGGCCCTCGGGGTGCGCGTGTCGGAGTACGACCCGGTCGTCGACATCCTCCGCGAGCCCGGACGCTGGCGGTTGCGCGGTACCGACGGCACGGGCCGCCTCCACCGCGTCGTCGTCCTCACCACCGGACTGGGCACCCGACAGCTGTGCGCCCAGCTCGGGCACCGCATGCGGCTGACCGGGTCGCGGGGTCGCCTCCTGCGCACGGTTCCCACCGCCCCACTGCTCGGCCACATCCTGGGCGAGGTCAGCATCGGGCCAGCCAGGACCGGGACGGCGGTCGGGCTCCTGGTCCACCAGCGCGCCGACGGTGTCGTTCTCGTCGGCGCCAGCTGGACGGCGGAGGACCAGGCGGAACCGGCCGATCTCGACCGCCGCATCCTGCGCCGCGCCGCCACCCTGGTACCCGCGCTCGCCGACATCCCCGTGGCCGGCCGCCGCTCCGGCGTCCGACCCCTGTCGCCCACCGGCAGACCGATCATCGACGAGATCGACGACGACCTGTACGTCTGCTGCGGGCACGGCGGGGAGGGCTTCATCCTCGGCCCTGGTTCCGCCGCCCTGCTCGCCGATCTCGTCCTCGACCGCCGACCGGTGACCGACCCGGCTCCGTTCCGCCACCAGGAGGGGCCGGAGTGACGGCGCCCCGGGCGTCCACCGGGCCGGCACGTGCCGCCGGGTGGTCACCCCCGCCCGGCGGCACGCCGCACCAGGAGATGGCCACGGCGGAACCGCTCACCCTCGCCAGGCTCCCGCGTCATCCGACCCACCTCCAGGAAGCCCGCCCGGTCGAGCAGCTCCGCGAGTTCGTCGACCGGCCAGCGGTAGGCGGTGACGACCCTGTGGTCGAACGCGGTCACCGGGTCGCCCTCCGACTCGAAGAAGCCGAGGAGGAGGTGACCACCGGTGGCGAGCACCCGACCGAATTCGGCCAGGTACCCGGGAACGCTCTCCGGCGGGGCGTGAATGATCGAGTACCAGGACACGATGCCGGACACCGACCCGTCGGCCAGGTCGAGGCGGTCCATCGACCCGAGGTCGAACCGCAGGTCGGGATACGCCCGGCTGGCGATGTCGATCATCGCTGGGGAGAGGTCGACGCCGAAGACGTCCAGGCCGAGCTCCCGCAGGTGCGCGGTCAGCTGCCCGGGGCCGCAACCCAGCTCGACCACCGGGCCCGGGCTCGTGGTCCGCACGAGTTCGGCGAAGGCGGCGAGCACCGCGCGATCCAGCGGAAGGCCGGCCAAGGCGTCGCGGGCGAACTCGGCGTAGGGCACGGCCAGCTGGTCGTAGGCGGTGGCGGTCCGGGACAGGTGGGAGTCGACGTCGGTCACGACCGAGCACGGTAGAGGTGGTACCGGTCGGCCCGTGGGCGGGGCCGCCCACCGTCGACCGGCGCGGCCGACCCGCTCAGCCGGCGGCGAACCACTGGTCGACGGCGTGCCGCGGGCCCTCCTGGTCCGGCCGGGGCTCGTTCGACGCCCACGCCACCCAGGAATCCGGTCGGAGGAGGAGAGCGGTCACGTCGGTGTCCGCCCTGGCCCGCACGACCTCGACTCCCGCGACGTCCAGTTCACCGCCCTCGGTGAGGTCCAGCAGCAGGGGACGCGCTGCCCTGACCATTTCGGACAGCCGCACCGTTCCCCGCGAGGTGCGCAGGTCCAGTTCCGGCGCGGCCCACCCCGCCCACGGGTGGGCTCCTTCCGCCACCGGGTACCGGACGTCCGAACCGGCCACGAGATCGGCGAGGACCCGGACGACGCCAGGTTGGGTGAGCAGCTCGCCGAACACCTGGCGCAGGCCCGTGACGTCGTCGCCAGGCGCGAGCAACGCCGCCTGGGCCTGCGAGAAGGTGATGGCGCGGTCGGCGTGCGGTCGGCGTTCGGTGTCATAGGTGTCCAGCACGTCGACCCCGCCCGTGAGCCGAGCCGCGAGCTTCCACCCGAGGTTGATCGCGTCCTGGAGGCCCAGGTTCAGCCCCGTGCCGCCGGCGGAGAGGACGTGCGCCGCGTCGCCGACGAGGAACACCCGGCCCGCCCGGTACCGCTCCGCGACGCGGGTGTTGCCGCCCCGGAGCCGGCGCAGCAGGTGTGGCCCCTCGCCAGCCGGCGACTGGAGGGGAACGTCGGTACCCAGCACCCTGCGCACGCTGGCCCGCATCTCCTCCAGGCTCATGGGGACGTCGATGTCCGGCCCGTCCCACTCGACGGTGGCGATCAGCGGGGGGCGCCCCGGGAGCGGCGCGTAGGTGAAACCGCCGTGGGCCGTGCGGGCGGGCAGGAACGGCGGGACGGCACCGTGACCAGGCACGGTCAGGACGCCGGTCGCCGCGTCCACCCACTCCGGCGGCACCGTGGCGTGCGCCGTGCGCGTGGTGGTCCTGTCGTGGGTGACACCCGGGAACCCGATCCCGGCGGCCTCGCGGACGGCGCTGTGCGCGCTGTCGGCCCCCACGAGGTACCTGGCCCGCAGTTCGTGGGCACCTCGTGGACCGTCGACGGCGAGGGTGACGCCGTCGTCGTCCTGGACGAGGCCGGTGCACTCGTGCCCCCGGCGGATGTCGACGCCCAATTCGCGGGCGCGGTCCTCGAGCACGCCCACGAGGTCCCGTTCCGGCACCGGGAGGGTGTGGAGCGGGCTGTCCTCCACCAGGCCCAGGTCGAGCGGTAACGCCCCGAACACGTAGTGCCCCCGGTGGGCCCGTGGCGGGCCGGGCCGGCCGCTGAGCCGTTCGAACAGCCCCCGGCGGTCCACCATCCTGACGACCTGCCCGACGAGCCCGTTCGACCGGGGTTCCGGATTCGGTTCGGTGCGGCGTTCCAACACCACCGGGCGGACGCCTCCGAGGGCGAGCTCGCAGGCGAGCATCAGTCCGTTGGGGCCGCCGCCAACGATGACCACGTCGTTCATGGGTTTCCCTCCGTCTCGCGCCGCGGCGTCGGACCGGGTTCGGCGGAGGCGCCGAGGGTTCGGCCTGGCGGGTTCCGGCTGGGCGCCGGCATACCTGTGCGGATCTGGTCGAAGACCTCGCGGAGCAACGCGACGAGCGACTGCCGAGGATCACGGGTCCAGTGCGTCAGCGCCGAGCCGAGCCCGGCGCCGACGACGGCGGCGACGGTGCCCGGGTACAGGTCCTCCGGCTCGGTGCCGGTGCGCTCGGCCACGGCGGCCGCGAGTTCCCGCTGCGAGGTGGCGTGCGCGCGGAACACCTCGTGCTGGACCGCGGGCGTGGCGAGCAGCGCGCGCAGTGCCGAGGCGTAGGCGTCGTCCGGCCTCGGCGGTGTCCCTCCTGGGGGCTCGAACTGTTCGACGACCGCGTGGACCAGCGCGTCCCAGAGCGGTTCGTCGGCTGGCCGTGCCCGCAGGGCCGCCGCGGTCCGCCGACCGCGTTCGACGTGGTTGGCCACCACGGCCTCGGCCTTGTTGGAGAAGTAGTTGCGGAAGGTGCGTTCCGAGACGTTCGCCTCGGCCGCGATGTCCTCCACCGACACGTTCTCCAGCCCGTGTGCCAGGGCCAGGCGAATGGTCGCCTGGCTCAGTGCGAGGCGTGTCTCCCGCTTCTTGCGTTCCCGCAGCCCGCCTTCGGTCGTGCTCACGGACGACACCGTAGCAAAAGTTGCCGAATAGGAAAAATTTCCTGACTGGCAAGATTTTTTGGGCTGGTGTCCGCATCGATCGGACGCTTCGCTGGGGCCGAGCACCGGCCCGCCGTTCACCGCCGGCGTGCTCGGAGATCCCGTGCGTGGGAGCCATCGGGGTCAGGGAGCCGACCCGCTAGGCTGCCGGCTGCGCTGACGAGGGGGAGAACGGACCGATGGCGGAGAGTCCCGAACTCACCGGGGGGCACGAGGAGACGGCACGCCCGAGGCGGATCGTCGTGCTCGGTACCAGTGGTTCCGGCAAGAGCACCCTGGCGACCAGGCTCGCGAGGGAACTCGGGATCGACCACGTCGAACTCGACGCGCTCCACCACGGTCCCCACTGGACTCCCCGCCCCACCGAGGAGTTCGCCGCCGACATCGCCGAGCTGCGCGACCGGCCCGCCTGGGTCGTGGACGGCAACTACATCGACCGGGTCGCCGACACCCTCTGGCCCCGGGCCGACCTCGTGGTGTGGCTGGACCTGCCCCTGGCCGTCATCCTCCCCAGGATCCTGCGCCGCACCGTCCGGCGGATCCGGCACCGCACCGAACTGTGGGCGGGCAACCGCGAGGACTGGTCGGCGTTGTTCGGCCGGCACTCCCTGCTCGTGTGGGCGGTGCGGTCCCAGCGCGCGCACCAGGCGGAACTGCCGGGGAGGCTCGCGGCCCTGCGGAGGAGCGGGGTGCGCGTCGTCCGGCTGACCTCCGGACGTGCCGCCGACCGGTGGCTCGTCGAGGAGACGAACGGCTGACCTCCGGACCACCCGTACCCGGCGGGTGACCCGGCCCTGGGGTGGCCCCGGGGGACGCTCCGTCCCGCGCCGCCGGGCCACCCGCCCCACGCCATCCGCGCGGTCGCCCGCGCCCGAGCCGCGTTCGTCGAACCCGGGCGGGAACGGGGCGTGGCGGGGGATCAGGGTTCGGTGTGGAAAGCGAACTCGTAGTCGTCGCCGGCCGAGCCCTTGACGCAGGCGATCCCGGCCGTCTCACCGTCGTCGACGGTGCACGACCAGCCGTGGGAGACGTCCACGTTTCCGAGGGCCGCCTCGGCCTTCTCCTCGTCCGGCAGCGAGAGGAACTCGTCGATCACGTTGAACGCCTCGGTGCAGCCCACCCGGCCGCCGACCGTGGGCATGGCGATCAGCCGGTGCGCGCCGGTGTCGGTCTCGATCTCGCCGCAGTCCACCCGTTCCAGGTCGTCGGTCGCCGACGTCGCGCCATCGTCGGCCGCTCCGCCCGCCCCCGGGTCGGCGGTTCCCGCCCCGGAGGTGGCCGACCCCGACGTCGGCGCCCCGAGGCCCGGGTCCGTCGTCGGTTCGTCCAGCCCGGACCCGGTCGTCGCGTCGACGCCGTCGCCGGGACTGGTCGGCTCCTGGTCGCCGGAGCCCTCCCCGCACCCGACCAGGAACACCCCGCCGAAGGCGAGGACGGCGGGAATGAGCACACCAGGACGTCGCATCATCGCAGGTCCTCCTGTCTGTCGTGTCCCTTCACCCATCCAGACGCACCTGGAAGGACAAGGTTGTCGCGGAGAAAGATCTGTTGGACATTTACCAACCATAGGGTTGTGTTTGTGCCTCGTGGTCGCGACACCATCCACGCGTTCGTCGGGCGAACCGTGTCCGGGCTACCCGGACCCGTGGCGGTGTACACATCGGTCCCTGGGCGAGGAGCTGACATCGACCTCGGGTGAACCCCGCGCGTTCGTCCGAACGGAGGGCGCCGACCCGCCATTCGGCCCCGGTAGAACACTGGTCGACCGGTCCCCAACGCGGTGCGACGATGGCCGTGGGCCAGGACGGCACGCCCCGCCGTCGCCCCACACCGAGAGGACAGCACGTGAGAGATCGGCACCACCCGCCGAGCGGCACCGACCAGGACTCCTCCGAGGGGGCCGTGGTCACGACGCGGGCCGGCAGGGTGCGCGGCAGGAACGAGAACGGCGTGCACCGCTTCCTCGGGATCCCCTACGCCGCCGCACCCAGCGGCCCGAACCGATTCCTGCCACCGAACCCGGCGCCGCCCTGGGCCGGAGTGCGTGACGCTGGTGCCGACGGCCCCACACCTCCACAACTCCCGACGCCGCCGCCCCTCGACGCGTTCCTCCCCACCGTCGCCGGCGCCGACTACCTCAACGTCAACGTCTGGACCAGCCAACCCGGGGACGCCCGGCAACCAGTCATGGTGTGGATCCCCGGTGGGGGCTTCGACACCGGCAACAACGTCATCTACGACGGGAGCCGCTTCGCCCGCGACGGAGTCGTGCTGGTGGCCATCAACTACCGGCTCGGCGCGGAGGGCTTCCTCGTCCTCGACGACGACATCGCCAACGTCGGGCTGCTCGACCAGATCGCCGCCCTGGAATGGGTGCACGACAACATCGCCGCCTTCGGCGGCGACCCGGACAACGTCACCGTCTTCGGGCAGTCCTCCGGAGCGATGAGCGTCGGCACCCTGCTCACGATGCCCAACGCCAGGGGACTGTTCCGCCGCGCCATCATGCAGAGCGGAGCCGGTAACCTCTGCTACTCCCTCGACACCGGTCGGGAGATCGGTCACCGCGTCGCCGACATGCTCGGGGTCGCCCCCACCCGCGAAGCCGTCGCCGAGGCCGGAGTGGATCGCCTCCTCGCCGCCCAGCTGTCCGTGGCAGGGGACCTCGCCCGCACGCCCGACCCCCAGCGGTGGGGTGCCGAACCCGGGGCACGGGTCAACATGTGGCGGCCGACGGTCGACGGCGCGACCCTTCCCCGCGTTCCCCTCGAGGCGATCGCGTCGGGAGCGGGAAGTGACGTGGACGTCCTCATCGGGCAGAACGCCGAGGAGGGACGCCTCTCGTTGGTGCCCTTCGCCGGGCTCGACTCGGTCACCGACGCCGCGTTCCTCGACGCGCTGCGGCTCTACCGGCTACCCGACAGCGCCGCCACCGACTACCGGACCGCGTACCCCGACGCGACCCCCGGCGAGCTCCTCGCGATCCTCCAGGGGGACTGGTTCTACCGGATACCGGCGATCCGGCTCGCCGAAGCACGAGCCGACGCGGCCGCCCGCACCCACATGTACGAGTTCACCTGGCGTTCGCCCCAGTTCGACGGCCACCTCGGAGCCTGCCACTTCCTGGAGATCCCGTTCGTCTTCGACCTCCTGAACGACCCCGTGATGCGGTGGGTCACCGGCCCGAACCCGCCCCAGCCGCTCGCGGACCTCATGCACTCGACCTGGGTCCGGTTCGCCGCCACGGGTGAGGTGCCCTGGCCACGTTACGAACCGGCACGTCGAACCACCATGTGCTTCGACGCCGACCCGGTGGTGCGCGACGACCCCTCGCCGATCCGAGCTACCTGGGCGGGCGTGGACCTGACCTGACCCACCCACCTCAGGACCGGGAACGACCGGTGAGCCCGGGTGGTCGGACCACGTGCGCCGTCACGTGGAGCAGCGGGAGGGGCACGCCGAAGCCCCGGGTCCGCGGCGGCGCAACGACGACTCCCGGGGAACGGTCGCGCCTCGCCGTGCGGCCGCACGGCGAGGCCACCGAGGATCCGGCCCGCCCTCCGCCACCTCGGACCGTGCCGGTGGCCGGACGACGAGTCGGGCGGGAGCGGTGCTCAGCCCCGGCTCCCGAAGACCCACCTGTTGCTCGCCAGCGCGTCCCGCGCTTCGGGCAGCGGCCCGCGACCCAGTCGGCGGGTGAAGTCGAACGGGGTCGTGACGTCCACCGACCAGCCGGTCGCCAGCAGGTGACCGGCCGAGTCGGGTTTCCGTTCCATCTCGAACAGGCCGACCAGGTCGACACCGATCTGGTGCCTCGTCGAGGTGTAGATGGCGCTCTCACGGACCTCCGGGAGCTCCGTTCCCCGCTTGATCTCGAAGGCCAGGGCGCTCCCCGGTGCGCTCAGCCGGTCGATGGTCTCGATGAGCCTCCCTTCGCCGTCGGCCGGGATGTAGAGCAACAGCCCCTCGGCCAACCAGACCGTGGGCAGGGCGGGGTCGAAACCCGCGTCGAGCAGCATGGGCGCCCAGTCATCCCGCAGATCACAACCCAGGGGTCTTCTGGACGCCCTCGGGGTGGCTCCGATCCCGTCCAGCACATCCTGCTTGAACCCCAGGACCGTCGGCTGGTCGAGCTCGAACACCACGCACCCCGTGGGCCAGTCCAGCCGGAACGCCCGCGAGTCCAGGCCAGCGCCGAGCAGGACCGCCTGCCGGGTACCCGAACCGAGCGCCCGCGCGACGAAGTCGTCGAGAACCCTGGTCCGCAGGCCGAAGTACCGGCCGAGCCGCCCCCACAGCGGGTTGGCGTCACCCCCGGGCGCATGTTCGATGCGCAGCGGCCAGTCCGCGCAGGCCGGGGCGGCCCGGACGAAGTGCTCCGCGTAGGGGTCACTCGCCAACGAGTCGGTGCGGTGGGTCTCCATCGCCCGTGCCGCCGCGACCATGAAGGCCGTCAGACCGACTCCGCTCTCCACGCCCGTACCCGGCTGTTGGGTGCTGGTCACGTGTCCTCACTTCGCTCAAGGGGGCGACCACACCCCCGGCCTGTCGTGGGAGGTGGTGCGCGCCCCGTAGACGGTTCTCATGAACCGGAAGGTCGTCTCGTCCGGCAGGTGCAGGCTGGTGGTGCAGTCCGTCAGCACGGTGACGTGGAGACCGCGCTGGAACGCCGTCCGCGCGGTGGAGTCCACGCACACGTCGGCGTAGAGTCCGACGAACACCAGGTGCTCGGTCCCCTGACGCGCGAGGTGGTCGGCGAACCCGTCACTGAGGAAGGCGTCGAAACAGGCTCGTTTGGTGAAGACACGGTCCGCCGGTTCCGGCGAGACCGCGTGGAAATCCGCTCCCCAGGAGCCTGCCCGACACTTGGTCGGCTTGTCCAGCAGCAGATTCCTCCGGCGCCAACTCGGCCCCTGGAACGCCACGTCGCCGTGGAGGCGCACGAAGACGACCTCCGTTCCGCGCGCCCTCGCGGCCGCCACCGCCCGGACGGTGCCCGTGATCGCGGCGCTGAGGACGTCGAGCCTCCCACCGAACCGCGACTCCACGCCCGGGCCGACGCAGAAGTCGTTCTGCATGTCCATGACGACCAGCGCGGTGCCGGCCGAGGAGGTCATTCCTCGGCCGCCACGGCCGCCAACGGGGACGAACCGGCGGCCCCCCGCGCGCCGAGCTCCTCGAGCAGTGCGTCCACCACCTCCGTCGTCGAGTGCCGACCACCGAGGTCGGGCGTGCTCACGCCCCTGTCCAGCAGCGCCGCCAGCGCCCCGTCCACCGCCGCCACCGCGCCCTGGCAGCCGACGTGCTCCTCGGCGATCGCCGAGGCCGCCCGGATCGTGGCGACCGGATTCACCCTGTCCCGCCCAGCCAGGTCATCGGCCGAACCGTGCACCGTCTGGTACTCCACCAACCCCTCGACGTCGGGGTGCAGGTAGACGTTCTCGGTGCACCGGTTCTCCTGCCGTTCGAAGCCGAAGCGGTCCAGCAGGACGACGTGCATGATGTCTGCCCACTCGTTCCCGGCGATGACCAGCGTGCGCCCCGGCAACCCCTGCTCGATCAGGTTCCGGTTCACGGTGTCCGGCTGGAACAACCCGATGTCCACGCCGAGCCGCCCCGCGATCTCGGCGACCCACTCACCGAGCGCGCCGTCGAGCAGGTGGAACTTGTACGCCATGACGATGCGATCGGCCGATTCGTCGGGCCACTGCCGGCGTGCGCGCCGCAGGGCGAACCTGATGATCGTCTCCGTGGTCTCCTTGCTGAAGGTCATCGTCCGCTGGACGGCGCCCGGGGTGTGGGTGTTCTCGCCGCTGTAGAAACCCTGTGTCTGGTCCCGGACCAGCAACAGGGAGGTGCCCTGGTCCGCGATGAGGTCGACCTTGACCGCGTGCAACCGTTGCCGGACCAGGTACAGCGACTGGGCGTTGATCGCCGTCCGGAAGATCACCCTGGTTCCGAGCTGGGCCTGGGTGCGGCAGAACTCCTCGTAGTGCTCCGCGTCCTCGTGCGTGAGCCCGCGGATCCGCTCGGCATCGCCCTCATCGCGGAGGGAGACATAGGAATGGTAGCGGCGCGGCGACCGTTCGATGCGCACGCCAACCGAATTCATCTCGGCGAGCGTGAGGAGTACGCGCTCGAATGCGGACGCCAGTTCTGGGCCCGTTCCCCGCCCGACGGCGAGTCCGACCACTGGAGTCATGGGAATATCTCCGTTCCGTTCCACGGATCAGGGCGCGGCGGAGTCGCCGACGAGGCGGTCGCCCGCGACACCGCTCCTGGTCGGGCTGTAGAAATCGATGACGGCCTCCACCCACGTCGCCGCCGGTATCCGGTCCGAGGCCGTGGGCTGGAGGTCGTCGAAGAGGGCGTTGATCCTGCCCTCCTCGAATCCGATGGCCCGCATGAGCGCGACGAAGTCGGGACGTGTGACCAGCCCGTCCTGGTCGCGGTCACCAAGGCCGGCGAGCGCCGCCGCGAAGGCGCTGATGGGAGCGTGGAAACGGTCCGGTGACAGCACGCATGCCGCGTACTCGTCGAAGCTCACCCTGCCGTCGCCGTCGCTGTCCAGCTCGGTGACCAGCGCGCGCCAGAACCCGTGGAAGGTCGATCGCAGCGTCTCACCGGCCGCGTCACTGATGTCAGGAGAGGCCTGGACGACCCGGTCGGCCATGAGCTCGAAGTCACCGGACTCCACATGGCCGTCACTATTGGTGTCGAGCAGGTCGAAGACGAGCCTGATCCGGCTCACCGCTTCTTTCCGCATCGAACGGTCACCTTTCCTCGGTCTCGCCCACCGCGGAAGGGGAACGAGAAACCCGAAACTTCGCCGCGATTGCGGATCTGGTGCTCCTCGGCGACGGGGACGACTATTCCAGAAAAGGACCACCGCGAGTAGTGAAAGAATGGACACCACACTGAAGGGTGAAAACGGTGGGAAGGCGGAGAAACGCCTGAATGCCGGATCCCACGGCCGGTCGGGTGTGGCCTGCCGCCCGGTGCCCGGCTCGGTTCGGGCCCTCCGGCGAGGTGGGCTGGTCCACCCGGGGGCGCGGCGGTGGACCACGAGTGCTCGACGTCACGCAACGTGATCGGCCCGGGGTTGGTCGACCGCCGTTCCGCAGCGGCGACGCCGGGAGTTTGGCTGGCGCACGCTGGCATCGCGCCGCCCCGGACCGCTGAGCGGCGCGACCCGAGGTGGAGCGGGGTGGCCAGCCGCGCGGTGACGGGGTCAGCTGGCCCGGATGACACTGATGGCCTGGGGCGAGTCGAGCTCCGTGCCACCCACCAGTGACATCACGTCACGCCTCGACCCTCGAGATGTCACGGCCAGATCATGACGCGGCCACACTGCCGGGGGAGCGGCCCGACGGCTGGGATGGGGGCATGACCACCACCACGCGCCGTACGACGCGACCACCCACGGGGAGCCGCCGCCTCCGGCCCACGAGCACCGGTCGGCCACGACGGTGGGACCGGCTGCCCGGGCGCACGACACCCGTCGCCGCGCACCAGCGGGCCCCGTTGTCCGCGCCCGCCCGACGGCAGGACAACGCTCCCGCGACGCGGGCGGGGACGTGACGCCCGCCGACGCGGGCACCTGTCGCACGCGTCCGGCACCGGCCCCGGGACCGGAAACCCCGTGAAGGGGCCAGTCCTTGTCACCGGCCGCCCCGGCCGGCCCCGGCGTTCACGCCCATCGACCGCCCGGACCAACGACGTCCACCCCGTGGGCCGACCTCCAGCCCCGGGGCCTGACCAGCCGCGCCGGGGCGACCGGAGGAGCGCGGCGACCTCGCCCCGTCACCACGCCTGGCCTCGACATCCCCGCGGCAAGGCACCATCCCGCCCACCGGCGGCCCGGCCGTCCGACGGGACCCGACGCCCAGGACGCCCGTGCTCACCTGCCGGTCCACCACCCACCAGGAGCGCGCACCGCCGGCTCGCTCCCAGAACCGATGAGGACACGCGATGACCCGGCTCCGGGCGTACCGGACCCGCTCCTACCCGCTCAGTATGAAGGGCTTCGACTACGAACGCATCGAACGTGACCTCAACGACCTGGGCCGGCAGGGCCGGGAGGCGGTGAGCACGCTGCCCTCAGCTTCGGGGCCGGTCAGGCCATCGAGATCGTCGTCCTCGTCACACGCGCCACGACCTGATCCCGTCCAGCCCACCCCGGCGGCGGGTACGGCGACCACGCCAGCGTGATGCGGGTGGCGCGCCCACCCGCGCCAGTCCAACCGGGCCGAAGCACGCACCGCACGCTGAGGCGTCCGCCGCCGCGAGCGCACCGGCAGCCGCCCCCGGTCCCCGCGTCCACGGCCAGGAACACCCCACCTCGACGCGCCACGCGCCGTCGACCGAGGAAAGGATCCCCTTGCACCCACGCTCCTCCGCCCGCGCGAGGGTCGGCGTCGCGACGACCGCGCTACTCGTGCCACTCGCCGGCTGCGTCGCCCCGGAATCCGAACCGTCCGCCCCTCCCACCTCGCCAACACCCTCCGGTCTTGAGGCGTTCCACGACCAGGAACTCGCCTGGGAGGAGTGCGACGAGTACGCGACGACCTCCACCGAGTCCAGCGTCTACGCCCTCAGCGACGGGTTGGAGTGCGCGCGCCTCGAGGTGCCGCTGGACTACGACGAACCCGGCGGCCGGACCATCCACGTCGCCGTCCTACGGCTGCCCGCCTCCGGCGACGCGGTGGGCTCACTGGTGACCAACCCCGGCGGGCCAGGCGGATCGGGACTGTTCGGCGCCGCCTTCGCGGCGCTGACGCTCAAGGACAGCCCGTTGACCGAACGGTTCGACCTGGTGGGCCTCGACCCGCGTGGCGTGGGCGCCTCGACCCCCGCGATCGACTGCTACTCCGACGAGGAGGCCGACCGCGGCGCGGTCCCCCTCACCGCGCAGGGCACGACGGCCCAGTTCACCGAGGAGGACACCCGACGGCTGGTCGAGCGGTGCGCGGAAGGCTCCGGGGGGCTCGACGTCCTCGCCCACGTCGGCACCCGGGACGCGGCCCGCGACATCGACGTGCTGCGCGCCGTCCTCGGCGACGACGAACTCACCTTCCTGGGGCAGAGCTACGGAACCCGCCTCGGCGCGGTGTACGCCGAACAGTTCCCCCAGAACGTGCGGGCCATGCTGCTGGACGGCGCCGGTGACCCCACACAGGGCACCGTCGAACGGCGGGTCAGCGCCTACGCCGGATTCCAGGCCGCCTTCGACCGCATGGCCGCGCGCTGCGCCGAGCGGGAGGACTGCCCGCTCGGTCCCGACCCGGACCGAGCCACCGAGGTGTTCCAGGACCTCGTCCAGCCGTTGTACGACGACCCCGTGCCCGCGCTCGACGCGGAACTCGGCTTCGACGAGGCCATCGGAGGCGTCATCACCGGCCTCTACACCGAGGACGCGTGGCCCCGGATCATCGCGGGAATCGCCGAGATCGAGGACGGACGGGGCGACGAGCTGCTCCAGATGAACCACGACTTCGGCGGCCGCGACCCGGAGGGCCGCTGGACGAACTTCGCCGAGGCCAACTACGCCATCAACTGCCTGGACGAGGACCGGCTCACCCCGGAGGAAGGTGGACGGCTGCGCACCGCGATCCACGAGGCCGCGCCCTTCATGGACCCCGGCGTCGACGTCACCGGCGGAGCCCGCGACACCTGTGAGCACTGGCCCGCCGAACCGAACCTCGGGTTCCCCTACGCCCAGGACATCGAGGGGCTGCCCGACACCCTCGTCGTCTCCATCACCGGCGACCCGACCACGCCCCACGCCGGAGCCCAGGTGCTCGCCGACAGCCTCGGCAGCGCGCTGCTCACCGTCGAAGGGGAGGGGCACGGCATCGTCAACCTGGGAACGAATCCCTGCGTCGACGAGATCGCCGCCGAGTACCTGATCAACCTCCAGGTGCCAGCGGAAGGCGCCACCTGCTCCCTGTGACGCGGGTGCGCGGTCCTGACGGGTGCCCGCCAGTTGGTTGGCTGCCGGTCGCTGTTCACTGGACCGGTGAGGGGTGCGAGGGCGCTGGCCTGCCTCGGACGTGCCAGGAGCAGCACGGGCTGGTCGGCCCGGCCGCAGGCGTGGGGCGCCGTGCCAGCCACACAGGTCGGAGGCCAACCCGGACCAGGCCGTTGGTGGCGGTTGTTCGTCCGATCCGCTGGTTCCCGACGGGGGTGTCGGAACCCCGCGATAACGTCGAATCGACGAGAGGTGGTGTTCGGTGGCGAACAGCCGCGGCGGATCCAGCGCAGGCGCGGCTCCGCGCGGAACCGGCCCGAGGCCCGAGGGCCCGGCACCAACGAGGGGACCAGTTCCTCGAGAACTGCCTGACGGGCGGATCCGCACCTCAGCGAGCACGGCCTACCAGTACGTCAGCCCAGGGCCCACTCCCCACGCGAGTTCCGAGGCAGTCACGAGGGTGATGCGCGGGACGGGGCGCAGGGACACCCAGCCAGAGTTGCGGCTGCGCAGCGCCTTGCACCGTCGCGGGCTGCGTTTCCTGGTGGACGCCGTGGCAGAGGGGGCGAACAAGCGGCGCCGCGTTGATGTGCTGTTGCGGGGGGCGCGGATCGCCGTCTTCGTGGACGGTTGCTTCTGGCACGCCTGCCCGGAGCACGGTCATCTCCCGATGACCAACCAGCAGTGGTGGCGGCGCAAGCTGGAGGGCGTGGTCCGGCGCGATCGGGACACCGACCTCGAGCTCGCGGCAGCGGGGTGGCTCGTCATCCGCGTTTGGGAGCACCAGGACCTCGACCGTGCGGCTGGCGAGATCGCGCGGCTGGTGCGCCAACGCCGCGGGGCCCGACGTCCTCGCTCAGCGCGCCCCCACTGACCCACCGCTGCGGCGGGAGGGCTCACGAACGGCTGTGGAGCAGCGCGGCACGCTGCTCCACAGCCGATGCCGGACCGGGTTCGGCGCCGTGTGTCGCACCGGGGTGCGACTCGCTCCCCACCTGACGGGAGTGGTCGCCGTGCGGAGGAGGGGTCACCACCCCCGGATCTTGCGGCCGTACTCGGTGTCGGGGTGCAGCAGTGCGTCAGCGACCCGGCCACCGGAGTCTTTGGCGCCGCCACCGAAGTTGAGCACGCCGTTGGCGTTGGCGCTGGCCGCGACGCCGTCCCAGTAACGCGCTTCCCGCTCCCAACGCACGGACGAGAGCAGTCCGGAGAGTTCCTCGACCGAGAGCGGCCGGCCCGACGCGGACCAACCGGTGGCTTGGTGAACGGCGATCCCCAATCCCGCGAGGACCGCGGGTGCGGAGACGGCGTTGCGGGCTGAGAACTGCGGGTACAGCTCGCTGAGGACAGCCGCGAGAACGGGCACCAGGCGCTCCTCCGCCTGGCGGACCGAGATGCCGGGCGGCATGTCGCCCTCGTGGACGGTGGAGGAGGACAGGCTGAGCCCAGTTCGGCCGTGCAGCGCGGTGATCACCAGCACGCGCAGGGCGGAGAGGGTGACGAGTTCGGGGTCCCGCTTCGTCAGCTGCCGTTTGCGGCTTTGGACGAACTTGCTGAAGGGAACGATCCGCCCCTCGTGTTCCACCTTGACCGCAGCCGCGACGCGGTGGGCGAGTTGGGTACCTATGTCGCGTTGGTCCATGGACATGGCGAGGTTCTTCGCGACAGGGACTCCCTCGACGTTGCGGTCGTAGAAGATCTGCCGGGCATCCTCGACGCTCAGACCGAAGTACAGCTCGAACGGGACGCGTACGCCGTTCAGCCTCTGGTGGGAGCAGTCGAAGTCCCCTGGGGCGTCGTACAACTCGTGCCACGCGGTGACCTGCGTCTCCCCATCGATCGCCACGACCGGCGAACCAGCGGTCACGGAGATGGTGCGGATACCGGTTCCTGGCACGAGCTCGTCGCTCAGCGCGCCGGGCTCGCCGTCCAGCCACAAGGTGATCGGCGGCGTCGACCACGCCGCACCGTGATCACCGTTGACCCCGGACGCGATGTACGAAGCGTACGAGGTGACGTTGCGCCCCTTCTGCGACGCCTTCAGCATGCGTTGCACCAGGCCGCGCACCTCCGCGTGCCGTCGGACCACACCAGGTGCGTGCTTCAACGCCCGAGCGTTCTCCTCGGTCTTCGGGGAAGGGACGAGCTGCAGGAGGGTTGGTAAGCCCATCGTGCCGATGACGGCGTTGGGGCGGAACGGGATGACCGTCAGTGAGATCCCCTCAGCAGCGCTGGTGGGCATGGACATGATCATGGCGGAGTCCTTTTCGGTGGATCGGAACTGGTTGATCGCCGGAACGATGTCGGTGGGGTCGCGGAGGAACGCCGTCAACTCCAGCGGGGCAGCGAGACCATCGTGCCGCGCTCCCGTGGCCCGGCTCGGGGATCGCGCAGGCGTGAGGGGCGTCAGGCGCGACCGAGGACCGCCCTCGGCCCGCTGCGCGCACGCCGATCGGCCGGGCCGTGCGGTGGCAGGCGCGTGGCTTGTCACCGCACCACCTCGAAGAGGTCGTCTTCGAGGTCGCGCACCTGGCGTTCCACCGCCTCGGCGAGGTTGCGGTCGTCCAGGAGCACCCCGAACTCCACGTTCCCGTTCTCCGCGCTCCAGGACAGGTTCGCGCTCGTCACGAGGAGGAACCGGTGGTCGACGACCAGGAACTTGGCGTGGTTCCGCGTCATCCTCCCGTCGAACACGGTCGTGCGGAGCACCACGGCGGGCGACAGGTGCGCCGCGATGTCGTGTGCGGTGGGAGCGCTCTGCTCCGCGGCGGATGTGTCGATGTACACGCGCACCGCCACTCCGGGGCGCCGCGCGGCTCCGCGCAGGGCGTTCCACAGCCCGGAGGTGCGTTGGAAGTTGAAGGTCGAGCAGGTGACGGACTGGCGGGCCCGGTCCACCAGGTGCGGGAGCGAGGTCGTCAGCGGACCGCTGCGGGCGAGGTGGCCAGGCGTGGTCCACAGCGGTGTCGCCGCGGACGGTGTCGACCTGGCCCCCTCGATCGCACGCAATACCGCGATCCGCGAGGCCGGGGCGGTGTCCCGCAGCAGGGCGCCCACCTCCGCGCGACGACCGGAGGGGACCGCTCGCACGGCGCTGGTGAGCGTGTACCCCTTGGTGAGGCGGTCAGCGAGCTGGCCGGCCTCCGTGCCCGTGAGACGCAGCCCGAGGGCACGGGCCGCGTCCTGGTCACCCGGGGAGGCCGAAGAAGCCAATGCCGCTCCCCGGTAAGTCGATGAGGAAGCGCCGGTCGAGGAAGCGGTTGGCCCGCTCGCACGACGTCTCCGACGCCATCGCGCAACAGTGGCAGGCAGCGCCGTGGAGGAAGTCCTCCGTGTCCTGCGGGGTGCGCATCCCGCAGACCGGATCGGAGGAACAACGACCCGCGCGGTACAGGGCGCTGGAGACCACCCGGTGCAGCCGCTCGGGCTCGCTCAGCTGGACCAGGCCGCCGAGGGTGCCGTCGCTGTCGGGGGCTGTGGTGCAGATCAGCAGACCAGCTGCTGGCGGCCTGCCGTCGGACCCTGGCCAGGCGTACAGGCGTTCGGACAGGCTGGCGGCGGAGTAACCGCACTCCAGCGCCATCTCGCGGATCAGGACGTGCGCCAGGGTGTGCACCAGCCAGTACCGTGGTGGTCGGAGGCGATCTTCGGCGTCCACGGGCCCGGCGGTGTCGGAGGTGCGCGACTCGAAGTTGCGGCGGTGCGCCGCGCGATGGGCGAGCCAGAGCTGGTCCTGCTCGACCTGCGCCTCCCACGCCGCCACGGCCGGCTCGTCGAGCTGGAGGAAGATGCCCTCGCCCCGGTCCTCGGTGGCGACCGTCCACGCCGGCCGCGCCGCCCGGGCGAGGGGCACCATGCGTTGCGAGAGATCCGCCACTCGGTCCACGTCGTCGATCCGGGTGAAGCCGACCAGGGCGTTGACCTTCCGGAGCCGTTCCACCGCCAGCACGCGGACGATCTCCTTCCGGAGCCCGGGTGCCCGGTCGCGGTGGGACAGCGTCAGACCGCTCGCCTCGTCCTCGTGGCCCAGACCGAGGGGGTCCGTGAGCAGGTAGTTCCATTCAGGGACCAGGAGGTCCACCGGGTCCCAGTCCGCACGCCACTTGGCGAGGTCCTCGTCGGACTCGCCCGACGTCAGGGCTTCCCCGAGGGCCTTCGCGAGCTGGTCGTCAGGGATCGCCTCCTCGTCCACGGGCCCGTCCAGCTTGCCGTCCAGCGCGTCGCGCAGACCTTCGAGATCACCGGTGGCCTCGTACTTCTCGAGCCGGTGGGGCTTGCTGGCGAAGGCCACGCGGATCCTGGCGGCGAGGTCGCTGGTCTCCTCGTTCGCGGATCGGGGCATGACGATGATGGACTGCGTCATCGGGAACCACAGGTTCGAGGCACCCACCAGCATCAGGCGCGTCGCGTCGCCGCACCCGTTCAACTCGAACGCGTCCAGGTGCGGGTGCCGGCCCCGGCAGCGCGGCAGTTTGCTCCGCCCAGCATCCCCCTGGGCTTCGTTCATCGGTCGACGGGCCCCGCACGTCGCGCAGTGGATGACGGCGGACGCGCCTTTGCCGGCGGTGCGGTCGACCATCCTTAGCACGGGGAACTCGACCTTGGGGCAGGGGGACCAGTGGTGCACCCACTGGTCGTAGGGGAACTCGTCGAGGTGGCCGTCGACGCAGGCGAGCAGGTAGCGGGCCGGCACCGCGGCACGAGAGGCGTTCTTCCCGCTCCGGCTGCCCGACCTGCCGGGGCACCGTTCGTGCTCGAACCGCGCCTGGTCAGGGCGGTACGGGTGGGTGTTGGTGTAGCCGAAGTGGGAGAGCGGGGCCAGGAGGTCACACCCGGTGCAGCGCATCCACTGCGGGAAGACCCGGGCCGGCACCCCGAGATCATTCCCCTCGCGGGACAGGCCCGTCTTCCTCGGCTGGTTGGGATGCGGTCGCAACCGCACGTTCCGGGAGCGCAACAGCTTGGCCACCACCTCGCGCAGCCGAGGGGCATGGATCTCCGGTGGCGAGTCGACCCGTTTCCGCCACATCCGTTCCCAGTCGTCCAGCCCGGTGGACATGACCGTGAAATGCGGCAGGTCCATGATCGCCCCGGGCCCGTAGTTGTAGAGCAGCGAGGAGGGACGGCCAGACCCGACCTTCGCGTAGTTGTGCTTGCTCGATCTCCCCGCCGCCCGCGTCGCCTCCGCGTCACCCAGCGGGTCGACGGCGGTGTCCGGGTCGTAGAGGAAGCGGTCGTCGGTCATGGTCAGATCTCCGAAGGCGGTTGCCAGCGCGGCGCTCCGGGCGGAGCGGTGTAGAAGAGGTTCTCCTCGACGGGACTCACCAGGATGTTGATCTCTGGTTGGACTTCGCGCATCGAGTTGGCCACCACGAACGGCGGGCTGTTCAGCGTTCCAGCTCGGGACTTCTCGTCCTCGGCGCTGATCATCAGCGGTGCCTGGTCCTTTTCGTTGGTCACCCGCTCGTAGACCAGTCTCTGACGACGGTCGGCCAGCGAGCCGTGGCGTTTCTCCCACTGGTCCAACCTGTTGCGGAGGAGGGTCGCGGTCCGGCGCGCCGTGTCCTCGTCCGCCGCGCGCAGCACCCGGCCCACCAGGTCGGCGATGATGTCCGTGACCGCGTCCCGTCGTCGGGTGATGTCGCCCGCGGACTGCTCCGGGGACAGCCCCCGCGCCTCGGCGGCCTCGAGGACCCGGGTGGCGCTGACCAGGACACCGTCCAACCCCCGGTCCAGTGAGGTCGCGGAGAACGGGGTGACGGACAACGCCTCGACCTGGGAGTAGAAGGTCTCGTGGTAATGGCGGAACTGCTCGAAGTGGGCGAGGTCGCGGGGCCGCGCCCAGTTGCCCAGCGTCATGACCAGGCCGGGGCGCGACGGGTCCCGGCCAACCCGGGAGGAGGCCTGGATGTACTCGGCGGTGTTCTTCGGCTGACCGACCACCAGCATCAAGCCGAGCCTGGTGACGTCCACGCCCACCTGGAGCATGGAGGTCGCCAGCACCGCGTCGAACGGGTGGACCTCCCGCGTCGGCACCTGCTTCTTCGCCTGGCGGAGGGCCTGCAGCCGGCGCTTCGCCGCCGTGGAGTCGAAGGACGGGTCGAAGCTGACGGCCAGCTGGTCCAGGGTGTCGGTGATGTCCGCGCTCGCCACCCGCGCGGTCAGCTCGGCAACATGCAACGAGCCGAAGTCCGTGCCGGTCCGGCGCGGCAGCGAGGACCAGGGGCGGCGCTTGGCCAGGGCGGTCTGGATGTCGTCGTCCATGTACCGGGCCATGCCGGCGAGCTCCCGCGTCGCACTGAAGTACGCCACGAGCGACATGTACGGGTCGGCCGCCGGCCCGGCGCGGTCCAGCATCAACTGGCCCCCGGCCATGAGCACCTCGGCGACCCGGATCTCGGCCGTGGTCAGCCGCAGCCCCGCCGTCAGCAGGCCGACGTACTGGCGTCCAGGGTGCCGCTCGGAGATCTCCTCCTCCTTCGAGAAGAAGGTCCGGCCGGCGTCGAGCACCTGCGGGGGGAAGATCGTCACGTCCCGCCCGTAAAGGGCTTTCACCTGGTCGACGGCGTTGCGCGCGGTGGCGGTCGAGGCGACGAGCAGCGGGCGGACGAGTTCGCCCCCGGACGCGTGCCAGCTGCTCACCACGTCCACGGCCACCTCGAAGAGACCGACGGTGGTACCGAGCGCGCCGCTGATCAGGTGGAGCTCGTCCTGGATGACGAGGTCCGGCGGGCGGAGGCGGCGCGCGGGGAGCACGGCAGCGGCCGGCAGCCCGCCCTTGGCCTGGTGCCTGCTGCCGTCCTTGATGGAGCAGCCCCGGTAGTCGGGGTGGACGAAACCGTGCCGCTCGCACCGCCGCGACACGTGGCCGAACAGGGAGGCGGCCTCGCCCTCCCTCGCCAACCGGGCGAACTTGTCGACCGTGGCGATCAGGAACGACGGTGTCAGCCGGTAGATCTCCTCGTCGACCGTCAGCACCGGCAGCCCCTCCCGCGCGGAACCTCCCTCCGAGAACGGGCACGTGGCGAGCTCGTCGCCGCAGTGGACGCGCACGCGACGGGACGCTGCGTCCGCCTTCATGTCGCGATCGGTGATCCGGTGTCCGCACCACGGGCAGCGCCGGACCTGCAGGACGGTCAGCCGGTGCCGACCGCCCTGGCTGTTCCGCGCCTGCCTCAACTGTTCCTCGGCCTCGTCGAACCGCTTCGGGCTCACGTCCGTCCCAACCCACAGCCCGATGCGGAACGGCTCGGTGCCCCAGGTCTCCACGTCCGCCAGCCGGGCCACCTCCGCCGCGCAGACGAGCGCCGTGGCCCGTTGGAACTGCTGGGCGGTGAGGAGTCGCAGCGTGTAGCGCATGAGCACGGCCACGCCAGTGCTGCCGTCGAGGGGGCCGTCGGCGGTCTGGAGCACCCCCTGGCGGCGCCGGATCGCGAAGGTGTACGCGGCCAGTCCCAGGTACGCCTCCGTCTTCCCACCACCGGTGGGGAAGAACAGCAGCTGCGCCCTGGGATCGGCGCCGGAACGGCCCTCGTGCTCAGGACAGGTCAGCATGGGCAGCTGCATCAGCACGAAGGCGAGCTGGAAGGTGCGCCACGAGTGCGCCTTCGGTCCCCGCGCGAGCACCGCAGCGCGCGCCTGCGCGATGCTTTCCCGAGGATCGCTCGCCCGCCGCTGCGCGACCTGGGACTGCACCCGCTGATCGGCCATCA
The DNA here is from genome assembly GCF_002895405.1 of Actinoalloteichus sp. AHMU CJ021. Lineage (NCBI taxonomy): Bacteria > Bacillati > Actinomycetota > Actinomycetes > Pseudonocardiales > Pseudonocardiaceae > Actinoalloteichus > Actinoalloteichus sp. AHMU CJ021. The sequence continues at coordinate 6,023,366 of NZ_CP025990.1, read as the reverse complement.
CCTGGTTCATGAACCGGAAGCAGCGCAGCGCCTCGTCGTCGGAGAGCAGGTGTTCCAGCCCGGCGGCGAGCTGGGCCCGCACCTGCCGTGCTTCCTCGACCAGTTCGACGCCGTCCTCCCGCAGGTGCTCGGGAAGCGCCAGGGCCCTGGCGTGTTCGGCGTCGAGCCACTTCGCGTACCCGTTCACGATCGGCTCGAGGCCGGTGCGAAGTTCCGCCCTGGTCGCGGTGCTGAGCGCCCGCATGTCCAGCAACGCCGCCCCGACCTCCTCGGCGGTGGTCTGCGGCGTCTGCGCGGTCGGCAGCCACGTGGTCCAAACCGCACGGGCGCGCCTGCTCCCCGGGGCGACATCCCAGTCCACCGAGCAGGTGCGGCCGATGGCGAACTCCAACCTGTCCCGGTACTGGAGCCGCAACCTCCGGAGCTCGTCGTCCCGTTCCGCCCGGTCATCGACCAGGCGGTCCGACACCGGCAGGAACGCCTCCTCGCCGGCGGCGTCCAGCTCCAGCTTGGTCTGGTACAGCCAGGCGCTCACCGGGATCTTGGACGGCGCCACCCGGTCGTTGCACAGCGCCACCTCGATGAGCCGCCTGCCGGCCTCGGGGTCGTCGTACCGGTCGACGCGGAGGACGACGGTGTCGCGGAGGTGGATGGTCGTGGTGTCCTCGGGGTCGAGCTCGGACACCCGGACCTTCTTCACGAAGGTGATGGGGGTGCGCTTGTACCGCCCGACCTGGCCCTCGTCGGACTTCACCGGCCGGTACTGGCCCCACGACGCCGTCACCGTGATCTCGGCCAGGTCGACGGGCACCTGGCAGCGGAGACCCATCGACGAGGGGATGATCAGGCCGCGCTGCTGCGGCAGGTCCTGGACGTCGTCCTCGTCGGCGCCGGCACCGCTCTCCTCGACGGCGGTGAGCGGAACTCCTCGACTCCCCGCCTCGCCCTCGCCCACGTCGGTGGCGGCCTCGTCCCCGTCCCCGTCCCCGTCCCCGTCCTCGTCCGAATCCGAGGGGGCTTCGTCCCGGGAGGAGAGCTTGAAGGGCGCGATCCTCCCCACCAGGTACGCGACGTCGGGAGCGGCCGCGAGCTCCTCCTCGGGACCGTGCGCCGGTCCGAGGAGTTCCCGTTCGAGGATGTCGACCAGGTTCTCCCGCACGGTCACCGATGTCCCGTCGGGTTCGTGCGCCAGCCGGTACTCCGGCTCGTCCTCGCGCGGTCCGCTCACGCGTCCCCCTCCTCGTCCTCGGTGGCGGGCAGGTCGTGCTGGACGGCGGCGCGACGGTGGTTCTCCTCGAGCAACCGGTCGAGGATCTCGACGCGCGCGGCCGGGCTGACGGTCCAGCGGGTCATCTGCCGGTAGGTGTGGAACCCGTGCTCGAGCGGCACGTCATCCCAGCCGTAGGCCGCCAGCACGGCCCGGTCGAGCTCCACGTGGATCTCCCGCATCCGCGCCACGTCGGGATCGGCCGCGTCAGCGATCGATGGGTCGTTCACCAGGTTGTAGAGCTTGGTCAACCCGAGCTGGCGCCGCAGCATGATCTCCCGCCGCTCGGTGTCCAACGCGCGACCGACCTCCTCCAGCCGAGCGGTGGCCTTCGGCCGGGGGAACGTCTCGAACACGTCCGAGGGCGTGTAGCGCGGATCATTGCGCATCCCGGACCCGTACTTGACAGCCCACATCTGGTGCGGACTCGAGGACAGCACTGCTTGATTGGCGAAGGAATTATCGGCAATGACAACCGTGGCTTCGCTTGGCACCAAGGCTGTGGTTACGCGTAAGGGCATGACGGTTTTGCTGACTCGCGCGATGACGAGCACGTCGGCAAGAGCTGCGATCGCCCCACGCATGGCAGGTCGCTTTTCACCGTGCTGCCACCAGTAATCCCTGTAGACCTTGCGGTTGTTCCTAATCCTTTCCGGGTGCACTCGTTCGACCACCCGCTGGTATGGCAGGGGGTAGCGGCGTGCTTCCGTTTCCGCGCGGTCGTTGAAGTCGATCACCCAGCGGGATGGGGAGGTGTCCGGGCGGGAGTTGAGGTCCTCGCCGTTCAGGTAGGGGAACAGCACCTCGGCGTTCCTGGGGTCGGCCTCGATCCAGGCCGCCGCTTCCTCCGGCTCCAGCACGAATCCCATGCCCAGCACGATGCACCCCTGAAAGGCGATTCCCGCGTTCTCCGTGAGCCGGACCGGGGGTCCCTCCACGCGGCCGGCGGGCTCCAGCAGGGTGGAGATGCGGCTCACCACGACCCCGTCGGCCACCCGCGGGACCTCGTCCGGGACGGCTTGCCGCGTCCCCCACACCGCCGCGTACTCGAGGTTGGCGCTGGCGGCGGGCCAGGAGCGGCTCTGGATCGCGCGGGTGATCGTGAAACCACTGGCGACCACCTGGTCAAGGCCGACATCCCGGGTATCCCCCTGGGCGATGGTGTTGGTGGCGATGAGGCCGAGGTTGCCGCCCGGTCTGAGCAGGGAGATCGCCCGCAGGAGGAAGTAGCCGACGAGGTCGGCGCTTCCCTTCCGCCCGTTCGCGAGGACGTTGACGAACCAGTCCCGGACGTTGGTGCCCATCGTGCCGGTGAGCTTCTGGCCGCCCAGGAACGGGGGGTTGCCGATGATGGCGTCGAAGCCGCGTTGTCCCACCACGTCGGGGACCATCACGGGCCAGTGCAGCGGCTTCCAGCGGTCGTAGTCGGTGTCCACGGTCGGCGTCAGGCCGTCCTCGAGGACCTTCTCCAGTTCGGTCCGGTCCCCACCTGGTACGTAGGCGGTGCCGAGACGTGTGCGAAGGAGCTCGTACTCGGCGCTCAGCTTCTTGCCCGGCTTGCCGCCGTGCCGCAGCCCGGCGGCGATCACGGCGTCGCCGATCTCGTTCAGGCGTGCGACCAGCCTGCCGTAGTCACGCCACTGACGCCGCTTGGTGGTCGCGGACCGCTGGGGGTCGAGGTTGTCGACCTCGCTGGCGAGCCTCCTCCTCAGGTCGGCCGCCTCGGCGAGGGTGTCCTCCACATCGGCCTGGAACAGGGGGAGCTGGTCGGCCTGGTCGGCGTTGATGTGCTGCGATTCGATCTGGTGGACGTCGGTGACGCCGAGCAGCGAGTTCCCGTGCAGCACCTTGTCGTCGACGAAGGAGAACGGCAGTTTCGGGTCCAGCGACACGAGCCACAGCGAGAGCTTGCACATCTCCACGGCCATGCCGTTGATGTCCGCGCCGAAGAGGCAGGTGGCCACCACCGTCCGGAGCGCGCGGACCTCCTGTTCCTGCGGCGTGCCGATGGCGACGTCCTCCCGGCGCCACGCCTCGACCAGCCGGGCGGCGAGGTAGCGGGCGGCGGCGACCAGGAACGCGCCCGATCCGCAGGCGATGTCGGCGACCTTGAGCCGGAGGATGTGGTCCGACGACACGGGCACCCACGCGCCAGGGTCGGCGGTCTGGTGCGGCCCCGGCTTGTAGACCAGCGGTTCCAGTGCGTGCAGCACCACCTCCTCGGCGAGCGATCTGGGGGTGTAGTGCGCGCCGGCTGAGGCCCGGGACGCCGTTTCCACCACGAGGACGCCACCCGGTTCGACGACCAGCGGCCGGTTGCGCAGGTCCCGGCGGAGCAACGCCGTGAACGGCCGCAGCCGCTCGCGGAGCCGCGCGTTCGAGGTGACCGACCGCAGCGCCCGTTCCGCGTCCTCGACCTCCGGGCTCACCCGCACCGCCTTGGCCAGCGCCGGCCGGGAGGGTGGGGTGGCGGCGGGCTGGTTCTGCTTGACCCAGGCCAGGATGGCGTCCGCGAGGGCGGCCTCCGTCGTCGTGGTCTCGGCGAGGGACTCCAGGACGGCCAGGGGGATCTCGGGTTCCTCGCCCTCCTTTCCGATGAGCCCGACGACCACCTCGTCGACCTCGGCGCAGGAGTACCCGAGCAGGCCCTCGTAGACGTAGCCGATCTGTTCGACGTCGATGTCCCGGAAGGAGATGCGCCGCGCGGGTTGCCCCTTGAGCTTGGCCACCTGGACGGCGCGCAGCACCTCCAGCATCACCCGGTCGGACACGGTGATCGCCAGCGCCCCACCGGGCCGTCGGGCGCTGAGGAAGGGGAAGCGGTTCGGGTCGAACAGCGAGCCGCCGTAGGATGGCAGGCGGACGTCGTCGAACGAGGCGCCGTGGTACAGGGCGCGGGAGGTGGCGAGCAGCCGGTGCCAGGTCAGGTAGGTGCCGTCGAGCGCTTCGGCGCCCTCCTCCTGCGACCGCGCGTCGAGGACGTCGAGTTCGCCGCTGACACCGTAGCCGGCGGAGAACAGCGCGCCCTGGGGCAGCAGGCCGCGTTCCTCGGCGAAGAGCAGGAACACGACCCGCATCATCACCGTCACGGCCGCCTCGTACACCTCGGCCCGGTCCGGGGGGAGGGGGTCGTGGTCGGTGTGCAGCGCCGCCTCCGACAACGCCTGCACGAGGAGTTCGACGGCGCGGCGGACCTGGGTGCCGAGGGCTTCGGTGATCTCCTCGGCGGCGGCGACCGACTCGCGGAACAATTCGGTCAGCCGGTCCTCGGGGTCGCCCCCGACCAGCCTGCGCCGTTGGAGCAGTTCGATCAGCGCGTTCCGGGTCTGCGGTTCCTCGGTCCAGGTGTGCGCGTCCACCACGCCGGAGGCGGTCAGGGAATTCCTGCGGACGCTGACGACCGCCCACCAGCGCCCGTCGGTGACCACGCCGATCGGGGCGGCGGACGCGCGGAGCATCTCCTCCATCCGGTCCACGGGCGAGGAGGCCCAGCCGTCGTCGAGGAGGTCGCGCAGCGAGTCGACCGGGTCGACCACGAGGACGAGCGCCGCCGTGGTGTCGTCGTGGACCAGCGCGCCGGAGGCCCGGACGGACACCCGGTGGTCGGGGGAGCGGACCTCGACCTCGGAGCCCTCCTGGTAGGAGTCGCCCCATCCGAGGACGTCACGCAGGACGGTGCCCACCCACGCGTCGCGGTCGACGCGGTACAGGTCCAGGACGGCTGGGTCGTCCCGGTGGAGGTCCCATTCCTCCCACACCTTGTCGAAGGCGGGCTTGGCGTCCCTGATCCTCGTCAACACCGACGCGTCGGGCGCGGGCATCCCCTGCGGCCACACCCGCTTCAGCGCGGGAACGGCGAGGAAGGGACCGTCCACGTCCACCAGTTCGAGCCACCGCCGGTGGAGGTCGGCTCCGGTGGGGATGGCCCTGCGGTTCGTCCTCCTCATGCGCGCGCCTCCCATGCCGCCGCGTCGGACGGGGTCAGCGCGAACACGAGCGCAGCCGCCGAGACGTGCGGTCGGATGTCCCGGTAGCGGTCCTCGATCGCGGACACCTCACGTCGTTCCTCCTCGTCCAACCCCGCCAGCCTGTCCTCCATCCCCTGGAGGTCGCGGTTCCGCTGGGCCTGCTGGTCGTCGGTGAACAGCATCTCCTCTTCGGCGCGGATCTCCCGCGCCAACCGTTCGCGGGATTCCCGGAGGTTCAGGCGGAACGCTTCGAAGATCTCCCGCACCCGGGTGATGTCGGCGTCGCGTCGCACGTGCAGATCACCGGTGACCTGGTTCTTCCGGACTTCGGCCTTCCTGGCGATCGCGTTCCGCAGGCGAGCGCGCAGCCGGGACCCCTCGGCGCTCCACAGCTCGCTCAACGCGGTGCGCACGTCCTCCCCGGCCAGGCGCAGGTCCTCCGCGTCGAGGGCCGTGTCCAGCACGCCCTCCACCTTCGCCTCGGCCATCGCGTTGCCGTGCAAACGGATGCCGGTGAGGAAGACCTCCTCGTGGAGGCGCAGGCCGCCGCGGCCGACCAGGACCAGGCGGGCCATGGCGGCGGCGCACGATTCGGGCAGCTCGGGGGTGACGACCGCCGTCACCCGGCGCACGGGGGAGTCGACGCTGAACAGCGCGCTCCGCAGCACTCTGGTCGCCCGTTGCATCAGCGCGTGGCCGAGGTGGATGTGCACCAGGTCGGACCGGCCGCGCGCGGCCTGGTCGTCGAAGGTGATCGGCCGGGGTTCCCCCGGCTCCAGACGGGTGTCCAGGCCACGCATCGCCCGCTGCCACGCGACGCCCACGTTCGGGACGGTGAACACGGGTGCCTCGGTGTCCTGGGCGAAGGAGTGGTCGGGGACCAACGGTGGCTGCGCGGTGAGGGCCAGGGCCGTGTCCACCACGCGGCGGGCGTTGGCCGGCGTCAGGTGCATCGCCGACTTTCGCTGCTCGTAGGTCCTGGACAGTTCGGTGAGCCTGCGGTTGAGCTCCCGTCCACCCGCGAGGGCCCGGTTGATGACGGTGCCGCCGTCGTCCGGCGTCGGCCGCGGCGCCCTGCGGCGCCCCTCGGACGGAGCGAAGTGGTCGCGGACGTCCAGGTCCACGACCTGGTTGACCGAACCGAGGTCGGCGGCCACGGTTCCGATCTTGGTCGCGATCCGATCAACGAGGAACTGGGCGTCGACGGCGTACGGGCCGGTGGGGGAGGCCGGGACGAACTGGTGGACCTGCGGGGTCTCCCGCTGCCCGTACCGGTCGATGCGGCCGATCCGCTGTTCGAGTCGGGACGGGTTGAAGGGGATGTCGAAGTTGACGAGCCGGTGGCAGTGGTCCTGCAGGTCGATGCCCTCGCCGGCGGAATCCGTCGCCACCAGCACCCGGACCGGGTGCTTCGAGGGGTCCGAGGTGAACCGGGCGCGGACCAGTTCCCGCTCGTCGGTGGGTGTCGAGCCCCGGATGGTGGCGAGGACGTCGCCGTACCCGCGTTGGACCAGGATGCCGGCGATCCACTCCAGGGTCTGCGCGTACTCGGTGAAGACCACCACGCGTTCGCGGGTCCAGGTCCGGCCATCCGGTCGGCACACCGAGTCGAGGAACTGGACCAACGCTTCCAGTTTCGAGTCCGACCGGTGCTCGAAACCCTCGCCCCACGCGATCAGCGTGTCGATCTCCGCGCTGGTCGCCGCCACGAGCGAATCGGGCCGTTTGCTGCGTCGCAGGGCGGTGAACTCCGGGTTCTCCGGGTGGCCCTCCTCCTCGTCGGACTGGCCGCTCCCGAGGACCTCGGCGTAGTACTGGTCCTCGTCGTCGACGCGGATGTCCTTCTCGGCGTCGGGTTCCCGCACGTACGACCCCAGGGTGCGGGCGAAGGACCACGGGCTCGACAGGAGCCGTTTCTTCAGCAGCATCGACACCAGATGGCCGGCGGGGCCGTTCCCGTTGGCGCGGGCGCTCGCCGTCAGGATCCGGTCGAGCAGCGCGAAGTGCTCCTCCTCGTCCTCGGAGGGGGTGAAGGAGATCTGCTTCAGCTCCCGCGCGCGGAACCCCTTCTCCGGGAGTTCGGCTTTCAACCGGCGTACGGTGACGTCCCGCAGGGCCCGCTCGTCGAGGTTCGCACCCCGGGTGAACCGGCGGCTGTCGATCATTTCCAGCAGTGCGGTGAACGACTCCGAGTACCCGTTGTGCGGGGTCGCGCTCAGGAACAGCCGGTGCTCGCACTTCTCGGCCAGCCGCGTCGTCGCCTTCGTGCGTTCGCTGTCGACGGCGTAACCCCGTCCACTGGGGGCCGTGGTCGGGCTGGCGGGTGCCACGTGGTGCGCCTCGTCGACCACCAGGACGTCGAAGGCGAAGCGCCGGGCGGACCCGGTGTCGGCGACGTCGGAGAACACGTCCCGGAGGAGGCGCTGCGCCCGGAGCGAGGGCAACCACGACATGCTGACGATGACCCTCGGGAACAGGCGGAACGGGTTCGCGGCGAGCCCGTGGCTGCGGCGGACCTCGGCCATCAGCGCGCTGTTGACGATGACGAAGTCGAGGCCGAACTTCTCCCGCATCTCGTCCTGCCACTTCAGCGCCAGGCTCGGCGGGCAGACGATGACCACGGTCCGGGCGCGGTGCCGCAGCAGCAGCTCCTGGACGACGAGACCGGCTTCGATGGTCTTGCCCAGGCCCACGTCGTCCGCGAGCAGCAGGTTCGTCCTCGACGACTGGAGGGCGCGACGGAGCGGTTCGAGCTGGTAGGCCTCCACGTTCGCACCGCTGCGGAAGGGCGCCTGGTAGGAGTCGGGGTCCGCCGACGTCACCGCTCCCCAGCGCACCGCGTCCACGAAGGCGGCCAGCGTCGTCGGGTCGTCGAACCCGTTGGGGCCGATCTCCTCGGGCAGGCCCTGGTCCGGCGCGACGGTGTGCCCCACCTCGAGTTCCCACACCACGGTGAGTTCCTGACCGAGCCGGTCCTCCTCCAGGGACTGGAGGCTGACCGCATGGGACAGACCGGCCGCGGTCTCGTCCGCCGGGCTGCGCGGCAGCCCCTGCTGCCGTACCGACGACACCGCCCAGGTGGAACCGCGGACGTTGACCACCTGTCCGGGCTCCGGCACGGGCGGAACGGCCGTTGCCTCCACCGGGTCATCCGACACGAGCACCACGTGCTGTTCCCCTCTCCCCGAGGCCCTCGAAATCATCATCATGCAGCCAGCTGGCGCCGGAGCTGATCACCGGGGTAGACGCTGTCGAGCGTCCGACCACCACCGCTGCTCGTGGTGGTCGCCGATGCCCGGGCCGAGCCGGCCACGCAGCACGCACCCAGTGCTCAGAGCACCGCCGAGCCCGACCGCCGACGCGGAGAGCGGACCGTCCTGCCCCCCACGTCAGAGCGCTCGCGGCCGCTCGGTGAGGAACCCCAGCCCCGGACATCAACGCGGCTGCTCCACTTCGCCAACTGGTTCCGACCCGGTGATGCCGAGCAGGTCCAGCGCTGCGCCAGAGTCGTGAACCGTCCACGCGGGGAGGCGGACGGCGGGTGCATCCTCCGTCGCCCGCACCAGGGCCCGTCGGTGCAGCATCAGGCGGAGGTGCCGCGCGGGTGCCATGCCCCCGTCGCACCCCCGGTCGAGCAGCACCGGTCGCGCCGGATCGCCGCTGCACTTGAGCAGCACGTCCACCGGATGGCCGTGCTGGCGCCTCCCCAGCTCAGGGCTCACGTCCGGCACGTCGGACAGGAGTTCGTAGAGCCGTTGCGCGAGCGGGTCGGGCTGCGCCGAGTCGCCAGGCCCGAATGCCGGGTCCTTCTCGGCGGCGCGGAGCAGTTCGCCACCCGTTCCACCCCGCTGGCGCCAGAAATCCCGGTCCCCGACGAGGACGAGGTGGGACCTGGCCCGGGTGATGGCGACGTTCCACAGATTGAGCTGGCTGTTCACCCAGTTGATGGCACCCGGGCTCATCGACTCCCCGGCGACCAACGAGAACACCACGGCGTCCCGCTCCCCGCCCTGGAAGGTGTGCACGGTGCCGACCCGCACCCGGTCGTGATCGCCCAGCTGCCGGTCCAGCTCGGACTGCTGCGCCTTGAACGGGGTGACGACGCCGATGGTCGCGTCGTCCGGCAGCTGCGCAAGGAGGTACTCGACGCACTTCCTCACCTGCGCGGCCTCTTCCCGGTTGATCCAGGATGTGCCCGCCCGGGGACGCTGCGGCCGGCCCGCGCTGTTGGACCAGGCGATCGCGGGGCGGCCGGTTGTCGCACGGCTCCGCACGTCGGTGAGCACGGTCAGCGCGCCCCCGTAGAACAGCTCGTTCGACACCGCCGCGATGTCCGGGTGGCACCGGTAGTGCTCGTCCAGCAACGAGCTGCCACCGTGAGCGGCTTCCGCGGCGTGGAAAGCCGAATGCCGGAGGTAGGACAGCTTGTGCTTCTCCAGGAACGGGGATCCGACGCCTGTGCGGCGTCGAATGGGGGCCTCGCGTTGTGGAACGAGCTTGGTGATGTGCTCGAGCTGCATGACGTCACCGATGACCAGCGCGCGTCGTGCCCGGAACAACAGCGGCAACACCTGGGGGATGGAGCACTGGCTGGCCTCGTCGATGATCACGAGGTCGAACGGTCGGCCACCCGTGGGGAACCGCCGGGCCGACAGGCTCGTCGTCGCCCAGGCCCGTACGTGGGGTAGCACTTCGCGGAGGGCCCGCCAGTCCGATTTGTCGGCCGGGGCCTGGATGAGGGCGCGGAGAGCGCTCCTACCTCGGTCGACCGCCTCGGCGGCGGCGACTCGCCACAAGGCGAGAGAAGACTGGTGCACAACCTCTTCCGCTGACTTCAGGTAAGTCCCGAGGTCCTCGTCCGAGGGGGCGGTGTCCGCTTCGGCCCGAAGACGTCGCCACCGGCTTTCGGCACCGGCGAAGTCGGCAAGGTGACGGCAGTGCCGCCGGCTGTCCTCGGTGGTCTCCAACCCTGCTGACTTGAGGAGCCGGCTCCGCCGCCAACCACCGAAGAAGCGGGCCTTCTCCAGCCGCCGAGCCTTCCGTTCCCAAGCTTCTGGTGCGGGCCCCAGGGCTTCCGCGAGCGACGGCGCGGTGCGGTCGAGGCGGTCCGCCTCGCTTTCCCGACGAGCACCGACATCGAGCAGCTCCTTCTCCACCTCCGCCTTGCGGGTCAGGTCCGCGCGGACCCGGTCGAGCTGCCTGCTGCTCCTGGTGTGCTCGGCGCGTGCCGTGGCGAGAGTGGTGTCGGAGGGCTTCCACCTCAGCAGGCGTTGCAGTGCATCGGCTTCGTGCTGGCGGTAGTCCTCCTCCGAGGAGGACGACCCGGTGCGCACGACGCTGTCCCGCAGGAGGCGGTCGCAGCGCCGCCAGACCTCGTTCACCGCCTGGTTGTTGGTGGAGGCCACCAGCACCGACTGCCCGTTCGTCACCGCCGTGGCGACCGCGTTGGCGACGAGCTGGCTCTTCCCCGTACCGGGTGGACCGGTGGCCACGGTCAACCGCTGGGACATCGCGGCGCGCAGGACCGCGAGCTGTGCCTCGTTCGTTGGCAGCAGGGTGACCACGGTGCTCGCCGCTGGTGGGGCATGGTCGCCAGCCTGGAGCAGTGCGCCCAACGCGGTGTCGTTGATCTCGCGGTGGTGGTCGGCGATGTAGTCGAGGTCCTTGAGCAGTTTTCCGCTCGCCGCGGTGGCCTCGGTGCCCCGGATCAGCACAGCGGCGTTGCGCGCGCCGTCACCAGGCGAGTTCGTGTCGATGCGCTTGTCGAGGGATTCCGGGCGGAGCTCCTGCACGCACGGCAGTGCGAAGTCCTGTCGCAGCAGGTTCCGGGCGTCCGTAGCGAGGAGGTTGTGCTGTCCTCCGGGCCAGGTCGGCTGGTAGGTCCCGATGAGGTGGGCCGCCTCCTCCCGCCCCAACAAGTCCTCGGCCAAACCCGGATGTGGCAGTACCTGCCCGTAGGGCCGGAAGCGGAGCGGTGCGCCGCCCTCACCGCCGACGACCTCGACCCGGCGGACGAGCAGTGGTGCGAAATGGGGCGCGGTCCAGCGCTTCCCCCTTCGCTGCTGGTGCAGGACGACGGCGGGGTACCCCGTCCAGAGCTCATCGTGCTCGCTGAGAGTCCGGAGGAACCGTTCCGCTTCCTCCGGGACGTCGGTGGTGCCGTCCTCGTCGAGGTCACCGGAGATCATCCGCTCAGCGCCTGGAAGGCAGACGTAGCTCTGGTCTCGTTCAGACACCGGCAGGTACGGCATCCCCGACTCGTCCTCGAGCACGCACGCCCGGTAGTAGTCGATCAGCTCCTTCCACGAGACGGGGCGCTTCCCGGTCTGGTCGTCGGCCTCCAGGGGGTCCGGTCCGGGAGCACGGCTCGGAGGGCGGTTGGGTGCGAGCGGCGCGAGCACCGGCGGTCCGACTGCCGGGCTCGACGCGATCACGATGCGGTCGTTCACCCCGAGGGAGGACTTGGTCGGGATCTGGCCGTTCCGGCTCCGCAGCTGCCGGGTGACGTGGTCGAACAGGTCGTCGACGGAGACGGTCCCCGAGCCGTCCTTGGCCGCCTTGCCCGTGCGGAGCGCTTCGACCACCGCGCCGGTGAACACCGACGGCGCCGGCCCGTCCGGGGTGTCCGCCCCGGAGAACGACTCCTCAAGGGGCCCCGAGGAGCTCAGCACGTAAACGCCGCGGCTGTTCAGAGGGACCGATCCTCCGGACTTCGCGGTGCCGCGCGCGGAGTCGGTGGTGCGGAAGCCGAGGGTGAACCCCCCGCTCAGGCAGCAGTCGAGGACGGCGACCTTGTGCGGCGCTCGGCAATCCTCGAGGCACCCGTTGATGAAACCCGCGCTGATGCCGGTCGCGGCGAGCTCGTCGGCCTTGGTGTCGGTCGCGACGAAGTAGAACTCGCCCGTCGTCGCGACCATTCTCACGCCGTGTCCGCTGAGGTAGATGAGCGCCAGCTCGTTCGACTCGCGTTCGTCGAGGAACTCGTCGATCTCCACGCGGAGGTCGTCGGCGGGAAGGTCCGCGGCCACCCGAACCGACTCGAACCCGCCGACGGAGCGGTGTTCGAGGACCTGCCGCAACTGCCAGGTGTCCGCCCGGGTGGAAGGCAGGTCGGAGAAGGCCGGGTCCTGGTAGACCTCGGTGTGGATGAGGAGTGCGTGTCGTCGCAGCAGGCGGCGGTTCACTCCGCGTTCTCGACCTTCTCGAGGAACTCGCGAACGAGCTGGTGTTGGCTGGGATCGGGCTTCCCGGTGATCTCCAGCGTGGCCTCGCCGCAGGTGACGCGGACCTTGCGATGGCGATCGCGCTGGCACCACTCCCTGATCGCCGTGACGAGGACGTTCGCGAGGGGCTTCGACGCCGCGAGTGCGGCCACGAGCAGGGCGACATTCGTCAGGTTGCCGCCCTTGCTCCCCGGGAGACCGGAGGAGGACCCGCTCGTGAAGTCGACCGACGTTCCCTCCACACGAGTGAGGTCGTCGCGCAGGGACCGGGTCAACCGCTCCTCGCGTAACGGGTCCCCGCCAGCCAGCACCGCAACCCGGTAGACGTGTGTCCCTGCCGCCATGTCGTCCTCCCCGTCAGTCACGGTGGTGTGCCGAACCGGGAGCGAGGGTAGAGCCGAGGTGCGCCTTGGCAGGACCAATCGCGGGGTGTCCCCCTGAATGGAGTACTTCGCGTCGCACGATTCGTTCGGCTGCTCCTCCGATCGGTCGAACCGGCTCGTACCGCCCGAACGGCCAGGACCCGGTGGAACCCCGTCCCGCCGCTCGGCGCGGAGGACGGGGTGGTCCGGATCGCGGGAAGTCCGCCGCCCCGCGGGTCGGAGGTGCCGCTCATGTAGGAGGAGCGGCGGGGGTGTCGGTACACGCGCTGCTGGTCCCGTCGCCGCGATCACTCCTTGCGCGCGTCGCGGACCCGGTGTACCGCCGTGCCGGTGACCTGCGCGGACCCACCCATCGCAGGTGGGCCTGTTGACCGGTGCGGTCGTCGTCCCCGGACCGGCGCGGACCCGTCCGAACAGGCAGCGGTGACGCGGCCCGGGCTGGGTCCCGGTGCGCGGCGTCCCAGGCAGGACACCGAGGCGGTAGCGGCTGCCGTGCCGGCCCGTGAACGAGTTGCCCTCGTCGCCTCGGACCCGGGCTGGCCGAGGGGGAGGTCGTCCTACAGCCGGCATCGTGCGGCCCCTACCGCCGCTCCTCGGACTCCGGAAACCCCAGTTCGGCGAGCAGCGCGCGGATCGCCGGGCTGGTGTCGGCGCTGCGCCGCCACGCCGCATGGACCTCACGCTTCGGTTGCCGCCGCAGCGGGCGGGCTACCAGCTCCGCCCCCAGCGGAGGGCGGGCCAGGCGAGGGACCAGCGCGATGACCTCACCGGATGAGACCAGGGACAGCTGGGTGGCGAAGTCGTCGATCAGGTGCCGCACGTCGGGCTCCTCGGGTGCCTGGGCGAACAGCCGCCGGAACCACTGGTGGCAGACGGTGCCGGGCGGGCTCGTCACCCAGCTGTGGCTCGCCAGGTCGGTCTCCGCGAGGGGCGCGTCGCACCGCGCGAGCGGGTGCGTCCGGTGCATGACGACGTCGCCGACGTCGGTGTGGACGTGGCGCTGGACGAGGGAGGGCGGCAGCGCGGTCGGCAACCCGTCGGCGTCGTGGACCAGGGCGAGATCGGCCGTACCGGCGTCGACGCTGTGCAGGGCCTCCTCGGGGTCCTGTTCGGTGATCCTCGGCCGGAGGTCGGGGCAGTTCGAGGACAGACGGGGGAGGGCGGGGGCGAGCAGTCCTCGAACGGCGGTGGAGAAGGCGACCACCCGGATCACCCCGCGTGGAGCGCCGTCCGCCACCGACTGGGCGGCGTCGGCGCACCGTTCCAGCGCCTGGAACACCTCGGGTGCGCGGTCGACGAGGGCCTGCCCGGCCGGCGTGAGCACCACCCCTCGGCCAGCCGGGGAGAGCACGGGGACCCCGAGCTGGCGTTCCAACCGCTTGATCTGCTGGGAAACCGCGGAGGCCGTGAACCCGAGCTGGTCGGCCGCGCGCACCAGGCTGCCGAGAGCGGCCACCGACCGCAGCGCCCGCAGGCCAACGACGTCGATCACGAAGGGATGCTACGCGGTACCGGCAAGAAACCCTCGCTGGACCGCAGGTATGGGCATCGACAGGATCGAGGCATGACTGACCCGTCGATCCCCGCCCACCTCGTGTTCGGCACGAACCTCGTCGCGATGGTGACGCCGATGCGCCCCGACGGGGCGATCAGCGAACCCGCTCTCCTCACGCTGGTCGACCACCTGGTGGACAACGGGTGCGACGGGATCGTCGTCGGCGGGACCACCGGTGAGGCCCCCACCCTCACCGACGCGGAGACCGCCTGGCTGGTGCGGACCGCGGCCGCCCGGACCGGGAGCCGGGCTCGGGTGATCGCCGGGGTCGGCACCCACGACACCGCCGCCAGCGTGCGCCAGGCACGGCAGGCAGAAGCCGCCGGAGCCGACGCGCTGCTGCTCGTCTGCCCCTACTACTCCAGGCCGACGCAGGCCGGGGTCGTCGCCCACTGCACGGAGGTCGCCGAGGCCACCGGCCTCCCGGTGATGCTCTACGACGTCCCCGCGCGCACCGGGACCGCGCTGGAAGCCGCGACGCTGGTGGAACTCGCCGGCCACCCCCTGATCCGCGCGGTCAAGGACGCCAAGGGGGACCTGTTCGAGGCGATGACCGTCATGGCCGGTACGTCGCTGGCCTACTACTGCGGCATCGACGAACTGAACCTGCCCTACCTCGCGTGCGGGGCGGTGGGTGTGGTCAGCGTGGTGGGCAATGTCGCGGCCGGCCGCAACGCCGAGCTCCTAGGAGCCGTCCACACCGGAGACCTCACCCGTGCGCGGGAGCTCCAGTCCGGGCTGATCCCCCTCGCGGACGCGGTGATGCGCACCTCGCAGGGCGCGATCATGGCCAAGGCCGCGCTCGTCGAGCTCGGGGTGATCCCGCACGCCACGGTGCGCCGTCCGTTGCTCCCCTCAACGCCCGCCGACCTCCAACGGCTGCGCGCCGCGTTGGCGGCGGTCGCGCTCCCGGCCTGACCACCACGTCACCCGCTGCCCACGCTTCTGCGCAGCGGCCCTGCGGATCAGCCCGTTCTCCGCCACGGCTGGGTGCGCGCTGCCACCCACCGCTGCCGGCCCCTGGTTCGGATGACACCCGCCAGCTCCCCGTGCCCCGGCCAGGGCGGGCGTGGCCGTGCGCTGGGGGAGCGCACGGGCAGGACGGCGCCGCCCGGTGCGCCGCCCGCGAACACCCCGAACAGCACCGTCCGCCAGCGGGCGGCCGAGGGCCACGAACCCGAGCGCCCGACACCCGCGAACGCCGGGAGCGCCGGTGCCTGAACGCCCGTGCTCCGCCCGGCCCCCGGGGCCCGATCGGCGGGTGGGCCGACGCCGGGGGAACGAGCACCAGGCGGGCAGCGGCCAGGCAGGGGCCGGACGCTGTCCTCCCGGCACGTGTCGCGGGAGCACACGGTGCCCGCAGGTCTGGCCCGTTCTCCCGACGGGAGTGGTCGAGGCCGAGGGCGCCGGCATACGAGGAGCCGCCTCGTCGGCAGGGACTCGGCGGTCACCAGCCGCCGGAGCTCCGTCCTGGCGGGACCCGCGCCTCACCCGATCAGGTGGACCGTGTCGGGCATTGCGGTCATGATCGACGAGCGAGCCCGCCAGCCCGCCGCGTGGTGGGAATCTGGGTGGATGACCGAGACGCTGGAGGACACGGTGGAGTCGGTGGAGCAGTTGGCCACCGCCTGGCGCGGCCTGGTGCTCGACGCCAGTCCGACGGCCGACGTCCGGGACCTCCCCGGAGTGGCCGTCCGGTGGGCCGAGTCGCGCTTCCCGTTCTGGAACTGCCTCACCCTCACCGAGGTCGGTGTGGACCCGGCGTTGCTCGACCAGCGGTTGGGGGAGGCCGCGCGGATCATGCGCGGGAAGTCCCGTCCGGGGCACCTGTGGCTGTTCGAGGACCTGCTGGACGACGCCGCGCGCCGGGCGCTGCCCGAGGCGGCCGACCGCGCCGGGCTGACCCGCGCGTTCTCCGGGATGGGGATGAGCGCCGACGTCCCGGACGGGGCGGCACCCGAGCACCCGCGTCTGACCTGCGAGCGGGTGACCACCGACGAGCAGCTCGAGGCGTACGCGGACCTGAACTCCCGTGCCTACGGGTTCGCCCTCGAGGACGGCCGGGACGGGCTGAACGGGTCCGAGCTGTGGAAGGCGGGTGTGCACGCCTACCTGGCCCTCCGGGACGGGGTTCCGGTGAGCGCGGCGGCGACGATGGAGTGCGCGGGCCGGCTGTTCGTCGCCCTCGTGGCCACCGCGCCCGAGGCTCAGCGGCAGGGCTTCGGGGAGGCCGTGACGCGCAGGGCGCTCCACGAGGGTGCTCGCGCCACCGGGCTCACCCGCGCCACCCTGCACGCCACCGCCGCCGGCGCGCCGGTCTACCGACGCATCGGTTTCCGGCCGAACTCACCCCTGCACTTCTATGTGCCCACACCGTGATCACCCCGCGTGCGGGGAGAGGGTGGTGAGGGTGCGCGCGTCCCGCCTCACGTCCGGGTCGATCGTCGCATCCCGCCGGCGGACCACTTGCCGCGTCATCGAACCTCCGGGCTGAGGTGGAGGGGCCGACCGGGCTTCTCCGGGTTGCTAGGCTCCGCGCATCCACTGTGAATCGGGGGGCGACGGCGATGAGCGCTGCCGGCGACAGCAACGTCGACGACGGGCAGGGAATCGCTGCCGGCGTCTACACGATCGATGCCGCCAGGTCGGAGATCTCGTTCCGCACGAGGGCGCTGTTCGGGCTGCTCGGTGTGCGGGGAACGTTCTCCGTCGAGAGCGGCACGGTCGAGGTGGGAGAACCCACCACGGGGTCCACGGTCGAAGCCGTCGTCTCGGCAGCCAGCTTCTCCAGCGGCATTGCCCAGCGGGACGAGCACGTCCGCTCGTCCGACTACCTCGACGTCGCCAACCACCCGCGGATCTTGTTCGCGAGCGAGCGCTTCGAGTGGACCGGCACCCTGGGGGTGATCGAGGGGTGGTTAACGGTCCGGGATGTCACGCGTCCCGTCAGGCTCGAGGTCACCAGCGTCACTGGCGGCGGCGATGAACTCGCAGCCCGAGCCACGACGACGATCGACCGGTTCGACTTCGACGTGACCACGGGACGCGGGATGACCGGCCGCACGCTCCAGCTGACCCTCGACGTCATCGCCACCCGTTGACGCATTGGTATGACTTACGCAACTGGTTCTCTCGTTCACGGCCCCGGCAGAGCGTCGCGGGGGACGGAGGGCGTCGCCTGCGGACGTGGCGCGTCAGGAGCTAGCCAGGCGGATACCAGCCGTTCGGACATGCTCGTCCTCGACGAGGTCCGGAGCGGCGGCCACGAGGCCACCACTGTGCCGGGAGGACTGCCGCTGGACGGGGGCGATCGCGCCCTGACCACGACCGTCGGTGCCACGCCTGCCCCCGAGGGCGCGCTTCCGTCACGCGGCGCAGAACGTCGTGGTGCAAGTGGTCGTTGGTAACGGTGCCGACCGCGAGAAGCTCATCGAGCGCTCGCCGCGCGTGCCCATCGACTCCCCCACACGGGGCCGTCTCGGACCGCCCTGGCCGCTCGCCGTGAGTGCGGCGGGCAGCCTCCCCACGGGCAGGAGGACCTGGGGTTGCGGGCCCCCGCACCTCGCGTCGCTGATCAGACGCGCTCACAGTGACCGGCGTCGATCCCTCCGCTCGGCCAGCGATGTGTGATGCACGGACCTCGGCCCGCGGCCCTCGTGGGGGCGGCTGGATCGCGACCATCCGCGAGGACACGAACGCGTGACCAGCGGAGCTGGTCAGCCTTCTCGGCTGCTCGTCGAAGCTGGTCGCGGCGGGGCGTTCCTGAGTCGCGGCGAACATCTCGAACCGAATCGTATCCGGACTGCGCTTCCGGGCAGCGGATCTGTTGGTCCGAGGAGGCAGCCTCGGTCGCACTGCGAAACCCTTGCCGCGTCGACCGGCTCGACACCGCTGCGCGCTGGTGCCATCGGCTGCTGGCCGTGGTGGGCGCCGACGACGTGACGTGGCGGGCGATGATCAGCTCGGTGCTCGCGGATATCGCGCTGCGCACCGGTGACCTCGTTGGTGCCGTCACTCACGGTCGTGCCGCGCTCCACCTGCTTCCGCCGACAGCACGGGGCGTCACGGTCGGGGGCCCGCTGAGCAGCGTTGTGCTGGTGGCGACCAGGAAGGGCGAGTACGCGGTCGCGGCCGAGTACGTCCACCAACCCGTGCCCTCGGCCCTGTTCGATAGTCGCCACGGGCCCCGCTGCCTTGATGTGAAGCTCATCACCACCTGGCCTCAACCAGGGCCACCGCGCATTCGCTGACTTCCTGTCCTGCGGCGAACTGCTGCGCGGCTGGGGGGTGGACTCGTCCTCGACGGTGCCGCGGCGGAGCAGCGCCGCCGAGGCCTGGGTGCACCTCGGCAACCATGACCAGGCCAGCGACTCGCGGATGAGCAGCGCTCCCGGTCGGACGCGGGCCACGCCCGCACGCGGGCGTCATCACTGCGCATGCTCGCCGGGAACGCTCCGGCTGCCCGACGGCCGGAGCTGCTCACCGAGGCACTGGAACTCCTCGAACGGTGCGGTGACCGTTACGAGCAGGCACAGGTGCTCACCGATCTCAGCCACGGCCACCACCTCCTCGGCGAGAACCGCCGGGCGCGCATGGTGCTCGGCCGGGCCTGGCACCTTGCCAAGGTCACCGGCGCGGCACCGCTGTCACGGAAGCCGCTCCGTGCTGACGAACAACCCGCCGTGTCGCCAGCGGTCCGCGTCGGCCGGTGGACACCACGGCGCTTACCGCCTCGGAGCACCGGCTCGCCGCGCTCGCGGTGCTCGGATGTCCGAACCGGAAGATCGCGGGGAACCGCACATCACGGTGAGTACGGTTGGAACAGCACTCACCCGCGTATATAGGAAGTTGAATGTCAAACGAGGTAGAGATCTGCCCGTCGAGCTGGGTGTCAGAATCCTGTGAGTCTACGTACTGGCGCGTTCCGAATGGCCCCATCGATTCGCATGGTTTCGAGCTCGGCTCGATCAGTACTTCTTGCGAGATGCCTGGTTGGCGTTAGGGTGGGACGGGAGGCCGGAGGCCGGTTCACCGACCATGCGCGGAAACGTGGTTATGCGCGGCGTGGGCTCCTGGCGGCGCGCCCAGGGGCCGAGTTCCGCGTATGAGCGGGGACCTCGAAATCCGAGTCCGTGACTTTCGGTGATCGCCGTCGAGAATTGTCCTCCGTGTTGTCGCGACGGTCGGTGATCAAACGGAGTCTCCGTGTGACAGGTGTATGGTTCTTTCGCGCCTTCGGGTGCCCCTTGGTCTCGGAACGCAGTCGCTCGACTACCGTGTGATCGCTGTTCCGCCGGTTGGCGAGTTCCACGACGGAAGTTATCCGTATTTGGCGCGGGATAGCGAAGTTCGCCCGATGGGGACCTGTCCGACCTGGGCTGATAACGATCCGGTGGCGGGCGTGTTTCCGAACGAACTCGGCGAGCAATTAGTGATCGTTGGATCACGCTCGGTAGTACCCGGTAGTCATTTGTCGCGCGTTGTTTCCTGAAATAATTGCGGCTGCGAGGGCAGGGCTATATGGTTCGCCGCAGGGGAGTAACAGGTGTTCCTCGGCGTGCTGCAGGGATGCGCGACTGGGGGTTTGACGAGGCGACAGGCTTACGGGCGATGGGCATCGCACTGGGACCTTCGGAATCCTGCCGTCTGTCGAACGTCTCTCTCACTGGGGCGGATCAGGCGAGGTGCTTGTTGTGCTGGTCGAACGGCGGTTCGAGTTCGAGCTGCTGGAAAGGCTGTTCGCGGAGACCGCCGGAGGGCAGGGTCGGATAGCCCTGGTCGACGGTGCGGCCGCGAGCGGCAAGACGGAACTGCTGCGGACGTTCGCCGACCACCGCGCCACGCACGGCGCAGTGGTACTCAGTGTGACGGGGTCGCGCGGCCAGGGCGATCGACCGTTCGGCGGTGTTCGCTCGCTCGTCGCGAGCATGCGCGTGCCCACGGCTCGGACGGCCGCGTTCCTGCGGCTGACCGCCGGTCAGCGGCCGGCCCTCAGTGACGAACCAGCGGAGGTCACCACCTTCGACGTCGCCCAGGATCTCCTCGAGCTCGTCCTCGAGCTGTCCCAGAAGGACACGGTGCTCATCACCGTGGACGACGCACAGTACGTGGACGCCCAGTCGATGGAGTGCATCCTCCACCTCGCCAACCACACCCGGTCGGCCCGCATCATGCTGTTGGTTACCGAGGTGGTGTACGACAGCGCGACCCATCCGGCCTACCGCATCGAGTTGATCCGCCAGGCGAACTTCCGCCGTGTGCGACTCGCTCCATTGTCCTCGGACGGCGTGGCGGAAATCCTCGCCCGCCACATCGCCTCCGACCTCGCCGACCGGCTCGCCCCTGCCTGCCACCTCATCACCGGCGGAAACCCACTACTGGTGCGTGCGCTGATCGAGGACCAACTGGACGCTCCCCAGTCGGTCCCGGCCGCCCCTGACGCGCGCCCAGTCATCGGCGATGCCTTCCGGCAGGCCGTGTTGACCTGCCTGCGACGCAGCGGCTCCGACGCGCTCGGTGTCGCCCGGGCGGTCGCCGTCCTCGGCACCGACACGACCGTGGGACGGGTGTGCGCGCTGCTACGTCAGCCGCGCGTCGAGGTCGAACGGGCCTTCCAGACGCTGCGGCTCGTCGGATGCCTTGAGGACAACGACTTCAAGGACGCGCTGTTCCGCCAGGCCGTGCTCGACTGCGTGGCGCCAGCGGAGCTGTCCGGACTGCACCGTTCAGCCGCCCGCGTACTGCACGAGGACCAGGCCGGGGTCATTGTCGTCGCCCGGCACCTGCTGGCCACCGACCACGTACCCAACAGGTGGGCGGTGCAAAGGTTGCGGCAGGCCGCAGAGGACGCGTTGCGCGCGGACCAGCCCGCTGCGGCCGTCGACTTCCTCGAACGCGCGCTCCTCGGCTGCGGCAAGGGGAGCACGAGCGCGAAACTGCGTTTCGCGTTGCTGGACGCCGAGTGGCGTGGTAACCCCGCGAACGCCGTCCGTCACCTACCCCGACTGCTGGAGCACGAGCGCGCGGGCGAGCTGGACGTCACCCACACGGCGCGCCTGCTGTACTACCTGCTGTGGAACGGCCGGCGCCAGGACGCGGCGGGCGTGCTCAACCGGCTCGGTCACGAGTACCGCGCCAACGACGGGGACGTCAGCGAACCGCTGAAACACCTCGGACTGTGGCTCGCGCACTCCCATCCCGAATTCGCCGCGCGCTGGGCGAAGGCGACCGGGGAGACCCAGCAGGACTCGTCTCCGGCCAGCTGGCCAGCCATGGCCTCCGTCGTGTTGAGCACGGTCCTCTCCGGTGACAGCGAAGCTGCCTCCGTAGCCCCTGCGGAGAGAGTGCTGCGAGCCACCGTGCTTGGTGACCGCACAGTGGAGGCGGCCTGGTACGCGCTCCAGGCGATGATCTATTCCGACCAGCTCGACGTGGCCCTGCGGTGGTGCGACACACTGCTCGCCGAGTCGAAGGTGCGGGGCGCGACCTGGTGGGAGGCGATGTTCTCGGCATGTCGTGCCGAGATCGCGTTGCGCTACGGCGAGCTGCCCCGGGCCGCGAGCTACGCGAACCGGGCGATCCGGGCTGTCGGGATCGAGGGTTGGGGAGTCGGAGTCGGCATGCCCCTGGGAGTCCTGGTGTCCGTGGGAACCGTCGTGGGTGACCACGACGCCGTGCAGCGCCATCTCCGCCAACCGGTTCCCGACGAGATGTTCGGAACCGGGTTCGGCGTGACCTACCTGCGTGCCAGGGGACGGTACTACCTGGCGAACGGCTGGTCCGCCGCGGCGCTGAAGGACTTCCAACGCTGTGGTGAGCTCATGGCGACTTGGGGGTTCGAGGCCCCGGGCCTGGCCCCGTGGCGTACCGATGCCGCCGAGACCCATCTGCGGCTGGGTCACGTCGCCGAAGCCCGGGCGCTCGCCGAGGAACAGCTCGAACTCGGCCGCCGGGCCAGTGCGCGAGCGCACGGTGCGGCGACGCGCATCGTCGCGGCCACCTTCGATGCCAGCAGCAGGTTGCGCCTGCTCAAGGACGCCGTGGAGCTGTTGCAGGCCAGCGGTGACCGTCTGGAGCTGGCCCACGCGCTCCTCGATCTCAGCAAGGCGCACCAGGCGCTTGGGCAGGCGGCCAAAGCGCGGATGGTGTCGCACCGCGCGGGCCGCCTCTTGCGGGCCTGCCGGCTGGAGATGGGACCAGTCACCAGCGAGCGACGTGACCCGCCGCTGAGCACCACCCACGGGCAGTCGGTCCCGACGGTGGCCAGACCCGGGGCCCCTGGCGCCTCCGAACAGGCCGTGATTGGGGCCCTCACCACCTCCGAACACCGAGTCGCGGCGCTCGCCGCACTCGGATTCACCAACCGCGAGATCTCCGGCAAGCTGCACATCACGGTCAGCACCGTCGAGCAGCATCTGACGAAGATCTTCCGCAAGCTCAAGGTCACCAAACGAACGGACCTACCCGCCTACCTTCGACGCGATGTGAACTCCGTTGGCAAGCCCGGGAGTGAGGTGGGGTTGGCGAGGGATCGCGACACCGGCCGCCGAGCCGCGGCGCGCTCCGCGGCCTACCGGGTCAGGGGGGCGGTAGGCGCGAGCGATCAGCGAACGGGATCGCACGACCGCTCCGCGTGATGCGATGGGCGACACGTGGAGCGGTTGCCGCCCGAGGGGGCCGGCGAGACCCTGACCCGCATCCGTGGCAGCATCCGACCCGCAACCGAGGATGACGGCACCTCGCCGACCCGCTCGGCCCCCATCCTCCGGTAGAAGCCTTCGGCGTTGGGGTCGGCATCGATGGTCAGGTACTCGAACCCGGCCGTCGCCGCCCTGGCCAACGCGTCCAGCCAGAGGACCCGGCCAAGACCGGTGCCGATCCTGCTCGGCGTGACCCACAGGTTCTCCAGCTCGCCGCCCGGGGCTTCGCCGCCGATGCTGGCGAAGCCCACCACGAGGCCGTCGTGGTCGGCGACCACGAAACGTCCTCGTGCCACGTCCTCGGGACGGAAGGTCAGTTCGTCCCGGCAGGCCGCGAGGAATTCCTGGCCGTAACCCCAGTGCCCTTTCGCGGCGAGCGCCAGGTCGCTCAGCGCACCGGCCTCCTCCGGCCTGGCGGGCCGCAACACCATGGTGGTCATCTCGACTCCTCTCCGCTCGTTGGTGAGGATGCCACCTCCTCCGAGGCGATGGGGACCTTCGAGGTGACCGGGTGGGCCAGGCCGGGCGCGGGGCCGGGGAGGACACCTTAGGCAGGTCGAGTACGAGTTCGGTCTCGATGTCCCGGTTGAGCAGGTCGGCGGCGAGCAGTACCGCCACGAGCCCGGTACGGGATCCAGACCCGACGAACACGTCGCCCCTCCCGTCCCCGCCGTCCGCGGTGTGCAGAGGACGTTCGATCTCCACCGAGGAGGCACGGCTCACCTCCGCGAGAGCGGCGAGGAACTGCTCGGGACCTCGCGTCAGCCAGGGGGATCGTCGTCACCGACCGGGGGCGTGCCATACGTGTCGGGCGGGTGGGGAGCGGGGGCCGGCGCCCGTAGCGACAACCCGGCGCCGACGCGTGACCGGCGTGCCGCCCCGTGACGGACGTCGTCGGGCCGGCTCCGCCAGGAGGCGCTGGCGGGAACGCGTTCGGGGCAGCGCCTCGCGACCAGACCCGCGGCGTCCCGGTGCGCGCCTGGTCGTCGACGACGTGCCGTGGTGGTCGCTCCGAAGCCAGCCCGCGACGCGTGACCGGAGCCGGCCCGCGGTCCCGCGCGGGACCAGTCGTACCGCCCGGACCGCCCGGCCCCGCGGTGAGGCTCAGACGCGCTCGACGACGCGCGGCGCGCCGCTGTCACCCGTGTGCCGCCGTTGTCCCACCGCACGGATCGGGGCGAGCAGCAGGGCGGTGACGGTGAGCGCCTGGATGCCCATGATCATGGCCTGGGTGACGGGGTGCTGGACGTTGAGCAGGACCATCGTCGCGTTGACCGCGAAGTGCGCCGCCACCGAGCCGACGACGCCGGCGCGTTCGTAGGCGCAGCAGCAGAGCATGGCCATCGGAATGGAGCTGACGGCGAAGAGCACGCCGCTGGGAGTCGTGAGACCGAGCTGGTGTTGGACAGTCCCGGCGATGAAGAACAGCGGCAGGTGCCACACGGCCCAGACGGCGCCCAACACCAGGCCCACCTGGAAACGGCTCATCGACGCGCGCATCCTCGGGTACGCGGTGCCGCGCCAGCCCGGCTCCTCGGCCAGCGGTCCGGAGATCACCATCATGACGAGGAACAGCACGGGCCCCTGGGCGCTCATCATCTCCAACCCGGAGTCGAAGCTCGGCGTCGGCCCGTCACCCGCGCCAGCCAGGAACGCGCCAGCCAGCACGGTCGCCGAGGCCAATGCCAGGAGGACGGGAACCCAGACCAGCAGGGGGATCCGGAACCGCGCAGCGTGTTCCGGGACGGCCTCCCGCCGCCGTCCTCGGCGGATGCGGATCACGAGCGCCGCGATCGAGGGCCCGAACGCTCCGAACAGGTGGGGCAGGACGGCGGGCGGGTTCACCGCGGGCCCGCCCATCGCGATCGCCACGCCCCAGGACGCCCAGCTGACGACGAAGGAGATCGCCATGAACAGGACGAGGTCGCCGCGGTACGGGCTGGTCGATGGTGACGTGGACATGCCAGGTACTCCTCGTGTCGAGTGCGGGGTGTGGGAAGCGGCGGTCAGGCGCCGGGGACGGCGTCGAGCTGGCGCCCGAGCCAGGTGGTGACCAGCGCGAGCAGCTCGGGATCGACCGGTTGCCGCAGCAGCCGCCGGTAGGAGCGCAGGGTGTGGCGGCCGGGGTCGCGGCGCAGGACGTGCGTGAGGTCGGGCACGCGGTGGGTCTCGGCTCCGCCCGGCACCAGCCCAGCGATGGTGGCCAGGTCGGCTGGGTCGACCTGGATGTCCTTGTCACCGGTGACGGCCAGGACGTGGGCCTTCGCGGCGGCGAGGTCGTCGCGCGTGTCGTGGACGAGCATCTCGCGCATCCACCGGGCGTTGACCGGGATCCCCGCGAGGCGCGCCACGTCCGTGTCGGTCCGCCGGAGACGGTCGAGGACGCGGTCGCCCACCGCCGCGAGCGGGCGCCGCAGCAGTCGGAGGGGTGCGGGCAGACCGCCGAAGATCGAGCCGGCCTGCCAACGCATGGCCTCCTCTCCCAGGCGGGCGTAACCGGCCAGCAGCACCACGGCCCGCACGTCCCCGTGGGCCGCGAGGGACATGGCGTGCAGGGCGCCCTCGCTGTGCCCGAGGGCTCCGACGGCGTCGGCGCGGACGGCGGGGTGCGCGGCCAGCGCCCGCACCGCAGCCTCGGCGTCCCGGCGGTTGCCGGTGAACCCAGCGGCCTGCCAGACGCCGGGCGTGGCGCCGGCGCCACGCCGGTCGTAGCGGAGCGTCCCCATCCCCTCGGCGGCGAGTGCCGAGGCCAGGGCTGGGCCGAGGTTCGTCGGCAGCTTCGGGGTGTTGCCGTCGCGGTCCAGCGGACCGGAACCGTGCAACAGCAGGACGGCGGGGTGCGGCCCGGGCCAGGCGGGCAGTGTCAGCGTGCCGGCCAGGGGAGTCCCGTCATCCGCGGTGACCGTCATGTCGAGGTCGGGCAACGTTCCACTCCATCTCACATTGTTCTCAGTGGCGATAACGTTATCAGATGTGAGACCATCAGCTCATGGCAACCGCGGATCTTCTCCTCCACCCCGTCCGGCTGCGCATCCTGCAGACCCTGTTGGGGGCCGGCGAGCTGACCACCGGACAGCTCCGTGACCGGCTACCCGACATCCCGGCGGCGACCATGTACCGGCACGTCGCGGCCCTGGCCCAGGCCGAGATACTGGAGGTGGTGCGGGAGAGGCCCGTGCGCGGCACCGTCGAACGCAGCTACCGGGTCCGCCAGGACCGGGCCCTCGTCGACGACGACGCCCGCGGCACCATGACCAAGGACGACCACCGCCGAGCGTTCACCGTCTTCAGTGGAGCGATGCTGGCGGACTTCGACCGGTACCTCTCCCGTGACGACACCGAACCCGCCCGGGACAACCTGCTCTACCGCCAGGGCGTCGTCTGGGTCACCGACGAGGAGTTCGCCGAACTCGTCGAGGAGATCGAGGCCGCCGTCGAACGTCGCACCCGCACCGCTCCCGGTGACGGCCGCGCCCGCCACATCATCAGCCTCGGCCTGGTCCCCGACAGACCAGTGTGACCTCGCGGCCCGACCCGCCGCCCCCAGCCGGACGGCAACGGCCGTTGGCGTCGCCGTGTCGCGCGGGAATTCTCGCCAGGGGGTGACGGGGCGGGCCCGCACCGGGGAACGTCGAGGCGAGCGCGCCCGTTCAGCGGAGCTGAACCAAGGGGCCGATCCTGGCCTCGCCCCGCCTCACTCGGCCCGGCAAGGGGCGAGGACCCACCGGTGCGGAGACGGGGCGTTGGCGCACGGCGCGGGCTCGCGGTGGCGAACTCCCCCGATGGCCGACGTCGGCCGGACTTGCCGCCAGCGTCCCTACATCGCTTCACTCTTAGGAATTTATGGTTTAACGTGCGCCGCATCTGCCGGAGGGCAGGCTGCCGGACCTGGGAACCAGGCCCGGATCCAGGGCGAGGAGGCCAAGGTGCGGACACTGTCGCTACGCCCGGTCGTGACACCGTTGACCGGCCATCTCCGGATGGGCGAGCCCGACGGGACCCCGGACCGGATCACCGCGACCAGCACCCACCTCGTGCGCGGTGGACGTCCCTGGTTCCCCGTCATGGGCGAGATCCACTTCACCCGGTGCCCGCGCTCGACCTGGCGGGAACGACTGCTCAACATGCGCGCCGGTGGTGTGACCGTCGTGGCCACCTACCTGTTCTGGCACCACCACGAGGAGCACCGTGGGGAATTCCGGTTCGACGGCGACCGGGACCTGCGCGCCTTCGTGCGGTTGGTCGGCGAGTGCGGCATGGACGCCGTGGTGCGCATCGGCCCCTGGGCGCACGGCGAGGCACGCTACGGCGGGTTCCCGGACTGGGTCGTGCGCTCGGGAACCCGCACCCGCACCGACGACCCGGCCTACCTCGACCTCGTCCGCCCCTACTACACGCGGATCGGCCAGGAGCTGACCGGCCTCTACCACGCCGAGGGCGGCCCCATCGTGGCCGTCCAGGTCGAGAACGAACTCCACGACCAACCGGAACACCTGCGGACCCTCAAACACCTCGCGCGCGACGCCGGGATCACCCCCGCGCTGTGGACCGCCACCGCCTGGGGCCCCGCGGAACTGCCCTCGGACGAGTTCCTCCCGCTCTACGCCGGATACCCGGAGGCGCCCTGGGACGACGCGCACCCCGGCTGGACCCGCCACGCACGGCGGCACTTCTTCTTCACCGAATTGCGGGACGACAACACCGTGGGGGCCGACCTGCGTCTCGAGCCCACCGCCGGAACCGGGCCTCCCCTCGACCGCTACCCGTTCGCCACCTGCGAGCTCGGCGGCGGCGTCCAGCCCACCTACCACCGTCGACCGCTGGTCGACCCGGACGACATCGCCGCCCTCGCGCTGACCAAGATCGGATCCGGGTCGTCCTGGCAGGGCTACTACATGTACCACGGCGGCACCCACGTCACCGACGCCGCGACCGGAATGCAGGAGTCGCTGGACACCGGATACCCCAACGACCTGCCCGTGGTCAGCTACGACTTCCAGGCGCCGCTGGGCGAGCACGGGCAGGTCCGCCCCACCTACGGAGCCCTCCGGCTGCAACACCACCTCCTGGCGGCCGCCGGCCGCCGCCTCGCGCCGATGCGGTTCGTCGAACCAGACCAGACGCCCCGTGACCTCGACGACCGGGACACCCTGCGGTGGGCCGTCCGCACGGACGGGACCTCCGGGATGGTCTTCGTCAACAGCCACCAACCCGGTGGCGAGACGCTCGCCGCGCACGACGACGTCCAGTTCCGCCTGCTCGGCCCCGACGGCCCCCTGGACCTCCCCAGTGAACCCGTCACCATCCCCACCGGCGCCTACTTCGCGTGGCCGTTCCGCTGGCCGTTGCCCGGCGAGGCGGTACTGGAATCCGCCACCGCCCAACTCGTGACCACACTGGACGACCTCGTGGTCCTGACCCGCACCGCCGGGATCGCGGTCGAGCTCATCGTCTCCGGCATCGACGCGACGCGGGTCGAGAGCCCGCACGCCTCCGTCGACGACCTCGGGGCCGGCCGCACCCGAATCCGGGTGCCCAAACCGGGGCCCGGGGCCCTGATCGACCTCGGCGCGCTCCGGGTGCTGGTGCTCGACGAGGACACCGCGCGTCGCACCGCGATCGGTGAGCTGTGGGGTGCCCGTCGCCTCGTGGTCGGGGACGGGGTCCACCTCGTACCCGACGGCGAACACCTCCACCTCGAGTGCGGGCCCGGCGGAGGGGCGCTCCTCATCCACCCGGCGCCCGCCGCGTCCGCCCAGCCGGCGGTGGTGGCTGACGGGGAGGACACGGCCGCGCCGTTGACGCTGCGGTCGGGCGGCACCATCGGCACCTTCGCCCGCGTCGAGGTCGACGCCCCACCCGCCGCCCCCGAGGTGGGACTGGTCGAACTGGCGGCGGCCACCGGACCGGCCCCCCAACGCCGGGGCGGGCCACTGCGACGAGCCGCCGCCCCCCGGGACGACGACTACGCCACGGCCGCCGCCTACCGCGTCGACCTCGACGAGAACGCCTTCGCCGGCGCCCACCGGCTGCTGCTGCGACTCGACTGGGTGGGTGACGCGGCGCGGGCCGAACTCGACGGCACGCTGGTCGCCGACCAGTTCTGGAACGGGGCGCCCTGGGACATCGACCTGGGCCGGCACCGCGAGGCGTTGCGCCACGGTGGGCGGCTCGTCCTGCGTCTGCTGCCGTTCGACCCCACGGCGGCGATCCACGTCCGCGATGACCTCCGTCCGAATGACGTCACCCTCCGCCTCGACGGCGTCCAGCTCGTCCCGGTGTACCGGGCCACCATCGCACCCGGCCCGTCATGACCACGGCCGCCCTCGCCAGCGGCCGGTCCGTCATCATCCCCCGCGTTCGACCCGATCCACCACCGCGCACCAGCGGGCCGGTACTCCCAGGCGAGGGGCCGTCCCCGCGGTGGGGAGCCGGCCGCTCGCTCGCCGGCCGGCCGGAGACGCCGTCAGCGTCGAGCAACCGCCGGTCGTCACGGCACGCGAGCCCAGCCACCCCGTCCGGCGACACCAACCGCGAGCCTCATCCACCCCCGGCCCGGCGGAGCATGTCAACCACGACCGACGTCGAGGACGATCGCGGCGGAAGCGGGAACGCGCGCTGGGGACAGTGGCCCACCGAGGTGGGGGCGTGTTCGATCCCGGCCCCGATCCGCTCCTGGTCTCGACCGACCCGGTGCCGGGCTGACGGAACGAGCCGGCCAACCGCCCGGGCCTGACGGCGCCGGGCGTTGTGGTGCCCCAGCTGCCGTTCCCCGCCGCGGCCGACGATGAGCGCCAACGCCGAACCGCCTACGGTCAGGCACGCCCCTCGGTCGGGAACGAGGCACCGGTCAGGTTTTCGGACACCCGCCACATCCGGTCTGCCTCGTCCTCGCTCCGAAGCCGTGAGTAGAGGACCTGCTCGGCGGGCGCACCGGACAGGTGCCCGAGACCGCTCGGTCCGTACAGGCGTCCCCCGCGTGCGGCCGGCGACGTCGCGGCCATCAGGGCCGGCAGCAGAGCGGTCTCGACCGTTCCGGCGAGCACGCCGCGGCGGGCCAACGCGCGGATGAGGCGCACTCCCAGCGTGTCCCGGTCCCGACCGATCTCGGAGCGCGCGGCCAGCAGGCTGGTGGGGGCGATACCGGGGTGGGCGAGGTTGCTGGTGATTCCCCAGCCACCGGCCTGGCTGCGCCGATCCAGCTCCAGGCCGAACAGCCCGAAGGCGATCTTCGACTGGCTGTACGCGCGACGCCCGTGGTATGACCGCTCCCAGTTCAGGTCGTCCCAGTTGATGGCGTTCTGGTTCGCGGCGATGCTGATCTGCGAGGTCACGCGTGCCCGACCCGCGCGGAGCAGCGGCAGCAGGTGGGCGACGAGGGCGAAGTGCCCGAGGTGGTTGCTGCCGAACTGCAGCTCGAACCCGTCAGTGGTGGTCAGCCGGTCCGGCGGGGTCATCACACCGGCGTTGTTGACGAGGATGTGGATCGGGCGGTCCTCGCCGCGCAGCGCCGCGCCCAGCGCGGCGACGGACTCCAGCGACGAGAGGTCGAGCTCCCGGAGGGACAGCGCCGCGCCCGGGTGCCGCCGCGTGATCCTCTCGATCGCCGCTTCGCCCTTGCGGGTGTTACGAACGGGCATGACGACCTCGGCGCCCGCCCCGGCCAGGCGGGCGGCCAACCCCAGTCCGACCCCGTCGCTGGCGCCGGTGACGACGGCGAGCCTCCCGGAGAGATCAGGAACGGTGATGTCCGGTTGGGTTCGTGCCATGTGCTGCTCCTGGTCTCCCTCGACAGTGCTGTGGCCCCAGGGTGAGTCTGACCCGGAGCGGTATCCACGGCCTCCCGATCCCAGGCGGGTCAGGCCCAGGCAGCCCAGCGCGGAGAGGGGGATCAACGATCCGAGGCGAGCCACCCGGCGCCGAGGGCACACTGAACGGCACCGGGACGAGGAAGGGGACCACGGGCGTGATCGATCGAGTTGGGCTCGCCGAGTTCCTGCGCCGCCGCCGGGAGTCGCTGCAACCCGAGGACGTCGGCCTCCCACGTGGTCAACGGCGCAGGACCGCCGGCCTCCGCCGGGAGGAGGTCGCGATGATCTGCCACATCTCCACCGACTACTACAGCCGTCTGGAGCGGGAGCGCGGCCCGCACCCGTCCGAGCAGATGATCGCCTCGATCGCGCAGGGCCTGCACCTGTCCCTCCCCGAAAGGGACCACCTGTTCCGCCTGGCCGGGCACAACCCACCCCCGCGAGGCGCCGGCAGTGAGCACGTCAGTCCCGGTCTGCTCCGCATCATCGACCGGCTCGACGACACCCCAGCCGAGATCGTCACCGAGCTCGGCGAGACCCTCCGGCAGACCCCGCTCGGTGTCGCACTGACCGGTGACACCACCCGCTACGTCGGCCCCGCGCGCAGCATCGGCTACCGGTGGTTCACGGACCCGGCCACCCGGTCCCTGTACCACCCCGACGACCACGCGCTGCACTCCCGCGTCTTCGCCTCGGGCCTCCGCGCGATGGTCACCCTCCGAGGACCCGGATCACGAGCCGCTCACCTCATGGAACTCCTGCTCGCCCGGAGTGCGGAGTTCCGGGCGGTGTGGGACGAACACGAGATCGGCATTCACTACAACGGCGTCAAACGTTACGCGCACCCGGAGGTCGGGGCCCTGGAGCTGACCTGCCAGATCCTGCTCGACCCCGACCAGTCCCACCGCCTCCTCGTCTACACCGCCGCTCCCGGCAGCGAGAGCCACGAGAAGTTGCGGCTCCTCTCCGTGCTCGGGCCGCAACGCACGACGTCGCCGGAGACGTGACGCCCGTCCCCATCGGAGGTGGGCGGATCGCGTGGTCGTGGCGCCCTCCAGCATGTCGTGTGATGGGTCCGGGGTATGGAGGCGGTTCGGGCACCTCCCCTCGAGCCGGACCCGACACGAGCGAGGACGGCCAGGGGCACCCCTCACCCCTGGTTCCCGGTGGGGTCGCGAGCCAGGTGGGAGGTGACCAGGGCCGGCCGGAACTGGGATCCCACCACGGCATTCAGCGGGAAACCGGGTGGGAGCCGTACGTGGCGAACGGCCCCGGCGCGCGGCGCCCGGACACCCACATCCTCCGGGTGCACGTCAGAACAGGCACAGTCGTGACTGGACCGTCCCGCGTGGTGGGTGTGGGTCGTTCCGCCGCCCGTCCCACCCTCGGCCCGGACGTGGGGACCCCGGGCCGAGGGTCGGAGGCCGGTTCACCCAGCACCGCACGGCGGGTGAACCCGATCCGCGTCCTGGCGAGTGACCCTGGCGGGTTCTGAGGGAAGGGCCAGTGCCCGCCCGCCTCGTTGGCGGGACAACCACCTTGGCGAAATGAGCGGTGAACGACGGCGACGCGGTTCCCGGGGCCAGGGCCGAGGAGTTCTCGGGACGACGACAACGCGGTGAGATATCCCGTGACCTGGTCAGCGCGGCGACCGGTTCGGTGCCGGCCGCGTCGAACCGAATCGGATTGACTAGAATCCGCCAACGATGCGGGCAGGGGTTGTCCGCAGTGCGCGGACCAGAGTCCGACTACGGCCGAACGGACGATCGGCTGGCGTCCTTTCGGTCGATCAGGTTGATTGGTTGGTTGTCCTCGGAGTAGGGCTCTGGAAAAGTCACCGAGCCAGATCGCCTTGCGATCTCGAACAGTGTTCCCCGTACCGACGAGCGTGAGGAGCATGCAGAACTGATGCGGACCGTGGCTGTGATGAACTACAAGGGTGGCGTGGGGAAGACGACCCTGACCGCCAATCTTGGTGCGATCGCCGCGAGGCGGGGAATGCGGGTGCTGCTCATCGACCTTGATCCGCAGACCAACCTGACCTTCTCGTTCTTCTCGATCGACGAGTGGCAGGACGCGATCAAGGATTCGTGCACGATCAAGCAGTGGTACGAGGGTGACATGCCGGGGCGGGACATCTCCCTGTCGGATCTCACGCTCACCCCGGAACGGGTCAACAGGGCGTTGCGCGGTACCGGCCGCCTCGACGTGATCTCGTCGCACCTCGGGCTCATCGACATCGATCTCCAGCTCGCCGCCCTCCTCGGCGGGAACACCACCCTGGGCGGGGCTCAGCGGAAGTTCCTCGACCTGCACGGCTGCCTGCGGCGCGCGCTCGAGGACGACCACTTCGACCAGTACGACCTCGTCCTCATCGACTGCGCACCGAACTTCGGCCTCGTCACCAAGACAGCCATCGTCGCGAGCCAGCACATCCTCGTGCCCGCGAAAGCGGACTACCTGTCGACATTGGGGCTCGACTACCTCGTCGGCAACTGCGCCATGCTCGTGGACCAGTTCAACGAATTCGTCAACCACCGAGGGCTGGACGCGCATCGCCCGATCGACCCGGCGATCCTGGGAGTGGTGTTCACCATGGTCCAGATCTACTCGCAACAGGTAATCGGGGCCCAGCAGACCTATGTCGAGGAAGTGGAAGTCAACTCCCAGGTGTCGGTGTTGAAGAGCAAGATCCGGAACAGTCCTCGTCACTTCAGTGGAGCGGGGGAGAGCGGAATTCCAGCGATGCTGGGCGCGAGGGACGAGGACGACGTGGTCAAGGAGTTCGCCGCCCTGGCCGACGAGGTGTTCGGCGCGCTCGCGTTGTCCCCGGCTGGTGAGTCGTGACCGAGCTGCGGAGACTCATCGCCCTGAACGCCCGGTGGAACGAATTCCTGGAGAACCAGGACGAGGCGACGCTCGACGCCCTCATCGACGGCGCGATCCGGCTCACCACCACCAACGTCGAGGGAATCCGCGATGACGCGGCACAGCGCGGAGGAGCTCCCACTACCAGCCCTCCGGAGGGCGACGTCCTGTCACCCGACGACCCGAGGCAGGTGACGTCGACCCTTTCCGCCTTGACCTCGGAGAACGATCGGCGGGCCTACCTGGACACGCTGCGGCTCACCGTGAAGCAACTCCGCGCGGTGGCCAAACTGCGCGGCCTGACCCGCTACAGCGGGCTCACGCGTGCCGCGCTCGTCACCCTCCTCGCCAGCGGTGGCCCGGAGCGGGACGACACGGACACGGCGCACCCGGGCACACCCCCCGGCGACGAACCCACCGCTACCCGGACCGGACAGCACCACGCTCCCGCCGCACCCCGGTCGTCGACCCCGTCGTCGACCGGAGGGGCCCCGGTGGTCGAGGTCGACGCGGCGGCCATCGCGACGCGGCTTCGCCGGACCGAGACGGAGGAGGACGGAGCCGCCTATCTCGACGCCCAGGGACTGGACCGGGAGGGACTGCTGGCTGTCGCCGCCGAATTGCGGCTCACCCGAATGGACCGCCTGTCCAGGACCGAACTCAGGCGAAGGGTGCTCAAGCAGGCGATCGGTGCCCGCCGCAAGTTCGCCGGACTGAGGAAGTGGTGAGGCTCCAGTGACCGCTCAGGTGGAAGTGGGACGTGGCGGCGCCGGCGGCCGGGCCAGGTACCTCATCGACGGGCGCCGCGTCACGGTCGCGGACCTGGTGGAGGCGGGTCTGGTCCAGGCCGGTGCGAAACTCCGGTTCACCCGGAACCGGATCGGGGAGATCCACCAGGCGACGATCACCGAGCAGGGCCGCATCCGCCTGGACAGCGACGGCGAGGAGTTCCGGTCGCCGTCCAGGGCGGCCATGGTGGCAGCGGGGATGCGAGCGGTCGACGGCTGGCGGGTGTGGTTGGTCGTCGACCAGGACCGACTGCTGGACGCGGTACGCCAGGAGCTGCTCGACCAGGCGATCAGCGAAGGCGACCGACCCCACCGGGACACCGCGCGGCCGAGCGTCCACGAGCGCCTGCGACAGGCCCGTCAGCGCGCCGAGGCGCGCGAACCGGAACGCGTCACCGTCCGTGAACTCCTGACGTACTGGGGAGCCGAGGACCGGGGCGACCAGGTGAGCCAGATCGAAGCGGACCTGGCCAACCACGGGTTGGTGACCTCGCCGAGCTTCCGCGCGGTGACGCTCGACACTGTGGTCGCGCTGACCCTTCCACCCGACGGCGCGGAGGGGAGCCTCACGGCGGAGGGCGCCGGGGGCGACGACATCCGGATCGTCGACGAGGACGAGGGGGACGACGACCTGAACGTCCGCCTCACGGTGGGCAACCTGTCGCCGCTGGCCGGCGTGGAGTTCGTCAAGCCCGACGGCGCGCTGGTCGAGGCGATCACGAAGATGACCCTCAACGACTACTCCCAGTTGGCCGTACTGAACGGCACCCGAAACCTGCGCGGAGCCGTGACGTGGCGTTCGATCGCACGCGCCCTGCAACGCAAGCCCGACGCCAGCGTCGCCGACGCGATCGACCCACAGGTGGAGGTCGTCTCCTACGACCGCGACCTGTTCGAGATCCTCCCCGTACTGCAGAAGCGCGACTTCGTGTTCGTCCTGGACGAGACGAAGGCGATCAAGGGGATCGTCACCACGGCGGACGTGGCCCATCGTTACGGCGAGATGGCCACCCCGTTCTTCCAGCTGGGCGAACTGGACCAAACGCTGCGCTGGGTCCTGCGGCGCAACTTCGACATCGACACGGTCCGCTCGATCTGCGGCCGGCCGACCACGAGCTTCGAACGACTCACCATCGGCGACTACCAGCGGGTTCTGGAGCACGACGCGATGTGGCGGAGGTTGGGCTGGCCGTTGGACCGGGCCACCTTCATCGCGCGGTTGAACGAGATCCGGGCCATCAGGAACAAGATCATGCACTTCCACCCGGACCCGATACCCGAGGACGCCGTGGACAAGCTGCGGATGTTCAACCGCCTGTTGCGCGACTACCGGGGACCGACCTAGTCCAGGGTTCCGTGGCGCCCATCCGGAGACGGTCGAGGAGCACGGGGTGGTGCGGGTCAACCGTCGTCCGGGTGCAGCCAAGCCTTCGTCACCCGAAGGGGCCGCCTCGTCGGTGACGGGGCGTCGGCCCGGAGCGGCCAGCGGTGGCGCCACGCGCGTTCCCCTGCCGTGCGAACGCCTCCGACCATCCGAGGTGACGACCTGATCGGACCGCCGGTAGGAGTCCGTGCTCGCTTCTGGGGGAGGGGGCGCCCCAGGGGGCCGGGTTCGGGCAGCCCTCCAGGTTCGGCGATCGGGGCCGAGGCAGCCCTGTGGCCAGTCGCTGGGAGCCAGGGCGTCCCCGCTGGTGGGAACAGGAGCACCGCTCTCCTGGTACGACCCCGGCCGCTCACGGGGTTCCTGTCCCGACGCGGTGGGGCGGATGTGCCCAGGTCGGGACAGGAGGACGGGCGCCGGTACCAGCTCCGAGTCGGGAGCGGACACGAAGCAGCGCCGGAACGAGGACACCGCGACCGCCAGGGACACCCGGAGGCCCGCCCCCGCGGCCCCTACGAGGAAGGACGGACCCGGAATGACGAACGAGCCACCCTCGACACAGCACCTCACCGCGCTCGCCGCGCCCGACGCGCTCATCGACTGGCGGCTCGCCGTCTGCTACGAGACGGCGCACACCACCGGCATCCTCGACGAACTGCCCGCGACGGCAGCGGACATCGCCGACGCTCGGGACCTGGACCCCGACGCCGTCCGGGCGGTCCTGTTCGTCCTCGCCGGATGGCGCTACGCCACTGTCGACGAACACGACGTCTTCTCCCTGGGGCCTAACCGGCCACAGCCGCACGAGCGCGCGGCACTGGCCCAGCATGGCTCGTGGATCCGACGCTGGGCCGCGCTCGTGCCCCGACGGGTCCGCGACCGGAAGGCGACGGCGCCGGACACCCCGCCGCCGATGGATCCGGCGACCGGGCTCGCCCTGCTGGAATCAGCCGGTCGTCCTTTCGTCAGCGCTGTCGTGGACACCTGCCTGGACGGGTGGCGGCCACGGACCGGTGATCGGGACAGCGCCCACGTGTTGGACCTCGGTGGTGGGCACGGCGCCCACGCCCGGGAGTTCGCCCGGCGCGGTTGCATCACCACGATGCAGGATCTGCCCGGGGTCATCGAGTTGGCGAGGGCGGACGGACGCTCCGCCGCCGCCGGTGTCGAACTCGTCGCCGCCGACGCCGTCACCGACCTGGCCCCAGGGCCCTTCGACCTGGTCCTGTGCGGCAACCTCACGAACCTCTTCCCACTCGACCAGGTCCGGGATCTCCTCAACCGACTGCGTGACGTGCTCGCTCCCGACGGCCAGGTGGCCATCGCGTCCTGGCTTCGTGACCACGGCCCGGTCGGTGCCGCGTTCGGCGTCCAGATGCTCGTCGCCACCACGGCCGGTGATGCGCACGGCGAGAGCGACTACCGGCGCGTGTGCGCCGACGCCGGGTACACGGATATCCGCTTCGTGGATGTCGATCACGCACGCTTCACCGTGGTGCTCGCCCGGCCGGCACCGACGACCTGACCGCTCGTCTTCGGCCTGGCCATCCCGGCGCGATCGACCGGGTTCGTGGTTGGTCGCGAGCAGCGGGCGACGGGTGGTCAGCCCGGCTGATCTCTGCCCGTGTTGGTGGACTTCCGCGCCGGCCCGGGGAGGCACGCTTGAAGCCGCCTCCTCGGGAACCAGGAGCCTGCCCTGCCCACTCCCGGCCGAGGAGCGGGCGAGTACCGGGCAGGGTGTGTCATCACCTGGAGGGACCCCCGGCGCCGACGTCCACCGACCTCGACGGCACCCGGAGCGGCGTACGCGACCCGGCCCCGCGAGCGGGTTCGGCACGGACGTGGCAGCGGTCGAGGAAGCCGGCGCACCTGATGCCTTCGCGGTTGGGCGCGGGTGTGGCTGCCGCGAGGTCCCGTGGCGGGCGGTGTGCTCGGCAACGAGGACTGGGGCGCGGCCGTACGTGGTGGGGGACCTGGTCCGCCACGGCCCCAGTCCGGGAGATGGGGGAGCACCCGGTGCGGCCGCGCGGGGCATGTCGTGTCGAGGTCAGTCCCTTGGCTCCAGGCTCGGCGGGCCCTGGCCGAGCATCCCTCGGACGGTGTGCCCGCGTGGGACAGAGGTGCCCGTTCCGGCGAACCGGTCGAAGGGTGAGGCGTTCCTCCGCTGCCAGAGCGCCGGTCATGCTCGCCAGGCGTGCAGCATCCGTGCCATGAGCTGGAAGGGGAGGGCCTGTCCG
The DNA here is from genome assembly GCF_002895405.1 of Actinoalloteichus sp. AHMU CJ021. Lineage (NCBI taxonomy): Bacteria > Bacillati > Actinomycetota > Actinomycetes > Pseudonocardiales > Pseudonocardiaceae > Actinoalloteichus > Actinoalloteichus sp. AHMU CJ021. The sequence continues at coordinate 5,985,186 of NZ_CP025990.1, read as the reverse complement.
GAGACCTGGTCGACGGTGCCGGCCAGGTGGAGGTCGAGTTCCGGGCAGTGGAACAACCAGGTCCCCGTGGCTCCCGAGTGGCCCACGAGAGTGAGGGGCGGCCTCCCCGCGGTCATCAGCCGTCCCACCGTGTAGACCATGGTGCCGAGCCCGTACCGGAGGACCGGGATGTCGCGGAGCCGGTTCCGCCGCTCGGTCAGGAGGTCCACGGATCGGGCGTGGTCGAGGACCTCGCCGGCCAGCAGGGCCCGCTGGAAGGTGAGGAGATCGCGGTTGGTGCTGATCAGGTCGTTGCTGGACTCGATCAGCGAGGGGACTTCGACGCGGCGTCGACCGGAGTGGAGCGGCAGCGGCGGTCCCGTGTGCGTGTCCAGCCGGGGGTGGCCGGGGAGCCACGTGCGGGTGAGGCGGAGCGGGGTGGTGATCCGGTCCGCGAGGAGATCGGCGAACGGCCGCCCGGTCACCGCCTCCAGGATGCGGATCAGCAGTTGGAAGCCGGTGTCGGAGTAGCGGGCCTTCTGCCGGGGGGCCGACAGGTCCTGTGGCGCGAAACGCGGGCGCTGCTGCTCCCGGACGACCCGCAGCATGTCCTCGAACGTCCACGCCTGGTCCCGACCGGCGCGGAGGTGCTCAGCCAGGCCGGGGCCCGAGCGCCGCTTCCCGAAGTGGTCGGGGAGCCCGGACGTGTGGCTCGCCAGGTGGCGAACGGTGATCTCCGGTGTCCGCTCCGTCCCCCGGAACACGTGGAGTCCGGCGGTGGTCTCCACGGGCAGGTAGTTGGTGATCGGCGCGGACAGTTCCAGTTCGCCGCGCTCGTGCGCCTGGAGCACGAGCGCGATGACGAACCGTTTGGTGATGCTCGCGGCGAAGAACGGGCTGTCACGACGCGGTACGGGCTCGTCGCTGGCGGGAGCGCAGGCGCCCGACCAGCGGAGCTTCCCGTCGCCGGACTCGACCGCGGCGCTGACGTGGTGTACCCGGCGGCGCGCGACGAGAGTCCGCACCAGCCGTGTCAACCGCGCCGCGACCTCAGCGGTGACCGAGTTGTCGGGGGCGGATCGCGTCGCGAGTGGGGATGGCACGGCGAACTCCTCTGGTTTGCCCTGGCACGGACGTATCTCTTAGACATGTCTAGTAGATATGTCTAAGAGAGTCAAACGGCTAGACTGCCCGTCATGGCACACGTCATCCTCGGGCTGTTGCTGATCGCCCCGCAGAGCTTCTACGCCCTCGTCAGGGCGTTCGAGGCCAGCGTGACGCTCTTCTACAGCGCCAGCTCCGGCAGCATCAAACGCGCGCTCGACGGCTTGCTCACCCGGGAGCTCGTCGAGGTGGCCAGCACCCAGACCGGGGGCCGGGGCAAGAAGACGTACCAGGTGACCGAAGCCGGTCGGCGGGAGTTCCGCGCGTGGATGACGGGGGAGCTGGCCGGACGGGATCTGGAGAGCGCCGCGCTGTCCCGGCTCTACTTCCTCGGCCTCGTCGAGCCCTCGGAACGGGTGGCCGTCCTCCGCCGCATCGAGGCGCGCGTCGAACATGATCTGGCGAAGTTCTCACGACTCGACGAACAGCTCGACACGGTGAAAGTCCCGGAAGGACTCACCGAGGTCGCGGCCAGCCAGCGCGCCACCCTCGCCTACGGCATCGCCTCGCTCCAGTTCATGCTGGACTGGTTCCGCGACCACGCCGAGCGCCTGGACGGCACACCACCCGACCAAGCCCGGACTTCGCGCGAGCATGGGCGCCGCGACCAGGCCCGACCCTAGATCGGGCACCGCCGGCACCGCCGCCCGCGAGGGCGAGCCGTCGCGGTCCGGTCGAGGAACCGTTTCGGGCACCGCCGCCCACCGCCAGAACGTTCCCCAGCCGTTACCGCCAACCCTCCTGGCGATGACGGCGAGGACGGGATCGGCCTGACGCGTCACCGGTCGGTCCCGCCCTCCGCCGGCTTCCGACGCAGCGTGTAACCCGCGTGGTGGAGCGTGTCGCCGTCGAACTCACCGAACGCCCAGAACCCGAGGTCGTCGAGGTAGTCGATCCGGTCGCCCCGAACCCAGTACCGCCCCTCGAACGCGTGCGTCCGACCACCTCGCGTCTCGTCGTAACGGCCCTCGGCGGTCAACTCCTGGTGGAGGAAGTCCTCGGTGTCGATCCAGACACCCACCCTGGCCGGGTCGACCGGCGCCTCGGCGAGGCCCGACCCGGCGTCGTCGCCCCCGGGACCGATCCGGTGGCCGTCCCACGCGACCGGCACGCCCCGCCGGAACACCGCTCGGGTGCGTTCCGGTGCCGCCAGCAGGGTCCGGGCGGCCGAGGCGAGGTCCGGTGCGTCGGCGTCGTCGAGCACGGCGAAGTCGGCGGCCCCGCCGGGTACCAGCGCGCCAACCAGTGCGGCGCGGTCCACGAGCCCGATCGGGGCGGTCGTGTCGAGCACGCTCGGGACGAGGGTGGTGCCGGTGGCCTGGATGACGATGGCGCCGTCGTCGTCGGCGGCGCGAACGATGCCGGGGCCCACGCCGACGACGAGATCACCGCCGACGAGCAGGTCGGCCCGGGTGAGGGTGCCGATCACCGGGTCGGAGGTGAGGATCGTGGCGTCGGTGATGAGGACGGGTCGTCCCGTGCCCGTGAGCACCGCGTCGAGGTCGGCCGCGGTCCAGGTGTTCGGTGTGGAGGTCATGACGACGACCCTGCTACCGCGGCGACGGGCCCGGTAGGGCACGCGGCCCCTGGGGGTAGGAGGACCAGGCAGGGACGCGGGTACGACGGGTTCCGAGCGGGGCGAGGTGCCCGGGGCGCGGTGGCGAGGTCGGCGCCACGTCCCCGCTCCCTCCACCCGACGTGCGTGCGCACGGGCGAGGCGTGACCACGACTGCCATCAATCCGTCATTCACTATGGCTTCAGTCATGAATGAAATCAATCACCCGTGACCCATCACCCCCAACCACGCTCACATCGAGGACATCCCCCACTTGCCAGCCCCCACGCTCCACTGACCCGCCGACAGGGCGGCTCCGAGGAACTCGCCGAGCCGAAGTGCTCGGGCCGTCACCCACACCGTCACCTCGCTGAGGAGGAGGTCCTGGACAGGACACGACGAACGCGTCACCGGATGAACGTGACCACCGCGGCTCGTACCCTTTCGACGTACGCGTCAAGGGCAGGAACGACCCCGCGACGAACGCACGTCGGGGGAGGACCCGGCCGCGCCCAGCCGGGTGACGGGAGCAACCAGGGGTTGGCCAGGAGGCTGCGGGGAAGGCACCTCCCTGGCCGCGCCCCGTCCCGGTCGAACCCGACCTCGGGGGACGCGGCCACCGTCGGGGCATGACCGACCGGCGAACGATCGCGCGCCGCGCCACCGGCCGGCTCTGGTGCTCGCCGAGGGTGAACCCCACCTGGCCCCGACCGGGAACATCGCCGGCACGCCCCCACCGGTCGGCCTGGACCGCACCCGCCGCGCACGCCAACGCGCGGGGCACCGGGGTGCGGTCATTCCCGACCGGTGTCGCCCATCAGCTCAATGCGGCCAGGAGATCGGCGATCAGATCGTCCGCCGACTCGATACCCACCGAGATGCGCACCAGATCCGCCGGAACCTGGAGCGGCGAACCAGCCGTGCTGAGGTGCGTCATCCGGCCGGGGTGCTCGATGAGGGACTCGACGCCCCCCAGGGACTCAGCGAGGGTGAACAACCGGGTGCGGGAGCACACCCGCAGCGCGGCCTCCTCACCGCCCTCGACGGTGAACGACACCATGCCGCCGTAGCGACGCATCTGCTTGGTCGCGATCTCGTGGCCGGGATGCTCGGGCAGCCCCGGGTAGTACACGTGCGTCACCTTCGGGTGGCGCAGCAAGGCCTCGGTCACCCTCTCGGTGTTGTCGGAGTGCTTCTCCATCCGTACTTCGAGTGTCTTGATCCCCCGCAAGGTCAGCCACGCGTCGAACGGCCCGGGGACCCCGCCGGCGGCGTTCTGGAGGAAGCCGAAGCCGGCGTCCAGCTCGTCGTCGGAGGTGACCAGCGCACCGCCGACCACGTCCGAGTGACCCCCGATGTACTTGGTAGTGGAGTGCAGCACCACGTCCGCGCCCTGACGCAGCGGGCTCTGCAGGTACGGCGAGGCGAAGGTGTTGTCCACCAGCAGTCGCGCGTCCGCCCCATGCGCCACTTCGGCCAGCAGCGCGATGTCGGCGACGTGCAGCAGTGGGTTGGTCGGTGTCTCCACCCAGACCAGCCGCGTCGTCGGCCGCACGGCGGCACGCACGGCGTCCACGTCCGCCAGTGGTACCGGGGTGTACTCGACGCCCCACCGCGCGAGCACCTTGTCCATCAGGCGGAACGTGCCACCGTAGGCGTCGTTGGGGATGACCACGTGGTCGCCAGGTCGGAGGATCGTGCGCAGCGCGGTGTCCGTCGCCGCCATTCCGGACGCGAAGGCCCGTCCGTGCCGGGCGCCCTCCAACGCCGCAAGGCATTCCTCCAGCGCCGAACGCGTCGGATTCCCGGTACGGCTGTACTCGTAACCGCCGCGCAGACCCCCTACGCCGTCCTGGGCGTAGGTGGACGTCGCGTGGATCGGCACGATTACCGAACCCGTCCGGGGGTCGGGGTCCTGGCCGGCGTGGATCGCCCTGGTCGCGAAACCGTACTCGTCAGTTTCCGTCATGACAACAGGGTATCGCTGGTCGGGGTTGTCGCCTTTCGGGTGATGCCGCCACCCGCCGCCGGTTCCGGTTCGTGCGGCGTATTCGCCCCAGCCGGCGCCGCCCGAGTGGGAGAATGGAGGATTTCGCGGAACGGGCCGCAGGGTGTGCGTGGGCGCGGGTGGGGGAAGGGTCGTTTCCCTGGCGGCGGATGCCGACAGCCGGTCGCCGCCGTCGCAGGTCGGCGGGCGATGGGTTCCGCCGTCCGGACCATCGTCGACGACCTCGGAAAAATACCGACGAACCTGTATTCGCGCGATGCCCGTGAATCAGCAACCCATATTCGTGGGGGTTCGTTCCCGGAAAATGCGGGAATGTGGTCCACCGTTGGGCCGAATGCCGACTTGTCAGGCTTTCGGAAATTGATAATCTGAGCCGGCTCGATGGCCAGCCCGCATCGGGACCGCGCTCGGACAGATGTTGACCCGTGCGGTCACCGCGCTGTGCTTCGCCCGCGGTGAGCGAGGGTGGCCGTCGGGAACGAAACCGCGCGTTCGGGGGACGCGCGAATCAACATGGGGGATCACAAATGAATTCGGAACCGGTGATCGGGCAGGGACTGCCATCACGCGACGAATCCCACCACGGAGGTTCGAGTCCGGGTGAGGCGGCGCCCGTCCCCGAGGGGGTCGACGGGGAATCCCGGTCGGGGGGCCGACCACGAGGCACCCCGGGGCGGGACGGTGAGCCAGGTGCTCCCAGCCCCGGCCCGGATGACCTCCCCTCGGTGCCCCATCCCCGATCAGGACGAGGTGCCGGGATGCGGGGGACGGCGGTTATCGCCGCTGCTCCCGTTCGTCGGCGCACTCGCCACCCCCGTGCGCGAGTCGCGGCACGCGTCCACCGAGGCGGAGTCGGCGAGTCGCGCAGGCCGCCGTTCGCCCCGACCCGCGCCACCACCGAGGGGGCCGTTCCCGCCAGCGTCCTTCCCCGTCGCCGCGGGCGGCCGGTCGTCCGGACGTTTCCCTTGGCCGTTCCCCGAACGAGCTCGCGGTGGCGATTCCTCCCGGCCGGTGCCGGCCCGCCCTCCGGCGAACGCGGCACCCCGACACCGAATGCCGACGGTGGGCTGGCGACGAGCGAGGGCCACTGATGCCGAAGCGGGACGACCTCACCCACGTGCTGGTGATCGGATCGGGGCCGATCGTCATCGGCCAGGCCTGCGAGTTCGACTACTCCGGTACCCAGGCGTGCCGGGTGCTGCGGGAGGAGGGCCTGCGGGTCAGCCTGGTCAACTCCAACCCCGCCACGATCATGACCGACCCCGAGTTCGCCGACGCCACCTACGTCGAACCGATCACGCCCGAGTTCGTGGAGCGGGTCATCGCCGTTGAACGGCCGGACGCGATCCTGGCCACCCTGGGCGGGCAGACCGCGCTGAACACCGCCATCGCCTTGCACGAGCGGGGTGTGCTGGAGCGGTACGACGTCGAACTGATCGGCGCGGACATCGACGCCATCAAGCGTGGCGAGGACCGGCAGATCTTCAAGGACCTGGTGCGCGGCCTCGGCGCCCAGGTACCGCGAAGCGCCGTGTGCCGCTCCATGGAGGAGGTCAGGGCCACCGTCGCCGAACTCGGCCTGCCAGCGGTGATCCGGCCGTCCTTCACGATGGGCGGCCTCGGGTCGGGCCTGGCGCACGTCCCCGAGGAGCTGGAGCGGTTGGCCGCGGCCGGACTCGCGGAGTCCCCGGTCAGCGAGGTGCTGATCGAGGAGAGCGTGCTCGGCTGGAAGGAGTACGAGCTGGAGCTGATGCGCGACCGCGAGGACAACGTGGTCGTCGTGTGCTCCATCGAGAACATCGACCCGATGGGGGTGCACACCGGCGATTCGGTCACCGTCGCGCCCGCCATGACGCTCACCGACCGGGAGTACCAGCACATGCGCGACGTGGGCATCGCGGTGATCCGCGAGGTCGGCGTCGCCACCGGCGGCTGCAACATCCAGTTCGCGGTCAACCCGGACACCGGACGGATGGTCGTGATCGAGATGAACCCGCGCGTCTCCCGATCCTCCGCGCTGGCATCGAAGGCGACCGGCTTCCCGATCGCCAAGATCGCCGCGAAACTCGCCATCGGCTACACCCTCGACGAGATCCGCAACGACATGACCGGCGAGACCCCGGCAAGTTTCGAGCCGGCACTGGACTACGTCGTGGTGAAGGTCCCCCGGTTCGCGTTCGAGAAGTTCCCGGAGGCGAACCGCGCACTGACCACGACCATGAAGTCGGTCGGTGAGGCGATGGCCATCGGCCGCAGCTTCATCGAGGCGCTCGGCAAGGCACTGCGCTCGATGGAGACCAGGGCCGCCGGCTTCGGCACCGTCCCCGACCCTCCCTCCCGCGACCGCGACGCCGCAGCCCGAGCCGCGTTGGAGGCGTTGCGCACCGGACACGACGGGCGGTTGTACACCGTGGACCAGGCGCTACGCCTCGGAGCCACCATCGAGCAGGTGCGGGAGGCCTCGGGCATCGACCCGTGGTTCGTCGAGCAGATCGCCTGGCTGGCCGACCTCCGCCGACGGATCAGCGACACCGAGGTGCTGGACGAGCGCCTGCTCCGCACCGCGAAACGAGCCGGCCTGTCCGACCGCCAGATCGCGGCACTGCGTCCCGAACCCACCGACGAGGACCAGGTACGCGCGCTGCGGCACCACCTCGGAGTGCGGCCGGTGTTCAAGACCGTCGACACCTGCGCCGCCGAGTTCGCCGCCAGGACCCCGTACCACTACTCCGCGTACGAACTCGACCCCGACGCGGAATGCGAGGTCACCGAGCAGCGCGACCGGCCGAAGGTACTGATCCTGGGGTCGGGGCCGAACCGGATCGGGCAGGGCATCGAGTTCGACTACTCGTGCGTGCACGCGGCGACGGCGCTCCGCGCGGCCCCCCACCCTCCAGGTGGGTACGAGACGGTGATGATCAACTGCAACCCGGAGACCGTGTCGACCGACTACGACACCTCCGACCGCCTGTACTTCGAGCCGCTCACCTTCGAGGACGTGCTCGAGGTGTGCCACGCCGAGCAACGGTCCGGCACCGTCGCCGGCGTGATCGTGCAGCTCGGCGGGCAGACACCGCTGCGCCTGGCACAGCGGCTCGCCGACGCCGGCGTGCCCGTGGTGGGCACCCCACCCCATGCCATCCACCTCGCCGAGGATCGGGGCGCGTTCGGGCAGCTCCTCTCCGAGGCCGGTCTGCCCGCACCCCAGCACGGCACGGCCACGTCCTTCACCCGGGCGAGAGCGATCGCCGAGGAGATCGGCTACCCGGTGCTGGTGCGTCCCTCGTACGTGCTCGGCGGGCGGGGCATGGAGATCGTCCACGACGAGCGGACCCTGGCCGCCTACGTCGACCGCGCCACCGAGATCAGCCCGGAACACCCGGTACTGGTCGACCGGTTCCTGGACGGTGCCGTCGAGATCGACGTCGACGCCCTGTTCGACGGTGCGGAGATCTTCGTCGGCGGAGTCATGGAGCACGTCGAGGAGGCCGGTGTGCACTCCGGGGACTCGGCGTGCGCGCTGCCCCCGATCACCGTGGGCCGCACCCACCTCGACACCGTGCGGCGCTTCACCAGGGCCATCGCCGAGGGCCTCGGCGTCCGAGGACTGCTCAACGTCCAGTACGCCCTCAGGGACGACGTGCTCCACGTGCTGGAGGCCAACCCGCGAGCCTCGCGCACGGTGCCGTTCGTGGCGAAGGCGACCGCCGTCCCCCTGGCCAAGGCAGCCGCGCGGGTCATGCTCGGCGCGAGCATCAGCGCGCTGCGCGTGGAGGGTGTCCTGCCCGCCGAGGGCGACGGTGCGACACCGTCGCCGCACGGCACCGTCGCCGTCAAGGAAGCCGTGCTCCCGTTCCACCGCTTCCGGACAGCGGCGGGCAGGGGAGTGGACGCGCTGCTCGGACCCGAGATGAAGTCCACCGGCGAGGTCATGGGCATCGACGTGTCCTTCGGTCTCGCGTTCGCCAAGGCGCAACTGGCCGCCGGCATGACCCTGCCGTTGTCGGGTCTGGCCTACGTCTCGTTGAGCGCACGGCAGGCGGTGGTGGCGGCTCCTGCCCTGTGCGCCGTGCGAGGGCACGGGGTCGAGCTGGTGGCCGAACAGGCGACGGCGGAGTTGTTGGCATCCCGCGGCGTTCCCGTCCGGACGTTCCCGGCCCAGCGCGGCGAGGACGAGCTGGTGCGCCTGCTGGCGGAGGAGGTCGGGCTGGTGGTCGCGCTGGACCGGACGCCGTCGGCGCTCGTGGCGAGGTCAACCGCCAGCCAGTTCTCGACGGCCCTGGTGACGACCCTTCCCGGCCTGCTGGCCCTCGCCGCCGCGCTGACGGCGACGGCGGCGTCCGACTTCACGATCACCCCGTTGCAGCGGATGCGCACCACCAGCCAACCCGGCCACGACCTGCCGGCCGCCGCCCCCGGCGGAGCGGAGGGGCGGCTGGAGTACGAACTCGCGACGCTCGAACGGCAGGACCAGTGGTCGTCCCCGGTGCCGAGCACCTAGCCGAGTACGGGGCACGGCAGGACTTCCCCGTTTCGCCCGACAACCCGACGTGAACCCGCATTGGAGGATCGCGTTGATCACGGATCGTGTCTACGACTTGGTGCGGGACGACGTTTTCTTACGCGTGACCGGACTGAGCGACCTCAACCGCCTGTACCTGAAACTGGAGGGGCTGAACGCGGCCGGTTCGATCAAACTGAAGACCGCGCGCAGCATCCTGACCGGCGTCGAACTGTCCGGTATCGACATGGCGCGGGTGCGGATCATCGAGTCCACCTCCGGGAACCTCGGGGTGGCGCTCGCGGTGATCTGCGCCGCGAAGGGATACCGCCTCACCTGCGTCACGGACCCGAACGCCAACGCCTCGGCGGTCGCCATCATGCGGGCACTGGGCGCCGAGGTGGTCGTGATCCGGGAACGCGACGACAACGGCGGCTTCCTCGGAAGTCGAATTTCCTACATCAGGAACCGGCTGCGGGAGGAACCGGGCCTGTTCTGGGTGAACCAGTACGCCAACCCCAACAACCCGCTCGCCCACGAGCAGAGCACGGCTCCCGCCGTGCTCGACGAGTTCCACCAGGTCGACAGGCTCTACGTCGGGGTCGGAACCGGCGGGACGCTCATGGGCATCACCGACTACTTCCGCACCCACAGCCCGCGTACCCGGATCGTGGCCGTCGACTCGGTGGGATCGGTCAACTTCGGTTCGAAGCCCCAAGCCCGGCACATCCCGGGACTGGGCGCCAGCAGGAGACCCGAGCTGCTGGCACCGGACGCCCCGGACGAGGTGGTGCTGGTGCGCGAGGACGACACCGTGCGGGAGTGCCGCTGGCTGGCCCGCACCACCGGCCTGCTCGCGGGCGGCTCGACCGGCACGGTTCTCGCGGCCATCCGCGGCCAGGCCGCCGACATCGCCCCCGACGAGACCGTCGTCGCGATCGCCCCCGACCTCGGCGAGCGCTACCTGGACTCCGTCTACGACGACGACTGGGTGGTCGAACACGGCCTGGGACGGGCGTTGGCACCCGAACGGCCGCTTGAGGAGGGACAACGCGATGTTCTCGTTTGAGGTCGTTCCCGGGGCACTGGCCAAGGACATCCTGGACTCCTCGGTGCTCAGGGTGGTCGAACTGGTCGAGGACGCCTACCTGCGGCACGCCGACGGGCACACCATCAACCCGGACAGCTACTTCCTGCGGTTCCCCGACAAACCCGACGCGCGGATCATCGCGCTGCCGGCGTTCGCCGACCTGCCAGCGGCACCCGTCGCCGGCATCAAGTGGATCGCCAGCTTCCCCTCGAACGTACGACGTGACGTGCCGAGGGCCTCGGCGGTGTTGGTGCTCAACGACTACGAGACCGGGTACCCGACGGCGCTGCTGGAAGCCGCCTCGATCAGCGCGGCCCGGACCGCTGCCTCCGCCGCGGTCGCGGCACGCGCGCTGGCCGTGTCCCTGCCGGGCAACGGTGAGGTCGCGGTCTTCGGAGCCGGCGTGATCGCCAGGGCGGTCCTGCGCTACCTGGCTGCTGTCGGCTACCGGATGGACCGGCTGCGCGTGTTCGATCCGCACGCGGACTCGGCGGACCACCTGGTGCGGTGGGCCGAGGCCGAGCTGGGGCTGGTGGCCGCGCGGGTCGCCTCGCCATCCGAGGCCCTGACGGCGCAGACCGTGGTCACCGCGACGACGGCGGCGACTCCGCACCTCTCGCGGCCCTTGGAGGCGGGACAGGTGGCGCTGAACATCTCGCTGCGCGACTTCGCCCCCTCGGTGGTCCTGGGTGCCCAGAACTACCTCGATGACATCGAGCACTGCATGAAGGCCAACACCTCCCCGCACCTGGCCGAACAGCAGGTGGGTCACCGCGACTTCGTCACGGGGACCATCGCCGACCTGCTGCGTGGCCGGGCCCTGCCCGACCCGGGGCGGGGAGTGCTGGTGTCCCCCTTCGGCCTGGGAGTCCTGGATCTCGCCGTCGGGCAGCACGTGCTCCTGACCGCCCGTGAACAGCGCTCGGCGCTCGAGGTGCCCGACTTCTTCGGCGAGACGCGGAGGTGGTGACCACCGTGCGTGTAGCCGTCATCGGAGTCGGCCCGCGCGGACTGTCGGTGCTGGAACGGGTCATCAGCCACACCAGTCTCCCCGGCCCGCCGATCGAGCTGCTGCTCATCGAGCCGAACGAACTGGGTGTGGGCGTTCACGACATCAGGCAGCCCGACTACCTGCTGCTGAACACCATCGTCGCCCAACTCACCATCTTCTCCGACGGGCACATGGCACCGGGCGCGCCCGTCACCCCGGGGCCGAGCCTCTACCAGTGGTGCCACGAGCACCACGGACCGGTGGAGTTCGACGACTTCCTCCCACGCCGGCTGCTCGGGGAATACCTCCAGTGGGCGGCGCGGGTTCTCCTGGCCCGGGTACCGCCCCGGCTGACCGTGCGGCACCTCCCGACGGCCGCCCGGCATGTGCGGCCGGCCACCACCGGTGCGGTCGTCACCTTGGCCGACGGCACCGCCCACGCGGTGGACCTCGCCGTCGTGACCACCGGCCACGGCCTCGCCGACACCGAACCGCCGCCCCTCGGCGCCTTCGTCGAGACGCCCTACCCCCTGCCGGCGCGGACCGACGGCATCGTCGAGGGCACCACCGTCGCGCTACTGGGGTCCGGGCTGACGGCGATGGACGTGATCGCCGCGCTCACCGTCGGCCGGGGCGGCGCCTTCGACGACCACGGCTACATCCCCTCGGGGCGTGAACCCCGGATCGTGCTCACCAACCGGGCACGGTCCCTGCCCCGCGCCCGGCCCCGGACGAGCCAGGACCGCGTCGCGGCACCCGCCCGGTATTTCACGCCCGCCGCGATCGCGGCCCTGCGCCACCACGCGCCCGGCGGTCTGCTGGACTTCCGCCGCCACGTGGAACCCCTGATCCGCCGCGAGGCGATCAGCCGGATGGGCAAGCCGACGGCCGGGGAGATCGCCGTCGTCGACCAGGCGCTCTCGCTCGAACCGGTCACCTGGAGGACCTACGAGGAGTACCGCGACGCGACGTTGGCTGCCGCCAGGGCCGACCTGGTCGAAGCCGAACGCGGACTCGGCGTGAGCGCCGTCAAGGACGCGTTGGAGGTACTCCGCGACCACCGGGAGAGCCTGCGGGCGGCCGTCGACCCGCCAGGACTGACCGAGGAGTCACACCGGTACTTCGCGCACGAGTACGTGCCGTTGGTCAACCGCGCGGTCGTCGGCCCCCAGAAGGAACGCGTGCACGAACTACTGGCGCTGGTCGCCGCCGGTGTCCTCACCCTGGGCCCCGGGCCGGGACCCGCGCTGGAACCGGTGGGGGACCGGTGGGCGCTGACGTCGACCCGGCTGGGCCAGCCGCGGCGCATCGAGGTCGACGCCGTCGTGCGGGCCAACCTCACCTGGCCCTCGCCCGACGATGCCCGGGACCCGGTGGGGTCGTCGCTGCGGAGCTGGATCGCGGTGGACGACGGCCGGTCCCACCGACTGACCCTGGATCGTGACGGGTACGCGATCCCCCGCGAGGGGGGCGCCCCGGTGCCGATCGCCGTGTTCGGACCGCCCGCGGAAGGCGCCAGCTACTACAACCACTACGTGCCCTCGCCGGGCATGTGGTCCCGGGCCCTCACCGACCTCGACCGTGTCCTCGGCCCCACGCTGGCTCCCGCCGTGCCGGTGCCTTCCCCTCTCCTCCGCCGGCCGTGACCCCCAGCGGGCTGGCCGCCGAGCACTCACGTCCGCGACGACCCAGAAGGTGACGACGGAACCATGCTGATTCTCTCGCTCAAAGAAGGCCACGACGGTGGCATCACGGCCATCGAGGACGGCAGGCTGCTGTTCGCGTTGGAGGCCGAGAAGGACAACTACCCGCGCTACGACCGGTTGACCGGTGAGGTCATCGCCCGCGCGGCCGGGATGCTCCACCGGGCTCCCGACGTCGTGGCCCTCGGCGGCTGGGTCAAGGGCTTCCACTCCGTGGAGCCGCCCTCCCGGACCGGGTACTTCGGTGTCGGCGACGGGTCCACCTCCGACGAGGAGGGCACCTTCTTCGGCAAGAAGGTCCGCTACTTCTCCTCCACCCACGAGCGCTCCCACATCTACACCTCGCTCGGCATGGCGCCCCGTGCCACCGGGCAGGCGTACTACTCGCTGGTCTGGGAAGGCAACATCGGTGACTTCTACCGCATCGACGAGAAGGGCAACGCCACCCACCTCAAGCACGTGCTCGCCGACCCGGGCAACAAGTACGCCTACCTGTTCGCCCTCGCGGACCCCGGATTCCCCTCGGGCACCGGACTGTTCCGCTACAACGACGCCGGCAAGCAGATGGCCCTGACCGGTTTCGCCGAGAAGGGCCCGACAACCCAGGAGGAGAAGGAGACCATCGACTTCATCCTGCGGCAGGAACAGATCATCCTGAACCTGTCGAAGGACGAGATGTCCTGGTCACACATCCACAACGTCGGCGTCCAGTCGCAGGCGTACCGGAACATCGCCGCGAAGCACTCGCAGGCCATCTTCGACATGTTCCACGGCTACGCCTCCGAACACATGAAGGAAGGGCTGCCGCTGCTGATCTCCGGAGGCTGCGGTCTCAACTGCGACTGGAACGCCCAGTGGAGGGAGAGCGGGCTGTTCGAGTCCGTGTTCGTGCCGCCGTGCCCCAACGACAGCGGCTCCGCGCTGGGCACCGGCATCGACGCCCAGTGGTACTACACCGGTGAGGCGACCATCGAGTGGTCGGTCTACGCGGGCGAGGAGTTCGTCGAGGACATCCAGCCGGACCCGACGACCTACGAGGTGCGGCCGCTGGTTCCCGCCGAGGTCGCCCGCTACCTCGAACGAGGGAACATCATCGGCTGGGCCCGAGGCCGCTACGAGATGGGCCCCCGTGCCCTGGGCAACCGGTCGATCCTGGCGGCCCCGTTCACCGAGGAGACGACGACACGACTGAACGCCATCAAACGCCGGGAGGGGTACCGTCCCATCGCCCCCATCGCGCTGGAGGCCGACGCGCGCAGATGGTTCGAGGGCTCGGTCGTCGACCCGTACATGCTCTACTTCAACCGCGTCACCAGCGACCAGCTCAGGGCCGTCACCCACGTCGACGGCAGCGCCCGCACCCAGACGGTCACCCGGGAACGGAACGGTCGCATCGTCGACCTGCTGGAGGCGTTCCGCGACATCACCGGATTCAGCGTCCTGTGCAACACGTCGCTGAACAACAACGGTCGCGGATTCATCAACCGCACGAGCGATCTGATCGCCTACGGCGAGAAACACGGACTGGACGGCTACGTCATCAACGACTCGTTCGTGACTCCACGCAAATTCTGAATAGCCCGAACGGACCTCGTAACGACGGTGATTTCCGGCAGGATCATAGCCATTCGGCGAGCGACTGCCCGCCGTGTCGTGTCCGGAACCGGGACGCGACACGGCCCACGCCGTCTGGAACTTCGCAAGGGGAGAAGCACCCGACATGACCACGTCCACGCATGCCGTCACCCAGGCACCGTTGTCCTTCGGCCAGGAACAACTGTGGTTCCTCGACCAGCTCACCCCGGGCCTGACGACCTACAACATCCTGCTCGCGGCCCGGTTACGGGGACCGCTGGACGTCACGGTGCTCCACCAGTGCCTGAACACCGTGGTCAGGCGGCACGAAGCCCTGCGGATCACCATCCGCTCCTCGGAGGGCACGCCGTACCAGGTCGTCAGCCCACCCTCCGACGTGGACCTGGAGGTCGAGGCACTCGCCGGACTCGACGACGACGGGCGTGACCGGGCCATCCAGGCCGCGTTGGAGGAACTGTCCACCACGCCGTTCGACCTGGAGAACGGGCCGCTCCACCGCTACCGGGTCCTCGCCTTCGCCGAGGACGACCACGTGCTCCTCCAGAACCTGCACCACATCATCACCGACGGCTGGTCATCCGGGATCGTCAACGCCGAACTCGCGATCGCCTACCGGGCCCACAGCCAGGGACGGGAGCCCCAGTTCGACCAGCCGGGATCGCGGTACACCGAGTCCGCCCGGGCCCAGCGGGAACACATGCGCGGCCACACCCTCGACGCGGAGCTCACCTTCTGGGCGGACAAGCTCCGGGACCTGCCCACCCTGGAGTTCCCGACCGACCGGCCACGCCCGCCCACGCCCACCCGGCGGGCCCACTCGATCACCAGGAACCTGCCCGGTGGGCTGCTCACCGCCGCCCGCGCACTGGCCAGGGAACACGGCGTCTCGCTGTACATGGTGTTGGTGTCCGCGCTGAACGTGGTCCTCAGCCGCTACACCGGCCAGGAGGACATCCCCGTGGGCGTGCCCATGCTCGGCCGCGTCGACCCCGAAGCCGAGTCCGTCGTGGGCCTGTTCGTCAACATGGTGGTACTGCGCTCCGACGTGTCGGGCGACCCGACCTTCGCCGAGCTGCTCCGGCGCACCCTGGAGGACAACTTCGACCTCTACGAGCACCAGGAGGTGCCCTTCCACCTGGTGGTGGACCGGGTGCAGCCGATCCGGGTGCCCGGCCGCAACCCGCTGTTCCAGATCTCCCTGCAACTGCTCGGCGACGCCAACTCCGGCGGCGCCCTCGACCTCCCCGGGATCCGGGCCGAGCCGATCTCCCTCGCCTCCACCGGCTCCCGGTTCGACATGGCGATCGACTTCGTGGAGTCCGACGACGCGCTGCGCGCGGTCGTGGAGTACTCCACCGACCTGTTCGACCAGTGGCGGGTGGAGGCGTTGCTCGACCACATCGGCACCGTCGTGACCGCGGCGGCCTCCGACTCGACGCTGAGGCTGTCCCAACTGCCCGTGGTGACCCCCGAGGAACGGGCCGAGCTCCTCGAACTCGGTCGCGGCGAGGAGGCCGAGTACTCCGAGCTACCGCTGCACGTCGCCTTCACCGAGGTCGCCAGGGCCACCCCGGAGGCGGTCGCCGTCGTGTGCCGGGGCACCGAGCTGACCTACGGCGAACTCGACCGCCGGGCGGACCTGCTCGCCCGCCACCTGCGCGCGCTGGGCCTCACCCACGGCCAGGTGGTCGCCGTCGTCATCGACCGCGACCTCGACGCCTACGTCGCCATGCTCGGCGTCCTCAAGGCAGGCGGCGCCTTCGCGATGATGGACCCGAAGGTGCCGGCCAACCGCCTCGACTTCATGATCCGCGACACCGGCGCACCGGTCGTGATCACCCGCTCCACCCTCACCGACCGACTGCCCGAGGCCAACGGCTGGGCGCGGGTCCTGATCGACACCGACTGGGACACCATCGAACGGCACCCGACCGACGAACCGCTGGAGGAGTGGACCACCCGCGAATCACTGGCCTACGTCCTCTACACCTCCGGATCCACCGGAACCCCCAAGGGCGTGATGATCGCCCACCGGGCGGTGTCGTTCTTCTGCGAGGCCTACCGGCGCAGGTTCGACCTCGGCCCCCACGACCGGCTGCTGCAACTCCCCGCCCTCAACTTCGACATGTCCCAGGGCGAGATCTGGACGGCGTTCCTCGTCGGCGCCCGCATCGTCGCCGTCTCCCCGGACGACGCCCAGTCACCGGAGGCGCTGACGGCGCTCCTGCGGGAACAGAAGGTCACCTACGCCGGTCTGCCCCCCGCCATGCAGTCGGTGATGGAACCCGGACCGTACCCGGACCTCAGGTACGTCATGGGCGGAGCGGAGGTGCTCCCACCCGAGCTGGTCAACAAGTGGAACCTGCCCGGCCGCACCTACCTCAACCTCTACGGCCCCACCGAGTGCGCCATCGGCCAGACCGACTACCTCGTCGAACAGATCGAGTGGACCACACCACCACCCATCGGCCGTCCCCAACTGAACCGGCAGGTCTACGTCGTCGACCGGTTCGACAACCTCGTGCCCAAGGGGGTGAACGGGGAACTGCTCATCGGCGGCGCCGAGGGCGGTCTCTCCCTCGGCTACCTCAACCAGCCGGAGATGACGGCGGAGAAGTTCATCGTCGACCCGTTCGACGCCGGTAGCACGGTCTACCGCAGCGGTGACCTGGTGCGGTGGAGCGAGCGAGGTCAGATCGAGTTCCTCGGCCGCATCGACAACCAGGTGAAGCTGCGCGGGCTGCGCGTCGAGCTGGGCGAGATCGAGACCGCGCTGCAGAGCCATCCCGGCGTCCTGCGGGCCGTGGTCCTCATGCGGCCCGATCCGCGCGGGGAGAACCGCCTGGTCGGCTACGTCACGTCGGTCGGCGAACCGCCGCCGGTGGAGGCGCTGCGCGACCACCTCGCCGAGTCGCTGCCGGACTACATGGTGCCCACGGCGTGGGTCACCCTCGACCGGTTCCCGATGAACAACGACGGGTGGAAGATCAACCGCAACGCGCTGCCGGACCCGGTCGACGAGGACGGCGACCGGGAACTGACCGAACCGCGCACCACCACCGAGATCGCCGTGGCGAAGCACTTCACCGAGGTACTGGGTGTCGAACGGATCGGCGTCAACGACAGCATCTTCGACGTCGGCGGCAACTCGTTGCAGGCCCTGCGCCTGGTGAGCCGGATCAACAGGACCTTCGGGATCCGCCTCACCGTGCGGCTGCTGTACGGCAACGCCACCGTCGGCGCGATCTCCCGGACCGTCGACGAGCTGGTGGAGGCCAAGGCGAATGCCTGACCTGGAACGGCTCGTGCCACTGCGCACCGGGGGCCACCTGCCCCCGGTGTTCTGCGTGCACGCGGTGTCGGGCTCGGCCTACGCCTACGCCGGGCTCGCCCGGCTGCTCGGCGACGACCGGCCCGTGCACGGATTCGAGGCCCCCGGTTTCGACAACGACCGGACCCCGGTGGGGTCACTGACCGCCCTCGCCGACGAGTACACCGACATCCTGCGCGCGGCCCATCCCGACGGGACGTACCTGCTGCTGGGCTGGTCGCTCGGCGGCCTGGTGGCCTTCGAGATGGCCAAACGGCTCACCCAAGCCGGGGACGTCGTGGACCTGTTGGTGCTGGTCGACGCGGGCCTGCCGAGGGTCATGGACCTGCCACCGGAACGGGACATCCTCGTCCGCTTCGTCCGGGACATGGCGGGGACCTCCGGCGAGTCACCCCCCGGGCTGGACGAGCTCGCCGCCACCTGGGCCCCCGACGTCGCACCCGGCGCGGTGTTCGAGGAGGTCGAACGGGCCGGCGTGCTGCCCGAGGAGTTCGACTCCCACATCCTCGGCGAGCAGTACGCGGTGTTCCGCGCCCACCTGAAGGCCTTCTACTCGATCGAGGTCACCGGCAGCCATCCCGGCCCGGCCGTGCATGTCCTGGCCGAGGCCTCCCCCGCCCAGGACATGCGGTGGCAACGGTTCCTGCCCGACCTCGTCGAGCACACCGTCCCCCACAGCACCCACCACTCGATCTGGACCGGTGACAGCCTCCTGGAGCTGAGCCGGCTGGTCCGCGAGCACCTCGGCCACTAGGAGACCACCGTGTCCATCACCGACATCGACCCGGCCGAGGCACCCAGGGCGAAGCCCCGAAGCCTCTGGCACAACCGGGACTTCCTGAAGTTCTGGGTGGGCGAGACCATCTCCCTGCTCGGCACCCAGGTGACCATCCTCGCCTTGCCGCTCACCGCGATCCACTCCCTCAACGCGACCGACAGCGAGGTCGGCGTCCTCCGCTTCGTGCAGCTCGCGCCCTACCTCGCGTTGGCACTGCTGCTGGGCATCTGGATCGACCGCGTCCGCCGGTGGCGGGTGATGCTGTGGTCGAACCTGGCCAGGATGGCCCTGATCGCCCTCATCCCGCTGCTCCACCTCACCGACCTGCTGACCGTCCCCGCGTTGTTGGTGATCGCCTGCCTCATCGGGGTGGCGTCGGTCCTGTTCGACCTCAGTTGGATGTCGTACGTGCCGACGCTGGTGAAGAGCCCCAAGCACTACGTCGAGGCGAGTTCCAAGATGGGCATCAGCTCGTCGACCGCCGACGTCGCCGGACCCGGGATCGCGGGCGTCGTCGTCGCCTGGCTGACGGCACCGATCGCCCTGCTCGCCCAGACCGGCACCTACCTGCTGTCGGTCGTGTCCCTGATGCTGATCCGCACCAGGGAACCCAAGCCCGAGGTGACCACCGAACGACGCGCCTCCCGTGAACTGAAGGAGGGCCTGGCCTGGGTGTTCGGCAAGCCGCTGCTGCGGTGGCTGGCCATCATCGGGTTCTGCTGCAACTTCTCCATGATCACCACCTGGACCATGTTCCTGCTCTACGGCACGCGCACGGTGGGGCTCGATTCGACGACACTGGGCCTGATCTTCGGTACCGCCTCGATCGGCGGTCTGATCGGGGCGGTCGTCTCACGCCGGGTCGTCGGGCGTTTCCCCGTCGGGCCGACGTACTTCGTGGCGCAGACCGGCCTGCTGCTCGGCCCGCTGCTGATCGTCCTCGCGAGCGGACCCCAACCGGTGATGATCGGCATGTTCATCGCCTCCTTCTTCACCACCTACTTCGGGCTGGGCATCGCGAACGTGATCATCGTGGCGTTGCGGCAGACCCTCACTCCGCAGTCGATGATGGGACGCATGACGGCCTGCTTCCGCACGCTGCTCTTCGGCGGTGGGGCGTTGGGTGGCCTGTGCGCGGGGCTGCTCGCGGACGCGATCGGCGCCCGCAACGCACTGGTCGTGGCCGCGGTCGGGTCAGCCGCGGTCGTCGTCGGGCTCATCCTCTCGCCGGTCAGCCGCCTGCGGAAGATGCCGGATGCGGTGACCGAGACGCCCCCGACCGCCTGAGCCGCCGGGCCACCAGGACAACGACGCCCAGCTGCTCTCGATCCCGCTGGAGACGGTCCGGTCGCCCCCGGTGTGCTTTTCAGCAGCGGCTGCCCTGGCTGACGGCCATCGTCGCCGGGGCAGCCGCTTCGGAGCCGATGACCTCCACCGGCCGCGGACGGGCGCCCGTGCCGCAGCGCTGACTGCTCCACGAGAATTGGCGAAGCTGCTAGGCGATGAGACGTGGCTCACCCGAACCGCCGAGTAGGGAGTGTCCCCTGGAGTGAGACAGCCTGCGGTAACACGGGATATGAGGGGACGACAGGTAGGTCACGAGCGCTACGCCTGCGCGGACGGGCCGCTACGTCGTGGAGCGCGAGCTTGTTCCGGTGGCGTGGGCGAGGTGTGTCTCGCTGACTCGCCTGCCGGAGATCCCGTCGCGTGAAGCTCATCCGCGGCGACCATTCTGCTTCACCCGGCGATGGCGGGGCCCCCGTTCCGCCTCCGCCTCGATCGAGCGAACGGTCCGCCAGGGCGGCCACCGGCTCGGGTCACTCGTCGTCCCAGCTGAAAATGGTTCGATCGATCCACGCCGAACCTCCGCACGGTCGGCACCGGGTCGAATACCGTCAGGAACTGGGTCGTAGCCTCGATCACAGAGCAACCGCGAAGGGGGATTCGACGTGGCCGCCGGGGACTTCAGCCCGTTCGCACACCTGACGACACCCAATGCCGAGCTTTACCGGGGCGTCATGACAGCGTTCGTCCAGGCGAAGCGCCGGTTCACAGTTCACCTGAGTCCCGAGGACGTCCACCAGGTCGTCGGCGGCGAGTTACCAGCCGTGGCCGACGGGCTCGCCCGCCTGGTCGAGTGGGGCAACCTTCGAGCCGACCCGGATACCAGCCGGGTCACCAGCGTCGAGGACTTCCACCGTGCCCGCTTCCTGTACCAACTGACCCGTGCGGGGGAAGCAGCCGAACAGGCCCTGGCCACCTACGACGAGGCGCTCGGGATGCGCGGGGAACTGCAGGCCGTCGCGCTCAGCGACATCGGCACCCAGCTCCGGGCGCTGCTCGAGCTGGCGGCGGGACCCGACCCCGACTCCGCCAAACACTCACCGGCCCGGTGATCGAGCGGGCGTCCGTCGTCGCCGCGTCGGAGCGGGCGTGGCGCGCGGCTTTCACCCCACTGGACGAAGTGGTCCGCCACCGTCCCGAACTCACCGCCTGGCACGCGAACCTGCGCGACACCGGGCTGGTCCGCAGGATCACGGGGAGTCCCGAGGATGCCCGGCCGCTGCTCGCCGACCTGGCGGCCGTGCTCCGGCACCTTCCCGCGACCGGTGAGCCACTCGGGACCTTCGCCGCCCGGATCACCCACCACGCGCACGCCCTCGACGACGGTCGTCCCCTGTCAACGCTGACGCTGGGGGCTGCGCGCGCGCTGTCGGGTCTGCCCGAGGGGAAGGGCGCCGAATGGCGTCGGCAGGTGTGGGCCTCGGTGGGACTGTGGCGGGACGACCTGTCCAGCACCGTCCTCACACTGGGCCTGGCCGGTGACGAGCGGACCTCGACGGGACGTGCGCTGGCCGCCTGGCGTGAGGCAGGGCAACCGGTGGTGCTGACACTTCGCCAACTGGTTCGGGACCCGCCTCGGCTGACGGCTGCGGCGGTGGCAGTCTGCGAGAATCCGGTGGTGGTCTCGTCAGCGGCGGACCAGCTGGGCGCGGCCTGCCGTCCCCTGATCTGCGTGAACGGCCAGCCCGGTGCCGCCGTGCTGCACCTGCTGCGCCTGTTGGTGGACGCCGGTACGACGCTGACCTATCACGGAGATTTCGACTGGGGCGGAATTCGAATCGCGAATTCCCTGTTCGATCGCTTCCCCGTTCGGCCGTGGCGGTTCGATGCGGGTTCCTACCACGCGGCGGCGGCCGCGCACGGTCGCCCGTTGACCGGCACCGCAGTTCCGGCTGCGTGGGACGGCGGGCTCACCGAAGCCATGCGGGACCACGGCAAGGCGGTCGAGGAGGAACTGCTCCTCGACGACCTTCTCGACGACCTGCGGGAATGACGCGCAGTGCCACGTCGTCACGGGGCGCACCTGATGACGTGGCGTGCGGGACCGGATGAAGTGCCCCACCAGGTCCCGGATTTCATCCGCTACCGAATGGGACTGCGGGTGGCCGAAGTCGGAGGAGCGGTCGACGCTGAACTCCGAAGCCGAACGCGTTGGCTCGCGGCCGTTCGGTATTTCCGTTCGTCAACCGGCTCGCCCCCCGTTCAGCCACCGCCAGGGCTCGAACGTCAGCACAGCCCAAGCCGCTACCCTTCTCACATTCGCCCCTGCGTCCGTTCAGGCAGATCGGGTGTACGATCGGGCGGGTTATGATGGAGTTTCCGCGTGCTTGTTCGCCAGCTCTCTCGCTCTAGTGAGGCGTTGGGCAAGTTTCGACTGCGGTTCCCCCGGACCGCGATGCCGTGGCGGGCACGCGTTCTGCCAACGTTCGAGTACTGCGACCTCCTGACTGTACTCTTTCCGCTTGCGATGCAGGATGGCGGCTCGCTCCGTGTACGCGGGCGCGGGTTCGTGGCCGCTAACCAAGGCCTCCTTCTCTGCTACCGCGATCAAAGCGTGAACGAGGGCCAAAGCCATGCTGGTTTCGGGCTCACCGGACTTCGATAGGTCCTCGACGTAGCGGAGCCAGTCCCACATCGGTTTGCCGAGAAGATGACCGGGCTGGTCCCCGAGGTCCGCGCCACTCGCTACGTCACGGATCACTCGCTCAAAGTCGACGTTCTGCGCGACGACTTTGACCGATGACACTCGCTCAGCCCTCATCCGGGCGTCCCGGATCCGGTACCAGGAGCGTGCGATCTTCCTGAAGCGCTCGACTTCTGCCTCCGAGCGCTGAAGTTCATCTGCCTTTTTGTACGCGCGCCACCAATTGTCCCCGTGCCGATCGGCGCTGGTGGAACCCTCCGGATCCTTGGGAAGAGGGGGAACGTCGAATCCGGCCGGTAGCGGGTCGGCTGGTTCGCTGGCCCCAATCCCGGCCGCCCAGCGGCAGTGGTCGAGCCACGCGGTCTCAGCGGTACGTTCGTCGGTGATCTTCTTTTCTGTCGCAGCGCGTGCCTTCTGGACCTCTGCCGTGGGCGCAAGGCGTGTGATTGACCTGAGGGAACTCGCTCCGAACTCCTTGACGTAGGAGTTCGCGCCAATGGCGCCCACGATGACGGTTGTTGGCCCGTCGTACCCTTCAATTATGGCCCATTGCCCGACAGTGGGGAGCGTGGGGAGCGCCCAGCGGTAGGCATACGCATGCTCAGGATCGAAGTTCTTGAGCGGTTCTGGGTGTGTCAGCTCTCGGAACGCGCATAAGACCACGGTGTCCGGTTGACGAGGTCGCGTCTGGCGCGACTTGCGCGAGAAGATGCCCACTACCGGAGTGTGCCAGACAAGGGAGATCGACGCGGAGGCAGCCGAGGTGGTCCGCCGCATCTTCGCCGAGTACCTGGACGGCAAGGGTGACCGAGCGATTGCGGCCGCGTTGAACCGAGACCGCATCGCCTGTCCCTCGAAACGCCAACCGCACCAAAACCGGCACCGGCTCGCCGATGGCTGGCAAGGCAGCACGGTCCGCGCGATCCTGGACCTCGGTACCGGTTACGCGGTCTTCGGCCGCTGGACCCGTCAGGAGATGCTGCTCGATCCTGCCGACATCGCGGCCGGTCACGTCACCCGCTTCCGCCGGACCGCGACGAACCAGGTCGTGCGCTCCCGCACCATCGCTCACCCCCCGATCGTGACCGTGGAGGAGTTCACCGAGGCGCAGGTGAAGCGCCGGGCCAAGTCGGTGGGTGGCCTGCGCACGGCCGGCGGAGGGGAGCAGTCGGGCCGACCCACTGCCAGGACTTCCTGTTCCGTGGACACCTGCGGTGCGGGATCTGCCTCGCGGAAGATGGACGCCAGCCCGCGTCGGCACGGCATGTACTACCGGTGTCCCGCGCGCACCCTCGCCCCCGGATCGGCTGCCCTGGCCGAGCACCCCCGTACGGTGTACGTGCGGGAGGACGTCATCAGGGACGCAGTGAACGGGTGGATCGGGTGGTTGTTCGCGCCAACCAACGTCGATCGGACCGTGCGCGCCCTGCTCGCCTCCCAGGACGATTGCAGGACGTCCAAGGACCGGGAGAGCGCCCGGCGACGTCTCACCGAGGCGGAGCCAAGCTCCGCCGCTTCCAAGAGGCGGTGGCGGCTGGCATCGACCCGGCTGCCCTGGTCGAGCCGATCAACGAGGCCCAGGCGGAACGTGCCACCGCGCAGCCCGAGCTGAGCGGCTCGGCGCCGCCCGGGACGGTCAACGATGCGGAGATCCACGCCATGATCGACTCACTGGGTGACGTGGGGCCGCCCTGCCGCGGGCGGAGCCGGACCGGCTGGCTGAGCTGTACCGGGAGCTACGGCTTGAACTGCGGTACGAAAACAACGAAGAGGCCGTCTATGCGACGACCTCTTCACGGGTGAATAATGTACGTGTCCGAGGGGGGACTTGAACCCCCACCCTCTTGCGAGGACTAGCACCTCAAGCTAGCGCGTCTGCCATTCCGCCACTCGGACTTGCTCGCTTCGGCTCTCCGCCGTTGCTGTACATAGATTAGACCATGCCTCCAAGGTCGTTTCCACCACCCCCCTCAAACGGGTCAGGGTGGTAGAAAGTGCAGGTGAGCGAGCAGACCAACACTCCGTCAGGGCTCAGCCTCGCCGAGGACGAAGCCGTCCGCATCACCAGCGAGCTGATCCGGATCGACACCACCAACACGGGTGATGCGGACACCGTGGTGGGGGAGCGGGCCGCGGCCGAGTACGTGGCGGAACAGCTGTCCGAGGTCGGCTACGAGGTGACCTACGTCGAGTCGGGTGCTCCCGGGCGGGCCAACGTCATCGCGAGGCTGGCGGGGTCGGACCCCTCGCGAGGTGCCCTGCTGGTGCACGGCCACCTCGACGTCGTCCCGGCCGACGCCTCCGAGTGGTCGGTCCACCCCTTCTCGGGTGCCGTGCAGGACGACTACGTGTGGGGTCGCGGCGCGGTCGACATGAAGGACATGCTGGGCATGTCGATCGCGGTGGCCCGGCACTTCAAGCGCAACCAGATCGTGCCGCCCCGGGACATCGTGTTCGCGTTCTTCGCGGACGAGGAGGCCGGTAGCTGGTACGGCTCGCAGTGGTTGGTGGAACACCGCCCGGAGCTGTTCGAGGGCGTCACGGAGGCCATCAGCGAGGTCGGTGGTTTCTCGGTCACCTTCAAGGACGGGGTGCGGGCCTACCTGGTCGAGACGGCCGAGAAGGGCATCGCCTGGATGACGTTGCGCGTCCGGGGCCGTGCGGGGCACGGGTCGATGCTGCACGAGGACAACGCGGTGTCGAAGCTGGCCGCCGCGGTCACCCGTCTCGGGCAGCACCGGTTCCCGATCGTGCTCACCGACTCCGTTCGGGAGTTCCTCGCCGGTGTGAGCGAGATGACGGGGTGGGACTTCCCGGAGGACGACCTGGAGGGCTCGGTCGCCAAGCTCGGCGCCATCTCCCGCATCGTCGGTGCCACCCTCAGGGACACGGCGAACCCGACGATGCTCCAGGCCGGGTACAAGGCGAACGTGATCCCGTCGGTGGCCGAGGCGACGGTTGACTGCCGTATCCTGCCCGGTCGGCAGGAGGCCTTCGAGCGGGAGCTCGACGAGATCCTCGGGCCGGACGTCGAGCGGGAGTGGCGGGGGCTGCCTCCGGTGGAGACCACCTTCGACGGCGCGTTGGTGGACGCGATGACCTCGTCGATCGCGGCGGAGGACCCGGCCGCGCGCACGCTGCCCTACATGCTGTCCGGGGGTACCGACGGCAAGGCCCTCAGCCGGCTGGGTATCCGCTGCTTCGGGTTCGCGCCGCTCCGGCTCCCGGCTGACCTGGACTTCTCCGCCTTGTTCCACGGTGTGGACGAGCGGGTGCCCGTCGACGGCCTCAAGTTCGGGGTCCGGGTGTTGGACCGCTTCCTGCGCTCGTCCTGACCGCCCGGGGGCTGTTCGCCGGGCGGGTGGGGTGGTTCGGTGCCCGCCCGGCGGGTGGTCCTGGACGGCCGCCCGAGGTGGCGATGGCCCCTGGCCGGGTCGGACGGGCGAGGAGTGGTCCTTCGTCGCCGCGGTGGCGGTGAGCTGGCCGGGTGCGTGGCGGGTGGTCGTCAGGTGTGCAGGCCGGGGATGCCGACGGTCGTCCGCTTCCGACGCAGCCACACCTTGCGGGTGCCGTCACCGAACAGCAGGACTCGCGACAGTTCCCACCCCGCGTACTCGGCGTGGATCGCCAGTTGGGTGCTGGCCGCCCGCCTCGACACCCCCGGCGGGAGTCGCAGCGGGCGGTACTCCCAGTCCCCGTCGATCACCGGCTGGTCCGTCACGGTCGCACCACCTGTATCCCTTCTCCGGCCGCCGAGCCCACGAACACCGCCCCGGTGCTCGGGTCCACGGCCACCTCGTTCGGTTGCCGCACGGTGGGGAAGCGGTGGACTTCCACGGGCTCGCCGCCGAGCATCTCGTACCCGACGAGTTCGTTGGTCTCGGTCAGGGTCACCCAGGCGAGGTCGCGTTCCTCGTCGTAGGCGATCCCGTACGGGGCTCCGGGGACCGGGTAGCGCTGACGGAGCAGGAACGGTTCGGCGGAGAACGCCAGGAGTTCACCGGACCGGGTCTCGGTGACCAGGATGCGGCCGTAGCTGTCGGTGACGGCGTTGGTGGCTCCCTCTCCGGCGCGGAGCCCGAGCCCCTTCTCCCGCTCCTGCTCGTCGAGCCGGATCACGGCCGACTCGGCGACGTCGAGCACGAAGACGCGCCCTTCGGCGGCGATGACCTCCACCGGCTGGTGGAAGCCCTCGACGCGGACCGCCTCGTCCCCGCGGTCCAGGGTGACGACGCCTTCCTCGGCGTGTGCGAGCCCGGTGGTGGAGTCGAACCGGGTCGCGGAGGTGGCCGGCAGTGGAGTGGGGCGTTCGTGCGTGCCCAGGGTGTCCGGGTCGACCTCGACCAGGAGCTCGGCGTCGGGGACGGACACGAGCAGCGGGCCACCCGGGGCGGCGAGGGAGACGCTGGCACCGGGACCTGGCAGGTCGACCTCGTCGGCGGTTCCCTCGGGGTCGTCGAGGGGGAGGACCAGCAGCTGGTCCTCGACGAGAGCGGCCAGCGTGCGGCTGTCGGGGTCGGCGACGAGTGCGGTGACATCGCCTGCGAGGTCCATGACGTCCCCGGCCGGTCTGTCGGCGGCTGGGGCCTCGGCTGGCCGGGCCGGTTCGACGGCCTGTTCGGCGGCCTCGTCCTGGGCTTCGACCCCGAAGCACCCGGTGAGGCCGACGGTGGTGATGGCGAGAATCCCGACCAGGCGGCGCACGCTTGACTCTCCTCGGCTCGAGACGCGGTCCAGGTCGGGCGGCCGACCTGGGCGAGTACTCGTCCAGCATCCCCCATCGGTCGCGGAGGGTCACGCGCAGGCCCGGTCGCGGGGCGGGCGGGGGACCGTCCCGTCGTGGTGCCGGTGAGAGCCGTCCGCCGGCCCCCGGTGGCGTCGATTCGGGCGCGGGACTCGACGGTGGGTGGAGGTTCGCGCCGGGCGGGTGGTGGTGGTGCCGCGCGGGTGGGGCCGCCGTGGGGGAGGAGCGGCGGTTCCCGTTCCTGCGCTCACGAGCCCTGGGCTGCCGCGCCATCTGGGGGCGACGAGGTGTTCGGAGGCTCGCCTACCTGGCGGTGGCCTGGGCGCGGTGCCGCGCCCAGGCACTCATCCCCAGTGGGTCGCGGTGACGTCCGAGGGGGTCAGAGACGGTCGACACGACCCGTCTCGAGGTCGTAGACCCCGGAGACGACCCGCACCCCGGAACCGTCGACGAGGTGGCGGACGATCGCGGAGCGTTCCCGCAGGGTGCGGGCCGCGCTCCGCGCCTGTTCCTCCACGCAGGCCCGCAGGTACTCGGCGTCGCTGCCCACACGTGGGGTGCGCAGCACGCCGGCTTCGATGGAGTGGGCCAGGTAGCTGATGCTGTCGTGGAGTTCGGCTCCGTTGTGCACGAGGTCCACGGCGGCCTGCACGGCTCCGCACCCGGAGTGGCCCAGCACCAGGACGAGGGGGGTGTGGAGGTGCTCGACGGCGTACTCGATGCTGCCGATGACCGCGTCGTCGAGTACCTCGCCTGCGGAGCGCACCGTGAACAGGTCGCCGAGCCCCTGGTCGAAGACGATCTCCGGCGGTACGCGGGAGTCGGCGCAGGCCAGGACGGTGGCGAACGGGTCCTGCCCGTCCGCGAGGTCCTCGCGGCGTTCGACGCTCTGGTGGGGGTGTCGGAGGTCGCCTCGTACGAACCGGTCGTTGCCGGCGCGCAGCGCGGCCCAGGCCTCGTCGGCCGTGCGGGGACGCAGACCGCCGCGCGGGGGGAGGTGGGTGGTGCCACCGGTGGTGTTCGTCGTCGCGCTCGCCGCGGACGCTCCGACGGCGAGGGTGGCGGCGGCTCCTCCACCCAGGCCGAACAGTCTGCGCCGCGACAGCCCTAATCCGCTGTTCGAGTTGTTGCTCACATGCTTACGTTAATTGTTGCGCGAAGGAATGAGTACGCGTTTCCGTCGAGAATTTTCCGGACAATCGACGCCTATGGGATCACCGGATTCCGGTGGTGGTGGAAAAGCGCGGGATCGGTGTTCTGTCCGCTCGGTCCTGTCTGGGAGGCATGGGGTGGTTCACTGGACGAGGTGGTGTTCCGGGTACCCGACGGGCGGGGAGCTGATGTCGTCGAGCGCCGCGCGGATCGCCAGGGGGAGGTGAAGGTGTTCCGTGTTCAACGAGGTGGTGAGCTGGTGCCTCGTGCGGGCACCGACGACGGATGCCGTCACCCCCGGTCGGTCGCGTACCCAGGCGAGGGCCACCTCGAGTGGGCTGACGCCAAGTCCCTCTGCCGCGGTGGCAACCGCCTGCACGATTCGCGCGGTACGGTCGTTCCGGTGGTGTTCGACGTAGTTGGCCATTCTCTCGGAGGCGCCACGAGAATCGGGAGGGGTGGCGTGGCGGTATTTACCGGTCAGCACACCCCGGCCCAGTGGTGCCCACGCGAGCAGGCCCACGCCGTGGTGTTCGGCGGCGGGGACGACCTCCCGTTCGACGCCACGCTCCACGAGCGAGTACTCCACCTGGGCGGAGATGATCGGGGTGCCCCCGAACGGGCGGCGGTGGTG
Organism: Actinoalloteichus sp. AHMU CJ021; assembly: GCF_002895405.1. Classification (NCBI taxonomy): domain Bacteria; kingdom Bacillati; phylum Actinomycetota; class Actinomycetes; order Pseudonocardiales; family Pseudonocardiaceae; genus Actinoalloteichus; species Actinoalloteichus sp. AHMU CJ021. The sequence continues at coordinate 5,955,971 of NZ_CP025990.1, read as the reverse complement.
CTGGGTCGTCGCGGCGGTGGCCAGCTGCCACCCCGCGTAGTTCGAGACCCCGGCGTACCGGACGCGTCCGCTGGTGACCGCGTGGTCCACGGCGGCCAGGGTCTCGGTCAGGGGCGTGTGCCCGTCCCACGCGTGGAGCTGCCAGAGGTCCACGTGGTCCACGCCGAGCCTGCGGAGGGAACCGTCGAGCGCCGCCAGCAACGCGCCTCGGGACGCCCCACCCCCGAAGGGGCCGTCCTCGCGCCGGGCGACCGCCTTGGTCGCCAACACCACCTGGTCGCGGGGGACGACCTTGTCGAGCAGTTCTCCCACCGTGGTCTCGGCGGCGCCGCCACCGTAGACGTCGGCGGTGTCGACCAGGGTCCCACCGGCCTCGGTGAAGGCCGCCAACACCTCCGCCGCCGCCTCGGTGCCCGTTTCCTCGCCCCAGCCCATCGTCCCCAGCGCGAGCCGGGAGACGCGCAGTCCACTGTGACCGAGCTGTCGGTGTTCCACGACCGCGCAGCCTAGATGCCTTGAGGCGTTCCCGCTGGACGACCGAGTGCTCCTCAACCGCCTGGCCGCTGACAACCCACGTTACTGGCCGGTAGGGTTCGCCGATGCGACTTGGGTTGAATCTGGGCTACTTCGGCCGCGCCGAGGACGCCGAGCGCCTCGAACTGGCGGTGGCCGCCGAACGGGCCGGCTACTCGATCGTGTGGGCGGCCGAGGCCTACGGGTCCGACGCGCCGACCGTGCTGGCGTGGATCGGGGCGCGCACGCAGCGCATCGAGGTGGGCAGCGCGGTCATGCAGATCCCGGCGAGGACACCGGCCATGACCGCCATGACGGCCGCGACCCTCGACACCCTCACCGGGGGTCGGTTCGCGCTGGGCCTCGGCGTTTCCGGCCCGCAGGTGTCGGAAGGGTGGCACGGCGTGCCCTTCGCCCACCCCCTCGGCCGAACCCGCGAGTACGTCGAGATCGTCCGTGCGGCGTTGCGCAGGGAACGCCTCCGGTACGAGGGGCGGCACTACCAGCTCCCGCTGCCCGAAGGCCCCGGTCAGGCGTTGCGGCTCACGATGGCCCCGCCCCGCCCCGACCTGCCCGTCTACCTCGCCGCGGTCGGCCCCCGGAACCTGGAACTCGCGGGAGAGGTCGCCGACGGTTGGTTGTCCGTGTTCTTCGCACCCGGGCACGCGGACGCCTCGTTGGCCGCTCTGCGGGCCGGCCGCGAACGGGTCGGCCGCGATCTCGACGGTTTCGATGTCGTCGCCTCGGTCCCCCTGGTCGTCGGACCGGACTGGCGGCGGTGCGCCGACGCCGTCCGCCCCCACGCCGCCCTCTACGTCGGGGGCATGGGCAGCAGGAAGCAGAACTTCTACCGGGACATGGCCGCCAGGATGGGATTCGAGCGCGAGGCCGAGGAGGTGCAGCGCCGCTACCTCGACCGCGACCACGCCGGGGCGATGGCGGCCCTGCCCCTGGAGTTCCTCGACGCCGTCTCGCTGCTGGGCCCCAAGGAACGGATCACCGAACGGATGACTGTTCTCGCTGGCGCCGGCGTCACGACACTCGCGGTCAACCCGCTTGTCCCCGACGTCACGCAGGCTGCGGATACGCTGCGGATCGCGGCTGAGGCATGGGATGCGTCAGGAGTCGGTTAGGTGACATGGGTCGAGGTCCTCGTCCTGGGGATCGTGCAGGGGCTGACCGAGTTCCTGCCGATCTCCTCGTCCGGACATCTGCGGATCGTCTCCGAGTTGTTCTTCGACGCCGACGCGGGGGCCTCGTTCACCGCCGTCACCCAGCTCGGGACCGAGGCGGCGGTGTTGGTCTACTTCGCCGGGGACATCGGCCGCCTGGTCACGACCTGGTTCCGGGGGTTCCGCGACACCGAGGTGCGCCGAACCGCCGACTACCGGCTGGCCTGGTACGTCATCATCGGCTCGATCCCCATCGGGGTCCTGGGCCTCCTGTTCGCCGACCAGATCCGCACCACGGCCCGCAACCTCTGGCTGATCGCGACGATGCTGGTGGTGTTCGGGATCCTGCTCGGCCTGGCGGAGCGGATCGGGCGGCAACGGCGGTCGATGGACCAGCTCACCGGCCGCGACGCGGTGGCGATGGGATTCGCCCAGTCCCTCGCCCTGATCCCCGGCGTGTCCCGGTCAGGCGGAACGATCACCGCGGGGCTCTTCCTGGGCCTGGACCGTCCCACCGCCGTGCGGTTCTCGTTCCTGCTCGCGATCCCCGCCGTGGTGGCCTCCGGGTTGTCGGAACTCCCCGAGGTGTTCGAGGAAGGGGGGCCAGGGCTCCAACCCACCGGCATCCAGATGGTGGTGGCCACCGTGATCGCCGGTGTCGTCGGCTACGCGTGCATCGCCTGGCTGCTTCGCTTCGTGGAGCGCCACAGCGTGTACCTGTTCGTGTGGTACCGGATCGCGTTGGGCTGCCTGGTCCTCGGCCTGCTCGCGACCGGCGTGATCGACGCGACCTGACGGTGCCCCGCCCGGTGGCGGGGACGGCGGTGGGTGTGTCGGTCGCCGCCGGGAGCCGAGCGCGGACGCTGGCCCCCGGCGACCGGGATGACCTCGGGATGTCGGTCAGGACGAGGGCTCCGTCGACTCCTCCAGCTTGCTGACCTGGAGCGTCACCGTGTCCTCCGCGGTGATCTCGGTTCCGGCCTCCGGATCGGTCTCGTCGACCACCCAGTTCCCGGGCGCGACGATGATGTCGTCCTCGGGGTCCACCGACCGGTACTCGAACTCGGTGATGCCGGCCTCGTCCAACGCGTCCTCGGCGTCCCGGCCGTCCAGACCGATCACGTCGGGCACCGTCACCGGCTCCCCCTCCTCGGCCGGGTCCGAGGTGGGCGCTTCCTCCACCGTCTGGTCCGCCGGTGGTGGGGCCGCCGGATCCGGGGACGTCTCCTCGCCGTTGGAACATCCCACCAACGCCAGCGATAACGCGGCGGCCAGGGAACCGGCGGTGAGGGCACGTCGGGCCATGATGTCCTCCTCATCTCGCGGCCGGTCGTGATCGTCACCGGCCTCTCGACGGCCAACTACCCCGCGATCCCGGCTTTCACACCGGCGATCTCGCCGAGGGTGCCGGTCTCCTCCGGACGGCCCAGCGTGGGTGCCGTGAAGTGCTGGGGACACGTGCCCTGCCGCATCCCTCCCGGGCCGGGACGGAGCGGCACCCGGGGCCGGCCGTGACCCGCTGGCCGGGTCCGGTGCCCACGGATGGTCATGCGAGGGCACCGACCAGCGGTTAGCGTCCGGGTGCCACCCGCTGCCCCGCTGCCCCGGGGCCCGGGTGAGGGCCGTGGGAGGGAGGGACATGGGGACATCGGAACCGCACCCCCCGGGAGCCCGTCCGGCGACGCCCCCGGGCGGCGCGGCGGCCGAACTCCGGGACGCCCTCACCCCGAGGGCCGTGCTGCTGGTGTTGGCGGTTCTCGCGCTGCACCTGGCGTTCGTGCTCTCCTACGCCGGAGCCTTCCACGCCCCGACCCCGCAGCGGGTCCCGGTGGCCGTGGTCGCGCCCCCCGGCCAGGCAGACCAGCTCGCCGAACAGCTCGACGACCTGCCTGGTCAGCCGCTGCGCGCCCACGTCGTCGACGATGAGGCGGCCGCCGTTGCACGGCTCGAGCGACGCGAGGTCGACGCTGCCATCGTCGCGAACCCGGACTCCGACACCGACACCGTGCTGGTGGCCTCCGCGGCCGGAGCCTCCGTCGGGGAGGCCGTGCGCGGGGTGCTCACCCCCGTCCAGCAGGAGCGGGGCCGGCAGCTCCAGACCCGGGACGTGGTGCCCGCCGCCAGTGGCGACGCCCGGGGCCTCACCCCGTTCTACCTGGTCATCGGTTGGATGCTCGGCGGGTACCTCGCCTCGGCCATCATGGGGCTCGCCGGTGGTGAGCACCGGGCACGGCCCGCCAGGGTCGGAGTCCGGCTCGCCGTCCTCGCCGGGTACGCGGTGCTCTCCGGTCTCGGGGGAGCGCTCATCGTCGGCCCCGTGCTCGATGCCCTCCCCTCGGGGAACGTCCTGGTGCTGTGGTGGGTCGGCGCGCTCGTCGCGTTCGCGTCCGGCGCGACGACGATGGCCCTCCAGGTGCTGTTCGGCGTCGTGGGCGTGGGGGTGGCGATCCTGGCGTTCGTCGTGTTGGGCAACCCGAGCGCGGGCGGGGCCTACGACGCCTCGCTGCTCCCGCCCTTCTGGCGGGCCGTCGGTCCCTGGCTCCCGCCGGGTGCGGGCACCACCCTGGTCCGCGACACCGCCTACTTCGGCGACGCCCCGATCGCCGGACCGGTGGGGGTGCTGTCCGGGTACGCGGTGTTGGGTGTCGCGGTCGCCCTGATCGCGGCGGCCCTGCTGTCCCGGCGCCCCCGGAGGACGGGGACAACGCCGGCGGGGATCGGCGCCACCGGGAACCCCCGGTGACCGGAGGTGCTCCGGCCACCGGGGCGCGCCTCACTTCCGGTGTGAGCCGGGTACGAGCCGCAACGTCACACCGAACCGGTTCCACGCGTTAATCGTGGCGATCGCGGTGACCAACGCGGTCAGCTGCTCCTCGTCGTAGTACCGAGCCGCGTCCGCCCACACCTCGTCGGACACCCCGTCCGAGTCCAGGCGGGTGGCCTGCTCGGTCAGGGCGAGCGCGGCCCGCTCCTCGGGGGTGAAGAACGGGGCCTCCCGCCAGGTGACCACCGAGAAGAGCCGCTCGTCGGTCTCCCCGCCGGCCTTCGCGTCGTGGCTGTGCATGTCCACGCAGAACCCGCAGCCGTTGAGCTGGCTGGCGCGCAGCTTGACCAGCTCACGGGTGGTCCGGGGCAGGGGACTGGACTCCAGGTAGCGCTCCAGCCCCAGCATCGCCCGGTAGGCGGGGGACGTGGGGTCGATCGTCATCCGGGGTGTCATCTCACTCCTCCTCGCTCTCCGTTCGTCGAACGGAGTCGTGCCGCCGCTCCCCGCGCCCCGTGGGCAGCGGGAAGCGTCACCGTCACCTCCTGGACGGGACAGCGAGGCGTGCCGTGACAGCGACCGACACCCCGACCGATGTGATGCGGGACACGACCTCCTGGTGGGGAGGAGGACCGCCGAACGGCCGAGGGAGCAGCGGCGTGCGGAGCAGGGGGTTCTCGCTGGGCGGCCGGCGCCCGTGGTCCCGGTTAGGCTCGACGGACGTGGCCACCCTCATCCTGCTCCGCCATGCCCGATCCGTCGCCAACAGCCAGGGCCTGCTCGCCGGGAGAGCCCCGGGAATCGGGTTGGACCCGGACGGCGCGGCCCAGGCCGCGGCGCTCCCCGGTCGGCTCAGCGACGTTCCCCTCGCCGCCGTGCACACCTCACCGCTGCAACGCTGCCTCGAGACGCTGCGCCCCCTGGAACAGGCCCGCGGCCTCGAGCCCGCCGTGCACGACGGGCTGCTGGAGGTCGACTACGGGGACTGGACCCTCGCCGAACTGGGCGCGTTGAGCACGGAGCCGTTGTGGCGGGTCGTCCAACACCACCCTTCCGCGGCGGTGTTCCCCGGCGGGGAGGGCCTCGCCGACGTCCACGCCAGGGCCGTCGCCACCGTGCGCCAGCTCGACCGGCAGATCACCGCCGAACACGGCCCGGACGCCGTGTGGCTGGCCTGCACGCACGGCGACGTCATCAAGTCGGTCCTGGCCGACGCCCTCGGCATCCACCTGGACTCCTTCCAACGGATCGTCGTCGAGCCGTGTTCGGTCAGCGTCGTCCGTTACACCGAACTCAGACCGTTCGTCCTGCGTGTCAACGACCAGGGCGACGCGTTGGGCGGGCTGGCGCCGAAGCCCCAGGCCGAGCCGGGGACCAGCTCGGACGCCGTGGTGGGAGGAGCGACCGGGGGCTGACCGACGGGCGGGGCCGGCGCACCCACGGCCCCGCCGTCGCCTCACCAGGAGCCGCCGCCGCCCCCACCGCCACCTCGACCGCCGATGCTCCCACCCCGGAACCCGCTGCGGCCGCCGCCGAACCCACCGGTGTTGCCCTTCGACCGGGGAACCGTGGGCAGGGTGGTCCGCATCGACCGGTGGAAGTTCTGGTACGCCGGGAAGAAGCCGGCTCGCCCGGGACGCCCCCGGTACCAGCCGTCCGGCTCCGCGGCACCCACGGCCGCGAACTTCTTCGTCCACACCTCGGCCAACCCGAACACCTGGGCGTAGGGCAGGTAGCGGTTGAAGATGGTCTGCCGCTCCTCCTCGCTGATCTGGTCCGCCTCGGCCACCTCCAGGTACCGCCGGAAGTCCCGCGTCTGCGCCAGCGCCGTCGAGCCGAGGGCCGTGCGCGCCGGCATCCGACCGGCGAGCGCCGTCATCGCCAGCCCCGCCAGGATGATCGGGAGGCCCACCAGACCCAGGTCGACGGGCACCAACAGGAACCAGGTCACCAGCGCGGCACCCCCAGCGACCGCGAGCCCACCCATCCGGTAGCCGTCCCGGACCCGGTCGGGGCGGTGCTTGTACCAACCGCGCCGGGTCGTCTGGTCCAGGATCCGCTGCCTGGCCGAACTCTGCGTCTGGTGGAACTTGCCGGAGAGGGACTTCATCGTGCGCTGGCCGTCGCGCGCCCCGGAGAACAGACCGTTGAGGATCAGGCCCTCGAAGTCGGTGAGATCGGCATCGGCTCTCCGCAGCCGTACCAGGACGTGGTCCGAGCCCTTCTCCTCCACCCGCAGGTACCCGCGCACCGCCAGGTCGGTGACCGTGGCCGTCACCTCGGCGGTGTCGGCGTTCTCCTTCAGGATCGCCCCGCACAGCGCGGGCGGGATGTCGTCTGGTGGGGTGAAGCGGACCGCGACCTCGTCGCGCTGTCCGAGGCCCCGGACGGCTTCCTGGGCCTGCTGTCCCTCGGCCGGCGCCAAGCCGGGGGTCTGCCCCACGAAGTAGGAGTCCCGACCGCGCCGCAGGGTCCTGGCCAACAGCGCGCCGGCGCCACCGAGCATGACCGCCGCTCCGCCGAACACCCAGCCCGCACCGATCCCGGCGCCCTCACCGGGCCGGGTCAGGTTGGACATCACCAGGGCGGCGGGCGTCTGCCGGGTCCGCTCCATCGCCGGCGGCACCGTCACCGTGTCCGGGAGCGCCACCACGACCGTGACCGCGTTGCGTGGTCCGAGCGGACCCGCCTGGAAGCGCGCGGTGTCCCCGTCGGAGGTGGCGACCGGGCAGTCCACGTCGGGCTGGGCGGGGTCGCCGGCAGCGCAGCGCACCCTGCTGATCGGCCCAGGGGCGGTGACCGCGACCGACACCGACTCCACCGGCACCTCCCACTGGTCACCGAAGGCGTTCCAGAACAGCTCCGGTTCCCCCTCGGGAGCGTTCAGCAGGCCCCGCATCTCGTAGGAGATCTCGTAGGTGTGGGTCCCGGTGACCTGGGAATTCGGGTCGCCGAGCCGGATGACGTCGGCGGACCCGTCGTTGTCGGCGCCCTCCGGGTTGATGGCCGTCTCCACGGGAGCGCCGTCCATCGTCGCGCTGACGTCCACGACCTCGATGTAGCGCTCCTTGACGTCGTCGACGCTCCCGTCGGCGCGTTCGATCGGATAGGACACGGGGATGTGGCGGAAGATCCCGCGCCGGCTGTACATGCCGAAGCTGTACTCGATCGTCTCCACGACCCGCACGGCGCCGTCCTCGGTGACCTCCGCGTCGATGGCCAGGTCCACGATCCGTTCCCGAAGGTCGCCATCCGTCGTCGACGACGCCACGGCCGCCTGCGGAACGACCAACAGCAGGAAGCCGAGGACCGCGAGAAGAGAGGAGAACCTGCGCAGCATGGCCCCAGTATGGCCGGCGGTCACCCTCCGGATACCCCAGGCGGGAAAACTCGGGTAGACGGTCGACGCACCGCTGGTCGACCGTGACGTACCGTGTGCGATCTCGGGCGCGGTGGCACGCGGCTGGGCGGACCGTTGCCGCCCGCCCCGGACGCCGCGCCGAGCCTGGTGCGAGGGCCCGTGGTGCCCTCGGGGCGGTCGCGGAGAGCGAATTCCGGCCGGCGTGACCGGCACGACCCCCCGGTGTGGGTGTCGGATTCGACGACGCGGCGTCACCGACGCGCGGGGGAGGCGCCCGTCCGCACCGACCGTCCCCCGGCCGGGGTCCGACGCGCCCCGCACGGCGAAGGGGGAGGTCAGGCGAGGCGGCCGGCGACGGGTTCCTCGGCACCCCCTTTCCCGGGGCGATCACCACAGATCACGTCCGTGCCTGGACGATCACATCCCGCCTTTTCACCCTATTGACGAGTATTTCCCGCCGTTCTTTCTTGGATCTTCTTCGCTCACTACCGTGGAAATCGTTCGCGCTACTCCCAGCGGACAACGACGATGTGTGGAACAGCGGAATTCCGCGAACATCATTTCTTCGAGAGGTTGAGGAGCGACGATGAGAACCGAGCGAGCGACACGGAACCTGGAAATCGCCCCGCCGACCGAGCTGGAGCTCGTCGCGGACCTCGAGGAGGTCCAGGAGAAGCGGGAGGGCACTCCGCCCCTCTACCGGGAACCCTCCGACCTGTTGTTGGCGGTCGTGCTCTCCACGGGAGAACCGCCCGAGCCGAAGCGGCCCCGCCGCTAGCAGCCAACCGGTCCGGCGAGGGAAGGGAGCTCGAGGTGTCGCGCCTTGACGCGGATCCACCGCCCAGGCTCAGCTACACGACGGCGGTGGACGCCCTCGCCGCCAGTGTCGTCCGCGCCTTCCGGGGCGCGGACGACACGTACCGGGTCAGCGACCACGTCGGCCTGCTCCCCGACCGCAGGGCGGAACTGGCGGCACTGCGGGTCCTGGGGGTCGACGCGCTCGCCCCGTACCTGGTCCGCGGCCGTCCGGTCCTCGCCGATGACCTGGCCGTCTTCGACGAGGTGACCACCGTCTTCCCCTCCGACAGCACCCGGGTCACCACGTCGGTGGTCCGCCGGCTCCGCCACTGGTTCCTGGAGGAGGTCCTCACCGACCTCACCGGAGCGGGGAAGGGCTCCGCCTACCCGAGGTCGGCCGACCAACTCGCCCCCAACGAGGGCACCCCGTGGCAGCCGTGGTCGGTCTTCATGGCCCAGGTCTCCACGATGGCCCTGCCCGGCTGGGTGACGCCGGTGCACCTGGCCGCCAGTCGGCGTACCGAGGACCTGGCCAGGGGAGCCGCGCGGGCACTGCTGCGGGGAGACCCCTACACCGCTGCCCGGCTCGGCCGGTGGCTCGCGCTCCAACCCGACGTGCCACCCGAACTCGGGCTCACCGGACTGCTGGAACACGTGGACCTGCTCGGGTCCCGCGACCCACGCACCCAACTCGAGGTCGCCGTCGCCCAACACCTGCTGGAGGTCGGACGCTCATGAGGGACGCACTGCTCTCCATCGGCCACCACGTCGGTACGAGCGCCCTGGAGTGGTTGGACGGTGCCGCCCACCTGTTCGCCTTCCCTCCCGACGTCCCCGTCCTCGAGGTCAACACCAACCGCCACGTGAAACCGCTCGCCGAATTCGCGTTGGCCGGCTCCATCGCAGTTCGGGAAGGGGCCATCGGAAGCCGGCAGGCCCAGATCTCACCGGTGCTGATGGACTACGCCTGGAACGCACTCGGGAACGGGTCGTTCCTGCACGAACTGCAACTGGCGATGCCGGTCGAGACCTACCCGATGGAGATCTACGCGATGTTCACCCGGGCCGGTTACCGCCACCCGGAACTCGAGGAACTGCTCGCCCACCTGGGGCGGCTGCGGGCCGCGCACGCACGGGAACTGCTCCCCAACCGCCAGCTGGCACTGACCAACTCGGCCAGGCTCATCGGACTGGAAGCACACGCCGACGAAGCCGAGCTGGTCGGCCGCACCTGGCTGGGCAACGCGTCGGAACCCTGGGCCCTGGACTTCGCCACCGCCTACGCGATGACCCACACCGTCTTCCACCTCAGCGACTGGGCCGGCCAACCCGGACGGCTCCCCCCGGCGATGGTCGACTACCTGGGCCGGTGGCTCCCGGTGTGGCTGGACGTCTACCGCGAGGCCCAGCAGTGGGACCTGGTCGGCGAACTCCTCATGGTCGACCTCTGCCTGCCCCACCCCGAGTTCCCGGCCGACACGTGGATCGCCTACGCGACGGCGCAGAACGAGGACGGGCTGATGCCCTTCGGCAGTGAGGCACCACCGGAGGGCACCGAGGACGCGTTCCGCAACTACTACCACCCCACGGTCGTCGCCGCCGTCGCCGGCACCCTGCTCGTGTCCCGGGGGATCTCGACCCTGACCGGCGCCACCGACTCCCGCGAAACCGTCGGCGGATGACCTCCTCCCAACCCACCGGGCGGTCCACCGGACCAGTCGGGTCCCCTGCCGGCCCGAGCGACCCGGCCTCCCCACCTCCCGCGAGACCAGGCCCGACCCAGCCGCCCGACCCGAACCAGGCGACGCGCGCGGCACCGTGGCTGGACGCCGACACGCTCCGGCGCGCCCTGCGGCACGCGGCCCGGGACGCCCGCGCACCAGGTGCCGTGGTGGGCCTGGTGACGGCCACCGGCGGCCTGGCCATCGGCGTCGGCACCCCGGACCGTTCCTCGGACGAGGCCGTCACCGCCGACACCCACTTCGAGTGGGGGTCGATCACCAAGACGGTCACCGCGCTGACCCTGGCACGGCTGGTGGCCGAGGGCGTCGTCCACTACGACGACCCGGTGACCAGGTACCTGCCCGACCGGGCTCGACCCACCGGTCGGCACCCGGTACCGACGCTGCACCAGCTGGCCACGCACACCGCGGGGCTGCCCCGGCTTCCCCGGAACCTCGCCGGCTCGCTGCTGCGCGGCGGCCCGCGCAACCCCTACGCCCACTACGACGCCGAAGCGCTCTACCGAGCGGTGCGCGCCACCACTCCGCGCGACCCGCCCGGCACCAGGGTGCGCTACTCCAACCTGGGATACGGGCTGCTCGGACACGCCCTGGGACGTGCCACCGGCGGCGACTACGAGACCGCCGTCGATCTGTGCGTCGGTCGGCCGCTGGGGTTCACCCCGGCCGCCGGACCCCCCGCCGGGGCCCGTCGCGCCACCGGGCACCACGGGCGCCGCCGCACCCCACCGTGGCGCATGACGGCGCTCGCCGGGGCCGGGGTGCTCGCGGGTAGCGTGACCGAACTCGCCCGCTACGTGCGCGCGCACCTCCGCCCCGACGAGACCGTCCCCCCTGGGCATCCCGCGCTGTCCCGCGCGCTGCGGGACGTGCAACGCCCCCGCGCCGATCTGGACGCCCCCCAGCAGACCTGCCTCGCCTGGCACCGCCGAACCACGCCCGACGGCGTGCCCGTGCTGCTGCACAGCGGTGTGACCTGGGGGTTCACCAGCTTCGTGTCCTTCGCTCCAGCCGCCGGCCTGGGAGTGGTCGCCGTAGCCAACACCGGAGCGGTGCTCAGGGCGCCGGTGACCCGGGCCGCGTACCACCTGCTGCGGGGCCTGGTCGACGACTGGGTGGCGGCGGGACGTCCCTGACCACGTCGCGGCGGTACGAGGGGCACACCCGGCCCAGGAGGGGCGACGATCGTCCGAGGCCGACGGGGTCCGGGAGCACCGCAGCCCCCAGCAGCGACGCCGCTCCCACCGGGCAAGCGCCGCCCGTCCGGGCGCGCCCGGGTTCACCCCGCCCACGTCCCCGCGATCGGAACCCAGCGCTGCGGGGTGGCACCCGCCCGGAGCGCTGCCGGATCACCGGATCGGCCGAACCCACGGAGGACCGGCCTCCCGCCGACCCGGCACGACACCCCCGGGGTGGGGGAGGGGATCCGCGCCGGACACCCAGTCGAGGGGAGCACGTCCCACCGAAGTCCTCGTCCGAGGCCCGGCGTGCGGGAGCGGCCGCACCCTGCGCGGCGGACGGGAGAACGTGCCGGGGCGCGGTCACCACGCGCACGGCGTTGATGCCGCCCCCGGCATCTGTGCTATCGGCCACACCACCCGACGCATTACGGATCGTCTCGCCGCGAGCCTCGCCCGGCGCGGGGCACGCCCTCCGCCGGACTGATCGGGGCGACGCCCCCGACACCGCCAGCGGAGCACCGGCCGCCGTGGGTCCCCTCGGTGGCGAATCCGTAGTCTTCCCGACCAGGCCTAGGCGTGGAACGCGTCACTGCCCCGGCGGGCCCGACCAGTGCGCCCGTCCACATCAGCGCAGGTCACAGGGTTGCGCTGTCGCCGACTGGGGAGAGCGGGGGACACGGACACCGACCGCGACCCCGGACCACGGGCTCCATCGGCGCGCACGGCTGTAATAGTGGGGACGTGCGGCGCGATTCCCCCATCGTGCGAGCCGGAGACCACGAACCGACCGGTCACTCGGGGAGCTGACCACGGCGGTCACGGCCCGACCGGACTCCACGAAACGGTGAACCCCGACGGCCGGCGGAACCCGCTACGGGAACGTAGGCCACCCGTGGTCCCACGCCAGAGCGTGCGGTGGCCCACCCAGTCGGGGAAATCCGGGAAAGCCGGAATAGTTCGCTCGACGTCGTGGTTGAGGGGTGTTCCGGTGCGCACGATCTGGAGCGCATCTCCGCGTACTCCTCGAGCCGGTGAGTGAGCACCGTAGCCACCGTCCGGCCCGGCCCGCCGACAGGCGGCCATCCCTCCCCGCTCCACCAGCACGTGATCAGCGCGCGTGCCGACCAGGACGACACTCCGGGTCGGATGCCGTGCGTCCCCGTGACGGGCGCCCAGGTGCTCGCCACCGTCCGCTCTCGCCGTTCACCAACACCGGAGGTTCTGTCAGTTGGCTGCGGACCGCACCTCGCGGCAGGCATGGGTCATCTGGACCGCCGCCGTCATCGTCTACCTGGCCGCCGTGTTCCACCGGGGCTCCCTCTCCGTCGCCGGCCCGCTCGCGGGCGAGCGGTTCGCCGTGGGCTCGGCCGCGCTCGCCGTCTTCACCGTTCTCCAGCTCGGCGTCTACGCCGCGATGCAGGTACCCACCGGGGTCCTGGTCGACAAGTTCGGCGCCAAACGCGTCCTCATCGCCGCCACCGTGCTCCTGGGCCTCGGCCAGGTGCTCTTCGCGTTGGCCTCCTCCTACCCGGTCGCGTTGGGCGCCCGCGTCGTCGTGGGCGTGGGTGACGCCCTGACCTGGGTGAGCCTCCTGCGTCTTGTGGCCTCCCACTTCGCGGCGCGCAGCTACGCGATGGTCGTGTCCGTCTCCAGCGCGCTCGGCGCGCTCGGCGGGGTCATCGCCACCGTGCCGCTGTCGATGGCGCTGGGCAGCGCCGGGTGGACCCTCACCTTCATGGCCGTGGGCGCCGTGACCCTCGCCTACACCGCGGCCGTGTCCCTGGGCGTGCGCAACACCCCGGCCGGGCAACAGCCCACCCACGTCGCATCGCAGAACGTGCTCCGGCAGGTTCCCGCCGCGTGGAAGGTGGCCGGCACCAGGCTGGCCTTCTGGGTGCACTTCTCCACCGGGATGCTGCCGGGTGTGCTCGGGCTCCTCTGGGGCTACTCGTACCTCGTCGACGGCGTCGGCGTGGAGCCCGGCACCGCGAGCGTCCTGGTCGCCACCCTGGTCCTCACCGGCGTGCTGGGCGGCCCCATGGTCGGTGCGGTCATCGGCCGTCGCCCCGCCTCCCGCATGGGGATCGTCATCACCTACCTCGCCAGCTCCGTGGGCCTGTTGGCGGTGCTCTCGGCCTGGCCGGGGGGCCAGCCGCCGGTGCTGCTCGCCGCCGTGGCCTTCGTCGTGTTCGCCTCGGGCGGCCCGGTCTCCTCGGTGGCCTTCGCGCTGGTCCGTGACTACAACCCGATGGCCCAGGTGGGAACCGCCACCGGTGTCGCCAACGTCGGCGGCCACTCCGCGACCGCCATCGGGTCCCTGATCATCGGTCTGCTCCTCGACGTCGTCGGTCACCTGCCCGGCAACGAGGCCTACCGGGTGGCGCTGCTCGGCGCGGTCGCCCTCCTGCTCCTCGGCGGGGTCCGCACCGTGGTGTGGTGGCGCCGGGCCAGGGCCCAGGTCTTCGAGGCAGAGGAGCGTGGCGAGCAGGTGCCCGTCCGCCTCCGCCAGCGCCGCTGGGACCTGCCGACGGCGCCCGCTCGGGACACCGAGCCCGTCCCGGCGCCCGCCTGACCCCCACGTCCGCCCACCCACCAGGGCCAGGACGAACCGACCGGAGCACGAGTGCCCCCGCCCACGGCGGGGGCACTCGTCATGTCCACCCCCGGCGAGGGCCGGCACCGGACACCGGTTCCTCCTCCGTGACGGTACTTCCGCCAGGACGCCGGAAGTGCCACCCTGTTCCGCGGTGATCATGATCGGAGGAACCGGGTAGTGGACACCTCGACACGTCTCCCGGCCGAGCTGCGGCGCGCGCGGGTCGCGGTGGCGGTGCTGTTCTTCGCGAACGCCTTCGCCATGGCCAACATCGTGCCCCGCTACCCGGAGATCCGGGATGCCCTCGGCCTGAGCAACAGCGCGCTTGGCCTGGCCATCGCGGCCATGCCCACCGGGGCGCTCGTGGCGGGGCTGCTCGCCGGAGTGCTGTCCGGTCGGTTCGGCAGCGGCCGGGTCGCCGTCTGGTGCATGGTCGGAGCTGGGCTGGTGCTCCCCCTGGTGTCGGTGGTCGGTGGCTGGGCCGCCCTGGCCGCGGTGCTCTTCACCATGGGCGCGTTGGACGCCTGGGCAGACGCCGCCTCCAACGCGCACGGACTGCGGGTGCAACGCCGGTACGGGCGGTCCGTGCTGAACAGCTTCCACGGGGTGTGGAGCGTGGGGGCCGTGGCCGGCGGTGTGGTGTGCAGCGCGCTCATCGGGTTCGGTGTGCCCCTCACCTCGCACCTTCCCCTCGTGGGACTCGTGATCGTGTCGCTCGCGTTGGCCGCGCGCCCACACCTGCTGGCGGGGCCGGAGGCGAGCGAACGGGACCAGGAGAGCGCCTCGTCCCTCCCCTCGGCGCCCCGCGCCGCGTGGCCGGTCCTGCGCATGGTCGTCCTGGGCTGCCTGCTGCTGGCCGCCTGCGCCGTCGAGGACATCCCGTCCTCGTGGGGGGCCGCGTTGCTCCTCGACTCCTACGGTGCTCCCGCCGCGCTCGCCGGCGCCGTGTTCGTCGCCTTCCAGGCCGCGATGACCGTCGGGAGGTTCCTCGGCGACCGCATCACCGACCGGTACGGCCACGTGGCCGTCGGCCGGGCCGGAGGCCTGCTCATCACACTTCCCTTGGCACTGGCCCTTCCTTTCGACTCGGTTCCGGTGTTGATCGCCGCGTTCGCCTGCGCCGGGCTCGGTACCGCCACGCTGTTCCCGTCGGCGGTGCACGCGGCCGGGAACATCCCCGGTCTCCGCAGCGAACACGGGATCGCCATCGTCACCTGGTGCTCCCGTCTCGGCTTCCTGACGGTCCCGCCCCTCATCGGGGTGCTGTCGGACCTGCTCGACCTGCGGGTGGCGGTGGGGACGGCGATCGTTTTCGGGCTCTTGGTCCTCCTGCTGTCCGGTGCTCTGGTCCACCGCGATCGGCGGTGAGCGTCGTCCGGACCACCTCCACCCCCAGCCCGCCGGCGGGAGCCGGGAGGCCGGGTGCCGGGCGGCCCGAGGTGCGCCTCATGGGAGGGACCGGGCAGGGCAGGGAGGCACAGGCCAGTCGATTCGGTGGCACCGCCTCCCCGGCGGGCGGTGCCACCAGGCCCGCGACGCCGCCCGCCGCGTCCCTCCGCGATCATCACCGTCGCACGGCCACCCACCCGCCTTCGCGCCCGCACACCAGCCCGGCGTTCCTCAGCACAGCGAGGGTGGTCGCGGTCACGGCGGGGGCGACTCCGGACAGCACGGACACCTCGGCCGCGCTGCGCGTCCTGGCCGCGTCGAGCGAGTCCAGCACCCGCAACTGCTCCCCGCTCAACGCGTCCGTCGCCCTGGACGGCGAACCCGGACCCTGGTCCTCCGGAAGATCCGACCCGAGACGCCCGGCCGCCTCCGCGACGTCATCAGCGCTCGTGACGAGGAGCGCACCGCCATCCCGCAGCAGATCGTGGCACCCGACCGACATCAGCGAGGTCACCGGCCCCGGCACGGCCATCACGACCCTTCCCAACGCGGCCGCGGCTCCGGCCGTGTTCCGGGCACCACTGCGACGCCCGGCCTCCACCAGGACCAGACCCTCACCCAGTGCGGCGATCAGCCGGTTCCGCACCAGGAAACGGTGCCGGGCTGGGGGAGTGCCCGGTGGGTACTCGCTGACCACGGCCCCGCCCCCGGAGACGATCCTCCGCAGCAGCGTCTGGTGTCCGGCGGGGTACCCGGCGTCCAGGCCGCTGGCCAGGACCGCCATCGTCCGACCCCGCACGGCCAACGCGCCCCGGTGAGCGGCTCCGTCCACCCCGTACGCCGCACCCGACACCACGGTGAACCCCCGCCCGGCGAGGTCGTGCGCCAGCTCCGCCGCGACCTGCTCCCCGTAGCCGGTCGCGGCCCGGGCGCCCACCACCGAAACCGATCGCGCGCTCAGCGCCCCCAGTTCCCGGGCACCCCGGACCCACAGGGCCAGTGGCGAGCGACCCGGCCCCTGACCGGCCAGGCTCGCCTGGTCCAACCGCGAGAGGCGGTCCGAGGGCCAGTCCGCGTGTTCCGGTACCAGCAGCTCCGAACCCACCGCTCGCGCCGCCGCCGCCTCCTCCTCGCCGCACCACAGGTGACGACGGGCCTGGACCTCGTCGGTGACCTCACGAGGCGTCCTGCCGGTGCGCACCAGCTGGGCCGCGCGGACGGGACCGTGCTCGGCGACGAAGTCGCACAGCGACCGACCCGGTGGCTCGGCCACCCTCAGCAGGTAGGCGCGCGCCCGCAACACCTCCTCGCACACCTCGGTCATGCCGGCACCCTCCAATCCCGGAACTCCAACGCGCGGGTGACGTGCTCCGCCGTCGGCCTCTCCTCCTCGGCCAGGTCGCAGAGGGTCCACGCCACCCGCAGGCAACGATCCGCGCCTCGAGCGGTCACCGACCCGCTGCACAGGCCGCGGTCCAACACCGCCAACACCGTGGACGGGGGGCGGAACCGGCCCCGCAACGCCGACCCCGGCACCTCGGCGTTCGTGCGCCAGCCGTGGCCAGCCCACCGCTCACCGGCCCGCTGCCTCGCCCGCCGAACCCGTTCGCGCACCACGGCCGTGCTCTCCGGGGCCACGTCGGCCTCGGTCGGCGTCATGGCCAGCACCGGCCTGGTCCGGACCCGCAGGTCCACCCGATCCAACAGCGGCCCCGACAGCCGACCGAAGTACTTCCGCCGGGCCGTGGGCGAACACACGCAGTCGGTGTCCCGAGGCGGCGCGCACGGGCACAGGTTCGTCGCGAGCACCAGCTGGCAGCGAGCCGGGTAGCGCGCGATGCCGTGACTTCGCGCGATGCGCACCTCACCCTCCTCAACCGCCGTGCGGAGCGCCTCCAGCCGGTGCGCGCCGAACTCACAGGCCTCGTCGGCGAAGAGCACCCCACGATGCGCGCAGCTCACCGCCCCCGGCCGGGCCACCCCGGACCCACCCCCGACCAGCCCCGGCACGGTCGTGGCGTGGTGCGGTGCCACGAAGGGAGGGGAGGTGACCAGCGGTGCGTCCGGGGTCAGCAGCCCGGCGAGCGAGTGGATGGTGGTCACCTCGAGCGCGTCGGCGCGGGACAACTCGGGCAGCAGCCCGGTGAGCCGGCGGGCCAGCATCGTCTTCCCGGTGCCCGGAGGACCAGCGAGCAGGAGGTGGTGGCCGCCGGCCGCCGCGATCTCCAGCGCCCACCGCGCCGCGGGTTGCCCGACCACGTCGGCCAGTTCCGGGGCCTGCGGGCGTTCCGGCACGGTCGGGGCGGTCGAGCTCAGGGGCTCGTCCTCCCGCAGCCACCGCACCACGGCGCCCAGGTCCGCCGCGCCCAGTGCCCGCACGCCCTCCACGAGGGCCGCCTCAGGCAGGGCCTCGACGGGAACGACGGCGGTCCGCAACCCAGCGGCCCGCCCGGCGAGCAGCGCTGGTAGCACTCCACGCACCGCTCGCAACCGGCCGTCAAGGGCCAGCTCGCCGAACAGCAGCGTCCCGGCCAGCCGTTCAGCGGGAACGGCGCCGGCCGCGGCCAGCACGACACAGGCCAGCGCGAGGTCGTAACCGGCCCCGGTCTTCTGGAGGGCGGCGGGGGACAACGCCAGGGTGACGCGTTGCCTCGGCCAGCTCTCCCCGACGTTGCGGAGCGCGGCCCGGACGCGGTCCTTCGACTCGTTGACCACCGCGTCCAACCGCCCCAACAGCCGCACACCGGGCAACCCGGCCCCGACATCGGCCTCGATCTCGACCGGCACCCCGTCCACCCCCAGCAGGCCCACCGACCAGGCCTTCGCCATCGCCATGTCACGACACCCCCTGGAAGTGGCGCAGCGTGGCGGGCCCCCGCGTGGGCAACACGACGCTGACCACGTCGAAGCGGACCGCGCACCAGCCGACGTGGTAGCGGGACAACCACGCCGCGGTGAGCGTTCGGAGACGTTTCAGCTTCGCCGGGGTGACGGCCGAGGCAGGGTCCTCCGCCGATGGCCCGAACCGGGTTTTGACCTCGCAGACCACCAGCGTGTCGTCGTCGACCGCCACGACATCGAGCTCACCGTGCCGGCACCGCCAGTTGCGGCTGAGCACCACCAGTCCCTGGCGTTCCAGGTGTGCCACCGCGACGTCCTCACCCCACCGGCCTAGCTCGCGGGTGGGCACCACTCTCGTGGCGACCCCGACACCGCCGCACGTTCCGTCGCCCGCCTTCGTCATCGTGGCCCCCGTCCTCCGCTGCTTCCGCGGACAACAGTGGCCGACCACGCCCCGGTTTCGCGCCACCCCGGGCCTCGCCCTGTGGACAACCTCGCCCTGTGGACAACTCCCCTCGCGGTTCGGGCCGCCGGGTGCGCCGCCTGCCAGGGACGACGCGGGAGGAGCTCACCAGGGATGCTGCCAAGGACGTCGTCGACGGTCCTCGCCACCGGTCACGACGCGCTGAGGGCGACCAGACGAAGGAGGGTGGACGACGGACACCGGTGGCGATGCCGCGTGGACCAACCAGGGTGCTCGGTCGGCCTCAGGGACACACCTCGACCTGGCGGCCGGGAGCACGCGGGGGCCCCGGGGCCGGCAGCGGAGATCAGGCAGGGTCAGCGGAAGAGGCCGCCGCTGCCGTACTTCTTGTGCACGGCCTGCTTGCTGACACCGAGCACCTCGGCGATGCGGGCCCAGGAGACACCCGCCACCCGAGCCCGTCGCACCTGCACGGCCTCCAACCGTTCGGAACGGCGGCGCAGTTCCGCCGTGGCGCGCAGCGCGTCCAACGGGTCCTCGCCTTCGGCCGCGCTGACCAGATCCGCGAGCACACTGTCCGACATGTCGGCAACATACCCCGAGGCCGCCACGGTCGGGCCACCTCGGGGCCGGCGGAAGGCGGCGGCCAGCCGATCATCATCGTGCCGCCGGTCACCTCCCACCGGCAGCGCTCAGCCGGACGTCGAGAACGACACCGAGTACAGCTGGCCCGGGAGGTCGTTGACCAGGTAGAGCTCGCCGTCGGCGTCCGTGCCGAAGGTGGTCACCTGGATCGGGGTCTCCCCGATCACGGCGCTCTCGTACCCGTCCTCACCCGGCACCACCCCCCAGGCGGTGGCCGAGCAGTAGTCCGCGGTCACGTAGGTGCCGGCGGCGATGTCCTCGTACAGTTCACCCCGGTAGACGTGCCCACCGATGATCGCGCACCCGTCCAGGGACGTGCGGTACCAGAAGACCGGGTCCACGTAGTCGATGTCCTCCTCACAGCGGGATTCGTCGAAGGTCGCTGGTCCCTCCAGGCAGGACCAGCCGAAGTGGGCCCCCGCGAGGTCCGCGGGCACGTGGTTGATCTCCTCGTAGGCACCCTGCCCGACATCGGCGATCCACAGCGTCTCGTCGACGTGGTCGAAGGAGAAGCGCCAGGCGTTGCGCAGCCCGTAGGACCAGATCTCGGGCTTCGCCTCCGCGTTGTCGACGAAGGGGTTGTCCTCGGGGACGCAGTAGCCGGCGGCCGCGCAGTCCGGTCCCACGTCGATGCGGACTATTTTCCCGAGCAGGGTGCCCAGGTCGGTCGCGTTGTTGTCGGGGTCCCCCGAACCGCCGCCGTCGCCGAGGCTCCAGTAGAGGTGTCCGTCGGGGCCGAACGCCACCTCCCCACCGTTGTGGTTGTTGTAGGTGGGATGTTCCTCGGTGAGCAGCACCTCTTCGCTGGCCGGGTCGATCGCCCGCTCGGCGGCGGTGTCCAGGGTGAAGCGCGAGAGGGTGACGTCGCCGTCGGGCTGGCTGGTGTAGCTCACGTACACCTGCGGGTTGGTGGTGAAGTCAGGGGCGGTGGCGATCCCGAGCAGACCGCGCTCGTTGCCGGCACCGTTCACCCGGTCGACGATGTCCAGCAGGGGAGACGAGGACAGGCCGGTGTCGGGGTGGTAGCTGCGGACCGTCCCGGGTTTCTCGGTGATGAAGAGCCGACCGCTGCCGTCGTCGGGCGCGGCGATCGCGGTGGGGCGGGAGAGTCCGCTGGCCACGAGTGTCGTGTCCAGGGAGAGCTGGTCCAGGTTGGCCGTGTCGGCGTTCTCCGTCGCCTCTGCAGCGGGAACGTGCGCGGTACCGCCGACCGGGGTGGACGTGGTGGCTCCTACTAAGAGGGGGACGAGTGCGACCGAGACGGCCGCGGACAGACGGGTCGTCAACCGATGGTGCGGCATGAAGCCTCCTACCGGAAACGGGTTCTTCGTCGAACACGCGTTGGTATCCCGTGCGAACACAGGTCAGGATTCGGTGCGCCCGCAAGGGTAACGTGGAGTTTCGTCAGGAAAGGAAGTCGCGCGTCATTCGGAGCAGTCCCGGATGGCGCGGACGAACGCACGCGATGGGAATGGGGGACCAGTCCCGTTATTCTGGCCTCTCGGCCAACTGCGTGAAAATCGCTGCCCTCCGTTCTGGGCCTGGCGGCGACGGCGCGCCCCACCCGCTGCCGCTGGGCGATATGGCCGGTGATCAGCGCGTCGCCGAGGTGCGGCCGGCCTTGGGAACACGATGTGGGTCGTTTCGGACACCAGTTGTGGAATGGGTGCCGGAAGTGCGGTCGTCCCGTCTGGTGGGCTGGATCGAATGGCCCAGTTCCCCATCGTTCGTCCGGCCCTGGGCGGATGGCCCAGTCGAACTCCAACCGGGGTTCCGGCTATTTCCGTGCCCGCGGGGTCGGCGGGTGGGGGAATTCGTCCCGGGAGGCCAGAGGTGGCGGGACCGACCGATCACGAACGCGGTGGACGGTCCTCGACCGAATCGCCACGGATGCCCTCGGAGGTGGCACGGCCAGACCTTTCGTCGGCTGCGCGGGGACGGGTGTGACCAGATGTACCGGAGCGGAGCTGGCTGTGGGCCCGAGGACGTCCGACCCCAAACAAATTTCAGAAATATTTATCGCTTCAGTCTCAACTAAAACCAGTCCTCAAAAAAACAGAAGGAAAAACCGCCACGACCCGTGGAAACCCCCTCAGGACGAACCGGCAGCCCTCAGCATTCGAAGGCGGACAGGCATCGCTGACGAGCTGGACGGGTCACCGGGCCGGCGGGGCGAGGCTGAGCGCGCGGAGAGCGGGCAGATCTCCGCAGCCCGTGCAGTGCAGGGCGACGCGCAGTTCCCACAGGAAGTTCTCGATCCAGGCCCGCACGGCATCCGCTGACTCCGTGGCGGGCCGGAGGAGGGGCCGCGCGACCGCGACCACGTCGGCGCCCAACGCCAGCGCCTTGGCGGCCTCGGTGCCGGTGCGGATACCGCCGGAGGCGATCACGGGGAAGCCCGGCAGGGCTCGTCGGATCTCGGTGAGGGCCTGCGCGGTGGGCAGCCCCCACTCGGCAAGCTCGGGGTGCCGGACGGCTCCGTAGCGGACGTACTGCTCGACCTTGGCCCACGAGGTGCCGCCGGCGCCCGCCACGTCCACCGCGGCCGCTCCCACCTCGGCGACCCGAGTGGCGACTCCCGCTCCCAGGCCGTGTCCCACCTCCTTGACCAGGATCGGGAAGGGGACGGCCTCGATCACCTCGCCGAGCCGGCCCACGAGGCCACGGAAGTCGGTGTCACCGTCCTCCTGCACCGCTTCCTGGAGCGGGTTGGTGTGGAACGCCAGGGCGTCCGCCTCCACGTCCCGGACCGCGCGCAACACCTCCGCGGCGCCGTACCCCTTGTTCAGTTGAGCCGCCCCCAGGTTCCCGATCAGCAGGGCGTCCGGAGCGAGATCGCGCACGGCGAACGACGAGGTGACCTCGGGTCTGGCCAACATGATGCGTTGGGAGCCCAACATCAGGCCCACCCCGAGCTGTTGCGCCGCCGTGGCGAGGTTGCGGTTGATGCGGGCGGCGAGCTCCGCTCCTCCGGTCATCGCCCCGATGAGGAGCGGCGCTCGCAGGGGCCTCCCGAGGAACCTGGTCGACAGGTCGACGGAGGCCAGGTCGGTCT
The DNA here is from genome assembly GCF_002895405.1 of Actinoalloteichus sp. AHMU CJ021. Taxonomy (NCBI): domain Bacteria; kingdom Bacillati; phylum Actinomycetota; class Actinomycetes; order Pseudonocardiales; family Pseudonocardiaceae; genus Actinoalloteichus; species Actinoalloteichus sp. AHMU CJ021. Next base: position 5,933,490 of record NZ_CP025990.1, on the reverse strand, counting down.
CGGGCAGCGCGGAGTACGGGAGGTCGTACCGCTCCAGGCCGGTGGTCCTCGTGGTGTAGTCGACGTCGTGGCGCAGGCACGCCTCGATGTGCCGTAACTTCCGCGAACGGATGTCCCCACCCGCGTCACGGTCTGCTCGGCTGGTCACGGAATGCGCCCCCCGGATCCCTTCGCGTGCTCCCGGCGGGGGAGCGGCTTGGTCTGGTCGTGTTGGCTGACGGAGGCATTATGACCGGGTGGGCGTCGAAGTGCCCGTCCTCAGCCGAGGACGGAGGAGTAGCCGTTGATCGCGGGTTGACCGCCCAGGTGCGCGAACAGGACCGTGGAGTCCTCCGGGATCTCCCGTCGCCGCACCAGGTCGATCAGCCCGGCCATCGACTTCCCCTCGTACACCGGGTCGGTGATCATGCCCTCCAACCGGGCGGCCGTCCCGATCGCGGCCAGGGTGGTGTCGTCCGGGACACCGTACACACCACCGTGGTAGCGGTCGTCGAGCACGATCTCCGCCTCCTCCAGTTCCCGCTCGACGCCCAGTAGCCTGGCGGTGGCCCTGGCGATCCGGCTGACCTGCCCCCTGGTCGCGGTGGGGTTCGCTGACCCGTCGATCCCGATGATGCGGCGCGGTCGGGGGCTCAGCGCGTTTCCCGCGATCATGCCGGCCTGGGTGCTCCCGGTGACCGAGCAGACCACGACGGTGTCGAAGTGGACGCCCAGCTCGGCCTCCTGGGTTTCGAGTTCGCGGATCCAGCCGGCGAAGCCGAGGCCGCCCAGTCGGTGGTCGGAGCCGCCGGCGGGGATGGGGTAGGGGCTCCCGCCGGCAGCTCGGACCTCAGCGATGGCCTTTTCCCAGCTTTCCTTCACGCCGATGCCGAAGTCGGCGTCCACGAGTCTGACGTCGGCGCCGAGCATGCGGGAGAGCTGGATGTTCCCGACCCGGTCGTAGTTGTCGTCGGCCCAGTTCACCCAGCTCTCCTGGACGAGTACGGCCCGGAGGCCGGCGCGGGCCGCGGCGGCGGCCACCTGGCGGGTGTGGTTCGACTGCACGCCGCCGATGGAGACCAGGGTGTCCGCTCCGGTGGCCAGCGCGTCGGCGACCAGGTACTCGAGCTTGCGGGTCTTGTTGCCACCGAAGGCGAGGCCGGAGTTGAGGTCCTCGCGTTTCGCCCAGATGCGGGCGCCACCGAGTTCCTGGCTGAGGCGGTCGAGGGGGTGCAGCGGAGAGGGGCCGAGCAGGAGGGGGAAACGGGGGAAGCCGTCGAGGGACATGGTTTCCTTCCGGTGGGCCGGGTGGTCAGGTGGTGGGGTGGGTGACTCGGTGTCCTTCGTCGTCCGTGTGCTGGTGGGGCGCTGGTGTGGTGGGGAGGTCGAGCAAGGGGCGGAGCGTGTTCCAGTTGGTGCGGGTGGCCCGCGCCGCGTTCTCGGCGTCGCCCTGGGTGCACAGGTTGAGGATGTGGTCGTGTTGGGCGACGGAGTCCCGTCCGGTGAGCGCGGAGAACCTGAGGCGTTCCACGCGTCGGAGCAGGGGGGTGAACTGGTCGAGGACGGCGGTGATGGCGTGGTTGGCCGCTGCTGAGACGGCGACGGAGTGGAAGGCGTCGTCGGCGGCGATGGCGGCGTCGGGGTCGCCGGCTTCCAGTGCGGCGGCCAGTTGGTGGTTGGCGGTGCGCATGGCGTTGTGGTGGGTGGGGCCCAGGTGGGGGGTGGCTTCGCGGACGGCGAGTTCGTGCATCGCCGAGACGACGAGTTGTGCGTCGTGGACCTGTCGGGGGTTGAGGGGGGCGACGACGGTGGAGCGGCCGGGGACGGTGTGGACCAGGCCGGCCTGTTCCAGGCGGGCGAGTGCTTCTCTGATAGGGGTTCGGCTGACTCCGAGCCAGTGTTCGAGTTCGGTGTCGCGGAGGCGTTCACCGGGTGCGAGTGTGCCGGTGACGATGGCGTCTCGGAGCAGGTGGAAGGCGTTGTCGCGGAGGAGGGTGCGGCGGAGTTGGGGTTGGGTGGGGTGGGGGACGGGCATGCGAAATATTGCATTTCGGGTGGCGTCGTCGTCAACCCCGGTGTGGTGGTGGGGCCGGGTTCGGTGGCGGGGGCGTGGCGGTCTGGATCGTGGTGTGGTGATCGGGTAGGGAGTGGGGTGTGACTGATCTGATCGCGGTGACGGGTGCGAGTGGCCAGTTGGGGCGTCGTGTCGTGCGTCGTCTCGCCGAGCGGGGGGCCCGCCAGCGGGTGGTGGTTCGGGATCCGGGTCGGGTTCCGGTGGGGGCGGGTGCCGCGGAGGTGGCGGTGGCGTCCTTCGAGGAGGAGGCGGCGTTGGTTGAGGCGTTTCGGGGGGTGCGGACGGTGTTCCTGGTGTCGGCGCCGGAGGCGGCTGATCGGATGCCGTTGCACCGGGCGGCGGTGCGGGCGGCGGTGGCGGCGGGGGTTGAGCGGGTGGTCTACACGTCGTTCATGGGGGCGGCTCCTCGGGCGAGTTTCCGGTTCGCGCGGGAGCACGGGGAGACCGAGCGGCTGATCAGCGGCGCGGGGCTGCGGTTGACGTCGTTGCGCAACACGTTCTACGCGGATGTGGCGCCGGGGTTCGTGGGGGAGGACGGGGTGCTTTCGGCTCCGGCTGGGGGTGGTCGGGTGGCGTGGGTGGCTCGGGAGGATGTGGCCCGGTTGGCGGTGGAGGTGTTGGTGGACGAGGTGCACGCGGATCAGGTGTATGACGTGTCGGGGCCGTGTGCTCTTGGTTTCGGGGAGACGGTGCGGGTGTTGTCGGAGGTGACCGGGCGGAACATCCGGTACCGGGAGGAGACGGTGGAGGAGGCGGTGCGGGCGCGGGCAGGGGCGGCGGAGTGGCAGGTGGATGCGTGGGTGGGGTCGTACCTGGCGGTGGCCTCGGGGGAGAGTTCGGTGACCAGTCACACGGTTCAGGCGGTGACGGGTGTGCGTCCGTGGACGTTCGGGGAGTTCCTGGAGGCTGAGCCGGAGGTGTGGCGTCACCTTGCCCGCCGGTAGGGGTTGGTCGGGGCCGGGGTGCGCTGGTCGTGGTGCGCGGTGTGGTCCCCGGTGCGTTCCGCGTCGAGGTGCTCCTCGGTGGCCGTTGGAGGGGGACTGGGCCGGGGTCGTGTGGGGGTTGGGCCGGTCGGGGTAGGTGGTGCGGGGTGGGGTGGGGGAAGTTGGGGTGGGTGGTGTGTGGAGGTCTGTACCTGGGGGTATGGGCGGGGTAGCTTCCTGTTCCGGGCGCGCACCTGTACTCACGAGAAGTCAGGAGAGCGGTATGCCTTGGGTACGTGGACTTGTCGTCGTCGGGTTGGCGGCGGGGTTGGGGTTGGCCGGGCCGGTGGTGGTTGCCGGGGCCGGGGATCGTGCGGGGGTCGGGGTCGCGCAGGACGTTCCGTTGCGTGATCTGGCCGCTGAGCGTGGGGTGCGCATCGGGAGCGCCGCCACGGTCGAGGAGCTGCGGGACGGTGAGTACGCGGCGGTGTCCGCGCGGGAGTTCGACATGCTCACGCCGGGCAATGACATGAAGTGGGATGCGACCGAGCCGGCGCGTGGTGTGTTCAGTTTCGAGCGGGGGGACGCCGTCGTGGAGGCGGCGAGGGCGGCGGGGCAGCAGGTTCGTGGCCACACGTTGGTGTGGCACAGCCAGTTGCCGGGGTGGTTGACCGAGGGGGACTTCTCGGCGGTGGAGTTGGACGGGATCATGCGTCACCACATCGCGGAGGTCGCTGGTCACTACCGGGGTGAGGTGTATGCGTGGGATGTGGTGAACGAGCCGTTCAACGAGGATGGTTCGTTGCGGGACACGTTGTGGACCAGGGCGTTCGGTGTGGATTACGTGGCGACGGCGTTGCGGGCGGCGCGGGAGGCTGATCCGGGGGCCAAGTTGTACGTCAATGACTACAACGTGGAGGGGCTGAACGCGAAGAGTGATGCGTTGTACGAGTTGGCGCGGGATCTGGTGGCGGCGGGGGTGCCGTTGGACGGGGTGGGTCTTCAGGGGCATCTGATCGTGGGGGCGGTGCCGGGTGGGATCCGGGAGAACATCGAGCGGTTCGCGGCGTTGGGGTTGGACGTGGCGATCACGGAGCTGGATATTCGGATGGGGTTGCCGGTGACGGCGGAGAAGTTGGCCACGCAGGCGGAGGACTACCGTGCGGTGGTGGAGGCCTGCCTGGCGGTGTCGCGGTGTGTGAGTGTGACGACGTGGGGTTTCACGGATCGGTATTCGTGGATCCCGGACCACTTCCCGGGGGAGGGGGCGGCGTTGCTCTTCGATGAGGATCTGCGGCCCAAGCCCGCCTATGACGCGGTGCACCAGGCGTTCGGTGGTGGTGGAGCGCCGGTGGAGGGTTGTCGTGTGGGTTATCGGGTGACGCACAGCTGGTCGACGGGGTTCAGTGGTGAGGTCGTGGTGACGAACGTGTCGGGTCGGCCGGTGAGCGGGTGGATCCTGGAGTGGGATTTCCCTTCCGGGCAGCGGATTGATCACGGGTGGAACGCGGTGTTCTCGCAGGAGGGCACGGCGGTTCGTGCGAGGGATGAGGGGTGGAACGCGACGATCGGGGTGGGAGGTTCGGTCACGGTCGGGTTCACTGCGCGTCATGCCGGGTCCAATGAGGCTCCGGTGTCGTTCCGGTTGAATTCGGCGGGGTGTGACGGCTGAGTTCGTTGGGGTGCCGGCGGGGTGCGGTGTGGTGGCCGTACCCCGCCGTCGTGTTGTGCGGGGTGTTCGGGTTCCGGGTGGTGGGGGTTGGGGGATCTTGTTGTGTTGGGTGCGGGGAAAGGCTCGACGGGACACCCTGGTGTGGCGCGTTTCCGCGTCGAGCGGGAGCGGTGCGCGGCGTGGCGGTGAGTGGCGTGGCGGTGAGTGGCGTGGCGGGGGCTGAGTGTGGGAGGCGGTTGTGGTGGTGTCGTTGTTCGAGGTCGGCGGGTATGTCGGGTGGGTGTGGGCGTTTGCTCGGGGTGGGGGTGGAGTTGTTCGCGGGGGGTGCGCGCCTTGTGTGTGTGTGGGCGGGAACGGGGCCGGAAGTCGACGGGGTGGCCGTGTCGGCGGGTGTGGGCCGGCCGGTCGTCGGCAGTTGCGGGTGGATGGGGTGGTGTGGCGTGGCGTGCTTCTGGTCTGGCGGAGGCGTGTTCCGCTGGTATCGCGGTGCGTCGTCCGGGGCCGCGCCGGTGATCCGCGGTCGCGGAGGACGTGTTCATGGGTGGTTCGCGGGCGTGGTTCGGGCGGTGGGTTGTTGGGTGGCGGATGTGGTTCGCGGGCGTGGGGTTGTTCGATTGGCTGGGGGTGGATCTGGATCCGTGGCGGCCGGTGGGGGCTGTCGATCGCGGATCAGCGGTGTGTCGAGATCGCGCGGGCTCTGTCGTGGGATGCGCGGGTGATCGTGATGGACGATGCGATGTCGGCGTTGACTGAGGGGGGTGGTGTTCGGTCCTGCGGGTGGAGGTGACCGAACTGCCGTGGGGGGTCGGCGTCGCCGGTAAGGAGCCGGCCGGGTTCGAGGCCCGGGGGAGTGCCTTGCGGGGCTGTCGGGATGCGGCGGTGGGCCGGGTCGGGGTGTCCCGGCCGTCGGCACCCGCGTCGGTGTGCTGGGGATGTGGGGGTGTGGGGCTGGGCGGCCGGGTGGCGGTCAGGATGCGGATCGCGCCGGTTGGGGGGTGGTGGTGTTCGCCGTGCCGGTCCCGGCGGGGGAGGGGTGGTCGGGCAGGGGCGCGAACCGGCGGAGTCGTGCGCTGTTGAGCACGACGAACACCGAGCTGAAGGCCATCGCCGCGCCGGCGAGCATGGGGTTGAGCAGTCCGGCGGCGGCCAGGGGGAGCGCGGCCACGTTGTAGGCGAACGCCCAGAACAGGTTGCCCCGGATGGTGCCCAGGGTGCGGCGGGACAGCCGCACCGCTTCGGCGGCGGCTCGCAGGTCGCCGCGCATCAGGGTCAGGTCGCTGGCGGCGATGGCGGCGTCGGTTCCGGTGCCCATCGCCAGGCCGAGGTCGGCCTGGGCCAGCGCGGCGGCGTCGTTCACGCCGTCGCCGACCATGGCCACTACGCGGCCCTCCTGCTGGAGCCGGCGGACGACGTCGACCTTGTCCTGGGGGAGGACCTCGGCGATGACCTCGGTGATGCCGACGTCGTGGGCGACGGCGGTGGCGACGGTCCTGTTGTCCCCGGTGAGCAGGACCGGGGACAGCCCGAGGCGGCGGAGCCGTTGGACGGCTTGGGCGGAGGTGGGGCGCACCGCGTCGGCGACGACCAGCAGTCCTCGGGCCTGCCCGTCCCAGGCGACGGCGACGACGGTGCCGCCGCGTGCTTCGGCGTGGTCTCGGGCCGAGGCGAGTTCGGCGGGTAGCTGGTAGCCGTGGTCGGTGAGGAGGGCGGGGCGTCCGACGAGGACGGTGTGGCCCTCGACGTGGCCGGACACTCCGAGGCCGGGGGTGGCGTGGAAGTCCGTGACGGCGGGTGGTGCGCCGAGTTCGTCGGTGGCGGCCGTGGCCACGGCGCGGGCGATGGGGTGTTCCGAGGCGTGTTCCACGGCCGCGGCCCTGCGCAGGACGGTGTGGCGGGTTTCGCCTTCGGCGGGGATCACCTCGCGCAGCGTCATCTGGCCGGTGGTGACGGTGCCGGTCTTGTCGAGCACGACGGTGTCGACGCGGCGGGTGGACTCCAGTACCTCGGGGCCTCGGATGAGGATGCCCAGTTGGGCGCCTCGGCCCGTGCCGACCATCAGGGCCATCGGGGTGGCCAGGCCCAGGGCGCAGGGGCAGGCGATGATCAGGACGGCGACGGCGGCGGTGAACGCGGCGGCCGCGCCGGCGTCGGCTCCCAGCCAGAACCCGAGGGTGCCGGCGGCCAGCAGCAGGACCAGGGGGACGAAGACGGCGGAGATGCGGTCGGCGAGCCGTTGCGCGGCTGCCTTGCCGTTCTGCGCCTGTTCGACCAGTCGGGCCATCTGGGCGAGTTGGGTGTGGGCGCCGACGTGGGTGGCGCGGACGACGATGCGGCCGCCGGAGTTGATGGTGGCGCCCACGACGGTGTCGCCGGGGCCGACCTCGACGGGCACTGATTCGCCGGTGAGCAGGGAGGCGTCGATCGCCGAGGAGCCGTCGAGGACGGTGCCGTCGGTGGCGATCTTCTCCCCGGGGCGGACCAGGAACTCGTCGCCGACGGTGAGGTCGTCGATGGGTATCCGTCGTTCCTGGCCGTGGTGCAGGACGGTGACCTCACGGGCGCCCATCTCCAGCAGGGCCCGCAGGGCTTGTCCGGCGCGGCGTTTGGACCGGGCTTCCAGGTAGCGGCCGGCCAGGATGAAGGTGGTGACGCCGGCGGCGGCCTCGAGGTAGATGTGGGCGGCGCCGTCGCCGCGGGTGATGGTGAGTTCGAAGGGGTGGGTGAGGCCGGGTGTGCCGGCCGTGCCCAGGAACAGCGCGTACACGGACCAGCCCAGGGCGGCGAGGGTGCCCAGGGAGATGAGGGTGTCCATGGTGGCGGTGGCGTGTCGGAGGTTGATCCAGGCCGCCCGGTGGAAGGGCCAGGCCCCGTAGGCCACGACCGGGGCGGCCAGGGTCAGGGAGAGCCATTGCCAGTAGGTGAACTGGAGGGCGGGGACCATCGCCATGGCGATGACCGGGATCGACAGCAGCAGGGAGATCAGGAGGCGGTGCCGCAGGGGGGTGAGGGGGTCGGTGGGGTCGTCGCCGCGTTGGGTGTCGGTGGTGGCGGGGGGTGCGGGGAGGGTCGCGGTGTAGCCGGCGCGTTCGACCTGGTCGATGAGGTCCTGGGGGCGCAGGGTCGCGGGGTGGGTGATGCGGGCGCGTTCGGTGGCGTAGTTGACGGTGGCGACGACGCCGTCGAGCTTGTTCAGCCGGCGTTCGATCCGGGCGGCGCAGGAGGCGCAGGTCATGCCGCCGATGTCGAGTTCGAGGTCGCCGGTCGTGGTGGGTGGGGTGTTGGTGGTCATCGTGGTGGTCCTCTTCCTGCGGCCTGCGGGGTGCCGGTCAGTGCCGGGGGTGGCCGTCGTGGGGTGACGGGCTGGTGGCCGGCGGGTGCTCGGCGTGGTCGGGTGGGGCGCCGAGGGTGTGGCCGAGGCCGAGGCCACCGGCGAAGACCAGGGCGGTCGCGGCGGCGAAGGCGGCCAGCCGCAGGGGTGGGGGCAGGGCGCGGGAGGGGGTGGTTGGGGTGGTCATGGTGGGTCTCCACGGGTGCGGGTGCTCGCGGTCGCCCACCGACTATACCCCCTGGGGGTATCAGGGGTCGGGGCGTACGGCGGCGGGCCCGGTGCGTTGGCACCGGGCCCGCCGAGGGTGATCAGGTCAGGGAGGCGGGATCATTCCCGCCGTGACCGGGGGTCGCGGTGTGTGGGTCACACCGGCGGGTGGGCGTTGGCCAGCAGCTCCTGGAACTGGGCGGAGAACCAGTGGCCGGAGATCGGCGCGTCGCCCAGGGCACCGGAGGGGTTGTGGTTGTTGCGCGGGTTGCCCTCGTAGGTGGGGTCGCACATCCGGTCGAAGCTCTTGCCCTCGTCGTTGGGGATCTCCTCGCTGGAGCCGTCGGACTCGCCCGGGGGCTTCATCCAGACGTAGGCGTCGATGCCCGGCTCGGGCGCGGTGGTCGGGCGCTCGCCGAGGCCGGCGCCGGCCTGGTTGCACCAGTTGCCGATGTGGATGCGGCGGTCGTAGCGGCCGCCTTCGACGTAGGCTTCGGCGCTGGTCTGCGGCCCGGGGCCGGTGGGCCGGTTCGGGCCGCCCCACCCGTTGCGAGAGGTGTCGATGAGCATGCCGATTCCCGGGTCGAAACCGGCCTGCACGAGGCGCTCGCGGAATCCCTGGGCGAAGGACAGCTCGTCGACGTAGTTGTTCCAGTCGATCCAGCTGGACTCGCCCCGGATCTGCTGGCCGTTGACCACGTCGGTGATGCTGAAGTTCTCCTCCACCAACGCGCTGTAGTTGGAAGTGTTGGCGATGAAGCCGTGCACGTCGGCGGGGGTGGCGCCGTTGGCGTTGGCGGCCTCGAAGAACAGGTCGGCGGAGGGGCCGAAGTTGTCCTCCCAGCCGATCCAGCCGTGGTGGCCGGCGTCGATGTAGTTGTAGACGTTGGGGATCGCGCCGAGCTGGGCGAGCGCGTAGCCCACGCCGTCGACGTAGCCACCGTTGGCCTTCATCACGTCACACTCGGGTGTGGCGGTCGGGCGCGGGGTGACGTTGGTGATCAGGTTGGGCAGCGAGTCGATCTCGATCGTGGTGACGATGCGCAGGTCGGCGTAGGCCGGGTCCGAGAGGATCTCGGCGATCGGGTCGATGAACTCGGACTGGTAGCGCGGCAGGTCGTTCGGGCCGAGTTCGCCGCTGGAGGCCACGGCCGCGCAGTCCCGCCCGGGCAGGTTGTAGATGACGACCTGGAAGACGAAGTCCTGCCCGTTGGCCTGGCTGACCGCCTCGTCGAGGTGCTCGCGCAGTCCCATCTTCCCCTCCGGTCCCTCGATGGCCGCGATGCGGTCCATCCAGACACCGGTGGGTTGGTCGGCGACGGCGCTGCCGCCCGGTTCGGCGGCGGCGTTGGCCGACCACTCCGGGTTCACGTAGACGTCCGCGCCGACGTAGGGGTTGTCCACCCTGGCCTGTTGCGGGCTGGCGTCGTCGGCACCGGCCGCTCCGCCGGTCACGAACAGGCCCGACGTGAGTGCGAGCGCGGATGCCGCGGTGAGTCCGCGGCGGAGGCGCGAGCCGCGCGCCCCCCGTGCCGAGTCAGTCTTCATGTGGGCTCCTTCGTCGTTCCCTCATGACGTCCTTGTCCGAGTTCTGGGAGCGCTCCCATGAGAGGGACTGTACCAATGGGGTAACACTCTGAAAAGAGTCGTTCACCATTCGGTGCCGATATTTCTGGTGCCACGATCGACGGCCCCAGGGGATTCCCCCGGATGCGGGGTGGTGGCACCTCCGAATCGGGGAACCCGCACATCTGATTACGACCGATGGTCCTGTGACCTGCGGAGACGTCCACCGGCACGTCGATTCTCGCCTTCGCCGCCGACGACTGGACCCGGCCTGGTACGGATCCGGCGGAAAACACGTCGGAATGGGTGGAGCACGCTGTTCTCTTCTGTTCGCGGGAGCGCCGGCGGCATTCGCCGGACCCGTTCTGACTCCGACCGCCCCCGTCGGGAGTGCGGTGGTTGGCCTCCGGCGCGGGCCGCCGATCGGCCCCACTCGCGGGCCGGGCGTTCCTGGCCAGCGCGAAGGGCCCGCCCCCGCGTCGCGGGGGCGGGACTCCCCCCGGTGGTGTTCCCTCCCCGCCTGCCTGCTCCTGTCGCGCACCTCGGCTCCCCAGGCGGTGGTCCGGTTGGACCTCGTACCTCGCGCCGGGGGACCGAGTCGAACCGAACGCCCGGTCTCCTGAACTCTGGGAACGCTCCCACGGCCCGGGAGGGTGGGCGAGCGCCCTCCGAGGCGTCCCGGGTGCCGGACGGCGCCTCCTCCTCGGCGCGCGCCCGGCCGGCGATGACCGGCGGGGCGCGCCGAGGACGTTCTCGGGGATGCCCGGCCAGCGGGCCGCTCGGGCACCGACACGGCCGGGGCGGGGGCACGCGGCCGCGGCCGCCCCGTGGGAAGCCTCCCGAGGGCCACGCTTCGGGCGCGGCACCGGGGCCGGGGAGGTGGGGGCAGCGGAGCCGGGCAGCGTCCCCGCTCCTCAGTCGAGCGGCCCGGACCTCGGGAGCCACACCCGCATCGACACCGGCCCCCGGTTGCCCCACTGGTGGTAGGGGACGAGCCGCACCCGGTGCGGCCGCACCGACCGGGGGGCCGGGCTGCCGCCGTAGGGCCAGGACTCCGCCGCCGGGGAGGTGCGATGGCCCGCCACCGACAGCTCCACCACCCCGCCCCGCGCGTGCTCGACCGGATCGACCGAGGTGTCCACGCTGATCTCGGCCAGGGGCGGTTCGTCGCCCGGGGACTCGGCGCAGTACACCAGCGGCCCGCGTTCGACGGCGACGCAGTCACGCACCGCGTCGATCCGCCGGTCCGGCCAGGACCAGCGGGGGGTCATCGGCAGTTCCAGGCGCAGCTCGTCGCCCGGCCGCCACCTCCGGTCCACCGTCGCCAGCCCGGGGGCCGCCCGCACCACGCCCTCGGGGTGGAACACCGAGGCGCCGTCGGCCCACACCGGGACCCGCAGGGAGACCCGACAGGTCTCCCTCGGGGCGTCCACGACCCGGACCAGCACCGTTCCCGACTCCGGGTAGTCGGTCCGCACGCTCAGCCGCAGCCGGGACCCGTCGACCAGGCGGGTGTCGATCTCGGCGGAGGCGAACTGGTGCAGCTGCACTCCCCGGCGGTCCCGGGTCGCGAGGTACCCGGGGAGGGCGCCCAGCGTGCGGGCGATGTTCGGCGGGCAGCAGGAGGTGCTGAACCAGGGGGCGCGCAGGGCGCTGCCGCCCCACCAGCTGACCTCGTCGGCTCCGGCCGGCACACCCGGGGTGCGCACCTGGAGGGGGTTGACGTAGAAGAAGGACCGGCCGTCGGAGGCCAGGGAGGTCGCCACCACGTTGTACAGGGTCCGTTCGGCCAGTTCGGCGTAGCGGGGGTGGCCGGTGGCCAGCAGCAACCGCCAGCACAGCATCACCGAGGCGATGCCCGCGCAGGTCTCGGCGTAGGCCCGGTCGGGCGGCAGTTCGAAGTCCTCACCGAAGGCCTCGTCCCGGTGGCGGGAGCCCATGCCGCCGGTGAGGTAGGTGCGGCGGGCCACGGTCCGTTCCCACTGCGCCTCCACGGCCGCCAGCAGCGCGGTGTCACCGGTCTCCACGGCCACGTCGACCGCTCCGCATGCCAGGTAGAGCTGGCGGACGGCGTGGCCCCGGAAGGCGGGTGCGGTGCGGACGGGCTGGTCGTCCTGGAAGTAGGCGCGGCCGTGTTCGCTGTCGCCCAGCGCTGGGCGGCCTCGGCGTTCGACGAACCGGCGGGCCATCTCCAGGTACCGTTCCTCCCCGGTGAGGCGGCACAGTTCCACCAGGGCCATCTCGATCTCGGGGTGCCCGCACACCTGGTCGCCCTCCAGGAAGCGGGCGCACACGTGGTCGGCGGCGCGTCGGCCCACCTCCACCAGGAGGTCGTCGCCGTGGCGGCGGGCCCGGGCCACGCTCGCCTGGATCAGGTGGCCGGCGCAGTAGAGCTCGTGGCCCCACTCCAGGTTCTGGTATCGGCGACCCGACCAGCGGGTGTTGAGGTAGCCGTCGTCGTGCTGGGCCCGGGCCAGCAGGGGCGTGATCCGCTCGACCAGGGCGTCGTCGCCGTGCCAGGAGGCGGCTTCGAGGAGTTTGTGGACCTCGGAGTCGGCGAAGTCGGGGCCGCGGTGGCCTCCGTCGCGGAAGTTGTCGATCCAGCCGAGGGTGGTCATGCGTTCGGCGCAGTGCGGGAGCGTCACCTGGGCGCTGAGCGCCCTGCGGTGGGCCCAGAACCCGGAGGTGAGCTGGACCTCGTTCAGTCCGAGTGGGGTGAGCACTCCGGAGGAGGGCAGCACGGGACTGGTCATGGTCTCTCCCCGGCTCGAGTGGTCGGCAGGACTCCACCCTGGCCGGTGGCCGGTGTCGTGCCGAGTGGCTGGGCCTCGCTTGGCCTGATCCAGCCGAGGGGGTGCGGTGCCGGCCGAGGGGGCGCCGGCACCGCGTCGGGCCCTAGCCGAGGGTCGCCCGGATCTCGTCGAGGCCCGGGAACCGGTCGGCGATGGAGTTCGGCACGAAGTCACCGACCCAGCCCTGCTCGTCGTGGAAGAAGCGGATGGACACGTAGTCGGGGGTCGTGCCCATGTCGAACCAGTGCGTGGTGTTGGCGGGCACGCTGAGCAGGTCGCCGGCCTCGCACAGCACGGCGTGGACGCGGTGGCCGACGTGGAGGTAGAAGACCCCCGACCCGCGGGCGAAGAAGCGGTCCTCGTCGTCGTCGTGGGTGTGTTCGGACCGGAACCGGGCGCGGGCCTCCTCGGCGCGGCGTCGCCAGTCGGGGGTGTCGGTGGGGGTCATGTGCATGGCGTCGACGTGCACGTAGCCCTCGGTGGAGATGACCTCCTCGATCTGGTCGCGGTAGGCGGCCAGGACCTGCGCGGAGGTGGGTTCCTCGGGGAGGCCCGGCACCACCTCCCAGCGGTCGAAGCGGACTCCCAGTTCGGCCAGGACCCGGCGGATCTCGGTTGGGTCCTCGGTGCGCAGCAGCACCGCGTCGGGTCCCTGTTCGGGCCACACGGTCAGCAGTGTCATCGTCGTGCCCTCCTCGTCAGCGGGTCCGGTTGGTCACCGAGGTCGAGGTCGGCGGCCAGGACGAACCGCAACAGCCACTCCAGGCACTCCGCGCGGTGGCGGGCCTGGACGAGGTCCGTTCCCCACACGTACAGGCCGTGGCGGGCGACCAGCAAGGCGGGGGTGGCGGGGTCGAAGCGGTCCTCGAAGGCGTCGCCGAGCACGCGCATGTCCTGGCTGTTGGGGACGACCGGGACGGTGACCAGGTCGTCGTGTGCCTGGCGGCCGAATCCCTTGAGCATCTCCAGGTCGCGCAGTGCCACCCCGGCGGGCCAGCGTTCGGCGGCCAGGACGGCGGCCAGGACGTGGATGTGGACCACGGCGCCGGCGCCGGCGACCCGGGCGATGCGGGCGTGGAGGCCGGCTTCGGCGGAGGGGCGGGGGACCGGTTCGGGTTGGTCGGGGGTGGCGTGGCCGTGTTCGTCGACGATGACGACGTCGTGGGGGGTCAGTTCGCCCTTGTCCAGGCCGCTGGCGGTGACGGCCAGCCGCAGCGGGTGGCGTCCCAGGGTGACCGAGAGGTTGCCGGAGGTGCCGCGCATCCAGCCGAGGTCGGCGTAGCGGGCGGCCTCGGCGGCCAGGGCGGTGCCCGCGGCGTCCCGGTCCTCGGTGGCCGTGGGGGTGGGTGCGGGGTCAGTCATCGGCTCGCTCGATCGTCACGTCGTCGAAGGTGGTGACGACCGGGTGGGCGCCGAAGTCGGCGTCGGCGAAGGGTTCGCCGGGGCGGGCCAGTCCCACGGTGTGCCAGCCGTCCGCGGCGGCGCCGTCGAGTTCGGCGGGCACGTCGGAGAGGAACACCAGGTGCGCGGGGTCGGGGGAGCCGAGCGCGGCGCGGATGGCGGCGTAGGAGGTGGGGACGCGTTTGGGGCCGGCGTTGACGGTGTCGAAGTGGTGGTCGAACAGTTCCCGCAGGTCTCCTTCGGTGGTGTGGGAGAAGGAGGCGATCTGGCCGGCGACCGAGCCGGAGGAGAACACGGCCAGGTCCAGTCCGGCGGTCTTCCAGGCCCGGAGTTGGGGGACGACGTCGGGGAAGTAGGTGGAGATGAGTTCCCGGTGGGTGTAGCCGTGTTCCCAGATCAGGCCCTGGAGTTCCTTGAGCGGGCTGGCCTTGCGGTCGGCGTCCATCCAGGAGTGCAGGACGGAGACGACGTCCTCGGTGGAGGCGTCGGCGGCCAGTCCGGCGTCCTCCTTGATCTCGGCGACGGCGGCGGTGACCCGGTCGTCGTCGGGGTGCTCGTCGATCCAGGGGCCCAGGCGGGGGCGGGCGTAGTCGTAGAGGACCACGTGGACCTGGCTGGTGGCGGTCAGGGTTCCCTCGATGTCCACCACCACCCACCGGGCGGTCAGGGTGTCGGTCACGGGGTTGCCTCCTCGTCGGGGGCCGGCGCGGGGTCCGGCCGGGTGTCGTCGTGGTAGTCGGCCAGGTGGGCCGGGTCGAAGGGGCCCCGGTCGGTCACCACGGTGCGCACGAACCGGGGTGGGGTGATGTCGAAGGCCGGGTAGTGGCCGCGGACCCGGGAGCTGGCGGTGCGGCGGCCCAGGGTGTGCAGGACCTCGGTGCCGTCCCGGTGTTCGATGGGGACGTCGGCGGCGGTGGGGGCGGCCGGGTCGGGGGCCTGGACCTGCGCGAGGAACGGCACGGCGTAGGCGTGGGCGGCGGTGGCCAGTTGCAGGGTGCCGACCTTGTTGATGACGTGGCCGTCCATGGTGACCCGGTCGGCGGCGGTGACCAGGTGGGTGATCTGGCCGGTGGCGATGACGGAGGCGCCCATCCCGTCGGTGATGAGGGTGGTGTCGACCCCCATCTCCGCGAGGGTCTCGGCGGTCAGGCGGGCGCCCTGGAGGTAGGGGCGGGTCTCGGTGCAGTAGTAGCGGACCCGTTTGCCGTGGCGGCCCAGGGCGGCGACGGTGTCCACCAGGTAGAGGTCGGCCCAGCAGTGGGTGAGGACCGAGGCTCCGTCGGGCAGCAGGGCGGCGGTGTGTTCGCCGAGGGCGCGGCTGCGGTCCCGGTAGCGGCGGTCGCCGGCCCTGGCTCCGGTGAGGGCGGCCTCGACCAGGGCCGATCCGGTGGGTGTTCCCGCCCGGTCGACCTCGGTCACCACGGCGCGGACCGCGGTGGCGAGGTGGTTGTTGGTGGCCCGGGCGGCGATGATGCGCGCCCCCGCGGCGGTCAGGTCGGCCCGGGCGGCGGCGGGGTCCCGGTGGTGGTGGGCGGCGCGGGCGGCCAGGACCATCGCCCCCAGGGCGGCGAAGTAGGGGCCGGAGGACTGGGTGACCATGTCCTCGATGGCGCGGGCGACCTCCTCGACGGTGCCGCAGCGGACCCAGCGGAGGTCGAAGGGGAAGCACCGGCGGTCCAGGATCAGCACGGTGTCGCCGTCGAGGCGGACGCTGTCTGCGAGGACGGGCAGGACCTCGGGGTCGGGGACGGTGCCCGGCGGGCGGGGTGGGGTGCCCGTGGGTTCGGGCAGGCCGGGGGGTTCCGGCGGCGGTGTGGCTGTCATCACCCGTTCCTCAGCTGTATCCGGTGACCGGCGGGTAGTGGCCGGTCAGCAGGTGCCGGCCGATCTCGGCGGCCTTGTACTTGACCGGGTCGTGCAAGGTGATGGTCCTGGCGTTGCGCCAGAACCGGTCGAGGCCGTACCGGTTGGCGGTGGCCCGCGCCCCGGTGAGCTCGAACACCTCGGTGGTGACGGCGTTGACGACCTCGGTGCTGACGACCTTGGCCTGGGAGATCCGCAGCGCGGCCCGGCCGCGCGTGGCGGCGTCCAGGGCCTGCCCGGCGGCGGCGGCCGCGTCGAAGGCCTCGGCGGCGGTGTCGACCAGGCAGGCGGCGGCCTCGACGCGGGCGGTGAGGCCGCCGTAGCCGGCGAGGACGTGCGGGTCGTCCACGGCGCGTTCCACCCCGGAGGCCGACCAGGCCCGGGTGCGTTCGGTGGTGTACCCGGCGGCCGTGGTCAGGGCGCCGTGGGCGATGCCGACGTGGAGCTGGCTGAGCAGCAGCTGGAAACCCAGGGGGGCCAGGGACTGGCGGTGCGCGGCGCCGCCGTCCTCCTCCGGTTGGGCGCCGAGGACGTCGTCGGGGTGGACGAGGACGTCGCGGAACTCGACGCCGCCGCTGGCGGAGAGGCGTTGCCCGAGGTTGTCCCAGTCGCCGAGGTAGTGGATGCCAGGGTCGGCGGCGTCGGTCACGAAGGTCAGCTTGCGTCCGCTGGTGTCCTCGGTGCCGCTGACCACGAGCCGGTCGGCGACGCTGGCCCCGGTGGCGAAGGACTTGCGCCCGGTGACCCGCCACCCGCGCCCGGTGGGGGTGAGGGCCAGGGCCGCGTCGCGGGGGTTGCTGACCCCCGCCCAGAACAGCCGGTCCTCGGCGGTGTTCCGTTCCAGTCGTGCGGTGAGGTCGGGCCGGTCGAACAGCCGGGTGCGCCACAGTTGGAACCAGTGGTAGCCGAGCAGGTGACCCACCGAGGCGTCGGCGGCGGCGATCCGCCGCAGCACCTGGTGGGCCAACGGCCACTGGTGGCCGGCGCCGCCCGCCTCGGCCGGGACCAGCAGCGCCAGCAGGCCGGCGTCCCGCAGCAACGCGACCTCCCGGAGCGGGTGTTCGTTGGCCTGTTCCCGCTCCACGGCGTCGCCGGCCAAGGTGCGCGCGACCTCGTCGGCGACCGCCAGCCAGTGGGTGGCCGCGGGCTCCGCGCCCGGGTGGTCCTCGCCCGTCATGCCCGGTCCTCCTCGACGTCGAGGCTGACCAGCGCGTCCAGGGCCACCGCGACGGAGGCCCGGACGGCCTCGGTCACCACGGCCCGGTGCGGCGAGTAGCGGGTGGGGTCGGCGTTGTCCTGGGAGGCGTTGCCGTCGATGACCAGGGCGCCGCCGGCGGTGAACCCGCGCAGGGCGGCGAAGACCAGCAGGGTGGACAGCTCCATCTCGATGGCGATGACCCGGGCCGCCTGGTACTGGCGGACGGGGAGTTCGAGCACTCCCGGGGAGAACGCGGCCCGTGTCCAGACCAGCCCCCGGTGATGGCGCAGGCGGTGTTCGCGGGCCGCCGCGGTCAGGGCCAGCACCGCCTCGGGGGTGGCGAACGAGGGGTACTCGGCGGGCACCAGTTGCGGGGTGACGCCGTCGTCGCGGACCGCGGCCTCGGCCACCACCAGGTCACCGTCGCCGACGGTGTCGGTGAGCGATCCGGCGGTGCCCAGCCGCAGGTAGGTGCGCACCCCGGCGGCGGCGAGCTCGGTGAACAGGCACAGCGCGCCGGGGCCGCCGACGCCGTGGGAGGAGACGACGAGGTCGGTGCCGCGCCACCGGCCCCGGTAGCTGCGGTACTCCCGGTTCTCCCCGAGGAGTTGGGCGTCGTCGAGCTGGGCGGCGACGGCGTCGGCGCGGGCGGGGTCGCCGACGACCAGGGCCCGGGTGGGCAGGCCCTCGCGGGGGATCTTCGTGATGGGGAGGATGACCGTCATCGGTCCACCGCACCTTCCACGGGGTCGCGCCGGCGCAGCCGCCGGCTGGAGACGAACAGGGCGATCAGGGTGACGACGTAGGGGGCCGCGTCGGTGGCCTGTTGCGGCAGCCCCAGGCCCTGCAACCGGAAACCGAGGGCCTCGGCGAGCCCGAACAGCAGCGCGGCGAGGAACACCCCGACCGGTGCCGCCGCCCCCAGCATCACCGCGACCACCGCGATCCACCCCCGGCCGGCGGTCATATTCTCGGCGAAGAGCGTGACGTTGCCCAGGGCCAGTTGCGCTCCGCCCAGGCCGCACAGGCCACCGCCGGCCACGACCACCAGGTACCGCTGGCGGGTCACCCGCACGCCGAGGCTGGCCGCGGCCGCCGGGTTCTCCCCCAGGCCGCGCAGCCGCAGCCCCCACCGGCACCGGTAGAGCAGGACGGCGGTCACGGCCACCGCCAGCCAGGAGACGTAGACCAGGGGGGAGTGTCCGGAGAGGACGGGGCCGAGCAGGGGGATCTCCTCGACCAGGGGCAGCCGCACCCGGTCGAGGCCGCGCAGCTCGGGGTCGCTGAAGCTGCCCTGGGCGCCGAAAACGGTCCGCAGCAGGAACGCGGTGAGGCCGACGGCCAGCAGGTTCATCGCCACCGAGATCACGATGGCGTCGCCGCCCAACGACACCGATCCCACCGCCAACACCAGGGAGAACGCGGCCGAGGCGGCCACGGCCAGCGCCACGCCCAGCCAGGGGTTGCCGGTGAACCAGCTGCCCGCCACCCCGGCGAAGCAGCCCACGAGCATCGTCCCCTCCAGGGAGATGTTGAAGATCCCGGCCCGCTGGCACAACGCCCCGGCCAGGGCTGCGAACAGGATCGGGGTCAGCGCGCGCAGCGCCGCCGAGAACAACGCGGGGTCGATGGTCACCGGGGCCCTCCCTTGCCGCGCAGCAGGCCCGTGGAGGTGGCCAGCACGATGATGACCAGGGCCTGCACGATGGCGGTGAGTTCGCGCGGCGCCTGGGTGATCCGTTCCATCTCGAACGCGCCGCTGGTCAGCGCGGCGAAGAAGAACGCCGCGACGGCGGTGCCGACGGGGTGGGCGGCGGCCAGCAACGCGGCCATCAGCCCGATCCACGTGTACTGGGGGCTGATCAGCGCCCCGTCGATGAAGCGGAACGGGAACCCCAACACCAGGATGGCGCCCACCAGGCCGGCGATGCCCCCGGAGGCGGCCAGGACCCGCACGGTCAGGCGCGGCCGGTCGATGCCGGCGTAGGAGGCGAACCGGGCGCCGAGCCCGGTCATCCGCACCTCGTACCCGGCGGGGGTGCGGCGGTCCACCACGGTGTAGGCGGCGACCACGGCCAGGACGGCGACCAGGCCGACCGAGATCTGCCCGGCGCCGAGGGTGGGCAGGGCCACCCCGGCGGGCAGCCGTTCGCTCTGCGGGAGGCTGGAGCCGGGGTCGGCGAGGGGGAACCGGACCAGGTAGGAGGCGAAGGAGATCGCCGGGTAGGACAGCAGCAGGGAACTCACCAGCAGGGGCACCCCGAGGTGGCTGTCGCACAGCGCGGCCAGCGCCGCGTAGGACGCCCCGGCCAGCGTTCCCACCAGCAGGGCCGCGACCACGGTCAGGGGTGCTGGCAGCGGGCTGAACAGGCCGGTGACCAGGGCGCCGACGGCTCCGAGTACCAGCTGGCCCTCGCCGCCGAGGTTGACCATGCCGGCGCGCAGGGGGATCGCGAGCGCGGTGGCCATGCCCAGCACCGGCAGGACGTAGCTGAGGGTGTCGGGGAGGTTGTCCGGTCCGAACGCCCCGGTGGCCAGGGCGGCGTAGGCGGTCAGCGGGTTGGTTCCCGTGCCGGCCAGGACGAGGGTGCCCACGACGACGCCGGTCAGGACGGCCAGGGCGACCACCCCGCCTCGGGTGCGGAGCAGGCGGGACGGGCGGGCGGTGCCGGCCGGTGGTGTGGCCTCGGCGGTGCGGCTGGTCATCCGGCCTCCCCGGCCATGGCGAGTCCGATGCGGTGTTCGGTGGCCTCGTCCCTGTCCCACTCGGCCACGACGCGCCCGTCGTAGCAGACCAGGACCCGGTCGGAGAGACCGCGGATCTCGCTGAGTTCGGCCGAGACCAGCAGCACCGCGTGGCCGGCGTCCCGGTAGGCCACCAGTTCGGCGTGGATGGCCTGCACGGCCCCGATGTCCACGCCCCGGGTCGGTTGCTCGGCGACCAGCAGCGGGGCCTGGTGCGCCAGTTCGCGGCCCAGGACGGCCTTCTGCTGGTTGCCCCCGGACAGCGCGGCGATCGGGGTGCGCGTGTCGGGGGTGCGCACCCGGAACCGGTCGATGATCCGGCGGGCGTGGCGGGTCAGGGCGGTGGGGGAGAGGAACCCGAACCGGCCGAGGAGCGGGCCGCGGTGGAACCCCGCCGCCAGGTTGTCGGCGAGTGAGGCCTGCCCGGCGGCCCCCACCTCGCCCCGGTCCTCGGGCAGGTAGGCCAGGCCCCGGCGGCGCCGGTCGGCCACCGGGGCATGGGTGATCTCCTCGCCCCGCAACCGCACGACGCCCGACCGTGCGCGGCGCAGACCCACCACGGCGGCCACCAGCTCGGCCTGCCCGTTGCCGGCGACACCGGCGATACCCACGATCTCCCCGGCGCGCACGGTGAACGTCGCGGCGTCCACCGCTGGTTTGGTGCCCCGGCCGGACACGGTGAGCTCCCGCACCTCCAGCACGGGTTCGCCGGGGGTCCCCGGGGGGTGCACCACGTCCAGGTCGAGGTCGCGGCCGGTCATGGCGGCGGCCAGGTCACCGGCGGTGGTCTCCTCGGTGCGCAGGACCGTGGTGCGTCGGCCGTCGCGCAGCACCGTCACCCGGTGGCTGACCGCGAGCACCTCGCCGAGTTTGTGGGTGACCAGCAGCACCGCGCGGCCTTCGGCGGCCAGGCCTCGCAGGACGGTGAAGAGCCGGTCGGCCTCGCCGGGGGTGAGCACCGCCGTCGGTTCGTCGAGGATGAGCACGCGGGCGCCCCGGTGGAGCAGTTTGAGGATCTCCACCCGTTGCCGCACCCCGACGGGCAGGTCGCGCACCAGGGCGTCGGGGTCGAGGTCCAGGCCGTAGCGGCGCACCAGGTCGGCCACCGCCCGGCGGGCGGCGGCGCGGTCGACCACGCCGAACCGGTGGAGGGGTTCCGCGCCGTAGACGACGTTCTCGGCCACGGTCAGGCCGGGGAAGAGCATGAAGTGCTGGTGGACCATGCCGATGCCCGCCGCGATCGCGTCGGCGGGGCTGGCCAGCCGGGTGGGGGCGCCGAACAGGTCGAGGGTGCCGGTGTCGGGGCGGCGCGCCCCGTAGAGCACGGAGGCCAGGGTGGACTTGCCGGCTCCGTTCTCCCCCATCAGCGCGTGGATCTCGCCGGCGGCGAGGTCCAGGTCGACGCCGTCGTTGGCCAGTACGCCGGGGTAGCGGACCGTGATGCCCCGCAGTCGCACGACCGGGCGCGGCGTGGTGTGGTTCGTCCCGTTGTCGGTGTTGGTCACCGGTGTTCGGCCTTTCCCGCCGTCGTGGCCGCTCAGGCGGCGGGGTCGGTGACGACGGTGTCGCCGGCGACGATCTCGTCGTGCAGCTGGCGGACCTGCTCGACGACCTCGGGGTGCTCGGCGATGACGCAGCCGGACTCGTCGACGTCGTCGAGGAGCCCGTTCAGGGACACGCCCTCCTCGGCCAGGCCGTAGGAGCGGTTCCCGCCGGTGTCGCCGGCCAGGATGGCCTCGATGCCGTCGGCGATGACCACGTCGGTGCGTTTGACGACGTTGTCGACCACCTGGCCGGGGCTGGCCGGGCACTGGTTGGAGTCGACGCCGAAGGCGTGGATGCCGTGGTCGGCGGCGGCCTCGAAGACGCCGAGGTTCCCGGCGGCCGAGGCGGCGCCCATGACGTGGTCCACTCCGGAGCCAGCGAGGGTCGCGGCGAGTTCCTTGGCGCGGGCCGGGTCGTTGAAGGGGTTCTGGCCGCCGATGAACAACTGGGTGAACTCGACGTCGGGGTTGGTGCGGGCGGCGCCGTCGGCGAAGGGGAGGGAGAACCGGTGGAACTGGGGGGAGTCCAGGACGACGACGGCGCCGACCCTGTCGGTCTGGGTGAGCAGGCCCGCCTGCGCCCCGGCGAGGTAGGCGGCCTCGTGTTCGCGGAAGGTGGCGCAGGTGACGTTGGGGAAGGGGTCCTCGGTGCAGGAGTCCACGAAGAGGAACTGCTGGTCGGGGTTCCGTTCGGCTTCCTGGGCGAGGACGTCGGCGAAGTTGAAGCCGACGGCGACGACGACGTCGGGTTGGTCGCGGACGGCGGCGGCGACGTTGTGCTGGAGGGAGGCGGGGTCGGTGCTCTCGAAGGTGCGGTGGCTGCCACGGTGCTGGTCGGCGGCCTCCTCGACGCCCCGCACCGACAGGGTGAGGAAGTCGTTGACCCCGACCGGGTTGGGGGTGACCAGGACGAAGGACGGGCCGTCCTCGGAGGAGCCCGCCGAGTCGGTGGACGCCGCGTTGCAGCCCACCGCGGTGAGCGAGGTGACGACGGCGAGCGTGGCGAGGCGCAGCGGACGAGACATCACGGTCCTTCGTGCCGTGACGGCGCCACCCCAGCGGGTTCCGACACCGTCGGTGAGCAGGTACATCACTCGAATGGGGGAAGGCTAGTCGGCTGTGCCAGGATCTGGGAAGAACTCGGCGGCGAAGGCCACGACCTTCCCAGGGAATGGGACGACGGGGGTGCGGTCGGGGTCGGCGACGCTCACCTCCCGGGCGTCGGCGCCGGGTCCACCAGGATGTCCGCGCCCTCGGCCAGGTCGTAGATGGCGATCTGGTCCCGCTCGGCGCCCGCCGCCACCGCGGCGTCCCGGTCGAGGTGGCGTTCGGAGACCTCGATGACCAGCCGCCCGGTCTCCGGGTTGACCCACCCGCCCAGGTAGGCATCCGTCCGCTCCGCGAAGAAGGACCGGTTCTCCAGCAGGTAGTCCTCCACCCGCCGCCGCAGTTCCCCGGTCCGCCCCAGCACCCACCCGGGCAGCTCCACCACGGGAGCGTCCCCGAAGGACACCATGTACCCCTCGGTCGGCACGGCACCGTCGAGCCCGATGCTGAACCCGGTGTCCTCCGCCGCCGCGGCCAGTGCCCGCCCGCGCCCCTGCCTGTTCTCCTCGGCGCAGACCGCCACCAGGAACTCGTCGGTGGGCTCCGGGCGGCTCGGGCAACCGCCCCCCGCCTCCGCCGACGGCTCCGACGCTGAGGGGACCGGGCCGGGACTCGGGGCCGCGGCCGGCTCCCGCGCACCCCGGCCTCCCCACACCAGGGCGCCGATCGTGACGGCGACGAGCACCACCGCGACGGCGGTGGCCACGCCCCACCGCCCGCGCCGCCGGCTCGGCGCGTCCTCGTGCGGGGCCCCCCGCGCCGCATCGCGTGCCCCACCCTCGTCCCGCCCAGCTCCCATCGACCACGTCTCCCGATCGCGGTGGACCCGGACGTCCACACCCTGCCCGCGATCTCACCCGATCGAACCCGTTGGAGCTCACGCTGATCGTCCCCTCGTCCCAGCCAGCGAGACAGCCGGCGGAGGAGTGCCACCCGAACGGGGGGGGACCCCGCTCGGCTCGACGACCCCGGCGTGGCCACTAGAGGAGCCGGGACGGTCCCGGCACCGCCCTCGGATTCGTCCACCCCGAGCCCACCGAGCACAGTGGAGCCGGCCGGCGACGCGCCGCTCGGGGCCGGGCCCACCACCACGGGAGGAGGCGAAGGCCCCACGGCGGGGCGAACACACCCCGGGGGGCGCGGCCGCTTCGCGCACCCCCAGCGCCCGCACCGGCCAGGTCACAGCAGCACGGGCAACTCCGCCAGGCCTCCGGCGACCACGTCCCGTTCCACCCGCAACCGCGCGGGGTCCACCGCCAGGCGCATCCCCGGGAACCGGGCGAGCAGCCGGGTGAAGAGCACCCGCAGCTCCACCCGGGCCAGCGGCGCCCCCGCGCAGTAGCGGGAACCGTGCCCGAACGACAGGTGCGGCGCGTCGCGGCGACCCACATCGAACCGGTCGGGTGCCGCGTACACCGAGACGTCGTGGTTGGCCGCTCCGGTATCGAGCAGCAACAGGTCCCCGGCCCGCACCACCACCTCGCCCACCCGCAGGTCCGCCCGGGCGTACCGGGACACGCCGTCCCCGCCCTTGTCCATGCCGCGCAGCATCTCCTCGACCGCGCCGGGCATCCGGTCCGGCCGGGCCCGCAGCTCCTCCCGCTGGCCGGCGTCGGTGAGCAGCAGCACGGCCCCGATCCCGATCGCCATCACCGCGGCCTCGCCCCCGAAGAGCAGCAGCACGCAGGCCCGTGCCGCGTCCTCGTCGGTCACCCCGTCCCGGGCGAGCAGGCGGGAGACGACGTCCTCCCCCGGCGTCCGCCGTTTCACCGCCACCAGCCGCCGGCAGTACTCGAACAGCTCCGCCATCCCCCGCCGGGACCGCTCGGCGTCCCGCAGGTCGGCCATCGCCCGGGCGTGACCGCGGAATCGGTCCCGGTCGGCGTCGGGCACGCCGATCAGCGCGCAGATGACGGCCGTGGGCAGCCACGCCGCCACGAGCCGCGCGAAGTCCACCGGGCCCGGGCCCGCCGCGGCGAGCCGGTCCAGGCACTCCTCGACCAGGGCCTCGACGCGCGGGGTGAACGGTCGGAGCCGGGCGGGGGAGAGGTGGGGTTGGATCAGCGTCCGCAACCGCGCGTGGTCGGAGTCCTCGCTGGCGAACTCGCCCATCGGACCGCCCTGCAACGCCGCGTCCCCGGAGCGGGCCGCGCGGGCCGGATCGGGGTGGGACCGGCCCACCCGGGGATCGTCGAGCAGCGCGCGCACCTCGGTGTAGCCGGTCACCAACCACGCGTCGTCGCCGACGGCGGTGCGGATGCGGTGGATGGGCCCGGTGGCCTGCAACTCGCGCAGCCCGGGAGCCACGTGCAGGGGACAGCGTTGCTCGAACGACAGCTGGACAGGGGCGGCCACGGCGCCCTCCTTCGGCAGTGACGACGGACGGAAGGGACGAGAACCGGTGAGGCACCGGGACGAGACGGGCACACACCGTCGCCAACGCGGGACGATCCGGGCACACCCCGTGATCAGGATAGCGGTGCGTGACCGTGTCGGTGCGCTGGGTTCATCACCCGGTCCCTGGGGGAGGGGCGCACGGACCGTCAGGGGCGCCCCGCCCTGGCACCCGAGCGGTGTCCCGTGGTCGGATCGGGTTCCCGCCGACTCCCCGGAAAGGAGCAGCGGCCCCGGCCGCCCACCGCGATGAGCACTCCCGCCTACCCTCCCGCCGACGAGATCGCGCCACCCCGCCGTGAACCCCGAGCCCTCCCGCGGCTCGCCGAGGGCCTCGTGGGCGACGGCACCGTCCTGGTCGCCGTCGACGACGACCCCACCGGCGCCCAAACCGTCCACGACGTGCCCCTCGTCACGGCCTGGTCGGACCGCGAACTGCGCTGGGGGCTACGGCACGCCCGAACCCGCGGCCTGCTCTTCGTGCTCACCAACTCCCGTTCCCTGGACCCCGACGCGGCCCACCGGGTGGCCACCGAGGTCGCCACCACCCTCGCCAGGGCGGCGACCAGCGTCGGCGTGACCGTCCGACTGCTCAGCCGCGGCGACTCCACGCTGCGGGGCCACTACCCGGTCGAGACCGACGCGCTCGCCGCCGCCTGGCAGCGGGCCACCGGCGAAGCCACCGACGCCGTCGTCCTGTGCCCCGCCTACCACGAGGCCGGCCGGGTCACCGTCGGAGGCCAGCACCTGGTCCGCGTGGAGGGGGTGTGGACCCCGGCCGAGCGCACCGAGTTCTCCCGCGACGCCACCTTCGGCTTCACCGCCGGGGACCTGCCCGGGTGGGTGGCCGAGCGCAGCGGCGGCCGGATCAGCCCGGCGGAGGTCACCGTCGTCGACCTCGCCACCATCCGCCAGGGGGGAGTGGCCGGGGTGGTCGCGCTCCTGGACCGCCGGCTGTCCGACCGGAACCCCTCGTCCCCACCGGCCGTGGTCGCCCTCGACGCCGCCGCCGCCGAGGACATGGAGGTCACCGCGCTGGCCCTGGCCGAACTGGAACGGGCCGGGCACCGGTTCCTGTACCGCACCGGCCCGGCCTACGTCCGGGTGCGGGCCGGACTGCCCTCAGCGGCCCCCCTCCAGCCCGCCCCCGTCCCACGCGAGAGCGGGGTGCTCGTGGTCGTGGGCTCGCACACCGCGCTCACCACCGCCCAGACCGCCGCGCTGCGCGCGGCCCGGCCGCTGGTGGACGTCACGCTCCCGGTGGACACCCTGCTCACCGCCCCGGACGACGTGGTGGACGAGGCCGCCCGCCAGGTCGTGGGCGCGTTGCGGCGCGGTGACGACGTCCTCCTGGAAACCTCCCGAGCCCTGCGCCGCGGCGTCGACGCCGCCGACAGCCTGCGCATCGCCCGGGTCGTCTCCCGGGCCCTGGTCTCCGTCGTCCGCGCGGTGCGGCGGGAGTGCCCGCCCTCCTGCGTGGTCGCCAAGGGCGGCATCACCTCCCACGAGGTCGCCGTGCACGGCCTCGGGGTCCGACGCGCCCGCGTCCTGGGCTCCCTGCTGCCGGGGGCGGTCTCGCTGTGGCAACCACTCGACCTCGACGGGCGGCCCGCCGGCCCGCGCTACACCGTGTTCCCCGGCAACGTGGGGGACGAGGGTTCCCTGGTGGAGGTCGTCCACCGCGTGGCTCCACCCCCAGCCCGCGGGTAGTGGCCCCGGGCGGGACCGCCCTCGACCGGCGTCCCGCCCCCGGGCGCCGACCGCCTCGTCCGCCCGGCGGTGTCCCTCGGGTGCCGCGGTGCCGGGCCGCCGACCCGGGGTGGGCGGAGCCCCCGGCGGCCGCTCAGGCCGATTCGGGGGTGTGCTCGGCCAGCCAGGCCGCCAGGACCGCCGCCTGGCTGTGGTCGAGGTCCCGGCTGGCCGTCAGCAGCGTCACCGGAG
Organism: Actinoalloteichus sp. AHMU CJ021; assembly: GCF_002895405.1. NCBI lineage: Bacteria > Bacillati > Actinomycetota > Actinomycetes > Pseudonocardiales > Pseudonocardiaceae > Actinoalloteichus > Actinoalloteichus sp. AHMU CJ021. The sequence goes on along the minus strand of NZ_CP025990.1, from coordinate 5,906,756 downwards.
CGGACCTGGCCAGGTCCTGGAGGTGCCCCGCGGCGTCCCGCCGCCCGGGTTCCCGCAGTTCCCGCAGGTAGCGGCGGCGGAACTCCGGGAACCGGTCGGGATCGTGGCCGTACCAGTGCCGCAACTCCGTGGAGGGAGCGACCGCCCGCAACCACTCGTCGAGGTGGGCGTCCTCGCGACGCATTCCCCTCGGCCACACCCGGTCGACCAGCACCCGCACGCCGTCACGGAACCGGGGCTCCTCGTACACCCGCCGATAACCGATGTGTGACATTCCTCCGCTCCCGTCACCGTCGCCGGGCTCGGTCCGGGTACCACCGGACCGCGCGGGCCCGCCCCACGCGGGGCCCTCACCCGCCAGGATTGCCCGGGCCCGGCCCGGGAAACCCGTCGACGCCGCCGGGCCGCGCGGAGGCGGGCGGGGTCCTCGGCCGGGAAGGCGGAGCGAGGCCGGTCGGGGACGGACGGCCAGGCCCGCCCCGCCGCCGGTGCTGGTCGGCGCGCGCGGACGCGTGACGTCCTGGTCGTGCTCGTCGTCGGATGATCGGCCGCCTCGGCCTGCCCTGCGGGTCCGCCAGGGGACCCGGTGCTGGCGGTCAGTCCGCGTCGGCGGGGAAGACCTCCCCGGTCCACCGGGACAACCAGGCCGGCCCGGACGTCGGATCGGCGGTCACGCCCTGGTCCTGGGCCGCGCCCACCACCAGGCCCGGCTGCGGCTGCGGGTCCGGCTCGGACTCCACGACGTCGGCGACCACGCAGGTGATGTTGTCCGGTCCGCCGCCCCGGTTCGCCAGGTCGATCAGCTGCCGGATGGCCTCCTGGCGGTCCTCGACCGTGCTGAGCACCTCGTGCACCGTCTCGGCGCTCACCACGGCCGTCAGCCCGTCGGAGCACAGCAGGTAGCGGTCGCCCACCTGCGCGTCGTGGGAGGACAGGTCCGGGTCGGCCGAGCCGTGGCTCTGCAACGCCCGCATCACCACCGAGCGGCGCGGGTGGTCGGCGGCTTCCTCGGGGGTCAGCCGCCCCTCGTCCAGCAGGCTCTGGATCATGGTGTGGTCACGGGTGATCTGGTAGAGCACCCCGCCCCGCAGCAGGTAGCCCCGGGAGTCCCCCACGTGCGCCAGCGCGAGGCGGGAACCGTCCCACATCAGCGCGGTCAGCGTGGTCCCCATCCCCGCCAGGTCCTCGTCCCGCTGGGCGAGCTCGGTCAGCCGCTCGGCGGCGGAGCTCACCCCACCGGCCAGCAGGTCCAGGGCACGGCCCCGATCCGGATCGGAGGCGGCGAGGGAACCGTCGAGCTCGACGAGGGTGGCCACCACCACCGAGCTCGCGACCTCGCCGTGCGCGTGCCCACCCATCCCGTCGGCCACCGCCAGCAGGCGAGGACTCGCGTACGCCGAGTCCTGGTTCACCGCCCGCCGTTGGCCAACATCGGAGCCCGCGGCGTACCGCAACAGCAGGGGCTTCGTGTGCATCATGGAGGCAGTAAATCACTGGTTGATCGTGTTCACAAGCGAGTAGGTTGTGGACGGTGAACGTAGTGTGAACTAGGGTGGGGGAAATGAGCCAGGACGCCACCGTGAACGCGGCGGAGATCGCTCGTCTCGTTGACGTCGGCCGGGCCGCGGTCAGCAACTGGCGGCGCCGACACGAGGACTTCCCCCAACCGATCGCCGGCACCACCTCCAGCCCCCTGTTCTCCCTGCGGGAGGTCGAGGACTGGCTCCGCCGCAACGGCAAACCCTACGAGGTGTCGCTGGCCGACCGGGTCTGGCAACGCCTCCGCCTGGGAGACGACCTGTCCCTCGGCGACCGGGTCGCCGCGACCGGCCGGTTCCTGCTCTCCCTGACCCCCCGGGCGGAGATCGACCGACCCGAACTCGACGACCCCGACACCGCCAGACTGCTCATCCGACTCGCCGAACAACGCGGACCCGCCGCCGCGTTCGAGTTCGTCTGCGCCCGCTACGCCGAAACCCACTCCCGCCGGCTCGCCCTCACCTCCCCCGACCTGGCGACCCTGATGGTCACCCTCACCGACGCCGGCAGGGGCACGGTACTCGACCCCGCCTGCGGACTGGGCACACTCCTGATGACCGCCCCCTCGGCCCGCCGCCTCGGCCAGGACATCGACCCGACCCGGGCCTCGATCACCGAGTCCCGACTGCGGCTGCACACCGTCGACGCCCGGATCGCCCCCGCCGACACCCTGCTCGACGACCACCTCGCCACCGAACTCGCCGACGCCGTCGTCTGCGACCCCCCCTTCAACGAACGGTCCTGGGGACACGCCCACCTCACCGCCGACCCCCGGTGGCAGTACGGGATCCCCCCCCGAAGCGAGTCCGAACTGGCCTGGGTCCAACACTGCCTGGCCCGGCTGCGACCCGCCGGGCACGCCGCCGTGCTCATGCCACCCGCCGCCGCGGGCCGCCGGGCCGGCAGGAGGATCAGGGCGAACCTGCTGCGCGCCGGAGCCCTGCGCGCCGTCGTCACCCTCGCCGCGCCCGCCGTCGACCTCTGGCTGCTGCGCCGCCCCCACCCCGGGGACACCCCGCCCTCCCACCTGATGCTGATGGCCGCCGAAGGGGACGATCCCACCGACGTGCTCACCGCCTGGCGCCGCTTCGACACCGGCCGCCACGACGACCTCCCCCCGGGTGCCGCCGCCCTCCCCGTGGTCGACCTGCTCGACGAGACCGTCGACGTCGGACCCACCAGCCACCGCCTCGGCCGCCACCACCAGAACCTCGGCGCCCGCTTCCACTCCGCCCTCGACCAGCTGCGAGCACTGACCCTGGCCGCCCCCGCCCTCACGCCCACCCCGACCCCCGACCACCCCCCACCCACCCCGACCACCCTGGGCGAACTCGCCAGGGCGGGCCTGGTCACCATCCGCACCGCCCCCACCCGGCTGACCACCGGAACAGGACGAGAACCCGTGCTGACCGCCACCGACCTCGCCGAGGGCGGCCCCCCCTCCGACCGCGCCGAATGGCAACCCGGCTGCGTCCGCGTCGACATCGGGGACGTGGTCGCCGGACTCGGCGCCGTCCGCGTCGTCGACACCCCCGCGATCCTCGCCTCCCCGCTCACCCGCTACCGCGTCGACCCCGACCAGATCGACCCGCACTTCCTCGCCGGGGTCCTGCTGGCCGCCACCGCCCGGCACCTGCCCGGGGCCAGCCGCGTCGACCCGCGCCGCGCCCAGGTCCCCCGCCTGCCCATCGAGGAGCAACGCGCCTACGGACGCGTGGTCCTGCGGCTGCTCCAACTCCAGGACCAGGCACGGCAGGCCGCGGAACTGGGGCGCACCCTGGTCCGGCTGGGCGTCGACGGCCTCCTCGAGGGCTCCCTGCGGCCCGGGGAGCCCGGGGAGGCAGACGGGGCGGGACCACCGGGCGAGGGCAGCTGAGACCTCCGACACCGCGCCCTCCCCGCCGTCGCGCCCGCCGGCGGGACGGCGCACCGGCCCGCGACCCCTCCCGGCCGCCCACGCACCCGTCCCACCCGCCCCCACGGTGCCCAGCCGGGCAGGATGGGAGGCACGCCGACACCGCCCCCGGCGGAGAACCCCGCACCCACGACCCATCCGGGAGGCCACCGTGATCCCACCGCGGGAACCCGCCCCCGCCCGCCCACACCGCGCCCCCCGGCGCCGCCGGCCGACCCCACCCGCACCATGAACCCGCCGACCACCCGCCCCGACCACCACACCCCCACCGGACCCGAGGACACCGCCACCGTCTTCCTCGGTGAGATCCTGCACTTCCTCGACGACCCCGGCGACGAGGAGGCGCCCGGCAGCGCGGAACACCACCCCGAGGGCGCCCTGGTCGTCACCCCCGACGGGCACGTCGACTGGGTCGGCCCGGCCACGGCGCTGCCCTCACGCCACCGCCACGCCCCCCACGTCGACCACCGGGGCGGCCTGATCCTGCCCGGCTTCGTCGACCCCCACGTCCACTCCAGCCAGATCGACGCCATCGCCGGCCCCGGCCAGGACTTCCAGGACTGGCTCACCACCACCGTGTACCCGAGGGAACGCGAGTTCGACGACCGCGACCACGCCCGGCGGGCAGCGGACTTCCTCCTCGACACCCTGCTGGCCGCCGGCACCACCACCGCCGGGGTCTTCCCGACCGCCCACCCCGCCTCCGTCGACGGCTTCCTCTCCGCCGCGCTCGACCGCGACCTCCGCATGATCAGCGGCAAGGTCCTCATGGACCGCGCACCCCACGCCCCCGACGGACTCCGCGACCCCGACCTCGCCACCGCCGAACACCAGACCCGGGACCTCCTCGAACGCTGGCACCGGCGAGGACGCCTGGGCTACGCGCTGTCCCCCCGCTTCGCCCCGACCTCGACCGAGGCGCTGCTCACGATGGTCGCCCGCCTCCACCGGGAGATTCCCGACCTGTGGATCCAAAGCCACGCCGCCGAGAACCAGGAGGAGGTGGCGCTGGTGAACCACCTGTTCGGCACCGATTCCCCTGTCGCGCTGTTCGACGCCCACGGACTGCTCGGCCCCCGCAGCATCCTCGGCCACTGCGTCCACATCGACCCGACCGACCGGCGGCGGCTCGCCCGCACCGGCACCGCCGTGGCGCACTGCCCCACCTCCAACCTCTTCCTGGGCAGCGGCCTGTTCGACCTGTCCTCGGCGCTGGCCGCCGGCATCCCGGTGGGCATCGGCACCGACGTCGGCGCCGGCACCAGCTACTCACCGCTGGTCACCCTCAACGCGGCCCACGCCGTCGCCGCCCTGCGCGGCCACCCGCTGTCCGCCCTCCGCGCCTTCTACCTGGCGACCCTCGGCGGCGCGCGGGCACTGCGCCTGGACGGGGCCATCGGAAACCTCCACCCCGGGCGGGAAGCCGACTTCGTCGTCCTGGACTGGGCGGCGACCCCGGTGCTGCGACGCCGAACCCGGCGGGCGACGACCCTGACCGAGCGGCTCCTCGCCCTCATGACCCTGGGCGACGACCGCGCCGTCACCGCCACCTACGTGCTGGGCCGCCCCCACCACCCGCGGACCACGGGCCCCGGCCACCCCCGGTAACCAGTCACGCCCGGGAAACCGCCGCGCCCGCGCCGCCCGGCCCGCCGACGTACCGTCGAAGCATGCCCCGCTCCAACGAGGCCGTGGCGGACATGCTCACCGAGTTCGCGGAACTCCTGGCGATCTCGGGGGCCGACCCGTTCAAGATCCGGGCCTACGAACGCGCCGCCCGATCGGTGCGGGGGCACACCGCCGACCTCACCGGCCTCGACCGACGCGGCCTGCGCGCCATCCCCGGCGTCGGCGACCAACTCGCCACCAAGATCAGGCAGTACCTCGACACGGGCACCGTCACCGAACTCGACACGCTCCGCGCCGAGGTACCCGCGGGCCTGCGGGCCCTCCTGGCCGTCCCCGGGCTCGGCCCGCGCCGCGCCCACCAGGTCTTCCAGGAACGGGGCATCACCTCCACCGCCGCACTGCGCGACGCCCTCCGGCACGGACACCTGCGCGACCTGCGGGGGTGGGGGCCGCGCACCGAGGAGAACCTCACCGCCGCCCTCCGCGAGACCCAGCGAGCCGGGCACCGCATCCCCCTCGCCCTCGCCCTGGATCTCGCCGACCAGGCACTCGGCCAGCTCACCGCCCTGCCCGGAGCGCAGCGGGCCGAGGTCGCCGGCTCCGTCCGCCGCCGACGCGACACCGTCGGCGACCTCGACCTGCTGGTCGCCACCACCGACCCCGACGCCGTCATGCGCGCGGTCACCACCCTGCCCGCCGTCGACCGCGTCCTGGGCAGCGGAGGCACCAAGACCTCCGTGCGCACCCGAGACGGCGTCCAGATCGACGTCCGCGCCGTCCCACCCCGAGCCTGGGGAGCCGCACTGCTGTACTTCACCGGATCCCAGGCCCACAACATCCGCATCCGCGAGATCGCCGTGCACGCCGGCCTGACCCTGTCCGAGTACGGCCTGCTCCGGGCCCGCACCCGACGCCCGGTCCGAGCCGACAGCGAGGAGGAGCTCTACGCACGGCTCGGCCTCGACTGGATACCGCCACCCCTGCGCGAGGACACCGGGGAGATCCAGGCCGCCCAACGGCACCAACTACCCCGCCTGCTGCGACGCCGCGACCTGCGCGGTGACCTCCACACCCACACCGACCTCACCGACGGCGTCGCCTCCCTGGAGGAGATGGTGCGCGCCGCCCGGGCCGCCGGCCACGAGTACTGCGCCATCACCGACCACGCCCCCCTGCTGCGCATGCAGCGCATGACCACGGAGAAGGCACTCGAGCAGCGCCGGCGGATCCGCCGGCTCGACCGCGACGCCGGCATCCACCTGCTCCACGGCACCGAACTGAACATCCAACCCGACGGCGGCCTGGACTGGGACGACGACATCCTGCGCGGTTTCGACATCCGCGTGGCCTCGGTGCACTCCCACTTCCGGCAGAGCAGGCACGACACCACCGCCCGACTGCTGGCCGCCGTCCGGCACCCACTGGTGAACGTGCTCGGCCACCCCACCACCCGGCTGATCGGACACCGCCCGGCACTCGACGCCGACTGGGACGCCGTCTTCGCCGAAGCGGCCCGCCACGACACCGCCCTGGAGATCAACTCCTTCCCCGACCGCATGGACCTCGACGGCGACCTCGCACGCCGGGCCCGGGACTTCGGCGTCCGCTTCTCCGTCGCCAGCGACGCCCACGCCGCGACCCACCTCGACCAGGTGCGGCTGGGCGTGGGCACCGCGCAACGCGGCTGGGTCGGCCCCGACGAGGTGATCAACACCTACCCCTGGCAGCGGCTGCGCCAGTTCCTCACCCCCCACCCGCGCCGCGCCCCCTGACGACCACCCGACCCCACCGGGCCGGGACCTTCCGCACTGCCCCCGACACCCCACCCCCGCCTACCGTGGACCACGACACCGGACAATCCGCCCCGCCCCCGTGCGGCCCTCACAGGCGGGCGGTTCCCCGACCACCCGTGAGGAGGCAGCGATGCCCTTCACCGACCGAACCGACGCCGGCCAGCGCCTGGCGCACCGCCTGACGCCCCTCGCCGACCAGGACGTGGTGGTCCTGGGACTGCCCCGGGGCGGGGTACCGGTGGCCCACCAGGTCGCCGCCCACCTCCACCGGCCCCTGGACGTCGTCGTCGTCCGCAAACTGGGAGTACCCGGTCAACCCGAACTGGGCATGGGCGCCGTCGGAGAGGACGGCGTCCGCGTGATCAACGACCACATCCGCCGGCGCGCGGGCGTGGACGCCATCCACCTCGCCGAGGTCGAACGCCGGGAACGCGCCCAGGTCGACAGCCGCGCCGCCCGGTTCCGCGGCGACCGCCCCCGCACCCCCCTCACCGGTCGCACCGCCATCCTCGTCGACGACGGCATCGCGACCGGTTCCACCGCCCGCGCCGCCGCCCAGGTCGTCCGAGCCCACGGCGCCCGACGGGTCATCCTCGCCGTCCCCGTCGCCCCACCCGAGGCCGTGGACGCCCTCCGGGACGAGGTCGACGACCTCATCTGCCTGGAAACCCCCTCGATGTTCCTGGCCGTCGGCCAGGCCTACGCGCACTTCGACCAGACCAGCGACGCCGAAGTCGTGGACCTGCTCTCCCGCGACCACACCGGGCCGTCCTCCGTACCCGGCCCCCCGGCGAGCAGCACCACCGCCGACCAGGACGTCACCGTGCCCGCCGGAACCGTCACCCTCCCCGGGCACCTCCACCTGCCCGCCCAACCCCTGGGCCTGGTGATCTTCGCCCACGGCAGCGGCAGCAGCCGCCGCAGCCCCCGCAACCAGCGGGTCGCCGACGCCCTCACCGCCGGGCACCTGGGCACCCTCCTGTTCGACCTGCTCACCGCCGAGGAAGAACGGGACCGGGCGCGGGTCTTCGACATCCCCCTACTCGCCAGCCGCCTCCGCGCCGCCACCACCTGGGCGCGGGAGCACCCCCGGGCCGCCGGCCTGCCCATCGGCTACTTCGGGGCCAGCACCGGTGCCGCCGCCGCGTTGTGGGCCGCGTCCGACCGGGACGCCGACATCGCCGCCGTCGTCTCCCGAGGCGGCCGCCCCGACCTCGCCGGCCCCCACCTCCCCGCCGTCCGGGCACCGACCCTGCTCATCGTCGGCGGAGCCGACGAGATCGTCCTCGAACTCAACCGGCAGGCCCACACCCGACTCGGAGGCCCCGCCGACTTGGCCGTGGTGCCCGCCGCCACCCACCTGTTCGAGGAACCCGGCGCGCTCGACCAGGTCGCCGACCTCGCCACCCGCTGGTTCACCACCCACCTGGCCGCCCTCACCCACCCCGCCTGAGACCCCACCCACCGCCGGCGGCCTCCCCGATGACCCCCGCCCACCACCCCCACCCCGGACACGACCGGGACAGCGCCGCGCGCCGCGGCCCACCGGTCACCCTGTTCCTGGCCGGCGACGTCATGACCGGACGCGGCGTCGACCAGCTGCTCCCCGGCGCCGGCGCCCCCGAGATCCGCGAGGACTGGCTCCGCGACGCCCGCGACTACCTGCGGCTGGCCGAGGCCGCGCACGGCCCGCTGCCCGCCCCCGCCCCCCACGACTGGCCCTGGGGCGACCTGCTCGCCCTGCTCACCGAACTCCGGCCCGCCGCCCGGCTGATCAACCTCGAAACCAGCGTCACCAGGGCCGACACGTTCGACCCCGCCAAGGCCCTGCACTACCGGATGTCCCCGGACAACCTCCCCGTGCTGACCGCGCTGGCCCCCGACGTGTGCACGCTGGCCAACAACCACGTCCTCGACCTCGGCCACCCCGGACTGCTCGACACCCTGCGCGCCCTCACCGACGCCGGCCTGCCCACCGTGGGGGCGGGCACCGACGCCGACCACGCAGCCCGCCCCCACCGGATCCTCCTGCCCGGCGGGAACTCGCTGGCCGTGCTGGGCTGCGCGACCCCGGACAGCGGCGTCCCCGCCACCTGGGCCGCCAACCCGGCACGACCCGGCGTGCACCTGATCCCCGACCTCTCACCCACCGCCGCCCACACCCTCGCCGCCCGCCTCGCCCCCGCCCGCCGCGCCGGCGCGACCACCGCCGTCTCGGTGCACTGGGGCGGCAACTGGGGGTACACCGTGCCCCCGGCGCAGGTGGACTTCGCCCACCACCTCATCGACGGGGGAGTGGACCTCGTCCACGGCCACTCCTCCCACCACCCGCGCGCCTGGGAGGTCTACCGAGGGCACCTCGTCCTCTACGGCTGCGGTGACCTCATCAACGACTACGAAGGCATCACCGGGCACGACTCCTACCGCCCCGACCTGCGCGCCGCCTACCTACCCGACCTCGACCCCGACAGCGGACGCCTGCTCCGCCTCCGCGTCGCCGTGCTCAGATCCGAACGACTGCGGCTGCGCCTCGCCTCCCACGCGGACCGCGACCACGTGCGACGCGCCCTCGACGACACCGGCCCCCCGGGCCGGGAACGGCTGGTCCACGACGGCGGACTCCTCTCCGGCCCCGCCTGACAACGGCAACCCACGTTGCCGTCCCTGCCATAATCGGGTCATGAGCGGACCCGGGGACCCCGACAGCGACCCGACCTCACCCCCCGACGAACTGGAGACGGTCCTCGCCGAGGTGGGACCCCGGCTGCGGAGGGTGCGCCAACAACGCGGCGCGACGCTGTCCTCCCTGTCAGCCGCCACCGGCATCTCGGTGAGCACCCTGTCCCGCCTGGAGTCGGGACGGCGACGACCCAGCCTGGAACTCCTGCTCCCCATCGCCCGCGCCCACCAGGTACCCATCGACGAACTGGTGGGCAGCCCACCGGTCGGCGACCCCCGCATCCGGACCCGACCCCGCCAGATCCGGGGGATGACCGTCATCCCGCTGACCCGCCAACCCGGCGGACTCCAGGCCTACAAGTTCGTCATCCCCGAGACGCAGACCGAACCCGACCCCAAAACCCACGAGGGCTACGAATGGTGCTACGTCCTCAGCGGCCGGCTGCGCCTGGTGCTGGCCGAACACGACGTCGTCCTGCGCGCCGGTGAGGCCGCCGAGTTCGACACCCGACTGCCCCACTGGTTCGGCAGCACCGGCTCGGGGCCCGTCGAACTGCTGAGCCTGTTCGGCCGCCAAGGCGAGCGGGTCCACGTCCGTGCCCGCCCCCGCGCCGCCGACCCCGACTGACGCCGGCCACGCCACCGGACCCAGCCCCCTCAGGCCTCCCGCCACCCGACGTGCACGGTGGCCGCGGACAGCAGGAACAGGTCCGGCCGCCGCGCCACCCCCTCCGGATCCTCGGGATCCAACAACCGGTCCAACGCCCCCCGGTCCGGCGCGCCCAGCGCCCCGCCCGCCATCTCCCTCGCCCGGCCCAGCCGGTCCACCACGTACTCGCGGACCTCCGGGGGCGCCGGAGCGGGCACGTCCAACAGGAACGACCGACTCCGGGTACCCACCAGCCCGGCCCCGGCCAGCTCCGCCGGCCAGTCGGTCACCGGACCCGGACCGCCCGGCTCGTGATGGCCCGCCAGCGCCTCGGCCACGGCCTCCGACACCAGGGCGTCCAACCGCGAGGGGAACCCGGCCGATCCCGGCCCGGACCTCGCGGGCAGGAACCGCATCGGCAGCCCTCCCTCGACGACCGCGAGCAACCCCCCGGGCTGCAGACGCCCCGCCAGCGACCGCACCGCGCGCGGCTGGTCAGCCACGTGGTGCAGGACGCGACTCGCCCAGATCACGTCCGCCACCGGAAGACGGTCCAGGTCCGTGTTCAGATCGGCGTGGTGGACGTCGAGCCGCTCCGACAGCCCCGCCCGCCGCGCCCGCGCCTCGGCGTGGCGCAGGAGAGCCGGCGCACCGTCCACGGCGGTCACCCTGGCGGTGGGGAAGGTCAACGCCAGGGTCTCGGTGTGCACTCCCGGCCCTGACCCGACGTCGAGGACCCACTCCACCAGGTTGGGGCCCACGAGCTCGGCGATCCACCGGGTGGCGGCGGTGACCCACGGGACGGCCAGCTCCGCCTCACGTTCGAGCTCTCGGGAACGCTGCTCCCAGTCCTGCGGGCCCGGCGTCGAGGTGCCGTCGCACTCGGGCGTGGGCCGGGACGGGTGGTGGTGGCTCATGAGGCACATCCTGCCGGTCCCACACCCGCCACGACGCCCGACGGTGACTTTCGTCCGTTCCTCCGCCCCACCGTGCGACACCGAGCCCCCGCCCACCCCCCGAGAGGGAGGGGCCCACCTCACGGGGCGCGTGGGGCGGGAACCAGCCGGGGCCCCCGGACCCCGACGGGAACGGGCCCCCCGCCCGGGCGGGGGAGCGGCCGCCCCATCCGCACCCCTGACTCCGGCCACCACCCGGACAGCCGAGGACCACCGGGCCCACGGGACCACCCCGCACCCCTGGCGGGCGGAGCACGAACCGGGGGGTGCGGAGGACCGGCAGGCCAGCCCACCCGCCCTCCTCGCCGAAAACCCCGGAAGGTTCCCGACGACGGCCAACAGCGGCCCCAACAGCCTCGAGAAGAACGAGCACCCAGGTCCTCCACGCCACCCGACGCACCGACGGGTCCCCTGCTACCGGGTCCCGGTCACCCCGGCGCCCGACCGGATGCACAAATCACCGCGCGACACCGACCACGCCACCGGCACCGGCACCCGAAGACCACCCAGCGCCGCCACCTCACGGGAAGCCCCCAACGCCCACCGCCAGGCCGGCCTCCCGGCCCCGGGCAGCGGCCAGGACCGAAACAACCGGAAGACCTCGGCGCCCTCGTCCGCCCACACCACGCGCGGCGCGCCACGCAACACCAGGTGCGGAGCAGGGACGCCCACCCGCCGCACGGCCAGCTCCGAGGACGAGGCGACCTGGGCGCGCACCCCGCACCACCGGTGCGCGACCTCAGCAGCACCCACCTCGGCGGAAGGATCCACGAACCGCCGCCGCGACCGCCAGGCACGGACCTGACCCCCAGCGGAACCACGACACCCTCCCGGCGCCACGCCCGCCGAGTCCAGCGCACCCCCAGCGACACCCACGCCGGACACTCCACCAAAACCTGGACGTTCCCGTCGCCGACGAGCGGTACCGTCGCCCACCGTCTCCTGACACACGGGAGCGAGGAGGAACACGAACGATGAGCAAGGAACATCACTACGCGGTCACGGTGCGCTGGACCCCCCAGCCAGGACAGGACACCTCGTCCTACCGCACCTACACCCGTGACCACGACCTGGTGGTGGAGGGCAAGCCCGTCCTCCAGGGAAGCGCGGATCCCTCCTTCCGCGGTGACCAGTCCCGGTGGAACCCCGAGGAGTTCCTCGTCGGCGCGCTGTCCGAATGCCACCTCCTGACCTACCTGGCGCTGTGCGCGACCCAGGGGGTGGTGGTCACCTCCTACGAGGACGCCGCCACCGGCCTGATGCGCATGGAACGGGTCTCCAGCGGCAGGTTCGTCGAGGTCGTCCTCAACCCCGTGGTCACCGTCACCGACGCCAGCATGGTCGAGCGGGCGGAGGAACTGCACGCCGCGGCGCACCGCGACTGCTTCATCGCGAACTCGGTCAACTTCCCCGTGCGTCACCAGCCGACCATCCGCGTCGCCAGCTGAGCACCGGCCACACCACACGGACCGCACCAGCGGAACGGAGGGGCCGGGTCCACCGCGACCCGGCCCCGCACCGTCAGCCCCCTGGCCGCGACACCTCACCCACGCCAGGCCCAGCGCCCCAGCCGGCCACCCCCAGCGGCCGTTGCCACAGCGCCGTGTCCCACCACCTGCCGTGCTTGAAACCCACTCCCACCAGCCGCCCCACCTCGGTGAACCCATGCCGCCGGTGCAACTCCGTGGAGGACGCGTCACCGGAGTCCGCGATCACCGCGATCATCCGCCGCGCACCCGCACGGGCGCACTCGCCGAGCAACCGGCTCAACAACGCGCCCCCGATACCCAGACCCGTACGGTCCGGACGCACGTAGATCGAATCCTCCACCGTGTGCCGATAGGCCGGCTTGTCACGCCAACTCCCGGCATAGGCGTACCCCGCGACACCCCCCTCGACCTCGGCGACGAGGAACGGCAGCCCCCGGCCGGTGACATCGGCCAGGCGCTGCCCCCACCACTCCACCGTGGGCGGCACCTCCTCGAAGGTGCTCACCGTGCCTGTCACGTAATGGGCGAAGATCGCCGCCACCTCGGCCAGGTCACCAACACGCGCGGGACGGATTAGCACGGCACCAACCCGCCCCGGACTTTCCTCTACAGCGGACACGAAAACACTGTAGTGCTGGAACCGCGTGGCCTCGCCCACCGCGTACAACGCCTCCGCCGGGACGAGGCATGACCCCGCACGACCTGGCCACCGCCGCCTTCGGTGAGCGCCAGCATGCTCCCCGCCGTCGAACGCGGCGAGAAGGCACCCACCGTGGTCGTCCTGACCCGGACCGCCGGGCGGACTCTCGTCGCCCCACCACCCCCTGATCACCGCGGCCGAACAGGACCCGGTGGTACCCGCGCCCCGCCAGCGACCACGCCCACCTCCACGAGGCCGGGGGATGGCACCGGGAATCCTCACCCCCGAACCCCCGGAACCCACTTCGACCGGATCCACGGCACCCCTGCCCCCGGAGGCGACACGGGAGAACTCCCCGCCTCCCACGGCTTCGAGCTCATCGAGTCAGGAACCCGCACACTCACCACCGACGGACGAGCCCTGACACCGGAGACCGGCAACTCCGCCTACTTCCCCTCGGGCGACGCGCACGGCTACGCCAACCAGGGGAGCAGTCGACCGCGTGCACCTGGCGGCCTGGACCGCACACGCGACCACACCACCCCAGGACCGCACCGCGAAGCCACCTGGACCGCACCGCCCCACGACGCGCCCGCACGGCCACCGCGCTCCTCCCACCACCTCCGACCGGGCGACACGACCCCGGCGACCACACCCGCACCACCGGCCCGCCACACGACTCCCCCCGCCCACACCACGCCAACCCACTAGAAGGTTGGTGCCACGTTTCGCCCGGTGGCACCCCGCCACACGCCACCAACCCTCCAACCACGACCGCTCGGACCGCCCACGCCCCGCCACCACGCCAACCGCCGGACACCCCAAGCCCGAGCGCCACTCCCATCCACCGCCCGGCCCACCACCCCACCACCAACCGGACCTGGCGTCGATCACAGACCGTTGATAACCTGTCACGGGCGGTCCCTGGACCCGGCCGCCCGTCGTCGCCAAAACCGGCAACCACCACGGAACGCGGCGCGCACCCGGTGACGCCCACCACGGCCACCACCGCGCACCCACCCGGAAGCCCGGCACACGTCGCACGCCGACCATCCCGCGCAGCCCCGCGCACCGGCCGGCCCCGACCACCACGCGACCCGACGCGCACCACACGTCCACCCCGAACCACCCGTCGCCACACGCCCAGCAGCGCCCCCTGACCACCCGGGGAGCAGCCGCAGGACACGCGGCGACACCCGTCCCACCCACCGGCCGGCCCGCCCGAGGACCGGCCCACCCGACCGCGACCACCCACCCGCACAGCGGACACCGCACCCGACGAGGCCACCCGCGCCCCGCCGGGCGGACACCGCCACCCTCACACGACGTCGCGGTCGGGACGACCACAACGGAGTGACCCCATGCGGCCCCCGCACCACCCCCACACCACACGACACCGCCCCCTGACCACCACCCTCGCCCTCGCCGTCGCCCTCGCACTCCTCATCCCAGCCGCCCTCGCGGGCCACCCACCACCCACCCCGGACCCAACCCTGGTCAGAGTGGACACCGGGCTCCTCAAGGGACACCACGACACCGACCACCGCGACTTCCTCGGAATCCCCTATGCCGCCCCACCCGTCGGCGACCTCCGCTGGCAGCCACCCCACCCACCACCACCCTGGACCGGCACCCGGGACGCCACCACCCCCGGCCCCCGCTGCGCCCAGGGCCCCGGCCTCGGCGGCACCCCCGCCAGCACCGCCGAGGACTGCCTCCACCTCAACGTCACCACCCCACCCCCCACCGCACACCACCACCCGGCACCGGTCCTGGTGTGGATCCACGGCGGCGGCTTCACCACCGGCGCGGGCAGCGACCACGACCCCCGCGCACTCGCGGCCAACGGCCTCGTCGTGGTCACCCTCAACTACCGCCTCGGCGCCCTCGGATTCTTCGGCCACCCCGAACTCCCCGGCAGCGGCACCTTCGGCCTCGCCGACCAACAGGCCGCCCTGGCCTGGGTCCGCCGCAACATCGCCGCCTTCGGCGGCGACCCCACCACCATCACCCTCGCCGGGGAGTCCGCCGGCGGCATGAGCGTCTGCACCCACCTCACCTCACCCACCGCGCGCTCCCTCTTCCACCGGGCCATCCTCCAGAGCGGCTCCTGCTCCGCCATCTTCCCCCGCAACGCACTCGGCCCCGGAGATCCCGGACACCTGCCCTGGCGCTCCCTCACCCGCACCGAGGAAGCCGGCCAGCGCACCACCGCCGCCCTGGGATGCCAGCACGACGACGACCCCCTCCGCTGCCTCCGCTCCCTGGACGTCACCGCACTCACACCCCACCACGACGACTTCACCCAACCCGCGTACGGGACCCCGCTCATCCCCCCCCCCCCCCCCACCGCCCTCGACCAGGCCGCCGTCCACCGGGTCCCCGTCCTCATCGGCACCACCCGGGACGAGATGACCGGAGTCGCCTCGGCACTGCACGGCCGCTTCGACAACGACGACTACCTCCACCTGCTCCACGACACCTTCGGCCCCCACGCCGACACCGTCGCCGCCCACTACCCCGCACCAGCACACCCCAGCCCCGCCTCCGCCTGGGCCGCCCTCAACACCGCCCGCGCCGTCGCCTGCCCCGTCCTCACCGAAGCGCGCGCCTGGGCCAACCACGTCCCCACCCACACCTACGAGTTCGCCGACCCGGGCGCCCCCAACCCCGGCCACCCCCGCCGCCCCGACGTCCCCCTGGGCGCCAGCCACGCATCCGAACTCGGCTACCTGTTCGACTGGGGCGGGGTCACCGAACAGCTCACCCCCGCACAACGGCGACTGGCCCACGACATGGTCACCTACTGGACCCAGTTCGCCCGACACGGCGACCCCAACAGCCCCGGCGCACCCACCTGGCCGGCCCTCCACCCCTCGTCCCCCCACCCCGCCACCCTGGCCCTGGCACCCGGCCCCACCGGGATCCGCCTGACCGACCCCCACACCACCCACCACTGCCACCTGTGGCGGGAGGACACCCCCACAACCCTCGACTGACCCCGCCCGGCACCGTCACACCCGTGCCGCCACCCCCACCCACCACCCCCGGCCGGAACCGGGGACACCCGCCCGGCACCCACCAGCGGGGGAGGGGAGGGCACCCCCACCCCCGCGTGGCCCTCCCCGCACCCGCCCCCTCCCCGTGGAAGAGTCCCCAGCGCAACCCCCGCCCCCACACCACTACCGAGGACACCCATCCCACGGAGGCACGATGCCCACCCCCGACGTCTCCGTCGTCGGATCCGGCCCCAACGGCCTGGCCGCCGCCGTCACCCTCGCCCGCGCCGGCCTCGACGTCGAGGTCCACGAAGCCGCCGACACCCCCGGCGGGGGACTGCGCACCACCACCCTCTTCGACAGCGACACCATCCACGACCTGTGCTCCGCCGTGCACCCCATGGCCGCCGCCTCCCGCTTCTTCCGCGAATTCGACCTCAGCACACGCGGCGTCCACCTCCGCACCCCCGACACCAGCTACGCGCACCCCCTCGACAACGCCCCCACCGCCGTGGCCTACCGGGACCTCGACCGCACCTGCGACCGCCTCGGCCCCGACGGAGCCCACTGGCGATCCCTGATGACCCCACTCGTCCGACACAGCGGCGACCTCTGCGACCTGCTCCTCGCCGACCAACGACACCTGCCCGCCGCACCACGCGCCGCCCTGCCGCTACCCACCCGCGTCCTCACCCACGGCACCCGACTGGGTCGCCACGCCTTCCGCGACCCAGCGGCGCCCGCCCTCCTGGCCGGCGTCGCCGCCCACACCGTCGGCCGGCTCCCCAGCCTCACCGGCGCCGCGGTCGCCCTCCTCCTCGGCCACCTCGCGCACACCACCGGCTGGCCCCTGGTCGAGGGCGGCTCCGCCCGCATCACCGACGCGCTCCTGGACGACCTCCGAGCCCACGGCGGCACCCTCCACACCGGAAGCCGCGTGACCGACCTCCGGCAGCTCGCCGCGTCGCGCGCCGTCCTGCTCGACCTCGCCCCAGCCGGCGTCCTCGACATCGCCGGCCCCTCCCTGCCCGCGGGCTACCGCAGGAGCCTCGAGCGCTTCCGGTACGGTGCCGCCGCCGCCAAGGTCGACTTCCTCGTCTCCGACCCGGTTCCCTGGTCCGACCCCGACACCCGAGGAGCGGGCACCGTCCACCTCGGCGGCGACCAGCACGAGGTGTGGGACATCGAAACCATGACCGCGCGCGGACGCCACGTCGCCCGCCCCTTCACCCTCCTGTCCGAACCCTTGACGATCGACCCGACACGCGGCCGCCCCGACCGACGTCCGGTCTGGTCCTACTGCCACGTCCCGCACGGTGACACCCGCGACCCCGTCGACCGGGTCCGTCGGCAGATCGAACGCTTCGCCCCCGGCTTCTCCGACACCATCATCGCCGCCCGTGGTGTTCCCGCCGCCGCGCTGGCCGCGTACAACCCCAACTACGTGGGCGGGGACATCGGTGCGGGAGCCATGACGCCGTGGCAGGCCATCTTCCGGCCCGCCCCCCGCTGGGACCCCTACCGCACCCCGTTGTCCGGCGTCTACCTGTGTTCCTCCGCCACTCCGCCCGGCCCGGGTGTGCACGGCATGTGCGGCTACCACGCGGCGTCGCGGGTGCTCCGCCACGAGTTCGGGATCGACCAGCCTCCGGCGCTCGGCCCGAACTGATCACCCGCGACGCCGGTCGCGCCGGCCCAGGCCTCCCCGGGGCGGGAGGCGACGGGCCGCCGCGCGGGGTCGCCCGCGCGAGTGGCCGGGAGTCCTCGACCACCCGGCGGGCCTCCCCACGGTTCGCGGCGCGGACCGACAGGGCGGGTGGGGGAGGGGCCGCCCCCGCTCACCGGTGCCGTCACCCCAGCACGTCCGGCCTCCGGTGGCCCCGGCGACCGCCCACGAGGGCGACGGCGGCGGGTGGTGACCCGGCCAGCCCGACGGGGAGGGGACCGGCGGGATCGGTTACCACCACGGGCGGGGTGGACCCGCCGGTCATGGTCCACCTCGCAGGGGAGAGGAGCCGGACCACGGGGGCCGCGACGAAACGCGGGCCGGTCCCGGGATCGCGCGCCGCATGCCTGTCCGATGCGGACGGCGGACTTCGCGGCAACGCGGACGAGCACCGCCGTCCCGGCACTTTTCATGGATAATCGCAATTATCCATGAAAAGTGGGGCTGGTTCCGAAGCCCGCGGTGCGGTGGGGGTGACCCCGCGCCGTCCGGCCTCGAAGGCCCACCTCGGGGGACCGCCTCGGTGCGCCCGCCGGGCCTCTGGCGGGCTTCAGGCGACAGCACGTGGCTCGCCAGCCTCGCGCCGCCCGGTCCGGCGCGGACGTGGCTGGCGAGCGGGCGACCGTCGCACCCGGACCGTGGTCACCCGCGCACCAGCCGACGGTGTCGCCCTCGGCCGCGAACGGACGGGCCATGTCCTCGGCAGCCGAGGGCGACGGCGCCTGGCACGGCCTGTCGTGCCGCCCACCCGGCCACCGCCTCGCCGGCGGGACGAATACGACGGCGTCGCCGCTCGTGGGGGCCGCGTCGGCGAGTGCCACGGCCGGCAGGGTCCAGGCGGAACCCGCGCACGGGAGACGCGGGATATCGGGGCGATCGGAGTCCCTAGCACGGTTCCACCAGCGGTTCCACAAAACGCCGATAATGTACATTATGTCAAGTAATGCTGGTCCGGCGCGGTGAGTGATCCGCTGGCCACTCCCCGCCCGCCGACGGTCGTCCGGCCCCTCGGCGACGACTGGACGAAAGCCCCGGTCGTCGGAATCGCTCGGCCCGCGCACCACCCCGTGACCAGGTGCGCGCGGGTTGTCACCGGCAATGGACCCCGTCTCGTCCGGCGCCGGCGGCCAGGGTGCGGCCGCCGGCGGCCGCATCACTTCCGCCAGTACGCGTGGCAGGTCGCATTGGTGTACTCGGTGAGCCGCGCACTCGACACCGCTCCCGGCCCGACCCAGTCCGAGTCCTCCTTGCCGTTCATCGACACCGAAGATCCGTGGGCGACGGTCTGATGCTGGTACTGCGAGTAACAGACCTTCCGCCCGGCGAGGTTCCGCGTGGAACCGTAGCTCCAGATGCCACCGCCGACTTCCTCCACCGCCCGCGCTCCGACGCCGTCGCTGGTGCCGTCGACGACGATCTCGCCCACGCCGGTGTACTCCACCCAGCCGCCGTCAGCCGTCTGCCCTTGCGCGATGATCTGGATGCCGGGCTCCTCGGCGATCAAGTTCGGGCTCTCGGCGGCGGCGGCGCCCGTCGTGAGGACCGTGCCGGCGACGGCGGCGGCGATACCGGTGGCGACCACCATCATGCGCGGAAATCCTCTCGTTCTCCTCGTTCTCCTCGTTCTCCTCGTGTTCGACGGGTTCGTGCAGCCGTTTCGGGCTAGGGAGACCTGAGTCCCGGGCGTCCCGCCGAACGGACGTTGTCGCGGCACCCGCGAGGACCAGACAGCTGAACGAGACGTCGCCAGCTCGGCCCGCGACGGTGCCGTCGGGCACGGTCGTGCGACCGCCGCCTGGGCGTGGGAGAGGAACCGAACCGGTTGGTGCCTCCTGCTGCTCGACTTGCCCACGGTGGCGGAACCCACGCCGGGTGGCGGGTCAGGACCAAGGTCAGTTCGGGAAGTCGGAGGAGCGCCGGCTCCCGTTTCGGCCGTCCGTACGTTCCTCACGTCCGTCCCACCCCTGAACACCCGGTTGACGGTCCGCGCCGCGACGGTGTGGCGGCATGGCCCGGTCACCGACCGCTCCCCCGCCGCACCGACATCTCGATCTCGCCGCGTGGCTGCCGTCCGATTCGGCAGGAAGGGGGACGGGCCGAGAGGAGGCCCACAGCGGCGGGTGACCGGCGTGCCGTGAACTCACCCGAGTCCGGTCCCAGACCGGTGTTGACCGGCTCCACCTCGGACCGGTCCGGGCGACCAGCTCGTGAGGAACCCGTCCTCGCCCGCCCGCCGGGTGTGGCGGGGCTCAGCCGAGGATGCCGTAGTGGTGTCCGACGAGGACGAACGCCACCAGGGCCAGCACGGTGACCGAGTGGTGGCACCGCTCCCCCACGCCCCACCAGCGTCGATACCACGCCGTGGCCACCAGGGCCAGGGAGGCGACGACACCGACGACCAGGACGCCGCCGATCCACGGCAGCAGGGCGAGTGCCAGCGAGTTCCCCAGGAACAGCACCTCGTTGATGGCGGAGCCGTCGACGAGCAGGGCGACCAGCGCCAGGAGTACCCCGATCAGGGCGCATGAGGCGAGCCAGGTGGCCCACCTGCCGGCGCGTGCCACGCGGTTGAGCGCGGGGGGCGTCCGTCGCCGGAGGCGGCGGACGAGGGCGACGGCCGGAAGGCCGAGGGCGGTGGCCAGGGCCAGGAGCGTGGCCACCGCGATGATCAGCAGGTGGGGTTGGGGCGACTCGTACCAGGCGAGGCGTTCGAAGGTGACGATCGGCGCGGAGCCGACCTGTAGGTGGCGGCCGTCCTCACGGAAAGCGAGGCGTTCCGCGCCGTCGTCCTGCTGGAAGAGCCCGGGAGCGATCTGGGTCCATGTCTGGCCGTCGGGGTCGACGTTGTGGGAGAGCGGGCCCTGGGTGCGAAGGCGGCCGTCCTCGGCGAGGGAGATGGTCACCGAGGCGATGAGGGCCTGGACGCCGTGTGGTTCGGTCCGTGATTCCCGGCTGGAGCGGAAGGTGCCGGTGAAGGTGGCCGGTGTGGGAAGGTCGGCGGCCGGCGGGTCCTCGGTTCCTTCGGTGCCGTGGGGGAAGAGCTCGTCGATGATGTTGTTGGCGAGGGTCGTGGTCAGGGTGCTGGCGGCTCCGTCATCGCCGTCGCCGTTGAAGGCGAGGTAGAGGACGGTGTCCTCGGCGGGTACCAGGGTGAGGCTGGTGTGGAATCCGGGGAGGTCGCCTGCCTTGGTGACGAGGCGGCGGCCGTTGTGGTCGCGCAGTTCCCACAGGTGGCCGATGCCGGGCAGGCGCGGGTCGCCGGCCTGTTGTTCCTGCATCTGTCGGGTGGTGTCGGGGGTGAGGAGGGGGTTCTCGGCGTGGGGAAGGTGGGCTCGGCCGAAGGCGAACATGTCGGTGGCGGTGCTGATGGCGCCCGATCCGGTGGGGGTCATTCCGCCCTACTGACCGTAGGTGCGGGTGTGCCCGGTGTCGGTGTTCCGGTAGCCGTGGGCGAGGGTGTCGCTCAGGCGTGGTGGGGTGGGTTGGGCGAAGGTCGTGTTGTCCATGCCCAGCGGTTGGAAGACGTGGGTGTCGAGGTAGTCGGGGAAGGATTGGCCGGTCGCGACCTCGACGACGTGACCGGCCAGGGCGACGGCGTAGTTGTCGTAGGAGACGAGCTCGCCGGGGGGGCGGACGCGGCGGGGCTGGTCGGCGACGTATTCGGCGAGGGGGACGGCGTCCTCTCCGGTGGCGGCGCCGGCGCCGATGAGGGTGGCGTCGAATCCGGCGGTGTGGGTGAGGAGGTGGCGCAGGGTGAGCGGGTGATCCGGGTAGGGGTCGTGGACCGGGGTGTCCGAGAGGTAGTCGTTGACGTCGGTGTCGAGGTCGAGGGTGCCCTGTTCGACCTGTTGGAGTACCGCGGTCGCGGTGATGACCTTCGCGACCGATCCCAGGAAGAACCCGGTGGTCTCGGCGTCGACGGGGGTGTCGGTGGCGAGGTTGGCGGTGCCGTAGCCGGCGGCGATGGTCTGGTGGTTGGGGAGGGAAAGGGCGATGGCGGCGCCGGGGATCTGGTGTTCGTCGAGGGCTGTGGGGATGAGGTCGTCCATGACCGCGGTGGCTCGGTCGGCGTCGGGGGCCGGGTGCGGGTGGGGTTGTGCGGCGGCGGTGGGGGTGAGGAACGTGGCGCACAGGGTCGCGGCCACCAGGGCGGGGGGTAAGCACCTGGTGAGGTGTGGCGTGATCATGGCCGCATCCTCGCCGGAGCCTCTCCCCCGCCGCCGCGCGTGTGCGGTGGTGTCAGGCGGGTCGGTATCGGAGGTAGACGACGCCGGAGCCGAAGACGTGGGAGTCGGCGAGGTGGAGGGCGGTGCGGTGGTCGTGGGTGGGGAAGTACGGGGTGCCGCCGCCGAGGACGACGGGGTGGATGAAGAGGCGGTACTCGTCGATCAGGCCGAGCCGGAAGAAGCTGGCGGCGAGGGTCGCACCCCCGAGGGAGAGGTGTTTGCCCGGCTGATCCTTCAGCCGGGCGATGGTGCCGGGGAGGTCGTCGCGGACGAGGGTGCTGTTGTGGTCGACGGA
Organism: Actinoalloteichus sp. AHMU CJ021; assembly: GCF_002895405.1. Classification (NCBI taxonomy): domain Bacteria; kingdom Bacillati; phylum Actinomycetota; class Actinomycetes; order Pseudonocardiales; family Pseudonocardiaceae; genus Actinoalloteichus; species Actinoalloteichus sp. AHMU CJ021. Next base: position 5,884,220 of record NZ_CP025990.1, on the reverse strand, counting down.
GTCGAGGGTGCGGGAGAAGACGACCTTGGGTGTGTCGCGCCAGATCCGGGCGTACTCGACGACCTCCGGTGTGGCGTCGGGTTGGGTGGCGGCGGTGGGCCAGTAGGAGGCCATGTCCTCGTAGAGGCGCCGCCCGTAGAGGTGGGTGTCGGTCTCGGCCTCCTGCGCGTTGTGGAACTGGTGGAGTTCGGGGTCGGGAGCGGACCAGTCGATCTGGCCGTCGGTGGTCTGGATGTAGCCGTCGAGGGAGACGGACAGCGAGTAGATGACTTTCCTCATGGTGATGTCGTCCCTTGGTCGTGGTGGCGGGTGGTCTGGGTCCTGCCGGTGTTGACCAGCCGGGGACGGGGAACTGGTCGGTGCGGGTTTGATCCTGCCCCGGGTGGGGGCGGGCTGGCAGGTCGTGCGGGTGGCCGTCGTGGTGTCACCGGGGGTGGTCGGGGAGGCGGAAGAGGGGGAAGAGGGTGGGGTCGAGGAAGGTCACGGCGTGGGTGATGCCGGCGTGGGTGGTGGTGAGGAGCTGGATGGCGAAGGGGGTGAACCGTCCGGTCCGGTGTCGGAGGTAGAGGGCGAAGGCGGGCTGGCCGTTGGCGCGGGTCGGGGTGAGGTGGAGGTCGCCGGGTCCGCCTGGGCAGCGGTGTTGGAGGTGGTGGGCGATGTGGTGTGGCCCCTGGTACCAGACCGGGTGGGGTGGCATCTCCCAGACGGCGTCTTCGGTGAACAGGGTGATGAGGGTGGGGATGTCCTTGGCGGTCATGGCCTCGACGTAGCGGCGGAGGAGATCGCGTTGGTGGGGGGTGGGTGGGTCGGCGGGGTGGTCGGGGTGGCAGTCGAGGTCACGGAGGCGGGTGCGGGCGCGGGTGAGGGCGCTGTTGACGGCGTCGGTGGTGGTTCCGAGGGTGGTGGCGACCTCGGCGGACCGCCAGTGGAGGACGTCGCGGAGGAGGAGGACGGCGCGTTGGCGGGGTGGGAGGTGTTGGAGGGCGGCGGCGAAGGCGAGTCGGACGGTGTCGCGGGTGGCGGTGAGGTCGGCGGGGTCGGGAAGCGGTTCGATCCAGTGCGGGTTTTCGGGGATGGGGAGGTCGGCGTCGGGGTGGGTGGGGGGTTGGCCGAGGCCCAGGGGCAGGGGGCGTCGCGCTCGGGTGGCGAGGGCGGTGAGGCAGACGCGGGTGGCGATGGTGAACAGCCAGGTGCGGAGTGAGCAGCGTCCTTCGAACTGGTCGTGTGCTCGCCAGGCGCGGAGGTAGGTCTCCTGGACGAGGTCCTCGGCGTCGTGGGCGGAGCCGGTCATGCGGTAGCAGTGGGCGAGGAGTTCGCGGTGGTGGGTGGTGGCTCGGGTGATGAGGTCGGTGGGCTGGGTCGGTGGTGCGGTCATGGGTGGTCGGGCTCCCGTGGGTGGTGTCCGGGTGTCGGTGGCACTGTGACCGCTTGCCCTGACAGGTCGTGGGTGTGTCCGGATTCGAGGGTTCGCGAACGTGAAGGTAGCTGGTAGCGTTCGCGCGGACATGGGCTCTCGCGGTGTGTCGGCGGTTCGGGTGGGTTCCCTCGCCCGGGCGAGGCGGTGGCGCCGCCGCTGGGCGGAGGTGGCGGATGAACCTGTACCTGCGGTTGTTGTTGCTGCGGTGGCGGATGCGTCGGCGGCGGCGGTTGAGCGTTTGGGACGTGGCGAGGACCCCGTTCCGGGTGACGGTGGCCGATCTGGACCTGCTGCGGCACATGAACAACGGGAAGTACCTGTCGATCCTCGATCTGGGCCGGATGGATCTGATGGTGCGGTCGGGGTTCTGGGAGAAGCTGGTGCGGGCCGGGTGGTATCCGGTGGTGGCGGGTCAGACGATCACCTACCGCCGTTCGCTGCGGTTGGGGCAGCGGTTCGACCTCTACACGCGCGTGGTGGGTTTCGACGACCGGTGGGCCTACCTGGAGCAGACGTTCTGCGTGGGGCGGACGGTCTACGCGCAGGCGGTCGTGCGCAGCCGGTTCCTGCGGCGGTCCGGGGGTTCGGTGGACCATGACGAACTCGCCGAGCTGGTGGGTGGGTTCCCCGAGCGGCTGCGGGTGCCGGCGTGGATGCGGGAGTGGGCGGAGCACACCCGGGTCGACACCGAGTTCCCTGTCGTCGACGACGCCTGAGGCCGTCGGCCGGGTGGGCTGCCCGGTTCGCCTCTCCCCTCCCCCGCCGCCGGGCTGGTCGGCGCGGGGGGCGGGGTGTGCTGGCCGTGGCCGGCTGGGGTGGCGTGCGTGGTCAGACCCCGGTGACTTCGGAGGGGTCCTCGGTGGGTTCCTGCCGGCTGGGGCTGGTCGGGGCGGGGGTGGCACCGGCCCGGCCGGTGAGTGGTTCGGGGACGGCGGCCAGCAGGGTGCGGGTGTACTCGTGGCGTGGGTCGAGGAGGACCTGTTCCACGGTTCCTTCCTCGACGATGCGTCCCTGGTACATGACGATCACCCGGTCGGCGATGTTCCAGGCCAGGCCGAGGTCGTGGGTGATGACCAGGGTGGACAGGCCGAGGTCGACGCGGAGCCCCAGGAGCAGGGCGAGGATCTCGCCTCGGACGGAGGCGTCGAGGGATGCGACGGGTTCGTCGGCGATGAGCAGCCGGGGGCGGAGGGCGAGGGCGCCGGCGATGACGACCCGCTGGCGTTGGCCGCCGGAGAGTTCGTGGGGCAGTGCGGTGAAGAACTCCTCCGGGGGTCGGAGTTCCGCCTGGCTGAGGGCGTCGGCGACGGCGGTGGTCTCGTCGCCGGGGACGCGGTGGATTCGGAGGCCTTCGGCGACGGCCTCGTAGACGCTGTGGCGGGGGTTGAGCGCGCCGGTGGGGTCCTGGAGGACGAGTTGGGCCTGGCGGCGGTAGGCGCGGAGTGCCCGGGCGGAGCGGGGTAGGCGTCGTCCGTCGAACCGGACTTCGCCGGCGGTGGGTTGTTGGAGTCCGAGCAGTGTCCTGGCCAGGGTGGTCTTCCCGGAACCGGACTGGCCGACCAGGGCGACGATCTCGTCGGGGTGGACGGCGAGGGTGGCGTCGGACACGGCGCGGGTGGTGGTTCCGCCTCGGCTGGGGAAGGTGACGGACACTCCCCTGGCTTCCAGGAGTGGGGGGGTGTCGGGGGTGGTGTCGCGGGGGGTGACCAGGCGGGAGGCGGGGTCGCCGACGGTGGGGAAGGCGTCGGCGAGGGCGATGCTGTGGGGGTGGGTGGGGGTGCGGACGACGTCGGTGGAGGGCCCTTCCTCGACGATGCGCCCCTGGTACATGACCGCGAGGCGTTGGCAGCAGGCGGCGAGTACGGACAGGTCGTGGCTGATCATGAGCAGGCCGAGTTGCCGTTCGGTGACCAGTCGGCTGAGGAGGTCGAGGACCTGGGCCTGGACGATGACGTCGAGGGCGGTGGTGGGTTCGTCGGCGATGATGAGGCGGGGTGAGCAGGCCAGGGCCATCGCGATCATGACGCGTTGGCGTTGGCCGCCGGAGAGTTCGTGGGGGTAGGCGGTGGAGCGGGCGACGGGGAGTTCGACCTGGTCGAGGAGTTCGTTGACGCGGGTGCGGACGGCGGCGGGGGTGGTGGTGGCTCGGTGCAGGCGGAGGGGCTCGGCGATCTGCTCGCCGATGGGGCGGACCGGGTTGAGGGCGTGCATGGCGCCCTGGAAGACCACGGAGGCGCTGGCCCAGCGGACGGCGCGGAGTCGTCCCCAGCTCATCTCGCGGACGTTCTCCCCGTCGAGGAGGATGTCGCCGCCGAGGTGGGCGGATCGGGGTAGGAGGCGGAGCACGGACATGGCCAGGGTGCTCTTCCCGCAGCCGGACTCGCCGGCCAGGCCGAGGGTCTGGCCGGCGTCGACGGTGAGGTCGACGCCGCGGACGGCGGGCACGGTGCCTCGCCGGGACTGGTAGTCGACGGTGACCTGGCGCATGTCCAGTAGTGGTGGCCGTGGCGTGGTGTCGGCACCGTCCTGTTCGTGTGTCGTCATCCTCGTCCACCGTTCCCGCGGCTGCTGCCGACCACGTTGTCCCTCCGTCCGGTGTGGCGTGTGGTGTGTTGGGGGTGCCCGGCCGGGGGTGCGGCGGGCGGTGTGGGGGTCATCGTCCTCGCAGTCTGGGGTTGAGGACGGTCTCGAGTCCTCGCCCGCAGAGGGTGAAGGAGAGGACGACGCAGACGATGCCCAGGCCGGGGGGCAGCAGGTACCACCAGGCGCCGTTGGTGACGGCGCCGGAGTCCATCGCGAACTTGAGCATCGAGCCCCAGGAGATCTGGGTGGGGTCGCCGAGTCCGAGGAAGGACAGGGTGGATTCGGCGATGACGGCGCTGGCCACGGCCAGGGTGGTATTGGCGAAGACGAGGGGGAGGACGCCGGGCAGGATGTGCTTGGCGATCAGGTGGCCGTGGCCGGCGCCCAGGGCGGTGGACCGTTCGATGTAGGGGCGGGCCTGGACGGTGAGGGTCTGGGCGCGGACGAGGCGTGCCGTGGTGGGCCAGGCGGTCAGGCCGATGGCCAGGACGATGGTGCCGACTCCCCGGGAGAGCACGGTCGACAGGGCGATGGCCAGGACCAGGGAGGGCAGGACGAGGAAGAAGTCGGTGAAGCGCAGCAGGACGGCGGAGAGCCAGCCGCCGAAGTGGGCGGAGACGATGCCGACGAAGGTGCCGATGAACACCGAGAGCAGGGTGGCGGCCAGGCCGACGAGCAGGGAGACCCGGGCTCCCCACCAGGTCAGCAGGAGCACGGAGCGGCCGTTCTCGTCGGTGCCCAGCCAGAACTCGCCGCTGGGTGGGGCCAGCGCCGGGTTGGACATGGTGTTGATGACGCCCAGTTGGGACTCGTCGGTGAGCACGGGTGCGAGAACGGCCAGTGCGACGATGGTGAGCAGGACGGCCAGGCCGGCGACGGCGCCGCGCTGGGCGCGGAAGGACCGCCAGCCGGTGCGCAGGGCGCGGGCTCGGCGTTGCCAGGTGAGGGCCCGGGTGCTGGTGGGAGTGGTCATGCGGCACGCACCCTGGGGTCGAGGAACCGGTAGACGACGTCGGCGAGGACGTTCATGACGATGACCGTTCCGGCCAGGACGATGAAGGTGCCCTGCATGAGGGGCAGGTCGGGGTACTCGAGGGCGTTGACCATGAGGTAGCCCAGGCCGGGCCAGGAGAAGACGGTTTCGACCATGATGGCTCCGGAGACGACCAGGCCCAGGTGGAGGAAGATGAGGGTCACCGAGGGCAGCAGGGCGTTGGGGACGGCGTGGCGTCGGCGGACGAGGTCCTCGCGGAGTCCCTTGGCGCGGGCGGTGGTGAGGTAGTCGGAGCCCATCTCCTCCAGCAGGGAGGACCTCATGACCATCTGGTACTGGGCGAAGATGACGGCGACCATGGTCAGGCAGGGCAGGACGAGGTGGTGGGCGACGTCGAGGACCTGGGGGAGGAGCCCGGGGGGCGGGTCGATGGAGCGGATGCCTCCGGTGGGGAACAGCCCGGGCAGGGGGCCGACGCCGACGGCGAAGACCATGAGCACGATGAGGCCGAGCCAGAAGGTGGGCACGGACCACAGGGTGAGGGCCACGCCGGTGGCGGTGCGGTCGAAGCGGCTGCCGTGGCGCCAGGCGCTGCGGACGCCGAGCCACAGTCCGAGGAGGATGGCCAGGACGGTGGCGGTGCCGGCGAGCAGGATGGTGGGGCCCAGTCGTTCGAGGATGATGTCGCCGACGGGGCGGCCGTAGCGGAAGGAGTCGCCGAAGTCGCCTTGGAGGAGGCCGCCGAGGTAGTCGAGGAACTGCCGCCAGAGGGGGTCGGACAGGCCGAGGCGTTCGCGGAGTTCGGCGATCTGTTCGGCGGTGACCTCCCGGCCGGCGGTCATGGTCTGCACCGGGTCGCCGGGCAGCATCCGGAACAGGAAGAACCCGAGGAGGACGACCAGCAGGAGGCTGGTCAGGGCTCCGGCGAGTTTGCTGGCGAGGTAGCGGGCCAGCCCGCCTCGGGCTGGCCGCTGCTCCTCCCCCGCCTCCTCGGTGAGTTGGTTCCCGGGTGTCAGCAGGTCACTCACCGGTTCACTCCCGGTCGTCGGCGGAGGCGCGGCGACGGCGGGTGACGAACCAGCCCGCGGCCACGGCGATGATCACGACGGCGGCTCCGCCGGAGAGCAGCAGGCCGGTGCTGGTGCCGGAGGCGGAGGCGTTGGGGTTGGTGGCCGGGGTGGCTCCGTAGTAGCCCCAGTAGCCGAGCTGTTCGCGGATGACGCCGCTGTCGGCGGGTTGGTATCCGAAGTCGGTGAACCGGTCGGACCGGTAGGCCTCCAGGGCGTTCTCGTAGTAGAGCATGATCGTGGCGGACTGCTCGTGGATGACCCGCTGCATCTGGTGGATCAGTTCGGTGCGGGTCTCGCGGTCGAACTCGGCGAGTTGCTGGGCGTGGAGTTCGTCGAACTCCTCGTGGCAGAAGAAGCTTTCGGTGGTGCCGCCGGTGCCGGCGGCGGAGGGCCGCTGGTCGCAGGTTTGGATGGACAGCACGTAGTTGGGGTCGGGGTTGACCGCCCAGCTGCTGAGGGCGATGTCGAACTCGCCGGCCTTCTGGAGTTCGTTCATCCGGTTGCCGGACATGATCTCGAGGTCGACCTCGATGCCGATCTCGGCGAGCCAGTCGCGGACGAACTGGCCGGCCTGGGTGTCGGCGTTGCGGTCGCTGCGGCCGTAGAGGCGGAAGCTGAGGCGGTCGCCGTCCTCGGTGACGCGGATGCCGTCGGGGCCTCGTTCGTAGCCGGCGCTGTCGAGTTGGGCGTTGGCGGCGCCGGGGTCGAAGTTCCAGGCCTGGTCGTCCTCGGGCTGCCAGTGCAGGTCGGCGAAGATGGGGGGCACGTACCCGGTTCCGGGTTCGCCGTAGCCGCCGAGGACGCGGTCGACGAGGACGTCGCGGTCGAGGGCTCGCGCGATGGCCTGGCGGACGGCGATGTCCTGGAGGGCGGGGTGCCCGTTGCCCAGGGGGTCCCCGTCGGCGGTGGCGGCTCCGGCGTTGACGGAGAGCATGTAGAACCGGCGGCCCTGGGCCTGGTTGACCTCGATGTCGTCCTCGCCGCTGAGGGCGTCGAACTGGGCGGGGGTGAGCCGGTTGATGAGGTCGACCTCGCCCTTGCGCAGTGCCTGCACGGCGGCGTCGGAGTTGCGGTAGAAGCGGAACTGGAGTTCGTCGATCTCGGCGGGTCCGCGCCAGTAGTCGGGGTTGGCTTCGAGGCGGACGAACTCCTCGGCGCGGTACTCGGTGATCAGGAAGGGGCCGTTGCCCACGACGGGCATGGTGTCGTTGCCGTAGCCGGCGATCTCGTCGACCTGGGACCAGATGTGCTCGGGGACGATGGGCACGTCCAGGGAGAGCATCGTGGCCTGGGGTTCGGTGGTGGTGATGACCAGGGTGGTCGGGTCGGGTGCCTCGACGGACTCGAAGGTGGAGACGTAGCTGCCGTTGGCGGTGCGCGCGTCGGGGTCGTCCATCATGAGGTTGAAGGTGAACGCGATGTCGTCGGCGGTCACCGGTTCCCCGTCGGACCAGGTGATGTCGTCCCGGATGGTGTAGGTCCAGGTGAGGTCGTCGTCGGAGGTGTCCCAGGATTCGGCGAGGGCCCCGGTGGGGGTCATGTCCTCGGCGCTGGGCATGGTGAGGGACTCGTAGGTCAGGCGCATGAGTTCGGTCGAGGACGCCATGATCGCCTCGAACGGGTTGAGCGTGTCGATGCTCTGGGTGACGCCGAGCCGCAGCACGGTGCGGTCGCCGGTGTCGTCCTGCGCGTCGGCCTGGGGCGCGCCCAGGGGTGCGACGGCCGGGGCGGTGGTCACCGCCAGCATTCCCGCCGCGACCCCGACAGCCCACTTTCTCATACTCATGCCGTACCGTCCCCTATCCGCTGAGTGAAGAGAAGAAACCACTAGAGACAGTGGGAAGTCAACGACTGTCGCCCAGGTGTAGCCAGACGTAACCTGATCGTCTGTACTTCGCCGTGGTGGGCTGCGGGCCGCCCGGTCGGGGCCCAGCCTGGGCGCAGGGCGACCGGCAGGAAGGCGGCGGGCGAGTGGATCCGGCGGAACTGTGCGCGCGACTCATCCGGTTCGACACGAGCAACCGGGGTGGTGGTGACGCCGAGGGTGAGCGGGAGGCGGCGGAGTTCGTCGCGGGGCTGCTGACCGATGTGGGGTACGCGCCGGTGGTGTTGGAGTCGGCGCCGCGGCGGAGCAACGTGGTGGTGCGGGTGCCGGGTGAGGACCGGGACGCGCCGGGGTTGTTGGTGCACGGGCATCTGGACGTGGTGCCGGCTGATCCGGTGTTGTGGTCGGTGGACCCCTTCGCCGGGGAGATCCGGGATGGGTTCGTGTGGGGTCGTGGCGCGGTGGACATGAAGGACATGTGCGCGATGGTGGTGTCGGTGTTGGCGGGGTGGGCGCGGGAGGGTCGGCGGCCGCGGCGGGACGTGGTGGTGGCGTTCGTGGCCGATGAGGAGGACAACGGCGAGTTCGGCGCGGGCTGGTTGGTGAAGAACCACGCCCAGTTGTTCGAGGGGTGCGCGGCGGGGATCAGTGAGAGCGGCGGTGTCAGCCATGAGGTGGAGGGGGTGCGGTTGTACCCGGTGGGGACGGCCGAGCGGGGTACGGCGCACATGCGGGTGACGGCGAGTGGGCGGGCCGGGCACGGGTCGCGGCGCAACGAGGAGAACGCGGTGCGCCGGTTGGTGGCGGCGGTGCACCGGGTGGCGGAGTACGAGTGGCCGGTCCAGCTGACGCCGACGGTGCGGGAGTTCCTGGTGCGCACGTCGTCGGCGTTGGGGGTGCGGTGCGATCTGGGGGATGTGCCGGGCACGGTGGAGCGGTTGGGGGCGGCGGGGGCGTTGGTGGCCTCGACGGTGCGCAACAGCGTGACGCCGACGGTGTTGTCGGCGGGGTACAAGGTGAACGTGATCCCCTCGACGGCGGTGGCCGAGTTGGACGCGCGGGCGTTGCCGGGGTCGGGGGATGACCTGTTGGCGACGGTCGACCGTTTGTTGGGGCCGGGGGTGAGCCGGGAGCAGTTGGTGTACAACCCGGCGGTGGAGTCTCCGGTGGACTCCCCGTGGTTCGAGTCGATGGCGGCGGCGTTGCGGGCGGAGGACCCGGAGGCGGTGGTGGTTCCGTACTGCCTGGGTGGGGGTACGGACGCGAAGGCGTTCGCGAGGTTGGGGATTCACGGGTACGGGTTCTCGCCGCTGCGGGTACCCGAGGCCGGGTACGACTACCGGGCCATGGCGCACGGGGTGGACGAACGGGTGCCGGTGGCGGGCTTGGAGTTCGGGGTGCGTGTTCTGGACCGGTTCCTCCTGGGGTGTTGACCGTCGTCGTACGCAGGTGGGGGGCGGGGAGCACGCCGAACGGTGGAATTCGGTGCGGTGGGGGTGGGTGTCGCGTTCCCGTGCCCGGGGGTGATCACTAGGGTGGCCGGGTGCGCATCCTGATCTCGGCCGACATGGAAGGTGCCACCGGCGTCACGTGGACCGATGACGTGGTTCCGGGCACTGAGCAGTGGCAGCGGTTCCGGGCGATGTTCACCGGGGACGTGAACGCCTGCGTGGAGGGCCTGTTCGCCGGTGGCGCCGTTGACGTGCTGGTCAACGAGGCGCATTCCTCGCAGCGGAACCTGCTGTTGGAGTCGTTGGACGTGCGGGCCCGGTTGCTGACGGGGCGGCACAAGCCGCTGTCGATGATGCAGGGCGTGGACTCCGGGGTGGACGGGGTGGTGTTCCTCGGCTACCACGCGGCCGCCGGGGTGGATGGGGTGTTGGCGCACACCTATCTGGAGAACTCGATCACCGGGGTCTGGTTGGACGGGGTGCTCGCCAGTGAGGGCCGGTTGAACGCGGCGCTGGCCGCCGAGCACGGGGTTCCGGTGCTCGCGGTCACCGGGGACGACCTGACCTGCCAGGACGCCGCCGAGTACGCGCCGGGTGCTGAGGTGGCGGTGGTGAAGGAGTGCGTGAGCCGGTATGCGGCGATCTGCCTGCCGCCGGCGCGGGCGGCGGAGGTCGTGCGGGCCGCGGCGGAGGCCGGGATGGGCCGGGCGGGGCGGGGTGAGCCGGCGCCGGCCGCGCATCGCGTCGAGGTCGAGTTCGACGCGGCGCACCTGGCCGCGGCCGCGGCGGTGGTGCCGACGGTGGAGCAGGTGTCGGTGCGGCGGGTGGGGTTCACCGCCGAGTCGATGACCGAGGCGATGAAGTGCTTCAAGGTGGTGACGGCGATCGCCTCGGGGGCGGTGCAGGGCATCTACGGGTGAGCGCGAGCCCTGGTGGCGTGCCGTCCGGGGCCCGCTCCCCCATGCCGGCGGGGTCGGCGAGGTGGGTCACCGCCGGTGGTGGCGGTGCCCGATCAGCAGGTGGACCCGGCCGCCGGCGGTTCTGCTGGCCCAGTGCCGGAAGGAATCCAGGTCGGTCTCCGGGACGTCCACCTCGAACTCGGCGTGGTCCTGGTAGGTGACGGTGCGCAGATCCCCGCTGGTCTGGCGGATCTCGTGTTCGAGCAGGCCGGCGTCGGCGTAGTCGGCGCGCAGCTGGCATCGCAGGTAGGGGCGGAGTACGGCGGTCCCGGCGAGGTCGAGGGTCTGGGACACCGCCTGTCCGTAGGCGCGGACCAGGCCGCCGGCGCCCAGGCGGATGCCGCCGAAGTAGCGGGTCACCACCGCGACGGTGTTGGTCATGCCGCGTCGCAGGAGTACGTCGAGCATGGGGACGCCGGCGGTTCCGCCGGGTTCTCCGTCGTCGCTGGAGCGTTGGATCTCCCGGTGTGACCCGAGGACGTAGGCGACGCAGTGGTGGTTGGCCTTGGGGTGGGCGGTGCGCTGGTCGGTGACCAGGCCGCGGGCGGTGGTTTCGTCGGTGGCCTCGGCGACCAGGCAACGGAACCGGGAGCGGCGGATCTCGAGTTCGTGCACGTGGGGGTGGGCCACGGTCAGCAGGGGGTCGGGGTTGGGCACGGTGCCGTTTCCTCCCTCTGGCCGCTGGGGCGGTCCGGGTGCCGGGGTGGGTGGTCGTGTCGGGTGGGCGGTGGTGACTCTAACCCGGTCGTGTCCGGTGCGGCCGGTGTCGGGGTTGTCGCGGGCCGCCGGTGGGGGCTGCTCGGGTGGGGTGTGATCAGTCGTGGGCGGGGGTGTCCGCGCGCGGTGGGTGAGTGGGTTCCCGCTCGGCGAGGAGCCGGTCGAGGTGGCGTTCGGCGCGTTCGGCGCGGGTGAGGGCCTGGTCGCGGATCGCTTCGAGGGCGGCGAGGCGTTCGGCGGCGAGGTCACGGGCCTGGTTGGCGGCGTCGGTGGCGGCCCGTTGCCGCTCGGCCAGGAGCTGGTTGAGCTGGTCGATCTCCTGGGTGTGGTGTTCGCGGAGCCGCGTGGTCTCCTCCCGGGCGCGGGAGAGTTCGGCGCGCAGTTCGTCGACCTGGCGTTCGGCGTGTCGGGTCAGGGTGTCGGCGCGTTCGGCGCGGACCGCGGCCTGTTCCCGCAGTTCCCGTTCGGCGCTGATGTCCTCGGCGGCGGCGCGGCGGATGGCGTCGATGTCCTGCGCCGCCTGCCGGCGGGCGGCCTCGGTGAGGCGAACGGCCTGGTCGCGGGCTTGTTCGATGCTGTCGGTGGCCTCGCGGCGTGCGGCGGCGATCGCGACCTCGGCTTCGGTGCGGGCGACTTCCGCCTGTTCCTGGGCCAGGCGGGTGTCCCGTTCGGCGGCGCGGAGCGCGGTGTCGCGTTCGGCGAGTGCGGTGGTGCGTTCGGTTTCGGCGGCTTCCGCGGCGGCGATGGCGTCCTCGGTGGCCTGTTCGGCGGCGCGGCGGGCGTCGTCGGCGTCGCGGCGCTGTCGTTGGGCGACGAGGAGCGCCGTCTCGGCCTCGGCGATCCGGCGGGCGCCTTCGGCCTGGATCTGCTGGATCTGTTCCTGGCTGGCGGCGGGGTCGGAGATGGTGGACAGTTCGCTGACGGCGCCGGCGAGGACCTTGGACAGTTGGTGGGACAGGGTGCGGAACTCGTCGAGCAGGTCCGCTGCCCTCTCGGTGGCGGCGGTGACCGGTCCAGCGGGTTTCGTCACGGTGACGTTGGCGGGGGTGGGTTCCTGGCGTCGTTGCCGTTCCCGCCAGGCCCGCCACCGGGTGTGGTCGGGGCGGTCGCAGTACTCGGAGGGCCGTCCGGGGCCGGGGGCCCGGAACACCGGACGTCCGCAGTCGGGGTAGTTGCAGGTGCCGGTGGGCTGGGGCAGGGCGCTGCTGGTCGTCGTGGGGTGCTCGGGTGGCTGGTGTTCCCCCGGGGCTGGCGCGTCGGGTGCGGTGTCGGAGTGCGGAGGCGGGGCGTCGTCGGACACCGCAGTATCTTGGCATTCCCGGTTGGGGGGCGGCGGGAGGTGCGCCGGTCGGTCGCGGTGCCCGCCCGGGACGCGGGTGCCCGGCGGCAGCGGTGCGTCCGGGGCCGGTGCGCCGAGGCGCCTGGCGTCGACGGGCGGGGTGGGGATCAGCCGGGGGTGGGCGGTGTGGGCTCGGGGGCGGCGGTGGCGGCGGCGACCAGGTGAGCGGGGTCGCGGGTCACCGAGAGGGCGACGTGGTCGTAGAGCTGGGTCACGGCGGCGGAGGAGTGGCCGAGCGCGTCACGGCGGTCCTCCAGGGCGGCTCCGCGTTCCCGGGCGATGGTGTTGAAGGCGTGGCGCATGGAGTGCGGGGTGATGCGGTCGGGCATGGGGACCCCTGCTTCGGCGGCCAGGCGTTGCACCAGCCGGTAAATCTGGTGGCGGTTGACGCGCTGGCCTTCGACGGTGGCCAGGAGCGGGGCGGTGACACCGGCGGTGCGGCGAGTGGCCAGGTAGGAGTCGAGCAGGGGCGTCAGCTGGGCGGGGATCGGTCGGGTGCGGATCTTGCCGCCCTTCATGCGGATGCTCAGGGTGCGCAGCCCGTCGCGGTGCCCCAGGTCCCCCAGGTTGGCGTTGCACAGTTCGGACACGCGGATGCCCAGGTCGATGAGCAGCACCATCGCCAGTGCGGCGCCCTGGGTGCCGAGGGTGCGGTGGGTGTGGCGGCGGCTGACGTTGATCATCTCGGCGGCCTGCCGTTCGGTGACGGTGGAGGTCGGCGAGTGGCGGCGGTCGTACCGGGGGCGGGCGGCGTCCCGGGCGGGGTTGGCGTCGATCGCCCCGGCGCGGACGAGGAAGGTGTACCAGCTGGAGACCGCGGCCAGTTTCCTGGCGCGGGTGGAGGCGGCGAAGGGGCGGCCGGTGCGGGGGTTGAGCGCGGCGGCGAGTTCGGTGGCGTACATCTGCACTTCGGGCAGGCGCGTGGTGAGGGGGTCGAGGCTCCGGGCCGCGCACCAGGACAGGTACTCCCGCAGGTCCCGGCCGTAGGCGGCGCGGGTGTCGTGGGATTCGGTGAAGGAACCGAGCCAGGCGGAGACGAGCGCGGCGACGCTGTGCCCGGTGCGCGCGGTGGCGGTGAGGATCAACGTCGAGTCACCGCCGAGCCCGGAGCTGGTGACGACCTGCGCCGTCCCGCCGGCGATCGTGGTCGTCCTCGGGGTGCCGGGTTCGTGGTGTGCCAGTCGCATGCCGGGACCGTCCCTTCCTCTCCCCTGATCATTCTGGCAGTTCGGCGGAGCGCGGGGGCCGCGTGTGCCGGTCCGGGGCGGGGTGTCGGATGGCCCGTTCCGGACCGTCGCCGGGCGGTGTTCGGGCGGTGGCGAGGCAGCTCCCCCGCCGCCGGGCCCCATCGCTGGGCGCGGCTGCGGATACGAAGCCGCGCGGTGGGGACGGTGCGGCGGGGTCCGGGGGCGGGACAGGGGTGTCCGGGATGGCGGCGCGGGGTCTGACGTCGGTCCCACGGGAGCCGATCGGCAGCACGGGCGGGCTGCCCGCGTCGCCGACCGGGCGCGCCCGCGCCGGCTCGGGTCAGGAGCGCGGATTCGGCGGGGCCTGTCGTGGTGGCACCTCGACTCCGGGCCGGGTGAGGGTATCTCCCCGTCGCCTGTCCCGGCCCCGCCGTCCGGATCACCAGGGGACGCCGTCGTCGTCGACGACACCACCCCGGGGTCCGTCGTCGGGGAGGGGGGCGAGCCGGAGAGGGATCGCGGCGCCCTGCTCGGGGGTCCGGGGCGCGTTGACACCGGTGAAGTCGGTCCCCGAGTAGCCGGGACAGCAGGCGTTCACGATGACGGGGGTCGGCGGGCGTTCTCACTCAGGCGCGATTCCCGCCGGAGACCACCGGGAGTCGGTGGAGCGGATGCTGTTCGGGTCGCCCGAGCGGCCGTCTCCCCCGCCGGCGTGCGGCGGCAGCGGGATGACACCGTCGACAGCCGCCGAGGACCGCGAGATCATCGGGTGGCGTGCCCGGGGCCCCCGGGTCCACGGGAGAAGGAAGGACCACCGCGTTGCCGAGCCAGAAGGAACGCATGCTCGCCGGGGAGCCCTACCTCGCTGACGACGTCGAGCTCGACGCCGACCGCCGCCGGGCCGCGAACCTGTCCCACCGGTACAACACCGCGCACCCCGGCGAGGACGCCCTGCGCCGGACGATCCTGGAGGAGCTGCTCGGCGCGGTCGGGGACGGGGTGGAGATCCGACCTCCGTTGGGCCTGGACTACGGGTACCAGGTGACGATCGGCGCGGGGACCTTCATCAACTTCGGTGTCGTCCTGCTCGACGTCGCGCGCATCTCGATCGGATCCGACACGCAGATCGGCCCCAACGTGCAGCTGTTGACCCCGACGCACCCGCTGGACCCGGTGCGGCGGCGCGCGCGGTGGGAGTCGGCGGAACCGATCACGATCGGGGACAACGTGTGGCTCGGGGGCGGGGTGATCGTCTGCCCGGGGGTGACGATCGGGGAGAACACGGTGGTCGGCGCGGGCGCGGTGGTGACCAGGGATCTGCCGGCGAACGTGGTGGCGGTGGGCAACCCCGCCCGGGTGATCCGGTCCCTGGAGCCCGGGGCGACCCCGTCGGGCTGATCGTCGATCGCCGGTCGGGTCTCCGCCAGGGTCGTCGGGTTCCTCGGCGCGCCCCGGCGGGGTCGGGGCCCCCGGCACATGTCTGCCCGGTCCGCCGCGGGCAGGCGGGGCCGCCGCCGATCGTGGGCGGTGTGCCGGCAGCGTGCCAGCGGGGACGGAGGGCCGGCGGGTCCGGAGTCATGCCCACTGGTCGAGGACGGCCATGGCGGTCGGCATCCGGGGTGGCGCGGTCCATCGGGTCGGGCCCGTCCACGGACGTGGCCGAGCTCCGGCGCACCACGGGCCTCCGGACTGCCCGCACCCGTCGGGCGGCCCCCGGCCGGCGCGTCCATCCCGCTCAGTCCGCGACGTGCACCGACAGGCCCGACCGGCCCGCCGCGAGGTGGGGGCGCAGGACCAGGCGGTCGTCGTAGTCGCCCCCGTTCTGGGTGCGGTAGGCGATCGGGTCGGTGTCGGCGAGGGTCGACACCGCTGCCCGCACCCGCCGCGCCGCCACCCCGTAGTCCTCCTCGGAGAGGCGGTCCGCGCCGTGGACCGCCACCGGCGGCAGCGCCGACATCCCCGTGTACCAGAGGGTTCCGTGCAGCAGCGGGAACAACACGTGGTCGAGTTGACCGTTGATGCCCCGGGGTCCGAAGGTGGGTTCCGGTCCGCCGACCGTCACCACCGTCAGTGCCCGCTTGCCCGACAACCGTCCCTGCCCGTAGCGCAGGGTGCGCCCCGAGGAACCGTTCTCCCGGACGCCGTAGGCGTAGCCCTTGACGAACACCCGGTCGAACCAGCCCTTGAGGATGGCGGGCATGCCGTACCACCAGAGCGGGAACTGGAACACGACCGCGTCCGCCCAGTCGAGTTTCTCCTGCTCCGCCAGGATGTCCTCGCTCAACGTGCCGCCCTGGTAGCCCCGCCGGGAGGCCTGGGTGATCACCAACCGGTCCGTCGGGGCCTCCCCGGGGAAGTCCTCCCGGTCCACCACGGCCTTCCACCCCATCGCGTAGAGGTCGGACACGCGGTGGTCGTGCCCGTCCTCGGTGAGCGCCGCGAGGCCCTCGTCCCGCAGGGCGGCGCTGAGCGAGGCGGGTTCGGGGTGAGCGAAGACCCACAACACCTTCATCGGTCATCTCCTGTCTCGACGTGCGTCCATCCGCCAGCGAGAATGGTCGGCGGCCGAGGGTGGGACAAGCGGTCCACCGGCCAGAGTGGGAAGGATTCGGGCCATCGTCACCACTGCCGCCGCGTCGGAACCGATCCGCGTCGCGGTGTTCGTCCGCCACGGCGTGATGCCCCTCGAGTTGGGTGCCGTGCACCAGCTGTTCCGGCAGGCCCGCTCCCCCACCGGAGACCCGTTGTACGAGGTGGTGACCTGCGCGGCCGTTCCGGGGTTCCTGCGCAGCGACGCGGATTTCGAGGTGCGGGTCGAGCACGGCCCCGAGGCGGTGGCCCGTTGCGACACGCTGATCGTTCCCGCCTCCCACGAGGAGGATGAGCGGCTGGAGCCGGCCGCGCTGGCCGCGGCCTACGGTCCGGTGCTGTCGCGGGCCCGTCCTGGGACGCGCATCGCCTCGGTCTGCACCGGGGCGTTCCTGCTCGCCGCCGTCGGACTGCTCGAGGGCAGGGTCGCCACCACCCACTGGAAGTCGGCGGCGCACCTGCGGCGCGTGTACCCGGGGGTGCGGGTGGACGAGAACGTGCTCTACACCGACAACGGCGACGTGCTGACCGCCGCCGGCGAGGCCGCCGGCATCGACCTGTGCCTGCACATGATCCGCTCCGACCACGGGGCGTCGGTCGCCAACGAGGTCGCCAGGGCCACCGTGGTGCCGCCGCACCGGGAAGGAGGCCAGGCGCAGTTCGTGCCCAACCCCGTCACCCGGCCGGCGGCGGGTGGGACCGGGCCGGCGCGGGAGTGGGCGCTGGACCACCTCGCTGATCCCCTGGCCCTGTCCGATCTCGCGGCGCGGGTGTCGATGAGTGTGCGGACGTTCACCCGCAGGTTCCGACTGGAGGTGGGGACCTCACCGTCGCGGTGGCTGACGCGGCAGCGCGTCGAACGCGCCCGTGAACTGTTGGAACGCACCGACCTTCCGGTGGAGGCGGTGGCCAGGGCGGTGGGGCTGGGAACGGCGCCGGCGCTGCGCCACCACCTGCGGGCGGTGGTGGGCGTCTCGCCCGACGCCTACCGCCGCACCTTCCGGGGGAGTTGAGGGGGTGTGGTCCCGGGCGGGGCGCGTTCGGTGCCTGCCGCTCCATGCGGGTGAGGGCCGGTGCCGACAGTTCGTCTCGCACGGCGAGCGCGTGTTCCCACCCCTCCCACGGCCACGTGATCGGGCGCGTCGTCGCGATCGGTGCTCGGGTGAGCACAGGGTGTTTTCCCCGAAACCCCTCGGGACGCACCGGGCGGATGACACGCTGTGAATCGCTCCTGTCACCAGCGCAGGATCGGTCACTTCTCCACGAGGAGGTCACGTGCGCGATTTTCGCCCCACTCGCAGGACTCTGTTCAAAGCCGTGGGTGGTGTCACCGCGGCGGTGGCCCTTGGCGCGGGGGGCACGGTGGCCTCGGCCGCCGCGTCACCCGTGGCGCGTCACGGGCTGACCGTCGTGGAACGCGGCGAGGACGACCCCCGCATGTGGTACTACCGGTTCGCCACCGACGCGATCGGGTGGAACCCGGCGGTCAACGTCCTGTTGCCCGAGGACTACCACACCAGCGGTCGCACCTACCCCGTGCTCTACCTGCTGCACGGTGGCGGCCTGGACCAGGACTTCATCAGCTTCGACCGGGAGGGGATCCGGGAGCTGACCCGGGGCAAGCCGATCATCGTCGTGATGCCCGACGGCGGGCACGCCGGGTGGTACTCCAATCCGGTCAGTTCGCTCACCGGTCCTCGGAACTGGGAGGACTTCCACATCCACCAGCTCCTCCCCTGGATCGACGCGCACTTCCGCACCTACGCCGAGTACGACGGGCGTGGGGTCGCCGGGTTCTCGATGGGCGGGTTCGGGGCCCTGAAGTACGCGGCGAAGTACTTCGGGCACTTCGCGTCGGTGAGCTCCCACTCCGGTCCGGCGAGCCTGCGTCGGGATAGCCGGGCTGGTGGTGCACTGGGCCAACCTGTCCTCGGGTGCGTTGGACCTGGCCGGCGGGACCGTGTACGGCGTGCCGTGGGACGAGGCACGGGTCAGCGCGGACAACCCGGTCGAACGCGTGGAGAGCTACCGGGGCAAGCGGGTTTTCCTGGTGGCGGGGAGCAGCCCTGACCCGGTGAACTGGTTCGACACCGTCAACGAGGGTCAGGTGCTCGCCGGGCAACGGGAGTTCCGCGCCGTGTTGGATGGTGCTGGTATCCCGCACGAGGCGCATGAGGCGCCGGGTGGGCACTTCTTCCGCCATGACATGTTCACCCGTGACCTCGAGGGCATCCTGGCGCGGCTGCGCCGGGCCTGACCGCGCGTGTCCCGCCCTGGCCGTCGCGGGCGCCGGTCGGAGGTGGCGCTCCGGCCCCGGGGTGGGATCCGGGGTGGGGCGCGCCGTCGGGTTTCCTCGCCGTGGTCGGTCCCCGGTCACGTGCCTCGTGCCTCCGGGGTGACCTGGCTGGCCCGGGCGGCGGCGTGGAACGCGGCGAGCGCCGCCTCCACCGCCGGTTGCTCCCCGGAGGCGTGCCGGGTCACCGCGATGATGGGACGCACGGGCTCGGGGTGGCGCACCGCGCGGACGACCACGCCGGGGTGGGGGCCGTGCAGGGCGAGGGCGGGTACCAGCGCCACGCCGAGCCCCGCGGCGACGAAACCCTGGGCGGTGGCGTAGTCCACACCGTCCACCACCGGGGACGGCGTGAACCCGGCCGCGGCGCAGGCGGTGAGCACGACGTCCCGGCACGGGCCGGGCGGTTCGGCGCCCACCCAGGGTTCGTGGGCGAGTTCGGAGAGGGGCACCGCGTCCCGGGTGGCCAGTCGGTGGCCGGGTGGGAGCACGAGCCGGTAGGGGTCGTCGGCCAGCGGCACCAGGTGGGGTGGGGTGCCGCTCCACCCGGCGGACCGGACGGCCACCCCGAGGTCGGCCTCGCCCCGCAGCACTTCGGGCACGGGGTCCGCACTGGTCCGGAGCGTGACGCCGATCCCGGGGTGGGTGGACCGCAGTCGCGCCAGTGCTGGTGCCACCAGGTTCGCCCCGGCCGTGGCGACGTAGGGGATCGTCAGGCTGCCGGTGCGGCCGGCGCGGAGGTCGGCCAACGCGGCCTCGGCTTCGGAGATCCCCTTCCCGATCGTCGCCGCGTGCTCGGCGAGGAGCCGGCCGGCGGCGGTGGGGCGCACTCCCCGGCCCACGCGTTCCAGCAGAGCGGAGCCCGTTTCCCGTTCCAGGGTCCCGATCTGCTGGCTCACGGCGGAGGGGGTGTAACCCAGGTTCGTGGCGGCCGAGGTGATCGACCCGGTGGTGATCACGGCACGCAACGTCTGGAGGCGACGAACGTCCAACATGTAGCTCAGCTTACGCGTTCCTGTTGAACCTTTCGCTTGTCCTTACGTATGTGGCGGGGCAGGCTTCAACGGGACAGGACGTGGTCGAGTCGAGGAGGTCGGCGGTGCTGGGCGAAACCAGGGGCGTGGCGGGGCGGATGGTCGTGCTCGCCCTGCTGTGGGGTTCCGCGTTCCTCTGGGTCGACCTGGCGTTGGCGGGCGGCATGACCCCACCCTTGATCGCCACGCTGCGCAGCGCGTTGGGCGCGGTGGTGCTCCTGCTCCTGGCCGGGCTGGCCCGGCAACGGCTGCCCCGCGACCTGGCCACCTGGGGTCGGGTCACGGTCGCGGCGTTGTGGTGCAACGCGGTGCCCTTCCTGCTGATCGCCGTGGGCCAGCGGACCGTGGATTCGGGGACGGCCGGGGTGGTGAACGCCACGACCCCGTTGTGGTCCCTGCTGCTCGGACTGGTCCTGGGGATGGAACGCCGCCCCCACCCCCTGCGGCTGACGGGCCTGCTCGTCGGTTTCGCGGGAACGGTGGTGCTGCTCGCCCCGTGGCGGCAACCGGTGGACATCGGCCTCGGCGCGATCGCCCTGCTCGGCGCGGCGATCAGCTACGCGGTCGCCTTCACCTACATGGCCCGCCACCTCACCGGCACCGGCTCGGGCCCGCTGGCCCTCTCGGCGGCGCAGCTCCTCGCGGCCACCGGGCTGAGCATCCCCCTGCTGCTGGTGGACGGCCTGCCCGCGTCCCCGCCGTCGGTGACCGCGACGGGCTGGGCCGCGGTGGTGGCACTGGGCGTGCTGAGCACGGGGCTCACCTTCTACCTGAACTTCCGGCTCATCGGGGACGTCGGCGCCACGACCACGGCCAGTGTCGGGTACCTCCTCCCGGTGGTCTCGGTGTCCCTGGGGGCGGTGGTGCTCTCCGAGGTGGTGGACGTCCGCGTCGTGCTCGGGATGGTGGTCGTGCTGGTGGGGGTGGCCCTGACCCGGCGGCACGCGCCGCCGCGGGCGCACGCCACGAGGTCGCGCGCGGGGTCGAGCGGGTCGTCGTGATCCTGGCCGGCCGCTGGGGCCGCGTGGCGCGGTCACCCCGAGCCGTGGGCGGCGGGCTCGCCCCCACGGTCATCCGGTCTCATCACCCGCGCGCGTCCGCCGGGCCCTGGGTGGGGTGGGAGAGGGGGAGGTCTCGGTCGCCCCGGGAATCTCCCCGGTCGCGGCGATCCGCTCGGCGAGGTCGCGAATCTTGACGTTGCGATGTTGGGACTGTGTCCTGATCAAGGCGAACGCCTGGTCCTCGGTCATCTTGTAGCGTTCCATGACGATGCCGAGCGCTTCACCGATGTGCTGACGGGTACCGATGGCCGAGTGCAGTTGTGCCCCCAGCCGGGCGGAGGAGAAGGCGACGGCAGCGTGGGAGGCCAGAATCCAGCCCACCAACTCGGAGCGCTCGGTGAACATGTTCGGCCGGGGGGAGTAGAGGTCCAGCGAGCCGAGTTCGTCGTCGTCGGTGTACAGCAGGAAGCCCATCATGCTGCCCACACCCAGCTCCTGGGCCCAAGGGGCGTAGCGCGGCCACCGCTGCTGCTCACTGGTCATATCCGCGATGCGGTAGACCTGCTCGCGGTGCTTCGCCGCGTCCAGACAGGGGCCTTCGTCCAGCTCGGCCTGGATCCGGTCGGACCGCCGGACCAGGTCATCGGTGGCGGCCAGCGTCCGCACCTGCCGTGGCCGGTCCTCGCCGTGGCCCACACGCAGGGTGAGGATCCCGGCGTGTTCGCAGCCGTCCACCAGGTCCACCGCGTGTTCGACGACGCGGTTCAGTGTGTCCTGCACGGTGTTCTCCGCCAGCAGGCTCCGCGCCATGTGCGCCAGCGCGACCGCCAGCTCCTCCTCACGCTCGGTACTCATCGCGCACTCCTTCCTCCGGGACGGTGCCGGCACCTGTGGCCCCGATCGACCCGGTCGAATCCTCGACATGGGTCCGCGAGTGCCGTACGGTCAATGGTGGCTGGTTGAGCAGCAGCTGGCAGAGCCCGAGAGGCCCGCGACTGCATATGTTCCCGCCGTTTCGAACCCGTCGGTGATGCCGTCACGGTGTATCTCCTCGGCCACCGCGCCCACCCGTAGGTGAGCACGGTGGACGGCTCCTCCTCCACGTTGAACAGGAGACCGACGATGCCGCTACGCCCGCACCAGCGCGACGACGTCCATCCCCCTTCGCCCGGCGGCAACCCTGACCGGCCGCGGTCGACCTCCGCCGCGCCGCGACCGCATCTGGACGTGACCGATCAGGCAGTCGCGGTACTCACCGTCTCCGGCGACCTCGACTCGGCTGTGACTCCGCGATTGGCGGATCTGATGTGGCAGCGGTTGCTCGCCACGCCGAGCCGGCTCGTCGTCGACCTCAGGAAGGTCAGTTTCCTGGGTGTGGACGCTCTGCGACTGCTGGTGTGCGCGCACCGCTACGCCACGCACCGGGGCACCACGCTGTGCCTGGTCGACGGCACCCCTGCCGTGAACCGGGCACTGACGGCCGCCGGCCTGCACCACACCGTGCCCTGCTTCGGCAGTGTGGAGGCCGCCCGCGCCATGCCCTGACGCCACACCCACCACTTCGGGCCGGGTGGCAGGCCTTGAGCGCGGCCGACAACGCGGCCCCGGGGGAACGGGGCCGCTACCCCGGGAGGTCGCCGTGCCCGCGTCACACGCCAACCTCCCGACCCATCCCATCCCTCGGTCGACCCCGGATGAACCGCTCCGATGACGCGGGGCCCTGGGGGAGACAACACCCCGCGCGCCCCTCCGGGGCGACGCGGCGGCATGACGAACGAGCCGGAAGGACTTTCGCAGTGCACACACGCCACATCGCCCCGGACCTGGTCAGCGGCTGGCAGATCACCAACGCCGAAGGACAGCAGACCGCTCGCGTCGGTGGGAGCAGGCAGGACGCCCTCAATCGCGCGCACCGGCAGCTCAGCGTCGACGGCGGCGGGTACGTCACCGTCGAGGAGGACGAAGCCTAGGTCTCCCCCTCCCACTCCGGGTCGAAGGGTCGTGAGGAAAGCTCGTACCGGTGCTCGGGACCCCGCCCTGGTCGCACGAGACCCCGTGCCCAACGCCGGGCCGTCACCCACCCGGCCGCACCGAGGTCACCTCGCCGGCAGGGGGCCGGTACTCGGCACCCTGCCGCCCGGGTATCGCGGCCCCACCGCCGTCTCCGCCGCGCCCGGCGTTCTTGACCCGCGACCGGGGGCCCGGACCAGGTGGGGCACCAGGCACGCTGGCCGTGGGTACACCGCGCATCCCCGGTTCAACCCGCCTGCGCGATGTGCTGACCACCACTGGTTCCGAAGCGCGCCCGGCCTCGACGGGCGCACCAGGCCTGGTCCGCCGCGTCGTTCGACCCGACCGTCCTCACTCCGCCTCGGGCCCGGGTCCATCCACCAGCCGTCCCTCGGACAACCGCAGCCAACGCTGGACCCCGATCGCCGAGAGGAACCGTTCGTCGTGGCTGACCACGACGAACGCATTCTGGTAGGCGTTCAGCGCGCTCTCCAACTGGCCGACGCTGACCAGGTCCAGGTTGTTGGTGGGTTCGTCGAGCAGCAGCAACTGGGGAGCGGGCTCGGCGAACAGGACGCAGGCCAACGTGGCGCGGAG
This sequence comes from Actinoalloteichus sp. AHMU CJ021, assembly GCF_002895405.1. Taxonomy (NCBI): domain Bacteria; kingdom Bacillati; phylum Actinomycetota; class Actinomycetes; order Pseudonocardiales; family Pseudonocardiaceae; genus Actinoalloteichus; species Actinoalloteichus sp. AHMU CJ021. The sequence continues at coordinate 5,861,154 of NZ_CP025990.1, read as the reverse complement.
CCGCTCCCCACCGGAGAGCGCGCCCACCGGTAGCTGGGCGCGTCCGTCCCGGAACAGGAACCGGGCGAGCAGGTGCATCCGCCGCGACGGCGGCAGCTCGGGTGCGAAGGCGGCGAGGTTCTCCGCCACCGTCCGGTCGGGATCGAGCAGGTCCAGTCGTTGCGACAGCGCGGCGATCCGCCCCTCCACCCGACGGGTCGTCCCCTCGTCCGGCCGCCACTCGCCGGAGACGAGACGGAGCAGGGTGGACTTCCCCGAGGCGTTGGCACCGGTCAGCGCGATCCGTTCGGGGCCTCGGATGGCCAGGTCGACCCCGTCGCCACCGAAGAGGTCACGGTCACCACGCCGCACCCGGAGCCCCTGCCCGAGGAACACCGTCCGCCCGGCGGGCAGGTGCGTCGCGGGCAGGTCGAGGGAGATCCGCTGGTCGTCCCGGACGGCGCGTTCAGCCTCCTCCAACCGCGTCCTCGCCTCGGCCACCCTGGCGGCGTGGGTCTCCCTGGCACGGCCCGCCGACTCCTGCGCGCCGCGCTTCAACCCGCCCGCGACGATCCTCGGCAGGCCCGCGTTGCCCAGGTTGCGTGCCGCGGTACTGGCCCGCCGCTCGGCCCGCTCCCTGGCCTGTTGCATCTCCCGCTTCTCCCGGCGGACCTCCTGCTCGGCGCTGCGGACGGCGCGTTCGGCGGTCTCCCGTTCGGCGCGGACAGCCTGTTCGTAGGAGGTGAAGTTCCCTCCGTGGAAGCGGAGCCGACCCCGGTCCAGTTCGGCGATGCGGTCCATCTGGTCCAGCAGCGTCCGGTCGTGGCTGACGACGACCAGGCATCCCTGCCAGGATGCGAGCACCTCGGACAGCCGGCGGCGGGCGGCCAGGTCGAGGTTGTTGGTGGGTTCGTCGAGCAGCAGGACGTCGGGGCGGGCCAGCAGCCGGGCCGCCAGGCCGAGGGAGACGATCTGCCCCCCGCTGAGCGTGCCCAGCCGGTGTTCGGGACGGACGTCGTGGAGTCCGAGCCGGTCCAGCTCGGTGCGGGTGCGGTCCTGGACGTCCCAGTCGTCGCCGATGGTGTCGAACAGCTCCTCGCGGGTGTCGCCGGCCTCGATCGCGGCGAGCGCGGCCAGCCGTGGCGCCACTCCCAGCACCTCGGCGACGCTCAGGTCGCTGGACAGCGGGAGCGTCTGCGGGAGGTACCCGACGACGCCGCGTGTGGTGACGCTTCCCCCGGTGGGCTGCTGCTCGCCGGCGATCAGGCGGAGGAGGGTGCTCTTGCCGGCGCCGTTGGGTGCGACCAGGCCGGTGCGGCCGGCCCCGAGGGCGCAGGACAGGCCCTGGAGGACCGTGGTGCCGTCGGGCCAGGCGAAGGACAGGTCGGAACAGGTGATGGCGGCATCGGACATGGGATACCTCGCGGTGCTCGGACCGTCCGGCCCCGCACGCGCGGGACGGGAACGGGAGGAGGAAGGGACGACGGCGGCCCCGGCGGCGTCACACGCTGATGCCGGCGGCCAGGGCACATCCGGGCTCACCCGGAGATGTCGTCGTCACTCACCACGTTCGGTCTCCCCCTGCTGGGAACACTGCTCCCGGCCACGGTAGCAGCAGTGTCCACCCAGTTCCGGGGGCCAGGCGCACCGAGGGCGGCGGGGAAACCGGCGGGAGGCGGACGACGCTGTCCACCTCCTGGTCACCGCTGGCGCCGCCGGACCCGGACGATGCTGTCGGTCATGGCACCGGGCTGGCCGTCCGGGCCGTCCTGGGCGCGGGTCCACTCCTCGCAGCGCAGCTCCTCCCACTCCTGATCCGCCAGCGCCAGGCTGTCCAGGACCTCCCGCGCGCTCGGGAACCTCACCTCCTGGTGCTCGCCCGTGGCCCAGGACGGGCCGGCGGCGTGCCCGACGACCAGCAGCGTCCCGCCCGGTCGCACCGCGGCCGCCGCCCTGCGCAGGACCCGTTCCCGGGGCAGTTCCCTCGGTGACTGGAGGAACTGCGCGGAGACGAGGTCGAACTCCCCGGCGGGGAAGGACACCGCGAGGTCGTGGTGTTCGTCGTCGACGAGGTGGCCGACGCCGGCCTCGTCGGCGTGTCGCCGGGTTCGGGCCAATGCCACCCGGGAGATGTCGGTGGCGGTGACCCGCCAACCCCGGCTGGCCAGCCAGACGGCGTCCCCTCCCTCACCGCACCCCAGGTCCAGGGCGTGGCCGGGGCTCAGGTCAGTGGTCTCCCGCACGAGTGCGGCGTTGGGTCTGCCGCTCCAGATCCGGTCCGAGCGGTCGTAGAGGTCGTTCCAGAACTGTTCGTCCTGGCTGGCGGCAGTGGACATGGTCGACTCCTCGTCGCGGTGGTGGTGACGTCGTGTCTCCCGCCGTCGGCTCCGTCCGGGGAGCCCGTCGGTGGGCTGGGGCGGGCGGGCTGGTCTCGGGACGCCGGCGCCGGGGCGCGGCCCAGGAACGGGGACGCGGGCACCGGGTCACAGGCCGTGCCGCGCGCCACCCACGACCCGGTCGGTGACCTCCTGTTCCCGGCGGGGGGTGAACCCGCCGTAGGCCCGCACGGCCTCGGCGGTGTCCTCGGTGACCAGGTCGGTGTTGATCAGGGCCCCCGCGCGGACGCCCGAGGCGGCGGCTCCGACGATCTGGTCGGCCAGGCTCGTCACGTTGCCGGCCACCCACACCCCCGGCACGGTGGTGGCGCCCGTGGGGTCCGCCGGTACGTGCGCTCCGATGGAGTGGCCCCGCATCTCCTGGTCGGCGGCGGTCAGTCCGAGAGCGCTGAGCACCTCGGCACGGGCCGCGAAACGCGGCGACACCACCAGCGCCTGGCAGTCCACCTGGCGGCCGCCACCCAGGGTGACCCCGGCCAGTCGGTCCTCCTCCAGCCGCACCCCGGTGACCTCTCCCCGCACCCGGGTGACACCACGTGCGGCGAGCTGCTCGGCCTCCTCGGGGGTCGGTCCGGCCCAGGTGTGCTCGAACAGCGTGACGTCGGTGCTCCACTGCCGCCAGAGCAGCGCCGCGTGCACCGCCATCGGCCCGGTGGCCAGCACCCCGATGCGCTGGTCCCGCACCTCCCAGCCGTGGCAGTACGGGCAGTGCAGCACCTCCCGGCCCCACCGCTCCCGAAGACCGGGCACCGGGGGCAGTTCGTCGACCAGGCCGGTGGCCACCAGCAACCGCCGGCTGTCCACCACCGTCCCGTCCGCCGTCGTGAGCTGGAACTCCCCGCCGCCGCCCCGGGTGACGGACACGACGGTCCCGGTCAGGAACTCCCCGCCGTAGGAGGCGACCTCGGCGCGACCGCTGTCCAGCAGTTCAGTCGGTGCCGCGCCGTCGCGGGTCAGGTAGTTGTGGGCGTGGGCCGCCGGCGCGTTGCGCGGCCGACCGTCGTCGATCACCAGCACCGAACGCCGCGCCCTGGCCAGGGTCAGCGCGCCGCTCAGCCCCGCCGGCCCGCCGCCGATGACGACGACGTCCCACCGGGGCCCCGCGCGCCGGCCCTCCTGCGGGGCGCCGTTCTCCCTCTCGGTCATCTCAGGACCTCCTCTCCGACACGAGAGTGCCGACCGAGACGCGATGTCGCCAACTCCTGTTGCCGGTATGGCAAAAATTGGTGTGCGCGGAGGGGACCCGTGACGCCACCACAGCCACCTCGGGCGCGCTCACCCCACGGACACGGCGTCCCACCGGACCACGACGACCACACCGAGGTCGGATGCCGGCACGGGCCTTCCGGGGCGCCGGGCGACGAACCCGACCACAGCCCTGGCCCTCGGCCCTCGGATCACTCCCCGGAGGCCGACACCGCCGCCGAGTAGCGGCGGGCCAGACGCGCGAAAGCCTCCCGCAACTCACGCGGCCCGACGATCTCCAGGTCGACGTCGAAGGAACCGATCTCGGCGGCCAGCCGCGTCCAGGACCACGAACCCAGGACCAGGCGACAGCGGTCCGGGCCGACGGCCTCCACCACCCCGTCCCACGAGTGGCGGGTCACCGCCGACGCGGGAAGATCGAGGATCACCTCACCACGACAGGGCCAGTCACCGGACTCGCCCGCCCCGAGGAACCGGCTGGTCACGAAGGCGGACACCCCACCTCCCGGTAACGGCCTGGGGGTGAATCGAGGCCCCGTCGGGGTGCGCGGGGTGATCCGGTCGGCGCGGAAGGTCCGCCAGTCCCCGCGATCCAGATCCCAGGCCACCAGGTACCAGCGCCCACCCCAGGCGACCAGGTGGTGGGGCTCCACCCGCCGAGGCGGTCCGCCCACGCCGCCCTCCCCCTGGTCCACCGGGCTGGCGTAGTCGAACCGGAGCACCTCCCTGGCGTGGACGGCGGCGCCGAGCGCCACGAGCACGGCGCTGGCGACACGGCCGCCCGTCCGCGCCGGTGGCTCCACCGAGGTGAACGGGAAGGTGTCGATGCGACGGCGCAACCGGGCCGGCAGCACCTGCCGCACCGTGGTGAGCGCCCGCGCCGAGGCCTCCTCGATACCCGCCCCCGTCACGGTGGCGATCTGGAGCGCGATGGCCAACGCGACCGCCTGCTCGTCGTCGAACAGCAACGGCGGCAGCTCACTGCCCGCCCCGAGCCGGTAGCCCCCGTCGGGCCCCTTCACGGCGCCGATGGGATAGCCGAGTTCCCGGAGGCGGTCGACGTCCCGGCGCACGGTGCGCGGGCTGACACCCAGCCGTTCGGCCAACGCCGGACCCGGCCAGTCCCGACGCGTCTGGAGCAGCGAGAGCAACGACAGCAGCCTCGCCGAGGTTGTCGGCATGGTTTCCAGCATGCCCGAAGAAGCGGACACACCCTGTCCTCTTCCGGTGCCATCGTGGGCGACGTGCCAGTCAACGACACCCACCACGAGGACGGAGACCCCGTGTCCACCACCCCCGCCGCCGCTCTCGACACCGAGCGGGCCGACCTGCTCGACGCGCTCGCCGCCGCCCGCGCCGCCCTGATCACGACCGTCCAGGGGCTCAGCGACCAGCAGCTCGCCGAACGGCCCACCGCCAGCGCGCTGTGCCTGGGCGGAATCGTCAAGCACGTGACCAGCGCGGAGGAGGAGTGGATGAACTTCGTGCTCCACGGCCCGTCGGCCCTGCGCTACGAGCTGCCCGAGGGCGTCACCTGGGACGACGTGGCCGCCGGCACCGCACGTGAGTTCCCCCAGTGGATGATCGACCACCAGAACGACTTCCAGTGGTCGCCGCAGGACACCCTCGCCGGCATCCTCACCCGCTACGAGCAGGTCGCCGCCCGCACGGAGGAGATCATCAACGGCGTGCCCGACCTCTCGACCGCCCACCCCCTGCCCGAGGCACCCTGGCACCAGCCCGGCACGGTGCACAGCATCCGACGGGTGGTGGCGCACGTGATCATCGAGACCGCCCAGCACGCCGGACACGCCGACATCCTGCGGGAGACGCTGGACGGGCAGACCTCGAGCTGACCGGACGGGGGCGGTGCCCGGTCCCCTTCCGGGCCCTGCCCCAGCCCGCGTCGGTCCGCTCCCCAGCACGACGACCCCGGTCGCGGCCGGGCCCGCTCCCACCCCCTTTCCACGCCCCGCCCCGGTCGCGCACGACACCGCCACCTCCCCCGCGCACCCACCGCACCCACCGCACCTCGAGGAGAACGCCGCCCCATGAGCCCGACGACCGTCCTCGACACCCGGGCGCTCAACCGCGCGACGCTGGCCAGGCAACTCCTGCTCGACCGCGCGCACCTCCCGGTCCTCGACACCGTCGCCCACCTGGGCGGGCTCCAGGCACAGGAACCGCAGGAACCGTTCGTCGGGCTCTGGTCGCGGCTCCGCGCCTTCCGCCCGGACGCGCTCTCGGAGCCGTTGACCGGCCGCCGGGTGGTGCGGGCGCACCTGATGCGCCGGACCGTCCACCTCCTCACCGCCGAGGACGCGCTGGCCTGGCGCAGCCGCCACGACGGGATGCTGCGCCAACGAGTGCTGGGTGTCTACCGCGACGCGCTGACCGGGGTGGACCTCGACGCGCTCGCCGCGGCGGGTCGCGCGGTGCTGGCGGACGGCGAGCCCCGGTCGATGTCGGAGCTGGCGCGCGCGGTGGCCGACGACTGGCCCGGGGTCGGCCCACGACCACTGGGGGAGATGCTGGTCGCCGCCCTCATCCCCACGGTGCAGATACCGCCCCGCGGGCTGTGGCGAACGAGGGCCGGAGCACGGTACCGCCCGCTCGCCTCCTGGTTGGGCCGGGAGCCCGCCGAGTCACCCGCCGAGGGGGAGCCCGACACGGTCGGCGCGGCGCTGCTCCGCCGGTACCTCGCCGCGTTCGGGCCGGCGGCCTCGGCCGACCTGCGGGCCTGGTGCGGCCTGACCGGTCTGCCCGCGGCGGTCGCCTCGATCCGCGAGGAACTGGTCTCCTTCCGGGACGCACGGGGCCGCGAACTGCTCGACCTGCCCGACGCGCCCCGCCCGGACCCCGACACGCCCGCCCCGGTCCGGTTCCTCCCCGCCTTCGACAACGCGATCCTGGGCTACCACGACCGGACCCGGATCATCGACACCGCCCACCGCCGCCTGTCCGTCGAGGGAGCCCGCGTCGTCCTGGTCGACGGGCGCGTCCGCGCGACGTGGACCGTCGACTCCGCGACCGTGGTCGTCACGCCGTTGTCGCCCCTGTCCACGGTCGACCGCGACGCGGTGGTCGAGGAAGGCCGCGCGCTGGCGTCGTTCCTCTCCGACCACGACACCCAGGACGTGCGGATCGCCTCCACCTCGGATTGAGGGAGAACGACCCCGCGCGCCGTCCAGCGCGGAACCCGGTGCGGTGCCGATACTGGCTGCGACCGGACGACACCGACCCGTCAGCCGGGTTGACGGCGTGCGGGACGCACCCACGACGGAAGGAACACCACCGATGACGTTCCCCATTCTCGAAGGCAAGGTCGCGATCGTGACCGGCGCGGCCATGGGCATGGGCGAGGCCACCGCCAAGCTGTTCGCCGAGGCCGGGGCCCGGGTGGTGGTCGCCGACCTGAACGAGGAACGGGGCAGGGCCGTCGCCGCCGACATCGAGTCCGAGGGCGGCAGTGCCCTGTTCCACCAGGTCAACGTCGCCGTCAGCGACCAGGTCCAGGCGCTGGTCGCCGCGACCGTCGAGCGGTACGGGAGGCTGGACGTCGCCGTGAACAACGCCGCCGTGGCCCCCGACGACCAGCCTGTCTCCGACTTCGACGAGCAGTACTGGGACCGGGTGCTGGCGGTCGACCTCAAGGGCACCGCGTTGTCGATGAAGTGGGAGCTCCGCCAGCTCCTCCGCCAGGGCGAGGGCGGTTCCATCGTCAACATCTCCTCGGTCAGCGGCTTCCGCCCCCAACCCCACAACCCCGCCTACGTGGCCGCGAAGCACGGCGTCAACGGCCTCACCAAGACGGCGGCCCTGGAGAACGGCGCACACGGAATCCGGGTGAACGCGGTCGCCCCGGGAGCGATCGACACCCCGATGCTGCGGGGCGCGCTGGAACAGCTCGGCCTCACCGAGGAGCAGTACGCACCCCAGCTGAGCCTGCTGGGCCGTTTCGGCCAACCTCGTGAGGTGGCGCAGGCCAGTCTCTGGCTGGCCTCCGACCTCTCCTCCTACGTCACCGGGTCGGTGATCCACGCCGACGCCGGGTACACCAGCCGCTGACCGCCCACGCGGTACGCCGCGGGGCGGCACGCCCGGGACCGGTAGCTCAGCGTTCCGCCCGCCCGGTCGGGAGCCCCGCTGTCGCCGTGGACCGTGGGAGACGTGGGCCGGGGCGGCGGGGTGCACCGGCCCGCGGGGCAAGCCAGACGAACGGCCGCCGGCGCGCGGGGAAGCCGGGTCCCCGACGGCCGTGGCCCTCCGCCCTGGGCGGCACCGGATGGGCACACCCACAGCCGGTTTCGGCTCATCGGCCGTGAGGGCCCTCGACCAGGCTTGGAGCGGCCTCTCCGCCTGGCCACCTCGACTGCTCACGCTTCCCGGACCGGCGCGCGGCGGCCGTCGGTGCCCGACCGTGGCCGTCCCAGGGGACGGCACGTCACCGGCGGCCGGCGCCGGTCGTTTCCCGCGGGTCCCCTGAGCCACGCGGTGCGACCAGGAGCCGGTCCTCTCGTGGTGGGGTTGACCCGTCGGCCGCATGGGGCGTGCGCGATGCCGTGAGCGCGGTTCCCCGCCGATCCGCTGCCGTCCAGTCCCAGTCCTCACCGTGGTCCCTTCGGGGACGCCGCCGCGACCGAGGACCGTCCGCGTGAGGCCGACGGTCCCGCGCCTTCCCGGATCTGGACGCTGTTCGGCTGCCCACCGGCTCCCGGTGCGCCCCTCGCCGGTTCGGGTGAGGCGCGCGGCCGTCGCGCCCAGGACCGGCGCCCCGGGGTTCCTCGGGAGAACGTCCCGCATACCCCGTGGTGGTCCACCTCTGCCCAGGTCCGCCTGGGCCAGGGCCGGCGGGATGGCAGGGGACAGGCCCGCTCGGTGTGCGGCGCCACGGGCACCGTTACCGCTGCCCCACCGCTCGGGGCGAATCCGTGGTCAGGGCGGGGGAACCCGCCGGCCGTTCTTACGTCACCGTGACGGAACAGCCCGGTGTGGCTACGCCGGCGAAGATCCCTGCTCCACCCCGCCCAGGCGCCCCTCGACCCAGGGGCGCGGGGTTCACGACGTCACCGTCGAGGCACCCGCGCCCCTGAACCCGGCGGCGCGGACTTGGGGGTTGTCCTCGCGCGGGGACGACCGCCCCGCCCCCTTCGCTGAGCCCCTACTCTTCCCCCGCCTTTCCGTTGGTTTCGTTTCGTAGTCACCAACCAAACGATACGAAATACCGTGTGCAGGTCAGCGCGTGACGATTACCGCGCATAATCGCGCTTATGTGCGGTAAGCGGGTTGTGGGGGTGCCCTCGCGCGCCGAGGGGCGGCTATCCCGTGGCTCGCGGTTCCGAGACCCGGACGCCGGGTGCCAGGGTGCTGATCCGGTGGACGCGATCCCCCGGTCGCCGACCGAGCATCGACGACCGGGGGCGTCGGTGCGGCGGTGTAGACAGGGAGGCCGAGAGCACGCCCACACTCCGTGCCCCCGCGAGGAACACGACAAGGAGACCCCGATGGCCAAGTACCTGCTGCTCAAGCACTACCGAGGGGCACCGGCCTCGGTCAACGACGTGCCCATGGCCCAGTGGGCGCCGGAGGAGGTCGAGGCTCACGTCCAGTACATGAACGACTTCGCCGATCGGCTCAGGAGCACTGGCGAGTTCGTCGACGCCCAGGCGCTCTCCCCCGAGGGCACCTTCGTCCGCTACGACGGGCCGGGGCGCCCACCAGTCACCCACGGCCCGTTCGCCGAGACCAAGGACGTGATCGCCGGGTGGATGGTGATCGATGTCGACACCTACGAACGGGCACTGGAACTGGCCGGCGAGCTGTCGGCGGCTCCGGGGGCGGGTGGCGAACCGATCCACGAGTGGTTGGAGGTGCGCCCCTTCCTGACCGAGCCCCCGACCACCGCGGAGTGATACGGAGGCGACACTCGTCGGCAAGGGTGACCGCGCCCTCCCGGGCGCCCGGGCAACGGGTTCCCTGCGCCGCTCCGGCTAGCTCGCCGACCACCCCTGCGCCGACGAGCTGCTCTGCCCGCACACCTCGGCCGCGTTGCCGTGCTTCCAACGGTTCTCCGGGCTCACCCCCCATCACCGGCACGCGGCGACGGTGAAGCTCATGGACCGCCCCCGCTGCGGTGCCTCCGACGTCGACCCGATCCAGACCGGCGCGGTCGCGGCCGACGAGGACACGACCCCTTCACCTTCTCGGTACTCCCCGGAACACGCACCGGGTCCGCTGGGCAGCGTTCAACGGCACCAGCCGACATGACCGACGAGGAGTTCCGGGGGAAGGCCGCGGTGGGCGCCTGGGACGGGATGCTGCCGATCTCCCTCCCTCCCCGGGCCTCGGTGGCTCGGCCAGCGTGACCCTCGACATCGGGTTCATCAGCCCGTTCCTGGCGTGGTGTTCGGTGAGCATGGTGGATTCCCTGGTGGACTTCGACCGGGACAACGCCTACGCCACCGACATCTTCACCGTGGACGAGACGCGCACGACCTCGCGGGTGACCGGCGGGGACCACTGGGGACCGCCGGGCAGCGACGACAACGTGTTCGAGCCCGCGCTGGTGGGTACCGGGCAACGAGTCAACTGCTGGCTGCGCGGCGTGCACGCCGACGATCTGGACACCTTCGGCTACGCCTGCCTGCTGGTCACGGAGTGACCGGCCACCCCCCAGCAGGTGCTGCCGTCACGTGGAGCCAGAGGTCCCGGGTGGCCCTGGCACCCGTGCCCGTCGCGGGTGGTTCCGGTCTCACCCGGAGCGGCCAGGGCCGGTCGGGCGACGCGTCAGCCGCCGGGATCCTGGCGGGCCCCGGTCTCTGGGGTGACCTGATGACTGAGCTCGGACCCGTCACCTGGCCGCCCGCCCCGATCAGGACCGATCGGCTCGTGCTCCGCGAGTCCGAGGCCCGGGACCGCGCGAGGTTCGTCGAGCTCTTCGCCTCGCCCGAGGTGGGTACGCACATCGGCGGGTCCCGCCCGCACGCCGAACTCGAACGCGCGGTGCCCGAGGTGCCCGGGCGGCGACCCGGTTCCTTCGTGGTCGAACTGGGCGGGACGATGATCGGTGTCGTCACGCTCGACCGGCGCGACGCCGAGCACGGGGGCCAGGTCCGCCCGATCACCGGGAAGGTCGAACTCGGTTACCTGTTCCTCCCCGAGGTGTGGGGGCGGGGCTACGCCACCGAGGCGTGCGCGGCGGTCCTCGCCTGGTTCGCCGCCGCGCTGCCCGGCGAGCAGGTGGTGCTGCGCACCCGGACCGCCAACGACCGCGCCAGGCGCTTGGCGCTGCGGCTGGGGTTCACCGAGGTGGAGCGGTACGAGGAGTACGGTGCCGAGCAGTGGTTGGGGACGTGTGCCCCGAGCGCGTCGACCGGGTGAGTTCGGCAGCGGGGCGGGTGGTGTCCTTGAGCTCCCGGGACCCCCGACCAGCTGAACCACCGTGGGCTCACCAACGAGGAGTGGCGCACGGTGGGCTGGCGCCGGACCGCACGCGCCCGCGCCTAGTCGCGCCCGCCGTCGAAGGTGATGTCGAGTTCCGCGAGGAACGCCGTCGCCGCCGGCGTCAGGGTCCCCTGGTTCCAGATGAGGTGCTCCACCCGAGTGGGAGCGTCCCGGACCGGGACCGTGACCACCCCCGACAGGTGGGGGGCGTAGCGGGCGGGCAGCAGCGCCACGCAGAGGTTCTGGCGGACCAGGCGCACCATCATGACGTCCACCGTGGTCACCTCGAAGGCGACCTCGCGGTGGACACCGGCGGCGGCGAACGCCTGGTCGGACTGCGCTCGTCCCGCCGTCCCCCCGGGGAGGTCCACGAACGGTTCGGCGCCCAGTCGGGCCAGGTCCACCTCGGCCTCGTGGGCCAGGGGGTGGGTGGGCGCGACCACCGCCACCAACCGGTCCTGGGCCAGTCGCCGCGCCCTGACGCCCTCTGGTCGGGACGTCACCGGCAGCCCGAGGAACCCGATCTCGATCTCGCCGTTCCTGACCTGGTCGACGAGGTGTTCGCTGGGCCCGACCCGCAGGGCGACCCGCACGTGGGGGTACCGCTGGCGGAAGGCCCGCAGGGCGGCTGGGATGTCGACCGCGGCGACGGTGGGGATCACCCCGACGGTGAGGCGCCCCCGCACCTGGCCGACCGCCGCGGCGACCTCGGCGGCGGCCCGTTCCGCGGCGTCGAGGCACTGGCGGGCCAGGGGGAGGAACGCCGCGCCGGCGGGTGTCAGGCGCACGCGTCGGCTGGTGCGGTCGAAGAGGCGGGCGCCGAGTTCCCGTTCGAGGCGGGCGATCTGGTGGCTGAGCGCGGACTGGACGACCAGGCACCGCTCGGCGGCCCGAGTGAAGTTGTTCGTCTCGGCGACGGCGACCACATACCGCAGTTGGTGAAGTTCCACGAAATCCATCGTGATCGTCGATCAATGCCATGACAACCATGTGTTGGACTCATTGATCGTCGGCGGTGATGCTGGTCGTCGTGAGAAACCTGATCACGGTGCCCGCGGCGGCCGGTGTCGCGGGTGTCGTCACGACGGCGTTCGCGCCCGCGGTGTGGGGGACGACCTACGTGGTCACCACCGAACTGCTGCCCCCGGGCCATCCGCTGTTCGCGGGCGTCGTGCGCGCCCTGCCGGCTGGGCTGGTCGCGTTGGCGATCACTCGCGCGCTGCCGCGTGGGGTGTGGTGGATGCGGGCGGCGGTGTTGGGGGTGCTCAACATCGGGGTGTTCCTCCCCCTGCTGTTCGTGGCCGCCGAGCGCCTTCCCGGCGGGGTGGCCGCCACCCTGGCCGCGGCCCAGCCGCTGGTCGTGGCGGTCCTCGCGGTGGTGGTGCTCCGGCAGGCCCCGTCGGTCCGGGGCATCGGGTGGGGGGTCGCGGGGGTCGCGGGGGTGGGCCTGGTGGTCCTCGGTCCGGACGCGGTGTTCGACGCGGTCGGGCTCCTCGCGGGTCTGGGCGGTGCGGTGGCGATGGCGTTCGGGGTGACGTTGACCAAACGGTGGGGACGACCGGCCGGTGTGGGTGCGACCGCGTTCGCGGGTTGGCAGCTCGCGGCCGGTGGTCTGTTCCTGGTACCCCTCATGCTGCTGGTCGAGGGCCCGCCGCCACCGGTCGACACCCCCGCCGTGCTCGGCTACCTCTGGCTGGGCCTGCCGGGCGGGCTCCTCGCCTACATCCTGTGGTTCCGGGGCATCACGGCACTCCCGGTGACCTCGGTCGCCGTGCTCACCCTGCTCTCGCCGCTGGTGGCGGCCCTGCTGGGGGCGGTCCTGCTCGGTGAGCTCCTCGGCCCCCTCCAACTGGTCGGGTTCGCGCTCTGCCTGGCCGCGATCGTGGCGAGCCAGGCCACCCCGAACCTCGTTCGGACAGTCAAGCGAAAGGAAACCACCTCATGAGGATCATCGTGGTCGGAGCCGCCGGGATGGCCGGTTCCCGTGTCGTGACCGAAGCCGTCGAGCGGGGCCACCACGTCACCGCCGTGTTCCGGGAGACGCGTCCCGAACACCTGCCCGCGCAGGTGGAGATCACGCACGGCGATGTGACCGATGTCGACCGCATGACCGGGGTGTTCGAGGGTGCCGACGCGGTGGTCGGCGCCACCCGACCCGCCCCGGGTGCGGAGGACACCGTCACCGCGACCACCACGGCGCTGCTGGACGCCGCCGAGGCGACCGGCGCCCGTGTCCTGGTCATCGGCGGTTCCGCTCCGCTGCGAGGGCCGTCCGGTGGCCTGGTGTTCGACGACGCGCGGTACGTGCCGCCAGCCGTGCGCGCCATCGCCGGCGCCAGCATCGCGCAGCTGGCCGCCTGCCGGGTCCACCCCGCCGACTGGGTCTACCTGAGCCCGCCCGCGTTGCTCGAACCCGGCCGTCGGACCGGTGAGTACCGGCGTGGCACCACCACACTGGTCACGGCCGCCGATGGAACTTCCCGGATCTCGGCGGAGGACCTCGCGGTGGCCGTGCTGGACGAACTGGAGAACCCCAGCGGGGATCGCCAGGTCACCGCGGCCTACTGATGAGATCGGCCGCACGGGAGGTGGCCCCGGATGTTCACGGCCCGCACCTTCCGCGCGGTAGGACCGGGGACGGGCCGTTGGGGCGCGGCCGCCGTCCGCGTCGGGACGAGTGGTCGGCCGCTCTCCCCGACGGGCCGCATCTCCACCCCGCTGGGCTGGGTGGTGGGTGCCAGGACCAGCGACCGGGGGCGGTGTCCCTTCTCCGCCGGGGGTTCCGGTCGGGTCGCGGCGGGCGCCGGGCCGGGGGCGAGGCGGCGCTGTCCTCATTTGCCCATCGCCGCGGCCAGGGCGGCCCGTCGGGCGAAGACCCGGTCCTGGGAGGCGGCCATCTCCCGCAGAGCGGATTTCCGTTCCCTCCCGGACAGCCTGTCCAGGTACAGCTGACCGTTGAGGTGGTCGGTCTCGTGGCGCAGACACCGGGCGAAGTAGCCCCTGCCCTCGATGACCAGGGGGTTTCCGTCCAGGTCCTGGCCTCGGGCCACCACCCGGTCGGGGCGGGCCACCACCCGGTAGGGCCCGGGCACCGACAGGCAGCCCTCGGGTTCCTCGACCAGCCGCCGCTGGTCGGCCGGGATCTCGTCGAGGACGGGGTTGAGGATGTGGCCGACGTGGCGGATCCCCCACTCGTCGGTCATGTCCCACACGAACACCCGCAGGTCCACGCCGACCTGGTTGGCGGCCAGGGCCGCGCCCTCGGCCGCCTGGTTGGTGGCGAACATGTCGTCCACCAGCTGGGCGAGTGCGGCGGTGCCGAACTCGGTGACCTCACGGCATGGGCGCCGCAGCACCTCCTCACCCACCACGGTGATGCGACGGACCGCGCCCCGCTCGACCTCGGGCGGAACGCGGGGGTAGGAGTCCACGGGGATTCCCCGCAGTCGCACTCGTCGGTCCCGTGCCGCCCCTGCCTGGACATCCATCGTGCACCGGTGCCTTCCCTGCTCCCTGGGCGGCTCCTCCGCGTCCCGTGGGACACCACCGTGCGGGGGGCCGCCGTGATCGAACATTCTGCAAAGTAGCAGACTTTGCAAAATGGACGTTGATCCGAGGTCTCCCTCCACACCAGGCGGGGGCAGGCGCCGCTCCCGGCGCAGCCTGCCCGACCACCCGGTGCGGGTCGCCCTGCTGGACCTGCTCGCCGAGCACGGCAGTCTCACCTCGAGCGAGGCCGGGGCCCGCCTGGGCCGCAGCTCCGGCGTCTGCTCCTTCCACCTCCGCCAGCTCGCCCGGCACGGCCTCATCGAGGAGGTGCCCTCCGACGACGGACGTGCCCGGCCCTGGCGGTTGCGCTGGGGCCCGACTGAGGATCCCGACCCGCACCCGAAGCGCACCGCCACCCTGCCGTCGAAGGACGGGGTGGCGGTGGCGGCGGAGGACCCGGGTGGGTCGCGGCACCGGGAGGTGGCCGAGCCGTCGACACCGGACGCCGCGTCGTTCACCGCCGTCCTGCACCTGTGTCCCGAGGAGGCGGCGGAGCTGGCCGCGTCGATGCGCCGCCTCGTGGCGAGGTATCGGGAGCGTGCCCGTCCCTCCCCCTCCCGCCCCTCGGGGGGCGTGCCGGTGGCCGCCCTCGTGCAGCTCCTCCCCCTGCTGCCCGAGGAGCGCTGAGCAGCTCGGCCCGCTACCGGCCGGTGGGCACGGGGGCGCGGTGACGCGGGCGCGACCCCACCGGTCGGGTCGTCGAGGGGTGTCGCCTCGTGGCCGGCCCGGCCGGCCCACCACCCGCGCGCCCCTCGGCTCCCTCGACCACTGCCGCCGGCGGGATAGCCGGGGTCAACCGGCGGCGGCGAAGGGGCCGCGGGCTCCGAAGACGCGGGCGGCGAACCGCTCGCCGATCCGGTGGTGCGTCGCGGTGTCCGGGTGGAGACCGTCGGGCAGAGGGAGGTCCTCGGCGTCCCCCCTGCCGTAGAGGTCGAGCCCGTCGAGGTAGTGCAGGTGCGGGTCCTGGGCCGCGCGGCGGCTGACGACGCGCGCGAGTTCGTCGCGGATCACGGTGAGCGTGAGCTTGCCGGCGGTCCGCTCGGCCGGGTCACCCAGGGCACGGAACGCCAGGGTGCCCGAGCTCGAGTCGGGCACCAGGGGACCGGGGGTGTCCTCGTGCAGGGGGCAGAGCAGCGGGGAGATCACCAGCAGGGGGATGCCCGGGTGGCCCTCCCGCAGGGTGTCGAGGAAGCCGTCCACCGCCGGGGTGAAGGCCCGCAGTCGCATCAGGTCGACGTTGACGAGGTTGATGCCGATCTTGACGCTGATCAGGTCGGCGGGGGTGTCCCGCATGCTGCGCGCGGTGAAGGGGTCCAGCAGCGCTCCACCGCCGAATCCGAGGTTGACGAGGTCCACCCCGCCGAGGGAGGCGGCCACGGCCGGCCAGGTGGAGGTGGGGCTGGCCGCGTTGGAGCCGTGGCTGATCGAGCTGCCGTGGTGCAGCCACACCCTGCGGCCCTGTCCCGGGCTGGCGTCGAGGGGCGCGTCACTGCGCAACGCGACGAGTTGGGTGATCTCGGTGTGCGGCAACCAGATCTCGACGTCCTTGACCCTGTCGGGGAGGTCGGTGAACCGGACGGTGCCCACGGGTCCGGGCACGGTGCTCGTGTCCCCGGTGGTGGGGTCCAGGGTCAGGACGTCACCGCCGGACAGGACGCCCCGCGCGGTCAGCCCGCCGTCCACGACGAGGTCGTAAACACCCTCGGGGAGCGCGAGATCGGCCATCCCGGCGTAGCGGGTCGTCGTCCGGTGCGCGTCGAGTTCCAGGGTGGTGGCGCGGGTGCGGAACGCCAGCCGGACGCCGGCGGGCCTGGCCTCGGCCAGCCCCAGGTGCTGGTCGGGGATCTGGGCGCGGGCCCAGGCCGGGAGGCGGTGGGGCAGCAGGCCGTACTGGCCGTGTTCCAGGTCGAGGGCGCCGCGCACCAGGCTCGCCGTCACCGGTGTGGTGATGGGGGCCGCGGGTGCGTGGTGGTGCCCGGCCGGGACCGGTTCGTGCTGGGGGTTCATCCGCTCACCCTGGCAAAACCCGCCGCCGGGAGGCACCCCGTTTCCCGTGCTTCCCCCGACCGCACCGACCCTCCCTCACCCGATCGGGGCGGCGGTCGGCGGTGTGTGCCGGTGGTGCGCGGCGGAACCGCCCGTCCCGACCGCCCCGGGCCGCCCGCCCACTCACCCGATCCGCGGGCGCGCCAGGGGTGATCCCGGGTTCCCCGGGAGCGGGGCGAGGCGGCCGTCCCCGGCGGCGAGCCCGGTGAGCGGGTGGCAGGGCTCCATCAGGGCGAGGGTGCCCTCGGTGTCGGGTGCGCGTTCGTGCTCGGCCACACCGGGTTCGGGTATGACCGCGTCTCCCAGCAGGACGGCGACCTCGTCGGGACGGTGCGGATCTCGCGGGTGAACGCGGTAGCCGCCCGCGGGGCCGGGCCTCCCGCCTCCCCCGCCCGGGGTGCTGGTGGAGAAGGCGACCGTGACGACCCCGAAGAGCGACCCGCGCGGGAGCGTGGACCGTGGACTCGACGTCGAGGGGGACACCGTGCCGCCCTGACCCCACGGGGCTCGCGCGGCCTCCGGTCCCCCTGGTCGAGCAGCGAAGAGCGGCCGGCAGGGCCGCCCGGTACCGGTCCATCGTGCCCTCCGGTGCCCTGACCTGGTCCTGGGTGAGCGGCCCGGTGGCGGCCAGGCGGTCGAACCCGGCGCTCACCACCGCCGCCGAGTCGGGGGGTCGACGGGGAACGCGGGCGGGAGCGGGGGCCGGGCCGGCGCCGGGTCGATCCGGTGGAGTGCCTGGGCGTGCGAGTCGACCTGGTGGCGCGGGTGCGGCCGCTGGTCGGCGGTGCGGGTGGGCCAGGGCCTCCTCCTGGTTGCTCCGGGCGTTCACCGGGGGGACCCGCTCGTGGCCGAACGGGGTGCCGGCGTCACGCTCCCCGGGGCGCCGCCCTCGGCGGGGAGGACGGCGGTGAGCCGGGACTCCCGGAGGAGGCCGGACCGGGGGGCGACCCGGATGAGGGGCCGCTCGGCGAGCCAGGCCGCGTTCGTCCACCCCGCCCGTCCGTCCCCTGGTCGGGGTCGACGCCGTGGTTGCGGTGCACGGCGTCGACGATCAGCCAGGGCGGGTGTCCCTTCCCACTGGTCCGCCTCGGGCGTGGTCCGCGGG
This sequence comes from Actinoalloteichus sp. AHMU CJ021, assembly GCF_002895405.1. Taxonomy (NCBI): domain Bacteria; kingdom Bacillati; phylum Actinomycetota; class Actinomycetes; order Pseudonocardiales; family Pseudonocardiaceae; genus Actinoalloteichus; species Actinoalloteichus sp. AHMU CJ021. Next base: position 5,843,430 of record NZ_CP025990.1, on the reverse strand, counting down.
GTCGGGCGTGTGTGGGCGGCCTTCTCCGGGTGTGTGGGGGGAGAAGGCCGCCCGGGCTCAGACGAGGGTGGACAGGCAGAACGGGTGGCCGGCGGGGTCCAGCAGGACGCGCCACCGGTCCGGCGCGGGTTGGTCCACGGCCTCGACCGCGCCCAGCGCGACCAGCCGGTCCCGTGCGCCGTCGAGGTCCTCGACGCCCAGCTCGAGGTGGGCCTGCTTTCCCCGGGCGGGTGCTGGCCAGGTCGGCGGCTGGTAGTCCTCCACGCGGGTGAAGCCCAGGTCCGGGCCACCGTGGACACCGAGGAGCACGAAGTGGTCGCTGGAGTGGATGACCGGCAGTCCCAGTGCCTGGTGGTAGAAGCGGGCGAGGGCGGCCGGGTCGGCGCAGTCGAAGGTCACGGCGACGTAGCGGGGCAGGCCCTCGGTGGGGGTGGTGGTCGTCATGGGGAGGACGGTAGGAGGGGATCAGGTCAGGTTCGGTCCTGTTCGTGGTGGCCTCTGGTGGTGTTCCGCCGTGTCGGCCGTGCCCTCGCGGTGCCGCGCGGACCCGCCGGGTTCCGCTGGGGGTTCCGGGACGGCGGCGGGGCGCGGGGTGTCGCGGGGTTCAGTCCTCGGTGAGCGCGGCATCCCCGACGAGGTTCCGCAGCCGGCTGGTCGCCTGGTCGAGGACGGTGAGGGCGGTCTCCCGGTCGGCCGGGTCGAGGTCACCGAGGGTGTGCTCGGCGAGGTCGGCCCAGGCCCGTTCGATCTCGGGGACGAGGGCTCGCCCGGCGTCGGTGACCACGATGCGGACCTGCCGCCGGTCGGTGGCGACCGGTTCCCGGCGGAACCAGCCGCCGTCCTCCAGGCGGGCGAGGCTGCGGGTGGCGGTGGGCGGTTCGACGCCCAGGCGCGCGGCGAGTTCCGAGACGGTCATGCCGTGCCGTTCCCTGGCGAGGATCCACAGCAGCACGTCCTGGCCGGGATGCAGCCCGAGCTCGGCGAGTCGCCGCGCCTTGGCGGCCCGGTAGAGCTTGCTGAGTTTGTTCAGGGTCCGGTTGATCCGGATCGCCGCACTCGGTTCCACCGCGGCATCCTACCGGTATATAGTCGGCTAACCATAAGTCGACTAACTAATTGGGGTGCGCATGGACCTCGGACTCGACCGCCGCGTCGCACTCGTCACGGGAGCCTCCGGAGCCATCGGCCACGCCACCGCGAGGACCCTCGCCCGCGAGGGAGCACTGGTCGCCGCCACCTGGTACCAGGCGGAGACCGAGGCGCGGGCCCTGGTGGAGACGATCGAGCAGGAGGGGGGAACGGCCCTCGCCGTCCACCTCGACCTCACCGACCCCGCCTCGATCACGCGGGCGGCGCGGCGCATCCGCCGCGACCTGGGAGCGGTCACGGTCCTCGTGGCCAACGCCGTGTCCTGGCCGCCCCGCGAGGCCGACACCGCCGGCGCGCTCGCCGCCTCGTTCGCCGCCAACACCACCGGGACCGTCGCCCTAATCGACGAGGCGCTCCCCGACATGCGCGCCGCCGGATGGGGACGCATCGTGGTGATCTCCACCGACCTGGTCGACCAACCGCTGCCCGGGCCGGTGGCCTACCCCGCGGCCAAGGCGGCGCTGGAGGGCGTGGCCCGGGTGATGGCCGCCCGGGAGGCCCGACACGGGATCCTGACCAACGTCGTCCGCCCCGGCTTCACCCTGACCGACCGGGTCCGCTCCCTGCCCGACCACGGCCAGGCGGTCATCGACGCCGAGGCGGGGCGCACCCCGACCGGGCGGCTCTCCTACCCGGAGGACATCGCCGCCACCGTCGTCTACCTGGGCTCCGCCGCCAACGGCCACGTCAACGGGGAGGTGGTCTCGGTCTCCGGCGGGCGCGGTCTGACCCGGTGAGCGGCGGGAGGGCACCGGAGGCGGCTCACCCCGGTGGGGAAGTCGACCGGGCCGACCGCAGGGCGCACAAATGCCGGACCGCACCCACCTCGGCGACGTTCTTCGTCAGCTCCACCGTGACCCAGCCGGCGATGTCGACCAAGCGCAGCCCCCGGCCCCAGGGCAGGCCCTCGACCCGGTCGGTCGCCTCCAGGTCCTCCTCGGTCAGCCGCCCCAGTTCCGCCCGCCACCGCTGGTGGAGATCATCAAGCCAGGCGACGGTCTCCACCGCGCCACCCGGCCAGGTGATGTCGGTGCGCTCCGGGGCACCCGCGCCGAAGCAGTGCTCCAGGGTGGTGGTCCACCAGTAGCCGAGGTGCCAGGTGATCCACCCGATGGTCTGGGCCGGGACGGGGTCGGGTTCGGGCACCTGCCAGTCGGGCAGCCACCGGCCCCGCTCGTCGGGTCGCACCGTCCAGCAGTGGGGATCGGGTTCCCACAGGCAGGTGGCATCGTCGAGATCGCGGACGTGGTGGGAGAACAACGCCCAGGCGATGTCCAGCTGACGGAGGAGGAGGTCGACCCGCGGGCTCGGCACCGGCGGAGTGTGCCACCCGGCGGCCCACCCCGACCACCGAATATCCCGTGACCAGCTCCTCCGCCCCGCGCCGTCTGCGACCGCCAGCCCGGGGGGTGAGTGGTGAGCACTCCCGCCCGGACACCACGCCGGCTCGGGCTGGGCGCGCGAGCCGACCCAGGACGGCGCCCCGGAGCACCCGATCCCTTCTCGTTCCGAGTACCCCACACCGGAACGGCCCACCCGATTGAGTGGTCGCCATCATCTACTAGTGTGACGATCGTGACTGCCGGGTCGGCCATGGGCCAATCACGAGTGGGGCTCCCGGCCCTGGCGTGAGCACGGTGCGGGCGCGCGCTCCGCCCGCCTCTCCGTCGCCGGCCCCCGCCGTCGTCCCCGCACGGTGGCCGTCGATCCTCCACCCCTCCGCGCGCCGTTCCCCCCGTCCCGCGCACGGGACCGACACCGCGCGCCCGCGCCCCACCCGGCTCCCCCCGCCGCTCCAGGCCACGCCGGGTCGGGCGTTCACGCACTGGCCGCCCCCTGCCGTGTGGCGCTCGGCCACACCTCGACTCCCCGGGAGAGAACACCGCACATGTCCCCGTCCCCTGACGTCACGACGTCGATCATCGAGGAGTTCCGCGCCAACGAGGGCCGAGTGGGTGGCCCCGTCGACGGCACCCGACTCCTGCTGCTGACCACGACCGGAGCGCGCAGCGGCGCCCCCCACACCGTTCCCCTGGGCTACCTGCCCGACGGGGGAGAACGCATCCTCGTCATCGCCTCCGCCGGCGGAGCACCCCGGCACCCCGCCTGGTTCCACAACCTCGTCGCCCACCCCCGGGTGACCGTCGAGGACGGGGTGTTCACCTACCAGGCGGAAGCCGAGGTCCTGCGCGGCCCGGAACGGGACGCGGCCTTCGCCCGCGCCGTCGAGTCCGACCCGGAATGGGCGCGGTACCAGGAGAACACCTCCCGCACCATTCCCGTGGTGGCGCTGCGGGAACTCCCCGGACCGCCGTCCTGGCCGTCCCCCGGCGCGGGCCTGCGCATGGTGCACGACGCCTTCCGCCGGGAACTCGACCTGGTCCGCGCCGAGGTCACCTCGGCCGGCACGGGCCTGGGGGTCCAGCTGAGGATGAACTGCCTGACGCTGTGCGCCGGGCTCGGCGCGCACCACCGGTTGGAGGACGAGCACCTGTTCCCGGCGCTGCGCGCCCGCCACCCCGAGTTGGGTGCGGTCCTGGACCGGTTGGACGAGGAACACGAGCGGATCGCCGCCGCGCTCACCGAACTGCGGGCGGTCCTGGACCGCACCGACCTCGACCGGGACGAACTGGTGGAGCGGGTGGACCAGCTGACCGGGGAGGTGCTCGGCCACCTGGACTACGAGGAGGAAACCCTGATCCCCGTCCTGGACGCGCACCTGAGCTGAGGCACCGCGCCGGTCGGGGGCAGGCCACCGAGGACGCCCCGCCCCCGACCGGACACCCGGCGACTGCCAGACTCCCCCGCGACACCACGCCGGCCTCCCGAACCCGGCCGGGGAGAGGGGAACATCCGTGGCAGAGCCACCAACGCCTGGACCCGCCGCCGAGACGACCCTGCGCGCGGACTGCCAACGGTGCGTCGGGTTGTGCTGCGTCGCGCTCCCCTTCACCGCCTCCCAGGACTTCGCGGTGAGCAAGGACGCCGGCCAACCGTGCTCCCACCTGCGGGAGGACCACGCCTGCGGCATCCACGACCAGCTCCGCCCCCGGGGGTTCGCCGGGTGCACCGTCTTCGACTGCTTCGGAGCCGGCCAACAGGTCACCCAGGTCACCTTCGGAGGGCGGGACTGGCGGGGCGACCCCGGTGTCGCCGGACCCATGTTCGCGGTGTTCCCGGTGATGCGGCAGCTCAACGAACTGCGCTGGTATCTCACCGCCGCACTGGCCCTGCCCGCCGCCCGCCCGGTGCACGCCGACCTCGACGCGGTGCTCACTCGGGCCACCGCACTGGCCGACGCCGACGCCGAGGTCCTGCTGGGGCTGGACCTGCCCGCGCTGCGAGCCGAGGTCGGTGCCCTGCTGGGGCGGGCCGGCGACCTGGCCCGCGCCGAGGCACCCGTGGCCGGCCGCGACCACCGGGGCGCTGACCTGATGGGGGCGCGGCTGCGGCGGGCGGACCTGCGGGGCGCCACCCTGCGGGGGGCCTACCTGATCGCCGCGGACCTGCGCGGCGCGGATCTGCGGTGGGCGGACCTGCTCGGCGCCGACCTGCGGGACGCGGACCTCTCCGGCGCCGACCTGCGGCACGGCGTGTTCCTCATCCAGGCCCAGCTCGACGCGGCCCGGGGCGACGCGGCCACCCGGCTCCCCGCCGGTCTGCGACGGCCCTCGCACTGGGCGGACCGCGAGCGCAGCTGACACCCGAGGGCGGCCGCGTCCCGGCCCCGGGCCCGCCCGGCGGCGGTCCCGGCGGCGGTGGTCCCGGCGGCGGTGGTCCGCCCAGGTGGCGGTGGCGGCCTCCCGCCCTGGCCGCCACCGGGCAGGACCAGTGGCGCCCCGACCTCGACGGGGCCGGGGAGACCGCCAGCCCCGCCGGGGCGACGGCCCCGCCCCGCGCGTCCCACCAGGACACGGGGGTGGCGGCGTCGGCATCCCGCCACACGCGCCCGCCCGAGGCCACCCCCGGAGTAGAGTTGCCCCCGCACGAAGATCAACTCGACGAGTGCCGGTGGCCCGACCGGGCCGGCGTCCGGCGGGGTGAGGCCCACCCGCTCGGCAGACCGGAGGCGCCCTGTGCCGAACACGCCGACCCCACCCCCCTCCGATCCCGTCGTCGACGCGCTGCGGGAGGCCGGCTGCGTGTTCGCCGAGGACGAGGCCCGCCTGCTGCGAGACGCCGCCCGCACCCCGGCGCACCTGGACGCCCTCCTCCGCCGCCGGGTCGCCGGCCTGCCCCTCGAACACCTGCTCGGCTGGGCCGAGTTCGCCGGATGCCGCGTGCGGGTGGCCCCCGGCGTGTTCGTCCCCCGACGCCGCACCGAGTTCCTCGTCGACCGCGCCGCCGAGGTGACCGGTCCCGGCAGCGTCGTGGTGGACCTGTGCTGCGGGTCGGGCGCGCTGGGACTGGCCCTGGCCACGCGGCGTCCCGGGATCCGCGTCCACGCCAGCGACATCGATCCCGCCGCCGTGTCCTGCGCCCGGGACAACCTCGCCGACCTCGACGGCCAGGTGTTCCTGGGGGACCTCTACGCCCCGCTGCCCGCCGGGTTGCGCGGCCGCGTGGACGTCCTGCTGGCCAACGTCCCCTACGTCCCGACCCGGGAGATCGCCCTGCTCCCACCGGAGGCCAGGTTGCACGAGGCCCGGGCCGCGCTCGACGGCGGCGGCGACGGCCTCGACCTGCTGCGCCGGGTCAGCGCGCGGGCCGAGGAGTGGTTGTCCCCCGGCGGTCACCTGCTCGTCGAGACCAGCGACCGGCAGGCCGGGCCCGCGGTCGCCATCCTGCGGGCGGACGGGCTCGACGCCACCGCCGCCCGCTCCCCGGACGCGACGGCCACCGTCGTCCTCGGCTCCGCCCCCGCCCGCTGAGCCCCGCCGCCCCGGCGATCCCGCCGCGCGGGACCGTGACCTCCTCCGGTCCGCCGCCCGGCACGGGCAGGTGGTGGCCGAGCCCGTCAACGCCGACGCTGCGCCACCGGGGACGGCGTGGACCAGGGCGCGCCGCCCCGGGGCCCGCCCACCCGGCCACCCCGCGCCCCGTCGGACCCCGCCCCCGGCGACCGGGCCCCGTTCCCTTCCCGGGCGCGGTCCACTCCACGCTCTCCCCGCCCCGGCCGTTCAGCACTCGGACGGTCCCCGCAACCCCGCCGGGAACACCGAACACCCCCGCAGCCGCTGGGGACCACTGCCTTCCTGCCCGCACACATCCCTCGGATTGGCCAGGGCGCACCGGTCCAGCGACAGGCACCCGCAGCCGACGCAGTCGGTGAAGTCGTCCCGCAACTGCTCCAGGTACCGGATGCGCTCACTGAGCTCGTGGTGCCACCGCTCGGAGATCCGCTGCCAGTCCTCCCGGTTCGGTGTCCGTCCCTCCGGCAACAACGCGAGCACCTCGGCGACCTCGGACAACGGGATGCCCACCCGCTGGGCCACCCGGACGAGCGCGATCCGGCGCAGCGTGTCCCGCCGGTAACGCCGCTGGTTGCCACTGGTCCGGCGGGAGCGGATCAGCCCCTGCCGCTCGTAGAAGTGCAGGGCGCTGACCGCCACCCCCGCCCGCCGGGCCACCTGGCCCACCGTCAGCTCGTCCTGGTCCCACCGTGGACCCTCCACTGTCACCACATCCCCCACCACGCGCAGTTGACCTGAAGATTGGTTCAGGTTCTACCGTTCCGGGGCGGCGCCGGTCAAGGAACCCGCGCCCCCCTCCGAGAACAGGAACTCCGATGACCACGACACACACCGGCCCCCGCGCCGGCCGCCGGCAGTGGCTGGGCCTGGCGGTCCTCGCGCTGCCCACGCTGCTCATCGCGATGGACATGACGGTGCTGCACCTGGCCGTGCCCGCGCTGACCGCCGACCTGGCGCCCACCGGCACCGAACTGCTGTGGATCACCGACAGCTACGGGTTCCTCATCGCCGGCACGCTCATCACGATGGGCACCCTCGGCGACCGCATCGGCCGGCGGCGCCTGCTGTTGATCGGCTCGGCCGCCTTCGGTGTCGCCTCCGTGCTCGCGGCGTTCTCCCCCACCGCCCTCACCCTGATCCTCAGCCGGGCACTGCTGGGCGTGGCCGGCGCGACCCTCATGCCCTCGACCCTGTCGCTCATCCGCACCCTGTTCACCCACCCCCGGCAACGCACCCTCGCCGTCTCGGTGTGGATGACCTGCTTCGCCGCCGGTACCGCGCTCGGCCCCGTGGTCGGCGGGATACTCCTCCACCAGTTCTGGTGGGGATCGGTGTTCCTCCTCGGCGTGCCCGTCATGGCCCTGCTCCTGGCCACCGGCCCCTTCCTGCTGCCCGAGACCCGGGGCGAACGCGCCGCGGGCCTCGACCTGATCAGCGTCCTGCTGTCCCTGACCGCCGTGCTCACCGCCGTGTACGGGATCAAACACCTCGCCGAACACGGCCCGACCGGCACGTCCCTGGTGTGGTTGGCCACCGGCGGCGTGCTCGGCGTCGTCTTCGTCCGCCGACAGCGCACCCTGACCCACCCCCTGCTGGACCTGGGACTGTTCCGCAACACCACCTTCACCGCCTCCCTTCTCGCCCAGACCGTCACGGTGTTCGCCATGTCGGGGGTGATGTTCTTCCAGGGCCAGTACCTGCAACTCGTCCTCGGCCTGTCCCCCCTGGACGCCGGCCTGTGGATGCTGCCCGCCGTCGCGGCCGGAGTGGTCGGCACCCTGTGCGCGCCGCTGCTGGTGCGCTGGATCCGCCCCGCCGTCCTGATGGCCGCCGGCCTCACCCTCGGAGCGGCCGGCCTGATCACCCTGACCTGGACCGACAGCGACGGCGGGCTACCCGTCCTGGTCGCGGCGTTCACCGCCATCCAGTTCGGGCTGGGCCCCACGCTGACCCTGACCACCGACGTCATCCTCAGCTCGGTGCCCGCCCAGCGGGTCGGCTCGGCCTCCGCGCTGTCGGAGACCGGGAGCGAACTGGGCACGGCCCTGGGCATCGCCGTCCTGGGCAGCGTCGGCACCGCCCTCTACCGGGGCGCGATGACGGACCTGCCGAGCGGCCTGGGAGCCGACGCGGCCACCGCCGCCGGGGACACCCTCGGCGCCGCGGCCGCCCTCGCCGACGCCCTGCCCGCCCCGCTGGCCGGCGACCTGCTCAGCCTGGCCCGAGCCGCGTTCACCGACGCCTTCCACGGGGTGGCCCTCATCGGGACCGCCCTGACCCTCGCCGTCGCCGTCACCGTCGTGCTGACCCTGCGAACCCCGCCGACCGCCGACACCGCCGCCGACGCGGCCTGACCACCCCACCCCGTTCGGAGACACCATGAGCATGGACATGACCGCGTGGGCCTCACTGCACCACGCGATGCACGGCCAGCACCGCCGTCACCCCCTCTCCCGCGACACCCTGCGCCGCATCGCCCGGTTCGCCCACCCCCACCGGCGTCTCCTCACCGGCTTCCTCCTGCTCAGCGTGATCACCGCCAGTCTCGCCGTGGTGACCCCCGTGCTGGCCGGCCGCGTCGTCGACACCATCACCGCCGGAGGCCCGGCCAGCGCCGTGGCCTGGGTCGCCCTGACCATCGCCGCGGTCGCCCTGGCCGAGGCGGGCCTGGGACTGCTCACCCGCTGGCAGTCCGCCCGCCTCGGCGAGGGCCTCATCCTGGACCTGCGCACCGCCGTGTTCGACCACGTCCAACGCATGCCCCTCGCCTTCTTCACCCGCACCCGCACCGGCGCCCTGGTCAGCCGGCTCAACAACGACGTCATCGGCGCCCAACGCGCCTTCAGCGACACCCTCTCCGGAGTCGTGGGCAACCTCGTCACCCTCGCCCTCACCCTCGTGGTGATGCTCGGCATCTCCTGGCGGATCACCCTGCTCGCCGTGCTGCTCCTGCCCGTCTTCGTCCTGCCCGCCCAGCGGATGGGCACCCGGCTCGCCCGGCTCCGCCGGGAGGCCGCCGCCCACGACGCCGCCATGGGCACCCAGATGACCGAACGGTTCTCCGCGCCCGGCGCGACCCTGGTCAAGCTCTTCGGCCGGCCCCACCAGGAGTCCGAGGAGTTCGCCCGCCGCGCCGACCGCGTCCGGGACATCGGCGTCCGCTCGGCGATGGTCCAACACGTGTTCCTCACCGCCCTCACCCTGGTCTCGGCGCTGGCACTGGCCCTGGTCTACGGCGTCGGCGGCGTCGCCGCCCTGACCGGGCAACTCGAACCCGGCGCGGTGGTGGCACTGGCGATGCTGCTGACCCGCCTCTACGCGCCGCTGACCGCGTTGGCCAGCGCCCGCATCGAGATCTCGACGGCCATCGTGGCGTTCGAACGCGTCTTCGAGATCCTCGACCTGGTGCCGCTCATCCGGCAACGCCCCGACGCCCGCGACACCCCACCCGGGCCGGTGGCGGTCGAGTTCGACTCCGTCGACTTCACCTACCCCACGGCCGACAGGGTCTCCCTGGCCTCCCTGGAGGACGTCGCCACCCTCGACACACGGGAGAACCAGCCCGTGCTGCGCTCGGTGTCCTTCCGGATCGAACCCGGCACCACGGTGGCCCTCGTCGGCTCCTCCGGCGCCGGCAAGTCCACCATCGCCCACCTGCTCTCCCGCCTCCACGACGTCACCGCCGGGGCCGTGCGGATCAACGACGTCGACGTCCGAGACCTCACCAGCGCCTCCCTACGCGACACCGTCGGCATGGTCACCCAGGACGGACACCTCTTCCACGACACCATCCGCGCGAACCTGACCCTGCCCCGCCCCTCGGCCACCGACGCCGAGGTGTGGGACGCGCTGCGCCGAGCCCGCCTGGCCGACCTCGTCGCCGACTTACCCGACGGACTGGACACCGTGGTCGGGGAACGCGGCTACCGCTTCTCCGGAGGAGAACGCCAGCGGTTGACCATCGCCCGACTGCTGCTGGCCGCCCCCCGCCTGGTGATCCTCGACGAGGCCACCGCCGCCCTCGACGCCACCTCCGAGGCCGCCGTCCAGGACGCCCTGGCCGAAGCGACCACCGGCCGCACCTGCCTGGTCATCGCCCACCGACTGTCCACCGTCCGCGCCGCCGACACCATCCTCGTCGTCGAGGAGGGCCGCATCGTCGAACGCGGCACCCACGACGCACTCCTCACCGCCGGGGGCCGCTACGCCGAACTGCACCGCACCCAGTTCGCCACCTCCCCCACCGCGCCGGTCACCTGACCCGCCCGCCCCGGCGCACGACTACGATCCCTGCCTCATGGCCCCCGAGAACCCCGGCCCCGCCGACCCGGCTCGCAGCCTCGCCCTGCTCTGGAGGACCAGCGGCCCGTCCGGCCGGCGGGGCCGGCAGGGCATCGACGTCGAGGACATCGTCCGCGCCGCCGTCGACCTCGCCGACACCGAGGGCCTGGCCGCGCTGTCCATGCGCCGCGTCGCCCACCAGCTCGGAGTGGGCACGATGTCCCTCTACACCTACGTGCCCGGCAAGGACGAACTCGTCGAGGCCATGGTCGACGCCGTCTACGGGGAACTCGACCTCACCGCCCCCGCCCCCGGCGGGTGGCGGGGGCACCTCGAGGCCGTGGCCCGGCGCAACTGGGAGCTCTACCAGCGGCACGGCTGGTTGGCGCAGGTCGCCACCGGCCGTGCCGTGCTGGGCCCGCACGCCATCGCCAAGTACGACCACGAACTCCGCGCCCTGGACGGCATCGGCCTCACCGACGTCGAGATGGACGCGGTCCTCACCCTCGTCCTCGGGCACGTGCGCACCGCCGCCCGGGCCGCGTGGGAGGCGGCGCGGACCGAACACCGGTCCGGCATGAGCGACGAGCAGTGGTGGGCCGCGCACGCCCCCCACCTCACCCGGGTCCTCGACCCCGACCGGTTCCCGGTGGCCGCCCGGGTCGGAGCCGCCGCCGGCACCGCCCACCGCGCGCCGCACGACCCGGCGCACGACTTCGAGTTCGGCCTGCTCCGCGTCCTCGACGGCATCGAGGCCCTCGTGCGAACCCGCACCGTCGACCCCGGCGCGACCACCCCGCGCTGAGACCGTCGGCCCGGGGAGAAGACCTCGACCCCACGGCTCACCACCCGGTGGCCACTGACGGAATACCGCGACAGTCGAGTGACCAGTCAATTCCTGAGGTACCCGCTCCACGCGGGCAGGGGTTGTTCCCCGCCCCTCCCCCTGCGGTAGGTTGATCGTCCGCCAATCCACCCCCACCGGGGGCATGGGACATACCAGGGGGAACCAGGGAAATCGAACCCGACCGAATCAGCGGACCCCGCCGTGAAAGCACGTTCGTCGCCCAACGATCCCCGCAGGGCGGCCGCACGGTCCACTCCACGCGAATTCCCCTGACCAGTCTGGACGTCATCCTGACCACTCCCAACCCGGATGAACCCGACCCGGACAACCGCAAGGTGGACAGCCGCCACGCGAAGGCGTTCGGTGACGACATCCGCCAGCAGGAGACCTGGGTGGCTCCCACGCTGCTCGCCCGGGACAACGGCGGCTGCTCCTTCGAGGAGGCAGCGGGAACCAACGGCCACATCGGGTACCTGACCATCCCCTGGGCGACAGGGGCGCTCTCCCCGCTGTCGACCATCGACGGCCAACACCGAATCCTGGGAGTGCACCTGGGAATCAAGGGCCTCGGGGACGAGATCACGAAGATCGACCGGGAGATCGGACGCACCACCCGGAAGGACACGCTCGCCACCCTCGAGAACACCCGCCAGAAACTCCGCGTCCAGTTGGACCGACTCGAATCGGAATCCATCGGCGTCGACATTGACGTCGAACCCAGCACTGTGCTCGCGCGGCAGATGTTCGTCGACGTCGCGGACAACGCCAAGGGGATCTCCAGCGCACTGCGGGCTCGTTTCGACAGCAGCAAGGTGGCCAACCGCATCCTCGACCGTGTCGTGAACCACGCGCTCCTCACAGGGAAGGTGGATCTCGAACAGGACAGGATGACCAGGAAGAACCCCAACCTCATGGGCGCCGAGCACGTGGCGGACCTGACCCGGGGTGTCGCCGTCGGCGTCGCGGGCCGCATCGGGAAGCAGCGCGAACGCGAACTCGCCGACGAAAGCCTCGTCGAGCTGGTGCACGGCTTCCTGGACTGCCTGACCGGCGGGTTCAAGGACCTCGGCGCCGTGGCCGAAGGGACCCTCACCCCACTCGACCTGCGATCGCAGTCGCTGCTGGGCCACGTCGGCATGCTGCGCGTCCTCGCCGGCGTCCACCACACCCTCATCGAGGAGCACGAGGCGAACGACGAGGAGGTCACCACCTTCTTCACCGCGCTGGACCCGCACATGAACGCCCCGGTGTCGGCCACCAGCATCTGGCGCGGCACCGAGGCCAGCGCCGACTTCGAGGTCAACGCATTCTCCCCGGTGATGCGCACCCAGAACCTGGCCCACCTGGTGCGGGTGATCTCCGGCTGGTACCGCACCCGCCCCTCGGGCCTGTAGGGCACCGGGCCGGCGGGAATCCCCGGGCCACCCGCCGGCTCACCCCGCACCGCCGGGACCGAAACGGCCGGTGAGGTCGGCGAGCAGGACGCGGAGCAGGTCGGCGAGGTGCTCCCGCTGCTGGTCGGTGAGCCCGGAGAGCAACGACTCCTCGTGACGCAGCAGTTCGTCAACCGTGCCCCCGATCACCTCGTGCCCCTCCGAGGTGAGCTCGACCAGCACCGCCCGCCCGTCCGGCCCCTCCCGCCGGCGCCGCACCAGCCCCGCCGCCTCCGCGCGGGCCACCCGCTGGGACACCGCACCCGGACTGACCAGCGCGCGCCGCGCGATCTCCGAGGGCGCCAGCTGGTAGGGCGACCCCGCCCGACGCAGAGTGCTCAACAGGTCCCGGGTGGCGGCGTCCATGCCGAGCCTGGCCATGGTGCGCCGCCGCTCGTCGTCCAACAGCTTCGCGACCCGCCAGATCCTGGTGATCACGCCGATGGAGCCCACCGGCGCGCCGGGGCGTTCCCGCCGCCACGCCCGGACGATCAGGTCGACCTCGTCGACCGCTCGTCCGGTGTCGTCGGCGTCCACGCCGGACGCGGGTCCCTCGCCGCCCGAGTCGTCCCGTGCCGGTCCGGCGCTGGTTGCGGTGGTGTCGTGTTCGGGAGTACGGTCAGCCACCCCACTAGTTTAGACCTAAAGGAGATTGTGTGGTGCGCAACATCGTGGTCACCGGCGGCGGTACCGGTATCGGACTCGCCGTGGCGGCCCGGTTCGCCTCCCAGGGCGACTCGGTCACCATCACCGGACGCCGAACCGACGTGCTCACCGAGGCCGCGAACACCCTCGGAGCCCGGGCGGTCGCCTTCGACGCCAGCGACCCCGACGCGGTGACCGCCGCCCTGCCCGCCCTGCCCGACCGGGTCGACGTCCTGATCAACAACGCCGGCGGCAACGTCGGCTTCGACCTGCCCGCCCACGACAAGGACGACCTCACCGGACTGGCGCGGGAATGGCGGGCCAACCTCGCGACCAACGTGCTCTCCGCCGTGCTGGTCACCACCGCGCTCACCCCGCGACTCGCCGACGACGGCCGCGTCATCATGGTCGGGTCGATCGCGGCCCGCACCGGAGCCGGCTCCTACGGAGCCTCCAAAGCAGCCCTGGAAGCCTGGACCATCGACGTCGCCACCCGCCTCGGGCCCCGCGGCATCACCGCCAACCTCGTCTCCCCCGGACTGATCGAGGACACCGAGTTCTTCCGGGGCCGGCTCAGCGACCAGCGACGGGCCACCCTGATCTCCCGCACCGCCACCGGCCGCGCCGGCGCGCCCGACGACATCGCCGCCACCTGCGCATTCCTCGCCTCCCCCGGAGCAGGTCACCTCACCGGCCAGGTGCTCCACGTCAACGGAGGCGCCCACTTCGGACGCTGAACCCCACCGCGACACCACCACCGGAACCGCGTGCCGCCCCGCCTCGGCTCCCCGACCGGACACCACCCCGCCAGGACGGGCCCCGGCCGAGCCCGATGTGGTCGAACCGGACGTCCCGGCATCCCTCGTCGACCGGGGTGCCGGGTCAGTCCACCCCGAACCACCGGTCGGCCACCGAGGCCAAGGTCGGCTCCTCCGGAGCAGGCAACAACCGCAGGTAGGTGCTCAGGTCGCTGTAGACGTGCAGCAACGCGTAGGCCAGGAACCGGCGGGACAACACCGGCCCGACCGCCGCCCGGTCCAGCCCGTACCCGGCCAGCAGCGCCGCCAACGCCCCCGCATCTCCCCGGGTCAGGAACAGCCCCACCGCAGCGAACTCGTACTCCGCGGCTCCCCGCATCGCCGGTTCGAAATCGAACAACCCCGACACCTCCCAGCCCGCCGCCCCCGGGCGGACCAGCACGTGCTCGGCCATCACCTCGGTGTGCAGCAGCACCGGCCGCCCCGCCGGCACCGGGGTCGCGTCCAGGAAGTCCGGGATCTGCTCCACCCAGGCCTCCGGCAGCCCCCGAGACCGCTGCCGCCGCACGCAACCCGCCCGCTGGGCGGCGAGGAACTCCTCCCAGCAAGGCGGCCCAGCACGTCCAGACCTCGGTGGTCCACCTCGTGCAGGGCGGCCAGCGCACCCCCGACCCGAGCGGCCACCGACCGGCGTTCCGCCGGGGACAGCGCTGGCCACACCTCACCCAGCGGCCGGCCCCGCAACCGGCTCATCAGCACGTACGCCCACCCGTCACGGACTCCCACCTGATGCACCCGGGGAGTCGCCACCGGCAGCCGCCCCGCCACCAGGTCAAGGACCCCGGCCTCCACCGCCGCCTCCCCGGCGTGGACCGGGGGGTACAGCGTGAGCACCAGGTCCTCCCCGACCGCGTACACCGGCAAAGACCCGTCGGCGAACCGGACCAGCTCACCCCCGATCCCCAACCGGCGGCACAGCTCCACCACCCCGGGCCGCAACCGCGCCTCGTCCTCGACCACCGCCTCGAACCGCGCCACCGTCGTCGCCTCGGGCAGGGAACCACCGCTCACACGGCGGGTGACCGTAGACACGACCTCCCGGTCACCGCACCCCAATTTCCCCCGGCACTCCGTCCTTCCCCAGCGCGCGCCGCAGGTGCCGGGCGGTGTGCCCCCGACCGGACGCCACCTCCTCCGGGGTGCCCACCGCCACCACCCGACCGCCGTCCCGCCCGCCACCCGGGCCGAGGTCGATCACCCAGTCCGCCGCCCGCACCACATCCATGCTGTGCGAGACCACCACCGCCGTGTGCCCCCGGTCGACCAACCGGTGCAACACCCCGACCAGCCGCTCCACGTCCCGCGCGTGCAACCCGGTCGTCGGCTCGTCCAACACGTACACGGTGTGCCGGCCGGCCCGGCGGTGCAGCTCGGCGGCGAGCTTCACGCGCTGCGCCTCCCCACCCGACAACGTCGTCCCCGCCTGCCCCAACCGCAGATACCCCAACCCCACCTCGCACAGCACCCGCAGGGGCCCGCGCACCGCCGGCGGATCCTCCCGGAAGAACTCGGCCGCCTCCTCCACGGTCATCGCCAGCACCTCGGCGATCGTGCGACCCCGGTAGGTGACCGACAACGTCTCCGCGTCATACCGGCTCCCCCCGCACTCCGCGCACGGCAGGAACACGTCCGGCAGGAAGTGCATCTCCACCCGCACCACCCCCTCCCCCGAACACTCCTCGCACCGGCCCCCCGGCGAGTTGAACGAGAAACGGCCCGGGGTGAACCCGCACCGCCGCGCCCGCTCGGTCCGCGCGAACAACGTCCGCACCGCGTCCAACACGCCGGTGTAGGTCGCCGGGGTCGACCGCGCCGACCGGCCGATCGGGGACTGGTCGACCCGGATCACCCGGTCCACCAACTCCACCCCCTCCACCCGCTCGTGCGCCCCCGGCGGGGGAGCATCGCCCCCCAACGCCCGGTCGATCACCCGGTACAGGATCTGATCCACCAACGTCGACTTGCCCGCACCCGACACCCCGCTCACCGCCACCACGCACCCCAGCGGGAACGCCACGTCCACTCCCCCCAGGTTGTGCTCGACAGCCCCCCGCACCACCAGCTCCCGCCCCGGCTCCGAGGCCCGACGCCGCTCCGGCAACCCCCGCCCCCACCGGCCCGCGAGGTACCCGCCCGTCACCGACTCCTCCGAGGACCGCAGCGCCTCCACCGGCCCCGAGAACAGCAACCGACCACCGTGCTCGCCGGCGGCCGGCCCCAACTCGACCACCCAGTCCGCGGCCTCGATCACCCGCGCGTCGTGCTCCACCACCACCACCGAGTTGCCCCGGTCCCGCAACGCCCGCAGCGTCCCCACCAACTCCTCCACGTCCTGCGGGTGCAACCCGGCCGTCGGCTCGTCCAACACGTACAACAACCCGAACAACCGCGTCCCCACCTGGCCCGCCAACCGGACACGCTGCGCCTCACCCGTCGACAGGGTCCGCGCGGGGCGGTCCAGCGTCAGATACCCCAACCCCACCTCCACCAGGCGCGACAACCGCTCCAGGATCTCCTCCACCGCCTGCTCGACCAGTACCCGCTCCCGCTCCGCCAACTCCAACCCCGCGAAGAACTCCCGGCACCCGGTGACCGGCAACGCGCTCACCTCGGTGATCCCCCGACCACCCACCCGCACCGCCCGCTGCTCGGCGCGCAACCGCCCTCCCCCGCAGGACGAGCACGGCACCGGACGCAGGAACACCTGCCCCGGGAAGGAACCCCCCGCCGCCGCCCGCTGCCGCTCGGCCAACCACGGCAGCACCCCGGTGAACACCTCCGACCGCCCGGGCACCGCCACCTCACGGCCCCGCAGCAGAACCTCCCGCAACCCCGGCGGCAACGACCGCCACGGAGCCTCCGGCCGAACCCCCCACCCCGACACCACCGCGACCGCCGCCTCCCGACACCCCGCCCCCGACCGCTCCCGCCACGGAGCCACCGCGCCCTCCACCACCGACAACTCCAGGTCAGGCACCACCAACCCCTCGTCCCCCGCCAACACCACACCCACCCCCGCGCAGTCCGGGCACTGCCCGAACGGCAGGTTGAACGAGAACGCCCGCCCCGCCACCTCCACCGACCCCACCTCGTGCCCCGCCGGACACGCCCACCCCCGATCCCCCCGGCCAAGCCCCTCCCCACACCTCGGGCAGTGCGGCACCCCCACCCGCCCCCACAACACCCGCATCAGGTCGTACACCTCGGTCACCGTCCCCACCGTCGACCGAGGACTCCGCGACGCCGAGGACCGCTGATCCACCGCGACGGCCGAGCACAGACCCTCGACCTGGTCGACGTCCGGGCGACTCATCTCACCGAGGAACTGCCGGGCGAACGACGACATCGACTGCACCTGCCGCCGTTGCGCCTCCGCGTAGATCGTGTCGAACGCCAACGAGGACTTCCCCGACCCCGACACGCCGGTGAACACCACCAACGCCCGGTGCGGAACGTCGAGGTCCACCCCCCGCAGGTTGTGCACCCGCGCCCCCCGCACCCGCAGGGTGTCCGGCAACACCGCCCGGGCCGAGCCGGGCAGGACGTCACGGGCATGGGACATCGTCATCGGAAACTCCTCCACCAGGGATCGGAACGCGGCCGAACACGCACACGGGGCAGGTCCCCGCACGGCGTCACCACGACCCCGAGAGCATACTCAAACTTGAGTACCCGTCCCCGCGGCCACCCACCACACCACCGCGACACCAGCCGAAACCCCCGCCACGCACCAGCCCACCGGCCTGGCAGACGATCTCCTCCTCGCGCATGGTCAGGAAGTCAACCGAGACCACGGACTCGTGGGCGAACATCTCCTCGAACGAGGTGCGGCGAGCGCCCTCAGCCAACCCCTCGACCACACCCGGGTGGCCACCCCCCACCACGACACCCAACCTCTAACCTGAGCCCGGCCTCGAACAACGGCAGAGCGGAACGGCATGTCAGCGACACGACTCCTCGTACTCGGCGTAGTACGCCAATGCGGAACAGCACACGGCTACCGAGTACGAGCGGAACTGGTCGCCTGGGGCGCCGAAGAATGGGCCAACATCAAATGGGGCTCCCTCTACCACGCCCTCAGGCAGTTCGCCAAGGAAGGGCTGATGATCGCCACCCCCGCCAAAGACACCCCAGGACGCACCGACTACTCCCTCACCACCACCGGAGAAACGGAGTTCCACCGCCTGCTCCGCGACGCCCTCCGACGACCAGAACACCGACCCGACACCCTCGGAGCCGCACTCGCCCTGCTCCCCGCCCTCACCCGCGAGGAAGCCATCACCCTCCTCATCGAAAGACTCCGCACCCTGGAAACCGAACGCACCGAGAAGGCCAAACTCGCCGAACTCGGCACGGCCCCCGGCACCGAACACCTCCGCGAACTACCCCGCCTGTGGGAACACACCGCACGCGGAGGCATCGAATGGACCCAAGGACTGCTGCACCGACTGCGCTCCGGCACCTACGCCATGACCAACGACAACACCCACACCACCCCACCCTGAGGCGGGAGAGCGGACGCACACCGGACCGGCACGCAGGCACACGCCGCCCTCCCCACCCACCCAGGCCGCCGATCCACCCGGCACTACGACGACCCGCGGAAGGGATCCCTTCCCCGCGACACCTCGTAACAACGGTTCAACTCCGCCACGAACCGCCTGACCCGCATCACCAGAGCCCGCATCCCACTCACCTCCCCTCCTCCACCGACACGGCCCGCCCCACCGGCGCCGACCACTCCACCGCCCGCTCACCGCCACGCACCTCCGAACCACCACGCCACACCAGGTCAGCCACCACCCCCACCACCAACACCACCCCGCTCACCACCGCGAACAACCGCACCGCCCCCTCCAACGGCACCCACAACGCCAACGCCCCCACCCCGACCGCCGGCACACCCGCCCCCAGGTAGAACAGGACGTACAACGCCGAGGTCGTCTCCACCGAGGCCGACCGGGGAGTCACCGACTCCACCTCCGCCGTCGCCCCCCAGTACACGAACCCGTGCCCCACCCCCGCCGCCACCGCCGCGGCCCCCAACACCCACAACCCCGACTCCGCCACCGGCAACGCCAACCCCACCAACCCACCCCCCAGCAACACCACGCCCACCCGCTGCGCCACCACCGGCCGCAACCCCGGCGTCATCACCTGCGCCACCGCGGAACACGCCATCACCACACCGATCACCAGTCCCGACACCACCGGACTCGACACCCCGAACTCACTCCGCAACAAGTCCGGCACCAGCGCCAGGAACAACCCCACCACCGCCCAGGCGACCCAACCGTTCACCCCGCCCACCACGAACGACCGCCGCACCACCCTGGGCACCCTCGGCCACGCCAACCGCCACCCCCGCAACGGCCCCGACCGCTCAGGGAGACGGCGCACCAGCCCCATCACCACCACCGTCGCCACCACATGCACCGCGAACGACATCGACAACGGCGCCGGCGCGAACGAAGCCAACAACCCAGTGCCCAACGGCCCCACCGCCCCACCCACCACGAACACCACACCCGCCACCAACGCCCCCCGCTCAGGCGAGGAACACCGCGCCACCACCACCGCCACCCCGGCCCCGGTGCCCGCCCCCAACGCCAGGCCGTGCAGCACCCGACCCGCGAAAAGAGCACCCACCCCCTCCGCACCCACCAACAGCAACGACGCCACCGCCGACACACCCAACCCCCACAACAACAACCGCCGCGGCCCCACCCGCTCCACCGCCGCACCGAACACGACCAACGCCGGCACGCTCACCAGCGAGTACGTCGCGAACAGCGCCGTCGACGTCAACGACGAGAACGCGAACTCCCGCTGGTACAGCGGGTACAACGGGCTCACCATGTTCGCCCCCGCCGTCAGCACCAACAACGCCGCGGCCGAAGCGACCAGCGCACCCGTCCCGCCCCCCACCCCGGGCCCCCGCACCGTCCCCGGCACCCGTGAGGACCCCCGCCACCAGGCATCACCACCCAGCCAGCTCCCCACCGACCACCACGGCGACGCACCGAACCACCGACCGGACAGCACACGAGATCGAGACACACGCCCAGGGTGCGCAACTCGATAGGCGACGAAAAGCAAACGTTGATGCAGCGATCCGTACAGTTGCACTACATGATCGACCGGCGACTCCATATGCTGCAGCTACTCGACCGACACGGCACCGTCCACGCGGTGGCCACCGCCCTGCACTACACCCCATCGGCGGTATCCCAGGCCCTCCGCAGCCTCAGCGCCGAACTCGGAACCGACGTCGTCCGCCCCCGAGGACGAGGCGTCCGCATCACCCCCGCCGGCCGCACACTCCTGGCCCACGCGGAGATCCTCTTCGCCCAGTGGGAACGGGCACGCGCCGCCCTCGACGCCTACGACGAGGAACCGTCGGGCACCCTCGGCATCTGCGGTTTCTCCACCGCGGCCGCGGTCGTCCTCCCCCGCGCCGCCGGCGCCCTCCGAGAACGCTTCCCCAACCTCGGCATCCGCATCACCGAGGCGGAACCCACCGAATGCTTCGACCTGCTGCTCTCCGGCGAGGCCGACATCGCCCTCGTCGTGGCCACACCCGACACGCCCTCACCCAGTGACCCCCGCTTCGACCAACGTCCCCTCTTCGACGACGCCCTGGACCTCCTGATCCCGCAGGACCACCCGCTGGCAGGCGCGGGTGAGGTGCGACTCGTCGACGTGGCGCACGAACAGTGGATCGTCTCCAAACCAGGGTCGACCTACCACCAACTCGTGCTCGCCGCGTGCGCGACCGCCGGGTTCTCCCCTCGGATCGCCCACCGCAGCGACGAGTGGGAGACGGCCACCGCACTCGTCGCGCAGGGCTTCGGGGTCTGCCTGGTCCCCCAGCTCGCCG
This sequence comes from Actinoalloteichus sp. AHMU CJ021, assembly GCF_002895405.1. Lineage (NCBI taxonomy): Bacteria > Bacillati > Actinomycetota > Actinomycetes > Pseudonocardiales > Pseudonocardiaceae > Actinoalloteichus > Actinoalloteichus sp. AHMU CJ021. The sequence continues at coordinate 5,822,464 of NZ_CP025990.1, read as the reverse complement.
GACTTCCCAGCACCCACCCGGTGTCCCGCCTCCGACTGACCGGGGACCCGGCTCCGGCGCGCCGCGTGCTCACCGCCACCCGACTGGGGAGCCGGGACCGCCCTGTGATCAGCAGTGTCCTCGACGCGATCACGGCCGTCGTTCGGCGACTCGACCTCCGCCCGCTGGCGGGATCGGCTGACCACCCCTCGGCGGTCAGTTCGGACCTCCCCCACTGACCCCGCTCCGCCCCGGAACCCGACCACCGCGTGGGAGAACTCAGCTGCCTTCGGCCTCGAGACCGAGCCGGCGCCTGGCGTCGTCGATGCGCTTCAGCCCTTCCATCGCCGTCGCACGGGCCGCCGCGCACTCCTCCGCCGTGGTGGCCCTGGCGAGCAGCTCACCAGTCGCCCTCCACCGCTCGCTCGCGTCCTCCCACGCACGGCGGGCGACGACATCGTCACCGACGCCCAGCGTCTCGACGTGGAAGCCCAGCCGCCGGTACGCCGAGCGCGCGGCGGACTTGGCCGAGCGAACCTCCCGGTGCCGTGACGCTCCCAGGATGACCGGAACGAGCACCCCGGCGGCGACCGCGGTCGCGCCGACGATCCACAGGATCATGGACACCATCTGTTACCTCGATCAGTTGACGGGGCCGCCAGTATCTCACCCGTCCGCAGGTCCACCTCCACCTCGTTCCCTCTCGTCCCCCACTGGCCCGCCGCGGGCCCAGCACCCGCGATGGCACGGTCCCCCCGCCGCCACGAGGACAGCACCCATCCACGGGTGCTCCGGATCTTCGCACGTCAGGGCTTCGATCAGTGGGCACGGGAGCGGGTGTGATCGTCGGCGGAGGTACCGGCGCGTTCCGGAGGGGCCACCAGGCGAGTGGGCGGCACCCGGCGGACGCACAGGGCTCCGCGTCCCGCTCCAGGTGCTCCGACCCATACTCCCCGGTAGTGACTCTTGGTAGTCGGGGTGCCTTTTTCGTGGCGGTTGGTGTTTGTTGGTTGGTGGTGAGTTGATTTTGATTGACACTGAAATAACGGACAAATATGAATTCAATGGGGCGTCGGGGATGGGTAGCGCCGGCGGTGTTCGGATCGAACCCACGGTGAACACCACCCCCGCGGCTCCAACCCTTACGACAGTCGAGTGATCACACGGGGAAACCAGGTGCGTTCAGGCGGTCATGATCGGTAGGGTGTCAACAGGTCGTCGCCGACCACACCCCCCGTGGTGCGGGGCGCGACGAACGCCGTTCCTCGCAGGATCTCGAGACTTGTCCCACATCCCGCCGCGATGGCGCGGCAGGCAGGTGGGGCACCACCGACTGCACCCACTTCCGCCGCCCGCCACTGAAAGGCCAGGCGCTCCGGGCGCCCGCGAGTGACTTCCTCGGATGGGCGGCCCGGCCCCGGGAGCCTTCTTGACCTACGTCATCTGGGCGCTGCAAGTGCCACTCGCGCTGATCCTTCTCATCTCCGGCGGGATGAAACTCGTCCAACGGGAAGAGCTACTACTGGCGAACATGCCGTGGGCGGAGGATTTCTCCAGCCAGGAGGTCAAGATCATCGGAGGGATCGAGGTGGCGGCCGCCGCCGGCCTGATCCTGCCGGGCCTGCTCAACTTCCTGACCGTGATGACGCCCGTCGCCGCGTGCGGCGTGGTGCTGCTGATGATCGGGGCCATCGTCGTGCACGGCAGGCGGTGGAAGTTCAAACCAGTGCCGATCAACCTGTTGCTGCTGGTCATGGCCGGGGTCGTTGCCTGGACCCGCTTCGGCCCGGTGCCCTTCTGATCACGTGGCGCCCGAGGTGGGATTCGTTCCCACCCCGGGCGGGTACCACCCCCGGTGAACGGTGCCGAGCGTGGTGGCGACCGCGCCGGCAGCACACCGTGCACGGGAGGAGGCCGACGATCATGGCCGAGCACACGCACGAGAGCGACGCCCTCTGGAACGAATTCCACCGGGTGGTGAACATGTCCTCCCGTGAACTCAGCGAGTGGCTTCGGACCAGATCGGCAGGGGAGACCGCTGAGGAGTTCCCTGACCAGTCGGGAACGCCGACCGGCCAGGAGGTGCTGCGCATCCTCAACAAGCGCAGGACCGACCTCGAGGACGGCGACCTCCATGTCATGCGCCGGGTCGTGGAACGAGTCCACGCCGAACGCCGCGACGACCTGGAGCCCACCAGCGGCCAGTCGGGCTGGCGGCACCGGCTGATGTCGATCGGGCACGATCCCCTGAAACCCGTCTGAGCCGGGCCTCGTCGACGGTGGGAGGCCTGGGGTAGGGATGCTGGATCTCCTCCCCGCGTGGTGGGGAGATTCGTGCGGGGGTTCAGTGTTGGATTCATCCAACACTGAAATGATGGATCCGGTCGACGAATTGGGCGCTCAGTGGCGGTACTCACCGCGCCATCGCCTACTCGAGACCGCGGAGCAGCGACCCTGGTACTCAGCCGAGCAATGCGCCCAGGACGCGATGGCAGCGGACCGGGTCCGTGGTGAGGCCGTTCTCCAGGCCCCACAGCCAGTAGTCCACGCACCGCGCCACCGCCCAGCCGTGCGCCGCGCGAGGCTCCAGCTCCCCGGTCTCCACGAGCATGGCCAGCAGGCGGCGCAGGTCGGCATCAGAGCCGATGGCGTCGTCGTCCGCCCTGGTCCACAACAGTTCGGGCACGGAGAACTCCGGGCGGCCCCGCACCGGACGAGGGTCCACCGCCAGCCACGGCTCGCGTTCGCCCGCCAGGACGTTGCCGTAGTGCAGGTCGGCGTGGATGAGCGTGCCGTGGTCCTCCGCCCCGAGGTCAGCGGCGAGGCCTCGCGCCGTGTCGAGCCAGGCCGGCGGAATGGGGTCGCCCAGCGTCCGCTGCCGAGACGGGAGGCGCTCCACCATGTCGTCGGCGATCTCGCCCAGTGAGCGCAGCCCGGGTGGTGCCGGCACCGCGAGGCGACGCAGGAGCGTGCCCGCCACCTCGGCCGCCTCCCACAGGCCAAGGCCGCGCAGGCTGCGCCGCTGGTTCAGCCGTTCCATCAGCAGCCCGCCGATATCCGGCCTGGCTCCGAGCAGCCGGACGGCCCCGGCGCCATCCCAGGTGCGCAGTGCTCGCGCCTCGGCCGCGGTGGTGCCGGTCGGCCAGCTCAGTTTGAGCGCGCAGGCCTGGTGCCGGCGGTGCGCCATCACCACCAGGCCGGAACCACCATGTTCCGGCGGTGTGTCGTCAAGGGTCAGCCCCCAGTCAACGCACAGCTGGCGGATCAGCTCGGGCAGCGCCGCCACCCAGCTGCGGCCCTCCTCGCCGTCGACACGTGAGCGCCACTCCGCGAACTCACCGGGAACGATCACGCTGACCATCCTTGCCCGGTGGGGACACCTCAGCCAGGTACCTCCCACCCACCTCCCCCGTGTCGCGCTGTCCGGGACGCGCATCCGAGAGCACCGCGGTGCACCGCCCACGGGGCCGCGCCGGGGCCAGGAGGAGCACCTGCGGCTCGGTCCTCGGGGTCCGCTGCCACTCCCCTACCGACCGCGCTGCTCCGGGTGGTCCCGAGGACCGAGCCGCCACCGCACCGTGCCACTCGGACCGGTGTTCGTCCGCCGTGCCGCACGAGATGTGCGACTGACGGGGCGGATCCGGGCGGTACCTCCCGTGTCGGGGAGCCCACCGGGACTCCCCGACACGGAACCGCTGGTCAACGGGTCACGGGTAGTAGATGTTGGGCTGGTCCGGGGTCTCCATGTCGAAGCCCAGGAAGAAGCTGGTGTGCGGCGGCTGGTTGTAGGCGACGTTCTGCCAGGCCACCCCGAGCCGGTACACCGGGTCGTGCATCAGGGTGTGGATCCGGTGCTCCGTGGGGTGCGTGGTCGTGTAGACCCGGAGGGCCGTGTCGTCCTCGGTCGGCCACAGCACCTCCTCGCGCCAGTCGCCGAGGATGTCCGCCTGGAGGCTCGGATTGCCCTTGGTGTCGTTGATCGACTGGGTCCCGGTCGGCGTGAGCAGGTTGACGAGGGTCTCGGTCTCCCAGTCCCACTTGTCGATCCGGCCCACTCCCCGGCGGTCGCTCTCCCGGAAGTCGTGGTCCAGGATCTCCCGGCCGAGGTCACCGTCCCACCAGACGACGAAGTTCGCCGGGGGGATGTTGTTGGAGATGAGCTCGCCGGAGGCGCTGACCAACCAGCCGGTCGGGCTGTTCCACTCCCCGTCGATGGCCCAGGCCTCGGCTCCGGGGAACCGGGGGTCGATGTCACCGGCGGTCCCCCGGCCGGTGTCCCGCCCGGTGTGCTCGCCCCACAGGACCTCGCCGCTGCCCGCGTCGCGCAGCGCCAGGCCGTACGGCGCGGAGGAGTTCTCCTGCACTCCGAAGACCTCCAGGCCGTCCCGGCTCGGGTCCAGGTTGCCCAGGTGCATGGCGTCGCCGTGGCCGAGCCCGGTGGAGTAGAGACCGGTGCCGTCGTCGTCGATGGTCATCTGGCCGAACACGATCTCGTCACGGCCGTCGCCGTCAACGTCGCCCACGCTCAGGTTGTGGTTGCCCTGTTGGGCGTAGGCGCCGTTGCCCGGCTCGTCGCTGTCGAAGATCCACCGCTGGGTGAGTTCCCCGTCGCGCCAGTCGTAGGCGGCCAGCACGGTCTTCTCGTAGTAGCCCCTGGACATCATGATGCTGGGGCGTTCACCGTCCAGGTAGGCGACGGCGGCGAGGAACCGGTCACCCCGGTTGCCGTAGCAGTCACCCCACTGGCAGATGTCGCCGCGTGCCGGCTCGAAGTCGACGGTTTCCACCGCCTCACCGGTGAGTCCGTCGAAGACGGTCAGGAACTCCGGTCCGGTGAGGACGTAGCCGGAGGACTCGCGGTAGTCGGCGTCGGGGTCACCGATCACCTGCCCGATGCCGTCCACCGCGCCGTCGGCGGTGCGCAGGACAACCTCGGCGCGGCCGTCACCGTCGAAGTCGTACACCAGGAACTGCGTGTAGTGCGCTCCGGCGCGGATGTTGGGTCCGAGCCCGAGCCGCCAGAGCTGTTCGCCCTCGAGGGTGTAGGCGTCGAGGAACACCTCACCGGTGTAGCCGGACCGGGAGTTGTCCTGCGCGTTGGTGGGCTCCCACTTGACGACGATGTCGTACTGGCCGTCGCCGTTGAGGTCGCCGACGCTGGCGTCGTTGATCCGGTACTCGAACTCGCCCCCGTCCGGGGTCGTGCCACCCGCGGGCTTGTTCAGCGGGATGTCGAAGTGCGCCTCGTCCAGGGCGGTGGTGGTCTCCGACGCGGCGCGCCCACCCTGGCCGAGTGGCAGCAGCTCGTAGGTGGCCCCGGGGGCACCGTCGGGATCGAGGAAGTTGGTGCTGGAGCGGATGGGCTGGCGGTTGATCTTCCGGCCGTCGCGGAACAGGTGGAAGCCGAGGTCCTGCGGGTCGGTGCCGAACAGGCGCCAGCTCACCAGGACCCCGTCCTCGGTGGGGACGGCCAGCAGTCCCCGGTCCAGGCGTTCGGCCTGCCGCGCCGGGGTGGCGTCCCCGGTCGTGGCGGAGCCGGCCGGTGCGGCCGACCGGTCCGCTCCGGCTGGGTCGTCGAGTGCGGCGGCGCTGCCGGCGGACACCACGAGGGCGCTTCCGGCCACCAGCGCGAGTAGTGATCTTCGTGCACGCGTCATTGCGTTGGGCCCTTTCCCGGATCAGGGGCAGGTTGTCACGGTGTCGGGCGGTTCCTGGGTTCTCCTCGGTTCGGCGTCCCGTTCCCGGCGTCGTCACGGGTTCGGGGAGCCGTCGTCTGGATCTGCCGAGAAACCGCTTCCCGACCTAGTGATAGCTGATCGCGGGGCGGGTGACCGGGTCGGCCGGGCACCGTTCGACCGGTGTTGTCGCAGGTCAGGGCCCCCGCGGGTCCGGGGTGACCTCGGAACGGGCTGTTGGCCGTTACCGGTCAGGCCCTCGGGGACGCTGGCCGGGGTCATCGAGGGCCTGGTTGAGTGCGGCCGGCGGGGAGCGGCCGTCGACCGGAGCGTCCACGCGGATCCCGTGGTGGTCCCGACGGGCGCCGCGCCCCGCGTGGGCATGTCCCAGCCCGCCACCCGCACGGGGGTCCGACGCGTCAGGCTTTGGTGGCGACGATCAGGTCCCGGGTGATGGCCTGGTCTACCCGGTGCCGGAAGCCGTGGTGGGCGGGGGTGTCGCACACCCGCAGCCCGTTGTCGGACAGGATCGCCGCGATCTCGTCCCGCCCGGCCCCGTACGTGTTCCAGGAGATCCCCACCGCGCCACCGGCGCGAAGGAGGCGGCACCACCCGGGGACGGCGGCGTTGAGGAGTTCCAGCGGGCTGCGGGTGAGGCCGTCAGTGCGGTCCCTGCTGCCGTGCTGCACGCCGTAGGGGGCGTCGGTGACGATCAGGTCCACCGACCGGTCGGGGAAGAACTCCGCCGCGCGCAGGGTGTCGGCGTGCACCAGGTCGAGGGTGAGCCGCTCCCCCGCCTTGTAACTCTCCCGGTCGACGCCGATCTCGGCGTGGAGGCGTCGGCCGATCTGCTTCTTGTCGCGTCGGATCCTGGTGATCTCCGCGTGGTGCTTGACGCGCTTGCGCTTGAGCCAGGTGCGGAGGAAGGCCGCGTAGGCGTCGACGTGCTTGCCGTCCGCTTCGACGCCGAGCGCGTCGAAGCCGTACGTCAGGGCCTGGCTCAGGGTGGTGCCGCGCCCGGCGAGCGGGTCGAGCACGCGGAGCTTCCGCCGTCCCCACTCGGCGGCCAGGTCGGAGGAGAGCAGGGTGACGTTGAGCAGGAGTTTCGTGAACAGTTCGTTGGTCTTGCCCACGTACTTCGGGATGGTGAGGAGGTCGTCGTCGAAGCGGTCCTCGGGGTGGGCGTCCAGCGGGAGCAGCAGGTCGTCCCGCAGTTCGAAGAGGGCGTAGCGGGAGGACAGGTTCGCCAGGCGGTTGAGGTCCTCCTCCGAGAGCTCGTCCGCGTCGAAGGTGACGTAGTCCACACCGCCAAGGCGGCGGGTATCGATGCCGGTGAGGCGGCCGGGGAACAGGCGGTCACCGAAGACCGCGAGTTCGGCCCTGGTCAGTTCCACCGACGCCCCGGTGTAGACCTTGTTCGCAGCGGGAAGGATCAGGATGCCGTAACGCCTCATGCGCTTCTGTTCCACCAAGGGTTCACTCCGTCGGGACCGCGCAAGGATACTGAAGGCTGGTGGAGCCCGTCCCCCGCCCGGGACGCGACGGCACCGCCGGCGAACGACGTGTCCGTCGACGGTGCCGGGCGCGGCGCTACCGGCGTTGGGCCGGCTGGAGGTGTTCGGCGGGCACGGCCCGTTCGATGGCGCGGGAGTTGCCGACCTCGTCGAGGTAGGTGAGGATCTCCCGCCACGACTGGATCAGGTTGGTCTCGTGGTACGGGACGCCCCGTTCCTGGCAGAACTCGATCACGATGGGCCTGGCGTGCCGCAACGCGGGTCGGGGCATGCTGGGGAACAGGTGGTGCTCGATCTGGTAGTTGAGCCCGCCGAGCCCCCATTCCAGGAACCGACCACCCGTGACGTTGCGGGAGGTGAGGACCTGGCGGCGGAAGAAGTCGATCTTCTCACCGGGTTGGAGGATGGGCATGCCCTTGTGGTTGGGGGCGAACGTCGATCCCATGTACAGGCCGAACAGGCACTTGTGGACGAAGAAGAACGCGATGGCCTTGCCGGGCGAGAGGACGAGGAAGAGCGCGGAGAGGTAGGCGGCGAAGTGGACCACGAGCAGGCCGCCCTCCAGCCAGCGCCGCCTCGGGGGCAGGGTCGGCAGTGCGCGGAAGGAGGACACGTGCAGGTTGAGCCCGGCGAGTAGCAGCAGGGGGAAGAAGAGCCGGCCCTGCCACCTGGTCCACAGCAGGCGGAGTCCTCGTGTCTTGCCCACCTGCTGTTCGGTCCAGGACAGCGCTCCCTCGGCGATGTCGGGGTCCCGGTCGACGTGGTTGGGGTGGCTGTGGTGCCGGTTGTGCTTGTCCACCCACCACCCGATGCCCAGGCCGATGCCGAGGTTGCCGAGGGTGAGGCCGGCGACCTCGGAGGCCCGACGGCCTCGGAAGATCTGGCGGTGGCCGACCTCGTGTCCGGTGAAGGCGATCTGGGTGGACAGCACGGCGAGGACGACCGCGGTCAGCAACTGGTACCAGGAGTCGCCGAGGAACGGGAAGACGGCCCAGGTTCCCAGGTAGAGCGCCACGTTCGTGGCGATGACGGCGGTGTAGTAGCCGTGCCGTCGACGCATCAGCCCGGCGTCCCGGATCCTGCGGGAGAGCACGCTGTAGTCGCTGCGCCGGTCGGAGGCGTCCTGGGGCTCCTCGACGGCTGCGGGGAAGGACATGGGGATCCCTGTCTTGGGTAGGGGTGCGGGGCCGGTCCACCGATGCGGACCGGTCGAGGCTCTGGCCGGGGTCGGGCGTTCCCCGGTGGCGCCGACGGGCGTCACCGGGCGTGGGTGGACCGCCGGTCGGGTGAAATCGGGCACGTCGCACCGGGCGCCGGACGTGGGCGCTGGTGCGCCTGTGCGTGGAGAAATGCCTGGTTGACCAGGCACGCGGCTCAGCGTCGCCGGAGGAGGCCAACGGCGCGCACGGGCGAACGCGGTCGTCGCCGGCATCGGCGCGGTGGTCGATCTGTCATAGAATCTCGACCTTCCTTGAGTGAGTTGAGGGACTCGGTTGAGGAGTCGTCCCCCGGCCGGGGTGCCAGTGGTGTGGTGTGCGGCCGGGGGACGGTCGTCAGCGGGTGAGTGGGGCAGGTCGTGGTGCGTGGTGTTCCGGCTGGGGCGGCCTGGTTGTCAGCCGCTGAGCGGACCTGGTGACCGCAGGACTCGCCTGGCTGGTTCCAGGGGGTCGACCGCTGGCCCGAGGAGGGATCGGGCGATCGCGGCGTGTGACCTGGCCGCGCGGACCATGAGCGGTGCGGTGATCGTGGCCACGATGAAGCAGACGGCCATGACCAGGAGCGCCGTGGGCAGGTCACCGACCCAGATCCCGAAGCCACCGTCGAACAGGTTGTGTTCGGGGCCCGTCACGTATCCGATCATGATGCCGTGGCCGACGGTGCCGTCGTCGAAGGTGATGGGGATCGACCAGTACCACAACGGCAGGGTGATGCCGGCGACCGGGATCACCCACAGGACCGCGACGACGAGGTCGAAGACGAACAGCAGGGGCGCCAGCGGCAGGAGGTAGGCGAGGTTCCGGAACGTGGCCGGGTCGGTCCACCGGGTCCTGATCTGGCTGATGATGCCGGGAGCGGTGACGGGCCGGTAGGCGCTCTCGACGCGCCGGGCAACCAGGAACGCCCGGCGCCGCTCCACCTCCGCCATCCCCCTGATCAGCAGGGCGGCCCCGAGGAGCAGCGGGAACCCGAGCCAGAAGATGCTGAGCACGGAGGAGACGATCACGCTCACCAGTGCGACGGCCATGAAGGCCACGGCGATCGGCAGGTAGCTGATCAGGTAGGCGAGGGCCCACCAGCTTTCTCGGGTGAACAGCGCCATCGCCGGTGACGCGGGCGCTGTCGGTTCATTCGTGCTCACTCCACGCTCCGCAGCAGTTTCTCGACCGCTCCCAGCCTGGCCGCCAGCTCCGCGAGCTCCCCCCGGAGCATCGCCTGGTTGGCGACGGCTTCCTCCGCGAGCTTGCGGTAGTGGGCCATCGCCACGGCGTCCGCCCGGTGGCGCTGCAACCGGAAGTAGGAGACGAGGCTCAGCGAGAGCCCACCGATGACGATCAGCACGATCGAGATGGCGATGACAGCGCCGATCATGTGGATGTGTCCTCCATGTCCGTAGGGCCTTCCTCGTTGCCCGATGTACCGGGAGACGCGTCCTGGTCGGCCCGCAGGGCCTGGCGGACGGTGTCGACGTTGAGGCGAAACTCGAAGGGCGTCAGCTCGAAGTACTTCATCGCCTTGCCGTCGGCTGAGAGTTCCAGGGCACCGGTGACGATCCCGGCCTTCTCCAGCCGTTCGAGGTGCATGTAGAGCAGGGGACGAGACAACCCCAGGCGCCTCGCCAGCTCGCTGACGTGCACGCGACCAGCCGCCAGTTCCTCGATGACGCGGAGGCGCTGGACGTGACCGAGGGCCGCGAGTACCGCGAGCAGTTCCGCGCTGTTCAGAGGCAACCCCCTCCACTACCCCAGTTTCACCTGTCAGGGTGACATTACACGTGAAGTGCCACCGTGGGTGCGCGGGGTCCCCCGGGGAACGGCGTGCTCCCTCGCCCGGGGAGCAGCGGCGGGACCGGAACCACGGTTGTCGGGGTGGATTGGAACCGCACCGCGAGGCGGGTCTGGTCGCGCTCCTCCCCTGCCGGGTCCGGGTGGGGTCGCGACGGCGGATGTCCCCTGCCGCCCGGGACGCGACGGCGGAGGGGATGGGGCCTGGCAGGCCGCCAGGGAATGGCGGCAGGAGTTCCGAGGGTGGGGTGGGTTCGTGGCCTCCGGGCACCGGCCACTGGCCACCGGGTCCGCCGGTCGTCGCACTGGCACGAAAGGGGTATCACCGCGACGACGGGTGGAGGGCGTGCTGACGCGCCCGTGCCCCCGGGCCGTGGCGGCACGGGGCATCCGAGACGATCTGGACGGGTCTCCCGTGCTGGGGCGGCGGGGTTCCGCCGGCGAACCGGGGCGGGAGTGGCCGGAGTACCGGGCTGGTCAGGGTGGGACCGTCCCGCTCCGCCCGCCCGGGATCACCGGTCGGCGGGGTGCCGGTCGGGCGGGGCCCACGGAGCGGCGCTTCCCGCGCGACCGCCGGACCGGTGGTGCCGTGGGAGGACGACCCGGGCGGGCTGGCGGGGCCTTGCCCCGGATCCCCCCGATGCTCGGTGCGGTCCTGCCGCCCGGTGCGACGCGCGTCGGGGGCAACCCGCTTGGCCTGCCGGTGTCCCCGCCCGACGCGGGTGGGTATGGCGTCGGGCGGGGCTCGGCTCAGTGGTGGCCGTGGTGGGCGAAGTCGCACCCCTCCGCGTCGGCGGGGATGAGATGCGCGTCCTCGATGTCCACGGGGGCGCACCAGAGGTAGTGCAGCCCCATCTCCTCGGCCCCGGTGGGCCCCGAGGTCACGGCGAAACCGTTGCCGAAGGACCAGTCCGGGTTGCCCCGCACCTCACCCTCCTCGACGGCGTCACGCCAGGACTCCTGGAACTCCGTGAAGCGGTCGGGGTCGAAGATGACCAGGCCGAGTTTGTCGTGCGGCGGCACGGCACAGGTGGCCCACTCCCCCACGTAGGGTTCGTACAGCCCGATCAGCAGGGGTCCGACGAAGTCCCGGAACTCCTCCTCGTTGGCGGGTGTCGGGTCGGCGCACTCGCCGGTTTCCTCGGCGACCCAGGACGCCAGTTCGAGGGCGGTGTCGAAGGACTGGCCCATCGCCGCGGCACCGGTCTCCTCCGCCGCCTCGTGGTCGTGGTCGTCGTGTCCCCCACCCTCCTCCGAGGGGGCCGCGTGCTCGGTGCTCGCGGGGGGTGGGGCCTCGGCGGAATCCTCGCCTCCGCCGCAGCCGGCGAGGACGAGGGCCACCGCCGCCAAGGACCCGGTCGCGGCGAGCCGTGCCCTGGTGAGCAGGCTGGAATTCACTCGGTTCTCCCTTTCCTGTCCGTCCGGTGTTCCCGTCGGCACGCGCGGCTCACTGGAAGACGACGTCCGAACAGTTGTAGAAGGCCTCGGGGCTGTCCGAGCGCTGCCAGATCGAGTAGATGATGTGCCGCCCGGTCTTGCCCTCCGGCAGCTGCCCGTACATCTGGTAGGAGTCCCACCAGCTCCCGTCGGTGTGTTCCTTGGGCGGGTCGGTCGCGACCAGGAAGGGTTCCTCTTCGAGGTCGGACCAGGCCAGGGGGGTGGTGGGGTCGTAGCCGTCCTTGGTCACGTACAGCTCGAAGGTGCCGGGGTGCGGCGCCCAGGCGGCGTAGCGGAAGTTGTAGTCGGCGCCGGACCGCAGGGTGGTCGCCGGCCAGTCCGGGCGGGCGGCGTTGTAGGCCGCGTACTTGTCGGTGCCCGCCGCGCACAGCTCCCCGTCGGGGATGATCTCGCGGTGACGTCCGGCGGCGTCGGGGATCAGGATGGCGAACCAGTCCCAGAGCGGCTGGGTCCCGCCCTCCGCCACCGCGTCCCGGCAGGCGTCCGAACTGGGGGTCTGCGGCCCTTCGTCGAAGCAGACGTAGGTCCGGGTCGCCGGTGCGGTCATACCTCCGTGCGCGTGCGCCACACCGGCCGTGAGGGTGCTGGCGAGAAGGGCCAGCGCCACTCCGACCACGCCCAGCGACGCGACGTTGCGTCGTCTCGTTCTCATGCGCTGCTCATTTCTGTGCTGGACAGACAAAGATCGCGCGCCCTGGAACGGAGTGTAGGCAGCGGTGGACTGGCCGAACAGCGCCGTTCATCTCAACCCGGCTGCCTCCCTCGGCGAGGGATGAGGTGGTGGTGGGCGGGGGAGGCGCGGCGCCCCCACTTCCCCCGCCCGCTGGCGCGTCACCCGATCAGCCAGGCCTCCTCGTCACCCGACCAGCGGTTCACCCCCGTCGGCGTGGCCGCGCAGCGGCGGTGGATCTCGGTGAACGCCGGGACGAAGGCGGCGTTCACGCTCTCCCACTCCTCCTGCCACTCCCGCACCCGGGGCAGCCAGTGGCGCAGCTCGGCCAGCACGGCGTCCTCGTCGACCCTGGTCAGCCGTCCGTTCTCGACCACGGTCTCCCCCGCGACCATGACCTGCTCGATGGACGAGCCGTTCTCGGAGTAGACGAGGTGCACGGCGAGGTCGTTGCGCGGGGTGAACGAGAGGGTGTTCAGGTCGTAGATGACCAGGTCGGCCTGCTTGCCGACCTCGAGCGATCCGGTCCTGTCCTCCACGAGCGCGCTGCGCGCTCCGCCGAGGGTGCCGGCGCGCAACACCTCGGCGACGCTGGGCCAGCGGTGGTGGTCCGGTTCGCTGACCTTGTGCAGCAGCCCGGCCGCCTTGACGACGTCGAGCATCCTCGGGCTGTCGCTGCTGGAGGCTCCGTCACTGCCCAGCGCGAGGTTCACCCCCGCGTCGAGCAGGTCGCGGAAGGGAGCGATGCCCGATCCCAGCTTCAGGTTGGAGATGGGGTTGTGGGACACCGACGCGTTGGCCGCCCCGAGTATCTCGATGTCGGACCGGGTCAACCAGATGCCGTGGGCCAAGGTCGTCTCCCGGCCCAGCGCGCCGATCCGGCGCAGGTGTTCCACCAGGGTGGTGCCGTGGAACTCCCGGCCGGTGACGGCCTGGACCTTGGTCTCCAGGACGTGGATGTGGTACTCGGCGTTCCAGGCACGCGCGAGTTCCGCCGCGCCGACGAGGAGGTCGTCGGTGCACCGTTGGGGACCGGAGGGTGCCACCATGTACCGGAGGCGGCCGCCGGCCCGTTCGTGGTGCCGTTCGAAGGCCCGCCTGCTGAAGTCGAGGTACTCGTCGGTGCGGGGCGGCGTGATCGCCCGGACCTCGTCGAGCAGGTCGGGGCGGAGGACCTCCTCCACGAAGGGCAGGGTGTCGACGAAGGGTTTGTTGATGACGTGCCCGGACACGTTCGCCCGGATCCCGGCGAGCTCGTAGGCGTCGAACACGGCGGCCAGCTGGTCGACGTTCTGGGTCGGGGTCTCCAGGACGTCGTCGACCACGCAGGTCACGCCGGCCCGGAGTGACTCCATGGCCACCAGCAGGGTGCGCAGCCGGACGAGGTCGGCGGGAAGTTCCCCGATCCCCAGGATCGGGTAGGAGAAGAGCATCCACAGTTCGAGCGGCAGGTTGTCGTAGCGTCCCTTGAACAGCGCCTCCCACGAGTGCAGGTGCCCGTTCACCAGTCCGGGGGTGACGAGCCGGTCCCGGCCGTCGATGACCCTCTCGTCCGGTCGTGGTTCCAGGTCCGGTCCGATCTCGGAGATCAGGTCATCGCTGATCCGGATGCTCGTGGTGATCGGCCGGGCCCCGGTCACCTCGTCCATCGTGATGACCGAGGCGTGGCGGATGAGTGTTCCCACGTGTTGTTCTCCTGTTCCTCGTGGGCGGCCAGCGGGCGTCGGCTGGTCCTCAGCTGGTGCTGGCCGGGGTGGCCCGCTCCGCCGGGGTCGGCATCGGTGACGCGGCGTCCCTTCGGTGTCCGGGCAGTACCCGGTGCAGCAGCGGCGCCGCGACGACGGCGACCAGGATGCCCTGGAGCGGCGGCACGCCGAGTTCGTACACGTTGCTGACCGCCGCCACCAGCGTGCCGGCGAGATAGGCGCCGAGCCCACTCCACCGGACCACGGGCTCGCGTCCTCCCACGGCGGCGGGCAGGCGACCGCGCCAGGCCAGGAAGTACTGGCCGATCACGGCGCCCCCGAGTGGGGGGATCACGATCCCCAGGACCACGAGGAAGGTCTCCAGTGCCTCGTAGACACCGGTCACAGCCAACAGGATCCCGAGCAGGACCCCGCCGATGACGAAGGGTCGTTTGTCGTTCACCCCGAAGAGTTCCGCGCCGGCGACGCCGAACGCGTAGGCGGCGTTGTCGTTCGTGGTCCAGAGGTTGGCGACCAGCAGGAGCAGGCCGAGGACGAGGAGGTCGAGCTGGATCAGGACGGCGGCGAAGTCCGGTTCGCCGTAGACGACCGCGCCGACGGCGCCGAAGAACAGCATGAGGGTCTGCGCGACGAGGAAGGCCACCAGCGCGGCGGCGAAGGCGTGCCGGGGGCGTCGCGCGAAGCGGGTCCAGTTGCCGACCTGCGTCCCTCCGCTGACGAAGGTGCCGACCATGATGGTGAGGGCGGTGGCGACGCCCAGCTCGGCGGTCGGTTCGATCGAGAGCAGTCCGTGCCAGCCGCCGGCGTCGCCGAGGGCGCGAGCGACGACCCAGAACGCCAGGACGAACATCAGGGGCACGGCGATCGCGCTGAGGATCTCCAGTCCCCGGTATCCGAAGTAGGCGGTGGTGCCCATCAGCAGCCCGGCGACCACCATGATGGCCCAGGTGCTCTCCCAGCCGAGCGCCCTGCCCGCGAGGTCGGCCAGCAGCGCGACCGTGACGCCGAACCAGCCGATCTGGGTGCCGCCGAGCAGCACCGACGCCCACTTGCCGCCGGCGAGACCGAGGGCCCGGCGGGCGAGCAGCACGGTGCTCAGGCCGGTCCTGGCGGAGATCACCCCGATGACCGCGACGTAGCAGCCGAGCAGGACGCTGGCGGTCAGGCTGAGCACCAGGAACTCCGCGAACGGGAAGGCGCCCGCGATCTGGCCCCCCGCGAGCATCGTGGGTGCGAAGAACGTGAAGCTGACCAGCATCAGCAGCAGCGACCCCAGGCTTCGGCGGGCGGACATCGGCACCGGGGCGAGCGGGTAGTCGGGGTCCACCACCGGCTGACTACCCTGGGCCACCCCCTGATCACCCTTGTTGCCCAACGTCCGCGGTGCCCGTGGCGACATGGCCCCCCCTTTCACTACTTTCCGTCACACGTTGACGAGCAAGGGACGGTAGGAAGTGGGTGTTTCACGCGGCTCCGTGCCGCGTTACGGGGAGATGACGAAGCCGGGGTGTGAGCAACCGCACCGCTCGCTCGGGCGCCCGAACCAGGCTCGGGTCCTGGTGGGCTCGGGTGGGGTCCGGCGAACGAGTCGCGGTGGAGCCGCCGGCTGCGGGACCTCGGTCCTCGTCGGGGTGGCGGAAGGTCCCGCGCGGTGGAAGGCCTCCCCCATCGCCGGCCGGCGGCACGGGCGATCCGGCTCTCCGTGTGGCGGTCGCCAGCGGGTCGCCCGCCTGTCGCGCGGTGTCGGCCCCGCCTTCCACCCGATCACGAGGTTCCGGGTTGCGCGGTGCGGGGTTCCGACCACCGGCCTCGCCTGGGGCGTCACCGCCTCGGACGGCGGGTCGGGACGATGTGCCCGGTCTCGTTCGGCTCACCTCGCTGGTGCGCGGCGTGACTCCGAGCGGCCGAGGTGGTCGCCCGCCCAGGTGAGTGGGGCCGCGGCGGACCGTCGCGACCGGCGCGCGCCACCTCCCCCGCCGGCACGCCAGGGGAGGTGGCTTCGGCGTCCGCCAGGCACACCCGGGCTGGCGGTCCGGCGCGGGGTGGCAGCGCGGGCCTCCTACCCGACCAGTTCGAAGTGGCCGAGTCGCGCGGACCACCGGTAGCGGTCGACCCAGGTGGTCTCGGTCGACCAGTCGGTCATCGTGACGACGACGTCACCGTCCTCGACGGCGAAGTCGGTGGGCCGGAGCATCCAGTGCGGTCCGTCGGCAACGGTGCCCAGTAGGCTCGGCTGCCCCTCCTCGTCCACCGTGACGGCGACCAACGACCCGGAGTACTCGGAGTTCCGGGGGCCGCAGTCGATCATGAGGAGGGCGTCCTCCACGCCGTCAGCGGTGACGTCGGCGAACGCGACCTCGTGTCCCGGCGCGAAGCGGTAGACGTGGCCGGGGGTCTCGGCCGTGCCCCCGGTGAAGGAGACCGGCGCCTCCGGACAGGCGCCGATGGCGGGCAACGGGACGACCGCGTCCCGCCAGGCGATGTCGCGGACTCCGCCGGCCGGTTCGGCGGCCTGCGCCGCGAGGGTTGGACCCGCCACCGCCGCGGTGACCGCCAGGGACAGCGCCGCCGCCCATCGAGGGAACGTTGCCCCGTGCCGCCTGCTCGGTCTCATGTGCGCTCCCGTTCCTCGTGGACGTCCTGGGGCCGCCGCCGACGTACACCGCCGGCACCGGCAGTGGGAGGACGGAACGGCCCCGGGGCCGGGTTGCCTCCCGGCGAGCACCGCCCGCGGAGTGCGCGCGTCCTGGCGCGCGGGGTCAGGTTGACGGTGCCTGCCCGACCCGTTCCTGGGGCGAGACGGACTCACGACCACGGCACCAGCCCCGGGCGCGGAACGGTCCGGGTCGCGACGCCGGCGTCCACCACGGCGGCACCAGCAGGTGCTTCCCCACCAGGCCGGCTCCGGCACCAGGGAACCGCGCCCGGCGGGCGCAGCGCCCGCTCCCGTCCACCCCCCTCGCTCCTCGGAGGTCCCCGGGTGGACCAGCGCTGCCCGGTCGTCCCGCCCGCTTCGTCCTCGCGGACGAGGGGCTGCTGGCCGGGGAGGGGACGGCCCAGCCCGTTGACCCGTCCCACGTCCGACCGGGACGTCGGCGTCGCCCCCTACGGCGCCGCCTCGACGTGGACCGCCAGCACCCGACCGGTGGCGGTGTCCACGTGCGGCACTCCGGGTTCCTCCGGTAGTGGGGTGTCGAGGTAGAGGCTGCGCAGTCGCGCCGTGTCCCGGCCCAGCTCCCGCGCCTTGTCCACTGCCTCCCGCTCGGCCTCCTCCCGGGTGATGCGCCTGGCGCCCTCGAGCACGACGACGTGGTGCGGGTGGACGACGCGGTTGTCCGAGGGGTCGTAGAGCGCCACCACGTGGGTGAGCGCGACGGCGGGTGCGTCCCCGGCGACGGCGAACTCGGTCATCTCGCCTCCCGGAGGGTGATGATCGGCCAGTGGAACACGTTCGCCAGGGCCCGCGCGTGGGCGTTCCTGACCAACGCGGCGAGGTGGATGGTGGTGACCGCGTTCCTCGCGACCATGTTCCTCCCCTCGGAGGCGGGGTATTCCTCGGATGCTCCGGTGCCGTCGGGATTGATGCGGTCGATGTGCGTGATGACCATGTTCGCGTGAGAGGTGATGTCCGGCTGGTAGGTGATCCACCTCGACATGGAGATCTCGACGATGGTGTTCCTGGGTGGCTGTTCGACGTGGAGCGTCACTCCCAGTTCCGTGTTGGAAGTGCTCGTCATGCTCCAGGTACGAGCGAGCATCCCGTCCATGGGCACCTGTCCTTTCCGCGTCGGCTACGCGTTCGTGGGTTCGGGCACTCCGAGGTGGGTTCCGCGTTCGCACGCCGTTCGTTCTCCGAGGCCGTGCGGCGCTCCCGGAGTTCGAAGTGGGTTGGTGGCGGGTTGGCGGCGCCGTGCGCCCGGTCAGGACCTGCGGGGTGCGGCCGGACGTCGGCCTCTCCAGTCCGGGGGTGGTCGCTCCTCGCGCGGCGCGACCCGGCGATCCGGGGCGCGTCGCCGTCATCGCTGCGCGTCGGGCCGGATCGCGACGAGTCGGCCGCCGGCGCCCACGTGCAGCACACCGGGCTCGTCGGGGAGGGGCGTGTCGAGGTGGAGGCCGGTCAGGCGTTCGGGATCGTGGCCCAGCAGCCGTGCCTGGTCCACCGCATGCCGCTCGGCGTCCTCCCTGCTGACGGTTTCGCCGCCTTCGAGCACCACCACCTGGTGGAGGTGGACGACGCGGTTGTCCGAGGGGTCGTAGAGCACGACCAGGTGGGTGGCCGTGGCCCGGGGTCCCGTTCCGCCGCCTCCGAACCTCATGCTCGCTCCTCGGCGGGGACGACGACGGGCCAGAAGAACAGGTTGACCAGTCCCCGAACGTGCGCGTTGCTGACCTGGGCCGTGACGACGACGCTGGTGACGTTCTCGCGCACGATGACGTTCGGGCCCGAGTCCACGTCGAATTCGTCCAGGTCCGTGGTGCCATCGGGGTTGACGATTCGCACCGCGGTGATCGCCAGGTTCGCGCGCGACGAGATGTCGGCGCGATAAGTGACCCATCGCGCCATGCAGAGCTCGATGATGGTGTTCTTCCGGGGTTGTGTGATGAGGAGCGACGATGTCACGACCTTGTCGGAGTCACTCGTCGCGGACCTGGGTTCGACGTGCATGCCATCCACGATCATTGCTCCTCTCGGCAATGAGTGGAGAATCGTTCCGCGCCACGACTCTAGGTCGGTGGTCCGAGGGGCGCAGGGCGGCTGACCGCGTTGGGTGAGGGGTGCGTCGTGCTCGGAACGCGCCCCGTTCCCGGCGAGACCGGGCCGGGGCGGGCGGGGTGCCCACCCCGGCGTCCGGGTGGCGTCGGTGCGCTGGAGCGCTGTGGCACGGCAGGTCGGGCGGCTTGGGCTCCGCGCGACCCGTCGGATCACTCGGGTGGGGTTGCGCCGTCGGGGCCGTTCGTCCGCCGAGCGTGTCCGGCACCGCTCGCCGCCACTGAGCCGGGCGGCGGTCCGCGCCGCGCGCGGCCCCCGCCCGCGGTCACCGCCGGTGGCCGTCCTGCCGACCGTCCCGGGGGTGGGCCTCCGTGCCAGCCGCTCGGTTCCACGCGGCCGCCGACTGGCTCCCCCTGCTCGCCGACCTCGGGCGGCCCGCCGGTGGGGGGGCGGAACGGCCCGGGAGGTGGCGGGGCCCGGGGCGGAGCCCGCGTTCCGCGGCGAACGGCGTCCCGGTTCACGCGCCGCGGGCTCCCAGCTGGTCAGCGCGGGGCCGGTGGTCGTGTTGGCCCTCGCCGCGCGGCCGTGGTGGTGGACGGTGTTCGGGCGAGCAGCCGCGAGTAGGCGTCCACGTTGTCCTCCACCGTGTGCTCGAGGAGCTCGCGCAGATCCGGGTCGTCATCCTCGGGGCGGGTCGCGGTCGCGGCGAGCGCGCTGGTGAGCAGCCCGTTGGCCAGGAACCGGGCAGCGTCGCCAGGGCCGAGACCCGCGTCGTCGCGGAGCGACCGGTGCAGGCTCGACAGCGTCTCCCGCGCGAGGCGCGCGAGGTCTGGGTCGGTTCCGGAGGAGATCAGCCGGAGGAGGACGAGCAACGTGGCCGGTTTCTCCGCGATGGCCCGGAGGTAGGCCCGACCGAGGACCTGACGGGTGCGCGCCGATGCCGGGTTCGCGGTCGGCCCGGAATCGGGGGTGGGCCGGAGCGCGGCGCGGACGTGGTCGAGGCTGGCGGCGACGACGTGCTGGAACAACGCCTTCTTCGTCCCGAACAGGCGAACGATGTACCCCTGGCTCACCCCGGCGAGGCGAGCGACGGTGTCGGTGCTCGTGCCCTCGTAACCGTGGTTCGCGAAGGCCTCCTGGGCCGCGGTGATGACCAGTTCGCGGCGCCGGGCCGCCGGCAGCCGACGCGGCGTGGGTGCGGGCACACCACGGAGGTTATCAACCGATTCCTTCCGGGGTGGGCCGCGGCGTACGATGAGGAATCACGTGATTACCCAAGGATGGTCGATGCCTCCCCCACCACCCGCTCGCGACCAGGTGGCCGGCTACGACCTCGACGGCGTCGTCACCCGGCGGGACTCCTTCACCGCGCTGCTCGTCGACCGCCTACGTGCGTCACCACCACGACTGATCAGGGCGTTTCCGTCCCTGCTGCGCCTGACGCTCCACCCTGGCGACGCGCAGCGTCGGAGCCGCGCCGCGCGCCGGGTCACGGAGGTCGCGCTCAGCGGGCTGTCCACTCCCGAATACCAGCGGCTCGCGGACGAGGTGGGCGCGCGCATCGGGGGCGACCCGACGTGGCTCCGCGCGGAGGTGGTCGACCGCATCAGGCGCGAGCACGGAGCGGGAACCCGGGTCGTGGTGGCCACCGCCAGCGAACACCGCCTGGCGACCGCGTTGCTGCGGGCCGCCGACATCCCGTTCGACCTGCTCTCCGCCTCACGGCTCACCGGGGGACCCACCGGGCAGCGGGTCGCGGACCACCGTGTCGGCGCCCGCAAGGCCGAGGCCCTGCGGGAGTGCGGGGTTCCGCTCGACGAGGCCGTGTTCACCACCGACTCGTACACCGACCTGCCCGCCGCTCGCCTGGCGGCACGGGTGGTGCTGGTCGGGGCGACCCGCCGCACCCGGGAACGCTACGCGGCGGCCGGCATCGACGTCCGGGCGCGGTGACCCGGCACCACCCCGGGGCCGCCGGTGCTGCCTGACGGACCACTGCCGTCAGCGCCGTCCACGTCCTGAGGGGACGCCGGGTGGCGGGTGGTCCGCGTTCCCGCCGTCACCGTGGGACACCCCTACCGGGCGGCTGGAGCTCCGGACTCGCTCATGCCACCGAGCGTCAGCCGCCGACGAGGGCAGGGGACGCCGCCCGGACCTGGGTCCGCCGCGGGTGCGGGGACCCGGTCCGCGTGATCCTGGGTAGCCGGTCCGTCCCCTCGCGGGTGGCCGCCGGCGGGACAGGTCCGACCCGGTGCGGCTCAGCCGGTGGGGTCCCCGTAGATGATGCCCCGACCGTTGGTGGCGATGTAGACACGACCGTGGACACGGGGGTCGCCGGTGATCGCCGCACCCGTCCACGCCCACTGGTGGTCGTCGTCGTTGATCCGGAGCCAGGTCCCTCCCGCGTCGTCGGACCGGTAGATGCCACGAACTCCGTTGACCTTCGCGCTGGAGTAGAGCGCGGGGTACGCCTCCCCCGGCGCGGCCCGGCCGAAGCCGATGTTGTCGGCCTCCTCGACTCCGGCGACGCGGCTGAAGCTGGAGCCCTGGTTGGTGGAGCGCCACAGGCCGTAGTGCCCCGGTGCTCCCCCGGCGAGCCACAGGTCCCCCGCCCGCCCCGGCACGGCCTTGAACCGGACGTCTCCGCTGCTGGGCAGACCGCTGGCACTGGTGGCGGTGAAGCTCGCTCCCCCGTCGACGCTGACGTAGAAGGTGCCGCCGCTGAAGCCGTAGAAGACGGCGGGATCGACCCGGTCGGCTTCCACGGTGGCCCCGGCGGGGATACCCCTCGCCGGTTGCCAGCTGCCGCCGTAGCTGGTCGAGACGTGCACGCCCGTTCCCTCCGGGCTCCACACGATGCTGCTGGCGTTCGCGGCCACCGCCACCGTGCCGCCGCCGGTGACGCCGGCCGGTCGCTGGCCCTGCCACCAGGTCTGCCCGTTGTTGGTGGAGATCCCGATGTGGGAGGACGCCGAGTCCTCGACGTCGCCCACCCTGACGACGACGGAGGGGTTGAGCTCGGCGAAGTCCAGGCTGCGTACCGCGCTCATGAAGGGGGTGGTGTGCATCATGGCGGGGACCTGGTCCAGATCGGTGTGCCGGAAACCGCCGATGTCGAGCATCCCACTGAGCAGGGGAGCTCCACCAGGGGGGCTGATGAGGTCGAGGACGGCCGTCTCCTCCAGCCCGAAGACCATCGGGCGGATACCGACACGGCCCCCGACGTCCCACGCCGTCAGGTTGTCCGTGCCGTAGATGGTGGCCCCGGTCCCGTACATCATGCGGTCCGAGTCGAACGGGTCGATCTCCAGCGCCTCGGTCATCCAGCCCAGCTTCGGGGAGACCTCCGGCGGTACCGGGTTGTCCTGGCCGAAGGACAACCAGGGCGCGGAGGAGGTGTCCAGGGAGTAGCGCGGGGTGCGGGTGGGGTAGTCGGCCCACTCCCAGATCGGGCTCCAGGTGCCTCCCCCATCGGTGGTCCGCCAGATCTGGGTGTCGGGCCACCACGAGCTGTAGGCGGTGACCATGAGCGTCTCCGGGTTGCGCCGGTCGATGGTCAACCCGCTGTAGCCGAAGTAGTTGTCGTCGGAGTCGGAGGGCACCGGGCTGATCCGGGTCCAGTGCCCGCTCGTGGTGTCGAACTTCCAGACGTCGCCGGCCGCACCGTCGTAGGGCCCTCCGGTGTCGGAGGTCGCGAGGTAGAGGTAGCCGTGCTCGCTGTCGAGCACTCCCTTGTGGGGCAGGAACCCGGTGGGCTGTCCCGGTAGTCGCTGCCAGGTCGTACCGCCGTCGGTCGAGCGGTAGACGTTGTTGTTCTTGTCCGCGACGCCGACGTAGATGTGCTGGGTGCGGCTCCCCGGGGTGCCGGTGCCCTCGTCGAAGGTCACCCAGACGACGCCCTGGTTGTCGCTGAGGTACCCGCTCGGGTCATCCGGGTCCTGCGCGTAGTCGCCCGCGTTCGGGAAACTGGCGACCTTCGACCAGCTGACGCCCTGGTCGGTACTGCGCCACAACCCGTTCCCGCTGGGCGTCCCCAGGTACAGGACCCGGTTGTCGTTCGGGTCGATCGCCAGGCGTTCGCCCATCCCCCGCCCCGGCATGTTCCCACCGAGTTTGAAGGGCAGTTCGGTGACCTGCCAGCTCTCGCCCCGGTCGGCCGAGCGGAGGATGGCACCGTTGTTGGGGTCCCAGTCGTTGGTGTAAGTCCCGGCGGCGAGGTAGACGCGGTCCGGGTCGACGGGATCGGTGGCCAGGCTCGCCACGCCCGTCCAGCCCCAGTCGTCCCACCCCACCCAGTCCAGCAGGGGCGTCCAGCGCTGGGTGGACTCGTTCCACCGGTAGGCACCGCCGATGTCGGTGCGCGCGTAGATCAGGTCGGGCTCGGTCTGGTTGAAGATGATGCCGGGGACGAAGCCGCCCCCACCGATCTCGACGTTGCGCCACGAGTAGGACGCCCGGGGCGTCGCCTCGGCCCGGGGTGCCGTGTCGGTGCCGGAGGGCACCACCAGGGTGCTGGCCACCATCCCGACCACCAACGCACCCGCCAGGTGTCTTCGCATGTGCTGTCCTTCCGGGGACACCGGCCCCGCGCACGCGCGGCGGCACCGGAGTGCGCGTGGGGACGCGCTGGCCCGGCGACGGCGGCGGAACAGCGGAGCCAAGAACAAGGAAACAAACGGGGACGATTCAGCGTCGGGAAAGGTTCACACACACGGAAACGAAATGTCAACCATTCTCCCGAAATCCGGACGCCACCGTTTCCCAGCACCGGCGATCGAATTCACCTGGCTCTCGAATACCCGTCGGAGGCGGAGTTCGACGGCCCGTCGACCAGCACCGGGATACCCCTGGACGGGTATTCCGAAAATCCCCCGTCCGTCGCATTCCGGTGGCCTGCTCGCCACGTCGGTCCGCGTTTCCGCGTTCCCGTCAACGTCGTGTTCGACAGCGGCGTGCCGAACACCGTCGAACCGGCGGGCCGGCCTCAGTGCTGGGTGTGGCGCAGCACGCAGAGCATGCTCTCCGGGGGGAGCGCGTGCGGGGCGGGCTCCTCGCAGGCCCGCAGGCGCGCTCGGATGTCCTCCGGGTCCACGCCACTGCCAATCAGGACCAGGGTGCTGGTCCTGCCCTCACCTCGGCGCCACCGGGTGGGTTCGAACCGGAGGAAGCTGCCCACCGCGTGCACGGTGTACCGCTCCCGGTGGCCGGGGACGCCGAAGTGGACGAATCCCTTGATGCGGTAGAGCCCGGTGGGGCGTGCGTCCAGGAAGTCCATCAACCGACGGGGGTGCAGGGCCTGGTCGGTCACGAAGTCCACGGCCTCGTAGTGCTCGTGGAGGTGGTCGTGGTCGTGCCTGGTCGCGGCCAGGAGTTCGTCGAAGGACAGTTGCCGCGGCACCGAGTCGGACTGGGCGGGGAGGCGGCGGTCGAACAGGAGGCCGGGGTCGAGCCGACCGCGAGTGGTGGCCACCACGGGCACCTCCTCGACGATGTCCCGGAGAACGGCGGTCAGCCGGTGCCGGTCGTCAGCCGCCAGCCGGTCGACCTTGTTGAGGACCACCAGGTCGGCCACTCTGAGCTGGGCGTCCACCTCGGGGTGCCGCTCGCGGGTCCGCTCGAACTCGACGGCGTCGACGACCTCCACCAGGCCGCCGTAGGTGATCGCGTCGTTGTCGCTGGCCAGGAGGAGCCTGATCAGGTCGCGCGGTTCGGCGAGCCCGCTCGCCTCGACGACGATGACGTCCAGTCGCCTCGATGGGCGGGCGAGCCGGCCGAGGAGGTCGTCGAGACCGCTGGCGTCGACCGCGCAGCAGAGACAGCCGTTGGAGAGCGACACTGTGGAGTCCACGTGCCCGGCCACGCTCATGGCGTCGATGTTGACGCTGCCGAAGTCGTTGACGACCACGCCGATCCGGAGCCCGTCGGCGTTGCCCAGCAGGTGGTTGAGCAGGGTGGTCTTCCCCGCTCCGAGGTGTCCGGCGAGGATCACCACCGGAATGCGAGCGCTGCCCATCGTGCCTCTCCCCGGGTGGCGCGGGATGTGCCTGTGGGCGGCCGATCGTAGCGGCGCCGCCGGACCCGCCACCGGCCGGGGTGGGGCGGTGACGAGCACCTCGCACGGGGCTCACGCGAGCGGCCGCCGTGAGCGGCCCGAGGCCCGGCGGCGTGCGCGCCCGCACCGGTTCCCTCCCCGGTCCCGCGTCCGGCAGGCCAGCCGCGGCGGTGTCCCGTCCTGGTCCTGGGTGTCTCAGCCGCCCGCGACCGGTCGAGGCATCGCGCGGTTCCGGGTGTTCCCCGCGGCCGGCAGCCGCACCAGCTCGTGGTGTGGACCCACGCCGTGGGGTGTTCGGCGTGCGCCCGGTGGTCCGGGGAGCGGGGAAATGGGCCCGAGGTCCCCGTGGCAGCCCCTCACCGCCCCGCACCGGCCGGGGCGTACTCGTCGGTCAGGGCGTCCGCCAGCGCGCTGACCAGGGGGCTGACCTGGTCGGCGAGCGTCCAGGACGCGGACCAGGTGGGGTCGAGTTCGAGGAAGTACCACTGCCCGCCGGGCGTCACAGCCCAGTCACTGGCCGCGCAGGTCAGACCCAGGGTGTCGACCATCTCCACGACGGCGGCGGCGACGTCGCCGGGGACCGTGACCGGTCGGTACGGGAGGTGGTGGGCTGGTCGGTGCCAGTCGTGCCGCCCACCGAAGCCGGGTTCGTGGTCCACCGCCACCCCGAACGCGCGTCGGCCGACGACGGTGATCCGGACGGACCGCGCGGCGGGCACGGCTGCCTGGAACAGGTGGGTGCGCGTCCGCCCGCCGGCGCCGTCCGCGCTGGCTCCGGGCAGTCCGCACGGGGCGCACCCCGGGGCCGCCGGGGCGTCGGGAACGGATCGGTAGACCACTCCGCTCCCGGCGCGCAGGGAGCAGAAGGCCGCCGCGGTGCCAGGGTCGCTCGTGATCAGCGTCTCGGGAACCCGCAGGCCGCACCGCGTCGCGGCGGCCAGCTGCCGGGGCAGCTGGTCGGCCTCCGCGACGCGCCGTGGATGGTTGCACCAGCGGATTCCCGTGTCGCGGGGGAGGAAGGTCTGCCCGTGCTCCGGGCACGTCCCGGTCACCCTCGCCGACCACCGGGGCAGACGCCGCCAGTCGCGGTGGCCCGGCCGGGGAGCCGGCCACCACACCGAACGCACCTCGGCGAGCGGCCGGGGCTGGGGTGAGGTCGGCTCGGCGAGGGAGCAGCCATCGCCACCGGGTATGGACGGCGTTCCGGTGAGCATCGCCCGGGCGTCGACCGGGAACACGCTGACCTGTCGGCGCAGGAGTTCCACCACCACCGGATCGGCGGTCGGATCGACGCCTCCCGTCACCACCACCAGGATCTGCATGTCGCTCCGCTCCCGTCACCTGGGCCACCGCGCCCCGGTGCGGCGGCCCGAACCCGGGTCGTGGGCGGCGCCGCCGGTCCGCACGGCCCGCCACCACCGTGAGGTGAACGGTGGACGGTGCCCGTCGCCTCGAATGTCGTGTACCGGACCCGGTATAGCGGAATCGGAAAGTTGAGGACCTGAAGTTCAGGTTTTGTCGTCCGAAGGTGTCATACTTCGCGCCTTCTCACCGAAAGCGTCGTCGGCGCGGGAAAGGGGCGGCAACGCTGGAGGGGGTGGGGTCGCGCTGGTGTGGACCTGGCACGAAACCCCGCTCGGCCCAATCCCACCCCCTGAACGGGTGGTTGCCGGGAGGCGCGGGGGGCGCCCTAAGGTCAATCGCTATGAGCACCGCTCAGGGAGGGCTGGGCCCTCGCCTCCGCCAGCTCCGGGAGCGTTCCGGCATCAGTGCGCGGCGGCTGGCGGAACTGGTGGGGATGAGCCCCTCCACGGTCTGCCGCGTCGAGACCGCGAAGCGGCTCCCGACCGAGACCGAGGTCGCCTCCATCCTGGCGGCGTTGGGTGTCGCGGGTGAGACCCGCGCGGAACTCGTGGCGGAGGCCCGGAGGGCGCGGTACCCGAACTGGTGGGAGACGGCGCACCCGGCACTGCCGGCCGGGGTGTCGGCCCTCCTCGAGTTGGAGGGCCGGGCGACCCGCATCGTCGACGTCTCGGTGCTGGTGGTGCCCGCGCTGCTGCGCACCCCCGAGTACGCCAGGACCCTCGTCGGATTGGACGGCCTGGACCGGGAGGCGGTCGAGGCCCGGGTGGCGGTGCTCGTGGGACGCCAGGCGATCCTGTCGGGTGAATCGGTCACGCTGACGGCGTTCGTGGACGAGCAGGTGTTGCGCCGTCCGGTCGGCGGGCCGGCGGCGATGGCTCGACAACTGCGGCATCTCGCCCGGATGGCGACGAGGCCGAACGTCGTGGTCCGGGTCATCCCGGTGGATGTCGGGGCGCACCCGGCGCTCAGGGGTCCGAGCCTGGTCCTGGAGTTCGCCCGCGGCGGCCCGGTGGTGCACCTCGAGCACTGCCTCTCCGATGCCTTCCTCACCGACCCGGCCCAGGTCCGACCCCACGTCGAGGCATTGCCCGCGCTGGACGCGGTGGCGCTCTCCCCCGACGCGTCCCGGGAACTGGTCCTGGGTCACGCCGACGAGATGGAACAGCAGCACTGCGAGCGGGGACTGGACTGGCTGGCGCACCTGACCCCCCGGGCGCCGGACGGCTGAGGGCACTCCCGGTCGGGTCGTGGGAGTGGCCGAGGTCGGGTCGGGGACCCGCCGGTGTCCGCGCCCCGCCGTCCGGTCGGCGCACGCGCGGTCGGCCGCCGCACCACGAGCCCCGGGGGGAAGGGGCGTAGAACACGGCGTCCTCCTCCGTGCGCTGGACGATCGTCGATGGTCCAACCCGACCGCGCACCGCGTACGAACGGTCGAACCGCCGGCACATACGATCGTCGGCATGACGACGACTGTCACCCTCTCCACCTCGCACGGCAACATCGTTCTGGAGCTCGACGAGCAGCGCGCCCCCATCACCGTCAAGAACTTCGTGGCGTACGCCCAGGCCGGCCACTACGACGGCACGGTCTTCCACCGGGTGATCCCCGGTTTCATGATCCAGGGTGGCGGTTTCGAGCCCGGCCTCAAGCAGAAGAAGACCAACGACCCGATCAAGAACGAGGCCGACAACGGCCTGAAGAACGTGCGGTACAGCGTCGCCATGGCCCGGACGTCGGTCGTCGACTCCGCGACCGCGCAGTTCTTCATCAACCTGAGCGACAACGACTTCCTGAACCACGGCAGCCGTGACTTCGGCTACGCCGTGTTCGGCAAGGTCATCGAGGGCCAGGACGTGGTGGACCAGATCGCGGCGGTGCCGACGGGCAACGCCGGCGGCCACCAGAACGTGCCCACCTCCGACGTGGTGATCACCACGGCCTCCGTCGCCTGAGCCGGTCGCCCCACCGGCGCCCACGCCCGCCCGGTCGGGACCGTGGGCGCCGGTCGTTCCGGCTCAGCGGGGCCGACCGGCGACGCCAGGCCGGGTCTGCCAGGGACGCGGCCCGGTGAGTGGCCGGTACTCCACCCCCAGGGCGTCGAGCCGGGGCAGGTGGTGCGCGGCGAGCCGCCGTTCGAACCCGTCGGGTTCGCGGGCCTCACGGGGGCTCCACACGACCTCGGCGAAGGCCGCGAGCCGGGGGAAGGCGGCGTAGTCGACCCGGCGCGGCGAGTCGAGGTGCTCGCTCCACAGTTGGGCCTGTGCTCCGAGCACCCGCGCGGCCACCGCGTCCGGCGTCCCCGGTGGAACCGGTTCGTAGCGGTAGACGTCGGCCAGGGTCCGCAGGAAGCCGACCGGGACGGGCTCGTCGGGGTGTTCGGACTGGCGGTGGTCGAGGTAGACGTGCTGTTCGGGGCAGAGCAGGACGTCATGCCCGGCCGCCGCCGCCCGGTGGCCCGTCTCGACGCCCCGCCAGCACCCGATCACCGCCTCGGCGGGCAGGTCGGGGCCGTCCAGGATCTCGTCCCAACCGAGTGCCCGCCGTCCCCGGTCGTGCAGGTGGTCCACCATCCGCCGTACGAACCACCCGTGCAGGTCGGCCGGCCGGGCGAGCCCGAGTTCCGCCGCCCTGCGCCGGGCCAGCGGGCTGTAGTCCCACTGCTCGGTGGGCACCTCGTCCCCGCCCAGGCACACCACGGGAGAGGGGAACACCTCCATCACGTGGTCGAAGACGTCCCGGAAGAACGCGACCGTGTGGTCGGAGGCGTTGAGGATGTTGGAATTGACCCCCCACGACGGCCACACGTCCAGCAGGCGGCTCTGTTCGTTGCCCAGTTCGGGGTAGGCCGCGATCGCGGCCTGGCTGTGGCCCGGCACGTCGACCTCGGGGACCACCATGACGTGCTGTTCGGCCGCGTAGGCGACGATCTCCCGGAGGTCGGTGGTGGTGTAGTGACCGCCGTGCGGCCGGTCGTCGAAGGCGTCCGGGGTGCCGCGTCCCACCATGGAGCGCCGCCGCCACCCACCCACCTCGGTCAGCCGGGGGTAGCGCGGAACCTCCAACCGCCACCCCTGGTCGTCGGTCAGGTGCAGGTGCAGGACGTTGAGCTTGTGCGCGGCCGCCAGGTCGACGAACCGGAGCACCTCCCTGGTGGGCAGGAAATGCCGGGCCACGTCGAGCAGACATCCCCGCCACCCGAAGCGGGGCCGGTCCACGATCCGGCCGCAGGGCAGCGACCAGTGGCGGGGACCGGTGGGCGCGGCGCGGAAGGCGGCGGGCCCGAGCAGCTGCCGCAGGGTCTGCGCCGCGTGGTGGGCGCCGGCGGGGTCGGTGGCCGCGACGGTCACGAGCCGTTCGGTGAGTTCGATCCGGTAGCCGGCGGGCCCGGGAACCGTCCGGTCGAGGGTGAACCGGATCGAGCCGCCGTTCCCGGTGGAGTTCAGCGGCAACCCGGTGGCCGCGCCGAGTCGGCGCCGCAACCACCGCACGGTGTCGGCGGTGGCGCGGTCCCCCACCAGGGCGGTGGAGGTGTCGAGGGTGAACCGGCCGGGTGTCGGTACCGCCGACACCGGACGCGGCAGCAGACCGTCGAAGGACAACGTGATCACCCCTTCACGGCGCCGGCGAGCCCCGACACCAGATGGCGTTGCACGAGGACGAAGAAGACCAGGACGGGAATGGTGAGCAGCGTCGAACCCGCCATGATCGCTCCCCAGTCGTTGCCCTCCGGGGAGAAGAACACCAGGATGGCCATCGGCAGGGTCTGGTTCTCCGTGGCGGAGATGATGAAGGTCCTGGCGAAGAGGAAGTCGTTCCAGGCGTGGATGAACGACAGGACGCTCATCGCGACGAGGCCGGGTGCGACCAGCGGGAAGAGCACCTGCCACGTGAAGCGGAACCGGCTGGCCCCGTCGAGGGTGGCCGCTTCCTCCAGTTCCCTCGGCACCGCGGCGACGAATCCCCGCAACATCCAGATCGCGAACGGCAGGCTGAACGCCAGGTGCACCAGCACCAGCGAGCCGAGGTGGTTCAGGCCCAGCTGCGGTACCACGCCCCCGACCGAGCGCATGAGGAAGAACAGCGGGATCGTCAGCGCCTCGACCGGCACCATCTGGGCCACCAGCAGCATCACGGCGAGCACGGTGCGGCCCCGGAAGCGGAACCGGGTGAGGGCGACGGCGGCCAGGAACGACAGGAACAGCGAGAGCACCACGACGGCCAGGGCGACGACCACGCTGTTCAGGAGGTACCCGCCCAGGCCCTCGACCTGGAGGACCCGGCGGAAGTTGTCCCAGGTGGGGGCGGTGGTCCACGGGCGGGGTGCGCTGCTCTGGATCTCCCCCGGGTGTTTGACCGCCGACAACACCATCCAGTACAGGGGGAAGGCGACGACGAGGGCGATGAGCAGGGTGAGGACCTCGGCCAGGGTCCGCCCCGGACGGGCGAGGAGACGTCTCCGGCGGTGCCCGGGGGCCGCGGTGCTCATGACTCCTCCGTCCCCCGCTGGGCCCGCAGGTAGCCCAGGGTGATCAGTAGCAGGATGCCGGTCATGACCACGCCGATCGCGGCGCCCAGACCGTAGTTCGACGCGGCGAACGCCTCCTGGTAGGCGTAGACGTTGAGCACCAGGTTGCGACCGGCGACCCCGCCGCCGTTGGTCATCACGTAGATCTGGGTGAAGACCTTGAAGTCCCAGATGATCGACTGGATGGTGGCCACCACCAGCAGGCCGCGCAGCATGGGGATGATGACACCGCGCAGGGTCCGCCACGGACTGGCGCCGTCCAGCGCGGCCGCCTCGAGGACGTCAGCCGGGATGGACCGGATCCCGGCGTAGACGGTGATCATGACGAACGGGAACGAACACCAGACGACCTGCGCGGCGACGAGCCCGAAGGCCACGTAGCGGTCGTAGGTCCAGGAGAAGTTCTCCATGCCCGCGAGGCCGATCCCCGCGAGCACCTCGTTCACCAGGCCGAAGTCCTGGTCGAACAGGAAGAGCCACACCGTGGACCCCGCGACGGCCGGCGTCGCCCATGCGCCGAGGGCGGCGAGGAACAGCGCCATCCTGGGGACGACCCGGACTCGGCTGGCGAGCACGGCGAGCCCGATACCGACGGCGAGGCTGCCCACCACGCACACGGCGGCGAAGACGCAGGTCTGGACGAGGACGGTCCAGAAGCGGGGCTCCCCGAGCAGCCGCGTGTAGTTGTCCAGGCCCACGAAGTCCAGCGGTGCTCCCCCGCTGGCCTGGGCCTGCCCGTAGTCGAACAGCGAGATGACCCCGAGTTGGTACAGGGGGTAGGCCAGCATCGCGGCGAGCACGAGCCCGGCGGGGGCCAGGTAGAGCAGGGCGATCCTGAGGTCGGAGGACCGGCGCCGGCGGCGTCGTGGTGCGCCACCGCCTGGGGGACGGGCGTCGCCGGGAGCGGTGGTCGTGGCCGGGACCCGCATGGTCAGCTCCCGAAGGCGACGTTCATGGCGTCGGCGGCGTCGGCCGTCGCGCTGTCCACGGACTCCCCGGTGGCCACGCGCTGCACCATGGTCGGCAGCACCGCCTGCGCGTCGATGCGCGCCCAGGCCGGGGTGGGGGGCACGAAACGGGTTCCGGCGCGCAGGGTCTCCACGAACGGTCGCACGGCGGGGTCCTCGTCGGCGAGGTCACGTTGCAGGTCGGCGAAGGTGGGCAGGTTCCCCATGGCGGCGTACATCTCCCGCTGGTACTCCTTGCCGCCGAGGAGCTGGACGAACTCGCGGGCGAGGGTGGACCGGCGGGAGGAGCCGAGCACCCCGAGGAGGTTGCCGCCGGCGAACGCCGGCGCGATGGTGCCCGGTTCGGTGCCCGGCAGGGGGACGACCGCGTACCGACCGGCCGCCTCGCCCGCGTCGACCGCCGCGCGGTTGAAGTCACCGCCGATGGTCATCGCCGCGGCACCGGAGGCGAAGACCTGCACGCTCTGGGTTCCCGTGAGCATGGCGCACTGCTCGGGCGGGCAGATGTCGGGCGCGAGGAGGGAGGAGAACAGGTCCACGCCCGCCCGGGATTCGGGGCTGTCCACGGTGGCCCGCCACGTCCCGTCCCGCTGTTCGGCGAGGCCCCCGCCGACGGCCCAGAGGAACGGCATCAGGGCGTAGTGGTAGTTGCCGCCCACCGCGATCCCGTACAGCTCGGGGCGGGCCGCCCTGATCCTCCTGGCGGTGTCGCGCAGCTCGGTGAGGGTGCGGGGCGGTGCCAGGCCGAGCTCGTCGAAGACGTCCGTCCGGTAGTACAGGGCCCGCGCCCCCGTGTACCAGGGCAGGCCGTAGACCCGGCCGTCGACGGTGGCCGTGTCCAGCACGGAGGGGAGGAGGTCCTGCGCCTCCGGCCACGTGGCCAACGCCTCGGTGAGGTCGGCGAACCCGTTCGCCTCGACGTAGGCGGCGAGATCGGTGTTGCCGAACTCGGCGACGTCCGGGGCGCTGGCGGGGTCGTTGAAGGCGCCCGTGAAGCGCTCGGACCTGGCGTCGACCTGGAGGTAGCTGACGTCGACCTCGACATCCTCGTACTGCGCCTCGAACTCGGCCACCGCGCGGTTCACCACCTCTTCCTTGGGGCCGCGGTCGGCCTCGTCGAACAGCCAGACCCGCAGGGTGCCGGTGAGGTCGTCCTCCTCCGCGAGGCCGCTGGTGACCTGGGGTGGCCCGCAGGCGGCGAGTGCCAGCACCAGCAGGGACAGCGTGGCGGCCGGGGCGGGTGTTCTCCGTGGCATGGGTCCTCCGTCGGAGTCGA
Source organism: Actinoalloteichus sp. AHMU CJ021 (assembly GCF_002895405.1). Classification (NCBI taxonomy): domain Bacteria; kingdom Bacillati; phylum Actinomycetota; class Actinomycetes; order Pseudonocardiales; family Pseudonocardiaceae; genus Actinoalloteichus; species Actinoalloteichus sp. AHMU CJ021. The sequence continues at coordinate 5,789,563 of NZ_CP025990.1, read as the reverse complement.
CTCGGTGGTGCGCTGGGTGCCGGGGTGGGCTCCGTTCTCCAGCCGTGGGCCCCCTGGTGCTCCGGTGACGCGGACGGACGCGGGACGCCTCGCGCGGGTGCGGGTGGACGGGCCTCGCCGGGAGCGGGGCCGGGGGCGGTGGGCTGGGACGGCCACGACCCGTGGACCCGTTACTGGGCCGCGCGCTCCGGGTTCGTGGGCTCGGCCGCGTGTGGGCGGGGTCAGGGGTGGAAGGCGAGGAAGCAGACTCCGGGGACGGCCAGCGCTGGCGTGCCGTGGGTCAACAACCCGGTCCTGGCGTCCCGGGTGAGCCTGGTGACGGTCCCCGAGTCCTGGTTGGCCACGTAGAGGGCGCGCTCGCCCGGGTCGAGGGCGAAGTGCCGTGGCCAGGCTCCGCCGGTGGGGGTGTTGCCGAGCAGTGCCAGCGACTCGTGCGAGGGGGCATGGCGCCCGGGGGTGTCGTGGGTGGAGGTGGCGAACACCGCGATGTCGTCGTCTCCCCGGTTGGAGGCGTAGACGAACCGCCCGTCCTCGGACACCGCGATCTCGGCCGGGAAGTTGTCGCCCGACGCGGTGGGGTGCCGGGTGCTGGTCGTCCCCCCAGGGGTGATGCGTCCGGTGGTGGCGTCCCACCCGAGCACGGTGACCGTCGAGTCCAGTTCGCCGAGCAGGTAGGCGCGTCGCCCGTCGGGGTGGAAGGCCAGGTGACGGGGCCCGGTCCCCGGCGGCAGATCGCACCGCTGGTGCGCGCGCAGTCGCCCCGCCCGGGCGTCGAGGGTGTAGACGAACACGGCGTCGGCGCCGAGGTCGACCGCGAGTACCCAGCGGCCGCTGGGGTCCGGGAGGATCTGGTGGGCGTGCGGGTCTCGGGTTCCGCCGGGGTGGCGGACGAGGTGGGTGGCCGGGCGGAGCCGCCCGTCGGCTCCCAGCGGGTGCACCACCACGGAGCCGTCGGTGTAGTTGGCGGTCAGCAGGAACCGGCCGTCCGAGGTCACGCTGAGGTGGGTGGGTCCCGCGCCGTGGGTGGGTTCGGAGTTCAGCACGGTGGGCCGGTGTGGGTTGGCCAGGCTCAGGGCGGTGACCCGGCCCTCGGGGACGAGTTCGTTGGTGGCGTAGAGGAAACGCCCGCTCGGGGAGAAGGCCAGGAACGAGGGGTCGGGGACCCCGCCGACGGTGGAACTCCGCGCCAGCTCACCGGTTCCCTGGTCGTACCCGGCGATCTCCAGGTCGCCGCCGGGCGGGTGGGTCCAGGAGAATCCTCCCAGGTAGACCGGGGTCAGCGTCGGGTCGGCACCGGTGCCCGCCGGGGCGGACGCTCCCGCCGCCGCTCCCGCCGCGCCGTGGTGGATGGGCAGGAGGGCCGCGCCGACCGCGGCACTCGTCGTCAGCAGGAACCGTCGTCGGTTGGTTTCGGCGGACATCGTGCGCCCCTCCCTGGTCGTCGCGCCGGGTGTGAGCGGTACGCGGATCGGACCGTGGTCATGGGTCGGGTGGTGGACGGCCTGGTGTCACCTCGCCGGGCGGCGGTCGCCGCCTCGGGTCCACCCAGTCTGCACGGGCACCGAGGATGTGGTATAGACCATTTCGGCGCAATCGACCGGACATCTTGTCGGACTGGGCCGTTCGGTGTCGGCGGGCCCGCCTCCTCCTGGTGGAGCGCCGGGGTGGGCCTGGTACTCCGCCGTCGCGCCGTCCCCGACGCCCGCCCGTGACGACGCCCGCTCGGGTACGGGGTGGTGGGTTCCCTGCCACGTTCCCCGCGCTCTGGCGCCCGTCCCTCGTGGCGGCGCACCCCGCGCCCGTCCGCCCGCACCCGACGGTCCCCCACCCGACGGGTCTCCCACCCCCGGGGGGTCGGCTCGGACACGGCACCCGTGCCGGCAGGGCATCGGGGCGGTTCAGCTGCCCCCGCGCGCGACCACGAGAGCACCCTCGCGCCGCAGGGCGCGGCCGGGGAGCGCGTCGGTGCGCCGGCCGTCCGCGATGACCGGGACCCCGTTGACCAGCACCCAGGGGATTCCCACGGCGGGCGTGCGGGGTTGGGCGAACGTCGCCGCGTCGAGCACGGTGCGGGGGTCGAAGAGCACGAGGTCCGCGGTGTTCCCCCGCCGGATGCGGCCCCGGTCGCGCAGTCCGATCCGGTCGGCGGCGCGGCCGGTCATGCGGGCCACGCACTCCGCCAGCCCGAGCACCCCCCATTCCCGGACGTAGCGGCCCAGCAGGCGGGGGAACGTGCCCCAGGCGCGCGGATGGGGTCTCGCGCCCACGAGGATGCCGTCGCTGCCCACCGTGTGCCTCGGGTGGCGCATGATCTCCCGGACGTTGTCCTCGTGCCCGACGTGCATCAGGCAGGTCGTGCCCAGTCGGTCGGCGAGCAGGACGTCCAGGTACAGCTCGCCGGCGGGGCGACCGAGCCCGCGCGCCGAGGCCGCGACGGTGTGCCCCACCAGGTGACCGTGGGCGGCGGTGTCGGCGACGCCGTTGATCTCGATGGTGTCCCAGTCGACCGGGACGCCGTGGCAGCCGTCGGACCCCTCGACCTCCAGCGCGTGGAGGACGGCGGCACGCCGCTCGACGTCACGGAGGAGGTGCGGGATGGCGTGCACGCCGCCGGCCGCGGCCCAGCTGGGGAGCAGGGCGTGCAGGGAGGTGCTGCCGGCCCGGTACGGGTAGGTGTCGAGGCTGACGTCGAGGCCCGAGGCGAGGGCCCGGTCGACCAGGGCCAGGAGTTCCCCCGCGCGGCCCCGGTTGACCTCGAAGTTCATCGTCGCGTGGGTCAGGTGCACTGCGCACCCGGCCCGTGCTCCGATGTCGATCACCTCCGCGTAGGCCTCCAGTGCCCCGGCACCGTAACCGCGGTGGTGGGGGGCGTAGTAGCCGCCGTGGCGGGCGACGACCTCGCAGAGCGCGACCAGTTCGTCGGTGCTGGCGAACATGCCGGGCGGGTAGGTGAGCCCGGAGGACATCCCGACGGCGCCCTCGCTCAGCGCGGTGTCGAGCAGCCGCCGCATGTCGTGGATCTCGGCGGGGCTGGCGGGCCGGTCGTCGTGGCCCACGCACAGCATCCGCAACGTGCCCTGCGGGACCAGGTAGGCGACGTTGGTGGCGACACCGCGGTCGAGGCGGTCCAGGTACTCACCCACCGACCGCCAGGTCCAGGCGAAACCGGCCGGATCACCGTTCCACCCGGCGAGCTGGACCCGCAGCGCGTCCAGGGCCTCGGCGTCCACCGGGGCGTAGGACAGGCCGTCCTGCCCGAGGACCTCCAGGGTCACGCCCTGCGACACCTTGGCCAGGTGGTCGGGCTCGGCGAGGACGCGCAGGTCGGAGTGGGAGTGCATGTCGATGAAGCCCGGGGCCAGGACCAGACCGTCGACGTCGAGCTGGCGGCATGCGGTCAGCCGGCCCGGTGGTCCGATGTCGACGATGCGGCCGTCGCGGACGAGCACGTCCGCACGCGTGCCCGGTGCTCCCGTTCCGTCGAGGACCAGCGCGCCCCTGATGGCCAGTTCCATACGTGTCCCGGTCCTTCCCGTTCCCCGGTGCCCGCGCCGGGTGGTCGTACCGGGGCGGGCGGCCGACCACCGGTCGCCGTGGCCGACGCCGAGGTGCCCCACTCCGTCCAGGGTGATCGCCCGCCGCGACGCGACCCACACCGTGGGTAGCAGTCACCGGCCGATCTGGTCAACGGCGTCCCACCACGACCGGCACGCCGGCGGGGCCGCCGGCGTGCCGGGTTCCAGCGGAACGGGGTGAGACGCACGTGAGACTCCACGGGGCGCCGGGACTCCTAACGTCAGGGATGTCAGGGCACCAACGACCTGGTCCGGTGCCACCCTCGCGGCCCTGACGGTGGGAACCGCCGGCCCGGGAGCGACACGAGGGGGTTTCCATGATTCGTCGACTGCGTACCGCGGTGGTCGCCGGCGTGCTGGCGCTGGGAGGAATGCTGGCGGTGCAGGCGCCCGCGATGGCCTCGGCCGCGCCGGCCACGGCGGGCACGAAGGTCGTCCTGGTGGACGAGGCGGAGGCGGACATGGTGGCGCAGAGCTGCCGGTACGCCGGGTACTTCATCTACTCCGACGGTCGGGTGGTGCACGTCTACGTGTGCGAGGCGGCCTGATCGCCCGGCGGGTCCGGTTCGCCCGGGCCCGCCGCTGCCTCCCTTCGTGTGATCGCGACCCGTTCCGCCCTCGGATCCGGGCCTCAGCGGCTACATCAGAGCTGAGCGGCGCACCCGCGCTCGGGAGGGAGGCGCGACGTGGACTGGGGGGACGGGGAGGGGACGCGGCCGACCGCGGGGCAGTCCCGTGCGCTCGCGGCGGTGTCCGGGGCGCTCGCGCACGCCGGGCCCGGGCACGTCGTCGCGCTCGTCGGCCCGCTGGGGGTGGGCAAGAGCACGCTGCTGGCGTTCCTCGCACGGGGCGAGCCGGTCATCGAGGCACGACGGGCCGGGGCGCGGGTCGGTGTCCGACGCGCGCTGGGCTCGGCCCGGCCCGTCGTGTACGTCGACGGTGATGAGGGACCCGGCCTCGCCCGAACCGTCCGGGAGGAACTGGACCGCGCCGGCTCCGACGCGCCACGGGTGGTGGTCACCAGCCGTCGCCCCCTGCTGCCGGCGCGGTCCCCCGCCGGGCCGCTGACCTCCGTGCCGGTCCCACCCTGGAACGACGAGGAGATCCGGTCCCACGCCAGGGCTCTCGGCCTGGAAACCGGGGTGGACCTGGTGGCCGGCCTCGCCGGGGGGATCCCGCTGGTGGCCGCCTGCCTGGCTCGGGCGCTGCTGTCCGGTGTCCCCGCGGAGGCACCGGGGGCGGTGGCCGACCGGGCGCTGCGGGAGCTGTCGCGGCGGCTGGCACGGGAGCGGGCGGCCTCCCGGGCTCGGGACGTCCTCGACTCGCTGGCCGTGGTGGGTCACGGGGACGAGGAACTGCTCGGCGAACTCGTCGAGGGCCCGCGGGGGCAGGGCTGGTTCTCCGCGCTGGCCGACCTGAGCCTGGTCACCACCACCACCTCGGGGCTGGCGGTGGCGGAACCGTTCCGGACGCTGTTGGACCTGAGCTACCGGTGGCGCCGCCCTGTCGCCCACCAGGTGGCCCTGACCAGGGCCGCCGCCCGCAACCGCCGGCGGTTGGACTCGGCTCGGGGCGGGGCGCGGCGTCCGCTGACCGAACACGCCCTGTTCCTCACCGGTCATCCGCTGCTGCGCGAGACCCTGTTCCCGCCGGGAGCAGAGGGGTTCGGGGTGCGGCGCGCCACACCCCGGGACCACGACCGGATCGGCGAGCTGGTGCGCCAGTGGGCCGCCCGACGCGGGGTGGCGACCGCGCGGTGCGAGCGCCTGCTCGACGGCTGGTTGACCAGTACGGCGGACGGTTTCCACCTGGTGTGCGGGCCCGACGACCGCCCCTTGGGCATGACCTACACGCCGCGGATCACCGACGAGGCGCTCGGTGTCATCGAACCCCTGACCCAGCAGCACACCACTCGGATGCTCGGCGGAGGCGTCTTCACCGGCATGGCGGTCTGCGAACACCCCGGGGCGCACGCCGCCCTGCTCCGCCACATCGTCGCCGAGGGCATCAGCGGCGGACGGCTGGTGATCTCGACCCCGTCACCGCAGTACCAGGATCTGGTCCAGGCGTTCGGGTTCGACTACTGGGGAGACACCCGCCACGACCCCTACGACTGCGGCCGCGCCTCCAAGCTCTACCACGAACGCTTCACCTGGGAGGGAATACCAGCCTGGCTCGACAAGGTGGCCGCCCTGACCTCACCCCGACAGGACGAGCCCGACCGCCGCTGGTGGACCCGGGCGGTACGCCAGGCACTGGAACACCTTCGCGACGACACCGGACTGGCGCGGAACCCCCTGCTCGCGGTGACCCTCGACCCGACTCCCCAGGGACTCCGGTCCCAGCTCGTCTCCTCGATCCGGGACCTCGCCGAGCACGAGGACCCGGTGCTCTCCCAGTGCGGCCGGATCCTGCGGGCCTATTACCTGCGGGGCCACCAGGAACACCACGCGGTGGCCCGCCAACTGCACCTGAGCCGGGCCACCTACTTCCGACGCCTGGACCGAGGGCTGGCCTGGCTCACCCAACACCTGCTCAGCCGCGACGAACCGGAGTGACCCGCCCCGACCACGCCGGACCACGAACACCGGGGCGGCCGGCCCCACCGGGCCGGCCGCCCCTTCCATGACGTGGTCAGCAGCTCCCGGTCTCCTCGTAGTCGGTGATCGCGGCGACCTTGGCCGCCGACGCGGAGGCCGGGTCGAACCGGTAGCCCAACCACTCCCTGGCCAACCGCCGGGCCAGTTCCAACCCGACGACCCGTTGACCGAAGGTCAGCACCTGGGCGTCGTTGCTCAGCACGGACCGCTCCACCGAGAAGCTGTCGTGCGCGGTGACGGCCCTGATACCGCGAACCTTGTTCGCGCTGATCGCGACACCGAGGCCGGTGCCGCACACCAGCAGCGCCCGGTCCGCCTCACCCCGGGCGACGAGTTCGGCCGCCGCCACGGCGATGTTGGGGTAGGCGGTGCCGTCCGCCTCGGTGACACCCACGTCGCGCACGGACGCGACCCGGGGGTCGGCCGCCAGGTCCTCCTTCAGCACGTCCTTGTAGGCCAGGCCGGCGTCGTCCGCCCCGACCACGATCCTCCACGCCGGGTTCACGCTCATGCCCGTTTCCCTTCCCCCTCGGTCCGCGCCATCGACGCGACGGTTCGGACGATGAGGGCCATCGAGACGGCCCCGGCGTCCGGTGTGCCCACGCTGCGTTCGGCCAACGGCCTGGCCCGCCCGACCCGGGGGACCAGGTTCGCCGTCTCCTCGGCGGCGCGGGTGGCCGCCGCCGCGGCGGTCGTCCACGCCTCCCGCCCGGCACCGCCGCTCCGCTCCAGGGCCTCCACGGCCGGGACCAGCGCGTCGAGCATCGTCTTGTCACCGACGGCGGCCCCGCCCAGTTGCCGGACGCGTTCCAGGAACGCCCGCGCCCCGGCGACGACGGCGGCGTGGTCAACGGCGCGGTCGTCCCCCAGCTCGGCACCGAAGGCCCGGAGCCCGGCCCCCCACAGCGCCCCCGAGGTGCCCCCGGCACGGGCCGCCCAGGCGTCCCCCGCCTCGGCGAGCGTGGACGCGGCTCCGGCGCCGCGGTCCACGGCGGCGCGGGCGGCGGGCTCGGCGGCGGTGACGCCCTTGACCATGCCCCGCCCGTGGTCACCGTCCCCGGCCACGGCGTCGATGCGACCCAGTTCGTCCTCCGCCGCCTCGATCGCGGCGCGCACCGCCTCGAGCACCTCGACCACGGTGCCGGCGAACTCCCGCGACTCGGGGGTGGCCCGCACCGCCGTGCCTCGCGGCTGGTCGCCGGGACCGGTGTCGGCGTGCCGGTTGGCGGCGAACAGCTCCGCCGGGGCGCGGGGGACCTCGCCGGTCCCCTTGCGGTAGGCGGGACTGTCGGCGGGGGCCCGCCACAGGCGTTCGAGCTCCTCGTCCAACCAGACCAGCGTCAGCGAGGCACCGGCCATGTCGAGGCTGGTGACCAGTTCCCCGACCTCCGGGTCGACCAGTTCCAGGCCGGCCGCCCTGAGCCGGGCGGCGACCCGGGTCCACACGACGAAGAGTTCCTCGTACTTGGTGCGGCCCAGTCCGTTGAGGATGACGCCCACCCGGTTCCCGGCACCCGAGGGTGTCTCGGCGAGGACCCCGTCGACGAAGGTGTCCGCGAGCTCCGACGCCGTGGGGAGGTCCACCTCGGACACGCCTGGTTCGCCGTGGATGCCCAGGCCTAGCCCCATCTTCCCGGCGGGGACGGTGAACAGCTGGCCATCCTGACCGGGCAGGGTGCACCCGTCGAAGGCCACGCCGAGCGTGCGGGTGGCGGCGTTGGCCGCCGCGGCGACCCGTTCCACCTCGTCGAGGGAGTACCCCGCCTCGGCGGCGGCGCCGGCGACCTTGAAGACGACGAAGTCACCGGCGATGCCGCGCCTGCGGGTCTCCTCCCCCGGCTGGGCCGAGGCGATGTCGTCGGTGACGACGACGGTGCGGGTGTCGACACCCTCCGCCCGCAACCGTTCCTGGGCGGCGCCGAAGTTCAGCACGTCGCCCGCGTAGTTGCCGTAGCTGAAGAGGACGCCCCCTCCTCGGTTGGCCGCCCGCGCGACGTCGTAGGCCTGCTGGGCGGATGGCGAGGTGAAGACGTTGCCGACCACGGCGCCGTCGGCGAAACCGGGGCCGACGACGCCGCAGAACGCCGGGTAGTGCCCGGAGCCACCGCCGACGACGACCGCCACCTTCCCCTCTGGGGTGTCCGAGGCGCGGACCACTCCGCCCTCCACCGGGCGGACCCGGTCGGAGTGGAGGTCGCAGAACCCGGCGAGCGCGTCCTCCGCGAAGCTCGCTGGGTCGTTGAACAGGCGTGTCACGAAAATCCTTCCTCTCCGGTCACGGGGTGATGATGAGTGCGGGCACGTAGGTGACCAGCGCGAGGACGGCGAGCGCCGCCAGGTAGAAGGGGACCAGCGCCACGACCGTGCGTTCGATCTTGATCCCCGCGATCGAGGTGGAGATGTAGAGCGTGGTACCCACCGGCGGGGTGAACAGGCCGATCGCCAGGTTCAGGACCACGATGATGCCGAGGTGGACCGGGTCGAGCCCGATACCGGCTGCCAGCGGGAGCAGCACCGGCGTCAGCAGCAGGATGGCCGGCGACATGTCCAGGAAGGCCCCGACGACCAGCATGATCACGTTCATGATCAGCAGGATGAGGACCGCGCTGCTGACGTTGTCCAGGAAGAAGGTCGCCAGCTTCGGCGGTACCTCCTCGACGGTGAGCAGCCAGCTCAGCGACGAGGAGACCATGATCAGCAGCATCACCACGCCGGTGGCGGCGGCGGTGTTCACCAACGACTTGGTCAGCATCCGCAGGGTGAGGTCCCGGTAGATCACCAGCCGGACGAGGACCGCGTACAGCGCGGCCAGGACCGCGACCTCGGTGACCGTGGCGATGCCACCGAAGAGGACCACGCGGATCAGGATGATCGGCAGCAGGATGGCCGGGGTGATGACCACGATGTCCTTCAGGACACCGCTCCAGCTCAGCTTCACCTTCTTGCGCGGGTAGTCCTTGCGCCAGGCCACCCACCAGCAGACGACCACGTAGGCCAACGCCAGCAGGATGCCCGGCACGATGCCGGCGATGAACAGCGCGGCCACCGAGGCACCGGAGACCGAGGCGTACAGGATCAGCGGGATGGACGGGGGCAGGATGACCCCGATGATGGACGTGGAGGAGTTCACGGCCGCCGCGAACGGCGCCGGGTAACCCTCCCGCTTCGTCCAGGGGATGAGGACGTTGCCGAGCCCGGACGCGTCGGCGACGGCCGAACCGGACACACCCGAGAACGCCAGGCTGGTGGCGATCGAGGCGTGGCCGAGGCCGCCCCGGAACCGCCCGATGACCCTGGTGGCGAGCCCGATCGCCCGTTGCCCGAGCTTCCCGCCCGCCAGCAGGTCGCCGGTGAGGATGAAGAACGGGATCGCCAGCAGCATGAAGTCGGTGCTGGGCGAGAACGCGGTCTGGGCGACGATCTGGAGGGGGAAGTCGCCGATCAGCAACAGCCCCACGACGGTCGCGGTGAGGATCGAGAACGCCACGGGGACGCTCACGGCGAGCAGGACGAAGAAGACCAGGAAGGCGATGCCCACCTCGATCATGCGGCACCTCCGGCGGTGGTGACCTGGGCGTGCACCGGACCGATCCGGATGCTGGAGACCAGCCGGCACCCGCACTGCACGGTGAGCGCGACGACGGCCAGCGCGAAGCCGGCGAAACTACCGACCACCGGCCACCCCAGGATCGGCGTGACCTGGGCGGTGAGCGGGGCGAGCAGCCGCAGGCTGACGAAGGTCAGGATGATCAGCACCACCGTGGACAACCCCCAGGCGGCGATGTCGACCACCCGGGCACGGGCCGGCGCCATGCGAGCCACGAAGAAGTCCACGGCCAGGTGACCGCCCCGGCCCATGGCGGCGATGACGCCGCCCGAGATCAACCACGGGAACAGGTAGGTCGGGAGTTCCGTCGCGTAGTCGGCGCTGCTGTTCATGAAGTACCGCAGCGCCACCCCGACGACGAGCACGAGACCGATCACGCTGATCGAGGCCACGGCGATGGCGGAACCGACCATGGTCAGGGCCCGGTTGACCCGCTCCTCGACGCTGCCCTCCGCGAACAGCCCGGGTGGCGTCGCCGTGTCGCCGTCCGGGGTGGGGGAGGTCGCCTCCCGGCCCTCGCCGGCTGGTTGTTCAGTCATGGGACACCTCGCTGGGACGGGTGTCCTCCACGGCCTGGACCAGCCGTTCGAACACCTCGGGGTACCGCTCCTCCCAGCGCTCGTACACGCTGTCCGTCGCGGCGCGGAACTCGTCGCGGTCGATCTCGGTGACCCGCATGGCGTCCTGGAACTCGGCGAGGATGCGGTCGGTCTGCTCGGCCATCAGCTGGCGCTGGTGGTCCCGAGCCTCGATCGCCGCGTCCTGGAGCAGCCGCTGGTCCTCCTCGGACAGCGACGTCCAGGTCTGCGTGCTCACCACGAAGGGCGTGACCTCGTACTTGTGCCCGCTGAGGGTCAGGTGGGTCTGCACCTCGTGCAGGTTCGAGGCCTCGATGTTGACCAGCGGGTTCTCCTGGCCGTCCACGGCGCCCTGCCGCAAGCCCAGGTAGAGCTCCCCGAAGGCCATCGGCGTCGGGTTGGCCCCGAGGGTGCCGAAGATGTCGATGGTCATGCCGTCGTCCGGGGTGCGGATCTTCAGCCCGGCCAGGTCCGAGGAGTCCTCGACGGCGCGCCGGCTGTTGGTGACGTGGCGGATCCCGTTGTCCCACCAGGCCAGGACCTTGTAGCCCTTCTCCTCGGCCATCTCGGCGAACTCGTCGCCGACCGGGCCGTCGAGCACCTCGTAGGCGTGCTCGGGGGTGTCGAAGAGGAAGGGCAGGCCCACGAGGGTGAGCTCGGGGACGCTGGTGGCCAGCGGGCCCTGGGAGTTGACGGTCATGTCCAGGGTGCCCGAGGCGATGGACACCATCATCTCCGAGTCGGAGCCGAGCTGTTCGGAGCCGAAGACCTGGACGCGGAGCCGTTCCGAGGACTTCTCGCCCACGATCTGGCTGAACCGTTCGGCCGCTTCGGCGCGTGGGTTGCCAGGCGCCGCGCCGTGCCCGAGCAGCAGGCGCCGGGAGTCGTCGCCGACCCCGCAGCCGCTCGCCAGGAGCGCCGCCGCGAGCGGGAACGCCCACAGCGCCCGCCGCCAGCGCTTCGCGCTCGGTTTCTGGGTGGCTCGCACCGTGCCACACACCTCCTTGTGTGTCGCTGAGTCAGATGTCGCTGAGGTCAGCTGGATGGAAGTCAGCCGCGACGTCGGCGGCGGGGTCGGTCGGGCGCGGGGCCCGACGGCGGACCGGGGAGGACCGGCGTGGGTCAGTTGATGTGCGAGCCACCGTTGATGTCGAAGGTGCCGCCGGTGATGTAGCCGACGTTCTCGCCCGCGAGGAACGCGATGGTGGCGGCGACGTCCTCGGTGCGGCCGTTGCGGCCCACGGGGATGTCGGCGACGATCCGCGCCTTGCGCTCCGGCGTCATCGCCCCGGCCGTGATGTCGGTGTCGATCAGGCCCGGGGTGACGGCGTTGACGACGACGCCGTGCTGCCCGACCTCCCGGGCGAGGGCCTTGGTCAGGCCGAGCACGGCGGCCTTGGCCGCCGAGTAGTGCGAGCCACCGAACACGCCGCCGCCGCGTTGCGCCGAGACCGAGGACAGGTTGACGATCCGGCCGTAGCCCCGCTCGATCATCCCGGGCAGCACCCGCTGCGTGACCAGGTAGGTCCCCGTCACGTTCACCTTGAACACCAGGTCCCACTCGGCGTCGTCGATGTCGAGGAACCGGGTCGGCCGGGTGATGCCGGCGTTGTTCACCAGCGCGGCGACCGGCGGCAGGTCCGAGTCCTCCACTTCGGTGATGGCACGGTCGACAGCGCCCCGGTCGGTGACGTCGGCGGCGACGCCGACGGCGGGCACCCCGTACTCCTCGCTGATCAGCGTCGCGGTGCGGGCGGCGGCGGCCCCGTCGATGTCCAGCACGGCGACGGCGAAGCCGGCGGCCGCCAGGTGCCGGGCGGTCTCCCGGCCGATTCCGCGCTCGGAACCGGCGCCGGTGATGATCGCGGTGCGGGTGCTGTTCTGGCTCACGGTGTTTCTCCTACGAATGTTCACTCGTTGTCGCGTGCGGTGCCCGGGGGCCCGAGGTCAGGTGAGGAGGCCGGCGATGGTGTCCCGGGCCTGGGCGACCACCGGGACCCGGTCGGCCTCGTCGACGTCGTGGGTCTCGAGTTCGAGGACGTACCGCCCCTGGTAGCCCCGGCCCTCCAGCGTCTCGACGAGTCGCGCGAAGTCGGCGCGCCCTCGCCCGATGCTCAGGTTGATGTCGCCGGGGCCGCTGGCGGTCTCGGGAACGGCGTCGCGCAGGTGGACGTGCTCGGTCCGGTCCGCCACCTGGTCGGCGAAGGCGATCTCGTCGGTACCGCTGGCCACGACGTGGCTGACGTCGTAGACGAAGCCGGCGACCTCGGTGGGTACCAGCTCGAGCAGGGCCAGCGCGCGGTCCTCGGAGTGGCAGAACCGGAAGTGGTGCAGGCCCTCGGTGACGAGGCGGACCCCGGAGGCCGAGGAGAGGTCGGCGAGGACCGCGAGGTTGTCGGCGATCCGGCGGAGGTCCTCGGTCTCGGTGGTGAAGGGGGATCGGGACTGGGCGCCGCAGGGGACGATGAGCAGGCTGCCCAGTCGGGAGGCGAGCTCGACCAGCGGCGTCGCCCGCCGGACCAGCGTGTCGTGGTCCAGGGCGGGGTCGTTGAGCGGACCGGGGTCGACGTTCAGGCCCCAGGTGGCCAGGCCGCTCGCGAGCACGGCGTCGGCGATGCCCGGCCCCTCGTCGACCAGCGGGGTCGGCACGTGGTCGCACACGCCGGGCAGGCCGCCCAGGTCGATGCCCTCGATGCCGAGCGAGACGATGAGCGCGAGGGCCTCCGGCAGCACGCGGCGACGGAACGAGATCGTCGAGCAGCCCAGCCTCGGGGACGTCACTGACGCACCGTGTTTGCTGCCCGGCTCCTCCATTGGAACCATTGAGTTACCTCCACCCGGACGTGTGGCGCACAGTAAACGTCCTCGTTCTGTCGACCGTCAACAGTCAACCGAAATTTGATGCCAACATGTCCGCTAAGGTTGAGATCGCTCATCGGCGCGAGGGGGTAGAAGCACACGTGTCACTGGACGTTCCAGCTCTGACCGGGGTCGAGCGACAGACGCTGCGCGAACAGAGCCTGCGACGACTTCGGGAGGCGATCCGCAGCGGCCAGCTGGCCCCGGGCACCCGCCTGATCGAGACGGAGCTCAGCAAGGCGCTGTCGGTGTCCAGGGGGACGTTGCGCGAGGCCCTGCGGCACCTGGAGCAGGAGGGGCTGGTGGCCGCCGACGAACGGGGCCGTTTGCTCGTCCGTGCCCTCACCCGGTCCGAGGTGATGGACATCTTCGCGGTCCGGGGGGCGCTGGAGGCCCTGGCGGTCGAGACGCTGTGCTCCGCCCCCGACAGGACCGAGATCGTCCGCGAACTGCGCGCCGCTCTCGCCGACCTCCGCGATGCCGGTGACGACCTGGACGACCTCGCCGAGGCGGACCTCGCCCTGCACACCCGGATGTGCGAGCTCACCGGGAACTCCACGCTCGCTCAGTCCTGGTCGCACATCTCCGGCCTCACCAGGGCCACGATCACCAGGGCTGGGCCCGAGCTGGCGTTGCGCAACATGGACTGGAACCGGCACCAGCCGATCGTCGACGCCATCGAGGCGGGCGACGCCGCCCGGGGGCGGGAGGTCGTGCGCGAACACATGATGGACGCCGCCCAGCGCATCGTCGCCCTGCTCGACGTCTGATCTGACCTGCCCCGCGCCGCCCGTCGACGGGCGGGCGGACGGCCCGGCCCGGACCCCTCGTCCGGCGGGACACCCTGGTGACCTGGCCACACGACCGCCGCACTCGGGCTGGGGCCCGAGGGAGACCGGGGCCGGAGCGGCCCGGTCGTGCGGCGCCGCCCACCGGAGGCGGCGCCGTCACCAGGTCAGAGCTGGTCGACCGAGGTCACCGTGAGGACCGCCGTTCCCTCCTCGTCGGAGGCCGCCAGGTCGACCTCGGCGCTGATCCCCCAGTCGTGGTCGCCGGCGGGGTCGTCGAAGATCTGCCGGACCAGCCACCGACCGGGTTCCTCGGTGATGACCAGCAGAGCCGGCCCCCGGGCGTCGGGACCGGTGCCGATCTCGTCGTGTTCCTCGAAGTAGGGCTCGAGGGCGTCCCGCCAGGCCTCGGCGGTCCACCCCGCGCCGCCGTCGAGCTCGCCCAGCTCGTGGTACCGGCGGCGGGCGGCGAGTTCCACCCGGCGGAAGAGCGCGTTGCGCACCAGCACGCGGAACGCCCTCCGGTTCGCCGTGACCGGCGGCGCCGTGTGCTCGACGACCGGGGCGGCGGCCTCGCCCACCTCGACCGGGTTGACCAGCCGTTCCCACTCGTCGAGCAGGCTGGAGTCGACCTGGCGGACCAGTTCCCCCAGCCACTCCACGAAGTCGTTGAGCTCCTCGGTCTTGGCGTCCTCCGGCACGGTCTGCCGCAGGGCCTTGTAGACGTCGGCGAGATACCGCAGGACCAGTCCCTCCGAGCGCGCGAGCCCGTAGAAGGCGACGTAGTCGGCGAAGTCCATGCCGCGCTCGTACATGTCCCTGGCCACCGACTTCGGGGACAGTTCGTGGTCGGCGACCCACGGGTGCCCGCGACGGTAGGTGGTGAAGGCGGCGTCGAGGAGCTCGGCGAGCGGCTTGGGGTGGGTGACCTCCTCCAGCAGCTCCATCCGCTGCTCGTACTCGACCCCCTCGGCCTTGAGTTCCGCGACCACCTCTCCCCTGGCCTTGAACTGCTGGGCCGAGAGCACCTGCCGGGGGTCGTCGAGCGTGGCCTCGATGACCGAGACCACGTCCACCGCGTAGCCGGGGGCCTCGCGGTCGAGGAGCTCGATGGCGGCCAGCGCGAAGGGCGACAGCGGCTGGTTGAGGGCGAAGTCGAACTGGAGGTCCACGGTCAACCGGACCCGCCGGCCGTGCTCGTCCGGCTCGTCGAGCCGTTCGACGACACCGGCCGCGAGCAGGGCGCGGTAGATCGCGATGGCCCGCCGGATGTGGCGGAGCTGCCGACGGCGGTCCTCGTGGTTGTCCTCCAGCAGCTTGCGCATCGCGGCGAAGGCGTCACCGGGGCGGTCGATGACGTTGAGCAGCATCGAGTGGCTGACCTGGAAGCTGGAGTGCAACGGCTCGGGCTGCGCCTCGGTCAACTTCTTGAAGGTCGCGTCGCTCCAGGTGACGAACCCCTCCGGCGGCTTCTTCCGCACGACCTTGCGCCGCTTCTTGGGATCGTCGCCCGCCTTGGCCAGCGCCTTCTCGTTCTCGACGACGTGGTCGGGCGCCTGGACGACCACGGTGCCGATCGTGTCGTAACCCGCTCGCCCCGCCCGTCCCGCGATCTGGTGGAACTCGCGGGCGCGAAGGATCCTGGTCCGCACGCCGTCGTACTTGCTCAGAGCGGTGAACACGACGGTGCGGATGGGCACGTTGATGCCGACGCCGAGCGTGTCCGTGCCGCAGATGACCTTGAGCAGGCCGGCCTGGGCCAGCTGTTCCACCAGCCGCCGGTACTTGGGCAGCATGCCCGCGTGGTGCACGCCGATCCCGTGCCGCACCAGGCGCGACAGGATCTTGCCGAAGCCGGGGGCGAACCGGAACCCTCCGAGCATCTCGGCGATCGCGGCCTTCTCCGCCTTGGTGCACACGTTGATGCTCATCAGCGACTGCGCCCGTTCCAGCGCCGCCGCCTGCGCGAAGTGCACCACGTAGACGGGGGCGTCGTTGGTGGACAGCAGCTCGCTGATCGTCTCGTGCAGGGGGGTCGTCACGTAGCGGAAGAACAGCGGCACCGGACGCTCCGCCGAGGCGACCACGGCCGTCGGCCGGCCGGTGCGCCTGGTCAGGTCCGCCTCGAACCTGCTCACGTCGCCGAGGGTGGCCGACATCAGCAGGAACTGGGCCTGGGGCAGCTCGAGGATGGGCACCTGCCAGGCCCACCCGCGGTCCGGCTCGGAGTAGAAGTGGAACTCGTCCATCACGACCTGGCCGACGTCGGCGCGGTCCCCGTCCCGCAGGGCGATGTTGGCGAGGATCTCCGCCGTGCAGCAGATGATCGGCGCGTCGGCGTTCACGCTGCTGTCGCCGGTCATCATGCCGACGTTCTCCGGCCCGAAGATCGCGCACAGGTCGAAGAACTTCTCCGAGACGAGAGCCTTGATCGGGGCGGTGTAGAAGCTGCGGACGCCCCCGGCCAACGCGGTGAAGTGGGCGCCGACCGCGACGAGGCTCTTGCCTGACCCGGTCGGGGTGTTCAGGATGACGTTCGCCCCGGAGACGACCTCGATGAGCGCTTCCTCCTGGGCCGGGTAGAGCTCGGTCCCCCGCTCGGAGGCCCAGGTCGCGAAGGACTCGAAGAGCGTGTCGGGGTCGGGGTCGTTCGGCAGCAGGTCGTTGAGTCTCATGGTGATGTGGATCGTGCCTCGTCTCGGAGGGCGGGGAGAACCGGGGTGCTGGCCGGTTCCTCCCGCGGCGGCCGCCGCCCCTGGTGCGGGCCGACGGGGTGGGTTGTGGGGGTGCGGGATGGTTCTCGGGGTTGGGAGGTGATGGTGACGTGGAGTTGGTTTCACTTGACACTGAAGCAACCGTGCGCACTGAAGGAGGCGGCGCACTCCAGGGCGCGCCCCTGGTCGGCCCGACTCAGCTCGCGTGCACGGCCACCGCGGCACCGGTCGCGACGGCCACCTGGATGTCCGCGAGCACCGTGCGCAGTGCCGGCGCGGCCTCGCCACTGCGTTCGGTGAGGGCCGCCAGGCGTTGCTTGTGCTGGCGCTTGTCCCGGCGCGGCACCACCGACGTCACGGAGCCCGCCGACAGCAGCGAGACCATCGCCGCGTCGAGGGCGTCCACCCGCTCCACGGGTTCGGTCCCCGTCAGCACCTCGACGACTCGACGGCGCAGCGAGGTCACCGTGTCCCCGTCCTCTACGACGACCCGTTCGACGGGGAGGACACCCAGCGCGAACTCGCGACGACGCCGCAGGTAGCCGCGCTCCTCGAGCCCTCCCACGACCTCGTCCACCGCCGGGCGGGGCCGCCGACGCACCCACGCCTTCCAGGCACGCGGGCGCTCCTGGGCGATCTCCCGCAGGACGCCGTCCAGGAACGGGTCACCGGTGGCCTGGGCCCGCAGGCACGAGGCGCGTCCCCGGGAGTCCACGAGCCGGCCGGCCAGCAGGAGCTCGGTGAGCGCCCCGGCGCGCAGCAGGTAGCCAACCACCTGCCTGCTGTCCAACCGGTTCGACCGGATGTCGCAGCATGCCAGCAACAGGCGCCCGGGGAGTGTCTCCGGCAGTCGCGGTCTGGGCACTCTCGTCTCCCGTCCTCGTGCTCCGCGCCGGAGGTGTCGACGGCGCACCCTCGTTCGATGGCGCACCATTCAACCAGCATCCACGCGGGAACGGGACCGCTCACCCGCCGCGAGGCGGCTCATCGCTCAGGTCATCCGACCGCTGCTCCCCGAGTCGATGAGGCCACGCATCTCCTCGGGCAGGGAGTCGCGGACGCGGTGCAGCGTCTCACCCTGCGTGGCCTCGCCGAGGACCTCCAGCACCACCCGGGCGTCGTAGACCGCCTTGGGCGGGTCCACCCCGGCGCGGCGGGCCACCCGGTGGGTGAACTCGTCCAGGTCGAACCGCTCGCCCGACCCGGCACCCCCCATGGTGATCGTGCGGCGGAGGCTCACCGCGATCTCCCGGGGTAGTTGGGCCGCCAGGTGTTCGGCCTGCGGTTCGGGTATCCGTTCGCCCAGGGTCTCCAGGGTCGCCCGGGTGACACCTTCGGCCTGCCCCCGACTGGACAGGCGCGCCCGGTGTTGCACGGCGCCGATGAACTCGTCGTGTCGCATCCGCCCCACCTCCTGCCTGGTGTCGCCGTCCGAACAGTCGGGGGTTACCCGGCTCGTCAGGGCATTACCCGCACGACGCCGTGGACGTTCCGACGGGCACGCGAGGAGGGAGGTTGAGTCATTCGGAACACGCGGATGACAGCGAGGTTCGAAGCGTGGACGCCCTCTGCTAAGATTCAACACCCTGCACAGCAGGAAGTGGAGCGTTGAGGGCAACGCCCTGACAAACTAGCAAGGGACGGAGACCGTTGTCAAGCACCTCGCGTCACGCGGACACCGACGGCAGGGAAGCCGAGCTCCGCGCGGAACAGGACTACGTGTCCATGCTCTACGGGCGACTCGACGCGCTCCGCTACGAGGCCTCCGACAAACATGCCACGGTCCTGCGGGAGAACGACCCGGAGAACCCGCAGGAACGCTGGGAACGCGACGTGTCGGCGGGGATGTACGCGGAGCGGCTGTCCCGGTTCCGGGAGGTCGAGGACGGGTTGTGCTTCGGACGGCTCGACCTGGACACCGGTGAGCGCAACTACATCGGTCGGTTGGGCCTGTTCGACGAGGGCAACGAGTACGCCCCGCTCCTGATGGACTGGCGCGCCCCCGCCGCTCGCCCCTTCTACACCGCCACCGCCGCCTCCCCCGAGGGTGTGCTGAAGCGCCGGCACATCCGCACCGTCGCGCGGACGGTAAAGGCGGTCGACGACGAGGTCCTGGACGTCACGGCCGCACGAGGCGACCGGCCCTCCTCCTCGCTCACCGCCGAGGCGACGCTCTTCGCCGCGCTCGACGAGAGCCGGACGGGGCGGATGAAGGACATCGTCGCGACCATCCAGCAGGAGCAGGACCGCATCATCCGTTCCTCGCGCAACGGGGTGTTGGTCGTGCAGGGCGGTCCGGGAACCGGCAAGACCGCCGTCGCCCTGCACCGCACCGCCTACCTGCTCTACACCTACCGCGACCAGCTCGCCAAGCGCGGCACCCTCGTCGTCGGCCCCAACCCCACCTTCCTGCGCTACATCGAGCAGGTGCTGCCCTCGCTCGGTGAGACCGGCGTGCTGCTGGCCACGGTGGCCGAGCTGTACCCCGGCATCAGCGCGACCCGACGCGAGTCCCCCGAGGCCGCGGAGATCAAAGGCCGAGGGGAGATGGCCAAGGTCGTCGCCAAGGCGATCAAGGACCGCCAGCTCGTACCCCGGCAGCCCGTCGAGCTGACCGTGGAGATGGAGCCCGTGGTCCTGGACAAGACCATCGTCACGCAGGCCAGGACCCGCGCCCGCCGCTCCCGCCGGCCGCACAACGAGGCGAAGGAGATCTTCGTCCGCGAGGTCATCGCCGCGCTCGCCAGGCAGATGGCCGACCGGCTGGGCAGCCACCTGCTCGAACGGGGCGACCTCACCGACATCAGGGCCGAGTTGGAGGAGGACACCGAGCTGAGGAGGACGCTGGACGAGCTCTGGCCCACCCTCACCCCGCAGCGGCTCCTCTCCGACCTGTTCTCCTCACCCGACCGGTTGCGGCGTGCCACGCCGAAGCTGAGCGACGAGGAACGGGCCATGCTGCTGCGGCCCAAGGCCGGGGGCTGGACGCCGGCGGACGTCCCGCTGCTCGACGAGGCGGCCGAACTCCTCGGCAAGGACGACAGGGCCGCCAGGAAACGGGAGGCGCGCCAGCGGCGGCGGGAACTCGCCTACGCCCAGGGCGTCCTGGAGATCCTGGAGCTTGAGGAGGAGCTGGACCCCGAGCTGCTGCGCGCCACCGACATCGTCGACGCGCGCCTGCTGGCCGACCGCCACGAGGAACGGCGGTTCGAGACCACCGCGGAACGCGCCGCCGCCGACCGGACCTGGACCTACGGCCACGTCGTGGTCGACGAGGCCCAGGAGCTCTCCGACATGGCGTGGCGGATGCTGATGCGCCGCTGCCCGAGCAAGTCCATGACACTGGTCGGGGACGTCGCCCAGACCGGCGACGCGGCCGGTACGAGCTCGTGGGGAGCCGTCCTGGACCCCTACGTCAACGACCGGTGGCGGCTGGAACAGCTCACCGTGAACTACCGGACTCCGGTCGAGATCATGGCCGTCGCGGCGGAGGTCCTCACCGCGATCGACCCGGCGTTGGAGGCACCCAGTTCGGTCCGGGAGACCGGTTCCCACCCGTGGAGCACCCGGGTACCCGGCGCCGAGCTGGCCGAGCGGGTGGCGGCGCTGACCGCGGCCCAGGTGGAGGAGGTCGGCGACGGCCTGGTCGCCGTCCTGACCCCGCCCGCGCTCCTGGCGGAGGTGGGCAGCGCCGTCCACGCGGTGGTACCGGACGCGGCGACCGGCGAGGGCGGCCCGGAGGCGCTGACCAGCAGGGTGACGGTCCTGACGGTGGGTGAGGCGAAGGGCCTGGAGTTCGACGCCGTGCTGGTCGTGGAGCCCGCCGAGATCCTCGCGGGTTCGGCCCGGGGCCTGAACGACCTCTACGTCGCGCTCACCAGGGCCACCCAACAGCTAGGGGTGGTGCACAGCACTGATCTCCCACCCAGCCTGACCGGGCTGCGCCCCCGGGGCTGAGGCCGATCCCCGACACCGGGGTCGGGGGTTGGTCGGGGTGGCGGGAGGGTCGTCGCCGGGACGGATGGGTTCGGTTCGCACTGAAGTGACGCACGTGGATGAACTGAGCTGAGGAACGTGCCCCACGGATCCCGGGGCGCGGGCGGCACCACCCGAGGGCACGGGGTGGCCGGGGCTCGAGCAACGCCGTCCGCCCCGAGGCCCTGACCGGTCGCCACCGGGAGTTCGCCCTCCCGCGGCGTCAGAACTCGAGCACCACCTGGACGGTCGGAACCCGCCGGTCCGCCACCGCCGACAGCGCCTCCACGCCGTGGGCGAACGGGACGACGTGGGTGATCGCGTGCTCCCGCACCGCCGGACCGTGCGCGCGGAGCAACCGCACCGTCTCCTCCGCCAGTCTCGAACGGTCCCACACCGCCCCTGTCCCCACGGGCAACCTGCCGCTGCGAACGCCGCGGAGGACCAGACCGTTGTGGTGGAACTCCTGGCTGAGGTCCACGTCGGTCAGGCCGTCGCGGTAGGTGGCGAGGTCGATGACCGTGCCCTGTGGGCGGACCGAGCGGAGCGCGGTGGCGAGGCTCTCCCCCGTGCCCCGGCACTGGAAGACGAGGTCGGCTCCCCGCTCGACGGTGTTGTGGCGCCAGGCGCTCTTGCAGTACTCCCAGGCAGGCAGTTCCGCCTCGTCGACGGTGGGCAGCCCGAGACCACGGGCCGCCGCCAGGCGGGTCGGGTCCCGGTCGGCGACGACGACGGCCGCGCCGTGGTGGGCGGCGAAGAGCGCGGTCAGCAGGCCGACCATGCCGGCGCCGGTGACCAGCACGCCACGGTCCCGGACCCCGTCTCCCAGGCGTGCCGCCGGAGCCGGCGCGGCGTGCAGCAGCGCGTTCGCGCACAACGGCCCCAGTTTCGCCAGGTAGATCCCCAGCACGGGGTCCAGGTCCGGCGGCACGGGCATCGAGAAGTAGTCCCGCCGGGAACGCTGCCCGGTGCGGTGGCCGTAGGACATGGCCAGCACCTCACCCAGTCGGACCGCGTGCGAGCGGGACTCGACGACCTCGGCCACCTCCATGAATCCCAGGCGGCTGATCGGGTATCCCACCGCCGCCTCGCCGGGGACGAACACGCCGTGTTCCCGGTGCCAAC
Organism: Actinoalloteichus sp. AHMU CJ021; assembly: GCF_002895405.1. NCBI lineage: Bacteria > Bacillati > Actinomycetota > Actinomycetes > Pseudonocardiales > Pseudonocardiaceae > Actinoalloteichus > Actinoalloteichus sp. AHMU CJ021. The sequence goes on along the minus strand of NZ_CP025990.1, from coordinate 5,767,742 downwards.
CGTGCGTCAGGTAGGGGTGGGTCCCGTCGACGAACGACGCCTCCGCGCCCGAGGAGAGGCCGCTGAACAGGGTTCGGACCCAGAACTCCTCCGGTCCCAGCGCCGCCTCGACGGAGTCGAAGAAGTCGGGCACGCCCGGTGCCCGCACCCCCAGGGACCTCACCGGCCAGGACTCAGTGGGCATGGGCGTGCCACCTGAGGTCGGCCGCACCCCCGGTCCGGGTCGCCTCGGCCACGGCCACGGCGACGCGGTGGCTGCGCAGGGTTTCGGTGTAGGGGGCGCGCACCCGGTTCTCCTCCCCTCCGACGGCGCGGACGAAGTCGCGATCGGCGCGCAGCACGGCGTCGGCCTGGGCGTCGTGGACCTCGCACCGCCCACCGTGGTCGACGAGGAGCTGAGTGCTGCGCAGGTCGAGCGCGAGCCCTTCCGCGACGACGCGCAGACCGGGGCGGGGGTTGGGGGACGGCGCGGGGGTGGCGGCGAAGCTCCCCGCCGCTCCCCCGGCGAACCGGAGGGACACCGCCGAGGTGTCGGCGGCGTCGGGTTCCGGGGGGCACGTGGTCGGTCGCCCGACGGCCCAGGCCTGGGCGATCTCCCCGACCAGGAGCCGGCAGAGGTCGACCAGTTGGTTCGTCTGTTCGATGAGTTGACCGCCCATGCGCCGCTGGTCCTCCCACCACGCCGTCTCGTGGGTGCGTGCCGCCCAGCCGCCGATGACCATCCGCGCCGGGTTGTCGGCGAGCACCTCGGCCGCCCGTTCGACGGTGTCGAGGTATCGCCAGCGGCACCCGGTCGCGGTGACGACGCCGCGCGCGTCCACCTCGGCGGCGATGCGGTCGGCGATGCTCAGGTCCACGTCGAGCGGGCGCTCCACGAAGAGCGCGAGGGAGCGTTCCAGGACGGCGAGCTCCGGGCCGCCGTGCTCGTGGGCTGGGACGCAGAGGTAGACGGCGTCCAGGCTCGGATCGTCCAGCAGGGCCCGGTAGTCCACGTGGGCCTGGGCGTCGCAGCGTCTGGCGAGGTCGGCCGCGCGGGCGACGTCGGTGTCGGCGACGGCGACCACGCGGGCCTCGTCGAGTTCGAGCAGGTTGAGCGCGTGCCGGGTGCCGAGGTGCCCTGCTCCGATGATGCCCACCGAGACGGTCATGGCTTCCTCCTCACACGCGGCGCCCGTGGCCGCGCTCCGGGCTGGGGGTCGTGGTGTCACCGTGTCGACTGGGCCGGCGGTGCGGGACTCCTCCTCGTCGGACGTCCTGGTGGCGGTGGGAGCCGCGGAGCCGGCTCTGGGTGCGTCCACCGCCACCACTCCCCGCCCTGGCGCGTCGCCGGGCGCGCGGCGCAGCCGACGGGGCCGCCGAGGGGCACGGACCGACTAGCACCCACCGCGGCTCCATCACGTCACTGGTCCCGTCTCGGCCGTCCGTGCGCGTGCGTCGTCGACGGTGGGGCCAGTCAACCGAGCGTCACCTGGGCTGGTCAAGACCCGGCGGCGTGGTAGCTGTGCGTGACCAGCCGAGGGGTCCGTTCGTCCGCGCAGGTCGTGTTCCGGACGGCCGACGACCCGAGCCGTCGAACGGAGGATCCCCTCGACGGGCCCGCCTCGGCCGGTCCCTGGCGGCGCCCGTCCCCGGTCGGAGCATCCGGTCCACCCGCTGGCCCACCACTCACCGGTGGTCGGTCCGGCAGGTCGTGCGGGAGCCGACCCACGTCGGCCCCCTGCTCACCCGAACGGGTGAGGCGGGGCGTCCGGGTGCAGCGCGGACTCCGTCCGTTCGTCCGCCGGCAGCCGACGAACGGCCGGCGCGACCACCCGCATCACCACCGTGTCGCGGTTCATGGGCAGGTCGAGCGTGGTGGGTACCGCCACGACGTCGTCCCCTCCGTACTCGGCCAGCACCGAGGTGACCTCCGGCCCGGGCTGGTCGAGTTCCTCGATCCAGCCCGGCTCGTACGGGGTGCTGCCCTCGAGGAGGACGGCCAGGGAGTTCTGGTGGTGGTAGGCGTGCACCGAGTGCTGGATCGGATCCAGCGGAGCCCGGTCGGCCCGCCCCCGGAGGGCGGCGAGCGCCGCGGCCGCCGCGCCGGTGCGCATGCTCCACCGCACCATCAGGGCCTCGTAGACGGCGACCCCGACCGCGGAGACCAGGCTCTCGTCGTCGAGGGTGGGGACCGCCCTCGCGCCGAAGCTCTGCCGGCCGCCCTCCGCGTCGGTGAGCGCGACGGCGACGCACCCGCTGCCCTCCGGACCGGGGATCAGGAAGGCCGTGCAGCGGAGCTCCAGGGTGCTGATCGGCCGTCGCAGATCCTCCGGGACGAAGGTGTCGGGCAGCACCATCCGTTCCGCGCCGTCGTACCAGGCCCGGGCCAGTAGGTCGCGCTCCAGGATCTCCAGCGCGGCGTGCCGGACGGCGCTGATCGGGTCCTGGTGGGCGGCCAACCCCGGTGACCCGGCCAACAGCAGGCCCCGGCACTGGGGTGGGGGACGGTGCCGGAGGAAGACCGCCGAGGCTGGCACCAACACCTCGTCCCCCTCGATCAGGGAGAAACCCCGCACCCACAGCATCAGGGACTGCCGCCAGCCGGGATCGGTGATCTCCGGCCAGGAGAGCGGGTCGAGGGCCAGCCTGCCGGACCTGCGCAGCTCGTCGAAGCTGGCGACGATGTCCGCTCGCTGCTCCTCGACCCGGGCGGACAGGATGTTCTGCATCCGCTCCAGCAGTTCCGAGCGGGCTCTCGGCGTCGCGTCGTCGGCGGAGGGCCCGGCGGCGGAGCCGATCACCACGGGAGCACCCGCCGCCGCCGAGGTCGGTCCGAACGCGTCCGTCCGCGCCGCGGTACGCGCGAACACCACGTTGTCGCAGTCGGGGAAGGGGCGGAACACCTGCACCGGCCACGAGACCGGCCGGGGTCGTGCGAGGCGTCCCGCAGCGGTGGTGGTCGGTTCACCCGTCGTCATCGGTTGCCTCCTGGATTCGGTACTGCTGCGTGCCTGTCAACGCCAGGTACGTCGTCGCTCGCCGGTGTCCGAGATGATCGGAGGGGCCGCGTGCGGGGACGGCGGTGCCTCGTCCGGTCGGTGGACGGGTGGGGCCGGACCCGGGGTTCGGCGGGTGACAGGCACCCGGGACGAGCACAGGGCGGAATCCACGACCTGCCCTCCCGCGTCGCCGGGACGCGGGGGACGTCGTGGGACGTCGCCACCGGCGGAGGTCACGGGGTTCCGCTGTCGCCTGGTCCTGAATAGCCGCCTGCCGTGGGAAGTGGTCCATCGGTTCGCCTCCCCCGAGCCGTGCCCGTGCGAACGGTCGGAGCCGGTCGGGGGAAGCCGACGCCGAAACCGCGTCCGGGGGGTGGTCGCCAGGTGGAACGGGGCTCCCCGCCCCGATACCGGCGGCGGTCCGGATCCCAGTCCTCCCCTCCCCGGATTCGTGCCGACCGGGATCACCCGGTCCGGACAACTCGACTATCACCGATCACGGCGCCGAGAACAACGCACTTCGTGACAATGCGACCTCATGGAGTAGTGGCGTTCGCGGGAAGAACGGGCTGGGGCCCGCCGGCGGCGGGGCGGCGCGATGTGGCGCGCATTCGGCGACACGCCGCCGGGTCCCCGGGAAAACCACGCCGTCCCTCGATTCCGGTCGGCCCTCGGTTCCGTAGGCCGCGACATCACGGTGCGTGCCGCCCGGGCGTGTTCGCGGGGGTGGGGACTTTTCCCCTGCGTTTCGCCCGCGACATCCTCGCGAACTCGTCCGAGGATGGGCAGGTGGCCTGACCTGGCCGTACGCAACGGATCAGCGGGAGGGGACCCGTGTGCGCGGGGGAACGGAAAAGCGCGGTGGGAAGGCGAACCCGGCAGACCGGTATGGCACCGGTGACGGTGCGTGCCGGGCCGCTCGGGACCGCGACTCGGCCGCTCAGGGTCGTCCCGAGGAAGGTCCGACGAATTCCCCTGTCGTTCATTGGGTCACGGCTCGTCTACGCATAGTGTGCCCCTCCAGGGAGTGCTCTTCGTGGGAGGCAGTTGTGCTCGATGCGCTGGACAGGGTCGAAGCGACGGCGGACGCCGGGAGGGGGTCCCCGGACGACGACGTCCTCGTTCTGGTCGAGAAGGGGAGCCACGCGCTCAGCTTCTACGACACGGGCACGGGACGTCGGGTAGGCACCGTCGAGCTTCCGGCGTTTCCGCACGAGATGGTGGTGGACTCCCGTCGGCGTCTCGCCTACGTCGGCCACTACGGCGTGCGGATGTCCTCGGACTCGGGTGCCGGGGGTTCCGCGGTGTGCGTGGTGGACCTGGTGGCCCGCGAGTTGGTCCGCACCATCGACACGCAGCCCTTCCACCGGATCCACGGTGTCCGGTTGGACTCCGAGGACCGGTTGTGGGCGCTGAGCGAGTCCTCGGCCGTCCTGCTCGGCTTCGACGAGCCCGAGCGGGACACCGCGCCGAGCAGGGCGGTGCCGACCGGAGGAGTGAAGACGCACCTGTTCTCCCTCACCCGGGACGGCAGTCGGGCGTACGTGACGGGCCTGTTGTCCCACACGGTGAGCCTGGTCCGCCCGCAGGACCCGACCGCGGGTCCCGAGTTGATGAACCCGGGCCTGATGCCGGAGGGGAGTTGCCTCAGCCAGGACGAACGCACCCTGTACGTCGGGTCCCGGCGGAGCGCCGAGCTGGTGGCGGTGGACGCCGACACCCTGGAGGTCCGGGAGTCCGTGAGCGTCGAGGGGGACCCGCTGCGGGTGTACACGGTGTCCGACGACGAGCTGCTGATGACCGACGTGGCCGGGAACAGCGTTCTCCTGCTGACCGGGGACCTCCGACCGATCGAGCGGATCCCGCTCTCCGGCCCCCCGTCGGCGGTGTCCTTCCACCCCGACCAGCCGATCGCCTACATCTCCCAGATGGGTGACAACAGGATCAGCGTCCTCGACCTCGAGGCGCGCGAGATCGTCGGAGGTTTCCCGACCAGGACGGAGCCGGACTGCTCGGCGTTGCTGCCGAGGCAACGCGGCTAGGCCGGTGGCGGGCACCCCCACCCTGTCGCACCCTGGAGTACCAGGACGGACGAGGTGGGCGGTCAGCCATGTGCGGTGGACGGGGGAGACGGTGAGCAGCGCCGCGCTGCCGCGATCGGGCCGGGTTCCCGACGACACGACGAGCTTCGTGGGACGGCGGCAGGCGGTCAGCCAGGTCAGGAAGCTGCTGGCCACGTCGCGGCTGGTCACCCTGACCGGGGTGGGCGGGGTCGGGAAGTCGAGGCTGGCCATCTCGGTGGCGCGCCGGCTGCAACGGGCGTTCCCGGACGGGTGTTGGCTGGTCGACCTCGACCGGCTCACCGACGCCTCGCTGTTGGACACCGAGGTCAGCGCGGAACTGGGCGTCTTCGACCAGTCGGGGCGAAGCCCTCGGGAGGCCCTGCTGTCCCATCTGCGGGGACGTCGGCTCCTGTTGGTCCTCGACGGCTGCGACCGGTTCGTCGAGGAGTGCGGGACCCTCGTCGCGGAGGTGCTGGCGGAGGCACCCGAGGTCCGCGTGCTGGCGACGAGCAGGGAGCCACTGCGGGTGGCGGGTGAGCACATCTGGCCGGTTCCCCCGCTCGACGTCCCCCGTTCGGGCCGGGCGGGGGCCGGTCAGCGGGAGGCGGTCCTGTTGTTCGAACAGCGCGCGGCCGCCGTCCTCCCCGGATTCCGGGTCGACGAGGGCAACCGGGACGCGGTGGTGCGGCTGTGCCGCCAGCTCGACGGCCTGCCGCTGGCCATCGAGCTGGCGGCCGGGCGGATGCGCACCCTCTCGGTGCACCAGGTGCTGGCCAGGTTGGAGGACCGGTACGCCTTGCTGACCGGTGGGGACCGCTCGGCGTTGCCTCGTCACCAGACCTTGCGGGCGGCGATCGAGTGGAGCTACGACCTCTGCGACGACCGGGAACGGGAGCTGTGGGCCCGGCTCTCCGTCTTCGCGGGGGCGTTCGAGCTCAGGTCGGCCGAGGAGGTGTGCTCGGGGGACGGCCTCCCCCGGGAAGAGGTGTTCGGCGCGCTCGCGGGCCTGGTCGACCGCTCCGTGCTGAGCCGGGAGTGGAGCACGGGCGGCGCCGAGGCCAGGTACCGGCTGCTGGAGTCGATCCGCGAGTTCGGTCGGGAGCACCTGGACGGGCCCCGGCTCCGAAGCCTCCGGCGACGTCACCGCGACCACTACCTGGGGGTGGTCAGCCGGGACGCCGAGGAGTGGTTCGGCCCCGGGCAACGGGACCGGATCGCGAAGCTCGGCGCTGACCAGTTCAACCTGTGGGCCGCGCTGGACTTCTGCCGCACCGAGCCCGGCGAGGCCAGGACCGGTCAACGGCTGGCCGCGGTCCTGGCGTTCTTCTGGATCGCCCGAGGCCAGCTCCGGGACGGTCGCCACTGGCTGGACAGCCTCCTCGCCGAGGACGAGACGCCGAGCCACGACCGGATCCACGCGTTGTCCATCGCCGGGATGGTCACCGCGATGCAGGGTGAGACCGCGACCGGTTTCGCCCGTGCCTGGCGTGCCGCCGAGGAGGCCCGGGAGTCGGGGGACGCCGACGCCCTGCACTACGTCGACCACTCGGTCGGCACCAGCGCGATGTTGGACGAGCGCCTCCAGATCGCCGAGGAGCACCTGGCCCGTGCCGTCCAGGACGGGCGCGCGGACGGCCGGTGGCCGGGGCTGACGGTCATGTCCCTGCCGAACCTCGCGGTGACCTCCCTGCTCGCGGGGGACGCCGGTCAGGCGGTGCGGCTGTGCGAGGAGGCGATTCGCCTCTCCGACGAGCACGGCGACGAGTGGTGCCTGTCCTGGTCACTGTGGGTGAAGGCCCTCGCCCAGTGGGCTTCCGGGGAGCTGGCCTCGATCTCGGACGACATCCGCCGCTGCGTGGAGATCAAGCAGGGTTTCGGCGACGTCCTCGGCATCGTCCACTCGTTGGAGCTGCTGGCCTGGGTGGCGGCGGCGCGCGGGGAGCACCAGCGGGCCGCGGTCCTGTTGGGCGCGAGCAGGCGGCTGTGGCGCCCGTTGGGGGTCTACCTCTTCGAACTCGCCCCGTACGTGCGGTGGCACCGCGAGTGCGAGGAGAGGTCGTTCGCGGCGTTGGGCTCCCGGCGGTTCGACGCCGCCGCCGCGCGCGGCGAGCGCTTCGACCTCGCCGAGGCGGTGGACTACGCCTTGGGACGGCAGCGCGCCCGGCGCGAGTCGGGGCGCGACCCGGTCGTCCTCACCAGGCGGGAGTGGGAGGTGGCGCGGCTGGTGGCGGAGGGCCTGTCGAACCGGGCGGTCGCCGAGCGGCTGGTGATCAGCAGGCGGACCGCTGAGACGCACGTCGAGCACATCCTCGGCAAGCTGGGATTCCGGTCGAGGACGCAGATCGCCTCCTGGGTGGCGGAGCGCTCCCACGGCGGTGATGGGCCGGGGGCGTCCGGGTAGCCAGGCACCGGACGCCCCCGGTCGTCCCGGCGCGCCGCTGGCGGCGGCGCGGCCCGCCCGGCCGCCGGAACGCCTCGGGTCGGGGTCCGGGCGTCGGGGGAACCGGCGGGCTGGTGCTCTGTCGGGGGGAGCGCACCAGCGGGGCGGGGCGGTTCGGGGTTCGGAGGGTGGGAAGTCAACCGGCCGTGGCGCGACCGGCGGGGCTCATCGTTCGTGCGGGACGCGGGCCGGGTACCCAAGTCGCCGGTTGGTCACCGGGCGCCGGCGGGGGTCGCGGAGTGCTCGCTCGCCCTGACCCACGAGGGTTGGCCGCAGTGGGGCTGCCAGGTGCCGACGTGCAGCCAGCGGCGGCCGGAGCGGTCGGTGACCAGGACTGTGGGCCCCACACACCGGGGGCACGGCTGTGTGGTGGAGTCCACGTGCATCGGAAGGCTCCCCTCCCCTACGCCGTCGTCTGGCGCAAGAATGAACCGGCTTCTGTCGTTCCGCGACCGCGACGGGCTCCCGTCTCGCTGACCGCTGTCGGGGTGGGCCAGCCGCTGCTCGTCGACGTGTTCCACCTTCTCGCGGACACGCGCCGAGGACAGCGGGGAAACTACGGAGATGGCTACGGATAGTGGGAGACGTGGGGCGGTCTGACCGCGTCACCACCGGTCAGTCTCACCTGTTTGGGTGAGACCTCGGTGACTCGCTGTCGCCGCCGGTCTGGCTCGTCCACTGGGTGAGGGCGGGTGCGCGGTCCAGGCCGCGCGCGATCCACGCCGAGTCTCCTCGCCTCGCCTGAGCGGTTGCTGGTGCGGAGCTGGACGCGTGGTGCGGGAGTGAGGGCCGGACCACCGGCTCGACGCGGTCACGGGGCGGGGTGGCGGCGCGCCCTCCTCTTCGACGGGCTGAGCGGACCGTGGTCGCCTCGTCGTGGATCGAACCCGACGCGGTGGCCGTCCCGCGGAACGCGCGCCGCGAGTGTGACGGCGCGCGAACTCGCCAGCCGTCGGCCCGGAGCCTCCTTCGATGGCTCCGGCTGGGCTCGGGACACCGCGCCCCACCCGGCGGGCGCCATTCCGCCGCCAGCCGGCGGGCCACCCCACGATGGCCCGGTGGTGGCTTCCCGTGCGCGGAGAGCGCTCGGAGCGAACGCGGATCGGTGCGCCCCGTCGCGGAGCGCGGAACCGGTGCGGCCGCGGAGGCGCCGCCCAGCCGGGTGGCGCCGCGTGCTCACGCCTCGGCGGCGCGCGGCGCCACGTGCCGGGTGACGTGGGCGACACGCGGCGGGCGGTGGAGCGGGCTCGGTGGGACCCCGAAACCGAGGAGCGCATCGCCGGTTCCGTGAGGAGCCTGGGCGGCCGAGGTCAGCCGGGACCGGCGAGCGCGTCGGCGGGCGCCTCCGGTGGGAACGGGCGGAGATCGGCGGGTGGCACCGGGTGTGGGAACGCCTGGACCCCCGCACCCGGTGCGGACGTCGCCGCCACCGCTCCGCGCTGGGCGGCTCGAAGGCGACGACCGGCGATGCCGCTCAGCGAACGGGAGCGGACGAACGCTGTCCGCCCGCTCAACCGTCGGCCGAGAGCGCCGCCACCAGCTCGCCCACCTCCGCGTCGTCGAGCGACCGGGCCACATCCGCCTGGGACACCATGCCGACCAGGGTGTGGCCGTCGATCACGGGCAGCCGCCTGACCCGGTGCCGGGTCATGGTGCGGAGGATCTCGTGCGAGTCGTCGTCGGCCCCGACGGTGACCGCCTCGCCCTGCGCGAGTTCCCCCACGTGGACCGCGCGCGGATCCTTGCCCTGCGCGAGCACCCGCACCACGATGTCCCGATCGGTGATCACGCCCTTCAACCTGTTGTCGTTACCGCAGATCGGTAGTGCTCCGACATCGAGTTCCGCCAGCCGGTTGGCCGCGTCCCGCACGCTCTCCTCGGTGGAGACACAGCGCGCGCCCGGTGTCATGATCTCCCTCGCGGTCGTCACGATCCCGCTCCCTTCGTCCTTCGAACGTCCCCTGCCCTCCTGTCGGGTACCCGTGAACGAGATCCCACACCTCGGCGCGACGGGAGCGGGGCACCGGAGCCTCGCCGATCCGGGACCGTGGCGAGGACCGCGTACGGCCAGGCGGCGTGCCTGGCCACCAGCCAGCGACCGAAGGGTCGGCACGGTGTCGTCGCCGGGCCACCGGCCGGGAAGGGTGGAGCCTCCTCCACGCGCCGTTCCCGGCGGGACGGGCCCTGCCGTCTCGTCGACCGGTGTCACCGCCCGCTCGGGCTGGCCGCCCTGGCGGAGGGGTCGGGCGGCCGCCGGGGAGTGACCAGGGCACGGTGGCGCTCCGCTCGCCGTTCCGGCCGCCGAACGGCGGCGGTCCCGGTGCCCGGCGCTCCCCCGAGTGCCACCGTGGCCCGCTGCCCACCGGCCCGGGCCGTCACCTCTGGGGCACGGCGGCCGCGAGGCGTTCGGCTGCGTCCCCGCGCGTCACCGCCCCCCTCTCGACGAGGGGCAGCGCCACCGCCGACACCAGGCGGTCGCCGTCGAGGAGGGCGCGAGCGACCACCAGTGCCTGTTCCGCCGACCTCGCGTCGAGCCGGAACCGGCCACCTCGGGCGCAGTCCAGCACCAGGTTGAGGGCGGGAGCGACCCAGTCGACCGACCCGGGAGGCAACCCGAACAGGGGGAGCCCCCGGTTGTGCCACCAGGTCAGGGTCACCGCCGCCCCGGCCCACAGCGCGCAGTGCCTGTCGACCCGGCTCGCGGTGCTCCCGGGTGCGGCCTCCCGGTCGTCGGTTCCCCGGCCCTCTGCACCGAGTTCGGTGAGCAGCGCCGTCAGCGCGGTGAGGGCGTCCCGGCCCGAGTCCCCCAGCTCGGTGAGACCGGCCTGGATGGTGGGCGCCACCTCGAGCAGTGCGGGCACCAGCGGGTCGGGACGGGCCGAGGCGAGGGTGAACGCGGCGAGCCCGAAGGGCGGGAGGTCACCGTCCAGGGCGCAGACGCGCGGCACCAGTCCGGTGTCGGCCGGCCGCCCGGCTCCTCCGACGCGGTGCGCCGCGTCCAGCCGGGTACCGAGCTCCCGCACCAGGTCCTGCGGTGAGGTGTCGACGTAGCGGGCGACGGCCAGGTCACGCCGCACCACGTCGAAGGCACGCAACGGCCCGTCGGTCAGCAGCCCCCGCATCCCGAGGACGTCCGAGCAACGGGCCACCGCCTCCGAGGTCAACTCGCCCACCAGGCGTTTGGCCAGCGCCGCACCGGTGGCGGCCCAGCCCGGCACCACCTGGGCCGCCCGGACCGCGACAGCCGAGACGAGGTCGGCGACGGCCAGCGCCGTCGTGGCCACCGCCAGATCCTGGCGGTTCACCGCGTCCGGGCCGGTCTGGAGCCGTCGATCCGCGCCGCCCACGGCGTACCCCCAGGCCAACCGCAGAGCGGTGTCGCAGCCGGCCAGGTTCGCGGCGAGGCTGACCAGCCGCACCACCTGAAGGGAACGGAGGGTGATCTCCATGCCCTCCCCCTGCCCACCGACGAGTTGGTCGGCGCGCACGGGCAGCCCGGCGAAGTGGAACCTCCCGAAGCTGACTCCCCGGAACCCGGAAGCACGGCTGTCCGAGGGGGACCGCGTGGCACGCGCCGACTCCTGATCCAGCAGGACCAGGGAGAAGGCCGCCGGCCCCCGCCCACCGTCGTGGCACAGGACGACGAGCCCGTCGGGGTCCTCCCCCAGCCCGACGAGCCACTTGCCGCCGTCGAGCCGGTGACCGCTCCCCTCCCTCCCGAGCTGGCAGCGGGTGGCGAACAGACCCGCCGTCTCCTCCTCGAGGCCGGCGAAGCCCAGCGCCCCGCCCGCCTCGGTCACAGCCAGGACCCGGGCCCGCTGGTCCGGTCGACCGGCGAGGAGGACCTGCGTCACGGCCGTGATGTTGAACATGGTGGCGGGCATGACGGTGACGTCCCGGCGGGCCGCCACCCGCACCACCAGCAGGGCCTGGTCGAGGTCCAGTCGTTCGCTGTCGTCGCGGGGCGCGAACACCCGCCGCAACGGACCGCCCGCGAGGGCGGCGAGACCGACCGGCGGCGCACCAGCGGCGTCCCTCGCGACCATGCCACCGAACCCCGCCGGGTTCGCCGGATCACCTGCGGCCCCGAGCCTCGCTTCGAGCTCGCTCGCCGGGAGGTGCCGCCTGGCCAGTGCCGCACCTGGCGTCCCGACCGCGACCGGACCGCCCACCGCACGGGTGCCCTTGCCGGGGATCACCGCGCCACCGCCCCTTCCGGGGACCGGCGGTTCAGGACGGGGGCGGGACGGTAGTCGCGGCATCCCACCGGCAACCGAACCCCGGCGGCGGCGAGCTGGGCGACCCGGGTGCTGAACGCCGCGCCCCGCAGCAGGTGCCAGGACACCTCGGCCACCCGGCGGTTCTCGGGCGCGGAGAGGTAGGTCCCCCGCACCCAGTCGTTGAAGGCACCCATCGAGGGGCCGCACCAGATCTGGTAGTCGATGGCCCGTTCCTGCCGGCCCTCGACGGCCCACCGGGACGTCAGTCCCAGGTACCAGCGGAAGACCAGCGCCATCTTCCGCTTGGGGTCGTTGCCCGCGCGTTCCACCTGCGCCGGGTCGCGCGCGGAGAAGTACTCGACCACCTCCCGCCAGACCTCGTCCACCGACCGGCGGAGCACCTGCTTCTCCAACATGGACCGCTCCGCGCTGGGAAGCTCGTGCAGACCCGAGTAGGCCCGGTAGAGCTCGGAGAGCCGTCTGGCGCGCTGGGCGAACATCGTGCCCCTGCGCAGCACCTGGAGCTCCACGCCGAGTTCGAACATGTCGGCGGCCGGGGCCATCGTGCAGTCGGCGACATCGGCGGTGCACAGGAGCCGGCGCACCCGCGCCGAGGTACCCGACTCCACGCAGGCCTGGTTGACGGAGCCGGTGACCACGTAGTCGGCTCCCAGGGTGAACGCGGCGGCCACCGCTTCCGGCGTGCCGAGGCCGCCGGCCGCGCCCAGCCTGGTGCCCGTCGCCAGCCGCTGGTCGGCACGGACGCGGTTGCGCAGCCGGTGGAAGATCGGGAAGAGCGCCAGCAGCGGCCGGCGGTCCGTGTGGCCACCCGAGTCCGCCTCCACGGTGATGTCGTCGGCCATCGGAACGACCCGGGCCAGTTCGGCCTGCTCCCGCGTGACCAGACCCCGGTCGAGCAACTCGCGCACCTTCTCCGTGGGCGGCGGCGAGAGGAACCGGCGGGCGACCTCCGGGCGGGACACCTTGGCGATCACCCGGTTGCCGACCACCACCTCACCGTTCGCGCCCCGGCTCAGGCCGGCCACCCGGTAGCGGACGACGTTCGTCGTGAGTTCCAGGAACGCCGAGGCCTCGACGCAGCGCACGCCCCTGGCGAGGTAGAGCTCGACGCAGGCGCGTTCGAGGCCGCTCTCGCTCGGGCTGTGGATGAGGTTGCAGGCGAAGGGCAGCCCCGGGATCTCCCGTTCGAACCGGGTGAGCGCCCGCTCGATCCGCTCGGGCGGCAGCCCTGCCGCTCCGAACGACCCGAGGCTCCCGGAACGCGCCAGTTCCACGACCAGCTCCTCGGAGCCGATACCCCCGGCCATCGCTCCCGCCATCAGCGGGTAGCGGAGTCCGTAGGTGGCGCGGAAGGCCGCCGAGCCGAGTTCGCTCGGCGGCAGCGGACCGTGGGCGGCGACCACCCCCGAGGCGGGCCGCACCGAGGTGAGGGCGTACCCGGACTCCGTGGACACCACGAAGCACGGCTCCTCCAACCGGGCCAGGACCTGGTAGATCCCGGCGGAGTCCGACCTCGTCTCGGTCCCATCCGGAGACCGGTGCTCACCGGTCGCGGACTGCGTCATGCTCGTCCTTCCTCAGGAGGTTCACCGGCCGTGCTGACCCGGACGTCCGGTTCCCGAACCTCGACGGTGACGTCGGTGAGTTCGTAGATCCGCAGCCCGGGCTTCCACACGCTCGCGTCGGCCACCACCTGGAGACGACCAGGCAGCCGACGCACGTCCTTGATGTGCGCGTCGAACAGGAGTTCCCGGTCCTGGGGGAGGACCTGGCCCCGGTACTTCCAGGACGACGTCCGCCCCACCGGGAGGGTGAACCGGGGAGACCGCATGCCGGCGGTCAGACCGGAGTCCAGGACGAAGACGCGCAGGCCCTGGAGGACGGTCTCCACGCCGAGGGAGCCCGGCATCACCGGATCCCGGTGGAAGTGCCGGGAGAAGTACCAGTCGTCGGGGCTGACCGGTCGGCGCCCTCGGAGGTAGCCACGTCCGTGGGCTCCTCCCCCGTCGACGACCTCGATGCCCTCCAGCGGGCTCAGCCGTCCCGCCCCGGCTCGGAGGGTGTCGGCGCTCGCGTCGGGCACCGGAACCCAGCGGGGACGGACCTGGGAGGCGTCCTGGGTGTCGAGCCAACTCCGGACGTGGCGGCCCGAGTCGAGTCCCACCTGGCGGGCGAGGGCCTCCCGCGTGAAGTAGCCGAACAGGGACCGCCCCGAGTAGAAGACGGTCCCCTCGACCGAGAGCTCAAACCGGAAGGACTGGAGGACGGCACCGGGCGTCTCCTCGTGGGAGAGCAACTCCGTGGAGTGGCTGATGGTGCGACCACGCGTGTCGACGTCGGCGACGAGGGTCGCCTCACCGTCCAGGTTGCGGATGGACAGCTCCGCGTCCGGGCTCCCCAACGTCGCGCCCAGGTAGTAGCCGAGCAGGATGGCGGCCTGGAGGGCGGTCTCCATGCACACGCAGTGGGGCAGGTCGGCGGTGGCACCGTCCTGGTAGTACCAGGCGTCGCGGGGTGAGTCGTACTCGGTGCGCATCCGGGAACCCGGGGTGAAGGCGCCCCTGACCCCCTCCAGGGCCATCACCCGGTCGACGAACTGGAAGTCCCCGTTGGGGATGTGGGGCGCCCCGCGCCCCCGGTGCACCTCGAACTCCGGGCCCATCGCGGTGGCCAGGTCACCGCGCGCGGCGTGCGCGAGGTGCAGTTCGTTGATCATCGCCGGTTCACCGAGGGCGTTCCGACGGCCGAGGAACGCGGTGGGGCGCCCGCCCCGCTCCGGGCGGTACGGGGTCCCCGGCTTCTCCCTCAGTCGGATCCCGAGGTCTCGGATGACCCCGACGACCCGGTCGGCCACGGTCAGCACGACGTCGGCGACCACGGTCGGTCGGGGCAGCAGGGTCAGGGTCGTCACGTCCACCCGGTAGTGCAAGGGAGGAGACCCGGGGGTGACCTGACCCCGGCAGCTGACGGTCGTCTCGAGCCCCGGAACCGGTTGGAACTCCGCGTCGGGCAGGACCAGGTGCAGGCCGAGGACGAGCGCGTACACCTGCGCTACCTGCACGGCGGCCTCGGTGATCAGGGACCCGGGGAGCACGGGGTCGTCCGGGAAGTGGGCGGCGAAGTACCAGGAGTCGGGGCGGTGGCGGAGCACCGCCCTGATCTCGCCCAGGCCCCTGCTGCCGCCGGTCCGGTCGATCGAGGTGACCTCGTCGAGGAGCAGCAGGTCGGGCCCGGGCAACCGGACCGACGGGTTGGCCCCGCCCTGGTCCCACTCCGCGCCGAGGACCTCGGCCGCGCCGCCCGGGGTGGAGAGCCGTTCCAGCTCCCGCCGGGACAGGGAACGTCGGTCGGTCCGGGCGATCGGCTTGAACCACCCGCGCTCGCCGGGTGGCGACAGTGCCCGGCGCAGCGCCTGGGCGGACAGTCCCGTCGAACCGTCGAGTTCGGCGTCCAGGAAGAAGCCCGCCGTCGCCCTGAGCAGTTCGAGCACGAGGGTGTCACCGGAGAAGCACTGGTAGTGGAAGGAGAACAGCAGCGTCTTCCCGTCGCGCACGAACCGGTCGACGGTGATCTCGTACCGGAGGGTCTGGCCGGCACGGGGCAGCCGGTCGTGGAAGACGACGGTGCTGTCGAGGAGCCGGTAGCCACGTTCACCCCGGTTGAGGGCGTCCGCCCCGAGAAGGGACAACAGGAGCAGGGTGCCCTGACCGGCCTCGATGGCCACCGCGCAGCTCAGGCTGCCATCGACGGTGAAGGGGCCGTCCTCGGGAACGTCGTACTCGGTGGTGATCCCGCAGGGGCGCAGCGCGCCGGGGGTCGCGTCGACCGAGGTCACCCGGCTGATGAGCAGGTAGGGCCTGGCCGGCAGCCGGAGGCGGCGGCGGTAGGTGTCCGCCTCGACGTGCGCGGGTCCGAAGAGGTCCTGGAGCCGGCCCTCGGCGAAGGTGACGAGGTCCTCCTGGGTCCACACCGGGGCGCCGCCGGCGCGCCCTGGTGACGTCGGACGGGGCGAACGCGGAGGGCCGGGAGGGGACTCGCCCACCGCGCCGGGACCGGCCGGTACCGGCGTGGTCATCCGTTCCGTCGCCGGACCCGCCGAACCCGGGGCGGCGAGGGTGAGGGCCGGTGGTCCGGTGTGGGCGGACCCGGCCAGCGGGTGCGTCGGTGATCCGCCGTCCTGCCGGGTGGTCAGGGCGAGCAACGCCAAGGTCTGGAGACTGCCCTGCGTCCGCAGCGCGGCGCGGTGTGCCTCGGCGACCTGGGCCGCCAGTGCTCCCAGGAGGTGGGCCCGGGGCTCGACGTCCGGCCGGATCGAGGGGGACGGCGGGCACTCCACCCTGGACGGGACGCCCGACGACGGCCCGGCCGTCGGGTGGAGCGCGGTCGGGTCGGGAAGCTGCACGAAGGGCGTCCGCTCCATGCTGATCTCATCGTCGCCAGCCGACGAGTGCTTGACGGGTGTGCGGTGGTCGGGGCGCCCCGGAACCGGCACCACCCGATCGAGTGCCCCCTCGGCGGGGCGCGGCGAGTCCCGCACCGGAGCCGGTCCCGGGGCGGCGAGCACGGGTCGGGCCGCGCGGGCGATCCGGTCGACCAGTGGTGTCCGCTGCCGCCGCACCCGCTCCGGCCACCCGGTGGGGCGCTCGACGGGGATCGGCCCGGAGGGCCCGCCGGTGAGGGCGTCGAGGCGGACGGGAACGCCGTGAGCGGCCAGCCTGGCCACCGCCGCGGCGATCGCCGCGCCAGCCGGGGCACCGCGCCGGTCCACCGACACGGCCAGGTGCTCCCGCCCGGCCAGCGTCGCCGACACCCACCGCGTGCAGGTGGCCCCGGGGCCGACCTCGACGAAGTAGCGGAAACCCTCGGCGTGGGCGCTTTCCGTCAGCCCGGCGAAGTCGACCGTCTCCGCCAGGCCGCCCGCGATCCGCCTGCCGTGGGAGGCCGCGTCACCGGCCTCCAGCCGGAGTGGCCCGCTCTCCCCCGTCCCGAACAACCTGATGCCCGGCGGGACCTCCCCCAGCGGATAGGTGTTGAGCGCGGCCAGCTCGTCGGACGCGGCGGCGACGAGCGGGCAGTGCATCACGTGGTTGGCTGGCGCCCTCGCCGAGGAGGCACCCACCCGCTCGACCAGCAGCCGGCACTGGCGGGGGTCGCCCGCCACCACGACCTCGGTGGGCGAGTTGACGTGGGTGAGGAACACCCGGTCCAGCCCGGCGAGGTGTTCCCGCACCCGGTCCGCCCGGGTCAGCAGGACGTGGGTGGACCAGATCTCGTCGTCGGCGACGGCGTCGTCCAGCTCCCACTGGTCGCGGACGAGCCGTTTGCGTCCCCGCAGCCCGTCCCGGAACAGCGTGGTCCTCGTCAGCGAGTCGTCGTCCCGTGCGGTGTGGTCCCACACCCCGGTGGCGAAGAGCATGCTGCTCTCCCCGAGGCTGTAGCCGATCCCCCCGTCGGGGGTCAGCCCGAGCTCGTCACGCAGCAGTTGGGTGTGCAGCACCGCCATGTTCGTCCCGACCACGAGCATGGAGGGGATGTCGGCGAGCAGGTCGACCTCGTGCCGGAGGAGCTCCTCCCTGGTCAACGGGTGTTCGGCCACCGGGAACAGCAGCTCGGTCCGGAACGCCGCCCTGGGTTCCCCGGCCTCCCGCTCGAACCGCTGCCGCAGGCGCGGGAACATGCGGAACAGCTCGTGCCCGAGCCCCGGGTAGCTGGTGAACGCCCCGGGGTAGACGAACGCGACCGGAGCCGGTCCGATGGGACGTGCGGTGGCGTAACTCCCCGAGGGGGTGGCCCACTCGCCACCGGACGCGAGCACCGTGGGCAGGTCCCGCTCGGCCGCCAGCAACTCGGCGAGGAGCGACTGGGCGTCGACGGCCACCAGGACCGCCCGGTGACGCCGGGCGGGCAGGCTGGTGGCGGTGTGGGCCACGTCCCTCGGGGGCGTTCCCCCGGCCAGCCGCCTCCGGCACTCGACGGCGTGGGCCACGAGTTCCTCGGGGGTGTCACCGGTGAGCCGCAGCAGGATCCGCCCGCCCCGGTCCCGCCACTCGACCGCGGGCCGGGGACGGGGCCGTTCGCTGTCGGCGAGCACGAGGTGCGCCGCGCCCGTTCCCCGGTCCGGCACGCTCAGGCTGGCCAGCCGGCGACCACCTCGCCGGGTCGGGAGCCAGGGGCGGGCGCGTCCCGGGACGACGAATCCCGTGCCGGGCACGCCGCCCAGACCGCCCGGAGCGGCCGGGAGCTCGGCGCGGTGCAGGCACCAGGCCAGTTTGACGAGGGCCGCGATGGTCATCGCGTGGGGCGCGACGCCGGTCACGGGTCCGAGGGCCCCCACGGCGGGCCGTCCGGCCCCGAGCACCGTCGACAGGCCCCTGGCCTCAACCGTCCGGTCCCGTTGCGTCCAGCCGCCGAGCTCGACGTGATCGATCTCCCCGGCGGGGACGCCGGCGGCGCCGAGTGCCGACTCCGCCGCGTCCGAGGTCGCCCTGCCCTGCTGTTCGGTTGGCTCGCCCGGGTGCCGTACGGCCACCGACCGGATCACCGCGTAGTGGTGGGTCGCCTCGTCATCCGCCCGGACGAGCACGACCGCCGCCGCCCCGTCGACGGCGGACGCGCCGGGAGCGGGGTCACCGCCGGGAGCGGGTTCCCCGGCGGGAGCGGGTTCCCCGGCGGGAGCGGGGTCACCGGCGGGAGCGGGGTCACCGGCGGGGCGGGCGTCGCCCGCGAGGTCCACACCGACGAGCAGGACGGCCTCCACCGAGGGATCGCGCAGCAGCAGCGCGGCGACCTCCACCGCCCGCGCGCCGGCCGTGTCGTCGCCGGAGAGGGTGAAGGCCGGCCCCGTCAGGTTCCGGGAGGCGGCGATGCGGCTGACCACCACGCTGCCGACGTAGCTGAGGACCTCGTTCACGCTGAGCGGCTCGTGGACGGCATCCCGCACGGCGCGTTCCAGCTCGTCGAGCTGGGCTGGTGGCGGGGCGACACCGGCCCGGTGGCATTCGGCGCGGACGCGGGCGCCGATGTCGAACCGATCCCGGTGCCGGTGGGCGTCCGGCTCCAGGTCGAGGACACCGATGACCGCGACCCGGCGCGGCTCGGGGCGGCGGCCGGGGACGCAGCGCGGGTAGCCGGCGTCGTCGAGCGCCTGGTCCGCCGCGGCGAACGCGGCGAGGTGTTGCGGGTTGGCGTTGCGCAGGTCTCCCGGCGGGACGCGGTAGGCCGGGTCGGGCGCGGGCAGGTCGCGGCCGGGCCTCCCGTGGTCGGTCGAGGCCGGGCGCCCCGGCCTGGGGACGTCGCGGAGCACGGCGTCGAGGTGTCGGACGTCGTCGAGTTCGCCGAGGCGGATGCCGAGCCCGGTGATGCCGAGCGGCGGGAGGGCCTCGGAGCCGGTCCGGGACGGTCGCGTACCCGGTCGCGGACGGGTGCCGGTCTCGGTGGCGGGTGTCCCGCCCGCTTCGTGGTCGGTCCGAGTGCGAGCCGGTTCGGGGGCGGCGGCACGGGTGGTGGGCTGGGCGTCGTGGTCCTCCTCCGGCCCCAGCCGGGTGGTGCTGGTGACCTCTGCCGTGGTCATCGCCCTGGTCAACGCGCTGGTCCGGCCGGCGGTGTCCCCCGCCGCGGGCTGCGCCCGCGTTCGCGGGGAGGGGACCGGGAGGTGGTCGCGGAGCACGAGGTGGGCGTTGATCCCCCCGAAGCCGAAGGCGGAGACGGCGGCGCGACGGGGTCGGTCCCCGGCGGGCCAGGGGCGTCCCACGCGCAGCACGCGGTCGGCGACCGCCTCGGCGTCGACCGGTCGGCGAAGCCGACCGACTCCCGGTGTGGGCGGGAGCCAGTCGTGCCGCAACGCCAGGATCACCTTCGCGAGGCTGCTGAAGCCGGCGACGGTGAGGAGGTGGCCGAGTTGCCCCTTCACGGAGCCGATGTCGGGTAGCCGACCAGCCCCGCCGAAGAACGCGGCGATGCCCGACAGCTCAGTGCGGTCCCCCAGCGGTGTTCCGGTGGCGTGGCACTCCAGGTAGTCCACGGTGGTCGGGTCCGGCCCCTGGGCGTAGGCGGCGTGGTAGGCGGCGAGCTGCCCCTCCACCCGGGGGCGGAGCGGATGGCGGCCCGCCCCGTCGCCGGCCAGCCCGACGGATTCCAGCACCGCCAACACGCGGTCGCCGTCGCGGACGGCGTCCTCGAGGCGCCGCAGCACCAGCGCCCCGGCGCCCTGGCCGGTGACGATGCCCTCGGACTCCGCGTCGAAGGGTTGGCTGCGGGCTGGGGGACGCGGGTAGGCGCCCAGGTCGGAGAAGGACAGCTGGAGCAGGAGTTCGTCCGGGACGCAGACGGCACCGGCCAGCATGGTGTCGGCGGATCCGGTGAGCAGGTAGTCACGGGCGAGCGCCACCCCGTAGAGGGCGGAGGCGCAGGCCGCGTCCAGGCCGAGGCGGGGCCCGCCGAGTCCGAGGGCGCTGGCCAGGACGGTGGCGGGCTGGCCGAGGGGCCGCGCGTCCCCGGGGAGGTCCTCGGGCGGTCGGGGGGCCGCCAGCTCGGGTGCTGGTCCGCCCAGACCCGCCTGGTGCAGGCCGTGGGCCACGGCGTGCTCGATCAGGGGCCGCCGGGCCCGCACCGAGTGCGCGGTGGGGAACGCGTAGTTGCCCAGCACCAGACCGGTCCGCTCGACGGCACTCCGGTCACGGTGATCGACGCCCGCGTCCCGCAGCGCCGCGCGGGCCACGGCGAGCGGCCATCGCACGACCCTGTCCTCCTTGGCCAGCTGGTCCTCGGGGAGGTGGAGCCCGCCCAGGTCCAGCGGTGGGTCGGCCACCCAGCCGCCCAGGGTGGTCACCAGGTGGTGGTCGGGATCGCCCCACCCACCGGGGACGTCGGCCGAGGTGCCGAAGCGGGTCGCGTCGGCGGGGGTGACGGCGCTGCCCCCCGAGGTGAGGAGCCGCCACAGCTCGTCGGGGTTCCGGGCACCGGGCAGCAGGCACGCCATCCCGACGACGGCGATCTCCTGCCCGGTCATGCGAGACGACCCGGCGGTGTGGGGCATGGGAACCTCCGTGGGGACGGGGCCGTCGCCCCGGTGGGATGTCGCGGTCGGGATGGCCGTCGACTCCTCACGAGCTCGCGAACTGGTCCTGGAGCCCGGCGTGCGGGACGACCAGGACGTCGGTGAACCGCAGGAGGAGTCCTCCTGCCGGCGTCACGGCGGACACCGTGCAGCGGGGGTTGCCGCCCCCGGTCATCCCGTCGACGACGACGAGGAACGGGGTGTCGTCCGGCAGGGGCCCGTGGAGTTCCACGGTGCCGATGCCGGTGGGGAGCGCCGGCAGCCCGGTGGCGAGCCGGGCTCGGAGCAGCGCCGCCTGGAGGAGCAGGTCCGCCAGCACCGGCGAGTAGTTCGCCGCGTGGTAGGAGCGGGCCGCCACCGGCACGTCCGTGAGCTGGCATTCCAGCACGAGCCTGGGGTCCTCGGTGAGGACGCGTCGCAGGCCGCGGAGCTCCGGCCCGTGGAACAGGGTGCCGTCGGAGTAGTGTTCCGCCGCTCCCCGCCCGCTTCCCGGTGTGGGCAGTCCGCTGAGCCTGGCCGGCAGCGCGGGCCGCTCCGGCGGTGTGGGGAGGAGCGCGCGGTATCTGGGGCGACCGTCCGGGGTGGAGACGAGGACCTGGAGCCCGTCGGCCGTCCCGGTGGCGGTGGCGCGGAGCGCCGGTGGATCGTCGTCGGCCCACCGGACCCCGCTGAGGACGGTGAAGTCGGTGACCTGCCGCACCGGGAGTTCTGGCCGCAGCCGCCGCGCGACGTTCAGCACGAGGCCCAGGGCGAAGGTCACGGGCAGCACGACGGCCCCGCCGATGCGGTGGTCGGACACGACCGGTTCGTCGACGAGGGGGCGGAGGGACCGCTCGACCGTCGTCGTCGGTGCCCGGACCGGGGTGATCGGCGCGAGCGGCATGTCCGGTCCCACCGCGCACACCAGGTCCGAGGCGCGGTCCGGGCGGAACTGCTCGACGAAGCGGGCGACGCCCGTGTCCTCGGGGATGAGCGGTACGCCTCGGGCCGTGAAGAGCCGCGCCACCTCGGGGGTGACCATGCCCCCCTCCCAGGCTCCCCAGTTGACCGACTGGACGGTGGTCGCGGGGTGGTGGCGGCGGACCGCGCACGCCAGCCGGTTGAGGGCCTCGTTGGCGGTGGCGTAGTCCGCCTGGCCCGGGTTGCCGAACAGGCCGGCCACGGAGGAGAAGAGCAGCAGGTGGCGGAGGTGGTCGGTGTCGAGGGCGTCGAGCACGTTCCGCAGGCCGGTGATCTTGACGTCCAGGACCTCGGTCATCTCGCTGGCGCGCTTGTCCACCAGGCGGCGGTCGGCCAGTACGCCTGCCCCGTGCACCACCCCGGTCACCCGTCGCTGGTACGGCTCGAGGGCCCGTGCCGTGGCGACCGGGTCCGTGATGTCGACGGCCACGTACTCGGCGTGCGATCCGGCGGCTTCGGCGTCGGAGAGGGTGCGGCGGATCTCCCGTCCGGCGAGTACCCGCCGGCGCTCCCTCTCGACCTCGGGCGGAGTGGGCCGGCCGCCGGAGGCGGCGAGGGCCCGCGCCGCGGCGGTACGCAGGTCGATGTCCTCGACCCCCACCGCCCACGGGGGGTCGGGTTCGAGACGTGACCTGCCGAGCAGGATGAGTCCCGGCTGGTGGGTCCGTGCCAGGCCGACCGCGCAGGCCGCGGTGATGCCCCGCCCGCCTCCGGTGACCACGAAGAGGTCCTCGACGCCCGGTTCCTGTCCCGCCGTCCCGGCGGGCAGGGGCAGCAGTCCCTGGCGCTCCTCCTGGTCGGTGAGACCGATCGTGCGCCGGACGCCGGCCGCGTCCCACCCGACGTCGTGGAGGTCGGTCTCCGCGTCCCGGAGTTCCCGCACGAGCAGCCTCGCCGCCCGCTCGGGGGCGAGTCGGGCGTCGAGGTCGACGATCCTGGCGAAGAGGGCGGGGTGTTCGAGTGCCGCGGTGCGCACCAGGCCGGCGAGGCCGCCGAGGGCGGCGCCGGCGAGGTCGGTCCCGGTGTAGCCGAGCTGACCGTCGGTCCTGGTCACGCAGAGGAAGGTCGTCCGGTGTCCGTCGGGACGCCCGGCCAGGCGTCCCAGGTTCCTCGCCGCCAGCATCAGACCGGCCAGCAGCGCGTCCCGCGCGTCGGAGAGGTCGGCGGGGCGAGGCGCGAGGTAGACGACGAGGTCGAGGGGGGTGCCGTCGTCGGTGTCCTCCTCACCGATCGTCCACCCTTCGGAGGTGAGCGCTTCGGCGAAGCACCTGGCGTGGTCCTCGGTGAGAGCACCGGCGAGCAACGCGGTCGGCGTGGCCCGGTAGGCATCGACAGCGACGTCGGGAGGCGGCAGTTCCACCGGGCGGGCCCACCGCCGCCCGACGGCGGGACCGCCCTCACCTTTTGGGTCGGCCGCCACCTCCTCGGCTGGCGCGGGAGGAGCGATCCCGACGGATTCGGGGACAGGGTCGGGGGCGTGGTCGGGGACGAGGACGTCCACGAGGTCATCCAACGTCCGCGACTCCCCCAACTCCTCCAAACCCACCCCACCCAAACCAGGCCACCGCTCCCGCAACGCCCCCACCACCTCGACCCGCTTGATCGAGTCCACCCCCAGATCCGCCTCCACATCCATCGACGGATCGACCATCTCCACCGGATACCCCGTCCGCTCCGCCACCACCTCCACCAACACCCGACGCACCTCGTCCCGGGACGGCACCACCGACACCCCACCCGCACCCACCACGACCGGTTCCCTGGCGTCCTGACGAGCCGAGACCGAGGGATCGGGGGCGTGGTCGGGGACGAGGACGTCCACGAGGTCATCCAACGTCCGCGACTCCCCCAACTCCTCCAAACCCACCCCACCCAAACCAGGCCACCGCTCCCGCAACGCCCCCACCACCTCGACCCGCTTGATCGAGTCCACCCCCAGATCCGCCTCCACATCCATCGACGGATCGACCATCTCCACCGGATACCCCGTCCGCTCCGCCACCACCTCCACCAACACCCGACGCACCTCGTCCCGGGACGGCACCACCGACACCTCACCCGCACCCACCACGACGGGTTCCGCCGTGATCGGCTGGGCCACGGGTGCCGTGTCCGGTGTGGAGGCCCGGGCAGGGGACAGGGGCACGACATCACCGCTGCCGCCTCCGGTGCCCCCGGTCTCGCCCGGTTCCCCCACGGCCGGTCCCGGTGCGGGCGCGGGCACCAGGACGGCCCGGTCCCCGGAGGTCGGGGGTAGCGCCCCGCCGGGCACCGCGCCGAGCTCGGCCAGGGCACGCAGGGTCTCGCTGGCCCGCACGTGGCTCCGCCCGATGGCCAGCGCGGTGTCGGTCACCGCGCCGATCCCGGCCAGCACGTCGGGCGGGGTCTCCCCGCGTCCGTGCGCGTGCAGCAGCCCGGCGAGCTGCTCGGCGACGCGGAGCTGGCTCGTCAGGTAGTCGTCGTGCAGCGCCAGGTGCCGCGCGGCGAGTTCCGTGAGCGCGCCGTCTCCCCCGAGGGGCCGGGGGGCCGGGCTGGCACCGGCGGGCCCCGGGCGCGTGGGGACGTGGGGCTCGTCGGGGGCCGCAAGCCGGGGCGGGACGTCCTCGGGGGTGGTGGGGCCGCCGGCCGGGGCCGCCGCCTCCGGGATCCGGTACCCCTCGCGGAGCGCCTGGCGGTAGCGTTCGCGCCGGTCCGCCGGGACGTGGTTCGCGCCGTTCATGGGAATGCTCATCTTCGGTTTCTCCTCGTCGCGCGGCGGTGCGGCCGCGTGACGGTTGGGGTGGGTCAGCGGGTGGCCGAGCACGATCAGGCGGGCGACGAGTTGCTTGAGCGAGCGGTCGGCGTCGCCGTGCGGCCCGGGGTCGCAGGTCAGGACCTCGACGTCGGCGCGCCCGGTCAGTAGGCGGCGGACCAGTCCCGACAGGACCCGACCCGGTCCGAACTCGACGAAGACCCGGACACCCTCCTCGTGGAGTTCCTCGACCCTCGGGCCGAACGACACCGGGCCGGTGAGCTGGTCGACCAGGATGCGGGCGTCGCGCAGCGGGTCTGATCCGTACTCGGCACCGAGGGTGGTGCTGCGCACCGGGAACGCCGGGGTGGTGAGGTCGACGTCGGCGACGGCCGAGGCGAAGGCCGGCTCCGCCGCGCGCATGCGCGGGGTGTGGAACGCCGCGGCGACCGGGAGCACCCTCGCCCCGACGCCCTCGGCACGGCAGGCGTCGACGAACCGCCGCACGGAGTCCGTGCCGCCGCCAACGACCACCTGGTCGGGGGCGTTGTCGTTGCACAGGACGACATCGTCGTGCCCGGCCAGCAGGGTGGTCAGCCGGTCGGCGCCGCACCCGACCGCCGCCATCGCGCCCGGGTCCCCCGCTGGCTCGTGCCGCTCCTCCGAGGACTCCTCCTGAGCGTCGCGGTGGGTCCCGGCCGCCGTCATGGCCCGCCCCCGGGCCACGGCGAGCCGGAGGAAGTCCTCGTCCGAGAGGCTGCCCGCGCTCCAGAGCGCGGTGAGTTCGCCGAAGCTGTGCCCGAGGGCGGTGTCCGGCCGGAAGCCGAGTTCACGGACGTACCGGTACTGGCCGAGGGACAGTGCCCCGATGGCGGGTTGGGCGCGGTCGGTGGCGCGGAGCGCGGTCTCCTGCCGGGCCTCGTCGTCCTGGTCGAACGCCGGTGGGGGGAAGACGGCGGCACCGAGCCCGGCGGCGTGGCGTTCGGCCTCGTCGAAGGCGGCACGCAGCGGGGGGAGGGCGAGCACCGCCGTGCGGCCCATGCCCACGTACTGGCTGCCCTGTCCCGCGAACAGGGCCGCCGTCCGTCGGGCGGGGCGCGCGCGGGCGGCGAACCAGATCCCTTCGGGCAGCTCGAACCCGCCGACCTCGGGGTCGCGCCGCAACGTGGAGAGCGCGAGCTGGCGGAGGGTCTCCAACTCGGCCTCGTCCCTGGCCACCGCGGTGATCCTCGGGTGTTCGTCGGGGACGGGCTCGGTCAGCTCCGGAGGGGCACCGGGGACGTCGAGTCCGAGGAGGAGTTCGGTGACCGTCGGAGCGTGCCACCCGTGGACCTGGTACGCGCGGTGCAGCACGGGGGCCGCGAGGCGGGGGTCGTTCGTGTCGACGTCGTCCCGGTGTTCCTCGAGGAGGCAGTGGAAGTTGGTGCCACCGAAGCCGAAGGCGGACACCCCGGCTCGCCGCCGGGGGTGGTACGGGGTCGTCAGCCAGGGTCTCGCCCGGGTGTTGACGTGGAAGGGTGACGAGTCCAGGTCCGCGTCCCGGCGGGGCGTGTCGACGTTGATGGTCGGGGGGAGGACGCGCTGGTGGAGGGCCAGGGCGACCTTGATGAGGGAGGCCGCGCCGGCCGCGGCCTTGGTGTGGCCGATCTGTGACTTGACGCTGCCGATCGCGGTGGCTCCCGCCGGCGCTCCCGCCTCCTCGAAGACCTGGCGCAGCGCGGTGAGTTCGGTGAGGTCCCCCACGACCGTCCCGGTGCCGTGGCACTCCAGCAGCCCGACCTGTTCTGGGCCGAACCCCGCCTCCTGGTAGGCGCGGCGGAGCGCCACGACCTGTCCCGAGGCCCTCGGGGCGTAGATGCTGGTGTACCGCCCGTCACTGGAGCTGCCGACGGCGTCGAGCACGGCGTAGATCCGGTCCCCGTCGCGCTCGGCGTCGGCCAGGCGCTTGAGGGCGAGCATGCCGAGGCCCTCCCCGATGAGCGTCCCGTCGGCCTCCTCGTCGAAGGGCCGCACCCGTTCGCGCCTGGACAGCGCGGGCGTCTTCGAGAAGCACAGGTACATCAGGATGGTGTTCTCGGCGTCGCACCCACCGCTGAGCATCAGGTCGGCGCGCCCGGACGCGAGTTCCGCCACGGCCATCCGGAGCGCGGCCAGGGAACTGGCGCAGGCGGCGTCGACGGTGCAGTTGGTCGCGCCGAGGTCGAACCGGTTGGCGATCCGCCCCGCCACGACGTTGCCGAGCATCCCGGGGAAGGAGTTCTCCTCCCAGGGCGCGAAGGCGGCGGTGAACTTCGCCGCGATCTCCTCGGCGTCGGTCTCGGTGAGCCCGCAGCTGCGGACGACCTCCTTGAGGACCGGGGTCTGCAACCGGGCCGAGAGCGGCTGGGTGAGGGAGTTGGAACCGGTCACGCCCAGGATGACGCCGGTGCGGGACGGGTCGTACCAGCTGGCGGAGGCGGTACCCGCGTCGGCCAGGGTCTGCCGGGCGACCACGAGGCTGAGGAGTTGGAGCACGCCGGTGACACCCAGCGTGGTCGGGGGCAGCCCGTAGTAGAGGGGGTCGAAGTCGATGGTGGGCACGAACCCGCCTCGGCGGGCGTACGTCTTGTCGGGGGCGGTGGGGTCGGGGTCGTAGTAGTCCTCGATCCGCCAGTGGGTCTCCGGGACCTCGGTGAGGCAGTCGACGCCGTGCACGATGTTGGTCCAGTACTCGTGGACGTTCCTCGCGCCGGGGAACAGGCCACCGAGGCCGATGATGGCGATCCGGCCGTCGGCGGCGCCGGTGTTCGTCTGCGGGGTCATCGTGGTCCCAATCGGAGGGGGTCGCGGACGGCGGGGGTGTCCTCGGCCAGCTCGGCGGAGATCAGCTCGACGCTGGCCGGCTCGGTGAGCATCGTGTAGTGGTTCCCGGGTACGACGACCGTGCGGAGGTGGGGAACCGCCCGCCACCCCGGGACGTCGTCGTCGGGGATGATCGAGTCGCGGGCGCGGATCAGGGTCGTGGGCATGGTCACCGTGCCCGGGGCCGCGCCGGAGCCGAGCCGGCGGTTGCGCAGCAGGCCCCACCGGTAGGACTGGAACACCTTGCGGAGCCCCGGGAGGCCGACACCCTCGTCGAGGGCGCCGACGGCCAGGGCTGCCTGGCGGAACCCCCACAACCACTGGTCGTGGGAGTTGGCCTGCTCCTGACCGGGGGGCGGCGCCGGGCGGATGGCACCGGGGTCCGGCGCCGGCACTCCCGCGCGGGCGGCGAGGTACCGGCCGAACTCGGGCAACAGCGCCGCCGTGTCCTCGATGCTGTCGGCCCCCGTGCCCGACCACGGTGGCAGGCTGTCCAGGAGGACCAGTCGACCGGGTCGCCGGGGTGGGGGGAGGCCCGTCGCGATCGCGCAGGCGAGGGTTCCGCCGCCCGACCAGCCACCGAGGGTGGTGCGCTGGTCGAGGAGGTGGTGGGCGTCCAGCACCTCGGTGACGGTGTCCACGAGCCCGGACAGGTCGGTGTCCCCGCCGTGCCTGGCGGCGAACACGAACTGGGGCAGCGCGTCGAGGTCCACCAGGTAGGGGGTGCCGTGGGCCGCGAGGGCCGCGGCCAGTGGACGGTAGTGGGTGGCGGGGAGGCCTCCCGGATGGATGAGTGCGGCGCGGCGTTCCGCCGGGCCTCGCGCGAGCTGGCGGAGCAGCGGCCGCGTGTCAGGTGCCGGCGTCATTCCCGATCCCGCTCGCCGCGAGGTGCCGCGCGAGCCTCGCGATGGTCGGGTGGTACCAGAGCGCGGTCGGGCTGACCTCGACGCCGAGCCAGTTCTCGAGTTCACCGGCGAGTACCAGGGCTTCGGTGGAGTCGAGCTGGAACTCGTCGAGGAACTGGTCGACGTCCACCTCGGAGGTCGGGACGCCGGTCCTGGCCGCGACCTGGGTGACGAGCCACTCGCGGATCGTGTCCGCGTCCGGGGCGACCGTGGTGGGAGCGTGCTCGTCACCGGTCTCGTGGGGTGCTGTCATGCCGGGGTTGTCCAATCTGGTGTGGTGGCGCGTCAGGCGCGTTGCGGGGAGCGGGCCAGGAGGCGCAGGGCGGCCTCCGCCGCGTCGAGCCCGGATTCGTGGGCGGCCTCATGGGACGCGAGGTTGTCCGGCCCGACCCGGCGGGCGTGCAGGTAGGAACCGGCGAGCAGCACCCTGCTGTCCCGGTTGACCAGGCGGCGGGTGTCGTCCTGTTGCAGGTTCCGCAGCCGGGTGTCGACCACCGGGTGGCGGAACCGGAACTCCGCCAGGACCGGGTCCGGAGTGCCCACCGGGTCCATGCTGAGGAAGTAGTCGTTCTCCGCGCGGAAGCGCTGGAGCGCGTTGAGGTGGTAGGTGGCCCACGAGGCCCGGGCCGGGGCGGGGGCCTCGCCGGCGGGCGGGACGGCGAAGTTCAGCGCTCGCCACTGGCGGCGGTCCGCCGGCATCTCCGCGGGGTCCTGGTGGAGGACGACCCTGCTGTCGCGATACCGCACGGCACCCAGTACCTCGACGGCGGGCAGCGGAGCGGCGAGGAGGCCGAGCGCCTGGTCCGCGTGCGTGGCGAGCACGACGGCGTCGAACCGCTCGGCGGGGCCGTCGGTGGTGAGGTCGACGCCGTCGCCGTCGGGCCGGACGGCCCGCACCGGGCACTCCGTCCTGAGTTGGACCCCGGCGTCCTCCAGCGCGCGCCGGGCCGCCGCCACGTAGGTGCCGCTTCCCCCCACCACCGTGCGCCACCTCGCTCCCTCCGCGCCGAGTCCGTGCCCCCCGTGGGCGAGGCTGAGCGCGAGGACGGCCGAGGTGGGCGCGTCCCAGATCACCTCGGGCGGCAGGGACCAGGCCGCGCAGGCGAGCAGCACGGCTGGCCCCCGGCGGAAGGGAGCGCCGTAGCCGTGCTGGTCGAGGTAGTGGCCGAGCGGCAGGTCAGCCGCGCCCCGCACCAGGTGCCGGGGTGCCTCCCGGAGGAACCTGTCGGACTCCTCCCACGCCGCGGCCCAGTCGCCCGGGCGCTGTTCCGGGTCCGGCTCGTCGACGAGCACGGCCTCGCCGGTGCCCCTGACGAACCGGCACATGCTCAGGGAGGCGACATGGGAGTCGACGCCCAGTTCGGCGAGGAAGGCGGAGTACTTCGGATAGCTGGCCTCGTTGTACACCACGAATCCCACGTCGAGACCGCGACGCTCGCCGTTTTCGAATACGTCGACGGTGCGCGCGTGCCCACCGAGGTGCGGGGTGGCCTCGAAAAGGGTGATGTGCGCGTGGCCGCGCAACCGATAGGCGGTCGAAATTCCGGCCGCCCCGCCGCCAACAATCGCCACCTTCGCCATCCGCACCGCCGTTCGGTTCGCCTTCGCACGGTTCTCACCGCACCCGCCACGTACACAGACCAGCGGGAGTCCCCACTGGATACACATCGGACGCGGAAATTCCTCCGTCCCGTGGGTCGGGTCCCGATCGGGAGCGACCGGCCGGGGATGGGCGGAACCGGCATCGGGAACCCGACGGCCCGCGGGCCGGCCGGGAGGCGGGAACGGCGTCCGAGCACCGCTGCCTCACCCATCCCCACCTGGGAGTATCACGCCGTGTACCCGTTCCTACTTCCGCTCCCCCGTCTCACCACCGCCACTCAACCAGCCACCATAACCTCGTTACGCAGAGCACCGGGGGAAGTGGCTTCACGCGACGAACTTCACCCGCCGGAATGAGGTGACACCATTGACGCGCGAATTCCCGCGCTCGTTCCGGCCGCCGGAAGTTCGCCGCGACGCACTGCCCGTCAGGCTTTCGGGTGAGATTCATCAAACGGCGCGGATGAGCCCCCGAAGGATGATCACTGACCCCGCGCAATCCCGACACCACCCACCCATCAGGTGAACTTCCCGGGCCGAGGACCGGCCCGTGGTTTCACCCGGGGCGCGGCGCGGCCCTTTCCGCACGAAACGTACACCGTCCCACCGTGGGGACGTGTCGATGGGCTGATCGGCTAATGTTCTCCCGTTGGTGTGAAGCGTTGGGGGCTCCGTCTATGAGTACCAGTGACCGCGACGGGTACGGCGTCCATTCCGTCCCCCGGAAGGAGCCGAAGAAGGGTGACGAGGAGAGCATCGAAAGGTTGGTGCGGCGTTGCAGGGCGGGAGATCGTCTCGCCTGGTCGGAGGTGATCTGCCGGTTCAGCCCTGTGGTGTGGACGGTGGCGCGGTCCCACGGGCTGTCCAGACCGGACTGCGAGGACGTCTGCCAGCTGACCTGGCTCCGCGCGGTGGAGCACCTGGACTCGATCCGGCAGCCGGAGAAGCTGGGGGCGTGGCTGGTGACCGCCTCCCGGCGGGAGTCGCTGACCCTCCTCGCGCGTCGTGGTCGGCAGATCCCCTTCGGAACCGCGTCGTTCCTGGAGGGCCGGACCGACGGCCAGGCCACCCCCGAGGAGAGCGCCCTGCTGCACGCGGAGCACTCCCAGGTCCACCTCGCCTTCCAGAGCCTGCCGGAACAGCACCAGGCGCTGCTCAGCCTGCTCATCGCGGACCCGCCGCTGCACTACGACGAGATCAGTCGCACGCTCGCGATCCCCCGTGGCTCCATCGGCCCCACCCGTCGCCGTCTCCTCCAACGCATGCGGGATCTGATCGACGATCTCCAGGGGGTGCTCACCTGAGGTGCCGGTTCCGTCCCCTGTTGGGGCGGAGCACCAGGGCTCCGTGCCCGGGCAGGGAGATCCGGTCGTCGAACCCGGCGCCCGTGAGCACGTCCCGCCACGAGCCGGCCACGGTGATCTCGGCCGGGCGGTCCCGGTGGTTGAGCAGGAAGAGCAGGCCGGCCCGTCGGACGACCTCCACGCCGGGGGGCAAGGGGCCGGCGGGCGCGTCCACCCCGGCCCGCGCACAGGCCGCCGCCACCAGGCGCCGCAGGGTCTCCTGGTCCGGACGGGTGCCGACGTACCAGGCGAGACCGGTCCCGTGCCGGTTGCGGAGGATGACGGGCACACCGTCGAGCTCCCCACCCCGGACCGCCGCCACCGGCTCGGCGGTGGTCGGTCTCGTCCGGTCGACCCAGAGATCCGAGGAGAAGTCGCCGAACTCGGCCGAGGCGCACCGCACCCGGGTGCCCTCCGGTTGGGGGCAGAACTCCTCGACGCGGAGGCCGAGCAGGTCGAGGAACGGCGCGGGGTACCCCCCTGTCCGGACCCGGTCGAACTCGTCCACGATCCCGGAGAAGAAGCCGAGGACGACGTGCCCTCCCGACCGCGTGTAGTCGACGATCGCGCGTGCCTCGTCGTCGCGGACGAGGTACAGGTTGGGCACGACGACCAGGGCGTACGCCGTGAGATCGGCGTCCGGGGCGACGACATCGACCGTCAGCCCCAACCGGTTCAGCGGTTCGTAGTAGCGGTGGAGCTGGTCGAGGACGTCGAGATCGTTGGACGGGTGCGCCTCCTGGCTCGCCGCCCACCAGCTCTCCCAGCTCAGGACGCAGGCGACCCGGGCCCGTTCGGTCTGCCCCACGACCTCCGACAGCCGCGCGAGGTCGGCTCCGAGGTCGCGGATCTCGGTGAAGATCCGACTGTCGGGGCCGCTGTGCGGCACCATGCCGGAGTGGAACTTCTCCGCTCCCCCGGTCGAGGCGCGCCACTGGAAGAAGCACACCACGTCGGCTCCGCGAGCCACGGCCTGGAGTGACTGGACGCGGGTCAGGCCGCCGGGTTTGGTGGGGTTGCGACCGCGCCAGTTGATCGCTGCGGCGGCCTGCTCCATCAGTGCCCACGGCCGGCCCCCGGCGAGCGAGCGCATGAGGTCGAAGGCCAGCGCCGAGGACACGTGGGCGTTCTCGTCGCCCGGGTCCGGGTACCAGTCGAGGGAGACGACATCCTCCTCGGCCGCGAACCGCCGGTAGTCGACCGGTACCCAGGTGGCCAGGCCGGGGAAGTTGGTGGTGATCGGAACGTCGGGGGTTCGCCGCCTCAGCAGGTCGCGCTCCAGGGTGAAGCACTCCAGCAGGGCGTCGGAGGAGAACCGCCGGAAGTCCAGCTGCTGGGCGGGATTCCGCAGGTAGGTCGTGTCCCGGGGTGTCCCGATCTCGTCCCAGTCCCCGTAGCGTTGGCTCCAGAACGCGGTCGTCCACGCGGCGTTCAGGGCGTCCAGGTCGTCGGCGTACCTGGTTCTGAGCCACCGCCGGAAGTGCTGGGCGGAGACGTCGCAGTGGCAGGTCTCGCAGTACTCGTTGTTCGCGTGCCACATCCGCAGCGCCGGGTGGTCGGCGTAGCGGTCGGCGAGGTCGCGCACGATGGCTTCGGCGTACCGGCGGTAGGTCGGGGATGAGGGGCAGAAGTGGTTCCGGGACCCGACGGCCATCCGGCGGCCGTCCTGGGCGACCTGGACGGTCTCGGGATGGCGGTGCGCCATCCAGGGTGGCGGGGTGGCGGTCGGGGTGGCCAGGTTGACGGCGACGCCGCCCTCGTGCAGCAGGTCGAGGACCCGGTCCAGCCAGCCGAACTCCCGCGCCCCTGGGCTCGGTTCCAACCAGGACCAGGCGAAGACGCCGACGGTCACGACGGTCACACCGGCCTCGCGCATCAACGCGACGTCCTCGGCCCACACCGCCTCGGGCCACTGCTCGGGGTTGTAGTCGCCCCCGTAGGCGAGGCGGCCCCGGGTGAGCTTCGCCAGTCCTGGCATGGTCCTCCGTTCCTCTCGTCAGCCCTTGACCGCTCCGATGATCACGCCCTTGGTGAAGTGCTTCTGCACGAAGGGGTAGACCAGGAGCACCGGGAGCACCGCGATGACGACGACCGCCATCTTGACGGCCAGGGTGGGGACGGGACCGCCGGCGACGGTGTCGGTCGGCCCGGCCCCGGGGATGGGTATGCCCTCCAGGACGTAGGTGCGCAGGATCAGCTGGAGCGGCCACTTCCGGTTGTCGTCGAGGAACAGGAAGGCGTTGAAGAACGCGTTCCAGTACCCGACACCGTAGAAGAGTGCGATCACCGCGGTGACCGCCTTGGACAGCGGCAGCACGATCGTCCCGAGGATGCGGAACTCGCTGGCCCCGTCGATGCGGGCGCTGTCCATGATCTCCTGCGGGATGTTCATGAAGAACGAGCGGAGCACGATCAGGTTGAAGGCGGCCACGGCCGTGGGCAGGATCAGCGAGGCGTAGCTGTCCAACAGCCCGAATGCCTGCACGGTCAGGTAGGTGGGGATGAGGCCCGGTCCGAACAGGAAGGTCAACAGCACCAGGAACAGCAGGGGCCGGTGCGCGTAGGAGTCCCGCCGGGACAGGCCGTAGGCGGCGAGGATGGTCAGGGTGGTGCTGAACAGCGTTCCGACGAGGGTCACCCCGGTGCTCACGAGCACCGACCTCGTCACGACCCCACCGGAGAGGATCTCCTGGTAGGCGGCGAGGCTGAGGCCATCGGGGACGAGGACGAGCCCGCCGGCCCTCGTGATCGCCTCCTGGGGGGACAGGCTGGTCAGCACCACCACGTAGAGGGGGAAGAGGACGGCCAGCGCGATGGCGGCGACGAGGACCGCCTTGGCGGCCTTGCCGAGGGGCCCGGGTTCCTCCTCCCAGGCCGCGCGGCCGGCCCGACGGGGTCCGCGTCGAGCGGCGGTGGGTTCGGACACGACGGTCATCGTCGGGAGTACACCCCTTCCTCACCCAGCAGATGGGCCACCTTGTTCGCGCCGAGGACGAGCAGCAGCCCGACGACGCCCTTGAACAGGCCGGCGGCGCCGGCGTAGGCGAAGTCCCCGTTGACCACGCCCTCGTAGTAGACGTAGGTGTCGAGCACCTCGGAGGCGTCCGCGCCCACCGCGCCCCGTTGCAGCAGGAACTGCTCGAAGCCGACGGACAGGGCGTCGCCGAGGCGCATGATCAGCAGCAGCACGATGACGGGGACGAGCGCGGGGAGGGTGACGTGCCACATGCGCCGCCACCTGCCGGCGCCGTCGACGGCGGCCGCCTCGTAGAGGTTCTGGTTCACCGTGCTCAGCGCGGCCAGGAAGATGATCATCCCCCAGCCGGCGTCCTTCCAGATGCCCTCCGCCGTCACCAGGAGGACGAAGGTGTCGGGGTTCGTCATCACGTCGAACGGCGTCAGCCCCTGTTGTCGCAGGAAGGTGTTCAGCGCTCCGGCTCCGCCGAGCATCTGCTGGAAGAGCGTGATCACCAACACCCAGGAGAAGAAGTGGGGCAGGTAGACGACGCTCTGGATGAACAGGCGGATCCGCGCGCTGAGGAGGCTGTTCACCAACAGGGCCAGCAGGATCGGTACCGGGAAGTAGAACACGAGCTGGAACGCGGTGATGTAGAGCGTGTTCAGGGTGGCGTTCCAGAACGCCGGGTCCCCGAACAGCCGCTGGAAGTTGTCGAAACCGACGAACGGGCTGTTGAGGATGCCCACGAACGGCGAGTAGTCCTGGAAGGCGATGACGTTGCCCAGCAGCGGCAGGTAGTGGAACGCGCCAAGGACGAGGATCGCCGGCGCGGTCATGAGCAGCAGGGGCCAGTCCCGGCGGAGGCGGCGCCGGCGGTCGGCTCGGCGCCGCTCCCTCGGTGAGGCGGAGGACCGCGTCGCCGTGGTGTCGGAGTCCATGGTCGGTCCGCTCAGCGTCCGACGTCGCTGAGGGCGTCGTCGTAGAACTCGCGCAGCTCGTCACCACCGTCGGAACGCCACCGGTCCATGATGGAGTCGAGCTGGTCGAGCGGGGTTCGGCCGCGCAGCAGGTCCTGGATCTGGTCGTCGAGCCGCTGTTCGAGGCTGGTGAGCCGGGGAGGCTCCTCGATGTGCAGCCCCTCGTCGATCTTGGACACCTTGTACTGGGCCGCCGCGACCTCCCAGTCGTAGCGCGCCTGGACGTAGCCGGGGTACTGGGCCTGGGCGATCGAGGGCGGCGGAGCGCCCAGGAACCCGTAGGTGAAGGTGACCTCCCGGCTCCCCTTCGCGTTGAGCTGGGGTGAACCTCCCTCGCCCCGCTCGCTGTGCACGCCCTCGACCCCGTAGTTGACGAGGTAGTGCTCCTCGGTGCCGATGGGCGCGGCGCAGAAGTTGAGGATGCCGAGCAGCTCCTCGATCCGTTCGGGTTCCAGGTCGCCCCTGATGAAGGTGGCGATGCTGGCGCCCTCCTCGGTGAAGTAGACGGGGTCCCCGCCGTCGTGGGAGAAGGGCGGTATCGGCCGCATGTCGAAGGCGGGGTTGCCGGGGAGCTGCCGGGCCAGCGCCTCGTGCCAGGAACCGAGCCCGTCGACCATCATGAGCATGCTGCCGTTCTCGAACAGCTCCTTCTCCTGCCCGGTGTTGCTCCCGGCGACCGTGGGGTGCACGTGGCCGTCGGCGAAGAGGGCCCGCATGAAGGTGAGCGCCTCGCGGAACCCCTCGGTCTCGGCCTCGTTGACGAGCCGTCCGGAGCTCTCCCGGCTCCAGCCGGGTACCACCCCGAACATGCGCTTGACGTCCAGGAAGAGGTTCCCGCAGGCCCAGCGGTTGCGGTTGGGGTCGGTGATCTGCTCGCACAGGGCGCGGAGCTCGTCCGCCGTCGTGGGCGGGGCGAGCCCCAGCTCCTCGAACAGGTCGTGGCGGTAGAAGCTGGTGACGGCGAAGAGCTCGGCGGGCGTCGGGACTCCGAAGAGCCGGTTGCCACGTACGCAGTAGGCCCAGGCCCGGGTCGGCAGGTTCGCCAACATCGGGTACTTCTCGACGGCGTCGCCCGCGAGGTGCTCGGTGAGGTCGGCGAAGACGGTGCCGACCGCCTCACCGAAGCGGGGTGGCACGTCCCAGTCCGGGATGACGGTGAGCTCCGGGAGCTGGTCGCCGGCGAACATGGCGTTCAGCTTCGCGGCGTAGTCGCTGCCGTTGACGATGTTGAACCGCACCCGGGCGCCGAGCCGCTCGTTGACCGCGTCGTAGTAGTCGTTGTCCGCCGGGGGGATGGGCCAGAAGGCCGGGGTCATCGCGGTGACCTCGCCGCCCGTGCCGGGTGCGTCGGGTACACCCCGGACCAGTTGGGCCGGGTAGCTCAGGTAGCCGGGAGCGGCACCGAGCCTGCCGGGGAGATCCGGGGCGACGAACTCGACGGGCACGTGGTTGGGGAGCACCGCGCCCATCGCGTCGGGGTCGGAGACGGCTCCGGTGGGGGATGCCCCCGGGCGGGATCCGCAGGCGGTGAGCAGCGGGCTGGTCGCAGCGAGGGCGGCTCCCGCTCCGAGGGCGGAGAGGAAGGAGCGGCGGCTCCAGGTGTGGTGCGGTGTGCGTCTCATCGTGGGCCTTTCGGGCTGTGCCGGCGTGGGCCGGGTCCGGTTGCCGGGGCGGGTCGGATCACGCGGCGGGCGGGTCGGTGGGCGGACACCGGGAGGAGTGCCCGAGGGGAGGTCGTCGGGCGGGAGTCGCCGGTGTCGCGGGCGGCTAGCCGGGTAGGGGGGCGCGGCCGCAGCTGCCGCGTTCGACCAGCCGGGGGGTGAGCAGGGTGGCGGGGGCGACGCCCTGCCTGGCGAGTTTCGCCATGAGCAGTTCGACGGCTCGCTGGCCGAGGTCCTCGGTCGGGATCTGCACCGAGGTCAGCGGTGGGAAGACGCGGTCGGTGACCTCGTCGGGGCAGATGGCCACCACCGAGACGTCCTCGGGGACACGTCGTCCCCCGGTGCGGAGCGCGGCGAGCAGCGGGCTGATGGCGGACTCGTTGTGCACGACGACCGCGGTGAGCCCGGGGCGTTCGGCGAGCAGCGCCGCGACCGTGCGCGTGACCTCGGCCGGATCGGTCTCGCAGGACCGGGTGGTGGCGTGGACTCCTCGGCGCAGCGCCGCGTTGGTGAAGCCGGCCATCGTGCGGTGGGCGAAACCGGTGTCCCGTTCGTAGACGGCGCGGGGGGCGCCGAGGAGGGCGACCTCCCGGTGCCCGAGGTCGGCGAGGTGGTCGACGCAGAGCGTCCCCGCCGAGGAGAAGTCGAGGTCCACGCAGGTCAACCCGGTGGCGTCGGCGGGGAATCCGATGAGGACCGAGGGCTGGGGAAGGTCGCGCAGCAGTGGGACGCGTTCGTCGTGCATCTCCACGTCCATCACGACGAGTCCGTCCGCCATCGCGCTGGCGGAGATCCGGTTGATGCCCGAGACCCCCTGGTCGCCGGTCACCAGGAGCACGTCCTGGTCCCGCTCCCTGGCGGCGGTGACGACCGACAGGACGAAGCGCATCGCCACCGGCACGTTGACCCCGGTGCGCAGCGGCAGGACCAGGGCCACCACGTTGGCGCGGTTGCTCGCGAGGGAACGAGCGCCGGCGTGGGGGTGGTAGCCCAGGAGTTCGATGCTGTCCCGGACCTTCGCCCGGGTCCGCGCGGAGATCGCCCGCCTGCCGGTGAGCACGTAGGACACCGTGCTCGGGGCGACTCCGGCGTGTTTCGCCACGTCCGCGATCGTGACCACGACACCTCCATTGGTGGTGAGCCAAATCACATTGAAGCGATTCGATTGCCAGGACGTTACGGATCTCCCCTGTCGGGAACAATCCGACGTCTGGCCTATCCGAGCAGGTCGAACGAGGGAGCGAGTGGCTGGCCGGGGGACTGGCGCGACGCCGGGCGGGGCGTTCCGCGCCTCAAGCGGCCTCGTCCTCCTCCGGGGGCAGGAGTTCGAGCAGCAGCGCGTGGACCACCGCGTCGCCGTCCGTGAAGACGATCCGCAGTTCCGCCACGCCGGCGTCCGTCTCGACCTCGGCGTCCAGGACCGCGTCCCGGCTACCGGGGGGCACGGTGAGCGGCACGGCCGGCGCACCGCCGACCCCGGGGCGGAACTCGATCCTCGCCCCGGCCACCCCCGGTCGACCGCCGGTCTCCGGGGTGGACGCCCGCACGGTGATCCGATGTCGGCCGGCGGGGAACGAGACCCGGTGGAAGGCCAGCCAGGCCCCGTCCCGTCCCGCGACGGCGGTGCCCGAGAGCGGCGTGTCCGGCACCAGGTGGACACCGCCCTGGTCGTCGAAGGAGTCCGCAGCCGTCCAGCGACCGTGCAGCACGCGCGGTGGGACACGCTCTCCCAGGACGAGCAGGGAGGTGGTGGCCCGCTGGTCCGCCGAGGACGCTCCCACGGAGAACTCGTGCTCGGCGTGTTCGACGGTCCACCGGTCCGACGCGGTGTTCCAGGTGGCGAGCTCCTGCGCGGCGACCACGAACTCGACGGTGCGGCGCTCGCCGGCCCGCAGGCGCAGCCGGCGGAAGCCCCGGAGGCGTCGCCGGGGTTGGCGCCAGCACGACGTCAGGTGGCGGGAGTAGAGCTGCACCACCTCGTCACCGTCGCGGTCGCCGCTGTTGGTGACCTCGACGCTCAGCGTGACCACCGCGTCCGGGGCGAGGGTCGAGGTGTCGGCGCGCAGCGGTCCGTAGTCGAAGCTGGTGTAGGACAGCCCGTGCCCGAAGGGGTAGAGCGGCTCTCCCCGGTGGTACAGGTAGGTGCTGGCCGCGCTGATGATGTCGTAGTCGAACGGGTCGGGCAGGTCCCGGGTGCTCCGGTACCAGGTCTGGGGCAGTCGCCCTCCCGGCGAGTGGTCACCGAAGAGCACCTCCCCCAACGCGGTCCCCTGCTCCTGCCCGCCGTGCGCCGTCCAGAGGATCGCCGGCACCCGTTCGTCAGCCCACGGGATGGCCATCGGGTAGCCGCTGACGACGACCAACACCGTGCGGGGGTTGGCTCCCACCACCCGCCGGAGCAGGTCCTCCTGAACGGGAGGGAGCTCGATGTCGGGGCGGTCCTCGGTCTCGCGACCGTTGATGTGCGGGTCGTTGCCGAGCACGACGATCGCGACGTCCGAGGCGGCGGCGGCGCCCTCCGCCCGCCGGGCACCGGAGTCGACGACATCCACCAGGAACGCGGTCGCCTCCTGCTCGTCCTCCCCGTCGGCGGTGAGCACGCCGTCGGGATCGCACCGGACCCACCTGTCGAGTGCCCGGTTCCGCAGGCGACGGGTTCCTCCCGGCCCGGCCCGGAGCTCGAAGGTCTCCCGGACGACCCACTCTCCCGGCGTGACCCGGTCGTTGAGGAGGTGGCCGTCCGGATGGGCGGCGACGTACCGCGCGTTGGCCACGGCCCGGAGGGTCACCGCCTCGTTGCCCCAGTCGAACAGGTCGAACAGGGCCTCGTCCGACCGCGCGGTCTCCGTCGCCACCGCGAGCCGCAGCGGGGACGTGCCCGTCGGGTCGGCGCGTACCTCCCGGCCATCCGCGGCGCGGAGCGCGACCCGGTCCACCGCCTCCACGGTGGTCACCTCGCCGTCGAAGGCGGCCTCGATCCCGGCCGACGGTGTGATCCGGTAGGGCAGGGTTCCGCTGTACCAGTCCTCGAAGAGCGTGTCCGCGTGCCACCCGATGACCGCCAGGCGGCGGATCCGGTCGCGGTCCAGTGGGAGGGTCTCGTCCTCGTTCCTGAGCAGGACGAGCGCCTGGCGCGCGGCCTCCGCCGCGAGGTCGCGGTGGGAGGGGCGGTTGATGACCTCCGAGGTGAGCCCCGCGTAGGGGTTGTGCTCGGGCGGGTCGAACTCCCCGAGCCGGAACCGGACGGCCAGCAGGCGGCGGACCGCGGTGTCCACGTCGTCCTCGGTGATCAGCCCGCGGTCGAGGGCGGTGCTCAGCTGCTGGATGGTGTGGTCGGAGTCGCGGTCGTGCTCGGTGAAGCTGTCCACCCCGGCGCGGAGCGCGGCCGCGAACCCCGCGGGGTGATCGGGCAGGTACCCCTGGGACCCGGCGATGTTGGAGGGTGCGTAGGCGTCGCTGAACACGGCCAGTCCCGGGCCCGCCCACTCGCGGAGGGTGTCGTTGATCAGGGGTGAGAGGTGGGCGGGCCGCCCGTTGACCAGGTTGTAGGAGGGCATCACCGCCACCGCCGCACCGGCCCGCAGCGGGATCTCGAAAGCCGGCAGCTCGTACTCGTGGAGCACACGGGGACGCAGGTCGGACGAGGTGGTGTCCCGGTCGGTCTCGTTGTTGTACCCGAGGAAGTGCTTGAGCGTGGGCGCCGTCCTCCAGTACCGGGGGTGGTGGCCCCGCAGCCCCGCCGCGTAGGCGGTGGCCAGTGTTCCGGTGAGCAGCGGGTCCTCCGCGTACCCCTCCTCGTTGCGCCCCCACCTCGGGTCGC
Source organism: Actinoalloteichus sp. AHMU CJ021 (assembly GCF_002895405.1). NCBI lineage: Bacteria > Bacillati > Actinomycetota > Actinomycetes > Pseudonocardiales > Pseudonocardiaceae > Actinoalloteichus > Actinoalloteichus sp. AHMU CJ021. The sequence continues at coordinate 5,727,166 of NZ_CP025990.1, read as the reverse complement.
GCAACGGGTTGACGACGGGTGCCCAGACGTTGAGCCCGCCGCCCCGGTCCGGGTTGTCGTGGTGGAAGCCGCGAACCTCGTCGCCCACGGCGGAACCGATCCGCTCGACCAGTTCGGGGTTCCAGGTCGCGCCCAGCCCGACCGCCTGGGGGAAGACGGTCGCCGGCCCGAGCCAGGCCAGGCCGTGCAGCACCTCACCACCGGTGCGGAACTCGGCCATGCCCAGCTCGGGCACGGCGGGTTGGACCTGGTGGAGCAGGGCGATCCGGGTGCGGAGGTCCAGTCGACCGAGCAGGTCGTCCACCCTCACCGGGATCGGGAGCTCCGGGTCGAGGTAGGCCCGAGATTCGCCGCCGACCGGTTCCGGGTCGCGCCGTTCGTTGGCAGCCACTCCTGACCTCCGTCCGCTCCGTCGCGTCCGCGTCGTTCCACGCCCACTGGTTCCGGCGGATGAGGCGCCCACCAGTCGAACATTCGACGAATACCCTGTCGAACGAATTCGAAGCGCTTCGATTCCACCGCTACTCCGGCGGATTCGCGAATTCGATCGGCATGAAACTGGCACAACCGGGCGAGGCCGTCAAGAGTCGTCCCGCAATTCCCCCGGCCGGTTGGGCGGCCTCGTTGACTTCGGGAACTCGCGGACTACCGTGCCGCGCTCGCGCACGGCGGAGGTGCCGGCACTGCGCCGCCCGGCCCAGTGACCGTCCCGGCGCGGCGGGCCGCACTGCTCCGACCGGCCCTCCTCGTTCGACGACAGCGCCGCGGCCCCGCCGGGCACGGCGGTACCGGCGCACGGCCGGATCGGGCCAACCCCGGCGCCACACTGGCCAGGGGTCGGGCTCGGGGCCCGCCGCCGTGCGCACGCCCCACCCGAGTCGTGACCTGCCCGGGGACGAACGTCGTGTCCCGCCGGGACCGCCTCGGCGACGGGGACGTCCCCTGCCCCGCGCGGAGCCACGTCGCCGGATCGCCGTGGTGGGGGCGAGCGCGCGGAGCGCGGTTCGACCGGCGCGTGATGGGACGAGCTCGGTTCCCCGTGCCGGGACCACCTACCCCACCAGCTTTCCGAATCGGAATCCCCCTGCCTTTCCGAATCGGATTTCCCTGCTTTTCCGAATCGGGCACCCCCGGCGGGGAGTTCGCCGATCCCATTGGCGTTCACACCGGTTCTGGGTCCCGCACGGAACGTGCGACCCAACCCCGAGATTGGATCACGAAATCATCACGAATGAAAAGCGGTGTACCCGGCGAGCGACTCCGCGCGAAATCGCGACCGCGGCCCCGTTGCCGGGTCCCTCGAATGGTCCGGGGCGCGGGCCGCCGACCGACCGGACGCGCGCCGCTCGGTATCCCGGACCGTCAGCGCTCTCGAACGAACAGCAGACCGGACCTGCCCGGAGCGGCCCGGAACCGGCGGGCGAGGAGGCGGGCTCCGACGGGCAGCCACACCGCGAAGGCGGCGTTCTCGGTCGCGGCCGAACCGTACAGCAGCAGGTCGACGGCGAGCGCGCGCACCGTGCCCGTGTAGACAGGGCCCGCGACGGCCCCACCTGGGGCACGCCAGCCACCGCTGCCCGTTCGCCCACGCACGGCCCGTCCAGTGCCCTTCCGACTTCCTCGCGGCACGGTGTCCCGTCTCCTTCCGCTCTCGCCGGGCGGGACCGGCTCGCGGCCATCGTGCTGGAGGCGTGGTGGACACCACAAGCGGGAAATGTCCACGGTTCGTCCGTGGTCGGTGGTCATTTCGGCGGTACCGCCAGCCCCACCCCCCGGACGCCTCGCTCATCGGGTGCGGACGCACCGGCGTCGAGATCGGATCAGGGAACGACGATGACGTACACGTGCACCGGTAGACCGTCCGGGAGGAAGAAATTCCCGTCGGCGTCGGTCATCTTCCATTCCGTCAGGCTGTGCCCGAGGGACCAGGGCGCTCGCATCGGCACGCTGACCAGAGCCGTCTCGCCGGGTGCGGTGGGTGGGATCGGAACGCGCCGGGGCGCCTGGCACGAGTCCGGGTCGTCCGGGCCGAGGCGCTGGAGGTAGCGGTGCCGCCAGAAGACGCTCCCGGTGTTCGCGAGTTCCCAGATCTTCACGAAGTCCTCGCCCCGGTGCACGGTCGTGCCGTCCGGGTAGTTCACGTCCCTCCGGAGCTCGGAGTCGTCGCCTGGCACGAGTCGTCGGGTCGTGCTCAACGGGTCGCGCACCACCGCCTCCAGGCCCGGGGTCCCCGCACCAGCCGAGGGGAAGGTCGTCGTGGTGATCTCGATCCCCAGCAGCGCCCCGGCGCGCAGCGCCCAGGTCGTGCGGCGGGGCGCCCAGCTGGGTAGCCAGCGCGTCGGCGGGGACGGTGCCTCCTGCGGCACGGCCGTGCGGGCGGGTACGGCCTGGCCGGTGGCCCGGCGGTCGGGAACGCGCAGGGCGGCCGCCCCCAGTACCGGGGGCTCGCACGCTGGCTCCTCGTCCAGGCCGTCGAGCCGGGCCCGAGCGCGTTCCCAACGGCCGCGCCACTCGGTGAGCACCTCCTCGGCGTCGCGTTCCAGGACTCCGACGGCGAGGCAGCGAACGAACTCCCAGGTGGTCTCCCAGGAGGGCAGTTCCCGGCCTCGGGCGGCCGCCGACAACGAGGACTTGCAGGCCACCGCCCCGAGCCGGCCGCTCATCGCCTCGAAGGACGGATCACCGGCGCGCTGCTTGAGCTCCCAGAGCCGTGCCGCGAACTCCGCGACCGGTCCGGCGTTCGGGTCCGGGGTGCGCGGTTTGCGTCCACGTTTGGCCATCGGTGCGTGATCACCCGCTCCACTGTCCACAGTGTCCCGCCAGGTGCCTCCGGCGGGCGTCCGGCTGACATCTTGCAGACCTGGTCTCCGCTGTTCGGCGCACCCGCTGGTTGATCACCCGATTCCGCACCCGTACCACCCGGTCGGGGTCCTGGCGGACGAACGCCGGAGGCGGACCGGCTCCGCTGTTCCGGCGGGCGGGCCAGGACCGGGGCCTCCGGGAGGGCGAGGGGCCCGTCGACGGGAACGACCGATGTTCGCGCCGGATGGGCGGCGGGGCAAGATACCCGGGGGCACCGGACGGTCGACGGCACGAGTTGCCGATCGCCGGTGCTGGAACGAGCATGGTTGCGGCAGGGCGCAACCGACACCGGAGAGGGCGGTCCATGATCTCGGCCGTATCCAGGCGGGACCGCCGGCACCTGCCGAGGGCCGTTCCCTCGGCCTCCCGCGCGGTCACCCGGCCCGCTCGCCGACCACGCCCCGCCGCGGCTCGGCTCGCGGACCCGGCTCCCCCGCGCACCGCGAACGGGCGCACGACCGCTCCCTCGGCGCGCGGCGTCGGCAGACCCGGGTGGGCCCGCCGGTGCCTCGGCGCGGCGGGCAGGACGCGTTGGGGCTGGTCGACCGGATGGACCACGCGGAACCGGACCGCGCGGAACGAGGAGGCGTGATGCGGACCGTTCCGGGACGCACGGACCATGTGGTCGTCGTGGGCGCCGGCCTCGCCGGCCTCTCCGCCACCCTGCACCTGCTGGGCGCCGGCCGGCGCGTGACCGTGGTCGAGCGGGACCCGCTGCCCGGTGGGCGCATGGGGTTGGCCGAGATCGACGGGTACCGGATGGACACCGGGCCCACCGTGTTGACGATGCCCGACCTGGTGGCCGAGCCCCTCGCGGCCGTCGGGCGCCCGTTGGAGTCCGTGCTGGACCTCGTTCGGCTCGACCCCGCCTACCAGGCGAGGTTCGCCGACGGCAGCGTGCTCGACGTGCACACCGACGGTGACAGGATGGAGCAGGCCGTCCGCGAGTTCGCCGGTCCGGTCGAGGCCGCCGGCTACCGCCGGCTCCGCCGATGGCTGACCGACCTCTACCGCGCCGAGTACGACGACTTCATCGACGCGAACTTCGACTCACCGCTGGACCTGTGCACCCCCCAGCTCGCCCGGCTGGTCGGGCTCGGCGCCTTCGGCAGGTTGGACCGCGCGGTGGGCCGTTTCCTGCGCGACCCCCGCCTGCGGCGGGTGTTCTCCTTCCAGGCGCTCTACGCCGGTGTCCAGCCGCGACAGGCCCTGGCCGTGTACGGGGTCATCGGGTACATGGACACCGTCGCCGGCGTCTACTTCCCCCGAGGGGGGATGTGGCAGGTACCGAGGAGGTACGCCCAGGTGGCGGCGGAGTGCGGTGCCTCGTTCCGCTACGGGGCCGAGGTCGCCGAACTGGTGAGGTCGGGGGGGCGGGCCACCGGGGTCCGCACCGCCGACGGGGAACTCATCCCGTGCGACGCGGTGGTCCTCACCCCCGACCTGCCGGTCAGCTACCGCCTGCTCGGCCGGACGCCCCGGCGTCCCGTGCCGCTGCGGGCCTCGCCGTCCGCCGTCGTCGTCCACGCCGGTTCCACCGGTTCGTGGGCCGACCTCGGCCACCACACGATCTCCTTCGGTGAGTCCTGGGCGGGCACCTTCGACGAGATCGTCAACAAGGGCAGGTTGATGAGCGACCCGTCGTTGCTGTTGACGAGACCGACCGCGACCGACCCCTCGCTCGCGCCGCCCGGGCGGGAGCTCTGCTACCTCCTCGCGCCCTGCCCGAACCTGCGCACCGGCCGCCTGGACTGGGACCGCATCGGCCCGGCCTACGCGGAGGAGATGATCCAGGTGATCGAACGGCGCCACCTGCCCGGGTTCGGGGGCTCCCTGGAGGCACGGCAGGTGCACACCCCGTCGCACTGGGCCGACCGGGGGCTCCTCGACGGTTCCCCCTTCAGCGCGGCGCACACCTTCGCCCAGACCGGGCCCTTCCGACCGGGGAACCTGCCTCGTGGACTCGACAACGTCGTCCTCGCGGGGGCCGGCACCACGCCCGGGGTCGGCATCCCGACGGTGTTGGTGTCCGGCAAACTCGCCGCCGCCCGCATCACCGGGCTCGGCTCGCGACGCGCACCAGGCGGGTCCGTGCCCCGTTCGGCACGGGCGCGGACGGGCCCAACCGACACCGGCCCCCGCACCGCACCGGACACCCTGCCGGCCCGGGGCCCGATCCCGTGACCCGGAGGGAACTGGTCGCCGCCGGTGTGACGGACCCGGGTCTGCACCGGGCGTACCAGCGCTGCCGGGAGCTGCACGCGGCGCACGGACGGACCTACTACCTCGCCACCCGGCTGTTGGAACCGGCCCGACGGCCCGCGGTGCACGCGCTCTACGGCTTCGCCCGGCTGGTGGACGACGTCGTCGACGACCTGGAGGGGATGCGGGACCAGGCGGCCAGGGCGGCGGAGCTGTCCGCGTTGGAGGCGGACCTGGTGACGGGGTTCCGATCCGGGCGCAGCGAACACCCCGTCCTGGCCGCCGTGGTCGACGTGGTCCGGCGCTACCGGATCGACACGTCCTACTTCCGCGACTTCATGCGGTCCATGCGGATGGACCTCACCGTCGACAGGTACCCGACCCGCCGGGCGCTGTCCGTCTACGTCCGGGGCTCGGCCGACGTCATCGGCCTCCAGGTCCTGCCGGTGCTGGGCACGGTGGTCCCCCGGGAGGAGGCCGCTCCCCACGCCGCCGCCCTGGGCACGGCTTTCCAGCTGACCAACTTCCTGCGCGACGTCGGGGAGGACCTGGACCGGGGCCGTGTCTACCTCCCCGAGGACGAGCTGGCGGAGTTCGGTGTGGACCGCGACCGGCTGGTGTGGTGCCGGGCTCGGGGCTGGCCGGACCGGCAGGTGCGCCGGGCGTTGGCCGACCAGGTCAGCAGGACCAGGGCGGTGTACCGGTTCGCCCAGCCGGGCATCGCGATGCTCGACCCCGTGTCCCGGCCCTGCGTGGCGGCGGCATTCACCCTGTACGGCGAAATCCTTGACCGCATCGAGGACCGTGACCACGACGTGTTCTCCGGCCGGGCGCGGGTGACCCGTCGACGACGACTGGCGGTCGGTCTCACCGGGATGGGGAGATCCCTCCTGGTCAGGGTCGCCGCCCGCGCCGCCCGGTCAGCCGGTTCCGGTGGCCGGTCGGGTGGACCGGCTCCCTCGCTCCCGCCCTCCCCAGAACAGGCGCGGGTACCGGTGAGGCGGCAAGGTTCGTCACGGAGCACCGGGTCGCCGACCGGCGTGTGACGGTCGACGACCGGGGTGCCCAGGCTGGATGTCGGCAGTGACTCGGAGGCGACACGTGACCCCACCCGTGACAGGCCGTCCAGGACGGGACAGGAAGGCGACGCGGTACGAGGCCCCGCCCGGGTACCCGGACACCGGTCATCTCCGCCAGCGGCCCCGGGTCGCGGTGGTGGGTGGCGGGATCGCCGGCCTGGCCGCAGCGGCCGCGCTGTCCGAACGCGGTGTCGAGGTGCGGCTGCTGGAACGGGAACCAGAGCTGGGGGGCCGGGTCGCCGGCTGGACCACCACGCTGGCGGACGGTTCGGTCGCCGGCATGAACCGGGGCTTCCACGCGTTCTTCCGCCAGTACTACAACCTGCGGGGGCTCCTGCGCCGGGCCGACCCCGCGCTGGCGCGGCTGCGCCCGGTCGAGGACTACCCGCTGCTCCACCGGGAGGGGTTCCGCGACAGCTTCGCCCGGTTGCCCAGGACCCCGCCGTGGAACGCCCTGGCGTTCGTGGCCCACAGCCCCAGCTTCACCTTCGGTGACCTGGCGCGGTTGGGCACCAGGGCCGCGATACCGCTGGGCCAGGTGCGGGTGCCCCGCACCTACGGGCAGTTGGACGACCTGGACGCCGACGCCTTCCTCGCCCAGATCCGCTTCCCCAGGAGGGCGCGGCACCTGGCGTTCGAGGTCTTCTCGCGGAGCTTCTTCGCCGAGCCGACCCAGCTGTCGGCGGCCGAACTGGCCACCATGTTCCACATCTACTTCCTGGGATCCAGCGAGGGCCTGGTGTTCGACGTCGCCGACGACTGCTTCTCGCGAGCGCTGTGGGACCCGCTCGCGGCGCACCTGCGCCGGTGCGGGGCCTCGGTCCGCACCGGGACCTCGGTGGAGCGGGTGGAACGGGGCGGCACCCGGCGGTTGGCGGTCGTCCACCGCACGGGCACGGAACCGCCGGAAAGGACCGAGGTCGACGGGGTCGTCCTCGCGCTCGACGTGCGGGGCCTTCGCGCGGTCGTCGACTCGTCCCCCGACCTGGGAGACGACGACTGGCGGCGGCGCGTCGGGCGGTTGCGGACCGCGCCCCCCTTCCTCGTCTCCCGGTTCTGGCTGGACCGCCCGGTCCACCCGGCCCGGGCACCGTTCCTGTGCACCAGCGGTTTCGGGTGCCTGGACAACATCAGCGTGCTCGAACGCTACGAACGCACCGCCAGGGACTGGTCCCGCCGTACCGGTGGCTCGGTGGTGGAACTGCACTCCTACGCTCTGCGGGGCGAGCCCGACGTCGAGCGGCTCAGGCAGGGCGTGCTCGGCGAGCTCCGACGGGTCTACCCGGAGACCGGGGCGGCGGGCGTGGTGGACGAACGCCACGAGATCCGGGACGACTGCCCCCTGTTCCCCCCGGGTGGCTTCACGGACCGGCCACCGGTGCGCACCCCGGACCCGTTCGTGACCGTGGCGGGGGACCTCACCCGGGTCGACCTGCCGGTCGCGCTCATGGAGCGGGCCGCCACCAGCGGGTTCATGGCGGCGAACGTGCTGCTCGGCGAATGGGGTGTTCACGGCCACGACCTGTGGAGCGTCCCCCAGGGGGGCCGGTGGCCCCTGCTCGACCGCCTGGAGTACGTGCGTCCCGCGCCGCGACGGCACCGGACCGCCGCGCCCGCCAGGGCGGAGGTCGCACGGGACGCGGCGGTGCCGGTGCGGGAGGTTCCCGCCGGTCAACCGGGCCAACGGCCGGTGGAACGCAGCTCGTAGCGGCGTTCGGCGTAGTCCATGTCGTCCCGCCACAGCCGACGCGCCGTCATGTTCATGAGTGGGCGGACGAGCGGGGTGAGGCGGCGCGCCACCGCGAAGCCCCGCCGGTCCGAGCTGGCCACCGTCGCCTCGATCACCGCCGTCCTCGGGTGACCGGCGCCGTCCGGTGCCCAGGGCGTGGCATGCGTCTCCACGACGCTGCCCCTCCCCTCCCCCTCGGTGATCCGCATGACGATGGTCCTCGGTCCCGGGCAGGTGAAGGTGGCCTTGACCGGTACGCCGATCTGCCGGGACAACCGGAACGACACCTCCACGTCGAACCGGTCGGACTCCGGGTCCTCCGGGTCGGCGTCGACGGGGGCGTCGAGCACCCGCAGGTTCGCGAAGGAGTACGGGTGGAACCACGCCCCGTGCCACGGGTCGAGCCGGTTGGCGATCACGTCCTGTGGTTCGCAGCGGCCCACCACCGTGGTGACGGCGGCGATCGCGCCGGCCGCCGGGGGCCGGCGGGGGACGACGGGTTCCGGGAGCGGAGCCTCACCGCCCACCTCGTCGAGGCGGACCCAGGCGAGCACCCCGTCGTCGTGGGCCGGGTAGGGCTGCCAGCCGGGCGCTCCGCCCGCGCCCAACCGCAGGCCGTGCCACCGGCACACCAGTTCCCCGCAGTGCACGACCGCTTCGGACAGCGGAGCGCCCAGGTGGGGGCAGCTACCGGGACCGGCGCGCAACCGCCCGTCCTGGGTTCGCCAGCAGACGACCTCCACCCCGCCGATCGTCCGGCCCAGCGGAGCGCCACCGAGGGCGATCTCCCGGCTCGCGCCGAGCACGAACCAGTTGCCCGAGGGCCGGGCGAGCGCCCGTTTCAGCGCGGACTCGATCACCGAGGGCCTGGCGCCGCGCCACGTGCCCTCCTGCTCGGCCCACCTGGGGGCGCGCAGACGGCGGAGGGGGATTCTGGACAGCCACGACCCGGCTCGCGGCGACGTACCGACCACGACAGTGTTCACCTCGTTCACCTGGGGAGATCTGGCCCCGGTGTCCACCGGGGACCCGGCCGACTCGACTGTAGGCGCGTCCGGATCTTCCCGCGCTTCTCGACCTCCCGCCGGGTGAGCACCCCCGGGTGATCCCGGTCCGTGGCCGCCGTCTCCTCGGGCGGTGCCGGTCGGTGGCCGCCGGGGTGGCTCAGTCCTTGCCGCGCGCCGCGCGGAACCGCCGGGCGGCGTCCATCAGGTCGACCAGGGGTGGGGGGTAGTCGCGACGCCGCAGTTCCTCCTCGCCCAACCGCCAGGGCTCGTGGATCTCGGGAGGTGCCAGGTCCGCGAGCTCGGGCACGTACCGGCGGACGTAGGCGCCGTCCGGGTCGTACCGCTCGGCCTGGCGGGTCGGGTTCAGCACCCGGTTGGGGCGCGTGTCGGTGCCGGTACCCGCCACCCACTGCCAGTTCATGTTGTTGTTGGCGATGTCCCCGTCGACGAGGAGCCGGAGGAAGTGCCGTGCGCCCTCCCTCCAGTCCAGGTAGAGCGACTTGGTGAGGAAACTGGCGGTGACCAGACGAGCCCGGTTGTGCATCCACCCCTCGGTGGCCAGCTGCCGCATGCCCGCGTCGACGAGGGGAACTCCGGTGCGCCCGTCCCGCCAGGCGGCCAGCTCCTCGTGGTCGGTGCGCCAGTGGTCGTTCCGGGTGCGGTAGTCGTTCCAGGCCGATCCGGGACGCGCGGCGAGGACCTGGTGGTGGAAGTCCCGCCAGGCCAGCTGCCGGAGGAACGCCCGCTCGCCGTCCGACTCCCCGACCCGCTGGGCGATCTCGGTGGGGGACACGCAGCCGAAGTGGAGGTAGGCCGACAGCCGGGACGTCCCGTCGCGCGCCAACCGGTCCTGGTCGCTGGCGTAGTGGTGGACCCCGTCGTCCAGCCAGTCGTCCAGCAGGCGACGGCCCTCCGACTCCCCACCCGTGGGCAGGGAGGGCGAGACGTCTCCGTCGACGAGGTCCGCCCTCCCCGGGATGCCACCCGGTCGCAGCGGGGGGAGTCGGAGCGCCTTCGGCGCGGGGTGGAGACCGCGGGTGTGGTGCTCCCGCCAGTGCCGGAAGTAGGGGGTGAACACCGCGAAGTGGTCACGGCTCTGGGGTGCCAGCTCACCGGGAGCCGCGACGGTGACGACGGTGTCGTGCACGACGAGTTCACGGCCGGCACCCGACAGGGCCTTGGACAGGCGACGCGCCCGACCGGTCGCGTAGGCGCTGACGTCCGCCGCGACGTGCACCGTGGCGGCGTCGAACCGCTCGGCCAGCCCGACCACCTCCCGGACCGGGTCGCCCCGGGTGATGAGCAGGTCGCCACCGAGCTCCCGGAGCTCGCGTCGGAGGTCCCGCAGGCAGTCCAGCAGGAAGGCGACCCGGTTCGGGCTCCGGTGACCTCCTCGGAGGATCACGTCGTCGAGCACGAAGACGGGTACCGCGTGGTCGGCCGAGGCCGCGGCGCCCAGCACCGGGTTGTCATGCACGCGGAGATCACGGGTGAGGAGCGCGACGGCGGTGGGCAAGGATCCTCCAGGCGACGGGGGCCCGACCGGCGGGCCGGGACGTTCCGCCAGCCTGTCGGTCGGTCTCCCCGCCGGCCAGGCAGGGGCGCCGGGCCACGGCTGTTTCACCCGGAGGTGTGAGGCGGGACGTGGGGCACGACCCGCCTCACGGCGTCGGTCAGCCGACGCCCAGGTAGGCGTCCTTGATGCTCGGGTCGGCGAGGAGTTCCGCCCCGGTGCCCGTCCTGGTGATCTCACCGGCGTCGAGGATGTACGCGCGGTGCGCCCGGCTGAGGGCCTGCTGCGCGTTCTGTTCCACGAGCAGGACGGTGGTCCCCTGTTCGTTGATCTCCGTGATGATGCGGAAGATCTGCTGGATGAACTGCGGGGCGAGCCCCATCGACGGTTCGTCGAGCAACAGCAGCCTGGGTCGGGCCATCAACGCGCGGCCGAGCGCCAACATCTGCTGCTCGCCCCCGGACATGGTGCCGCCGACCTGCGTGCGGCGTTCCTCGAGCCGGGGGAACAGGCTGAACACGCGCTCGTAGTCCTCGGCGATCGCCGCGCGGTCCTTGCGGGTGTAGCAGCCCATGTCCAGGTTCTCCTGGACCGTCATGCCGGGGAAGATCGCCCGTCCCTCCGGGGACTGGCAGATCCCCCGCACCACCCGCAGGTCGGCGCGGAGGCGGGTGATGTCGTCGCCCTCGAAGGTGATGCTGCCGGAGGTGACCGGCAGCAGACCGGAGACGGTCCGCATGGTGGTGGTCTTGCCCGCTCCGTTGGCCCCGATGAGGGTGACCACCTCCCCCTCCTCCACGGTGAGGGAGAGACCGCTCAGCGCGCGGATCCGTCCGTAGTACACGGACACGTCGGAGATCTCAAGCAACGTCATCGTCAGGAACCCCCAGGTAGGCGGCGATGACCGCGGGGTCCTCCCGGACCTCGGCGGGGCGACCGTCGGCGATCTTCTTGCCGAACTCGAGCACGACCAGCCGGTCCGTGACGCCCATGACCAGTTTCATGTCGTGGTCGATGAGCAGCACGGTGTACCCGTCGTCCCGGATCTCGCGGATGAGCCCCATGAGCTCCTCCTTCTCCGCCGGGTTGAACCCGGCGGCCGGCTCGTCGAGGCACAGGAGCTTCGGCTCGGTGGCCAGCGCCCTGGCGATCTCCAGGCGCCGCTGGTAGCCGTAGGGCAGGTTCTTCGCCTTGTCGGCGGCCCGGTCGGCGATGCCGACGAACTCCAGCAACGCCATCGCCCGCTCGACGCCCTCGCGTTCCTCCCGGTGGTGGCGGGGCAACCGGAGCAGCGCGCCGAGCACGCCGGTGCGGTGGCGGGCGTCGGTGCCCACGACCACGTTCTCCAGCGCGGTCATCTCGCCGAAGAGCCTGATGTTCTGGAAGGTCCTGGCGATGCCTCGCCGGGTGATCTGCGACTTCTTGAGCCGCCCCAGGGGCCGGCCCTCGAGCAGCACGTCCCCCGAGGAGGGGCGGTAGACGCCGGTCATCGCGTTGAAGCAGGTGGTCTTGCCCGCCCCGTTCGGTCCGATGAGGCCGAGGATCTCCCCGCGTCGGATGGAGAAGGACACCGAGTCGAGGGCGACGAGCCCGCCGAAGCTGAGGGTGACGTCCCTCATCTCGAGCAGGGTCTCGCCGACCTCGACCTCGATGTCCCGGTCCGGCGCGACGACGTCCGCCACTTCCGCCTCGTGCTCGGCCCGTTCCTCCGCGCTCATCCGCGCGACCTCACCGACGAGACCGCCTGGCTGGTCGGTCCCGGGGTCGTCGAGGTGGTGGCGCATCTCGGGTGTGGAACCGCTGGTGGTCGTCATGCTCCCGTCCCCTTGCCCGAGTCCTTCATGGGGCTTTCCGTCGACACGGGCTCCGGTTTGCCCACCAGGCGTTTGTACGCCTGCCTTCCTCGTGCCAACAGCCGCTGGCGGGCGCCGAGCAGCCCCTGGGGGCGGAAGATCATCAGGACGATCAACGCCAGCCCGAAGATCAGGTAGCGGTACTCGGACACCACCTGGAACCGCTCCGGCGTGTAGGCGATGACGATGGCCCCCAGGATCACCCCGACCTTGTTGCCGGACCCGCCGAGGATGACCGCGGCGAGGAACAGCACCGAGGTGACCACGTCGAACCTGGCGTTGTTGACGAAGCCGAGCTGCCCCGCGTACAGGACACCGGACAGGCCGCCGATGGCGGCGCCGATGACGAAGGCCCACACCTTGAAGCGGAAGGTGGGCACCCCCATGATCTCGGCCGCGTCCTCGTCCTCCCGGATGGCCACCCACGCGCGGCCGACCCGGCTGCGTTCCAGGTTCCCGACGAGGATGAGCACGGCGATGATGGCGGTGACGGTCAGCCAGTACCAGGGGATCCCGTCGCCCTGGGTGAAGATGCGGGTCCCGTCGGACCACTCCCCCGGCGGCCGTTCCAGGTTGCGGAAGCCCACGTTGCCCCGCAGCGCAGGGATGTTGTCGGCGAGCAGCCGGACGATCTCCCCGAAGCCGAGTGTCACGATCGCCAGGTAGTCACCGCGCAGCCGCAGTGTCGGTGTGCCGATGATGACACCGGACACCATCGTCACCGCGATGCCGACCACCACGACGAGCAGCCACGGGTACTCGGCGTAGAGTGCGGAGTCGCGGCTGGTCATGAGCGCCGCGACGTAGGCGCCGATCGCGAAGAAGCCGACGTAGCCCAGGTCGAGCAGGCCCGCCTGCCCGACGACGACGTTGAGCCCGATGGCGATCAGCACGATGCGGGCGGTGTTGAACAGGGCGAGCTCGAAGTCGGTGCCCGGTTCGGTGGTGATGGGGAAGAAGTTGAGGAACGGCATCAGGTAGACGAGCACCACCACCGGGATGATGATCGCCCACTGGTGGAACCGGCTCAGCCCGTTCCACCAGTCACGGATTCGTTGGCCGAACGGCACCTTCGTCGCGGTCCCGCTGCGGAAGTGGTGCGCGCTCATACCCGGGCCTTTCCTAGCGACTCACCGAGGATCCCGGTGGGGCGGAACATCAGGATCACGATCAGCACGACGAAGGCCACCACGTCGCGCCACTGACCGCCCAACAGCGACTGGCCGTAGTTCTCGAAGACCCCGAGCAGGAAGCCACCGAGCAGCGCCCCGCGCAGGTTGCCGATGCCGCCCAGCACGGCCGCGGTGAAGGCCTTGATGCCCAGGAGGAAGCCACCGTTGTACACCACTCCCTGCGGGATCTGCATGATGTAGAACAGGGCCGCGGCTCCGGCGAGCAGCCCACCGATGATGAAGGTGAGCATGATGACGCGTTCCTTGTTGACGCCCATCAGGGTCGCCGTGTCCGGGTCCTGCGCGACGGCGCGGATGCCCCGCCCCAGCCGCGTGCGGTTGATGAAGGAGTCGGCGATCAGCAGGAGCACCAGCGCGGCGAGGAACACCGTCAGCTGGATGTTCGTCACCGACACCCCGAACACCTCGAACAGGGGCCGCGGGGCGATCAGCTGGATCGCCAGCTCCGGGTTCGGGTTGCGCCACAGCATGATGGCCTGCTGGATCGCGAAGGACGCGCCGACCGCGGTGATGAGGAAGACCAGGCGAGGCGCCTTCTTCCTGCGCAGTGGTCGGTAGGCCACCCGTTCGAGGGTGAGCGCGACGAGCCCCGAGCAGATCATCGCGACGGCCAGCGCCAGGATGAGGTTCACGATCGTCTCGACCAGTGGAGCCTGGGCGATGCCACCGGACTCGTAACCGAGGAACTGGAAGGTGAAGTAGGCGCCGAACGCGCCCACGATGAAGACCTCGGAGTGCGCGAAGTTGATGAGTTTGAGCACTCCGTACACCAGGGTGTAGCCGACAGCGACCAGGGAGTAGATGCTGCCGTAGGCGAGGCCGTTCACCGTGTTGTACCAGAACTGGTCGACCAGGCGACCGATGTCGAAGCTGATCCAGTCCACGCCACCCTGAGCGAGGACCGTCGGAAGGTTGCCGATCACTCAGATACTCGTTTCTCGCGAGATCGCCGGTTCACCGTCAGTCGGTCGGGCAGGCGAGGTACGGCCAACGCGCGGCGCACGCTGGCCGTCCGCCGCTGGCGCCGCTCAGCCGATCTCGCGGTCCCGAACGATCTCGCCGTCCTCGACCTGGTAGACCCAGACCGGGGTGTCGGTCAGCTCGCCGTCCTCGTCCCACTTGAAGTGCTTGGTGAGACCGGGCGCGTCGTAGTCGCGCACGTACTCGAGGACCTCCTCGCGGGTGGACAGCCCCTCGTCCAGCGCGCGCAGCAGGACGGTCGTGGCGTCGTAGCCCTCGGCGGAGTAGGTGGACGGTTCGGTGCCGGCCAACTCGGTGAAGGCGTCGAAGAAGTCACCGAAGCCGTCGGCCGGGACGCACGGGCAGGTCAGGTAGACGCCCTCGGCGGCACCCACGGCGTTCTGCACGAACTGGTCGTCGCGCACGCCGTCGGGAGCCACGAGGGTGGTCTGAAGCCCCCGGGCGAACAGCTGCTGCGCGAAGGGCGCGGCCTCGGTGTAGTAGCCGGCGTAGAAGACGGCATCCGGGCCGGAGGCCTCGATCGTGCCGACGACCGCGGAGAACTCCCGCTGGTTCGTCTTCACCTCCTCGGTGCACACGACCGCGTCACCGAGGGCTTCCCGCACCTCGCGAGCCAGGCCGATTCCGTAGGAGGAGTCGTCGTTGACGACGCAGACGCTCTCGGCGCCGAGGTCCTCCCCGATGAAGGTGGCGGCGGCCGGACCCTGCTGCGCGTCGTTGCCCAGCCCGCGGAAGAAGGTGTCCCAGCCGTTCTGGGACAGCGCCGGGTCGGTGGCGGACGGGCTGATCGTGACCAGGCCGGCCTCGTGGAACGACTGCCCGGCCGCGTCGGACTCGCCGGAGAAGGGCAGCCCGACCACGCCCAGGATGGAGTCGTCGTTGATGGCCTGGGTGACCACACCGGACGCCCGGTCGGGGCTGCCCTCGGTGTCGAACTCCTTGAGCGTCACCTGGCAGCCCGCGTTGGCCTCGTTGTGCTCCTCGACGGCGAGGCGGACACCGTTGAGGATCGCGACGCCGAGGGCCGCGTTCTGGCCAGCGATGGTGCCGATGTAGGCGATGCTGACGCCGTCCTCGCACTCGCCGGTGCCGTCCCCCGCCGGCAGGACGGCATCGGTGGGGGCGTCAGGGGCGGCGGCGGCGCTGTCGTTGGTCGCGGCGCCCCCCTCCGCCGGTTCCTCGTTCCCGCCCTGCGCGCACCCGGCGAGCGTCAGCGACGCCGTCGCCGCGACTGCCAGGATCCGTAAGCGACCGTTTTTCGACACCCGTGCCTCCACGTGAACCCGCCCACGAGCAGCAGTCGTGGGCGTCGTTCCGCTCCTCGGAACGATGAGTTAGGCACGGACCGTAGTCCGATCGTGGCACGTTGCCCATACTGGTCACGTGGCCGTAGCCACATCGTGACGCATGTCGCTCTTCTGGGCTCCGAAAGGGGGAACTTTTCCCTAGGAATGGGATCGCGCACCGCCACCCGGGTGGACATGTGACCGCGACGTGTCAAGGCATGACGTCGGGATGACGTCTGGATCAGCTGAGGGTTTCCAGTACCGCCTCCGCGACCGCCTTCATCGTGGTCCGCCGGTCCATCGCGGTGCGCTGGATCCATCGGAACGCCTCGGGCTCGCTCAGCGACTGGTTCTTCATCAACAGGCCCTTGGCCCGTTCCACCACCTTGCGCGCCTCCAACCGCTCCTGGAGGTCGGCCACCTCACCCTCCAGCGCCCGGACCTCGGCGAAACGGGACATGGCGAGCTCGATGGCCGGGATGAGGTCACGCTTGGCGAAGGGCTTGACCAGGTAGGCCATCGCCCCCGCGTCCCGCGCCCGCTCCACGAGGTCGCGCTGGCTGAAGGCCGTGAGGATCACCACGGGGGCGACCCGGTCGCCGACGATCAGGGACGCGGCCTCGATACCGTCCATCCGGGGCATCTTGACGTCGAGGATGACCAGGTCGGGCTGGAGCTCGTTGGCCAGCTCGACGGCCTCCTGCCCGTCGACGGCCTCGCCGACGACGTCGTAGTTCTCCTCACGAAGCATCTCGACGAGGTCAAGACGGATGAGGGCTTCGTCCTCGGCCACGACCACACGGCGGGCGCTGGTGTTCGGGGCCTCGGTCCGGGCCTCGGCAGCCGGCTCGGTCACCGGGCTCCTCCTGGTTGGTGTCGGCTACTGCGGCAGGTGGGCCGGCAGCGAGTGGCCCACCGTGACTGAATGTCGAATCCTACCCGGTGGGGGCCCTCAACCCGGTAGCGCCCGCGTGGTGAGAGGCCTCACTGTCGGGCGACGCGGGTCCCCCGGACGGGTTGACGGTCAACCGTTCAGGAAAAGCGGCGACCCCCACACGGGAATACCCCGAGCAAACAGCCGGTTCCGTGACCCACGGTCGTGTCCGATGCTCGGCGAGAGGGAACGGAAGATGGCGTTGCGTATTCCGATTTCGCCCCTGGCGAGTATTCCTTGGTTCCATCGGGTCTCCGTCACCGAAATATCGAGTATCGCTCATTGCGCCTCCGTTCGCCTTTCGGAATCGTCGTTGTGGCGCAACCCGATCCCCCCGGAACCAACGTCGGAGGAACTGGTGGACTACGTGCGACGGGTCTTAGCCGGAATCGCCCCCCAGGACGACGTCCTCGTTTCCGAGAACCGGTCGCTGAATGGCGCCGAAACCCATCGTCTGGTCGCCGGTATGGCCGCGGTCCTCGCGCGGTTCGGAGTGGGCCCCGGAGTCCGGGTCGCCTGCCTGCACGGGAACACGCCGGAGGCCGTCCTCCTCCGGCTCGCGGTCCAATGGGCGGGGGGCTGCTACGTCGGCCTGCGCCCGATGTTCTCCCCCACCGTGCACGCGGCGTGCCTCGCCCACGCGGCGCCGGAGGTGCTCGTCCACGACCAGCAGCGCGAGGAGCGCGCCACCGAACTGCTCCGCCGCGCGTCGGTGCCCCGCGTCCTCTCGCTGGGTCCCTCCGCTCTCGGCGAGGACCTGGCCGCACTCGCCGCCGCCGCCGTGGCCGACGCTCCCACGCTCCCCGCCGCGCTCGACAGGCCGGCGTCGCTGGCCTACACCAGCGGGACGACCGGCAGCCCCAAGGGCGTCGTCCACGGCACCACCGCCATGGCGGCGTGCCTCGACGTGGCCCGCGCCATGTACGGACCGCCACCCTGGCGCTTCCTGGTGGCCATCCCGCTCTCCGACCTGGGCGGAGAGCTCGCCCAGTGGATCCTCGCCTGCGGCGGGGTGGTGGTGCTGCGGGAGGACCTCGACCCCCTGGCGACGCTCGCGCTGCTGGAGCGGGAACGCATCACCCACCTGTTCACCGCGCCCAGCTCGCTCTACCAGCTCGCGGAGCACCCCGACCTCGACCACTTCGACCTCACGGCCCTGCGACTCGCCGTCTACGGAGGGGCCCCCGCCGTGCCAGCCCGCACGTCCGCCGCCCTGCGCCGGCTCGGCCCCCGCCTCATGCAGAACTACGGCACCCAGGAGACCGGGTTCGTGTGCGCGCTCCTGCCCGAGGACCACGGGCACCCCGAGCTGCTGGACCACGCCGGTCGGCTGCTCCCGGGAGTCGAGGTGGAGATCCGGGACACCTCGGGCGCGGTCGTCCCGCCGGGGGTGGTCGGCGAGATCTGGGTCCGCTCCCCGATGACGATGAGCGGGTACCACGCCGATCCGGCCCGGACGGGCGAGGTGCTGGTGGACGGGTGGGTCCGCACCGGTGACCTGGGCCACCTCTCCGAGGCGGACCTGCTCCGCATCCTCGACCGCGCCAAGGACCTCATCATCGTCGAGGCGTACAACGTCTACTCCCGTCGGGTGGAGGACGTCCTCTGCCACCACCCGAAGGTCCTCCAGGCCGGGGTCGTAGGCCTTCCCGACGTCGACCGAGGTGAGCGGGTCTGCGCGGCGGTCGTCCTCGCGAGCGGAACCGCGGACGCCGACGAGCTCCGCGAACACGTCGAGGCGCAACTCGGTGAACCACACGTACCCCGCCTCATCCGATTCGTCGACACCATTCCACTCACCGACGGGGGAAAACCGGACAAGTCGGCATTACGCGCCCTGTTCGCCCCCGACCCCCCCTCCCACTGATCCCACGACCAACCGGACGAAAGGAACAGCATGCGGCAGATCGAGATCGAATGGGTGCAGCCCGGAATCACCGTCACCGCCGACCTGAACGAGGAACGCAATCCGCGGCTGGCGGATCTGCTGTGGAACGAACTGCTCCCGTACAACAGCCTCCAGAATCACGCACTGGTATCCGGGAACCACCTCTACCACCTCGTTCCCCACCACCAGCTCGTCTACACCCGCGCCGAGTACAAGGAGGACCGGACGAAGTCCCCGGACGGAACGGTGTTCCTCTCCCAGCTGCAACACCTCGCCGTCAAGTACGGGCCGCTCAGCGAGTACCTCCCCGCCGCCCCGGTCGGGCACGTGGTACCGGAGGACGTCGAGGCCTTGCGCGCCGCCGGCCGCGCCTGCTGGGAGGCGGCGTGGAGCAGCAAGCAGGTGATCGAGGTCCGGGTCCGGCGCAAGGGGGAGGACGTGCGGAACTTCGTGCTCCCGCGCACCGCCCCGGTGGACTCCCCCGCCGTGCAGAAACTGGTGGAGGAGATCCACGACGAGGTCGCGCGGGTGTGGATCGATCCACCCCAGGAGATCGTCGCCATGCACGAGGGGCGGATCGCCAGCCGCGCCGGTAGTTACGACCAGTACTTCTCCACCCTCGTCTTCCTCAACGGCGAGGTGCGGCCGCTGGGCTACTCCGCCCTCAACGGCCTGGTGACGATGTCCCGCACCACCGACATCTCCCTCACCGACCTCCTCCGCATCACACCGATGCTGATCAAGACGCCCGCCGAGTTCCTCGGCTACACCGGGCTCAACACCTTGTGGGACTTCACCCAACGCGTCCTGGACACGCTGCCCGGCGTGGAGACGCGTGACGAGTACTTCGCCCTGATCAACGCGCTCGCGCTGTACGCCAACGTCCTGAACACCTGGAACCTGCACTTCTTTCCCTGGCGAGCCGGCGCCGACCACGCCTACGCGACCGTCTGATCCGGTCGAAGGAGTCAGCCATGCCCAGCAGGGAATTCGTCGAGACGCTGACCGAACTGCGTCACCGCACGCTGCATCCCACGGAGCACAACCGAGGTCAGCTTCCCGAACGGCTCAGCCACGCGCTCCGCACGCTGGCCGTGCCCTCCCATCCCGACGGTGCCTGGCTGGGCACGGCTCCTCCCGACCTCGGCTGGCTGCGGGACTTCGAGGCGGTGCCCGAGCACATGTCCGACCCCGACCTGGTGTTGCGCGGGGTGACCGCCGGGCTGGGCGCGCAACTGCGCGCCCACGCCCCCGGCAACCTGTTCAACATCTTCCCGGTCCCGCTGTTCGACGCGGTGACCGCGGCCACGCTGGCCCAGCTCTACACCCCCAACGCGCTGTGGGACCTCCTGGCCGGTGGCACGCTCGAGATCGAACGCCAGCTGGTCCGACAGCTCGCCGACCTGGCTGGCTGGCCACGCGACGACGCGGGCGGCACCTTCTCCTTCGGCGGCAAGGCCGGTCTGATGTACGCCGTCCGGATCGGGCTGAACCGGTGCCTGCCCGAGTCCGGCCGGCGCGGGCTGGCCGGTGGGGCCGCGCCGGTGGTGGTCACGACCGAGCACAACCACGACAGCGTGGAGCCGGTGTGCGCTCTCCTCGGGCTGGGTTCGGAGGCGTGCGTGCGCGTGCCGGCACCGGGACGGGACCGGGCGACCACCGCCGAGCGGGTCCTCACCACGGTGGCCGACCTGGTCGCACGGGGAACTCCGGTGGCCTGCGTGGTGCTCTCCGGCGGGAGCATCATGGACCACACCATCGATCCGGTCGGCCTGGTCGCCGCCGGCCTGAGCAGTCTGAGCGGTTCGCTGCCCTACCGGCCTTACCTGCACTTCGACACCGCGCACGGCTGGCCGTGGTTGTTCTTCCGCGACTACGACTTCCCCGGCAACCCGTTGGAGATCGACCCGGTGACGCTCGCCGCCCTCCGCGAGGTCAGCGACCTCGTCGCGGAGGCGGCCTGGGCGGACTCGATGACGGCCGACTTCCACAAGGCCGGCTTCTGCCCCTACCCCTCCAGTGCCTTCCTGGCCAGGAACGCCGCCGAGCTGCACACCCTGCACGAGGACCCGCACACCGCCGAGTGGCGGCCGTGGGGCGGCAACCTGGTACTGCACCACACCATCGAGCACTCCCGGGGCGCGGCGGGAATCCTCGCGGCCTTCGCCGCGCTCCACAGCGTGGGGAGGACCGGGTTCCGGGTCCACCTCGCCCACGTCACCGCGATGAACAACGTGTTCCGCGCGCACCTCCCGGAGTTCGGCTACGAACTGGTGAACCCCACGAGCCCCGGGATGGCGTCGGTGTTCTGGCCGGTGGCGCCGGGGGGCCCGGCCACCTTCGCGGAACTGGGCCGGGCGGAACCCCTGCTCGTCGACGACGCCAACCGTTACACGCAGGCCCTCTACCAGCGCCTGGCTGGGCTGGACCCCCAGCACGAGGTCGCCGCGCCGATCGTGCTGGGATTCCTGCCCGCGTTCACGCACGGCGCGCACGGCCATCCGCTGTCGGCGCTGCGCCTGCTCCCCAACTCGCCCCACCACGACGAGGTGACCGTCGCGGCGATCGCGGACCGGATGGCCACCGCCAAGGCGGAGTTCGACCGCTCCGTCACCTCCCGCACCGGTCCCCTCGCCGGCCTCCGCCTCCGCCACGTCCCGGAGTGAGCCGGCACCCGCCGGCCCTCCAGGACCGACACCCCGAGGAGTTCGAGGTGACCGCATCCCCCCGCCCGTGCCCAGCCCAGGTTCCCGACTCGTCCACGGCGTTGCGGCTCGCCCGGTTCTTCGCCGCGGGATGCCTGGGACAGGCACTCGCCGCTCTGGTCAGGGCGGGCGTCGTCCGGGAGATGGCCAGGGACCGGCCCTCCGTCGACGAACTCGCCCACCGGACCGGGACCGATCCGACGACGCTGTCGCGGTTCCTGCGCGCCGGAGAGGCGGCTGGCGTGTTCGTGGAGGACCCACCACACCACTTCGCCCTGTCGGACACGGGAGAACTGCTGGCGGAGGGGCCGGGATCGCTGGGTGGTCTCCTCGAACTGGCGAACACGGCCCCGGTGTTGGCCGCGTGGTCCGCCGCCGAGCACACCCTGCGCACCGGGGAGTCCGCCTTCGCGGCGGTGCACGGCTCGTCCGTGTTCGACCACCTCGCGCAGGCGCCGACCCTGGCCGGCGCGGTGGGGCGGGCGATGGGGGCCAGCGTCGCCGCGGAACTCGTCCCGGCCTCGGTGGATCTCCCCTCAGCGCGCCACGTGGTCGACGTGGGCGCGGGGGGCGCGCGCCTCCTCACGGCGCTGCTCGCCGCCCAACCGCACCTCGTGGGGACGCTGGTCGGCGTGCCCACGGCGGCTCGGGAGCAGGTCGCCGAGGAGCTGCGGCGGTCGGGGGTGCGTTCCCGCTGCCGCCTGCCCGACGGCGAGGTCCTCCCCCAGGACGGGGACGTCTACCTGTTGTGCCACGTGCTGCCGTGCCTCGACGACGAGGACGCGGTCTCCCTGCTCCGATCGCTCGTCCCCGTGCTGCGGGAGGGCGCCCGGCTGCTGGTGATCGGCTTCGTTCCCTCGGCTCGGGACCGCACCCCGGTGATCCCCGCGTTGGACGTGTGGATGGCGGCGATGTGCGGCGGACGTCAACGCACCGAGCACGAGTACTCGGCTCTCCTCGACCGAGCCGGATTGCTGCTACGCGCCCGGCACGGGGTCCGCCCCGACACCGAGTGCGTCCTCGAGGTGGTTCGCCGGTAGTCGACGCCACCGGCCGGGAGGGCGTTCGCGGACGCTCACCCGGCCCGGCGGGGCAACCGCCCGATGATCATGCCGGCCTCGCCGTGGTCGGTGAAGTGCCCGCCCGCGAGGACGGCTCGCAGCCTGCCCTCCGCGGCGGTGAGGAAGTCCTCCCAGACAGCGTCGGCCGGGAGCAGGTGACGCCACGCGGGACGCAGGGAGTCCAGGTACCCGAGCAGGGGTTCGAGCTCGTCGCAGACGACCGTGTACGCGCGTCGCCGTACCGCCACCTCCCCGAAGGCGGCCGCCAGGAGGTGCGCGTGGTGCAGGCCGAACCGCGCGTCCGGCCGAGGCGGGACGGGCCCGCCGCCGACGTCGGCGAACGCGTGGTCGGCCAGCGTGTACAGCTCGGTCAGCGAGCTCGAGTCGTTGGTGGTGGCCACCGCGATGCCGTCGGGCCGCAGGGCTCGGGCCATCTCCCGGACCGCCGTCACGATGTCGGGCACGTGGTAGAGCATGTGCATGGCCACCACGGCGCCGGCCGCGCCGTCGGCGACCGGGAACGCCTGGACGTCCCCGACCACGTCGGGCGCCATGCCGGTGGAGACATCGACACCGAAGAGGTCCAGGTCGGGTCTGCGGGCGGCGAGCCGGGCGCGCAGCAGACCGTTCCCGCACCCCACGTCGATGACGGGTCCCGGCGCGGTGGCGACCACGGAGGCGACGTCGTCGTGGAGGTCGAACCGAGGCCGCTGGAAGTCGAAAAGGCGTTGGCGTGCCCGCAGGATCCTGGTGGTCCCGTAGTACTCGTCCGCCACCAGCTGCCGGTCGGTGTGCATACCGGAATGCTATTCCCCGACGGGGGCTCCGTGGTCTCCTCGAGCTCCGATTCCGGAATTCGGGCGACGGAAGCGTCCCGCCCGGTGGACGGCTCTCACCGACCGTGCCGACACGACCTCCCGCACT
The DNA here is from genome assembly GCF_002895405.1 of Actinoalloteichus sp. AHMU CJ021. Taxonomy (NCBI): domain Bacteria; kingdom Bacillati; phylum Actinomycetota; class Actinomycetes; order Pseudonocardiales; family Pseudonocardiaceae; genus Actinoalloteichus; species Actinoalloteichus sp. AHMU CJ021. The sequence goes on along the minus strand of NZ_CP025990.1, from coordinate 5,703,949 downwards.
GCTCCAACCGACGGAGCGGAAAGCCCCCCGTTCAGGATTATCCCGAACCCCACGACCGCGCGGAAAACGACGCGGAACAACGGAACACGTCATCCCAGGAGTCAGGAACGGCCGTTCACCCGATCAGCGAGGCCGGGTTCACGAAGCGCACCGGGCGAGCGACCACCCGCCCATCAGCCAATTCACCCTACTCGGATGGGGGAAACAGCCACCCTGCCACCCACTCGTTCTTGCCGACGGGTCACCGACGTTGGTATATCTCTATTCAGCGGTTCACGTCATGGATTCCACCACCGGCCCACGACTCCGCATTTCCGATGTCGCCATTCCTGACCACCCGGTTCGTGGACGCACCAGCACCCACCACAGAAAACCGGGCCCGCGCCACCTGCTTCCCCGTGGCCCGTTCCGGCGGCCGCGATCAGCGCGCACCGTTCCGCACGAGGAGACCGCACGTGATTCTGGATTCCGGCCGAAACAACGGGGTCAACTGGGAACGTTACTGGCGGGACGTCACCAGCGACGCCGGCACTCCCAGCCCGCCCTGGCACTTCGGTTCGGGTGCCGAGATGGCTCCCTACCTCCCCGTCATGCTCGACCACCTCGCTCCCGAGCTCCCCCTGGTCGACCTCGGGTGCGGCGACGGTCTCCTGACCGACCACCTCGCCAGGCACTACCCGGTGGTCGTGGGCGTGGACGTCTCCCCGGCGGCGATCGCCGCCGCGCGCGGCCGGGCCCGTCCCGGTCTGTCGTTCGACGTCCTCGACGCCACCGACGTGGAGGCCGCGGCGAGGTTGCGCGCCACGGTCGGTGAGGCCAACGTCCACCTGCGCGGGGTGCTGCACGCGATGGACCCGGCCGACTGGCCCGCCGCCCTGACGACACTGGCGACGCTCACCGGCCGACGGGGGCGGGTCTTCGACATCGAGATCACCCCGGCCTTCTCCGACGCCGTGGAGGAGATGCTCGGGAAGTTCGCCGCCCCGCCACCGGGGATGGCCGCGGTCGCCCGCAGCGGCCTGCGGCCGACGGAGCTGGACTCGCCGAGCCTGCGAGCCCTGTACGAGGACACCGGCTGGGCGGTGGTGGCCGCCGAGGAACTGACGGGACGTTCCACCATGCGGCTGCCCGACGGCTCCTACTTCGAGTACCCGTTCACCTACCTCGTGGCCGGGCGACGGTGAGCTCGGAGGGCTCCGTGGCGGGCGGAGCCGAGGTGGAGGGTGTCCCGCGCTCACCGGACCCGACCGGTCCGGTCTTCACCCTCAACGAGGTCCCGGCCCTCGACAGCGATCCGCTGTTCGCGCTGTTCCGGCGGGAGCACCCGCTGAGCCGGATCCGGCTCCCCCACGGCGGGGAGGGCTGGCTGGTCAGCCGTTACCAGGACGTGCGCACCGTGATGACCCACCCGGCGTTCAGCGCGGCCGCCGCCGCCAGCGACCAGGTACCCCGGATGACGGTGGTGGCGGGCCGGCCCCCGGAGACCATCGCCGGCCTCGACCCACCGGAACACACCCGGCTCCGCCGGCTCGCCGCGCCCACGTTCCGGGCGAGCCGCATCGCGACCTTCCGGCCGCTGGCCACCCGTATCGCCGTGGACACCCTGACCGAGTTGGTGGACGCCGGGCGACCCGCCGACTTCGTACGGCACTTCGCCCTCCCGTTCCCCGTCCGGTTGATCTGCACGGTCCTCGGCGTTCCCTACGAGGACCACTCCCGCTTCGTGCCCTGGTCGGAGGCCGTGCTCTCCACGACAGGGCTCAGCGGCGCCGAGTCAGCCCAGGCGTTGGAGGAGATGAAGGAGTACTTCCGCCACCTCATCGCCGAACGCCGACGCGCCCCGTACGACGACCTGCTCGCCGACCTCGTCGCCGCCCGCGACGCCACGCCGGAGCCGGGAGGGTCCGACCAGCTCAGCGAGGAGGAGCTGGTGATGTTCGCGGTCCTGCTGCTCATCGCCGGTTACGAGACCTCGATCAACCAGATCGGCGCTTCCTGTTTCCTGCTGTTGGAACGGCGTTCCCGGTGGGAGCAGCTGGTGGCGCACCCGCGACTCGTCACCCGGGCCGTGGAGGAGTTGCTGCGGTTCGTGCCGCTGATCAACGGGGTGACGCTGCCCAGGGTGGCGGTCAGCGACGTCGAGGTCGCGGGCGGCACGATCCGGGCCGGTGAGGCGGTGTTCGTCTCCATCCCCTCGGCGAACCGCGACGAGCGGATCTTCGACGACCCCGACACCTTCGACCCGACCCGGGTCCACAACCAGCACGTGGCCTTCGGGCACGGGCCCCACTACTGCCTCGGGGCGCACCTCGCCCGCCTCGAACTCCAGGTGGCACTGACCGAGCTGATCCGGGTGCTCCCCTCGCTGCGGCTGGCCACGCCCAGGGACGACGTGCCCTGGCGCACCGGTCTGGTGGCGCGCGGGCCGACCGCGCTCGCCGTCTCGTGGTGAGCACCGCGACGTTCCTCCGCATCCGTTCCGACCAGGAGACGAGACGATGAGTCAGGAAGACGCGTCGGGGGTGTGCTTCCTCGAGGAGATGGACGCCCTCGAGATCGACCCCCACTTCGCGATGGCCCGACGTGAACGGCCGCTGAGCCGGATCAAACTGCTCTACGGGGACGAGGGCTGGTTGGTCACCCGGTACGAGGACGTGAAGCTGGTGCTGTCGGACCCCCGCTTCAGCGCGGTGGCGGCGGCCAACGACAACGTTCCCCGCATGACGGCGGTGGGGAAACCGGTCGACACCCTCGCTGGGCTCGATCCGCCCGAGCACACGCGGTTGCGCCGACTCGCCACCCCGGCCTTCACCGTGTCCCGCCTCGAGTCCTTCCGCCCCCAGGCAGTGCGGATCGCCACCGAGCTGCTCGACGCGCTGCGCGAGGCCGGGCCACCCGGAGACGTCGTGCAGGGGTTGGCGCTCCCGTTCCCGGTGCTGGTCATCTGCGAGATGCTCGGCGTCCCCTACGAGGACCGCGCGCGGTTCCTGCCCTGGTCCGACACGATCCTGGCCACGACGGCGCACTCCCCCGAGGAGGCCGTCGTGGCGTTGGAGGAGATGAAGGAGTACTTCCGCCACCTCATCGCCGAACGCCGACGCGCCCCGCACGACGACCTGCTCGCCGACCTCGTCGCCGCCCGCGACGCCACACCCGGCCCCGGGGAGAGCGACCAGCTCAGCGAGGACGAACTGGTGATGTTCGCCTCGGTGCTGCTGATCGCCGGTCACGAGACGTCCGTGAACCAGATCGGGGACTCCTGCTTCCTCCTGCTGCGGGACCGCCACCGGTGGGAGCTCCTCCAGCGGCGTCCCGAACTGCTCCCCAAGGCCGTGGAGGAGCTGCTCCGCTACGTGCCGCTCGTCAACGGGGTGATCCTCCCCCGCGTCGCGACGGAGGACGTCGAGGTGGCGGGGGGTGTCATCCGGGCGGGCGAGGCGGTGTTCGCCTCGACGGCGGCGGCCAACCGGGACGAGCGGTTCTTCGACAGGGCCGATGAGCTCGACCTGCTCCGCCAGCGCAATCCGCACCTGGCCTTCGGCTACGGGCCGCACTACTGCCTTGGCGCGCACCTCGCCAGGATGGAACTGCGAATCGCCCTGGGCGAACTGCTGCGCACGTTCCCCGCGCTGCGGTTGGCGGACCCGCCCGAGGAGGTCAGGTGGCGGAGTGGGTTGGTCATGCGGGGGCCGGTCGAGCTGCGCGTCACGTGGTGATACCGACGGCGGCCGGGACGGTGGGCCAGGACCCTGCCGCGATGCTCGCGCCCCCGCCCCGGATCCACCCCGGGCGCTGGTCGGGCCGGTGGTCCCGGGTGTCCCGCCGCCCGAGGTGCCCCGCCCCGCCCCTGGCTGGGAGGTGCGCCAGGCCCGGGCACGACCTGCGGTCCGCGCCTCGTGGCAGGCGGGCGAGGCGGCGGGCCGCGCGGCCCACGGGCGACCGAGAGGCGTGCTGGACCGGATCGGTCCCGCCCCCGGTCCACCGGGGGCGGCCCAGCCCGGACGTCCCGGGGAGACGCGTTGGAGCGGACCTCCGATCCGACGGCGCACCCGCGAGTGGCGGGCGCACGGACCCTGTTGATCGACGAACGGACGAGAGATGACGGACACGACCACGGACATGGTCTTCGGCCTGTCCGAGATCGACGGGATCGAGATCGACCCGCTCTTCGGGCGGCTCCGCCGCGAACGACCGCTCGCCAGGATCCGCATGCCCTTCGGCGGTGAGGGCTGGTTGGTCACCCGCTACGAGGACGTGCGCACCGTCCTGGCCGACCCCCGGTTCAGCGCGGCGGCCGCCGCCGGCGACTCGGTTCCCCGGATGACCGCCGTGGGCAGGCCGGACGACACGATCGCCGGCCTGGACCCACCGGACCACAGCCGGCTCCGCCGGTTGGCGGCACCGGCGTTCAGCCCCGCCCGCCTGGAGTCGTTCCGCCCCCGGGCCACCAGGATCGCCTCGGACCTCCTGGACGCGGTGGAGCGCACGGGGCCGCCCGCCGACCTCGTCACGGCGCTGGGCCTCCCGTTCCCGGTGCAGGTGATCTGCGAGATCCTCGGGGTTCCCTACGAGGACCGGGCGAACTTCCTCCCGTGGTCGGACGCCGTCCTCTCGACCACCGCGTACACCGCCGAGCAGGCGGCGGCGTCGCTCGCGGAGATGAAGGCGTACTTCGCCCACCTGGTGGAACGGCATCGCGTCCACCGCCACGACGATCTCCTGGCGGATCTGGTGGCGGCCAGGGACACCACCGTGCCGGGCGAGGCGGACCGGCTCTCCGAGGACGAACTGGTCATGTTCGCGCTCGTCCTGCTGATCGCGGGCCACGAGACGACGGCCAACCAGATAGGCAACTCCTGCTTCCTGTTGCTCTCGGACCGCTCGCGCTGGGAACAGCTGGTCGACCAGCCCGAACTCATCCCCCGGGCGGTGGACGAACTGTTGCGGTTCGTGCCACTGGTCAACGGCGTCACGCTGCCCAGGGTGGCGAAGGTGGACGTGGAGATCGCGGGCGGGCTGGTCAAGGCCGGTGAGGCGGTGTTCACCTCGACGTCGGCGGCGAACCGGGACGAGCGGGTGTTCGAGGACCCGGAGCGCCTGGACCTGACTCGGCGGCACAACCCGCACGTCGCGTTCGGCCACGGGCCCCACCACTGCATCGGCGCGCAGCTGGCGAAGGTGGAGCTGCAGATCGCCCTCGGCGAACTCGTCAGACGGTTCCCGACCCTGCGGCTGGCCGGCCCGGCCGAGGAGGTGCCGTGGCGGCGGGGGCTGGTGATGCGGGGGCCGACCGAGCTGCGGGTGTCGTGGTGAGGCCGGGCCACGCGCCCGGTCGCCACGTCCCCGCGACGCGAGCCGGTCCGCCTCCCGGGATGCGGGCCGCCACCGCCGCGCCGCGTACCTCCTCCCGACGTCCTGACCTTGGCCAGCGCCGCCGGGTCACGATCCGAGCGGCCGGAGCGTGGCTCACCGCGTCCCGGCGCTCCGCCGTCGAGCTGGAGCACCGTGAACAGCGGTTCCGCGTCGGCCGCCGGGGCCGGGCGGTGGCTGGTCCCGGCAAAGGGGACCCGTTGCGTCCCGGTGAGCGCGGTTGGCTAAAGTAAGGGCAGCAACGCCCCCGTAGCCCAATCGGCAGAGGCAGCGGACTCAAAATCCGTCCAGTGTGCGTTCGAGTCGCACCGGGGGCACTCGCCTTTCGCCGGGCGATACGGCCCCTGACCAGCATGTTCTGGTCAGGGGCCGCTTGGCGTCGGCGGTAGGCGTGTCCGGTGGCGGCACCTGTTCGGCGGTCGACCGCGTGCTCGAGCAGCCGCTCCGCCGGCCGTCGTCGGGCGGTTCGGCAGCCCGTGCTGGTACTTCCGCGCTCCTCCCGGGAAGCCCTGCCGCGCGCACGGACTCGCCCGTCGATCTCGGCCCAGCGAGGCCGGTCTCCTCGGCCCGCTCGACGCGGCGGATCCGAGTGCGAGCCAGACGACGCCAGGGTGTCCTCGTGACGTTCGGGAACGGTGCTCGCCTGGGGCGGCGGGGTCAGGTGTCGCAGGCGGTCTCCCGTTCGGCCGCCAGGGCGCGGAGGGCCGCGCGGTCGGTCTTACCGGTGCCGGCCACCGGGAACGCCGGGAGGGTGCGGCACGTGGCGGGTACCTTGGCGGCTTCGAGGAACCGCCGCAGTTCCCGCAGGACCTGGTGGCTCCCCAGCTCCGTCACGGCGAACAGGACCGCGTCCCGGCCGCCCGCCGGGGGCACCACCACGGCGTCGGTGACCTCGGGGACCTGACGCGCCGCCGCCTCGATCTCGGCGGCGCTGGTGCGCACGCCGCGTTGCTTGAAGATGTCGTCCCGGCGGCCGTGGAAGTACAGGTGGCCGTCGCTGTCGAGACGGCCGTGGTCGCCGGTGCGCAGGAGGCGTTCTCCCGTGCGCGGGTCCTGGCCGAACGTCCTCGTGGTCAGCGGTTCGTCACGCCAGTAGCCGGCCATGACGTGCGGCCCGGAGACGACGATCTCACCCTCGGTCCCGGCCGGCACCGGCCGGCCAGCCGGGTCCAGGATCGACACCGACGTCCCGGGTAGCGGGGTTCCGAGCGAACCGGGCCGGACCAGGTCGCTGTCGGCCTCGGCGATGGTGACCCGTTTGCATTCGGTGATGCCGTACATCAGTCGCACGGCGGCGGTCGGGAAGGTCCGCCGGAGGTCCTCGATGCCCGTCGGGGTCAGCTCCTGGCCCGTGTTGGTCAGCAGGCGAACGCTGGGCGCGGGGGCGCGCCGGCCGAGCCGGGTGAGCACGGCGGCCAGCGGGGGCACGACCGGGACGACGGTGACCTCGTGGCGGCGGATGGTCGCGAGCAGGCCGGCGTCGTCGCCTGGCCCGCGCAGCACCACCGCCGCGCCCACCCGGGCGGCCAGGAGTGCCTGGTAGAGGCCGTAGTCGAAGGACAACGGCAGCCGGCACAGGATGACGTCGTCCGCTCGGTACCCGAGGGTGTTGCCGATCGCGCGCACGGCGAACATGACCGCGCGGTGGGGGCAGACGACGGCCTTCGGTTCGGAGGTGCTCCCGGAGGTGTAGAGCAGGATGGCGGCGGTGTCGGGGTCCGGGGCGCGGGGCGGCGTGGGTGGTCGGCGCGGGCCACCGGTGGTGGGGGGAGGTTCGGTCAGGACCAGTGTCGGCTCCGCGTCGGAGGTGATCCGCTCGAGTCGCTGGGGTGGGGCCTCCGGGTTGAGGAGCACGGCGGCGACGCCGGCCCGGGAGCACGCGTAGAGGGCGGCGAGTACCCACGCCCGCGCGCTGGCCCTGATCGCGACCCGGTCCCCGGGGCGTGCTCCCGAGCGGACCAGGTGGTCCGCGTACTCGCGGCTGGCCGCCGCCAGCTCGGCGTAGGTCCACGTGCCGTCCACGTCGTGCACGGCGCTGGCGGTCGGCCACCGCGCCGCCGCGGTGTCGACGAGGGTGTGCAGCGGGCCGGTGTCCTGCCCAGTCACGGTCACCGGGTGGACGGTACCGGCTTTTCGAGGGGGTCGGCCCCCGGTCGTGGGGTCTCTTGGGGGTGGCTGTTCCCCTGGCGGAGCGGTCGCGGCCGGCAGCCTCCCCGCCGCCGGGTGGGAGGGGCGACCGGTTCGGCGGCTTCGGCGGATCGTCCGTGTCCAGGGAGGTTCGACTGTGCGGTGACGGGACCGGCTCGCGATGCGGGGGTGGCGCGGACAGCGGGCTCGACGCCGGAGCGGGCGCGGGGATCGTGCCCGCCGTGGCCTTGTCCCGGTCCGTTCGGGGTTCAGGGCACCGTCGGACGGGACGCCTGCCGTGGTGGGGGTGTCGGGAATCCGGGGCGGGGGTCCGGTTCGCCGGTGCGGAGTTCCCCATTCGTGATCTCGCCCGCCTTGGTTCGGGCGTTCTCCGTGGGTCGCTCGGTGGGCTCGCCGGTCGGAGGAGGAATGTTCCTCGTGGTGCGTTCGGCCAATGGCGAGCGCACCTACTCGCAGGGTTCCCCACTCGCGGGGCAGGCGGGTTGGGGACGACGTGCGCTGGTCAACCCTCCGGCGGATCCTTCATTGACAGTCACCGCGAGATCACTTAGGGTCGCCGGTCGACTCATCGCGAGCGTTCCCCACCATCCCGCTACCGGTCCTGAGGCGGATGTGCCGCGAATTCCGTTCAGGCGTCCGAGGAGATGACGACGATGGCGCGTGCCCCGTGGTTTCCCACGCTGGACCTGGGTCCGGAATGGGCGTTGCTGGAACTCCTGTGCCCCGGCCCCTTGGAGGGGCATCGGCGCGCGATGTTCCTCCGCCTGCTGCGCGGGGGTGTCCACGGGGGCGAGCTCGTGGAGCAGGCGATGCGCCACCGCCTGTTGCCGGTCCTCGCGGACTCGTTGCGGGATGAGGAGGTCGCGGACCTCGTCCACCCCTCGCTGCGGTCCGAACTCGTGGGCGCGCTGATGGCGAGCCGGCGCCGGAACGCGACCCTGGCACGGGTGGCCGGGTCGGTGTGCCGTTTGCTCGGGGAGGCGGGCGTTCCGGTGGCGGTGACCAAGGGCGCGGCTCTCGAACCGACCGTGTACGGCGGTCGCGGGTGCCGGCGGATGTCGGATGTCGACCTCATGATCCACCCCAGGCACCGGGAGGTGGTGTCGCGGATCATGACCGAGGCCGGCTACGTGAACGGTCTCTACGACTGGCGGGAACACCGGATCGCGCCGCTGCCCAGGGACATCCAGCTGACCTACCGGTTGAGCCCCGACCACCTGCCGCACTACCTCAGGGTGGACGAGGACGGCGGCGTCATCGCCGTGGACTTCGCGAACTCCCTGACGTGGGCCGCCAGCGACCACCAGGTGGACATGGACGATGTCCTGGGCGTCCTGGTGCCGGTCCGCGCCCTCGCGGGTGAGGTGGAACTGCCCACGCTGGCGCCCCGGTTCCAGTTCCTGTTCACCGCGCTGCACCTGTTCCGCGAGTCCTGGTTCGAGGCGAGTGTCGAGCGGGGGAACGACCGGCTCCTGAAGTTCGCGGACCTGCTGCGGCTGTGGCGCGCCGACCACGCCGACATCCTGGCGGGGCTTCCGGAGGTGGTGGTCCGCTACGACCTGGGGGCCCTGCTGGGCTGGGTCCTGGTGCACACCGACCGCACCTTCGGCACGTCGATGGCCGAGGAACTCGGGGTGGCCGGTGCCGTCTCGGAGGGCTGGTTGGCGAGCGCGCGGGCCAAGGGTGGGCGCGGCCTGGTCTGGACGGGGACGATGCGGGAACGCCTCCACGCCCGGGACCGTCAGGGGCTGTTCGCCCCGGCTCCCGCCGCCCCGGTGTCCTCGGCGCCCTGATCGGGAGGGCCGGTTCCCGCTCCGGCGTGGTCCCGCCGGGGAGGGAGGTGGTCCGCCTCGTTCACCGTGCGGACGACGGGTGTTCCGAGCCGGGGTACGAGCACGCGGCTGACCGAGGTGTGCCCCAGCCGGTGGACGAAGGTGTCCTCGGTGCCCCGGACGGCGGCGACGTAGGCGTTGATCACGCCGGTGTGGCAGACGACGGCGACGGAGGCCGAGGGGTGTTCCCTGGCGATCGCCGTCATGGCCGCCGCCACGCGGAGCCGGAAGGCGGCGAGGTCCGGGTCGTCTCGTTGGGTGGCGAGGCGACGAGCCCACGCCCGCCACCGGGGTTCGACGGCGCCGGCGGCGGTCGGGGCACCGTCAAGTCCGAAGTCGAATTCGGCGAGGTCGTCCCTGGTGGTGATGGGCAGTCGGAGCCGGTCGGCCAGCGGCCGGGCGGTGTCGACGGCGCGCCGCAGCGGGCTGGAGTAGATCACCGAGATCGGGTGTTCCGCGAGCGCCTCGGCCATCAGCTCCGCCTGGCGGGTCCCGAGTTCGGTGAGGGCGGGGTCGGTCACGCCCTGGTCGGCCGCCGCGCGCTGGGGGCGGGCGTGGCGAATCAACAACAGTTCCGTGGGAGCGTCGTCGTCCACGACCGCGACGGTAGCACCGGCGCCGTCCGGCACCGGGTTGTCAACCAGTGCCCGGTTGGCGAGGGCCGTGCCCGACGGTCCTTCGGCGATATGGCGCGATCGCCCCCTCGGCTGGTGCCCGGTCGGCCGAGTGCCCGGTCGGGACAAGCGCGGCCCGCCGGGCCGGCGGGGCCGGGAGGGGCGGCGTGGCCTGGTCCGGAGGGAGCAGGGGACGGGCGGCCCTCCCCTCGCGGATCTCGCCCGCGTCTTGACGGGGAGCGTGGCCTTCGACGAACGTAGCCTGTGGTCGCCTGACCACCCAGCGCGACCGCGCGCTTCCGGCGGCCCGGTTCGGGCGGGTGGACGAGGCAACGGACGGAGGACGGATGACCTCTGGTGGGAAGCTCGACGCCGGTCCGGTCGTGGCCCCCTCCCAGCACGGCGGGGAGCCGGCCGCCGACCAGGTCGCCGTCCGGACCGTCACGACGCCCGTCGCGGAGTACGAGATCACCCTCGGTGGGACGCTCGACGGTTTCAACTCCGCCGCCTACGTCACGACGAACAACGAGAAAACCATGATGGAGGCGCCGAGGTTCCAGCCCGACCGGTTCCTGCGGCTGGAGAACATCGGGGGCACCGACGTCGTCAACCCCCGCGTGGTCATCAACGGCAGACGTCAGTGGCACACCGCCGAGGACCTCCTCGACTCGATCCTGCGGCCCGGCATGAGTGATCGCGAGAAGGCGTTCGCGCTGTTCCGGTTCTTCAGCCGGATCGACGTGCAGGCCCACAACAACGACCTGCGGGTGGACGAGGTCGTTCCCGACCCCGACGCGGCACCGGGTTCCAACACGTTCCGGGAACGCGCCGATCCGATCAAGGCCGTGAACTGCTACTACCCGAGCGGGTGCATCCTCTCCGCGGCCAACCTGGTCATCATGGCCCGCCGGGCCGGGCTGCCAGCCCGGCTGCTCGCCGCGGCTCCCCTGGAGGGCCCCTACGACCAGCACGGGGGCGCGGAGATCGAGTACGACGGCTCCTACCACTACTTCGATCCCGAGGCGCGTACCTTCTTCCTCCGCCGGGACAACGAGACCGTGGCCTCCTACGAGGACATCCACCGGGATCCGGCGCTGGTCCTGCGCACCCACGCCCACGGTTTCGCGGCGCGGGACTGCAAGGGCGCGTTCATCCTGCTCTACCGGGAGCACTTCCCCCCGTACCAGGTCCCGGTGGAGCAGTGGACGCACCGGATGGACCTGCGCCTGCGGCCGGGTGAGGAACTGGTCTACCGCTGGCGGCACGAGGGCAGGTACCGGTACGGCAGGAACCCGCGTCGGGCCCCGGGGGTGCCCTACCGGTTGGCCAACGGCCTGTTGCGGTACTCGCCCCCGTTGCGCGACCGGGTGTACCGGGACGGCATCGTGCAGGAGGTCAACACCGCGATGTCGTCCCCGGGCGCGCGGTTCCAGGGGCTGTGCGCCGTCCTGGCCGGTCAACCCGCGTCGGTGACGTGGAAGGTGGAGAGCCCCTACCCGATCGTCGGTGGCAGGGTGCTGGGCCGGTTCGTCCTGGGCACCGAGGGGTACTGCGAGGTGGCCGTCTGCGTCGGCGCCTCCTGGGAACGTGTCTGGGTGGGCGAGGGGCCAGGTGTCCTCGACGTCGCGGCGGACGTCAGCCCGGTGTTGGATCCGCTGACCTCGCCGGCGATCTACTCCTACTACGTGCGTTTCACCTTCGGAACGTTGGAACGGCCGGACGCCGTCGGTCTCCAGTCGGTGCGGCTCGAGTCGGATCTCCAGATGAGCCAGACGGCGCTGCCGGCGTTGTCGGTCGGCCGCAACGAGGTCGCGGTCCGGACGGACGGGGTGGGCGGGCAGCGCGGGGGGATGCGGTTGCGCGTCTCGCACGGGTGGAACGAGAGCACGGAGTCGGCGCCGCCGGCCGCGCCGGTCGAGGCGAGCTGGCCGCCGGACGGTGCCGTCGTGGCACTGCCGGAGTTGACCGAGCTCACCTGGGTGAACGCGGTGCCGGACGAGGTCGCCGACCACCACGTCGTGGTCAGCACTCGGCCGGACTTCCTCCTGCCGGTCTCGCCGAACTTCGACCGCCTGGTCTTCGCGGCGGAATCCCGGTGGAAGGTGGCCCGCAGCTTCCTGCGCCGCGGCGTCACCTACTACTGGCGGGTCCGGTCGCGCAACCACTGGGGTTGTTGGAGCGACTGGGGCCCCACCTGGCGGTTCACGGTGGCCGCGTCGGGAAGGCCCGGCGATGGCTGAACCGGTGCCCGGTGGTGGCGCGGCCGGGGACGACGCGCTGCGGATGCTGGTGGTCTCGTCGTTCACGGCCACCCCGGTGCGCACGGCGCTGGAGTTCTGGGGCCGGCGGCTCGGGGTCGATGTCGAGCTGGCGTGGGGTGCCTACGGCCAGGTGTTCCAGGAACTCCAGCTGGTGCGCTCCGGGAGGTGCCCGGAGGTGGTGGCGGTCCTGGTCCGGTGGGAGGACTTCCTCCCCGCCGGCGACGACGAGGCGGCCGGGGTTGTCGCCGAGGAGTTGGGCGCGGCGGTCGACGCGGCCGCCCGCCACGCGCCGGACAGCGCGTTCCTCGTCGTCAGCTGCCCACCGTCGCCCCCGGCCCTGGCCGATCCGGCGCGGGCGCGGTCGTTGACCGTGGCCGAGGAGGTGCTGTTCCGACGCTGTCCTCGAGCGGAGAACGTCACCCACGTCGGGCGGGACGAGGTCCTCGACCGGTACCGGGTGTCCCGGGTGGACGACGGTCTCACCGACGAGTTGGGGCACATCCCCTACACGCCGGAGTTCTTCGCCGCCCTGGGGACGACGCTGGTGCGGCGGTGGTACCTCGGCCGCGTGGTGGAGCCGAAGGTGCTGGTCGTGGATGGCGACGGCACGCTGTGGGACGGCGTCCTGGGCGAGGACGGCGTGTCCGGTGTGGAGGTCGGACCCGCTCGGCGGGAAGTGCACCGGTTCCTGGTCGAGCAACGGCGGGCCGGCCGCTTGCTGTGCCTGTGCAGCAAGAACGACCGGCGCGACGTCGAACGCGCGTTCACCACCGTCCCGGGGATGGTGCTCCGGCGGGACGACTTCGTGCGCGTCCGAGCCGACTGGTCACCGAAGTCGGTGACGGTCGCCGAGCTGGCGGCGGACCTCGGTCTGGGGCTGGACACGGTCGTGTTCGTCGACGACAGCCGGGTGGAGTGCGCCGAGGTCCGCGCGCGCCACCCGGAGGTCCGCACCGTCGGCCTCCCACCGGAGGCCGAGGGGGCGCTGCGGACGCTGCGGCACTGCTGGCCGTTGGACATCGGTCGGCCCACGGCCGAGGGGAGCCGCCGGACCGAGTGGTACCGGCAGGACGACCGGCGCCGGGAGCTGCGGGACCGCTCGGCCACGTCCCTGGCCGACTTCCTCGACCGCCTGGGCCTCGAGGTGACGATCCGACCGCCAGGGCCGGCTGACCTCCCCCGCATACTCGAGTTGACCCGCCGCACCACCCAGTTCACCCTCAGCGGGCGGCGGTGGGGCGCGGCCGAGCTGACCGCGTGCCCGACCGGCGGTCGGGTCGTCGACGTCCGTGACCGGTTCGGCGGCTACGGCACGGTGGGTCTGATGCTGTTCTCGACCGAGGGCACGGTCCTTTCGGTCACCGGTTTCCTGCTCAGCTGCCGGGCGCTGGGGCGCGGGGTCGAACACCGCATGCTCGCGCACCTCGGTGAGGTGGCGCTCGCCCGTGGCCTCGACGAGGTGCGTCTCAGCTTCGCGGACACCCCCCGGAACCTGCCGGCGCGGCGGTTCCTGTCCGAGGTCGCCGTTCCGCACCCGGACACCGGTTGCTCCGGCTACGTCCTCGGGGCGTCGGCCGCCGCCCACGTCCGGTTCGACCCGGACGGTGCGCCGCCGACCGGAGCCCCGCTCGCCCCGCCCGGACCGAAGCCCGCACCGGAGGCCAGACCACCGGTGGGCCTCCCGTGGTTCTGGGACGACCCCGGGGACATGCCACCAGGGTTGACGACGGCCGACGGGATCCGCGAGGCCCTCGGTGCCGAGCTGTGGGCCGACACCGTTCCCGCCGACACCGTGCCGGACGACGAGCGCGCCGTGGTCCGGATCTGGACGGAGATCCTCCAGTTGCCACCGGACGGGATCGACGGGAACTTCCGCGCGCTGGGTGGGGGGTCGCTGGAGTTCGTGCAACTCGTGGCGCGGGTCTACGACGAGTTCGGCGTCGAGCTCCCCGTCGACCCGCTGCTCGACGATCCTCCGACCGTCGCCGACCTGCTCTCGATGATCCGGCGACCGGACACCGCCGGTGCGGTGCTCTCCGACGAGGAAGGCGTTCCATGGATCGAGTGACGCCGTGCCCGGCGGGGGCGGTGTCGCCCCGATGACGCCGGGTGGGCCGCTGCTGGGGCACCCGAGCCGCGTCGAGGCTTCCGCCGAGTGCGGCGCGTGGACGGTCGACCTCTCCGCCGACGCGTTCCCGTTCCTCGCCGACCACCGGGTGGGCGGGGCGGTGGTCCTGCCTGGCGCGGCCGTCGTCGAGATGGCCTCGGCCGCCGTGGCCGCCGCGACGGGTGATCGGCCGTCGGCGCTGGTCGACGTCCGCTTCGAGCGGGTGTGCCCCCTCCCCCGGGTCGGTGCCCGGCGCCTCCGGACCGCGCTGACGTCCGACCAGGACGGCGGTCACACCGCGTCGGTGACGAGTGGGAGCGGGAGGCGTTGGACCCACGCCACTGTCCGGTGCGCGGCACGAGGCGGGACAACGCGTCCGCTCGACGTCGCCGGCCGTCCGAGCTGCCTGCGGGGCATGGGGGGTGGCACGGCCGGCGACGGGTTCTACTCGGGCCTCCGCGCGGCCGGCAACGACTACGGGCCGGCCTTCCAGCTGGTCAGGCACCTGTGGCGGCGGGGCGGCGAGGCGGTCGCGGCGGTCGGTGCTTGCCACGGCGCCGCCGAGGTGCCTTCCTGGTGGGCCGGTCCGATGTTCCTCGACGCCGCGATCCAGGTCGTGGCGTCGGCTGGCCTGGACGGCGGGGCCTTCGTGTGGGTCGGCTGTGATCGGGTGTCGTTCCACGGTGCGCCGGCGGACGGCGACCAGGTGTACGCGCGGGTGCGGGGCGGCGGTGACGGCGGTGACGTGGTCGTCGGCGACGCCGTCCTGCTGGGCCCCGACGGGCGGCGGGTCATCGAGGTCACCGGTGCCCGGCTGCGCCCGCTCCGCTCCGGACTCGCCACCCGGCGCGGCACCACCGTGGACCCCGACCGGGCGCGGGTGCCGACGCTTGCCGTGGCGTCCACGTTCCCCGCCGCTCCGCTCGCCGCGCGACTCGAAGCGGAGCTGGCGGCGGCCGGCGTCGCGGTGCGGGTCGTGGTCCACCCCGAGCCCGGGACGGTGTCCGAGCTGACCGCCCCCGGCGGTCCCCTCGACTCCCGTCGCGGTGACAGCGGTGTCCTGCTCGTCGGCCCGGGCGGTGAGGAGGACGGGAGGGCCGGTGAGGAGGAGGCGCCCGGGAGGCGGTTCTCCCTGCCCGGGGTCGGCGAGATCCTGCACCTGCACGACTACGAGACCGAGTACCTCTACGACGAGATCTTCGTCCGCAACGCCTACCTCCGGCACGGCGTCACCCTGCGCCCGGGCGACACCGTCTTCGACGTCGGCGCCAACATCGGCATGTTCACCCTGTTCGCGCACCAGTGCTGTCCCGACGTCCGGGTGTACGCGTTCGAGCCCGCCGCGCCGGCCTTCGCCGCGTTGCGGGAGAACTGCGCGCGGCACTGCCCCGGCAGCCAGGTCTTCAACCATGGGATCTCCGACAGGGACCAGGTCCTGCCCTTCACCTTCTACCGCAACTCGACGGTCTTCTCCGGCTTCGACGCGGACGCGCGGCGCGACGCGCGGACCATCCGCACGGTCGTCGAGAACGCCGTCCGCGCGCGGGTGGGGTCCAGCTCGGTCGACATCGGTCCGATCGTCGACCGGCTGTCGCGGGACCGCTTGGTGTCCAGCGTCCACGACGTCCCCACCACGTCCCTGTCCGCCGTGCTCGACGAGACGGGTGTCGATCGGGTCGATCTGCTGAAGGTCGACACGGAGGGTTCCGAGGTCCCGGTCCTCGGCGGGATCGAGGACCGGCACTGGGGCCGCATCCGGCAGGTGGTCATGGAGGTTCACGACGGGGACGCCTCCGTCGTCGCCGCGTCGTTGCGGAGTCGTGGATTCGACGTCCTCGTCGATCCGCAGGAGGACCCGCTGCGTGGCACGCCGCTGCTCACCGTCTTCGCGCGCCGGCCGGACCGCCGGGTCGACGGCCCCCCACCGCGTCTGGCGGCGCCCGACGGGATCGGTCCGTCCCGTCGACGCGTGTCCGGGCTGGCGCGGGCCGTGGCGGCGCTGCGGTCCCGCACCGGTTCGCCCTGCGTGGTCGCGCTGTGCCCGTCGCCGACCGCGACGGGCTGGGACGGCGAGCGGGAGGGGGCCCGGCGGTCCCGCTCGGGGCTGGCGGCCGAGGTGGCCGCCGTCCCGGGGACGCGGGTGATCGGCCCCGGCGAGGTCGTCGAGGAGCGGCGGGACTCCGACGGCGGGGACGACGACGTCTTCTTCGCGGCGCTCGCGAGGGTGGTCGCGCGGGCGTACCTCGGCGTGCGCGGGCCGGGTCGCTGATCGTCAGACCGGGCCGTCCAGGCCGGTGGTGTCGAAACGTCCCTGGTCGAGGAAGAGCCGCAGGGACGCTTCCGCCTGCGGCATCAGCGGCTGCGGGGGGTCGGCGCGGGGAACCCACCGCACGAGGGCGGCCCTGTCCGGTTCGGCCGCGTACGCCTGCCCGTCGAACCGCCGGGTGAGGAAGGTGAAGGTCACCTTCTCCGACCGGGTCGGTGGCCGGTGGTGGGTGACGCTGCTGAAGACGAGGTCGGTCGGACTGGTCCGCAGCCCCACCTCCTCCCGCAGCTCCCGGACGGCCGCGCTGACCACGTTCTCGCCCGGCAGCACGTGTCCGCCGGGCAGGTTCCAGTGCCCGGTGAAGCTGCCGCCGGTGAGTTGGATCAGCAGCACGTCCTCGTCCCGGAGGGCGAGGACGCGCACGTCCACGAGGGCGCGTTGTCGTTCCGAGCTCATGTTCCTCCACCTTCCAGTGCACGGGTGACCCACGTCCTGACCTCGTCGGGGACCAGGGCGGCGGCCACGGCGCCGGGTTCGGCCGCCAACACCTCCCACGCCCGCTGGTGGTCGGCGCCCGCCGTGGGACGCAGCCACACCAGGAGGACCCGCCGGGCGAGCAACCGGGGGATGACGGACTCCCGGGCCGTGGTCGTGGTGAGCTGCTCTCGGAGCAGGATCTCGATGGCCACCCGGTTCAGTCGGACCGCGACCGCGTCGACCTCCCGCAGCCCGACCTCCCGGGCTCGGGCGTTGAGGCGCTCCCGCGTCCCGTCGCTCGTGGAGAGCGGGACGATGACCGCCACCACCGCCGTCGCGCGGTCACCGCGCACCGGGGTCGTTCCTCGTCACCAGCCAGGAGCCCATGACCAGGGCGTCGAGGCCCAGCCGGACGAAGCTGCGGATGGCGTCGCCGGGGGTCCGGACGATGGGTTCGTCCGGGCCGTTGAACGAGGTGTTGATGAGCACGGGGGTGCCGGTCAGGTCGTGGAACTCGGTGAGCAGCTGGTGGAAGTGCGGGTAGTCCCGGGCGTCGGCGATCTGCAGCCGGGCCGTCCCGTCCACGTGCACGGCCGAGGGGATGCGGTTCGCCAGGCCGGGGCGTACTCGGGCGGTGGCGAGCATGTAGGGGTACACGCGGGTCCCCGCGGGGTGCAGTTCGAAGTAGTCGGCGGCGTCCTCGGCGCGTACCACGGGCGCGAGGGGGCGGAACTCCTCCCGCTGCTTGATGAGCGCGTTGATCCGCGCGGTCATGCCGGCCTCGGCGGGGGAGGCGATGATCGATCGGGAGCCCAGTGCCCGGGGACCGAACTCCATCCTGTCCTGGAACCAGCCGAGGACGTGGTCGTCGCGCAGCAGCTCCGCGGCGGCGCGGTACCTGTCGGGGACGGCGGCGACCGCGAAGCGCGTCTCGGGCAGCTCGCCGGCCGCCCGGGCGCGCGCCAGGGCCTGGCCGATGTCGTCGTCGGAGAACCGGGGGCCGAGCAGCGTGCTGTGGTTTCCCCCGGTCGGCCGAACCCGGTCGGACAGGTGGAGCGCGCCACCGAGGCTGGTGCCGGCGTCGTTGGCGGCGGGTTGGATGAACACCTCGTCGAACAGGTCCGACTCGATGATCCGCTGGTTCGCCAGCGCGTTGAGCGCCACGCCGCCGGCCAGGCAGAGCTTCCGGCTCCGGGTGATCCGCCGGGCGTGGGTGGCGTAGCCGAGCACGACCTCCTCGAGCACCCGCTGGGTGGCGTGGGCGATGGCGCGGTGACGGTCGGTCAGGGCCTGGTCAGCCGTTCGCGGGGGCCCGAACGCGTCGACCATCCGACTGCCGAACAGTCCCCGGCGGTGGCTGGGACGGCGGTGGTGGTCGAAGTAGTCCAGGTCGAGCCGCAGACGTCCCGTGGCGGTGTCCATGCTGACGAGCCGGCGCATCGCCGGCACCAGGTCGGGGCCGCCGTGCGCCGCCAGCCCCATCACCTTGTACTCGTCCCGTTGCGGCCGGAACCCGAGGAAACGGGTCAGCATGCTGTAGAAGTAGCCGATCGAATGGGGGTAGGTCACGGCGTGCCTGCGGTCGAGACGGCGGCCGGCCGCGTAGACGCAGGCGGTCTCGTACTCCCCTCGACCGTCCAGGGTGATGACCGTGGCCTCCTCGAACGAGGACACCAGGAAGGCGCTCGCGGCGTGGGCGACGTGGTGGCGCACCGGCGTCACCGGCACCGGGCGCACCCGGCGCCGCGCCTGGCGGAGGGTGGTGCGCCGCTTGTCGAACTTGGCCAGGTCCGACCGCAGGCTGCCCAGCGAGAGCGGGAACGTGTGCCGCGCGTTCGTCACGGGCAGCAGGAGTTGGAGCCGGGGGTCGACGAAGTAGGCGACCCGGGTGAGGTCCGCCAGGCGCAGCCCCGCGGCTTCCAGGCAGAACTCCACCGCGCGTTCGGGGAAGACCTTGGTCTGCTTGACCCTGGTGAACCGCTCCTCCTCGGCCGCGGCGAGCACCCGCCCGTCGACGACGAGACTGGCCGCCGAGTCGTGGGTGCCGAAGTTCAGGCCCAGGACCGCGGTCACCGCCGCGCCCCTCCCTCTACCGGGGCGTCCGCCGCGGCGGCACCGCCGGTGAGGGGATCGGGTGGCCAGTCCAGCCCCCAGGCCTCGAAGTGGCCCCGTTCCCGGGCTGGGTCATAGCGTTCCCGGGTCGCCGCGAGCACCCCTTCCCAGTGGTCGACGGACGACACGGTGACCACGGCCCTGCTGACGTCGGTGTGGTTGAGCACCCAGGCCAGTGGAGTCGTCGCGGGTGGACCGCCTGGGCCGGCGCGCGCGGTCAGTCGCCCGCGCCACAGCGGTGCCATGCCCAGGAACGGCAGGCGGCGGCTCCTGAGTTCGGGGAAGAACCGCCGTGGCCAGGTTTCGGCCGGCGAGAACTGCGCGGCCACTCCCGTCACGGACTCGACCGCCAACGCGGCCGCCAGGTGCTGGGGCGAGTGGCAGTAGGCGAAGGCCTCCGCCACGTCGCCCGTCGCCAGCACCTCCTCCGACGCCTGGGCGTAGAACGCGCGCACCCGCGCCGGGTCGGACAGCGCCCCCAGGTCCTCGGTGCCCTTGAGGTCGATCTCGAGGACGGCGGCGTGGACCCGCGACACCTCCAGGGCGTGGAGCGATCGCTCGACGCTCCGGCGCGCGGCTGATCGCGGCGCCGGCCCCGGGGCGATCGGGCTCTCGACCTTGACCGCGTGCCTCAGTGGTGGGCGGTCCGCGCGTTCCCACGCGGTGCGGACCGCCCACTGGGTGCCCAGCGCGGGATTGGTGTGCACCCAGTCCAGACCGTCGGAGAGGGCCCGGACGAGAGCCGTCACCCCAGGCTCAGAGTCCTTCCCGGGCGACAGCCGCCCTGCCACGAAGGTGCTCGTGCCAAAGCAGACGCGGTCCATCAATCGCCTGCCTCGGCCTCACTCGCCCGTTGGGCTTCGAGCTGGTCCCTGGTGAGGATCTCGCGGAAGTGGACGATCTGTTTCTGGGGGCCCACGACCTTGTCGAACCGCAGTTCACCGAGCTGGGGTCGGTAGTGCCGGCGGTCGGGGAAGTCCACGTCGAACCGCGGACCGTCCCGGTAGTCGGTGAGCTGGCGGATCGTCGCCAGCTTCTCCTCGTAGCTCATGCCCCAGAGCACCGGGGGGTTCTTCTGGCTGATGCAGATCGTGGCGAGCCCCTGGGGACTGATGCGCAGTTTCTTGCAGCCGCCGCACGGGTAGTCCCAGGTGAACATCGCCAGCACCGCGACGCGAACACCGGAGTCGCCGATCTCGTAGTAGTTGTAGCTGGGGTTGTCACCCTCGATGGATGATCTGGGGATCGGCTTCAGTTCACCGATGTCCCTGAGCGTCGCGAGGATCTGCTCCTCGTCGACGAACTCGTTCCGCCAGAAGTCCTCACCCTCGTCGGACAGCTGCGCCGGGTTGCTGGGGAAGAACTGGTTCAGCTTGATGGCCAGCTTTCCCTCGTGACCCTGATTGTTCAGGTCGTGCGCGAAATCGACGAACTTCGGCAGTTCCTTGAGGGTGGAGCGCATCGTGACACAACTGATCTTGGTGAGGGTGGGCAACTTCCGGACGGACTCCTCGATGCTCTTGACCGTGTCGTTGAAGAACTGCGCCCGGGTGAGGAACGCGTTCTGCTGTTCCTCCAGCGTGTCGAGGCTGACGATCACCCGGGTGAGCCCCGCGTCGACGGCCTCGTCGATGAACCGGTGCAGCCGGTAGCCGTTGGTCGTCACGATCTGCTGGGTGAACCCGATCTCCTTGGCGGAGCGGAGGATATCGACGAAGTCACGCCGGACGGTGGGCTCACCGCCCGTGTAATGCACCCGCCGGATTCCGACCTCGTGGGCGGCCCGCTGCACTTCGATGAGCTCCTGCAGATTCGCCTGGGTGATGACTCCCTGCGGCCCAGCGGGGAGGCAGTACTTGCAGCGAATATTGCACCGAGACGTCAAGCCGATTCTCAGGTTCCAGCTCCGCCGTCCCGGCGCTGAACGCCCATCCATCACCTTCATGCGGAATCCCCTAGAGTGTGGGTGTTGGGTCCAGTGCCGCGGAACGATCAAGCACGTGCGATCAACGCTAACACCGAGTAGCTACCCGAACAACCCATGTCAGTGGTTTTACCTATTCGACTTCCACCAATGGGCGCACTTCGGGTGGACAGGCACCGGGACCAGTACGTTTCGCCTTGTGGAACGGTGGCGCGTGCTTACCGGCGCCACCTGGCGCAACCCACTCCGGAAACTCCTACCAAAACCCTGATTTCGGGCGATATCGAACCGCGTTCCGTTCCGCGAAGCGGGGGAATTCACTCTGGTCGTAATGGCGGAACGGGCGCGCGGCCACCACCACGACGGCGGGCCCGGGCGGGCCGCCGTGCCACCAGGTCAGGAGGGAACGGCCGGGGGTCGGCGGTCGGTCGCGATCCGATGCCGCGACCGACCTGGCACCGTCGCCGTTGGTCCGTCCTCAGGTGTCACCGCCTGACCCATTCGGAGGACCCGTCGGAAGGGATGTGGGGAGCGACGCCGGGGAGGTTCATCCGCAACACCATCGAGGCCACCATGATCAGATCCCACCTCGGGACCGGGACCGGGAGATCGTTCAGGGCACCCACCAGCTCGGGCCAGGTCAGGTCCGGGTCGGCGCCGGTCTCCAGGGCCTTGACGAGTTGGGCCGACCGCGTCAGGTCGTCCTCCGCGCTGTCCCGCAGCGCACCGAGCACGGCCTCCCTGGCCGCGTCCGGATCGAGGGTGACGGCGGGGTGGGCGGCGTGGAGCCCGTCGGCCAGGGCCCGCACCACCTCCGTGGCATCGCCGTCCCAGGTCGCGGCGACGCTGGTGAGGAGCTCCCGTCGGGCGTCCACGTCGAGGACGATCCCGAGCTCGCGGATCATGTCGATCGGCTCGTCGGGCGAGTGGATCAGGCTCAACATCGGGAGCGGGCTGGACGCGACGCGGCGCAGACCGTTGGGCTGCTTCTTGCCCCGGTAGCCGTTGCCCTTCAGGTTGCGCAGCCGCACGGTCGCCGGGGGGTTCGAGGAGGAACCGCCGTTGCGGAACACGACGAGCAGGCAGGGGGTGGCGCTCATCAACGCGTCGATCACCCGGAACCTGTCCAGGGTGGCCGCGTTGCCCTGGAAACGCCAGATCTCCCGGGTCATGTGCCTGGTGAAGTCGAGGGTTCTCGCCGCGACCGGGCGGAACCCGTGTTCGGCGAGGAAGTCGAGGCACGTCGCGATCCGGCGGCCGACCACCGCATCTGGCTTGAAGAGCACGGTCACGGCGCCGTTGAGGAGGTCCGGAACCCGGTCGACGAGCTCGGACAACTCGTCCCAGGTCTCACGGAAGTAGATCTCGTCCGCATAGGCCGCCACCTTCGCGGGCAGTGTGGTCAGTGCCGACCAATCCGTGGGTGACGACATCGGATTCCGCGTCCCTTCCCGCCCCGGGGCTCCCGGAAGCGAGTCTCGACATGATCACGCATTCTGCCATGCTGGGACCCGCCAACGGCCTCGTCGGCGGGGCCTCCGCCCGCCGGTTCCCGGCAGGAGGGCTCGGATCCATGCGCGCACGTTCCGCCGCACCTGACCAGGCCGGCCCGGCCGAACTCGACTCCCTCGTCCGGAGGTACGGCAGTCCGCTCTACGTGTACCGCCTCGACTCCGTCCGCCGCGCCCACGCTGATCTGCGGTCGGTGCTCCCGGAGCCCTCCGTCCTCTACTACTCGTTGAAAGCGAATCCGCATCCCGCCCTGGCCGCCGCCCTGGCCGCCGCCGGCTGCCGCGCCGAGACCAGTTCCCGTGGCGAGCTGGACACCGCCTTGGACCGCGGGTTCTCCCCTGCCGACTGCCTGTACACCGGCCCGGGCAAGACCGACGACGAGATCCACCACGCGCTGTCGGCCGGGGTACGTCGCTTCTCCGCGGAGTCGGCCGCCGAGCTGCACCGCCTCGGAAGCGCCGCGCGGGCCCTCGGCACCGAGGCGTTCGTCCTGTTGCGCGTCAACGGAACCGCCGCCGGTACGACGGGCCTGCGGATGACGGGAGCGGCATCGCAGTTCGGCGTGGACGAGGCGCGGGTCCGGGCCGCCCCCGGGGAGTTCCTCGCCGTGCCGGGTGCCCGCCTCGTCGGGGTCCACCTCTACCCCCTGAGCAACGCCAGGGACGAGGCCAGCCTGATCGCGGCGTTCCGGTCCAGCATCGCCCTCGCCGCGCGGCTGCGCGATGACCTCGGGTTCCCGATGGGAGTGGTGGATCTCGGTGGCGGGTTCGCCGCGCCGTACGGCGGGCCGGGCGCGCGTCCGACCTACCCGGCCCTCCGCCAGGCGCTGGAGGAGGACCTCGACGCACGGTTCCCGGGGTGGCGCGCCGGCCGGGTCGAGGTCGCCTTCGAGTCGGGCCGTTACCTGGTCGGTGACAGCGGTCTGCTGGCCGTCACGGTGCGGGACGTCAAGACCAGCAGGGGCCAGGTGTTCGTGGTGGTGGACGCTGGGATCAACCACCTCGGGGGCATGTCGGGGCTCGGTCGGTTGGCCCGGGCGGGCATCACCCCCGAACCCGCCGGCGCGCCCACCACCACCGCCTCGCTGGTCGGGCCGTTGTGCACCCCGGCCGACGTCCTCGGGCGCGGAGTGGCCGTTCCCGAGGTGGGCGTGGGTGGCCTGCTGTCCATCCCCAACGTCGGGGCCTACGGGCTCTCGGCGAGCCTCCTGGCGTTCCTCAGCCGGCCGGTTCCCGCCGAGGTCGTCGTCGACGGGGGCGCGGTGGTCGCCGCGACCCGGGCGAGGCTGATCCACGAGTCGCTGCCCGTCGCGGACGGGGAGGCGGGGGAGGCGTGACCTCCGCCGCGGTGCCGCTCGGCGGGCTACCGCGGCCGATCCGACGGTGCGGTACCTCGCCGGTGGCGGCACGGCGCGCGGCGGGCAGGGGATGGTGCCCCAGCGTCCGCCGGGACTCATTTCCGCCGCAAGGCGATGGCGAGGGACTCCAACGACCGGTGCGAGCAGAGGTCCTGCCAGGACAAGCCGTCCCAACCTCGTGCTCCGAGCCCGCGCAGGATCGACGGGAGGTGGCGGGCAGCGCCGCCCGCCGCCAGGTAGCTCAGGCGCGGATCGACCGCCGGCAGTCCGCACAGACGACCGACGATCTCGACCAGGTCACGCAGGGCGGGTGCCCTCTCCGGGCCGTCCTCCCTCGGCGCCGCTCGGCCCCGGCTGAGGGTGATCTCGTCGGGCACGGCGAACCCGGGCACGTCCAGCATGCCCAGGGCGGCCGTGCGCACCGCGTCGACGGAGTGGGCGGTGGACGTCGTGAGGTGGGCGTGGAGGCGCGTACCTCGGTCCCCCGCCACGAGGCGGACGTCCACGGACTCGACTCCCACCAGCGAGGCCAGCACGGCACGCACCACGTCCGGGGCGGTCCAGCGACCACCGTCCAGCCGGGTCCAGCGGGGCGAGGCGGTCCGCCGCCGGTCCGGTCCGCCGCTCGCCGCCGTCGCGGACGGGACGGCGGCGCGGTGCAGGAGCGCGGCGCAGCGGGCGAGCACGGCGCGGAGGGCGGCGACGTCGGCGTACCGTTCGTGGGCGTAGACGCCGATGCGCAGCTGCCCGGGCTCGCGCCACACGTAGAGCAGGAAGTCGTCTCCCGGGGTGCGGTCCCCCTCGTACTCGTCGAACCCGGTGCCGCGTCGGAGCTCGTCGGCGGGATCGGTGAGGTCCTGGGGTGCGACGGCCCGGCGACCACGGCTGTCCACGAAGTTGAACCAGAACGGTGTCTCCACCCGGACACCCCGGGTCCGCGAGACGTGGTGGGCCTCCTCGTCGATCATGCGGTCGCCGAACGCCCGCGCGCGCAGGGACACGAGGAGCCTCCGGTACAGCTCCGAGGACGCCGCGAGCAGGTCACCGTCCGGTGCGAGCCCGGAGGCGGGCAGCAGCGTCGTCACGGGTTCGTAGCAGACGGAGGATGACCCGGTGAGCGGTCCCGCGCGGTCACCGAACACCTGCCAGGCGAGCGCCGACTCGTCGACCAGGTCGTGGGCGAGGGCGCGGGAGACGGCCGCCAGGAGGACGGCGGAGTGGGGGACGCCCCACTCCTGGGACAGCCAGGAGAGGCAGCCGTCGACGGCGGGCGAGGTCAGGGTGACGCCGACGCGGCGGGCCGCTCGCGGGTCGCTGGCGCCTCGGAGGTTGGCGGCCACGGGGAAGGGCGTGCTGGGCAGGTCGCGCAGTACCCGCCGCACGTGTTCGCGTGCCCTGGCGTCGAGCCGCCGACCCCGGGGGCTGTCCTCCTCCGCCCACCACTGACGTGGCCCCCTCGCCTCGGGTAGCCCCGCCGAGGGCGCCCGCCCGCTGGCCAGGTTGTCGAGGACGACGGGGATCTCGTGGTCGAGGACGGCGCACCCCTGGAACCCGGCCACGAAATGGTGCACCACGGCGACGAGCACGTGGTCGCCGGAGGACCGGCGGCCGAGGAACCACCGGACCGGCCACTCCTCGTGGAGGTCGAAGGGCTGGTGGGCCAGCTGGTCGAGTCCGGACTGGAAGCCCTGGGGGGCGCTCTCGTCGAGCACGAGGTCGGGCCGTGCGCGCACGACGTCCTCGTCCACCGGGTCGACCACCTGCCGCACCCCCCGCTCGGTGTCGCCGACGAGGCGCGTTCGCAGTGCCTCGTGCCGGGACAGGACGAACCGGACGGTCGTCTCGACGAGCTCGTCGGTCAGCGCGGTCGGGACGGCCCACCACCGGGACCGGGCGAGGTGGACGGGTTCCAGGCCTTCCATGTTCGTCCACGCCGAGGCCTGGCCGGACGTGAGGGGGAACGCGTCGCGCGGGTCGGCCCTTCGTGGACCCGTCGCTGGCACGGGCTGACCGGGAACGGGTGTCGCACTCTCCACGGATGCCCCCGTGCTGTCCGTCGTGTCGGTCACCGCGACCCGAGCCCATTGGTAGCGGCGCCCGTCCCGGCGTGTCAAGCGGTACGGCGGCGGGTCGCCCTCCATCGCGGGCGCACCGCGGCCGGCGCCCCCGGCGCCCCCGAAGCGGCTGTCCGATCCGCCGCCCGGGTGCGGGTGGGCCGACGGGTCGAGGCGGCCGCCCGCCCGCGACCGGTTCCGCTGGTACGCGGCGCCCGGTGCCGGGGCGGGGCCCGGGGCGGGGCACGCCTACTCGTGGGTCACTCCGTACGCGCCCAGCTGGGCGCGGTAGAGCGTGGCGTAGACGCCGTCCCGAGCCATCAGATCCCGGTGTCGTCCCTGCTCGACGACGCGGCCGCCGGCCAGGACGAGGATGTGGTCGGCCATGCGCGTCGTGGAGAACCGGTGGGTGATGAGGATGGTGGTGCCGGCCCCGCCGGCAACGCCGACGTGCCGCGCCATCCGCTCGTACAGCTGGTGCTCGATCCGCGGGTCCAGGGCGGCCGTCGGTTCGTCGAGGAAGGTGAGCGCGGCGTCCGGGCGCATCATCGCGCGGGCGAGGGCGAGCTGCTGCCACTGCCCACCGGACAGTTCGAGGCCGTCGTACACGGCGCCGAGCTGGGTGTCGAGCCCGCGCGGCAGGGTCAGGACCAGCTCGCCCGCCCCCGCCCTGTCGACGGCCCGCTCGACGGCCTCCCGGTCGTCGAGGTGCTCGACGCGGCCGACCCCGATCGCCCGACCCGCGGGGAGGGCGAACTCGGCGCCGTCCTGGAAGGCCGCCGTGACGCGGTCCCGCCAGCGCGCCGGCGCGGTCTCGTCCAGGTCGACGCCGCCGACGGAGATGGCCCCGGTGGTGGGCCGGTACATGCCGGTGAGGAGTTTGACGAGGGTCGTCTTGCCGGCGCCGTTGTCCCCGACGACGGCGACGGTGCTCCCCTGCGGGATGTCCACCGTCACCCCGGAGAGCACCGGCTCCTCGGTGCCCGGATAGGTGAAGCCGACGTCCCGCAGCCGGATTCCCCCCGACGGGGACGACGGGAGCTCGACGGTCCCGGTGGCTTCGTGCTCGGCGGAGTACCGGCGCAGCCACAGGTACTGCTCGCCGCAGTGCAGCGCCTCGGCGAAACCGTCGAACTGGTCCGCGGCCTGGGCGAGCTGCGCCCGGAGCTGGCCAGCGAGGGTGATGAAGAGGATGAGGTCCCCGAGGGTGGCGTGGCCGCCCACGACCAGCCAGGCGACGAGGCCCAACGCGGCGAGGTACCCCAGGGTGTGGATCGCCCAGCCACCGAGTTTCCACCCGAGACCCCGCGACCTGGCCCGGTACGCGGTGTCCAACGCCGCGTCCCACGCTCGGTCGGCACTCGCGGCGACGACGTCGACGGCTCCCGCGAGCCGGAGTTCCCGCGCGCTGTGGTGGCTGGTCGCCATGCCGTGCAGCCGGGCGTCGTGCCTGCGCAGTTCCGCCGTGGCGGTCGCGGCCGCCCGGACCGGGCGCTGCGCGCGGTGGACCGCCCAGACGGGCGGCACGGCGAAAAGCACCAGGAGGACCAGCGCCGGGTGGACGCCGAACAGCAACCAGCAGGACAGCCCCACCTGGACGGCCACCGTGGCGAAGGTGACGAGTTGCCAGGGAGCGAACGCCAGTGACCTGGTCCCCCGGAGCAGCAGCGAGAGCCGATCGAGGTAGTCGGTGCGTTCGAGGTGTTCGATCGTCGGCACCGCCGTCACGGTCCGCAGGACCTCGGCGCTGACGAGAGCGTCGACGCGCTCGACGACGTCGGCCTGGAGGTTCGCCTTGGTGCGCAGCACCCCGCTGATGACCAGGTTTCCCAGGCCGCCGAGCAGCGCCGCGGCGAGCACCCCGGCGAGCACCCCGTTCGTGGCCGAGTCGGCCAGGTGCCGTTGGGCGACCGAGACCAGCGCGAAGCTGGCGGCTTCCAACGGCGCGAGGAGGGCGATGAGGAGCACGACGCGGCGGTGCGCCCGCCAGTGGAGCGTGACGAGATGCCGCCAGACGGCCCACCGCGTCGTCATGTGCCGACCCCCTCCGCGTCGTTGCCGGCGGTCGATGGGGGGTTCTCGGCGAACCGTGCGGTCTGGAGGCGGTGGAAGTCGTGGTACTCGCCGCCGAGCGCCAGCAGTTCGTCGTGGCTGCCCTCCTCGGCGACCCGCCCGTCCCGCAACAGCACGATGCGGTCGGCGTGCCGCACCGTGGACATCCGGTGCGAGACGATCAGCACGCTGACCCCCCGCGCGAGGTCCCTGACCTGGCGGTGGAAGTCGATCTCGGTGCGCACGTCGAGGTGGGCGGTCGGTTCGTCGAGCATGAGCAGGTCCCGGCCGTGGTGGACGGCGAACATCGCCCTGGCGAGGGCGACCTTCTGCCACTGGCCGCCGGACAGGTCCCGGCCGTCCGTGAGGTCCCGGGACATCGGGGTGTCCAGGCCGAGGGGCAGCGCACGCGCGATGGCGTCCACGCCGGTCGCGGCGGCCACCCGCGTGATCCCGGCCCGGTCGTCGCGGTGCTCGGGCGCGCCGAGGGCGATGTTGTCGGCGAGGGTCAGCGGGTAGCGGTTGGCGCTCTGGAACACGACGGCGATCCGCCGGCGCCAGTGGGTGGGGTCCAGAGCGGGGAGGGGGGTGCCCCCCACGGACACCACTCCCGCATCCGGCTCGATCAGCCCGCCGAGCATCGTGATCAGGGTGGTCTTGCCGGCGCCGTTGCGCCCGACGACGGCGAGGACCTCACCGGGGCGGATGTCGAGGTCGAGGCCGTCGAAGACCTTCTCCTCGCCTCCGGGGTAGGTGAACGTCAGGTCGCGGACCTGGATCCGGGGCGGGCTCGGGACCGCCGTGTCGGGAGTCGGCGCCGGGTGTTCCTGGTCGGTGGGGAACCGGGCGCGCAGCGAGTCGAGGGCTCCCACCGCCGCCCGGCCGTACTCGATGTCGAACGCCTCGATCCCCATCGCCCCCATCTGCAGGACCGCGAACGCGGCGACGACGCAGGAGAACAGGGCGCTGTGCGGGAGGTCCGTGCCCAGCACCGTGAGCCCGGGTACCAGCAGGGCCGCGGCGCCGGCTCCGAAGCCGAGCAGGTAGATCCAGTGCTGGCGGGAGAGGATCGACAGCCGCAGGGCGCGCAGGGGTTCGGACCAGCGGCGCTCCTCGTCGACTCGGACCGAGGTGAGCCAGCGGGAGAGCCCGAACAGCCGGATCTCCTTGGCCGCGGCGCCCTGCGAGCCGAGGCGGTCCCAGTAGCGGACGCGATCCAGGTGGGGTTGCCTCTCGGTGTCGGCGTGGGCCAGCCGCAACCACTGGCGTCGGATGGTCGCGCGCATCAGCAGCGACGCGAGCAGCAGGCCCGCGGCGAGGGGTGGTGAGACCTGGGCGACGACGGCCGCGCTGGCGAGGGCGGCGACCAGCCGGAAGGTGAGGGTGAGCTGGCCCGTGGCCGCCCGGCCGGGGCTGCGCCGCGCCCCGTGCCCGATGTCCGACGCCCGGGACACCAGGGCGGCGACGTCCGTCCTCGCCAGGTGCTCCACTCCGAGCGGACGGGTGGCCAGCCGCCGCACCTCGCCCCGGATCCGGCCGTCGATCCGGCCCGCGACCAGGAACTCGACGTCACCCCGGACGGACAGCGCGGCCTGTTCCACCAGCAGCAACGCGGCGATGGCGGTGAGTGGCAGCGCCAGGGTGGACGGTGGGGCGCCGAGGGCGCTGACGTCACTGATCCGGGAGACCAGCCAGCCGCCGCACAGCGCGATCGCGGCGGGCGCGAGGGCGGCGGCCGTGTGCGACGACAACAGGACCGCCAGCGGTCCACGATCGCCGTGGAGGAGCGCGAGGAGGCGGAACCGTTCGACCGCCAACATCCGCCAGCGCGCCGTCGCGGTCCGGGCACCCTTCACCACGGTGGACGTCACCGATCCCGGTCCTGGTCGGGTTCGCCGGGTCCACGAACCCCTCGTGGAACCAGGCCGCCGACGGTGCCCCGTTCGGACCTGCCTCCCCGGTTCGCCCCGGTCGTCGCTCGGTCCCCGGGCCGGGAGCCCGGGGCGCCGCGACTGCCTCGTGGCGCGTGGTCGGCGGTGGCCCCGGTGCCCGGGGCGGGAACGGCGCGCACTCAGCACCCGGCCGGGCGGTACGGCGCGATGGGGTTGCGGAGTGTCCCGACCAGCCGCAACGCCGCGGTCGGATCCGCGAGGTCGACCATCTGGCGGGTGTCGCGGAGTTGGAGGCGGTTCAGGCAGGACAACGCGAACTCGTCGGCGAACAGGTCGTAGCGGCGGACGCGGTCGGCGAGGTGCGGGACGGCCCGCACGTAGTCCGCCGCGCACTCGCCGACGGTGCGCCAGAACGCGTCCTCGTCGAGCACGCCACGGGTGTGCAGGACCGCGCTGAGGAAACGGAGGAACCCGTCGAACACGTCCGACAGGATGGAGAGCAGTCTCATGTGTTCCGGCACGTCCGCGTACACGCGGGCGACCTCGTCGGGAAGGGGCGCGTCGGGGTCCATCACGACGACCTCCTCGGCGATGTCCTTGTGGATGACCCGTTCCACGACTCCGCCGGACAGCACGAGGATCACGTTCTCGCCGTGCGGCATGAACGCCAGCCCGTGGGCGTAGAAGCAGTGCAGCAGCGGGACCAGGTAGGCGTCCAGGTACCGGCGCAACCACTCGGCCGGGGGCAGGCCGGACTCCTCGATGAGCGCGGCGGCGAGGGCGTGGCCGTCACGGTCGACGTGCAGCAGTGCGGCCATGGAGCTCAGCCGCCTGCCCGGTTCGAGCGTGGGTACCGGGCTCTCCCGCCACAACGCGGCGAGCATCTTCCGGTACGGGGAGGTGCGTTCGGTCGCGGCGTCGAGGTGGCGGTGGTGGTAGCCGACGGAGGCCAGCTCCCGGAGGATCGACACCCTGGTCGACACCAGCAGTTCGTCGCCGGCGATGAGGTCGGCGACCCAGTCGTTGATCGCCGGGGTGGCGGCCATGTAGGCGGCCGACAGCCCGCGCACGAACCCCATGTTGACCACGGACAGGGCGGTCTTGACGTAGTGCCGTCGCGGGTTCGTCACGTTGAACCAGGTGCGCACCGACTGTTGGGGCTGGTACTCGTCCGGCCCCTCCCCCAGGCACACCAGCCTGCGGGCGCCGAGCTCGGCGGCGAAGGTCACCGACACGCGGTGCCACCACTGCCACGGGTGCACGGGCAGCAGCAGGTAGTCGTCGGGGTCGAGGCCCAGCCCGCCCAGCACCGCGGCGAACGACGCGCGGGTCCGGTCGTCGAGTTCGGCCGACACCAGCGCGTCGTAGTCGAGGTGCCCGGAACAGCGGAAGGTGCAGTGATCGCGATGGGCGGCCAGCCACACGAGCCGTGTCGGTCGGGCGCTCTCCGGGGTGTAGCGGTGCTGGCCGTCGACGCCGAAGCCGATCCGGCCGCTGTTGGCGACGAAGGCGGGGTGGCCCTCGGGGAGGTTCGCCTCGATGGTCTGGAAAGCGGCGCGGCTCAGTTCCGCGGCGCCGGGGGCAGGGGTGGCGAGCCGGAACGCGGCGGCGGCGAGGGTCGCGCTGATCTCCTCCAGGTAGGTGGGGAGCGGTTCGCCGTCGAGGTCGAGGGCGCTCCGGAAGTCGAGGAAGAAGCCGAGCGCGTCCAGGGGGGTTTCGGCTCCACCCTGGTGGCGGACCACACTCGCCGCGTCCACCACCCAGTGGTCGAGGGCCAGCACGGACGCGGTGAACCGGTACTCCACCGAGGGGTCGTCGCCGCGCACCAGGTAGGTCGAGCCGTCCCCGGTTGGCCGTGGGCGCAGCAGCCGTTCGTGCGCGAACTCGCCGAGGGCCTTGGCCAGCAGCGCGCGACTCGCCAGGTCCCACGACGTGGGGGTCAGGTGGGCGACCGACTCGTCCGGGGTCACGGCACCTCCGTCATCCGGGTGCCGTCCCGGAAGCCGTCCCGGGTGCACGTGCTCAACAGGGCGACCTTCTCGGGTTTGACGACCGGGCCTCGCGCGGCGAAACCGACGGCCGCGTTGAGGGCTTGCACCGCCGTGTTGCGGACGTCCGGTTCGACCACCACCCGCCGGGTCGCCGGGTCGTCGAAGAGCCAGCACATCACCGTGCTGATCACGGCGTGGCTGAAACCGCGCACCGGGCGGTCGGTGGGGGCGCACAGGAAGTGCATGCCGACGTCACCGTCCTGGGCGGGGTACAGGCCGCGCAGTTCCACCCTGGTCGGGTCGTACCGTTCCGCCAGGAACGCCGGTTCTCCCCGCCACAGCCCGAGGAACGCGTCGTGGTGCGGGTGGGCGGTGATACGCCGGTACTCGGCCGCGACGGCCGCGACGTCCCAGTCGCCCATCAACCAGAACCGCGCCTTGGGGTGGGTGACCCAGCGGTGGAGCAACGGGGCGTCGGCGTCGGGGTCGAGGTCGCGGAGCGCGAACTCGCCCAACTCCGGGTGCACCCGGCGGTAGCGGATCTCGGTCACGGTCCGGCCCCGAGGTGGACGGGGTACGCGGGGAGCGCGGTCGTCCTCCCGTGCGGGCGTGGCACCGGCGGGTGGGCGGCCCGCCCGTGGCGGGGTGGGGCGGGGCGAGCGGACGTCAGGGGCCCCGGGTCACCGGCGGCCGGGGCCGGCGGGCGCGGCGCTGGTCGGCTCCTCCCCGGTGGTGGTGCCGACGGTCGCGGGATCCGCTCGGGGCGGGCACGGTCGAGGGCCGTCCCGGCCCGGTGGTGGGACTCGACCGGGCGGGAGGATCGGTGGTTCAGGCGGACGGTGACGACGTCATGGACGGGCATGCCGCTCTCCGTTCCGCGGTGTCGGGGGCGGTGTCCGCGTGGTGAGCCCGGACGTGGTCACCCGCGTGTTCGGCGACCAGCTCGGCGAGCCGCGTGATGTCCTCGACGGTGGTGCGCGGGTTGAGCAGCGTGAGTTTCAGGTAGTGGCGGCCGCGCACCCGGGTGGCCGCGACGACGGCGTCGCCGGTACCGGCGAGGGCCTCGCGGGCGTGCAGGTTCGCCTCGTCCACCAGCTCCGGGTCCGCTCCCTCGGGGAGGTGGCGGAACACGACGGTGCTCAGTGGTGACCGCGTCACCACCTCGAACCGGGGGTCGGCGCTGAGCGCTCGCCACGCCTCGGAGGTGCGCTCGACCAGCTCGTCGACCAGCTCGCCGAGCTGGTCCGCTCCGGTGACGCGCAAGGTCAGCCAGAGTTTGAGCGCGTCGAAGCGGCGGGTCGTCTGCAGGCTCTTGTCGACCTGGTTGGGGATGTCCCGATCCGCCATCCAGCGCGGGTTCAGGTAGTCGGCGCGGTCGGTGGCGTGCCGGAGCGCGGTTCCGTCGCGGACGACGAGCGCGCTGGAGCTGACGGGTTGGAAGAACGTCTTGTGGAAGTCGATGGTGACCGAGTCGGCACGGTCGATCCCGGTGAGCAGGTGGGACCGGGTGCGTGAGAGCAGCAGGCCGCCCCCGTAGGCGGCGTCGACGTGCAGCCAGACCCCGGCGTCGGCGCACCGGGCGGCGATCTCGGGCAACGGGTCGATACTGCCGAAGTCGGTGGTGCCGGCGGTCGCGACGACCGCGACCACGTGCTCGCCGCGTCGCCGGCAGCGGTCCAGTTCCCGTGCCAGGGCGGTGGGCGACATCCGCCAGGACCGGTCGGTGGGAACGGGCAGCACCGCGCCCGGTCCGAGGCCGAGCAGCCTGGCGGCCTTGCGCACGCTGAAGTGCCCGACCTCCGAGACCAGGACGCGCAGCCGGGGCCACTGCCCGTGCCGATCGGTGCCAGCGCCCAGCCCGGCGAGCAGTTCCTCCCTGGCGAGCAGCAGCCCCTGGAGGTTGGACTGCGTTCCTCCGCTGGTGAAGACCCCGTCGGCTCGGTCGTCGAAGCCGATCCTGCGGGCCGTCCAGTCGACCAGGCGGCGTTCGATCAGGGTGGCCCCGGCGCTCTGGTCCCAGGTGTCGAGTGAGGAGTTGAGGGCGCTGAGCACCACTTCGGCGAGGAGGGCGGGAATCGCGACCGGGCTGTTGAGGTGCGCGAGGTACCGGGGGTGGTGGTAGAAGATCGCGTCCCGCAGGTAGACGTCCACCAGCTCGTCGAGGGCGGCGGTGGTGTCGGCCAGTGGCCGGTCGAGGTCCACCGAGGACACGACGGAGTCGAGTTCGTCCGGGGAGATCCCGGTGCAGGGCCGCCGCGCGTCCGCCACGGTGCGCGCCACCTGGTCGATCCCCTCCGAGAGCACCTGGCGGTAGTGCTCGACCGTCTCGTTGTGCAGCAGGTGGGCGCGGGCTGCCCTCCGCGCGGAGGCGGTTCCCTGACCGGGTAACATGGGCGGCGATGGCGGTTCGACCACGGCCATGCCACGCCTCCCGGAGTTCGGTGCTGGTGATCACCAGTTTCGGAGAGTAACACGGTGGTCGCGGATCTCCAGGGGCGATTCGGCCCGCGCCTCGTCGCCGATGGTCACTCCGATGGCCTCGACCGCGCCAGTGGATCCCCGACCCGAACCAGGTCACCCCGCGCCCAGAGCGGGAACTGGTCGTGGTGGTGGGGGTGGTCGGTCCTGCCCGCCGCTCCGAACGGCACGACCCAGTGGCTGTCCTCGCGTCGGGCGAGGTCCCAGACGAACCGGGCGACGGGCGCGCGGGTGAACGCGTGGGTCGAACCGGGGACGCTCGAGGTGGCCAGCACGCAGTCGTGGTCGCCTCCGACGCCCTGCGGCGGCGTGGCACATCGGTCGGGCAACGCCCGCCACGGCGCGAAGCGGTGCCGGTCGCCCCAGGTCAGTCCCGGGGGCGCCGCCGTCGTCGCGACCGAGTCCACGGCGGCCCGCAGGATCGCGATCAGGTCCCGTCCGTCGAGCAGACCACCGGCGAGGACGGACGTGAGCGCGTAGGCGGTGCGGGGCACCGGGTCCAGCCACGGCTGGAACACCTCCGGGTAGGGCAGGGGCACGGCGAGCGCCCGCAGCGCGGGGTGGGCGACCAGCCCACGCACCACCTCGGAGCGGACGTCGGCGAACTCGACGGCCACACGGCTGTCGACCTCCATCCGCCGGTCCCACGCGGCCAGCCGCCGCACCAGCGAGGTCGCCTCCGCTCCCAGACCGGGCAGGTCGGCGGCCAGGGCGATCAGCGGGGCCGCCGTGGCGAGCAGGGTGTCGTGGTGCACGGCGCCCAGCTCCTCGGCGGTCCAGTCACCCGCTCGCCCCAGGAGTTCGGTGATCCGGCGGTGCCGGTGGGGGGCTGCGAACTCGACGCCCAGCGGTGCCGCGAGCCCGCGTTCGTTGGCCATCACGGCCACGCCGCCGACCTCGGACCGGGGCAGGGGCCGCCAGCCCTGCCACGCGTACCGGGGATCGTCGGCGGGTACCACCCGCCAACCGTTGGTCTCGTCCCGGTCGGGCACGGCCCCGGCGACCCGGTGCAGTGTGCCGCCCGCGATGTCGGCGGCGAGCACCACGTTGACCGGTTCCACCCAGCGGTCCAGGGCCCGGTCGACGTCGGCGACCGTCCGCGCGGCGAGCAGCGCGGGTAGCGCGGCGAATCCGGCGTCGGCCAACGCCCTCGGCGGGTACCGCAGGCTCAGCGCCACCGGCTCGTCCGGCCCGCCGACGACGACGGGGCCGCGCGCGGTCTCCACCACCTCGACGAACTCGTCGGGGCCGCCCGCCACCCGCAGCGCCTCCCGGTGCGCCGGGGCGGGGCGCCAGCCCCTCGGGCCGAGCGCCTCGACGCCGCTCCCCCGCCGGCGCAGGCGCTCCGCGTACAGGTCCTGGCAGTCGGCCATCGCGTTCGTGATCGCCCACGCCACCCCTCCCGTGTGGCCGAAGTGCGGGATGCCCGGTACCCCGGGAACGGCGAACCCGACCACGTCGTAGTCGGGGCAGGCCAGCCCGATCTGCTGGTACATGCCGGGGTCCTCCGCGTACCGGTGGGGGTCCCCGGCGAGGAGCGCGGAACCGGTCGCGGTGTGCTCCGAGGTCACCAACCACCCGTTGCTGCCCGCCGTGCCCGGCGCGTCCGCGGCGAGGACCTCGACCCCGGCGGCGCCGAGCAGGCGGGACGCCTCGGTCCGCCACAGCTTGGCCGGGAAGGCCGCGAAGAGGATGTGGTGCGACAGCCACACCGCCAACGGTGTCCACGTCCGCCACCGCCCGGGGCGCACGCCGACGATGTCGAACTCGGGGGCGGTGCGGGCTCCTTCGGCGAGCCCGGCGTTGACGCCGGCCACGTACCGCCCGAGCCACCGGGCGGTGCCGGGGTCGAGCGCCCGCAGGCACCGCTTCGCGGTGTCGGCCAGGCGGGCCCGCCGTGCGAACCGGTCCCAGTCGAGGGCGGCCGGTCCGAGGAAGGCCGCGGTGGTGCCCTGCGCGCGGTGCCGCTCCACCTCGAGCTGCCAGGCCCGGTCCCGCGCGGTCACGACTCCCTGGAGGTGCGCGAGGTCGTCGGGATCGCGGGCCACGAGGTGCGGTACGCCCCAGTCGTCCCGCAGCACGCCGTCCGGGTCATCGCGCACGTCCGCCTCCCGTCCGTCGCGGTGGCCGCTCTGCCACCGCCAGGTGGGTTCGGCCTCGTCCGCGTCGGGTGGGACGAGGCGGGTCCCCGGTGACCGACGCGTGTGGCCCGAGCCCGAGGGCGGCCGCTGGTCGCCCGCGCGGGCGCTGGGCTACCAGGTTCCGGCCGGGATCGCCACGACGTCCCGGGTGGACGGCGGGCTCCCGAACCCTCCTACCGGGCCGCCGGATCATGGTAACTTGCCGGATCGGCACGGTCGCCGTGCGCGACTTCCCACGCTGCGCGGACCAGCGAGGAGTGACGTGAGAACCGACGAGTCCCGCCCTCATCCCGCCGGCCCGGTGTTCGAGTTCGACGCGGGTGCCCTCGGACTGATCGCGCTGCACCCGCTCGTCCCGGCGGCGGACGTCGACCTGGTCCATCGGTGGGTGACACAGGACCGCGCCCGTTTCTGGGGGATGACCGGCCTGAGCCGCGCGGAGGTCCTGGACGCCTACCGGTACGTGGACTCCCTGCCGACGCACCACGCCTTCCTCGCGCGCCGACGCGGCGTGCCGGTGGGTCTGGTGCAGACCTACGAGCCAGCCGAGGACCCGATGGGCGACTACTACGAGGTGCGGCGGGGGGACATCGGGTTCCACCTGTTCAGCGGCCCCCCGGCTGGTGACCCGGAGCGGGGTTTCACCTCCGCCCTCCTCGCGGCCGTGGTGGCCTTCGTGTCGCGCGACCCGGCCGTTCGTCGGGTGGTGGCCGAACCGGACGCCCGCAACGCCAAGGTCCTCGACCTGCTGCGGCGCAACGGTTTCGACCTCGGTCCCGAACTCCGGATGGCGGACAAGACGGCGCGTCTCGCGGTGTTGGACCTCGGAGCCGACCAGCGTTGACAGGCCCGGGAACCACCGGTACGAAGGGAATGGTCACCGAGGGTGGCGACGCGTGGCGGTTCGTCGCCCGGCTCGGATCAGCGGACGAGTAGGCGGGAACCACGTGAGCATTCTCCGTCCACGCGACTTCTACCACTTCGGCTACGTCGTCGACGACCTCGACGCGGCGGCCAGGCACCTCACCGCGTTGTCCGGGGCTCGCTGGACGACTCCTGTCGAGTTCGAGATGGGGCTCCGGTACGGCGGGGTCGACCGCGAGGTCGAGTTCCCGGTGGTCTACTCGCTCGAGGCGCCGCACTTCGAGCTCATCCAGGCGACGCCGGGCACCCCGTTCTCGAACGGGGCGGGGGGTGGGGTGCACCACCTGGGGTACTGGGCCCAGGACTTCGCGTCCGACCTGGACCGGTTGCGCGACCTGGGGTTCACCGAGGAGGTCGTCGGCCTCGACGACGACGGTGGGCCGTGGGGGTTCGCCTACTTCACCGGTCCGACCGGGCAACGGTTCGAGATCGCCGACCGGGCGACGTTCGACGAGGGTTGGGACGGTTTCCTGAACTCCCGGGTGGCCTGACCCGCTCCCCCGCGCCGCGCGTGTTCCACCCGGGACGAGGTGGCCGGGGCGCGGGGGTGCATGGATGTGGTGCGGCCTGGTGCCGAGGGCGGTCGACGGCTCTCCGCGACGAGGCCGGTCCTCGGGGTGGACGTCGCCTCGCGCGGGCGCTCGCCCGACTCGGACACGGAGGTGAGGTGAGCGGCGCCGGGGCTTCCGCCGGGGTCCGGGTCTGCCGCGCGCCGTTCCCCGTCGCCCCTTCCGCGACCGCTCCCGGGAAACACCGGACCCGGGGGCGGGTGGGCGCCGTGGGGGGCCTGTCCGGGGACGACCGGGCGGGCCGGGGAGCGCCTGGCGGCCGGCTCCCCCGCCACGGCCCGGGTGGTTCCCGTGGGGCGGTTCCCGATGCGTCGAGGCCCGAGGGCCCGGATGCGACCCGCCGCCCGGGACGCTCGTCGCCGGGGTCTGGTGGAGGGCTCGCGGGCGGCGAACCGTGCGGGCGGCCGCTGGGGTGGGGCCGGGTCACCGGCCTTGGTCGCGCAAGCCCGACCAGACGCGGTCCGGGGTGAGTGGCAGCGTGGTGAAGCGAACGCCGGTCGCGTCGCGCACGGCGTTGGCGAACGCGGGTGCCACCGGGACGAACGGGCTCTCGCTCACGGACTTCGCCCCGAAGGGCCCGAGGTCGTCGGTGGTGACCGCGAAGTGGACCTCGGTGCGAGGGGTGTCGGCGAAGGTGGGGATGCGGTAGCCGCGCAGCGCGGTGGTGGTGACGGCCCCGGTGGGGTCGAGGCGGATCTCCTCGGACCGGGTGGCGCCCAGCGCCTGGGCCACTCCACCCTCGACCTGCCCCCGGCACTGGAGCGGGTTGACCACGGTGCCGGCGTCGGCCGCGTGGACGCTGCGCAGGATGCGGATCTCTCCGGTGTCCGGGTTCACCGCGACGCGGAACCAGTGGGCGTTGAACGACACCGAACGGGGTGTCCCCCGGGAATGGCCGGTGGCCGTCAGGCTGGTGCCGGCGGCGAGCGCGGCGGCGTGGAGCCCTTCGAGCGGGACGCGGTCACCCGCGCACACGACGGCGCCGTCGGTGAGGCGGCAGCGCGCCCGGTCCAGCGCGTGGAACGTGGCGGCCGCGTCGAGGAGGGTGTCCACGAGGGCGCGGGCCGCCCGCAGGACGGCCGCGCCGGCGACGACGGTGCCGGTGGATCCGAACGCTCCGGTGTCGTGCCCGACCAGCGCGGTGTCGGACTGGTGCACGGTGACCCGGTCCACCGTGGTGCCCAGCGCGGTCGCGGCGATCTGGCGGTGCACCGTGGTGGTGCCGTTGCCGAACTCGGCGGTGCCGACGGCGAGCGCGAAGGTGCCGTCGGGCAGCAGGGTGAGCGCCGCATCGGCGAGGTGCCCGCGCGGGGGGATGGTGGCGATCATCGCGACGGCGGCGCCGTCCCCGACGAGCCACCCCGGGGGTGCCGGCTCGGCTGGGGAGCTCCCGGCGGCGCGGACGACGCGGAGGCACTGGTCGAGACCGTAGCCGCCGAGGTGGAGATCGTGTTCGGTGTCGCCGGGAGCGACCAGGTCGTCGCCGGGCCGGATGAGGTTGCGTTCGCGCAGCGTGAGCGGGTCGAGGCGCAGGCGCCGGGCCAGCTCGTCCAGTGCGGACTCGACGGCGAAGGTGACCTGCCCGAGCCCGTAGCCCCGGAAGGCCCCGGAAGGCACGGTGTGGGTGTAGACGGAGCGGGCGTCGGTCCGCTTGTTGGGGCACCGGTAGAGGGCCACCGACTCGCCGCAGCCGTGGAGGAGCACGCCGGGGCCGTGGTTGCCGTAGGCGCCGGTGTCGGCCACCACGTGCAGCTTCAGCGCGGTGAGGGTGCCGTCGTGGCGGGCCCCGGCCGTGACGGTGACGGTGAACGGGTGGCGGGTGGTGGCGGCGGTGAACTGCTCGGCGCGGGTGAACTCGAGGCTGACCGGGGCGCGCGACCTCAGCACCGCGAGGGCCACCACGTCCTCGACGAGCATCTCCTGTTTGCCGCCGAAACCGCCGCCGAGCCTGGCCGTGACGACGCGGACCCGGTCCGGGGGCAGGTCGAACAGCGCGCACAGCGCGCGGCGGGTCAGGAACGGCGCCTGGGTGCTGGACCGGATCACCAGTCGCTCCGCGCCGGTGGCGGGATCGGCGTCGAGCCAGCCGATCGCGCCGTGGGTCTCCAGGCTCGCGTGTTGCACGCGCCGGGTGTGGAAGGTGTTCTCGTACACCGCGTCCGCCGACCTCAGTCCGGCGTCGACGTCGCCGACCCCGGCGTGCAGCTCGGCCACCACGTTGTCCCGTGGCCGGGCGATCCGACTGGTCACGGGGTCCTTGTCGTGCACGACGGGCGCGCCGGGTGCGGTGGCGGCTTCCAGGTCGGTCACGGCGGGCAGCACCTCGTAGGTCACGGCGAGGCGGCGGCAGCCCTCCTCGGCGGCGGACACGGTGTCGGCGACCACGGCGGCGACGCGCTGGCCGACGTGTCGAACGACGTCGTCGAGCAACCGGGTGTCGGCGGGGTCGTCGTCGACGGATTCGTGCAGGGCGGAGGAGTACAGCCGGGGTGGCGCGTCCTCGTGGGTGAGCACCAGGCGCACGCCGGGAACCCGGAGCGCCTCGTGGGTGTCGATCGCCAGGACGCGGGCGTGGGCGTGCGGGGAGCGCAGCAGCTTCATGTGCAGCAGTCCGGGCACGTCCAGGTCCAGGGTGTAGCGGGCCGTCCCCGTCACGATCCCCGGTCCGGCCGGTGCCCCGGGGCTTCGACCGACGGCCGTCCCGGCCTGGGGGCGTTCGACGTGCCGGACGCCGCGCAGCGCGTCCTCGATGGCCCGGTAGCCGGTGCAGCGGCACAGGTTGCCCTTGAACAGGCGGCGCAGCTCCTCCGGTGGGGTTCCCGCGAGCCCGGCGGCGGTGTCCAGGCCGGCGGCGGTCATGACGAACCCGGGGGTGCAGAAGCCGCACTGGAACCCCTGCGCGTCGAGGAACCGCCGCTGGACCGGGTGGGGGTGCCCGTCGCGCGCCAGGCCCTCGATCGTGGTGACCCGCCGACCGACGGCGCGGAACGCCGGGAACACGCACGAGTGCACCGGAACCCCGTCCACGTGCACGGTGCAGGCTCCGCAGTCGCCGGCGTCGCACCCCTTCCTCACCCCGAGTAGGCCCCGCTCGCGCAGGTAGGTGCGCAGGCACTGCCCCGGTCGGGTCGGGCCGTCGAGGGACCGGCCCTACCCGCTCGACGAACGCGCACGACGACGGTGCCGCGCGGCCGGTGATGCCCCAGCTCGCGCCGGTGCCGGCCGGTGGTCAGCGGCGGGAGCCGTCCTCGGCGTCCCGCTCCCGCAGGCGCTGCTCCTCCATCCGGGTCTCGGCCCGGATCTCCCGTTCCCGCTGGAGCCAGTCGGGGTTGTCGGCCCTGAGCTGGTTGATGTCCGCCGTGGTGAGCGCGTCGGTGATCCCGGCCCTGGCGAGGCCGCTGATGGAGACGCCGAGCCGGGCGGCCACCACGGGCCGGGGGTGCGGTCCGTCGCGCCGCAGGTCACGCAGCCAGTCCGGCGGATCGGCCTGGAGCGCGTTCAGCTCGTCCCGCGAGACGACCCCCTCCTGGAACTCGGCTGGGGTCGCGTCGAGGTAGACCCCCAGCTTCTTCGCCGCGGTGGCGGGCTTCATCGTCTGCGGGGTCTTCCGTGCCGTCATACCCGCCAGGATAACGAGCGCCTGGGGCGAGCGCGGTCACGCCCGGTAACCTGGCGCCGTGGCAGGACCGGAGGCACCTCACTCGTTCAGACTGGCGCACGTACCGGGAGTCACCCCGGGCAAGTGGGCGCGGATCTGGGAGGAACGCTTCCCCGAAGTCACCCTGGCCGTGCTCCCCGTCGACGTCCCGGACGCCGTGGGACTGGTGCGGGACGGCGGGGCGGACGCGGCCGTCACCCGGTTGCCCATCGACCGCACCGGCCTGCACGCGATCCCCCTGTACTCGGAGACCTCGGTGGTGGTCGTGCCGAAGGAGCACTTCGTGGCCGCCGCCGAGGTGGTGTCGAGCGAGGACCTGGCCGACGAGGTCCTGCTGCACCCCCAGGACGACGTGCTGGAGTGGGAACGCCCACCGGGGCGGGTCGCGGGTGAGCGGCCGGCGACCACCGCGGGCGCGTTCGAGCGCGTGGCGGCCGGCGCCGGCCTCCTCGTCGTCCCCCAGTCACTCGCCCGTCTCCACCACCGCAAGGACCTGACCTGGCGCCCGGTCTCCGACGCACCCGAGTCGGGGGTGGCGTTGGTGTGGTTGGACGTCGAGACCACCGATCTGATGGAGCGGTTCATCGGGGTCGTGCGCGGGCGCACCGTCAACAGCAGCCGGGGGGTGCCCCAGGCGGAGCCGGCCCCGGCGAAGCGGGAACGCGGCACGACCGATCGTCGGGAACGCCGGACGCCGGCGGCCGGCAACCGGAAGGGCGGAGGTCCCCGCCGGGCACCCCGCGCGTCGGGCCGTCGCGGTCGCCGTCGCTGATCTCGGGCACCCGCGAACGGCGATCCGCCGGGGACCCGCTCCGCCACCTCGGCGTCGTCGATCGCCCGGCCCGGCCACCGGGACGTCACCGGCGCCGTCTGGTCGTGGAACCCTCGGGCTTCGATGTTCGGCGTCGCGGTTGGCCGGTCAGGCCGCGTAGTGCAGGACCACGACCCCGTTGGCGAGAGCGCGGGTCCTCGTGTGCGTGAACCGCCGTCGGTCGAGGTTCTCGAACAGCGGTGCGCCGGCACCGAGGACGACGGGGTGCAGCATGAGTTTGTACTCGTCGACGAGGTCCAGGGCGGCGAGTTCCGCGACGACGCTGGCGCTGCCGATGACCGCGATGTCACCCGCCACCTCGCGCTTCACGGCGGCGACGGTCTCCCGCCGCAGGTCGGTGAGGACACGAGCGGGAGCGTGACCACCCC
Source organism: Actinoalloteichus sp. AHMU CJ021 (assembly GCF_002895405.1). Lineage (NCBI taxonomy): Bacteria > Bacillati > Actinomycetota > Actinomycetes > Pseudonocardiales > Pseudonocardiaceae > Actinoalloteichus > Actinoalloteichus sp. AHMU CJ021. Next base: position 5,661,010 of record NZ_CP025990.1, on the reverse strand, counting down.
ACGGCGCGCGGTCGAGGGTCGTCGACACCACGGCCTTCGGGGTGTCGTTCATGTGCCGGGTGATCTCGGGGTGGTCGGTGCGCACGGTCGGCCAGTAGCCAGCCAGCTCCTGGTACGTGACCCTGCCGAGCAGGATCAGGTCCACGGTGCGTTGTTGGGCGAGTGTCTCCTCGTCCATGTCGCCGTCGAACGTCTCGGTCACCCAGCTCTGGTCATTGCCGGGGCCGCTCATCCTGCCGTCCAGGGTGAGGAACTCCGTCACCACGATCCTGCCCATCACTCACCACTCCACCCTCGTCGGGGCGGGGGACGCCCAGCCGGCGCGGCACCCGGCGCCCCGGTGGCGGAGCCCGGTCGCGCCGCCACCGGGGATGCCGTACCGCACGAAGCCCCCGCATCGTCACTTGCAAAAAGCAAGCTAACACTTGCGATAAACACACTCGCATCGGGTGGCCAGCGCCGCGGCCGCTGGGCTCGGAGTTCCCCTCGGCAGGTCGTCCCTTGCGCTCACTCCCTCCCATCCCGCCGGTGTTCCGCCGCCTCCACCACCGAAGGGCCTCGAACCCGGCGTTCACCGTCTCCTGACCTCGAGGAGAGCGGGCAGGCGTGGCGGCCCGCACGCCGTCATGGCCACCGACCGGACACCTGACCCCGCCGCCGGGACGACCTCGGGGCAGTGACCACGAGCCCCAGTAGTCCGCGTGTGGACCGCCTCCCCTCCCGGGGCGGGACCACGACCCGCCAGGGTTCAACCCCGGCCAACCACCCCCACCGGCCCAGCGCCCGCGCGGCCGACTCCGCGGGCGGCTCCCGGTAGCGTTACCGGCTGCGTCCGACGGTCGCCGGATGTCCAGATCGGACGCGAATGGGCGAGGAGGCTCCGATGTCAGACCACACCGGCGTGCCCGGACGCGGCGGCGAGGGCGACGCGCCCGGGGCGCCGGAGCGGAGCGGGGGCGTCCGGGAGGTGAAGTCGGCGGCACGCACCCTCGAGCTCCTGGAACTCCTCGCCGCGCGCCAGAACCGCCCGGCTCGGCTCCGGGAACTCAGCGAGGCGCTGGGAATGCCCCGGAGCAGCTGCCACGCCCTGCTGCGGACGCTGGTGAAGCACGGCTGGGTGCGCACCGACGCCTCGGGGGCGCTGTACGCCATCGGCATCCGCGCCCTCCTCGCGGGCACCACCTACCTGGACACCGACGCCCACGTGCGGGTCGCCAAACCGGTGCTGGACTCGCTGGGCGAACTCCTCGACGAGACGTTCCACTTCGGGCGGCTGGCGGGCGAGGACGTGGTGTACCTGGTGACCCGGGCGTCGAGCCAGTACCTGCGGCCGCACAGCCGGGTCGGTCGCCGACTGCCGGCCTACTCGACCGCCCTGGGCAAGGCCCTGCTGGCGGAACTGCCCGCCCCCGAGCTCGCGGAGCACCTGCCGGCCGAACTGACCGCGTTGACCGAGCACACGCGCACGGACCGGGCCGCCCTCGAACGCGACCTCGCGGCCGCGCGTGAACGGGGGTATGCGATCGACCGGCAGGAGAACAGCCTGGGCCTGCACTGCTTCGCGATGCCGCTGCGCTACTCGACACCGGCGAGCGACGCGATCAGCGCCTCGGTGCCGGTGGCCCGGCTCACCCCGGCCCGTGAGGCCGACATCGTCGCCGCGATGTTCCGGGCGCGGGAGCGGATCGAGCACGCGGCATTGACCGCCGAGCTGGGCTCGCTGGGCAGCGCCTGACGGGACGGGGGCACCCCACCACCTGGCGTCTTCCCCCGTGGATCGCGTCTACCCATGTGGACAATCGGCGGTTAGGCTGCGTCGGTACCCGCCGTTCGCCGGCCCCGGGTCGGCCGTACAGCCGGAGGAACAGGATGCGCGACGCGGCCATGATGGAGCACCGCATCCGGGAGGTGCGGATCACCCCGGTCGCCTTCCGGGACCTGCCCCTGCTCAACACGGTCGGGGTCCACGAACCGTTCGCGCTGCGCGCGGTCATCGAGGTCCTGACGGACTCGGGCCTGACCGGGTTGGGCGAGACCTACGGCGACGCCGGGCACCTCGACCGGCTGCGCCTCGCCGGTGCCGCTCTCGTGGGCGTCGACGTCTGGCACCTCAACGAGCTGGCTCGCCGGGTGCGGGCGGTGGTGGCCGGGGACCACGGCACGCGTGGCCACGGGATGAGCGGCATGGTCACCGGCAGCAGCACCGCCGACCGGGTGCTCTCCCCCTTCGAGGTGGCGTGCCTGGACATCCAGGGCAAGGCGCTCGGCCGACCCGTGAGCGACCTGTTGGGCGGAGCGGTCCGCGACCGGGTCGACTACAGCGCCTACCTCTTCTACAAGTGGGCCGGGCACCCGGGGGCCGAGCCGGACCACTGGGGTGAGGCGCTCACCCCGGACCAGATCGTCGCGCAGGCCCGCCGCATGGTCGACGAGTACGGGTTCGGCGCGATCAAGCTCAAGGGCGGCGTGTTCCCGCCCGAGGAGGAGGTCGCCGCGATCCACGCCCTGCGGGAGGCCTTCCCGGACCACCCGCTGCGGGTCGACCCCAACGGTGCCTGGAGCGTGGAGACCGCCATCCGCGTCGGCCGCGAACTCGACGGCGTCATCGAGTACCTGGAGGACCCGACCACGGGCATCGAGGGCATGGCCAGGGTCGCCGAGGCGGTGTCGACTCCGCTGGCGACGAACATGTGCGTCGTCGCCTTCGACCACGTCAGGCCCGCCGTCGCCCGTTCGGCGGTGGGCGTGGTCCTCTCCGACCACCACTTCTGGGGTGGTCTGCACCGCTCCAGGACGTTGGCGGGGATCTGCGACACGTTCGCGCTCGGGCTGTCGATGCACTCGAACTCGCACCTGGGCATCAGCCTCGCCGCGATGACCCACCTCGCGGCGGCCACGCCGAACCTCACCTACGCGTGCGACACGCACTGGCCGTGGAAACACCCCGAGGACGACGTGGTCGTACCGGGCGCGCTGCGCTTCGAGGCGGGAGCGGTCCCGGTACCGACCGCTCCCGGGCTGGGCGTGGAACTCGACCGCGACGCGCTGGCCCGGCTCCACGAGCGCTACCTGTCCTGCGGCATCCGGGAGCGGGACGACACCGGGTACCTGCGCCGTTTCGAGCCCGCGTTCGACCCGACCGCGCCCCGCTGGTGACCGGCGACGGCCACCGGGGCTCGGGCACGCGCGACACGGGAGGAGTCCGTCCGATGCGGATCGTGCTCACCGACCCCATCATCGACAGGTTCCGGGACGAGCTGACCCGGGGCGGGAGCGACGGCCACGACTGGGAGTTCCTGGTGGGCCGGCCGGACGAGGAGGTCATCTCCCGCCTCGATGACGCCGAGGTGCTGGTGGCCTCCCGGGTGTCGGCGGAGATGGCCGGGGCCGCCCCCGCCCTGCGGCTGGTGCACGTGACCGGGGCGGGGGTGGACCGGGTCGCGCTGGACGCGCTGGCCCCGGCGGTCCACGTGTGCAACACCTTCCACCACGGCCGGTCGATCGCCGAGTACGTGGTGATGGCCGCGATCATGCTGTTCCGCCGGGTGCCGCGCGCCGACCGGTCACTGCGGGCCGGTCGGTGGGAGTCGGTCGCGCTCGACCCGGCGGTCCCCCTGGGGGGCACCCTCGCCGGGCGGACGGTGGGCCTGGTGGGCATGGGTGAGATCGGGGGTGCGGTCGCCAGGGCGGCCAGCGCCCTGGGGATGCGGGTGCGGGCCGTGCGGCGCGACCCGCGTGCCCCGGTTCCGCCGGGGGTGGTGGTGGACCGGGTCGACGGCCAGGACCGCCTGCCGGACCTGTTGGCGTCCTCGGACCTGGTCGTCCTGACCGTCCCGCTGTCGGCGGAGACCCGGGGGCTGGTGGGTGCGGCGGAGCTGGCGGCGATGCGCCCGGACGCGGTGCTGGTCAACGTGTCGCGGGGGCCGATCATCGACGAGGACGCGCTGTACGAGGCGCTGGCGGAACGGCGCATCGGCGGTGCCGCGCTGGACGTCTGGTGGGGCCACCCGAAGGACGGGCTGGGCGCCCGGGGCTACTCGCGGCCCTTCGACGCGCTCGACAACGTCGTGATGACCCCGCACCATTCGGGCCACACCCTGGAGACCTTCGCCGGCCGCGCCCGCGACATCGCGGCGAACATCGGCCGCCTCTCCAGTGGTCATCCGTTGGAGAACGTCGTGCGAGCTGGCGTCCGGCCGTGGCCCTCCTGATCGGGGGCCGCGCCCGGCGGCCGAGGGACGCCGCCACCGCCTTCGGACCCCGGGTGAGAAGACCCCGGAGCGACGCGGCGCCACAGTGATGCCGGGGAAGGTGTCCCGGTAGGGCTCTCCGATCCCGGACGTGCCCGGGCAGCCGGATGGCGGGAGGGCGGGTCGGGCCAGTCGCGCCCGCCCCAGCGCCGGCCTGGTCGTCGCTGGGCGGCCGACCTCATCCGGGGGCGGCGCGTGTTCGGCTGGCCGGGTGATCGGGAACCCGCACGGGAGTCCGACACCACCGCACACGGCCGAGCCAGCCCGGCTCGCCGGTGTCGGGACCGGATCGATGGGCCGCGACCGCTTTGAGGGTATTCGGCACGACGCCAGGGGAAATGCGGCCGAAGTCCACACCTGTCGTTCAACGATAAGGTCGAACGCATGGCAGTTCTGATCCGGAACGCGACCCAGCCCGTCACCGGGACTTCCCTCACCGCGCTCCTGCCGCCCACCACCCGCCTGCTCGGCCTCGGCGAGCCCACCCACGGTGTCGAGGTCTTCCCCGAGCTGCGCAACGAGCTCTTCCGCCACCTCGTCGAACACGAGGGCTACCGCTCCATCGCAGTCGAGAGCGACTGCCTGGCCGCCCTGGTCGCGGACGCGTACGTCACCGACGGCACCGGCACCCTCGACGACGCGATGAGCCGGGGCTTCAGCCACGGCCTCGGTGACTCACCCGCCAACCGCGAGCTCGTGCGCTGGCTGCGAGCCCACAACGAAAGACGGCCGCCGCACGAACGGGTCCGCTTCTACGGCTTCGACGGGCCCGTGGAGATGACCGGCGCCGCCAGCCCCCGCCCAGCTCTCACCGCGCTGCACGACTACCTCGCCTCCCATCTCGACCTGGCCCACAGCCGCGAGACGCTCGACGAGCTGCTCGGTCCCGACGAGGACTGGACCAACCCGGCCGCCACCACCGATCCCACGCGGTCCGTCGGCCGCACCCCCGAAGCCCAGGAACTGCGCCTGATCGCGGACGACCTGGGCGTGCTGCTCACCGCGCACGCGCCCCACCTTACGACGGCTGGCTCCCACGACGACTGGTGGCGCGCCGGCCTGCGCGCCCGCGCCGCGTCCGGACTCCTGCGCTACCACGCGGGCATGGCAGACACCACGCCCACCCGCGTCGGCACACTGATGTGCCTGCGCGAGACGATGATGGCTGACAACCTCCTCGCCCTCGTCGACCGCGAGTCCCTTCGCGGCCCCACTCTCGCCTACGCCCACAACCGCCACCTGCAGAAGGACAGGAGCCGCTGGCTGCTGCCGGAGGGCTGGGGGTCTCTCGCGGGCCGAACGCTGGAGTGGTGGAGCGCCGGCTCGATCACCGCCGCACGCCTCGGCGACCAGTACGCCTTCACCGCCACCGCCTTCGGCACCCGGGGCTCCGACGTTCCCCGGCCCGACAGCCTCGAAGGGCTGTTGTCGACCCTCCCCGACGCCCGCACCGTCGTCGATCCCGCCCGTCTCGCCTCGGCTCTCGACCGGGAACCAGCGCCACGCGTCCCGGCTGACCACACCTACTTCCCGCTCGACCCGGCCACCACCGACCAGACCGACGCCATCATCTTCGTCCGGGACATCTGAGGCGCCCCGGTCGCGGTGACCGCTCACGGCTGTGCCTCGGAGGCGAGGCCCCTCGTCAGGTAGGGCGGGCAGCGCGGGCACCCCGGGTGGCCGGGGGCGCAGCTTCGTCCTCGACAGGGCGACTCGCCTCGTCACCGGCGCCCCGCGACCAGACGACCGGCCGCGACCAACCCCGCCGCCCGGTTCCCGGACAGCGCCAGCCCTGACCGGAACAGCTGTGGTGGATGGCCTGGTCAGAGCACCTGTTGGCCGATCAGGACCACGGCACCGATGCTGGCCAGCGCCATCGCGGCGGTGCGGGAACGTCGGCTGTCGAGGGCTCTGGAGACGCGGCGGGCGAGGAGCACCCCGGCCAGGGCGGCGGGCAGCAGCCACAGGGTGTGCTGGAGGGTGGTGATCTCGACGTTGCCGGCGACGGCGAGGGCGGCGAGGCTGAGCAGGGAACCCACGAGGAAGAACCCGCTCATCGTGCCTCGCAGACGGGGGCCGGCCATCCCCTGCCAGACCATCGCCATCGGCGGCCCCCCGATGGACGTGGCGGTGCCCATCAGACCGGAGACCGCGCCCGCGAGGGCGACGGCCCGGGTGGTGGGGCGTGGCGTGAGGCCCCCGGCGGTGGCGACCACCCCGAGCAGGACGACCACTCCCACGGCGACCGCCAGCGCCCGGGCGGGCAACGCGGCGACCAGGGCGGCACCCGCCACCGTTCCCACGACCCGGCCGCCGAGGGCGATGCCGGTCCCCCGCAGGTCGACGTGTTGCCGGTCCAGCACCAGGACGGTGGCGGTCACCCCGGTCGCGAGCAGGATCAGGGTGACGGGCACGAGTGTGGGATCGACCAGGGCCACCACCGGGGCGGCGAGCAGGCCCAGTCCGAACCCGATCGAGGCCTGGGCGAGCGCTCCGAGGAGGACGACCGCGCTGAGCAGCCAGAACTCCGCGCCGCTCATGGCGGAGCCGGGGTGGGTCCCAGCGGGTGGTGGCACCACCCCCGGTGATCTCCGGTGCCACTCGGGGCACCGGACCGGGTGGCCGGCGGTGGTTCCGCCTCCGCGCACACCGTCGTCGCCCGGGGGCAGCGGGTGCGGAACCGGCAACCCGATGGCGGGTCCATCGGAGACGGGATCTCCCCTTGGAGCACGGTCCGCCGCCGGCCGTCGCCGGTGAGGTCGAGGGACGGGGCGGAGGACACCAGCGCCGAGGTGTAGGGGTGGACCGGGCGGTCGAGGACCTCCTCGGCCGGCCCGTGTTCGACGACCCTGCCCAGGTACATCACCGAGACCCGGTCGGCGACGTGGCGGACGACGGAGAGGTCGTGGGAGATGAACAGGTAGGACACCCCCAACTCGCGTTGGAGGTCGGCGAGCAGGTTCAGCACCTGCGCCTGCACGGAGAGGTCCAGCGCGGACACCGGTTCGTCGCAGACGATCAGGTCGGGGCCGAGGGCCAGCGCGCGGGCGATGCCGATGCGTTGCCGTTGCCCGCCGGAGAACTCGGTGGGATAGCGGTGGGCGTCCCCTGGGCGCAGGCCGACGAGGTCGAGCAGCTCGCGCACCCTGGTGTCCCGGCGAGCGCCCTCGGGGGCGATGTCGCGGTGGCTGCGCCACGGCTCGGCGATGATCTCCGCCGCCGTCATCCGGGCGTTCAGGGAGGCGAAGGGGTCCTGGAAGACCATCTGGACGCGGCGCCGCCAGGCGCGCAGGGCGCGGCCGCGCAGGGTGAGCGGGTCGATGCCGTCGAAGCGGAGGGTGCCCTCGTCGGGCCGTTCCAGCAACAGCAGGACGCGGGCCAGGGTCGACTTGCCACAGCCGGACTCGCCGACGAGACCGAGGGTGCGGCCCCGTTCGACCCGCAGGTCGACGCCGTCGAGCGCGGTCAGGCGCGCGTTCCCGGTCCTGTTCCTCGCGACGCGGAACGACTTGCGCAGGCCGGTCGCCGCCAGCAGCGGGGCGGGCTGGTCCGAGGGTGGGGACACGTCAGTCACTGGCGAGCTCCTCGGAACGGTGGCAGGCCGCCGCGCGGGACGGTCCGGTGGGACGCGGTCGGGGGCGCTCGGCGGCGCAGACGTCGGCGGCGAGCGGGCAACGGCTCTGGAACACGCAGCCGGTGGGGATGGAGCCCAGCTCCGGTGGGCTGCCGGGCACGGCGTGCAGCGGTCGCCCCTTCGCGGCCCGCTCGGGCACGGAGTCGAGCAGCCCCCGCGTGTAGGGGTGGCGGGGGTGGGTGAACACCTCGGTGACCGGTCCGGTCTCCACGACGTGCCCGGCGTACATGACGGCTACCTCGTCGGCGTGTTCGGCGACGACGGCGAGGTCGTGGGTGATGAGGACGAGGGCCATGCCCTGCCGGGCCTGGAGGTCGGCGAGGAGTTCCATCACCTGGGCCTGCACGGTGACGTCCAGGGCCGTGGTCGGTTCGTCCGCGATGAGGACGTCGGGTTCCAGGGCCACCGCCATCGCGATGAGCAGGCGTTGGCGCATCCCCCCCGAGAACTGGTGCGGGTAGGACCGGGCTCTGGCCCGGGGTTCGGGGATGCCGACGCCGTCCATCAGTTCGACGGCCCGCTCCCGTGCCGCCCGCCGGGAGAGTCCTCGGTGGATGCGGAAGGGTTCGGCGAGTTGGGCGCCCACGGTCCGCACCGGGTTCATGGCGGTGAGCGCGTCCTGGAAGACGATGGACAGGACGGGCCCGGCGAGCCTGGCGCGCTGGGAGCGGCTGAGCCCCAGGACCTCGGTCCCGTTGACGTGGGCGGTGCCGCCGGTCACGCGGGCGACGGGGTCGAGGAGGCCCACCACCGCCTGAGCGGTCATGGACTTGCCGCAGCCGGACTCCCCGAGTAGGGCGAGCGTTCGCCCCTTGTGGACGCTGAAGCCGACTCCGTCGACGGCGCGCAGCTCGCCGGTCGGTGTGGTCAGGTCGACGGTGAGGCCCTCGACCCGCAACGCGGGTGGCGGTGCGCCGGGTTCCGGTTGGCGGGCGGGCGGGGCGGTGGTCGGGGTCATGGGGTGCCCTCTCCGGTGGTGGCGGGCCGCCGGCGGCGCCCTCGGGGCAGGGTGAGCCGCCAGCGCTGGGCGGGGTCGGTGGCCAGGCGCGCCCAGGCGGCGAGGATGGTGGCCGAGACGGTGGTCATGACGATGGCGACGCCGGGGAGCACCGCGATCCACCAGGCGGTCTGGAGGTACTGACGCCCCTGGGCGACCATCAGCCCCCAGCTGACCTCCGGTGGTTGGATCCCGATGCCGAGGAAGCTCAGCGAGGATTCGGTGAGCATCACGAAGCAGAAGTCCAGCGTCGCGACGGTGAGCAGCGTCGGCAGGACGATCGGCAGGATGTGCCGCATGATCGTCGCTCCGGAGCGGGTGCCGAAGGTGCGGGCCGCGTCGACGAACAGCCTGCTTCTGATCTCGGCCGACTCGGCCCGCGCGGTGCGCAGGTAGATGGGGACGCGGGCGATGGCGAGGATCAGCACCAGGTTGGCGACGCTGGGTTCGAACACGTAGAGCACGACCACGGCCAACAGCAGGGACGGGAAGCTCAGGATGACGTCGGCGACCCGCATGGCGACGCTCTCCCGCCGGCCGCCGTGGTAGCCGGCCCACATGCCGACGGCCGACCCGACGACCAGTGAGCACAGCACGGCGGGCACGGCGACGGACAGCGTGGTCCCCGCGGCTTCGATGAGGCGGGCGAGCACGCTGCGCCCCAGGACGTCGGTCCCCAGCAGCCCGAAGAACCCGTGGTCGAGGGAGGGTGGGCGCAGTGAGGCGTCGAGGTCCTGGCGGATGGCCCGGTCGCCGATCAGCAGCGGGCCGAGCAGCGCGGTCAGGAGGACCAGGGTGAGCACGACGGCCGCGCAGACCGCGACCCGGTCGCCGCCGAGCAGGGTCCACCAACGCGGTGGGCCGGTGCGCGCGCCGGACGGGTTCCGCCGACGTCGTCCTCCCGGTGTGGTGGTCATGGCGCCTCCTCGGCTCAGGCCGGCACGGTCTGGCGGACGCGCGAGTCGAGCAGCGCGTAGCAGACGTCGATCAGGATGTTCAACGCGAAGATGGTCAGCGCGGTGATCAGCACCGCGGCCTGGAGGACGGCGAAGTCTCGTTGCAGGATGGAGTCGATCATGAGCTTGCCGATGCCGGGCCACCCGAAGATGGTCTCGACGACGACGGCGCCGTTGACGAGTCCGATGGTCAGGTCGCCGGCGACGGTGAGGGCCGGCATCGCGGCGTTGCGGAGGGCGTGCCCGAACACCACGCGCTTCTCGCTCGCCCCCTTGCTCCGGGCCACCTTGGTGTAAGGCGCGGCCAGCGCGGTGACCATCGCGCCCCGGACGACCTGGACGAGTACGCCGAAGGGGCGGATGAGCAGCGTCGCGATCGGCAGGATCCACACCTCCGGGCCGCCGCTGACGCCGGAGGTGGGAAGCCATTCGAGCGTCACCCCGAAGACGAGCACGCCCATGATCGCGAACCAGAAGTCCGGGATGGACGCGGCGGTCATCGACAGGATGCTGGCCACCCGGTCGGCCAGCGAGTTCGGCCGGTAGGCCGCGGCGCAGCCGAGCAGGACGGCGCCGGCGATCGCGATGAGCATGGTCACGCCGGCCAGTTGGAGTGTCGCGGGGAAGGCGGCCAGCACCATCTCGGCGGCGGGTTGCCCGGTCCGCAGCGACTCGCCGAAGTCGAGGACCAGCAGGGAGGTCAGGTAGTCGGCGAGCTGGGTGACGATCGGCTGGTCGAAACCGTGGGCGGCCGCGAACTCGGCGCGTTGTTCGGGGGTCGCGCTCAAAGGCAGGTAGAGGTTGACCGGGTTGCCGGTCAGGCGCGCGAGGCAGAACACGCCGAGGACGACGAAGACGAGGGGGATGGCGCTGGAGACGACGCGGCGCCGCAGGAACGTCAGCATGTCAGCGTGCCTCCTCACGTGCGGGGCGGACCTCGGCGAGGCGGAGTTCGTCGCCGGTGGCCGCGTTCGGTTCGTAGTGGATCGACGGGGACCGGCCGAGCAGCCCGCGCATGTGCGCGAGGTGCGTGTACTGGACGAGGGTGTCGTTCTGGTGGGCGAAGATCGCGGCGAAGGCCTCCTGCCGCGCGTCGTCGGACAGCTCGCCGGCCTCGGAGATCAGCTGGTCGAGTTCGGGGCTGCCGAAGGTCGACTGGGGTCCGTCGCTGAGCAGGTACTGGCTGGTGGTGAAGGCGGCGTCGCCGGCCTGGTTGCCGTGCATGACGAGCAGCGCGACCGGGCCGACGTCCTCGGGGAAGGGGCGCAGCTGGTACTCGAGGTGGGCGGCGGTGTCGGCCATCTGGATGCGCACGTCGAGCCCGACCGAGGCCAGCTGGTACTGGATCGCCTCCGCGGTCTCGGCGACCCGCGGGAACTGGGCGTTTCGCGCGATGAGGGTGATGCGCCGGTCCACGGGTACCCCGTCGGCGGCGGCCTCGGCGATCAGGGCCCGGGCCCGGTCCGGGTCCGGCGGGTCGATCGGCAGGTCCGGGTTGTGCCCGACGACCCCGTCGGGGACGAGTTGCGCGGCCGGGTCGGCGAGTCCGTCGAAGAGGGTGTCCACGATGGCCCGCCGGTCGATCGCCAACCCGATCGCCCTGCGGACGCGGATGTCGTCGAGCGGCGCCTCCCGGCCGTCGAGCCGCAGGGCGGTGGTCTCGTTGTTGGGGTAGGCCACCGAGTTGTCCTCGGTCGCGTCCTCGGGATTGAGGGCGGTCGAGAGGTCCGCCTCCCCGTTGTTGATCATGGCGGCGCGCACGCTGGGTTCCGACCGCCACACGTACCTGGCCCGGGGGTAGGCGGGCGGCTCCCCCCAGTAGTCGTCGTTGCGGCGCAGGGAGATGGACACCCCGGTCTCCCACCGCTCGATCAGGTAGGGGCCGGTCCCGACCGGTTCCCGCACCTTCGCCTCGGTGCTGGTGGTGCGGGGGACGACCTCGATGAAGCTGAGCCTCAGCGGCAGGATCGGGTCGGGGTCGGTGGTCGTGACCGCCAGGCGGTGCTCATCGACGACCTCGAGTTCGAGGCGCTCGTCCCCGAAGACGTAGCCGTCCACGTTGCACGCCAGGTCCGAGTTCACCGCCCGATCGATGGAGAAGGCGGCGTCCTCCGAGGTCATGGTCGTCCCGTCGTGGAAGGTGACGTCGGGGCGGAGGTCGAGTTCCCACGTGGTGGGAGTCCGCTGCCGCCAGGTGGTGGCGAGCAGGGGTTCCAGCTCCCCCGTCGTGGGATCACGCTCGATGAGGGGTTCGCTGATGTTGGACCGGACCACCACACCGGTGTCGGTCAGGGAGGCCTCGCAGGGTTCGAGCGTGGGAGGTTCCTGGGCCAGGACGATCCGGAGCGTGTCGCCGGCGTCCCCGGTGTCCCCGCCTCCACCGCTGTTCGCGACGGCGCACGAGGTGGCTGCGAGGATCGCGACGGCCAGCGGCACGACGACGGATGCGGGGGAACGGGTGCCGCGCGGGAGAGGAACGGAAGACGGCATTGTCTCTCCGATGGTCGGACGGTCGCGTCCGGAAGCCGCGGCCCGGCGCGGGGTGCGCGGGCGGGAATGCGCCGTGCCGTTCGTCTATGAACGCGGATCCGGTCTGCATTTGTAGACGCAGACGGTAAGTGGGCCGTTGCGGGGCGTCAAGAGGTCACGTCGCGGGTCTCCGGCAGGGACAGCAGGGCGCGCAACGCGGGGCTGGCGTGCTCGGTCCGCCAGAGGCAGTGGGTGCGCACGACGTCCGGCGCCAGTCCGTCGATCTCGGTGAACTCCAGGTTGGGCAGGCGCAGCCGCGCGGCGGACCTGGGCACGACGCCCACGCCGAGCCCGGCGTCGACCAGCGCCAACAAGCTGTTGACCTGCCCGACCTGCTGGACGTAGCGGGGTTCGACGTGCGCGTCGTGGAACACGCTGACGACCAGTTCGTACAGGTAACGGGCGTCCACCGGCGCATAGGTGACCACGTCGTGCCGGCCGATGTCGGCCAGCGTCGGGGGACGTCCCAGCACGCTGAGGGGATGGCCTCGGGGACAGGCCAGGACGAGGCTCTCCACGTGGACGCAGCGGGCGCTGATCAGCTCCGATGCCGGGACTCCCCTGGCGAGGCCGAGGTGCAACCGCCCGCCGAGCAGCGCGTCGACCTGGTCCCTGCTCACCATCTCGGTGAGGGTCAGCTCGACGTCGGGCAGGTGGGCGCCGATGGTCTTGATCCAGGACCCGAGCACCGTGGTGGCCGACACCGCGGTGAACCCGATGTGGAGGTTCCCCGCCGTTCCCCGAGCGGCGTTCCGCGCGGCCAGGGGGGCGGAGCTGGCCAGGCCGAGCATCCGGCGGGCGTCGACGAGGAGGACCTCCCCGGCCGGTGTCAGGCCAACGGCCCTGGCGTCCCGGGTGAACAGCTGGACGTCCAGGGCGTGTTCCAGCTTGCGGATCTGGCGGCTCAACGGCGGCTGCGTCATGTTCAGCCGCGCCGCCGCCCTCCCGAAGTGCAGCTCCTCGGCGACCGCGACGAATCCCCGCAGCTGGTCGAGGGTGAACCGGGGGGACATCGCGCCTCCATACCAGGAAGGTATCGTCACATGCCACATTCGACTTGGACAGGTATCGGCGCGAATCCTACCCTCGGGTCAGCCCTTCGAGCCTGGAGTCGACGATGACCCTGTTCGCCCCCGAGGAGCTGAGGTCGACCCTCGGCTCGGGACTGCTCTCCTTCCCCGTCACGCACGCGCGGCCGGATCTCTCCTTCGACGAGGACGCCTACCGGGACCACGTGTCCCGGCAGGGCGAGTACGAGACCTCCGGGGTGTTCGCGGCCGGTGGCACCGGAGAGTTCTTCGCGCTCACCCCCGAGGAGGTGGGTCGTGTCGTCCGGGCGGCCGTCGCCTCGGCGCCGGACGGCAAACCCGTGGTCGCACCGGCTGGTTACGGCACCGCGCAGGCGGTGGCGATGGCCAGGGACGCCGAGGCCGCCGGCGCGCACGGCGTGTTCCTGCTGCCGCCCTACCTGACGGAGGTCTCCCAGGAGGGACTCGTCGCGCACGTCAGGGCCGTGTGCGCGGCGACCGACCTGGGGGTGGTGGTCTACCACCGGGCCAACGCGGCCTTCGGTTTCGACGCGGTCCAGCAACTGGCGGCGGACTGCCCGAACTTCGTGGGGTTCAAGGACGGCGTCGGCGACATCGACCTGATGACCCGCATCCACGCGAGGCTGGGCGACCGCCTGTTGTCGGTCGGCGGCCTGCCGACCGCCGAGACCTACGCGCTGCCCTACCTGGAGATGGGGGTCACCACCTACTCCTCGGCGATCTTCAACTTCCTGCCCGAGTTCGCGCTGGACTTCTACCATGCCGTGCGGGCGCGGCGAGCCGAGGAGGTGTACCGCCGGCTCGCCGAGTTCGTCCTGCCCTACCTCGACATCCGGAACCGGCGGGCCGGGTACGCGGTGTCGATCGTCAAGGCGGGGCTCTCGGTCGTCGGGCACCCGGCCGGTCCGGTCCGACCGCCGCTGACCGACCTCACCGACGCCGAGCGGGACGAGCTCGCCCGGCTCGTGGACCGGGTGGTCGTTCGGTGATCACCCAGGGGGCCGCCGTCGCCGGCGCCCCGGGCGGCGTCCGGTGACGCCGGTCGGGTCGGTGCCGGTGGTGACCGGCTACCGCGTGGTGCCCGTGGCCGGTCGGGACAGCATGCTGCTGAACCTGAGTGGCGCCCACGGGCCCTACTTCACCCGGAACCTGGTGGTGCTGACCGATGGTGACGGTCGCACCGGGGTGGGCGAGGTGCCGGGTGGTCCCGCGATCACCACGACGCTGGAGGAGGCCCGTGACCTGGTCGTGGGCAGCCGGGTCGCGGACCACCTGGCCACGACCCGGGCGGTCGGCGACCGCTTCGGCGGGCTCGACGGGCCGGGACGCGGCGGTCAGACCTTCGACCTGCGGGTCGCGGTGCACGTGCGCACCGCGATCGAGGCCGCGTTGCTGGACCTCCTCGGCCAGTACCTCGACCTGCCGGTGGCGGCGCTCCTCGGCGACGGTCGGCAGCGGGACCGGGTCGAGACGCTCGGGTACCTCTTCTTCGTCGGTGACCGCACCCGCACCGACCTGCCCTACCGGCACGGCGACCCCACCGGTGACCCGTGGTTCGAGGTTCGTGACCGGCCCGCCCTCGACGCGGCCGGCATCGTCGCGCAGGCGGAGGCGGTGTCCGCCCGGTACGGGATGACCCACTTCAAGCTCAAGGGCGGCGTCCTGCCGGGGGACGAGGAGGTTGACGTCCTGCTGGCGTTGGCCGAGCGGTTCCCGGACGCCCGCCTGACGTTGGACCCCAACGGCGGGTGGTCCCTCGCGGACGCGGTCAGCAGGGGCCGCCGCCTGCGGGACGTCCTGGCCTACGCGGAGGATCCCTGCGGCGCGGAGCGCGGGTACTCGGGTCGGGAGGTGCTCGCCGAGTTCCGGCGGGCGACCGGCCTGCGCACCGCGACCAACATGGTCGCCACGGACTGGCGGGAACTGGGCCACGCCGTGCGGTCGGACTCCGTGGACATCCCGCTGGCCGACCCGCACTTCTGGACGATGCGCGGATCGGTGCGGGTGGCCCAGCTCTGCCAGGAATGGGGTCTGACGTGGGGGTCGCACTCCAACAACCACTTCGACGTCTCCCTGGCGATGTTCACCCACGTCGCGGCCGCCGCGCCCGGCGAGATCACCGCCATCGACACGCACTGGATCTGGCAGGACGGTCAGCGGCTGACGACCGATCCGGTCCCGCTGGTCGACGGGCACCTCGTGGTGCCGGACCGCCCCGGGCTCGGGGTCCAGCTGGACCTCGACGAGGTGGAGGCGGCGCACGAGCTGTACCGCGCGGAAGGCCTCGGCGCCCGGGACGACGTCACACCGATGCGGTACCTCGTCCCGGGCTGGTGCTTCGACCCGGGGCGGCCCGCGCTCGACCGGCGGCCCGCCGCCGGGTAGAACGGTCCGACGCCGGCACCACGGCGAACCGGAGCGCCGCCCCCCTGCGACCAGGAGTTGCGATGACCTCACCACCGGAGGGCCGCGTCGTCCTCCAGGTCTGCCCGCTGCTGCCCACCCTCGAGGCGGCGTTGGAGTCCCACCACCGCACGGTCCGGCTGCACGAACGGCCTGACGCCCGGGCCTGGCTCGCCGACCACGGCGACGAGGTCGCGGCCGTGGTGACCAGTGCCCGGGTCGGTGCCTCCCGTGACCTGGTGGACGCGCTGCCCCGGCTCGGCGCGATCGTGCACTTCGGAGTCGGCTACGAGACGACCGACGTCGCCCACGCCCGCTCCCGGGGAGTGGACGTCAGCAACACGCCGGACGTGCTCACCGACTGCGTGGCGGACCTCGCCGTCGGCGCGTTGATCGACGTGATGCGCCGGCTGTCCGCCGCCGACCGCTACGTGCGCCGGGGTGAGTGGACGCCCGGGTGTTTCCCCCTGACGACCAGGGTCAGCGGTACCCGGGTGGGGATCCTGGGCCTGGGCCGCATCGGGCGGGCGGTGGCGACCCGGCTCGAGGGGTTCGGCGTGGAACTCGCCTACCACTCGCGGCGCCGGGTGGCCGGGTGCTCCTACCGCTACGCCGGCTCGGCCACCGACCTGGCGGCGGGAGTGGACGCCCTGGTGGTGACCACCTCGGGGGGCTCCGGGAGCAGCGGGCTGGTCTCGGCCGAGGTCCTGGACGCCCTGGGGCCGCGCGGGTTCCTGGTGAACGTCTCCCGGGGTTCGGTGGTGGACGAGCCGGCCCTGGTGGAGGCGCTGGTCTCGGGGCGGTTGGGCGGCGCCGCGCTGGACGTGTTCGCCGACGAGCCGCACGTGCCCGCTCCCCTGCTCGACCTGGACTCGGTGGTGCTGCTGCCCCACATCGCCAGCGCGACCCGGGAGACCAGGGAGGCCATGGGCGACCTCGCCTTCCGGAACCTGCGGTCGTTCATGACGACCGGCTCGCTGGTCACGCCCGTGCCCTAGGCGTTCCCGGCCCAGCTGGGCGGTGTCGAGGCGGGAGGGCGCCCTGGGGAGGGTGTGACCTGCCCGGGATAACCCACGTCACCCCGAAGGCCCCACGTCCCGCCGCGACACCGGGGGCCACGGTCCCGGGCGGGCGGACCGCCGCTTGTCCACGGCCCGTTCCGACGCCGGTGTCGTCGGGGTGTGGTGGACGAGGCCGACCACCCCCGTCACGCGACCAAGGCGGCGCCAGCGGCTACCCAGATCCCGTAGGCCACACCCAGCGGCACCCCTGCCCGGACAGCCGAGCACACCGGGACGGCCGGCGCGCACCAGGACGGGCGGAAACAGCCGGGTGCGCTCCTCGGACGGGTGCCGGGTGATCGTGGCCCGCGCGGTCGTGGACCGCCGCCCCCGTCGAGAACCAGTAGGGCACGGGTCAGCCCCCTCTCGCGGCACGCCCCCCGAGGTGACGGGCCAGGAACCGCTCCAGGGTGCGGTAGAGCTCGATGTTGCTGTCCGGGTTGACGAACCAGTGCCCCTCGCGTTCGTTGAGCAGGTACTCCACCTCAGCCCCTCTGGCACGCAACGCCTCGGCGACCCGGTCGGCGTGACCACGGTCGACCCTGACGTCGTTCGCTCCGTGGATGAGCAGCACCGGTGCGGTGATGTCGTCGACCCGGTCGATGGGCGAGCGGGCGGTCATGTCGGCGACCTGCTCCGGATCGTCCGGGTCGCCGATGTACCGGATGAACGAGTTCCGCACGCTCCGCCGGGCGAAGGGCACGACCCCCCTGACGAGCTCGACCAGGTCGGACATCCCGGTGTAGCTGATCGCGGCGGCGAAGCGGTCCGGGGTGAACGCCGCTCCCACCAGTGCCGCGTACCCCCCGTAGGAGCAGCCGTAGATCGCGACCCGGTCGCGATCGGTGTACCCCCGCGCGATCGCCCAGTCCACGGCGTCGAGAACGTCATCGTGCATGCGACCGGCGAACTCCCCGATCGCGGCCCGCGTGAACGCCTTGCCATATCCGGTCGAGCCCCGGAAGTTGACCTGCAGCACCGCGTAACCCCGGTTGGCCAGGAACTGGACCTCGGGGTCGTAGCCCCAGCAGTCGCGGTACCAGGGCCCACCGTGCAGCAGCACCACGGTCGGCAGGTCGCTGCGCTCCACCCCCACCGGCAGCGTCAGGTGGCAGGGCAGGTCCACACCGTCGCGGGAACGCACGGAGACAGGCGCCATCGGCGCCAACCGGGTGGGGTCGAGGTGCGGGTAGGGGCGGAACAGGCGCCGGGCGGTGCCGGTGGCGTGGTCGTAGGACCAGGTGGCCCGGTGCTCGCGGTCATGGGTGAAGTCCACGACCCACCGCTGCCCCGCGTCGTCGCACGACACGTGGGCGAGGTCGCCATCGGACAGCTCCGCCAGCCGGGGCAGGACCTCGGCGAAGTGCGGGGCGAGGGCGTGGATCTCCTGCCGCTCGCCCAGGTAGCGGACGCCGAGCAACTCCCCGGTGGCCGGGTGAACGATCAGCGAGGACGGGAAACGGGGATCGGCCTCGGGGCGGGGGGTGTCCAGGTCGAACAGCGGGTGGCTGTCCACCCCCGTCTCCTCACCGGTGTCCAGGTCCAGCCGGACCAGCCGGGTGCGGTCCGAGCCACGGGCGGAACCGATCCACAACCCCGCCCCGTCCGGGGTGGGGACCTGGGGGAAGGGCCCGAAGAGGTGGTCGAGACCGGAGAACCGGCTGATCAGGCGGAACTCCCCACCATCGCGCTCCCAGAGCAGGTGTGTTCCGTCCTCGGCCATGCCGAAGGCCAGGATTCGTCCCGTCGACGTGCGCAGCCAGCCGAGGACGTCACCGGGGTTCTCGGCGAGCGGGGTCAGCCGGCCGGTGTCCAGGTCGAGCTCGTGCAGGTCGACCAGGTCGGGGCGGCGAGCGTTGATCTGGACGAAGACCGACGCGGGCCGATCGTCACAGCACTGCGTGTTGAGCACGCGCGCACCGGGGAACGGGGTGAGGTCGACCGCGGGTTCCTCCGGGTGGGCCGGGTCCACGCGGTGCAGGTGGTGGTTCTCGTCGCCGTCGGAGTCCTGGAGGTAGAGCAGGTAGCGGGAGTCGGCGCTCCAGAAGAAGGTGTCGATGCTGCGGTGGTCGTCGGAGGTGAGGCGCCGGACCGTCGGGTCGTCCGGGTCGTCGGTGTCGGGCCAGTCGCCGTCGAGGTCACGGGCGAACACGTTGAGCCGGTCCCGCCACGGTGCGCGGTAGGCGACCGTCCTACCGTCCGGGGAGATCCGGGCATCGATGCGGGCGGGTGGGGCGAAGAACTCCTCGACGGTGATCAGGTCGGGCCCGGGTGTCACGATTCCACCTCCGAAGATCGCGGTGCTGGTACCTCCATCCACAACCGTGCCGCCGCGTCCGGCTCAAGCCCATGCCGGGTGCTCCGCATCACACCTCGTGCCGATGTGGACGGGTGCGCCCGGCTCGAACGCCGCACCCCGACGGGGGCTCCTCCCTGATCGACCCCAGCACCTCCCCACCCGGGACCCGGCCGAGCGACGCACCCGGCGACGCCAGCCGCCCCCGCCCGCCGGTCGGAGTCCGGCGACCGCGTGTCCTGGTGGGCGGTCCGGTGGCACGACCGCCGACCGTTCCCCCGACGCCAGGCCCCAGGGGTGGCCGACCGCCCGGCGCGGGCGACGACGGGCGCCCAGGAACCGAGGGTCGGCCGCGAACGACTCAGGGCATGCGCGCCCAGAAGTCGAGCTGGTGGTCGGCGGCGTAGTCGACGCCGCCGATCCGGTCGGGCGCGAGGGACTGGACGTGCCCGGCGGAGTGGTCGGGCCACGGCGGCAGGTCCGGGTGGGTCGGGTCGCCCCGGGTGGCGAAGGTGGCCCAGTACCGGTTCATCCGTTCGGCGAAGGCCCGCTGCTCCCCGGTCAGCGCGGGAGCACCGGCGATGTCGAACTGGTAGGCCAGCTCCGCCGCGTGGTAGGCGCCGAGCGGGAAGTCCGGGACCGGCACCAGCGGGGGCGCGTCCTGGTCGGCGAACTCGTAGAACCACGTCGGGGCGTGGGCCGCGACGGCACGGCCCAGTTCCCAGGTCGGCCACGCCCAGGCGCGGTCGGTGCTGATCCGCGCCCAGGCCAGGCCCGGTGTCGGGTAGCGCTCCGGCGGGTACCGTCGCGCGACCTCCGCCGCCGCGTCCCCGAACGCCTCGGCCAGCAGGGCCGGGAAACGGTCGGCGGTGACCGGGCTGCCGACGAGGTCGGCGAACACGCCGACGAAGAAACGGGCCTCGTCACGGGCGGCCCCCACCAGCAGCGGCACCCGGTGGAAGCGCCCGGCGGGCAGGGCGGTCGCCGGTGACTCCGGGAGGGTGGCGCTGCCGAACGCCGGTCGGATGAAGGCGTCCGAGACGGTGAGCAGCTCGGCGACCGGAACGCGCCGCAGCTGGTCGAGCGCGGAGTCCGGCGAGCTGCCCGGCTCGACCCAGCCCCGGTCGAGGGCGACTGCCGCTCCCAGCTGGTCGAGGTCCTCGGCCCCGGTCCAGCGCGACGGGAGGGCCGGGACCCCGGGGATCAGGACGTTGGCCGGGGTGGTGGTGCCCAGCACGGCGAACGGGCTCTGGAGGACCGCGCGGTGGAACAGCCCCTCGGACGCGGGTGACACGAGGTGCGCGGCGATCATCAGGGCCCCGTAGGACTCGCCCGCCAGCGTCACGTTGCCCGGGTCGCCGCCGAACCGGCCGATCTCGTCCCGCACCCAGCGCAGCGCGGCCTGCTGGTCGAGCAGACCGAAGGTCCCACCGTCCCGGAGTCCCGGATGGCCGAAGCACCCGAACACCCCGAGCCGGTACTGCGGCGTGACGACCACGACGTCCCCGGTGACGGCCAGTCGGTGGGCGTCACGGCCGGCCACGCCTCCGTTGGTGCCCCCGCCCCCGTGCAGCCAGACGATCACCGGGCGCCCGTCCGCCCCGTCGGGTGCGGTGACGTCCAGCGTCAGGCAGTCCTCGTCGAGGGAGGGGGCCTCGGCGAAGGACCGCGCCACCTGCGGGGCCGGCGACGCCGGCCGCGTGGCGTCGCGGACCTCGGTCCAGGGGGTTATCGGGCGGGGGGCACGCCACCGCAGCTCCGCGAGCGGCGGCGCGGCGTAGGGAAGGGCGTGGAACGAGGAGTGCCCGTCGAGCCGGCGGCCGCGCACGGGGCCCGTGCTCAGGTGGACCAGGACGTGCTCGGTCATCTCCGGTGCTCCTTCGTCACGGCGGGACGGGCCCCGCCGACCGGGAGGGGATGGCCGGCCCGGGGTGTTCCACCACGCGGAGCACCCTCCACCGAACCAAGCCTGAACAATACGAACATATTGTCATGCAAGCACATGCCGCCGGTGGCCGTCATCCCGGGACCCCCGATCCACCTCCCGCCGTCCCGCGAGGGTCACCCTCCGGACCGGCGATCACCCGGACGACGACCGAGCGCAGCACGTCCCGCGCCGGGAAGGCGTCGGCACCCGAGAACGCGACCTGGTCCGCCAGCCCCCGCACGGTCGCCAGTACCGCGCGGGCGGCGAGCTCGGGGTCCAGCGTGGTGCCCACCTCGCCCCGGCGCACCCCGTCGACGACGACGTCCGTGACATGGCGGAGGAGGTCACCACCCGACCTCCTGGCCACCTCGGCGAGGCCGGGGTGGTGCGTGGCCTGGAACCACAGCGCACTCCGGACGCGGTACTCGACCTGACGTTCCTCGTCGAGCGGCAACAGCTCGACGAGGCTGTCGACCAGCACCTCCCGAACGGGTCTCCCGGCGGCCTCCAGGGAGCGCACCCGTTGTCGCACGCGTTGCCCGAGTCGGCTCGTCGCGTCGTCGTAGGCGTAGCGCAGCAGGGCCTCCTTCCCGCTGAAGTAGTGCTGGATCAACCCGACGGAGACACCGGCTTCGGCCGCGACCCTGGAGAAGGACACCCCCGCGATCCCCTCGGCGGCGAGCAGGCGCTGGAACGCCAGGGCGATCTGGGCGCGGCGCTGGTCATGATCGACGATGCGTGGCACGTGTTTATCATATGCTCGTATCGAAACAGGGCTCGTTGGGGCCGGTGCCGGTCAGGTGCCGATACGGAGGCCGAGCCCACGTCCCCGGAAGGGAGCCACCCGTGCGCTCGACGCTGCGCGACGCCCTCAGCACCGCCCTCAAGGCCCGCGACCGGGTCGCGATCGCCGCGCTCCGCTCCGCGCTGGCAGCCATCGACAACGCCGGGGCCGCCCCTCTCCCACCCTCGGCGCCGAGCGGGCCTGGCGTCGCACCCGACTCGGTCACGAGTGAACACGTCGCCGGAACGACCGCGGGTGCGGGCTCGACGGAGGTGGACCGCCGTCAGCTCACCGCCGCCGAGGAGCGGACGATCGTGGAGAACGAGGTACGGGAACGGCGGGAGGCGGCCGCGGAGTACCAGCGCGGGGGGCGGCACGAGCACGCCGACCGCCTCCACGCGGAGGCCGAGGTGATCCAGCACCACCTGTCGGCGACCAGCTGAGGAGGAGGGCGCACCGCGAACTCCCGTTCCGCACGACGCGGCGCTCGTCAGGAGGGGCGGCGGATCGGTTGGCCCCCGGCCCGCCCACTCCCGTGGCCAGCACCCGGCCGGCAGGGCCGAGAACGCCGGGCCCCTCACCCCCGTGGGTAGCGCCACCACTCGGCGGGCCGGTGACCGCCAGGCCGCTCGCCGCGGCGGACGCTCGCGGTCGGGGGTCCACGGAACCGCTGCCCTAGTCGCGCTCGCGGCGTCCCCGGGCCAGCTCGGTGCCCAGCGCGTCCAGGCGCTGGTGCCAGAAGTGGCGGTACCGGTCGAGCCAGTCGTCGATCTGGCGCAGGGGCTCGGGGTCGACCGAGTACAGCCGTCGGACCCCCTCCGCCCGGACGGTGGCGAATCCGTTCTCCCGCAGCACCCGCAGGTGCTGGGACACGCCGGGCTGGGAGATGCCGAACTCGCGCTGCACGACCGCCCCGACGGCGCCGGCGGGGAGTTCCCCGTCGGCGAGCAGCTCGAGGATCCGGCGCCGGACCGGATCACCAAGGACGTCGAAGGCGTGCACGCGGCCAGTATCCGCCGCCCGCCCGACATCAATCAACGGCGATGGGCATCCGGGCCACCCGGACGACACCGCCGCTCCGCCGGAGGGACGGGCGACCGGTCCCGGCTCGGACCTCGCGCCGACGGTTCCCCTGGGCCGGTGACGAGGAGGTCCAGCACCTCGGCCGAGCACGAACCGATCCGCGCCACGCCACGAACCAGGTCGCCCCTCGACGCACGGGAGGCTCCGCGTCCACCTCGGACGATCACTGTTCCCCGACTCCCCGGTCACCAACGGTGACAGCGCACGATCCCGCCCGAAACGCCGAGGTCATCGGGCAGAATCCGGATACGCGACACGCGCCTCGTCCGTCTTCCTCACTACCGGGAGTGGCCCGCATGCACTGGCTCATCTGGATCGCGGGCACCATCGTGCTCGTGGCGGCGGGCGTCGGCGCGACGCTCTTACCCCAGCGGAGGGCCCGCGCCCTCCGCCGCCGAACCGCGTGGTCGACCGCGCGGACGGAGATCGCCCGCGCCACGGTCAGCCGGGACGCCACCCCCGTTCGCGTCGAGGAGGCCGAGCGACTGCTGGCCAGGGCGGAGCTCATCGCGGCCGACCGGGGCGGCCCGGATGCCGCGGCGACGACGGCCGAGTACGCGCGGCGCGCGGACCGGCTGTGGCGGGAGGCGTCCGGTGACTGATCGCCCAGCGCGTGCGTGGTCCGAATGGTTGCGTTGGGGCGCGCTCGGTGTCGCCGTGGTGGTCCTCACGATCTTCCTCGTGGTCCAGGGCCGCACCATCGACGTCAGTTACGGGCAGTCCCCCTCCTCCTCAGACCCCGTCCCCGAGGGAGACGCCGGGGAGCTGAGCGACGCGACGGTCCCCTCCGTGGAGGAGATGACGCGGATGGTGGCGGACGACCACATCGTCCGCCTTCCCGGCTCGGTCGCCCACATCGACGAGGACCGGGTTCGGGCGGAGATCGGCGGCACCGACTCCCGGGTCCTCATCGCCCCACCCGGCCTCGACGAGGACGAGCGAGGACGGGTCCGGGACGTCGAGAACGCCACGGTCAGGGTCATCGGCACCGAGGTCACCGGCGGCTTCTTCCAGGTCGTTCCCAACGACTTCGACGGCTGGCGGGAGGTGTTCGGCACCGGGGACGTCACCAGCCTGGTCACCCGCCTCCTCCGAGAGCTGCGGGACGAGGAGAACGAGGACGGCGAGGACGGCGAGGACGGCGACGGCATCGCCTGGCGCGAACCGACGGCGGAGGAGCTCGGCCCGGTCACGGCGGACCTGCGGGAGACCGGGCTGCACACCGCCGAGGGCAGCACGATGGACTCCCTCCCCGAGGCGACCGCCACGGCGTTCCCCGACGGGGACGCCCTCTACGCGGTCTTCCCCCAGCAGGAGTGGGGCCAGCCGGTGCCGGAGTACGGCCCGGCGCTGGCGGCGGAGTTCCCGGGCCGCCCGATCGTCGTCATGTACGGGGCGTGGGTCGAGTACCACGGTCCCGATCAGGAGGAGTTCGCCCAGGTCGTCGCGGCCGGCCTCTACGGGCAGCTCACGGAACGGCTGAGCAGGTACGACTACCCGCAGCACAACGTGCTGCACGCCTACCTGAACCGGGTGACCGACGTCCGCTACGCGGGCCTGTTCGACCGCCCACTCCCCTACCAGCCCTTCGATCCGCTCCGGGTGACGCTGCCAGCGCTGCCGTGGATCTTCGCCGCCTGCGTCCTGGTGTTCCTCGGGCTGTCGGTGCGGTCCGTGCTGCGACCGGTGACCCGCCCGAGGAAGTACCAGCGGGGGCACTCGGCGGCCCGGCTCGCCGGCCTGACCGCGCTGGCCATCGAGGTGTCGGCGCTGACCGGTCGTGACGGGAACGCATCGCTGACGCGGGGCCTGACCGCCCTGGAAGGGGCGAGGAAGGCCCTGGACGACAAGCTGCCGGACCAGCACGTGCAGACGCTGCTCACCCAGGCGGAGGCCGAACTCGACGACACGGCCCGCGCGGTGGGCCGCACGGACTACCGCCCGAACGTCTACCTCCAGGGCAGGCTCGCATGATGAAGCGGCTCGGCACCTTCCTCGGCACCCCCTTCGGCCTCGCGCTGCTCGCATGCCTCGGCCTGGCCGGGTGGGCCCTGTGGTCCGCCGGCGCCGGGGACATCGCGAGCCCCGTGGCGAGGCAGGTGCGCACCTCGTCGGTGTACGCGGCGCCCGGCTACGACCTCGACCAGGAGCGGGCCGAACGCATCCTCGGCAACCGACGCGTGGTGGTGGCCCTCCTCGAACCGGAGGCGGACATGCGCGCCGCCTGCGGGAGCGTCAGGGGCGCCGCCAACGGCAACGTCGTGCTGTTCCTCAGCCCGGACGCGGACGGGGAGAAGTTCGACCACTACGGGTGCGCCCTGCTGCCCGACGGGGACGGCGAGGGGTTCGGCAAGAATTTCGTCGCGGAGATGCGAATCGCCACGGGGGTGGGGCAGTTCGTGGACCAGCCCCTGGAAGCGCTCAAGGTGGTGGCGGTCAACTACGACCAGCTCGTGAAGTCGGGTACGGTGCCGGACGGCGCGCGGGCGATCAGCCCGTCGTTGCCCCGCTACCTGGTCGCGGCGGCAGCACTGAGCGCGGTGGTCGTCGGGTCGACCGGCGTGTACCTGATGTCCCTGCGCGCTGGCCGGCTCGCGGCCAGACGTCAGCGACGTCGGGACGCGGCGCGGGACAAGCGCAGTGCGCTGAGCGCGAACGCGGCCGTGCTCGCCCAGCGGATCATCGACCTCGACGGCCGCATTCCCGCTCCCCGCAGGTCCGACCTGGCACCGGAACGCAGCCGGCGCGGGAGGATCGCCAACCGGTACCGCGCCATCGCCTCGGACTACGCGGTGCTGCTCCGCCGGATCGCGGAGGCGGACGCGCGCGGCGAGAACACAAGCCGGGACCTCGCCTCCCGGGTGGACGAGCTCAGCCGCCGGTGCGGCCACCTGGAACGTGAGATCGCCCGAGGTCGTTGACACTCGCCGAACCCGCCGGCCCGCCGACTGTGGCCCCTGACGGGCGTCGGCGGGGGCCCGCCACCACCCGGCGCGACGAGGCAGACCCGTGGCAGGTGGCGTCGGCGGACACGTCGACACCCGGGGGCTGGGTGCGTCGCCCCGTGCTGGGGGCGCTCGACGGGGTGCGAGCCCCCGAGGAATCACCCGGCACGCGTGAAGGCCGCGCACCTCGGGGGATGGCGGGTGTGGTCCTGGTGCTCGGACCCGGTCCCCGCCGGTCGTCCAGGTGGGGTGGCCGGTACCGGTGCCCGGGCCGGCACGGTCTCCGGCACCGCCGCCAGCCCCGCTCCGCCGGGTGGGGTCTCGGCCGGATGACCGGTGGTCCGCGCCGGCCCCCGGGGACGGGTTCGACCCGCGAAGCGCCACGCGCCCGCCGGGCGTGCCCTCGCGAGGCCGCCCATGCCGTGGCACTCCGAACGGCGCCCCTCCGGGGAGCGGCGGTCGACATGCGCGGTGGTGAGGTCACCCCGTCGTCGGGCCGGCGAGCGCGGGCAGCCGCGAGTGGAGCAGGCCGAGGTAGCCGTCCACTCCGGTCAGGGTCGCGACGGTGAACCGGGTGTCGCGGTTGGGCCGGCGCTGGTCGACGGCGAGCGCCGGGCCGAAACCCGTGATGCGGTCCACCTGGGGCCGGTCCCGCCCGGTGATGTACTGGCGGACGAAGGGCGGCACCCCTCCAGGTACCGCGGCTGGACCTCGGCGTGCGGCCTGTCGATCACGAGGGAGGCCCTCCCACCGCCGCTCAGCCCCGTGCGAGCCACGAGGACGCCTCGGGGAATCCGCGGGGACGATGCGCGGAGGTTGCGCGTGCGGGCACCCCGGATTCCGATGTGTCCTCAACCAGGGAGGGCACCCCCACCTCGGCGGCCCCGGACGGCCGCCGGTCCGTTCCCGGTGCCCGCGCCGTCCGGGACCGGACCGGGTCGACCGTGTCAGTCGACGGGTTCGAGGACGAAGACCGGGATCTCCCGATCAGTGCGCTCCTGGTAGTCCGTGTAGTCCGGGTAGGCGGCCACGGCCCGCTCCCACCAGGTCGCCTTCTCCTCGCCGGTCACCTCGCGCGCCTTGTACTCGCGGCGGACCGGCCCGTCCTGGAGTTCCACCGTGGGGTGGGCGAGCACGTTGTGGTACCACACCGGGTGCTTCGGCGCGCCGCCGAGCGAGGCGACGGCGGCGTAGGCGCCCTCGTGTTCCACTCGCATCAGCGGCGACTTGCGCAGCCGGCCGGAGCGCCTGCCCTTCGTCGTCAGCACGACCACCGGCATCCCCCGGAGCGTGGTCCCCTCGGTGCCCCCGGAGCCCTCGTACAGCTCGACCTGGTCGCGGACCCACTTCTCGGGGCTGGGCTCGTACACTCCACTCAGGGGCATCGCGTCGTCCTCTCCACGGGAGTGGTGCGGGCACTTCGGCCCGAGCACCGTCGTCACACCGGTGACAACAACCGCGAGCACCCGTCCTGTTCCCCGAGTCCGCCGTCGACCGCGTGACCGGCCGAGCGGGCCGTGTACCCCACGTCGGGACGCGCTGGTCCCGGCGGCGAGCCGGTGGTACCGGACGCTGGGGTGATCCGCACCTCACCCGAGGAACCGTCTCAGCCGTCACCCAGGGCCGCCAGCAACTCCAGGAGGCGGTCGCGGATCCGCAGGACCTCCGGTTCGGTGAGCAGACCGGGCTGGAACTCCAGCCTGCCGCGCAGGGCCTCGCCCGGGGAGACCACGAGGGCCAGCGGGTAGTGCGTCGCATCCACACCCGACAGCCCGGTCACGCGTAGGCCGGTGTTCGGGGGTGGTTGGAGCGCGCCGGCGGCCACGGGGTAGTTCTCGAAGGCGACGAGCGTGTCGAACAGGTCGCCGACTCCGGCGAGCCGTTGGATGGTCCCCAGGTCGACGTGGTGGTGTGCTTCGAGCCGCGCCTGGTCGTCCTGGAGAACAGCGGGATCAGCGCCGACCCGGGCCCGCACCGGGACGGTCGTGGCGAACAGGCCCACCATCGTCTCCACGCCGGGCAGGTCGGGTGGTCTGCCGGACACGACCGCGCCGAACACCACCTCGGCCTGTCCGGTGAGTTCGCCGAGCAGGTCGGCCCAGGCGGCGCGGACCAACGTGCTCGGGGTCAGGCCGTCCCGCCGGGCCCTGGCCCGCAGTGACCGTGTCAGCTCCACCGAGCAGTCCACGGGAACGCGGGCTGGTGCTCGGCGTGCCTCGCGCCCGGGCGGGGCTCCGGTGAGCAGCGTCGGCTGGACGTCGCGCAGCTCAGCGGACCAGGCCGCCTCGCTCGCGGAGCGGTCCCGGTCGGCCAGCCACACGAGGTAGTCGCGGTAGGCGGCCGCGGGCTCGGGAGGCCGGCCCGCGTAGTGCTGGAACAGGTCGCGCAGGATGAGGGGCAGGGACCACCCGTCGAAGAGGATGTGGTGGTTGGTGAGGGTCAACCGGTGGTCGTCCTCCGCCCGGCGCTCCAGCGCGAAGCGCAGCAGCGGCGGGGTGGCCGGGTCGAAGGGCGGCTCCTCGTCGCTCGGCGCGGCGAGGGTCCAGGGCGCGGAGGTGCGTGAGCTCTCGACGATGACCGCCACGGGTTGTGCCAGACCTCGGTGGAGGAAGCCGGCGGTGAGGTTGGGGTGGCGGGCCAGAACGGCGTCGGCGGCGCGTCGGAGGCGGTCCACGTCCAGGGGGCCGGCCAGGTCGAGCGCCATCCGGGTGGTGTAGACGTCGGTCGCGTCGGGCCGGAGGACGGCGAGCTGGAGGTGGAAGAGCATTCCCTGTTGCAGTGGCGACAGGGGCAGGACGTCAGTCGGGGGGCCGACGGCGGCGACGATGCCCGACAGGTCGGCGGGTGTCAGCTCGACCAGGGGGAAGTCCTCGGGGACGGCGGTGCTGACGTCGGGCCGTCCCACCTCCGTGATGAGGCGGTCGACGGCGTCCCGCCAGCGGGCCGCCAGCCGCGCGATGTCCGCCGCGTCGGCCACCCGGTCCGGCCAGGTGAACGTGATCTGGAGTTCCGGTCCTGGCAGGACGACCGCGCTGATCTCGAGGGCGTGCGCGAAGGGGGCGTCATCGGGCATTCCGGTGTCGAGGACTCCGGATTCGGGTGCGAGTGACCAGCGGCCCTGGTCGGAGAGCGTGTCGAGGCGGCCCAGGTAGTTGAAGCCGATCACCGGGGTGGCGGTGTCGTGGAGGTCCTCGGACCGAGCCAGATGGCGCAGTACGCCGTAGCTGATCCCCTGGTCGGGGACGGAGTGCAGGCGGCGCCGCACGGTGCGGAGGACAGCGGTGGGGTCGGAGGCGTCGACGGTTCCCGTCCGCAGCGGGTGGAGGCTGGTGAACCAGCCGACCGTGTTGTCCAGGCCGGCGTCGTCTGGTCGACCGTGGCGTTCGACGTCAACGGTCACGCCTCCGGTCGCGAGTGCCAGGGCGGTGAGGAGCACGTCGTCGACGCCGATCCGCGCGTGACCGGGCACCGTGGTCAGCAACGCGGTGGTCTCCTGCGGGGGAAGGACGAGGCTGTGGCTCCGCGCGGTGCGGTGGGTGTCCCGGCTCGGGTCCAGCGCGGCCAGCCATTCGGGGCTCGGCCCCGGTTCCAGTTCGGCGCGCCACCTCGCCAGCTCGTCGTCGGTCGCGTGATGCGCGGCGCGGTCGGCGAGCTGGTGGGCCCAGGTCCGGAGGCTGGTGGTCGCGGGAGCGAGCGGGGCGGCGGTGCCCTGGGTGGCGGCCTCCCAGGCGAGGCGCAGGTCCTCGTGCAGGATGCGCCAGGACAAGGCGTCGACGGCGAGGTGGTGCACGGTGATCAGCAGGCGCCCCGGTCGTGGCCCTCGGTCGAACCAGGTGACCCGTACGAGGTCGCCCTGGTCGGGGTCCAGGGCTCCCTGGTCGGCACGGGCCGCCCGTCGAACCTGGTCCACCAGGGTGCTGGACGTGGAGCGTCGAGCACCGATCCGCCGGAGGGTTGGGGGCTGCCCGACGGACATGGTTTCCAGCTGGCCGTCCGGTCGGGTCCGCAGCCGGAGCGCGGGGTGGTGGTCGTACACGCTGCGCACCGCCCGGGCCAGGTCCGCCTCGGTCGCCTCGGCTGGAGTGACGAGCAGCAGGGCCTGGGTGAAGGCGCGCAGGGGGCCGCCCAGGTGCTGCCACCACCGCAGGACCGGGGTGGCGGGCATGGTGCCGATCCCTTCATCGGAACCGCTCCGGGCCGCTA
The DNA here is from genome assembly GCF_002895405.1 of Actinoalloteichus sp. AHMU CJ021. NCBI lineage: Bacteria > Bacillati > Actinomycetota > Actinomycetes > Pseudonocardiales > Pseudonocardiaceae > Actinoalloteichus > Actinoalloteichus sp. AHMU CJ021. Next base: position 5,630,893 of record NZ_CP025990.1, on the reverse strand, counting down.
CGACACCCGCGATCCGCGAGAGCCTGGCGGGGGTGCCGTGCTGGAACACGTCCTTCGGGGAGAGCGCCAGCCCAGCCGTCCTCGCCCTGCTGGCCAGTTGGATGGCCATGATGCTGTCCCCACCGGACTGGAGGAACCCGTCGTCGACCCCGAGGTCGTCGACGCCGAGCAGGTCGGTGAACAGCTCGAGCAGGACCCGTTCCGCCCGGTTCGCCGGCGGCCGCGCCGGCGTGGCGCGGACCACCGCCGGCGAGGGTTCGGGGAGTGCGGCCCGGTCGATCTTGCCGTTGGCCGTCAGGGGCAGCGCGGCGAGGGGCACATGGGATGCCGGGGCCATGTGTTCGGGGAGGTGGGTCGCGACCAGTGCCCGCAGCTCCTCCACCGAGGCGGACCGCCCTGCGGCCGGCACGTGGTAGGCGATCAGCGACCGCCGGTCTGGGCCGGCGACCACCACCGCTTGCCGGACGTCCGGGTGGCTGGTGAGGACGGCCTCGACCTCGCCGGGCTCGACCCGGAAACCCCGGATCTTCAGCTGGCTGTCGTGCCGTCCAACGAACTCCACCGTTCCCGAACGCCTCCAGCGCACGAGGTCGCCGGTGCGGAACATCCGGGATCCGGGCGGGCCGAACGGGTCCGCGACGAAACGCTCCGCGGTGCGGGCGGCGAGGCCCGCGTAGCCGTGCGCCACTCCGGTCCCGCCGATGACGAGCTCACCAACGGTGTTGGCGGCGACGGGGCGGAGGCGGTCGTCGACAACGGCGACCCGGCTGCCGTTGGTGGGTGTGCCCAGCGGCAGCGGGTCCCCGACGGCCTCGGCCGTGGTGACGGGTTCGGTGAGCACCGCCGTGGTGGTCTCGGTGGGGCCGTACACGTGGAGGACGGTGAGGTCCGGGCAGTGCCGCAGTACCCGGCGGACCGAGTGGGGAGGCACGACGTCTCCCCCGGTCCACACCCGGCGCAGCCCGGAGAGCCACTTCGGGTTCTCCTGCGCCACGAGGGAGAACACCCCGGAGGACAGCCACAGCAGCTGGAGTCCGTGGGCGGCGACCAGGTCGCCGAGCGTGGCCGGGTCCAAACGGCCGGGGGGCGCGAGGACCAACCGTCCCCCGCTGGTCAGGGGCAGCCACAGTTCGAGGGTGGCGGCGTCGAAGGACAGCGAGCTGTGCAGCAGGGTCGCTCCGGCTTCTCCTCCGTCCCAACACGGGTCGGTCACGAGGTCGGTGACGGCCCGGTGGCTGACGGCTACTCCCTTGGGGAATCCTGTGGACCCGGAGGTGTGCAGCACGTAGGCCGTCTGGTCGGGGTGACCGGCGACCTGGGGTGGGGTGGTCGGCCACGTCTCGTCGTCCGGACCGTCCACTAGGAGCACGGGCGGCCCGCCGGTGGCGGTGGCCTCCCCGTTCGCCCGGTCGGTGACCAGTAGGACGCTCCCGGCCCGTTCGGCGAGCGCCCGGCGGCGTCCGGGTGGGTCGTGGGGTTCGGTGGGCAGGTAGGCGGCGCCCGCACGCAGGACCGCCAACAGCGTGACGACCAGTTCAGGCGTCCTGGGTAGGTGAACGGTGACCACCGCCCCCGGCGTGACGCCGTGCGCGAGGAGCCGGTGTGCGAGCGCGTTGGCGCGGGCGTCCAGCTCGGCCCGGGTGAGGGCCCCGCCTGACCCGGACACGGCGATGCCGTTCGGGTCGGCGGCGGCGCGCGCGGCGACGAGGTCGTGCACCAGAGATCGTGGGTCGGGGCCGGCGGGTTCGGTTCCCCGGAGCACGGCCGGCTGGTCCCGTTCCTGGCTGGTGCGGAGGTCGAGGCGGCTGACGGGTTGGTCCGGGTCGCGGCACACGGAGCGGAGGAGGGTCTGGAACCGGGAGGCCAGATCGGTCACGGTTCGCCGGTCGAACAGCGCCGTGTCGTACTCGATTCCGCCGCTGCCGTCCGCGACGTGCCAGGCGATCGAGAGGTCGAACTTGGCGGTCGTGGTGGGCACCGGTACCTCGGTGACCTGCAGGCCGGGCAGCTCGAGTGTCACGTCGGGCTTCTCGTGCACGGCGAGCGCCACCTGGAACAGGGGGTGGCACGACAGCGAGCGCACGGGGTCCAGGGCTTCGACCAGCTGGTCGAAGGGCAGGTCCTGGTGCGCGAACGCGTCCAGGTCGGCGGTTCGGACCCGGTGCAGCACGTCCCGGAACGTGGGGTCGCCGGAGGCGTCGACCCGCAGCACGACGGTGTTCACGAAGAAACCCACCAGGTCCTGGAGTTCCTCGTGCCCCCGACCGGCCGTCGCGGTGCCCATGACCACGTCGGGACCGGCGCCCAGCCGGGTGAGGAGGGTGACCCACACCGCGTGCAGCACCAGGAACGGGGATGTCCCGGTGGCCAGCGCCAGAGCCCGAACCTCGGCACCACGGGTCGGATCGGCGGGGAACCGCACCACGTCACCGCGCCCGGCGGCGCGCGCTGGCCGGGCGCGGTCGGTGGGCAGCGGGGTTTCGCCGGGGATGCCGGCCAGCCGGGTGCGCCAGTAGGCGAGCTGCCGGCCGAGGACGGAGGTCTCGTCGTTCGGGTCGCCGAGCACCTCCCGGTGCCACTGGCCGTAGTCGGCGTAGTCGAGGGGCAGGGGCTTCCAGTCGGGCCGGCGACCGGCGCGGCGGGCCGTGTAGGCGGTGGTGAGGTCGGCGGACAGCCTGTCCAGCGACCACGCATCGCCGACGAGGTGGTGCAGGATGAGGAGCAGGACGTGGTCTCCTCCGCTGCCCTCCGCCTCCTCGGGGCTGGTTGCCTGACCAGCTGCGGCGTTGTTCGGCGCGCCGGTTGCGGCCGCGCCGCCGGGGTCGTCCCCGGCGTTGGTGCCGCGTTCGGCGTCGTTCCACGGCAGGAGTGTGAACAGCACGGCTCGGAAGGGGAGATCGGTGGCCAGGTCGAAGGGACGTTCGGTCTCAGCGGCCAGCGCCCCGGGGAGGGCTGGCACTGCGACGGGCACGGCCGACAGCGCACCCCGTGCCCGCTCGGCGGGCACGACGTCCTGCCAGGGTGATCCGTCCTCGTCCGGGAAGCGGGTCCGGAGGCTTTCGTGGCGGTCGAGGAGGTCGTCCACCGCGTGGCTCAGCGCTCGGGAATCGAGGCCGCCGGTCAGCCGCACCGCGAGCGGGATGTGGTAGGCCGAGCTGGAGCCGTCCAACCGGGTTCTGGTCCACAGTCGACGCTGCGCCGGGGACAACGGCACCCGCTCCGGGCGGGTGGCGCGGCGTGGTGGGTCGAGGGCGGGTGGTGCGCCGGGTAGCCGGGCGGCCAGCGCTGCCGGGGTCCTGGCCTCGAACAGCTCCCGCAACTCGACCTCGACGCCCAGCCTGGCGCGGAGGACACCCGTCACCCTGGCGACGAGCAGCGAATGCCCGCCCAGGACGAAGAAGTCGTCGTGCGCGCCCACGTGCCGCACGCCGAGCACCTCGGCGAAGATGTCCCGCAGCACCGCGACGCGCGGGTTGTCCTCGGTGGTGGGCGCGCGGGTCTCGGAGGACGGTTCGGGCGTGGCGACCAGTGCGGCCCGGTCGACCTTGCCGGTGGGGCCGACGGGGAGAGCAGGGACGACGAGGAGGGCGGCGGGGACGAGATGCGCCGGTAGCTGGGAGGCCGCCCACGTCCTGATCCGGCCGAGGTCAGGGGTTCCGCTCCCTCGGGGGGCCAGGTAGGCGACGAGTTCCACCTCGTCGCGCTGGTTCGTCCTGGCGAGGACGACGGCGTCGGCGACCTCGTCGTGCCGGCGCAGCACGGCGGCGGCCTCCCCTGGCTCGACGCGGAAGCCCCGGATCTGCACCTGGTCGTCGGAACGACCGACGAAGGTCAGCCCGCCGTCACGCCCCCGGGCCACCAGGTCACCGGTCCGGTACATGCGGGTCCCGGGCGGGCCGTCGGGGTCGGCGACGAAACGGTGGGCGGTGGTGTCTGGAAGTCCCTGGTATCCCCGGGCCACTCCCCCACCGGCCAGGTACAGCTCCCCGGTCACGCCGGGCGGGACCGGCCTCAGGTCGACGTCGAGAACGCGGAGCCGCACGTCGGGCATGGGAGGCCCCAGCGGAGGCACGCCCGTTCCGGGTACCAGCCGCTCGCTGAGCGTCGCGCAGACGGTGGCCTCCGTGGGGCCGTAGCCGTTGTGGAGCCTGTGGTCGGGCCAGCGCGCGACGAGGGCCGAGGAGGGCGCCTCCCCGGCGAGGACGACGGTCAGGTCCGGCGGGACGTCCGTTGGTTCCAGGGCGGCGAGCGCGGAGGGTGGTGCCACCAGGTGGGTGATTCGTTGGGCACGCAGTAGGGTTGACAGCGGTGCCCCGGGGAGGAGCTCCTCCTGGGGCGCCAGGACCAGTACCGCTCCGCTGAGCAGGGCCGTGGCGAGCTCGTAGACGGAAGCGTCGAAGATCGCCGAGGCGAACTGGAGGACACGGCTCCCCGGGCCGACGCCGGTGCGGGTGATCGCGCCCTCGGCGAGGGCGACCAGGCCGCGGTGGGGCACGAGGACACCCTTGGGGCTGCCGGTGGAGCCCGAGGTGTGGATCGCGTAGGCGAGGTGGTCGGGATGGGGCGGGGTGCGCCGTTCGTCGGACCGCACGTCATGGTCGGGGAGGTCGGCGGGGACGGGGAACTCGTGGGCGCCGCCGAGGACCAGGTGCGGCCGGGTGTCGTCGAGGACGCGGGTGGTGCGTTCCCGGGGTTGGGCCGGGTCGAGCGGCAGGTAGGCGCCTCCGGCCTTCCACACGGCGAGCAGCACGACGACGAACTCGGTCGACCGGCTCGCGGGGAGCGCGACCAGGCGGTCGGGGCCGACGCCGGCTTCGAGCAGCGCCCTGGCGGTCCGGTTCGCCGCCGAGTTCAGCTCGGCGTAGGTCAACTCCCGTGTTCCGCAGCGCAACGCGACGGCGTGGGGTGTGCGCGCCGCCTGTCGTTCGAAGGCCTCGGCCGCGGTGGTGGGCCGGTCGCGCCGCGCCACACCGGTCGGCAGTGGGGGGTCCTCGGGGAGGAGGACGTCCGTGCGGCCTACCCGCCGTCCTGGTTCCCGGACGATCGTGTGGAGCAGCCCGGTGAGCCGGTCGGCGAGCAGGGCGACGCTCCTCGCGGTGTGCGGGGGGCGGTAGGCCCACCGCAGCAGTGTCCTCGGTCCGGGCACCACCATGAGGGACAACGCGTAGTGGCTGCCGTCCACGGTGTCCCGGTGTGCCATGGTCAGCCCGCCACCCAGGTCGTGGCCGCCGAACAGCGGGGCGGGCTGGTTCTCGAAGGCGACGAGGAGGTCGAAGAGTTCCTCGTGCCCAGCGAGGCGTTGGATCTCCGCGAGTCCGAGTGAGTGGTGGGTGACCAGCCGGGACTGTTCGTCCTGGACGCGCACGAGGAGGTCGGACAGGGTCTCCTCCGGGCTGGTCCGGATCCGGACGGGCACCGTGTTCGCGAACAGCCCGACCCGCCGTTCGATGTCGGCAGCCTCGGCCGAGCGACCGGCGACGACGGTGCCGAACACCACGTCACGGCGGCCGGTGAGACGGACGAGGAGCAGGCCGACGGCGGCCTGCACCACTGTGTTGGGGGTGACTCCGTGATCGCGTGCGACGGCGTCGAGCGCCGCGCTGAGCTGGTCCGGGAGCACCGTGTCCACCCGTGCCGGGGGGACGGACAGGTCCGCTCGGTTCGCTGGTGGTGTGAGCCGGGTGGGCCCTGGGAACGCCGCCAGAGCCACCCGCCACGCCTCGCGAGCGGCCCGCAGGTCCTCATCACCGAGGGGCTGAACGGCCTCCGCGGGGTCGGGGGCAGGGGGGAGTTCCTCCCCGGTCCACAGTGCGCGGAGTTCGTCGAGCAGCACTCCCACTGACCAGGCGTCGAGCAGGATGTGGTGTGCGGTGAGGACGAAGGTGTGGTGGTCGGGAGCGCGCCGGGCGAGGGCCGCCCGCAGCAGCGGTGGCCGGTCGAGGCGGAAACCGGCGGCACGGTCCTGGATGGCCAGCTCGTCGACGGCCGAGTCGGGTAGCCCTTCCAGGTCGACCTCCCGCCACGGCGGGTCGGAGTCCACCGGGACCTGGACGGGTCCGATGCTCGTGTTCCAGAAGCCGGCGAGGAGTCCGGGGTGGCGACGCACCAGCCTGGTGACGTGCCGCCGCCAACGCTCGGGGGCGAGCGGCCCGTCGAGGTCGACCAGCAGCTGCGAGGTGTAGGCGTCGTCGGACCCGTCCCGCAGCGCCTGGGCGAGCAGTCCGTTCTGGAGCGGGGACATCGGTATCGGCCGCCCCGCTGGTATTCCCAGGCTGGCCCGTTCCGCCGGCGGGACCTCCGGTCCCGGGGGGCTGCCGGCCCCGTCGCCGGTGCCGCCGGCGGTGTCCGGGGGGACGGGTGCGGCGACGGCGGCGAGTGCTGCGACGGTGCGGTGCCGGAACACCTGCGCCGGGCTCAGCCGCAGCCCGAGGGTGCGAGCCCGGCTCACCAGCCTCACCGCCATGACGCTGTCCCCACCCTGGGCGAAGAAGTCCTGGTCGGCTCCGATGACCGGGACGTCGAGGACTTCGGCGGCGAGCTGGCAGAGGATCCGCTCGGCCCACCCTGCCGGTGCGCGGCCGCTCCCGTCCGCCGGCCGGGGCCCCGGGGCAGGTAGCGCGGCACGGTCGAGTTTCCCGTTGCCGGTGACGGGGAGCGCGTCGAGAACGACGTAGGCGGAGGGGACGGCATGTTCGGGGAGCAGGTCGGTGAGGTGTCGGCGGAGCGCGGGCGGATCCCACCGGCTTCCGGGTCGGGGCACCACGTAGCAGACCAGGCGCGGGGAACGGCGTGGACCGGAATCCACGACGACGACAGCCTGGACGACGTCCGGGTGGCGGGTGACCTCGGCCGCGACCTCCCCGGGCTCGATGCGGAAACCCCGGATCTTCACCTGGTCGTCCGCTCGCCCGGCGAACTGGAGCGCGTCGTCGGGGCCTCGCCGGGCCAGGTCGCCTGAGCGGTAGAGCCGCGCCCCAGGAGGGCCGTACGGGTCGGCGACGAAGCGGCTAGCGGTCAACGAGGGCCGCCCGAGGTAGCCGCGGGCGACACCGGGGCCGCCCACGTACAGCTCGCCGGGAACCCCGTCCGCCACCGGCTGGAGCGCCGGGTCCAACAGGTACAGCCGGAGGTCGTCGAGCGGTTCCCCGAGGGACACGTCCCGTTCGACCGGGGCATGGGTGACGTGGACGGTCGTCTCGGTGATGCCGTACATGTTCACCAGCACGCAGCCGGCTGGTGCGACGCGGGACCAGGCGTCGACGTGCCCCGGCTCCAGAGCCTCGCCGCCGAGCACGACGGTCCGAAGGCTGTCCGGCAACGCGGAGTCTTCGGCAACCGCAGCGGTGAGCTGCGCCAGCGCGGTGGGTGTCTGGCTGAGGACGGTCACCCGTTCGCGGCGGAGCAGGTCGTGGAAGTCGGAGGGGGACCGGGTCTGTTCGTGCGGGACGACGACGAGCTGGCCGCCGTGCAGAAGCGCTCCCCACAACTCCCAGACGGAGAAGTCGAAGGACGTGGAGTGGAACAGGGTCCACACGTCGGAGGGACCGGGCCGCAGCCAGGACCGGGTGGCGTCGAAGAGCCGGACGGCGTTGTGGTGCGTGACCACGACGCCCTTGGGCCTCCCCGTGGAGCCGGACGTGTGGATGAGGTAGGCGGGAGTGGCTGGGTGCGGCGGAGCGGGGAGGCCGGAGGGCTCCCCCGGCTGGCCGGGCGGCGGGCCGTCGTCCCCGAAGTTGTCGAGAAGGACCACCGGTGGCCCCGGCGGGAGTGGAGCCGCGTGTTCGGAGTCGGTGAGCAGGAGCACCGGGTCGCTGTCGGCCAGGAGGAGCGCTACCCGGGTGGGCGGGAGCTCCGGGTCGATGGACTGGTAGGCCGCTCCCGTTCGGAGTACTGCGAACAGCGCCACCACCAGGTCGGCGGAGCGGGGCATCACGATCGCGACGAACCGTTCCGGGCCCGCTCCCGCACGGGTGAGCCGGTGGGCGAGCACGGCTGAGCGGACATCGAGGTCCCGGTAGGTCACCACCTGGTCGCCGAACCGCACCGCCACGGCGTCCGCTCGCAGCCTGACCTGGTCCAGGACCCGCTCGACCAGGTTCCCCCGCACGGTGGTGCTGTCCCGGCCCCCGCGGCCACTCGACGGCGGGCGGAGCCGGGCGCTTTCCTCGGGGAGCAGCACGTCGACGCTGCCGAGCTTGTGGGTGGGTTCCGCGTCGGCCAGTTCGCCGAGCAGCCGGAGGTACCGGGCGTGGTGCCGAGCCACGTCGGCCGGCGCCAGGTGTGCGGGGTTGGCGTCGGCGTTGACGCGCATCCCCGCCGGGTCCGCGCGGTCGTACACCACGAACGAGAAGTGGTCGACCGGGCCGTGCGACGGGGTGATGACCCGGGTGGGGAGCCCAGCGAAGGAGGTGTCCGGGTCACCGGAGATGATGTTGACCAGTGGCCCGACCAACGGATCAGTGGTGCCGGCCAGGCCCTGGTCCGCACGGATGTCCTCGTAACGGTACCGCTGGTGCCGCAGTGCCCCGAAGATCTTGGCCGAGACCTGGTTGGTCAGGTCACCCCAGGTAAGCCCGGGCCGGACGGTCAGTCGCACCGGCAGGACGGTGGACATCATGCCGGGGACGCGGCGCGCGGCGCGTCCCCGGCGTCCGGTGAACGTGACTCCCAGAAGGATGTCCTGGGAGCCCGTCATGCGGTGCAGGTAGAGGGCGGCGGTGGCCACGGCGACGCCGGCGAGCCTCGTCAGGGTCCGTTTGCCCGGCGCCCGCAGGCGCTCCGCGCGGTCCCACGGCAGGTGACCGCCGCACCGCAGGAAAACGGGCCCGGCTGGGGTACCGTCCTCCTCCTCGCAGGACGGCGGGCGCGGTGCCGGACCAGCGCTGCCCAGCAGCGGGGGTTCAGGCCGTGCCGCCAGTTCCGCTGCCCAGTACTGGCGGTCCCGTTCCCACTCCGGTGACGACCGGTAGGCCTGTTCCTCGGCGAGGAGTTCACTGAGGGGTTCCACGGGGTGGTCGGGTGCGGCGTCGCCGGCGGCGAGCGCGGTGTAGGCCTCGGCGACCCTCCGGATCACCAGGTCGATGGTGAAACCGTCCGACAGGAGGTGGTGCATGCGGAGGCACCAGCGGTGCCGGTCGGGGGCGAGCCGGATCAGGGCCTGGGAGAACAGGGGACCCCGTTCCAGGTCGGCGGGGCGGGCCAGTTCGTCATCGATCCAGGCCGTGGCGGCACGCTCCGGGTCAGGGTGCCCGCTCACGTCGACCAGGGGGAACGGCCAGTCGTCGAGGTCGTCGACACGCTGACCGGGTCGGTCGCCGTCGAAGACGATGCTGATCCGGAGGCATTCGGTGGTGGCCACCACGCCGCGTACCGCGCGGTCGAGCAGCTGGTGGTCCACCGGGCCATCGATCTCCACGTACTCGGCCCCGTTGAGGCGGGGGCTGCCCGGCCGCACCTGGTGGTCGAGCCACAGCCCCCGCTGGGACGCGGTGAGTTCGAGGAAGGTCACCGGGCCGAACCCTCCCCGCTGGTCGATCGGGCCCAACCGTCCAGGAGCCGAGCGACCCGGGGGAGGATGTCCGGGCGGGTCAGGCCCTGGTGGGTGCACTGCAACTCGTGGGTGACGAGATCGCCGCTGACGTGGGGTGCCCAGACCGAGGGGTGGGGGGCACCTTCGGGACGTCCCTCGGTGGCATGGAGGAACAGGACGTTCCCGTCGAAGACCCCGGGGGTGTGCGCCCTGGTCATGGCCTGGTGGTGCTGGATGACAGGGGCGACCAAGTCGAGTTCGTCCTCGGCGAAGTGCCGGATGTCGCGCAGGGCCTCCCGCAGTTGGTCGGTCGTGAGTGCCGGGACGGCTCCGTCGTCGGGATAGGCGTCGAACAGGGCCAGCGTCGCCACCTGGTGGCCCTCCCGCTGAAGCTGGACTGCGATCTCGTGGGCGAGGACACCACCGAAGGACCAGCCCAGCAGGTGGTATGGGCCGTGGGGTTGGTGGGCCTGGATCTCACCCCGGTAGTCAGCGGCCAGTTCGATGAGGGAGCCGGTGGACTCGAGGACTGCCGAACCCTGGTGCCGGGACTGCAGGGCACTCACCGGCCTGTCGCGGTGCAGGTGCGGAACCAGCGGAGAGTACAGCGTGCCGGTCCCGCCGGCCGGGTGCACGCAGATCAGGGGCGCGGTGCCGCCCCCGGTGCGGAGTGGTAACACGACGGGGCGCTCGGCGGGTCGCGCGGGCTGGGCCAACCGGGCGGCCAGCCGGGCCGGGGTCGACGCGTCGAAAAGGGTTATGACCGGCAGTTCGTGTCCGGTTTGGGCGCTGACGCGTCGCACGAGTCGCGCCGCGAGCAGCGAATGCCCGCCTAGGTCGAAGAAGTCGTCGTCGGCCCGGACAGGCCCGCGTTCCAACATCTCCCCGAACAGCTCACGCAGCTCGTCCACATCGGGGCGTGACGGGGTGGGTCGTTGGTCCGCGCGACCGACGTGCGGTCCGGGCAGGTGGTCCGTTCCTGGCCGGCGAGCGGGGACCTCCGTGCTCCCCTGGACAGAGCCGGGTCCGGTTCCGCCAGGCGCTGGCGGAACGCCCTCGTCACACCGACCGGCGTCGCCGGTGGCGCCAGGTCTCTCGTGGGCGGCCAGCGCTGCCCGGTCGGTCTTCCCGCTGACGGTTCGGGGCAGTCGGTCCACGGTCTGGATCCGGGCCGGCAGCATCGCCCTCGGGAGGCGGTTGGCGAGGTGGGCGCGGAGCTGCTCGGGGGATGCGGTTCCGACAACCGAGGCGACCAGCATCGGGTGGGTGCCCCGGGTCAGCACGACCGCGGCCTGCTCGACCCCGGTGTGGTCCTCCAGCGCGGACTCGATCTCCCCCAGTTCGATGCGGACCCCACGCAGCTTCACCTGGCCGTCGGTGCGGCCTCGGCTGACGAACCGCCCCCGGTGGTCCCGCATGGCGAGGTCCCCGGTGCGATACATCCGAGTGCCGGGTGGCCCGAAGGGGTTCGCGACGAACCGTTGCGCGGTCAGCGCCGGTCGTCCGAGGTACCCCCTGGCCAGGCAGGATCCGGTGACGTGGAGCTCGCCGTGGTCACCGGGCGCCAGTGTCCCGCCGAGCAGGTGGATCCCGGTGTCGGCGGCGGGGTCACCCAACGCGGGTTCCTCCCAGTCGGAGAGCGGTGTCACCAGGTTCTCCACGCCGCATTCCGTGATGCCGTAGGAGTTGAGGACCTCCGTGTGCGGGGTGGCCCGCCGCAGCGCGGTCCACAGGGGCTTGGGCACCGGCTCACCGCAGAGCACCACCAGGCGCGGCCGGTAGGCGCGCTCGGGGTCGAGCAGTCCGGCGGCCAGGAGTTCCCGGCAGTGGGTGGGTGTGATGTTGAGGCAGTCGACGCGGTGCCGTTCGACGTAGGAGACGAGGGCGTGCGGGTCCCGCCGCTCGGTGTCGCCGATGACGTGCACCTCGTGCCCCCCGGCAAGCCACAGGGGCCCGTCCCACGAGATGTCGAAGGACGTGGACGCGGTGGTGGCCACCCGGTACCTGCCGTGGCGGGGGAAGCGGGTGTCCTGGCAGAAGCGCAGGACGGTGGCGAGGGCCGAGTGTGGCACGACGACGCCCTTCGGGCGTCCCGTGGACCCGGAGGTGTACATGACGTAGGCGGCAGCGTCCGGGCTCGGCGGGTGGGCGGGCAGGGTGGAGTCGGGGGGTCCGGCCAGCGCAGCCTCGGTGTCCGGGTGGTCCAGCCTGAGCACCGGCGCGCCGGGGGGCAGTGTGGTGGCCAGCGGGCCGGTCGTGACGACCAGCACCGGTGCGGCGTCGGCGAGGACGACCGCCCGTCGCTCGACGGGGTGGTCGGGGTCGAGCGGCAGGTGGACGGCGCCTGCGAGCAACGTCGCGAGCCGGCCGACCACGAGGTCGACGCCGCGGGGCACCAGCAGGGCGACCCGGTCCTCGGGCCGCACACCGCGGGCGACGAGGAGGTGGGCGAGCCGGGTGACCCGGTCGTGGAGTTCCGCGTGGTCCACGACGAGGTCGTCGTGGACCAGGGCGGCCGCGGCCGGGGTGCGGCGGGCCCACTGGGCTACCCGGTCGGGCAGGAACCAACCGCCTCCCCGCTCAGAGGTCGGGACGGGTGTCGCGTCGGCTCGTTCCGGCGGGTTGGCCGCGGCGTTCTCGGGGCGATCGCCTCCCACCTGTCGCGCTGGACGGGGTGGCGTGGCGTCCTCGTGGGCCGGGCCGGCGGGCAGCACCTCCGCGAGCAGCTCCAGGTAGGCCTCGGCCAGTCCCTGAGCCGTGGAGCGGTAGAACAGCTGTGTGCGGTAGGCGACGACGAGGTCGATCTCCTCCCGGTCGGCGTGCTCCAGCGTCGCGAAGGACAGGTCGCAGACGATGGCTCCCTCCGGCATGCCGGGGAAGTCGTGGTCGCCGGAGTACTCGAGGGTGATGCTCGGATCGCCCTGTTGCAGGGCGTCCAGCTCCGGCAGCACCTGGTGGGTGTACATGACGTCGAACAGCGTGTTGCGGCTCGGGTCGCGGTGGGGTGCGACCTCGCGCACGACGGCGTCGAAGGGCAGGTCCTCGTTCTCCACGGCGGCCAACACCACCTCGCGTACCCGGTCGACGAGTTCGGGCAGGTCCGGGTCGTCGGAGAGGTCGGTGCGCAGCAGCAGGGTGTTGTTGAAGAAGCCGAGCAGGCTCCACAGTTCGGGGCGGTTCCGTCCGGCGCTGGGAGTGGCGATGACGATGTCACGGGCGCCCCCTCGCCGTGCCAGCAGCAGGTTCAACACCGCGAGCAGCACGACGTAAGGGGTGGCGCCGGCCTCCGTGGCGGTGGTTCGGACCCGGCGTGCGAGGTCTGGGGGGAGGTGGGTGACCAGGTAGTCGCCCCGGAAGTTGGTGGTCGCCGGTCTCGGAAGGTCGGTGGGGAGGTCCAGCACGGGCGCGTCGGCGAGGGTGCGCCGCCAGAAGTCCCGCTGTCCGGCCAGCAGCGGACCGGCGACGAGGTCGCGCTGCCACCGCGCGTAGTCGTGGTACTGGAGCGGCAGGGGCGGGAGGCGGTGCGGCCGCCCTTCCACTCGGGCGGCGTAGAGCTCGGTGATCTCGTTCCGGCTGATGGTGGGCGCGTGCCCATCGTTGACCGCGTGGTGCATGGAATTGACCACGAGGTGGTCGTCGGCGGCGAAACGCAGGACGAGCACCCGGTAGAGAGCGTCGGTGGCGAGGTCGAAGGGCCGGCTGGTGTGCTCGGCGGCGAGCCGGCGGGCGGTGGTCGCGGCGTCGGGGTCCTCGGAGAGGTCCACGAGGCGGAGGAAGTCCCCGAGGTCGGGGCGGATCACGACGCGGAGACCGCCGCCGTCCTCGACGAAGTTCGACCGGATGGTCTGGTGCCGTTCGGCGAAGTCGTTGAGCGCGGCGCGCCACGCCTCGAGGTCGAAGCGGCCCCGCACCCGCATGCGGGAGCCCAGGTTGTAGAGGGTGGTGCCGGGGTCCCACTGGTGGTGGAACCACATGCGTTCCTGCCCGAAGGAGAGGACCGGTTCCCCGGTCGCCGGTGTGATCGGCGGGAGGCCGGCTGGCATGGCGGGTTCGCGCTCGACGACCAGCCGGGTGACGTGCGCGGCCAGTTCGGGCAGGGTGCGGTGCTCGTACACGTCGATCAGTCGCAGGTCGACCGCCAGGCGGGCGTTGAGGTCGTTGACCAGCTGGATCCCGATGACCGAGTTGCCGCCGAGGTCGAAGAAGTCGGCGTCGGGAGCGGGGTCGGGTTCGCCGAGGGCTTCCCCCAGCACCTCGCGGACCACCTCGCCGACGTCGCCCGGGGCCATGGCCGGCTGGTCGCTGCTGGTTGACGCGGGCGACGGGGCGGACCGCGTACCGGCGGCGGGGGAGCCGCCGGGTCGGGGCGCGTGGGAGGACACCGGCGTGTCGGGTGGACTGGGGCTGGTGGGGCGGGCCGCGACGGCGGTCCCCCTCGGCCCCGTCCCACCGCTGGCCGCCCCGGCCGGTACCGCCTCCGGCGCGGTGACCGCAGCCGGGGTGCCGCTGTCGGAACCGGCGGGGGGCGGGGTGCTCGTTCCCGGGGAGGGGGCACCACCGGGCGCCTCCTCGGCTGGCGCCGTGACGTCGCTGGTGGCCCCACCTCCCACCCAACAGCGGACCTCGGTGAGGGGGTGCCCGGGCAGCGGCACCCTCCTCGGCTGCCACGCCGGGCGCAGGGCCGCCCAGGTGACCGGGACTCCCCACTGGTAGAGCAGGCTGACCGCGTCGGACACGTCGTCGGCCCGGTCCACGGTGACGAGGGGGATGTTGCCCGAAGTGGCCAGGACGGCACCGATGTCACCACCGGCACCGAGGTCCACCACGACGGTGGCGCGCTCGGTGACCAGCTGGCGAGAGGCCTCGGTCAGCCGTGCGGGGTCAGCGGGCGGGGCGGGTGCGTCGCCGGTGGCGAGGAGCGCGGTGTCCTCGGCGCTGAGGTCCCCCTGCAACCAGCGCGCGAGGTAGCGGGACGTCCCGGACGCGAGGATCCCGTCGACGGGCACGATCGAGGCCAACCGCCGGTAGGCGGCGAGCTGACGTGCGATGTGGTCAGCGACGGGTCCGGTCAGGGGAAGTTCCGGGGGCAGTGCCGGCACCGCTCCCTCCGGCGCGTCCAGCGCGGAGTCACCGGACATCGATACGAGCAGCCTCGGCGGCCCGGCGGCGGGTGTGGGTACGGGGAGCTCACCAAGGGCACACCGCTCCAGGGCCTCGACGAGCTGGGAAGTGGTGTCCGCCCGCACGGCGATGCGGTGAAGGTGGTGGTCGCGCCCCTCGTTGAGGGTGAAGGCCACGTCGGTGAGCGAGGCCGCCCGTCCCCGCAGGGCGCCGGCGAGTCGAGCCGAAAGCCGGCGGAGGGCGGCGGTGGTGCGGGCGGACACACCGACGACCACCGGTTCCGGGGGGAACGGCGAGGGGGCCGGGCGGGACGGTGCCTGTTCCACCACGCAGTGCGCGTTCAACCCGCCCAGGCTGAACGAGCTGACTCCGGCTCGTCGGGGCCGGTGGTCGGGCCGTTGGGGCCAGGGGCGCGTGGAGGTGACGACCTCGAGGTCGGCCGCGTCGAGGTCGACCTCGCGGGGTGGCCGGGTGAAGTGCAGTGAGGGGTACAGTTCGCCGTGGGCGACGCCGAGGATGGTTTTCACCAGTCCGGTGACGCCGGCCGCGTTGTCCAGGTGCCCGATGTTGGTCTTGACCGACCCGACGGGCAGCCGTGGGGCTCGACCGGCTCGGGCCAGCGCCAGGCCCTCCACCTCGACGGCGTCCCCCAACCTCGTTCCGGAACCGTGTGCCTCCACGTAGTCCGCGTCCGCGACGTCGAGACCGGCGTTCCGCCAGGCGGCCGTGATGACCTCGGCCTGCGCGCTGGCGCTCGGTGTGCTGATGGTAGCGGCGTGGTGCCCGTTGTGCCGCACGGCCGTACCGGTGAGCAGGGCGTGGATCCGGGCGCCCTCGGCCAGGGCGCGGTCGAGAGTGGTGAGCAACAGGACCGCGCCGCCCTCGCCTCCGACCGTCCCGTTGGCGGCCTCGTCGAACGCCCGGCACCGGCCGGCGGGGGACATGATCTCGGGGAACCCGGCCAGGTCACCGGCCTCAGGAGGAACCGTCCGCAGGTTCACCCCTCCGATGAGGGCGTAGTCGGCGTCGCCGGCCGCGAGTTCCCGGCGGGCGTGGTGGACGGCGACGAGGGAACCGTTGCAGCCGGTGTCCACCCCGTAGCACGGGCCGGCCAGCCCGAAGCGGTGCGCGATCCTCGCGGGCAGCCCACCCGGCCAGGTCCCGGTCATCGCGAGCGTTCCCCGCTGCGGCACGAGGAGCTGGTAGTCGGGTGACGGTGTGCTGAAGATGACCGCGGTGCTGGTCGACCGCAGGAGGGAGGGTGCGTAGCCGGCGTCGTCGAGTGCCGCCTGGGTGAGGCGGCACGCCAGCCGGTGCTGCGGGTCCATCAGCTCCGCCTCGCGGCGTGACAGCCCGAAGAACGCGTGATCGAACAGGTCGACGTCGGGCAACCACCCCATGGGCAGGGTCCGGTCTGGCCGGCCGCCCGCCGCCTCGACCCGGCGGGTCGGTATCGGGCGCACCGAGTCGCGACCCGCGAGGAGGTTCGCGCGGAACTCCTCGACGGTCTCGGCGTGGGGGTAGCGGACGCCGATGCCGATGACCGCGATCACTGGCCCGGTCATGGTGGCTGTCCTTTCGTCGGAGGTCACACCTCGATCCGGAAGTCGCCGGGCGGGGGGTCGTCCCCCGCGTGACGCCGGTCGCGGATCGCCGAGGCCTGGTCCTCGATCGTGTGCAGGTCGAAGAGTTCACCGATCCGCAGCGCACCCGGCCACCGCGCCTCGAACCGCTCGTGCAGCTCCACCAACTTCAGCGAGGTGCCGCCCGACTGCCAGAACGCGTCGCGCAACCCGGCGTCGGAGTGGCGCAGGACGGCGGCCCACTCCTCGGCCACCGCCTGTTCGAGTTCGTTCCACCCCGACCAGTCCGCGCCCGTGTCCGGCTCCCCCGCCCGGGATGCCAACGCCGAGCGGTCGGCCTTGCCGGTGTGGGTGGTGGGGACGTGGTCGAGCCGGACGAACCGGGCGGGCACCGCCTGGACGACCAGGTGGCGCGCGCAGTGGGCGCGCAGCTCGTCCGGCGAGGGCGGGGACTGCGGGTCGGTGGGCACCACGAAGGCGACCAACCCGATCTCGACCGAGTGGACGACCACGGCCTGCCGCACACCGGGGTGCCGCTGCACCACGTGGTCGACCTCGACGAGCTCGATGCGGATTCCCCGGACCTTGACCTGGTGATCGGTGCGCCCGTGGAACTCCAGGGCTCCGTCGGCCCGGACGGACGCGAGGTCCCCGGTCCGGTACATCCGCGAACCGGGGCGGTAGGGGTCCGCGACGAACCGTTCGGCGGTCGCGGCCGCCGCCCCGACGTAGCCGCGGCCGACCTGTTCACCCTGGATGTACAACTCCCCCACCTGCTCCCGGGGCGTGGGCTGGAGGCCGCTGTCGAGGACCTGTACCTCAACGGTGGAGAAGGGACGTCCGACGGGGACCCGCGCGGGGGTCGGCTCCTCCACCCGGTGGGCGGTGCTGGACACGGTCGCCTCGGAGGGCCCGTACTCGTTGACGAGGCCGGTCCTGGGAAGAGCCGCCTGGTGCCTGTCGACCAGCGTGGGAGGTAGGACCTCGCCGCCCAGTACGGTGCGGTGGAGGGTGGCCGGGAGCTCCTGGGCGTGGTCGAGCAGGGCCTGGTAGTAGGAGGGCACCGCGTACAGGTGGGTGACGAGGTGCGTGGCGGCGAGCCGCGCCACCGCCCTGGCGTTGACGAGTTCCCGCCCGCCGGGCAGGACCACCGTGCCACCGACCGCGAGGGTCGCGAAGAGGACCCCGAGGACACCGTCGAAGGACACCGACATCGCCGGCAGGAACACCGGTGTCTGCCCGTAGAAGCGGGTTCGACCGGCGACGCAGGTGTCCAGGTTCCTCCGGCTGATCGCGATGGCCTTGGGGACCCCGGTCGTGCCGGAGGTGAGCACCACGTAGGCGAGGTGCGCCGGCGCCGCGTGGACTGGTTCCACGAGGGGTTCGCTCCCCGGTTCGGGCGGGCGGTGGTAGGCGAGGACGAACGGCGCGCCGCCCGAGGAGACCGTGACCGCGGGTGGTGGGTCGTCACGCCCCTCGTGGAGGACGACGGCGACGGGCTGGTCGGTGGACGTGAGCACGGCGTCCAGCCGCGCACCGGGTTGGCCCGGTTCGACGACGACCCAGGTCGCACCACAGCGCAGGGTCGCGATCATCCCGACGAGAACGGCGAGCCCCTGGGGTAGGTTCAGCACGACGGTGGTGCCGGGGCGGGCTCCCGCCCACGCGAGCCGGCCGGCGAGGACCGAGCTGGCCTGGTCGAGTTCGCGGTAGGTGAGGGTCGTTCCCTCCGAGACGAGTGCGGGATGGTGCGGCCGCGACGGCACCCGGGCGCGGAACGCGGCGAGGGTTTCAGACATCGAGGCGCCCTCGGCGCGGCCGTCCCACCTGCTGCGGGCGGGTGGCGTGCCCGCCCGGCGCCGGTCCGAGCCACCCCGCCGACGCTCCGCGTCGGTGTCCCCGGTCTCGGGTGGTCAGGCCGCTCCCCGCGCGGTGCGCGAACGCGTCTCGCTCCCTCTCGACGCGCGGTGCCTCGACGTGTACCAGCTCGCGTCGTGCCGTGATCGTCACCGCTCGCTCCCAACATCCGTCGGTGCTCACAACGCTATGGCGACGAGGGCCACTGGGACAGCGCTTTCGGCACTGCCCGAACCCTCAGGTCGTCCGGCGGCGCGCCTTCGCACGGATCCGGGCCGACCGGGTGGTGACCGCCGCTGGCCAGTCATGGAGCGGGCAGGGGGTGTCCCCATGGGTTCGTCAAGCGGTTACCACCTCCTGAGCCGGCTCGGGATGCCGGCTGGGCGAGCTCGTTGTCAGCAGCGAGTAGCTGGCGGGCGTGGGCGTCGACGCGAAGGATGTTGGCCAGCTCATCGCGCCGACGTGCTCGAACTGACTTCTCACGGGCGACGGTATGGCGCTCGCGGTAGCGGGCCGCGGCCATCGGATTGATCGCATGGATCTGCCTCCCGGTTTGGCGCAGTGCGGCAACCAGCAGACCACGTGGGGTCTCGATCGCCACCGGGATCGGCTTGGCCGGATCGTCACCAGCGGTGGTGAGCATGACCAGCAGCTCGGCGGAGTCGGTGGCGGAGTCGTCGAGCTTTTCTTGGCGATCAGGCCGCCGTCGACGTCGACCAGGGCGAAGTCGTGGTGATCCTCGGTTCAGTCAATTTCATACAACACCCTCACTGGTGCGCTTCCCTCCCAGTTCACTTCTTTGCGCAGGTCAAACCAGGCGACAACGCGCGGCGCCCTAATAACGAGGCTCTGCTGCCCGACCTCCGATTCAGCCGTTCGTGATTCCAGCTATCCGCGCGTCCACCGGTCCCGACTCAGAGCTCCAGGGCTTCCGGCTTGCCGGGGCTCCTCCGCACGGACGGGCTCGAACCACGAGCCCAACGTGATCAACGAGGTGGTGGCGCCCGAGGCGTACCCCGATCGCCACCACCGGCGTCGGCGCGCTCTTGGACAAGGGCTCCAGGACTGAGGTACCGCCAGGCATCAGCGGAACGCAGGGACGAACAACCAGCCCCGGGCAGGGGGCACCGATCTACAACTTCAGACTGAAGGCCACAGCTGAGTGCGGGCATCGGTCCCTACCGGTCTGGTCGTTCGAGCTTGGGAACTACCCCCTGGGCCAAGCATCCGATCTTCATCGAGACCTTCACGTGTCAGGTAACGGGAAGGTGTCCTTGAGCCTCAGCGGGTGGTTCGGCACTCATCAGGTGAAGGGGCGGGCCGTCGTCCGCGCCGCACGCTCCCGGGCTGGGGTTCACTTCCCGCGAGGAGACGCCAGGGCCGAACGGGTGACGCGGTCGGCTCGTTCCGGGGTGGGGGGCGAAGTTCGCCGGAATGTCAGGTCCCTGAGCACTCCCCGTCACCCGTTTGTGGTCGATAGCCTCTGAACGTGGGAGAGAGTCACGTCAACGGCGTCCCCGTGTTCTGGCAGGAGGGCTCGGGCGAGGTGTCCGGTTTCCTGCTCTTCCGTGTCGGCCTCCGTGACGAGGGCCTGCGGCATGCGGGCCTGACGTCGGTGGTGGTGTCGATGGTGCAACGCGTCACCGGTTTCTTCGTGCCGACCAGTTGGTCGGGCTCCACCCTGGACACGGTCGTCTTCGCGGCCACCGGGGCCCGCGCCGAGGTGTGCGCCCAGCTCGACGAGGTGTGCGAGCTGCTGGCCGACCCGCCGGAGGACCTCATCGAGAACGTGCTCTCGGACCGGGGCGCGGCCGGCTGGCTGGACGTGCCCCGCCCGACGGCGGCCCTGCTGCGCCACGACTACGGGTCCACGGGCATCGGGGCCGCGTACTGGGCCGACGACATCCCGTTGGACCGGTTCACGCCACGGGAGGTGCGGGAACACCTGGCCCGTTACTTCGTGGCGGGCAACGCCGTCTGCGCGATCACCACTCCCGTCCTGGACGGAGCGATGCGACTACCGCTCCCCCCTGGCGCGGCCCCGCGACGGCCCGCCATCACGCCGAACCAGCGGTCCTCGGCGGAGTGGTTCTCCGGCGGGCCGCCCCCCTACTCCGGGGTGGGCGTGATGTTGCCCGGGACGCTCGACGCGGTGTGGGCGGTCACCCAGGACGTGCTGGACCTTCGGCTCCACCCCGTGCAGGAGAGCCTGGTCGACCGGTGGGACGGTCAGGACCGCATCCTGGGCCAGACGATGCTCTCCTCGGACACCGTGCACGTCGCGATCGACCTGTTCTGCGAGCACGACGCCTCCGCGCGGGCCGCCGGTGCCGTCTGGGCCGCGCTCACCGAACTCGCCGCGGCGGGACCCGACCAGGACGAGCTGACGGCGCTGCTCGAACGGCGCCGGCGGTCCGACGCCGGGCACCGGGACACCGAACGTGCCGCGTCCCGGGTGTTCCGCCGTGCCCACCTGGCGCTGTTCGGGGTGACCGGTTCGGACGGCTGCGACGAGCGCAGCCGCGCCCGGGTCAGACCGGAGCAGGTGGCGGCGGCGCTGCGGACCGCGATGCGGTCGGCCCTGGTGGTGGTACCCGACGGTGTGGAGCTGGCGTTGCCGGGGGTGGAACACGTGATCCCCACCTCGCTCCCCCCGGAGGGAGGGGCGCGCTTCGAGGCGACCGGTGGTTGCCCGCCGGGGCAGGACCGGGAGCTGCTGGTGGAGGGGGCCGACCGGCTCTGCCACCGCAACGCACTGGGCCGGTGGCAGAGCGTCGCGTGGTCGGAGGTGGTGGGGTGGTCGGTCTGGCGGGGCGTCGCCGTGGTCTACGGGAGGAACGGGGAGAAGATCGTGGCGGACCCGCACCGCTTCCCCGGTTGCGAACCGTTGGTGTCCCGGCTGCCGGACCTGGTGCCCTCCGAGCTCGGGTGGCCGGGGTCGATGGAGGAGGTGGACATCGTGGCGGCCGGCCTGGCGCGGCAGGCGATGGAGGACCTGCACTCCGCGCCGGAGGGGGGCTTGGACCACTTCGTCTACCAGGAGATGTCGGTCCGCGAACTGGAGCGCCGGCTGCCCTCGGCCAGCGGTGTCCTGCGGAGGCAGGTCGCGCGGAACCTGCGGAGCCTCGGCGTGGACGGTCCGTTGCACCGGTCGTGACCTCCTCGGATCTCCGCGCCTGGTCCGCCGACCGGCGTTCCCCTCGCCCGTGGTGGCGTGCCGGCGTCCGGCCTCTGGTCAGCTCTGGCGTCCCCTCGGGCTGCGCGCTGTCGCCCCCTGCCGGCCGCCTGCTTGGGCTGGGCACGCCGATCGCGGACGGTCACGGGGGGACGGTGGGGCAGGCGGGGTTCCCCGGCCACGGGCTGGCGGCTCGGCCCCGGCCGGGCCCCTGCTGTTACCGGTGAGGTGTCCCCACGTGGATGGGCCCCTCACCTCCGTTCCGGCCCGCGCCGGTCCTCGGTTCGGGTGCGCGACGGAGCAACGGCCCCGCCCTGGTGGGACGACGGCCGTCCCCCTCCTCCTGGCACCTCCCCACCTCGGCCGGGTGGGTGACCGTTCCCGGGTTCCGCCCGGGCCGCACGGGTGGCCGGGTGACGGGTGCCGTCCCGCCCGGCGGGACCGGCGCTACTGGTAGAGGACGCCGGCCAGGGCCGGGTCGTCCACCGTGCGCGCGTCGTACCAGTGGAAACCCGTGTCCACGGTGGCAGGGAGCTCCTCGCCGTCCATCGCCGCCAACCCGGCCAGGACGAGTCGTCGACCCATGTCGATGGGGTCCTGGGTGACGGCGCCGGCGAGGGTGCCGTCGCGGACGGCGTCGAGCTGGGCGCGCCCCGAGTCGAACCCGACGACGACCAGGTCCTCGTGGCCGCTTTCGGCGACGCCTCGGAGCACCCCGACCGCGGAGCCCTCGTTGGAGGCGTACAGGCCGTCGAGGTCGGGGTTCGCGGCGAGGACGGCCTTGGTGATGTCGGCCGAGACGAGCTGGTCACCGCCGCCGTACTGGGGGTCGAGCACGGTGATGCCGGGGGCGTTGGCCCGCATCCAGTCCAGGAAGCCGTCCCGCCGGTCCACCCCGGACCCGCTGGTCTGGTCGTGCACGACCAGCCCCACGGTTCCCGTGCCACCGAGCAGGCCGGCGAGGTGTTCGGCGGCGAGGGCGGCCGCCGCCCGGTTGTCGGTGGCCACGGTGGTCCTGGGGATCTCGCTGTCCACCCCGGAGTCGAAGGCGATCACCGGGATGCCCGCCTCCTCGGCCTGCCGGAGCAGGGGTTCGGTGGCGCGGCTGTCCAACGCGGCCAGGCCGATGGCGTCGGGTTGGCGGGCGATGGCGTTGGTGAGCATGTTCAGCTGGGCCTCGACGTCCTGTTCGGTGGGTGGCCCCATGAAGGTGACACCGGCGCCCCGCCGTTCGGCCTCCTCCTCCGCGCCGCGTTTCACGGCCTGCCAGAACTGGTGTTGGAATCCCTTCGAGACGATGGCGATGTGCGGCAGGTCGGGGTCGTGGCCCCACCCCGGTCCGCAGCCGGTGAGCGCGACGGCGAGCGCTCCGAGCACCGCGAGCGGCCTGATCCCGCGCATCCCGCGCTCCCTTCCCTTCCGTGGGCGGTGACGACCACCGCCCGCTCAACCCTGCCGTCGGCGGCGCAGCATGTCGGCGTAGACGGCCACGAGGATCACGCAGCCGAGGATGACGTTCTGCCACTCCTGCGGGATGGACATGATCTGGAGCCCGTTGTTGAGCACGGAGATGATGAGGGCGCCGATCAGCGTGCCGACCACCGAACCGCGCCCGCCGGACAGCGAGGTGCCGCCGATGACGACCGCGGCGATGGCCTGCAACTCGTACCCCATGCCGGTGGCGGGCTGGGCGGAGCCGAGGCGGGCGGAGATGAGGATGCCGGCCAACCCGGTGAACAGGCCGGCGAGGACGTACACGGCGATCTTCACCCGGCGGACGTCCACCCCGGACAGGGCGGTGGCCGCCTCGTTGCTGCCCACCGAGTAGGTGTGCCGTCCCAGGACGGTCCTGCTGAGGACGAGTCCGGCGACGACCGCCGCGACGAGCAGGATGAGGACGGCGTTGGGGAAGTCGACGCCGGGGACGAGGTTGCCGGTGGAGATGTCCAGGTAGCCGGGGACGTCGGTGAAGTAGATCGGCGCGCTGTTGGACAGCACCAGGGCCAGCCCACCGGCGACGAGCATCATCGCGAGGGTCGCGATGAACGGGGGGATGCCCAGCAGGGTGACGTTGAGGCCGTTGACGAGGCCGATCAGGCCGCCGAAGAGGATCGCGGCGGGGACGCCCACCGCCAGGGGCAGTCCGAGATCGACCATGAGCACCCCGGCCACGACGGCGCACAACGCCATGCCCGTGCCCAGGGAGAGGTCGATGCCTCCGCTGACGATCACCAGGGTGGTGCCGACGGCGAGGGTGCCGATGACGACGGTGGAGAACAGGATCGCCGTGAAGTTGCCGTAGGTGAGGAAGAAGGGGCTGGCGACGGAGAAGAAGGCCCCGATGACGAGGAGGCTGGCGAGGGCGAGGAGCTGTTGGAGGCGGGCACGGGCGGCACCCGCGAGGCCGCCGCGCCGCGCCGGGTGGTCGACGGTGTCGGTCGTGTCGGTGGCGGTCACGGCCGAGCCTCCCGTCCGTGCTCGGGCGCGGTCGGGTCGGGGGCGCCGGCCCGGTACTGGTCCCCCGGCGCGTCGCGGTCCGGCGGGGGTGTGCCGGTGTTCTCCGGTCGCAGCGTCGCGTAGCGCATGATGGCCTCCTGACTCGCCTCCGCCGCCGGGAGGATCCCCGTCACCCGGCCCTCGCTCATCACCACGACCCGGTCCGACAGGCGCAGTACCTCGGGCAGTTCGGAGGAGATGACGATGACCGAGGTGCCGTCGTTGGCCAGCCCCTCGAGGAGCTGGTGGATCTCCTCCTTGGCTCCGACGTCGACGCCTCGGGTGGGTTCGTCGACGATGAGCACGTCGCAGTCCCTGGCGAGCCAGCGGGCGAGGACCACCTTCTGCTGGTTGCCGCCGGAGAGGTTCCGGACCGGCCGGTCCAGGGACGGGGTGCGGACGCCGAGGGCCCGCACGTACCCCTGGGCGGCGGTGCGGGCGGCGCGGCGGCGGACGACGCCGGCGGTGGCGAAGCGGCTCGCCAACGCGGCGAGGGTGATGTTGGTGCCGACGTCGTGGTCGAGCAGCAGCCCGTAACGTTTCCGGTCCTCGGAGAGGTAGCCGACGCCGAGGGCGGCGGCCTCGGCCGGGTTGCGGATGCGCGCCGGCCGCCCGCGCACCTCGACCGTGCCGCCGGTGCTGGGGTCGGCGCCGACCAGTGCCCGCGCGGTCTCGGTGCGCCCGGCACCCATCAGGCCGGCGAAGCCGAGGATCTCCCCCTCGTGGAGGTCGAAGCTGACGTCGCGGAGGAGACCCCGGGTGCTCAGCCCGCGCACGCTGAGCACCACGGGCCCGGGTCGTCGGGCTACCCGGGTGGGAGCGGGTGCCGTCGAGGTGGCGACGGCGCGGCCGACCATCAACGAGACGACCTCGTCGGTGCTGGTGGTGGACACGGCTCGCGTCGCCACGTACCGGCCGTCGCGGATGACGGTGATCCGGTCGGCGACCCGGCGGATCTCGTCCATTCGGTGGGAGATGTAGATGACGCCGGTGTTCGGGCCCTGGAACCGTCGGATGAGCGCGTGGAGGGTCTCGACCTCGTCGGCGTCCAACGCGGCCGTCGGCTCGTCCATGATGAGCACCCGGGGCCGGTGGGACAACGCCCTGGCGATCTCCACCAACTGCTGGTGGGCCACTGACAGGGTGGCGACGGGAGCGTCGGGGTCGAGGGGCAGGCCGAGTTCGGCGACGAGTTCCGCCGCCCGCCGGTCGAGGGCCCGGCGGTCGACGAACCATCGCCACCGCCTCGGTTCCCGTCCGAGGAACAGGTTCTGTGCGACGGTCAGGTCCGGCACGAGCGAGAACTCCTGGTGGATGATCCCGATGCCCAGGGACCGCGCGTGCCCCGGCCCGCTGGGGCGGATCTCCCGCCCGTCGAGGAGGAACCGCCCGGTGTCGGGCTGGTCGACGCCGGAGAGCAGGCGCATCAGCGTGGACTTGCCGGCACCGTTCTCCCCGACCAGGGCGAGGACCTCGCCGTGTCGGAGGTCCAGCCGCATCCCGGACAGCGCCCGCACGCCGGGGAAGCTCCTGGTGACGTCGGAGACGTCCAGCAACGGGGGGAACGGGTCGGTCGAGGAGTGCGTCGTCCCACCCACGTCGCCGACCTCGCTTCCCGTTTCGGGGGCGCCGGTCCGCCGGGGGTGGTGACCGCGCTCCCGTGGTGCTGGTCCGGCCCCGGGCGGAACCGGCGCGCTCGGGCCCCGCCCGGTGGGCGGTGTCGAGGCGGTCCGGTCCGTGCTCGGAGTCAACTCTGGACACTAGGGATCGGATTTCTCGGCCGTCAAGGCGCCGAGGACGTCCGCGCCGGTCGCGCGGCCGGCTTGTCCGATCCGTGTCCGGTCCGCCCTCGGGGAGCCGACGCCCGGGGGCCGGCGGGGAGCCGGTGCGTCACCCGTTGACGGGCAGGCTGAGCACGAGACGGGACTCGTCCTCCGGCAGGTACCGGACGGCGACGATCCGCCCGACCTGCACGTGGGCCACCATGTGGGGCGGCACGAACTTCTCCACCCTGGTCTCGAAGGTCGTTCCGTCCGGTCGGGTGACCAGGAGGGTGATGTCCAGCCGGGCCTGCCCGTCGCGGATCTCACCGGGCACCTCCAGGGCCCGCACCAGCCCCTGCGCGGGGGTGCCGCGCTTGGCGACCTCCAACCGTCCGGGGTCCAGGGTCCCCTGCTGGAGGGCGATCTGGTTCATCACGTCCTGCGCGCGGGCGGCGTCCCCGGACAGGTCGAGTTCCACCCGGTCGATCCGACCGGGCACGTACCGGACGGGGACCACGGCGCCGGGGCGGAGGGCGGCCACCTCGGTCACCGGGACCACCATCCTCGCGTGGGAGGCGAACTGGAGACCGTCGGCGGTGCGGACGGTCAGGTCGATGCGCAGCTCCGGCTGGTCGTTGACGGTGGCGCCCGTGGGACTGGTGCCGACGACGGTGCCGACACCGAGCTGTCCCCGGCGGAAGGCGGCGCTGTTGCGCCCGGTCAGTGCGGTCATCACGCCGTGACCGGTGAAGCTGAAGATCATGATCGTCGCGGGCAGCGCGATCATCAGCGGCACCATCTGGGGGCCGACCCAGCTCATGCCCGGGAGGTCGTCGTCGCCCTGGTTCGTCAGACCGAACCACAGGTAGTAGCCGGCGGAGCCGAGCAGCGCCAGCAGGGCCAGGGAACGGAGGGCGGTGCGGATCATGGCGTGTCCTTCGTGGTCTCACCGGATGTCGCCGCCGACGCTAGGTCCGGCGGCGGCCCTACCGGTCCCAGGTCCTCGGTGACGATCCCATCCTTAACCTGGTGCCATGCCCACCGGTGAAGGCACCCCCACCAGGAGAGACAGCCGCCACGAGATGGATGGTCGCCGGCCGAGGGCGGCCGTGCTCGACGAGGTGTGGCGGGGTCTCCACGGGGTGGAGGCGTTGAGCGGTCCCCGGGGCGGACCGCTGAGCCGCACCGTGAAACTGGTGCTCGACCCGCTGGTGATCCGACCGGCGCTCCACCCGGAGTGCGCGGGCCCGGTGGTCACCGAGGACGGAGCGGCGTTGGTGACGGCCCCGCTGCAGGCCGCGGCCGACCGGTTGCGGGACACCGCCGCCTGGTTCGTCCTGGTCAAACGGGTGCGGCGGGAGGAACGGATCACCGAGGGGCACCCGCAGGACCTGTACTTCCCCCGGTGTTTCGAGCTGGCCACCACGCGGGGCGCACCCGACCCGGGACCGGCGCGGCCACCGCCCGGGGTGCGCTGGCCGAGGTGCACGCCCAGACCGCCGGCCGGACCACCGAGGCGTTGCGCGCATACCTGCTCGACCCGCGCCACGCGCAGCGGCTGGCGGCGGGACTGGCGGCCGCCTGGCGGGCCCGGTTCGGCGGCCGTGGGATGGCCGCCCCGCCGCCGGTCTGGCCGAGAACGGGGTGACCTGGCTCAGACGTGCCCGCCGACCGGGATGGTGCCGGCCGGCACGAACCCCACCGGCGCCGGGTCCAACGTGGTCGCGGCGCGACGGAACTCGCTCGGGCTCACGCCACGCACCCGTTTGAAGGCGGCGCTGAACCCGAACGCGTCGGAGTAGCCGACGGCGTGCGCGATCTCCTCCAGGGTGTCCGACCCCCGCTCGGCCAGGAGATCCGCCGCGAGCGTCATCCGCCACCGGGTCAGGTAGGTCAGCGGCGGCTCGCCCACCAGGTCGGCGAACCGCTTCGCCAGGGTCGACCGCGACACCCCGATGCGCGCGGCCAGCGCGGCGACCGTCCAGGGCGCGGCCGGTTCGCCGTGCAGCAGGCGCAGCGCGCCACCCACCACCGCGTCGTGCTGGGCCGCCCACCACGCGGGGGGTTCACCGCCCGGGCGGTCGAACCACTCGCGCAGCGTGCACACCAACATCCAGTCCAGCAGCCGGTCGAGCACCACCTGTTGGCCGGGCGCGTCGACGGCGACCTCGGCGGCGAGGTGGTCCAGGACGGGGTCTCCCGTTCCCCCCGCGCACACCCGCAGCACTCCGGGCAACGCCTCCAGGAGCCGGCGGCTGATCTCGCCGCGCACCGGGTAGGCGCCGACGATCAGCGTCGTCGACTCCCGTCCCGGCTCGGGGGAGCCCGGATCGTGCCAGCCACGCCGATGCCTGGTCCCACCCTCCTCGGGGGTAGCGCAGAGTTCCCCGCACGGGATCGGTTCGGCCGAGGTACCCACCTCGTCCACGAAGCTGAACGTCCCGGGGCCGCGCACGATGATCGTCTCGCGGGCGCGGAGGGGCTCCGGGGCACCGTCCTCCGGCACGATCCAGCCGCCACCCGTGAGGACGGTGCACAGGGTGAGCGGCGCACCGTCGACGAAGTGCAACGCCCACGGCGGGGTGTGGGTCGAACTCCCGACCAACGAGCCGTGGGCCCGCACCCCGCGCAACAGATCACTGAACGCGTCCACCCCGCCAGCCTAGACGAACACACAGGCGATCCGGCGCTCCACCTATGGAATCGTCCAGTTCGGCGCGGTTCACTGACCTCATGAGAAACGACACCACCCTCGTCCTCGGCGCGACCGGCAAGACCGGCCGACGGATCCTCGCCCGCCTCCGACTCCGCGGCATCCCGGTCCGGGCCGCCTCCCGGTCGACCCAGCCCCGCTTCGACTGGTCCGACCCCGACGACTGGGGCGCCGTCCTCGAGGGCGTGGACGCCGCCTACGTCGTGGCCCCGACCGTTCCGGGCCCGGTGCACGAGTTCGTCGCCCAGGCCGAGGCCGCCGGAGTGCGGAGGCTGGTCCTGCTCTCCGGGCGCGGAGCCGACGACTGGGGCGACTCCACCTTCGGGCTGGACATGCTGTCGGCCGAGGAGGCCGTGCGCGGCTCCGCGCTGGAGTGGACCGTGTTGCGGCCGTCGAACTTCGCGCAGAACTTCAGCGAGGACCTCTTCCACGCCCCGTTGGTCGCAGGGGAACTGGCGCTCCCGGCCGGCGCGGTCCCCGACCCGATCATCGACGTCGAGGACGTCGCCGACGCGGCCGTCACGGTGCTCACCGAACCCGGCCGGCACGCCGGAGGCGTCCACGAACTGACCGGGCCGCGTGCGCTCACGTACCCGGAGGCCGTCGACCTGATCGCCCGGGCGTCCGGGCGGCCCATCACCTACCGGCGGATCTCCCCCACCGAGTACGCCGCGACACTCGTGGAACAGGGCCTGAGCCAGGACGACGCCGACCACGTCGCCGAGATGTTCGTGATGATGGAACGCGGAGCGCTCGCCTCCCCAACGGAGGACCTCGCCGCCCTCCTGGGCCGGGCGCCCCGAACCTTCGAGGACTACGTCGTGCGGGCCGCCGCGGCGGGAGCCTGGCGGCCGTGATCCACCCGCCGACGGCGGTCACCGCCGGGGTGACGCACTCCCGGCGGCATCCCGGCCGTTCGCCCACCACCTCGGGTGGCTCACCCCGAGGCCAACCGCCCTCGACCCGACGATGCCTCCAGCAGCCGCCTCCCACCCACCGGAAAGGACCAGGATGAGCACCACCCCCAGCTCCCTGACGCCCGAGGACCTCGAGTTCCTCAGCCGTCCCCTGCACGGTTTCCTGACGGTGGCGGCCGGACCGCTCCCGCCGCAGCCCCGGCCCGTGTGGTTCGAGGCCACCGCCGAGGGCACCATTCAGCTGTTCACCGGCCCCGACTCCCCGAAGGTGCGCCGCATCCGCCGCGACCCGCGCGCCTCGCTCGTCGTCGGCTCCCCCGTGGGGGAAAGCGAACGCTGGGTGTCGGTCGCCGGCCGAGTGGAGGTGGTGCCCGACGGAGCCCTCGAGCTGTGCTCCCGGCTCGCCGCCCGGTACTGGGACCTCAACGACCCGGGCCGCGCCGAGGAACTCGCCGGGATGATGTCGGATGAGCAGGTCCGCCTCGTCATCCACCCCGAGACCGTTCGCCGATTTCCACTCTGACGCGCGGAAGCGTCTTCGGGAGGAACCGCCCCCTCCGCGTCCACCTGGTTTCCAGCGGATTCGGGAGGGATGCCGTCTTACCTCCTCGAACGGCCACGACCGGCCAGCGGGGGATGACGGGGGCTTTCCTCGGCGCCGCCCGGATCGAGCGGTGAGCGGGAAGGTCCTCGTGGACGTACATCATGTGCCCCGTGTGTACCGGATCGCCCTCGTGGGGCCACCACCTGGGGCTCCGCCGACCCACCGTCGACGGAGCCCCATCCCGCACGGGGGCCGAGGCCGGCGGCGGGCGGCGCTCCGCCAGCCCGAGCGGAATGTCTTCGACCCTGACGGAGAGGAACAGCCCCGCGTACGCGGGGACGACGCCCTAGGCGGAACGTCCAGCATTTGGGCCATCGGAACAGCCCCGCGTGCGCGGGGACGACCGGCGAGGCCGGCCTGAGTGGAGGGCCGGAACCGGGAACAGCCCCGCGTGCGCGGGGACGACCCGGTCCGGAGTGTGCAGCTCCGACCGGGCCGCTGGAACAGCCCCGCGTGCGCGGGGACGACCGGGAGGCCGATCTCCCCGCAGCCGAGGTCGAGGGAACAGCCCCGCGTGCGCGGGGACGACCAGGCTGATACACGAGTCCCCCTGTTGGGTGAGGGAACAGCCCCGCGTGCGCGGGGACGACGCTTCCTGACCTGGGGGTTTACGGGCGGCCCTGCCGATTCTCGTTCACTTTCCTCGGCGTCTCCCGCAGCACCACAAACCTCCTCGTCCCGAGTATGCCCGCCGCCGCACTCGCCCGGCGTTCTGGCCCCTCCCCCGCCCACCCAGCGGTCGGATCCCCTCCGGACGCCGTCAGCTCGGCACGCGTCATCCGCCGTTCCCGCCGACCCGGGAACGGCGGATCGCCGATCCGCGCACGCATCACCGTCGGTCACCTCACCGTCATGTTCCGTTGCGCTGGAGGCTCGCGAAAATTACTCACGAAATCCTAGGGTGAGGTGTCCTCGTTGTTCGGACACATCGGACAACGCAGTTCTTCCGCAGCTCGTGGAGGCCTCATGCGACGCCGTGCTCCCCTGTTGGCAGTGGTACCCCTGCTCCTGACAGTGGCGGCCACCCCCGCCCTCGCGCAGTCCTCTCCCTCGGCCGCACCCCAGGCCGCGATGTTCCCCGCCACCACCTCGGTCGGCGTGCACAACGCCTACGAACAGAGCGCCTTCCCCTACTTCGCCGACGGGCTCGACTCCGGCGCGGGGATGTTGGAGATCGACGTCTGGACCGACGAACTCTTCGGCCGCTGGAGGGTCAGCCACGACCTGATCGGCCAGCGGAACAACTGCGTCGGCGCCACCCACGCCGACGGTCTGCGCGACGGCCCCCGCAACCAGGACCTGCCCGCCTGCCTCCGCGACATCCGCGCCTGGCAGGAGAGCAACCCGGGCCACCGGCCGATCGTCTTCAAAGTGGAGTTCAAGGACGGCTTCCACGACCGGGGTGGTCTCGGCCCGGCCGCGTTCGACGCGCTGGTGGCCGACACCCTGGGCGACGGCGTGTTCCGTCCGGTGGACCTGCTGACCCGTCCGGACGGGTCCCGGTTCGCGACGCTCGACGAGGCGGCGCTGGCCGGGAACTGGCCCAGCCGGGACACGCTGGCCGGCAAGGTGGTGTTCGAGCTGATCCCGGGCACTTTCGAGCAGGGCAACCCGTTCGACGACCTGTGGACTGACGAGGAGTACTCCCGGCACCTGCGCGACCTGGCCGCCGAGGGGCGCATCGAGCAGGCTCAGGCGTTCCCGGCGGTGTTGGGTGCGGAGGCCGGTGATCCCCGGGAGCGCTACGAGGACGAGTCGCTCCGCCCGTGGTTCGTGTTCTTCGACGGCAATGCCACCACCTACGTGCGCCCCGAGGTGGACACCGCCTGGTACCACGAGCGGAACTACGTCCTGCTGATGACGAACTCCCACTCCGTCGCGCCGGCGATCGACGCCAACCACCCCACCGAGCAGGAGGCGCGGGACCGGCTGCACCTGTTGGCCGGTGAACACGCCAGCATCGTCTCCAGCGACTGGCGGGACCCCGGGGTGCTGTCGGCGGTGGCACAGCGCGGGCAGGGCTGAGGCCCTCGCCCCTCCCGAGCGGGGCCTGTCCCGGCCGATGTCCCGGGGCAGGCCCCGCCCCCACGCGCGTCCTCCCGGCGCGCACCGCGCCGCGCGGTGTGCCGCCGGGTGCGCGTTCGCCGGTTCCGGGCCGGCGTTACCGAGCTGTGGGGACCGCGAGTTCCCGGAGCCGGGTCAGACCCGTCGGTTCCGACGCGGCCAGGCCGCAGCGGACCGCGCCGGGCGTGGCGAAGCGTGCCTCGATCCGGCGGAGCAGGGACACGTCCACGTCCTCGGGGATCTGGTTGACCACCAGGGTTCCCAGGGTGAAACCGCCCTCCACGAGGGCGTCGGCCGCCCGTTCCGTCTCGGCGAGCACCATGCGGCGTGGGACGAGCACGAGGCGGACCTCGGCGTCGGTCCGCAGGCGCTCGGCGGCGCGTTCGAGGCGACGTCGCCGGTCGTGCAGTCGTTCCAACAGCGGGTCCCGCTCGGGTTCACGGTCGCCGACCACGGCTTCGGCGAAGCGGTCGGCGGCCACAACGCGTTCCCGCTGCCTGGCCAGGCCCTGGATCCACGGGGCCAGCAGCGAGGGCAGGTCGATCATGCGGAGCAGGTGTCCGGTGGGGGCGCTGTCGACGACCAGCCGGTCCCATTCGCCGGGCACGTCCTCCAGGTAGCCGGTCAGCACGTCGGTCAGCGCGGACTCGGCCATGCCCGGCCCGGTGGCGGCGTGCCCGAGGTGGCGCCGCACGGCCGGCATGATCCTACGGGGCAGCGCGGCGGCCGCGTCGTCCTCGACCTGGCGCACCCGGCGGCGCACCGCCGCATCCCCGTCGGGTTCGGCCGCCCACAGGGTTGGTCCGAGTCGACGTGGCCGGTCACCGAGGGTGGTCTCGAAGGCGTCCCCGAGCGAATGGGCGGGGTCGGTGGAGATGACCAGGGTGCGGTGTCCGGCGTCGGCCGAGGCGAGGGCGTGGGCGGCGGCCATCGTCGTCTTGCCCACCCCGCCCTTGCCCGCGAAGAAGGTGATGGGACGGGTCAACAGCATCCTCCGGGTCCGTCGTACTCGTCGCGGCCCATCCGTACGTGCCACTCGTGCATGTCCGCCAGCAGGAACGGGACCAGTTCGAGCGTCTCGTAGGCGACGGGGCTGTCCACGCCGAGGGTGTCGAGGAGCATCAGCGCCCGCATCGTGTCCTGCTGGTCGCGGGCCTCCCGGCGGAGCGTGGACCGCCACCGGGCGGTGAACCAGGCTTCGTGGAACTCGGCCACCGCCCGCAGGCCGGCTCGGATGCGGTCGCCGACCGGCCCGGAGGCCGGTCGGCGCCGCCGCGTGGTCCCCGCCGCGTCGTCGCCCACCGGCCGCGAACGGCCGTCGGGTTCGTCCGACGCGGCGCCGCTCATCGTTCGTCGGTGTCGGTCGGGGTCCGGCCGGCCGGCTGCTCGGCCGTGGTCTCACCCGAGGTGACCGCCGCCGCGTCGACGTCCTCGTCCTCGTCGTCCTCCGGCGGCAGGCCCCGTGAGGCCCAGGCCGAGCGCAACGCGAGGCTGGCCTCGATGATCAGCCAGATCGCGAGGACGAAGATCACGGCGTCCAGCGGCGCGAGCAGCCACTCCCCGGCCTGGACGAAGTCGATGAGGTTGATGATCAGTGCCCACGACGTCATCACCAGCAGGAACACCAGGGGGATGAGGACGGCCAGCGGGTTGCGCCGCTTCTTGGTCACCCACACGGCGATGACGGCCAGGGCGAGACCGGCGGTGAGCTGGTTGGTGGTGCCGAACAGCTGCCACAGCGTCCCGAACGCGAGGTCGCCGGGTGCCAGCGCCAGTGCCAGGGGCACCACGACCGCCACCAGCGACGACCAGGTCAGACTCCGGGCCAGCGGGCGGAAGCGGACGATCTCGGCGATCTCCTGGACGATGTAGCGCTGGAGCCGGACACCGGTGTCCATCGTGGTCGCCGCGAAGCTGATGACGACCACGGCGGCGAAGACGACGCCGACCTCCAGCGGGATTCCCAGGTTGGAGGCGAAGTTCGCGACTCCGTTGACGAAGTTGTCGGTGGCCCCACCGGAAGCGGTGGAGAAGTCGGAGAACAACGCGTTCCACTCGATGGTGGTGGCCGCGATCCCGGCGGTGCAGGCGAGGATGGAACAGACCGCCAAGCCGCCCTCGCCAAGTGCCGAGGTGTAACCGACGAACCGGGCGTCGGTTTCCTTGTTGATCTGTTTCGCCGTGGTCCCGGATGCGACCAGGCTGTGGAATCCGGAGATGGCTCCGCAGGCGATCGTGACGAACAGCAACGGGAACCAGGGGGGCGAGTCGGCCGGCACGTCGTTCACGACCGGGGCGACGATGCGGTTCAGGCCGATGCCCATCCCCAGCAGGATGATGACCAGCGCGATCACCAGCTGGTGCTGGTTGATGTAGTCGCGGGGCTGGAGCAGCATCCACACCGGCAGCCGGGACGCGGCGAACGCGTAGAGGAAGATGAAGATGATCCAGAGCGTCCGGGCGTCCGTGCCCAGCGCTGAGGCCACCGGGTCGAGGCTGATCGGCACGAGCAAGCCCAACGGGATCATCGCGTAGACCACGAGCAGCGCGATGATGGAGGGGACGAGCGCGGCCGTCCTGGTGCGGTAGATGTACTGGCCGACGGCGATGGCCAGCGGGATCTCCACCAGGATAGGCAGCACCGAGGCCGGGTTGGCGATGAACAGGTTCGCCATGACCACGGAGAACACCGCGTTCACCAGGGTCAGCAGGAAGAAGATGATGAGCAGGAACAGCCCCCGCGCCCGTTTGCTGATCACCTCACCGGCGAGGGCGCCGATGCTGCGGGCGCGGTGCCGGACCGAGACGACGAGCGCGCCGAAGTCGTGCACACCGGCGGCGAAGATGGACCCGACCACCACCCAGACCAGCGCCGGCCCCCACCCCCAGTAGACGCCGACGGCGGGGCCGACGATCGGAGCGGCACCGGCCACCGAGATGAAGTGGTGGCTGAACACGATGTGCCGGCTGGTCGGGACGAAGTCGATTCCGTCGGTGTAACGGTGGGCCGGTGTCACGTACCGGGGGTTCAGCACGTAGACGCGGCGCGCCAGGTACGCCGAGTAGTAGCGGTAGGCCACCGCGAAAACCGCGATGACGGCGAGCATGACCACGATCGCGGGCATCCGCAGCGACCTCCTGTGCCACTCTGCCGGTGCGTTCTCCGTTGTCCGACCGGCGCGAGTACCAGAAGCTACCGAATGATCGGCCGGTTGGTAAGAACCGACGAGCGAATTGTTGACAACGGAAGCGTTCACCGGAACGGTGGAGCGCCAGGAGGAGCGGGATGAGCGATTTCGCGGAGAGGTGGGCTCGCGCGGGCACCGGTGAGCTGTGCTGGTTGGGCGCGTCCGGTCCCACCGGCGCCGCCGTGATCCCACTGTCCCGGGAGGGGCGGCCCTGCGTGGCGCTGCCGTTGTCGCGACTCGCCGAGGCGGACGACCTCACGGGCCGGCGGGTGGCGTTCTGCGTGCCAGGCCGCCCGGGTCAGGAGGGTGAACCCGCGCCGGGGATGGTCGCCGTCGGTGCGGTGCGCGTGGAGCACGACCTGGAGGGCGCCGAGTACGTCGAACACCTGCTGCACCAGGAGATGGTGAAGTACCCGCCGACCCGCCTGCGCGCGGACAGCCTGCTCTCCCGCCGGGAGAACTGGTGGTGGGTGGCGCGGGTGATCGTCAGCGTCGACGGGGACCCGGAGGTGCGGGAACTCCCGCCCCGCCGGGACCAGCGGGACGCGCTGCTGGTGCGGGAGGCGGACGCCGAGGCCCGCGCTCCCCGGGTGGACGTGGTGTCGGCCGGGGACTGGGCGGCGGAGCCCGGCGGCGAACTCGCCCTGGCGGAGGACCCGAACCGCACGCCGGGGGTCGGGGAGCCCGCCTTCGTGTTCGGCCACCACCACAGCCCCGACTACGAACGGTGGGAACGGTGGCACCGGGCGGGCACGCTCGTCGGGAACCGGCTGCGGGTGGAGCACTCGGTCGGTGGCCCCGTGGCGTCGGTGCGGCCCTTCGGGATCCTCGGCCGGTTCCAGGGGCACCGCGCGCTGGCCAGGGAGTGCCGGGCCGGAATGGCGGAACTGGAACGCAGGCTCGACGTGCCCTGCTGACCCGGGGCGCGTGACACGGCCGAGGCCACCCGCCGCCACGTTGCGTGAGCGGCCTTCCACCGATACTGATCGTTCCGGTCGGACGGACCCGGGACGAACTACCGCCTGCGAAGGAACCATCATGAGCGCGCGAGAAGCGGTGCACGTCCCAGAACCCCTCGTCGTCTCGTACGCGCGGGCCTTCGGCGAGGCCGGCAGGGACTGGCTGGCCGCGCTTCCCGAGCTGGTCACCCAGTCGTTGGACCGCTGGGAGCTGAGGCGGGACGGCGACGCGACCTCGGGAGCCGCCTCCCTGGTGTTACCCGTGCTCCGGGGGGACGGCACCCCCGCCGCACACCGAATTCCTCCACCTCCAAGAGGTCGGTCGCGCTCGTCACGTGAGGAGCAGCCCCGCGTGCGCGGGGACGACACTATGTAGTGATTTTTGTGGCCGATGTGGTCCAGGAACAGCCCCGCGTGCGCGGGGACGACGCCGGAGCGGATCACGCCCTGGGCGTCCCGGACGGGAACAGCCCCGCGTGCGCGGGGACGACCGGCAGACTCCCGGGTGCAACCACCCCCGGGACGGAACAGCCCCGTTGCGCGGGGACGACAACGTCGGTGTCTTCCCAGAATCCGTTTTCGCGGGAACAGCCCCGCGTGCGCGGGGACGACGGTGCGGTTTCACTCCGCGTGGCCATGTCAGCGGGAACAGCCCCGCGTGCGCGGGGACGACGGCGGCGATCCACGTTGGCCGCAGCCACAGGTAGGAACAGCCCCGCGTGCGCGGGGACGACACCCGCGCTCCCCCGACATAGACCTGTGTGCACGGAACAGCCCCGCGTGCGCGGGGACGACCCCCGGCCCCTGTTCTGTCGGTGATGCCAGTCCGGGAACAGCCCCGCGTGCGCGGGGACGACTTCTCGAGGGAGAAGGCCCGCAGCCGGGCGGGCGGAACAGCCCCGCGTGCGCGGGGACGACGCGCCGGCAGCGCCGACGCAGACCGGGACTGGCGGAACAGCCCCGCGTGCGCGGGGACGACTCGGCGGGGTTGTTGTCGGCGGGCTGATCCACCGGAACAGCCCCGCGTGCGCGGGGACGACGCGATGGGCCGCCGCCTGGACGCCGCCGCGCTGGGAACAGCCCCGCGTGCGCGGGGACGACATCTCGTATCCGGCCCCGACCTGGTGTGGGAACGGAACAGCCCCGCGTGCGCGGGGACGACAGGGCACCACGGGGGAACCCATAGGCGGTCGGAGGAACAGCCCCGCGTGCGCGGGGACGACCACGGGGTCGGCGGACTGGACCGTACTGGGTTTGTTGGAGGCCCTGCACCCCAGGAAGGATGAGGAGCATGGGTTCCGCGAAGAAATACCCCCAGGAGTTGCGGCGACGCGCGGTGGAGATGGTCCGTGAACTGGAGGGGCAGTGGGGACCCGGACGTGGAGCCATCGCCCGGGTAGCCGACCAACTCGGAGTGCACCCCGAGGCCTTGCGGTACTGGGTCCGCAGCGGTGAACCCAGCACCCACACCGGCTCGGCGGACTCCACGAATACCGGGGAGTCGGACCGGGACCGGATCGCACGGCTGGAACGGGAAAACGCCGAACTCCGCCGATCCAACGAAATCCTCAAGGCTGCCTCGGCTTTTTTCGCCCGGGAGATGGACCCCCGCCCACCGAGCTGACCGAGTTCGTCGACCACCACCGGGACCGGTTCCCCGTGGAAGTATCCTGCCGCACAGTAGGGCTGAGCGTGTCCACCTACTACGCGATTCGCAACCGACGGACGAACCCCTCCGCCCGGCACCGCCGCGACCGGGAACTCGTTGCGGTGATCCGCCGGATTTGGGAGGACTCGCACCGGCTCTACGGGGCACGCAAGGTCTGGGCGGCACTGCACCGCCAAGGCGTGACCGTGGGCCGCTGCACCGTGGAACGGCTGATGCGGTCCGAGGCCATGACCGGGCTGGTCACCCGGTCCCGCCGGCCGCGGTCGATGCTGCCCGGGCAGGTCGAGGGCCAGCCCGGTGACCTGGTCGAGCGGGTGTTCCGGGCACCGAGGCCGAACCGGTTGTGGGTCACGGATCTGACCTACGTTCGGCTCGGGGAGAGTCGGTTCGTGTATTCGGCGTTGGTCGTGGACGCGTTCTCGCGGGCGATTGTGGGGTGGCAGGTGTCGGATACCGCTGATACGTCGCTGGCGTTGGATGCGTTGGATATGGCGCTGTGGGCGCGGAGGAGTCGTCTGTCTCCTGGTTTGGTGGCTCATTCCGACCGGGGGGTGCAGTACACGGCGTTGCGTTACAGTCAGCGGTTGAGCCGGTCGGGGATCGCGCGGTCGGTTGGGCGTCGGGGTGATTCCTACGATAATGCGCTGGCGGAGTCGGTCAACGCGTTGTACAAGAAGGAGCTGATTTACCGGAAAGGCCCGTGGAAGGGGGTTGCGGACGTCCGCGCTGCTACTGCGGAGTGGATTCACTGGTACAATCACCACAGGCTGCATAGTTGGTGTGGGAATAGGCCACCGTTGGAGTACGAGGAACGACACTGGCGACAGGCCACAGCGGTCTGAACGCACACGAGCGTGGGAGGCACGGCCTCCAACACCACCGGGGCGGTCCAGACACGGTGACGGACGCGGCGGGAACAGCCCCGCGTGCGCGGGGACGACGCTCACCGGAGCGCCGATGCATCACGAGTGCGACGGAACAGCCCCGCGTGCGCGGGGACGACCCCGATCAGTTCGAAGCTGGCCACAATGGCTGTGGAACAGCCCCGCGTGCGCGGGGACGACGGGGGCTTGCTGCTGGGGTCGTTCTTCGGGGGCGGAACAGCCCCGCGTGCGCGGGGACGACTTCGTCAGATCGGCTTCGGAGAACTCGAAGGCCGGAACAGCCCCGCGTGCGCGGGGACGACACTTCTTGACCTGCGGCGTTACGAGCGACACGACCGATTCTCATTCACTTTCCCGACGGTCTCCCGCATCCCGCAGATCCTCCCTGCCCACAGTATCCCGTCCACCCGCCACAGCCCTCCAGCAGGCCCTTAACGACTCCACCAGGCGTCCCCACGGCCTGCCGTCGTCCTCTCGCGACCGCGAGGACATCCGCTCCGCTCGACCACGCGGCGCCCACGAGCACGAAACTGTCCGCAATTCCCGTCTTCCACCACATCACGCCATGCCTGGTGGAAAATCCACGACAACGGCCGCTCCCGCCCTCCCCTGCGGTCACCCACTCCCCCGCACAATCCCCGACCTGCGAGTTCTCGCCCCTTCGTACGGCGAACCACGGAGACAGGCCGGCACGACCACCGACGCACGCGACCGGAGCGGCCCGTCGTTCGGCGGCGCGGACCACAGATAACGGCGGCCCTCCGACGTCCGCAGACCATCCGATCCCGAATTCAGGTCAGGAACTGCCCTGAATTCGGCAACACTGGGGCTCGTGGCCGATGTGACCCAGCGTTCCCTCGCTCTGCTGGCAGCCCTGCGGAACGGGCAACCCGTCTCCGGCGAGGAACTCGCCCGACTCCTGGAGGTCGATCAGCGGACGATTCGCCGGGACGTCGAGCGGCTCCGTGGCTACGGGTACGAGGTGGACGCGCAACCCGGCCCTGGCGGCTACTACCGCATGCCCGGCGGGAACACCGTACCGCCCATCCCCGGGGCCGTGGCCGGAGCGGACGGTCCGCCCGCCGCCGAGGCGGCGGATCACGCGCTCTCCGAGAACGGCGGCGAACCCCTCGCTGCCACCGGCAGGCGTGCGCTCGACCAGCTCACCCAGCACCCGGCGACCCGAACCACCGAGCACTGCCTCCCAGGCGACGTCGACGCGGCGGGGGAACCAGGTTGGCGCACGGGCACGGGTGGGGACTCGGCT
The DNA here is from genome assembly GCF_002895405.1 of Actinoalloteichus sp. AHMU CJ021. Classification (NCBI taxonomy): domain Bacteria; kingdom Bacillati; phylum Actinomycetota; class Actinomycetes; order Pseudonocardiales; family Pseudonocardiaceae; genus Actinoalloteichus; species Actinoalloteichus sp. AHMU CJ021. The sequence goes on along the minus strand of NZ_CP025990.1, from coordinate 5,591,104 downwards.
GACCTCGTGGGGGCGGCGCTTCAGCGGTGCCGAGTCCTCACCTTCGACTACACCGACGCCGCCGGCGTGGTCTCCACCCGCAGGGTCGAGCCCCACCGGCGGATGCACCAGCTGATGCGCTGGTACCTGTTGGCCTGGGACGCTGGCCGGCGGGACTGGCGGGTGTTCCGCATGGACCGGATATCGGAGCCGCGCGTCGAGGAGGCCTCGTTCGCGCCTCGTCCGCTCCCTCCGGACGATGGGGTGGGCTATCCGCACTGGACCACGCACCGGTCCCCGCTCCGCGTCGTGGTGACCGTGGAGGCCCCGGTGGCTGCGGTCGCGGATGTGCTGCGCCACCAGCAGGTGGAGTTCCTCGCCGTCCGGCCGGACCGGACCCGGGCGGTCCTGGCCGTGGAGTCCTGGCAGTGGTTGGTGTTGAACCTCGCCTTCCTGGATGTCGAGTTCACGGTGGAGGAGCCCGAGGAGGTGCGGTCGGCGTGTGCGAGCTTCGCTTCCAGGCTGGGGTTGGCGAGCACGTCGGCCCCCGTTGCCCCGTGACGGCCCGTGCCGGTGGCGCGCTGCCAGCGGCGTGTCGACCACGGCTCGCCGGCGGTGCGGCATCGTCCACGTCGCACGCGGGCCTCCCACACCGCGCCTCGCGCATGGCTCGCCTGGGGCGGGCTCGGGGCGGCGGGCCGCCGTCGGCCGGGTGACCGCACCGCGCTCCGCTAGGCCCCGGTGGGTGGGGCGCCGCCCTCGGTCGGCGGGTCGATCAGGTGGACCTCGCCGCGTTCGCCGTGGACGCGCAGCCGGTCGCCGGTGCGGATGCGCATGGTGGCGTTCCCGCATCCGACCACGGCGGGGATGCCGAGTTCCCTGGCGACGATCGCGGCGTGGGAGAGCGGGGCGCCGACGTCGGTGACCACGGCGGCCGCCCGGGGGAACAGTGGTGTCCAGCCGACGTTGGTGGCGGTGGTGACCAGCACCTCGCCCGCCCGCAGGTCCTGGGCGTCGTCCACGGAGGTGACGACGCGTGCGACGCCTTCCACGGTGCCGACGGCGCCGGGGAAACCGGTGATCGGGTTCGGGGCGGGCTTCCGCTCGGGTTCCGGTGTCGTGGCCGCCGGTCGTGGCGCTCCGGCGGTTCGGGAGTGGTGGTTCGCGGGTTCGGGATGTTCGGGTGAGGACGGGGCGGTGGCCGCGTCGTACAGGTCGGTGCGGCGCCTCGGGTCGGCCGCCCACCGTTCGGGGTCGAAGGGGCCTCGGATGAGGGTCGGGTAGTTCGGCAGTGCCCGGTACCGCTCGTAGGCGTCGCGGCGGGCCGGCACGGCCGCGAGGGGTCGGTCGTCGCCGGCCAGTACCCGTTCGATCTCGTGCCGTTCGAGGAGGAACAGGTCGTGGCCGTGCCCGGTCAGTTCGCCGGCGCGGAGGACGACCTCGCGGATCGCCCAGAACGCCCGGTTGACCTCGGAGCGGGTGGCTTCGCGGTCGTGGACGAGCCGGGCCCAGGAGCGCAGTTCGCGGCGGGTCCGCGTGACGTGCCGGGGGTGGTCGCGCTGGTAGCGGGCCCACGCCTGCTCGTGTTCCGCTCGGCGTTGGGTGAGCATGGCGTGGACGTCGGTGCGGGAGTCGCGGAACGCGGCGAGTTGGTGGTCGAGCCAGGTGGGGTCCTCGGCAGGCCGGGGCAGGGAGATCTCGAACTCGTCGGGGCAGCGGTGTCCCCACTGGCGGATGTGGTCCTCGGGGCTGGTGTCGCCGTTGGCGACGCTGGCGAGGCCGAGCAGGGGGCCGAGGCTCGCCAGGGGGGCGCCGTGTGCGATTCCGGTGGTCAGGGCGTTGGCGTCGGCTTCTCCGACCTGTTCGGCGAGGCGCTGGCGGACCTTGACGAGCCGGTTGCCGCCGCCGCGTCCCCGGGCGGCGGCGCTCATCATGTCGAAGGTTTCCAGGCAGTAGGGCCACAGTTCGGTTCGCCACAGCCGGAGGAGCGCGTCTGGGGTGGGGGCGGTGCGGGCTCGGGCGCGGAGCGCGGCGCAACGGTCGGCGGCGGTGTCCAGGTAGGACGCAAGGCGGCGGTGGGCGATGCGGAGCCGAAGGCGGAAGGCGGTGACCAGCGGTACGAGCTCCCGCAGGGTCGCCCAGCGGCGCAGCGGGATGACGGGGACGGGTGTTCCGGGTGGGATTCGGCCGAACACGGCGGAGACGGTGTCGGCCATCTGGTCCACGGTACGGCCGAACGCCGTGCCGAGGGACAGGCTGGTGGAGAGGTTCAGGTAGAAGCGGCCGCCGATGTTCCCCCAGGTGGGGTGCCCCTGGCAGGAGGGGATGCCCATGGTGCGCAGCATGAAGACCTGGACGAAGGACCAGGTGGCGGGGGTCATGACGCTGGGGATGGCCTCGCCGAGGTTTCCGTTCGTCCAGAGGTAGTCGCCGAGCCGGCTGTCGTTCCACTCCTCACGCCGGCTGGCGGTGCCGCTGCCCCGGTGGTGGCGCGGTCGTGGGGGGCTGGTGGCGGGTGGGCGGCCCTCGGCGGGCGTCCTCGTGGTGGTGTCCTCGGGTGGAGCGGAGGAGGGCGGCCTGGCGGGGGTGGTGTGCTGGCCGGTGGCGGGTAACCGGGGTGCGGGTAGTCCGGTGATGGGGCGGGCCTGGAGCAGGTGGGGGGTTCCGCTGTCGTCGAGCGCCCACTCGACGTCGCTGGGGCGTTCGTGGAGCGCGTCGACGCGCCGTCCGAGGTCGGCGAGCCGGGTGATGTCCTGCTCGGTGAGCACGGGGGCGTGGACGAGGTGGTCGTCGACGGCCTCCTCGCGGACGCCGCCGTCGGCGGGGACGGTGCGGACGGTCTTGGCGCTGGTCGTGTGGTGGCTGGTTCGCCCGGTGCGCTGGTCGACGATGACGGTGTCGGGGTTGACCTGGCCGGACACCACCGACTCCCCCAGCCCCCAGGAGGCGTTGATGACCAGTTCGTCGCGGCTGCCGGTGAGCGGGTTGGCGGTGAACAGCACGCCGGCGGCGCGGGCGGGGACGAGGAGTTGCACCACGACGGCCATGGCGACGGTGGCCGGGTCGACGTCGTGCCGCTCCCGGTAGGCGACGGCCCGGGGTGTCCACAGGGAGGCCCAGCAACGGGTGAGCGCGTGGAGGAGGTCCCGTTCGCCCCGCACGTTGAGGAAGGTGTCCTGCTGGCCGGCGAAGGACAGTTCGGGCAGGTCCTCGGCCGTGGCGGAGGAGCGGACGGCGACGGGTGGGGCGTCGGGGCCGAGCTCGCGGTAGGCGGCGGTGACGGCGTCGGCGACCTCGGGGGGAACCGGCCACGGTCCGGGGTCGGCGGTTCCCGCCCTGGTCGCTCCCGGTTCCGCCAGGCCGGCTCCCGTCCCCGGCCTCCGAGGCGGTCGAGGGTGATCGCCGTGGGCGGCGCGGTAGGCGGTGGTGGTGACGTGGAAGCCGGCGGGGACGGGGAGTCCGGCGCTGACCAGGCGGTCCAGGGACGCTCCCTTCCCGCCGACGAGGGCGAGGTCCGCCCCGCCAGCGCCGAGCGGGAGGACGAAGGGGTGGGTGACCTCGTTGTCCACCAGTGGGCTCCTCATCCGGCCTGGGTCAGGCCACCTCGTTCTCGTAGCGTTCGATGGTGAAGCGGGCCGCCTCGGCGAGGTAGGCGGCGGAGGCGGCCGCCACGCCCTCGGTCTCGGTGTCGCCGAGCGGGCTGCCCCGGTCCAGCGCCCGGCACACGGTGTCGGCGACCAGTTCGGCGGCGTCGTCGTCGGTGACGGCGAACTCGTCCGGCATGAGTGGCCTGGTGAGCAGGAAGCCGTAGATCGTGGCGGTGCCCAGGGACAGTTGGGCCGCAAGCGTCTGGTCCGTGCGGACCCAGCCGCCGGCGCGCAGGTGCTCCAGGTAGCGGGGGAAACCGACGGACAGCGGTGGTCTTGCGGTCGGGGCTCCGGTGGTGAGCAGGCGGCCGAGGACGTCCCGGTCGCGGGTGAGGACGGCGAGGAGCAGGGGCCGGCGGGCGACGACCCGGTAGGAGTGGACGAGCACTCCCCGCAGGGTGTGACCGGCGGGGTCCTGGGCGGCGAGGTCGCGGATCTCGGTGGCGGCGAGGGCCCGTTCCCGGCGGAGCAGCGCGAGGAAGAGCGCGTCCCGGCTCTTCCAGTGCAGGTAGATGGTGCCCTTGGCGACGCCGGCCGCGCGGGCGATGTCGTCGATCGTCGTTTTCTGGTAGCCCCAGCGCAGGGTGAGGGCGGAGGCGGCGTCCAGGATCCGCCCGGCCCGGTCCCGGCGGGTGTCCCCGCTCGCCGCCGCGTCGTCCCGTTCGTCACTCGCCACCCGCACCCCTCCGAACCTTATGACCAAAATCGTTCATCTGGTCATGATCGACGGTACACCCCTCGCCGGGGATGCCGGGGAGGGCTCCGGGCGTGGAACGCCCTCCCGTGACGGTGCTCACCGAGAGTGCCGATCACCCCGGGTCGCGAGCCGTGACCGAGGGCGATACCACGTGGTCTCGCGGGACCCCGCACCGGCTGGTCCCACCGTCGCCAGTCGTCTCCGTCGACGCGGAGTCATTTCGGACAACCACCAGGTCAGAGCCGAAGGCGAAGAGCTCTCCTTGCCGTCGGTATGGTCCAGTACGGTGATCCGCCAGTTCGCGACGACTCCGTCCGCGGGCACGTCCATCGGCCACGATTCGGGAGAACGACCCTGTGACTGCGTCAGCTGAAACCATCTACGGGGCCGACGACCTCACGCATCTGGAGGGCCTGGAGGCGGTCCGCAAACGCCCTGGCATGTACATCGGATCGACCGACAGCAGGGGCATCAACCACCTCTTCAGCGAGGTCGTGGACAACTCGACCGACGAGGGTGTGGCCGGGTACGCCACCCGCATCGTCGTCACCCTGCACGCCGACGGCAGCGTCCAGGTCGACGACGACGGCAGGGGGATCCCCACCGGGGTGCACGCCAAGTCCGGGATCTCCGGGGTGGAGCTGGTCCTCACCCGGCTGCACGCGGGCGGCAAGTTCGGTGGTTCCGGGTACAAGACCTCCGGTGGCCTGCACGGTGTCGGCGCCTCCGCGGTGAACGCCCTGTCCCACCGGTTCGACGTGACGGTGCGCCGGGACGGCCTGGTCCACCAGATGTCCTTCGCGCACGGCGCCCCCGGCGTGTTCGACGGCCCCGGGGCGCGGGCCAAGTTCACGCCGCGGTCCGGCCTGCACGTCACGGGGAAGATGAAGCGGGACGAGACCACCGGCACCTCGATCCGGTACTGGCACGACGCCCGCTACTTCGAGACCGGCGCCGCGTTGGACGTGGAGGGGGTGCGGTCGAAACTGCGGAACACCGCCTTCCTGGTGCCCGGTGTCACCTACGTGCTGCGCACGGCCACCGAGGACAGCATCAGCGAGGAGACCTTCCACTTCCCCAACGGCCTGCCCGACATGGTGGACTTCCTGGCGCCCACCGGTGATCGGGCGGTGTCGGGCACGCTGGTGGTCTCGGGTGAGGGCACCTACAAGGAGAACGCCGCCGACGAGAACGGCGTGATGCAGTCCAACGTGCCACGACGCGCCGAGGTGGAGGTGGCCTTCCGCTGGGGCACCGGGTACGAGCGGACCGTGGAGTGCTTCACCAACACCATCCGCAACGTGCACGGTGGCACCCACCGCAAGGGGTTCGAGCGGGCGGCGGTGAAGGCGCTGCACGCGGCGATCGCCCGCACCCGGGGGCTGCTGCGGGCGAAGGAGGAACCGCCCACCCTCGAGGACGTGCTGGAGGGGATGACGGCGGTCATCCACGTGCGCATCCCCGAGCCGCAGTTCACCTCGCAGACCAAGGACGAGCTGTCCACCGCCGGGATCACCAAGGTCGTGCAGGCCGTGGTCGAGGCGCACCTGCGGGAGTGGACCGAGGACCGCAGGACCAAGGTCGAGGCCAAGACCGTCCTGCAGAAGATCGTCGACGCCTCCCGGGTGCGGCTCACCCAGAAGCAGCAGAAGGACGCCGCGCGCCGCAAGACCGCGTTGGAGGGCGCGGCGATGCCGGCGAAGCTGGTGGACTGCCGCACCACGGGGGTCGCCCGCAGCGAACTGTTCCTGGTGGAGGGGGACAGCGCCCTCGGTTCCGCCCGGTTGGCCCGGGTTTCGGAGTACCAGGCGTTGCTGCCGCTGCGGGGCAAGATCCTCAACGTTCAGAAGGCCAGCCTGGCCGACACGCTGCGCAACGCCGAGATCGCCTCCATCGTGCAGGTGCTGGGCGCCGGCTCGGGCCGGACCTTCGACCTCTCCGCGATGCGGTACGGCCGGGTCATCCTGATGGCCGACGCCGACGTCGACGGCTCCCACATCCGCACCCTGCTCATCACGCTGTTCGCGAAGTACCTGCGGCCGGTCATCGAGGACGGCCGGTTGTACGCGGCGATGCCGCCGCTGCACAAGATCACCACGCGGGGACGGAAGCCGCAGACGCACTTCACCTTCACCCAGCGGGAGATGGAGAGCACCGTGGCCCGGCTGGAGAAGGCGGGGAAACAGGTGGTCACCCCGGTCCCCCGGTTCAAGGGCCTCGGTGAGATGGACGCCGACGAGCTGTGGGAGACGACGATGAACCCGGCCACCCGGTCGGTGCGCCGCATTACCCTCGCCGAGGCTGACGCCGCCGCCGCGGACGAGGCCCTCGACCTGCTCATGGGGGAGAAGGTCGAGCCGCGTCGCGCCTGGCTGGTGCGCTCGGCCGCCCGGGTCGACCGGGCGGCGATCGACGTCTGAGCCACTCCCCTCCGCGCGCCCTCCGCGCGCGGACACCGACTCGGGGCATGACCCCACCTCGCCAAGGAGAAGCTGAGCAATGGCACGCCGGAAGGGCAGCGCGCAGACCAAGGTGGACCCGACCGCCTTCGACCAGCCGGGCAGACATGTCGTGGACAACCCGGTGCACACCGAGATCGAGGACTCCTACCTGGAGTACGCGTACTCGGTGATCCACTCGCGGGCGTTGCCCGACGCCCGGGACGGCCTCAAGCCGGTGCACCGCCGCATCCTGTTCTCGATGCACGAGCAGGGGTACCGGCCCACCCACGCCTACGTGAAGTCCTCCCGGGTGGTCGGGGACGTGATGGGCAAGTACCACCCGCACGGTGACACCGCGATCTACGACGCGATGGTGCGGTTGGCGCAGGACTTCTCCATGAACGTGCCCCTGGTCGACGGGCACGGCAACTTCGGTTCCCCCGACGACGGGCCCGCGGCCAGTCGGTACACCGAGGCGCGGATGTCGCCGGCGGCGCTGCAGCTGGTCGCCGAGCTCGGTGAGGACACCGTCGACTTCCGGCCCAACTACGACGGGTCGTTGGAGGAGCCGGCCGCGCTGCCGGCGGCGTTCCCGAACCTGCTGGTCAACGGCACCTCGGGGATCGCGGTCGGCATGGCGACGAACATGATCCCGCACAACCTCGGCGAGGTCGTCGCGGCGGCCCGGTGGTTGATCCGGCACCCGGACGCCCCCCTGGACAAGCTGATGGAGTTCGTGCCCGGCCCGGACCTGCCCACGGGGGGCATGCTGTTGGGCCTCGACGAGGTCCGCAAGGCCTACGAGACGGGCCGTGGTGTGGTGCGGATGCGGGCCAAGGTGGAGACGGGTCCGCTGCCGGGCAGCCGGGGTCGGCAGGCCATCACCGTCACCGAGCTCCCCTACGGCGTGGGGCCGGAGAAGATCATCGAGAAGATCACCGACGAGGTGAACAAGTCGAAGCGGCTCACCGGGGTCGCCGACGTCAAGGACCTCACCGACCGGGAGAACGGCACCCGGCTGGTCATCGAGTGCAAGGTGGGCGTGAACCCGCAGGCGCTGTTGGCCGACCTCTACCGCCTCACCCCGTTGGAGCAGTCCTTCGGGATCAACAACCTCGTCCTCGTCGACGGCGAGCCCCGGACGCTGGGTCTGAAGGAACTGCTGGAGGTGTTCCTGGCCCACCGGTTCGAGGTGGTGCGACGGCGGACCACGTTCCGCCGCCGCAAGCGATCCGACCGGTTGCACCTGGTGGAGGGCCTGATCCGGGCCCTGGTCGACATCGACCGGGTCATCCGCCTGATCCGGGAGAGTGACGACGCGAAGGCCGCGAAAGAAGGTCTGATCGCCCGCTTCGACCTCTCCGAGATCCAGGCGACCTACATCCTCGACACCCCGCTGCGCCGGCTGACCAAGTACGACAAGGTGGAGCTGGAGGAGGAGCGGGAGCGGTTGACCGGGGAGATCGCGGAGCTGTCCCGGATCCTCGACGACGAGGCCGTCCTGCGGAGGCTGGTGTCGACCGAGCTGGGGCGCATCGCGAAGGAGTTCCCCACCGAGCGGCGCACCACGCTGATCGACGGGGACCTCAAGGAGGTGTTGGCGGCGTCGAAGCCGGCCGGTCCGCTGGAGATCGCCGACGACCCGTGCCAGGTCATCCTCTCCGCCACCGGGTTGGTGTCCCGGACGGCCGCGGCGTCGGAGGAGGCCGCGGAGGCCCGCCGCCGCAACGGGCGGGTCCGGCACGACGCGGTCGCCGCCGTGGTCGACTCCACGGCCCGAGGGCAGGTCGTGCTGGTCACCAGCCACGGCCGGGGCATCAAGACGGACGTGCTCCCGTTGCCGGTGTTGCCGCAGCAGTCGGGCATCGTCTCCCTGCGCGGGGGGATGCCGGTGCGGGAACTGGTGTCCCTCGCGCCCGGGGAACGCGTGCTGGGGCTCGCCCCGCTGGGCGACCAGATCGGGGACTCCCCCGGCCTGGCCCTGGGCACCAGGCAGGGCGTGGTGAAGGTGTGTTCGCCGGAGTGGCCGGTCCGGGCCGACGAGTTCGAGCTGATCGCGCTGCGCGAGGGCGACGAGGTGGTCGGGGTGACGTGGTTGGCCGACGGCCAGGAGTCCCTGGTGTTCGTCTCCTCCGACGCCGCCCTGCTGCGCTACTCGGCGACGCTGGTGCGCCCGCAGGGGTTGCGGGGTGGGGGCATGGCCGGCATCAACGTGAAGGGCGACGCCAGGGTGGTCTTCTTCGGCGCGGTGGCCGAGGACGGTGAACCGGTGGTGATCACGGCGACCGGGGAGACGGTGAAGGTGACCCCGTTCGGCGAGTACCCGGCGAAGGGCCGCGCCACCGCCGGGGTGCGGGCGCAGCGGTTCCTCGCCACCGAGTCGGAGCTGTCCACCGCGTGGGTGGGGGCGCGTCCGGCCCCGTCGACCGGGAACGGGACGCCCGTGGAACTGCCCGATCCCGACGAGCGGCGCGACGGTACCGGCGCACCCGCCGAGATTCCCGTGGTGGTCGGTTACCTCCTCGAACGCGACTGAGCGTTCGCCGGGGTCGCCCCCCCGTCCGGGGTGGAACGCGCCCGGCCCGCGCGGTGCCGGTTGACCGGTCGCGCGGGCCGGGCACGGGTGCCGCCACCGGCGCGGTGGCGGCACCCCGGGGTGAGGACGTCCGCCCCCGACGCGAACGCCCTCACCCGTGCCTCACATGAACCAGCCGGCGGCGAGGTCACCGAAGAAGCCGAACAGCACGCCCCAGGCGACGATCGCGACCGCCTGCCAGACGTAGACGCTGCGTTTGGTGGCGCCGAGGGCGACGAGAGCGGGGGCGGTGATCTGGCTCGCCACCACGATCGGCCCGAGGAGGCACACCCCGGGGACGCCGAACCGGTCGAGGTACTTGGCGATCTTCTGCTTGCGGCGCGGGGCGTCCGCGCCACCACCGCCGCCGTTGCCCCGCCGGCGGGTCGCGGCGACCCGGGCCTTGCTCGCGAGCGCGATGAGCGCGAAGGTGACGATCACGTTCCCGAGGATCGCCGCCGGGACCGCGAGGCCGGCGGGCACGCCGACGAGCACTCCGAGGAAACTCCCCAGGTAGGACTCGATGAAGGGGATCGCACCGGCGATCAGCAACACGCCGACCTGCTGCCAGGTCTCGGCGCCCGCCGCGAACTCGGCCAGTTGGGCGAAGAGGTCGGTGATGAAGTTGCTCTCCACGGTAGGCGGGTCTCCTGTCATGCTGGGGTACGGTGCCGCGAGGTGGTGGCCGCCCGGGAGGGGCCGCCGTACCTCGCTCCCCGAGTGTTCGTCGTGCGGCCGGCCGGGCGTAGGGCCGCGACGTCACCTCTCCGACATGACGCGGTGTCACTGGTGGGACGACACCTGGGTGCGCTGTCCTGGCGGGGTGGAGGGAACGCCGGGCCGTCCCGGGTCGGTTCCTGGACGGCGGTGTGGTCGAGGTCGCCCAGCACCTTGTCGGCGGCCGCCCGCCGTCCCCAGCGCACCAGGCCCGGCCGTCGCGCACACTGGTCGACGTGGTCACCTGTCGGGAGCCGGACCGCCGCCAGCCAACGGGGCGAGGCGGACGAACAGCGGGGAACAGGCTCCTCGGGAAGGATCACCGGAGTGACGAGGAGGGACCCGTCGCCGCACGGCGGGAAGGACACGGCCCCCGCCCCCGAGGCGTCGGTGGCGGCGCGGCAGACGATACGACAGCGGGAGATTCGGTCCTTCGTCATCTCGATCGTGGTGATGGCGGGGGCCGGACTGGTGACGACCACGGTGTGGTGGACCGCGCTCGTCGCGATCCCCAGCCTGGCCCTGTCGACGGCGCTGCTGTTCCGAGGCTGGGACCGCCCCCCGAACCCGCTGCTCCTGGCCGGGTCGGGACTCCTCGGAGTCCTCGCCCTGGTGGTCACCTCGCTGACCTACTCCAATTTCACGGGCTCCACCGGCCTCGCGATCACCGCCGGGGTGTGGATCGCCCACCGGCCCCGCGACCGGCTCGTTCTCACCCTGCTCGCGTGCCTCGGGATCGCGGCCCTGACCTGGGCGACGGCCCTGCTCAGCGGGAACTCCGGCGGCGTCTACCAACTGGTGGTCATGATGTCGATCACCGGGTCGGTGTGGATCGTGGCCCTCGTCGAGTCGCACACCCAGGACCGGCTGTTCGACCTGCTGGAACGCGAGAAGGACCACGAACGCGAGCTGTCGATCCTGCGGGAGCGCAACCGCTTCGCCGCGGACCTGCACGACATCCAGGGCCACACCTTGCACGTCATCAAGCTCAAGGCCGCCGTGGCGGCCAAACTCCAGCACACGGATCCGGAACGCACTCGTCAGGAGCTTGAGGTGATCCAACGCCTCGTGGCGGACACGATCGGGCAGGCACGGCAACTCGCCAACTCCACCCACGCGCTCGTCTTCTCCACCGAGCTGTCCAACGCCGTCGAACTCTTCCGCGCGGCGGGCATCACGACACGGGTGGACCGGACCGAGGACGACCCCGGCCCGCACGAGGCGCACTTCGCCCTCGCCCTGCGGGAGGCGACGACGAACGTCCTGCGCCACGCCAGGCCCGGCGAGGTGACGATCACCTCGAGCGCCGACACCCTCAGCGTGCGCAACGACGGTGCCGACATCAAGGACGCCGCTCCCCTGCGGGGCCTGGCCACCCTCGCCGACCGCGTTCGCGCGGTCGGCGGCACCCTGACCGCCGACCGCGACGGCGGCGTCCACACCCTGACGGTCACCTTCCCGACGGAGGCACGATGACGATCACCGTGCTCCTGGCCGACGACGAACGGCTGATCCGCTCCGCCCTGGCCACCCTGCTGCCCTTGGAGGGCGACATCGACGTCGTCGCCGAGGCGGGGACGGGGACCGAGGCCGTCGCCGCCTTCGAACGGCTGCGACCCGACGTGGCGGTCCTCGACCTGGAGATGCCCGAGCTGGACGGGCTGCACGCGGCGGAACGCATCCTCAACCAGGCACCGGGGCAGGCCGTGCTCATGCTGACCCGGTACGCCCGGCCGGGGACCCTTCGGAGCGCCCTGCGGTTGGGGGTGCGCGGCTTCCTCGGGAAGGACTCCGAGGCGTCACTCATCGCCTCCGCCGTCGCGGAGGTCGCCGCCGGCGGTCGGTACGTCGACGCGAACATCTCCGCGCAGGCCCTCATCGACGACTGCCCACTGACCGAGCGGGAACGGGACGTGCTGCGGGTCGCGGGTGACGGCTACTCGGTCAAGGACATGGCGAAGATCCTGCACCTGGCGCCCGGGACGGTCCGCAACTACCTCTCCAGCGCCATCCAGAAGACGCACACGAACACCCGGCACGACGCGGCCCGCTACGCCCGCGAACACGACTGGCTGTAGGCGGGGTTGTGCGCTCCTGCCCAGGGGGACGCGGCGACGTCGCGGCACTCCACTGATGTCCGCACGCCCCGGGGCGGGTGCCGTCGTCGTGCTTGGTGTGGACCGGCTGGTCGGCGTACGCATCGACCAGCCCGGCAGCGGGCGGGAACAGGTGGCCGGGCACCTGCCCGAACGCCGCCCGGGCGGTGCTGGCGCGGCGGGCGCCGGATGCGATCAGGCGGACGGTGAACCAACCGTCCGTCCTCCCATGACCGTGACCGATTCGGCGGGGCACCTCACCGGCCACGGCGGCCTCCCGGACGGGCGAGGGCGAGGAGTCGGAACCGTGCGCCCGGACCGTCCTCGTGCGGTTGCCCACGGGCACCCGACGACGAAGCGCCAGTGGCGAAACGGCAGGTCGTCAACCGCACTCGCGTTGGACCTGGTCCCGGAACCCGTTGCACCGGCGTTCGCGTTACCGCCGGCAGCCAGTTGAGCCTCGACCGAAGGTCAGTGTGGCGGGTGGCTTGACCTTGTCGCTGATGTCAGGGTTCTAACGTGCCGTCATGCCCGACGACATCCAGGACTGGAACCGCCGAATCGTGTCGGAGTTCCGATCGAACGCCGGCTTCGTGCGGTGGAGCACCGAGAAAGACCTGGCTGAGGGACGTCCGATCCCACCTCCGCTGCCCAGCTTCGATCCGAGGCAGAGCGTCCCGATCATCCTCGTCAACCACATCGGTGCGGTGACCGGCCGTCGACGCACGAGCCCGCTGATGTACCAGGCGGTGCGCGACGCGTTCGCTGTCTTCGCTACCTTCGGCGGGAGCCCGCGACCACCAGCCTGGTACCACAACATCGTGCGGAACCCCGAGGTAGTCGTCGAGGTCGGCTCCGACGTCACGGGGGCCATCGCCCGTGTGGTCCAGGGGGAGGAGCGCGAGGACATCTGGGTCGAGCAGGCTCGCCTCGTCCCCGCATTCGCCGACTTCGAGAAGACCGCCCGCCGGCGGATCCCGGTCGTCGTCCTCGACCCGATCCCAAGCCCGGCCGCCATGCGAGCCCACGGAGCATCGTGATCGCGGCGACGAGGCTGTCCGTGACCGAGCAGAATGGAGCGCATGGTTTCAGCTGTCGACCAGCGCGACTGGCTACGTATCGGCGAGCTCGCGCGCCGCACGGCCACCAGCACCCGCTCCCTGCGCTACTACGAGCAACGCGGGCTGATCGTCTCCGACCGTGAACACAACGGTTACCGCCGCTACGCCCCCGACGTCGTGCCTGTGGTCAACAACATCCGCCGTCTGCTCAACGCCGGGCTCTCCATCGATGACATCAAGCAGTTCGGCTCCTGTGTTCGCTCGCCCAGCCTCGACGCGACCCCCTGCGCGCCGGCGCTCGAGGTCTACGAACAACGCCTGAAGATCCTGCGAACCAGGATCGACACCCTCCAGCACCTTCACGCCGCACTTGCCGAACAGACCGAACACCTCCGCGCTCAGCTACCCTCCTAGCTCGCCTGGCACCAGGTGAGTAAGACGAGAGACTCCCAACGGGGGAGATCGAGCTCAACGCAGAAGCAGCCGACGCACCACCGCTTCGGTGCGGTCACAGCGCGGACTGAGCCGTCTGCACGCAGCGGCCACGCGAGGTGCGTTCACGACCTGCCCGGCGGTGAGTCGGCTACGGCCTTTCGCCGATTCGAGGTTCAGGCGGCTACCCCCGCCTCGATCAGCAGGGCGTCCCGGTTGGCCAGGATGAACTCCTTCAACGCGGTCGGTTCCAAGTCGATCGACGCGAGATCAGCTCCCCGAAGGTCAACCCAGTCAAGGTCATACCCGCCGCGCGACAGGTCGCTGAACTCCGGGCAGCTCCGGACCGACTCGTCCAGGGCGACCAGCCGCGCCACAAAGAAATGCGCCGAGTACACCGCGCACACCCGGGGAACCAGGTTCTACAACCGCGGCATCCCCGACGGCTACGGCTGGGAAGGCTTCTTCGGACTCAAGCCCACCACCGAGTTGGAGGAGGCGACCCGGCGTTACCGCTACGACGCGATCTTCGTGCTCGATCCGCTGGACACCTTCGAGGACCCCGACGACATTGTCTGGGCCAAGGACCGCGAGATCCGCCGCGTCCACGCGCTGATCGTGCAGGGCTACTACGACGCCGGCTACGAACCGGTGTTCGTCGCCCCCGACTCCGCCACCGCCAGATTGGACTTCATCTGCGCCAACCTGCGCCTGCCCAAACCGAGCCGAGGAGCGTGAACTCGTTCAGCCGCAACGGGACCTCATCGCTGTTGATCTCGCCGAACAGCGTCCTGGCCAACGCCCTGCTGCGCACCATCGACCTCCTGCGGCCCCGGCAACTACCTCGCCGGCCTGAACATCCCCGCCACCGCGGGCTTCGGCGTCGACTACGTCGGCCTACACGGCACCGACGAACGAATCCGCCTGAACACCATCCCCACCATCCAGGCGATCTACCACGCCGCCGTACTCGCGCTCCTGCGTCCGTCGCCCGACCATGCGCGGTTTGGACAACGAACAGTGAGACGGTCGTGCCGCGCCGATGGCTCGCTACACGGGCGAGTACCACTGAGAAAACCCAGGACTCATCACGAACCCGGTTACGCTCCCCGGGCTGGCCACAATGTAATTCCGAAAACCTCCGTGCGTTCGTTCGCCTTGGTAACCGTCTCTTCAGTAAGGGACAAAGGGTTGGAATGAAGTGCCCGATAGACGGTTTTCCCACGCCAGGGCAAACGGAAGGAGATATCTGTTGGGGATGGCATGATACAGGTGAGTATCACGCAACCCGATGGGGATTCGAACACCCCCCACGAACCCGGCGTCAGGCCTATGCGGTTTGCGCCCAGCGGAGCCCCGACTATGTCAACAACCACCCTTGGCTCGTGGTAATTTGCCGGACTTCTGAAATAAATTCCCCTCTCGCAGACTTCCATGATGGGCGGCACCGTGTCGGGTTCCCGGTGGAACGTAGTCCCCAGATCGCAACTGCTGTCCATGAGCATGAATCCGAAATACTCGACACGCACTACGCTTTCGATCCGGTGCAATCGAACTCCCACGAGGTGAAGACAGGGACGTGGACCGTATAGCCACACCCGGCCGGGCATTGATTATGCTACTACCACGGAAAATGGATCGCCACCTAGTCTGTGGTCACACACCTTACCAGCCCGAAAAACCACACTGGACAACTCACCGCATGATGCTGAAGACGCCTCCCCCAAGGGCTCGAGTTGAGGGACCGACGACCACCGTCCAAACGAGCCCGGCCGTAGTCGCCGATCGAGCCCGAAGGTGACCTTCGGATGAGGAGCAGAGTGAATGGCTGACCCGCTGGAGGACCTGAAGGACAAGGCACGTGCCCACGTGTGGGACCGCCTGGCGGCGGCCGCGGCCGTGCACGACCCCGACGTGCACGGCCGGATCCCGAACTTCATCTCCGCTGGGGCCGCCGCCGACCGCCTCGCGGAACTGCCCGTGTGGAAGTCCGCCCACGTCATCAAGACCGTGCCCGACAAGGCCCAGCGTGCCGTGCGCGCTCGCGCTCTCCGGGACGGCAAGCTCGTGTACATGGCTGTTCCGAAGCTGGCGCGGGAACGCCCCTTCTGCCTGCTCGACCCCGCACAACTCGAGGTGCCCCCAGAACAGGCAGCCGACAGCCACCGTGCCATCGCCCTCGCCCCCACGGTGGACGTGGACGAGGTCCGGCCCGTCGACCTGGTGGTCTGCGGCAGTGTCGCGGTGAACCGGCGTGGGGTCCACCTGGGCAAGGGAGCAGGTTATTCGGACCTGGAGGTGGCGCTGCTGCGGGAAGCGGGGCGGATCGGCCCCGAAACCGTGATCGCGACCACCGTGCATGCCCTCCAGGTCGTCGACGAGGACCTTCCCGAGTCGGACCACGACTTCAGCGTGGACCTGATCGTCACCCCCGAGCAGGTGATCGAATGCGGCCCGAGGCGACGCCCGGCGGGCCTGATGTGGGAGCGGCTTCCCGCCGAGAAGATCGCCGCCATCCCGGTGCTGCGACGGCGCGCCTCGGACCGACGGAGCCGCCCCGCTGGCCCGGGCGACGGACACCGACCGGGCCACGGATGAGAACGCCCATGACCGACGAGGAGAAGCGTGTCGGCTCCCTGGCCGAGGGGAACGTGACGCAGGCGCGCAAACGCATCGCGGTTGGCCTGCTGAGCCGCGACGAAGCTGGTCGTCCTGCGCTGGGGCGAGCAGCGGGACCTACCCCGTTCGTACGACTTCGCGGAGCCACACCAACAGAAAATCACAAAATGGTCACGCGCTAACATCAGTGCAGGTCGGGAAGGGTCTGCCCCGCGCGAGCGGGGGTGAGCCGCCGACCTCGGTCCCGCGATCCCTCATGAGCGGTCTGCCCCGCGCGAGCGGGGGTGAGCCGGCACTGGTGTGCCAATTCCGCGATATCGGCCGGTCTGCCCCGCGCGAGCGGGGGTGAGCCGGCACTGGTGTGCCAATTCCGCGATATCGGCCGGTCTGCCCCGCGCGAGCGGGGGTGAGCCGGCACTGGTGTGCCAATTCCGCGATATCGGCCGGTCTGCCCCGCGCGAGCGGGGGTGAGCCGGTGCCGTTGATACGCATACGCACGCGCGCCGCGTCTGCCCCGCGCGAGCGGGGGTGAGCCGCGGTTCGCTACTGACCTGCCGAGGATGACGCAGTCTGCCCCGCGCGAGCGGGGGTGAGCCGATTCGGGAGGACCTCCCGTAAGAGGAACTGACGTCTGCCCCGCGCGAGCGGGGGTGAGCCGACATCCCGCGAGGCCGCCGTCGCGGACATCCGGTCTGCCCCGCGCGAGCGGGGGTGAGCCGGCGGTGGCATGGCACACGGCGGCCGCGCAGGGGTCTGCCCCGCGCGAGCGGGGGTGAGCCGGGCTCCGCCGGCTTCCGGGAGTGCGGGGCGTCCGACGGGCTCCGGCCTGAGCGTGCGCCGCCAGCGAAGCTCGCGTGCGGACGAAACCTGTTCGCTGGTCGGGCTCAGGGCTCGGGCGCCCTCCCCCACTCCCCAACACGGGGTCCACGTGGTCGATCAGGACGTCACTTCCCGGTCCCTTCTGGCCGCCCAGAGCAGGACGGGCACCAGCAGGAGGGCGAGGAGGCCGCCGGCGAGGGAGAGGACTTCGTAGCCGCCGGTCGCCATCACCACACCGGACATCGCGCCGCCGCCCGCTCCGGCGAGGGAGACGAGCACGTCAATGCTCCCCTGGGTTCGCGGCCGGTTCTCCGGGACGGTCGCGTCGACGACCAGCGCGGTGCCCGAGATCAGCCCGAAGTTCCACCCTAGCCCGAGCAGGACCAGTGCGAGGATCAGCGGGCCGAGCGAGTCCCCTGGGGCGAGCGCGGCGACCACTCCGGCGGCCAGGAGGGTCACTCCCGAGGCGGCCGCCATCCGGGTTCTGCCCACCCTGTCGACCAGCATTCCGGTGACCAGTGAAGGCAGGTACATCGCCCCCACGTGCAGGCCGATGACGAGCCCCACGGCGGAGAGGTCGTGGTGGTGGGCGCGCATGTGCACCGGGGTCATCGTCATGATCGCGACCATGGCGATCTGGGTGAGGACCATGACGGCCGCCCCCACGTAAGCGCCCACCCGTGGTTTCGGCACCCCTGGCGACCTCGTGTCGTCCCGCGCGCGTTCGGCCTCGTGGAGGGCGCGGGCGAGCAGGTACGGGTCCGGGCGCAGCAGGACGAACAGGACGAGCCCGGCCACCGGGTAGGCGACGGCGGCGAGGAGGAACGGCCCGGCCAGCCCGGGAAGCCCCAGGGTCGTCGCGAACCGTCCGAGCGGGTCGACGAGGTTCGGGCCGGCGACCGCGCCGAGCGTGGTGGACACCATCGCCACGCTGATCGCCGCTCCCCGGCGGGACGGGGGCGCGAGGTCGGTGCCGGCGTACCGGGCCTGGAGGTTGGTCGCGGTGCCGGAGCCGTAGACGAACAGGGACACGAACAGCAGTGGAACGGAGCCGGTGGCCGAGGCGACGACCACCCCGGCCGCGCCGAGCCCGCCGGCGGCGAACCCGAGGCCCGCGCCGACGCGGCGGCCCCACCGCTGGACGCACCGCCCGACCAGGAAGGCGGCCAGTGCGGACCCAAGGGTGAACAACGCGGCCGGCAGACCGGCCAGCCGGTCCGAGCCCAGCATCTCCTCGGCCAGCAGTGCTCCGACGGTGACACCCGCTGCCAGCCCGGCGCCGCCGAGGACCTGGCTGGCGACCACGGCCCGGAGCGTGCGCCGGTGCACCTGGTGGCGGTCCGCTTCCCCCGGTAACGGCGCCGTCGCGCTGTCCTGGGCCTCCGGAACTGTCACCGTCGATCTCCTCCTTCGGGTGGCATCCGACGACGCCGCTGGTTCCCGTCCGTCCCGTTCCGCCGGCCCCCACCGGGAACCGGCTCGTCAGGAGCGGGGCTCCTCACCCGACTTCGACGCCGCTCCGGTCCGGGCGAGGACCGTCCCACGGCTGGTTCCTCGAAGACGGGGCGGGCTTCTCGGGTGGCGGTGCGATGAGGACATCGGTGGTGGTCGGGGCGCGGCGGCGCTGACGAGCGCGACGGAGGATCCCGGCGCGACGTACTGGTCGGGAGGGACGCGAAGGCGTAGGGCGGTGAGGAGCCGGGGTGCTGGATCAGCGGTCGCGTGCACCGGTACAGCCTCGCGTGCCGGGCGGTCGCCTGCGAGTGGCGGGAAGGACGACATGTGTCAGGATTCGGCCATGCGTGGTGATCCGGGGTCGCGGGAACGGCATGGGGAACCGCACCGGGTGGTGGTGTTGGCGATCGACGAGGTGGTCGGGTACGACCTGTCGATCCCGCCGCAGATCTTCGGCGCGGCGAAGCGCGGCGAGCGGGACCTGTACGACGTGCGGGTCTGCGGGGTGGATCGCCGACCGGTCCGGGTGGAGTCGGGGTACACGGCGGTGCTGGACCACGGTCCCGAAGCGTTGGAGGACGCCCAGACGGTGATCGTCCCGGGTACGCGGGCGAGGGGGCCGAGGGTGGACGGGGTCCTCACTCCCGAGATCGCCGAGGCGCTGGCACGGATTCCTCCTGGTGCCAGGATCATGTCGATCTGCACGGGCGCTTTCGTGTTGGCCGCGGCGGGTCTGCTCGACGGGCGGCGCGCCGCCACGCACTGGGCGCACGTCGACGCCTTCCGCCGGCTCCACCCCCGGGTGGAGCTGGACGAGGACGTGCTCTTCGTCGACGACGGGGACGTGCTGACCTCAGCGGGGTTGGGGGCGGGCGTGGATCTGTGCCTGCACGTCGTTCGTTCCGACCACGGCACGGCCGTGAGCAACCTGGCCGCGCGCTCCTGCGTCGTCCCGCCCTGGCGGGAGGGCGGGCAGTCGCAGTTCATCGAACGCCCGTTGCCGGAGACCGGGGAGGGCAGCACGGCGGCCACCCAGGAGTGGGCGTCGCGCCGCCTCGCGGACCCGCTGGACGTGGCCGCGCTGGCCGAACACGCCTCGATGAGCGTGCGCACCTTCAGCCGCCGGTTCCGGGCGGAGACCGGGCTTCCGCCGGGGGCCTGGTTGATCCAGCAGCGGGTCTCGCATGCGCGGCAGTTGTTGGAGACGACGAGCCTTCCGGTGGACCGGGTCGCCGCCGAGGCCGGTCTGGGGAGTGCCGCGTCGTTGCGCGCGCACCTGAACGCGGCCATCGGCGTCAGTCCGCTGGCCTACCGCCGCACCTTCACTCCCCCAGCCGGCACGACCCGCTGATCCGCCGGTCAGGGATCCCGCGCGTTCCCGCGCCGGCCGCCGGCGCCGGCGGTTCGCGGGTGGGGGCGCGGTGGGGTTGTGCTCGGCGTCGCCGTACCGAGGCGGTGGGTGGAGGAGGTGCCGTCCCTCCGGCTGGCGACCTGGGTCGCGCGACGGGGTGTGGGGCGCCGGTGTCGGGAGGAGGTGTCCTTCCTGGCGGGTTCGCCTCGTGGATGCCTGGTAGCGCGACCGGGCGAGGTCACGTCCCCCGGTCTCCCGGGCCCGGTGTCGCCGCGGCCCGCCTCCGCCTGTCCCGTGTGCCGCCGTCGGTGAGCCGGAGGGGTCGGCGTTCCCGTGGATCACGTCGAGGGTGTCGGTGGACCGTGCGCCCGGAGCGCGGTCACCCGTCGACCGGTCCTGGTTGGTGGGAGGACCGCCCCTGACGTCGTGCCCGCCCGGGGGGGTGGGCACGGGACGCGGCGGGGGGGGTGGGCACGGGACGCGGCGGGGGGTGCCTCACCAGGTGCTGTAGCCGCCGTCGGCGACGAGGACGTGTCCGGTGACCGCGCTGGCCTCGGTGGAGGCGAGGAAACGGACCGCCTGGGCGATCTCGACCGGTTCGGCCAGCCGTCCCTGTGGGATGTGGCTCCGCCAGCCGGCCACCACCTCGGGGTTCTCGCTGCCGACGGCCTTGAGGATGTCGGTGTTGGTGTAGCCGGGGGCGACCGCGTTGACCCGGATGCCCTCCGGTGCCCATTCGGCGGCGAGCGAGCGGGTCAGCGCGATGACACCGGCCTTGGTGGCGTCGTAGCCGATGTGCGGGTCGGCTCGGGGGGCGCGGAGCGCCGCCACCGAGGACACGTTGACGATCGCCCCTCCCCTGCCACGCATTCGCCGGCCGAACTCCCTGGCCGTATAGAACGGTCCGGAGAGGTTCACGGCGAGGGTGCGGTTCCAGGTGTCGTCGTCGTAGTCGAAGCTGGCGGCGCCCAGGACGATGCCGGCGTTGTTGACCAGGACGTCGACCCGGCCGTGTTCGGCGACGACCTGGTCGGCGAGGGCGGCGACCTCGGCGGAGCGGGTGACGTCCAGCGGTCGGGCCAGGACGGTGGCCCCGGTGGCGGCGTTGATCTCGATGGCGGTGGTGGTGGCGGTGTCGGCCCGGATGTCGGTGACGACGACGGTCGCGCCCTGTTCGGCGAAGGACCGCGCGATGGCCGCGCCGATGCCCTGGCCGGCTCCCGTGACCACCACGACGTTCCCGTCGAACCGTGCTGTCATCGCCCGCTCCTCCCGGAATGGATCTTCGTGAGGAGCACGGTAACCGTCTCGCGCCGTGGAAGGGCTGCGACGGGTGGGCCTTCCCGCGTGGGCGGCGCCGGGCGGTGGGCGTCGGGTTCCGGTGCGTGGCCGCTCCGGGTGGCTGGTCCCGTCGGAAATCACCGGCGGGACCGCTGACGGTGGGGAGACCGCCGGCTCCACTGCGGACTCGGTCCGGGCAGGGGGCGACCAGCACCGGGCGCGATGCTCACCGCTCACCCGGGGTGGGGAGGAACCGCCGGGTGGGCCACTGCTCGCACCGGTAGGCGCTGTCCCAGAACAGCCACTCGTACTCGGAGGCGCGGGTGAAGGCCCTCGTCATGGCGGCCCGTTCGGCGGCGCCGGCCGACGCGGCCGCGCGGTCCACGGCCTGCCGGCAGCGGGCGACGGCCCGCCCGAACTCCTCGTCCGCGTAGGTGTCGATCCACGCCTGGTAGGGGTGGTCGGTGATCCGGGGCGGCCCGGTGCGCTGGCGGCGGACGATGTCGGTGCCGACCTCGTGGTAGACCCAGAAGCAGGGCAGCAGGCCGGCCACCAGTTCACCGAACGAGCCGGTGGTGGCCAGCGCGGCCAGGTACGAGGTGTAGGCGAGGCACGTCGGGGAGGTCTCGATGCGGTCCAGGTCGTCCTGGCCCAGCCCGTAGCGGGCGAAGTAGCCGGCGTGGAGTGCGCGTTCCACCTCGATGGCCTCCCGGGCGGCTCCGGCGAGGAAGGCGACGTCGTCGACGTCCGGTGCGCGGGCCGCGGCGGCGGCCAGTGCCCGTCCGAACCCCACCAGGTACCGGGCGTCCTGGGCGAGGTAGAAGTGGAAACGGTCCCGGGAGAGGGTGCCCTCGGCGAGTTCGACGTTGAACGGGAGCAGCGTCATCTCCCGTTGCAGGGCGGCGGTCTCGTTCCACAGGCGCGCGGAGAATCCGGTCATACCCGGCACGCTGCCAGGCCTCGCCGTTCCTGTCATCCGAACGTCTCGATGACCTGGGTGGATTCGAGGAGGCGGGGCGCCGGGATCTCGGAGGCGCGCCGTCGGTGGCTCGGCGTTCACACGGCGGTGGGCCCGCGTCCCCCCGGTGTCCGGTCGGCTCCGCCGAAGGCGGCCCCGGGAGGTGGCCGTTCGGCGGTTCCCGGGCGTGGCCCGCCCGGGCAGGGTCTGGAGGAGTAGCACCGCTGACGAAGGGAACCACCCGAATGCGCGCGACCGTCCGGGGACTTCTGCTGGCCGCCGCCGTGGGCGGCGCCGTGGTGTCCGTTGCTCCCGCCGTCTCGGCGGCCACGATCCCGGCGGACGTCTGTTCCCCGGCGTCGGTCGTCGAGGTGGCGAGCTGCACCCCCTACTGGAAGCAGAGCGAGGGGCACAGCAGCAAGAGCTTCTGCGACTGGGCGGGCAGCAGCGGTGCCCAGGCGGGGCGGTGGACGGGGTGGAACTGCTCCCAGGCCCTGAACGGGTGGGAGCTGTGGGTGCGCACCTGCACCGCCCGAGCCGGGGAGACGCCCGCCAGCCGGGAGGAGTCGACCGTCTGATCCGGACGGTCCGGCGGGCGAATGGCCTTCCCGCCGGGGCGGGCTCGCGCGGACCGGGGAGGGCCGTGGCGTCTCGGGGCTCAGCCGCGGGACCGCGTGGTCGCCTGACGGGAGACCCGGCGTGGGTGTTCCGGTGGCACGCTGAGACCTACCCGTCGTGCTGACCTCGTGCCGCTTCCCGCCGCGCAGGTCACGCCACAGGGGGTGGGCAACGGCCTGCTGGCGGCGCGGCTGACCGCTGCGGAGCGGAGTCGTCGCCCCGGGGTCGGCCGCCCGTGCTCGGTGCCCGTCAGCCGCGACGGGACCGC
Source organism: Actinoalloteichus sp. AHMU CJ021 (assembly GCF_002895405.1). Taxonomy (NCBI): domain Bacteria; kingdom Bacillati; phylum Actinomycetota; class Actinomycetes; order Pseudonocardiales; family Pseudonocardiaceae; genus Actinoalloteichus; species Actinoalloteichus sp. AHMU CJ021. The sequence continues at coordinate 5,568,090 of NZ_CP025990.1, read as the reverse complement.
CGCGACCTGGACCTCGGCCGCTGTGACCACCGGTGCCTCCGCCCTGACGTCCTCGGCCGTTCTCTGGAGCGGGCCCGTTCCGCCAGCAGGTCAGGACGATGACCGGGAGGCGTGACCCCGTGCGCGGTTGGGTTGGGCAGCGACGGATCGGGCTGGCGACGGGAGTCGACGTCCGTGTCGAGGCTGGTCCGGGTCGGGGGGTTGGGGGTGCGAGCTCGGTCCGTTCTCCCCCTGGCCGCTGCGCGACCAGTGGTACGACCAGCGGCGGCGCCAGCGGGCGACCCGCTCTCCCGGGGAGGGACCGCCGGTGGAGTGGTCCTGGGGACAGGCGCCCAACCGGGAGTGGCGGCGTGGGCTGGAGTCGGGTGACGGGCGACGGCTGGGCCCGTCGGTGCCGGTCCTCCGGGGAGACGCTTCATGCGCCGATGGCGGCCGGTGAATCCTGGTGCTCCTCGGGGGCCGCGTCGATGATGGCGGTCAGGAGTTCCACCGACGTGCTGAGGTCCTCGATGCGGTTTCGCATGCGGGCACGTGCCTCGGCGAGTTCCTCGACCATCTCGGCACAGGTCGGAGTGGGGACGCTTCCCGCGCCGCCCTCGTCGAAGCAGTGCAGGACCTCGGCGATGTGCTGGGTGTTCAACCCGGCGGAGATCAGTGCCTGGATCCGCGCGACGAGCGCGACGTCGCCGTCGCCGAACTCGCGGTAGCCGCTGGGCCGGCGTCGTGGGCGCAGGAGTCCCTGTTCCTCGTAGTAGCGCAGCGCGCGCACGCTCACACCCGCACGGCGTGACAACTCACCGATCCTCACGGTCGCTCGTCCTCCTTGACTCTCACGTCCACGTCAGACTCTACCGTCCTCGCGTGCTCCGGTTGGGGCATCGGATGGCGGTCCGGGCGGGTGGCGCGGACCGGGCCCCGGCGAGTGATGGAGGAGAGCGGTGGACGGAACGGGCACGCGCGGACTGGGGCGGCGGGAATGGGCGGCGTTGGCCGTCCTGTCCCTACCGACCCTGGTGCTGGCGATGGACATCACCGTGCTGCACCTGGCGGTACCGGCCCTCAGCGCGGACCTGGACCCCACCGGCACGCAGCTGCTCTGGATACTCGATGTCTACGGCTTCGTGGTGGCCGGCTTCCTGCTGGTGATGGGCGCGCTGGGCGACAGGATCGGCCGACGGCGGCTGCTGATGGTCGGTGCCGCGGCCTTCGCGGTGGTCTCGGTGTTGGCGGCTTTCTCATCCAGCGCCGAGCTGCTCATCGCCGCACGGGCCCTGCTGGGGGTCGCGGGTGCCACCCTGATGCCGTCGACGCTGGCCGTCCTGACCGACGTGTTCCGGACTCCGGCGAGGCGCACCTTCGCGGTGGCGGTGTGGATGACGGCTTTCACCTCGGGTGAGGCGGTGGGTCCGCTCGTGGGCGGGCTCGTCCTGGAATTCCTCTGGTGGGGCGCGGTCTTCCTCGTTGGCGTTCCGGTGATGGTGCTGCTGCTGGTCGTCGGCCCTTTCGTGCTCCCGGAGAGTGCGGAACGGTTGCCGGGGCGCTTCGACCTGGCTTCCGCGACGGCGCTGCTGGCCTCGGTGCTGTCGTTCGTCTACGGCGTCAAGGAACTGGCCAGCCGGGGCGGCTGGGAGCCGCTGGGATGGATCGCGGCGGGCCTGGTCCTGGGTTGCCTGTTCGGGTGGCGTCAGCTGAGGACGCGGGACCCGTTGCTGGACCTGCGGCTGTTCCGCCGTGCGCCGTTCAGCGCGGGGTTCGTCGCCCAACTGCTCGCGGTGGCCGCGATGGCGGGAAGTCAGTTGCTCGTCATGCAGTACCTCCAGTCGGTCCTCGGCCTCTCCCCCTTCGAGGCCGGGCTGTGGACGTTGCCGTCGGTGCTGCTGGGAATCGGCGCGACGTTGCTCGCGCCGAGGCTGGTCCGCCACTCCTCAGCGGCGCCGGTCGTGGCGACTGGCCTGTTCGCGGCGGCGGTTGGGGCGACAGCCCTGGCCGTGACCTCACACCACCTGGACCTTGGCTCGACGGTGCTGGGTTTCACCGTCCTCTACGTCGGTGTCACGCCAACCCTCGCGCTGATGACCGATCTGATCGTTGGTTCGGCGCCTCGCGGGCGGGCCGGCATGGCCGCCGGTGTCGCGGAGAGCGGCGCGGAGTTCGGCCTGGCCGGCGGGATGGCGTTCATCGGGACGGTGGCCTCGGCGACGTACTCGTCCCGCGTGTTGTCCGACGCCTCGGGCGGTGTGGCCGTCGAGCACCTCCAGGAGGCGTCGCGGACGGTGGGCAACGCGGTGGCGCTCGCCCAGGACCTTCCCCCGGAGGTCGGCACGTCGCTGCTCGACGCGGCGCGGATGGCCTTCGCTGACGGGATGCGCCTGGCGGCCACGGTGAGCGCGGTCCTCCTGGTGGTCGGGGGTGCGCTGGCACTCCGCTTCCTCCGGCCAGCCCGGTCCACGACTCCCGGCGACCACGCCGCTGGCGCGCGGGCCGAGTGAGTGGGCACCGGGGCGGCGGGTGCGCCGAGCGGGTGGTGGGTGGTGCGCTGCCACGCCGGGTACGCGCGCCGGGGCGGTCGCCGCGGCGCGAGGGGCGAACCGGTTTCCGGACGACCAGCTTCAGTCCTCGATGCGATGCCGGGGGACCCGTGGCTGAGGAACGGGAGGCGCGGCTGACCGGGCGGGCGCCGCTGGCACGTCGGCGCCCGCTCCGGGCGTCAGAGGGTGTCCAGGGCGCGGCGCAGTTCCTCCATCCGCTGGGCGAATCCCTCATGGTCTCCGAAGTGGACGGCGACCGCCTCCGCTCCGGCTTCCCGGTAGGCGAGCAGGTCGTCGACCGTCCGCTCGACGGGCCCGCCACCGTCCCACCCGATCCGCAGGGTGGGCGTGACGTGGCGGTCGCCGGCGAGGGCCGCGAGGGCGGAGGCACGCTCGGCGAACACCGGCGGCGAGGTGGGCAGGCCCTGCCAGCTGTCCCCGTGGCGCGCGGCCCGGCGCAGGGCGGCGTCGCTGTTGCCGCCCACCATCAGTGGGACGGGACCCGCCGGCACCGGTTCGAAGACGCCGACGTCGAAGGAGTACCGCCGTCCCCGGTAGGGCGCGGCGCCGCCGGCGAGGAGGTGCCGGAGCAGGTCCAGGGTGTCGTCGGTGATCGCTCCCCGCCGGGGGTACTCGGCGCCGACGGCCTGGAACTCCTGCTCGTTCCACCCCACGCCGACGCCGAGGACGAACCGTCCCTCCGAGAGGTGGTGCAGTGTCGCGACCTGTTTGGCCAGCACGAACGGGTCCCGCAGTGGCACGACGAGGACCGAGGTGCCCAGCCGGAGCCGTCGGGTGGCGGCGCTGAGGTGGCCGATCGTCACCAACGGCTCGTACACGCCGCCGAAGACGGCCCCGTACTCGTCGGGCGGCAGGATGTGGTCGGGGAGCCAGGCGGTGTCGTAGTCGAGGTCCTCGGCGGCACGTGCCAGTTCCGCGATCCGCCGCGCGGGCATGGTCGGTGACTCGTCGGGCAGGACGACCTCAAGTCTCATGGGGAGGGACAACGATCCGCCTCGGCCGGGTATTCCGCTGATCGCGCGGGGTGGCGGGAGCTGGGTGGTCCGGTTGGCCGGGATCGACTGGACCGTTGGGGTGAGGACGGTGCACCGGCCGCGCCCGGAGAGGGTGCGGGACAACGTCTCCGGCGGCGGGGCGATGTTCCGCGACCCGGTGGTCGGGCACCGCCGGATAGGTTCACAGTGGAGAACAGGACGACGGAGGGTGGTGCCGCATGACGAATGGTGGGCAGGCGGAGCGGGAACCGGTGGTGTTGACGGTCGGGCTGCGACCCGACGCGGTGGACCTGTCGGGGCACCCGGACCTCGACCACGAGGCCCTGGCGGCCAGGATCGCGTCGGGGCAGGAAGCGCTGAGACGGGAGGGCATCGACAACACCACCTGCCTGGTCAGCGCTGACCCGGAGGAGGCCGAGCGGCGGATCCGCGAGGAGGTGGCGGGGCGCCACTTCGACCTGGTGGTGATCGGTGGGGGCGTGCGGTTGGATCCCGAGCAGACCGTGCTCTTCGAACGGATCCTGAACCTGCTGATCGACCTCGTTCCTGGGGTCAGGTTCTGCTTCAACACCTCCCCGGAGACGACGCTGGACGCGATCCGCCGCTGGTCGCCCCAGCCCAGGTAGGGGTCACGGGGGCCGCTCGGACGTCCGCCCCACCGAGCGACGCGGTCAGCCGGGTGGCCCCCCGAGGAGCACGATCACGGCCTGGGTCCGCCCGGTGACGCCCAGCTTGTGGTAGATCACGTAGAGGTGGTTCTTCACGGTGCGTTCCGAGATGCCCAACACCTGGGCGATCGTGCGGTTGGGCATTCCCCGGACGAGTAGATCCGCCACCTCCCGTTCGCGGTCGGTCAGCCGTGCCCAGCGGACCCGCTCGGGTCCGGCGCGGTGGGGGCCGTCGATGGCGTCGCGGCACCGCACGAGTTCCCGGACCTGGGCCAGGAGGCGGCACGCCTCCTCCTGGTGGAGTTCGGCGAGCCGGACCAGTTCGGCCACGCCCAGGGCGCGGGGCCCGGTGTCCTCGGACGGCGACGGGTTCATGCGCGAGGCTCCTTCCCGGTGGGGCGGGCGGCGGGGAGTACCGACGCGGAGCGTGCCGGGACGGGGCGGGTAACGGTGCGGCTCTCCCCGGCCGGTGGGCGGGGTTCACCGGGGCTCGGATGGCCCGGCCGACCCGGGTGGGAGGTCGAGGAGGTCCGGCACGGCGTCGAGGTCGGCCACGGCCTGGTCGACCAGCGCGTGCTCCCCGCCGGCGAGTCCGCGCAGCGCCTCCGGGGTGAGCAGGCCCTCGGTGAGGTAGAAGTCGGCGTGGCGGAGCAGGACTTTCGAGGCGTGCAGGGCGCCGAGGGTCGCGGCCAGTCGGGCGGCGCGGGCCGGGACGGACCGGTCCGGCGGGGCGAGGGCGGATTCCACCAGCAGGGTGGCCGCGTGGGCTTCGGCGAGGTCCACGCCGAGCGGGCTCCGATCGTTCCACGCGTCGAACCCGGACTGGCCGTGTCGCCGTGCCACCCCCAGCTCGCTGGTCAACCGCTCGTGCAACGACCGTTCCCGGGCGGCGACCAGCGCCGTCCAGGAGGTCGGGGTGGTCGGGGGCCCGGTGGGGCCCTGCGCGGGCGGTGGCGCGTAGTGGTCTCCCCCGGCGAGGGCACGCGCCGCTTCCAGGGTGATCAGGTAGCCGTCCCCGGCCGCCGGGCCCAGCATGTGCGCGAGCCCCTGGTACTCCACCCACCGGCCGGGGCGGAACATGCCGTGCGCCCCGCACCGCAGTCCGCACTCGCCGATGACCCGCGCGGCCAGGGCGCTGGCGGTGGCCTTGACCAGCCCGCAGGTGCGGTTCAGCCCGGGTCCGGGCCGCCAGGCGGGGTCGTCCGCGTCGGCCCGCGCTCCCCCGGACCAGGCGGTCTTGACCCGGTCCACCAGTCGGGTCAACGCGTAGGAGTCGGCCAGCGCGAGGGCGAGGGGACGCCGGTGGGCGCGGTGGTCGAGGACCGGCCGTTCGACGGTGAGGGGTGAGGCGGTGGTCCGGTGCCGGTTGTGGCGGAGCGCGTTGACGACGCTCGCCCTGGTCACGGCGGCCAGGGCCGCCGCCGAGGCGACCCAGGCGCCATGCCGGATGTCGAGGGACCGGCGGAGACGCCGTTGTCCGCCGCCGAGGGGATCCTGCGGCACACCGGCGTCGTCGAGGTGGGCGTCGTCGGAGAGCAGCGCGTCCCGGGGCAGCCGCAGGGCGTCGAACTGGATGAGGGCGTAGTCCAGGGGTAGCAGCGGCGCCTCGGGGAGTGGGACCACGTGGACGCCCTCGGGGGTGCCCTCGGCGGTGCGGATGGGCGCGACGAAGGGGAACACGCCGTGGTCCCGCCCGCCCCCGCGGAGCCGTGCGTAGACGACTCCGGTCTTCGGCACTCCGGGCAGCCCCACGTTCGGCATGAACTTCCTGGCGGTCTCGTCGGGTGTGGTGAGCACGAAACCCCCGGTGGCGGGGTCGTGGTCGGCGACGGTGCGGATGCCGAGGTGGCTGTTGCCCCGCCCGACCTCGGTGACCAGCAGGGCGCCGAAGGCGCGCATCTCGTCGAGGTCGCGCACGTGCCGCCGTGCCCGGTCCCCGCCGAACTCGACGACGGCGCCCAGGCTCAGGCACACGTGGAGGGTGAGGGCGAGGAACAGCGGGGGGTCGGTGACGGCGGCCCACTCCAAGGCCATGAACAGCCGGCGCGGTCGTGCCAGGAGTTCACTGCCCGGGGGCAGGTGCTCGCCGACGACCCGCAGCCGGTCGTAGGTCAGGGCGCAGCGCCGCTGGTGGTCCAGTCCTGGGCGGTCGTGGAAGACCTCGTGCTGGGACAACGCGACCAGCAGTGCCCGGAACTCGGGGTCATCCTCGATCCGCATCGCGGCTCTCCTCCCTGTGGGTCCTCCTCGGCGTGGACACTCCCCGCACCAGCGCCAGTGGGCGGCCGTCCGCGCCGAAGGCGGCCGCTCCCCCTCCCGTGGTGGCGTGGACGCGCACGCCGTCGGGGTGCGCGTCGAGCAGCGCGGTGTCGTTGGCCTCGGTGCGCACCTCGATCCGGTCGACGCCGGCCGGGACGGGTAGGCCGGTGCCCTCGCCGGGCACGCGGTCGGCGAGGAGGCAGCACTGGAGGAGGGCGTCGAGGAGCAGCACGGGCAGGCGCAGTCCGGCGAGGCGTTCGGCCCACGGGTCGAGGTGGGGCCGGAACGTGGCCCGCGCCCACCCGGGTCCGGTGTGGACGTCGGTGAGGGAGGCGAAGGGCGGGTCGAGCGCGACGGGGCCCTCCCCTCCGTACCGGAACCGGGTCGCGGTGCCCACGGCAGCCGGCGGCGTGGTCGTCGCGGGCTGGGGGGCGTGGTCGGCGGTGCCGATCGTGGCCTCGGCGTGCAGCCGGTCCCGCCGCAGGACCTGCCCGTGGGCGACGACGTCGGCGCGCAGTCGGACCCGGAGGCCGTCGCCGGTCCGGTCCACCCGCACCGCGACGGCGCGGCCGGTCGTGGCGGGGAGGGTGAGGGGTGCGGGGAACCGCAGGTTGGTGATGACGAGCGGGTGCCCGGCCGGGTGGGGGCGGCCGGTCGCGGCGAGCGCGATCTCGGCGACCCAGGCTCCGGGCAGGGTGGGCGCGCCGTGCAGCCGGTGCCGGCGGAAGTAGTCGTCGAGTTCCGGGTCGAACCGCCACGTCAGGGGGCCGTCCCCGTCCGGGGCCACCTCGACGGTGTGGCGGCGGCTGGTGGCGAGCAGCCGGCGTTCGGCGGTGCCCAGGTGGGTGACCAGGGGCGTGGGCAGGCCGCGTCGGAGCTCGTCGAGGACCAGGTCGGTGCCCTCCTGGTCGGACACCCCGGTGAGCGCGCCCTGCCGTCGGAGGAGGCCGAGGACGACGGGTTCGGCGGCGAAACCCGACTCGTCCCACAGGGGGGAGGCGATGGTGGTCTCACCGCCGTCGAGGCAGGCCGCGCGCCACAGGGCGGTGGCGTTGAGCACGTCGTTGGCGGCGCAGTAGTCGGCCTCCCCCGGCCAACCGAGGACCGCCAGCAGGGATCCGAGGTTGAGCCAACGGGCCGGGGGGTGCTCGGCGAAGGCGGCGCGCAGGTTCAGGTAGGCGAGGAGTTTGGTGTCGCGGACGGCGCGGGCGGTGCGCGGGGAGGTGGTGGCGACGCGTCCTCCGCTGTGGCGGCCGGCGGCGTTGAGGAGCAGGTCGACCCCTCCGTGCGCGGCGAGGACGCGTCGCACGGCATCCCTGGTCTGGTCGGGGTCGGTGAGGTCGCAGGAGACGAAGTGGACGCGGCCGCCGGGGAGGTGGTCGGCCAGCTCGCGGACGGTGCGGGCGGTGGTGGCGGCGGCGACGAGCCGGTCGCGCTCGGCGACGAGCCTGGCCACCGGCGCGGTGGGTTCCTCGTCACGGCGCCGGGTGAGGAACGCGGCCCGGTCGGGTGGGGCGGCGCCGCCGGGGGCGTTGCGGCCGAACAGGTACACGGCGGCCGGCGCGGTCTCGACGGCCAGCCGCGTGAGCAGCCGCGCGGTGAGGCCCCGGGTGCCGCCGGCGGCCACGATCACCCCGCCGGGTGGCAGGGCACCGCCGGCGGGGGCTGGTCCGGTGGCGGGCAGGAGCCGGTACTCCCGGCGCCGGCCGGCGGAGTGCGCGACGACCGCGAGGTCGTGGGCCCGGGCCGACTCCAGCGCGAGGAGGTCGAGGGCCGCGACCGGGTCCCGCGAGTCGGTGGCGACGGCGAACGCGGTCGCCCGCGGCATCTCCCTGGCCAGGGCCTTGACCAGCCCGGTGAAGGGGCCGGTTCCCGGGTGGAGGGCGTCGCCGCCGAGCGCGTCGGCCAGCAGTACCGCGTAGGAGGAGTTCGGCCGTCCGCGCCAGCGCCGCGCGGCGAGGAACGCCAGGTCGTGGGTGGCGCGGAGCTGGTCCAGGGTGGACAGGTCGGCCGGTGGGGCGTCGGTGGCGCCGACCCTGACGAGGACCCGCACGTGGTCGAAGGTCCGCGTCTCGGGGAGCAGACCGGCGAGTGCCTCGGTGGTGGGCTGGTCGCCGGCGGGCGCCGGCCGTGGGGCGACGACCACGGTGGCGTCCGCTGGCAACGCGGAACTGGGGACCAGGTCGGCGTGGGAGCACACCACCAGGCTTCCTCCGGGCAGCGCGGGCAGCGGGCGGCGCACCCGGCGGGGCGGGGCCACGTCGAGCTGGCAGGTCACCCTGGTCAGCGGGGCCCGGGGCGTCGGGCCGCCCGTCGCGGCTGGCTCGGTGTCCGGGGCGGGTACCGGGGGTGGTGCTGGTGGGTTCGGGCTGGTGACGTCGAGTCGCGGCCCCATCCCGGCCTGGGAGGAGATGGTGGTGGTTCCGCCACCTCGGCTCAGGTGAGCGACCAGCGCCACCAGCGGGTCGGCGCCCAGGTAGGTGCGACCGGAACCGGCCAAGGGTGGGTGTTGGCGGGGTGCGCCGCTCGGGTCGGCGGCGCCGAACCTCGTCCGCAGCCGGGCCAACGCTGGCAGTGCGTGGCTGCGTGCGGTGGACTCCCTGGCGAGGACCACCAGGAAGGCGCCCTCGGCCGGGGTGTCCGACTCCCCCGCCGATTCCAGCACGCGGCGCAGCTCCTCGGTGCTGTTGCCGTTGACCGCGCCCACCACGGCGAAGTCGAGGTCGCCGTGCCGCAGGTAGCGTTCGGCGGTGCGCAGGGCGTCGAGCGCGGAGTCCGGGCCGCCGTCGACGGTCACGGCCAGTCCCCGGAAGTTTCGGTCCGAGGCGAGCCGCGAGGCGATGATGTTGGGCATGATGCCGGGGAAGGAGTCCTCGGTGGCGGCGGGGACCAGTGCGCGCACCTCGTGGCCGAGCCGGTCGAGGGCGTCGTCGCGTTCGCGGGCCGAGTGGTCGGGGCAGCCGGCCAGTGCGCGGTCCACGTCGCCCAGGTAGCAGCGCAGGGCGTGGTGCACGGCTCGGCGGGTGGGCCCCAGGTGGCCGATGACCACTCCGGTGGTGTCGCCGGCGGTGTCGAGGGCCGCCTGGACGGGTGTGGGCAGCGCGGCCGCCGCTCGGAGCACCATGATCTGGGTGCGGTCCATTCCGCGCAGCGTGGCCGGGGGCAGCCGGACCTCCCGCCACCCGGGGAGCGGGTAGTCCTCCCCGAAGGTCGTGGCGGGTGGGGAGCCGGTGCCCCGCAGCCAGGCGTCGCCGTGGTCGCCGGGCAGGTCGCTGGCCCAGCCGAGGACCACGATGTCCTCCGGTGGTGGGGGCACGGCCCGCCTGTCCTCGGCGTCCTCGGCGTCCTCGGCGTCCTCGGCGAGGATCAGGTGGGAGTCGGTGCCGCCGAACCCGAAGGAGGAGACGGCGACCCGGCGGACGCCGTCCCTCCCGGCGGCCAGCGCCCGGTCGGAGCTGGCGGCGGGCGGGTGGAAGCGGCTGTCGCGGACGGCGTCGATGGGGTCGACCAGGTAGGGCTGCGCGGGTGCCTCGCCCCGGGCGAGACCGGTGAGCGCCTGGCACACCGAGACCACGCCGGCGGCCCAACCGGTGTGGCCGACCACCGCCTTGTTGGAGGACAGCAGCGCGGAGCCGCCGTCCCCGGCGACCTCCCGGAGAGCGGCCAGTTCGGTGCTGTCCCCCGCCCGGGTGCCGGTGGCGTGGGCGATGACCCAGCCGACGTCCGCCGGGTCGACCCGGGCGGCCCGGTAGGCACGGCGCAGGGCGAGGGCCTGCCCGGCGGCGTTGGGCGCGTAGATGGCCTTGCCCCGCCCGTCCCCGGCCAGGCCCAACCCCTCGACGACGCCGAGGACCCGGTCCCCGTCCGCCCGCGCCCTGGCGAGGCGTTTCAACACCACCACCCCGGCACCGTCGGAGAACAGCACCCCGTCGGCGGCGCGGTCGAAGCAGCGGACGGTGCCCGAGCGGGACAGCCCCTGGAGCTTGGAGAACAACACGAGGTCACGCGCGGTGTAGGCGAAGGCACCACCGCACACGGCCAGGTCGACCTCGCCCGCGCGCAGTGCCTTCACCCCGAGGTCCAGGGCGTAGAGGGAGGAGGAGCAGGCGGTGTCGACCATGAGCACTTCGGTGTCGTCGGGCAGGATCCCGGTGACGGCGTTCCTGCCGACGCGGTGGGGCAGGAACTCGTGCGCTGGTTGGCCGAGCCGGTCGTAGCGGCGCCGGAGCGCCTGGACGACCGGGGCCGGGGTCCGGGGGCCGAGCCGGTGGAGGTACCCGGCCAGCACCAGGTGCGTCTCGAGGTCCTGGCTGCCGTCGGCGGTGTAGCCGAAGGCGGCGAGGCAGCGGTCCGCCACCCCCCGGCGCACCCCGTCCAGGGCGGTGTGCAGGCAGTGCCGCAGCCAGAGCGTCGTGGCCTCCCGCGACTGGTGCGAGCCGTCCGCGAGTTCGGCGGCCAGTCGGGGGTGGGGGCGGAAGTCGGTGATGAAGCCGGAACGCGGCGAGTAGGTGCGGTCCTCGGCGGCGGGGTCGTGGGAGTAGAAGGACTCGACGTCGAAGAGCACCGGCCGACGGAACACGTTCCGCCCGTCGGACAGCACGGTCCACAGTCGTTCCGGGTCGTCGGCCCCGGGGGTCACGACGCCGCTACCGACCACGGCGATCCGCGCGTCGTCGTCGGCGCGGGCCCGGGTGGTGGTGGGACGCGCGGTGCCCCCAGTCCGGGCTGGTGGTGTTCCGAGCGCGGCGTCCGCCCTGGCGGGCGGGTCGTGCCGGGGCGGCTCGGCCGGCGGCGGGGGCGCGGCGAGCGGTTCCGCGCCGAGGACGGCGGCGCCGAGGGAGAGCCCTCCGTCGGCGACGACGGTCTGCCCGGTGATCCAGGAGGCGGCGGGCGAGGCCAGGAAGACCACCAGTTCTGCCAGTTCCTCCTCCCGGCCCAGCCGCCGGCCCAACGGGGTGGCGGCGCGGACGCGGTCGGCGAGCCGGCGCGCGTCGGGGAACAGGCCGGCCACGGTGCCGTCGAGCAGGCCTCCCGAGGCGGTGTTGACGCGGATGCCGTGCGGGGCGAACTCCACGGCCAGGTAGCGGGTCAGCGCTTCGACGGCGGCCTTCGTGGTACCCACCGTCGCGTAGTTCCCGATCACCTGGGAGGCGCCGATCGAGGACAGGTTCACGATGGAACCGCCGCCGCGACGCGCGATCAGCGGCGCGGCCCGGTTCGAACACCGCAGGGTGCCCCGCAGGTTGGTGTCCACCGCCCGCTGCCAGTGCGTGTCGTGCAGCTGGTCCAGGGGTAGCAACGCTCCCGACGCCGCGTTGTTGACCAGCACGTCCACGCCGCCGTGGCGGCGCTCCACCTCGTCGAACAGGCGCTCGACCTGGTCGGGACGGGCCACGGAGGCGCGTAGCGCCTCCACCGAGGCCCCGGCGGCGGTCAGCTCCTCGACCAGGCGCGGTGCCTCCGCCGTGGCGTGGAAGTAGTTGACGACGACGTGCGCGCCTCGGCGGGCGAAGGCCGAGGAGATCGCCCGGCCGACACCTCGTGCTCCTCCGGTGACGACCACGACCCGGTCGGCGAACTCCGTGGCGGCGGCGCTCACCGGCGTGCCTTGGCGGCGGCGACGTGGTCGGCGACGTGCCGCAGGGTGGGCAGTTCCCAGACCGGGAGCTCCGCGGCCCCGGCGGGCAGGCCGAACCGGTCCGCGACCCGGCCCAGGAGGGAGGTCTGCTTCAACGAGTCCACCCCGAGTTCGGCCTCCAGCAGCGCGTCCTCGGTGAGCAGCTCGGGCGGGTACTCCAGGGTCTCGGCGTAGAGCGCTCGAAGCTCCACCACCAGGTGTTCCCGGTCCGGAGCGGCGCCGACCGGGGGCGGGACCAGGCCGGGCGGAGCGGCGGCGGGGCGGACGTCCGTCGGCTCCGGTTCCCGCGCCGGGGCGGGGTGGGACGGGACCGGCTCCTCCTCGGCCTGGATCGGTGTGGCGCGCGGCCGGGCCACGGAGGTGAGCGCGGCGCGCAGGCCGGCGTCCTCCTCCTCGGGGTCGAGGAGCGGGGCGGTGGTGCGCACCCCGGGAACGGTGTGTTCGACGCACCTGGTCAACGTGTTGAGGGCCCCGCTCTCGACGTAGGTCGTGTAGCCCCTGGAGTGCAGGGACCGCACGGTGTCGGTGAACCGCACCGGCAGTACCAGGCACTCGGCCAATGCCTGTTTGAGGTCGTCGTCGTCGGTGTACCGGCGGCCGTGCACGGGCGAGTGGACGGCCGCCTGGAGGGGGAGCTGCCGGGCGTCGGCCATCCTGGCCACGAAGTCGGCGACGGCGGGCCGCATCGTGGGGTGGTGGGAGGCGTAGGGCAGGTGCAGCCGGGCGTGGGGGACGTCGAGCACCTCGGCGAGTCGTTCCACTCGGTCCAGCGCGGTCGGGGGCCCGGCGAGGACGGTCTGCCGGGGTGCGTTCAGGCAGGCGACGACCAGCTCGGGTTCGTCGAGCACACCGGGGACGTGGCCGGCTGATTCCTGGTCCATGCCCACGGCGGTCATGGCGCCCCGGCCTTCCCAGGGGCGCAGCGCCGCGGCTCTGGCGCACACCAGGGTGACACCGTCGGCGAGGCTGAAGGCACCGGCCGCCACGAGCGCGGCCATCTCACCGAAGCTGTGGCCCACGAGCAGGTGAGGACGTGCTCCGCGTTCGGTGAGGACGCGGTGCACGGCGACGGAGATGCCGAAGATGGCGAGTTGGAGCACTTCGGCGGGTTCGGCGAGCAGCTGGCGGATCGATCGGGGTTCCCCGTCGAACAGCGTGGTCGACACCGGTGGCGCGCCGGCCAGCACGGCGGCGGCGTCGATCTCCTGGAAGGTGGCGTCCACCTGGGGGTGGGAGCGCCGTGCCCGGCGGAGGGCGCCGGGCGAGTAGGCGCCGAGACCGGGGAAGAGGAAGACGGAGCGTTCGGACACGGCAAGTCCTTCGGATGCGTGGTCAGACGGGGAGGCGACCGAGGTCGAGGAAGCGGAGCAGCTGGGGGCCGCCGACGTAGGAGGCCGTGCCGTTGTCCGCGACCACCACGGTGCCGGTGACCGTGCGGGAGGCGTCGCCGGCGAGGTAGACGACGGTGCCGACCATGTCCTCCGGGTCCTCGAGCCGGCCGGCGGGCACCGCCGACAGCAGGCCCTGCGCGGCGTCGGGATCGGCGAAGAAGGTCGTGGTCAGGTCGGTGCGCGTCCAGCCGGGGGCCACGGCGTTGACCCGCACGCCGGCGGGCCCCCACTCCGCCGCCAGGGTCCGGGTCAACGAGATGACCGCGGCCTTCGTCGCGCCGTAGTGGGAGAGCAGGGGGATGCCGTTCACCCCGGCGATGGACGACACGTTGATGACCGAGCCGCTGCCTCGCTCGACCAGGTGACGACCGAAGGTGTGGGTGACCCAGACGAGGGATTCCAGGTTGAGGCGCAGCACCTGGCTCCAGTCGTCGGGTTCCAGATCCAGGAACGGACCGGCGTGGCTCATCCCTCCCGCGTTGTTGACCAGGATGTCGGGTGCGCCGAACTCGGCGAGGGTGGTCCTCTCGGCCGCCCTGATCTGGTCGAGGTCGGTGACGTCGCAGGTGAGGACGAGTGCTCGGCGCCCGAGGTTCTCCACCTGGTCGGCGACGGCCTCCAACCGGGTGGTGTCCCGTGCCACGAGCGCGACGTCCGCCCCGGCGGCGGCGAGGCCGGTGGCGACCGCCGCTCCGATGCCTCGGGAGGCTCCGGTCACCAGTGCTGTCCTGCCTCGCAGTCCGAACAGGTCCATTGCGGGGGGCATCGCTTCTCCTCTGCTGGGTACGCGCGGCGTGGTGCACGCCGCCGGATTCGACGTCGTCGTTCGACGGTCGCGAACCGCGCGGTGACAGTGGGGAATGGGATGTGCGGACACGGCCGACGGCGCTGGGCGACCGGTGGGCGCGTTTCCGGGAGTCGGGGTTTCCGCCGGCGTCCCCGGCCGGGTGCGCGGGTTCCTGCTGGGTGACCCCGTTTGTCGGGAAATCGGGTGGATGTTTGGTATCTCACACGTTCTCCCCCGACCTGTGTACCCCCATTGGGGTGGCCGTTTTTCGCGCGGAATAGGGGAGGCACCCGGTCGATTCGCTCGTCCCAGTACCTTGGAACCAGGCCGACGGAGTGATTTCCGCGCGAATTGCCATACCCCGGACAGCGGCGACCGCCGTTATTCTTCTCACGTTCCGCTGCCAGCGGGCGCCGTTTTCGGGGAAACATTGGTCGGACGGAGTGATCTCCCTTCCCTTTCGAGTCCTTCGTGGCCGTTCGGGGCCACTGGTGGCGGAGGCCGCTCGTCCCGGTACCAGCGGGCGGGCGCCCGGCGCGGGACGTGGTGCGCCGAACCGGGGCTTCTGGTGAGCGGGCGGCGACCAGCGGCGGGTGGAGCACCGGGGGCGGGGCTGGTGTCGTCGTTCTCGGCCCGGATATGCCGGTCGGGCGGGGCGGCAGCGTGCGCCGGGACGGCGAGGAGCCCCCGGCTCGAGGCATCGGCGGACCAGGTGGCGGGGCGGTCTGGGCGGCGCGGTGCCATGTCGACCAGGGTGGTGGCATTCCGCCATGCGTCAGTGCTGTGCCCGACGGTCAGTGGTGACGCCGCGCCTTGCTGGTGCTCCCCGACGCGGTGCTCCTCCACCGGTCGCGGCGAAGCACGGGGCGCCTTTTCCGGTGCTCGTCCGGCCTGGGTTCGCCGAACTCCTCGCTCGCCGCCATCGGTGACCACAGCCCGGCTCGTCCCCGTTCTTCGTGGCCATTCCGACGTCGCGGACGCGAGGAGAACGAGTTCCCGGAACACGGTCCCTTTCCGACGAGCGAGAACGTTCGCGGGCTCCGGTCTCCCGCGCCAAGGCCAAGGCCGCCCGGATTCGACCGGCCTTTCCGCCTCCTCGTCTCCGGTTGGCGCGAGCGCGGCGACCCGCCGACGCGTCGAGGAGTTCCGGGCCCGTGAGCGGCACCGGCTCCGCGGATGCGGGCACCAGCAGCCGGGGATGTGACCGGCGAGCCGGCACGGACGCGGGCGGGGGCGCTGATCCCGTTCGCCCCGAGGCGCGCGGGCTGGCGAGCGACCTCCTCGAACCACCCGGCGGCGCCCACCCGCCACCCGCAACATAGAATGAACAGAAGTTCACCCTATGATGGCCGCCATGACCTGGGACGACAGCGGTCGCCCCACTCCCACGGAAGGACACCGATGATCGAGGTCATCCCCGCACGCGACTTCGGGGCTGAGCACCGCCGCGCCGTCACGGAGGTCTACGTGGACGCCTTCGGCGCCGACTTCACGTACTTCTCGAAGGACCCGAAGCGGCTGGCGGCGTTGTTCGAGCCGATGATGGCCCCGGAGCACTTCCACCTCGCCGTCGTGGACGGCCAACCCGCCGGCATCACCGCGCTGACCGACGGCCGCCAGCAGAGCGTCCGCCCGGACAGGCGCCAGTTCGTCCGGCAGCTGGGGTTGGTGAAGGGCACCATCGGCGCGGCCGTGCTCAGCAGGGAGTTCGGCAAGACCCTCGACCTGCCGGCGGACACGGCGTCCCTCGAGTACGTCGGGACGGCCGCGGCGCACCAGGGCAAGGGCGTGGCCACCGCGCTGTTGACCCACCTCATGCGGGTGTCCGGCCACCGCCGCTACGTGCTCGAGTACATTGCCGACACCAACGTCGCGGCCCTGCGCCTGTACCGGAAGCTCGGCTTCGTGGAGTACCGGCGGATACCGGTGAAGCACACGAGGTTCAGCGGCATCAACCACTACGTGTCGATGGAGTGGGAACGCCGGTGACGGGTGTCGCACTGGTCCCCCGACCCGGAAGGAGGAAGCGTGCCCCGCCCCAGCGCCCAGTACGAGGCGATGCGGTCCGCGACCCTGGCCAGGGTGCACACCGCCGCCACCGCCCTGTTCACCCGGCACGGGTTCGCGGCCACCAGCGTGCGGGACATCGCCCGCGAGGCCGGCATCAGCACGGGGCTGATCTACCGGCACTACCCGTCCAAGGACGAGCTCTTCGACGCGCTGGTCCGTCAGGCCACCGACGGACTGCGCGACGCGGCCCGGCGGCTGCGGGCGGAGGATCCGCCCGAGCGGGTGCTCACCCGCTTCACCGAGGACTTCCTGTCGGCGGTGGCCCGCGAGGAGGGCTTCGCCGAGTTCTCCACGCTGATGAACCACGCGGTGGCGTTGCCGGTGCGCCCTCCCTCGACGGGGAGCCTCATGGAGGAGCACGTCGCGCTGCTCGACGCCCTCGTCGACCTCGTCGAACGGGGGCAGCGCGAAGGCGGGTTCCGCCCCGGCCCGCCGCGCGAACTCGCGGTCGCCTACCTCGCGACGCTCGGTGGTCTCGCGATGATGAAGGTTTCCCTCGGCGCGGAGCTGACGGTCGCGAGCTCGACGATCGTCAACTCCCTGGTGTGCTGAGAACGCCGCCGCCGTGGCGCCACCCCATCCCGACACCCCGGCGAGCGGTCCGGCCCGCGTTCCACGGCGTTCCGGGTACGAGTCGCCCGCGACGACGAGACGGTGGGCGCGCACCCGTTCCCGACAGCGGAGTCGAATGGGCGCGCGACGCCGTCGATCCGGGTGCGGCACACCGCGGCATCGGGTGCGTGATGACATCCTCGGGGTGGGTATCCGTGGGAGCAGGTGGGGCGAGGACTCTGGCGGGCGGGACCGGTTTTCCGGCAGCCGCCGTTTCGGACGCCGAGCCCCGGTACGAATGCGGAATGGAATGCGCATCGGACAAAGGGAAGTCGCCGTTACACCCGGCGGAGAACAGCCCGTGAATGTTCACCCGGGAGCTCCGCCCGTTCACCGACCGGCGGTGCTCCGTGGCGGGCGTGGTATGACAGGGCGCCGCGCCACCTGGCGGACGGGGACTCCGCCTCGGTGCTCGTCCCTGGTCCGCCAACCGGTGCGGCCCGGACGGGAGTGAACGGCGGGACGGGCTCGCGCCGCCCGCTCCCCCGACCGACCGGCCTGAGCGAACGGTCGGAGCCGGCCCGGAGTTCGCCTCGTCCGCCGGCGGCGCCACACACGGACCTGAACCGGACGTCGCGGGCGGACCACCACCCCGCACCCACGCCCCTCGGTGCCCGCCACCGGCACTCCAGGCCCCCCACCTGCCCCAACCCGGGTACGGCACCGGCATGGCCCACTGACCAGCGGTCAGCGCGACGCCAGGAGGGGCGGTGGCGACGAGACGCCGTTCCGGTCCGGCGGAGCGACCGCACACGCGCGAGGGCGCTCTGCCCACCGGGCGTACGGCGACTGGGACATCGGAACCAGTCGAACCCCCGGAAACACCCGGGAACACTACGACGTTCAGCCCCACGATTCCCGTTCCACGCCGACTGACTTCGCTCGTCGACGACGAACGGCGTCCGGCACGAACTCCCCTTCCGGCCACGTCGGAACACCGGCGGCATTGCGCTTCACCACCGGTTTCGCCGCACTCGACCCACTCCGGTCACACGCCCCCCTGATCTTCACCCGACCCGAAAACGAGTAACGGGACGACCCAGGCCGATCAGCCGGCGCGAAATAAACCCGCGCCTTCCGACCCTTGACAGGTTTTGCCGCCCTGGTTAGCGTTTCAACGGTTTCACCGAATCGCCGCACGAATGCGCCGACCACCAGCTCTTCGTTCGTAGTCAGCCGCACCGACCAACCACATCGGCGCGGGAAGAAACCATGCCCTGAACACACACGCGTTCTCGGGGCGGATGGGGGAATGGTGAGGACACCCATGTCCGACGGACTGGCGACCGACCGTCGTGAACCCGACCCCGACCGGGTCGCTCGTCCGACGGCGGCCGGCGGCCGCCGGGGGGTTCGCGCTCCCGCCGCCGTTCCAGGAGTCCCGCCGAGAAGTTCCCACCCGTGACGGCGCCGCGCCCCCGGGAGGCCGTCGACCTCGCTGACGTGGAACGAGCCGCGGCAGCGCTCCTGGCACCGGAGGTCCGCGACTTCGTCGCCGGCGGCAGCGGCATGGAACGCACGCTCGCGGCCAACCGGGCCGCCCTCGACGCCACCCACGTCGTCCCAAGGGTCCTCACGGGCATCGACTCCACCGACACCAGCGCGTCGCTCGTCGGGACGGCGGCCAGGTTGCCGGTCGCGGTGGCCCCGATGGCCTACCAGTGCCTGCTCCACCCGGAGGGGGAACTGGCGGCGGCCCGCGCGGCCGCCGCCCGAGGAGTGCCCTTCACGGTCAGCACCCTGAGCAGCCGAACCGTCGAGGAGCTGGCCGAGACCGGCGCGGCGCTCTGGTTCCAGCTGTACTGGCTGCGGGACAGGGGCCTGGTCGAGGAACTGCTGGACCGCGCGGAGGACGCCGGCTGCCAGGCTCTGGTCATCACCGTCGACGTCCCCGTCATGGGGCGTCGGGCGCGGGACGTGCGCAACGGCTTCGCGCTGCCCAGCTCGGTGCGGGCCGCGCACCTGGACACCGGGCCTACGAGCCACGCGCACGTCGGCCGAGCGGGTTCCTCGGCGGTGGCGGACCACACCGCGCTGGCCTTCGACCCGACCCTGGGATGGCGCGACCTGGAGTGGCTGCGCGGCCGCTGCCGTCTTCCCCTCGTGGTCAAGGGAGTCCTGGACCCCAGGGACGCGGCGCGCTGCGCCGACCTGGGCGCGTCCGCCGTGGTGGTGTCCAACCACGGCGGACGGCAGTTCGACGGGGCGCCCCCCACCGCCGTCGCACTGCCCCGGGTGGTCGAGGCGGTCGGGGACGCGGTGGAGGTGCTGGTCGACAGCGGCATCCGCGGCGGGTCGGACTTGGTGCGGGTGCTGGCGCTCGGCGCCCGGGGTGCGCTCCTCGGCAGACCGGTCCTGTGGGGACTCGCCGCCGACGGGCAGCGCGGCGTGACCCGCGTGCTCGACCTGCTGCGGCTGGAGCTGGAGCAGGCCCTGCTCCTCGCCGGGTGCGCCGACCTCGCCGACGCCGGGCGGCTGGCCACGCAAGTCCGGTCCGACCCGTCCTGACGACCGCCTCGGTTCCGAACGGCACCGTCGTACTGCGATTCGGAGGCTCGATGTCCACGACGTTGGATTTCCGCATGCTGGGGCCCCTGGAGGTGCACGCGGCAGGTGGTCAGGTCCGGATCGGGGGTCCCCGTCAGCGGATCGTGTTGACGATGCTGCTGCTCAACGCCGGCCGGGTCGTGTCGGTCGACAGCCTGGTGGAGACGGTGTGGGGAGCGAGACCACCGTCGAGCAGCCGCACCCAGGTCGCCATCTGCGTGTCCGCGTTGCGGAAGACGTTCCGCTCGTGCGGGGTGCACGGCACCCTCATCGAGACGGCCGCACCGGGGTACGTCCTGCACCCGGGCGAACACCGCATCGACACCCTGGTGTTCGAGGAGTTGGTGGCCGACGCCAGGGCGCGCGCGGGCGACGCGGCCCAGGCGGTGCGCCGCTACGACGAGGCGTTGGCGCTGCGACGCGGACCCGTGCTGTCCAACGTCGGCGGGGTCGTGCCCGAACAGGCCGCGGCGCAGCTGGAGGAGAGGATCCTCGCCGCCTACGAGGAACAGGCGGAACTCCGACTCGGTCTGGGAGAGCAGGGGGCACTCGTCGCCGGACTCGCCGAGGCGGTCGAACGGCACCCGCTCCGGGACCGCCTGCACGGGCTGCTGATGATGGCGCAGTACCGGTCGGGGCACCGCGTCGCGGCCCTGGAGACCTTCGTCCGGTGGCGGCGGCGGTCGGTCGAGGAGCTGGGCCTGGAACCCAGCGTCGAGCTGCGACGCCTGCACGAACGCATCCTGCGGGACGAGGACGGCCCCCCGGTCGACCGCCCGCCGGCGCAGCTTCCCGCCGCGACACGGGCCTTCGTCGGACGGGACGAGGCCGTGGCCGCGCTGGACCGCCTGGGGAGCAGGGCTGGCCGGGACGGGGTGCCACCGCTCGGGTTGCTGGTGGGCGCCGGTGGGGTGGGCAAGACCGCGCTGGCCGTGTGGTGGGGCGCCCGCAACGCCGAACTGTTCCCCGACGGGCAGCTCTTCGTCGACCTGAGCGGCCACGACGCGCACCGGTCCCCGGCCGACCCGTACACGGCCCTCTCCCACCTCCTCCACTCGCTCGGTGTTCCCCCCGAGCGGGTACCGAGCCGGGAGGAGCGGCCCGCGCTGTTCCGGACCCTGGTCGCCGACCGGCGGATGCTGCTGGTGCTCGACGACGCGCGGAACGCCGCCCAGGTGTGGCCGCTGATGCCGAACAGCGCCACCTGCCACGTGCTGGTGACCTCCCGCGACCCGCTGCGCGAACTGGTCGCCCGGTGCGGGACGGTCCCGCTCTGGCTGGGTGGCCTGCGACGGCACGAGGCCGTCGACCTGGTCAGGGGCATCGTGGGACCGCGACGGGTGTCCCGGGACCCGGACGCCGTCGCCCAGCTCGTCGAACTGTGCGAGCGACTTCCCGGGACGCTGCTGGCCGCCGCGGCGCACCTGGCGGGCCGGCCGCACTGGGACGTGCCCAGGATGGTGCGCGAACTGCGCCACCGGGGCGTGTGGACGGCCGGCGACGGCGGGTGCGCGCGGGACTGCCGGCAGCGCTCGGCCGCTCCCGTTCCCCGTGCGGGTCGCCCACCGCTGCCCGGCGTCGGACGACCCGTGCACTCCGTCGGCGACCCGATGGAGCGGGGCACCCGGACGAGGACCCCCGCCCCGAGCGGAGCCGCGAGCTGGCTCGCCGACGGCGTGGGCCACTGACGGGCGGCTGTCCCCTGTCCGATGAGCACGAGGAACTCGGTTCTGGCGCGCGCATCCGCGATCCCGGCCTGCTGCCCCGCCCCGAGCGGGCGGTGCTCGCACCTCCACACACACAACGGGTCACCGGAGGCGGGGCTCGGTCCCGGGTCGCGTACGGCCCGGCGGGCTCCTCGGCCTCGCGGTTCCCGGCTCCCGAGCGGCGCGGCGGCGGCCGGGCCCGGTGCCCGCCACCCACGGGGGCCGCCTCCGACGGCTCGCGGGCCGTGCGCCGCCGGCTCGTCCGCCCCGAGGAACGGGAACGCGACCCCCGCCGTGCCCCCGCGTCCCGACCGGCCACCACCCCAGCGGTGATCAGGGTCCCCGGCGGGGCTCCCCGACCGCCGGTTCGCCGACCACCACCCGGAGAGGGCCCGACGGCTCCCTCCCCGAACTGACGAGGAGTGCTCGTGACCACAGTTGACACCCATTCCTACCCCTTCGGTGACCCGGTGCGCCTGGACATCCATCCCGGCTACGCGCGGTCGCGCGCGGAGCAGCCGGCGATGCGGGTGCGGTTGCCCTTCGGCGACGAGTGCTGGTTGGTGACCCGCTACTCCGACGTCAGGACCGTGCTCTCCGACCCGAGGTTCAGCCGGGCCCGCGCGGCCGGGCGGGAGGACACCCCCCGGGTGACGCCGGAGGCGGCGCCCACGGGCTCGATCCTGAGCATGGACCCACCCGAGCACAGCAGGTTGCGGAAACTGATCGCGCGGGGCTTCACCGCGCGGCGGGTCCGCGAGTTCCGCCCCCGCACCCAGGAGATCGTGGACGGCCTGTTGGACGAGATCGAGCGCACCGGTCCGCCCTCGGACCTGGTCGAGAGCCTGGCGCTCCCCCTGCCGGTGTCGGTCATCTCCCAGATGCTCGGCGTGCCCCCGGAGGAACACCACCGGTTCCGCGACTTCTCGGCGATGGTGCTGTCCACCACGGCCCACACGCGGGAGGAGGTCAGGGCGGCGCGTGCCGGCCTGGAGGAGTACCTGGGCGAACTGGCCGAGCAGCGCAGGCGGGAGCCCGGGGACGACCTGATGAGCGTCCTGGTCGCCGCCCACGAGGACGACCGGCTCACCGAGCAGGAGTTGCGGCAGACCGGCATCACCCTGCTGGTCGGCGGGCACGAGTCCACCGCGAGCCAGTTCGCCAGCTCCGTCTACCTGCTGCTGTCGCGGCCCGAGCAGTGGGCGATGCTCAGGGAACGCCCGGAGCTGGTTCCCTCGGCGGTGGAGGAACTCCTGCGCTACATCCCGCTGGGATCCGGTGGCGCGTTCGCCCGCATCGCCACCGAGGACGTCCAACTGGGCGAGGTCCTGGTCCGCGCGGGCGAGGCGGTGGTGGCCAGCACCAACTCGGCCAACCGCGACGACAGGGTGTTCTCCGACCCCGAGGTCCTCGACCTGACCAGGGAGACCAACCCGCACCTGGCCTTCGGCGGCGGGGTGCACGTCTGCCTCGGCGCTCAGCTGGCGCGGGGAGAGCTCCAGGTCGCGCTGTCGTCGTTGTTGACCCGCTTCCCGGACCTGCGGCTGGTCACCTCCGCCGAGGACGTCCCCTGGAAGGAGGGGACGCTGCTGCGATCGCCCCAGCGGCTCCCGGTGACCTGGTGATCAGCTCCGACTGGTGACCAGCACGTCGGGAACGGTCTTCACCCGAGTTCCCGACGGCTGGTCACCCCGACCGCACGGGTCGGGTCGCGGGCGGCTCCTGTGGTGGAGCTCGTCCGCCCCGCTCGCGCGGCGGTGGGACGCGAACGGTGGGGGCCCGTGGGGCGGGGTTCCCGCCCGGTGTCCGGCGCGCGCGGTTGGCTGGTCATGGCCTCGGCGCGCCCCGGCCACCGTGGATCGACAGCGCCGGGATGCGACCGTGAGGGGACGTGCCGCCGCCGGCCGCCCTGGTGGCCGGCCGGCGACCGAGCGGGAACCGGTCGGGATGTTCGGCGGCCGGCCTCGGCACGGCGATGGACTTCCGGAGGCCCCGGCCACGAACGCGCGGTCCGGGTTGACCCGGACCGCGCCGGGAGGCCCGTCCAGCCCATCCCGCGCGGCCAGCCTGGCCCCCGTGGGGACCAGGTCGGCGTTCCGTTCGAGGCGCGGCTCGGCGGGTTCCGGTTCGGCACCGCGCGCCTGACCCACTCCCCCGGTCAGGACGCGGCCGGGCCGGCCTGGCCGCCCGGGCCGGCCGCGTGCTACCGGCCGCGCTCCCGCGCCACAGGGCGCGGCCGCCCGTGGTGGACGGCGACCGGGCGGCGGCCAGCCGCGGCCTCCCGGCGACGGGGACCCGCGCGGGGCGGCGGGTGGGTCCCGCCCCGCCGGCGGCCCGGTGCCGGCGGTGCTGCCCGTGCCGGTGACCGCGCTCGTCGGGGCGGGGGACGTTCCTCGGCGGGCGCGTTCGGCGCGCCGGGAGGGGGTGGGCAGCCCCGGGGTCGGGTTCGGGCGGGCCGCGCCGCCAGGGTGAGGTCGGTGGCCGGCGACCCCCGCGTGCGGCTCCGATGGGGGTCAACGGTCGTGGTGGGCCAGTTCGGGGGGCAGGGGTCGCGACGGCACGTCCAGGGCGGACCGGGTGTTGCCGGTGTGCCAGAACAGGTGGGTCCCCGGTTCGTCGGAGTCGACCTCGGCGAGGAGGCGGGCGAACGCCTTCGCCCCGTAGCACTCGTCGACCTCCACCCCGGCCGCCTCCCGCAGCAGGTCGGCGGCGCGCCCCGCCTGGGCGCCCGGCACCCCGTAGGGCGCGTCGGAGTACCCGTCGACGTGTCGGAGATGCTCGGGTCGCACCTGGTCGCGGGCGACACCGAGGGCGGCGGCGGCCTCCCGGGCGCGCTCCACCAACCCCGGTCCGGTCACCGACGCGTCCCCCACCACGTCCACGGCCGTGACCTGGAACGACAGGCCGGTGCTCGCCAGTCCGGCGGCGATCCCCGCCGCGGTGAGGGTGGACGCGGCCGGCAGGTACACCCGCAGCGGTTCGGGCAGGGCCAGGGCGCGCGCCTGCTCGCCGAGTTCCCGGCCGGCCAGGGCGTGCGCTCTCCCGGCCACCGGGGCCGCTCCCCCGAAGGGGATGACGAAGGGCCGCGCGCCGCCCGCGCGGAGTTCCTCGACTGCCTCGCGGTGTCGCCGCCGGTCCGGGTGCACCGACACCCCTGGTGGCACCGGTTCCAGTCGTGCCCCGGCGCCCAGCGCCAGCCGCAGGTTCCGGGACACCAGCGGGCCGGGTTCCTGGGGCAGCACCAACGCGGTGACCGGAAGCCCGAGACCGGCCGCGTGCAGGGCCGTCGCGGCGACGTGGTTGGAGCCGGCGGTGCCCGCGGTGAGCACCGCGGTCGCTCCCTCGGCCAACGCGGCCCCCAGGACGAACTCCAGCGCCCTGGTCTTGCAGCCACCGAAGACCGGCGAGTTCTCGTCGTCGCGTTTGAGGTGGATCGGACGGCGGGCCACACCGGTGATCCGCTGGACGCGGGTCGGGGCGGTGATCAGCGGGACACGCGGTGGGCCGGTGGGTCCGGTCAAGCCGGCTCTCCCGTCCCGGCGGTGCCGGTGCCCGCGAGCGCCGCGCGGAGGGCGCGCGGCCGCATGTCCGTCCAGTTCTCGTCGATCCAGGCCAGGCAGTGCCGTTTCGGACCCCGCTGGCCCACGGCACGCCACCCGGCCGGGACCTCCCGTCCGACCGGCCACACGGAATACTGTTCCTCGTCGTTGACGACGACCTCGAACTCGGCGGTGTCCTCGTTTTCTCCCAGCACGCCACTACCTCCGCGCAGACGTTTTTCCCGGCATCCTAACGACGCGTCTTTTCGTTTCGTTATCATTGTCAACATTGTTTTCCGGTGGATATCCTGCCGGCCGTGGTGATTTCCCGGAGCGCGGAACGGTTCGGATTCCCTCGGCTGCGGGGACTGGGTCGGCTCGCGGGCTCGGCGGGGGTGGAAAGCCTCGGCAGTGGCATGTTCCTGCCCTTCACCATTCCGTACTTCCTGGCCGTCACCGACCTCGGCCTGGTCGCCATCGGTACCGCGCTGTCGATCGCCGCGCTCGCGGGGGTTCCGGCCGGGGTGTTGAGCGGTCCGCTGGTGGACCGGTTCGGCGCGCCGGCCGTGATCGTGGGCTGCAACCTGCTGCGCTGCCTCGGTTTCGTGTCCTACCTGTGGGTGGAGACGCCGTGGCAGCTGGTGCTGGCGGCGGCGTTGATCTACTGGGCCGACGGCGCCTGGTTGCCCGCCCAGGGAACCCTGGTGGTGTCCCTGGTGGGGATCGAACAGCAGCCGAGGTGGTTCGGGCTGATCCGGTCGGCCCGCAACGCCTCGCTGGGTGTGGGGGCGATGATCGCCGCGGCGGTCGTCGGGTTCGGTGACATCGGGTACCACGCGCTGGCGGTGACCAACGCGGTCATCTACCTGTTCGTGGCCCTGCTCATCGGGACCTGGCCCAAGGCCCACGCCCTGGCGGGTCGGCGCGCGGCGGTGGCGCGGCCCCGGGCGACCGGCGGGTACCTGCGGGTGCTGCGGGACCGCCCGTTCACGCTGTTGGTGGTGGCCAACGCGTTCTTCGTGGTCGCCGTGTACGCGATCATCCTGTTGGTGCCCGCCTTCGTGGGGGTGACGATGCCGGCCCACGCGTGGCTGCCGGGAGCGTTGTACACCGTCAACACGGTGCTGGTGGTCGTGGCCCAGCCGCCGGTGGTCCGGTGGACCGAGAAGCGGGCCGAGACGGGCGTGCTCCGGTTGGCCTCGGTGCTGTGGGCGGTGTCCTTCCTCGTGCTGGGGGCGTCGGCCCTGCTGCCGCCACCGGCGGCCCTGGTCATGCTGTTCCTCGGGATCGTGGTGTTCACCTCGGCGGAGCTGCTCTTCGCGCCGACGAGTTCCGCGTTCGCGGCGCGCCTGGCGCCGGAGGAGATGCGGGGCCGCTACCTCGGGGTGCACCAGATGTCCTGGGGTGTGGCGATGGTGGTGGCGCCAGTGCTGTTCACCAGCCTGCTGGCGCGGGGGGCGGTGTGGCCCTGGCCGGTGCTCGTCGCCTGCTGCGCGGTGGCGTGGCTGGCGGTGGGCGGGGCGCGTGCCCACGGGACGCGCCGGGAGTCGGCGGCGGCCTGAGCGGGTACCGCCGCCGACCCCGGGTGCGCCCGGTCAGCGACCGCCTCCCGCGCGGGCCGCCTCGGCGTGTTCGGTGAGGAACGCGGCCAGGCGGTCCAGCCCGTCCTCGATCCGCTCGGGGGTCAGCAGGCTCACCGACAGCCGCAGGTGCGGCAACGGCCTGCCGTCCCCGTAGAAGTGGTGCATCGGCGTCCACAGCACGCGGTGTTCGCGCGCGGACCGCTCCAGCAGGGCGTCGTCCACCGGGAACGGCACGGTCACGACGATGAAGAAGCCCCCGCTGGGCCGGTTCCAGCTCACCCCCAGCTCCGCCGCCCGGGGAAGCCGGGCGGCGAGACCGTCGAGCACCAGGTCCCGGTTGCGGCGGTACACCTCGATCTCCCGGGTGTTGGCCTTCACGAGGCTGAGGCCGTGGTCGAGGAGCAGTCCGCCGATCACCGCCTGGGCGACCGGCGGGGTGTTGACGGTGACCATGCTCTTGAGCCTGGACAGCTGGTCGGC
Organism: Actinoalloteichus sp. AHMU CJ021; assembly: GCF_002895405.1. Taxonomy (NCBI): domain Bacteria; kingdom Bacillati; phylum Actinomycetota; class Actinomycetes; order Pseudonocardiales; family Pseudonocardiaceae; genus Actinoalloteichus; species Actinoalloteichus sp. AHMU CJ021. Next base: position 5,541,266 of record NZ_CP025990.1, on the reverse strand, counting down.
CAACGGGACGGTGCGCCCGCCGCCGACGTCGACCGGCTGGTCGGCGACGGCGTAACCCACGCGGGCGCCGGGGAACCCGGTCTTGGCGTAGGAACCCAACGAGATCACCCGGTTCCCGCCGAGCGCCCGCAGCGTGGGCGGTCGTTCGTCTGCCGACCCGAACAGGCGGTAGGGGTTGTCCTCCAGGACCAGCAGGTCCTCCCGTTCGGCGGTGCGGATCAGTTCCCGCCGCGTCGCGAGGTCCAGGCAGGCCCCGGACGGGTTCGCGAAGTCGGGGACCACGTAGAGGCCGCGCGGCCGCAGCCCCTCCCGGCGCGCCCGCCGGACCACCGCCACCAGGTCGTCGAGATCGACCCCGGCCTCGCCGTCCCGCACCGGCAGCACCGGCATCTCCACCAGCCTCGCCGCGCCCGTGATGCCCACGTACACCGGTGACACGGCCAGCAGCACGTCCCGGTGGTCGGCGCGTAGTGCGCGCAGGGCGAGCAGCATCGCCTCCTGGGCCCCGACGGTGACCACCACCGCCTCCGGGTCGACGCGCACCCCCTCGTCCTCGGCGAGGTTGCGGGCGATCAACTCGTGGATGACGCCCTTGGTGCGGCCGTACTGGAACAGCGTCCGGCGGGCGCCCGCGTCGTCCATCCCCCGGTCCTCGACGAGGTACCGGTGGAAGGTGCGCAGGTGGTGGTGCAGGTCGTCGACGTCGAAGAACTCCTCGTAGGGCCGACCGGGGGCGAAGGACACGGCCTCCGGGTACCGGTTGGCGACCTCGTTGAGGAACTCCATGGCGGCCAGCACCGGGTCGGCCAGCGAACCGTGCAGGTCCGCCAGGCGCAGCGGTTCCATCAGCATCCCCTTCCGGGGCGGGCGCGGGGGGAGGGCGGCGGGGTGCTCAGCGCGGTTGCCTGCTCAGTTCGGCCTCGACGGCCGCGTACAGGGCCTTGATGTTGCCGGAACCGAACGTCCGCGCGCCCGCCCGTTCGATCACCTCCATGAAGAAGGTGCCCCGCGGGTGGGTGGACCGGGTGAAGATCTGGTACAGCTTCCCGCCCTGGTCCTCGTCGACGAGGATGTGCAGTTCACCGAGTTCGGCCACCGGGTACCTGGTCAGTGCGATGCGGTCGGTCAACGCCTCGTAGTAGGCGGCCGGTGTGGTGAGGAACTCGACACCCCGGTCGCGGAGCTGGCGGATCGAGTCGGTGATGTGGTCGGTGACGAAGGCGATGTGCTGCACGCCCGAACCGCCGTGCCGTTTGAGGAAGTCGTCGATCTGCCCGGGGTTCCGGGAGGTGTCGGGTTCGATGATGGTGAGGGTCACCGCGTTGGAGGTGCTCTGCACCACCTGGGAGTTCATCGACTGCGCGCCGACGACGATCTGCTCCTCGAAGGTCATGCGGAAGTCCAGGACGTCCTCGTAGAACCGGACGGTCGCGGCCAGCTGCCCGGGTTCGACGCACACCGCGAAGTGGTCCAGCGCGTACACCCCCGTCTTGGCGGGTGCCGGGTCCGCGCCGCCCGCCGCGGCCGGGGCGCTCCCTCGTGGCACGAAGGTGTGCGTGACGTCGCCGAAACCCATGATGGTGGCGACGACGCGGCCGCCGTCCTCGCTGGGGGCGGACACCGGCCGAGCTCCCCGGCGGACCGCCTCGTCGTAGGCGGCGCGGACGTCACGGACCCCGAGCGCGATGTCGGCGACCCCGTCGCCGTGGGCCCTGACGTAGGCGGCGGCCGGGTGGTCCTCGGTGACGGCCTCGGTGAAGACGAGGCTGATGTCACCGCCGCCGCCGACCACCACCGACCGGGCGGAGGTGTCCTCGGACGCGTCGAGCACCGCCAACCCGTACCGGTCGACGAGTTCCGCGGCGGCCTGGTGCGCGTCGCCGACATGGAACACCACGTGGTCGAGGGACATGTCCTCGAAGGCGCCTTCTCGTTCTGTCGCCATTGCCATCCTCCAGCGGGAGACCCGTGCGTGTGCGTCCGCTTTTTGTATCCCTCTCCCTTATCGATCGGTTTTCCCCGGAGAACGGATCTGATAAGGATCCGATAAACACCGTTCCTAGCCTGAGGCGACTATGGCGGAACTCAGGCGGCACTGGGAACGGGGTGCCCGGGTCGATCACGACCCGGGCCGGTGGTGGCGGCGGGTCGCGACGGCCCTGGCCGAGAACGGCGACCGGGTGGCCGCGGTGCGCGGGGACCGCCAGCTGTCCTACTCCGACCTGGGGTCCCGGTCGGCCGCGCTGGCCCGCCGGCTGCGGGCGCTCGGGGTGGGGCCGGAACGGCCCGTTGCCGTGCTGGCCGAGGACGGGCTCGACGTGCTGGTCGCCTGCCTGGCGGTGGTCCGGGCCGGCGGGGTGTACCTGCCCCTCGACCCGAGGTGGCCCTCGGGTCGGCGGGCGGCGGTGGTCGCCGACGCGCGTCCGGTCGTGACCCTGACGTCCGCCTCCTCCCCCGGGGTCGACGGGCCCGTGCTCCGGGTCGACGAGGCCCTCGACGGCGGGAGCGGAGCCGAGCGGATCGGCGACGGCGACCGGGGGCCGTGGCCGGACCCCCACCCGGCGCTGGCCGCCTACCTCATGTACACGTCGGGGTCGACCGGCCGGCCCAAGGGAGTGCTGGTCCCGCACGGAGCCCTGGCCAACCGCATGGCGTGGTGGCAGGAGGCGTACCCGCTGGGGCCCCGGGACGTGCTGCTGGCCACGGCTTCCCCCGGGTTCGACATCGCGGTGTGGGAGTTGCTGGCCGGGCTCGTGGCCGGGGCGAGGCTGGTGGTCGCCGAACACCGGGTGCACGGCATCGTCCCCTACCTGCCGGAGCTGATGAGGGCCCACCAGGTCACGGTCGCGCACCTGGTGCCCTCGGTGTTGGACGAACTGCTCTCCGGGGCGGACGAGCACGCGACGCGGGGGCTGCGCCTGGCGGTGTGCGGCGGTGAGCGCGTCCCCCCGTCGCTGCGCGACCGGCTGTTGGACCGGTCGGGCACCGTCCTCGTCCACGCCTACGGTCCGACGGAGACCACGATCACCGTGCTGCACGACGAGGCCAGCCCGGTCGACGGCGCGTCCCGGATGCCGTTGGGCCGGCCCATGCACAACTGCTCGGTGGCCGTCGTGGACCCCGAGGGCCGGCGGGTGCCGGCCGGCGTGCCCGGGGAGCTGGTGGTGGCCGGTGCTCCGCTGGCCAGGGGGTACCTGGGCGGTCCGGCGGAGACCGCGGCCCGGTTCCTGCCCGACTGGCTCGGTCTGGACCCGGCCGGCGGCGGGCGGGTGTACCGCACCGGGGACCGCGTCCGGTGGTTGGACGACGGCAGGATCGAGTTCCTCGGACGGGTGGACGCGGAGTTCAAGGTGCGCGGCCACCGGGTGGACCCGGCCGAGGTCGAGTCGCTGCTGCACCAGCATCCCTCGGTGTCCCGGGCGGCGGTCCGTCTGGTCGGTGGACCCACCGGTGACCGTGTCGTCGCCTACCTCCAGGGCGGCGCCGAACCCGCCGCGCTGCGCGCGCACCTGGCCGACCGGCTCCCGGAGGCGGTCATCCCCACCCGATGGGTGAGCGTGGACCGCTTCCCCCTCACCGCCAACGGGAAGATCGACTACGCGGCGTTGCCCGAGGCCCCGGCCAGCGGCGGGGTCCCCGACGTCGGCGGCTGCGACGCGAACGGCGCGGCGGCGACCGGGCTGGAACGCGACCTGGCCGGTGTGTGGGCCGACCTGCTCGACCTGCCCCGGGTCGGGGTCTCCGACGACTTCCTCGCCCTGGGCGGGGACTCGTTGACCGCCACCAGGATCGTGGCGGCCGTGTGGCGCCGGTACGGGGTGCGGCTGTCGATGGCCGACGTGCTGCGCGCCCGCACCGTCGCCGCGCTGGCCCGCCGGGTCGAGGAGGCGAGAACCCCCGACATCGAGGCCCGGACGGCGGACGACGGGGAGGATCCGGCGGCGTCCGTGGAGCCGACGGAGTTGCCGCTGTCCCCCGGCCAGGCGCGGATCCTGTTCGAGGAGGAGTTCCTCGGCGGCCCCGGCCTGTTCGGCGTCGCGGTGCCCACCCGGTGGCGGGGCACCGTCGACGAGGCGGCGCTGCGCTGGGCACTGGACGCGTTGACCCGCCGGCACCCCGTGCTGCGCTCCTCCCCCGCCCGCGACGACGGGCCGGCCCGGCTGCTGGTGGCCGACGCCGCGCCGGTGCCCCTCCACGTGGAGGACCTGCGCGGGCTGTCCCCCGAGCAGCGGAACGCGCGCGTGGTGGCGGCCGGCGACGAGGCGCTGGCCCAGCCGTTCGACCTGGACCGGCCCCCACTGGTGCGGGCGCGGCTGCTGCGGCTGGGCGACGACGACCTCGTCTTCCTGCTCGTACTGCACCACCTGGTCATCGACCGGTGGTCCATGCGCCTGGTCGCCGAGGAGCTGCGGGAGCTGTACGCCTCGGCCGTCGAGGACCGCGCTCCGCGCCTCGACCCGCCGACGAACCCGGCGCTGGTGACACCGGGGGTCGACTCCGCACGCGCGGAACGGGATCTGGGGTTCTGGCGGGACCGCCTCGACGGGGCGACCCTCGACGTCGACCTCACGGTCGGACCCCGGCACCGGGTGGACGGCGGGCACCGGGCCGGCCGCGCGATCCGGGTGCTCCCGCCCGACCGGGCCGAGGCGCTGCGCGCGCTGTGCTCCGCGCGCGGGGTGACGCCGTTCATGGTGCTGCTGGCGGCGTTCCAGGTGCTGGTCCACCGCTTCTCCGGGGCCGATGACGTGGTCGTCGCCGCTCCGGTGGCCGATCGGGGACTGCCTGGCGCCGACACCGCGGTGACCATGCTGGTCAACACGCTGCCGCTGCGGGCCGACCTGCGCGGCGACCCGCGCTTCACCGAGGTGCTGGACCAGTGCCGGGAGGCGGTGCCGGCCGCCCACGAACACCAGGCGGTGCCCGTCGAACGGCTGGCCGGCCTGCTCGGTCGCCGCCGGGACAGCGGGCACCACCCGTTGATGCGGTACATGGTGGTGTGGGAGGACTCCCTCGGCGTGCCCGTGGCACTGCCCGGGGTGGCGGCGGAGGCGCTGCGCCCACCGTCGCGGACCACCGCCTTCGACCTCACCCTGATCGCCAGGGCCGTGCCCGACGGCGTCGACCTGGAGCTGGAGTTCAACCACGACGTGCTGGACGCGCCGGCCGCCGAGATCCTCGCCGACGGCCTCACCGCCCTGCTCGGTGACGTCCTCGCCGACCCCGGTGTTCGGGTGGGCCGGCTCCGGTTGACCGACACCCCCGTCCCGCCGGGGATAGCCGGCCCCGTCGAACCGCCGGCGGAGGGGGTGGTGGGGCTCGTCCGGGCGGCGGCCGCCCGCGCCCCCCGCGCACCCGCTGTGCTCGACGGTGCCCGGACGGTCGACTTCGCCGGCCTCGTCCGGCACGCCGACGCCGTCGCGGCCCGGCTCGTCGCGTCGGGGGCCACCCGGGGTGACGTGGTCGGCGTGTGCCTGCCCCGGTCTGCGGACCTGGTGGCCGTGCTCCTCGGCGTGCTGGTCGCGCGGTGCGCGTTCCTGCCGCTGTCGCCGGAGGACCCCGACGACCGCGTCACCGGTCAGCTCAGGACGAGCGGTGCCCGCCTGCTCGTCACCGCCGACGTCGACCGGTTCGCCCGAGCCGACGTCGCCGTGCTCCACCCTGGCGACATCCCGGTCGCGGAGGAGGGCACGCCGCGGCACCCGGGGCGACCGGAACCCGCACCGGGTGATCCCGCGTACGTCCTGTTCACCTCGGGGTCGACCGGTGAGCCCAAGGGGGTGGTGGTCGAACACGGCGCCCTCGCCGACCACGTCCGGTGGGCGGTGCGGGAGTACGGCCTTTCCCCCGCCGATCGGGCGCTCCAGTTCTGCGCGGTCACCTTCGACGTGCTGGTCGAGGAGGTGTTCCCGACGTTGGTGGCCGGCGCGACCGTGGTGCTGCGGGACGACGAGTCGGTCACCTCGGTGCGAGCGCTGCTCGCCCACTGCGAGCGGACCGCGACGACCGTGGCGAACCTGCCCACCGGCTACTGGGAGCGCCTGGTGGACGCCCTGGGCGAAGAAGGGCTGGTGCTGCCGCCGGCGCTGCGGCTGGTCGCGATCGGCGGCCAGCAGGTGGGGCGGGCCGCCGTCGACCGCTGGCACCGGCTGGTGCGCGACGTCCGGTTGGTCAACGCCTACGGCCCCACCGAGGTCACGGTCGGCGCCACCGCCGCCGAGCTGGCCGAGGCCGGCGGGGTCCCCATCGGAGCGCCCACGTCGAACACCCGGGCCTACCTGCTGGACCGCTACCTGGCGCCCGTGCCCGACGGGGTGGTCGCCGAGCTGTACCTGGCGGGCACCGGCCTGGCGCGGGGTTACGTCGGCCGCCCGGGGCTGACCGCCGAGCGGTTCCTCCCCGACCCCTTCACCGGGGACGGGCGGCGGATGTACCGCACCGGGGACCTGGCCCGGGTGGAGGCCGGGGTGCTGCACTTCGTCAGCCGCGCCGACAGGCAGGTCAAACTGCGCGGTTACCGCGTCGAGCTGGACGAGGTGGAGACGGCGCTGGCGGCCCACCCCGGGGTGGCGGAGGCGGCCGTCGTCGTCCGGGGCGATGTCCTCGCCGCGCACGTCGCCGTCTCGTCCACAGTGGACTCGGACGCGGTCCGCGCGCACCTGGCCGGCCGGTTGCCCCCCTTCATGGTGCCCTCGGTGATCCGGGTGCACGACTCGCCGCTGCCGAGGACGGCCGCCGGGAAGGTGGACCGGGCGGCGCTGGCGGTTCCCGCCGGGCCCGAGCCCGGCGCCAGTTCCCGGGAACCGAGGACCGACCGGGAGCGCGCGGTGGCCGCGCTGTGGGCGGAGCTGCTGGGAGTGCCCCGGGTCGGGCTGGCCGACAACTTCTTCGCCCTGGGCGGGCATTCGCTGCTGGCGATGGACCTGGTGCGCCGCATGCACGCGCTGGGCTACCCGGGGCTGCGGATGCCGGACCTGTTCGACAACCCGACCATCGAGTCACTGGCGCCGTGGGCGGACGAGCGCACCCCGGGAGGAGCCGGCCCGGTGCCCGCCGCCCCGGTGAGCTCGGCTCCGCTGTCGTGGACACAGCTGGGGATCTGGGCGCAGGCCACCACGACCGGCGAGGGCACCTTCCACCTGCCGGTGGTGCTGCGGCTGGCGGGGCCGCTGTCGGTTCCGGCCCTGACGGCGGCGACCTCGGCGTTGGCCACCCGCCACGACCTGCTGCGCAGCCTGCTCGCCGAGGGTGAGGACGGCCCGGTCTGGCGGGCCACCGACTGCGGCCCGCCGCTGGCCCTGTCCGAGGCGACCGGGGCCGAACTCGACCGACGGGTGGACGAGTTGGTCGCCGAACCCTTCGACCTCGCCTCCGCACCCCCGGTCCACTGGACCCTGCTGCGCCTGGGCCCGGAGGACCACGCGCTGGTCGTCGTGCTGCACCACGTCGCCGGGGACGGCTGGTCGGCGCGGCTCCTGGTCCGCGAACTGGCCGAGTCCTACACGGCCGAGGTCGAACACCGGGCGGTGTCGCTGGCCCCGGCACCGAGCTTCCTGGCGTGGGCGGCGGCCGACCGGGACGCGCTCCCGGACGCGGAGGGGCTGGCGTTCTGGTCCGACACCCTGCGCGGGGCGCCGGAACGGCTCGACCTCCCCACCGACCGGGGGCGGCCGGCCACCCTCGGCCCCGACCGGACCATCGCCCGGGTGAGCCTGCCGCCCCGCGCCGCCCACGCCCTCGCCGAGGTGGGCAGGCACGCGAACGCCACCCCGTTCGTCACGCTGCTGGCGGGGGTGCGGGTCTGGTTGTCGCGGATCTGCGGACAACGTGACGTCGTCGTCGGTGCGCCGGTGGCCGACCGGGGCGACGACACCCGGGCCGCCCTGGTCGGTCCCCTGGTCAACGTGCTGCCGATCCGGGCGGACATCGACCCGGCGGAGCCGTTCGCGCTCCAGGTGTCCCGGACCCGGGACGCGGCGCGCGACGCCTTCGCGCACGGCTCGGTCCCGACGCAGCGGATCGTGCGGGAGCTGTCCCGCGCCGACCGGGGCCTGACCCAGGTCGTGTTCGACGTGGACGACGAGGCCGTTCCGGAGACGGCGGCGTTCGGCGGGGCCACGGCGACGACGGTGCCCCGAACACCCCTGCTGGGGGCCTTCGACCTGGAGATCACCGCGCGCGTCACCCCGGGTGCGGTGGACATCGAGATCCGCGCGGCGGCCGACCTGGTGGGCCAGGCCGGGGTGGACGGGTTGGCCGCCACCCTGGCGCGGCTGCTCGCCAACGCGGCCGAGGCCCCGGGGAGGCCGGTGGCCGCGTTGGACCTGGTGGACGACCGGGAACGACGGCGGCTGCTGGCCGCACCGAACCAGCGGACCCTGCCGGACCGGCCCACCGAGGTGCTCGGCCTGGTCGAACGGTGGGTGGCGGCCACACCGGACGCGACGGCGGTGACCACGTCGACCCGTTCCCTCACCTACCGCGAGCTCGACGCCCTCGCGGACGGCGTCGCCGCCTGGCTGCGCGGCCGGGGGATCCCGGTGGAGGGGCCGGTGGCGACCAGGATCGGGCGCCGGGCGGAACTGCCGGCCGTGGTGCTGGGCATCTGGAGGGCGGGCGGCGTCCACGTCCCCCTGGACCCGGAGCAACCGGTCGAGCGGCACCGGGCGATCCTCGCCGACTGCGGCGCGCACGCCGTGATCAGCGACGGCGCCGGGGACTGCGCCGGCGAGGGCCTGCCGACGTTGCGCGTCGAGGACCTGCGCCCGGGCGAAGCCGTGCCGGTCCGGCGGCCGGAACCCGACCAGCTGGCCTACGTCACCTACACCTCCGGGTCCACCGGGGCACCCAAGGGCGTGCAGTGCACGCAACGCGGGCTGGCCAACCAGCTGCTGTGGTCCCGGCTGGCCTACCCGACGCGGCCCGGGGAGGCCGTGGCCCAGGTCGCGGCCGTCGGGTTCGACATCTCCCTGTGGGAGATGTTCCACCCCCTGGCCAACGGTGGTCGGCTGGTGGTGCTCGACCAGGACCGCCACGGGGACGTCGGCGCCATCGCCGACCTGGTGGCCGCCGAACGGGTCGCGGTGCTGCACCTGGTACCCACCCTGCTCGAGCACTACCTGCGGGAACCCGTCGCGCCGTCCCTGCGGCACGTGCTGTGCGGCGGGGAACGCCTCTCCCCGAGCCTGCCAGCCCGGTTCGCCGAGCGGACCTCGGCGGTCCTGCACCACACCTACGGGCCCACCGAGGCCTCGATCATCGCCACCCACTGGCGGGGCCCCGGCGATCCGCCCCCCGACCGGGTCCCGTTGGGGGAGGCCCTGCCGAACGCCCGGGTGTACGTCCTCGACCCGGAGGGCCAGCCGGTGCCGGTGGGTGTCGTCGGCGAGCTGGTCATCGGCGGTGCGGTCCTCGCCCGGGGCTACCTGGGCGGCCCGGCGGCGACGGCGGACCGCTTCGTCCCCGACCCGCACGCCGGCGTTCCCGGCGCCCGCGCCTACCGCACGGGCGACCTGGCCCGCCACCACCCCGACGGGGGCCTGGAGTTCGTCGGCCGGGTCGACCGCCAGGTGAAGATCGCCGGTGTCCGCGTCGAACCCCACGAGGTGGAGGTGGCGCTCACCGCCGATCCCCGGGTCGTGGACTGCGCTGTCCTGCCCCACGCCGACCCCGGGGGCGTCACCGCCCTGGTCGGATACCTGGTGCCCGCCGACCCGACCGCGGATCCCGAGCGGCTGTGCGCCGAGGTGCGGCGGCGGCTGCGGGACCGGCTGCCCCGGGCGATGGTGCCCGCGCACCTGGTGGTCCTCCGGGAACTCCCGGTCGGAGCCACCGGGAAGCTCGACGTCGCAGCCCTGCCCGACCCGGCGTCCACCACCGCGTCCACCACGGCCGTGGTGGACGGGGCGGAGACCGCGCCCGAACGGGACCTCGCGGCCATCTGGGCGCGGGTCCTGCCCGGGACCGCCGAGGCGGTGATCAGCCGGGACGCCAACTTCTTCGACCTCGGCGGGGACTCGGTGAGCGCGATCCGGGTGGTGGCCCAGGCCCGCGCCGCCGGCTGGCGGGTGGACCTGTCCCAGGTGTTGCGGACGGCGTCACTGGCCGAGCTGGCCGCCAGCGCCGTGCCGCTGCCATCCGCCGCCACCGCCGCCGTCCCGGCGGCACCGCCGCCCGGGGCTGGCCGGTTGTGGCTGACCCCGGCCCAACGCCGGTTCCTCGCCGGCCTCCCCCGCCACACCGGGCACCTCAACCAGGCGGTGCTGGCGGAACCGGCCGAGCCGGTCGACCCGGCGCTGCTGCTGGCGGCGTTGCGGGCCGTCGCGGCCCACCACGACGCGTTCCGGCTGCGCGCGGTGTGGGCGGAGGGACGCTGGCAGGACCACGGCGTGCTCGCCCCACCCTCCGACGAACTGGCGCTGGTGGTGCGGGCCGACGTCCCGATCGGACCGCGCACCATCACGGAACTGGCCGGCCCGGTGCACACGGCGATGAACGTCGAGGACGGCCCCACCCTGGCCGCCCTCGTCGGTGAGGGCGTGGACGGCCGACAGGCCGTCCTGCTGGTGGCCCACCACCTGGCGGTGGACCACGCCTCCTGGGAGACCGTGCTCTCCGACCTGGACACCGCCTACCGGCAGGTGGCCCGAGGCGAACCGGTCACCCTGCCCACGCCGCCGACGTCGTTCGAGGACCTCGCCCGCCTGCGCCCCGCCCTCGTCACCAGCGTGGACACCCCCGCCCAACGCGAGCACTGGCGCCGGACCCTGGCCGACCTGCCCGGCCTGCCCGACCTGCCCTCCGCACCGGGACAGGGCGCCGAGGGAGCCAGCGGCACCCCGCTGCGGGCCGCCCTGCCCCCGACGGCCAGCGGGGCACTGCTCGCGGCGGCCACCCGACACCGGCTACGGGTGGACGAGATCCTGCTGGCGGCCCTGGCCCGTGTCGTCGCCCGGTGGACCGGGGAACCCCGGGTGGCGGTGCTCCGCGAGACGCACGGACGGTCCGGGCCACCGGGCTGGCCCGACCTGACCGGGACGGTCGGGTGGCTCACCAGCGTGCACCCGGTGGCCTTCGACGTCCACACCGACGACCCCCTGGAGACGCTGCGCCACGTGCGCGAGACGCTGGCCGGCGTCCCGGACGAGGGCGTCGGCTACGGACTCCTGCGCGCCGGCGCCGAACCCGAACCGGAGCTGGTCGTCAACCACCTCGGTTCCACGACCGGACCGCGCGGCGCGGGGCTGTTCACCAGGGCGGAACGGCAGACCGTCGGGGACGACGCCGCCCCAGAGCACGCCGTGCCCCCCGGCCTGGAGCTGGTGTCCGGCCTGGACGACCGCGGTCTGTGGACCGAGTGGTTCCACGACCCGGGCCGGTTCACGCCGGCGGCGGTCCGGTCGCTGGCGGAGGAGCTGCTGGCGGCGCTGCTCGACCTGGTGTCGGCACTGGACGGACCGGTCGGCGTCGCCGCCGTCCCCGCCGACTTCCCGGCCGTCGCCCTGCCGGTCGAGGACCTGCGCGCCGTCCTGACCACCCGCCCCGGAACCCGGGCGCTCCTGCCACTGGCACCGGCGCAGCAGGGCATGTTGGCCTGGCATCTGGCCCGGCCCGGGTCAACCGCCTACCACACGCAGCTCCTGTTCGCGGTGGACGGCGACGTCGACCAGGCCGTGCTGCGGGCTGCCTGGCAACGGGTGGTCGACCACACCGACGTGTTCCGCGCGGCGTTCGCCAGCGCGGGCCTGGACGAACCCGTGCAGGTCATCGGGCCCCCGCCGCCCGTGGACTGGCGTCTCCACGCCCTACCGGGAGCCGGGCCGGGCACCGTGCTGGACGCCGACCGGGCCGAACCCTTCGACCTGTCCACGCCCGGTCAGCAGCGCTGGCACTGGATCGACGGGGGCCGCGCCGGCCGCTGGCTGCTGTGGAGCCACCACCACATCCTGCTCGACGGGTGGAGCCTGCCGTTGGTGCTCGCCGACGTCGCCTCCGCCTACGAGGCCGAGGCGAACGGCCGTGCCTGGGCACCGCCCGCCCGACCCGGCTACGACGCCTACCTCGGGTGGCTGGCCACCCGGGACGAGGAGGCCGGGGCCCGCTTCTGGCGGGAGGCGCTGGCCGGCGCCCAACCCACCAGGATCGGGCGTGCCGGCGCCCAGGGCGCGGGAACGGCGACCCTGGTCACCGCCGAGATGTCCCGGGAGGCGACCCGGTCCCTGACCCGGGTGGCGGAACGCGGCCGGGCCACCCTGCACTCGGTGGTGCTGGCCGCGTGGTCGCTGCTGTTGGGACAGCGCTGCGCGAGCCGGGACCTGCTGTTCGGGGTCGTGATGTCCCTGCGGCCCGACGAGATCCCCCGGTCGGAACGGCTCGTCGGGCTGTGCCTGAACACGCTGCCCCTGCGGGTGCGGTTCGCGGAGGACGCCGAGCTGCCCGCGCTGTTCCGCCAGGTCCAGCGGAACCTGGTCGAGACCTACGAGCACGCCGCGCACCCGCTCGGCCGCATCCGCGCCTGGGCGGGCGCCGGTGACGCGCTGTTCGACTCGATCGTGGTGTTCGAGAACTACCCGGGCGACCGCACCGGGCAGCCCCTCGGCGGGCACGGGGCGCTGCGGGTCGTCCGCGCCGTGGAGAGCACCGAGTTCGCCGTGTCCCTGACCGTCCTGCCGGGAGACCGGCTGACCTTCGAACTGACCTACCAGCCCCACGCGCTGACCCCGGCCGAGGCGACCGGACTGGTCCGCCACCTGGCCCGCCTGCTGGAGCGGATCGCCCGCGGCGGCGACCCTGACGGAGGAGAGAACCCGTGACCCTGCGCGTGAGCGACCTGTTCGCCGACGACGCCGACGACACCGCAGCGAGAGTGGCCGAGTGGAACGACACGGTCCGCGCCTTCCCCACCGAGGTGGGCATCCACGAGCTCGTGCGGCAGCGGGCGGCCGAACACGGTGCGCGGCCCGCCGTCACCTTCGAGGGCCGCACGGTCACCTACGCCGAACTGGACGTGGCGGCCGGCGGGGTGGCGGCGCGGCTGGCCGGGCTGGGGGTGCGTCCCGGCGACGTGGTGGCCATCGCCCTGCCCCCCTCCCCCGAGCGGATCACCGCCGTCCTCGGCGTGCTGTACGCGGGTGCCGCCTACCTCCCGCTGGACCCGGAGCTTCCCGCCCAGCGCCTGGGGTTCCTGCTCGGCGACGCCGGCGCGGCCGCTCTCGTCACCGACACCACCGACCGCCTCGACGGGCTGGGCTACGGGGGGCCGACCCTGGTGTGCTCGGACGGCTGGTCCGGTGAGGGCGGCGGCGCCCAGGTCGACTTCCCCGGCGCCGACCTGCTCGCCTACGTCATCTACACGTCCGGGTCCACCGGCCGGCCCAAGGGCGTCGCGGTGAACCACCGCGGCCTGGTCAACCGCCTGTTGTGGATGCGCGACCGGTACGACGTCGGACCCGACGACGTCGTCCTGCACAAGACCTCGTTCAGCTTCGACGTCTCGGTGTGGGAGCAGTTGTTGCCGCTGATCAGCGGCGCACGACTGGTCATCACTCCCGAGCCGGCGCGGCGGGACGCCACGGCGATGGTGCGCCTGGTCCGGGACGAGGCCGTGACCATGCTGCACTTCGTGCCGTCGCTGGTGCCCGCGTTCCTCGACGTGGCCGACGTCGAGCGGGCCGGGTCGCTCCGGGTGGCGATCTCCAGCGGCGAGGCCCTGCCCAAACCGGTCGCCGCCGAGTTCACCCGGCGGCTCCCGCACTGCGCCCTGCACAACCTCTACGGCCCCACCGAGGCCACCATCGACGTCACCCACTGGCCGGTGCGGGCCGACGACGACCGGCCGTTCGTGCCCATCGGCACCCCGGTCGACAACACCCGCGTCCACGTCCTCGACGAGGACCTGAACCCGCTGCCGGTGGGCGCGGAGGGCGAGCTGTGCATCGGCGGGCAGGCGGTGGCGGTCGGCTACCTCGGCCGGCCGGGTCTCACCGCCGAGCGGTTCGTGCCCGACCCCTTCGGCGGTCCCGGTGACCGCCTCTACCGCACCGGGGACCGGGCCCGGTTCGGACCGGACGGCGTCGTGGAGTACCTGGGCCGCCGGGACGGCCAGGTGAAGCTGCGCGGCTACCGCATCGAGCTGGGCGAGATCGAGGCGGCCCTGCTGGAGTCCGACCTGGTCCGGCAGGCCGCCGTGGTGCTGCGCGGCGGGGAGGCCTCCCGCCGGCTGGTCGCCTTCGTCTCCGGTCACCCCGACGCGGGAGGCGGACCGGCGCGGGCGTCGGCGCGGGTGCTGGCGGGGCTGACCGCCGCGCTTCCCGCCTACCAGGTCCCCGGGGAGCTGGTGTGGTTGGACGCCCTGCCGCTGACGAACTCCGGCAAGGTCGACCGGGCCGCCCTGCCCGAGACGACCGCCGGGCAGCGGACCTCCGCCCCGCCCGAGACGCCCACCGAGCGGGCCATCGCCAGCCTGTGGGCCGAACTGGTCGGTGGCGGGGAACCCGGTGTCGACGACGACTTCTTCCGCTCGGGCGGGGACTCGGTCTCCAGCATGCGGCTGGCCGCCCGCGCCCAACGGCAGGGCATCCGGTTGGAGGTCGCGCACATCTTCGCCGACCGCACCGTCCGCGCGATGGCCGCCTCGGCGGACCGGGCCTCGGACGCCCCCGCCATCGAGCAGCCCATGGCCGAACCCGGTGAGGACGCGCTGTTCGCCGGGATCGACCAGGACCAGCTGGACGCGGTGCGCTCCCGGCCCGGTGTCGTCGACGTCTACCCGCTGGCCCCCATGCAGGCGGGCATGTTGTTCCGGGGCCTGTACTGGCCGGACTCCGACGCCTACTTCAACCAGAACGTGCTGGAACTGGTCGGCGAGGTCGACGAGGACGCGCTGCGGGAGGCCTGGCGGCGGGTCGCCGACCGCTACGAGATCCTGCGCACCGGGTTCGTCTGGGAGGAGCTGACCGAACCCCTCCAGTACGTGCGCTCCGATGTGGAACCGCCGTGGACGGTGCTCGACTGGACCACCCACGCCCCGGAGGAACACGCCGGCCTGTTGGAGCGCCTGCTGGTCAACGACCGGGAGACGGGCCTGGGCCTGGACACCTGCCCGCTGTACCGGCTCACCCTGGTCCGGCGCGGCACCGGCAGCCACTACCTGCTGTGGAGCCACCACCACATCCTGCTCGACGGCTGGTGCCTGTCGCTGATCTGGGGCGACATGTTCCGGATCTACGAGGAGCTGGCGCACAGCCGCGAACCCCGGCTGGCCCCGTGCCGGCCCTACCGGGACTACGTCGGCTGGATCCGGGCCAAGACGGCCCGGGGCGACGGCGCGGAACGCTTTTGGCGGGAGTACCTGGCCGACCTGGCCCCCACCCCGTTCTCCGAGGCCCCCGCCGACCAGGAGGGCCTGTTCCACACCGTCGTCCACGAGTTCAGCGAGTCACTGACCGCGCTGGTGGCCGAGGCCTCCCGCGACTACGGCGTCACGTCGAACGCGATCACCCAGGCCGCGTGGAGCATGCTGCTGGCGTTGCGGAACGGGGCGGAGGACGTGGTGCACGGCCTCACCATCGCCGGCCGGCCACCCGAACTGGCCGGGTCCGAGCACATGGTCGGGTTGTTCATCAACACGATCCCGCTGCGCATCCGGCTCGACCCGGACCGGACCGTC
Organism: Actinoalloteichus sp. AHMU CJ021; assembly: GCF_002895405.1. NCBI lineage: Bacteria > Bacillati > Actinomycetota > Actinomycetes > Pseudonocardiales > Pseudonocardiaceae > Actinoalloteichus > Actinoalloteichus sp. AHMU CJ021. Next base: position 5,525,599 of record NZ_CP025990.1, on the reverse strand, counting down.
ACCGAGCTGCTGTCCGCCATCCACGGCGACCTGGCCACCACCGCCGCCCAGGGCCACGTGCCGCTCGCCCAGATCAAGTCCTGGGCCGGGGGGACCAAGCTGTCGGGCGGGCACGTGTTCGACAGCCTGGTGGCCTTCGAGAACTACCCCGAGGACAACCTCCCCGGTGACGACGAGCTGAGCATCCAGGTCATCGACCTGCACGCCCAGGAGAAGACCGAGTACCCCATCGGCCTGATCGTGCTCCCCCTGGAGAAGCTCGCCTTCCACTTCAACTACGACACCACCCACTTCACCTCGGCCGAGGTGGACCGGCTGATCGCCACCTTCCAGCTGCTCATGGAGCAGCTGTGCCGCCGCCCCGACGCGCGGCTGCGGGAACTCGACGTGCTGCCCGAGGCCGACCGCGCCCTCGTCGCGAGCTGGAACGCCACCCCCACCGCCACCTCGGGGCCGCCCGGGGCCACGTCCCTGCTCGACCTGGTCGTCCCGCACCGGGAGACCACTCCGGACGCACCGGCCGTCGTGACCGACGGCGCGGTCCTCACCCACGCCGAGCTGGGTGCCCGCACCACCGCCCTCGCCGACCGGATCGCGGCGGCCGGCGTGGAACGCGGGCAGCTCGTCGGTGTCTGCCTGGGGCGGTCGACGGCCTTCGTCACCGCGCTGCTGGCACTGCGCCAGCACGGCGCGGTGCCGGTGCTGCTCGACCCCGACCACCCGGCGGCCCGGCGCCGGACCATCGCCGCCGACGCGGGCCTGGCGGCGGTCCTGACCGACCTGGACCCGGCCGGGTTCGCCGCGTGGCCCGTCGTCCACCCCGACGGCACCCTCACCGAGGCGAGCGAGGAACCCCCGTCCCCGCCCCGGGCGACCGACCCGGACCGGGACGCCGCCGTCGTCTACACCTCCGGCTCCACCGGCACCCCCAAGGGAGTCCTGGTGCCCCAGGCCGGCCTGGTGAACCGGGTGCTCTGGTCGGGCACGGCCTTCCCCACCGAGGAGCCGCCCCGGGTGCTGGCCACCGCAGGAACGGCCTTCGACATCGCGCTGTGGGAGGTGTTCTTCCCGCTGGCCCACGGTGGAACCGTGGTGGTCGCCCCGCCCGAGGCCGTGTTGGACACCGACCGGCTCGCGGAACTGGTCGTCGCCGAACGGGTGTCGGTCGCGCACTTCCTCCCGACCCTGCTGGCCGCGTTCCTCGACGGCCCCAAGGCCGTCGACTGCTCCGGGCTGCGGCACGTCCTCTCCGGCGGCGAGGCCGTCACCCCCGCCCTGGTCCGCGCGTTCCACGACTCGGGGCTCGGGGCCCGGTTGCACCAGGCCTACGGGCCGACCGAGGCGTCCATCAGCGTCACCCACCACACCTGCGTCGCGGAGGACGGGCGGGGCGACCGCGTGCCGATCGGGCGCGCCATCGCCGGCACCACCGCGCACGTCGTCGACGCCCACCTGCGGGAGGTGCCGCCCGGCTGCGCCGGCGAACTGGCCATCGCTGGGATCGCCGTGGGCGCGGGGTACCTGGGCGACGAGGAGTTGACCACCCGCGCCTTCCCCGCGAACCCCTTCGGGGACGGCCGGCTCTACCGCACCGGCGACCGGGCGCGGTGGCTGCCCACCGGGGAGCTGGAGTTCCTCGGCCGGCAGGACCGCCAGGTGAAGGTGCGCGGGCACCGCGTCGAACCCGCCGAGGTCGACCGCACCGCCGAGGCGCACCCGGCCGTCCGGCAGGCCGTCACCGTCGCCCACCAGGGCACCCTGGTCACCTTCGCCGTTCCCCGAGCCGACGCCGAGGTGGACCCCGGCGAGCTGCGCCGGTGGTTGGGCCAGCGGCTGCCCGACTGGATGGTCGGTGGGATCTCCGTGCTCGACGAGCTGCCGCTGACCGCCAACGGCAAGGTCGACCAGCGTCGCCTCGCCGACCTGGCCGGTGCCGGTGCGTCGACGGCGGTGGCCGAGGCGTCCCGCCCGCCGTCCACCGAACTGGAAGTGCTCATCGCCCGCTGCTGGGAGGAGGTGCTGGGCGTCACCGGGATCGGCGCCCACGACGACTTCTTCGACCTCGGCGGACATTCCCTGCTGGTGGTGCGGCTGCTGCGGGTGCTGCGGGAGAACCTGCCCGAGGGCGTGCGCTGCGACGTCCCCCAGATCCTCAAGGCCGGCACCGTCGCCGGCCTTGCCGAACAGCTGCTGGCACCGGTGGCCGGTTCGGGGTCCCGCCACGTCCAGACCCTCAACCCCGACGCCACCGGCGGCGCGTTGTTCCTGGTGCACCCCGGGGAGGGCCTGGCCCTGCCCTACCACGGGCTGGCCCCGCTGCTGCCGGAATGGCGGCTGCACGTCATCTCCGACCCCCGGTTCGGCCAACCCGGCAACCGGTTCGCCACCCTCGCCGACATGGCCACCCGCTACGTCGAGTGGGTGCGCACCCTCGAACCCGAAGGCCCCTTCCACCTCGGCGGGTGGTCCTTCGGCGGGGTGGTCGCGTTGGAGATGGCCCGGCAGATGCGGGCCCACGGCGACGCGGTCACCGACCTGCTCCTCATCGACAGCCACAACCTGAACGCCGTCACCCCGGCCGGTGACGCGCGGGACGGCATTCGGGAGCGGTTGGCCGAGCTGGGCGTGGACGCCGACTCCCCGGAGGGCGTCGACCTCGCAGGGGAGTTGGAGCACAACGGCGACCTGGCCTCCCGGTACCCGCAACCCGCCTACCCGGACCGGGTGGCCCTGCTGGTGGCCGGCGGGGAGGACCCCGCCGCGACCCGGCCGCGCGGCTGGGACCGCGCCCTGTTCCCCGGCCTGGTCGTGACCTCGGTACCCGGCCGGCACGAGTTGCTGTTCGACGACGACCACCTGCGCGGCACGGCCACGGCCATCCGCGACGCACTGGAGGGAACCCGGTGATCACACTGACGGGAGCGGCGGAACGCGCACCGGAGCGCGTCGTCGAGACCTACGCCGAGGGCAAACCGTACGACCTGTTCTACCTCCAGGTGTCCGGGCTGCGGCTGGTCGGCCGCAAGACCGAGGCCGCCTACCCCGGCCCCGACCGGGACGGGGAACCCGCCGAACGCCTCAAGGGCTGCCTGGTCCAGGCGGACATGCTGCTGGGGGTGGTGGAGCGGGAACAGGTCGCCGAGGACCACGTCGCCGTGTTCCACCGGCCGGTGGACGAGGCCGAGCGGACGGCGCTGTTCGCGGCGGCCGTGGCCGACCCGGGAGCCGAGCTGTACTACCCCTTCGCCCAGCTCGGCGACCGGGTCCGCGACGCGGCGGCCGAGTTCGACCCGGACGGCTGGGAACTCACCGAGGAGTTCGCCCGCGAACTCGACCACGCCGAGTCGGTGCTGCGCGACTCCGTGCCGGACCGGCTCGTCGAACTCGGGTTCCGGGGCGGCGTCGCCTACGACGCCGCCTGCTCGACCGGGGCGTTCCTCCAGGCCGTCCAACGACGGGTTCCCGGGACCCGCACGATCGGCCAGGACCTCAGCCCCCAGATGGCCGCCTACGCGCGGTCCCGGGTGGACGAGACCCACTGCGGCGACAGCATCAGACCGGCCGTTCGCCCGGGCAGCGCCGACCTGGTGATCTGCCGCCACCTGAACGCGTTCGTCGTGGGCACGGCGCAGGCCCACGAGCTGATGGCGGCGGCGGTGAGCGCGTGCCGGGACGGCGGGCTCGTCGTCCTGCTCGGCCACACCCCGATCCTCATCAGCGCGCCGTGGTGCGAGATGTCGGGGCTGGAGGTACTCCAGCGGAGCGCGGCCACCCCGTCCGGGCACGCGCTGTTCCAGTGCTACGTGCTGCGCAAGCGGGGGTGAGGAGGCCGTGACCCCGTCGGAACTTCCCAGCCAGCGGACGGGGCCGTGGCTGGTCAGCCCGCGCCTGGTCCTCCGGCGGTTCCAGCCAGGGGACGCGGCGGCGCTCGCCGCGTACCGCTCGGACCCGGCCATCGCCCGCTACCAGGCCTGGGAGACACCGCTGACCGTCGAACGGGCGGCGGAGACCATCGCCCGCTACCGGCACGACGCCCCCGACCGGCCCGGCTGGTTCCCCTACGCCATCTCCCTGGACGGCGCCCTGATCGGCGACCTCGGCGTGAACCTGCACGAGAACGGGATGCAGGCCGACCTCGGCTTCACCCTCGCCGCGCCCCACCACGGTCGCGGCTACGCCACCGAGGCCGTCGGTCGCATGCTGGAGCACCTGTTCGTCGACCGCTGCCTGCACCGGGTGTCAGCCGAATGCGACCCCCGCAACGACGCCTCCGCCCGGCTGCTCGACCGCCTCGGATTCGAACGGGAAGGGCTACGGCGGGCCAACACCTGGGTCCGCGACGAATGGGCCGACGACCTCCTGTTCGGGCTGCTGGCGGCCGACTACCACCGGAGAGCGGGGCGTTAGCGGACAAGCCACCCCGGGGCGCCGGGTGGCGGAGGGAACCGCGAGGTGCTGGTAGACACCACCCTTGCCACTGGGTCACGAGGCGCCGTGGGCGGATCGGTGCCGCGCCCGTTCGGACGGACGGACGGCGTATCAGGTCAGAACGCCGACCACGTCCACGGTCGCTCGACCTTCCCCGTCAGGCACGCCACCCGGTGCCGCGCCTCGGCGGCCGCTTCCGGGCTCGCCCGCGCCTTGCCCAGGACGAACGTCGCCCACCGCAGTTCTCGGATCGTGGCCAGGGTGCGGTACCCGGACCACGTGGTCATGTCGTCACCGCCATAGGCCGCGACGAACGCCCGGTACTCGGCGTCGGTGATCCGCGCGAAGTCGGTGTGGTCCACGGCCAGGGAAACCAGGTCCCACTCCGGGGGGCCGACCCCCATCTGGTCGAGGTCCAGCAGCACGGGATCACCGCCTCCCAGGGGAACCACGACGTTGCCCTGCCAGGGGTGACCGTGGATGAGCCGGAGCGGGAGATGGGGCGCCAAGGCCCGGTACTCGACGCGCAGTCGGTCCGCGAGATCGCGCAGCAGGTCCCGATCTCCCTCGGCCAGGAGGGTCTCGCCGTCGAATGCGGCACGTACTCCCTCCAGGGGGTCGACGGTGGGAAACACGCCCGCCTCGGGGAGATCCAGCCGGTGGAGCCGCCGCAGCGTCGCGCCGAGTTCGGCCGGAGTGGCGGGGCGGTGCTCGGGTAGCCGCATCCACCAGGTGACAGGTCGACCTCCCACGGACGTGGGCTGTTCGACACCGTCGACGGTGCGGACGACGGGAACGCCGCGATCGGCCAACCAGCGCGAAGCGCGGAGGTGGCGTTCGGCGACGAGGTGGGACCCCGCCGGTCCGATCCGTGCCACCACACCGCCGGCCAACCGGTAGAGGACGTTCATCCCGTCCCGGATCAGCGTCGCGTCCGTGGTCGACACGCCTGCTCGTTCACCCGCTGCTTCCAGCACCGCTCGGGAGTTCCGCGCTGATGGGAGCGCAGCGCCGTTCGCCTCAGTCATCGGTGGGGTGGGTCAGGAGTTCCACGAGTTCCGCCACCTCCGGTATCGCACGGTGCCGCTGACACGCTCGGACCAGCGTGGCGAGCTCCTCGTCCATCCGCCGCGAGTGCAACATCCTGGCGTCCTCGACAGCGCGCCGGCCGACGAGGGCGGCTTCGAGCGGATCCCCGACCGCCATGTGCAGGGTCGCCAGCCGCGCCCTGGAGAACGCCCGCGAACGCCGGTACACGTCGCTGTGCAGTTGGATCGCGGTTCTCAGCCGGTCCGCCGCCTCCCCCGGCCGGTTAGCGGCGAGAGCGAGCGAGGTCAGCGCCCGCGCTGCTGCCGGCGTGTTCGGCCTCGTCGTAGTAGACCAGCCAGGGCCGGTCCGCCTCCGGCTGCCGTTCCGCGAAGTGCGCGTCGGCGCGGTCCACCTCCGCTCGGGCTTCATCGTCACGCCCCAGCACCGCCAGCAAGCGGGCGCGGACGTTGCCGATCATGGCTCGTGCGGTGGCCGTCAGCCGGTCAGCTCGCACCTGGGCGAACTCGATCGAGGACAGTGCCTCGTCCACGTTGCCGAGGTAGATGGCCTGACGGGCCAGGTCAGCGAGGGTCGCGGCACGCAGCTCCCAGCAGCCGCCCTGCTCAGCGCACCACAGGCCGAACCGGAAGCACCGGGTCGCGGCGTCGTGGTTCCCGACGTCGAAGGCGGAGAACGCGACGACTCCCGCGAGGTTGCCGACGGCCTCGAAGATCCCCGCACGTACGGCGGTGCTGGCCTGGGCGTCCAGCAGCTGGCTGGCCCACCTCAGGTGCGCCGCGCCCGCTTCCCCAGCCATGCCTCCGCCGTAGAGGTTCTCGCTGGTGGCCAGGGTGCTGGTCATCAGCTTGACCTGCTCGACCTCGGAGCGTCCTATCCGCCGTGGCGGCGGCACGGTCACGGTGAGGGACCCGAGGTGCCCGGCCGGCACCGGGGGCCCGTCGCCTCGTTCGGCCGGTCCACCAGTGTCGCTCATCGCGGACATCGGCGAGCCCGAGGCTGGAAGGAGGGCGTCCGGGGTGCGGCCGGAGGGCGCTCGCCCCGTCCCACCCCGTGACAGGCCCTGCGAGCCGTCGGCCGGATCCTCGCCGAGGAGCGTGGCCAGGTCGTCGAGCGAGACCCCCAGTGCCTTCGCGATCCGGGCCCTCCGCCACGGTTGGGGTGTCAGCGAACCGCGTTCCCAGCGCCCGACAGTGGAGAACTCCACCCCGACCGCCGTGGCCAGCCCTTCCTGGGTGAAGCCCCTCGCCTTACGTCGGGCCGTGAATCCCGCACGCCTGTCGCCCACGCCGCTCACCTCACCCCGGTGGGATCCGGCCGGCGACCGCGGGGAGTGCGCGGCCATGACGTCTTCCGGTCACGGAAATGATTCCCGAAGCCGATCACCCTCTCGAACCCCACCTCGATGGCATTCCCGCACTCACCCGTTGACATTCATCCGACCCTCCTCATTCCGGGACCAGAATAACGGGCCACCGGCCGGGACCGATCCTCGGCCACCGGCCGCACCCGCTCGAACCGCGACCGTTGAGCATGGAGTTTTCGCAGTTCAACGGGGTCGTCGCCTCATCGACGCCTCATCGACGCCTGATTGGCGCAACAGGGACGCCATGGCTTCGCCCTGGTTCCGGCTGCTCGACCAGGCCCACTCGAATCGGGTCGATCACGGGTTTCCCCCACGCTCGGCACGGTTGGTCGAATACCGACGGAAGCGGGCGGACAGTCACTCCAAAGAAGGATTCGACGACACGAGGGACACCGATCAACGCAGGTCATCATCGGAATGCCCGCGCCGGTACCCGCTGAACGCACTTGAACTCGACGGCCACTCCCCAGTTGACTGTCGACCACTTCGGCACCGGGAAGCACCTGCCCGAGTACCACCGCCGGCCAGCATCCCGATCGCCAACGCGGACTTACTCGCCCTGGTGGCCCTGCCGAGGAGCCATGACGCCGCGCGGACGCTCCCCCACCATCCCGACGGCCGAGACCACGAGGAGAAGCGTTGGAAACCGACACCACCACCCTGTCGCCGGAGTCGCTGCGCGCGGAGATGGTCGCCAAGGTCCGCGCGGGCGGATGGGCGGAGCGCGGCGAGGTGGAACGGGTACTCCGCGACACACCCCGCCACCGGTTCCTGCCGGACGCCGACCTGGAACTCGCCTACCACCCGTACCGAGCGGTGGTCACCCACCGGTTCGACAACGGCCGTTCGTTGTCCTGCGCGTCCGCTCCGTGGCTGGTCGCGGGGATGCTCGACCAGCTGGACGTCCAGCCGGGCCACCGCGTCCTGGAGATCGGGGCCGGCACCGGGTACAACGCCTGCCTGCTCGCCCAGTTGACCGGACGCGCCGACCTGGTGACCACGGTGGACATCAACCCGGACGTCGCGGCCAGGGCGTCACGGGCGCTGGCCGACACCGGTTTCGGTGGCGTTCACGTCGTCACTGGTGACGGCGTGTTGGGCTACCCCGAACACGCTCCGTACGACCGGATGATCGCCACGGTCTCGCCGTGGGACCTTCCCGCGCCCTGGTGGCAGCAGCTCGCGCCAGGAGGGCGGCTGGTCGCCCCGCTGCGGTGGCGGGGTCAGGGGCGGAGCGTCGCTTTCACCCGCACCGGTGATCGTCTGGTCTCCGATTCACTGGTCCTGTGCGGATTCGTGTACTTGGTCGGCGACGGTGAGGGAGAGCTCAGTGGCGCCATCACCTCCGACGGGCTGGTCACCCTCCATTGGGACCGCGACCAGGACGTGCGGCCCGACGCGCTGCTGGGTGTGCTCGATCAACCTCGCGTCACCACCTGGTCCGATGTCACCCTCGGCCGACAGGAGTCCCACGAGGACCTCTGGCTGCGGCTGACCGCCACCGATCCGCGAGTGTGCCGACTCGGGGTCACCGGTGACGTCCCACCCGAGGTGTGCGACCCGGTACCGGGGTACTGGCGGATGGCCCTGGTCGACGACGGCACGCTGGCCTACCTGACCCTCCGCCGCGTCACCATCGCGGACGAGGCGCGCTGCGAGTTGGGCGTCATCGGCCACGGGCCGGCCGCCGCCGAACTGACCGAACACCTGTGCGGCGAGATCCGGGCCTGGGCACCCGACCGGCACCGGCACTCCCCGACGTTGACCGTCCACCCGGCCGGCGCCCCGGACAGCGAGCTGGCGGGCACCGCCATCGACAAGACGCACAGCAGGTTCGTCCTCACCTACGACGATCCACCCCGGTGAGGTGCCGGATGGTCTTCGCGTCGACCTCCTGCCCTTCTCCGTCCGCGCCCACGCGCCCGGCCGTGAACCGCCTCCCGCGCGGGCGCGGAGGAGATGACCAGGCACGGCGGTGACGGCGGGTGGGACTCGTCGCGGACGGCCTCGCCGGCCTGGTCCCCTGACCGCACGTGGCACTGGCTCGACGCCGTGCCGCGCGCGCTCATCCGCCCCGCTGATGGTCTCGCGGTGGACTCCCTGACGTGTCCGGCATCCGGCTGCTCGCGACGACGCATCCCCTCCAGGTGGTACCCGTGCCGTGCGACGTCGACGGCGCGCACCTCGACGCGAGGGAGCGGATGCGCCGGGAGCGCAGGGCGCACGCGCACCCGGGGTCGTGCTTCGGCGTGGTTGCCGCTGTCCCCGGGGGGCCGCGACGGCGAGAACGCCCACCTGGTGGCGCGACGCGGGGTGCTGGTGTCGACGGCCGACGCGTTCTCGACCGCCACCCTTGCGCCCGACGCCCTCCGGCTCGCCCTCGGGGCGCCGCCGTGGACCGACCTGGTGGCGCGCCGGCCGTGGTCCGGGGGACGGTCGCAGGGTAGGCCGGCATTCGCTGTTGACGGCTCGATCCGGTCCTGCCGGAGCGGGGGCCGGTCTGCGAGGGCCCCGGACCCCGGGTGGTGGTCGTCGGCGACCCGGTGGACGGGCGTCACGCCTTTTCGTGGCCGTGCTCCCCCGGCGCGCCCGTCATCGGAGCGCGCCGGCCCCCGTGCGGTGTAGGCGCTGGTCGAGCCACGTTCGGGCCTCCGCTAGGAACTCCCGGGCGATGCGGGTCTCCGCTGCCCACGACTCGAATCCGTGGGGCGCGCCCCGAACGACGTGCGTGGTGGTGTCGACCCCGGCCGCCCGCAGCCGCCGCGCGTACACCCGGTTCTCGGTGTGGAAGAGGTCGACGTCCCCGACGCCGATCCAGGTGGCAGGTAGTCCACGCAGGTCCGCCCGCCGGGCGGGTACGGCTCCTGGCGGGACGTCGGGTGCGCCGGGTTCGACGCCGAGGTACGAACGCCAGCCGAAGCGGTTCAGCCGGTTGTCCCAGACCGCGTGGCGGAGGGAGTCGAGGTGGCGCCGCGCGGCCGTCCGGTCGTCGAGCATGGGGCACAGCAACCACTGGGCGGCGGGGCGTCCCTGGTCGAGGTCGTGGAGTCGCTGGACCAGCGCGGCGGCGAGTCCGCCCCCGGCGCTCTGCCCTCCGACGGCGATCCTGGCCGTGTCGACGCCGAGCTCGTCGGCGTGGTCACGCACCCAGGTCCAGGCGGCGTGGCAGTCGTCGAGGGCCGCCGGGTGGCGGTGCTCGGGGGCGAGGCGGTACTCGGCGGCGACGACGGTGATGCCCAGGTCCCTGGCGGTCTCCGCGCAGAACCGGTCGTCCTGTGCCGCCGAACCGATCACCAGCCCACCGCCGTGGATCCACAGCAGGGCGGCGTCCGAGCGGACCTGGTGGGGGCGGTGGACGCGGACGCCGGGGGCCGCGTCGGCCGGTCGTCGCGGGCTGGTGCCCGCTACCTCCGGGGGTGCGGGCAGGGTGGCGCCCGCCGCGCGGACCAGCCGGCGGGCCCACCGCTGGCGTAACGGCAGCCGGGGCATGCGGCGGACGTGGGAGCGGAGTTCCGGGGCGATGGAGGAGAGGTCCACGGCGGCATCCTGCCAGGTCTACTGCGCGGACCAGCCGCCGTCGGAGGGCAGTACCACTCCGTTGACGTTCGCGCCGTCCTCGCTGAGCAGGAAGGTGATGGGGGCGGCGAGCCGCGCGGGGAGGGCGACCGGCGGCATGGAGCGCAGCAGGTCGTGGATGCGGTGGGCGCCGAACTCGGACTGGTTGACGGGTGGCGCCATTCCGGTGGCCACGCCACCGGGGGCGACGGCGTTGACGCGGATGCCGTGAGGGCCGTACATGACGGCGCAGCTGCGGGTGAGCCCGACGACGGCGTGTTTGGAGGCGGTGTAGGCGACGCCGGCGGTGGAGCCGCGCAGGGCCGCTTCGGAGGCCACGTTGACGATGCTGCCCGCGCCGGCCCGGAGCATCGCGGGGATGACGGCGCGGACGAGGTTGAGGGTGCCGTCGACGTTGACGTCGAAGCAGCGGCGCCAGGTGTCGTCCGTGACCTCGTGCGCCGGGGAGAAGTCGTCGAGCACGCCGGCGACGTTGGCCAGGCCGTCGATCCGGGTGCCGGCGGCGTCGACGACCCGGTCGACGTCGGTGCGGTCGGTGATGTCGGCGACGACGGTGTGGAGCCGGTCGGAGGCGGCCTCGGCGGCGAGGGTCTCCAGGCCGCCGCCGGCGATGTCCACGGCCACGACCCGCCCGCCCTCGGCGAGGACGCGGGCCGCCGTGGCCCGGCCGATGCCGGAGGCGGCGCCGGTCACGATGACGGTCCTGCCGTCGAAGCGGCTGGACGCGGCGTGCGGGGTCCCGCCGGCAGGGCCGGGCGGCGGGGTGGGTTCCCCACCGGCCCTGGTGACGAGGTCGTCCACCGCGTCCTGCGGCAGGCGGCCCCGGCTCAGGGCGACGAGGTGGCCGAGCGGGATCTGCCGGACGGCCGCCAGGGCGTCCTCGTCCACTCCCCCCTGGCTGAGCAGGTCTCTGAGCAGGGGCCCGCCCACGGGGTGGGTGAGCCACTGGCCGACCGGGGTGTCGGCGGTCAGCACAGGGGTTGGGTCGCTCATTCGTCGGCCTCCCGGCGGTCGAGGTGTCGTGGTGAGCTGGTGGTGGAACGGTCGAGAACGGACGAACCGCGCACCGCCCACCATTAAATCACTCGCTTGACTTAATGGGTGGGGATGGGTTTCCTGGATCCCAGTGGTGATCACCGCGACGAAAGGCACGCATGTCCACCTCCGGCACCCCGACCATCCCGGACGAGCTGGGCTTCGATCCCGACGCCCTCCGCGCGAAGTACCGCGAGGAACGGGACCGCCGCCTCCGCACGGACGGCAGGCTCCACCACCAGCGGCCGGAGGGCCGCTTCGGCTACTACGCGGAGGACCCCTACGCGGAACCCGAGCCCCCCAGGTCCCCCCTCACCGACCAGGTGGACGTGGTGGTCGTCGGCGGCGGCTTCGGCGGACTGCTGGCGGCCAGCCGGCTCCGCCAGGTAGGCGTCGAGCGGATCCGCGTGATCGAGAAGGGCGGTGACTTCGGCGGGACGTGGTACTGGAACCGCTACCCGGGCATCCACTGCGACATCGAGTCCTACGTGTACCTGCCCCTGTTGGAGGAGATCGGGACCGTCCCCGAGTGGAAGTACTCGCCGGGAGCGGAGATCCTCCGCCACGCCCAGGACATCGCCCGGACGTACGACCTCTACCGGGACGCCTGCTTCCGCACCGCCGTCCGGGAACTCCGGTGGGACGAGCGGGCCGAGGAGTGGGTCGTGGGGACCGACCGCGAGGACCGCATCCGGGCTCGGCACGTGGTCGTCTCCAGCGGAACGCTCGACCAGCCGAAGCTGCCCGGCATCCCCGGCATCCCCGGCATCGACACGAGAACGTGCGGCGCCCTAATAACGAGGCTCTGTGGCCTTCCCTGCGATTGAGCCGATCACGATCCCAGCGATCCGCACGACTCCGGTCTTGATGCCAGAGCTCCCAGGCTCCCGAGAAGCAAGGTGTAGGCGGTGCGGACGGGCTCGAGCCACGAGCGACATCCTTGATCAGCAGGCGTGACCGCGGCCCGGACAGGTATGGTCCGCCGGTCTCAATGAAGGACTCCAGGGCCATGGTCAGGACAAGGCGTCCCGTCCGGGCCACCACCGGTCGTGTTCCGCCGCAGCACGGTCTTAGCTGGCAGGCTCCAGGCCCCAGGTATCGCCAGGCGTCGGCGGAACACGAACTGGAGAGCGAGCCCGAACCGAGCAGAAATCATGATCACCTTCGGGCTCGTTCGCGTGTTATTTGGTCAGGACCCCGGCAAGAGGGTGCGCATCAAGGAACCCTTCGACCTCGGTGGCCAGCCGCGCGCGGCGCCGCAAGGACGGTCTTCAGGCTGCCGGCCAGCCGGGGCAGCACGGTGTCCACGGCAGCGGCACCGGGAACGGTGACGGTTTGCGCGTCCAGCACGTCCAGCGGGTCCAGCGCGTCCAGCGCGTCCCGCGGGTCCAGCGGGTCCAGCGGGTCCAGCGCGTCCCGCGGGTCCAGCGGGTCCAGCGGGTCCAGCGGGTCCAGCGGGTCCAGCGGGTCCAGCGGGTCCAGCGGGTCCAGCGGGTCCAGGATCGCGGGGCCCAGCCTGTCCCCCAGGCGAGGGGCGTGGGCCTGGGCGATGGTGACGAGCGTGCGTCGTCCGGCCTGGCTGATACCGGTGGGGCCGCCGCGACGAGAGAGGATCTCCAGCACCGCCATGTGACTGATCCTCGGGCTGATCACGAGTTCGCGAGCGGGGTGGAAACCGGTGAGCGGGCCACGGATACGATTGGCCACGCGGGTGGCCTCCCGGCCAGGTCGTCGTCGAACCTGACCAGCACCGCCAGCTCGGCCAGGGTGTCGTCACCGATGTCGACCAGGCGCGGCGTGTGAGGCGGTGAGCGGGCGGCATCGGCGATGATGAAAACGTCCCCCGCATCGGTCGTGGCCCGCCCGGGGTCGAGGTCGGTGATGCGGCGGGTGGCCAGGCCGGGCGGGGAGGTGACCTGGTGGCCGCGCGCTTGGGGGACGGTGACGGGGAGCGCGCCGATCGTGGCGGGCTGGTCGACCACGACCAGCAGCGGTCCGTTGGCGGCGAGTGTGTCGAACAGGGCCCCGGAGTCGGGGTTCGATGTTGGGTAGTGGCCGGTCGTGCAGCCGTTGACCGGTGGGGCCCAGCCCCACGGCGTGGTGGGAGGTCTTCCCGACGTCGAGACCGAGGAACACGCCGACGTTGCTGGTCATGCGGGTTCCGTCGTTCGTTGTGGATGCTCACCGGTCGAGCGCCGGCACCCCGTGACGACGAGACCTACCATGGTGGTCGTGTCCCCTGTCAGCGGTCCTCGGTGCCACCAGGTCTGCTGACACCACCCCCGGATCATGGATTCGGCTGGGGCGTGAGTCATGCGGGACGTGGTGACCACAGCGTACCGGGCCATGGCGGACCTCCCACCGCCGGTGCGGGTACCGGAGCAGGTGCACACCGACGGCCGGGCGGTGCTGGTCATCGCGTACTGGCCGACCCGCTCACCAGAGCGGAGTAACCGCCTCACCCGGGCGGTGCGCCAGATCGGGAGCGGTGAGCCGGAGTGTGTCGGGAGATTCGCGCCGCGCGGCCCGCAGGTGCAGTTGGCGAACGCCCTCGGTCGCCGACGGGCCGATCTCCGCTCGGCAAGCGCAATCCTGGTTGTCGAAACCCGCGAAGCGGTAGGCGACCTCCATCATGCGGTTCCGCTCGGTGCGCCGGAAATCGGCGACTAGGTGCGCCCCGTTCTGGGCGGCCTGGTCCTCGATCCAGTTGAGGATCACGCCGCCCACACCGAATGAGACCACTCGACAGGAGGTAGCAAGCAGTTTCAGGTGCCAGGCGGTGAGATGGCGTTCCAGTAGCACGACGCTGATCGCCCCGTGGGTACCGAAACGGTCGCTGAGGGTGGCCACCAGCACGTCGTGGTTCTCGTCGTCGAGCAGGTCGCGCAGGGACTCGTCCGAGTAGTGGACTCCGGTGGCGTTCATCTGGCTGGTGCGCAGGGTCAGCTCCTCGACGCGGCTAAGCTCGCTCTCGGTGGCCCGGCACAGCCGGAGGTCGAGGTCGAGGGTGCGCAGGAATTCCACGTCAGGCCCGGCGAACTCGGAACGTTCTGCCTCCCGGCGGAACTGGGCCTGGACCATCGCTCGCCGCCGTGCGGAGTCCACGGTGGTCGACCTCGGGGTGAACTCGGACAGCGCGGGGAAGCTGGTTGCCTCCTCGGCGGGGTAGCACCGGACGTCGGGCAGGTGGAAGGCGACCTCGGCGCGTTCAGTTGGCTGGTCGTCGACGAAGGCGATGGTGTGGTGGGCGAAGTTCAGCCGCTCCGCGATCGACCGCACCGACCGCGACTTGGGCCCCCAACCGATCACGGCGAGGACGAAATACTCGGCGATACCGAGCCGCTCCAGTCGTGCCCACGCGTGGTCGTGGTCGTTCTTGCTGGCGACCGCTTGGAGGATCCCCCGTGCGTCGAGTGCCTGGACCACCTCGAGGATCTCACCGCTGACGGAGACATCCCCGTCCTCCAGCAGGATGCCCCGCCACAGCGTGTTGTCCAGGTCCCAGACCAGGCACTTGACCGTGGTGCCGTTCTCGCTCACCGGTCGTCCTTCCGCCGCGGGGAGGTGCACGTCCCGGCTCCACGTCGAGACGTGGAGCCGGGGCCAGTGTCGCTGAACCAGCCGGCGTCCTCCAGGGCCTTCGGCCATGCCTCATGCCCTGGCCGCGCGGCCGGTCCCATCCAGTCCGATCCTGGTACCGCGACGCCGGGGGTCTTCTTCGCCGCCCTGCCCGCGCGAGCCCCGTGACCGTCAGGGTGGCCTGGCCCTCCCGTGCCCCGCCGCCCCTCGAGCGGTACGGCGACCGTCGTCCGTTCCGACGTCGCGCTGGGCTCGGCCGGTGGATGGTGGGATCACGGGCCCTGGTGGCTGAAGTTCAGGCGGGGGTCCGGCCAGAAGAAGACCGTGCTGAGGACCGAGATGCCTCCAACGAGGGGTCAGCCCCCGCAGCAGGGACGGGTGGGAACCGCCGCCGGCCCCGGCCGCAGCGCAGCCCCGATCGTGGCGCCCACTGCGTGAGGACGACCACGGCCCAGTCGATCGGACGAGTCCCCGGCGGCGCGACGACGGTGATCACGGCGAGGGAGTTGACCCGGTGAACAGCAGGATATTCACAGCGGTGGCCGGCTGGAGGGTCTCGCGGGTCAGCACGCTCACCAGGACCACGCTGTACATGCCGAGTACGAACCGCGAGGACGACGGCGGTCAGCCGGCAGGAGGACAGCCCGCCGGGCCCTCAGTGTTCTCCCGTTCACCCTCTACCGGCGGGCAGGCGCGGCGACGCGCGCCGGCCCTGGTGACGAGGTCGTCCACCGCGTCCTGCGGCAGGCGGCCCCGGCTCAGGGCGACGAGGTGGCCGAGCGGGATCTGCCGGACGGCCGCCAGGGCGTCCTCGTCCACTCCCCCCTGGCTGAGCAGGTCTCTGAGCAGGGGCCCGCCCACGGGGTGGGTGAGCCACTGGCCGACCGGGGTGTCGGCGGTCAGCACAGGGGTTGGGTCGCTCATTCGTCGGCCTCCCGGCGGTCGAGGTGTCGTGGTGAGCTGGTGGTGGAACGGTCGAGAACGGACGAACCGCGCACCGCCCACCATTAAATCACTCGCTTGACTTAATGGGTGGGGATGGGTTTCCTGGATCCCAGTGGTGATCACCGCGACGAAAGGCACGCATGTCCACCTCCGGCACCCCGACCATCCCGGACGAGCTGGGCTTCGATCCCGACGCCCTCCGCGCGAAGTACCGCGAGGAACGGGACCGCCGCCTCCGCACGGACGGCAGGCTCCACCACCAGCGGCCGGAGGGCCGCTTCGGCTACTACGCGGAGGACCCCTACGCGGAACCCGAGCCCCCCAGGTCCCCCCTCACCGACCAGGTGGACGTGGTGGTCGTCGGCGGCGGCTTCGGCGGACTGCTGGCGGCCAGCCGGCTCCGCCAGGTAGGCGTCGAGCGGATCCGCGTGATCGAGAAGGGCGGTGACTTCGGCGGGACGTGGTACTGGAACCGCTACCCGGGCATCCACTGCGACATCGAGTCCTACGTGTACCTGCCCCTGTTGGAGGAGATCGGGACCGTCCCCGAGTGGAAGTACTCGCCGGGAGCGGAGATCCTCCGCCACGCCCAGGACATCGCCCGGACGTACGACCTCTACCGGGACGCCTGCTTCCGCACCGCCGTCCGGGAACTCCGGTGGGACGAGCGGGCCGAGGAGTGGGTCGTGGGGACCGACCGCGAGGACCGCATCCGGGCTCGGCACGTGGTCGTCTCCAGCGGAACGCTCGACCAGCCGAAGCTGCCCGGCATCCCCGGCATCGACACCTTCCGGGGCCACACCTTCCACACCAGCAGGTGGGACTACGACTACACCGGTGGCAGCGCCGACGGCGGCCTGGTCGGCCTCGCCGACAAACGCGTCGCCCTCATCGGCACCGGCGCCACCGCCATCCAGGTGGTCCCCCACCTGGGACGCGACGCCCGGCACCTGTACGTCTTCCAACGAACCCCGTCCTCGGTGGACACGCGGGGGAACCGCCGCACCGACCCCGACTGGGCGCGGACGCTCGCCCCAGGCTGGCAGCGGCGACGCCGGGACAACTTCCTCGCGGTGGTCAGCGGGGAACGCGTCGAGGAGGACCTGGTCGGCGACGGGTGGACCTCCAGCGCGCGGCTCCTCCAGAAGCTGATCCCCACCAACGCGCGCACCGGCCTCTCCCCGGAGGAACGCGAGGCGGTGGACGAGATCGCCGACTTCCAGAAGATGAACGAGATCCGGGCCCGCGTGGCGGCCGAGATCGACGACCCGACGACGGCCGAGGCGCTCAAACCCTGGTACCGGTACCTGTGCAAGCGGCCGACGTTCAGCGACGAGTACCTGGCGACCTTCAACAGGGAGAACGTCACCCTGGTCGACACCGCCGACCACGGCGGGGTGGAACGGCTCACCGAGTCCGGGGTAGTGGTCGGCGACCGCGAGTACGAGGTCGACTGCGTCGTCTTCGCCACCGGTTTCGAGGTGGGGATGTCCGACGTGCTGCGCGGCCGGCTGCCCGTGCACGGGAGGGACGGGCTGGCCCTGCTGGAGTACTGGCGCGAGGGTCCGCGCACCCTGCACGGCTTCTACAGCCACGGGTTCCCGAACCTCTTCCACCTCGGTCCGCTCCAGAACGCCTCCTCGGTCAACTTCGTGCACGTCCTCGACGAGCAGGCCACCCATATCGCCGAGGTGGTGGCGGAGGCCCGTCGACGGGGTGTCGTCGTCGTGGAACCGACCGCCGAGGCCGAGGCCGCCTGGGTCGACGGCCTCAGGAGGAACGCCCCCGACCAGTTCCGGTTCCAGTCCGAGTGCACCCCCGGCTACTACAACAACGAGGGCCGCCCACGCCCCCGAGGCGAGACCTACGCCGACGGGCCGGTCGCCTTCCACCGCCTGCTCCGCCGGTGGCGGGACGAGGGCGGCATGGACGACGTGCTGGCGGTCTCCCCGTGACCGGGGCTCCGGGGGCGAGCAGGTACGGCACCCCACGCGACCCGGTGGGCGGCGCACGCTGGGACGTGCGGCGGCTCGCCGGGCCGAACCGGCTGTGGGGCTCCAACGGTGTGACGTTCGGCCCGGACGGCCGGTTGTACGTGGCGCAGTTCCTGGCCGGCGTCATCAGCGCGGTCGACCTCGCCTCGGGTGAGGTCGACACGGTCGTTCCCGCCGGCGGTCCGATCCAGTCGCCGGACGACCTCGCGTTCGGGCCGGACGGTTCCCTCTACGTCACCGACCTCGTACCGGGCCGGGTGTGGCGCCGGAGCCCGGAGGGGGAGTACGCGCTCGTCGCCGACGACGTCGTCCTGCCCAACGGGATCGCCGTCGTGGGCGACCGGCTGTTCGTCAACGAGATGCGCCCGGGCGGCAGGCTGCTGGAGCTGTTCCCCACCGGCGGTGCACCCGTGGTGCTGGCCGACGACCTGGCCATGGGCAACGCGATGCAGCTCGGCCCGGACGGGTGCCTGTACTACCCGCACATGCTCAGCGGCGAGGTGTTCCGGGTCCCCGTCGACGGTGGCGGCCCGGAACTCGTGGCGGAGGACGTGGACAACCCGGTGGCGGTGCGGTTCGACCCGGCCGGGGACCTGCTCGTCCTGTCGATGGGCGCGGCCGGCGTCGTCACCCGCGTCAGCGGGTGGGGAGCCGGTGAACGCTCGGTGGTGCCCAGTGGCATCGTCGGGTTGGACAACGCCGCCTTCGACGGCGAGGGCCGCATGTACGTGTCCAGTTACGCGAGCGGCGGCATCGCCGAGTTGCGGCCCGACGGCCGGTCACGGGAGATCGTGCCCCGTGGGCTGGACGGGCCGTTCGGCGTCACCGTCGACCTGGGCGGCCGGGTGCACCTCGGGGACCACTACCGGCTGGCGTCGGTCGAGGACGAGGGGGCGGTGACCACCCGGGAGCTGCTGCCGTTCACCCACGGCCTGACCTGCGACGCGCGGGGCCTGCTCCACCTGACCTCCGAGTTCGGCGAACTGCGGACCCACGACCCCGCCACCGGCTCGTCGCGGACGCGGGTCGAAGGGTTGGACGCCCCGGTGGGGCTGGCCGCGCGGGCCGACGGGGCCGTCCTCGTCGCCGAGTCCGGACGCGGCCGGGTGGTGGTCATCGACGAGCGGGACACCGTCGCCGTGCTCGTGGCGGGACTGGAGCGGCCCGTCGACGTCGCCGTCGACGGGCGGGGGCACTGCTACGTCACCGACGAGGCCACCGGCGTCCTGCACCGCGTCGACGACGGTGTCGCGGTGCCCGTGGCCGAGGGACTGGACCTGCCGCAGGGTCTCGCGGTGCGCGGTGACGACCTGCTGGTGGTGGAGGTCGGCCGGCGACGGCTCATCGCGGTCGACCCGGACACGGGGGAGGTCGCGGTGGAGGTGGCGGACCTGGCCGTGGGCGCGCCGCCCGGTTCCGCCCGCACGCCGCCGGCGCTGGCAGCCGCCGGGATGCCGGGGGTTCCCCGGCCCTTCGCCGGTCTCGCCGTCGGCCCGGACGGGGCCGTCTACCTGGCGGCCAACGGGGAGGGCGGGGTGCTGAAACTCGTCGCGCGGTGACACGGGCCGGGCACGGGGCGGTGCGACGAAGGGCGGTCGGGACCGCCGGCACTCGGTGCGTCCCCTCGGGGGCTGGGCTGGGCGGCGGGGTGCGTTGTTCCGCCGCCCGGTTTCGCCGCCCACCGGCCGGCTGAGGGGTTCACCAACCCCTCAGCGCCGACCGAACGCGGGGATCACTCCAAGAAAAGCGCTGGTAGAACCCCTTGACCGGGCGATCATATCTCATATACTACCCGCCATGACGATCGAGGACGGCCGCCGGTGACCGCGCGGAGACCCGAGATGATCCCGTCGCGCACGGAGCACGTGCTCGGCGTCATCAAGTCGGCCATCCTCGACGGCAGCCTCACACCGGGCACCGCGTTGGTCGAGCAGGAACTGGCCGAACGGCTGGGCGTCTCCAAGACACCGGTCCGCGAGGCGCTCAAGACACTGCACGGCTCCGGTCTGGTCGTCCTCAGCCCCTACCGGGGCGCCACGGTGGCGAGGATGTCCCACGCCGACGCGGTGGCCGTCTACGACATGCGACTGCTGCTCGAACCCGAGGCGGTGCGCCGCTCCGTCCTCGCCGGCGGCGACCTCTCCGAGGCCGCGGCGGCCCTGGAACGGGCTCGGACCGCCGCCGGCGACGCCGAACGCAGCATCGCCAACCGCGACTTCCACCGGGGGCTCTACGCCCGGTGCGGCAACCCCCTGCTCGTCACGACGCTCGACGGACTGCGAGACCAGACCGCGCTGGTGTCGGTGTCGGCCTGGGCGCGGCGGTCCTCCTGGGAGTCCGAAGCGGAGGAGCACGCGGCGATCCTCGACGCGGCCACCCGTGGCGACGCGGCCACGGCGGCCGAACTGACCGCCCGGCACATCCAGGACTTCGTCGACGCACTGCCCCGGGAGGAGGGTGGTCTCCAACCACGCTGACCACACACCACGCGGTGTGGCCCGTCCACTGCCAGGTTTCCGGGCCACACCGTCAGGAGTCACGCGTTCCGCACGACGGGGAACGCGACATCGCCACTCAGAGGAGCAACGATGCTTCATGGTGACACACCGTCGCCGGCGGCCGCCAACCGCGAGCCCGCCGCGCGTCGGCGCAGCAACATGCGATGGACGATCGTCGGGTTCTCCGCGCTCGGCCTGACCATCGCCTACCTCGACCGGTCGGCGTTGAGCGTCGCCCTCCCGTTCATCTCCCGCGAGTTCGAGATCAGTCCCGCGATCCAGGGTGTGCTGCTGTCGTCCTTCTTCTGGACCTACGCGCTCTTCCAGATCCCCTCGGGCTGGTTGCTCGACCGCCTCGGCCCCCGCCTGGTGTACCCGATCGCGGTGGGCTGGTGGTCGATCTGGACCGCGCTGACCGCCGTCGCCCAGGGGGCGGCCAGCATCATCGTCTTCCGGCTCGGACTCGGCATCGGCGAGGCCCCGGTGCAGCCGGCGAACGTCACCGTCGTGTCGAAGTGGTTCCCCCGACGGGAACGGGCGTTCGCCTCGAGCATCTTCGACATGGGCCAGCAGATCGGGGTGGCGCTGTCGGTGCCGGTCGTCACCGGTCTGGCCGTCGTCGCCGGCTGGCGGGCCGTCTTCGTGGTCATCGGTGGCGTGGGCGCCCTGTGGATCCTCGGCTGGTTGAAGGTGTACCGGTCCCCCGAGGACCATCCGAGGGTCAACGCCGCCGAGCTCGCGCACATCCGCTCCGACCAGGCCGAGATGGTTCCCGACCATGCCGAGCGGGCGGCGGCGCCCTGGACCGACCTGCTGCGCGACGGGCAGGTGTGGGCGCTGACCTTCGGTTACGTCTTCCGCTCGCTGGCCGGCGCGTTCTTCCTCACCTGGTACCCCAGCTACCTGCTCCAGGACAGGGGGCTCTCGGAGGCCGAGTTCGGTCTCGTGGGAGCGATCCCTCCGCTGGTGGCGGTCGGCGCCACCGTCCTCGGTGGGGTGGTGTCGGACCGGATGCTCGCCAGCGGCATGTCGACGAACCTGGCGCGCAAGCTCCCGATCATCACCGGGCTGGCGCTGAGCGCCTGCATCGCCTTCACCCCGTTCGTGGAGAGCACGGCGGCCGTGATGGCCCTGCTGACCCTGAGCAACGCGGCTCACTCGTTCGCCGGCGCCGCGATCCTCAGCCTGCCGTCGGAGGTCGCGCCGTCCCCGGACGTCGTGGGATCCATCGCCGGCTTCCAGAACTTCGGTTCCCAGCTGGGCAACATCATCAGCCCGATCGCCATCGGCTTCTTCCTGGCGGTGTCCAACAACTCCTACCTCGGCCCAATGATCTTCGCGGGCGTCAGCAGCCTGGTGAGCGCCCTCATCTACGGCCTGTGCGTCCGCATCAAACCCGTCATGACCTTCGACCAGGGCGACTCCCGCCCGGCCGCTCCGGAAGCGACCCCGTGAGGACGACCATGCACCCCCAGGACCTGACCGACCGCCTCGCGACCGTCGTCGCCATCCCCATCACCCCCTTCGACGGCGAGGGCGAGGTGGACTGGCCCTTGCTCGCCACGTTGACCCGACGCCTGGTGGACCACGGGATCACGGCCCTCACCGTCAACGGCAACACCGGCGAGTTCTACGCGCTGAGCCCGGCGGAACGGCGGCGCGCGGTGGAGGTGACCGTGGAGGCGGCCGGCGACCGGGCCACCGTCGTGGCCGGGGTGGGCTTCGACCTGCGCACCGCCCGCGAGGACGCCCGGCACGCCCGGGACGCCGGGGCGGACGCCGTCATGGTGCACGAACCGGCCCACCCCTACCTCTCCCCCACCGGCTGGGCCGGCTACAACGCCGCCGTCGCCTCGGCGGTGCCCGAGATCGGCGTGCTGCCCTACGTCCGCAGCCCGAGGATCACCGGGGAGGCGATCAGGTCCCTGGCCGAGGGGGCGCCGAACCTGGTCGGGTTGAAGTACTCGGTGCCGGACCCGGCGCACTTCGCGGGCACCCTCGCCGACGTCGGCCGGGACGACCTGTTGTGGATCGCCGGTCTCGCCGAACCGTACGCGCCCGCCTACTGGCAGGCGGGCGCCCGGGCCTTCACCTCGGGCCTGGTCAACGTGTCGCCGGCGGTGTCGTTGGCGATGTTGGCCGGCCTGCGCGCCGGTGACGCCGCGTCGGTCGCCGCGCAGTGGCGTCGCATCCGCCGGTTCGAGGAGCTGCGGTCCCGGGACGGGTCGGCCGACAACGTCTCGGTCGTGAAGGAGGCCATGGCCCAGGCGGGGCTGTGCCGCCGCGACGTGCGGCCACCGAGCCGCCAGCTCCCCGAGGACGTCGCGGCCGCCGTCACCAGCGCGGTCGCGGACTGGCCGGGCCTGACCAGCGGCGACGCCGCCTGAGGGAGGGGACGTCATGCGCGTCACGACGCTCGACACCTACATGCAGCGGGTCGGTGACCGGCCCCGCCTGCTCGTCCGCATCGGTACCGACGCCGGGATCCACGGCTGGGCCGAGACGTACAACCACGGCCCGGACCACGCCTTCCCGCCGCTGCTCGACTACCTGTTCGACCAGATCCGGGGCGTGGACCCGCGCCGGACGTCCTACGTCAACGAGCTGCTGTTGCAGTCATCCCGGTTCCCGCCCGGCGCGCTGGGTCTCGCGGCGATCGCGGCCATCGACCACGCCCTGTGGGACATCGCGGGCAAGGCCGCCGGGCTCCCGGTGTACCAGTTGCTGGGCGGCGCCGTGCGGGACCGGGTCCGGGTGTACGCCGGCCTGTACTCGGCACCGGACCTGCCCGAGCTGCGTGAGCGCACCGCGGAGGCCCACGAGCGGTACGGGGTGACGGCCTTCAAGCTCAGCCCGTACCGCGCGGACATCCACACCAACAGGTGGGGGGTGGTGTGCCGGGAGCTGGGCGAGTACTTCGGACAGGTCAGGGAGTCCCACCCCGACCAGTGGGAGTTCGCGTTCGACGCGCACGCGTGCGTGTGGGAGCCGGCGCGGGCGGAGCGGCTGGCGGCGGCGCTCGCCCCGAACGACCCGCTGTTCCTGGAGGAACCCCTGCGCCCGGAACACATCCCCGCGTGGGCTCGGTTGCGGTCGCGCATGTCGGTTCCGCTCGCGACCGGGGAGTCGCTGTACACGCCGCACGAGTTCCTCGCCCTGTGCGCCGCGCAGGGAGTCGACATCGCCCAGCCGGACATCTGCGTCGTGGGTGGGCTGACCCAGATGCGCAAGATCGCGGCGATCACCGAGGCGCACTACGTGCCGTTGGCGCCGCACAACCCGATGGGCCCGTTGGCCACCGCCGCGAACGTGCACTTCGCGGCGGCGACGCCGAACTTCTCCGTCCTGGAGTACAAACCGGACGAGGTGCGGTGGTGCCCGGACCCGTACGTCCCGGTCGACGGGCACCTGGAGCTCCGCCCGGACCGCCCCGGCTGGGGAGTGGAGATCGACGAGGAGGCGCTGCTGCGGGACGACCACGTGCACTGGGTCCGCCGGGTGCCGAACCGCCCGGACGGGTCCACCGCCTACATGTGAGGCGTGCCGGCGCGGGTCGGGTGTGGCCGCGCCCGGCCCGCCCGAGGGGCGAGCGGCGCGGTGGCGGTCTCCGACGGCGCCGGGCGTCGCACGGGCGGATCGGGGCGGTGCTCGGTACGATCCCGGAGGTCGCGCCGCTCCAGGTCAGGAGGGCCCTCGGGTGCTCGCGTACGTTCTCGGCGTCGTGTTGTTCGTCCTGTGCTTCTGGTTCTCCGTCTCCCTGCACGAAGCGGGTCACATGTGGACCGCTCGCGCCTTCGGGATGCGGGTTCGCCGGTACTTCGTCGGTTTCGGGCCGACGATCTTCTCGTTCCGACGGGGTCACACCCAGTACGGCCTGAAGGCGATCCCCCTGGGGGGTTTCTGCGAGATCGCCGGGATGACCTCGCTCGACGAGGTCACCCCGGAGGAGGCCCCCCGCGCGATGTGGCGGTTCCCCGTCTGGAAGCGGACGGTGGTGATGGCCGCCGGTTCGGTCATGCAGTTCGGCCTCGGTTTCCTGATCCTCTACCTGATGGCCACGACGATGGGCCTGCCGAACGTCGCCGGCGTTCCCCAGGTGGAGTCCGTCGCCTCCTGCGTGCGGGACGCGACGACCCCGGAAGAAGTCAGCGACCCCCGCTGCGAGGCTGGTGACGCCGCGCCCGCCCGGGAGGCGGGCCTCCGCCCCGGTGACCGGATCGTCTCGGTGGACGGAGTCACGACCCTCACCTACGCGGAGGTCATGGTCGCGGTCCAGGGCTCGTCCGGTCCGACCCGGTTGGAGGTCGAACGCGACGGCGGGACGCGGCCCGTGACGGTGGACGTGCGCCAGGTCGAGCGGCCGGTGGCGGTGCCGGGGGAAGCGGAGCCGGAGATCCGGACGACGGGCACGATCGGCGTCTCCTTCGTCCGCCAGTTCGAGTACGGGCCGGTGGCCGCCATCCCGGGTACCGCCGCGTTCACCGGTGACATGGTGGTGCAGACCTTCCACCGGCTCGTCGAGTTCCCCCAGCGGATCCCGGCGGTGGTGTCGGCGATCTTCGGGGATGAGCGGGACCCGGAGACGCCGATCAGCGTGGTCGGGGCCAGCCGCATCGGCGGGGAGGCCGTCCAGCACGGCCTGTGGCCGTTGTTCCTGATCCTGTTGGCGAGCCTGAACTTCTTCATGGGTGTCTTCAACCTGCTGCCGCTGCTGCCGCTGGACGGCGGCCACATCGCCGTCGGCTGGTACGAGCGGGTCCGGGACGTGGTGCGCGGGCTTCGAGGCAGGGCGGCCGGGGGTCCCGTCGACTACAACCGGCTGACCGGGGTGACTCTGGTGCTGGTCCTGATCGGCGCCGTGGTGATGGTGTTGACCGTCACGGCCGACATCGTCAACCCCGTCCGGTTGTTCTGACTTCGGCGGGGCCGGGGACGTCGGCACGGCGGTTGGTGGCGGGCCGGCCGCCGGGGAACGCGGTGGGCGGTGCCGGTGGCGACGTCGGGTACCTCGGGGAGTCGGTGACCGGGCTGGCGCCAGGGGTCCGAGGGGCGGGCGGCACCGGAGCGGTGTCGGGTTCGGTCGGGCGGGAGCGGGTGGGGCGGTCCCCGTGGCACCGGCGGTCGGACGTGGGCGCACGCCGGCGGCTCCTCCGCGCGACGTCGGAGAACCGGTCCCGCCCCGGGGGCCGTCACGCCCCCCGCCCCCCCCCCGCCGATCGCGGTCGACGCTGGCGGGCGGTGCCGTGGTGGTCCCCCAGCGCCGCGTCCTCCCTCCCGGCGCCCCCGCTCGCCGCGCCCGTCGGGCCGGGGACGCCCGCCGCCGTCCCGGGTTCCCGGGGCCGACGGCGCCGGCATGCGCTCCCCATGCGCGGTGGGGAGTGCCGGGACTCCACGGACGGGAACCCGCGACGCGGACCGGGTGGGAGGCCGGTGGCGCGGCCGGGCGGGCACCGGTTCGACCGACCGCGATGCCGCGTCGTCCTCAGCCGGCGGGGGTGCCCCGGCGGGCGGCGGGCCGCCCGGGGGTGGGCACGTTCCAGGCCAGGCTGATGGTGTCGGCGTCGAGCACGGTGGCCGGGTCGCCCTGCGCCATCACCCGGCCCTCGCGCAGCAGGACGCAGTGGTCGGCCTCGCGGGCGGCCTCGAGGTCGTGGGTGACCCGCACGACCGTCGTCCCCCGGTCCCGCGCCCCGCGCAGCGCCTCGTCGATGAGGGACCGCGCGCTCAGGTCGAGGCCGGCGGCGGGTTCGTCCAACAGCAGCAGGTCGGCCTGCTGGGCGAGTCCCTGGGCGACCAGGGCGCGCTGCCGTTGGCCGCCCGAGACCGCGCCGAGCTGCCGCTCGGCGAGGTCGGAGATGCCGAGTTCGGCGAGGCAGTCGTCGATGACGGCCCGGTCGGCTCGGGTGAGGCGGCGCCACGGGCCCCGGTGCGCCCACCGCCCCATCGCGACGGTGGCACGCACGGTGATGGGCAACGCGTCCGAGACCTCGCTGCGCTGCGGCACGTAGGCGGGTGGGCGCGGGCCCAGGCCCAGGATGGTGCCCGAGGTGGCCGGCAGGGTGCCGGCGATCACGTTGAGCAGCGACGACTTGCCCGCGCCGTTGGGTCCCAGGATGGCGGTCACTCGTCGGTGGGGAATCTCGGCCGTGACCTGGTCGAGCACTCGAACGGGGCCGTACCCGGCCGAGACCTCACGGACTGTGATCCCTGGCACTGAATCGCTCATGGCACCCCTTCCCGGTTTGATGAAAATGGTTATCACTATAAGGTGCGTCGCCATGGACATTCTGCTGCCGTTCGAGGTGGCCTTCGTGCAGCGGGCTCTGGTGGCGGGCGTGCTCGTCTCGCTGGTGTGCGCGCTCGTGGGCACCTGGGTGGTGTTGCGCGGCATGGCGTTCCTCGGGGACGCGATGTCGCACGGGATGCTCCCCGGCGTCGCCCTGGCCTCACTGCTCGGTGGGAGTCCCCTGATCGGGGCCGCGCTGAGCGCGGGAGTGATGGCGCTGGGGGTGAACGCGCTGGGACGAACCCGCCGCATCTCCCGGGACACCGCGATCGGGATGCTCTTCGTCGGCATGCTCTCGACGGGCGTGATCATCGTCTCGCACTCCCGGTCCTTCGCCGTCGACCTGACCGGGTTCCTCTTCGGGGACGTCCTGGCCGTCCGCGACGGCGACCTCGTGGGTCTCGCGGTGGCCCTGGCCGTCGCCGGCCTGGTCTCGGCACTCGGGTACCGGGCGTTCCTCGCCCTGACCTTCGACCCCCGCAAAGCGCACACCCTGGGGCTGCGGCCACGCCTGGCGGAGGGGTTGCTGCTGGGCCTGGTGACGCTCGCGATCGTCGCGTCGTTCCACGTGGTGGGCACCCTGCTGGTCTTCGGACTCCTCATCGCGCCGCCGGCGGCGGCCGCGCTGTGGGCGAGGCGAGTGCCGGCGATCATGGCCGGTGCCGCCGCGCTCGGCGTCACCGCGAACGTCGTGGGGCTGCTGGTGTCCTGGCACTTCGGGACGGCCGCCGGAGCGACCATCGTCGCCGCCGCCGTCCTGCTCTTCTTCCTCTCGGCACTCGCCGCCCGCCTCGTCCGGCGCGCGCCCCGTGCCGAGCCGTCCCCGAACGACCACCACGAAAGGACCGAGTACCAACCGTGACACGGCAACAGCACACGCGGGCCGCCCGGCTCGCGGCTGGGCTCGCGTCGGTGTCCGTCCTGATCGCGGCCTGCGGCAGCACGACACCGGCGGAGAGCCCGGCCACCGTCGAGGAGGACGTGCCCCACGGCTACGTCGAAGGCGCGGAGGAGACCGCCGAGGCGCAGTCCCGGCTGGTCATCGCGGACGCGGAGACCGGAGGGGTCAGGGTCCTCGACCTCATCGACGAGGAGGTCCACGAGGTCGGCCAGGTCGAGGGGGTCGAGGACATCGCCGGCGACGGCCGCTTCGGCTACGTCGCCGGTGCCGACGACGCGGTCCACGTCATCGACAGCGGTTCCTGGATGGTCGACCACGGGGACCACGTGCACTACTACCGGGCCGAGGTCCGGGACGTCGGCACCGTCGACGGCGTGGAGCTCACCGACGCCTTCAGCGATCCCGTGGTGACCGCGGTCTCCTCCGCCGACGGTCGCACGCTGGTGCTCGACCGGGCCGAACTCGACGGCGGGACGGTGGTCCCCCGCGTCGAGGAGGTCCCGGTGGCGGGCACCTCCGCCACGGTCCCCTACCGGGAGCACCTGCTGGCGCCGGCCGGCGGTGGAGCCGGTGACGGCACCGTCGAGATCCGGGACCGTGACGGGGAAGCGGTGTCGACCCTCGACGTGACCTGCGAGGACCCGCGCGGGCAGGCGCTGACCCGCCGGGGCGTGGTCTTCGGCTGCGCCGACGGCGCGCTGCTGGTCACCGAGGACGACGGCCGTTTCGACGGGGAACTGATCGCCTACCCGGAGCCGGTCGAGGACGGGGAGCGGATCAGCACCTTCCGCCACCGCCCTGGCAGCACGACGCTGGTCGGCACCGCAGGGGATGCGGGGGGCTGGCTCCTCGACGTCACCGAACGGACGTGGCGGCACTGGGCGACCACCGAACCCGTCGTGGCCGCCAACACGGCCGGCGAGGGATCCGCCGTCCTCGTCCTCACCGCCGACGGTGTGCTGCGGGGGCTCGACCCGGACACCGGTGAGGAGACCGCCGCGGTGTCCCTGCTGGAGCCGGGGGCCGCGGCCGGGACACCGGCCCCGGTCATCGAGGTCGACACCACCAGGGCCTACGTCAACGACCCGACCTCCGGTGAGATCCACGAGATCGACTACAACGACGACCTGCGGGTCGCCCGCACCCTCGAGGTGCCGGGGCTGGCCAGCCACATGGTGGAGACGGGACGATGAGCGGCCGAGGCGCGCGCCCCCGCGCACACCGACTCGCCGGTTCCCTGCTCGCGCTGGCCACCGGACTCGTGGTGGCGGCCACCGGGTGCTCCACCGCCGACGCCGACCACGGCGAGGTCGTGGTCACCACCAACATCCTGGGCGACATCACCCGCAACATCATCGGTGACCAGGCCGAGGTGACCGTGCTGATGCGGCCCAACGCCGACCCTCACTCCTTCGGGATCTCGGCCCGGGAGGCGGCTCTGGTCGAGCGGGCCGGGCTGCTCGTGCACAACGGCCTCGGCCTGGAGGAGGGGATGCTCCGCCACGTCGCGGCCGCCGAGGAGTCCGGGGTGCCGGTCGTCTCCGCGGGTGACCACGCCGACCCGATCGACTACACCTCGGACGAGTCGCGGGGGGAACCCGACCCGCACTTCTGGACGGATCCGGTGCGCGTCGTGGCGGTGGTCGAGGAGATCACCGACCGCGTCGTCGAGCACGTCGACGGCGTCGACGAGGAGGCCGTGCGGGCCAACGCGGACGCCTACCGTGCCGAGCTCGAGGCGCTGCACGAGGAGATGGCGGAACGCTTCGCCGAGATCCCGGTCGACCGGCGGCAGCTGGTCACCAACCACCACGTGTTCGGCTACCTCGCCGAACGCTACGACTTCGAGGTCGTCGGCGCGGTGATCCCCAGCGGGACGACACTCGCCTCCCCCAGCGCCTCCGACCTGGAGTCCCTCGCCGGAGCGGTGCGGGACGCCGGGGTGCCGGCGATCTTCGCCGACTCCTCCCAGCCGGACCGCCTCGCCCAGGTCCTGGCCGACCACGCGGGTCTGGACGTGGCGGTGGTCCCGCTCTTCTCCGAATCGCTGAGCGCGGAGGGCGAGGGGGCGGAGACCTACCTGGACATGATGCGCGCCAACACCGACTCGATCTCCCAGGGGTTGCTCGGGCAGCTCTGACCACCCATGACACCGCACCGGGCCGGTGACCGCCGGCCCGGGAACACCGAACGAGAACAGAGAGCGAACACAGATGCGAACCTCCCCACGCACCCCGGCCGGACGTGTGAGAGCACTGGCCGTGCCGGCCCTCGCCGCCGCGCTGACCCTCAGCGCGTGCGGCGGGTCCACCGAGAACGACGAGGCGACCGACGCCGAGGCGTCGACCGGTGCAGCCACGCCCTCGGTCGTCGACCCCATCGTCACCACCTACGACGGCGGCCTCTACGTGCTGGACCCGACGACCCTGGAGGTCGTCGAGGACATCGCCCTGGACGGGTTCAACCGGTTGAACCCCGCCGGCGACGACCGCCACCTCTTCGTGTCCACGTCCTCCGGTTTCCAGGTGCTGGACGCGGCCACGCCGGAGCTGACGGACCTGGAGTTCGAGGGCCCCAAGCCCGGTCACGTGGTGCGCCACGCGGGCAGGACGGTGCTGTTCTTCGACGGTTCCGGTGAGGTGCTGATCTTCGACACCGACTCCCTCGGCGACTCGCTGCCCGAGGCGGACACCCACACGACCCCGGAGCCGCACCACGGCGTGGCGGTCGAGCTGTCCACCGGCGAACTGGTGACCACCCTGGGCAACGAGGACGAACGCCCCGGCATCGTCGTGCTCGACGGCGACGGCGAGGAGATCGCCCGCAACGAGGACTGCCCCGGTGTGCACGGTGAGGCCACCGCGCGGGACGAGGCGGTGGTGATCGGCTGTGAGACCGGTGTGCTGATCTACCGCGACGGTGAGATCACCAAGGTGGACAGCCCCACCGACTACGGGCGCATCGGCAACCAGGCCGGCTCCGAGGAGTCGAGCATCACCCTGGGTGACTACAAGCAGGACCCGGACGCGGAGCTGGAACGCCCCACCCAGATCTCCCTGATCGACACCGAGGACGCGAGCGTGGAGCTCGTCGAGCTGGGCACCAGCTACACCTTCCGCTCCCTGGCCCGGGGCCCGGAGGGCGAGGCCCTCGTCCTGGGTACCGACGGCGCGATCCACGTCGTCGACCCGGAGACCGCCGAGGTCGTCAACACCATCCCGGTGATCGACGAGTGGGAGGAGCCGCTGGAGTGGCAGCAGCCGCGCCCGGCGATCTTCGTCCGAGGTGGCACGGCGTTCGTCACCGACCCCAGCGCCACCGAGATCCACGCCGTGGACCTCGAGTCCGGTGAGATCACGGCGACCGGGTCGCTGCCCTCGGCCCCCAACGAGCTCAGCGGCACCCTGAGCTGATCCGGGTCGACCCGGTCCGGGGTTCGGCGGCGGTCGGTCGCGCACCGACCGCCGCCGGTCCCGGTGGTCACCCCGTCCCGCGTGGTCACCAGCCCCCCGCCAGGCCGTCCTGGCCGGAGGTCACTCCTGGGGCATGAGCACCTCGTCGACGACGAACACCGTGGCGTTGGCGGTCGGGATGTTCCCGCACAGCACGCTGGCCCCGTTGACGGTCAGGTCCTCGCCCGAGCCCTCGACCGTGAGCTGGCCGCCCTGCACGGTGTCGAGGGTTCCCCACTCGGCGACGCCGTCGGCGTCCAACCGCTCCGGGACGACGTGGTAGGTCAGCACGCCGGTGAGGTCGTCCGCCCGGTCCGGGTCGGTCAGCAACGCGGTCAGCTCGTCCTCGGGGATCGCGTCGAAGGCCGGGTCGGCGGGCGCGAAGACCGTGTAGCTGGCGCCGGTGTCGTTGAGGGTGTCCCCGAGCCCGGCCGCCTCGACGGCCGCCGTCAGGTTGGTCAGCAGCGGGTTGTTGCTGGCGGCGGTGCCCACCGGGTCGTCGATCATGCCCTCGACCGACCCCGGGTCCTCCGGGTCGGTGGGGACCTGGTCACAGCCGGGCCCGTAGACGTCGGCGGCCGTGGTCACCCCGTCACCGGCCATCCCGTCCTCCGGCGAGGTGTCCTCCTCCGGTCGCTCCGGCGCGCTGGTCACCGTGCCCCCGTCCGTTCCCGGCCCGGGGTCCTGGGCTTCCTCCTCGCCGTTGGCGCAGGCGGCGAGCAGCAGGGCCGAGGCGGTGATGCCGCCAGCCAGGGCGGTGCGTCGCGTGGTCCTCATCGGATCGTTCCTCCTCGGTCTCTTTCTGGGACTTCATGGGGTCTTCGGTACGTGCGGCCGGAGGTATTGCCCCGGATCGTGAATTTCTTCCGCGCGGTCACTCGGCGGTGCAGACGACGGCATGCCAGCCCGTCGCCCCGTCGGGCACGGTGCCGACCCGTTCCTCGGTCTGGGTGTGGCCGTCGCGGTCGGTGGCCCGGCAGGAGATGCGGTGGCCACCGGGAACGAGGTGGACCTCGGCCCGCCACATCCGCCAGGTGTCCGGGTTGACCTCCCGGGCCAGGGTCGCCGGTTGCCACGGCCCGTCGTCCACCCGCACCTCGACCGAGTCGATTCCCGTGGTCTGGGCCCAGGCGACCCCGACGACGGTGGTCCTGCCGGCGGGGAGCGTCTCGAACCCCCGGGGCGAGTCGATGCGGGACTGCGTCTTGATCGGCGCTCGTTCGGCCCAGCCCCGCTCCTCCCAGTAGGTGCGGCGGTCGCCCGTGGTCAGCTCGAGGTCGACCAGCCACTTGGTGGCGGACACGTAGCCGTACAGGCCGGCGGTGACCATGCGAACGGGGAAGCCGTGCTCGGGTGGCAGGGCCTCCCCGTTCATCCCGAAGGCGAGCAGGGCCACCCGGTCGGGATCGAGCAGGGTCTCCACCGGGGTCGCGGCGGTGTACCCGTCCACGCTGGTGCCGAACACCCGCTCGGCCCCCGCCCGGACTCCCGCCTCCCGCAGGAGGTCCCGCAGGGGAACGCCGACGAACTCGGCCGTCGAGACGTAGGGTCCGCCGACCTCGTTGGAGACGCAGGTCATGGTGATCGTCTCGGTCCGCCAGGGTCGGCGGAGCAGGTCGTCGAAGTTCAGGGACAGTTCCCGCTCGACCAGCCCGTGGACGCGCAGCCGCCAGTCCTCCGCGCGAAGGGCCGGCACGCGCAGCGCGGTGTCGACCCGGTAGAAGTCGTCGTTGGCCGTGATGAACGTCGGGGTCCCCTGGTCGACGAAGTCGGCGCCGCCCGGTGGCGGCGAGGGGGGCGGGAGGCGGGCGGTGACCGCGCGTCGGGACTCCTCCAGCCCGCCTCGACCGGTCAGCGCCTGACCGCCCAGCGTGGCCGTCGCCGAGCCCAACGCGACCGCGCCGGTGGACACCAGGAGCCGCCGGCGCCCCAGGCCCGCACCGGTCCCGGTCAGGGCCGGGTCCTCCCCGGTGTCCTTCCGGGGACCGCGCGGGCGGGAGGCCGACCAGAGCAGCGCGAAGACCACGCCACCCACCACGGTCGACGAGAGCGGCACGGCCACGGCCCAGGTGGGCAGGTCGGGTCGGGCCAGTGTGGCGAGGGCCCCGGCCGTCCCCCCGAGCCCGACCAGGATGAGGCCAGGGAGTGGGCCGCCGCGCGAGGCCAGGCCGCCGGCGGCGCCGAGCACCGCGAGGACCACGCCCATCCCGACCAGCAACGCGGTCTTGTTCGCCTCGCCGAAGGCGGCGATCGCGAAGTCCTTCACGGGTTCCGGCGCCAGGTCGATGGCGGAGTTCCCGACGGCGAGGAAGGGCGAGGACCCGGGCGAACCGGTGAGCCCGGCCAGCAGGTGACCGGCACCGAGCGCGGCCGCCACGGCCAGCAGCCCGGTCAGGCAGGACGTTCCTCGCGGGGGTGGGTGGACGCTCTCGTGGTCCCTCATGCCCCTTCTTCGGGGCGGAGGTGCCCGGGGGTTGCCCTGCTCCCGGTTCACCGCGCGTCCGTGCGCACTGGACCCCGGCGGGCGGCGAGGACCTCGGAGCGCCACTGGGTCGACTCGCCCGCCTCCGGGCAGCTGCCGGGGGGTGGGCGGCGCGGAGGACTCCGGTGCGGGAGCGCGGGACCGTGCGGGGCGATCTGGTCGGGGTCCACGTTCCGGGTGGCCTGCCCGGTCGGGTGCCACCGGGTCCGGACCGAGTCACCCGCCCGCCCGCCGGGGCGGTCCTCCCACCCGGTCGCCGGCGGCGGTGCTGGTCGGCGGGAGCGGTCCGACCGTGGGGTGCCTCGCCCACCCGGGCGGCTCCGGCCAGTCACCGATGCTCGGGGCGGGGCGTGTGGTGGCCTGCCGTCCGCCGCGGTCCCGCTCGGCAACGTCCTGAGTGGACGACGTGTCGCGGCCTCCCGCCGGCTCGGTGGGTACCGGCCTGGTCCTGTCCCCGGGTCCCGGCGGGCGGGGGTGGCATCCGTTGCCGGTGCGAGGCCGACCGTGGACCGGGGAGGGAACGGAACATGGTGGCCCCCGCGGGAAGGCCGGCCTCCGCCGCCGTCCCAGCCGGTGGCCGGCGGGATCGCGCGGACCCGACGCCGGGGGTGGCGGGCTGGTCGCCCCTCGGCCCACCGGTCGGTGACGGGGGCGGGGTCGTGCCGCTCCACGGACCCCTTGACTTCACGAGCCAATCCTCGTATTTTTTTGCGAGCAATTAGTCGCGTTTCTTTCGGTGCGTCCGAGTCCGCGCTGGACCCGTCCGCACCAGCCCCGCGACCAGGCCACAGGAACCGGAGGACCATGACCAGCACGCACACCTCCCGCACCACGGGTGCCGCCACCCACAGCAGGCGCGCGATCCTGGGAGCCGCGGCGGGGGCCGGAGCGCTCGGACTGGGAATGCTCGGCGCCGGCTCGGCGAACGCCGCCGGCAGCGGCACCGCCACGGGCCGACGGGGGCGCTTCCGGGGCAAGGTTGTCCTCGTCACCGGCGGCACCTCCGGGATCGGCGAGGCGACCTGCGCCGCCTTCGCCGCCGAGGGCGCGCGGGTGGCGTTCTGCGGACGCCGGGAGTCCCACGGCCGCGCGGTGGAACGACGCATCCGCCGAGCCGGGGGCCACGCCGTCTACCTGCGGGCCGACGTACGCGACGCCGACTCCACGCAGGCCTTCGTCGACCGCGCGATCGAGAACCTCGGACCGCCCGACATCGCCTTCAACAACGCCGGTGTGCAACACACCGCGCCGCTGCACGAGATGACCCTCGAGCAGTGGGACGACACGATGAACACCAACACCAGGGGGACCTTCCTGGCGATGCGGGCGCAGTTGCCCCCGATGATCGCCCACGGCGGTGGGCACATCATCGTGAACTCCTCGGTCGGTTCGGTCGTGGGCCGCCCCGAACTCTCGGCCTACCAGGCGAGCAAACGCGCCCAGGAGGCGTTGGTCCGCTCCGCGGCCCTGGAGTACGGCGGCGCCGGGATCCGGGTGAACGCGATCCTCCCCGGCATCACCGACACCGCGATGATCCGGCCACCCGGGCTCGACGACGCGCTCTGGGAACAGGCGAAGGTGGGCCTGGGCCAGCTCAACGTGGACGGCCTCGGGCGGATCGCCACGCCGGAGGACATCGCCTCCGCCGTGCTCGCGATCGCCTCCGAGGACTTCTCCTACCTGACGGGGGTCTCGATCCCCGTCGACGGCGGTGTGGCGGCGGGTCGACCGATGCGCATCCCGCCGCTGTGACCTCGGGTGCACGGCGCGGGCGATGAGCGCGGAGGGCACCGCCGCCAGGCCGTGGAGGGACCGCGACCGCGGGCCACGAGCCCCCGGTTGGGCCCGCCCGGCCCGGCACACGGCGTGCAGGGCTCGCGCCCCCTCCACGGACGCACACCTCGGGTCCACGGGAGCCGGGGCGGCGGCGCGGGGACCGGAACCAGCCGACCCGCCCGCGCACCCGTGAGCGGCCCCCAGCTCCCGTCGACGTCGGTACCAGGAGCCGACGAGCGTGTCGCGGAATCGTCTGACCAGTGAGGTGCCAACGAGGCGGTCGGCACACCACCGCCCACCACGCGCGGTACGCGCGGAGACCCGTCGTCGCCGGCCGGACGGGCGGCTCGACGAGACCCGGGCGCGGGCACGCGGACCACGGACGAGCGGGTCAGGGCACCCGCTCGCTCCTGCTGCGTACCCGGCCACCGCACCGGCGGCCCGCCCGCCTCCGCCACCCGCACAGTCGACGAAGGAGCCTCGATGAACTCACTGACGTCCGCCCGCGTCGCCCAGGTCCTCAGCCGCCTGCACCGGGAAGCGGACGCCGCGGACAAGCCTCTGATCGACGGCCTCTCCGGTGGGGATCTGTCCGAGGAGGACCTGATCCGGCGAACCCTCGAGGAGGAGGGCCGGGACTACCGGGCGTTGTACCGCCGGTACGCCGACAACTACTTCTGCGTCTCCCCCACCTTCGGGCAGTTCCTCTACGTCTGCGCCAGGATCGCCGGCGCGAGGCGGGTGGTCGAGTACGGCACGTCCTTCGGCGTCTCGGCGCTGTACCTGGCCGCGGCGCTGCGGGACAACGGGGGCGGACGCCTGATCACCACCGAGCTGGAACCCGGCAAGGCGGCCTACGCACGGAGGAACGTCTCCGAGGCGGGCCTGGACGACCTGGTGGAGTTCCGCATCGGAGACGCGTTGGAGACGCTGCGCGACGACCTCGGTGGGCCAGTCGACCTGGTGCTGCTGGATGGCGCCTTCTCCCTCTACCTGCCCGTCCTGCGGCTGGTGGAACCGCGTCTGCGACCCGGCGCGCTCGTCATCGCGGAGAACGCGCTGGACGCGGTGACCGACTACCGCGAGCACGTGCGGGACGCCCTCGGCGGGTACCTGACCCTGACCGTCCCCGTCGACGGGGGTCGGGGCAACGAGCTGTCACTGCGCGTCGCCTGACCTCCGAGGACCCCGCCGTGCTCCGCGTGAGGAGTCACCGCGCGGCGGGCGGCCCCCGTGCGGCCAGGTCCGCCGGCCGGAGGTCCCGAGTGGACCGGACCTGGTCCTCGCGACATCCGACTGGTCGCCCGAGCAGCTGGAGGTGCCATCAGAACGGAGAGCCAGCCGGCGACCAGGACAGGTATCGGGGGCCGCCGTGGACGACACCGCCGGTCGCATCCGGCACCTAGCCGTGCAGCACGCCGTGCCCTCCCTCTTCGGCCACCGACGGCCCCGAGCGCCGCGGCCCGAGCTCGCCTGGCGCTACGCCGCGGGGTGGTCCTCCCGCTCCACCGCCGCCGGGTCCGGGAGGTAGACGAGCAGCGACTGGCCGGTACCGGGCAGGGACAGGCGTTCGTAGGCCATCGTGATCTCGTGGCCGCCGATCCTCCACCGTTCGGTGCCGGTCGCGCTCGGCAGACCCGCCGACGCCGCGTACCGCTCGGCGAACTCCGCGCCGACGGTGGCCGCGAGGTCCCCGACCAGCGCGGCGGTGTCCTGGTCGCCGAGGTCGGCTGAGGCGCGCAACGCGGCCACCCGGGCGTCCGCGACCACCGGCCAGTCCGGATAGGTCAGCCTGGCCCGGGGGTCGGTGAAAAGGTATCGGACCAGGTTCGGTCGGGGGTCGTCGAGCAGCCCGGTCGACGCGACCAGCTCCCGGAAGCCGGCGGTGTGGGCGAGGACGGTGGTCCGCGCGTCCAGGACGAGGGCCGGCGCCGGTTCGAGCTGGTCGAGCAGGGCGAGGAGCGTCGGGCGGACCGGCGCGACCGGCGGGGGCGGGGTGGCTGGGCTCGGCGTCCGGGCGCACGCCATGTCACTCGACTTCGCCAACCGGTGCAGGTGCGCGTGTTCCTCCGGGGACAACCGCAGCGCGTCGGCGAGCGCCCGCAGCACCGGAACGGAGGGATGCCGGTCGCGCCCCCGCTCCAACCTGGTCAGGTACTCGACGCTGATACCCGCGAGATCCGCGAGTTCGGCTCGGCGCAGACCGGGGGTGCGTCGTCTCCCGCCCGGGGAGATGCCGGCGGTGGTGGGTGCGGTGGCCTCACGGCGGGCCCGCAGGAAGGCCCCCAGAACGTTCTCGGGCATAACGCTTCATCCTAGGGTCGCCAGCGGGCCGTAGCGGGGCCCTGGGAGGGTCTCCCTCACGCCGGATCCCCAGGCCAGGGTGTGTGGGATGAACGATTTCCACGAAGGACCACGCAAGCCGCGGCGGTCCCGCACAGCCGAGGAGCACGCACGAGCTCCCCGTCCGATCGCACCGCCGAGGTCGAGGAGGTGGCGGTGACCATGCGGTACCGACTGTTCGGGCGGACCGGACTGCGCGTCTCCGAGGTCGTCCTCGGGACGATGATCCTCGACGACGAGCGGGAGCTGCGGCGGGTCCTGGACACCTACGCCGAGGCGGGCGGCAACTTCGTCGACACGGCCTCCTGCTACGGCAGGAGCGAGGATCTGCTGGGTGCGGTGCTCACCGACCGCGACCGCTTCGTCCTGGGCACCAAGTACACGGTCTCCCACGACCGGGACGATCCGAACGCCTCGGGGAACCACCGGAAGAACCTGGTGGGTTCCCTGGAGCGGAGCCTGCGACGGTTGCGCACCGACCACGTCGACGTCTACTGGGTGCACGTTTGGGACCGGCACACGCCGATCGAGGAGACGATGCGGGCCCTGGACGACGTCGTCCGGGCCGGCAAGGTGCTCTACGTGGGGGTGTCGGACGCCCCGGCCTGGCTGGTCGCCCAGGCGAACACCCTGGCGGACTGGCGGGGTTGGACCCCGTTCGCTGGTCTCCAGGTCCCCTACAGCCTGATCTGGCGGGACGCGGAACGGGAACTGCTGCCGATGGCCGAGGCGTTCGGCATGAGCGTGACGGCGTGGGCGCCGTTGGGTGGGGGCGCGTTGACGGGCACCTCGACGCGGGCCGCCCCGGAGTCGCTGTCGGCGAAGGATCGCCCCGTCGCCGAGGCCGTGTGGGCGGTCGCCGGGGAACTCGGCGTCTCCGCCGCCCAGGTGGCGCTCGCCTGGACGCGGCGGCGGGCCCCGGTGCTGCCCATCGTCGGGGTCCGCGACGCGGACCAACTGGCGAACAGCCTCGGCGCCGTGGACCTCGTGCTGCCCGACGACGTGGTCGACCGCCTGGAGGCGGCGACCGGGTTCGAGGCCGGTTTCCCCACCGACTTCATCAGCCAGTGCGAGACCGACCCGTTCGTCTTCGGGAACACCGCGCCCGCCGTCGGGGGAAGGCCGCGGTGGACCGGCTCGCAACCGGCTGGCGACAGGTGACCGGCTGACCGCCGGCCGCTATCCGGCATCCGTCCGGTATCCGGTATCCGGTATCGGACGTCGGGGCGCGGCTGGGCGCGTCCGAGGAGTCGACCCCGCACGAGGCCCTGCCCGCTCCCGGGGCGCGCCGGCGTCCGGTCCGCCGTCCCCGGGGGCGGCTGGCCGCCAGCGCGGCCCGGACCGCGCGGTGCTCGCGGCCCATCCGCCGGTCACGGGTACGCCGTCGTGCCCCGTGCTTCTCGCCGCCGGTCCTCGGTGGAAGGGTGGGGGAACGGGGGGCGCGACGGAACCGGAGGCACTGATGACACCCACTCCGAGGCGGCTGGTCGTCGACGACGCACTGGCCCGGGACCTGATCGGGTTGCGACGGGCCCTGCACGCGGACCCCGAGGTGGGCCTGGACCTGCCGCGCACCCAGCGGCGGGTCCTCGACGCGGTGGACGGGCTGGGGCTGGAGATCACCACCGGGGAGCGGCTGGGGTCGGTCGTCGCGGTCCTGCGTGGCGGCCGTCCCGGTCCGGTGGTCCTGCTGCGCGGCGACATGGACGCGCTTCCGCTGGACGAGCTGACCGGGCTGACCTTCGCCTCGACCAACGGGGCGATGCACGCCTGCGGCCACGACCTGCACACGGCCGCACTGGTCGGCGCGGCCCGGCTGCTCGCCGGGGTCCGGGATTCCCTCCCCGGGACGGTCGTGTTCATGTTCCAGCCGGGCGAGGAGGGCTACGACGGCGCGGGCGTCATGCTCGACGAGGGTGTGCTGACCGCCGCCGGCGCGGAACCGGTGGCGGCCTACGGGGTGCACGTGGCGGCCGACATGCCGCGCGGGGTGCTGACGAGCCGGCCGGGGCCGATGATGGCGGCGTTCGGCCGGTTGGACGTCACGGTCCGGGGCAGCGGCGGGCACGCTTCCCGCCCGCACCACGCCCTGGATCCGATCCAGGTCGGAGCCGAGGTCGTCACGGCGCTCCAGACCCTCGTCACCCGCCGGTTCGACGTGTTCGACCCGGTCGTGGTGACCGTCGGGGAGTTCCACGGCGGTACCGCGCCCAACATCATCCCCGACTCGGCCCGGCTGCGGGCCGGTGTCCGCTGGTTCAGCGCCGACAATGCCGCGCGGCTGGGCAGGGAGCTGCCCGAGCTGGTCAGGAGCATCGCCGTCGGGCACGGTCTGACCGCCGACGTCACCTTCGAGGAGGTCCTGCCCGCGACGGTCAACGACGCCGGTGAGGCCGAGTTCTACGCGCGGACGGCGGTCGGTCTCTTCGGGGCGGACCGGTACCGGCACCTCGACAACCCGCTGACGGGCTCGGAGGACTTCTCCCGGGTGCTGGGCCGGGTCCCGGGCTCCTACGGGTTCCTGGGGGCCGCGCCGGCCGATCCCGGTGGGCGGCCGGCGAGCAACCACTCCCCGCGCGCGGTGTTCGACGACGGGGTCCTCGCCGACCAGGCACTGTTCCTGGCCACGCTGGCACGCGACCGCCTGCACCGGGAGCGGGAGGAGGGCGGGGCTGGCTGATCCGGGCGCGGTCCGGCGGACGTCGAGGGGTGTCCGCCGCGCCGTCAGGGCTCCGCCGGGGGGTGCGGGAGGGAGCACGTGCCCGGCGCCGAAGTCCCTCCGGATGGCCGGTGCGCGCTGCTGCTCCCGACGCCCGCGCAGCCCCGGGAGCAGGACGGCGGAGGTCGCGTCCCCCTCGTTTCCCGGCACAGTTCCCGGGCGCTCGTCGTGCGGTCGGCTCCGGACGCGGCGGACCGCCCGTCGGGGTGGGTGGGCCGAGGTGTTCGCCCACCGCGGACGGCGTGCGCTCGCCACGGGACCGGCGGAGTCGTGACGGATCCACCCACGCGCCGGCTCCGGGCTCTCCCCGCGAGGACGCGGAACGCGGGCTCCGGACGCCCGGTCCGGACCTGGTGCCGCCGGGGGTTGAGAGGATCGTCCACATCCGACCTCCTGGGGCGTCCGGTCCTGGTCCGCCGCGCGCGGCGCCGCGTACCGTCCGTGGCAGGACGCCCGGGTCAGGTGGGTGCTGGTCCTGCTGGGCCTCTCCCGTGTGGCGCGGGGTGGAACAGCGAGGAGGACCCGTGTTCGTCATCGCCCATGTCAGCGATCCGCACGTCGACGGGAGCGCGGAACGCGCGGAGCGGGTCGCCCGGGTCACCCGCTACCTGCGGGGCCTCACCCGGCCGGTCGACGTGGTCCTGCTGTGCGGGGACATCGTGGACTCCGGCCGCCGGGAGGACTACGAGGAGGTCCTGGCCCTGTTCGCCGGTACCGCCCCCGTGTTGGCGCTGCCCGGCAACCACGACGACCCCTCGGCCCTGTCCGCCGCGCTGGGCGACGAGGCGGGGGCCTCGTCCGACTCGCCGCACCGGTGCGTCGTCCTCGGCGGGGTCCGGTTCGTGCTGCTGGACACGACCGTGCCGGGCGAGGTGGGCGGGGCGCTCGGCGCCGAGGGGCTGTCCTGGCTGGACCGCACGTTGGCGGACCCGGGGGCCGGCGCGACACCCACGGTGGTCGCGACACACCACCCGCCGGTCCCGGTGGGCCACCCCTTCGTGGACGGCGTGGCCCTCGCGGACTCCGCACCCT
The DNA here is from genome assembly GCF_002895405.1 of Actinoalloteichus sp. AHMU CJ021. Lineage (NCBI taxonomy): Bacteria > Bacillati > Actinomycetota > Actinomycetes > Pseudonocardiales > Pseudonocardiaceae > Actinoalloteichus > Actinoalloteichus sp. AHMU CJ021. Next base: position 5,484,140 of record NZ_CP025990.1, on the reverse strand, counting down.
TCGGTGAGGTCCTGTCCCGGCATCCCGCCGTCGTCGCGGTGCTGGTCGGGCACGCTCACACGGCTGGGGCGAGCACCGTCGCGGGAGTGCCGGTGCTGCTCGGACCCGGCGTGGCGTCCACCCTGGTGCTCCCCTTCGAGTCCCGGCCCGGGGACGACGCGGTGGTGACCTCGGAGGCGCCTCCGGCGCTCGCCCTCCACCTGCTCACCGGCCGGCACCTCACCACCCACTTCCGGGTTCTGGGCTGAGGGCCGAGCGTGCCCCCTCCTCGGCCCGTTCAGCGGGCGGTGGACGTCCCGACGGGGAGGTTCGCGGGCCGGAGACCCAGGCGGGGCTCCTGGACCAGGTAGAGACCGGCGACCGCCTCGTCGGGGGCCATCGGCGGGTTGTCCTTGGACGTGTTGTGGTGGGTCAGCGGGTTCGCCGACCCACCGTCGCGTCCGGTGAACCGGTTGGCGATGAACTCGTAGGCCTGGTCGGAACTCGCGTCGGCCAGGTCCTCGACCCCGGCGACGATGTTGAGGAAGGCGTCGTGCAGCCGCAGACCGTTGCGTTCGGCCCGGGTGAGGGTCTGGGCGTTGTAGAAATGGTCGTCGCTGGCCCGATGCGCCTCGTAGAAGAGGGACACCAGAACGAGGAGCCGCTGGTAGGAGTGGCGGTAGACCTGTTCGTAGAAGCGCAGGGCGTCGGGTTCGGCGACCTCACCGCGCAGCACGCTGCCGATGCTGGCCGCGCCGACGAGGCCGCTGAAGTTGGCGAGGTGGACGCCGGTGGACAGCAGCGGGTCCAGGAAGCAGGCGGCGTCCCCGGCCAGCAGGTACCCGGGCCCGCAGAAGCTGTCGGCGACGTAGGAGTAGTCCGTCTCGACCTTGATCTCCTCCCCCATCTCGGCGCCCGCCAACACCTCCACCGCCAACGGGCACTGCTCGACGGCGGCGAGGTAGAGCGACCTCAGGTCGGGGTGCCGGGCGCGTTGGTCGTCGAACCAGGTCTTCGCGGACACGTAGCCGACGTTGAGGACGCCTCCGCTGAGCGGGATCAGCCAGAACCAGCCGCCCGGCGCCGAGCACACCGCCACCGCGCCCCTCGGGCCGCGCCCGAGGTCCTTGGCGCCCTTCCAGTAGGACCACACGCCGATGTTCTTGAAGACCTCGTGGAAGCGACGGTTCCTGAACCGCTGCCGGGACAGCACGCCGGCGCGGCCCGAGGCGTCGACGACGAAGTCGAAGTCGACGTGCCGCTCCTCGCCACCCACCCGGTAGCGGGCGGCGACGGCCCGGTCGCCGTCGAACTGGACATCCCGGACGGAGGCCTCCTCGATGACGCGTGCCCCCACGCTGCGCGAGTGGTCGAGGAGGATCTTGTCGAACTCCGAACGCTCCACCTGCCAGCTGTACTTGTCGATGCCGTCGAGGTGGCTGAAGGGGAGGTCCCACTTCTCGTCCCCCCACTCGAAGTAGGAGCCGTGCTTGCGGACGAAACCGGCCGCGTCCACCTTCTCCCGAGCGCCGAGCAGGTCGAGGATCCTGAGCACCGACACCGGGAGTGACTCGCCGATGTGGTAGCGCGGGAAGCGTTCGCGCTCGAGCACGGTCACCTCCACGCCCTCCCGGGCGAGCAGGGTCGCCGTCGTCGATCCGGCGGGTCCACCGCCGATCACCAGCACCTGGGTCTTCTCGCGCACAGTCGATCTCCCGTTCTCCGGAGTGGCGTTGTCGTGGCCGGGAAACCGTGGTCTCGGCCTCCCAGGTCGCGGTCCGCCCGTCGTCGGCGCCCCGGCCCGGAGGTCGACCGCTCGGGTGAGCGGGCGGCCGGGCCGGGGGCGGGACGAGGAGCGGCGCCCCTCCGTCCGACGAGCGGCGGGAGGGGCGGTGGTCGGAGTCGTGGCGGCCGAGTCCCGCCGAGGACCAGCGGGCGCCGCCTCCCGAATGGTAGGCGGATTCCGTTGCTCTTTTTTGGAGGAATTTCTAAGGCGGTTCGACGGGATACCCCGAGTGCCGCGGCGGCACCCTCCGGAACCCCGTTCGGCCACCACCACCCGGGGGCGGCCGCTGAGCACCCGATTCCCCGGAACCGCCGTCCGACCCGACCGGAAGTGTTTCCGCGAACCATTCTGGCGCCCACTCCCGACGGCACCCGCCCCTTTTCCCCGCATCACCCGCTCGTGCGATCATGCGGATTCGGGAAACGCACCGGGTGCCGGTGCGACGAGTGCGGGAGGCGATCGGTGAGTGACACCACCCAGGCGGGCCGGGTCGAGGAGTCCCGCCCCGCGAACACCCTGAGCGGCGACGAGAGCCTCGTCCTCCCCGAGTTCGACGTACCGCCAGCGGATCCGTTCGTCCTGTTGCGCCGGTGGATCGCGCTGGCCGAGGAGTACCGGGTTCGGGAACCGCTCGCCGTGTCACTGGCCACGGTCGACGCTGCGGGACGCCCGTCGAGCAGGGTGGTCCTCATCAAGGAGGTCGTCGACGGTGGCCTGGTGTTCACCAGCCACACCGGCAGCAGGAAGGGGCGGGATCTCGCCGTCCAGCCGTGGGCGTCGATGAACTTCTACTGGCGGGAGTCCCTCCAGCAGATCACGCTGGCGGGTCCGGTCGAGGCCCTCCCGGCCGCGCGGTCCGACGAGCTGTTCGCGGAACGGCCGCTCGCGGCGCAGGCCACCACGGTCGTGTCCGCGCAGAGCGCTCCGCTGGCGGCGGAGGGCGAGCTGCACACCCGGGCCCAGGAGCTGATCGAGGCCGGTAACGCGCTGCCCCGGCCGGCGGGGTGGGGTGGCTACCGCCTCCTGCCCACCGAGATCGAGTTCTGGCAGGGGAAGGCGAGCAGGTTGCACCGCCGCCTCTCCTACTCCCGGGAGAACGGCGGGTGGTCGCACCGCCGCCTCCAGCCCTGACGCGCGGGCGGGACAGCGGCGGGAACGGGCAGGTCCTGAGGTCACCTCCTCGGAGGTGACCTCGTCGCCGGCCGTCCGGACCTGCCTGGCCCCTCGCCCGACGCCTCTGTCGCGTCATCGACCGCCGCGCGGGCCGCCGGGTTCCGCTGCGGGGTGACCAGTCCCACGGCCCGGCGGACGGACGCGTCAGCCACGCCACCACCGGGTCGCCCCCGCGTCCCGGCCCCGGAGCGGGCGCGGCCCAGCGCGGACCGGGCACGGGAGGAGGACACCTCCCCGTCATCCGGAATTCACGACCACTAGTCGCCCCTCTAAGGGGTAATCGAATCACTTGTTCCACCTCCCCGGTTTTCCTAGGTTTTGGGCAGGGGATTTCCGCCGGACAATGGTTCCGTCCTCGACGAGGAACCACCGGTGGTCCCGTTTCCTTTTCTACCCCTTTCGTGTGGAGGTGTTTCGTGAGGAAGTCCGCGAGAAGGTCGTTGACCACCGCGATCGGTGTCGCCACGGTCGTCGTGGGTTCGGCCGTCGCGTCCGGGGTGGCCGCCGCCGCGCCCGGGGGCACTCCGACGGCCGTGGTTTCGAGCACCACCGGAGCCTGCGAGTTCAGCGGGACGTTCTGCGCCTGGGACGAGACGGGCTTCCAGGGGACCCGGTTCACGGCGATGGCGTGGAACACGGACGCGGGCGCGTGCGTGGACCTGGTCGAGCACGGGTGGGGGGATCGCATCCGGTCGGCCGTCAACACGCACGGCCGGCAGGCGGTCCTGTTCGAGGGCACCGACTGCACCGGGGCCCAGCTCCCCGTCCGCGGCGGGTCGAGCCTGTCGTCGGTGGACTTCCCGGCGAACAGCGTCCTGGTGCACTGAGCCCAGCCCCGCCCGAGTCGTCGGCCAGCACCCGAGTGGCGCCGGGTGGGAGTCCCCACGGCTCCCACCCGGCGCCCCGCGCTCGCCGTGCGGTCGGCGGTCGGCTCGCTCCCCCTCCCGATGCCCGACCTCGCGCGACGCCCGTGCCGGGCATGCGGGACGAGGACGCCCCGAGGAACGTCGGCGGCTCCGCCCAGGGCGTTCCCCGACCGCCACGCGCCCGGCCGGGGCGATCCGCCACTGCCCGATGGCTTGCCCCTCGGCCAGGCTCTCGTGCTCGCCGTCGACATCGACCACCCACCCGCCCGGGGAGGGGAGGTCCGGCGTCTCTGGGATGGCGGACCCCGCCTGATCCGCCGGGTGCGCCGCACCGGACCGGCCACGGCGTGCGTCCACCCCCGGGCCGCACCCGACGGAGGACATCGCGGACGCCGCCGAGGGGAGCGGACCCGACCGCCCCGGAGCGCCCGCCTCGGCCAGCGCCCCCGCGCGGCGGGGAACCGCTCCCCCGCTCGTTCCTCCTCGCCGTGACCATCGGCGACCCCACCTCGGGGCCGCCGGCACTCCGGACCCCGCCCCGCGCTCCGGCTTGGCGGGGCCGGAAGGTCAACCAGGCCGCCCCGGCCCGCCCCCGGCGGAGGACGCGGGCCCGCCAGCACTGGGTCAGCCGACCGGTGTCGCGACGTCCTCCTCGGCCACGGGTGCGCCACCCCGGGGCAGGAACTCCCGCAGCCAGGTCAGCACGTCCCGCATCACGTGGTGGTTGTGATGCGGGCGCAGCGCGCCGAGCTGGAAGAACATGACGCCTTCGCTGGGTGGCCCGAGGAACGTCAACCGCCGGTCGACCGTCCCGTCCCGTCGCACCGGGTGGAAGTCGACGGTGAGGTCGAGACCGCCCGGTTCGAAGTGGTCCCCATCCTCGGCGGGGTTGCGCCACTTCCTCACCAGCCCCCGGTCGAGGAGCCGCCGGTACAGCGGTGCGGTGTCCAGTTCCGGGTCGAAGGAGTGCACCCGGGCGTCGACCAGGACGTCGAGTTCGCGGACCGCGCCCGTGTGGGGGCCGTTCACCTGGAACCGGCCGCCGGGCCCTCCCGCGACCGTCACGTCCGGGCCGACCGAGACGTCCACGATCCCGCACTCGACCAGTGCGAGGATCTTCTCCATCACCTCGAGGGCCGCGCCGTTGGCCAGCCGGTTGTGGTGCCGCATGTAGACGGTGAGGAACTCGCGGTGGGAGGCGGCGGTCAGACCACCGTAGTCGACGGCGTACCCCAGCACCGGCCGCAGGTCGCGCCACACCCCGTCCGCCGCGGCCTTCGCCGGGTTGGTCAGGTTGTCCTGCTCCGCCCACAGGTGGTCGCGGCGCATGAACTCCACCACGGCCGCCTGGTAGCGCTCCGGCGAGGTGCGGTCCGCCGGCGGCACCGGGGAGATGGTCGACCGCCAGTCGAAGAGGTTGTCCGACAGCAGCGGCTGGTGACCCCACGGCCGGCGGGCCCGAGCGAACTCCTCGGCCAGGCCGGCCGGGTCGTCCACCCTGGCCAGCAGGGCGTCCCGGGCCACCGGTCCCACCGTGACCTCGAGGAAACGGGACAGGGCCGCGTCGAGGGACCAGCCGTCGGTGGCGGCGCGCGCCTCCACGTGCGGCACCGTCCCCTGGAGCACCCCGTCGATGAGCGTCACCGCCGCCCCGAGGACGGAGGAGACCGGGTCCAACAGCGCTTCCGGGGTGCGCGGTCCGGCCGGGTTGTCCAGGGCGGTGTCCACTGTCGGTCCGACGGCCTCGGCGAGGCGACGACCGACGTCGGGACCGAGCAGGGTCACGTAGTACAGGTGCGCCATCTCCAGCAGCACCAGCGGGAAGAGGTGTTCGGTGAAGTCGAGCTGCCGCTGCGCTCCCGTCAGGCCCACCGAGGTGGGACGGCCGACGCTGGCCCGGAGCCGGTCGACGGCGGACTCGGTGAGGAAGACGCCTCGGTGCTCGAACCGCTCCAGGTCGACCTGCTTGGCGTTGTAGGGCCGGGCGAAGGTGAACAGCCCGGCCTCGCTGACCGGGACGATCGTCGCGGGTTCCCTCCCGGAGGGCTGGTAGGTGAGGCGCCCCTCGGTCCTGTCGAAGCGCCCGCCCCTGCCCTCCGTCAGCCAGAGGATGACGTCGATCGTGGTCAACCCCATTCCCGCGCAGCCGACCGCGCTGCCCGGCGGCGCGACCCGCTCGGTGAGGGTGTCCTCCAGCGGGTAGGCGGTGGGGACGAGTTCGACGTCGTGGTCCTCGGCGAACCGCAGCAGCGGTCGCAGCCGGGCGATGCGGGAGGCGTCGTTCCAGGAGTGGCCGGTCAGGAAGAGCACCGAGTCGACGGTGACCACCTCGGAGGAGCCGGGACCCCCGTCGTCGTCGACGGCGCGGACCTCGACCTCCAGCCGCTCGCCCCGCTCGGTGACGTCGAGCACCTCCGCCTGGTGGAGGTGCACGTCCACGTGGGGCTGTGCCCGCAGGATGTCGACATACCAGCCGAAGACCTCACGCAGGGCGAGGCCGTGGACGTACCGCTTGGGCCAGTCCTCCTTCGTCACGTCGAACACGGGGTCCCCGGTCTCGTCGAAGCGGCGCCGGCACCACTCGTACAGCGTGGGCCGCAGGCTCGGCTCCAGCAGGGGTCCCGCGTCGAGCACGCTCTCGTCCGCGGCGAAGGCGACCTGGCCGACGATGCGGTTCAGGAAGCTCGTCTCCGGCTGGGTGTCGCTGTGCACGGCTCCCGCCCCGAACCGCCCACCCCGGTCGAAGACGTGGATGTCGAGCGCCAGCTCGTCGGCCAGGTCGGGGAGGGTGGCGGCGAGCCGTTCCACCACGTAGGTGCAGGTGGGTCCCGCACCGACCACCGCGAGTCGGACCTTGCGCATGTCGCGTCCTCCTTGTTCGAGACGTCCGCTCAGGCGCGCGACGTCGACGGCGTCGCGGCGCCGGTCGGGTGCGGCGCGTCCAGGGCCGCGTCGAAGGCGGCGAGGAACGCGCTGATCTGGTCGGTGGTGAGCTGCCCCATGGTCGCGATGCGGCAGACGCGCCCCAGGCGCGGCGGGCAGCCGTAGATGACGAAGCCGTCGGCCTTGAGCCGGTCGTGCAGGTGCTGGTACTCGACGCCGTCGGGCAGCCGGAAGACGGTGACCGAGCTGGCGCGGTGCCCGTCGGGCACGAGGGGTTCGAACCCGTGGCGGGCGAGGTGCGTCCGCACCCGGTCGGCGCGCTCCCGGTAGCGCCGGGACCGCACGGCGACCGTTTCCTCCAGGGTCAGGTCCAGGGCGACGTCCAAGGCGTACAGCGCCTGGACGGCCGGGGTGAACAGCGGCGCCCGGTCCCGGTCCTGCGCGACGTGGTGGGCGCGCAGGTCCAGGTAGTAGGTGCGGGGGCGCACCTCGGACAGCCCGTCGAGCGACGACCGGGGGGCGCACACGAAGCTGGTGCCCGGCAGCCCTTCCAGGCACTTGTTGGCCGTCCCGACGCACCAGTCGACGTGGTCGGCGACCACGTCGAGCGGTTCCGCGCCCAGGGTGCTGATGGCGTCGACGATCAGGGACCGGTCGTGGCGGGCGACGATCTCCCCCAGTTCGGCCAGCGGGTTCAGCATCCCGGTGCTGGTCTCGTGGTGGACCAGTCCGACGTGGCTGATCGTGGCGTCCTCGGCCAGGGCGGCGTCGACGGCGGCCAGGTCGATCGGCTGGCCCCAGCCGAACTCGAGCCGCCGCACGGGGATCCGGTGCGCCTCGGCGATGCTGGCGACCCGCTCGGCGTAGTGCCCGTTGTGCGGGACGAGCAGGGTTCCGCCCTCGGGTACCACCGAGGAGATGACCGCTTCGAGCGCGGCCGTCCCGGAACCCGCGAGCAGGACGCTGGTGTGGCGTTCGTCCCCGCCGCAGACCGCCGTGGCCTTGGCCCGCACGGCGTCGAGCAGCTCCGCGGCCTCCGGCTCCCGATGGCAGACGTCGGGGTAGGCCAGGGCCGCGCGCACCCGGTCGTGGACGTTGACCGGGCCGGGGTTCAGCAACACCTGGTGCGGCGGCGGGGTGGTCCTGGCGGTGGCCGCGGTGGCCGGGGTCTCGGTGGCGCGGACGGTCATCGGTTTCCTCCGTGCGGGCGACGTGTCCCGGTGTGGGCCGTTCGGAACTCCCGGGGGGTGATCGCCGTCGGGAACTGGGCGCCCTTCGACGGCAGGGCCACTCTGCCAGCGCGCGTCGTGGGATCACCACACCTGTTGGACCTCCTTCTAAACCGTTCCGCGAGATGTTGATCCACCAACCACCGAGCTGGCATACATTCCTTCTCGATCCCGTTGACGGAAATCGGAATCAGACGAGTACGGCGTCGGCGCCACCCGGTGCCGTCGTGACGGCGGCTGCGAGAAGGACTATGACGAGCGTGCGGGAAAACGGAACGGACACCGGGACGTCGAGTCGCGCTTCGCGACTGCGGACGATGATTCGGGAAAAGGAACTGACGTATCTCATGGAAGCCCACGACGGGCTCTCCGCGAGAATCGCGGAGGTCGAGGGTTTCCAGGCCATCTGGGCGTCGGGCCTGTCGATGTCCACGGCGCTGGGGGTGCGGGACAGCGACGAGGCGTCCTGGTCGCAGCTGCTCGGCGTGGTGGAGGCGATGGTGGAGGCGACGACCGTCCCGATCGTCGTGGACGGCGACACCGGCTACGGCAACTTCAACACCGCCAGGCGGTTCGTGGCCAAGGCCGAACGCCTCGGCGTCGCCGGGGTGTGCCTCGAGGACAAGATCTTCCCCAAGATGAACTCCTTCGTCGGCGACTCCCACACCCTCGCCGAGGTCAGCGACTTCACGGCGAAGATCCGGGCCTGCAAGGACTCCCAGCGGAGTTCGGACTTCGTGCTGGTGGCGCGGGTGGAGGCGTTGATCGCCGGCCGGGGTCTGCCGGAGGCCCTCGACCGGGCCCACGCCTACCACGAGGCGGGTGCCGACGCGATCTTCATCCACTCCCGGCGGTCCGACGCCACCGAGATCCTGGACTTCTGCCGTGAGTGGGGGGAGCGCCTCCCGCTGGTCATCGCGCCGACGACCTACGCGAGCACGCCGTCATCGGAGTTCCAGGCCGCCGGCGTGTCGGCGGTGATCTGGGCCAACCACAGCATGCGGGCGGCGGTCAGCGCCATGCGCCGCGTGTGCCGGGAGATCTTCGCCAAGCAGAGCGTGCACCGCACCGAGAGCGAGCTGGCCTCCCTCGCGGAGGTGTTCGAGTTGATGGAGTACTCCGAGATCGACGAGGCCGAACGGCGCGCGTACCGCGTCTGAGGGGAGGCCACCATGACCGTGCCCACAGCTCCCGACGACCACGGCGGTGGTGGGCCCCGCCCCACCGTCCTCGTGCTCGACCCGATCGCGGACAGCGCGATCCGACGGCTCCGGGAGGACTTCACCGTCGTCGTCCGCCTGCGACCCGAACCCGACGTGCTGCGGGAACTGGTCGGCGACGCCCACGTCGTCGTCCTCCGCAGCGGCGTCCGGCTCCCGGCCGCCGTCTTCGCCGCGGCGCCGTCGCTGCGCCTGGTGATCCGCGCCGGGGTCGGGACCGACAACATCGACATGGTCGCCGCGGAACTCGCCGGTGTCCGGGTGGTCAACATCCCGAACGCCTCGGCGCAGGCGGTCGCCGAGCTGGCCTTCGGCCTGCTGCTGGGGGTGGTGCGGCGGGTGGCCCTGGCCGACCGGCAGGTCAGGGGTGGCGCGTGGCGCAAGGACGACCTGCTCGGGGTGGAGCTGGGTGGGCGGACGCTCGGCATCGTCGGGGTCGGCGCCATCGGGTCCCGGATCGCCCGCATCGGGGCGGGTTTCGGCATGCGGCGGCTGGGGACGGTCGGCCGCCCCGGTCCGCGTCGGGCCGCCGAGCTGGCCGAGCTGGGCGTGGTCCTCACCGAACTGCCCGAGCTGCTGGCCACCTCGGACGTGGTCTGCCTCGCCCTGCCCCTGACCGAGGACACCCGGGGGCTGATCGGGGCGGCGGAGCTGGCGATGATGCGCCGGGACGCCGTGCTCGTCAACGTGGCGCGGGCCGGGGTGGTGGACGAGGACCACCTCGTCGACGCCCTGCGGGCGGGCCGCCTCGCGGGCGCGGCGACCGACGTGCCCGCCGGTGAGGGCCGCACGCTCCTGCGGGAACTGGACAACGTGGTCATCACCCCGCACATCGGGGCGATGACGGTGGACACCCAGGAACGCATCGGTCAGCGGGTGGTGGAACTGGCCACCGAGGAGTTCGGGGGAACAGCGCCCGGGGCGTTGCCGGCCGGGGCGGCCGTCACCGCGGGCGGCGGGGTCCCCGGGTGACCACGGCGACCATGAGGGCCGCCGTGCTCGACGGGGTGCGGAGCATCCGCAACCGCAGGGTCCCTATCCCGGCGATGGGCCCGGCGGAGCTGTTGGTCCGCGTGCTCGCCAGCGGTGTGTGCGGCTCCGACCTCGCCGCCTACCGGGGCACGCACCCCTACAAGACCGCCCCCGTCGTGCTCGGGCACGAGCTCTGCGGGGTGGTCGAACAGGTCGGTGCCCAGGTGACCGGCTTCGCCCCGGGGGATCTGGTCTGTTCCGCCGCCTTCTCCCCGTGCGACCGGTGCGCGGCGTGCCGGGGCGGGGCGGCGCACCTGTGTTCCGACCGCGCGAACCTGAGCCACCGGGGCTGGGAGGGTTCCCTCGCCGAGTACGTCGTGCTGCGGGAGAACATGACCTTCCGGCTCGCCGAGCACGTCGACCCGGTGGCGGGCGCCCTGGTCGAGCCGCTGACGATCGGCCGGCACGCGGTCGGTCTCGCGCGTCCCGACCCGTCGGTGGCGGTCCTGGGCTCCGGGTCGATCGGCCTGGCCTGCGTGCTGGCCGTGCGCCGGTCGTGGCGGGCGACGGTGACCTGCGTGGACCTGGGCCCCGCCAAGGGACGGCTCGCGCGGGCGGTGGGCGCGGACCGCTACGTGGACGCGGCCGAGGAGGACCAGGCGGCCGTAGCGGAACGCGCCGGCCCGGCCGGTGTCACCTTCGTCGCCTCCGGCCACCCGGGAGTGCTGGACCAGGCCGCGGCGATGACCAGGCCGGGTGGGCAGGTCGTGGTGGTGAGCTACTTCCCCGGCCCGGCGGCGGTCGACGCCAACGCGCTCGTCCGCCGGGAACTCACCGTGACCGGGTCCGCGCTGTCCACGCCCGAGGACTTCGCCGAGGTCATCGGTTGGGTGGAGCGGGGACTGGTCGATCCCCGCGCACTGGTCACCCACACCGTCGAGCTGGCGGAGGCGGCGGAGGCGTTCGCGTTGGCGGACCGGGCGGACGGGACCGTCGGCAAGGTCGTGATCAGGACAGGGACGAGGGAAGGGTGATGTCGCGGTGACAGGCAGGCTGCGGGTCGGGGTCGTCGGGGCCACCGGCTGGGCGGGACGGGAACTGTGCCGGCTGCTGCTGGGCCACCCCGAGGTCGGTGAGATCGTCCCCGCCGCCAGGGACACCACGCGGTCGTTCGCGGCCGTCCACCCGAACCTGCTGGGCAGCGGGTTGGAGTTCGTCCACCTCGACGCCCTGGTCGAACGGGCCGGTGCGCTGGACGTCGTGTTCCTCTGCGTCCCGGCGGGCGAGGCGATGGGGATGGCACCCGAACTGCTGCGCCGGGGTACCCGAGTCGTCGACCTCAGCGCCGACTTCCGGTTCCCGGACCCGGCGCTGTACGAACGGATCTACGCCCGCCCGCACAGCAGCCCGGAGCTGCTGCCCGAGGCGGTGTTCGGGGTGACGGAACTGGTTCGCGACCGCCTCCCCGAGGCCCGCCTGGTGGCGAACCCGGGGTGCTACGTCATCTCGGTGCTGCTGGGGTTGCTGCCCCTGGCCGAGGAGGGACTGCTCGGGTCCGCCGGCTCCGTCCACGTCCACGCGGTCAACGGGACCACCGGGGCGAGCGCCAAACCCACCCGGGACCTGCACCACGCCGAGGTGTTCGGGTCGATGCTGCCCTACAGCCTGGAGGGCCACCGGCACAGCGGGGAGCTCGAGCTCCACCTGGGGCGCCTGGCGGGTGGACCGGTCGACGTGGTCATGAGCACGGCGCACGGCGCCTTCGCGCGCGGCATCCTGGCCCAGATCACCGTCCTCGTCCCACCCGAGCACCGCGACGGGCTGAGCCGGGAGGCGCTGACCGCGCGGTACCTGGGCCGGTACGGCTCCGACCACTCCGGGGAACACTTCGTGCTGGTCAACGACCTGGAGAAGCGGGGAGGCGCCAACGCCAAGGAGTACGGCGCCTACCCGAGGTTGTCCAACGTGGTCGGCACCAACTACTGCCACCTCGGCGTCGACCACGACCCGGCGCGGTCGGTGATCAAGGTGGTGTCGGTGATCGACAACCTGGGCAAGGGGGCGGCGGGGTCCGCCGTGCAGAACATGAACGTGATGGTGGGGCTGCCGGACACCACCGGGCTCCGGGCGTACGCGCCGTGACCTCGGGGGCCTCCGCGATCCCACCGGGGCTCGCCGGGGTGCGCCTGCTGGCGGACGAACCGCTCGCCGCCGGTCAACGGTGGATCTTCTCAGCCGGTTTCAACGTCGCCGACGGGCCGGGCGGCCTGGGCCGGGTCGACACCGAACTGGCGGACCTGGCTCGGCTGAGCGGGGCCGGCGCCCGGGTCGCCCTGCTGACCCACCAGGGCCGGCACGCGGACGGCAGCGCCCGGCACCTCGGTGACCTCGCCACCTACCTGGGCGGCCGGTTGGGCTGCCCGGTGCGGTACCTGCCCTGGTCGACCGGCCCCGAGGCGCGGGCGGCGGCCGCGGCGCTCCGGGACGGGGAGATCGCGCTCTTCGGCAACACGCGGCTGCACGCCGGCGAGGAGCGGAACGACCCGGACCTGGCCGTGGAGTTCGCCGCGCTCGGGGAGCGGGTGGCGATGGGTGGGTTCTCCAAGGCGCACCGCCGCCACGCCTCCACCACCGGCCTCCTCGGTCTGCTGCCCGGCTGGGCCGCCGACAGCCTGGTCCGGGAGCTCACGCTGCTCGGACCGTGGGCTGGCCGCGATCCCACCCGGTTCTCGGTGGCCGTCGTGGGCGGGCGCAAGCAGGAGAAGGTGGAGGTCGGCCTCCGCCGGCTGGGCAGCGCCTACGACCTGGTCATCCCCGGCGGGGCCGTGCTGAACTGCCTGCTGGCCGCGCGGGGCCACCCGGTGGCCGAGTCGGTGCTCGGCGACTCCCCCGCCCGTGCGGTGGAGGTCGCCGCCGAGGTGTTGGCGGCGGCCGCCCCCGACGCTCTGCACCTGCCCGAGGAGGTCGCGGTGGCCCGGCCCGACGGTTCCGGGGGGTACGGCGAAGCCCGCTGGCTGCGGCTCGACCCGCGCCGCCCGGCCGACGGCGTGCCCCCGGGGTACGCCGTCGTCGACTTCACGGTGCTGCCCTGGGCGCTCGCCGCCCTGGACCGGCTCGTGGGGGGCGGGGGGCGCGCGGTGGTCGCGGGTCCCCCCAGCGCCTACCGGGCCGGGCACCGGCGGGCCAGCGACCAGGTGTTGACCCGGCTCGCCGGAGCTCGGGACGACGTGGTGCTGCTGGGCGGGGACACGGTGGCCGAGCTCCCCTGGTCCGGGCCGACGTCGACGGGCGGCGGCTCGGCGCTGCGGTACCTGGCCGAGGGCGGTTGCGCGGTGCTCGACGCGCTGCGGGACGACGACGACGGGAGATGAGATGCTGACCTTCGACCACCTGGTGCCGACCTCCGTGGCCTTCGGCAGGGGCCGGTTGGCCGAACTGGGGGAGATCACTTCGGCGCACGGCCGCCAGGCCCTGCTGGTGTGCGGCCGGACGGCCATGCGCCGACACGGGGTGCTGGACCGCGCCCTGCACAGCCTCACCTCGGCCGGGGTGTCGGTGGTGCTGTTCGACGGGGTCTCCCCCAACCCCCTGGCGGCGGAGGTGGACGCGGCGGCGCGGCTGGCCAGGCGGGAGAAGTGCGAGGTGGTCGTCGGTCTCGGTGGGGGCAGCGCGTTGGACGCGGCGAAGGCCGCGGCGGTCACCGTCCCGCACACCTCGGTCCGCCCGCTGATCGGGTCGGTGCTGCCCAGGACCCCGGGGAGCCTGCCCGTGGTGGCGGTCCCCACGACCGCCGGCAGCGGTTCCGAGGTGACCAAGGGCGCGATCATCACCGACGAGGCCGTCTCCTTCCGGTCGGGTGTCCGGGGCGACGACCTCTTCCCCGTCTCCGCGATCGTCGACCCCGACCTCCTCGTCAGCGCCCCCACCGCCGTCGTGGCCGACTCCGGGTTCGACGCCCTCGCCCACGCGGTGGAGAGCTACGTCGCCCGCCGGGCCAACCCGATCAGTGACCGGTTCGCCGAGGCGGCGGTGGAGCTGATCACCGAACACCTGCCGAGGGCGGTGGCCGGTGAGACCGGCCCGGAGGTGCGGGAGGGGCTCGCGTTGGCCTCGCTGCTCGGCGGGTGCAACGTCGCCACGGCGAGCACCTGCCTGCCGCACCGGCTGCAACAGGGCATGGGGGCGGTGCCCCGGGTGGACATCTCGCACGGCCGAGGACTGGCCTGCGTGTACCCGGCCTGGATGGAACGCGCCTATTCGCACGCCCCGGAACGGTTCGACCGGTTGGCCCGGTTCGTGGCGGCGGATTCGGTTCCCGACGCCGTCGGCGAACTCACCAGGAGAATCGGTATCTCGTCCCGGCTCACCGACCACGGATTCCGGAAATCCGATCTGGACTCCCTCGTCTCGGGGGTTTCGGGAAACCTGGCCAACGATCCGATCGACCGGCCCGACGCCACCCTGGTCGAGGAACTCTACGCCGCGTCGCTGTAGTCGGGCTCCACGAACATTGAGCGATTCTCCAACACCTCACCGCACCAATTGACCGCGTCCGCCCCGCCGGGGAACGCTGCGACGGTGAGCTCCGGGAATTCCCTCGTGGACGCGCTGGCCTGGTCGGCCGGCGGGGACGTACCGCGTCCCACCCTCGATGACGTCGACACGACCGCCTTCGCCCATGCGCTGCACGCGCACCGGCTCGACGCCCGGTTCCTGCATCGGGTGCGGGTCGAGTCGGTGCGCGTGCCACCGGACCTGGTCTCGGCGCTCACCGACCGGCTGGCCGGGATCCGGGCCGCGATGGACCGGCGGGCCGCGTTGGCGACGGTCCTCGACGAGGCCACCGCGGGCCGGGACCGCTCCCGCTCGATGGTCCCCCTCAAGGGGTTCACCCTGCTCGCGTTGACCGGCGAGGAACGCGCGGTGCGCCACAGCGGCGACCTCGACGTCGTCGTCGCAGACCCGGCCGGCTTCGTCACCTCGGCCGACCGGTTCGGCCTGGTGCCGAAGGGCCCTCGGGAGATCCTCGACGAGTACGCGCGACTGGTCGCTCCGGAACACGGCATGGTCGAGGTGCACTCCTACTACCCGGTGCCCAGGTGGCGCACCAGGACGACGCCGGAGGACTGCGACCCACGAGCCCACCCCGGTCAGTGGGTGCACCACGAGACGTTGGGGGAACACCGGATCCTGCACGGCGACCTGGTCGACCACCTGGTGGAGGGCACCGGGATGCCGGGTGCGCCCCGCGTGCTGCGCCCGGAGGCGGCGGTGGTGGTGCAGGCGTGCCACCTCTACGGCGACTACATCCGCGCGGTCCTCCCGGTGCCGCTGGGCACCGTGCGCCTCGACGAGATCGCCGCCGTCGCCGACATGTGCGCGCTCCCAGGGTTCGACGTCGCCGTGTTCGCCGAGCTGGTCACGCGGTTCGGCGCCGAGGACGTGGTGTCCTTCGTCCGCGCGCTCTCCGTCGACCTGCTGGGCCGGGACCCGGTGCCCCCGGGCTGCTCCCTGCCCGCGCCCTCGGACCGGTTCTTCCCCGTGGACCTGTGGTGGGACGGTGTGGAGGGGTTCCTCGTCGACCCCGGTTGGCGGCCGGCTGAGCTCGTCGTCCGCACCCGGGAGCACGAAGAGGTGCTGGCGGCGATCGGGGGCTCCACCGTCGCCGTGCCGCGCTCCTCGGAGCCGACGAGGATCAGCGTGGGCGCCGGGACGTCCACCGACCTGGACCGCAGCGTGTTCCGCCCTGGCCGGACCGGGCCCTTCGACGTCGTCGGTGAGCTGTCGGCCGACGACGGGGCGCTGTCGGTGGTGCTGTCCACCCCCGCCGCGGCCGACGGCCACATGACCGCGTTGTCGCTGAACTTCGGCGACCACCGCTTCGAGTTCTTCCACACCGCCGCGACCGGCGAGCTCCGGTTCGACGACTACTCGCTGACCTCCCCGGCGGACACCGAACCGGTCGGCCGCTCGGCGGAGCGCACCGGTGGCCGGGACGTGCTGCGGGTGCGGATCCCGTGGCGGCGGTTGGGCGGCTGTCCGGGGCCGGGCCGGGGGATGGTCCTGCTGGCGGGGATCCGCCGGCAACGCCTCGGGTGGGCCGAGACGGACGGCGCCGCGATCCTCCCGCTGCGGCTGGACGTCGGACCGGCCTGATGCGCGGGACCCGCGTCGGGCGCGCGCTGCCGGCGGCGGTGGGGATCGGGCTGCTCGCCAACGCGACCTTCACCGGCCTGGTGAGCGTCGCCCTCCCCCTGTTCCTGGCCGACCGTGGAGCGGGCAAGGGCGAGATCGCGTTGTTCTTCGTGCTCAACGCCCTGGCCGCCGCCGTGCTGAACCTGACCGTCGGCCGGGTGCTGCGCCGCGGTTCCTCCCGGTGGGCGGTGGCGGGCAGCGCCGGGGTCTCCGCCCTGGGCCTGGTCGCGCTGGCGGTGACCGCCGAGACGGCGGCCCGCTACCCGGCGGGCATGGCCGTGATGGCGATGAGCCTGGTGTACCCGCAGTACGTGGCGATGGCGCACCACTACTCGTCGCGTTCGGTGGCGCGGACGGTCAGCTCCCTGCGCATCCGGTACGTCGCCGGGTACGTCGCCGGCCTCGGGGTGTTCGCGGTGGCCGCCGAGGCGGAACGGGTCACCACCAGCCCGCTGCTGGGGCCGGTGGGGGTGGCGGTCGGCCTGGCGTTGCTCAACGTGGCCGTCGCCTGGCTCCCGCTGTCCGGACGGCCGGCTCCCGAGCGGCAGGCGGACCAGGTCGGTCCGGCGGCGGCCGGGGCCCGGTGGCGTCCCTCCCGGGCGCTGGTGGTGACGGCGGCGATCGCGGTGTTGTCGCTGCGGGCCGCCGACAGCCTGCGGGGCGTGTACCTGCCGTTGTACGCCAACGACGCGGGGATCGGTTCCAGCGGGGTGTCCGCGCTGTTCGCGGTGACCGCCGTCGTGGAGTTCGCGGTCCTCGTGCCGATCGCCGCCGCCAGCGACCGGTTCGGCAGCAGACCCGCGCTGGTCGTGGTCTCGCTCGTCGGGCTCGCGTCGTTCCTCATGATCGTCGTCGACGCCGGCTACCCCGTCCTGGTCCTGTCCCAGGTGGTCTACGCGGTGTTCGCGGCCGGCTTCCAGAGCATCGGTCTGGTGATCCTGGGGGAGGCGCTGGCGTCGGGCATGGGCGGCGGGGCCGCGCTGTACACCGCGCTGGTGCAGGTCGGTTCCACCGTCGGCATCCTCGCACCGCTGGTGGTCCCGGGGTACAGCCCCGCCGTGTTCCTGATCGCCGTGGGCTTCTGCGCGCTGGCGACGGTGCTCCTGCTGGTGGGCCGCCGACCCACCGCCTCCTCCGATGGCGCGGACCCCCCTGGCGCGGACGACGGAGGACAGCCCGATGCGGACTCGGCGACGCGGTCCCCCGGCCGCGGACGGGGGCGGCCCGCCGCGCCGGCCCGCCACCCGGCGGACCCGGGATGACGCGCCACCCGGGCCCCGGTGTCCCCGACATCCACTGCTGGTCCTCGGAGCCCGGGGGGCGGATGCGGCAGCCGGTCCGCTCCTGCCCAGCCGACGGCTGGCGACCGGAGGGCGCGACGCCGTCGGTCGCCCCACCCGGCTGGTCCGGCGGTGCCACGGGGACCGTGCCGCGCGGGCGTGCGGTCGGCGACGAACGGCACCGGTTCGCCGGGCGGTCCTCCTCGGCGACGACGGGGACATGGCCGCACCGGCCACTCTGGACGGCCGAGCCCGGGCTGGCTCGGAGCCCGGTCCAGGCTCGTGCGAGATTGGCGCCCCGGGAACGGGGATCGGGGCGAGGGGGCGACGAGGACCGCGCGCCACCTCGTCCCTCCCCAGGACCCGCGCCCCGCATCCCCGACCGACCAGGGAGAACCCATGACCACGACCGGCCCGTCCGCCGAACGCCCCTCCACCCGGCCCGCCCCGCCCGACGGCCAGGTCCACCCCCCGCGCGACGGTGAGCCCTCGGCGCTGGTCCCGTGGCTGCGGCGGCGGGCCGAACTCCTGATCGCGCTCAGCGAGGGCTGGTCCGACGCGGACCTGCGGGCCCCGAGCGCGCTCCCCGGGTGGTCACGGGCCCACGTCCTGGTCCACCTCGGCCAGCTCACCTCGGCGATGGGACGGCAGGCCGAGCACGCGCTGCGCGACGAACTCGTCGACGTCTACGACGCGGGTCGTCCGGGCAGGGACGCCGCGATCGAGGCGGCCGCACGAGGGACCGACCGGGAGGTGCGGGACACGCTGGCGACCGGCCTGCGGCGGCTGCTGGCGGCCTGGGACCGGGTGTCCCCCCAGGACTGGGCCCGGCCGGTCCGCTACCGGGACGGGGACCTCGCCGGAACCGCCCTCGCCGTGTGGCGTGAGGTGGAGATCCACCTCGTGGACCTCGACTGCGGGTACCGGACGAGCGAGTGGCCGCCCGCGTTCACCGACCACCTGGTGGAGTTCATGACCTGGCGGCTCCCCGAGGGCGTCGCGGTGCGACTGGTGCCCTCGGACGGCGGGCGGACCTGGTCGTACGGCGATGGGGACCCGGTCACCGTGACGGGGACCGCCACCGATCTGGCCGCCTGGCTGGCGGGTCGGGACGCGCCCTCGCTGCGCGCCGACCGCCCGGAGGGGCCACCCACGCTCACCCCCTGGAACTGACGGCAGGAGAAACGATGATCATCGCGGTTGTGGGAAGCGACGGCGCGGGGAAGTCGACGGTGACCTCGTTGGCGGTCGACCGGCTCGTCGAGGCGGGTGAACCCGCGCAGCTCGTCGAACGGTGGCGCATCGTCGACAACCCCGACTACCCGGCCACCCGGTTCCTCCGGCCGCCGGTGTCCGACCTGCGGCTGTGCGTCGCCGAGATGCCCAATCCGCCCCGGTTCCTGTTCCTGATGTGGTCGATCGGCATGGCCCTGCTCGGCGAACGGAGCCAGCCCCCGGCCGGCGACGAGGCCGTCGACGAGGCCGTCGACGAGGCCGTCGACGAGGCCGTCGGTGTGCTGGACGGTTACTGGATGAAGCACGCCGCCAGCGAGATCGTCTACGGCATGGACCGGGGCTGGGTGGAGTCGGTCGTCGCCGGGCTGCCCGTGCCGGACCTCGTGCTCTACCTCCGGTTGGAGCCCGAGGCCGCGTGGCGGCGGAAGGAACACGACCTGGTGCCCTACGAGTGCGGCATGGACCCCGACTGCGGGCGGGACAACTTCCTGCGCCACCAGGGCGCGATCCTGTCGCTGCTGGACGAGTGGTCGGCCCGTCACGGATGGGTCGAGGTGGACGCCACCCTGCCGTTGGACACCGTGGTGGACCGCGTGGTCACGGCGGTGCGGTCGGCTCGCGCGACGGGTTCGGCGAAGGCGGTGGACGCGGTCCGTTGAGGTCGCCCCGCTCGGGTGGGGTGCCGTCGCCCGTGGGCGGTGCCCCACCAATCCGCCTTCCCGGGGCTGTCGTCGGATCCTTCGAGAAGCCCTTCCCCACCGGGTGATGGCCAGGGCCGGCCCGGCCCCCTCGCCGTCGGGGGTGCCTCCGCTTCGCGCGCCGCGTCGGCACCGGCGTCGCACCCGTCCCGGGAGGACACGCGTCCGCGCCCGGTGATCACCTGACGGGACGGCTCAACCGGTGGTGTCGGCGACGATCCGGGTGTGCGGCACGTCGGGCCACCTGCCGCGCCCTTCGAGCAGGAACCGCAGGTCCGGCGCCGTCGGATCGCCTCGAAGCACGAAGCACTCGGCGCCGTCGCGGGCGTGGTCGAGGAGCGCCGTCAGCTTGCCCCCCATCGATCCGCTGGTGTCGTGCGCCGCCGCCGGCCAGATCCGCCGGAACGCCTCGGCCGAGGACCCCGGCGTGATCTCCGGGATCACCTCCTGGCTGCCGGGACCGCCAGCCAGCACTCCCGGGACGTCGGTGAGCACGGCGACCCGCGTCCGACCCGGCGTGCCACGCACGGCCACGGCCGGGACGTGGTCGCTGCCGAACACCCGCAGCGCACCGTCGGCGCAGAGCACGCTGTCACCGGCCAGCACCGGGAGGATGCCGTGGTCGAGCAGGCGTCGCACGGTCCCGAAGCTGACCTCCGGCCCCCGGGGGCCGAGCACGCAGATGGCGGCGACCTGGACGGGGAAGCACCGCGAGCCGAGGTCCCGCAACGCCCGCACCCACGACCACTTGACGTCGAAGGTCGCACGGGTGAGGGGCAACGGGGCGAGGGGGTCGTCGGCGTCGAGGTGCCGCACGGCCCCGTGCCCGATGGATCCGCCGCCCACGACGAGGACCACGCGCCCGGGGGCGGCGGCGTGCAGGTCCGCGATCTGCGCCGCGTACCCCGCCAGGGCGTCGTGGTCCAGGTGGTCGCGCCGGGCCTTCTCCGAGACCAGGCTCCCGCCCACCTTCACCACCAGCAGGTCGACCACGTCATCCACCACGGCCTCCTCAGTCCTCCGCCCGTCCGGCGGTCGCCGGTGCCGGCGACCTACCCGTCAACCGCAGGCCGGACGGTTCCTCCGTGACGCGGACGGGGCTCAGGTCCTCGACCCAGGCGGCCAGTTCCGGTCGCGACCGGGCGAGTTCCCAGCCGACGCCGACGCACCTCATCCCGGCCGCCGTCGCGGCGTCCCACCCGACGGGGGCGTCCTCGAGGACGACGCAGCGGGTGGGTTCCACACCCAGTCGCTCGGCGGCCAGCAGGTATCCCTCCGGGTCGGGTTTGCCCTTCGCGACCTGCTCGGCGGTCACCACCACGGGTGGGCGGGACAGGCCCGCGGCGGCGAGTCGCGCGGACGCGATCGAGGCCGCCCCTGAGGTGACCACCGCCCACCGCAGGGGTGGCAGCAGCCCGATGAGCGCCGAGGCGCCGGGGATGGCGGTGACCTGGTCCATGACCTCGAAGTCCAGTTCGGCGATGCGGTCGACCTCCGGGTCCACGTCCAGGTGGGGGGCGGCCAAGCGGACCAGGTCCTCGTCACGGCGGCCGTGGGCCAACGACGCGATGGTGTCGGGGTCCAGCCCGCGCTCGACGGCCCAGCGCCGCATCGCGAGGTCGATCGCGCGCGCCGAATTCACCAGGACACCGTCAAGGTCGAACAGAATGGCATCGACACCGGTCATTTCCCAGATTCGGTGCGTCACGATTCCTCCTTCTGGGGCGGTTCAACCGGCGATCGCCCCACCATAGGTCGGCCGGCAGCGGGAAAGGGCAGCCGAAGGCGAAGGTTAGAGCTTCTGTTAACGTTGTTTGACAGCGGAACACCGAGTACCCGTAGGTTGTGCTCCCACCCCCAGGAAACAGGTATTTCGGGAGCATCGGAAATGGTCGACCTCGGCGCGAGCCCGGTTTTCGTCATCCCGCACCACGCCCGGTCCGACGAGTCCTGGGAGTATCTGGAACGCACCGTCGCCAGCCTGTTCACGCAGAGCGACCGCGACTGGCGAGCGGTCATCGTGGACGACGCCTCCCCGGACCCGGACGTGGGGCGGCGGTTGGAGGCGGTTCGGGCGGGGGATCCGGAGCGCCTCGTCGTGCTCCGCGCGGAGACGACCGGCGGGCCGGGGGCGGCCCGCAACCGGGGCGTGTCCTGGGCGGCGGCAAGGGGAGCCCCGTTCGTGTTGTTCCTCGACGCCGACGACCTCGCCCACCCGCACCGGCTCCGCAGGACCCGCCGCGTCTTCGCCGAGCGGCCCACCGTCGACTTCGTGTACTCGGGTTTCACCGTCATCGACGAGCACGGCCGACCGGTCCCCGAGGAGCGGGTCACCCCGTCGATCCGGGAGATCCTCGACTCGCACCGCGAGGGGCCGCCGGAGGGACCGGACGCCTGGATCAGGATCGGCACCGAACTCGGCTACACGAGCCTGACCTCCACCGTCTCGACGCGGATCGACCTGGCGACGCGGTGCCCGTTCCCCGCCACCCACGTCGCCGAGGACGACCACACGTGGCTGCGCATGTCCGCGTCCGGGACGGGTTTCGCGTTCCTCCGGGACACCGAGGCGGGGTACCGGGTGCCGTCGACGACGGCGGGCTCGGCGACACGGGCGGCGGTGGGCGCGGCGTTCTACTGGGCTTCGGCGCAGGTGACGGCGGACGGGTTCACCAGAGCGCTGGCCACGGCCCTGGCCAGGGGCCGGGTGGACGAGGTCGAGGCGGCGGCGCTGCTGTCGCGGTTCCACGACAGGCTGGCCGAGACGATGGCCGGCGAGGGGTGCGCCGACCTCGCGGCGGTCAGTCGGGCGCTCGCGCACTGCGGAGGAGCGGTCCTCCCCGCCTGAGGCGGGGGTGGAGCCCGACCGGCCGCCCCCTCGCGGCCGGTCGGGTCCCGCTCAGTACCGCCGGCTTCGGCCGGCGGCTCCTCGGGGGAGCAGGCCGTGTTCGTAGGCGGCGGCGACGAGGGCGGTGCGGTTGGGGGCGTCGAAGCGGGCCATCAACCGCCCGAGGTGGTAACTGACCGCCTGGCGGCTGTAGTGCAGCGCCTTCGCGGTCTCCACCGTGGAGAACCCTCGGGCGACCATCGCGAGGATGCGCAGCTCCAGGCCGTCGACCTCGCGGAGTTCCGGCCGGCGCGGGGCTGGCGCCGGCGGGTGCGCCCGACCACCGAGGATGGCCCACATGACGTCGTGGATGGCGACCACCACTCGGCTGCAGATCTCGGTGACGAACCGCCGGGGGCCTCCCCCGCCCCGGTGGATGAGCCGCCCCGCTCCTCGGGCGGCGACACGGCGACTGACGTCGGCGAGTTCTCCCCGGGGCACCCCGGCCTCGACCAGCCCGTCCGAGGTGATCTCGATGCGGCGGAGCACCCCGGGCGGGATGGGCCGCCCTCGGAGGACGAATTCGCGCAGGGGTGGCAGGACCTCCGAGACCACTGCCCCGACCTCGGTTCCCCACCTCTCCCGGTCGCTCGTCCGGAGGTACCTGGCGAGCAGGTCCCGGATTTCGACGGTGAATTCGGTTTTCGGACTCAAGCCCTCAAGAACAGCAACCCTACCGTCAGGAAGAACCACGGTCACCACTTTCCCCCTCGCCCCGGTCAGCACCAATGCGGTCGTCGAACGAATCCCGCCTCCCAGCAACGTCGCCGGGTCCGCATGGCCAGTCACGTCAACACCCTGACCGCAGAACGCCGAACCGGTTCCAGAGGACGGCTCACCCAGGGGTGAACCACGCATCGCGAGGGTCTTGAATGTGCTGGAAGTCCGCTGGTCGCCACCTCCGATCCGTGCCGCCACACGGCCGCCCGAGCGTAAGTGGGAGCGCTCCCAAACGTCAAGATTAGATATGCGCTAAATTTATTGTTTCATCTGGACAAATGATGGGTGCCAATTTTCGCACTCCGACGCGCGGATCGGCGGTTCCCCACCGCCGGCACCGCTGGCTCACGCTCCTCGGCCGGTGGTCGAACGAACGGACCACCCTGGCGTGGCCCCGATGGCGTCGAAGGTTGACCACAACGGCCCATCCGCGCTCTCCGCAGCCCTACCGCCGTCCGGCCCCCGCCCGCTCGCCCCGCCACCGGCCGGCGTGGGCCGTTCGGCGGAGCCGTCCGCATGAGGGCTGCGTCACATGGCGGACGGGAACCAGCCACCGAACTCCACACCACCACCTCGCCGCGCCCTGGCCCCCGGTCCCGAGCCGTTCCACGCCCACACGCCCCGCCGGGGACGCCGGGCGGCGGATGACACCGCCCCCGCTCCGCGCCGTGGTGCCGCGATCCACCATCGCCCCCACCGAGGCGCCCAGCGGGCCCGCGTCGACGGTGCGCGGGCGAGATCCCGGGGCTTCTGGCGAATCCGCGCGGCGCCGATCACCTCCCGAGGCGGCGGCCGGGTGGCATGGCGGCCGGCGGAGGGGTTCCGGTTGGCGGCGGTTCCCGGTGGCGGGCGGCAGGACCGGACCCGGCCAGGTCCACCCGACCCCGACCCCACCCGCCATCCGTGCCTCGATCCGGCAGGGCGACACCCAGGCCGCCCTGGCGCGACCGGGGCCGGTGCGGGGCCCGCTCCACGGCGCCGGAAGCGGTGCGCCCCGGGGGCCGATCCGCCGCCCCCGGTACGACGCGACTCCGCGCCACCCGAGCGGAGCACCGCTCGCCGGTCCGGCTCAGCCCAACCGCATCCGCCGCCGCACCGCGTCCCCGACGACCGTGCCCCGCCGGCCGAGGTCGAGGGGGAGGTCGAAGTGGTCGCGCCCGGGCACCACGACGTCGGTGACCTCGGTGCCCACGGCGCGGGCGCGGTCGACGAACTCCCGGTGTTGCCGGCCGAACTCCTCCGTCTCGTTCCGACCGAGGGCGACGAGGAGGGGCGGGAGCGGCGAGCGGAGGGCCAGGAGCGGGCTGTGCGCGGCCGCGGCCGCCGCGTCCAGGCCCAGGGCGTCGTTGACGTAGGTGTGGCGCAACGGCTCCAGCTCGTACACGCCACTGAGGAGGGTGGCGCTGGCGACGTCCCGCGAGGGGTCGAGACCGTCGCGCCGCCAGCCCTCGACGTCGAGCAGGGCGCTGGCCACCAGGTGCGCCCCGGCCGAGGTCCCGCTCAGGTGGACCTCCGAGGGGGTCCCCGGGAGCTCGGACCGGTGCTGGCAGAGGCGACGGATGCCGAGGCTGACCGAGGCGACGATCTCGGCGAGGTCGTGGGCCGGGGCGAGCCCGTATCCGAGTGCCACGAAGGCGGCGCCCGCCGGGACGAGGTCGAGGGCGGGGAAGGCCGAGTCGTGCCGGCTGAGTTCCTGCCAGTACCCGCCGTGGACGAACACGTGCAGCGGCGCGCCCGCCCTGGATGCGGGGAAGTAGTCGAAGGCCTGTTCGGGGTCGGTCCCGTAGCTGAGGTCGCGGTGGACCACCAGGTCCCGGCGGGCCTCGTCGCTGCGGCGGGCGTAGTCGGCGAGGTAGGGCCCGATGTCGTCCACCCGGGAGCTCGGCGAGTACTGCCGAGCCAACTCGTCCCGGTCGTAGTCCCGCCAGTCCACGGCCATCGCGGTCCCCTTCCCGTCACCTTCCGGGGCTGGCACCGCACCGGTCGTCCCGGTGGTCGGCGCCGAACAAGCACGTCGGCCTCCATCATGCTCCGGCCCCGCCCGCCCCACGGGTCCCCGGGTTCGCCGGGTTCGCCGGGTTCGCCGGGTTCGCCGGGTTCGCCGGGTTCGCCGGGGGCACGGTCCCCTTCCCGGGACGCGGCGGCACACCGACACGCCGGCTCCCCGGCGGGCCCGGACTACCCGGCGGTGCCGCACGGGAGCGGGCCGCTCCCACCGGCCTCGCCCCACACCCTGGCCACGAGGCCGACGTCCGGACGGGGACACGCGCCGCCCCTGGGAGCCGGTGCGGTGGACGGCGGTGGCCCGCCCGGCGGGGGCCGTGGAAGCGCGGAACCGCTCGCCCCCGGCTCCGCCACCGGCCGGCCACTCGGGTGTCGTCGTCCCGCCGATCGCCGATCACACCGCCGGGCCGGCACCCGCACCCACCCCCCGGAATGGCGGAACCCACCACCCGGTGGAGGTCATCGGCCGAGGAGCACGCGTGCCCTCACCGCGACCCCATCCCCGGCGGCGGACACTCGCGACGACGCTCGCCGGACCGACCGCGAGACGCACGCCTCCGCCCGCCGTGCTCCCCGCCCGGGACGCCACGGTGGGGCGCCGAGGACGTCCACCCCGCTCCAACCGGGCGCGGGGAACCGCAGGTGGAGGGGGCCGGATCGTGGGAGCAACCCGGGTACGGCCGGCCGGGCAACGCCCCGGGCGCGGGGCCTGGCTGGGCCCGGTGGCGCTGGGTCTCGCCGTGGCCAGCTGGGTGTTCCCGGTCGGTTCCCTGGTCAGTGCGGGTTCGGCACTGGCGTGCGCCGTCCTGTCGGCCCTCACCGGGCGGGAGTACCGGGTCGACTGGACCGCCGTGCTCGGCGGACTCCTGGCGACCGGGAACCTCACGTTCTCGCTGTTGTTGACCCTCGCCGACGCCCAGCACTGATCCCCTCACCGGTGCGGCGGCCCGGGCCGAGCATCCCCCCCCCCGCCAGGTGCGGCGCGCGGCGGAGGGGAGACGGCCGCCGCACCTCGGCCTCCCCTGCGGACACCACGGGCCGTCCGCCCACCCCCGTCCGTGCGACGGGATTGGCACCCACGAGGGCGGCGGCCCGCCAGCCCGCTCACGCTGGGCGACCCCGCCGACCACCGATCCGGCAAGCGCGAGATCCTGGGAGGAGAGGTCGGCGGCCCGGGCCGGCGGCCCCAGGCACCGCACGGGGCGGGCAACGTCGGGACGACGACACGCGTCCCCCGGAGAACGAGGAGCACCAGAACCCCGCCCGCCGAGACGGCACCCACGACTGTGTCAAGATCATCGGCCGGGTCCCGCACCCGCCCCGTTCCACGCCCCCGCCGGTAGCGCGGACCGCCGCCCGACCGAGATTGGACAACGGACACGCATGGCACAGACCCCTGACGGCGTCCCCGGCATCAGCGCGAGCCTGTACCGGGGGCTGGTCGAGTTCGCGTCCGGAACGCCGGACTGGGTGCACCTCGCCTCCGAGATCATCACCGACGGGCTGCCGATCATGCTGGTCGTGCTGCTCCTGCTGAACTGGTGGCGGGCCAGGGGGGCCGGGGGCCGGGCTCTGCCGCTGGCCCTGCTCGCCCTCGCGGCGACGGCCCTCTCCTACCTGGTGAGCGAGGCGATCAAGACCGGGGTCGGGCAGGAGAGACCCTGCCAGTCGATCGACGTGGTCATGATCGTGGCCTGCGATCCCATCGGCGACTACTCGTTCCCCAGCAACCACACCACCTTCGCCACGGCGGCGGCGGTCGGGTTGGCGATGGCCTGGCGACGGGTGGCGACCTGGGTGCTGGTCTCCGCCGTGGTGACCGCGTTCTCCCGGGTGTTCGTCGGCGCGCACTACCCGCACGACGTGATCGCCGGACTGGTGCTGGGCACGCTCGTCGCCTACCTGGTCATGCGGTTCGGCGTCGCGCCGATGGGCAAGCTGACCGACTGGGCGGCGGGGGTGCCGGCGCTGCGGTGGGCGGTGGCCACCGGGCCGGTGCCCGCCGCCGTGTCCCCCTCTCCCGCCGAGGAGGCGGCCGGTGCCGGCGATGCGCCGGCGTCCCGCGAGCACACCGAGCCGACCCCGCCACGGCCGGTGTCGTCGGTGCCGCCCCCGGCCGCCCCGACGACGGCGATGCCCAGGCCACCGGCCGACGAGGACGCCACCACCGCGCTCCCCGCCCAGCCCGCGCCCGAAGCGCCGACCACCGCGCTGCGCACCCCCGCGGGGTCGGCGGCGCCCACCACCGCCCTGCGCACCCCACCGCCCGGACCGGAGGAGGCCGTGACCGAGGCGCTGGGCCGCCCGGCCCCCCGGCGGCCCGCCGTCGAGGACTCCGAGGCCGACACCGTGCACCTGCCGGTCGTCCGCCCGGGCCGTGACCGGGCACCGGGCGGACGACCTGATGGTCGACGCGGTCAGCCCGGCGAGCCCGGCCGGGGTGAGCGCCGGCCCGGTGGACCGCAGCGGGACGGGCGCCCGGTGGAAGGCGGCCAGCCCCGCGGCGGGCGGCCCGGGGACGGCGGCCCCCCGCGCGAGGGTCGCGTGGTCGACGGTCCCCCACCCGGTCGCCCGCCGGGCGGCCAGCAGCCGCCGCCCGAGTGGGGTGAGGAGCCCACCACGAGGTTCCCCACCGTCCGCTGACCGGGCCCCTCCCCCAGGCCACGGGGCGCCCGACGCCGCCGCTGCTGCCGCTCAGGCCGAGGTGCCTCGGACGATCTCGAACAGGCTCGTCCAGTTGTCCCCGCCGTGACCGGCGGCGATCGCCCGCTCGTACAGGGAGTGCACGGCGCCGGGCAGCGCGAGGTCGAGGCCCAGCGCGGCGCTCGTCCGGAGGATGTGGTCGGCGGTGGCGCCCATCATCGTCGCCGTGCTCTGGTCTCCCGGGTACGAACCGGAGTCGAGTTCCTCGTCCGTCCCGGCGACCATCGCCGGGAGCTGGGTCAACGTCCCGAACGCCTGGGGGACGAAGTCGGCGGCGCTCACCCCGGCGGAGCGCACCATCGCGGTGCCCTGGAGGAGCCCGGCCAGCGCGGTGAGGAACACCGCCAACTGGGCCTGGTAGAACAGCTGGGCGGCGGCCGGGTCCTGCCCGACGTACCGGGGTTCCCCGATGACGGCCAGCGTCGAGCGGTGCCGGTCGACGACGTCCCGCTCGCCGCTGTAGTAGACGTAGCAGGCGTCGGTGCCGACCATCACTGCCGGAACCATGACCCCACCGGTCAGGAACCGCGCGCCGTGGCCCTCCGCCCAGCGGGCGGCCTCCCTGGTCACCTCCGGGGTGTCCGAACTCAGGTTCACCAGGGTCCGCCCCGCCAGGGCGCCGGTCGCCGACGCCAGCACCTCGTACATGGCCTGGTAGTCGGTCAGGCTCAGCACGACGACCTCGCTGGCCGCGACGGCCTCCGCCGGGCTGGCCGCCAGCGTCGCCCCCTCGGCCACCAGCTCGTCGGCCCTGCTCGCCGTGCGGTTCCACACGGTCACCGGATGCCCCGCGCGCAGCAGGCTCCGCACCATCGCCCGCCCCATCGGGCCCAGCCCGATCAGGGTCACCGGGGCTGGCGTGCTCCGCTCGTCACTCATGGTCCTCGTCCTTGTCGTTCGTCGTGTCGGCGCCGGGGAGGGCGGTGTGCCTCGTCCGTCCACACCGCACCCGGGTGGTCCTGGTGGAGCCATGCCCTCCCCGGTTCGACGACCACCCTCGTCGCCCACGCGCACGGTTTCCCCCGGGTGCGCGCACGACCCGGTCGTGACGGGGACGACGGCTAGGGTCCGCTGGTGCGATTCGGGGTGTTGGGGCCACTGGCGGTGTGGACGGACGCGGGCACGGCGGTGACCGTGCCGGAGGCGAAGGTCCGGCTCCTGCTCGCGGTGCTCCTGCTCGGCGAGGGCCGGCCGGTGCCGACCAGCGCGCTCGTCGAGCGGCTGTGGCGTGGCCGCCCCCCGGGCAACCCGGTGAACACCGTCCAGACCAAGGTGTCCCAGCTGCGCCGCGCCCTGGACCGGGCGGAGCCCGGGGCGGGGGCCCTCGTCGTCCGCCAACCCCCCGGCTACCTGTTGGCCGTCGCCGGGTCCGACCTGGACCTGCGGCGGTTCCGGGGCCTGGTCGCCGAGGCCCGGGCGGCCAGGGACCCCGAGGTCCGCGCCGGCCGGCTCGGGGAGGCGCTGGCGGTGTGGCGGGGGCCGGCTTTGGCGGACCTGGCGGCGGAACCCGCCGCCGTGGCGGCGGCGTCGGTGTGGGAGGAGGAACGGCTGGTCGCGACGGAGGAGTGGGCCGAGGCCCGGCTCCGGCTCGGCGACCACGCCGGGCTCGCCGTCGAACTCACGCCGACGGTCGCCCGCCACCCCATTCGGGAACGGCTCCGCGAACGGCACCTGATCGCCCTCTACCGGGCCGGCAGGCAGGCGGAGGCGTTGGCGGGTTACGAGGAGCTGCGGCACCGCCTGCGGGAGGAACTCGGCGTGGACCCGAGCCCACCGGTGGCCGCGCTGCACCGGGCGATCCTCCGGCAGGACCCCGCGCTCGCCGCGCCCTCCCCACCCGCGCCGGCGGCGGGCACGGCGGCGCCCCTCCCGACCGCGCTGACCACCCTGGTGGGTCGGGAGGCGGCGGTCGCGGAGCTCGTCGCCGTCCTCCGCCAGCAGCGCCTGGTCACCCTGACCGGACCGGGCGGGGTCGGGAAGACCCGGCTGGCGATCGAGGTGGCCCGCCGACTGTCCACCCAGCACCCCGACCACCCGCCGCCGGTCCACCCCACCAGCGGACCGCCACCCGCCGCACCCGCCGAGGACCCCGACACCGAGGCACCCGTCACCGCCCGGCTGGTCGAACTGGCCGGGTTGGACGCTCCCGGCCCTGATCACGGGGACCCGGTGGACCGGGTGGCCGAGGCGGTGGCCTCGGCTCTCGGACTGCGCGACGTCCTCGGCGGCGCCTCCGACGAGCCCCACCACCCGCGCACCGGCGAACGGCTGGCGGCGGCGCTGCACCACCGCGACTGGCTGCTGGTGGTGGACAACTGCGAACGGTTGGTCGCCGCCGTCGCCGACCTCGCCGCGCTGCTGCTGGCCCGGGTGCCCTCGCTGCGCGTCCTGGCCACCAGCCAGGAACCGCTCGGGCTCGCCGGGGAACGGGTGTGGCCGGTCCCCCCGCTCAGCCTGCCCGCCCCGGCCAGCGCCCCGGCCGCCGAGATCGAGGTCCGCGCCGGGGCCGAACGGAGCGACGCGGTGCGCCTCCTCGTCGACCGCGCCGCCGACACCACGCCCGGCTTCGCCCTGACCGACGGCAACGCCCGCGCCCTGGCGGCCGTCGCGACCCGGCTCGACGGCATCCCCCTCGCGCTCGAACTGGCCGCCGCCCGGATTCGCGCACTCGGCCCCGAGGAACTGCTGCGCCGCCTCGACGACCGGTTCCGGCTGCTCACCCGGGGCCCACGCGACGCACCCGACCGGCAGCGCACGCTCCGCGCCACCCTCGACTGGAGTTGGGAACCGCTGAGCGAGCCGGAACGCCTCCTGCTCCGCCGACTCGCCGTCCACCGCGACGGGTTCGACCTGGCCGCCGCCGAGGACGTGGGCCCCGGGGGCACCGTCGCCCGCGAGGAGGTCGTCGACCTGCTCACCACCCTGGTGGACCGGTCCCTGGTCACCCCCGTCGACGGCGGCACCGGACTCCCCCGGTACCGGCTGCTGGAGTCGGTGGCCGCCTACGGGCGCGACCGGCTCGCCGAGGCCGGCGAGCTCGACGCGGTGCGCCGCCGGCACGCCGCCCACTACCTGGGCCTGGCCGAACGGGCCGACGACGGGGTACGTGGCCCGGAGCAGCGCCGGTGGTTGCACCGGCTCGACGCGGAGACGGCGAACCTCCGCCACGCCCTGGACACCGCCACCAGCTGCGGGGACGTCGACACCGCGCTGCGCCTGGTCACCTCCCTGGTCTGGTCCTGGTTCCTCCGGGGGCGCACGGCGGAGGCCCGACGCTCGCTGCGGGCCGCGCTGGCCGTGCCCGGAGCGGACCACCACCCCGCCGGGGAGACCGCGTCGGCCTGGCTGGCCGGCCTGCTCGACCTCGACGGGCACCCCGTCGACCCCGGGCTCCGCCCCGGCTGGGCCCGCGTTCACCCCGAACCAGCACCGCCCGCGCCGGCGGGCACCGCACCCGCCCGCCCTGACCCCGCGCACCGGGCCGACGGCACCCGCCGCCCCGCACCGCTACCACCGGCCGGCCCGTCAGGCGAGGCCGACCCGGCCGGTCGAGCCGTGCCGGCCGGCCCACCAGGGGACGCCGACCCGGCGGGGCAAGCCGCACCGGCCGTGTCCTCCGAGGACCCGGCGACGACGGGCAGCGCGCTCCTCGCCCGGGGCCGGGCGCTGTGGTTCCTCGGCTACGTGACCTCCACCCTGGGCGACCTGGTCGCCGGCAGCCAGCTCACCGACCGGGCGCTCACCCTGATCGAGGCGCGGGGCGACACCTGGGGTGTGGCGGCCGCCCTCGCCGACCGGGCCAACCAGCGGATGGGCCGGGGCGACTTCCCCGCCTCCCACGCCGCCGCCACCCGCAGCCGTGAACTCTTCCGGGGGCTCGGCGACCGCTGGGGGCAGCTCCAGGGCGCGTTCGTGCTCGGCGCCCTGGCCGAGCTGGCCGGCGACTACCCCCGCGCCGAACGCCTGCACCAGGAGGGGTTGCGCGGCGCCGAGGGGCTCCGGCTGTGGCCTGAGGTCTCCTACCAGCTGTCCTGGCTGGGCCGGATCGCCCTGCTCACCGGCGACCACACCCGCGCCAGGGACCTCCACGAACGGGCCAGGACCGTCGCGCTGGAACAGGACTTCACCCCGGGCCGGCTGTACGCGGAGACGGGCCTGGCGCTGGGGGCGCGCCGGGAAGGCCGCTGGGACGAGGCCGAACGCCTGCTGCTCGACCTGGCGGACTGGCACCGCACGACGAGTTTCGAACCGGCGAGCACCCTGATCCTCGCCGAACTCGGCTTCGTCGCCGAACAGCGCGGCGACGCGGTCACCGCGCTCCGCCTCCACGACGAGGGGCTCACCACCGCCAGGCGGCTGGTCGACCCCCGGGCCACCGCGCTCGCCCTGGAGGGCCTGGCCGGCGGGCACTCCCTCGCCGGCAACGCCACCCGGGCGGCGCGCCTGCTCGGCGTGGCCACCGGCCTGCGCGCCGGAATCGGCACGCCCCTCCCGGCGGCGGAGCGCCTCGACGTGGACCGCATCACCACCCGGGCCAGGGGAGCCCTGGGCCCCGACCGGTTCGCCGCCGAGTTCGACGCGGGAACGTCCTGGGTTGCGGTGGCCGGCGCGGACGCCCTGCGGGACCTGGACGCCGTGCTCGGCGACTCCCCACCAGGCGCCACCTGAGTCCGGCTCCCCCACCGCAGCCCGGCCTTCGGGTCGATCCCGTCGGTGCCCGCGTGGCCCGCCTTCGGACGGACGTCCGCGTCCACAGCCGCTGGTGGACCAGCGCGGTCAGCACGTGAGGGTCACCAGCGAACCCCGTCCACCGCTCGGACGGCCCGGCCCCCGTCCACACCAGCCCCTCCGGGCGCCCGTCCAGCCGACGTCACGGCCCCCACCTCGCGCAAGGCGGTCGGTGTTCCCGCCCGGCGCCGGGCCGTTCCCGTTCCTCCCGGGCCACCGGGAACACGGGTGCGGCCGTGTACCTTGTCCCGACGTGGCTCACGCGACGACGGCTGACGGCGCCCGCATCTGGTACGACGGCGACGGGGACGGCGACCCCGTGCTGCTGCTGCCCGGCCAGTCCCTCGACTCCCGCATGTGGGGCCCGCTGGCCACGGACCTGGCGGCCCGGCACCGCGTCATCCTGATGGACAACCGGGGCACCGGCCGCAGCGAGGACGGCGCCGAAACCGACTACTCCACCGCCCTGTTCGCCCGGGACGCCCTCGCCGTGCTCACCGCCCAGGGCATCGACCGGGCCCACGTCTACGGGTTCTCCATGGGCGGGAGGATCGCGCAGGTCCTGGCCACCCTCGCCCCCGACCGGATCGGCGCGCTCGTCCTCGCCGCCACCGGCCCCGGCGGAACCGAGGAGGTCCCCCGGTCCGAGGCCGCGAACGAGGCACTGCGAACGGTGTCCACCCCGGCCGGACGGGCCGCGTTGACCGAACTGTTCTTCACCCCGGACTGGGTCCGGGACCACGCGGAGCTGGTGGAGAGCGTGACCCCGTCGAACTCCCGGCGGTCGCAGCGCCGCCACTTCATCGCCAGCACCGACCACCGAGGATGGGACCTGCTCCCCCGGATCACCGCTCCCACCCTGGTGTTGCACGGCGGCGACGACGCCCTCACCCCACCCGAGAACGCGCACCGCATCGCCGGACGCGTCCCCGACGCCCGGGTCCGGATCTTCGACGGAGCCCGGCACGGGGTCCACCTGGAGGCCCGCCCCGCCGCCAGCGACACCGTCCTCGACTTCCTCGCCCAGAACCCGCTGGACTGAGCCACCAGCGGACGCGCCAGCCGGATCCGTCGGGCCGCGAGACCGACCCGCCCGGAGTCCGGGGCAACCCGGCACCGCCTGCCGCCGGCCCCGTCACTCGGGGGCCCCAGCGCGGCGGCGGACGCCAGCCACGCGAAGCCTGGACCACGGCGTTGGCCGAGGTCAACCACCCTGCCGGTGATCGGGTACCCGGTCTCAACCCGCCGCCGGACCTGAGCGGTGTTCCCGTTAGACTTTCCGATCGTTCGACATGGTAGGGAGCCCGGTTGGTCCGCTTCCGCCACCTGAAGGCGAGTTCACGCACTCTCGCACCTGAGCTGACGAAGGAACGCCATGCTTGATCTGGACCTGATCCGCCGTGAGCGGGAGGCCGTCGCGGCCGCCCTGTCGAAACGACTCGACAGCTCCGAGGTGGATCGGTCCCTGTCCGCGATCGTCGACCTCGACGCGCGGCGCCGTCAGCTGCTCCAGCGGATCGAGGAGGAGCGTCGCAAGCGCAAGGAGGCCTCACGCGCCTACGCGAAGGCCAAGCGCGAGTCGAGCGAGCCCCTGCCCCCGCCCCCGGACACCAAGGCGGCGTTGCTCGCCCTCGAGAGCGAGCTGGAGAACGTCGGCGCGGAACTCCGCCAGGAGATGGCCGGCCTGCCGAACATGCCCGCCGACGACGTCGTGCCGGGCGGCAAGGAGAACAACGAGGTCCTGCGGGTGTGGGGCGAGAAGCCGGCCCTGGGGGACTTCATCGACCACACCGTGGTCGCCAAGGAGTACGGGCTGGTCGACTTCGACCGGGGAACCAAACTCGGCGGCTCCGGCTACTGGATGTACACCGGCTACGGCGCCCGTCTGGAATGGGCGCTGCTGAACTGGTTCATCGACCAGCACAACGCCGCCGGCTACACCTTCGTCCTGCCGCCGCACATGCTGTTGGAGAGCGCCGGCTTCGCCGCAGGGCAGTTCCCCAAGTTCAGCGACGACGTCTACCACATCGCCAACCCGGTGTCGGACCGCCCGCAATTCCTGCTGCCGACCTCCGAGACCGCGCTCCTCGCCGCCCACCAGGACGAGATCTTCACCGAGGCGGAGCTCCCCCGCCGGGTCTTCGCCTACACGCCCTGCTACCGCCGGGAGAAGGCCGGCACCCACTCCGACGAGCGTGGCACGGTGCGCGGACACCAGTTCAACAAGGTCGAGCTGTTCCAGTTCACCACCCCGGACGGCGCCGCCGAGGCCTTCGAGTCGATGGTCGACGCCGCCGAGGCACTGGTGCGCGGGCTGGGCCTGCACTTCCGGACGTCGAAGCTCGCCGCTGGTGACACCAGCGCCACGATGCGCAGGACCTTCGACATCGAGGTGTGGATGCCGCACGCCAACGGCTACAAGGAGGTGTCGTCGGTGTCCTGGGCCGGCGACTACCAGGCCCGGCGGGCGAACATCCGCTTCCGCGCGCCGCAGGCGAAGCAGACCCAGTTCGTGCACACCCTGAACGGGTCCGCCCTGGCCACCAGCCGGCTGATGCCCGCCATCCTGGAGCAGTTCCAGCAGGAGGACGGTTCGGTGCTGGTGCCCGAGGTGCTGCGGGACCGCGTGGGCACCGACCGCCTGGTGCGCCCCACGCGCTGACAACGGCCGAGACGGGGTGTGGACGGGTTCACCGTCCACACCCCGTTCGCATTCCTACCGGGCACCGCCCACCCCGGGCCGAGTAGCCGGGCTGATGGACCTCCGTGCCGACGGACCTCGGGGACAGCTCGACGGGCGGCGTGGGACCCAGGCCCGCCATAGCGCTCGGCGCGTCGCAGCACCGGGAACCGCCGAATCCTGAGGACCACGACGCCTCTCCCGGCCCGGCAGCACGGCGTCGGCAGCGAGCGCAACCTTCCCGTTCCTCCCGTCCTTCCCGTCCGCTCGGGACGGCTGGCCAGGAGGCGGAACGGGATGCGGCCCCCGCACGAGGAGTGCGAGGGCCGCGCCGAGAACGTCGTTCGCGGGGTCAGAGACGGTCGCGCTTCACCGCGTCGATGAACGCCGTGAAGACCTGACGATCAACGACCAGAACACCACCGCCCCGGTTCTTGCTGTCCCGAATCCCAGCCAAGCCCGGCGCCCCACCCACCTCGATGCAGTCCCCTTGCGGGCCGCTCGCTCGTGCCTTCCGCCAGCCGAGGAGTTCCTGTGCGGTCATGCTGCCTGCCCTTCGTACTGGTCTCCGTAGCGCGGAACAGTCCCGGTGGGGATCCCCAGTTCTCGGGAACCCGGCAGCGCCCCTGACGCCATCCGCCGACGCTCGAACGGGCTCACCAACCGGCCTTGTCGGTCGGGATCGTCCCCCCCCCCCGGCCGGGATGACGGACACCGGGAGCAGGACGAGGTTCGGGCCCGAGGAGCACGAAGGCGCGCCCGGAACGTCGGGATCAGAGACGATCGCGCTTCACAGCGTCGATGAACGCCGCGAAGACCTGACGATCAACGACCAGAACACCACCGCCCCGGTTCTTGCTGTCCCGGATACCAGCCAAGCCCGGCGCTCCACCAATCTCAACACAATTGGACTGGTTATCGCTGCGGGTCGACTTGCGCCAACCTGTAAGAATGGTGGTCATCATTCCTCGCTCTGAGTGCTTCGATAGGACTGTGCGTAACGGGTAATCATCTGGCGAGAAGCTTCTGGGTTGAGGGTAGCTGCGATGATCGTATCCCGCGCCTGCTCAAACGCGGCCACATCGCGTCGTGTATGGAGCATCGTGCCTGCCTGCGCATGGTCCAGATGGACCACTGGCGGACCGTCTGGCAACTCGACGAGCATCCAACCCGACGCCATCATGGCCGCGCTCCCGGCGGCGAGTGGGATAACCCGCACCTCCACATTTCCTGCGTCCACCAGCGATACGAGGTGGTCCATCTGATGGGCCATGACAGCAGGGCCGCCGATGGTCCTGGCGAGCACTGCCTCGTCGATCAGTGCGAGCATCTTGGGTGGCTCAGCTCTGGTCAAGATTTGCTGGCGGCCGATTCTGTAGTAAGTGCGGGCGTCGATGACGTCAGGTGGGAGCCCCTCCATCACTGAGCGGATGTAGGGCTCCACCTGTAGCAGCCCGGGAACGAGCAGTGCGTTCGCCTCGGTGAGTGCGATGGCTTCACGCTCGTAACGCACCAGGGTCGCAAGCTGCGCCGTGGCGCCGCTCCCGCCGCTCGTGGACCACGTATCGCGGTCGACATCCCGTGCCATCGCCATGATGCGGTCACGCTCGTCGGGCGGAGTCCCCACCGTGCCGAGCAGCGCGGCCAACTCATCCAACGGTGCCCGCCTGGTACCGCCTTCGAGCCTGACAATCGCGGTATGGCGTAACCCCATCTTGTCCGCCAGCGCGCGAACGGTGAGGCCCGAAGCTGTCCGCTGCTTTCGGATGGCGTCGCCGAGCGCCCGGGACAAGGGCGTCAGGTTGGTACGGGCCATGCACCACAGAGTAGTCAGCCAGGCCTCGATGTCATTCATCCAATCGAGCGCTTGCCACCTCCGCCACCACGCTCCAGGCTGGACACAGAACCAAGGCTGGTTCGCGAACCATTTTCGGTTCGCACATCAGGAGGTTACTGCATGTGGCAGGCCGTCAACACTCCGGTATTCGCCATCGTGGTCACGCTGGGACCCGCGGCACTGATGGTGGCGGCTGCGGTCCTCTTCGAACGCGAGAACCGGCACCGCGAGAAGCCACGGCACGCGGTTGCCACACCTCCACACAACTCCTCCCGACCCACTCACCCGATCCCCGTAGCCGTACTGCTCGCGACGCGAGCCCAGGACAGGCCGGACGCGCCGCCCGACTCCCCGAGGCGCGCCCGGCCGGGGGCGGCGGACCCCGACACCACCGCCGCCCCCTTCCACCGTCCGGCCCCACCTCCCCTCGGGGGCCGGCACCGCGCGGCGACGGTGCGCCCCGCCGCCGCGCACCGGGAACGGTCGTCGCCCGCCCCGCGCGGGCGACGGCCGGGGGCGGTGGCACCTCCCCCCGATCCCGCAGCCACCGCCCCCATCCCGGCCCTGACCGGAGTCCTTCCCATCTGG
Source organism: Actinoalloteichus sp. AHMU CJ021 (assembly GCF_002895405.1). Classification (NCBI taxonomy): domain Bacteria; kingdom Bacillati; phylum Actinomycetota; class Actinomycetes; order Pseudonocardiales; family Pseudonocardiaceae; genus Actinoalloteichus; species Actinoalloteichus sp. AHMU CJ021. The sequence goes on along the minus strand of NZ_CP025990.1, from coordinate 5,446,476 downwards.
ACGGAGCCCAGCCCGTGACCAGTCCCCACCGCACCCTGCCCCGAGACGCCTGGCGAGCCAGCGTCGCCGCAGTGGCACCCACCGGACAACCCACGACCGTCGTGCTCACCCTCACCGCTGACGAGTCGGCGGCGGTCCTGCTCGCCGCCGGCACCGTCGGTCTGGTGGCGCCGCACGCCGCCCGACAGTTCTCCGCAGCCCTGCTCCATCGCCGGAATCTCGCGATCCCCCTGCACGTCGGGTCCTCAGTGTTGCGCCTGGCGGTGACGTCCCTCGCCGTCCCCGGCACGGGTACTGGAGGCGCCCGGCTGGCGCTGGCCGGCAATGGGTGGGGGTGGCCGCTACTGCTGGGTCCCCGCCCGGTGCGTCAGTTGGCACGGGTGCTGGACGAGGCAGCCGGACGATGCCGGCGGGGGTGGTGAGCGTGAACCCGGTCGATGTGGCGGAGTCGGTGACCACGATGCTTCCCCGCATTCCGCCAGCACGGTCCTGCCGAGTCCGTGCCTTCGTCCTCCCCCGTCGTTCCAGCCGGATACGGCCCTACCTGAGGCATGGTGCGCGGTGACCACATCGGAGCCGGTGCTTCTCGTGCCGGGGAACGCGCTGGGACGGATCATCGGATGGATGCCCGCCCGGTGTGGGCCGGTGTCCGTGCTGGTGGAGACCAGCCGGCTCGGCGTTGTCCTGCGCCCCGAGCACGCGCCCGAGGAACCCGTGGGCCTGCCGGTGATGCAGGCCCACGGGTCGCGGGTGCCCTGCTGGTGGCGGACGGGGAAGCGGTCGTGACGGCGATCGTGCCTGGGCCGGAACCCGTGGCATCGCTGATGGTCAGCACCTTGCCCGCCTTGGGCGGGAAAGCGGTGACCGTGGTGGTGGGTGGTGATCAGTTCGTGTGCGTCCTACCTGCCGCCTGCTCGGCCGCATTCCCTGCTGACCCGCAGCTCACCCCGCCGAAGGAGGCGGGAGAGTTCATCGCGAGAGCAGCAGACGGGTTCTGACGCCTACGACGATCCGCACGAAGGAACACGCGAGGCTCCGGGTCGTGCCCTTCGGAGGGCGCCCCGGCGCCTCGCAGTCCCGTTAGGAAAAGGACCGGCGCAACGCGCGCCCCTGGCAGTCACCAAGGCAGCATCAGTGGGTTGCGATCCTCACCGGGCCCGGAGGCCCGGTGCAACGATCTACGGGTGCGCACGAGACCGTGCACAGGCCCGGTTGCGATCCTCACCGGGCCCGGAGGCCCGGTGCAACCGGACAGCCAGTCCCTGATCTCCGCGACGTCCGTGGTGTTGCGATCCTCACCGAGCCCGGAGGCCCGGTGCAACCTGTTCGGAGGTCCCGCACGTGGCCCTATCCCTGTGGTTGCGATCCTCACCGGGCCCGGAGGCCCGGTGCAACTTGGAGAAACTCCCGGTCCGTTTCGGGTGCCGACACGATGTTGCGATCCTCACCGGGCCCGGAGGCCCGGTGCAACGGCCACGCGGCCGAATCCCTCATGGCGGTGGCCGCCGTTGCGATCCTCACCGGGCCCGGAGGCCCGGTGCAACATGGCGGCGTTGCCCGCCGCCACTGCCTTGCGGTGGTTGCGATCCTCACCGGGCCCGGAGGCCCGGTGCAACGCTGTCCCGCGACCACCTCCGTGTAGCCCTGAGAACGGTTGCGATCCTCACCGGGCCCGGAGGCCCGGTGCAACGACCGACGGTCGGCGGGAACAAGCATCGGCGAATGTGTTGCGATCCTCACCGGGCCCGGAGGCCCGGTGCAACCCGCGCCGGACCCAGGGCCGGGGGAGCCGAGGTCCCAGTTGCGATCCTCACCGGGCCCGGAGGCCCGGTGCAACCGGGCCAGCGCGGTCGCGGCCGACGCCTGCGCGTGGGGTTGCGATCCTCACCGGGCCCGGAGGCCCGGTGCAACGACGCCCCGGACCGCCACCGCCGCCGCCCCGGCCCCGTTGCGATCCTCACCGGGCCCGGAGGCCCGGTGCAACCCAGCCACACGGGCAGGGTGAGCAGCTGGCGGAGGTAGTTGCGATCCTCACCGGGCCCGGAGGCCCGGTGCAACAGGATGTCTGCCTCGCCACCGTCGTACCGCGACACGTTGCGATCCTCACCGGGCCCGGAGGCCCGGTGCAACCGGATCAGCCCCGAGCGGATGCTGCACATCCGTCCGGAGTTGCGATCCTCACCGGGCCCGGAGGCCCGGTGCAACCATCGCTGGCGTCCCGCGACCGCCGTTCAACGCCGGCGTTGCGATCCTCACCGGGCCCGGAGGCCCGGTGCAACCTGAGAAGGAGAAGCACTATGGGTTGGTTGTCGAAGTTGCGATCCTCACCGGGCCCGGAGGCCCGGTGCAACACTCGCCCAGACGCGGCGAGGCGGACGTGATCGTCGCGTTGCGATCCTCACCGGGCCCGGAGGCCCGGTGCAACGAGCGTTCTCCCCAACTCTCCGGGGTCCTTGGAGCGGTTGCGATCCTCACCGGGCCCGGAGGCCCGGTGCAACGCCCCTGGTCCGCCTCGACCTGACCGGGGGGGGCCCGGTGTTGCGATCCTCACCGGGCCCGGAGGCCCGGTGCAACCTGCGTGAACAGCGGTTTTCCCATTTCGTGTTGCGACGAGCTTCCCGCAAACCAGACAAAGATGACGACACGCCCGGGATTTGCTTAGGAGAGTCCAGGCGTGTCGTGTGACGCTTCCGATCCGCGCGAACTCCACACCGCACACGGCGCGGATCCGCACCACCCTGGGGCCGGCTCGGCCGGCCTGCGAGTGAACCAGCGGAATTCCCTGGCACGACTGCCCTTCCTGTCCAGTCTCCGGAAAGCACCGTCAGTACACCAGAGGCGATTCGTGCGGCGCCAGCCGCGATGCCCCCATGTGCTCCGCGCGGGAGAACGAACCTCGGTCGAGGTGGTAGACACGGATGCTGTCCCGCTCGGAGTTGATCACCTCCGCCAGGCGGTGCTTCATCAACACCCAGTCCTGCGGCCGGCACACCACCTCGAAGACGGACTTCTGCACCCGGTGCCCGTAGCCCTCGCAGATCTTCGCCACCCTGCGCAGCCGCCGCTGACCCTCCCGAGTAGCGGTCTCAACGTCGTAGCTGATCAGCAACTCCACCCCTCAGCCCGCCGACCACGGGGTGTAGGTCGGCGTGTCACCTCGGAGGTGCCGGGCCAACAACCGCGCCTGGAGCAGCGGCAGGGTGGACGCGGGAACCTCCCGGTCCAGGACCGGGTGGTGCCACATCCGGTCCCGCGCCGTGGACCAGTGGGAGAGGAACGCTTTCCGTCCCTCCTCCGTGAACCTGACCTCCCCTCCGGGCAGGGTCTCCATGTCCCGCTCGCTCAGCTGCTTCTTGTTGAACAGCGTGATGACGAGGCGGTCCACCAGCATCGTCCTGAACTCCTCCATGAGGTCCAGGGACAACGACGCCTTGCCTGGCCGCACGTCGTGCAGGTACCCGATGAACGGGTCGAGCCCGACCTCGTCGACCGCTCCCCTGGTGGCGACCTCCAGCATCGTGTAGCCGAAGGACAGCGCGCAGTTGACGGGATCCGTGGGTGGACGACGGGTCCGCCCCGGGTTCGCCCCCGGGATCAGCACGCCCATCGCCTGGAAGTACCGCCGCGCGGCGCTGCCCTCCAGACCCCGGATCGTGTCCAGGTCGTCGGCTTCCCGCAGGCGTGGCAACGTGGCGGCGTGGTCGGCGGCGATATCCCGCAGCAACTCCCGATCACCGCCCTGCCTGTCCCGCGCGATGCGCAGCACCAGTTGGCGGTAGTTGTGCAGTTTGCCGGCCACGAACGCGCGGGCCAGGGCCAGTCGGCGGGCAGGGTCGTCGTAGGCCCGGACCTGCTCGATGCGGAGCCGCGCCCCGCCGGTCTGCCGGCCGGAGGTCCTGGTGAGCAGCTTGCCGTTCTGACTCAACCAGGTGACTGACCGGCCGTCCTCCGAGCACCGGTGGAACAGGTCCTCGGAGACGTGCACCCCCTTGTTGACCACCAGGTGGTCGAGTCGAACCAGGGGTTGCAGGTGCCGGCCGGGCCTGTCGGGGCTGGTGATCCGCACCGCGTCGCCGTCCAACCCCAAGCTCGTGCCCGGGGTCGAGATGAACAGGGTCCTCAGTGCTTCAGTCATCCCACTCTCCCAACGGACGTGGTGTGAAAGGGTCCCAGGGCGATGCCGCGCGCAGCTCGGGCACGCACCCGGGCCGGAGGGAACACCGGCGGCAGCGGCTGTCGTGCACGGGGGGCGGCGTGGTCCCGGTGGTGATCAGCTCGCGCAGTCGCTCGGCCGTGTCAACCACCCGGCGTTCCAGGGCGGCGTCGACCTCGACGACGTGCCGCCGACGGCGTTGCCCGGCGAAGACGACCCCGTGGGGCACCTCCGCCCCGAACATCTCCCGGAGGCACAACACCTGGCCGGCGACCTGCACGTCGGCCGGTCCCCCAGGCCGGTAGCCACCGGACTTGTGCTCCACCGGCACCGGACCGTCCGGCCCGAACTCGACCGTGTCGCAGACCCCGTGGATGCCCAGCCGCGTGCTGCGCACCGGCAGCGAGTTCCACTGGCGCACACCGCGACGGTTCCTGGTGGTGTCGCCGCGGTCGACGACCTCGTGGTGCAGCGAACCCCTGGTCGTGGCCGCATCATCCTCGAAGTACTGCTCGACGTGGATCAACGCCGCCTGCCGGGGGCAGTAGGCGTAGTGCTCCAACCCTCCGAGGGTGACGCTGGGTTCGGGGCCGGGCCTCGGCCCGGCCCCTTCCGAGTGTGAGGACCCCATCACGTCAGCCGAGCACCGTGGTCAGGGTGACACCGTCGGGCAGTGCCGCGGAGTCGACGCGCAGCTTGTAGTCGGTGAACGACCTCGGCGGGAGCGGGTTGTCCGGCTCGGTCCGCTCGGCCACCACGCGCTCGCACAGGGTGTGGGCGGGGGCGTTCCCGAAGGCGTCCTGGTGGCTGAACACGTGGAGACCTCGCGGGGCGAGCCGGCCGCGCGTCGCGGAGCGGTCGTGGTCGAACATCATCGTCATCGACCGGTACAGCAGCTCCAGGTCACGGCTGTCCACGCCGGTCTGCCTGCCCCGGGCCGCCGAGTAGTACAGCTCGGCGCGGTAGAGGCCGTAGGGGACGGTCCACTTGCCGCCCATCTCGGTGCTCTCCCCCTTGTCGATGTCCTCCTTCTTCGTCTGGGTGACGCGGGTGATCGCGTGGTCGACCGGGCTCACCGGGTCGGCGCTGCGCGCCATCGTCACCTGGAGCGGACCGTAGATCTGGCCGAGCCGCTTGGTGACCTTGCTGCCCGTGGAGAGCACCGCGCCGAAGAGGCGGATGTCGACGTAGCGGTTCGCCAGCCAGGCACGAGTGTTGGTGACCTGCTCGGTGCTGATCTTCTCCTCCTCGGCGCCGTTGGCGCTCGCGGCTTCCAGGAGCCTGGTGTTCAGGGCGTGGCCCGCCTCGACGAAGATCCCGTAGCGGGGGTCGCCGTCGCCAGCCAACGCCAGGGTGTTGCGGATCTTCCGCTTGAGCGCGACGTCGGTCACCAGGCCGTGCTGGGTGTCCAGGTCCAGGCGTGGCCGGTTGCCGGAGTCGGGGTCGCCGTTCGGGTTGCCGTCGGTGACGTCGAAGTAGAAGACGATGTCGTGCCGCACGGTGGGGTCGAGGTGTGCGGGTACGGCGTTGCTCATGGTTCTCCTGCCAGTGGGTTCGTCAGGTGGATCGGGGCCGGGTTGGGCTGGGAACGCTCAGGGGGTGTCGGGCTCGGCGTCGGGCCCGCCTTCCGCCTCCTTGTTCTTCTTCTCCAACGCGGCGAGCATCTCCTCGTCGTACCTGGCCTTCTGGTGGTAGTAGCCGAGGACGAAACAGCTCTGCTGGGCGGTGGTGAAGCGGGCGGGGAGCGCCACGGCCTCAAGCAGTGTGGTCATCCTGGCCAGCTCCCGGTCGAGGCGGACCGACAGGCCGCGTTTGGTCTTGTCGCGCCACAACTTCTTCAACCAGGGCTGCGCCTCCCGCACGCCGGTTGTTACCGCCTGGTCCGGCTTGCTCAGGGCGCCGGCGAAGTGGCGGTCGGCGAAGCTGGTGTTGACATCGCCCAACGCGGTGCGCTGGATGCGCTGGAGGAGGGTGAAGATCCGCCCGCACAGGTACGCGGGGTCGGTGTTGGTCTCGTCGAGACCGGGCATGACGTGGTCCTTTCCGTACTGGCGGACGAGGGAGAGGCGGAGCAGCGCCGCCCGGTAGGCGTCCACTCGTCCGTCGTTGGTGATGCGCGCCAGCAGGTGGTGGCGGAGTTCCGGGGGTGGTGGGGTGTTCCGCAACGCGGTCGCGACGAGCTGTCGGTGCAGCCGCTCGGGCCGGCGGGAGGACTTGCTGCCCATCTCGGCGTAGGCCTTGAGCTTGGGCTGCCACCGGCCAGTGGCCAGCACGAGCGTCCACAGCCGGAGGGGGCGGTCGTGGCCACGTGCCCGGACGATCTCGATGTCCTCGAACCAGGACCTGATGTTCCGTTCGAGTTCGGGCAGGGGCATCTCGACCCAGTCCCGCACCATGATGCGGGCGATGTTGCCGCTGACGGTGAGGGCGTGGAAGCGGGTCAGGTCCTTCCCCCCGTTGGCGACCGCCTTCCCCTCGTGTGGGGAGGTGAGGAGCCGGGAGACGGCGCTCGGGTCGGGTTGTTCAAGCTGGGCCATCCAGTCGGTCTCGGGTGGGCCGCTGTACCACCAGGCGAGTTTGCTGTCCTGTCGGGCGTAGCTGGAGGTGTGGTCGCTGGAGAGCACGGCCACCAGCCCGGTGGTCATGCTGTCGGCGCACACCATGCACAGCGGGGTGTGGGTGAGGCCGGTCGTCAGCTGGTAGCCGAAGACCCGTTCGTTGACGCTGACCAGGGCAGCGTCGTTGGAGGCGCCGGGGACGAGCTTCTTCGGCACCTTGCCGGGGACGGTGTCGACCAGCGGAGCGACGGTGCCGCAGGACAGGCACAGCCCGGTGGCGGCGCCACCGGCCTTGCGTCGGGCGACTTCGGTGGACCAGTACGGCACCACTGAGGGCGCCTCGGTGGCCGGGACACCGTCGACGACGAGCAATACGCCCTGCTTGGACGTCCAGCCCTCTGGTTCCGCGACCCCGTGCGGCCCGTTCTGCTGGTAGAAGGCGGCCACCGCCTGGGCGAGGGTGTCGTCCTGGGCCGCCGGGTCGGCGGCCCAGCGGGTGACCAGGTCGACGAAGGCCGCGTGGCAGCTCGCGGCCCGTTCGGGTTTCGTCTTCTCGTCGGCCCAGCCGAGCACGTACTGGATGTCGTCGGCCGCGAGGTTCGGGGAGATGCCCACGGTGCGGACGACGGCGGGGACCTGGCGGCTCACCCCCCGCCCCGGCCTCGTCGCCGCCGGGTCGGTGACCCGGGTGAGGAGAGGTGGGCGGCCGGCGGTGCTGATCTCCAGTTGCCAGTGCAGCTCCCGTTCCCGGTGGAACGGCTTGCTCGTCCCCTGGCGCTGGGCATGGTCGACCAGGCGTTTGACCAGCATCAGGCACCTCCGCCCACGCCGACCGGGGTGGCCCGGGGCACCGCCACCCCGGAGGGCGGGACGTTCATCCGTCCCCGTACGACCTCGGCGTGGAACCAGTGCGTCGTGGGGGGTTCGGTGGAGTGGTCGATGCTGTGGATCATGAGCCCGAGGTCCTCGGTGTAGGTCTCGACGGCGGGGGTGTCGTCGGGCAGGCCGAAGTAGGCGGAGAACTCGCGGGTGCCCAGATAGGGCTGGTGGAAGCAGGCGCCCCGCCGCACTCGGCGCCGGAACTGGTCGCGGTAGGCCTCCGCCCGGTGGGTGGCGTGCGGTCGGAGTTCGACCTGGGCGTGGATGCGGTAGGCGACGTCCTTCAGGCACAGCGCGAAGCGTTGGACCCGGTGGGCGGCGGTATCGACGCGGCGCTCACCCTTCGCGGCCTCCGCCAACGGCGGCAGGTCGCTGGTCTCGTTGCGGCGCTGGGTGAACTGCCGGACCGGGCGCAGCACCTCGATCGCCGTCACCCGCCAGTCGAACTCCGGTTTCCAGAAGATCGCCTCCAGCACGCCCACGGCCGCGCTGGGCGTCATCACCGGGTAGGTGACCCGTTCGACCTTGAGTTCGGGGCGGGTGAACAGGGCCGCGTCGCCCCACACCTGCACCACCACCGGGTCCCACTCCTCGCGCGGGGAACTCGGTTTCACCACACTTCCTCCTGAACGATGTCGGTCGTGTCGATGCCGTACGCCTCGTGGTAGTCGCCAGCCCATTCGTGCAGGTCGCCGACGACGGGACGGCAGATCGCTCGGATGTCGGGGCGGTTGAGCAACGCCCGGGGCAGTGGGACCACATAGGGTTGAACCCCGCGGAAGTCCCGCGGGGTCGGGTTCGTCGACGAGCGCAGGCGTTCCGCCAGGCGCGGTCCCTCTCCCTTGTGGTCCTTGTTCTTGCCGTGGAAGTCGACGACGACGGGGACGGTGTCCTCGTCGATCATGCGGAACGCGAGTTCCCGGTCCCTGGCCGTCCCAGCGCCGCCCGCGTCGAGAAGCGGGCCCTCGGCCACCGACTGGTAGTCGAACGCGGCCCGCCCGCGCTGCACGGCGTTCGCGCGGCGGTTGTCTGCCAGGTTCAGCGCCGAGTACACGCCCCGGTAGTAGCGGTCGAGCGCGTCCAGCCGGTCGGGGTCCTGGCCCGCCCAGAAGTGGACGCTGGTCTGTTCGGCGAGGGCCCGGTACTCGGCGCCGGGATAGCCGCCGTCCTCGGGGACGACGATGACGACCCGGCCGCCCTCCCGGCCCAGCACGCCCTCCCGGTTGGCGCGGCCGGCGGCCTGTTGGACGGCGTCGGCGCCGGCGAGCACGCGGTAGACGACCGGGAAGTCGATGTCGACGCCGGCCTCGATGAGCTGGGTGGAGACCAGGAGGATGGGCTCGTCGGCGTTCAGGCGGCGGTTGGCGTCGTGGAGCACCTGCTGCCGGTGGGCCCCGCACATCCGTGCCGACAGGTGCAGGACGTGTGGGGACGTCTCGTCGGGGTTGGCGTGCCGGTAGACGGTGCGGGCGTTGCCCGTGGTGTTGACGACCACGAGGCACTGCCGTTCGTCGAGGGCTGCCTCGGCGACCTCGGCCAGGGTGGGGCGGGGGTCGCACCACCACTCGTAGCGGACCCTGCGGAGGTCGTCGAAGAGCCGTGTGGGGTCGGGGACGATGTCGGTGACCGGGAAGTCCTTCCACACGGGCAACGATTGGAAGGCCGGTTGGGTGGCGGAACTGAGCACCACCGTGGTGCCGAACTCCTCGGCGAGGACCCGCAGCACGTCGAGGATCGGGGTGAGCAGGCTCAGCGGGAGGGCCTGGACCTCGTCGAGGACGATGACCGAGTTCGCCAGGCGGTGGAGTTTGCGGGACCGCTCGGGTTTGCGGCCGAACAGCGAGTCGAACAGCTGGACGGTGGTGGTCACGATGAAGTCGGCGTCCCAGTTCTCCGCCGCCGGCCGGTACCAGCGGGGCGCGGTGTCCAGGTCCACCGAGGAGTGGTGTTCGAGCACCACATCGGCGCCGAGCAGCTCCCGGTATTGGCCCGCGTTCTGCTCGGTGATCGTGGTGAACGGGACGGCGACGATGACCCGCGACTTGCCGTGCAGGGCGGCGTGCCGCAGGGCGAAGGCCCCGGCGGCCATCGTCTTGGCCGACCCGGTGGGCGCGGCCATCCTGAACAGGCCGCCCGGCCGCTCGGCGGCGCGCACCGCGTCCTGGTAGACCTGTTCGCGGGCCGCGTCGACGACCGGATCGGCGCGTTTCCCGCTCGCGGCGCGCTTCGCGAGGACGTTCACCCGTTCCTGGTCGTACCGTTTCCAGAGCTGTTCCATGTCGGGGGCGGGCCGGACCGTGGGCTCGGTCCCCGCCCTGTGCGCGCCGGTGTCGAGTCGGTCGGCGTCGACGAGCGCGGAGAACACCAGGCGAATGCCGACCTCGGCGGTGGACTGGCAACGGCGCCAGTTTTCGGGAATGAGGTTGCCGCCGGAGAGGAAGTCCTTGGCTTCGGGTACCGCGTCGAGGAAACGACGCAGGGTTTCCGAGTCCTCGGCGGGTAAGTCGGGCAGGTCGGACAGGTCCGATGGCCGCGTGAGGCCTCCGTGGTGGCCGAGCACCGCGAGGGCGGCGACGTGGGCGGGGCCGCGCAGGGCCACCGCGCCGAACTCCTTGTGCGGGACCCCGGTCCGGCGGTCCTGCCCCTCCACCGCCAGCAGGGCTTTCTGCCAGGAGCAGCTGGCCTTCCCCGCGTCGTGGAAGAGCCCCAGGGCGCGGGCCAGCGGCGCGGCGCCGAAGGGCTCGGCGAAGCGTGCCGCGAGCTCACCGGTTGAGATCAGGTGGTCTCGCAGGGTGTGCCGTTCGCCCTTGTCGTTGCGACTGTGCGCCCATAGTTGATTCATCACGAATTTCCTGTCGGGGCAGCTCTCGTTGAGGTCGGCGCGACTTTAGAGTTCGCGCCCGACAGAAAAGACATCCGCTGCGATATTTTCACCTGAACAGAGCAAGGCAGGACAGACCATCGGCACTACCTCGCACCTGGTCGGTGATTCGCCGCCCACTCTTTCGCACTAGTATCTTGATCACACAACGAGCGATTCTTCATCAGCCATTCACCCGGATCGCACCATGTTTATCCGGTGGGGTGAAGTTCTCCCGACGCGAAGCCGACCCGCCTTCGCGGGTGGCGGCAGGGAACGCCGCGTGGGGTTGACGCGATCCGCGCCACGGGATGCGGGCTGGCCGCCGCCCGGCCACTGGCCCCACCGGCCCGCCCGGTTCAACGGTGGCGCGACCCTCCCGCTCCACAGGACCACTGCCCGGCAGGGCCCCCAGCACCGTGGTGGCCGTGGGTGATCAGCCTCGTGGTGCGGCAGGGAGAATCGCCGCATGAGCAACGACAACACCACCGGGGGCCTGTACCGGCGACTCGCCGCCACCTTCACCGAGCGGGTTCGTGCCGTGCCGGCGAGCGGCTGGGAGTCGCAGTCGCCGTGCGTCGGATGGACGGCGCGGGACGTGCTCGCGCACGTGGTGGACACGCAGAACTCGGTGCTGCGCAAGGTGGGCATCCAGGTCCCGGCCGGGCCCACCGTGGAGACCGCGCCGCTCGGCGCCTGGGAGCACACGCGGGACGCGGTGCAGGACGTGCTGGACGACCCGATGCGGGCCAACCGCGCCCATGACACGCCGTTCGGACGGAGCACCCTGGCGGCGACGATCGGGGCGTTCTACTGCTTTGACCTGGTGGTGCACGCCTGGGACATCGCGAAGGCCACCGGGGGGAACACCACGATCCCTCCGGAGAACCTGGAGATGGTGGCCGGTTTCATGGAGCGGATGGGCGACACCCTCTACTCGGAGGGGGTGTGCCAGCCGCCGGTGCCGGTGGTGGGCGAGGTGAACGAGCAGACCCGCATCCTGGCGCTCCTCGGCCGGACCGCCTGAGCCGGGCGCGGGGCGAATTGACAGGCCCAGCCGCCCCGGCGCGGGTCGACTCAGCCCTCCCCGGCCCGCCGCCAGCGGCTACCCGGGTGGTGCGGTGACGCTGTCCCGCCGGACGAGGGCCGGTTCCCGCGTCCGGCGCGCCACGCTGACCTCTCCGTCCTCGATCTGGGCCAGGAGGAGCCCGAGCGCGTCCCCGGCGACCGCGTCGAAGTCGGGGCGGACGGTGGTCAGCGGCGGGGTGAAGTAGGCGGCCTCCGGGACGTCGTCGAAGCCGACGATGCTGACGTCGGTGGGCACCCGGCGGCCGCGTTCGTGCATCGCGCGGAGGACGCCGAGCGCGAGGTGGTCGTTGGCGGCGAAGACGGCCGTCACCTCGGGCATCCGGGCGAGCGCCTGGCCGGCGTGGTAGCCGGCTGCGGCGCTCCAGTCGGCGGCCACCACGGGCGGCACCTCCGCGCCGCTCCGTTCCAGGGCACGCCGCCAGCCCTCGACGCGGCCGGCGCTGTCGAACCAGTCCGGTGGGCCGGAGACGTGCCAGACGGTGCGGTGTCCGATGTCGAGCAGGTGGCGGGTGGCCTGGTGGGCGCCGGACACCTGGTCGACGGTGACGAGGGCGGTGGCCCGGTCGGGGTCGCCGTCGACGGTGACCAGGGGCACGTCGGTGGGGATGGCGGCCAGCGCCTCGCTGGCGGAGAGGGTGGGGGCGATGACGACGATGCCCGCCACCTGGTCGTCGCGGAGGCGGTCCACGGCGTCGAGGATGTTCGCGCGGTCCAGCGCCCTGACCCGGCGGACCCGCACGGCGAACCCGGCGGTGTCGGAGGCGAGTTCCAGCGCGGCGAGCAGCGAGGCCGGGCCGTAGAGGGTGCTGTGCTGCGCGACCACGCCGATGACCTGCGACCGGCCGGTGGCCAGCGCTCGGGCGGCGCGGTTGGGGCGGTAGCCGAGTTCGTCGATGGCGGCGCGGACGCGGAGCCGGGTCTGCTCGCGGACGTGGGGGTGTCCGTTGAGGACACGGGAGACGGTCTGGTGGGAGACGCCGGCGAGTCGGGCCACGTCGGTCATCGCGGGGTGCCGCGCCGGTCGTCCGCGCACGGGCGTGTCGTCCACTGGCAGCCTCGTCTCCGCTCGGAGCGCCACGTGATCATGCTAGCCCCGCGTGGCCGGTTCCGGCCGTGGCCCGGAGGGCTGACGCCGGGTGCGCGAACGGGTGGGGGTGGCGCCGCGCGGCCGGGGTGGGGCGGCGCTGCCCTGGGCTGCGGGCTGGCGTCGGTGCATGTGTCGCGGGTGGACGGTGTGGAGGTGGCGGGGCGGTGCCCGTCCTCGCGCCGGGCTGGCTCGGGCGTCGTGGCGAGCACGTCCGTCAGGGCGAGGTGCCGGATGACGAGGTCCACGGCCGCCCGCTCGTCGCCGCCTGGGTGGCCTCTTGACCACAGGACGTCGCACTCCGTAACGTCCTCGTCACCGACTCTGTGTTAGCGCTCACATCCGTTGGTTCAGCCGCTCGCCGGGACTCGACACGAACGGGACAACGATGCCCCACGGACGACGCCCCCGCCCCGCCCGCCACCGACTCGCCGCACTGGTCGCCGCCGCCCTCACCCCGGCGCTGGTCGCGGCCTCCCTCTGGTCCGAAACCGCGACGGCGACGCCGCACCCGGCTCCCCCCGAGCCGGAAGCCGCGGCCGAGCCCTACGCCGGCTACCTCTTCGCCTACTTCACCGGCGAGGGCCGGCCCGACGGTGAGCAGGTGTACTTGGCGCTCAGCCGGGGGAACGACCCGCTGCGCTGGGACGAACTCAACGACGGACAGCCCGTGCTGAGCTCCACGCTCGGCGACGAGGGGGTCCGGGACCCGTTCCTGATCCGCTCCCCCGAGGGCGACCGCTTCTACCTGATCGCCACCGACCTGCGCATCCACGGCAACGGGGACTGGGACGGCGCGCAGCGGCACGGCAGCCGCTCCATCATGGTGTGGGAGTCCACGGACCTGGTGAGCTGGTCCGAGCAGCGGTCGGTCGAGGTGTCGCCGCCCAACGCCGGCAACACCTGGGCCCCGAAGGCGCACTGGAGCGAGGAGCTGGACGCCTACGTGGTGTTCTGGGCGTCCAAGCTGTACGCCGAGGACGACCCGGACCACACCGGGACGAGCCACAACCGGATGATGTACGCCACGACCCGGGACTTCGTCTCCTTCAGCGAGGCCCAGGTGTGGCACGACCCGGGCCACTCGGTCATCGACTCGGCCGTCATCGAGCACGAGGGCGTCTACCACCGGTTCACCAAGGACGAGCGCGACCCCGACTCCTCGTCGCCGTGCGCCAAGTTCCTGGTGGCCGAGCGGTCGACGGAACTGACCTCCACCTCGTGGGACTTCGTCGCCGACTGCGTCGGCCGGGCCAGCGAGGACTCCCCCGGCGTCGAGCGCGGCGAGGGGCCGGCGGTGTTCCGGGCGAACTCCGGGGACCGCTGGCACCTGTTCATCGACGAGTTCGGCGGCCGGGGGTACGTGCCCTTCGAGACCACGGACCTCGACTCCGGGCGCTGGACCATGTCCAGCGACTACCGCCTCCCGCCGGGCGCCCGGCACGGTTCGGTCATCCCCCTCACCCAGGCCGAGCACGACCGGCTCGCCGGCGGACCGGTGCCGCCCGTCGAGGCGGACGAGTCCGGGCTGGTGGCGCACTGGCCGTTGGACGGTGCCGCCGGTGAACCCGAGGCCGGGTCGCGGGCGGTCGACGTCTCCGGGCACGGCTACCACGGGACGCTTCACGGCGACGTGCGGTGGGTCGGGGACGCGCTGGAGTTCGGGGGCACCGACGGCCACGTCGCACTGCCCGACCACCTGCTGTCCGGGCTGGACGCGGTGACCGTGAGCGCCGACGTGTGGGTCGACCCGGCGCAGCCGACGCCCTACTTCCTCTACGGCTTCGGCAACACGGACCGGGCCGGGGTGGGCGACGGCTACCTCTTCGCCACCGGAGGCACCGAGGACAGCGGGCTACGCGCGGCGCTGGCCACCGGGGACTGGTCCACGGAGCAGCAGGTGGCGGCGGAGCGCGGTCTGCCCCGGGGCGGTTGGCGGCACCTGACGCACACGGTGGACGGCGGCACGGCCGTCCTCTACCTCGACGGGGTGGAGGTCGCCAGGAACGAGGGGATCACCATCCGCCCCGGTGACATCGGCGGCGGACGCACCACGGCCAACTACCTGGGGCGCTCGCAGTACTCCGCCGACCACCACCTCACCGGTCGGCTGCGGGACGTGCGGTTGCACAACCGCGCCCTGAGCCCGGAGGAGGTCGCCGGGTTGTCCCGCAACGGCACCGTGATCCGGGGGGTGGATCTGCCGGAGTTGGCGGTGCCGGCGGTGATCGACCCGGTGGGTGCCACGGTGACGCTGCCGGTGGAGCCGGGGACCCGGCGCCAGTGGCTGTCGCCGGTCCTCGAGCTGGCTCCGGGGGCGCGCGTCTCCCCGGACGGGCGGCGTCGGGTGGACCTGCGGGAACCGCTGACCTACACCGTGACCTCGCCCTCGGGGGCGAGCCGGGACTGGACGGTGGTGGCCCGGGAACTGCGGACCCCGGTGCTGCCCGGCTACCACGCCGATCCCGACATCGCGGTGTTCGGCGACACCTACTACCTGTACCCGACCACGGACGGCTTCCCGGGGTGGGGTTCCACGACGTTCAGCGTGTTCTCCTCGAAGGACCTGGTGAACTGGACCGACCACGGCGTGATCCTCGACCTGGGGACCGACGTGCCCTGGGCCGACCGCAACGCGTGGGCGCCGACGATCACCGAACGCGACGGCCGCTACTACTTCTACTTCACGGCCGCGCAGCAGGTCGGGGTCGCCGTCGCGGACTCCCCGCTGGGCCCGTTCGAGGACGTGGGGGCTCCGCTGGTGTCGGCGAACCCGGGTGGGGTGGGCCAGGCCATCGATCCGGCTGCCTTCGTCGACGAGGACGGGCAGGCCTACCTGTACTGGGGCAACGGCGCGCCGTTCGTGGTGCCGTTGAACGAGGACATGGTGTCCTTCGACCCCTCCTCGGTGCGCCGGCTGTCGGGCCTGGACGAGTTCCGGGAGGGGCTGTTCGTGGTGCGGCGGGGGGACACCTACCACCTGACCTACTCCATCGACGACACCCGCAGCCCGGACTACCGGGTGGGGTACGCGACGGCGGACAGCCCACTGGGGCCGTTCACCAGCCACGGCGTGATCCTGAGCGGGGACCCGGCGCAGGGGATCCTCGGGACGGGGCACAACTCGGTGCTGCGGGTCCCCGGTACCGACGACTGGTACATCGCCTACCACCGGTTCGCGGTTCCCGACGGCGACGGCACGCACCGGGAGACGACGCTGGACCGGCTCACCTTCGGCGCGGACGGCCTGGCTGAGCCGGTGGTCCCGACGCTGGAGGGGGTGGCGCCGCACCCCGTTCCGGTGCCGTCGGTGGCCACCCCGCTCGACCTCCCTGGTTGCGCCGGGACGCCGGGGCGCTGCGCGCCGGACGACGACTGAGCCCTCCCCGTGCCCACCGGTCCGTGCGCGGACCGGCGGTGCGGGCTGCCCTCCTCCTCCAACCCCTTGGGAGCACGCATGGCACGAGCACGCCGACATCTACCCCTGGCGCTGTGCGCCGCCGTCGCGGCGGCCACGGTGATCACGGTTCCCCTCGACGCCGAGGCCCAGGACGCGACCGACTACACGTTGCGGGTGGATCCGCGCGGGGACGGCCCGGAGATCGCCGACCACATGTACGGGATCTTCTACGAGGACATCAACCGGGCCGCCGACGGCGGGTTGTACGCGGAGCTGGTCCAGAACCGCTCCTTCGAGTACGACCCGGTGGACCACCCCTCCTACACGGGGCTGACCGCGTGGACCCCGGTCTCCCTGGCCGGCGGTGCCGGCACCGCCGAGGTGGTGGACGACGAGCACCGGATGAACGAACGCAACCGCCGCCACCTGCGGCTGGAGCTGGCCGGCGCCGGCGGGGCGGACGCGGCCTTCGGGGTCACCAACTCCGGGTACAACACGGGCATCGCGGTCCGCGAGGACGCCGGCTACGACTTCTCGGTGTGGGCGCGCACCGACGCGCCGGGCGGCACCCCGCTGACCGTCCGCCTCACCGACGCCGGTGGTGCCGCGCTGGCCGAGCCGCTGCGGCTGGAGGTCGCCGGCGATGAGTGGACCCGGTACACGGGCACGGTGACGGCGGAGGCCGACAGCACCACGGGACGGTTGACCGTGGCCGGTGGCGGGGCGGGCACCCTGCGGCTGGACATGGTGTCGCTCTTCCCGCAGGACACCTTCATGCACCGGCCCAACGGCCTGCGCCGCGACCTCGCGGAGAAGATCGCCGACCTGGAACCCGGTTTCCTGCGGTTCCCCGGCGGGTGCCTGGTGAACACCGGCAGCCACTACGGGTACGAGGGACCCGACTACCCCAGGGCCCGCTCCTACCAGTGGAAGGACACCGTGGGCCCGGTGGAGGAACGCGCCACCAACAAGAACTTCTGGGGCTACAACCAGTCCTACGGGCTCGGCTACTTCGAGTACTTCCAGTTCGCCGAGGACATCGGGGCGACCCCGCTGCCGGTGGTGCCGGCGCTGGTCACCGGCTGCGGGCAGAACCAGGCGACCGACGACCCCGAACTGCTGGCCCGGCACATCCAGGACACCCTCGACCTCGTCGAGTTCGCCAACGGACCCGCCGACTCCGAGTGGGGGTCGCTGCGCGCGGAGATGGGGCACCCGGAGCCGTTCGGGATGACCCACCTCGCCGTGGGCAACGAGGAGAACCTGCCGGAGGAGTTCTTCGAACGTTTCGTCCAGTTCCGGGACGCGATCGAGGCGGAGTACCCGGAGATCGTGGTGGTCGGCAACTCCGGCCCCAGTTCGGCCGGCGCGACCTTCGACCGGTTGTGGGAGCTCAACCGCGAGGCCGGTGTGGAGATGGTCGACGAGCACTACTACAACAGCCCGACGTGGTTCCTGGAGAACAACGACCGCTACGACTCCTACGACCGGCAGGGCCCGGAGGTGTTCCTCGGCGAGTACGCCTCGCAGGACAACCGGTTCCGCAACTCGCTGGCCGAGGCGGCGTTCATGACCGGGTTGGAACGCAACGCCGACATCGTGCGGATGGCCTCCTACGCGCCGCTGCTGGCCAACGTGGACTACGTGCAGTGGAGCCCGGACCTGATCTGGTTCGACAACCACCGGTCGTGGGGGTCGACCAGTTACGAGACGCAGAAGCTGTTCATGACCAACGTGGGTGACCGGGTGGTGCCCAGCGAGGCCAGCGGCACCCCGGTGCTCACCGAACCGATCACCGGGGCGGTGGGGCTGTCGACCTGGGCCACCAGCGCCGCCTACGACGACGTCCGGGTGACCTCCGCCGACGGGGAGGTGCTGTTCGCCGACGACTTCTCGGCCGGGGACGGCCACTGGAGCCACCCGGACGGCCGGGGCGAGTGGGCCGTCGAGGACGGCGCCTACGTGCAGCGCGACACCTCGGCGGAGGACACCCTGGTGGTGGCCGGTGACCCGGAGTGGCGCGACTACGACCTGGAGGTGACCGCCACCAAGCTCGGCGGTCAGGAGGGGTTCCTCATCGCGTTCGGCGTGCGGGACACCGGCAACCACTACTGGTGGAACCTGGGCGGGTGGAACAACACCACCTCGGCGGTGGAGCGGTCCGTGGACGGCGGCAAGTCGACGATGGTGGAGCGGCCGACGCGGATCGAGACCGGGCGGGAGTACGAGGCCCGGGTGGAGGTGCGGGGCCGGGAGGTGTCCCTGTTCCTCGACGGCGAGCTCTGGGGGTCCTTCACCGACGACCAGGTCGCCGAACCGTTCCGGCAGGTCGTCACCTACGACGAGCAGGCCGGTGAGCTGATCGTGAAGGTGGTGAACGCGCAGGCCTCGGCCGCGCGCACCGAGATCGACCTCGGCGGTGCCCCGGTGGGTCGGACGGCGAGGGTCACGACGCTGCGGGGTGATCCGGACGCGGTGAACACGGCGGAGGAGCAGCCGATCCGGCCCGAGGAGTCGGTGGTGCGCGGGGTGGGCCCGGAGTTCACGCACACCTTCCCGCCGCACTCGATCACGTTCCTGCGGATCCGGGCGAGGATCTGAACCGTCGCTGGTCCGCGCGGGTCCCGGTCCGGCTGGCGCTCCGCTGGCGTCAGCCGGGCCGGGTCCGAAAGCCGTCGGTGTGCCGGCGGCGTGGTGCGCGGTCATGGTGGGGGCGTCCGCGCCGGGTACCCGGTCAGGGCAGGGGGCGGGTGAGCCAGACCAGCTCACCGCGCCCGTCGTCGGGGTCGACGTGGTCGCGGTGGAAGCCGAGTTTGGCCAGCACGCGCAGGGAGGGCGCGTTCCAGGCGCGCACCGTCGACCACAGCCGGCCGCGACCGGTTGCGGTGGCCTGGGTGAGCACCGCCCGCCCCGCCTCCGTGGCGTAGCCGCGGCCGTGGGCCCGGCGGAACAGCTCGTAGGCGATCTCGGGTTCCTCGCGGGTGGCGCGCCCGACGATCAAGCCGCAGTAGCCGAGCAGGTCGTCCTGGCCGTGGAGGCGCACGGTGAGCAGTGCGAGACCGGTCCGGCGGGTGGTGTCGAGGAGGCGCCGGATGCGGTCGCGGCACTCCTCGACCCCGGGGGTGCCCGTTCCGCGTTCGGTGATGAGCGCCCGGTACTCCTCGGCGTCTCCCTCCGCCCAGGGGCGCAGGGAGAGGCGGTCGGTCTCCAGGTGCGTGGCCATCGGCGGGTAGTCGTCCACGGCGGCACGCTACCGACTTCGGGGCGGGTGCCGAACCTCCGTCGTGGGCGGATCGACGCCGGATCGGGGGCGGGCACCGGGAGTGGTCGCCGTGGTCGCCGTGGTGGGGTGGTGGCCCCGGGTTTCGCCGGGCATCCCCGCCGCGTGGGGTGGGGATGCCCGGCGCCGGGGAGCCCGTCGGACCGACGCCGTTAGGGCGCCGGGACGTCCTCGGCCGGGGTGACCTCGGTGCTCCGGCCCGCGACCAGGTCGATCACCACCTGTCCCTCCGGCCAGCGGACCAGGACGCGGCGGTCGGCGTCGCAGACCACGGCGGCCCGGACGAGTCGGCCGTCCCGCCAGGACGCCTCGACGGTGACCGCTCCCCTGGCCCGGAGCCCGGTGAACTCGCCGCTGCCCCAGGCGGCGGGCAGCGCGGGTAACAGGTCCACGACGGTCAGCTCCTCGGAGGTCAGGTGGGACTGGAGGAGGAGCTCGGCGACGCCGGCGGTGACACCGAGGTTCCCGTCGATCTGGAACGGGGGGTGCGCGCAGAACAGGTTCGGGTAGACGCCGCCGGGCACCGAGGTCGTCGGGGTGTCTGGGGCGTCCTCCCGCAGCGGGGTGAGGTAGCGGCGCAGCAGGTCCGCCGCCCCGGCGGC
Organism: Actinoalloteichus sp. AHMU CJ021; assembly: GCF_002895405.1. Lineage (NCBI taxonomy): Bacteria > Bacillati > Actinomycetota > Actinomycetes > Pseudonocardiales > Pseudonocardiaceae > Actinoalloteichus > Actinoalloteichus sp. AHMU CJ021. The sequence continues at coordinate 5,426,571 of NZ_CP025990.1, read as the reverse complement.
GTCCCGCAGGCGCGCGCGCAACGCGATCCGCCAGGCCAGTGCCCAGCCCGTCGAGTCGGGTCCCCGGCCGTCCAGCGTCCGCAGGGCGGCGGCGGCCAGGGTCGGGGTGCGTTCCGGGTCGATGCGGGTTCCCGGGAACACCCCGACCAGGTGGCTGGTGTGGCGGTGTCCCGGTTCGGCGTCGGTCACGTCGGTCGACCACTCGGCGAGGCGACCGTCGGGGCCGACGCGTTCGCCGGGCAGGCGCCGGAGGGCGGCGCGGGCCCGCCGGATCCAGTCCTGGTCCTCGGCGGTGGCCTCGTCGCCGAGGGCGGTGGCCATCCGCAGTCCGGCGGTGAGGATGTTGTGGATGAGGCCCAGGTCGGAGGTGGTGGAGGTGGCGACGGCGGCGGACTCCCCGTCGCCGGCCAGGTAGCGGTTCTCCGGGGAGGTGGCCGGTGCGGTGCCGAGGGTGCCGTCGGGGTTCTCGACCAGCCAGGCCAGGACGAACTCGGTGGCGGATCGGACGAGGGGCCAGCCGGCGGTGGTGAGGAACTCCCGGTCCCTGGTGAAGTCGTAGTGGTCCCAGACCTGGAGGCACAGCCAGGCCGCGCCCAACGGCCAGAACGACCAGGCCGGGTCGTCGGCTCCCTCTCCGACGGCGTCGGCGAAGGCCCAGGCGTCGGAGTTGTGGTGCGCCGTCCAGCCGGGGAGGCCGTAGACGTGGCCCGCGACGCCGGTCCCCCGCCGCCGCAGGTGTTCCAGCCAGTCGAGGAGCGGTTGGTGGCATTCGGCGAGGTTGGTGACCTCGGCGGGCCAGTAGTTCATCTCCAGGTTGATGTTGGTGGTGTAGTTGGCGCGCCACGGCGGGGCGAGGTGGTCGTTCCAGATGCCCTGGAGGTTGCTGGGCAGTGAGCCGGGTCGGGAGGACGCGATCAGCAGGTAGCGGCCGAAGTGGAAGGCCAGGGCGGCCAGGCCGGGGTCCGGCTCCCCGGCCGCGTGCCGGCGCAGCCGCTCGTCGGTCGGGATGTCGGCGGAGTGGGTGGTGGGTTCCTCGTCCCCGCCGGAGGACGCGAGGCGCAGTCGGACCCGGTCGAACAGCCGGCGGTGGTCGCGGGAGTGGGCGTCGCGGAGGGCGGCGGGTCCCCCGTCGTCGCGCACCCGCCGCAGGTGCGCGTCGAGGCGTGCGTCCAGGTCGGACCGCAGGGTGTCGAGGTCCCCGTGCGGGCTGGTGGACGGGTCGACGTAGTCCGTCGCCGTGGCGAGCAGCAGCACCAGGTCGGTGGCGTCGCGCACCAGCAGGCCGTCACCGTCCACGGTGACGGTGCCGTCGGTGAGCAGCCGGGCTCCGACGAGCGCGGTGACCGTTCCGCCCTGTTCGGGGTAGCGGCGGGGATCGCCCGGGTCGTCCCCGCCCTGGAGGGGGCGGGACGGCATCGGCACGTGGGCGTCGGCTCCCGCGATGCCGGGCAGGTCGTGACCGTGGAACCGGACCGAGGCGGCCACGTGGGGGCTGTCGAGTGCCACCCGCGTGGTGTGGGGCGCGCTGGCGACGCGGTGCAGGACGAGGACCTGGTCGGCGGCGCTCGCCCACACCTCCTGGTGGTGCCGCACGACGTCCCGGGTGAAGTGGTGGCTGGCCAGTGCGTGCGCGAGGTCGAGACATCGGCCGTAGCTGCCCTGGTCGGGTTCGGGTAGGGGGTGTCCGGTCGGGTCGAGCTGGGTCAGCCGGACGTCGACCAGGGGCTGGTAGGCCTGGGTGTTGCCGAACTGGAGTTGGGACAGGGTGCGTTCGGCGTCCCGGACCTGGCCGGCGGCGAGGTGGGATCGGGCCTCGGCGAGCAGGGCCGGTCCGTCGCCCGAGGCGAGTTCCCGGCCGGTGCGCTGGTGGGGTGCCCCCGACCAGCAGGTGTCGTCGTTGATCTGGAGCCGCTCGGTCGCGGTCCCGCCGAAGACCATCGCGCCGAGTCGGCCGTTGCCGACCGGGAGCGCTTCTGTCCACCGGCGGGCGGGAGCGTCGTAGCGCAGTTCGGTATCCGCGGCCCTGTCGTGGTCACCGGACACGAGCACCTCCTGGTCGTGACAGCACGAGATCACCCCCCAGGCTGCCCAGTGGCGGCTCGGAACACCAGTGCCAGCGGCGAGGTGATCGCCCCGTTCGCCGCATTCGTCCGATTACCGGGACGTTCGCCGGGCCGAGGCCCGCTGGACCAATCCCCTCGGATCGTTCCGACGTGGGGGGCGAACGCCCGGGTGGCGGTAGGTGTTCCGGCGTGGGCACGGGGCACTCGGGCGACGACCGGTGCACCGTCGCCCACGGCCCTCGCCGAGCGCTACGGGCTGCCGGGACACCTGGAGGTGCACCGGCACCCCCACCGCGCCATCGCGGAACTGGACATCGTCGAGGTCGCGTCGCGCATCGATCCGGGTCCCGTCCCGGCGGTGGAGGCGTCGGCCGTCGGTTCCGCGCTGCGCTGGCCAGACGGCGTCCGACGGGGCGACCGCTCGTGGACGGTGGCCGCGACACCGGAGCTGGGTGTCGACGCGATCGCGGCCGGAGGACGTCGACCACTTCCTGGTCGGCCTGTCGGCGCTGCTCGGCGGGGCGGTGGCACTGGTGGGGCGGCCCGGCCAGTCGGCCGGGTCCGACTAGGCGGTGCTGGCCAGCACGGCGGCGAGGAAGACCAGTTGGAGGACGGTCCGGACCCCGAGCGGGGTGGCCGGTCGGCCCCGGAACTCGCCGCCGCTCCTGGCCGCGTGCACGTTCGCCGGGAACATCACGACGAGCAGCAGCGCGAGGCAGATCCCGGCGGCCGTGGAGGTCGCGGGCACCAGCAGGCCGACGGCCCCGGCGAGCTCCAGCACCCCGGTGACGGTCACCAGCAGCGGGGCTCGGGGCAGGCGGGGCGGCACCATCGCGATCATGTCCCGGCGCGCCGGCCCGAAGTGCGCGAGTCCGGTGAGGACGAACATCGCCGCCACCCCGACCCGCAGGGACGACTGCCAGTCGCCGACCGCCTCCACACCGAGCAGACCGACCAGCCGGGCCACCAGCCAGGTCGCGAACAGGCACACCGTCGGAGCCATCAGTTCCCCCTCACCGAATCTTTCCACCGACAAGATTCCCCCGGACGGATGAACTTGTCAACGGCTAGATCCGGGGTGCGTCGGTGACGTAGCGTGGGGACCGTGAGTTCGTCCTCCTACCACCACGGCGACCTGCGCCGGGCGCTGCTCGACCAGGCCGTCCCCCTCATCGCCGAGGTGGGGCCGGCCTCGGCGAGCCTGCGCGAACTCGCCCGCCGCACCGGCGTCTCGCACGCGGCCCCCGCGCACCACTTCGGCGACAAACCCGGGTTGCTGGCGGCCGTCGCCGCCGAGGGCTTCGACCTGTTGGCCGACCGCCTGCGCGCCGCCACCGAGACCACCGGGAGCCTCGTCGAGGTCGGCGTGGCCTACGTGCGGTTCGCCCTCGACCACCCCGCGCACTTCGCGACGATGTTCCGGCCGGACCTGCTGCCCGAGGCCGACCCCGTGCTCACCGCCGCCCGGGACCGGGCCGGGGATGTCCTGCACGCCGCGGTGGCCACCACGGCGGGGGGCGTCCTGGCGGAGGACCCCCGGACGGGGGCGGTCGCCGCCTGGTCGCTCGTGCACGGCTTCGCGACCCTCTGGTCGTCCGGGGCGTTGCCCGGGCGGTCCCACCCGGACGCCGACCCCGACGAGTTGGCCCGCGCCGTCGCGGGGGTGCTCACCCGCTGATCCCCTCCCCCTCGCGGCGGAGGACCACGACGGCCACCGTGGACAGCGGACCAGCCCTGGCCGGGCCTCGCGGCGCCACCGCCGCGCGCCGACCAGGACCGACCGGTCCTGCCCACCGCCTCAGTTCACGCTGGCGGCGGGCCGCACCACGATCTCGTTCACGTCGACCTCGGCGGGCTGGTCCACGGCGAACGCGATCGCGGCGGCGATCGCCTCGGCCGGCAGGGCCACCGACCGGTAGACGTCCATGTCGGCCCTGGCCCTCGGGTCGGAGATGCTCTCGGCCAGTTCCGACTCGGTGACCCCGGGGGAGATGACGCTGACCCGGATGTCTCCCCCGGACTCCTGCCGCAGCCCCTCGGCGATGGCGCGGACGGCGAACTTCGTACCGCAGTAGACCGCGCCGGTGGGCACGACCTCGTGCGCGCCGACCGAGGCGATGGTGACGACGTGCCCGGCCCCCTGCCGGCGCATCACCGGCAGGGCGGCGGCGATGCCGTGCAGCACGCCCCGCACGTTGACGTCGATCATGCGGTTCCACTCGTCGACCCGCAGCGCCTCCAACGGCGACAAGGGCATCACGCCGGCGTTGTTCACCAGGACGTCGACCCGGCCGAACTCGGCCAGCGCCGCGTCCACGAACGCGCGGACCTCGTCGAGGTCGGTGACGTCCACCCGGTGCCCGCGTGCGACGCCGCCGGCCTCCTCGATCTCGCGGACGATCCGGTCGAGCCGGTCGGTGCGCCGGGCTCCGAGCAGCACCCGGTGCCCGTCGGCGGCCAACCGCCGCGCGGTGGCCTCCCCGATGCCGCTGCTGGCCCCGGTGACCAGCACCACCTTCGCCTGGCCGGTCATGCGGCCCCTCCTTCGCGGTACAGCACCAGGTGCTCGTGGTGGAGGACGCCGTCCCGGATGTCGCCGGTCGCGGTGAACCCGGTGTCGTCCACGTAGTCGAGGTGGTTCCCGGTCACGGTGTAGCTGCCGGTGTAGGCGCTGCGCCGTGATCCCCGCGCCTCGTCGTAGCGGCCGTCGGGCCGCAGTTCCTGGCGGATGTGGCCGTCGGCGGTGACCCACGTGCCCACCACGTCGACGTCCTCGCGGGATGCGCTGGTGTCCATCCCCTCGTCTCCCTCGTCGTTGGTCCGTTCTTCCTCCCCCACCCTGTCGAGGTGGCGGCGGGCCGGGCAGGGCTCGCCGGGGCCGGTCGGGGCGTGCCTGGGTGTGCCACACCCAGGCAGGCGGCGGGCACACCGCCCTAGGCTCGGGCACATGGGTGCCGAGGGTCTGGGTGAGTTCCTCCGGGCGCGCCGCTCGCGTCGTCGTCCGGAGGACGCCGCGGTGGTGTTCAGCGGGCAGCGCCGCGTCCCGGGGCTGCGGCGCGAGGAGGTCGCCGTCCTGGCCGGGGTGAACGTCGACTACTACACGCGACTGGAGCAGGGCCGGGAACGCCACCCGTCGGGGCAGGTGCTCGACGCGCTGAGCCGGGCCCTCGACCTGGACGAGGACGCCCGCGACCACCTGTACCGGTTGGCGGGCGGCGCTCCCCCGACCGAGGTCCGGCCGGCCGTGGAGGTGGTGAGCCCCACCCTGCGGGCACTGTTGGACGGCTATCCGGGGACACCGGCCCTCGTCCTCGGACGCCGCCTGGACGTGCTGGCCCGCAACGCGCTGGCCGACGCCCTGTACTCGCCGTTCGGGGTGGTGGACAACCTGGCCAGGGTGGTGTTCCTCGACCCGGCCGCTCCGCGCTTCTACCCCCGCTGGCGGTGGGTGGCGCAGGCCACGGTGGCGAGCCTGCGGGAGGGAGCCGGGCACGAACCGGGGTCGGTGGCGTTGGCGGACCTGGTGCGGGAGCTGAGCGCGGGCAGCGACGTCTTCCGCGAGCTGTGGGCGGGCCACTCGGTGCGGGGCAAGACCCGGGATGCCAAGGACTTCCAGCACCCGGAGGTGGGGGCGCTCACCCTGTCCTACGAGTCCTTCGACGTGCGGGGCGCCCCGGGGCAGCAGTTGGTGATCTACCACGCCGAGCCGGGGAGCCCGAGTGCCAGGGCGCTGGCCCTGTTGGGCACGCTGAGCGCCACGAGCCGGGTCGGGGACGGCTGATCCCGGCCACCTCCCCGCGACCGCCGTCACCACGGGACGCCCGGGCAGGGCGCGGGGGCGGGCGCCGCGTCATCCTACGTCAGGGCGTCGCGCAGCACACGGTCGAGTGCCGCCCGGCCGGCGGGCCCCCACGTCGGCTTGCCGCCAGGAAGGCCCCGGTCGCCGTTCTGGCCCATGAGCATGAGGAACAGGCCCTTCAGGGCGGCCAACCCCCGGGCGCGCCGGATCGTCCCCTCGTCCGCCCGTGCGTAGGCGTCGAAGAAGGGCGCGGCGGCGCCGGCGGGGAGGAGGACCCAGGCGGCCGCGAGGTCCCACGCCGGATCGCCGGAGAACAGGTCACCGAAGTCGATGACACCCGCGAGGGCGCCGTCGGCGACGACGACGTTCGCGGGGTGGAGGTCGCCGTGGACCCAGAGCGGCGGGCCATCCCACTCCGGCGCCGCCACGGCGTCCTCCCAGACGGCCCGGACGTCGGCGGCGAGGTCGTCGGGGACGACGACGCGGAAGAAGTGGTCGAAGCCGTCCGCGTGCTCCCTGGGGTGGCCGCCGCGGTCCGCGTTGGTCGGCCCGTCCGCTGGCGCCGCCACGTGGAGTGCCCGGAGGAAGCCGGCCAGGGTGTCGGCCGCCTGGCCGCCGGAGCGGAGGGAGGTGCGGTCGAGTGGCTCCCCTGGAACCCAGGTCATGACGGCCCAGGGCTTCGGGAACCGCGCGGACGGCTCCCCGGTGCGCACGGGTTCGGGGACCGGGAGCGGCAGGCGCGGGGCCAGCTCGGGCAGCCACCGGCACTCCTCGCGCAGGAGGGCCGGGGCACCCCGGGTGCGCGGTAGGCGCACGGCCAGGTGGTCCCCGAGCCGCCACATCTGGTTGCCCCACCCACCCGCCACCTCGCTGATGGCCAGCCCCGCGAGATCCGGGTGCTGCTCCCGCAGCAGGTCCCGGACCAGCTCCTCGGTGATCTCGACCTCGGGGGCGGTCATGCCGGGTCACTGTACCGGCCCGCGCTCCCCCGGGGCCACGGCGAGGGGCGGAGCCCGGAGTGGGAGCGCGGCGCCGTCCCGGTGGGCGGTCAACGAGGCGGAAGCCGCTCCCTTCCGGGGCTCAAGGTGGCCGGAAAGGTCCTCCCGCGGTCCTGAGTGGCTGAGGCCGGGTCGGAGCGGTCGTCGGACGGCTCCCCGACGTGGCTGGCCCAGCGTCGACCGGAGACGCCGACCGGGCGGGCGGGCGAGACCACGGTGGACTCCGGCGGCGTGGGCGGCATCCAGGCGTGGCGGATCCGGCGCGGGGTCAGCCCTGGAGGCGCCGGCGGTGCACGGCCGGGCAGGGCGGCCTCCAGTCCTCGCGGCGGGGTGACCTCCGCGGCCGCGCGCGGCTGGTTCGGCGAGGACGTGGAGGACCGGGGCGTGGCCGGGGCGTCTCAGTCCTCGACGTCGCCAGGGCCGGCGTAGCGTTCCACGACCCCCGCCAACTCCTCGGGTTCCAACACCACGTCCAGTTCCCGGAGGAGCTCGTCGAGTTCGTCGGGCCCGATCCGGCGTTCCTCGCGGGTCCCGTCGGGGGTCTCCACGGTGTACCGGTCACCGACGAGCTGCCGCGTCCTCCCCGCCTCGGTGCGCATCACGACCAGGCGGTAGGTGAACGGGGACTTCGGGTGGGTGGCGGTGTAGTGGTTGGCGACCACGTAGTCGATGGGCAGTTGCGGCGTGTCGTCGAGCGCGTGCATCGACTCCCAGCCCTCGGCCGTCTTCTTGCTGAGGACCCACATGCCCTGCTCGCGGGTGATCCGCTGTGGCCAGCCGCCCTGGTCGACCACGGTGCCGTGCCGCAACGGCAGGGGTCGCAGCACCCCGGCACCGAAACCGACCTCCGCCAGGTACGTGGTGTGGCCGAACCGGACGGCCAGCGACAGGTGTGTCCTGGGCCCCCGGTCGAGGGCGGGAACCCGGGCCACCAGCCGGGTGACCGAGTAGCCGAGGCGGTCGAGGGCGGCGGCGAAGAGCAGGGCGTGTTCGAAGCAGTAGCCGCCTCGCCGGCGGTGGACGAGTTTGTCGGTGATCGAGGGCAGGTCGAGGGCCGGCGCCCCGCCCAGCAGGGGTTCGACGTTCTCGAAGGGGATGGTGCTGACGTGGGCCTCGTGGAGCGCGGCCAGCGCGGTGGGTGACGGTTCGGCGGCTGGCTGCCCGATCCGCGCGAGGTAGGCGTCGAGGTCCAGCTCGGCGGTGTGCCACAGGTCGTTCGGCTCGGTGGTCATACCGCGAACCCTTCACCCTCAACTATGGTTCAGGTCAACTCCCCGCTCGCGGCCGAGGGCCCATCCCGCCCAGGAGGCGCGGACAGAGCGGCCGACCCTGGCGTTCGGGTCGGACACGAGGTGGACGACCAGGACGGGCCAACGCCGCCACATGAGGGGTGGCCCCGCGGAGCAACGCACACCTCCGGACGGCCCAGCACAGCCGGACGTCACTGCGCCGAACGGCGTCGCCCATTCACCCACACGGAATGCTCCTCCTTCCTCGAAGGCCCGATCCGTGGCTCCCCCCGATTTCGGCCAGCACCGGCGACCCGATTCGGAACAGCGCAACCAACAACGGGGAGGAGATACGAATTCGACCAGCACCGGCCCCTCGCGGAACCCACACTGCCGGGATCAGCGGGCCGAACACGACTGGCGCGTCCACCGTCCTGACAAAGCATTGACAACCACCGAACACGCCCTGAGCGCGCAATGCGAGGGCCGGAGTACGCAATTTGACGGAGTTCGCGTCGAACATTCGCGGACCACTGTGGATGATCCAGCGTGTTAGCATCCGCTCATGCCAGTAGCCACGGGACCGTCACGCTCGTTAGGCCGTCGCTTCTGGAACTTCTGGTCAGCCTCATTCACGTCGAACCTCACCGACGGCATCGCCATGATCGCGCTGCCCTGGATCGCCACCCACCTCACCGACAATCCGGTACTCATCACGCTGGTGGCCAGCGCGGGACGAGCGCCCTGGTTGTTGCTGGCCCTTCCGGCGGGTGTCCTGGTGGACCGGTTCCCCCGGCTCGACCTGATGCTCGTGGCCAACGGCACCCGGGTGGTGCTGTGGGCGGTCCTCGCGGCGTTGATGGCCACCGACCTGGTCACGATCCCCGTCCTCACCCTGATCGCGTTCGGCCTGGGCATGATGGAGGTCCTCTACGACACCGCGGCCGAGAGCGCCGTTCCGGCCCTCGTGAGCAGGGACAACCTGGAACGGGCCAACGGACACCTGCGGACGGCGGAGATCTCCGCGCAGGAGTTCATCGGCCGCCCGGTCGGTGGTTTCGTGATCACCCTCGGTCTCGCCGTTCCGCTCCTGCTCAACGCCCTGGCCACCGCCGTCTCAGCGATGTTGCTGGCCGTCCTCAGCCGGCGCGAACGCCGCCTGGCCGCCGCCGAGGGACGCCGCGCGGCCGAACGCCCGGCCTGGCGCGACATCGGGGTGGGGGTCACCACGATCTGGCGGGACCCGCTGCTGCGCCGACTGGTGCTCGGCACGGTCGTCTTCAACGGCCTGTACTCGATGGTGTTGTCCACCCAGGTGCTGTTCGCACAGAACACGTTGGCCCTGGGATCGGTCGGGTTCGGCCTGCTCATGGTCGCCACCGCCGTCGGGGGCGTGACAGGGGGACAGCTCAGCGGCTGGCTCGCGGCGCGGCTGCCGCGAGGCTCGATGCCCATGCTCAGCCTGCTCGGCGCCGGTTGCTGTTTCCTGCTGATGGCGCTGTTCCCCGTCGTGCCGGTGGCGATGGCCGCCTACCTGGTGTCGAGCGCGTTCGTCCTGACCTACTCGGTGGCGGTCATCTCCATCCGGCAGCGCATCACGCCCTCCGAGATCCTGGGCCGGGTGAACGCGGCCGCCCGGACCGCCTCCTGGGGCGTCGCGGCCTTCGGCATGGTCGGTGGGGGCGTGGTCGTCGCGTTCGCGGAACGCTTCCTGACCGTCGAGGACGCACCCCGCATACCGTTCGTGCTGACGGCGCTCGGGGCGTTCGGCATCGTCCTCCTCGTCGGCAGATCGACCACCAGACTCGCCCGCGACCACTGATCGGTCGAGGGCCATTCCCCGCACAGCACACGCTCGGTCCTGACCGAGCGGTCGACGACGCCCCTGACCGTCCTCGGGGGTGCCGGCGACAGGCGACCGGCGACGGAGAAGGAGGACGAACGACGCGTCCCCACGACGTGGGGCCAACAGGGAAACAGGAACAACCGGAACCGCGGAATGCGGGGGGAGTCAACCGAACGCCCGGAAATCGTGAGGGAACGGATGGACGCCGTGACGACAGTGCCAGACTCGGAACTGACCGCGACGACAGGAGAACTGACCCCGCAGGACCCACCCCGGCGGAAGGCGCACGGGTGGCGGACCTTTCTCGCGTTGGACGACCACATCGGCATCGACGAGTGGGTACGAATAGGTCGACGGATCTTCGCGGTGGCGGAATCCTCGTCGTGGTGGTTGGGGGACTGGCTACTCTACGGCCAGGTGAAGTACCCGGACCGGTATCACCGCGCCATTGTGGAGACTGATCTGGACTACCAGACGCTTCGCAACTACGCCTGGGTCGCGGGGAAGTTCCCCACCCACCGGCGCCGCACCGATCTCAGTTTCCAGCATCATGCCGAGGTGGCCGCGCTCCCCCCGGAGGAACAGGACCGGTGGTTGGAACGGGCGGCGCGCCATTCGTGGTCACGCAACCAGCTCCGCAACCGGCTGCGGGCCGCGCGGAGCACCACTCCAGGGACGAGGAAGGCCAGTGCGGCGCGGATCGCGGTGAAGGCCGACCCCACACAACGGAGGGCTTGGGAGGAGGCCGCCGCCCGGGCCAGCAGTGACCTGGAGAAGTGGATAGCCGCGGTCCTCGACCAGGCGGCGGGGCGGGAGCTGCCCAGTGGGGACGCCAGCGGCGCCCAGACCGTCGACGGCAGCACGGTCGGCTGACCGAGCGGTCGCCACCCGGTCCGCACGCGGTACGGGATCCGCACCCGGTACGTTCGCGTCCTGGGCTCGGCCGAGCCGGGCCCAGGACCGCCGGGCAGCGCACGGGCGAGGGACCGAGCCGCGCGCGGACCGGTCACCGTGCCCGGGTCCGGCGCCCTGGGGCGTCGCGTCGGGAACAGCCCCGGAGCGTCCGTGCCTCAGTGGAGGGGACGGCCCACTGCCTCGGCGGCCACGCCCACCAGGGTTCCCTCCGCGACCAGGGCCGTGGCCGCCTCGATCTCGGGTGCCAGGAACCGGTCGGGACCCGGCCCGGCCACGTGCCCGCGCAGAGCCGCCACCACCGCCGAGGTCGCCGGGGCGAGCAGGGACCGGCCCCGCAGGTCCAGGGCCCGGGCCGCGACGAGGATCTCCACGCCGAGCACGAGGCGCAGTCCCTCCACCGCTCGACGCAGCTTGCGGGCGGCCCCCCACCCCATCGACACGTGGTCCTCCTGCATTCCACTGGTGGGCAGGGAGTCGACGCTGGCCGGAACGGCGAGCCGCTTGAGCTCGGCGACCACCGCGGCCTGGGTGTACTGCGCGATCATGTGCCCGGAGTCGATCCCCGGCTCGTGCGCGAGGAACGCCGGCAGTTCCCTGTTCCGCGCCGGGTCGAGCAGCCTGTCGGTGCGTCGTTCGCTGATGCTGGCCACGTCGGCGACGACGACGGCGAGGAAGTCGAGCACGTGCGCGATCGGGGCTCCGTGGAAGTTCCCGTTCGACAGCAGACGTCCGTCGCCCACCAGGACCGGGTTGTCCACGACCGCGGCGAGTTCACGGTCGGCGACCAGCCGGGCGTGCCCCAGCGTGTCCCTGGCGGAGCCGGCCACCTGGGGCCAACACCGCAGGGAGTAGGCGTCCTGCACGGTGGCGGTGGCCTGCCCGGGGCCCGTCGGTGGAGCGGTCAGGGCCGACCCGGCGAGCAGCCACCGCAGGTTCTCAGCGGACTCGCGCTGGCCGGGGTGTGGTCGCAGCGTCTGCACCGCCTCGTCGAAGGGATCGGGGGAGCCGAGGAGTGCCTCGACCGTCATCGCGGCGGCGAGGTCCGCGGTGGACAGCAGGAGGGAGAGATCGGTGTTGGACAGGCACAACTGTCCCAACATGCCCTCGGTGCCGTTGATCAGTGACAGGCCTTCCTTCTCCCTCGGTTCGACGGGTCGCAGGCCCGCGCCACGCAGCGCCTCCCGGGCCGGCAGCTCGACCCCCTTCTCATCCCGCACCGTTCCCTCGCCGACGAGGGCGAGCGCGACGTGCGCGAGCGGCGCCAGGTCTCCCGAGCAGCCGAGGCTGCCGTACTCGCGGACCACCGGAGTCAGGTCGGCGTTGAGGAGGTCGGCCAGGGCGACGGCGATCGCCGGGCGCACCCCGGTGCGGCCCGACGCCAGCGTCCGCAGCCGGAGCAGCATCAGCGCCCGCACGACGTCCCGTTCGACCTCGGCGCCCGCCCCGGCGGCATGGGACCGGATCGCGTGGTGCTGGGCCCGGGCCCGGTCCGCTGCGGGCACGGGGGTGCCGGCCAGGGCTCCCAGTCCGGTAGCGACCCCGTAGGCGTGTTCGGCGTCGGTGAGTCGGCGGCGCCCCTGCCGGACGCGTTCCTCCGTCCCTGGCGCGAAGGCCACTCGCCGCCCGGACCTGGCGACGCCGACGACATCGCGCTCGGTCAGGACCGACCCGCCGACCAACACCGGTTCCACGCTGTCCCCTTTCCTGGTCGTGGTGTGCTTGCCGTTCCCCTACGGCCGCGTCTCCTGCCCCGCGGGCTCGACCTGACCCGCCTGGTCAGACCGGGGCGGCCCCCCAGGCGAGCAGACGTTCCCGTTCCGCCCGGTCGAACAGCTCAGCGCGGGAGATCCGCCTGCCCGGTTCGGTGACCAACGACGCCAGCAGCACGGTGTAGTGGTGCAGGAGACGGCGCACGGTCTCGGGTTCGAACAGGTCCTGGGCGTAGAAGACGCGGCCCTCCAACGGGGCTGGCCGGTGGTCCTCCACGTGGATCTCGACGTCGAACCGGGTGTGGGAGGAGCCCACGTCGAAGCTGGTCGCCTCGACACCGGGCAGGGACGCCGTCGTCCCCCCGCCCCCGGTCGCCACGTCGAACCAGACCTGGACCAGCGGGTTGCGGCTGAGGTCCCGGATGGGGACGAGCCGGTCGACCAGGCGGTCGAAGGGAACGGCACGGTGTTGGTGGCCGTCGAGCAGGGCGTCGTGCGTCCGGTCCAGCAGGACCTCGAAAGTGGGGTCCCCGGAGAGGTCGCCGTGGGCGGGCAGGGAGTTGGCGAAGAACCCGATCATGCCTTCCAGTTCGACCTCGGTCCGACCGTTGCTCGGATAACCCGTCAGGACGTGGGACAGACCGGTGTAGCGGCCGAGCAGGACGTGGCAGGCGGCCAGGGTGACGGTGAACACGGTGGTACCCCGGCGTTCGGCGAGCGCGCGCACCCGGTCCGACACCTCCCCGGGCACCACGAAGTCGAGTGCGCCTGCGCGGTGCGAGGGCAGGTCGGGGCGCGGGCGGTCGGCGGGAAGTTCGAGCACGGTGGGGATTCCGGTCAGGCGGGACACCCAGTGCCGCAGAGAACCCTCGATCCGCTCCTCCGTCAACGTCTGGCGTTGCCAAGCGGCGAAGTCCGCGAACTGCGCCGGCAGCGGCGGCAGGTCCGGTGACCGTCCGGCCCGGTGGGCGGTGTAGGCCTCGGCGAGTTCCGCGTTCCAGATCGCCAGCGAGTCGCGGTCGAAGACGATGTGGTGGAACACGGTGGACACCACGTGGTCCTCGGGGGCGAGCCGCAGCACCCGCGTGCGCAGCAGGGGCCCGGTCCGCAGGTCGAAGGGGACGTCGTGGTCGTCGGCGAGCAGTTCCCTGGCACGGCGTTCCGGATCGGGGTGCCCGCCGACGTCCTCGACGGTGAACTCCGTTCCGCCGTCCTCGTCGACGCGGTGGAAGGGTTCGCCCGCCGCCTCGTCGAACCGGGCGCGCAACGCCTCGTGCCGTGCCACCACCGCCGCGACCGCCGACTGGAGCGCGGGCAGGTCCAACGGGCCCCGGAACCGGGTGACGCTGGGCACCGTGTAGGCGACGCTGCCGGGAACCAGCCCGTCGAGGAACCACAACCGCCGCTGTTCGTAGGAGAGCCGCGGAGGGTCGGCCCGCGTGACGGACCCGATACTGGTCCGTTCGCGCCGTGCCCGTCCCGCCATTCGGCGCTGGAGCAGTTCCTCGACGGTTCCGGCGGTGCTGGTCGCGTTTCCGGATTCCTGCGCTTGGTTCACGTCCGAGGCTCCTCATTCCCATCGCGCTCCCGGTGTTCCTTCCGCGCCGCGCGCCGGAAAGCCACCATCCGGGCCAGCATAGGAAGCACCGGGCGGATTCTCCGATGCTGGAAATGGTGGGAAGGAGCCTTTTCCCCACGCCAGCGGCCGCCAGGCCGACCAGCGGGGACGCGCCGAGGTCCGTCCGACGACCCGACGTCGTTGTCGCTGGACAGGATGGCCATTCCGTCCTGTCCCGCCGGCGGGACGACTCGCGGTTCTCGGAGTCCCCCGGGGGCGCGGCTGAGCGGGAAGTCGCGGTTGCTCGCCGTTCCGGGGGCAGGGGGGACATTCGTAGGCTGAGCACGTTTCCCCCGTCCGTCCACACCCGAGCACCGCGGGAATCCTCGCTTTCCGGCCGAACCCGTGTTCGCTCCCGGGTGAGGCCCACGTCTTCTCGAGGTATCCCGTGACAGAGGACACAACGACCTGTCGGCCGACGGACACGGCGGCCGAGGGCACGGTCTTCCCGTTGTCGTCGGCGCAACGGCGGCTGTGGTTCCTGCACCAGCTCGGCCTGGGCGACGCCTATACCGTGCCCGCGCTGTACGAGATCACCGGGGAGCTCGACGTCCCGGCGCTGGCCGAGGCGGTGCGCTCGCTGGCGTCCCGGCAGGAGGTGCTCCGGATCCGGATCACCATGAACGGGGGCTGGCCGGGTCAACGGCTCGGGCCGGCCGAGGCGGTCCGGTTGGAGGTGGCGGATCTGCGGGGCACCGGCGACGCTCGGGGTGAGGCCCGGCGCCGGGTCCTGGACGAGGTCGCCGCCCCGTTCGACCCGCTCACGGGGCCCCTCGTCCGGGTCGTCCTGTACAGGCTGACGGACACACGCGCCCTGCTGCTGTTCGCGGCACACCACCTGGTTTTCGACGGCGGGTCGAGGCCGACCCTGGAGGCGGAGCTCTCCGCCGGCTACGCCGCCGCGCGGGGCGGAGGAGCTGAGCTCCCGCCGGCCGGGGTCGGGTACCTCGAGCACGCGGCCCGGGAGGCCGCCGCCCGCGACACCGAGGACGACGCGGAGGACCTCGCGTACTGGCGGGAGGAACTGAGCGGTGCCGCGGTGCTCAGCCTCACCCCGGACGTGGCGTCCCGCCGGGCGGACGGACCGGCGGGGGCCGAGGTGGTCCTCCCGCTCCCACCTGCCCTCGACGCGGCGTTGGCGGAGTTCGCACGGCGGCACCGCGTGACTCCGTTCGCCGTGGGCATGGCGGTGCAGTCGTTCCTCCTCGGGTGGTTGGGGGGTGTCGAGGACGTGGTGGTCGGCACGGCCGCGGACGGCCGGCTCGACCCGGATGTCGAGGACACCCTCGGGTGCTTCGTGAACACGGTGGCGATCCGGACCAGCTTGGCGGGGGACCCGTCGCTGGTGGAGTTGTCCGCGCGGGTGCGTGACGGGGTGCTCGACGCCCACGACCACCAGGGACTCCCCTTCGACGAGGTGGTGGCAGGGCTCGGACTGGAACGGTCCGGGGAGGACAACCCGTTGTTCCGCCACTGGTTCGACGTCACCGACGAACGGTCGGACACCGGTGGGGGCGGGCTCCGCCTCCCCGGGTGTGACACGACCCTGCTGCCGCCGCCCGTGGTCGCCGCCCACTTCGAGTTGGAGACGCACCTGCGGTACACCGACCAGGGGTTGTCGGTCGGTGTCGTCCACGACACGGGCGTGTTCACCAGGGCTTGGGCACGCCGGTTCGCCGAACGCTACTCGCGGCTGTTGGTCGCGGCGTTGGGCAACCCGACCCTCCCGCTGTCGCGCATCCCGCTGCTCGACGAGCCGGAGCGGCGGGAACTGCTCGAGCGTGGATGCGCGGGTTCCGCACCGGACCCCGAGGGTGCCGTTGAGGGCACGGTCACCGCCCTCGTCGCGCGCGCGGCGGCCCGCCACCCGGACCGGGTGGCGGTGTCGGCGGGTGGTGTGGAGCTGACGTACCGGCTGCTGGCCGCACGGGCCGAACGGGTGGCGCGACGGCTCGCCGCCCTCGGTACCGCACCGGAGCGGGTGGTGGCCGTGTGCCTGCCCCGGGGAGCCGCGTTCGTCACCGCCCTCGTCGGGGTGCTGCGCGCGGGCGGCGCGTACGTCCCGCTGGACCCCGCACTACCGTCGGCCCGCCTGCGCCACGTCCTCGCCGACGCGGGCGCGACGAGCGTGGTCACCGACCTCGCGACCGCCGACCGGTTCCCCACGACACCGGTGGTGGCGGTCGACGCCGCCGGTGTCGTCGTTGACCCGGACGGGGAGGCGGCCGAGGTCGCCGCCCCTCCCCTGCCAGCCGTGTCCGAGGTGGGGCACCCCGACTGCCTGGCCTACGTCGTCTACACCTCCGGATCCACGGGCCACCCCAAGGGGGTGGCGGTCTCCCACCGCACCCTCGGCGGTCTCGTGCGGTGGCACCTGCACCGGTACCGCCCCCGGCCAGGGGAGCGCACCGCGCAACTCGCCCGCGTGTCCTTCGACGCCGCTGCCTGGGAGATCTGGCCCGCGCTCGTCGCCGGAGCGGCCTTGGAGGTGCCCCCGAACGACGTGCTCGCCAGACCCGACCTGCTCGCCGCGTACCTCGCCGACCGTGGCGTCACCTCGGCGTTCGCGCCCACCCCGCTGGCGGAGGCCCTGCTCGACCACCCGGTACTGACCCGGGGAGGGCTGCGCCGGCTCCTGACCGGCGGCGACGTCCTGCACGCACGGGAGGCGAGGGGCGCCGACATCGAGGTCGTCAACCACTACGGGCCGACCGAGAACACCGTGGTCGCCACCGCCGGTGGCGCCCTGCGGGCCCCCTGGGGCGAGACGACCATCGGCGCTCCCGTTCCCGGTGTGCGGTGCTACGTGCTCGACCGGTGGCTCCGCCCGGTTCCCGACGGGACGCCCGGCGAGCTGTACCTGGGCGGCTCGGGGGTGGCCCGGGGCTATGTCGCCAACCCGACGGGCACGGCGGCCCGGTTCGTCGCCGACCCGTTCGGGCCCAGCGGGGGACGGATGTACCGCACGGGAGACCGGGTCAGCTGGTGGGGTCGGGAACTCCGGTTCCACGGCCGCACCGACCGGCAGGTCAAGGTGCGGGGGTTCCGGATCGAGCCGGGCGAGGTGGAGGCCGTGCTGCTGGCGCACCCCGCTGTCCGGATGGCCGTCGTCGGAGCCTCCGGTCGGGGTGACGTCCTCGTCGCCCACGTCGAACTTCGGCGGGACGTCGCCGTGGCGGAGCTCGCGGAGCACGCCCGCGCCCGGCTGCCCGAACACCTGGTGCCCACCGTCATCCTGCCCGTGGACACCATGCCGATGACGAGCAGCGGCAAGGTGGACCGCTCCCGCCTGCCCGAACCCGCCACCGCGGTGGTGGAGTCCGTGCCTCCCCGGGACGAGGGTGAGGAACTGATCGCGGGGTGTTGGGCGGAGGTCCTCACCTCCGCGCCCCCGGGGGTGCACGACGACTTCTTCGCCCTCGGCGGGCACTCGTTGGCCGCCGCCCGCCTCGCCGCCCGCCTCGGGGAGATCTTCGACGTGGACCTGACGGTCCGCGACGTGTTCGACCACCGGACGGTGGCGTCGCAGGCGGCGGCGGTGCGCGCGAGGGTCCTGGCGGAACTCACCGCCGAGGCGGGGACGTGACGGACCCGGCCGGGTAGCCCCCGCGCCCGGCGACCAGCGTCCAGCGTCCAGCGATGCCATGTCATGCCCCGGCGCACCCGTTCGGCCGATCGAGGTCGAAGCGTCCACCTGGGAACCTGGAAGCCAGGGCAGGAACCAGAGCTGACGATCGCGGCCCATGCCGGGAGGGCCGGGAGAGGACGCGGGCGTGGGTGAACGACGTCGTCACTCCCAGGATCCGCCACCGTGCTCGGGCGTGGCCGCACCGCCCGGTGGGTGCGACACCGCCGTCCCCTCGTGACGGCCGGAGCGGGCGCGGTGCTCGCGGTGAAATGCAGGAAGGCGGAGCTTCGGGCACTGCGGGAAACACCGACGACCGGAAGGCCGGTCGACATCCTGGTGGAGCTCAGCCGGGACGGCGGGCAGGTGGCGGGGCTCGTCGACGCGGCCAAGCGGGCGGCGTGGGACGGCCGTCCGTTGTGGATCGACCCCACCCACCTGGGGCCGGACAGCGCCCTCGCCCGGTTCGGCGACCCGCTCGGCGAACTCGAACGGCGCATCGAGGACACGCTGGGGCTGATCAGGCACGACGCCCCTCCCCTCCTCCCCGTCGTGGCGGCGACGGCCGACGACCGCGAGCGGCGGCACGTTCGGAACCTGCTGGAGCACCAGGCGCGGCCGGTGGCGGTGCGCTGCCGCTCCGCCTCCCAGCACGACCCGGCGTGGCTGGTGGCCCGGCTGCGCGCTCTCAGCACCAGCCTCGGGCTGCCCACCGGTGGGCTGCACCTCGTCCTCGACGAGGGTTTCGTGGAACGGGTGGAACCCTGGCGGGTCCGGAGCGTGGTCTCGCTGGGGCGGTGGGTAGCGGGCGAGGTCCCGCTGGGCTCGATGACGTTGTTGGCCGGGTCGACACCACGGCAGCGGAGCGGGCACGACCGGGTGGTTCGCCCCCTGGCCGAGGTGGACCTGTGGGAGCAGGTCCACCCCGAGCTCGGGTTCCCGTTGCGGTACGGCGACTACGGCGCCGTCCACCCCGCACCCTCCTTCTCCAAGCCGTCCCCCCAGGCTCCACCGAACCCTTACCTGCACTACACGCTGCTCCGGCACCGGCTGACCGTCGCCCGCCGGGTGCCGGGCAGGACAGGACGCGTGGTCCCGAGCGGGGCCTCGGCCCGCTACTTCCGGGAGGTCGCCGAGGACGTGGTCGGGCACCGGGACTACGCGGGACCGGGCTTCTCCTGGGGCGACCGGTGCCTCCACCGGTGCCGGACCGATCCTCGGATCTCGGTGGGTACCGCGCAGTCGTGGATCGCCTACGCGACCTCCCACCACCTCGCCCAGCTGTCCCACCGCCCGCCCGGTGCGCCCGTCCGATGAGGACCACGCTGGGAGCCCCGTGTACCTCCACGTGCCCTGGCGCCCGTCCCGGTGCGGCGACGGCGCGAGGGGCCTGGCCTCGTCCACGGGCGGAGGCCCCTGCCCCGGCCCGGTCGTGGCGACGAGTCCGTCGAGTCCCCCTCGGGCAGGTGCCACCGGGTGCTGCTGATCATGTGCTGGGCGACGGCTGCCTCGCGGCCTCGTCGGGAGTGGCGCTTCCCTCCAGGGCACCCCGGCGTGGCCGGCGCCGTGCGCACTCACGCGGCGGGCGCGCACCCCGGCGACCAGGGGAGGACGACCAGACGCCGCCTCCGTGCCGACGTCCTCCGGGAGATCACCGGCGCCGTCACCGCCGCTGGGCGGGTCACCGGGTGTTCGACGGCGAGGTCCGGGTCCGCACGTAGTCGGCCAGGACGGTGAGGTCGTCGACCAGTTGGGGGGTGAGGTCGTCGTCACCGATCTCGATGTCGAACTCGCGTTCCACGGCCAGGAGGAACCGCACGCAGGACACGGAGTCCAGGCCGAGGGTGTCGAGCAGCCCCCGCCCGGGCACGCTGTCGCGTGCCCCGCCGAGTTCCAGGGTGGACACCAGGAGGTCCCGCAGGGAATCCTCGAGGTGGTCGTGGTCGTGGTTCACTCGGGGCGTCCTTCCGTCGGGCCGGTGGGAGTGGCGGGGGCACGGGCGACGACCTGGCACGGACCGCCGTGGTCGCCGCCGACCCGCACCTCGACGGCCCCCAGGCGGCGCAGGCCCGTCGCCAGGTCCTGGGCGCTGGCCCACGCCGTCTCGCCGCTGGCGACGCGGTCCACCGCCGCCCCGCCGTCGTGGCCCAGGTCCTCCGTGAACAGGTCGTCGACCAGCAGCGTCCCGCCCGGGCGCAGCACGGCGAGCAGCGCGGCGACGTCGGACCCCGGCCCGGGCAGGTGCACGGCGTCCCGGACGACGCAGAGGTCGAAGCGCATCGCCCGCACCTCCGGGCCCGCCACGACCCGCGAGCCGTCGGCGGCTGCCACGGAGTCCTCGTCCGCGCACCGCGTCGGGGCGGTGGGCACCGGGAACTCGTGGACGACGGTGATCCGGCCGGGGACGGCGGAGACGTCGACGGCGGCCGCCAGGTCCACCAGCACACCCGACGCCCGGGGGTCGTGCGCCAGGAGCGTGGTGAGGCAGTGCGGTCCGTCGGCGCTGACCTCCAACACCCGGGCGGCAGGGGGTGGCGCGGCCCGGGCCAGTGCTCGCCGGCCCCGGTCCCGCGCGGTGCCGAGCAGGACGGCGCGGCGCAACGAGGACATCCGACGTGCCGCCTGGACCGCCGGCGCGTCCGCCCCGGGTGGTGGGGCCACCGCCGTGGGGAGGTCCGGTGCGGCGCGGCGGCGGCGTTCCTCGTCGATCGCCGTCCCCAGCGCTCCGGTGGAACCCGGCGGCGGCCCGCCCTCGGCCGGCCCCCTGAGCAGCAGTCCCAGTTCGGCCGCCGTGGTGAGCAGCGCCTCCACCTCGACGGGCGGCAGCCCGGTGTCGGCGGCGACCTCCAAGGCGTCCCGGGTGCCGTCGAGCACGTCGAGGAGGCCGGAGCGCGCGAGCGCGAACACGACGTCGGAGACCCGGTGCGCGCTGGCCGCGGCGAGCAGGGCAGCCGGCTCCGCCGGCCGGTACCGGGGCCGGGCCAGGACCTTCCCGGACGACGCCCGGGGCAGGCTGGTCACGGGGCGGATCTCGCTGGGCAGCTTGTAGGGGGTGAGCCGGGCCCGGGCGAACCGCATCAGCTCCGCCGGGTCGACGGCGACCGGACCGGTCGTCTCGACCTCGGCGAGCACCGCGTTGTCCCCGGCCTCGCCGATCCGCAAACCGGTGACACGGGCTTCCACCACCTCGGGGTGTTCCCGCAGGACGCCCTCGATCTCGACGGGGGACACCCAGCGGTCCCCTCGGCGGATCGCCGTCGACCGCCGCCCCAGCACGGTCAGCACGCCGTGGTCGTCGCCGACGACCACGTCCCCGGTGTCCACCCATCCGTCGAGGTGATCCATCCGCACCGACAGGGTGCCTTCCACACCGGGGGGAACGGGTTGGCCCCCGGCGTCGAGTATCCGCGTCACCGTCCCTGGCACCGGGACGCCCACGGTCAGCGGGGGCACGTGGGGAGGCGCGGTGGCGATCACCCCCGTCTCGGTCGACCCGTACACCCGGGACAGCCCGACACCGTAGGTGGCGGGGAAGTCGCGGGCCAGCGAGGCGTCCACCGCTCCGGCTCCGAGGGCGGCGACGCGCAGCGGCGCGGAGTCCGGAGCGGGACGGCCGCCGGCCCTGGCGAGGAGCAGCCGGGACACGGAGGGAACCAGGGCGGCCACCGTGGCCTCGGTCCGCAGCGCGGAGTCCACCGCGCGCAGCGCCGTCGGCGCGGGCAGGCGGATGTCGGTGCCGACGAGGAGCCCGCAGGCCAACCAGCTCAGGGCGTAGGCGTGCGGTAGAGGCAGCGGGAGCAGCAGGACGTCACCGCGACGCACCCCGAAGCGGTCCCGGTAGTGCGCGGCCTCGACCAGCAGGGACCGTTGACCTCGGGCGACGCTCTTGGGGGTCCCGGTCGAGCCGGAGGTGTTGATCAGCAGCGGCGGGGGTGTTGTGGTCGTCGACCCCGGCCCGCCCGGCCCGGCGGAGCTGGTCGTCTCCAGCTCCGGGCGACCGACGCCGTCCACCGCCCGCACCCAACGGTCGCCACCGGCGCGCCGCAGGACGCGTTCCAGTTCCGGCACGGGGGTGTCGGCCGCGACGAGCAGCGGTACCGCTCCGGCGTCGAGCAGGCCCAGCAACGCCACCAGCCACGGGGCTCCGTTGGGCACGCGCAGCCCCGTCACCCTCCCCCGCACGCCGGCCTCGGTGAACAGCTGGGCGGCCCGGTCGGCGTCGGCCCGGATCTCGCCGGCGGAGCGGCCGTCCACCAGCGGCAGCCCGGCTGGGAGGAGGTCGAGGCAGGCCCGCAGGGTCGGTGGTGTCGACGGCGTGCCCGCGGCGGCGTGGTCGGTGCGTGGTGACGTCGGGCCGGGCGGGGCGGGGGCCGGGTGCGCGTGGTCGTCGGTCATGCCGTGGTCACCTCGCATCCTGGAACTCGGGACGTCCGAGCAGCCCGGCCACCGTCGGGGTGTCGAACACCGCCCGCATCGTGCAGCGGACGCCGAGCCGCCGTCGGATGCCCCGCAGCAACCGGTTCGCGAGAAGCGAGTGCCCTCCGAGCAGGAAGAAGTCGTCGTGCACTCCGACGGCGGGTAGGGACAGGGCATCGGCGAACAGACCGCACAGCACCGCCTCCAGTTCGCTGGTGGGCTCGACCGGGCGTTCCTGCTGCTCCAGGGGGATCTCGGCGAGGGCGTTCCGGTCGAGCTTCCCCCGGCTCGTGGTGGGCAGGGCCGACAACGGGACGAGGCGGGACGGGACGTGGTGTTCGGGGAGCGTCCTGGTGAGCCAGGTCCGCAACTCGGCCGCGGTGGGCGGCGTGCTCGCCTCTCCGGTGCCCCCGGACGACGATCCGCCGGGGGTCTCGAGGACGACGAAGGCCACCAACGCGGCGTCGCCCTGCGCGTCGGGCCGGGTGGTGGCCGCCGCCTCCCGCACCGAGGGGTGCCGCAGCAACGTTCGTTCGACGGCGCCGAGTTCGACCCTGGCCCCACGGATCTTGACCTGGTCGTCGGCTCGGCCCAGGAAGGACAACACCCCGGAGGGGGTCCAGGACACCAGGTCTCCCGTCCGGTACATCCGATCGCCCGGCGCTCCCCACGGGTCCGCCACGAACCGCTCGGCGGTCAGGCCCGCGCGTCCGAGGTACCCGCGCGCCAGGCAGGCACCGGCGAGGTACAGCTCACCGGTGGACCCAGGGCCGAGCCGGCGGAGCCGCCCGTCCAGCACGTACCCGTGGGATCCGGGGACGGTGCCCCCCAGAGTGACCAGGGCGCTGTCCGAGGTGTCGGCCACCATCGCGTCGACGGTGCACTCGGAGGGGCCGTACAGGTTCCACGCCCGCACCCCAGGGGTGGCGCGCAGCCGGGTCCACAACGCCTGGTCGACCGCTTCCCCGCCGAGCAGGACCAGGGCCAGGTCGGGTTCGTCGAGCACCCCGGCGGCCAGCAGTTGCCGGAAGTAGGAGGGGGTGGTGGACAGGACGTCGCACCGCCGGCCGCGGAGGAGGTCGACCAGCCGGTCGGGATCCCGTCGGGTGGCGTCGTCGACCATGACGAGTTCGTGCCCGACCATCATGAACACCAGCGGGTCGAGTGCGGCGTCGAAGCTCACCGGCGCGGTGTGGGCGACGCGGTGCCGCCTCCCGGGTTCGCCGGCGCCCAGGGCCACGTGGTGGCGCTCGGCCAGCGCCGCCAGCGACCGGTGTTCCACGACGACTCCCTTGGGCCGCCCGGTGGAGCCCGAGGTCCTGATCAGGTAGGCCGCCCGTCGAGGGGGTATGCGGGGGGCGTCGAGGGCGGCCTGCCGTGCCGGCGCCGACGACGGTCGGGTGTGGACGTGGGGCGGGGTGGGGGCGCCGTCGTGCGCCAGCCGCAACACCGACGTCGTCCGCTCGACTCCGGGCAGCAGCTCCTCGGTGGTCAGCAGGTGTCGTGCGCCCAGCTCCTGGATGGCCTCCCGCAGCTGGTCGGGGTCGTCCTCGGCGGGAAGGGACAGGGCGGTGCCGCCGGCGCGCAGTACCGCGAGCAGCGCCACGCACCAGCTGACCGTGCGGGGGAGGACGACCGCGACCACGTCCTCAGGGTCCAGGCGCTGGTCGAGGAGCGACGCGGCCAGTCGCCGGGAGGCGGTGTCCAACGCGGAGTAGGTGAGGCTGGTGCGCGCGTCCCGGACCGCGATCTGCCCGGGCAGCCGGCGGGCGGTCGCCGCGAACACCGACAGGACGGTGGACGGCCCGCCTGCGGGGAGGGGCGTCTCCGCGAGCGGGTCCGGAAGGTCCGGGGGCGGTCGGTCCGCCTCGGCCAACGGCAGGTCGGGGTGGGTGGTCAGCTGGGCGAGCAGCCCCACGAGGCGGGTGCGGTGGGCTGCCACGTCCTCGTCGGTGAACCCGATGGGCGGGAGGTCCACGTCGAGGGTGAACCCACCGTCCGCGGTGGGCCGCACCGAGATCGTGAGGTCCTCGACGGGACCGTTGGCCAGTGCCTCCAGCTCGGCGGGGTGGGGCCCGAAGGAGGGGGCGGGGTTGAACGGCAGGATGTTGAGCATCGCTCCGCCCTGGAGCCGTCCCGAGTGGACGACCCCCAGTTCCCGTCGCAGTTCCTCCAATCCGTAACGCTGGTGCCTGGTCGCGCGGAGGATCTCGTTGGCCGCGGTGCTCTCCAGTTCGCGGAAGGACGTGTCCGGGCCGACGGTCAGCCGGAGCGGGACGACGGTGGCGGCCATACCCGGGACCGCGGCGGTGGCCGGGTCCAGCCGGCCCGTCATCGGCAGGCGCAGGACCACGTCCTCCGCTCCCGTGAGCCGGTGCAGGTAGGCGGCGGTCGCCGCGACGAACAGGGCTGGCCCGGCCCGGAGGTCGGAGCCAGCTGCGTTCCTCCAGCTCGGGGGGAGCGCCGTGCTGGCGCGCGGGGGTCGCCCCGCCGCCCGACCCGCACCGGCGGTGACGCCGACGGCACGGGGGCGATCGGCGAACCGGCTCGTCCAGTACCGCCTGTCCCGGTCGTGGTCCCGCGAGCGGCGGTATCGGATGTCGGCTTCGGACAGCCGTGCCGCGTCGGGGAAGGCGGTCGGCGGGAGGGGGCGGCCGGTGAGCAGCGCGTCGTACACGGCCTCGGTGCCCTCCCGCAGCAGTTCGAAACCGGTGGCGTCGAGCACCAGGTGGTGCGCTCGGTGGTACCAGGTGACGGTGCCAGTGCCCGCCACGACCAGGGTCTCGGCGAACGGGGGACCGGTCTCGGGGTCGAATGGCCGGGCGAGATCGGCGGCGACGAAGGACCGGGTCGCCTCGGCGGGGTCGGTCTCGTCGGAGAGGTCGACGACGTCCGGGGACCACCGGGCGGGGTCGACGGGAACCAGCCAGGGGCCGTCGCCGTCCTCCTCGACGCGCACGTGGAGCGAGTCGGCCGCACGGAACACGACCCGCAGCGCCTCCGCGAACAGCTCGGGGTCGGGGCCGCCGCGCACGGTGAGCGTCGCCGCCACCGTGTACCGAGGGTCGTCGGGTTCGAGTTGGTGCGCGCGCCACACTCCCTGCTGCACCACCGACATCGGTCGGCGCACCGCCGACGGGGAACGGGACTGCGGTGTGCCGACCGGCGGCGCACCGCGAATCTCCCGCGACGCGTGTTCGCCCAACGGAACCTCCCCACGGCACGGGGACCGCGCTATTCGCGGATCGACAGCGGCCGATGCTACCCAGCAATTCAGCGGCGCCGACAGTGCGGGAACGGCACGTTTTCCCGTGCCCCTGACCACCGGCGGGCGGGCCCGGCGGTGTCCCGCCGGCGGGACGGGCAAGGCTTCCACCAGGACCGTCGTCGGCGTGACACCGACCATCGCCCGCCGTCCGCCGTTCGCGACCCGGATACGAATTCCCTTCGCCGCGATATTGGGAGCGGCGTTCCGGGAGCCGTAGCGTTTTCCGCCGGACCGGTTCGCGCATTCACGCGGACGGTTTCCCGGAACGGTTCGGACACCCGCGCGGGCCCGACGACAGCACGAGCGAACAGGACGAGCTGATGGCTGCGATCAACGGTTCCGGGGAGCGGGAGAGCAGCACCGCCCCCGGCGATCCAGACCCCTACCCGAACCTGGCCTGGCTGCGGCGGGAGATGCCGGTCAGCAGTGTGCCCGCCTCGGGGGGAACCGCCCCGCTGTGGTTCGTCACCTCCTACGAGGTGGGCAGGGCGCTGCTCACCGACGAGCGCCTGAGCAACACCGACCCCGCGCCACCGGAGGATGGCACTCCGGTGGCGGGGAACCTGTTGGGGATCGACGCCCCGGACCACACCCGGCTCCGGCGGTCCCTGGCCTCCGCGTTCACGCCCCGGGCGCTGGCCGCGCACCAGCCAGCCATCGAACGGATCTGTTCGCGGGCCGTCGACGCGATGGAGCGGGCCGGGGAGACGGACCTGGTGCCCGGCTACACGTTGCCGGTGCCGGTGGCGGTGATCCACGAGGTGCTCGGGATCCCTCCAAGGGAACGGCGCCCCCCGGAGGTCGTCATGGACCTGTTCATGCGCAGCGACCTGAACGGCGCGGACGACCCGGACGCGGTGAAGCAGACCGCCGACTACGTGGCCGCGCTCATCGGGTACAAGCGGCACCACCGGGGCGCGGACCTGCTCAGCCACCTGCTGGACCAGCTCGACGAGGGGCGGCTGCGTTCCGAGGAGGAACTGCACGGCCTCGTGTACGTGCTGCTGGGCGCCGGCCACACCACGACCGTCCCCCTGCTGGGTTCGGCGGTCCTGCGGTTGTTGACCCGGCCCGAGTACCGGGAACCGGCTGTCCTCGCCGACTCCCGGGCGCTGCGGGCGGTGGTCGACGAAACCCTGCGGATCGACTCCCCCATCCAGTCCTCGGTGCACCGCTACGCGGTCGAACGCCTCGAAGTGGGTGGGGCGGTCATCGAGCCTGGCGACCGGGTGGTGATCTCCTTCGCGGGCGCCAACAGGGACCCGGCGAGGTTCGGCGAGCCGGACGCGTTCCTGCCCGACCGGTCGGACGGCGGGCACCTGGGTTTCGGGCACGGTGTCCACAGCTGCATCGGGGCCCAACTGGCCCGGTTGGAGGCGGAAACCGCGCTGCGGGTGCTGTTCCGGCGCCTGCCGTACCTCACGTTGGCGGTGCCGCCCGAAGACATCGCCTGGACCCTCGGTCCCATGCTGCGCGGCCCCCGCGAACTCCCGGTCACCTTCTCCGCCTCCTGAGAGAGGACGTCATGGTCCACGCGACGAAGCAGCCCCCTCCCTCCACCCCCGGCACCGCCGCGAGCACCCGCACCGTGCTGGACTGGTACGACCACCACGTCGCCGCCACTCCGGACGCCCCGGCCCTGGAGGCGCGCGGCAGGGTCCTCAGTTACCGGGAGCTGGACACGCTGGCCACCCGCCTCGCGCACACGCTGCGGGACCAGGGCGTCGGGCCGGAACGGCTCGTCGGGGTCTGCACCCGTCGCGGCGTGGAGATGGCGGTCGCGGTGTTGGGAGTGGCCAAGGCGGGCGCCGGATACCTGCCCCTCGACCCCGACCACCCCGCCGACCGCCTCCGGTTCGTCCTCACCGACGCACGACCGGACCTGGTGTTGCACCAGCCGGAGACGGAACGGCTGGTGCGGTCGTCGACGGACGCGCCGACCGCACCACTCGACCTGGAGGCACTGTCGACGGCGCCCGGAACTCCGGTGGTCCGCGGCGCCGGTCCGGACTCGCTGCTGTACGTGATCTACACGTCGGGCTCCACCGGGCGGCCCAAGGGAATCGCGATGCAACACCTGCCGCAGGTCAACCTGATGGAGTGGAGTCGCGCCCAGTACCGGCACGGCTCCCGGGTCCTGCACTACTTCCCCATCACCTCCGACGTGGGCTGCTACGAGCTGTGGGCGACCTGGAGCACCGGGGGTCACGTGATCGTCGCCGACGACGAGCAGCGCTTCGACATCGCAGAGGTGGCCGGGCTCATCCACCGGCACCGCATCGAACGGGTCCTGCTCCCGGTGGTCGCACTCGACCAGCTCGCCCGGTACACCCGCGCCGCGCCGGAGGGGGTCGCCTCCCTGCGCGAGGTGATCACGACCGGGGACCGCCAAGTGGTGACGCCCGCCGTGCGCGAGCTGTTCGCCGGGTTGCCGGAAGCCGTGTTGGACAACCACTACGGCTCGACCGAGGTCAACGTCGTCACCTGCCCCCGGTCGACGTCCGCCGAGGTGGTGGTCGGGCCGGAGGTCTCCTCGGTCTCCACCCCGGTGTCCCGATCGCGGATCTACGTCCTGGACCGGGACCTCAACCTGGCCCCCGTGGGCGTGGTCGGCGTCATCCACGTCGGTGGTCCACCGCTGGCCCGCGGCTACCTCGGCCGCCCCGACCTGACGGCCCGCACCTTCGTCGCCGACCCGTACTCCCCTCGACCGGGGGCGCGGATGTACCGCACGGGCGACCTGGGGCGGTGGCGCGCGGACGGCACCCTGGAGTTCCTGGGTCGGGCCGACTTCCAGATCAAACTGCACGGCTACCGCGTGGAGCCGGCGGAGATCGAGTCGCTCGTCCGGGAGCGCGGCGACGTGGACGAGGCGGTGGTGGTCGCCCGCGACCTGGACACCGATGACCCCTCACTGGCCCTGTACCTGGTCGCCGCCGGCGGGCCGGAGCTGGCGGCGACACCGGACACGCTGCGCGCGTACCTGCGGGAACGGCTTCCCGCGCACATGGTGCCCCGCCACGTCGTCGTCCTGCCCGAGCTGCCGTTGTCGGCCAACGGCAAGGTCGACCGGCGCCGGCTGCCGGCCCCCGAGGAGGTGGTGGTTCCGGCGGAGGCCGCCCCACCGGACGAAGTCGAACGCACCATCATCGAGGTGTGGCGGGCCGTCCTCGGTCGGGACGAGATCGCGCCCGGCGACGACTTCTTCGCGCTGGGCGGGCACTCGTTGCTGTTGGCGCAGGTCGTGCACCGCCTGCGGCAGGCCCTCGACGTCGAGCTGCCCCTGCGGGCGCTGTTCGACTTCCCCACGGTCCGGGAGCTGGCGGCCCGGGTCCGGCGGGTCGGCGAGGCACCGGTCGGTGATGTGCCCCCTCTGGTCGAGCTGCGTCCCAGGGATCCTGGGGAGCCCACACCGCTGTCCCACGCGCAGGAGCGCATGTGGTTCCTCGGCAGGATGTTCCCCGACAGCGCGATGTACAACAACATGCTGTCCCTGCGCCTGCGTGGCCCCCTGGAACTCGACCGGCTCCGCTCCGCGCTCTCCACGTCCCTGGCCCGCCACGAGGCGCTGCGCACGGTGTTCCCCGACGAGGCCGGGGTTCCCCACCAACGCGTGCTGCCACCGTGGGCAGTCCAGCTGCCGGTGGTGGACGTCAGCACCGCCGACGGCGACCGCGTCGAGGCGGCGCGGCGGATCGTCGGCGGCGAACAACTCCGCCCCTTCGACCTGGCGACGGGACCGCTCGTGCGCCACACGCTGGTCCGGTTGGGCGAACGGGACCATGTCCTGTGCGTCGTTCTGCACCACATCATCTCCGACGGGACCTCGCTGGGCGTGCTGCGCCGGGAGCTGGCCGAGTACTACCAGGCCGCCCCCGGGACGGAGGAACCAGCACCGGTACCGGTGCAGTACGGGGACTTCGCCGTCTGGCAACGGCGGTCCACGGCCTCCCCAGCGATGGCCGGGCACCTGAGGTACTGGCGGGAGCACCTGCGAGATGCGCCGCCGGTGCTCGAACTGGTCAGCGACCGCCCCCGCCACCCCGACCACGACCTGCGGGAGGGCTCGGACGGCGAGTTCGAACTGGTCGTGAACGCCGAGCTGACATCGGCGTTGGAGGAGCTGGGCAGGCGGGCGCACGCCACGCTGTTCATGACGACCCTCACCGCCTTCGGAGCGGTCCTGTCCCAGCGGTCGGCGGACCGCCGGGAGGACATCGTGGTCGGTGTGCCCTTCGACCGGCGCCCCGACCCCCGGTTGACGGACCTCGTCGGGTTGTTCATCAACCCGGTACCCCTGCGCTGGACCTCCTCGAGGGCTGGAAGTTTCCTCGAGGCGCTCGCCCGGGTGCGCAAGGTCGCCGTCGACGGGCAGTCCCACCAGGACCTGCCCTTCGAACGCCTGGTGGAGGAGCTCGCCACCGGCGGCGACCTGACGCACCACCCGGTGTTCCAGGTGATGTTCCAGCTCCAGCACGAGGACGACACGACCGGGATCATCCCGGGACTGGATATCGACGGGTTCGCCGGCGTGGCGCCACCGTCGAAGTTCGACCTGTCGCTGAGCATCGTCAAGTCCAACGGGCGGCTCAGCTGCGGTTTCGGTTACTCGGCCGCGTTGTTCGACGAGTCCACCGTCGTCGGCATCGCCGAGGACTTCCTCCACCTGCTCCGCGCGGCCGCCACCGAACCGGAACGGCCGCTCGCCGACCTCCTCGTCGGCCCCGACGACGTGCGACGCGAGTGGCGCGCGGCGACGCCCGTCGAGGGGCCCTGGCGTCCGCTGCCCGACCTCGTCGCCGACCAGGCCCGGCTGCGGCCGGATGAGGTCGCCCTGGTGTGCGGCGGTACCACCACCACCTACGCCGAGTTGGAGGACCTCGTCCGCGTCCTGACCCGGATGCTGCGCGGCGCCGGCATCGCCGACGAGCGTGTGGTGGCGGTCGCGTTGCCCCGTTCTCCCGACATGGTCGCCGCGCTGCTGGCGGTGTTCCGCGCCGGCGGGGTCGCCATGCCACTGGACCTGCGCGCCCCCGAGGAGCGGCTCGCCCTGCTGCTGTCCGACATCGAACCCGACGTGGTCCTCACCTCCTCGGACCCCCGCTGGCCGGTCCCGGGCGCTCCCGGGGCCACCACCATCGTCGTCGACGGCGCCGTGGCGGAGGGAGTGCCCGCCGCCTCCGACGAGGACGGCCTCCCGCCGGCTCATCTCAGCCGGGAGTCGGCGGCCTACCTGCTGCACACCTCGGGGTCGACCGGCCGCCCCAAGGCGGTGGTGGGTCCGCACGGCGGGCTCACCAACCGGTTGGCGTGGTTCCACTCCGCGCACCCGTGGAGCCAGGACGTTCCCGTGTGCGCGAAGAGTTCCATCGGGTTCGCCGACGGGCTGACGGAACTGCTCGGACCACTCGCGCACGGTGGGCGGGTGGTGCTGGCCACCGATGACGAGGCCGAGGACGTCACGGCCCTGATCGACCTGGTGCGGCGGCACTCCGTCCGGCGGATCACCGTGGTACCCAGCCTGCTGTCCGCGCTGCTGGAACACCCCGCCAGGGGCGGGCTGTCCTGTTGCGAGCTGTGGATCAGCAGCGGTGAACCGCTGCGTCCCGAGCTCGTGAGGAGGTTCACCGAGGTCTTGCCCCGGGCCCGGCTGCTGGATCTCTACGGCATGTCGGAGGCCAGCGGCGACAGCGTGGCCGCCCAGGTGGTGCCCGCTGGGCCCACCTCGGGGGGTGTCCCGATCTGGCACACCGGGGTCCACGTGCTCGACGAGCGGCTGCGACCAGTGCCAGAAGGCTGTGTCGGGGAGATCTTCGTCTCGGGAGCCGGGTTGGCCAGGGGCTACCGGGGCTCCCCCGGGTTGACGGCGGCGCGGTTCCTGCCCGCCCCGTTCGGGCCCCCCGGGTCACGGCTGTACCGGACGGGGGACCTGGGGGTGCGCCGAGCCGACGGGTCGGTGACCCTCGCGGGCCGGCGGGACGACCAGCTCAAGGTGCGGGGCTGGCGGGTCGAACCAGGGGAGGTCGAGGCGCAGCTGGTGCGGCACCCCGACGTGCGGGCGGCGGCCGTCGGGCTGCGGGAACTGGGCTCGTCGACGGGACCGGTGCTGGTCGCCTGGATCGTCGCCGACCGCCCTCCTGCCGAGCACGACCTGGTGGCGCTGTTGCGGGAACGACTGCCCCGCCCCCTCGTTCCCTCGTACTTCGAGGTGGTCGAGGCGTTGCCGACGACGTCGAGCGGGAAGCTGGAGAGGCGGCGGCTCCCGGATCCCCGGCCTCGGCACGGCGGTCGGACCCGTACCTCGGCCGAGTCCGACCGATGGCTCTCCGCCGTGCTCGCCGCGTGGCGCGAGGTCCTCGGTCGAGACGACCTGGACGGCGAGGACGACTTCTTCGCCGTCGGCGGTCACTCGCTGCTCGTTCCCCAGGTCGCCGCGAGGTTGGCCGACCTGGTCGGCGTGACGGTTCCACTGCGCTCGTTGTTCGGGACGACCACCGCCGCCGGTCTCGCGGCCCTGCTCCGCGTGACGGGCGGTGACGACGACCGTGCCGCCTGAGCCAGCCCGGCTCCCCCTCCCGCGAGGACCGGCCTACCGCCACGGTCCGCATCCCGAGCAGAGACGCCGGGTGGGGCCGGCGAGGCGGAGGGCCACTGGACGCGTCCGCACCCGGCCCGTGCGACCGTACCCGGGCCCGGCACAGCGAATCGTCGGTCCCGCCCGTGGCCGAGGGACCAATTCACCGCCGATACTGGATTCGACGTTGAACCGACCCGGGACCACTCGTCCCGTCCCGCCGGCGGGACGACGGAAAACGGTCCCGCCCCAGCGGTGGAACGGATCGGGGAATTGGGAACCCCTGCCCCCGCACACCGTGCGACGACTTCGCACCCACCGGACGAGCAACGGAGGGAATCACGATGTACGGCTCGGTCCCGGTCGACGGGAACCAGGTCAGTGACGTGGTCGGAGTGGGCTTCGGACCCTCGAACCTCGCCCTGGCCGTGGCGATCGCCGAACACAACGAGACCGCACCACCGAAAACGCGGTTGCGAGCCCAATTCCTGGAACGTCAACCTGTTTTCGGTTGGCACCGGGGAATGCTGTTGCCGGACACCACGCTCCAGGTGTCCTTCCTCAAGGACCTGGTAACCCTGCGCAATCCCCGGAGCTCCTTCGGTTTCGTTTCCTACCTGCACGACAGGAACCGTCTCGTCGACTTCGTCAACCACCAGAGTTTCTTCCCGTCCCGACGGGAGTACCACGACTACCTGGAATGGGTGGCCGGTCGTTTCACCGGCTCCGTCCACTACGGCCACGAGGTGGTGGACGTGCTCCCCGTGAACGAGGGGCCGGACGTGGTCGCCTTCGACGTGGTGGCCGCCCACGGCGGCGTTGGCGCGACGCGGAGGGTGCGGACCCGCAACGTGGTGCTCGCCCCCGGCCTCGAACCGGTGCTCCCCCAGGGCATCACCCCGTCCGACCGGGTCTGGCACAGCTCCGAACTGCTGCACCGGCTGGACGGGGTCCGGGAACTGCTTCCCAGCAGGCCCCGCTTCGTGGTGGTGGGGGCAGGGCAGAGCGCCGCCGAGGTGATGGCGCACCTGCACGATGCCTTCCCCACGGCGACGGTGCGGTCGGTGTGTTCCCGCTACGGTTTCGCCCCGGCCGACGACAGTCCGTTCGTGAACCAGCTGTTCGACCCGGCCGGTGTGGACGAGTTCTTCGAAGCCGCGCTCCCCGCGCGGGAGAACCTCCTGAGGACCCACGCCGGCACCAACTACTCGGCGGTGGACGGGGGCCTGATCAACGAGCTGTACCGGCGGTCCTACCAGGAACGGGTCGCCGGAGAGCCCCGGCTGTTGTTCGAACGGCTGTCGCGGGTCGTGGCGACCGAGGAGGGGGACGACGAGGTGTCGGTGGCGGTGCGGTCCCTGGCCGACGGCCGGGTCACCAACCGCAGGTGCGACGTCGTCGTCCTCGCCACCGGCTACCGCCCCCGGGACGCACTGCGTCCACTCGGGGAGCTCGCCGCGCTGTGCAAACTGGACGCGAACGGCTGGCCGAGGGTGGAGCGGGACTACCGGATCACCACCACCGAGACGGTGCGGGCCGGCATCTACCTCCAGGGCGGTACCGAACACAGCCACGGTCTCTCCTCGACTCTGTTGTCCAACCTCGCGGTCCGCAGCGGTGAGATCACCCGCGCCCTCGTGTCGCGTTGACCCGGCCCGACCCCGCGTCCCTCGGGGACGGCCCGCCCAGCCCGCGTCCGCCGACCAGGAGCCCACCGATGTTCGTGCCCCACCAGTACCGGGCGGCTGACACCCGTCCCCTCGTTGAGTTGATCAGGTCCTTTCCCCTGGCCACCCTCGTGTCCCACGCGGACGGCGCCCTGTTCGCCACGCACGTCCCGGTCCTGCTCGCCGCGGACGCGGACGCCGGGCGAGACGTCCCTGATCCGGCGGACCTGACGATCCTCGGGCATCTCAACCGCCTGAACCCGCACCGGGACGCCCTCGCGGGTGGCGGCGCGTGCCTGCTCACCTTCACCGGACCCCACAGTTACGTCTCCCCCGCCCACTACGGGCGGGACACAGCCGCGCCCACCTGGAACTTCACCTCCGTGCACGTCCACGGTCACCTCACTCCGCTCGACAGCACGGAGGACACCCGCCACGTGGTCCGCTCCACCGCCCTGCTCTACGAGCGCAGGTTCGGCGCGGGTTGGGACATGACCGGCTCGTTGGACTACTTCGAGCAGCTGCTGCCCGGTGTCAGCGCCTTCCGGGTGGACGTCGGCACCGTCGAGGGCATGTTCAAACTCGGCCAGGAACAGCCCGGGCACGCCCGGCAGGGGGTGTTGGCCGCCTTCACCTCCCCGGGAGCGCCGCCACACCAGCGGGCCGTCGCCGAGCTGATGCGGCGCTTCCCCCCCGACGCCGCCGGCGGTGTTCCCGGCTGCCCCGCCCAGTCCGCAGCACGGATGTTCCCGCCGGCTGACGCCATCCGAGGGGAGCACTGACCGTGCCAGCACCCCGCAACCCCTTCCTGCCGTCGGTCGAGGACGACACCGACGACGCGCTGCCGGTGTTCTGCCTCCCGCAGGCGGGTGCCGGCGCGTCCACCTACCGTTCCTGGCCGACGGCGCTCGGTCCCGGACTGCGGGTCCGTCCGGTTCAGCTGCCCGGTCGGGAGAACCTGTTCTCCCGACCGATGCCCTCGGACGCGGCCGAGCTGGTGAGGATGCTCCGGGCCGAGCTCGCCGACGAGCTGGACCGCCCGCACGTCCTGTTCGGCCACAGCATGGGCGGTTTCCTCGCCGCGGAGATGGCCGCGGCCGCCCACCGGGACGGGACGAGGCAACCCGAACTGTTGGTGGTGTCCGGGTGGTCCGAGGCCGAGGGACGCGGACCGCTGGCCGAGGGGCCGGACCTCGCCCGGCTGCCGGATGAGGAGGTGCTGCGCACCTGGCTCCCACCCGGCCCCTCGACGGACCTCGTGGTGAGGACTCCGGAACTCCGCGAGATCGTCCTGGAGATCCTGCGGGCCGACCTGGAACTGTGCGTGTCCTACCGTCCCTCGTTCGACCTGCTCCGAGTCCCGGTCCTCGCGGTCGGCGGCGAGGACGACCCCCTGTGCACCGTGGACGGGCTGCGCGGGTGGGCGCGGCGGACCGACGTCCGGTGCCGGGTGTGCCTCTGGCCTGGCGGGCACACCGTGACCGAGGAACGGGTGACGGCGATCGGGGACGCGATCCGGGCCGAACTCGACCGGCGGTGAGGACACGGCCAGGGGCTCCGGTCAGCCGGGGAGGCGGGGGTCGACCTGGATCTTGGGGCCCCCGAGCGCCCCTGGTGGACGTCGGCCGCCCAGCACGCCCGCCACCCCGCCGAGCGGGACGGTCGCCGCCACCAACGGTCGGGGGTCCACGCTCCCGCTGGCGTAGCGGTCGATCGTCGCGGCCAACGCCGGGGAGGCGCTGAGCACCCCGACCGCCGTGACGTCCCGCAGCGTGAGCGCGCGGGTGTCGACCAGGCTCGGCGCGCCGGCCAGGCCCACGTAGACGACGCGGCCCCCTGGTTCGACGAGGTCCACGGCCAGCGCCGGCAGGGCGGGGTCGTTCGACGCGTCGACCACGGCGTGGAAGGTCAGCGGCGGGAGCGCGTCACGGGTGTGGGGCTCGGCGACACCGAGTTCGGCGGCGAAGTCCAACGCCGCGCCCGGGAGTCCCAGCACGTGGACCTCGGCTCCCTCGGCCCGGGCGAACATCGCGACCAGCAGCCCGATGGTCCCCGGTCCCAGCACCAGCAGTCGGTCCCCGGGGGCCAGACGTGCCGCCAGCACCGCGCGCAGGGCGTTCCCACCGGGTTCCACCAGCGCGGCGGCGGTGTCGTCCACCGCGTCCGGGACGGCGTGCAGCGAGTCGGCGGGAACCGCGAGCCGTTCGGCGAGCGCTCCGTCCCGGCCTCCTCGGATGCCCACCTCGACGCGCCGGTCGCAGACGTGCCGGCGGCCGCGCCGACACCGGTCGCAGGCGCGGCAACCCAGCATGGTGTCGCCGACCACCCGCCGTCCCACCCATGCCTCGTCGACACCGGTGCCGACGGCGGCCACCGTGCCCGTCCACTCGTGGCCGAGCCGGAGGGGGTAGTGGGCGTGCCCGTCCCGCAGGTACTGCATCTCCCCGGTGAAGAACTCGACGTCGGTTCCGCACACCCCGACCCGGGAGACGTCCACCAGCACCTCCCCGGGCACGGCGACTGGCGGGTCGACCTCGCGGACCACGGCCGCGCCCGGTCTGACGACCACGAACGCTCTCATGCGCCTCCGTTCCCCGGGAGCACCGGCACCCACGGTACGAGGCGGCCCCGGTCCCGGGCCAGCCCCCGGGGTGCACGGTGCGTGGCGACGGGTTCCCGGACCGTGGCCTGCTCTGCTAGCGTCGGCGCCCCGGCAGCACGCAGGACCGCACAGCCGACGACGGGACCCCAACCGTGACTCGTGAGCTGCGTAGTGACCAGTGGTACGCGGGCGTGGACCGCAACGCCTACATCCACCGGGCCTGGATGCGGCGGGGCCTGCCCGCCGACGCGTTCTCCGGCCGGCCCCACCTCGCCATCGCCAACACGGCCTCGGACCTGACTCCGTGCAACTCCCACCTGGACGAGGTCGCCGGGGCGGTGCGGGACGGCGTGCACCAGGCCGGGGGGATAGCCCTGGACCTGCCCGTGATGTCGATCGGTGAGACCCAGGTGCGGCCCACCGCGATGCTGTGGCGGAACCTGGCCGCGATGGCGGCGGAGGAGATGCTGCGCGCCAACCCGGTCGACGGCGTGGTCCTGCTCGGTGGTTGCGACAAGACGATCCCGGCCCTGCTGATGGCAGCGGCCTCGGTGGACCTGCCCGCCGTCGTGGTGCCGGGCGGCCCCATGCTGACCGGCACCTTCCGCGGCCGCCCCCTCGGCTGCGGCACGGACGTCTGGCGGCTGAGCGAGGAGGTGCGGGCGGGCACCCTCTCCTCGGCGGAGTTCACCGCGTCGGAGTCGGCGATGATCCGCAGTCGGGGGCACTGCAACACGATGGGAACCGCGTCGACGATGGCGCTGGTCGCCGAGGCCCTCGGAATGGTCGTGCCCGGTCTCGCCGGCACACCGGCCCCCGACAGCAGGTTACTGGCCGAGGCCAACCGGAGCGGGCGCCTGGCCGTGGACCTCGTCGCCCTCGACCGGCGTCCCAGCACCCTGCTCACCCGGGCCTCGTTCCACAACGCGATCGTCGCCCTGGCGGCCGTGGGCGGCTCCACCAACGCCGTCGTGCACCTGCTGGCCATCGCCGGCAGGGTGGGCGTGGAGCTGACCCTGGACGACTTCGACCGCATCGGTTCCGACGTCCCGCTGCTGGTGGACCTCCAACCCGCCGGCCGGTTCCTCATGGAGGACCTGCACCGGGCCGGTGGTCTGCTGGCCGTGTTGCGGGAGGTCAGCGACCTGCTGGACCCGACAGCCCTGACGGTCACCGGCCCGCCGCTGGTCGACCTGGTGGCCGAGGCCCCCCGGTGGGACCCGGAGGTCGTCCGGGACCGCTCCGCCCCGCTGCGACCGTCCGCCGGGATCGCCGTGCTGCGCGGGAACCTCGCGCCGGACGGGGCGATCATCAAACCGGCGGCGGCCTCCCCCGAGCTGCTGCGCCATCGGGGTCCCGCCGTGGTGTTCGAGTCCGTCGAGGACCTGCGTGCCCGGATCGACGACCCCGATCTGGAGGTGGACGCCGACTCGGTGCTGGTGCTGCGGGGGTGCGGGCCGCGCGGCTACCCCGGGATGCCGGAGGTGGCCAACATGCCGCTGCCGAGGAAGCTGTTGGAACGCGGTGTGCGGGACATGGTGCGGATCTGCGACGGCCGGATGAGCGGCACCGCCTACGGCACCGTGGTGTTGCACGTCGCCCCGGAGGCGGCGGCGGGCGGGCCGCTGTCCCTCGTCCGGACCGGGGACCCGGTGGTCCTCGACCTCCCCCGCCGCGAGCTGCGGCTGGACGTGCCCGCCGAGGAGCTGCGCCGACGCCAACCGCCCCCGGCCACCACCGACGCCTACGCCCGCCCCACCCGGGGGTGGGAACGGCTGTACGTCGACCACGTGCAACAGGCCGACCGGGGCGCCGACCTGGACTTCCTCACCGGTTCGAGCGGTTCGACCGTGCACAGGGAGTCCCACTGACCGCGCCGCCACGCGGCACCGGCGCGGCCGCCCCCGTGCTCAGGCCGACCGGTCGCGGCGCTGTCGACGCCGCTGGGGTCGCTGCCTGGGCACGATCACCGGATCGACCCCGTGCCGCACGGCGTCCTCGTTGACCACGACCTTGGCCACGTCCCCCCGGCTGGGCACCGCGTACATGCTGGTGAGCAGGACCTCCTCCAGCACGGCGCGGGTGGCGCGGGCCCCCGTCCCCCGGAGCAGGGCCTGGTCGGCCACCGCCTCGACGGCGGCCCCGGTGAACTCCAGTTCCGCACCGTCCATCCGGAACAGCTTCTGGTACTGGGGGATCAGGGCGTTGCGGGGCTCGGTGAGTATCCGCACCAGCGCCGCCCGGTCCAGGGGCCGCAGCGTGGTCACGACGGGTACCCGGCCGACGAACTCGGGGATGAGGCCGAACCGCACCAGGTCCTCGGGCAGCACGTCGAGCAACGCCGCCTCCCGGTCGCGCTCCCGGTCCTGGGCGCCGCGCAGGACCGCGCCGAACCCGATCCCCCGGTGTCCCGACCGCTGCTCGACGATGTGCTCCAGACCGGCGAAGGCTCCACCGAGGACGAAGAGCACGTTGGTGGTGTCCACCTGCACGTACTCCTGTTGCGGGTGCTTGCGGCCCCCCTGCGGGGACACGTTCGCGACGGTGCCCTCCAGGAGCTTGAGCAGTGCCTGCTGCACCCCTTCACCGGACACGTCCCTCGCCGCGTTCTGGCTGTCCCCCCGGCGGGCTACCTTGTCGATCTCGTCGACGTAGATGATGCCCTTCTCCGCCCGGCTGACGTCGTGGTCGGCGGCCTGGAGCAACCGCAGGATGATGTTCTCCACGTCCTCACCCACGTAGCCGGCCTCGGTGAGGGCGGTGGCGTCGGTGATGGCGCAGGGCACGTCCAGGACCCGGGCGAGGGTTTGGACGAGGTGGGTCTTCCCGGAACCGGTTGGGCCGATCAGCAGGACGTTGGACTTCCCGAGTTCGACGGCCTCCCGGGAGGTGGAGTGCCGGCCCGGTTCCCCCTCCGGGCGCAGCACCCGCTTGTAGTGGTTGTAGACGGCCACCGCCAGTGCCCTTTTCGCCGCGTCCTGCCCCACCACGTACTCGTCGAGGAAGGCGTGGATGTCACGGGGGCGGGGTAACTCGGTCAGCGGCGCCGAGGGCGTTTCCTCGGGGGACCTGCTGATCTCCTCGGCCAGGAGCTCGCGACACAGGCCCACGCACTCGTCGCAGATCCGCACGCCGACCGCGCCCGCGATCAACCGTCTGACCTGCTCCCCTCTCTTCCCGCAGAACGAACACCGCAGCGGACCGCCGCCGTCACCGATACGTGTCACTCGAAAACGTCTCCTCACCGGGTGCTGGCGGAAGGGAACACGGGGGACGCCGGCCGAGGCGCCCGACGGGTTCCCGGGGGTTCGAGCCGCACCGCCGGAGGGCGGCGGGCTGGCGGAACACGGGTCTCCACACCCCGGGGCCGGGGACGGGTGGACGGGGTGGCGTGGCGCGACCCACGCTGGTCATGGCGAACTCCACGGGGCGGCGGCCACAGTCAGATGATCCGATCATATACACGGTGGCGGTATCTTGAGCGGCGACGGAAGCGAGGTGGATGATGGGCCGGCTCACCAGGGCGGAGACGCGGCAACGCAACCGCGCCCGCGTGCTGGACGCGGCTCGGACGGAGTTCACCGACCGGGGGTTCCGCGACGCCAAGATCGACAGCATCGCCGCCCGCGCCCGCCTGACCCGCGGCGCCATCTACTCGAACTTCCCCGGCAAACGAGCCCTGTACTTCGCCGTGCTGGCCCACGAGGCGGAGCGGGCGGGACGGGCGGTGGTCCCCCCGGGGGAGGCCCCCTCCACGCACCCCGGCCACGGCCCCGACACCGCGACCTCCGCCGGGCAGGCGCTCAGCGCCTTCGCCAGGGCCTGGGTCGGCGGGTTGCCGCTGGCCACCGACCAGCGGTACGACGGCGCCCGGCTGAGCATGGACCTGCTCCCGGAGATCCTGGCCGACGAACACGCCCGGATTCCCTTCGCCCAGTTGACCAAACTCGACGCGCTCCTGCTCGGCTTGGCGTTGGAGAACCTCCACCCTCCCGGCTCGCCGGCCCGCGATCTGGTGGGCCTCGCGGAAACCGCCCTCACCCTCCTGCACGGGGCGGGCCAGCTGGCCTCGACGGCACCGGGGTACGTCGAACCCTTCGCGATCGTGCGCGCCTGCGAACGCCTCCCCGACCTGGGGCTCGACCGGGGCATCACCGTGACCTCGGACCCCCCGCCGGCCACGCCGGCCGACCGCCCGTGGGCGTACCCAGTGGGCATGGACGCGGTCCGGGGGGAACCGGCCCGGGTTGAGGACGGTGTGGTGCTGGTGCTGGGCCTGCACCGGCTGGCCACGGTGGAGGCCGCCGTCCGCACGGCACCGGCCGGCACGCCGGTCACGGTCGGCGTCGTCACCGGGGAGCCGGCGGAGTTGGGACCGCTCGCCCGGCTCACCGTGACCCGCCTGGGCACCCTGCTCCGCTCGTCCTTCCCCCGCGCCGCGTGGCCCCGGCTCCGGGTGATCTGCGCCGGCGCGGCCGCCCTCGCTGCCGAGCTGGGCGACGACGGGGTCAGCGACACCACGGAACGGGCGGCCCTCGTCCGGGACGGCCGCGTCCTGGCGAGCGCGGAGGGGTTCGGCGCCGGTCAGGCGGTGGCGGCGGCCTGGACCTCCGCCGTGAACGACGCCCCGGGACCGTCCCGCCACCCGGGTTGACGATGACGAGACCGCCCGACCGGGCCGTCCGAGAGGACGTCGGCTCCCGGCGCGCACCCGACGGCAGCCCCGGTCACACCTCCCCGGCCGGGCACCCTGGTGCCGGGGCGACGGTGGTCGTACCCTCGGCCGCGGTGCGGCCTTCCTGAAAGGAAACCAGTGAACACGCAAACGGAAACCCTCGAGTTCCAGGCCGAGACTCGCCAGCTCCTGCAACTGATGGTGCACTCCATCTACTCAAGCAAGGACATCTTCCTGCGCGAGCTGATCTCGAACTCGTCCGACGCGCTCGACAAGCTGCGTCTCGCGTCCTACGCCGACAAGGACCTGGACGTCGACACCGAGGACCTGCACATCCACCTCTCCACCGACGGGGAACAACGCACCCTCACCGTGCGCGACAACGGGATCGGGATGTCGCGTGACGAACTCGTGGAGAACCTCGGCACCATCGCGAAGTCCGGCACCGCCGAGTTCCTGAGGAAACTGCGGGAGACGCGGGACGCCAACGCCTCCGAGGAACTGATCGGCCAGTTCGGAGTCGGCTTCTACTCCTGCTTCATGGTCGCCGACCGGGTCACCGTCGTGAGTCGTCGCGCCGGCGAGACCGTCGGCACCCGCTGGGAGTCCACCGGCGAGGGCACCTACACCCTGGAGTCGGTCGACGAGGCGCCGCAGGGCACGACCATGACGCTGCACCTCAAGCCCGTGGACGAGGAGAACGCGCTCCACGACTACGCCGCGGACTGGAAGGTCAAGGAGATCGTCCGCCGCTACTCCGACTTCATCACCTGGCCCATCCGCATGGACGTCGTGCCGCCCGGCGCGGAGGAGGGCGCCGAGCCCGAGCCCACCACCATCAACTCGCGCAAGGCGCTGTGGGCCCGGTCGAGCGACGAGGTCAGCGAGGCCGAGTACTCCGAGTTCTACAAGCACCTCACCCACGACTGGAGCGACCCCCTCGACACCATCAGCGTCAAGGCCGAGGGGACCTTCGAGTACCAGGCCCTGCTGTTCCTGCCCTCCCGCGCCCCCATGGACCTGTTCATGCGGGAGGGACGACGCGGCCTCCAGCTCTACGTCAAGCGCGTCTTCATCATGGGCGACTGCGAGGCGCTGCTCCCCGAGTACCTGCGCTTCGTCAAGGGCGTCGTCGACGCCCAGGACCTCTCGCTCAACGTCTCCAGGGAAATCCTCCAGCAGGACCGCCAGATCCAGTTGATGCGCCGCCGCCTGGTCAAGCGCGTCCTCGGCGCGCTGAAGACCATGATGGCGGAGGAACCCGAGAAGTACCGCACCTTCTGGAAGGAGTTCGGGTCGGTCGTCAAGGAGGGGCTGCTCAACGACGCGGCGAACCGGGACGCGATCCTCGACGTCGTCTCCTTCCATTCGACGAACGACGCCGAGGCCACCACCTCGCTGCGCGAGTACGTCGAGCGGATGAAGGACGGTCAGGAGGAGATCTACTACCTGACCGGTCGGACCCGGTCGGTCATCGAGAACTCCCCCCATCTGGAGGGCTTCCAGGCCAAGGGCCTGGAGGTGCTGATGCTGACCGACGCCGTCGACGAGATGTGGGTGGATGCCGTCGGCGAGTTCGACGGCAGGAAGTTCCGGTCCGTCGCCAAGGGCCAGGCCGACCTGAAGGCCGAGGACGACGAGGAGAGCGGCGACAGCGAGCGGGACCAGCGCGCGGAGGAGTTCGCCGCCCTGCTGTCCTGGATGGGCACGTTGATGGAGGACAACCTCAAGGAGGTGCGGCTGTCCTCGAGGTTGACCACCTCCCCCGCCTGCCTCGTCGGGGACGAGCACGACGTCACGCCCGAGCTGGAGAAGCTCTACCGGGCGATGGGCCAGGACGTTCCGCACACCAAGCGGATCCTGGAGCTCAACCCGGCGCACCCGCTGGTCAGCGGGCTGCGCAAGGCGCACGAGGAGCGGGCTGACGACGAGGGGATCGCCGAGACGGCCGAGTTGCTCTACGGCATGGCGCTGCTCGCGGAGGGCGGCGAGCTGAGCGACCCGCCGCGCTTCACCCGCCTGCTGGCCGACCGGTTGGCCAGCGGACTGTGACCCCGCCGGCCCGGGGCGGGGTTCCCGTCCCGGGCCGGGCACCGTGCCGGTCCGGCGGGGGACGGGGTCACGGTGGCGCCCGGTGACGACGGCCGAGCGATCGATCGAGAGCGCGAGGGGGCGCTGGTGGACGAGCGTGGTGGTGTCCTGGTCGTCGGTTCGGCCAACGCGGACCTGGTGGTCACCGTGGACCGCCGTCCCGGCCCGGGCGAGACCGTGCTCGGCTCGGACACCACGGTGGCCCCCGGGGGGAAGGGGGCCAACCTGGCGGTGGCCGCGGCCAGGTTGGGCGGCCGGGTGTCCCTCCTCGCCGCCGTGGGCACGGACCAGCACGGTGACCTGCTGCGCGCGTCACTGCGGGACGCCGGCGTCGGTACCGACCTGGTGCGCGACGACGAGCGGCCCACCGGCGTCGCCTACATCACCGTCACGGCGGACGGGGAGAACTCGATCGTCGTGGCACCGGGGGCGAACTCCTCGGTCTCCGAGGCCGACGTGGACGCGGCCTCGCACCGGATCGCCACGGCGACGGTGCTCACCTGTTCCCTGGAGGTGCCGCTCCCCGCCGTGCGGCGGGCCGTGCGGGTGGCCACCGAGGCCGGGGTGCGGGTCGTGGTCAACCTCTCCCCCGTCGCCGACCTCGGTGGTGAGGTCCTGGGTGCCCTCGACCCGTTGATCGTCAACGAACACGAGGCGTCCCACCTGCTCGCCGCCGCACTGCCCGGTCCCCCCGGCGCCGAGGCGACCGGACCGCCCTCGGTGCGGGCGCGGCGAACCGCCCGTGACCTGCTGGCCCTCGGGCCGCGTTCCGCGGTGGTGACGCTCGGCCCGGCGGGGGCCGTGGTCGCGGAGCGGGACGCGGAACCGATCATGGTGCCCGCTCCCCCGGTGCGGGCCGTGGACTCGACCGGAGCGGGCGACGCCTTCGCGGGGGCGCTGGTGGCACGGCTGGCCGCTGGCGCGTCGCTGATCGACGCCGCGCGGACCGCCGTGCGCGCCGCGGCCCTCTCGGTGACCAGGCCCGGCGCGCAGCCGTCGTTCGCCCGTTCCGCCGAACTCGGCCCGACCTGAGCGGGAAGCGGGGACAGCCGGCTTCCCCCGGGGCACGGCCGAACGCCGGCCGGCTGGGACGTCGGCCGGCTGGGACGTCGGCCCCGTCGACCACCCCCGCTGCCGAGGTACGGGGGCCGTCGAAGGAGCCGGTGCCGTCCGAGACCCGGCGCGGGCCACGAGGCGGTCACCAGCCGGGGGGGCGCGCCGGGGCGGGCAGGCAACGCGGTCCACACCCGACCGATAGGCAGGGGAAGCCGGTGGGGACCAGCCGGTCCACACCCGAATCCAACCCGCGGCCGCGCGCCGGGAAAACAAGGATCCGTACCGCCGGACCGGCGACCACGATTGCTGACCACCGTCGAACAGGAATTCCCGGAATCGTGCTACGAATATGATACCTGAATCGAATCATCCGTTCCCTCGGCAGGAGCAGGACCTCCTTCCACCACTACTTCGATTCCCGACGGACCCGCTGGACGTGGTGTTGGACGAGGGCCTCAGGAAGCT
This sequence comes from Actinoalloteichus sp. AHMU CJ021, assembly GCF_002895405.1. Classification (NCBI taxonomy): domain Bacteria; kingdom Bacillati; phylum Actinomycetota; class Actinomycetes; order Pseudonocardiales; family Pseudonocardiaceae; genus Actinoalloteichus; species Actinoalloteichus sp. AHMU CJ021. Next base: position 5,381,955 of record NZ_CP025990.1, on the reverse strand, counting down.
GGTCGCCGCACTCGACTCCCCGCACCGGGGTCCTTCCCGAGCGGCGCCTCCAGGGGCGGACGTGGCGGCCCTGCTCGACCGCCCGCTGGCCCTCGACGCCCTCGACGCCCTCGACCCCGTCGGCGTCGGCGTCGGCGTCGGCGTCGGCGTCGGCGTCGGCGTCGGCCTGAGGCGATCGTCCTCACCTCACCGACCCGCCCCTGGGGACGCCACGGCGCGCCCGCGCGGAGCACCAGGGGACTCCACGGCCGGCTGGACCGCCCCCTCCGCGCTGGCCGAGGGGTGGGCTCCGCCCGCCACGGCCCCCGGACCTCCGGTGCCGCACGGGGGCCGTGCTCACCTCGAACGACGAGTGGGTGCTGGGCCGGGTGCTGGGCCCCCCAGCGCACGGGTCACCGCGAGACGACGCGAACGCCCGCCCACGGCCGGTTGGCCGCGCTGACCCGGCTGCTCCCCGAACCGAACGGGACGAGGAAGACCCAGGGTCGAGGGTGCGACCAGCGGTGCGGTCACCGCCTCCGCAGGACGAGCCGGGCACCGGTGTCCGGCCTCCGGAGCACGGTGACCGACCGCCATCCCCGGATGCGACCCCCCAACAACGCCCGCTCCACCCGCCGGGCCCGGCGCACGTGGTGCGCGAAGGACGGCCGCCCCAGGACCCGACCTCGCGCCCGCTGCCCCTCCAATGCCTCCCCCACCCGTGCGGTCACCCACACGAAATGACAGGTCCGTCCCGTCAGCGCACCCACGAGGAGCAGCACCACCCGGGTGCTGATCCGGGTGGCCGGCTCGTGCGCGACCACCGGGTGCGCGCTGAGCGCGCAGAACACCGCGATGCGGGCGTGGTGGCAGAGATGCACCAGCGGCCGGTACCAACGGTAGCCGACCCACGAGGGCAGGGTCGTCCCCAGCCAGCTCCGCATCTGGTCCGAGTCGAGAATGACCGCGCCGACGGTGTTCTCGGCGTTCCGCAACAATGTGCTCTTTCCGGCTCCTGGCAGTCCCGCGACCACAACGAGATCATTCCGCGTGAGAACCGCGTGAAATTCGGTCAATTCAGGACTGGCAGGACGCATGGCCACAGAACGGCCGAATCCACCCGAATGTTCCCCACCCCGGAGTGGTGTCGATCATGTTCCCTCCGGCCGCGCGGTCCCGTTCCCCCGGCGCCCCGCGTCACCCGTTCCGCCACCCGCGTCCCAGCCCACGAGCGGCTCACGGCTGCCGCCCTTCGGACCGGTTCCGGGGAACCGCGATCTCCAGCCCCACCTCACCGCTGACGGGCGCTCCGCCACCCAACCACCGCCCGCACCCTCTCCCCGGGGAACACGGTGGGCTCCCATCCCGGCCGCGCGGACCACGGCGATATCCGATGGCCCCAACCCTCCCGCCACCGGCAGAATCCCGGACGTGGAACCCGTTCACGTCCTCGTGCTCCGCGGACCGGCCGGGGTGGGCAAGACGACGACCGCCTACGAGATCGGTCGCCTGCTCGCCGCCCGCGACGTGCCGCACGCCCTGATCGACACCGACGAACTGGACCGCGTCCACCCCCAGCCCCCACCGGACTCACCCGGCGCCGGCCTGGCCGGCAGCAACCTCGCGGCGATCTGGGGGAACTTCGCCGCCGCCGGTCACAGCCGCCTCGTCCTCACCGGGGTCTTCGCCGACATCGCCTCGGAACTGCCCTGGATCGCCCACGCCGTTCCCGGAGCCGCCTTCACCGTCGCTCGCCTCACCGCGGACGAGTCGACCCTGGCCGACCGCGTCCTCCGCCGCGAGGTGGGGTCCGGCGCCGAGGAGCAACTGGTCCGCACCGCACGCCAGGTGGAGACCATCCGACGACGCACCGGCCGACCCGACACGGTGGTGGTCGACACCACGGGTCGGTCCGTCCCCGAGGTGGCCCGGGAGGTGCTCGCAGGCTGGCCACCCGCCCAGGAACGGTCCGCGCCGCCCCCGCCGACCCCGACGGGTTGAGCCCCGCCGCTCCCACCACGGCGGCTCCGGCTCAGCCGAGGCGCTCGACGTCAGCGACGTGTCCGGCCACCAGATCAGCCACGGTCGTCGGCAGTCCCGGGGAGAACAGCCCGTGCCCCATCCCCGGTACGACGCGCAGCCGCGCGCCGGGGATCAACGCCGCCAGCCGCAGGCCGTGCTCCACCGCGTGAACGGGGTCCTCGGTGCCGTGCACGACCAGGGTCGGCGCGGCGATCCGGGACAGGTCCACCCGCCGGTCCTCGGTCATCCGCCCCGCCAGCGCGTGGTTGTCCCCGGAGTTCGGGTCGCGGTCCCGGTCATACCCGAGGGCCGACACCCGACGTGCCTCGGCCTCGTCGAAGGGGAGCACCTCCCCGTGGAGGACCCGCCACGTCTCGGTGGCGGACTCGACGCGATCCGCACGCGTCTCGCCCCCGGTCTCGGCGCGAGCGGCGAGATGGCGCAGGAACCGGGGCGCGGGCGGGGGAAGCGCCCCCGGATCGGGATCCTGGCCCGCCAACGCCCGCCGCCAGGCCGATTCCGGGTCCTCCCCCAGCGGGGACGTCATGACCGCCGTCAGGCCGCGGACCCGGTCAGGGCGGTGCACGGCCAGCCACTGGCAGATGGTCCCCCCGAGCGACATCCCCACCACGTGGGCCGACGCGATGCCGAAGGCGTCCAGGACGGCGAGGCAGTCACCCGCCATGTCGGCGACGGTGTAGGGATCGCGCTCGAAGTCCACCGTGTCGGACAGCCCGGTGTCCCGGTGGTCGAAGAGGACTACCTGGCAACCGGCGGCGAGGAGCCGGTCCACCAGCTCCGGCGGCCACAGCACCGACGACGCCGAGGTCCCCATCACCAGCAGCACGGGGGGATGCTCCACGTCACCGACCCGCCTGGTCCACAGGCGGACCGGACCGGAGTGGACGAAGGTGCCGTTCTCCGCTGCCATGCGCGGGACCCTAACGGGTGCCGTGCCGCGCTCCAGCGCCCAACACCGCCGAGCGGCGGGACCCGGTGTGGGATACTGTCCGGGCCGCTCCGGCACCCGGCCGGCGCCCTCCCCGCTTCGATCGGCGGCCCATCCCACGGGCCGCCGACCACGGGCCTGGGGCGGTCCCACCCCACCAGGACCGGCTGGCGATCCGCCTCAGCCCCGCTGCCCGGGAAGCAACTCCTGCGCCTTGGTCCGCAGCCCCTGCGCGATCATGTGGAAGGCCTCCGGGTCTCCCTTCAGCACGGCCTCCGTCACCGACCGCACCTGCTCGGCGGTGGCGTGCGGCGGGATCGGCGGCACCTCCGGGTCGCAGTGGACGTCGAGCACGGTCGGGGTGGCCGCGCTCAGGGCCCGGTCCCACGCCGCTCCGAGGTCCTCCGGATCGTCCACGGTGATCGCCGTCAACCCGAGCGAACGGGCGAAGGCCGCGTAGTCGACGTCCGGCAGGGTCTGCGACTCCTCGAACTTCGGGGCACCCCCCATCGCGCGCAGCTCCCAGGTCACCTGGTTCAGGTCGTTGTTGTGGAAGACGCAGATGACGCAACGCTGGTCCGACCACAGGTTCCGGTACCGGGCGATCGTGATGAGTTCGGCCAGGCCGTTCATCTGCATCGCCCCGTCCCCGACGAGCGCCACGACCGGCCGCTCGGGATGGGCGAACTTCGCGCCGATCGCGTAGGGGACCCCCGGCCCCATCGTCGCCAGGGTCCCGGACAGCGAACCCCGGACGTCACCGCGGATCCGCAGGTTGCGGGCGTACCAGTTGGCGGCCGAGCCGGAGTCGGCGGTGACGATCGCGTTGTCGGGCAGGCGCCTGGACAGCTCGGAGACCACCCGCATCGGATTGACGGGCCTGGCCGGAACGGCGGCCTGCCGGTCCACCGTGGTCCACCAGTCGGCCACGTTCCTCTCGATGGTCCCCCGCCACCCGGAGTCCTCGCGTCGCCGCAACAGGGGCGCCAACGCGCGCAGGGTGGTGGCGGCGTCGCCGACCAGGTTGACCTCGGTCGGGTACCGCATCCCGATGAAGCGGCCGTCGATGTCGATCTGCACGCCCCTGGCCTGCCCGTACTTCGGGAGGAACTGGGAGTACGGGAAGTTGGAACCGACGATCAGCAGCGTGTCGCAGTCCCGCATCATCTCGTAGCTCGGCCGCGTCCCCAACAGGCCGATCGCGCCCGTCACGTAGGGCAGGTCGTCGGGCAGGACGTCCTTGCCCAACAGGGCCTTGGCCACTCCGGCCCCGGTGAGGTCGGCGACCTCGCGGACCTCGGCGGCGGCGTTCCTGGCGCCCTGCCCGACCAGGATCGCCACCCGCTCCCCCGCGTTGAGCACCTCGGCCGCGGCGGCGATGTCGCTCTCCGGCGCCGACACCGCCGACCGGACGTGGCTGGGCGGGCTCGACGGGACCTGTTTGAACTCGTGCCGGGGCGGGGTGTACTCCTCCTCCTGGAGGTCACCGGGGACGATCAGCGCCGTGGGGGAACGCGACGCCTCGGCCGCCCTGATGGCCCGGTCCAGGGCGTTGGGCAACTGCTCGGCGACGTTGACCTCCACCAGGTACTCGCTGGCCACGTCCTTGAACAACGTCTGGAGGTCGACCTCCTGCTGGTAGCTGCCGCCCATCGCGCTGCGGTCGGTCTGCCCGACGATGGCCACCACCGGGACGTGGTCGAGCTTGGCGTCGTAGAGGCCGTTGAGCAGGTGGATCGCCCCGGGCCCCGAGGTCGCCAGGCACACACCGACCTGGCCGCTGAACTTGGCGTACCCCACGGCCTGGAAGGCGGACATCTCCTCGTGGCGTGCCTGCACGAAGCGGGGCTGGTTGTCAGCCCGGCCGAAGGCGGCGACGATGCCGTTGATGCCATCCCCCGGATAGGCGAAGACCTGCCGCACCCCCCAGTCCCGCAGCCGCCGAACCAGGTAGTCACCCACGGTCTCGCTCATGCCACACCCTTTCCTGTCGTTCCCGGACTCCGTGCGATAGGGGCGCGGCTGGTCGTTCCGGCGCTCATACCCCGACGACTGGGCCAGGAGCACCACCCACCGGGGAGGAGAGCCGCCGGTCGGTCCGGAACACCGAGGGCGGGCGCGACCACTCCGCCAGGTGTCCCCGGCCCGCGCTCTCCGCGACGCGGAGCGACCGCCACCCGTGCCCGAGGACTACCCACCAGCCTCCGGCTCACACCTGCCCGCCCTCGCGGGAACGTTCGGCCCGGCCCCGGCGGCAGGGCCACGGCGACGACTCCGCCCCCCTCACCCCAGACCACCCGCCAGGCCCCGTGCCCGCAGCACCGACCGCTCCACCGGGCGGAAGACGAGCAGTTCGATCCCCATGCCCACCAACAGGATCAGCAGGATCGCCGCGATCACCACCGGCATGTCGTTGAACGCCTGCCCCTGGCTGAGGTACGTGCCCAACCCGACCCCCAGCTGCGGCGAGATCGCGATGAGCTCGGCGGCCATCAACGATCGCCAGGAGAAGGCCCACCCCTGTTTCAGACCGCCCAGGTACCCGGGAAGCGCCGCCGGGAGCAGGACGTGCCGTGCGGCGGCCAGTCGCCGGGCGCCCAACACGCGGCCCACTCGGGGGAGGGCGGGGTCGATCTGGTCGATTCCCGACACGAGACCGTTGGCGATGGAGGGCACCGACCCCAACAGCACGACGAAGTAGATGGCGGCGTCGGTGAGGCCGAACCACAGGACGGCCGCCGGAACCCACGCCACCGAGGGCAGGCTCTGCAGACCGATCAGCAGCGGACCGATCGCCGCCCGCACCAACCGCACCCGAGCCACGAGCAGCCCCAACGGGGTCGCGATCAGGATTCCGACCGCGAACCCCAGCACGGCGCGGTGCACCGACGTCCACAGGATGCCCCACACCTGGCCGTCCTCCACCAGGGCCCAGAAGACCTCCCACACGGCGAGCGGCGCGGGCAACCGGTACTCGGGCAACCAGGCGGTCGCCCAGAGCGCCTGCCACAGAACGACGAGGGCCAGCAACGCCACCAGCGGGGGAAGCACCGCCGCCAGCCGCGTCCTCGACCGCCGCTCCGCCACGGGCATGTCCAGGGCGTCCAACCCGGCCCCGACATCGCCCTCACCCGATCGGGTCGAGGTTCCGGTCGGGTCCGGTTCAGACCGTTGCATGGGCGCTGATCACCTCCCGCAGCCGGCCGGTGATGTCACGGATCAGCCCGTCCCTGTCGGTCACGTCCGCCGTCCGCCACTCCTGGTGCACCCGACCCGGCCGGGACGAGAGCAGCACGACCCGCTGCCCCAACCGCACGGCCTCCTGCACGTCGTGGGTGACGAACAGCACGGCCATCCCGTTGGCCCGCCACACCCGGAGCAACTCCGACTGGAGGACATCCCTGGTGATGGCGTCGAGCGCCGCGAACGGCTCGTCCATCAGCAGCAGCGGGCACCCGGCACCGCCCGGCCCCATCTCACCGGCCCCGGCCGGTGGCGGCGTGTCGATCGACGCGAGCGCCCTGGCCAGTGACACCCGCTGCCGCATACCGCCCGACAACTCGTGGGGACGCCGGCCCCCGACACCCGACAGCCGCACGAGGCCGAGGAGTTCCTCGGCCCGCGCCCGACGTCGCGCCCGTCCCACCCCGGCCAGCCGCAGCGGAAGCTCCACGTTGCGCGCCGCCGTCAACCACGGCAACAGGGCCGCGTCCTGGAACATCATGGCCGGTCGGCGCCAGCCCGGGCTGATCGTTCCCTCGGTCGGGACGTCCAGGCCGGCGACCAGGTTCAGCATCGTGCTCTTGCCGCACCCGGATGCTCCGAGCAGGCAGACGAACTCCCCGGGACCGACCTCGAGGTCCACCCCGTCGAGCACCGGAACGGAATCAGCTCCCCGGCTGAAGGTCTTGCGGACGCCAGTGAGTCGCACCGCGTGGGGAACGCGGACGTTCGGGGTGAGCTGAGCTGTGGCAGTCATCGTCAACTCCTCGATGTCCCGGAACCGATGGCGGGACGAGTACGGCGGAGGGGCGCAACGGCAGTGCTCGGTGACGGGAAACCCGGTCAGCCACCTCCGTCGGTACCGACGGAGGACGTGGCCGCCGGCCCCGCCGCCGCCCGCTCCACCAGGGTCAGGTCGACGAACCCGTCGAGGTCGACGTCGTCCCGGAGGACACCGGCCGCGACGGAGTCGGCCGCGAGTTCCGGCAGGAGCTCGGGCAGCGGGTCGACCGTCATCTCGACGGCCTCCAGGGCCTCGGCCACCACCACCTCGGGCAGTTCACCGCCGGTGAGCGCGGCAACCGTGTCCTGGAGCAGCGTGAGCGCCTCCCCTGGCCTGGTCCCGGCCCACTCGATGGCGGCGAGCACACCCCGCAGGGCAGCGACCACGGTGTCCGGGTGGCGCCGGGCGAACTCGTCCCGCACCACGACCACCGTGCTGGGGAAACGTCCCCCCGGCCACAGGTCCCGCTCGTCGACCAACACCCTCGCCCCACCCGTCACCACCAGTCGGGACGCCCACGGCTCCGGCAGCCATCCGCCGTCGATCCGCCCCTCGCGGAACGCGTCCAACGTCTGCGGATTGGCCAGCTGGGCGATCCGCACCTCCCCCGCTCCGTCACCCACCCCCAACCCCTCCGAGCCCAGCCACTTGCGGAGCGCGATGTCCTGCGTCCCGACCACCTGGGGGACCGCCAGGGTCCGCCCCCGCAGCTCGACCGCGGTGTCGATGCCCTCCCGCACCACCAGTCGCGCACCGCCCGACACCGCGCCGGCCACCAACCGGACCTCTCCCTCGGACTTGGCGTAGGCGTTGATCGCCGGACCGGAACCGAGGAACGCCAGGTCCACCGACCCACCCAGCAGGGCGTTGACCAGACCAGGCCCGGCATTGAAGGTCTGCGGGACCAACTCGGTGCGGCCCAGCTCGCGTTCGAGGAAGCCACCGCCGACGCCGAGCAACGCGGGAGCGTGCGTGACGTTCGGGAAGTAACCGATCCGCAACTCCGCCGCCGGGCCCTCGTCCCCCACCGAGGACGGGGTGGAGGCCGCCCGAGCACACGCGCCACACGCCACCGCCGTCACCAGCAGGAGCACGCCCCACGCCCGCCACCAGCCGACCGGGACCCGGTTCATGACGACCCGACGCCGTCGACCGGCTCACCCCGTCCCGCCGGCCGTGCGTGGCCGGGCAGCGGCAACGGGCTCCCCACCAGCCCCGCCGCCAGGGTCGACCCGTCGACGGGGTCCATGACCAGGAAGGCGCCCGTGCGCCGGCATGCGCGGTAGTCGTCCACGGCGAGCGGACGCGCGGTCCGGACACGGACCCGGGCGATCTCGTTCAGGCGGACCGAATCCGGATCGGCCGTGCTCTCCAGCCGCTGCTCGTCGAACCGGGCGAGCAGATCGGCCACCAGGGCGTGCACCGTCCGGGTACCGTGCTTGACCAACACTCTCGCGCCCGGGCGCAACGGCTGGTCGGCGAGCCAGCACACCGTCGCGTCGAGTTCGTCGGTCAGGCGGGGCGGCCGGTCGACGGCGACGAACAGGTCGCCACGAGCGATGTCGACATCCTCGGACAACAACACCGTCACCGACTCGCCGGCCACCGCGCGGGGAACGTCCCCGTCCGCGGTGTGGACCCGGTCCACCCTGCACCGCTGGCCGCCCGGGAGGACCAGGACCTCGTCGCCGGCGGCCACCGAACCGGCCGCCACCTGGCCCGCGTAACCCCGGTAGTCCGGGTGCTCGGGGGTCCGTGGCCGGATCACGTACTGGACGGGGAACCTGAACGGCGCGTTCGGCCGCTCCTCCTCGGCGGGAACCGTCTCCAGGTGCTCCAACAACGTGGGCCCCTGGTACCACGGGGTGCGGTCGGAGCGGTCGACGACATTGTCACCGACCAGCGCCGACACCGGAACGCTCAGCACGTCGGCGTCCTGGTACCCCAGGGCGGCCGCGTGCGCGGTGAAATCCTTGGCGATCAGCGCGAACGTCTGCTCGTGGTAGTCGACCAGGTCGATCTTGTTCACCGCCAGCACCAGCCGGGGCACGCCGAGCAGGGCCAGGACGGCGGCGTGCCGACGCGTCTGTTCCACGACCCCCTTGCGGGTGTCCACCAGCAGGACCGCCAGCTGGGCCGTGGACGCACCGGTCACGGTGTTGCGGGTGTACTGCACGTGACCGGGGGTGTCGGCCAGGACGAAGGACCGGCGGGGCGTGGCGAAGTAGCGGTAGGCGACGTCGATGGTGATGCCCTGCTCCCGCTCGGAGCGCAGCCCGTCGACCAGCAGGGACAGGTCCGGCGTCGCCAGGCCCCGGTCCACGCTCGCCCGGTGCACCGCGTCGAGCTGGTCAGCCAGCACCGACTTGGTGTCGTAGAGCAACCTCCCGACGAGGGTGGACTTGCCGTCGTCCACGCTTCCCGCCGTCGCCAGCCTGAGAAGTTGGCCCATCAGAAGTACCCCTCCTTCTTGCGGTCCTCCATGGCGGCCTCGGAGAGCCGGTCGTCGGCGCGGGTCGCCCCGCGCTCGGTCAACCGGCTGGCCGCGACCTCGTCGATCACCTCGTCCACCGTCGAGGCGGTGGACTCCACCGCCCCCGTGCAGGAACCGTCACCGACGGTGCGGTAGCGGACCGTGGCGCGGCGGACGGCCTCACCGTCCCGAGGCCCACCCCACGGCCCACTGGTCAGCAACATCCCGTCGCGGGCGAACACCTCCCGCTCGTGGGCGAAGTACAGCGAGGGCAGCGGCACGCCCTCCCGCGCGATGTAGGCCCAGACGTCGAGTTCGGTCCAGTTCGACAGCGGGAACACCCGGACGTGCTCCCCGGGCTGGTGGCGACCGTTGTACAGGTTCCACAACTCCGGGCGCTGCCGGCGGGGCTCCCACTGGCCGAAGGAGTTGCGCAGGCTGAAGACCCGCTCCTTCGCCCTGGCCCGCTCCTCGTCCCGGCGGCCCCCGCCGAAGACCGCGTCGAACCGGTGCTCGGCGATGCTGTCCAGCAACGGCACCGTCTGGAGCGGGTTGCGGGTGCCGTCGGGGCGTTCGACCAGTCGGCCGTCGGCCAGCCAGTGCTCGACCTCGGCGACGACCAGCCGCAGGCCGTGCTCGGCGACCAGGCGGTCCCGGAACTCCAGGACCTCGGGGAAGTTGTGCCCGGTGTCGACGTGCAGCAGCGGGAAGGGCACCGGCGCCGGCCAGAACGCCTTGATCGCCAACCAGACGAGCAGCGTGGAGTCCTTCCCACCGGAGAACAGGATCACCGGCCGGTCGAACTCACCCGCGACCTCCCGGAAGACGTGGATCGCCTCCGACTCGAGCGCGCGCGGAGCGGGTGCCGTCCGGGACTCGGCCGCACCCCCACCCGCGGGGGTTGTCGCGTGGATGGTCATCTCGACTCCTCACGTGTGGAGACCGCACTCGGTCTTTCCTCTGCCGGACCAACGGCCACTGCGCGGGTCCGCCCCCGGCGCCGGGCGGGCCGTGCACGGCGCGCACCCGATGGAGGGGTAGCCCTCCCCCACCAGTGGATTCCTCAGCACGCCGTACCGGTCGACGTAGTCCTCGAACTGGTCGTCCGACCACGCCGCGATGGGGTTGACCTTGACCAGGCCGTTGCCCTGGTCCCAGGAGACGACGGGGATGGCGGACCGCGTGGTCGCGTCCACCCGACGCATTCCGGTCACCCAGGCCTCGTAGCCCGACAGGACCGCGCGTAGCGGCGCGACCTTGCGCAGCGCGCAACAGCGGTCCGGGTCGCGGTCGTGCAGGGCGGGGCCGAGCTCGGCGTCCTGTTCGGCCACGGTCCGGGCCGGCACCGCGTTCACGAGGCGGATGCCGGGGTAGACGGCGGCGACGGCGTCGCGCGTCCCGATCGTCTCCGGGAAGTGGTAACCGGTGTCGAGGAACAGGACATCGACGGTGGGGCGGTGCCGGACGGCCAGGTCGACCAGGACGGCGTCCTGCATGTTCGACGCGACGATCCACCGTTCGCCGAACGTGTTCGCGGTCCACTCGAGCACTTCGTCGGCCGACGCGTCGGCGAGCGAGGCCGCGTCGGCCTCCACACGTGCGCGCAGTTCGTCCTTCGTTCTCACTGGCATGGTCCCTCACTGCCGAGGATGAACGTTTTCGTGATTCACGGGGAATGTGGGCACACCACCGGGAACGACGTCGTCACCGACTCGAACAATCCCGGGGAGCAGGCGGGGAGAATTTCACTCCAACCACATCCGCGAACAGGGAGACAGTAGCGCCCCATTCAACATCCTGACACTAGTCCAACCCAGTGATTCATTCACGACAATCCGCTACCAAACGTTTGCTGTCCACCCGATGGCGCACTTCCCCCTGGTCCGGACAACGCAGCGGGAACGGCCCTGGACAACTTCCTAACCGAAATGTCGAGCACCCCTCCAACCAGGACATACACCAGTACTAACCCCTTCGTTCACCACCGCTGAACACAACCGAACCCAACGCGTAAGAATTAACAGTGTTTCCTCCGTGTTATCCCAGGAGGGAAACTTGTCCCAATGCTCCGTTCGGAGTATATGAACAAGGATTCGGAACGCGGGCGGAGGCGCCGTCTTATCTCCGCTGCCGACCACCAGGAGCCATCGGGGCCGCCATTCACCGGCCGGGTTTCGTGCCATCGGGAATCAGACGACGAACCTGACCATCAGGTAGGCGGTGCCGGCGATGAGCAGGGTCGACAGGAATCCGAGAACCACCGCGCGGCCGCCCGCCCGCACGAGCGCCCGGACACGCACCCCGGTGCCCAGGGCGAACAGGGCGGCGGCCAGGAGCAACGTCGTCAGCCCCTCGGCCAGCTCCAGCAGGGCGTCCGGGACCACCCCGGCCGCCCGCAACCCCACCATGACCAGGAAGGCCAGCACGAAGGGCGGCACCAACGGAGCGCGCCCGCTCGACCCAGCCGGTTCCCGCCGGCGCTCGACGAGTCCGACGGCGGCGACCACCGGAGCCAACAGGACCACGCGACTCAGCTTGACCAGTGTCGCGGTCGTGACGGCGGCCGCTCCAGCGGGGGACGCCGCCGCCACCACCTGCGCCACCTCGTGCACCCCCAGACCTGCCCAGGCGCCCAGTTCCACACCCGACAGCCCCAGGGGCGGCCCCAGCAACGGCACGGCCAGGATCGCCAGACTCCCGTACAGGGTCACCAGGGCCACCGCCGTGGCGACCTCCTCGTCCTCCCGCCGCACCACCCCCTCCACCGCCGCGATCGCCGACGCTCCGCAGATGGAGAAGCCGGTGGCCACCAGCAGCCCCAGACCTCGCCCCACCCCGAGCAGCCGCGCGAGCGCGACGGTACCGAGGAACCCGACGGTGACGGTGACCACGACGGCCAGCAGGGTCCCGGCGCCCAGCCGCAGGACCTCGGGCAGCGCGAGCTGGAGCCCCAACAGCACCACACCCACCCGCAGCACCCGCTTGGCGGCCACCGTGAGGCCTGGTCCGGCGGAAACCGGCACCAACCCGGCGTTGCGCACCAACACGCCCAGGACGACCGCGGCCGTGAGCACACCCACCGCCGGCAGCACCAGGTGGAAGCCGAAGGCCACCAGGACCCCAACCACCGCCAGCAGCAGACCAGGCACGAGCTGGCGGCCACCTCGACCGGACTCACGGGACAACCGCTGGTCGGAACTCACACCTCCGATCCTCAGCGCCACCGGCACGGCGCGGTAGTGATCAGCTGGCTGCCTACTCATACCCTGTGGGCATGACCCGCCTGCCCGACCCCGACTCCCTCCGCCTGCTGGTGCTCATCGCGGAACTGGGCAGCCTCGGACGCGCCGCGACCGAACTCGGCGTCGCACAGCCCTCGGCGAGCAAGCGGCTCTCCGCGCTGGAACGGCTCCTCGGTCTGGTCCTGGTCGACCGGACGCGGCGGGGCTCCACCCTGACACCGGACGGCGTGCTGGTGGCGGGGTGGTCACGACGGGTGCTCGACGAGATGGCGGCGCTGGCCACCGGCGCCGACGCCCTGCGCGCCAAACGGGACGCGGAGTTACGGGTCGCGGCGAGCATGACCCTGGCCGAGCACCTGGTCCCCGCGTGGATCGGTGAACTCCGCCGACACCGCCCTCAGCTCTACGTCGGTCTGCAGGTCATCAACAGTGAGCAGGTCATCGAGACGGTCCATGCCGGCGAGGTCGACCTGGGCTTCGTCGAGACGCCGAGAACCCCGCCTGGTCTCGCCACCCGCGTCGTCGCGCAGGACCGACTGGTCGTCGTCGTCACCCCTGGGCACGACTGGGCGGATCGGCCCGAACCGCTCGCCGTGGCCGAACTGTCCGCCACCCCTCTGGTGCTGCGGGAGCACGGGTCCGGCACGCGGGAGACCCTCGACCACGAGCTGCGCCGGGCGGGTGTTCCGGCCGCGACCGCGCTGGTGGAACTCGGTTCCGCGACGGCGGTACGTGGGGCGGTGGTGGCGGGAGCCGGCCCCGCCGTGATCAGCGAGCTGGCGGTCCGGGCCGATCTGGCGGACGGGCGCCTCGTCCAGGTGGCCGTGGCCGATCTCGACCTCCGGCGCGCGCTGCGCGCCGTGTGGCCCCGGGGGCGTCGCCTGTTCGGGCCGGCGGCGGATCTCCTCGCCGCGACCCGCTCGGCGCGGTGACGGCGTCCTCGGGAGCGGCCGGTTCGGGCCACCCCTGTGGAACCGGTGTCCCGATGAGCCGCCCCGCCCCCCGGTCGACCGCCGTTCAGGGGACGATCGAGTCCACGTAGCCGCCGTCCACCCGCACCGCGGCTCCCGTCGTCGCGCTCGCCAGCGGCGAACTCAGGTAGACGACCATGTTCGCGATCTCCGCCGGTTCGATCAGCCTGCGCAACAGGGACTGGGGCCGGTGGTCCCGCATGAAGGCGCGCTGGGCCTGCTCCCAGGGGACGTCCGGGCCCACCAGTTGCCGCACGAGTTCCTCGACGCCCCGAGTGCGCGTGGGACCGGCGATCACCGAGTTCACCGTGACTCCGCTGCCGGCGGCCGCCTTGGCGAAACCCCGCGCCACCCCGAGCAGGGCGGTCTTGGACACGCCGTAGTGGATCATCTCCTCGGGGATCACGATGGCCGAATCACTGGCGACGTGGAGCACCCGCCCCCACCCCCGCCGCATCATCCCCGGCAGACAGGACCGGGTGAGCCTCACGCCGCTCAGCACGTTGGTGTCGAAGTACCCGCGCCACTCGGCGTCACTGATCTCCAGAGCCGGCTGGGCTCCGAAGACGCCGAGGTTGTTGACGAGGATGTCCACCTCGGGCAGCAGTTCGGTGAGCGCGGCCGCTCCCTCGGGGGTGGTCACGTCAGCGGGAGCGGGCACCACGTCGGCACCGGGTACCTCGGTTCGGACCCGGTCCGCCGCCTCGGCCACCGTGCCGGGTCGCCGCCCGTTGACCGCGACCCGCGCCCCGGCCTGGGCCAGGCCCACGGCGATCGCGGCCCCGATCCCCTGCGTGGAGCCCGTGACCAGCGCGGTCCGGCCGGTCAGGTCAAGCCTCATCACCGCACCTCGTTCCGGCATCCCGGGGTCCAGGGTTCGGCATCCATGCTGCGGGTTCCTCCTCCTCTCCGCAGCGCCCGACGAGGGGCGGGTGGGAGCTGCCGCCGGGACGGGGAGCCGCTGCGGGAGGGCGCCGGAGGGTGGCTGAGCGCGTGGGGGTGGCATCGGCTTCGCGGGAGCGCTCGAAGCTTGAATTCGGTTGGCACTGAAGCGACGGCGAGCACAAGGAAGAAGGAAGCTCCGGGCCTCCGGCGTCGCCGACTCGCGGATGCCGGAAGGGCGGCCGCGTTGGCCGGGCCGCCCGGCCAACGCGCGGTCCCGAACGACGCGGAACCGGACGCCCTGCCGCACGACGCCACGAGGATCCGCCGGGTCCCGCCGCGCCCACACCGCCGGTCGGGATCTCGACCGAGGACGATCCCCCACTCGGCGGCTCCCGCCGAGTGGGGGCGGGACGCACGGCCCGCCAGGCTCAGGCCGGTCGCGCCCCCGGGACGAGTCCAGGACCAGCCGCCCCGAGATCCTGGTCACCCCGCGACGGCCGAGGCCCGCCCGAACGGGCACGACCGGCCGGCGCCCGGACCAGGCGAGCCGGGCCCCGGCGCCGGTTCAGAGCTCGACGAGGACCTTGCCCCGGTTCACGTCCCGGTCGACGTAGAGGCTCCGGTAGGCGGCGGGGATCTCGTCGAAACCGTGCCGGACGGTCTGGTGGTAGGTGATCTCGCCCCGGCGCACCAGCCCGCCCAGTTCCTCGTGCAGCGCGGCCCAGTTCTCGTCGGTGAACCATTCCAACGAGAAGATCCCTCGGATGGTGGTGCGGGGGAACATGATGTACGGCAGAAGACGGGGTCCCACGTGCTCGTTGGCGATCTGCGCCGCCCACTGCCAGCACACCGCGACCTGGCTGTAGACGTTCAGCTGGTCGAAGACCGCGTCGGTGACGTTGCCGCCGAGGCAGTCCACGTACCGGTCGACCCCGTCGGGCGCCGCCGCCGCCAGGGCGGCGCGCACCGACTCGGCGTCATCGCCCTGGCTGTAGTGGACCACCTCGTCGAACCCGAGCTCCCGCAGGTAGTCGGTCTTCTCGGGCGAACTCGTCGTGCCCACCACCCGGGCTCCGGCCCGCTTCGCGAGCTGCCCCACCAGCGATCCGACGGACCCCGAGGCACCGCTGACGACCATGGTCTGGCCCGGTGAGACGGTCATGAACCTGTTCATGATCCCCCAGGCCGTCATGCCCGGCCCGCCGAGCACGCCCAGGGCGGTGGACAGCGGAAGGGTCTCGTCATACCAGGCTGGGTCCAGCCGCCGGTAGTCGGGGAACACCATCGGGAACGTCCCGGTCTGCCACAGCTCGGCCGCACCGTCACTGACGAGGTGGCTGCGCCAGCCCCCGAACCCCTGCACCAGGTCCCCCACCCGGTGCGGTGCGCGGGGCCCGGCCTCCACGACCTCCATCACGGAGTCGGCGCCCATGTGGTTGCCCACCGGGGTGTCCAGCGCGATCCCTTGCAGGTAGGGGTCCACCGAGACGTACAGGGTCCGCAGCAGCATCTCGTGGTCCCGGAGGCGGACGTCCACCTCCTCGACGACCTTCTCGTAGACCCGTCCGACGTCGGGGACACCCTCGACGTGCTCGCGAACCACCCACTTCTCGACCTTCAACGCACACTCCCTGTCATGGTGATCTCGGTATTCGGCGCCGCGGCGGGCGCGGCCGCCGGTCCAACGGGAATGACCACATGGGTCGGTGGGGGCGCCGACTCGTCGACGCTCGCGGTGAACTCCCGGCCGTCGTCCCGGCACACGAACTGCATGACGTGCCGTCCCGCCGCTCCAGCGCGGATCAGGCCGCCCGTGGTCGCCCACACCCCGGACTGGTAGAAGTTGCGCAGCCCGGGGAGCCCGGGCCCGTACTTCTTCACCAGTTCCTCCAGCGTCTCGCCGCTGTCCACGAACGGCTGCCACCCGAGGACCGTCCCGTCGTAGTTGCCCGTGTACCGGACCTGGGTGAGCGGGGTGGACATGTCGCGGACGGCCACCGCCTCGGTGAGACCCGGGTACCGCTCCTCCAGGAAGCGGGTGATGGCGTCCCGAACCCGGCGTTTGGCCTGGTGGTACTCGCGCCCCCGGCGGACCGGGAGGGTGTGCAGCTCCTCCCCTCGGCGGACGCGCACCTGTTGCGCCGGCCCCTCCGCGATCTCCCGCCACGGCTCGATGTCGCAGAAGTACGTGGCGTAGACGACGCTGGTCTCCTCCGGGGACAACTCCGGGTAGTGCCGGCTCCGGAACTGCACGTTGATGCTGGCGTGGCGGATGCCGAGGAGGTCCTTCGCCTCCTCGTCCTCCAACAGGTACGTCGTGCACGGGTCGCCCTCAGGGAAGGGCCGCCGGAGACCGAGGAACAGGGTGAAGTACCCGGGGAAGACCATGCCGGGTTTGGTGATCGTGTCGGTGTAGAGCTGCCGGTACTCCTCGTTCAGGTAGCGCCCCTTGAGGAACTTGGTCATCGTGGTGTGGCCGTCGGCGGCGGAGACCACGATGTCGGCCCGTTCCTCCCGCCCGTCGCTGAGTCGGACGCCCACCGCGGTGTCGTTCTCGACGAGGATCTCCTCGACCTTCGCGTTGTAGTTGACCGTGCCACCCAGCCGGCGGTACCGCTGTTCGATGGAGGTCGCCAACCCGAGGGACCCGCCCTCGGGCACCCCGGCGGACTGGTTGGCGTGGGAGGCGAGCTGGAAGTAGAACGGCAACACCGGGAAGGCGGGGTGCCGCTCGTAGAGGATGAAGTTGAAGGCCTCGCGCAGCAGGGGGTCCCTGAACTTCGACGAGTAGTCCGACATCAGCACGGAGATGGACTTGCGGACCGTGTTGAAGTAGGGGGCGAAGGAGGCGAACATGCGCAACTTCTGCCAGGTCGTCATCAACCCGACCGGTTTCAGGAACGGGTACACGTTGATGGCCTTGCGGAACCTGCGCAGTCCGTGGCAGAAGTCCCGGATCAGCCGGGCGTCCCCAGGGGAGAGCTCCAGCAGGTGGGCCTCCAACCGGTCGGGGTCGGAGTAGAAGTAGACCGCTCGGCCGTCCCGGCCCCGGACGATGTTGAAGACGTCGAAGTGGCGCATCTCCTTGCCCTGGAGGGCGCCGAGCTCCAACCAGATCTGGTGCATCTCGTTGCCGGGGCCGTTGCCGAGCAACCAGCTGATGCAGCAGTCGAGGGTGTAGTTCCCTCGGTCCCAGGCGGTGCAGCACCC
This sequence comes from Actinoalloteichus sp. AHMU CJ021, assembly GCF_002895405.1. Classification (NCBI taxonomy): domain Bacteria; kingdom Bacillati; phylum Actinomycetota; class Actinomycetes; order Pseudonocardiales; family Pseudonocardiaceae; genus Actinoalloteichus; species Actinoalloteichus sp. AHMU CJ021. The sequence continues at coordinate 5,364,218 of NZ_CP025990.1, read as the reverse complement.
ACCGGGGATCTCGTGCATCTCGAATATCCGGGACTCGTAGCCGTTCATCTGCGCGTAGCACCCCGTGGACAGACCGCCGAGGCCCGCGCCGATGATGATCATCGTCTTTCGTGTGTGCTCTGGGCTGGGCATGCGTGGTGGCTCCTTGGTTCACCGGCGCCTGGCTACCGCACGGGCCGTTGGTCGAGTTGGGGCAGGGAACCGAGGCGGTCGGGATGCCACGGCTCGACGTTGGCGCTCTCCTCGGCCCGGAACCCCAGCCCCAGCTCGGCGCAGAGGTACTGGGTGACGAACCGGCCCGTGGAGGCGGCCCGGATCAGCCCCCCCATTCCCACCCACTGCCCGGTCATCCAGAAGTTCGCCAGACCGGGCAGTCGCATCCGGTCCTTCGCGATCAGCTCGTTGGCGACGTCCTCCGCGTCGGAGAACGCCTTCCACGCGAGGATGCTGCCGACGTGGTTCCCGGTGTAGCGCAGCGTCGTCGCGGGCGAGGCGATGTCCACGAGTTCGATCCGGTCCCGCAGGTGCGGCAGGCGGTCCACGAGCACCGTGCGCACGAAGTCGGCGAGTTCGCGCTTCCTGGCCCAGTAGGCCTTCCGGTCGGTGCTCCGCAGCTCGGCCCAGTAGTGGAAGTCGCTGAAGTAGGTGCAGTGGATGACCGACTTGCCCGGTGGCGCGAATCCCTCCGAGTAGTGCGAGCGCAGCTGCACGACCAGGCTGGGTTGGAGGGCCCCGGGCAGCCGCTCCGCCTCCTGGTCGCTGAGCAGATAGGTGGAGCTGTGCGGGTCGGCCGCGTCGAACTCGCCGTCCACCCCGACGAAGGCCGACACCACCGCGGGGAACAGGATCCCCGGCCGGTCGATCAGTTCGTCGTAGAGGCGCTCGACCCGGGGGCTGGTGTACTCGCCGCCGAGCAGCTGGTAGATCGTCGTCTGCCCGTCGCAGGCCGAGACGACGTGGTCGGCGTAGTGCCGCTCACCTCCCTTCAGCTCCACTCCGACCGCCCGGCCGTCCTCGACCAGGACGCGCTCCACCCGGCTCCGGTAGTCGATCCGCCCGCCCAGACCGGTGTAGCGGTCCTCGATGGAACGCGCCAGGCCCAGCGAGCCGCCCTGGGGGAACCCCGCGTTCTGGTGGTAGGCGCTGGCCATGTTGAACAGGAACGGCAGCACCGGGAACGTCTCGGGGTCCTGGAAGAAGATGTTGCGGAACGCACGGCGCAACAACGGGTCCTGGAACCGGTCGGCGAAGGTGTGCATCTGCGTCGCCGCGGTCCGCCAGAACAGCCGGAAGCGGGGAAGCACGGTGCGCAGGGTCCGGAGCCGCTCCCGCAGGGTCCGGAGGGGCGGCGGCGTGAGGAAGGGGTACAGCTCGAACTCGGTGAACCGCCGCAGGTCCCGGCAGAAGGACCGGATCAGCGGCGCGTCCACCGGGGACAGCTCGGTGAGGTGCCGTTCGAGGCGGTCCGGGTCGTTGTAGAAGATGACCTCCCGCCCGTCCTCGTCGACGACCCGGTTGAACATCTCGAAGTTGGTGATGGTCTTGCCGTCCAGCGCCCCGAGTTCCCGCCACACCTGGTTGGCGTCGTTGCCCGGCGCCGTTCCGATCAACCACTCGATGCAGTAGTCGAAGACGTAGCCCTCGCGGGCCCAGGCGGTGCAACAACCGCCCGGCAGGACGTGCTTCTCGAAGATCCGGGTCTCCAGGCCACTCATCTGGCCGTAGCAGCCGGTCGCCATCCCGCTGACACCCGCGCCGATGATGATCACCCGGGGCGGTTCGCCTGGCACGGGATCGCGGCGTTCCCACACCGGTCGCCTCTCACGCGGCATCGACGACACCCCCGGCCAGCAGGACGCGCAGCAGGTCGGCGTTGGCCTCGGCGTGCTCCTGGTCGAGCATCTCCGCGTGCGTGCCCGATCCGCGCAGCACGGTGGTGCGGGTCCTGGAGCCGCCGTACCAGCTGCCCGGGGCGGTGGCCGCGTAGGAGTCCACGCGGTCCTGGTCCGAGACGAGGGTGATCGGGGCGACGATCGTGCCGGTGTTGGGGGTGCGGCTGGAGAACTCCAGGTAGTCCCTGGCCTGGCTCATCGTCTCCTTGCTCACGATGTCGGAACCGGTGTGCCGCCTCAGGTGGTCGCTGAGCTCCTCCTGGAAGACCGCCAGGTGTTCCTCGGCCAGTTCGAAGGTCTCGGTCAGCCGGTGCGAGTCGAGGATCACCACCTCCCGCACCACGCGGCCCCGGGCCTCCAGTTCCCTGGCCACCTCGTAGGCGAGGTTCCCGCCGAGGGAGTACCCCAGGAGGAGCAGCTGGCCCTCCTCCCGCAGGGACTCGACCAGGTCGGCGTAGCGACCCACCTTGTCGTCCCCGGTGAGGTAGTTGAAGGCCACGAGCCGGTACTCGTCGAGCTGGGCCGCGAACTGCCGGTAGACCAGACCGTGCCCGCCGGCCGGTGGGAAGCAGAAGACGGTGTCGTCCCGGTCGGGGTTGAACCGCAGGTAGGGCAGCGCTCCCTCGGTCCGACCCGTCACGATGTCCTGCACCGCGCTGGCCATGCCGTGCAGGGTCGTGACCCGGAAGAGCTGGCTCACGGGGATGCTGACCGCGAACTCGTTCTGGAGGTGGTAGATCAGTTCGATCAGCTTGATCGACCCGCCGCCCAGTTCGAAGAAGTCGTGGTGGAGGCCGACCCGCTCCACGCCGAGCAGTGCTTCCCAGTGCGCGGCCATCCTGACCTCGTACAGGGTGGTGGGGGGCTCGTAGGGCTGTTCGTCGTCGGCGCCGTCCGGGGCCGGGAGGGCGGCGATGTCGACCTTCCCGTTGGGGGTGAGGGGCAGCGCGTCCAGCTCGACGAGGTGGGTGGGGATCATGAAGGTGGGCAGGTACTCGGCGAGGTGCCTGCGCAGCTCGCGCCGGTCGAACCCGACGTCGGGCACGGCGACGCAGTAGGCGCAGAGGACGTTCTCCCCCCGGCCGTCCGCGCGCACGGTGACCACGGCCTCGGACAGCCCGTCCCACGAGGTGAGCCGGGACTCGATCTCGCCGGTCTCGATGCGGTGACCGTGCACCTTGACCTGGTTGTCGACCCTGCCGAGCAGTTCCACCCCCCCAGCCGTGTCCCAGCGGGCGAGGTCGCCGGTGCGGTACAGCCGCAGCGCCGGGGCGTCCGGTGCCGTGCCGAGCACCCGGGTGACGAAGCGCGCGTCGGTCTGCTCCGGGTCACCGACGTAGCCGTCGGACACGCCCTCGCCGCCGATCCACAGCTCACCCGGCACCCCCGCGGGGGTCGGTTCGCCGCGCTCGTCCAGGATGTACAGCTCGCTGCCGGGCAACGGCCGTCCGATCGGGACCATCTGCCCGGGTTCGAGGTGGTCCACCGAACCCTCGAAGTAGGCGCTGTCGATGGTGGTCTCGCTCAGCCCGTAGGAGTTCACCAGGCGGGTGCTGGGCCCGCACAGGTTCCGCAGCCGCTGGTACTCCTCGACCTTCCAGGCGTCGGAACCGACGACCAGCAGGCGGAGGGAGTCGAGCCGCTCCCCCTCGTTCTCGCAGTAGGTCGCCAGGGTCCGCACGACCGCGGGGACGAACTCGCCGCAGTCCACCCGCTCGGCGAGGATCGTCCGGTGCAGACGTGCCGTGTCGAACAGCAGGTCGCGGTCCACCAGCACCAGGGTTCCGCCGGAGCAGAGGGCGCGGACGAGGTCACCGGTGAAGACGTCGAAGGAGAAGCTGGCCATCTGGAGGTGCACCCGCACCTCGTCGTCGAGCCGGTACTCGGTGCGCCAGGCCTCCTGGACCGAGGCGAGGTTGCGGTGGCTGACCCGCACCGCCTTGGGCCTGCCGGTGGATCCGGAGGTGTAGATGACGTAGGCCGGCGAGTCGAGGTCGACCGGTGCCGGCACGAACCCGGGGTCGGGGTCGGCGGCGAGCTCGTCGAGGGTGACCACCGCGCAGGGCAGCGCGGTGAGCCGGTCGCGGACCGGCGGGTCGGCGACGACCAGCGCGGCGGAGGCCGTGCTGACCATGTAGTCGAGGCGCTCGGCCGGGTACCCGGGGTCGAGGGGCAGGTAGGCGGCGCCGGTGCGGAGCACGGCCAGGACGGTGCAGATCAGCTCGGGTGACTTCTCCTGGCAGAGCGCGACCACCGCTCCGGGGCGCGCTCCCCTGGCCCGCAGGTGGCCGGCGATCTCGTCGGCCCTCCGCATCAGTTCCCCGTACCGCAGGTGCTGGCTGGGGCCGTCCTCGACGGGCAGGGAGACCGCGACGGCGTCGGGCGTCCTGGCCGCCGCCTCGGCGATGAGGTCGTGGACCGGGCGGCGGGCGGCCGCCTCGATCCGGTTCGCCCCGCTCCAGCCGTCGAGGATCTCCGCTCGTTCCTCGGTACCCAACAGCGGCAGCCGGTCGACCGGCTCGGCGGGCGCCGCCGAGGTCAGCCCGGTCAGCAGGTTGACGTAGTGCTCCGCCAGTCGCCGCATGGTCCTGGGGAGGAAGAGGTCGGTGTTGTACTTGAAGACGCAGTGGAAGCGGTGCTCGGCCTCGTCCTCGTAGGCGGAGAGGGTGAGGTCGAACTGTCCCTCCTCCTCGGGGAGGTCGATGTAGTCGAGTCGGTAGCCGTACTTCTCGGTGGCCACCCGGTGGACGAGGAGGATGAACATCGCCTGGAACACGGCGGAGCGGCTGGGGTCGTGCTGGAGACCGAGCTCGTCCACCAGCAGCACGAAGGGGTACTCCTGGTTGTCGAGTCCGTTGAGGACCGTGCCGCGGACCCGGTCCAGGAGTTCGGTGACGGAGGGCTCGCCCCCGAGGTCGACGTGCAGCGGCAGCGGGTTGACGAAGTACCCGTAGACGGAGGAGAACTGCTGCTCGGTCCGCCCGGTGACCGGGCTGCCGACGATCACCTCGTCCTGCCCGGAGTGGCGCTGGAGCAGCAGGTAGTAGGCGGCGATGAGCACCACGAAGACCGTGACGTTGTGCTCCCGAGCCAGTGCGTGCACCCGGGCGGTGAGGTCCTCGTCGAGCGTGAAGAACTCCGAGGCGCCGTTGTGGGTCTGCACCGGTGGCCGGGGCTTGTCGGTGGGCAGGTTCAGGATCGGTACCTCGGCCGGCAGGTGGTTGAGCCAGTACTCGCGCATCCGGCGCGCGTCCGCGCTCGCCAGGAACCGGTTCTGCCAGTTCAGGAAGTCGAGGTACCGGGCGCCGACCGGGGCCAACCCGGCCGCCGCGAGCAGCTCGGGGTCGGCCGTGCTCCGCCCGGTGGCCCGCATCGTCTCGTAGGTGGCGAGGAGCTCCTCGATGAAGGTGAAGGTGGAGATCGCGTCCGAGATGATGTGGTGGACGGCCTTCATGATCAGCCAGCGGTCCGGCCCTCGGCGGAACAGGCGGAACCGGACCAGCGGATCCCGCTCCAGGTCGTAGGGCCTGCGGTACTCGTCGATGATCATCTGGTAGATCTCGGGCCACGCCGTGTCGGCCACGTCGAACAGGGCGACGTCGGCCTCCGCGCGCGGGGAGACCCGCTGGACGGCCTGCCCGTCCCGCAGCAGGAAGTTCGTGCGCAGGCTGGGATGCCGGTCGATCAGCGCCCGGACCGCCTCGAACATGAGTTCCGGTTCGAGCTCGGTGCGGACCTCCACGGCACCGCCGATGTTGTAGGCGAAACCGTCGGGGTGCAGCTGCTTGAGGAACCACAGCGCCTTCTGGTTCTGCGTGAGGGGGTACTCGCCCTCGTCCTGGTACACCTCGATGACGGTGGCATCCGGGCCCTGGTCGCCGTCCTCGGCGACGAGGTCGCGGACCTGCGTGTGCAGGCCGTCGAGCAGTTCCTCGATCGGTGAGCTGCTGAGCAGGGCCACCACCGGCAACGCGACACCGAGCTCCGTGTGCAGTCGGGTGCGCAACTCCATCGCCAGCAGCGAGTCCAGCCCCAACGTGTTCAGGCTCGAGTCGGGTTCCACCTGGTCGGAGCGCACCCGCAGCACCGAGGAGGTGATCTCGGTGAAGCGGGCACCGAGCAGATCACGCCGCAGCTCCTCGTCCGCGGCGCGGAACTCGTCGAGGAAGCTGCTGGTCCCGGCGGTGGCTCCGGCGCCTCCGGACGCGGCCAGGTCGGCGACCAGGGGCGGTGGCGTCGTGTACCAGGCGAGGAACACCGGCCAGTCCACCACCGTGGCGACCAGCAGCTGGGCCTGGTCCAGACCGAGGACCCTCTCCAGGACGGCCATCCCGGCCTCGGGGGCGAGGGAACTCATCCCCCGGCTGACCCGGTAGTGCTCGATCAGGCCGAGTTCCTCGATCATGCCCGTGGCCCACGGCCCCCAGTCGACGCTGAGCGCGGGGAGCCCCTGGGCGCGCCGGTGGTGCGCGAGCGCGTCGAGGAAGGCGTTGCCGGCCGCGTAGTTGCTCTGCCCGGCCGTGGTGAGCAGCGAGGCGATCGAGGCGAACAGGACGAAGTGTTCGACGGGGTCGTCGAGCAGGTGCTTGTGCAGCAGGTAGCCGCCCACGACCTTGGGGTCGTGCACCGCGTCGAAGGTGTCCCGGTCCATCTCGGGCAGGAGGGTGTCCCGGACGTGACCGGCGAGGTGGAAGACACCGCGGATGGGCGGGGCGCCGCTCCGGCGGTGCTCGACCAGCCAGGACGACAGCGCGTCCTCGTCCGTCACGTCGACGGGGGCGATGACCGGCTGGGCGCCCAGCGCCTCCAGCTCGCGCACGAACCGGACGGTCTCGGCCTCGCGGGTGGACGGGTCCAGTTCGCTCCAGCGGGACCGGTCGGGCAGCGTCCTCCTGGCCACGAGGACGAGCCGGCGCGCCCCCCGGCGGACCAGGGTCCGGCACAGCAGGCGCCCGAGCGCGCCGAACGCGCCGGTGACCAGGTAGCTGCCGTCGGCGCGGAGCCGGGGCGGCAGCGGCCGGGTCAGGTTCTCGGGCGGGCGGAGCCGGTTGGTGTGCCGCTGGTCGCCGCGCAACGCGACCTCGTGCTCGTCGTCGACCGCGAGTTCCCGCAGCAGGGCCTCGGCCTCGGCGTGGAGGTCCGGCCCGGTGTGCTGGGCGCCCGGGTCGAGATCGACCAGCTTGCCCCGGTTGTCGACGAGCTCCTGGTACCAGAGGACCCGTGCCACGCCCCAGGAAGGCGCGCCCAGCGGCTCGACGGCCTCGTCGGCGCGTACGGCCTGAGTGCCCCGGGTGACCACGTGGAGGCGGGCGGAGGCCCCCTCGTCCGTCAGGGCCTGGGCGAGAGCGAGGAGGGTGTAGGCACCGAGGCTGGTGTGCTCGGCGAGGTCCTCCCGGCCGGTGTCGGCGAGGTGGGGCAGGTCGAGGTTCCACAGGTGGACGACGGTGTCGAAGCCGCCGTCGGCGGCGGTGTCGGCCAGCAACGCGCGCAGGTCGGTCCGGGATCCGGGGGCGACGGTCGACTCCGGTCGCTCGGCGCCCAGCGTGTAACCCGGCCCGGGTCGCACCAGGTGCGCTCGCCCGCCCCGCCCGGTGACCAGGGCGGCCAGGGCCTCGCCCAGCCCACCCCGGTCCGCGAGGATCAGCCAGTTCCCCGGCGCCGCTGGGGTGTCGGCGGTCCGGTCGTGCTCCCACGGGGCCTCGACCCAGGTGGGGGTGGCCAGCCACCCGTCGATCGTGGAGACGCTGACGGCGGTGGAGGCCTTCTCGACGTCGGCGGCCCGGAAGTCGCTGACGCGGCCGAGCGGGGTGCCGTCCTCGGTGTAGAGGTCGATGTCGCCGATGAGCTCGTCACCGTCACCGACGCCCAGCCGCGCGTGCGCCCACAGCGCACGGTCACCCACCGGGTCGACGCGGACCTCGCCGATGGAGAGGGGCAGTCTGATCCCGGTGTCGAGCCGTTCGGCCTCCGCGCCCAGCACGAAGGGGGTGAGCAGCGTCTGGAAGCAGGAGTCGAGCAGGACCGGGTGCAGATGGTGGTCCTCGGCGTCCGCGCCCAGGTCCCGGGTCGGCCGGATCCGGGCGAGGGCCTCCCCGGACCCGATCCACACCTCCTCGATGCCCTGGAAGGCAGGGCCGTAGTGGTAGCCGGCCTCGGCCAGTCCCGTGTAGCACGCCGTGGCGTCCAGGTGCCGGCTCGCCCGGTCGCGGACGAGGTCGACGTCCAGGGTGGAGCTGAGGCGTCGACGCTGGCCGGCCCGGACCACCCCGGTGGCGTGCACGGTGGGTTCCGCTCCGGCGTCGGCGACCGTCGCGATCCGGAACTCGGCGCCGGAGGAGGAGAGGGAGAACTGGACGGTGCGCACCTCGGAGTCGGGCAGGAAGAGGGCCTTGCGGAGCTCGACGTCCGCGACGGTGGCCCGCGCCCCTCCCGTCAGCGCGCGGACCGCCTGGTGCGCCATCTCGACGTAGCCGGCGGCGGGGAACAACGCGTTGCCCTGGATGCGGTGGTCGTCCAGATAGGGCATGGTCTCGACGTCGAGCCGCGCCTCCCAGGTCGGCTCGGCGTTGCCGGTGCGGCGGCCGAGCAGCGGGTGGTCGACCTCGCCGAGCCGGATCTGGCGGACCGGTTCCGGTTCCACCCAGTAGCGGTCGCGCCGCCAGGGGTAGCGGGGCAGGGCCACGGTGGACCCGGTGGGGTGGATCGTCGCCCAGTCGATGGCCACGCCCAGGTTGTGCAGCGCGGCGAGTGACTGGGTGAACCGCTCGACCTCGCCCTCCTGCCGTCGGATCGAGGGGATCGTGCGGCCGTCCACCCCGTGCTCGCCGAGGCATTCCCTGATGGAGTGGGCGAGGACCGGGTGCGGCCCGACCTCCAGGAACACGCTGTACCCGTCGGCGGCCATCCGGTCGACGGCGGCCCGGAACCGGACGCTGTCGCGGACGTTCTTCCACCAGTAGCCGCCGTCGAGTTCCGTGCCGTGAGCCCGTCCCTCCTCGCCGGTCAGGTAGAGCGGGAGCTGGGCAGGGCGCGGGTCGAGCTCGGAGAGGGAGGAGAGGAGGTCCTCCTTGATCGGGTCCATGCGAGCGCTGTGGTAGGGCACCCGGACGGTGAGGAACTTCGCGAAGATCTGCTCGTCCCGCAGCGCGCCGGCCAGTTCGGCCAGCGCGTCCTGGTCGCCGGCCAGGGTCATCCCGGTCGGGCTGTTGACGGCGGCGATCGAGACCCGGTCGCCGTAGGGGGCGACCCGGCGGGCGGCCTCCTCCTCGGCCAGGCTGACGGCGAGCATCGTGCCGGTCCCGACCAGCTTCTGCTGGAGCCGGGACCGGTGCACGGCGACCCGCGCCGCGTCCTCCAGGGTGTAGACGCCGGCCTCGTGGAAGGCGGCGATCTCCCCGGTGCTGTGGCCGACGATCGCGTCGGGGTGGACTCCCCGGGATCTCCAGAGGGCCGCCAACCCGACCTGGACCGCGAAGTTCGCCGGCTGCGCCATCCAGGTCTCGGCCATCTGGGAGTCGGACTCGCTGGCGTTCATCTCCTCGATCAACGACCAGTCGGCGAACAGCCGGAGCGCGGCGTCACACCGTTCCACGGCCTCGCGGTACACCGGCTCCGACTCGAAGAGCTGGCGGCCCATCGCCCACCACTGCGGTCCCATGCCGGTGAACACCCAGGCCAACCGGCGGTCCCCCGCGTCCCGGCACTGGTCGACGAGCAGGTGTGGGTGCGCCTCGCCCCTGGCGAACTCGGCGAGGCGGTCCTGGAGGGACTCCCGGGACGAGTAGACGACCGACAGGCGGTGCTCCAGGTGCTGGCGGCGGCGGGCGAGGGTGTGGCCGAGGTCGGCGAGGCTGACGGGTTCGTGGTCACGCGCGAGTTCGGCCCGGATGTTCGCGGCGAGCTCGGGCAGCGCCTCGGGGTCACGGGCGGTCAGGGGCAGGATGCCGAACTCCCCGGGCGTGGAACGCTCCACACCGGACGCGCGGACCGGTGCCTCCTCGAGCAGGACGTGGGCGTTGGTGCCGCCGAAGCCGAAGGAGTTGACCCCGGCGCGGGCCGGCCCCTCGTGCTCGGGCCAGTCGGTGACCGAGGTGGGGATCTCGTAGGGCAGGGAGTCGAGGTCGATGGCCGGGTTGACCTGGTCCAGGTTGATGTGCGGCGGGATCGTCCGGTTCTCCAGGCACAGCACCGTCTTGATGAGGCCGGCGATCCCGGCGGCGGACTCCGTGTGCCCGATGTTCGTCTTGACCGAGCCGACGTAGCAGCGCGTTCCGGGTGCCCGCCCGACGGCGAGGGCGCGGCCGAGCGCGTTGGCCTCGATCGGGTCACCCACGGGGGTGGAGGTGCCGTGGGCCTCCATGTACTGGAGGTCGCCCGGTTGGATGCCCGCGTCCGCGCAGACCCGTTCGATGAGGCTGACCTGGGCGTCCGGGTTGGGGACCGTGATGCCGTTGGTCCGGCCGTCCTGGTTGACACCGCTGGCTGTGATGACGGCGTGGATGGGGTCGCCGTCCCGGATCGCCTCGTCGAGGAGCTTGAGCGCGACCACTCCGACTCCCTCGGCACGGACGTAGCCGTTGGCCGACGCGTCGAAGGTGCGGGACCGGCCGTCCGGCGACAGGAACCCGCCCTTGGTCTCCGCGATGGTGTACTGCGGGGTGAGGTGCAGCAGGGTGCCGCCGGCCAGCGCGAGCTCGGTCTCACCCCGGCGCAGGCTCTGGCAGGCCAGGTGCACCGCGACCAGCGAGGAGCTGCACGCGGTGTCGATCGAGACGCTGGGTCCCCGGAAGTCGAAGCAGTAGGAGATCCGGTTCGACACCATCGTCATCATCGTGCCGGTCGCGGTGTGGGCCGCGAGGGTCTCGAAGCTGAGGTCGGCGAACTGGAGGATCTTGTAGTCGAGGGTGAAGGCACCGACGAAGACACCGATGTCGCGGCCGGCGAGTTCACCGGGGCGTTGCCCGCCGTCCTCGAGCGCCTCCCAGGACACCTCCAGCAGCTTCCGCTGCTGGGGGTCCATGTGCTCGGCCTCACGCGGGCTGATCCCGAAGAAGGCGGGGTCGAACTCGTCGAAGCCGTCGATGTACCCACCTCGGCCGCCGACCAGGCGTCCGGGCTTGGCCTTGTCGCGGCTGCCGAGCGTCCGCACGTCGTACCGGTCGGCCGGGGTGTCGGTGATGCAGTCCTTGCCGGCCAGGAGGTTCTGCCAGAACGTCCGGTAGTCGGAAGCGCCGCCGGGCAGCCGGCAACCGATACCGATGATCGCGATCCTGTCGCCGGTTGGGGCGTTACCTAAATCCGTCACCGTGAAGTCCTCGGGTCGTGGCGCCGTGTTACCTCGTGACGGCGCCGGGGAAGAGTGGGCGTGGGCTGCCCGCGCTGTTGGCCGGGCGGCCGGACAAGGTCACCGGCACCGGCGGCCGACCACGGTCAGTGGCGCCGGGACCTCGAACACGCTGTGGGCAGGACGCGAAACGGGTACACGGAACGCCGGTGACCGCCTTCGACGTCGAAGGAGCTTGCGTTCCGAAGCAAGGACTCCGGAGGCGCAGCGGTCGCGGCGCCATCACTCCCAGGTGCCCCACAGCACCGCGCGAAGACGTGAGCCTCCGACGCGTCACATGGGAGATCAGGTAGGAAACTGACCAACACTCGTTTGCCACTGGTTCGGCGCGCTACTACTCCCTGCGAGTTACGGACCATGTGAACCATTTCCGCGCAGGCATACTCCCACACGAGCAACCGGCTGCACAATTGGGCTATACGCAATCTTCAACAATGCACCCATTAGGGGGAGCAGGGGGGTATGTTATTGCTCGGTCGACAATCACGACCCCGGACGTCGGCACCGTTTAGCCAACCGCAGGGGACATCTCAATTGGCACCATCCCACACCTGCCATTATTCCCGAATTCTCCGCCACATTCGGCGAGCGGACACCCAAAGAATACGAAGCACCCTCACATCCTGACCCTCCAAATCCCCAGTCCGCGACCCGTCGGCAGCCACGATCCGCTGACGCCGTTCCATCACCCGGGCGGCGGCTGTCCCACAGGACCAGCGACCACGTACGGTTACCCCGAACGGGGCCATGATCAGCCGTACCGCGCGTCCACCGGTCGACCCTCCGACGGGTCTCGGCGGCGCGCGGGTCCGACCTGCCCGCACACCGTCGTGCGCCGGCGTCCGGCACCGGCTCCCTCCCGGTGCCCCAGCCCCGCCCGGCCTGGACCCGGCGAGATCGCCCCGCCCGCCACGCTCCCCCACCACCGCGCCCACCCACTGACGTCAGGAGTGCCCGTGAACGTGCGTGACACCAAGGCCGCACCAGGAGACCTGGCCCGACGCCTGGTACCCGACTGGCTGTGGGAGCTGGTCGAACCGACGCTGCCCACCCCGAGACCTCGGCCACAGGGCGGCGGGCGGGCCCGGGTCAACGAGCGGGCCGTCCTCACGGCGATCGTGTTCGTCCTGACCAGCGGCTGCGCCTGGCGCGACCTCCCGGCGTCCTTCTCCGTGTCCGCACCCACCGCCCACCGCCGCTTCCAGGAGTGGTCGAACGCCGGGGTGTGGCAGCGCCTCCAGGGCGCCGTACGACGAGGAGGACTGGACCAGGCGGAGCGCGTCTGGGCACGGAGCGTGCTCACGGCGGCGGCCGCCCGACTCCCGGCACGAGCGGAAAACGAACTGCTGGTCATGAAATGAGCCGAGGCAGCCGGGAGGGACCCGAGCACCATCCGAGGCGCCGACGGTATTACGGAATTCACCTCAGCGCCCCGCTCCCGACACCCCGTCACCGTGACCTTCCGCCACGCTCGCGGACCGGGAACCCGCGCTCCCCCGCACCCACTCGTCGTTCACGGCTCGTCTCGATTGGCGACACGCCTCCCCTCTCCACTCCCTGGCACTACCTGGACTCCTAAACCGGATTCCACGACTCGCTCGAGAATCCTCGCGGCTCCGGCCAGGAACGGGACCGACCACGTGAGACATCGGCATTCCCTGCGCCACCTCCTCGAAATGCGCTCACCTGAGCGCCATTGTCATCGTCGTTTACCAGCGTTAGCCTCGAATCCGTCGTGCTCGACCGGAGAACACGACGCGGACCGAGGACCGGGGTCCGGGAGGGGAGGACGTTCGGGGGCCGCCGCCGCCGGAGAGTCCCTGACGAGGAACGGCGGTGCGTGGGCTCGATGATGCGGTGGGGTCTGGTGTCGGGTGACGGCCTCCCGGTGAGCGGACTGCTCACCGTCTTCCGGAACGTCGTGGACCACGCCGTCGACGACGGCGTGCTGCACACCCCGGTGGCCGCCGACCTCGGCTATTCGTGGCGGGCGGACAAGGCCGACTACTTCCCGAGGGGCATGGCTGGTTCCCGCTACCCCCACTGGCTCACGGTCACCGACGCCGTACCGGTGGACCAGGAACGCACCAGCCTGATGGCGGAGCTGACGGAGATCCGCCTCGCCGTCGCACGGGCCGCCACCCTCTCCGAAGTCGAGACCCGACGGCTGCGCGAGCGGATCGACCGCCTCGCGCGCCCCTACGAGGAGCACTTCACGAGGTGGTTGTCCGACCACGACATCGACTGGGTGATCGCGGTCAACCTGACGCTCTCGGACGCGGTGCCGGTGAACCTGGCGCTCCGACGGGCGGCCGCCCGCTACTGGCGGGACGGGAGGCCCGGCGGTGTCCTCTACTGGGACCACGACCTCTTCGGCAGCTGCGCCATCCCCGAGGGGGATGCGCGCTTCTACCCACCCGCGCCGAACAGCCTGACGCCGGTGCCGGGAGGGCTCCCGAGCGACCGGTGGGCGGTGGTCACCGAGGGCCTCGCCGAGGAGGCCGCCGGCTACCCCACGGCATCGCGACCCCGGGTCACCCCCAACGTGCTCCCGGTCCTGCCCGAGTCCCCGGAGCTGGACGCGCGCCACCGGGAGTTCCTCGTCGACAACGGGCTGACCGACCGGCAGCCGGTCGTCCTGGTACCCGTCCGCCTGTTCCGGGTCAAGGGCGTGGAGATCGCCGTCTCCGTCTTCGCCGAGATGCTGCGCACGGCGAGGGACGCGGGCGATCCGGACCCGGCGTTGCTGGTCTTCGGGAGCGTGGAGGAGGACCCGCCCTACGCCGCCGAGGTCCTCGACCACGTCCGCGCCCTCGACGTCACCGGTTCCGTTCGCTTCCTCGACGGCGTGCCGCTCACCAGTCACCGGGAGGACGACCGTTGGCGGCTGGACGAGATCGACCTGCTGAGGATCTGCCGGGCCACCGGCGGCGCCGTGCTGTTCACCCCCAACCTGCCCGACGTCGAGACGGTGGGGCTGGGGCCGGCGCTGGCCGCGCTCGCCGACGTGCCCTGCGCCGTCACCGACTACGACGCCTTCGAGTCCGTCTACCAGGGGCGGGTCACCTGCGTCGTGGCCGACCCGGCGGAACCGCGTGGCGCGGCGGCGGCGCTGTCCCGGTGGATGGCCGGGGCGCGGGCCGGTGACCGGGACGCGGTGGAGGCACTGCGGAGGAACCACGAGGCCGTGCGGGCGTTGTTCCCGTCGGCTCCCTGGCGCGAGCTGGTGCGGGAGATGGCGGACTCCCTCCGGCCCTCTCCCGTCGGAGCGGGTGCTCACCGGTCCGGCCCCGGCAGTCACCGGTGAGCGGCTGGTCACCCGGGGGCGGACCACCGGGTCGTTCGCGAGCGCTCGCTACGGCCGTCTGAGGCAGGACCGGCCACGCCGCGTCCCGACCACCGCGTGCCGGCACCGTCCCGCCTCGAACGGACCGGAGCGGCCGCCCCGCGGCGGCGGAACGCCCGCGTCGCCGAGCACGCCCCGCCCGGTACACCCGCGAACCCCGCCCCTGGTGGGACGGGCACGGACACGGACGGCGCACCGGTGGCGCCCGCTGGCGGCACCCGGACCCCGCCGCTGGGGCCGCCGCCCGCACCGTCGCGATCACGGTCCGTGCCGGTGCTGCCCGACGGGTTGTCGGGCGGCGCGGCTACTGTGCGGTCGACGTCGGCCCGCCCCAGGGCCGGGGGACGACCTGGTGGAGGAGTTCGGTGCGCGCCCTGTTTCCCGCCGCCCGACGCGAACTCGCCTCGGGCGCGGTGCCGGTGCCGGCTTGGCTCGACCCGCACAGGCGGCAACGCCTGGTCGCCGCCTGCCGGGAGTCGGCCCGGGGCCCGGGGCCGCTCCACGCGGCGACGCTCCCCGGTGGTGGTCGGACGTCGGTGCGCCTCGGCCGGCACTGGCGGCCCCACCGCGACACGCGCGCCGCCGAGGACGCTGGAGGCGGACCCGTGCCCGCGCCTCCCGGCTGGCTCGCGCCGGCCCGGGTCGCGAGGCGCTCACCGCCACCGCGGCGCCAGCCGTCGTCGACCGCTACCGACCGGACGCGGTGGTGGTGGACCACCGCGACGCCGCCGCGCGGATGGGCACGCACCGGGGGGACGAGCGCGTCCTCGACCCGGTCGTCTCCCGGCGGAGCGGACCGCACGTCGACACCGTGTGGGTCCGGTGGCCTCCTGGTCCTGGGTGGGCCGTCCGCCTCCCCCACCCCGCGGTGCCGCGAACCCTCCCCGGCGCCGCCGACCCCGACAGCGGCCCGCGAGGTGGGCGCCTCGACAACGCCCCGCGTGACGGGGCTGCCCTGGCAGCGGGCGCACGACCAGAACCCACGAGACGAGAGGGAGCACGACACCGATGCCGGACACACCCACCCCACCGGACCCCACCAGGGCCGGGCAGGAGGCCGCACTCGGTGAGGACGGGCTGCGGCGCTGCGTCTGGGCGGCCTCACACCCGGTGAACAGGCACTACCACGACACCGAGTGGGGGTTGCCGGTACGCGGGGAGCAGGAGCTGTACGAACGGATCACCCTCGAGGGATTCCAGGCCGGGCTGTCCTGGTTGACGATCCTGAACAAGCGCGCCGCCTTCCGGCAGGCGTTCTGCGACTTCGTCCCGGAGAAGGTCGCCGCCTTCACCGACGAGGACGTGGAACGCCTGATGACCAACGCGGCGATCGTCCGCAACCGCCGGAAGATCGAGGCGGCTCGGACGAACGCCGTCGCCGTCCTCAATCTGCGGGCGGAGGGCGGACTGGACTCGTTCCTCTGGTCGTTCCAGCCGGAGCGGACACCGGAACCGCGTTCCACGGCGGAGGTGCCGACCACCAGCCCGGAGTCCACCGCCCTGTCGACGGCGCTGCGACGGCTCGGTTTCGCCTTCGTCGGGCCCACCACGACGCACGCGCTGATGGAGGCGGTCGGCATGATCGACACCCACCTCGTGGGCTGTCACCGGCGGGGGACCTCCGGGGTGTGGCCCTCGGGCTGACCGGGCTCGCGGAAGGCGCGAGTGGCGCCGGCGTCCGGCCCGAGCTCACGCCCGGCCGGCGTCCGGCCCGGGGTACTCCGGCCACCACATCGCGTCCTGGACGGCCTGGACGACGTCGTCCGGTTCCCGCCCGGCGACGCCGTCCTGCGCGGCCTGGCGGACGACGGCCGCGGCGACGGTGGCCGAGGACGCGCGGAGGTCGCGGACCGGGGGCAGCAGTGGCGTTCCTGGTCCCACCTCCTCGACCTGCCCCGCCACCGCCTCCGCCGCCGCGAGCAGCATGCCCGAGGTCACGCGTTCGGCGCGGGCGACGATGACGCCGAGCCCGAGGCCCGGGTAGAGCAGGGCGTTGTTGGCCTGGGCTATCACGTACCGGGTGCCCCGGAGGTCGACCGGGTCGACGGGAACGCCCGTCGCGGTCAGGGCTCGTCCACCGGTCCAGGACAGCAGGTCCGAGGGCTTCGCCTCCGCGCGCTCGGTCGGGTTGGACAGCGGGAGGATAACGGGGCGCTCGGTGTGCTGGGCCATCGCGGCGACGACCCGTTCGTCGAAGGCCCCCGCCGCCGTGGACGTGCCCACGAGGATCGTGGGGTGCACGTGCCGCACGGTGGAGAACAGGTCGATCGCGCCGTTGCCCCAGCCGGCCACCTCATCGGGCGGCCGGGCGTAGTCCCGTTGGTAGTCGCGCAGCTCCCGCATGTCGGACACGAGCAGCCCCTGGCGGTCCACCAGCCACACCCGGCAGGTCGCCTGCTCCCGGCTCAGCCCGTCCCGGATCATGGCGTCGCGCAGCTGGTCGGCGATGCCGACCCCGGCGGTCCCGGCGCCGAACACCACCACCCGCTGGTCGCGGAAGGGGGTGCCGGTGACGCGGAGCGCGCTCATCACCGCCGCCAGGGTGATCGCCCCCGTGCCCTGGAGGTCGTCGTTGAACACGCGGCGGGTGTCCCCGTACGCCTCCAACAGCCGCCGGGCGTTGCCCGGTCCGAAGTCCTCCAGGTGCACCAACGCGTGCGGGTACCTGTCGGCGACCGCGTCGAGGAAGGCAGCCACGAAGTCGTCGTAACGTTCGCCGGTCACCCTGCTGTGCCTGGCCCCCAAGTAGAGGGGGTCGTTGAGGAGGGCCTGGTTGTTGGTGCCGACGTCCAGCACCACCGGCAGGCACCGCGCGGGGTGCACGCCGGCCGCCGCCGTGTACACCGAGAGCTTCCCGACGGCCAGCCGCACGCCGTGCACGCCCCAGTCGCCGATGCCCAGGATCTCCTCCGAGTCGGTGACCACCAGCAGGTCGACGTCCTCGGGTCCCAACCCCCGCGTGTCGAGGGCTGGACCGATGTCCTCGGGGTGGTCGATCGACAGGTAGACGCCACGGGGGGACCGGTACTCGTGGCTGTAGTGGCGGACCGCCTGGCCGACGGTGGGGTCGTAGACGATGGGCAGCAGCTCGGTGAGGTGCTCGGTGAGCAGCCGGTGGTAGAGCACCTCGTTCCGGTCGCGCAGCTGTTCGAGGTACAGGTTCGCCGCGAGGTCGTCCGGCTGGGCTCGGCACTGCTCGTAGGCGCGTCGCGCCTGCTGGTCGAGGGTGAGCACCGCGTCGGGCAGCCAGCCGACGAGACCGAGCCGTTCCCGGTCCGCCCGGGAGAACGCCGTGCCCTGGTTGGTGAGGGCATCCCGCAGGACCTCCGGTACCTCGGTCATCCGCTTCCCCTCCCGGCCGGCCGTGTCCGCATCATCGCCTTCCCGGGGCCGTGGCGCATGCGCGGCGGGCGGCGCTCGCTCCCCCGGTGGCCGGGTGTCCCGACCGGGGTGCGGCCCTCGGGGCGGTTCTGGCCGGGCCGAGCCGGGTAGGTGGGAGCGGATCCCGTTCCCGTTCCCGGGCGCGGGTCGCCGGCCCGACGGGGTCGCGTCGAGGCTGGTCAGCCGGGGTCGGGGTCGGGCTGGTCCAGCTCCGCCTCCCGCACCAGCAGTGCCAGCTGGACGCGGTTGGTCAGACCGAGGCGGGCGAGCGCGGCTGACACGTGGGTCTTGACGGTGGGAACGCTGAGGTGGAGGGCGCGGGCGATGTCGGCGTTCGACAGACCCCGCCCGACCTCCAGCGCCACCTGGCGTTCCCGCTCGGCCAACGGGGCGAGTCTCCCGCGCGCCTCCTCCGCACGGCGGGACCGCGCACCGTTCTCGGGGCCGACGGAGCGCCGGATGAGCCCCCGCAGCACCGACGGGGAGAGCACCGGGTCGCCGGAGGCGGCGCGACGGATCGCGTCGACGAGGTGGTCCGGCGGGGTGTCCTTGAGCAGGAAACCGACCGCGCCGGCTGACAGTGCCCGGTGCACGTGCCGGTCGGCGTCGAAGGTGGTCAACACGATGATCTCCGGCGGCGAGGGGCGTGCCCGGATCGCCTCGGTGGCGCTCAGCCCGTCCATCGCCGGCATCCGGATGTCCATCAGCACGACGTCGACCGGGGTGGTCGTCACCGCCCGCAGCGCCTCCTGGCCGTTGGCGGCCTGGCCGACGACGGCGATGCCCTCCGCGCCCTTCAACATCATCGTCAGCGCGGCCAGGACGAGGGGGTCATCGTCGACGAGCAGGACCCGGACACCGGTCATGTCGGCCACGGTAGCCAGGCCCGCAGTCGCCACCCGCCCTCGGGCCGGGGGCCGTGCTCAAGGTCGCCGCCCGCGAGGCGGACCCGTTCGCGGAGTCCCAGCAGGCCCTGGCCCGACCCGGGCACCGCCGAGTGGGCCACTCCCCCGGAATCGACGACGTCGAGGGTGAGCCCGTCCTCCGCGCGGCCGCTGGCCCGCACCACGACGCTGGCTCCCGGGGCGTGTTTGCGGGCGTTGGTCACCGCCTCCCGCACGATGCGGTACGCGGTCCTGCCCAGTGAGCCGGGCACCGCGCCGACCACCTCGCCGTGGTACCGGATGTCGACCCCGCCGGCGCTCGATTCCGCCACCAGCGCGGGCAGGTCGGTGAAGGAGGGTTGGGGGCGGTCCGGTTCCGGGGCGCGCAGCACGCCGATCACCTCCCGCAGGTCCTGGAGGGCCTGGTGGGCGCTGCTCCTGATGACCCCCACCGCCTGCCGCGTCTCCTCCGGGGTCGCGTCCGCCCGGTACTCCAGGGCGCCGGCGTGGAGGCTCAGCAGCGACAACCGGTGCCCCAGCACGTCGTGGATCTCCCTGGCGATCTCGTCCCGGCTCGACCGGCGGGCCCGCTCCGCGAGCAGCTCGGCCTCGGCCTCGGCCTGCTCGGCGCGGGTGCGCAACGACTGGAACAGCGACCGGCGCTGTCGCACCGTGATACCCCAGGCGGTGGCGGCGGAGTGCACCGCAACTCCCAGCAGGAGGACGAGCGGGCGTCCCTCGGGCGGTTCGGGGCGCCACCCCACCGACACGGCTGCCGAGAGGAGGCTGAGCAGGAGGACGGCGACGGCCACCCGGGGTGGGCGACGGACGGCCAGCGAGAAGAGCGCCGCGACCATCGCACCGGCCGCGGTCTCCGCGACGGTGGCGGTGACGACCAAGCCCACCGCGATGGGCGTTGGCCAGGATCGACGCCACCACAGGACCGCGCACCCCGCCACCCCCAGGAGCTGGTCGGTCGCGGACAGCCAGCCCGGCATCGTGGGGTCCTGCCGGTAGAGGGCCGCCGTCCAGAGCCCGTAGGTGGCCGCGGCCAGGAAGAGCCCGAGATCGACCAGCCAGTCCCGACGCCCTCGGCGCCAGCGTCTCACCGCGGTCATGGGGTGTGAGCCTAGGAGCCCCGGCGACGGCCGAGGCGCCTCGGCCGGGTTCGCGATACCGAAGTCGGTGCTGGGCGGGACCTTCGACGGAGGTGGGGGCTCCCTGTCGACACCTCCGTCCGGAGGGTCGCTCCCTCGGACCGAGGCGCCCGGGGCCGCGCCGTGGCTAGCGTGCCGGCATGGCGAAGTTGATGGGAGCGGCTGGGTTCCTCCTGACGCTCATGGGGATCAGCGGCACGATCGACCACCTCGCGGCGCAGCCGATCCTGGGTTTCCTGCTGAACGGGCTCAACCGCGAGGTGTTCGAACGGTTCGAGGCCTTCTCGGGCGTGGAGGTGTACGCGAACCTGACCGTCTCCGTGCTCGGGGTCGTCCTGATGGTCCTCTCGGACCGGCTGGGCAGGGGCTGACGGGCGACCGTCCCGTCGCGGGGTGGGGCCGGCCGCCCCATCCCGCCTGGTCACCATCGCGCCCCCCGGTCATCGGCGAGCTCATCGCCGGCGGTGTATCAAGATCGGTATGCGGTTGCTACGGGCACAGGAGGCGTTCTTCACGGCCAGGCGGCCCCGGAAGGACTCACCGCACACCACGGCCGCCTACCGGCGGGACCTGGCTGGCATCACCCGCCTGCTCGCCGAGGAGCACGCGGTCGCCGTGGCGGACCTCGGAATCGAGGGGGCCAACGCGGAGGCGCTGCGCGCCGCCTTCGGCCGCTTCGCCGACACCCACGCCAAGAGTTCGGTGCTGCGGGCGTGGTCCACCTGGAACCAGTTCCTCACCTTCTGCGTGGCGGAGGGCATCCTCCCGGGCAATCCGATGGCGGCCATCGACCGGCCGCGCACCCCGCCGCTGTCCCCCAAGCCGCTGCGCGGTGAGGGGACCCCGGAGCAGTTGTTGCGCGCGGTGGCGGCCGGCGCGCGCCGGGCGCGCCGGCCGTGGCCGGAGCGGGACGTCCTGGTGCTGTCCCTCGGCCTGGTCACCGGGCTGCGCGCCGGGGAGATGCGGGAGCTCACCCTGGACTCGGTGGTGGGGCGTCCCGGGGAACGACGGCTGCACGTCCGGGGCAAGGGGAGCCGCGAACGGTCGATCCCCATCGAAGGGCCGCTGGAGCGGGTGATCGAACGCTACCTGGCGTCCTGCCGGACGCGGTTCCCGCACCGCCGGCAGCGCCGTTCGGCGGCGCTGCTGGTGGACCAGCGCGGGGAGCCGATCGGTCGGGGCGCCCTCGAGTACCTGGTGAAGTCCTGCTTCCGGTGGGCGGGCCTGCACGACAGGGTGCCCTCCGGCGCGAGCCTGCACGCGCTTCGACACACCTTCGCCACGAGGCTCGCCGAGGACGGCGCCAATGCCTCCGAGATCATGGCGTTGCTGGGGCACGCCAGCCTGGCGACCAGCCAGAACTACATCGAGGCCACGGGAAGGGAGCAGCGCGCGGCCGCGGCCAGCAACCGCACCTACCGGGCGCTGGCCGCGGTGGCCGAGGCCACCGAGCGGTCGGAGGCGGACAGCTCCGGCTGCTCCCCGTCGGGACGGGCGTCCGAGCTGGCGGGGCGACCCGACGCGGAGTGAGTTCGGCGGGCACGGGCCGGCCCGGACCACTCCCTGGCACGCCGCGTCGGCGTCCGCCCGTCCGATCGGGGACGCGGGTGCTTGGCGGTGCCGGCGGCCCTGGTGCGCGGGGTGAGGTGACCGCGCACCCGCTCCGGAACCGAGCACCCGGCCCGGTCGGCACGCGAACCCGGAGCTCCCCCGTCCTCGGGTTCGCGGCGACCGCCCGGGAGCGGAGGACGGGTGGGCGCGGTCCGCCGCCGTCGCGGGCCGTGGTGCGGCCCGCGTTCCCCGGGCCGTCACGTGGCGAGCGCGCCACCCCAGCCGCCCGGTTGTTCCACCAGGGCGTAGCGGGCGCCGTCGGGGTCGGCGACGGTCACCGCGCGCCCCAGCGGGTTGGTGGAGTCCTCCCCCAGCACGGTCCCGCCCAGGTCCCGGACGCGGTCGAGCGTCCTGCTGAGGTCGTCGGTGGCCAGGCAGCAGGTCCACTCCCCCGCCTCCGGGGAGGTCTCCGGTACCGGACGGCGACCGGACACCGCCCTGCCCTCGAGCGTGTAGGCCCCCTCGGCCATTTCCCAGCCGACTGCCGACGTCCAGCGCTCGTCGGCGCTCGCCGCGGCGAGTTCGGCCCAGCAGGGCTCACCGGAGCGGGGAGCCGGCGCCCACGGCCCGTGCGCCACCCGGCCTGGTTCGACGACGGCGGAGGGGTGCTGGGAGGCCGAGGGCTCCTCGGCCTGCGGACCGGTCCCGAAGATCACCCGCCAGCCCAGGGATTCGCCGTGTTCGGGGAAGCGGATGGTGGCGGCCAGCCGGTCGCCCACCCAGCAGCTCTGGACTCCGCCGTCCCGGGAGAGCAGCACCCAGTCGTGGAGCGCGGCGTGGAACTCGACGGACGCCTCCGGGGAGGCGGTGAGCAGTTCGAACCGGCGGATGCCCCGGACGGGCACTGCGGTGTTCACTTCGGCGGTTCTCCCGTGGGGCAGAGCACGCGGATGGCAGGTTCCGCGGGTCGTCGGTGCGGTCAGTTGATCCTGATGCGCCACCCCTAACGCGGCAATACTCCGTTCGGCCGTAACACGATCGCGGACAGTGGTTTCGGCTTCCCGAGGTGGAAGCCCTGAGCCACCTCGACACCCAGCCTGGTGAGTGCGTTGACCTGGGAGGGGCGTTCGACCCACTCCGCGACGGTGGTCAGCCCGAGGCCGTTGGCGATCTCCATGATCCCTGTCACTAGAACGGAGTCGGTGGTACTCCGATCGATACCACGGACGAACTCACCGTCGATCTTCAGTCCCGTGATCGGCAGGTGCTTGAGGTGGACGAAGGAGCCGAATCCGGACCCGAAGTCGTCCAGCGTGATGCGACAGCCGGCCTCCCGCAGCCGGGTGGCGAGGTGTCGTGCGGCGTCGAGGTTGGTGAGCGCCGCGGTCTCG
This sequence comes from Actinoalloteichus sp. AHMU CJ021, assembly GCF_002895405.1. Taxonomy (NCBI): domain Bacteria; kingdom Bacillati; phylum Actinomycetota; class Actinomycetes; order Pseudonocardiales; family Pseudonocardiaceae; genus Actinoalloteichus; species Actinoalloteichus sp. AHMU CJ021. Next base: position 5,341,273 of record NZ_CP025990.1, on the reverse strand, counting down.
GTGATCTCCAGGCCGAGTCGGCCGGGCGGGACGTCACTGCTCCGGATCCGGTCGAGGACGAAGTCGCCGAACTCCTCGTCGTCGAGGGTGCGCCCCGAGACGTTGACGTCCAGCCGCAGCCCGGGGTCCGGGTGCGCCGCGAGCGTGTCGACGGCCTGTCCGAGCACCCAGCGGTCGATGTTCAGGATGAGATCGGTCCGTTCCGCGTCGGGCAGGAAGTCGCCGGGGCCCAGCCGGGGCAGGAGATCGTCCTCCAGGCGGAGCAGCAGCTCGTAGCCGAGGGTTCGGCCGGTGCGGAGGTCGACCATCGGCATCCCGTGCAGCGCCAGGTGACCGTCGGTCAGGGCGGTGCGCAGCCGTTCCAGCACGGCCACCCGCTTCGCGGTGTCGGCGTAGTGCCCCGGGTCGTAGACCGTGACACGGTTCCGGCCGGCGCCCTTCGAGGCGTAGAGGGCCAGGTCGGCGTTGGCCAGCACGGCCTCCCAGGTGGGTCCGGAGTCGAACGGGGCGACGCCCGTGCTCACCGTGACCCTGATGGTGACCCCGGCGACGGCGACCGGGATCGTGGCCACGGCCGCGGCCAGCTGCTGGGCCGTCCGTTTGGCCAGCGCCTGGTCCACCCCGGGCATCACGACGGCGAACTCGTCACCACCGAGCCGCCCGAGGTAGTGGTTCTCCGGCAGGCGGTTGCGCAGGGCGGTCGCCAGGGCGCACATCACCCGGTCACCGACCATGTGGCCCCGGAGGTCGTTGACGTCCTTGAAGTTGTCGAGGTCGATGACGACCAGCGCTCCCCGCGCACCGGAGGCGATCTCCCGCTCCAGCCTCGCCGTCAGGGCCCGGCGGTTCGGCAGCCCGGTGAGCGGGTCCTCCTCGGCCATCCTGCGCAGTTCGTGGTGCACCTCGTGCGCCTGGGTGATGTCGTGGGCGCTGCCGACGAGCCGCACCGGCTTCCCGTCATCGTCGGTGATCACCTCCCCGAAGCACTCGAAGACCCGGACATCCGTCGCGTCCGCGCCCCGAGCGCGGTGGATGTAGGTGAAGGGCTCCCCGGTGCCCAGCGAGCGGGTGAGCACCCTGGTCACCAGCGCGACGTCGTCGGGGTGGATCATGCGCATGAAGGCGTCGTAGTCGATCTCGGCGTCGGCCGGGTAGCCGGACATCTCCCGCATGCCCTCCGACCACACCACCCGGTCCTCGGCGATGACCCACTCCCAGTTGCCCATCCGGCTGCGTTCCGGGGACCGGCGGGTGGTCTCGGAGCCGACCTCGAGCTCCTCCTGTCGCGAGCCGGTCAGGTCGACGACGCGGCACAGGTGCGCGTCGCTGGGCGGCAGCGGGTGCCAGTTGATCTCCAACCAGCGGACTCCCCTGTTGGTCGTGGTGAGCCGCTGGACGGTGGACGTGCCCTCCGCCCCCTCCCAGGCCGCGGGCAGGAGGGCGGGCAGGGACCGGCCCCGCGCGTGGGCCTCGTCGATGCCCAGCAGCTCGGCCATCGCCGGGTTGACCCAGCGCAGCCGGCCACGTGAGTCGGTGATGGCAAATCCGACGTCCGTATGGTGCAACACAGTGTGTTGAACGGAGTCGTCTCCTGTCACCCTTCCCTCCTTGTAAACCGCCCTACTGGAGCAATGGTCGCGGCGGAGGGGCGCGCTCGGCAAGCGGTCGCTGGCATGTGTCGCTCAGCGGAGCCGCTCGAGCCGCCGGGCGGTGACGACCAGTTCGGTGGCCAGCGTTCGGAGTTCGCCGAGGTCCGCGCCGTCCTCCACGCCGGTGGCGACGTCCTCAGCGGCGCATCTGAGCTGGAATATCCTGTCCTGGAGGTCGGCCACCTCCTCAGCCGAAAGCACCACGGAGTCCTCGGGGAGCCTGCCTCGCTGGACCGCCGACCGCCGTTCGTAGGCGCGTTGCCGGCAGGCCTGGCCGCAGTAGCGCCGGGGTCGGCCGGTTCGGCCGGCTGGTTCCAGGGACCGTCCGCACCAGCCGCAGTGCCTGGGTTCGCCGCGCCGGGCGACGACGCGGGTGGTCTCGGGCGGTCCTTCCACGGTGCCGACCGTAGTCGAGCACGTTCGGAACAGGGTGTCGGCACACCGGAGCGCACGACCGCGCGGCCTGACCCGTCCACACGGGCGGCCGATAGGGTCGACGCCCGTGACTACCCCTGCCGACGCCGCCGATCCGACCGACGCGCTGTCCGCCGTCCCGGCCGAGTCCGGCCGCCGGGCCGCGACGGTCCCCGGCCGCCTCCGCTTCTTCTACGGTCCGATGGACTGCGGGAAGTCGACGCTGGCACTCCAGATCGACCACAACCACGCGAGGCAGGGGCGGGTCGGTCTGCTGCTGGTGCGTTTCGACCGGTCCGGCAGCCCGCGCATCTCGACGAGGATCGGGCTGGCCAGGCAGGCCATCGAGTTGGACGAGACGACCGACGTCCGGGGTCTGGTGCGCGCGCAGTGGGCGGCGGGCCGCCGGGTCGACTACCTGATCGTCGACGAGGCGCAGTTCCTGAACGAGGGCCAGGTCGAGCAACTCGCGGAGCTGGCCGACCTGGCGCACCTGGACGTCTACTGCTTCGGCATCGCGACCGACTTCCGCGGCAGGCTGTTCCCGGGGGCCCAGCGGCTCTTCGAGGTGGCCGACGAGCTGCAGGCGGTGCAGGTCGAGGTGCTCTGCTGGTGCGGTTCCCCCGGACGGTTCAACGGCAGGGTGGTGAACGGTTCACTCGTGCGGGCGGGCGACACCGTGCTCGTGGCGGACACCACAGCGGGTGACGGCTCCCCCTCCGAGGAGGAGGGCGGTCCCAACAACGAGGCCACGACTACTGTGCGTTATCAAGTGTTGTGCCGCCGACACTTCCGATCCGGTGATCTGGGTCCCATCCCCGCGGCGCACGGACAACTCACACTGGCTTGATAGCGTGCCACTCTGGCACTATCACCCATTCGAGTGGTCATGGTAGTCACAAGGCGGATAACGCGTCACGAACGGCAGACGACTGCATCCCTATGGAGGAAGTCTTCGTTGATGCGTGAAACACGTCACCGTGGGCAACCAGTTAGGCCAAACCGGGAACGACGGCGACGCGAAAGTCGTTGCACTCGGTGAGCACGTTGACCGGGGCGCCAGCCTCGGACCGAGCGAAAGGACACCGTCATGGCCGACCGCGTTCTGCGTGGCAGCCGGCTCGGAGCGGTCAGCTACGAGACCGACCGCAACCACGACCTCGCACCGCGCCGTACGGTGCGGTACGCCTGCCCCAAGGGACACGACTTCGAGGTGCCCTTCTCGGATGACGCCGAGGTTCCGGGGAACTGGGAATGCCGGCTGCACGGCAGCGAGTCGAAGATGATCGACGGCAGCGAGCCGGAACCCAAGAAGGCCAAGCCCGCCCGGACGCACTGGGACATGCTCCTGGAGCGCCGCACCATCCCCGAGCTGGAGGAACTGCTCTCGGAGCGGCTGGAGGAGCTGCGCGGACGCCGCACCCGCTCCGCCTGAGGCCCACGCCGCCCCACGAGGACGTCGATCCTGACACCGTCGCCGGCCGCCCGGGAAACTCCCGGGCGGCCTTTCCTCGTGCGCGGAGTCACCTCCGCTCGGCCGGGGCCGTCAGGCGCGCTTGCCGGTGGCCAGGGCGCGCAGCTGCGTCCCTCGCCTCCGCAGCCCCCACTTGGTGACCCTGATGAGGGCCTCGCGCACGATCGAACCACTCATCTTGGACGTGCCGACCTCCCGGTCGGTGAAGGTGATGGGCACCTCCACCACCTGGAAACCGGCCTCGATCGCCCGCCACGCCAGGTCGATCTGGAAGCAGTAGCCCTGGGAGGCGACGTTGTGCAGCTTGATCTTCTGGAGCACCTCGCGGCGGAAGGCGCGGTAGCCGCCGGTCATGTCCGACACCTTCGCGCCGAGCGCCAGCTTCGCGTAGATGTTGGCCCCCCGCGAGAGCCACTCGCGGTGCCACGGCCAGTTCACCAGGCTGCCGCCCGCCACGTACCGGGAGCCGATGACCAGGTCGGCACCGATCTGGTCGTTGCCCAGCGCGTCCAGCAGCCGGGGCAGCTCCTCGGGGGCGTGGGAACCGTCGGCGTCCATCTCGACCACGACGTCGTAGGCGCGCTCCAACGCCCAGCTGAAGCCCGCGACGTAGGCCGCGCCCAGCCCCGCCTTGGCGGTGCGGTGCAGGACGTGGATCCGCTCGTCGGCGGCCGCCAGCTCGTCGGCGAGCTCCCCCGTGCCGTCCGGGCTGCCGTCGTCCACCACGAGAACGTGCGCCGCCGGCACCGCCGCGTGCAGTCTCGTCACGATCGGGCCCAGGTTCTCCCGCTCGTTGTAGGTGGGGATCACCACCAGTACCGCGCCGACGCTGCTCGGGCGGTCCTCGGGGGTGTCGGCTTCTCCGGCCATCCGTTCCTCCTCGCCGGTCCCAGTGCGGCCGGCAACGTCGTGTGCTTCGCGGTCAGCCGTCCGACTGCCCGGCGTCGGACCGCGCGGTCGCGGCGGACGACGGCGCGGCGGCGGACTCCGGGGCGGGACGCACGCCTCGCGCGCGACGTCCCAGGACGGCGACCCATCCCAGTGCGGCCAGGGCGGTCGCCACCAGCGCCCACTCCGGAATCGCACCGAGACGGGTCGCTAGCGTAGTGGTCGACCGTAGCGGCACCTCCTCGACCAGCGCCGTCGAGGTGAACATCTCACTTCGCTGGACCACGCGGCCATCCGGCATGATGATCGCGCTCACACCACTGGTGGCCGGCAGCAGCACCGCCCGGTCGTGCTCCACCGCCCGTACCCGCGACATCGCCAGTTGCTGGTCGGTCATCTCGGTGAACCCGAAGGTGGCGTTGTTGCTGGGAACGGCCAGGATCTGCGCTCCGCTCCCGACGGTGCTCGTGACCCGGTCGTCGAAGGCGATCTCCCAGCAGGTCGCGACGCCGACGGAGGCCGGCCCCATCGCGAAGGACACGGCCTCGTCCCCCGGTTGGAACTCCCGCTGGACCCGGTCGACGTCCTCGCTGAACAGGCGCACGAACCAGCGCATCGGCATCCGCTCGCCGAACGGCTGGATCTCCCGCTTCCGGTACGAGTCGACCGGCCCCTGCCCGGGGAGCCAGAGCAGGGCGGTGTTGTGCAGGTCCCCCACGCTCGGGGCCTCCTGCGTTCCGACGAGCGTCGGCGCCCCGACCGCCGAGACCGCCGCCTCGATGATCTGGTAGGCGTCGGCGTTGCGCACCGGGTCGATGTCGGAGGCGTTCTCCGGCCACACGACGAGATCGGGTTGGGCCGTTCGTCCCGCCGCCACGTCCTCGGCGAGCAACCGGGTCCGCTCGGCGTGGTTGTCCAGCACCGCCCGACGTTGGCTGACGAAGTCCAGGCCCATCCGGGGGACGTTGCCCTGGATGACGGCGGCCGTCACCGTGCCGTCGGCGGGAGCGGCACCGGCCAACGCGCCGGCCACCCCGCCGGCCAACGGGGGGAGCGCGGCCAGGGCCACGAGGGGGGCGGCGCGCCGGGCGAGGGGCGCGGCCGACCGGGAAGCCGGAACGGTGCCGTCGCCCCGCCGGGTCCGGCGAGCGGCGAGGTGGGTGGCGCCGAGCCTCAGCAGGCCCCCGAGCCCGAAACCGCAGAGGACGACAGCGAACCCGAGGAAGGCGGTTCCCCCGAGTGAGACCAGGGGGAGGAACACCCCCTCCGGCTGCCCGAAGGCCACCTTCCCCCACGGGAACCCGCCGAAGGGGATGCGGGAGCGCAACGCCTCACCGGCGACCCACAACGCGGCGGCCCACAGGGGCGCGGCGGGTAGCCGGGACACCAGGGCGATCCCGGCGCCGGCGAGCCCCACGAACAGCGCCTGCAGGAGTGCGAGCACCACCCACGCGAGGACACCGACGTCGACGTACTCGCCGATCCAGGTGAGCAGGGGCAGGAAAAAGCCGAGCCCGAAGACCAGGCCGTACCCGGCGCCCGCACGGGCGGTACGCCCGGACACGACGGCGAAGAGGACCGCGAAGGCGATCGGCGCGAGCCACCACAGGTCCCGGGGCGGGAACCCCGCGTACCAGACGGCCCCGGCGCCCGCCACGGCCAGCAACCGCGCCACCAACCCCGGCACGGGTGACCGGCGGTCCTGGCGAGGGGAACGCCCGGGAACGTCCGGCGCGTCGAGGGCTTCAGACACCACCCGGACAGCCTACGGACGGGAGGCCGCCGGCCGTCGGGGCGGTCGGTCGGGTGCGGGAGGACCCGCGCCGGCCGGTCACTTCTTTTTCTTCTTCTCCTTGGGGTTCTTGATCTCGTTGCCGCCCATGAAGGAGTAGGAGCGGATGCGCACGGTCGGAGAATGCGGGTGCACGGCGGACTCGTCGATCTTGATGTCGGTGCCACCCATCAGGTTGAACCCGCCCTCGTGCTCGACCCGGACCCCCTTCGGCACGACCACGGTGTGGCCGCCCATGATCGAGACGAGCACGAGCTCCACCACGGGCGCGTCCAGCTGGGCGTCGCGCATGTCGATCTCGTCCCCACCCATCAGGGCGAAGAAGCCCTGACGGCGGCGGACACGCCACCGCCCCTTGATGGAGTCGCCACCCATGATCGCCATCCGCCACTTGCGCTTGCCCTCGGGCTGGTCGACCTCGGTACCGGGAGCGGCGACCGGCACCGGGGACGGACCGCCCTCGCCCATCACGGAGCGGGCGACCGGCAGGTCCGCGATGAGGACGTCGAGCTCACCGCGAGTGGTGGCCGCGTAGGCCTGTCCCACCCGTTCGGTGTACTCGTCCAGGGTGATGCGTCCTTCACCGACGGCGTCGTTGAGCAGGCTGGCGATGTCGTTGCGTTCCTTGTCCGAGACGCGGATCTCGGGCGTCCGATCGGGGCCGTCCATGGTTGGTGAGCTTACGGCGTGCTCACCGTCCACCGTGCGCCCTCATCCGAGACACCGCACTCCTCGCTCGGTCGGGTGGTCCATCACCCGGTTGACGGAGGCCGGAGGACGGGGTTCGACGGGCACCACGCCCGACCTCGGGGCGGCGGGACCGGTGTCCGGCCGGTGCCGCGAGGCGGCCTGTCGAACCGCTACCCGACCGCGTCCAGCGTCGCGTCCCCGGCCGATTCGTGGTCGTAGATCACCTGTCCCCGCAGGACCGTGCGCAGGCACCGGGGCAGTTCGGCCTCCGCGTCGAGCCGAGGCAGCCTCGGGACCCGCGACCGGGGGTCGGTCGACCAGCGGGCGACCCGGGAGTCGGTGGCGGGACCGACGAGCTCACCCGCCTCCCAGACGGCGTAGGTGGCCGGCGCCCCGGGTACCAGCGTGCCGAGGAGGTCGTCGGCCTGCCCGGCCGCCCGCCAGCCCCCCCGCGTGTGCGCGGTGAACGCCGCCCGGGGGGAGATGCCGGAGCCAGGGGTGCGGTGGTGGACCGCGGCCCGCACCGCCGACCAGGGGTCCACCGGGGTGACCGGCGTGTCGGAGCCGAACGCGAGGGTCACCCCGGCCGCCGCGAGCATCGCGAAGGGGTTGAGGCCGGCGGCGCGCTCCGCGCCCAGCCGCGCCGCGTACATGCCCTCCGAGCCGCCCCAGGCGGCGTCGAAGTTCGGCTGCATGGAGGCCACCACGCCCCACCGGGCCAGTTGGGCAGCCTGGTGGGCGTCCACCATCTCGAGGTGTTCGAGCCGGTGCCGTCCGGCCACGAGCGCGGGCAACCCGAGGACGTCCTCCGCCAACTCGAACCCCCGGACGACCGCGCTGGTCGCGGCGTCCCCGATGACGTGGAATCCGGCCTGGAGCCCGTGCCTGCTGCACGCGACGAGATGCCTGGCAATCTGGTCGGCGTCGAGGTAGCTCAGCCCGTTGTGCTCCGCGTCCGCGTACCAGGAGTGGAGGTGCGCGGTCCTGGAGCCGAGGGCGCCGTCGACGAAGAGGTCCCCGGCGAGGCCGGCCGCGCCGAGTTCCCGTGCGGCGCCCAGCCCGTCCAGCTCGCCCCAGTAGCCGACCAGGTCGGGCAGGTCGGGTTCCAGCGACAGGCCCAGGAGTTCGGTGAGGTCGGCTGGGGAGGAGATGTCGGGGCCCGCGCACTCGTGGACCGCGGCGATCCCCCGGGACGCGGCGTGCCGGAGGAACGCCAGCTGGGCGCGGTGCCGCTGCGCGGGGGTGAGGCTGTCCTGCGCCACCCGGCGGACCAGGTGGTGCGCCTCGGTCGTCAGCGGGCCGGTGGGGTGGTAGCCGGCGCTGGTGCGTGCCGAGGGGGCCGCGTCGAGCATCGCGGTCGAGACCAGCGCCGAGTGCACGTCGATCCGGGAGAGGTACACCGGCGCGCCGGCGCAGGCGGCGTCGATCTCCGCTCGGCTCGGCACGCGGCGCTCCGGCCAGGACGTCTCGTCCCAGCCGTGCCCCCAGATCACCTCACCGGGGTGGTCGGCCCGGTAGCGGGCGAGCGCGTCGAGCACCTCGGGGAGAGAACGGCAGCCGGTGAGGTCGAGCCCTTGGAGCAGCAGCCCGGTGGCGGTGGCGTGCACGTGCGCGTCGACGAAGGCCGGGGCCACGAAGGCGCCCGCCAGGTCGATGATCTCGGCGTCGTCCCCGTACAGGGCCATCGCCGCCGCGTCGTGGCCCACCCAGACGACGGTGTCGTCGACGATCGCCATCGCGGTCGCGTCCGGGCTGGCGGGTGAGTGGATGCGTCCGCCGCGCAGCAGGGTGGTGGGGCGGTGGTACGTGGGGGTCACGGGTGCAGTCTGCCGGGTGGCGGTGGGCCGCTTGTCCCGGCTCCCGTCCCGAAGTGGCCGACATCGCCCCCGAGGGGTGTCAGGTGGCGCCACCGGGCAGTTCCCGGGGGTCCTGCGGCGGGTCCTCGCCGGGCCGTCGTGGGGACTCGGGTCCACCAGCCCCACCCGCGGGGCGTGCCCGCCCGTGCGAGTCGTCGACGTCGACGACCTCGCCCTCGACCACTCCTTCCGAGGCGCCGTGGTGGCCGGTGCGGCTGGCGAACCGCACAGCGTTCTGGGCGAAACGGACACGGCGCGAGAGCAGTCGGCGACGGAAGACGGCCCGCACCGGCGGCAGGAGCAGCACCAGGCCGAGGAACGAGGTCAGCAGGCCCGGGACGAGCAGCATGATCGCGGCGAGGATGGCTGTCGCGCTCGCACCGCCCTCCGGTGGCGCCTTGCGGCGGACGGCCTCCTGGACGGCGGTGACCGCCTTGGTGCTCTCGTGGCGCAGGAGCAGCCCGCCACCAATGCTGCCCGCCACGACGAGCAGCAGCGTGGGCAGCACGCCGATGGCGTTGCCCACCAGGATCAGGGTGGCGATTTCGAGGATGGCCAGGAGCAGGAAAGGCACGGGCTGGGCACTCCCCACACGAGTCGGTTACACGGCTGTCTCGACAACGGACAGGAGGGCCGTAATGCTCCCGACACCTCGCGGACCTCGGTCTCACACCAGCCTAACGCACCCACAGAACGCGAAATATTTCCCGAGTTGACCGGGTGTGTAAGGATGTTTTTACGGTCGAACCGATTCTGGAGGCCAAGTATGACTGTCCAGGAAGCCATCGCCCGCCAGCGCGACGATCTTGGGAAAGGCCGGGGCGACACCGACGGCCACCTCGGAGAGGGTGGCCGGGCCGAACAGCCCTACGAGTACGTGCGGCGGGAATTGGTTGAGCCCGACTGGCGACGCTTCCCCGGCTGGCGGGACGTCACGGCCGAGCAGTGGCGGGACGCCCAGTGGCAACGGGTCAACTGCGTGCGCAACATCCGCCAGCTGCGCCGGGTGGTGGGCGACCTGCTGACCGAGCGCTTCTACGAGGACCTCGACGCGGACCACCGCGAGATGGCGACCATGTCCATGCTCCTCCCACCGCAGATGCTCAACACGATGGCGCGGGAGGAGACCACCGATCCCGAGGCCTTCACCGACGCCTTCCTGGCCGACCCGGTGCGCCGCTACATGCTTCCCGTGCGCTCGGACCGCCACCCCGTGTGGCCGAGCCACCCGCACTCCTCCAGGGACTCCCTGCACGAGGCGGAGATGTGGGTGGTCGAGGGGCTCACCCACCGGTACCCCACCAAGGTCCTCGCCGAGATGCTGTCCACCTGCCCGCAGTACTGCGGGCACTGCACGCGGATGGACCTGGTCGGCAACTCCACTCCCCAGGTCGACAAACTCAGGCTGGGGCTCAAGCCCGTCGACCGGCAGGACCGGATGATCCAGTACCTGCGGGAGACCCCGGGTGTCCGCGACGTGGTGGTCTCCGGCGGAGACGTCGCCAACATGCCGTGGCACCAGCTGGAGAGCTTCCTCATGCGGCTGCTGGAGATCGAGACCGTCCGGGACGTGCGGCTCGCGAGCAAGGCGCTGGCGGGGCTTCCCCAGCACTGGCTCCAGCCGAAGGTCGTGGAAGGGCTGGAGCGGGTCGCAAGGACGGCGGCGCGGCGGGGTGTCAACCTGGCCATCCACACCCACGTCAACCACGTGAACTCCGTGACCCCGCTCGTCGCGGAGGCAGCCAGGACGGCACTCGCCGTGGGGGTGCGGGACGTCCGTAACCAGGGCGTGCTGATGCGGGGCGTGAACGACAGCGCGGAGGCGCTGCTCGACCTGTGCTTCGCCCTCCAGGGCGAAGCCGGCGTGCTCCCCTACTACTTCTACATGTGCGACATGATCCCCAACGCCGAGCACTGGCGGCTGGCGGTGTGGGAGGCGCAGCGCCTCCAGCACGCCATCATGGGTTACCTGCCCGGCTACGCCACCCCGAGGCTGATCTGCGATGTGCCCTACGTCGGGAAGCGGTGGGTGCACCAGCTCGCCGAGTACGACCACGAGCACGGGGTGTCCTACTGGACGAAGAACTACCGGACCGGCATCGAGGCGGAGGATCCGGACGCCCTCACCAGGCGTTACCCGTACTACGACCCGATCTACACGCTCGACGAGCGGGGACAGCGGTGGTGGGCCGACCAGTGACCCCGGCCCGGCCCCGTCGCCGGCACGACCTTCCCCCGCGTTACGAAGGGATGACCTTTTCGCGGTAATCCCTACTCGCACGGAGTAACGTATGTCACTCTGCGCGCGTGAAGCTGCCGTGGAGACGGGCGCCCCTGGTGGCGTGGGGACAACCGTCGAGCCTCCTGGTCGCCCTGTTCGCGGGCCTGGTCCTGGCGTTCGTGGCGACCGCCGCCGTGCTGCACGTGTCCAGCGTGCGCACGGCGGCCGTCGACTACAACGTGAGCCGGTTCTGCCCCCACCTGCGAGGCCCCGCCGTCGAGCTGGTCCCGATGCGCTTCGACGGGAGCGTCGAGGCCGCCTCACTGGCCCAGCGGTCGGCGGCCGACCACGGGTTCGACGACGGTGTGGTCGCCGGCCTGTACAGCGGCGTCCTCATGCTGGACTTCGGCGAGTCCTCCGGTCGGGCGAAGCTCGCCTACCGCGACGGGCTCGCCGAGCAGGTGACGGTGGTGCGCGGCGGCGGCACGGACGGGATCTGGATCCCCGAATCGCTGGCCGAGCTCACCGGCGCGGACCTCGGCGACCGGCCCCGGCAGGCCGGGCTCGGCGAGCTGCCACCGGTCACCGCCGTCTACGAGGACCTGGAGCGGACCGGGGAGGGCTACTGGTGCAGCGAGGAGAAGCTCGTCGTCCCCGGCCCGATGGACAGCGAGTGGCAGAGCGCTCCTCCCGTCCTCGTGCCGGACCGGGACGTGCTCTCCTCCCTCCAGCCGCCGCCGGCCGTCGTCGACGAACTGGCGGTCCAGTGGGAGGACGTCTCCCACGCGACCTTCACCACGACGCTGCGGTTCCCGGTCGACGCCCCCTCGACCCCCGAGGAGGCGGCCGCGCTCCACGACCGGTCACGGGCGGTGGTCGACGACCTCTCCGCCGAGCTGGCCCGTGAGGACTTCGTCAGCAGGGGCGTCTACCTCGAGCGTTCGCTCCAGTTGGCCGACGAGTCCAGCCGCACCGTCACCCTGGCGGTGCTTCCCCTGACCGTGGTCAGCCTCCTGGTGGGTCTGGCGGGCATGGCCGCCGTGGCGGTCCAGTGGCTCCAGCGCCGCACGAGGGAGGCCAGGCTGCTCTGGACGCACGGGGCCTCCCCCCTCGCCCTCGGCACCAGGGCGCTGCTGGAACTCGGACTCCCCGTCCTGGTCGGTTCGGCCGCCGGCCTGGCCCTGGCCACCCTCGCGCGCGGCCTGTACGCACCGTCGCTCGTGCTGCGGGACGGAGTCCTCGTCGACGCGGCGCTCGCCGTCGGGGGGCTGGTCGTCGCATCGCTCGCGGTGCTGGTCGCCACGGTCGCGGTCCGCGCGCACCAGCTCTTCCAGACCGCCCCTCGGGCCCGTTCGCGGGCGGTGAGCCGGCTGCGGCTGGTCCCGTGGGAGCTCGCCACCGGGGCCCTCGCCGTGTGGTCCGGTCTCCGGCTCGCCGAGGGGGCGCTGACGGTCGAGTCCGGTGAGGTGCTGCCCCGCGTCGACCCGGTGGCGCTGGCGTTCCCGCTGCTGGTGGTGGTCACGCTCGCCGGTCTGACCGCTCGGGGCCTCGGGTGGTCGTTGGTCCGCTCCCACCGGCTCAGCGCCTGGCGGCGCCCGGCGTTCCAGTTCGGGATACGCCGGCTGGCGGCCTCCGGCGGGACGGCCGTGGGGGTCACCGCCCTCGCGTTGCTCGCCGTGGGGGTGCTCGCCGTGGGCGGGGGCATCGTCGGTGCCCAGCGGGACGCATTCGACGCCAAGTCCGGTGTGCTCGTCGGCGGTGAGAGCGCGGTGGACGTGGGCAACACCACCGTCAACGCCGACCAGGCGGTACCCGCCTCCATCGCCGAGCGGAGCACCCTGGTCGGTCGCAGCACGACCTCGATCGCCGACCCATCGCGCGAGGTCACGGTCCTCGTCGTCGAGCCGGACACCTTCCACCGGGGAGGCTGGCTGGGTGACCGGCGCATCGCCTCCGCCGTGGACGAGGCCCTGTCGGCGTTGCGCGCAGGGGAAGCGGACCGAGGACCCGGCGACGCCGCCGTGCCCGCCGTCCGCGTGGCCGGCGCGCCCGGGGGTGACCAGCTGCGGGCGGGCAGCGGCCTGGTGCTGAGCACCGTGGGCGAGGTCACCGGGTTCCCCGGGGTCACCTCCCCCACCTACGTGGTCGCCCGGGACACCGTCCCGAGCGGGTTCCGGGTGAACACCTGGACCGTGCTGTCGGCGCTGCCCGCCGCCGAGGTCGTCGACCGCATCCAGGCCGGGGGCGGGTGGACCATCCAGTCCGTGGAGCGGACCTCGTCCCTGGACGGCCTGCCGTTCCTCACCATGGAGTGGACGTTCGGGTTCATCACCGTGCTCGGCACCGTGCTCGCCGTGCTGGCCATCACCTCCCTGCTGCTGGCGATCGAGGTGCGCCGCCGTCAGAACGCGCTGTCCGGCGCGCTGTCCCTCCGGATGGGGGTCCGGCCGAGGACGCTCGTCGCCAGCTACCTGGTGGAACTGGGCACGATCGGCGGTCTCGCGGCCCTGGTCGGCGCCGCCGTCGGGTGGGGCGCGGCCCAACTCGCCGCGAGCCAGCTCGACCCGGCGCCCCGCCTGGTGCCGGTTCCGGCGGCGCCCGTCCCCGTGCTGTTCCTGTCCGTCCTCCTGGTCGCCACCCTCGCGGTGGTGGGTGCGGCCACCTGGCTGGCCGTGCGCGCGGTGCGCACCGCCCGAGTGGGAGAGCTGATCCGTGAGTGAGCAGATGACGACGCCGGCGCCCTCAGGGGAGGGACCCGCGCTCCGCCTGCGGGGCGTGGACGTCTCCTACTCCACGCAGCTGACCCGGGTTCCCGTCCTCAGCGGCGTCGACCTGGCCGTCTCCCGAGGCGAGTTCGTGATCCTCGCCGGCCCCTCGGGTTCGGGGAAATCCACCCTGTTGCGGGTGCTGGCCCTGGTGTCCCGCCCGGCGGCGGGTTCGGTCCACGTCCTCGGGCGCGACGTCACCCGGGCCGGCAACGCCGAGCTCCGCCGTCTCCGTTCCAGGCAGGTCACCCTCGTCTACCAGAACCCCGGCGACAACCTCTTCGACTACCTCAGCGTGGCGGAGAACCTGCGGGCGCGGGCGCAGCTCGCCGGCCGGGAGGACCCCGGGCCCGCCCTGCTGGAACGGATGGGACTCGGCGGGACCGGCTCCTGGCCCACGCAGGCGCTCTCCGGTGGCCAACAGCAGCGGCTCGCGCTCGCCTGCGCGGTGGGAGCGGGCGCGGACGTCGTCCTCGCCGACGAACCCACCTCCCAGCTCGACCACCGCTCCGCGGAGCTGGTAGTGGAGACGCTGACCCAACTGCACGGGCTCGGGGTCACCCTGGTGGTGGCCTCCCACGACCCGAGGCTGCTCGAACTGGGGCCCCGGGTCGTGCGCATCCGCGACGGCCACCTCCACTCGGGGGCCGCGAAGGAGGGAACGACATGACGGTGGCGGAGGCACGGCTCCGGGTACGGGGCCTGGGACGGGGCTTCAACCAGGGCGGCGGCCGGATCGAGGTCCTCGACGGTCTCGACCTCGACGTCGCCGCGGGGGAGGTCGTGACGGTGTCCGGTCCCTCCGGCTCGGGCAAGAGCACCCTCTTCACCCTGCTGGCCGCCTTCGACAGACCGGACTCCGGTTCCGTCGAGGTGTTGGGGGACGAGGTCACCCCGCTGACACCGTGGACCAGCCTCGCGGTGCTCCCGCAGACGATGGGGCTGTCGGAGGAGTTGACGCTGGCGGAGAACGTCGCGCTGCCGCTTCGGATGCTCACCACGCGCACTCCCGAGGAGGTGGCGGACCGGGTGGACTCGCTGCTGGGAGGCCTGGGCGTGGCCGCCCTGGCCGACAGGTACCCGCTCCAGGTGTCGTTCGGCCAGCGGCAGCGGGTCGCCCTGGCACGGGCGCTCGCGGTGCGTCCGGCGGTGCTGTTGGCCGACGAGCCCACCGCCCACCTGGATCACGCGAGCCTGTCCACTGTGCTCGTCGCGCTGCGAGCGGCGGCGGACGAGGGCACCGCCGTGCTCGTGGCGACCCACGACGACGAGGTGCACGCGGTGGCGGACCGCTGCCTGGTGCTCTCCGAGGGACGTCTCGTCCCCGGTCTCGTCGGGGCGGACGGGCTCGTCCCGGCCCCGGCCGGGAGGGTGGAGACCGGATGAGTGGGCTCCTTATTTCCTCCCGAACCGGACGGAAGGGCACATAAACTGTCCAGGATGCGCCCGCCCGCCCCGTTCCGCCCGGTGTCCCTGTTCCTCGTCCTGCTGATGATCGCCCTCCCCCTGCTGCTGGTCGTGTCCGACCGGCCGCTCCCGGTGCTGCCGGAACCGCCCTGGGACGCGCCGGGAGTCGTCGTCGCCCTCGGCGACTCCACGATGTCCGGTGAGGGCGCGGGCGACTACGCACCCGGCACCGACGGCGAGGACGACAACTGGTGTCACCGGTCCAGCCACGCCACCGTGCACCAGCTGCGGGTGCCCGGCGTGGACCGCACGGTGAACCTCGCGTGCTCCGGCGCCCGCGCCGAACACGTGGGGCTGGGCGACGCCGTGCACAACACGGAGGGTTCCCAGGCGGAACAGCTCCGGGAACTGGCCGGCGAGTACCGGGTCGCCGCGATCGTCGTGGCGGTCGGCGCCAACGACGACCCGCGCTTCTCGGACGTGCTCGGGCACTGCGTGCGCGCCTGGTTCGAGCAGGACGGCGGTCACTGCGGCGAGACCCTGTCCCCGAGTTGGGAGGACAGGGTCGCCGAGATGGCGCCGAAGGTGCGCTCCGCGCTCGCCGACATCAGGGAGGTCATGCGGGAGCACGGCTATCCGGACGCCAGCTACGAACTCGTGCTCCAGTCCTACGCCTCCCCGATCGGCACCAGGGTCATCCCGGGTCTGCGGGGCCTCGCCGGCTGCCCCTTCCGGGAGAGCGACACCAGCTGGATGCAGCGGGACGCGGTGCGCGCCCTGTCCGACGGCCTGGCCGAGGTGGCCCGGCAGGCGCGGGTCCGGTTCCTCGACCTCTCCCAGGCCGGCCTCGACCGCGAGGCCTGTTCCCGGGACGACGGCGAGGAGTGGTTCACCCGGCTCACGATCGACTGGGACGGCCTCGGGGACGACCACCGGGCTCCGCACGCCATCCAGGAGTCATTCCACCCCAACGCCGAGGGGCACGCCGAGTTCGGGCGCTGCCTGACCGACTTCCTGGCCGACGGCGCCCGGTCCGCGGCCTGCGTCGCAGGACCCGACGGTCGGCTCACGGTGGTGCCCGACGACCGGGTGATCGACGACCGCTGAGCGGCCGGCCCCGCTCCCCGGGCCGACCTCGAGGCGCGGCGGCCATCCTTCCCACCCCGAGGATCTCGCCCCCGGAGACCCCGGCCCCATCCGTGTCGGGATGGGGCCGGGACGGTGGCCGCCCACGGGAGGGATCAGACCGCGGGCGGTCGGTTCTCGAAGGGCGTCGACAGCACCACGGTGGTGCGGGTCGCGACCTTCGCCGCCTCGCGGATCTGGCGCAGCAGGTCCTCGAGCCCGACCGGTGAGGCGACCCTGACCCGCAGGATGTACGACTCCTCCCCCGCCACCGAGTAGCACGACTCGATCTGCGGCAGGTGTTGGAGGCGCTGCGGGTAGTCGTCGGGAGCGGCCGGGTCGATGGGGGTGAGCGAGATGAAGGCGGTCAGCGGCAGGCCGACCTGCTCGCCGTCCAACCGCGCCGAGTACCCCCGCAGCACCCCCCGTTGTTCCAGCCGGCGCACCCGCTGGTGCACGGCGGACACGCTCAGCCCCACCCGGTCCGCGAGATCGGTGAAGCTGCACCGGCCGTTCGACGCGAGCTCGCGGAGGATGGACCTGTCGATGGGTTCCAGTTGGGCGCTCACGTCGAGAGCACCGTCAACGCCCGGGGTCCGGTGTTCAGCCGGCGCACCCCGGTCTCGGTCACCACGACGATGTCCTCGATCCTGGCGCCCCACCTGCCGGGGAAGTAGATCCCCGGCTCCACGCTGAAGGTCGTGCCCGGTTCGAGCACGTCGCCGTTGCCCCCGACGATGTAGGGCTCCTCGTGGACGTCCAGGCCGATGCCGTGGCCGGTGCGGTGCACGAAGAACTCGCCGTAGCCGGCGGCGCTGATCACCTCACGGGCCGCCGCGTCGACCGACTCCGCGGTGACCCCCGGCCGCACGGCGTCGACGGCGGCACGCTGGGCGCGCTCCAGCACCGCGTACACCTCGCGCACGTCGGCGTCGGCTGGCTCGCCGACCGCGTAGGTGCGGGTGCAGTCCGAGTTGTACCCGGCCGGGGTCGGGCCCCCGATGTCGACGACCACCACGTCGCCGGGCTGGATCACCCGGTCGGAGAGCTCGTGGTGCGGGCTGGCGCCGTTGGGACCGGAACCCACGATCACGAACTCCGCCTCGGCGTGCCCCTCGGCGACGATGGCGGCGGCGATGTCCGCGCCCACCTCCGCCTCGCTCCGCCCGGGGCGAAGCCACTCGGCCATCCTGGCGTGCACCCGGTCGATGGCCGCGCCGGCCTCGGCGAGGGCCTCGATCTCCTCGGGGGACTTGCGCATCCTGATCTGGCGGATGACCGCTCCGGCGAGGACCTGCTCGACGCCCGGCGCGGCGGCCCGCAGCCCGAGCACGTGTTGCGCCGTCATCGAGTCACCGACGGCGAGCCGGGCCGGGGCGCCCGCCCTGGTCACGAGCTCCAGGACCAGGTCGTACGGGCTCTCGCCGTCGAACCACGTCACCAGGTCCAGGCCGAGGGCCGTGGTGTCGAGTGCGGCGAACCCCGGCTCCTCCAGCTTGGGGGTCACCAGGGCGGGGCGTCGTCCTGGGGCCGAGGGGACGACGAGCGCCGTCAGCCGCTCGAACGATCCGCTGTCGATTCCGAGGAGGTACCGGAGGTCGGAGCCTGGCGCGACGAGCAGCGCGTCCACGTCGGCGTGCCGCGCGGCCTCGGCCACGCGCGAGAGGCGGTCCCTGAACAGCCGCGGTTCGGTCAGGGGAGACGATGAGGGCGAGACCATGGCCGACAGCGTAGCGACGCGCCGGGGGCGGCGGGGAGGACGACCGACCGGTCCGGTCACGCTCGGCGGTCCGTCACACCGGGCGGCTAGGGTGGCCCTGTCACGAAGGCGACGGGCCACCACCCTGGTTCCGCCCGGTCCCGTTCGGCGGTGAGGAGTTCGCGGTGTCCGGTAGTCGGCTCGTCGACGGTCCACTCGTGTTGTTGGACTCCGCCAGCCTGTGGTTCCGGTCGTTCCACGCCCTGCCGGAGTCCCTGACCGCGCCAGACGGCACCCCGGTCAACGCCGTCCGTGGGTTCACCGACACCGTCGCCCGCATCCTCACCGACCGGCGGCCCCGGCGCTTCGTGGCGTGCCTCGACGCCGACTGGCGGCCGGCGTTCCGCGTGGAGGCCCTCCCCTCGTACAAGACGCACCGCGTCGCGGAGGGCTCCTCGGACGCGGAGGAGGTGCCGGACACGCTGGCGCCGCAGGTCGAGATCATCCTCGACGTCCTGGCCGCCGCCGGACTGGCGACGAGCCAGTCGGCCGGGCACGAGGCCGACGATGTCATCGGCACCTGGGCCGCCGGCGAACGCGCCGACCCGGTGGAGATCGTCACGGGAGACCGCGACCTCTTCCAACTCGTCCGTACCGAACCCACGCCGACGGGCGTGCTCTACCTCGGACGCGGCTGGGCGAAGGCCGAACTCTTCGGCCCCTCGGAGATCGCCGAGCGCTACCAGCTCCCGGTCGAGATCGCGGGACCGGCCTACGAGGCCATGTCGGTGCTGCGCGGCGACCCCTCCGACGGCCTGCCCGGTGTTCCCGGGATCGGCGAGAAGACCGCCGCCCGGCTCATCTCCACGTTCGGCACCGTCGAGGAGCTGCAGGCGGCGGCCGGCGCCGGGGACTCCCGCGTCCCACCCCGGGCCAGGGCCGCGTTGGTCGACGCCGGGGACTACCTCGCCCGCGCCACCCGCGTGGTGCGGGTCGTGCGGGACGCTCCGCTGCTGACCGACCGCGACTCCGCCGTCCCGGACAGCCCTTCCGACCCCGAGCGGCTGGTGGAACTCGGGCGGCGGTGGGGGCTGCGCCGGTCGGTGGATCGGCTGGCGGCCGCGCTCCGGTAGCCCCGGGACCGCCCCGCACCCGGGGCGGTCGCTGCCCGGAGTTCGGTGTCGGGGGCGTTCAGGACTTGATGACCTTCCTGGTGACGCTGTACAGCACGGCGGACACGATGGACACGATGAGCCCGGCGAGCACCGCCGACCAGAAGTTCGAGACCGAGAAGGGCAGTCCGAACTGCTGCGCGATCCAACTGGCGAACATGAAGAGGAGGCCGTTCACCACCAGGCCGATCAGGCCGAACGTGAGCAGGTAGAACAGGCACCCCACCGTCTTCGCGACCGGCTTGAGCACCGCGTTGACCAGACCGACGATGACCGCCACCACCAACAGCGTCCCCAGCCGCGCCCCGGTGGTCCCGCCCTCCAGTTGCACGCCGGGGAGCAGGGTCGTCGCCCACACCGCGACGGCGGTGATCAGGACGTGCAGGATCAGGACCACCGTGACGCACCCCGTTCTCGGCTCGGCTCCGCGACCCCCCGGCCGCGATCGTCTTCGCGGCTACCGTAGCCGACGCCGCGGGGCAGCTGCCGGGAGTTCCCGGACGGAGCCCCGACCGACGCCCGACCCGGTGAGCGGCGACCTCCCACCCGGGCCGGTCAGAAGTAGGTACCGCACCAGGGGGTCTCCTCGGCCCCCAACAGCACGTCCGCCCTCGCGAGCGCGGCGCCGTCCAGCACCTCCACGAGGCCAGCGGTGGCGAGCACCGAGACACGGACATCCCCCTGGTACAGGGCGGCGAGGGCCGCCGAGGAGAGCCGGAGGTCCGGGTCGGCGTCCGTGCGGGCGGCTCCCTCGGCCGTCACCCGGTAGCAGCCGGAGTTGTCCGGCAGCAGGGAGTCACGCACCTCGAGGACGACCGGCTCGGCGTTCCCGTACGACCGGGCCGCCAGCGCTGCCGGCACGTCGGTGAGACGCAGCCACGTCGCGTCCTCGATCCCCTTGGTGCGCACCGCCCGGGGGTCGCCGACCCACCACTCCAGGGGCTCGTCCACGGGTGCGGTGTGCATCTCGACCGTGCCCACCAGGTCAGTCGTCAGGAGGAAGCGCCACAGCCGCCGCCGCACCGCCGGCTCCGGCGCGTGCAGGTCGTGGATGGTGAGGACGGCGCCGTCGAAGCCCGCATCGTCCGGGACCTTCACCTCGTACAGCACGTAGCCGTCCCGGTGGCCGGCGGAGCCGGTGTGGACGGCTCCCCGCAGGTTCCGGCCGTCCTTCAGGGGCATCTCCACCCTGGGCACCCACCACTCGGCCGGGCGACTGATCATGCCGGTCCGGTACGGACCGAAACCGGCGTAGATCTCGGGGGGCGCAGTGGCCAGCTGGTCGGTCCGGAGCAGCCGGACCGTGCCCTCCCCACCGAGGTCACCGATCCGGGCCCGGTCCGCCCGCACCTGGACCGAACGGCTCCGGTCCGCGACGCCGTAGCCGAAGCGACCGTAGATGGCGGTCTCGCTGGCCCGCAGGGTCGCCGTCGGCTCGCCCCGCCGGGCCGCGTCGGTGAGCTGGGTGCGCATCAGCTCGGTGAGGATGCCGCGCCGGGTGTGGTCGGCGCGCACCGCCACCCTGCTGACCGCCGCCATCGGCACTTCCGCGCCACCGGGGACCCGTAACAGGGCACCGAACGAGCTCGCCGTCCCCACGTACTCACCCTCGTCGAGGACTCCCCAGGTCCGCCCGGTCTGGTAGGAGCGGGCCGCGAGTTCCCACTTCTCGTCGGAGGAGACCGGCGCGTGCAGCGCCGTGCGGAACAGCTCGTTGGTCTCCCGGATCCGGCTGACGGGAACGGGCTCGACGTCAAAGCGGGTCATGGGGCGATCCTGCCCGGGGCGAGCCCGGGACGCGACGTGTTTTTCCCCTCGGTCCGCCCCCGACCACCGCGACGGCCCACACCGGCGGATGCCCGGGCGACGGCTCGGCGTCGGAGCCGGTGGGACCCCGCCGCCGGCCGCGCCCGCCGGGGCACCGGAGATCAGGAGGGCTGGACGACCTCGTAGTCGCCGTCCTCGTTCTTCACCTGGATGTCGACCTGCACGGGGTTCCCGCCGATGGTCGCCTCGCACTGGAAGCTGTGGCCGGCCTCCAGGGGTTGGTCACTGGGACAACTCACCCCCGACACGTCGCCGATGCCCCACGTGTCGGTGAGGATCCGCTGGACCTCGCCGGCCATGGCGTCGGAGTCGAAGACCTTGGAGTTGAACCAGCCCGGCCAGACGAACCCGAGGACGGCGACCCCGCCCAGCACCACGGCGATCCCGCCGCTGACGATCCAGGGCAGTGCGGACTTCTTGTTCTGCCCGGGGGGCGGGTAACCGCCGTACTGCTGCCCGTACTGCCCGTACTGCTGGCCGTACTGTTGCTGCTGCGGGTACTGCTGCCCGTACTGCCCGTAGGCCCCCTGCTGGGACGGGTCGCCGTAGCCGGGTTGCTGGCCGTACTGCCCGTAACCCTGCTGTGCCGCCGGGTCACCGTACCCGGGCTGCGCCCCGTACTGCTGCTGGCCGTACTGCCCGTAACCGGGTTGCTGGCCGTACTGCCCGTAACCGGCCGACTGTTCCGGCGTCCCACCGGCGGGGGTTCCCGGGTAGCCCTGGGGCTGCCCCCACTGTTGGTGCGGGTCGTTGCCCCCGGACGGTCCGTACGGGCTGGTCATGTTGGCCTCCGGCGTGAGCGTGCGTGTTCGTGGGCGCGCCGGCTTCGGGACACCGGAACCGGTGGACGCCGATCAAACCATAGCTCCCATCAGGTCTTCTTCGGGTGGTGGTAGCTCAGCTTGTGACACCGGACCGCCGAGGGACCCGGTCACGGACCGGAGTGCCCCGGAGGTCACCCCGGGGAGTGGGCTCACACCGAACCCATGGCGACGACACCTCGTCGCACGGCACGGACCGCCCTCCCCGCCGCCGCCCCGACCGGGTTCCCGGCGCCCACGACGTCCCGCAACTGGTCCAGGAGGTCCACCACCTGCCGGCACCACCGCACGAAGTCGCCGGCGGAGAGTTCCTGCCCCGCCGACGCGGCGGCGGTCAGGACGCGTTCGAGCGACTCACCCCGCGCCCACCGGAACACCGGCCAGGCGAACCCCGGGTCGGGTTCCCGGGTCCGGTCCAACCGGTGCTGGCGTTCCCGGTCCTCGACCTCGGCCCAGATCTGGCTGGTACGGGTCAGGGCCTCGGTGATGGGACCGGCGGGCAGCGGGCCGACCACGGCTCCCTCCCGGCGGGACTCGTACACCAGCGCGGAGACGACGGCGGCGAGCTCCGCCGGTTCGAGGTCCCGCCAGATGTCCCGGCGCAGGCACTCGGCGGCCAGCAGGTCGGACTCGCTGTAGAGGCGGGAGAGCCGACGGCCGTGTTCGGTGAGCCGTTCCTCCGCCCCGTCGCCGTCGAGGTACCCCAGCGCGCGCAACAACGAGCGGATCCGGTCGAAGGTGCGCACCAACGAGTGGGTCGTGCCGGCGACCTTCCCCCGCAGCTGGTGGACCTCCCGGCTCAGCCGCTCGTGGCGTTCGGCCCACCGCGCGTGGTCCTCCCGCTGGTCGCAGCCGTGGCAGGGATGGGCCCGCAGGGCACGGCGCAGCGCGTTGAGCTCGTCATCGTCGTCTACGCCCGCCCGACGCCGGCTCCGGGGTGGGACGTCGATGCCCGTGTTGCGGATGGTGGAGGCCAGGTCACGCCGCGAACGGGGCGAGCGCACGTCCACGTGCTTGGGCAGTCGGAGCCGGCCGAGGGCCTCGACCGGCGCGGGGAAGTCGGCCACGGAGAGCCGCCCGGCCCACCTGTCCTCGGTCACCACGAGGGGCCGGGGCTCGTTGATCGGGCTGAGCCCGGGGTCCACCACGACCGCGAGTCCGGAGCGGCGCCCCGAGGGCACCGCGATGACGTCACCCTTGCGCAGCCGTTCGAGTGAGGCGGCCGCGGCGGCCCGGCGGCTGGCGGTGTTCTGCCGTGCCAGCGCCTTCTCCCGCGCGGAGATCTTGCGCCTCAGGTCGAAGTACTCGCCGAAATCGCCCAGGTGGCAGGTGGCCGATTCCCGGTACCCCGCCAGCGCCTCCTCCGACCGCTCGATCTTGCGGGACAGCCCCACCACCGACCGGTCTGCCTGGAACTGGGCGAAGGACTGTTCGAGCAGTTCGCGCGCGGCCGGCGTGCCCACGCGGTGGACGAGGTTCACGGCCATGTTGTAGGCGGGCCGGAAGGACGAGCGCAGGGGGTAGGTCCGCGTCGAGGCCAGCCCTCCCACCTGCCGTGGATCCATCCCCGGCTGCCAGACGACGACCGCGTGCCCCTCGACGTCGATCCCCCGCCGCCCGGCGCGACCGGTCAGCTGCGTGTACTCACCGGGCGTGAGGTCGGCGTGCGTCTCACCGTTGAACTTGACGAGCTTCTCCAGCACCACCGTCCTGGCGGGCATGTTGATGCCCAGCGCGAGGGTCTCGGTGGCGAAGACCGCCCGCACCAGGCCCCGGACGAACAGCTCCTCCACGGTCTCCTTGAAGGCCGGCAGCAGGCCGGCGTGGTGGCTGGCGATCCCGCGCTCCAGCGCCTCCCGCCATTCCCAGAAGCCCAGCACGCCCAGGTCGGTGTCCGGCAGGTCCGCCGTCTTCAGGTCGACGATCCGCCGGATCTCCTCGGCCTCGTCCTCCGAGGTCAACCGCAGGCCCGAGCGCACGCACTGCCCGACGGCCGCGTCGCAACCGGCCCGGCTGAAGACGAACAGGATCGCCGGCAGGAGGGCGGCGTCGTCGAGCCGGCGCACGATCTCCGGCCGCCCCGGGGGGCGGTACCGGCTCTCCGGTGGCCGCTGGGCGTCCCGTCCCCGGTCCCGGGGGCCCCGGCGCGGGCGGCGGAGTGGGAACTCGAGTCGGTCCACCCTCTCCAACTGCTGCAGCAGCCGGGGGTTGACCCGGAGTTCGCCACCGGACTCGCCGCCGAAGAGGTCCAGCAGCCGGTTGCCCACCATCATGTGCTGCCACAGCGGCACCGGGCGGTGCTCGTCGACGACGACCGTGGTGTCTCCCCGGACCTCCACCAGCCACTCACCGAACTCCTCGGCGTTGCTGACCGTGGCGGACAGCGAGACGAGGCGGACGTGTTCCGGCAGGTGCAGGATGACCTCCTCCCACACCGCGCCCCGGAAGCGGTCCGCGAGGTAGTGGACCTCGTCCATCACGACGTAGTCGAGGCCCTCGAGGGTGGTGGAACCCGCGTACAGCATGTTCCGCAGCACCTCGGTCGTCATCACCACCACGGGAGCGTCGCCGTTGATGGCGGTGTCCCCGGTGAGCAGGCCCACGCGGTCCGGGCCGTACCGAGCGGTGAGGTCGGCGTACTTCTGGTTGGACAACGCCTTGATCGGCGTCGTGTAGAAGCACTTGCGGCCCTCGCCCAACGCCAGGTGCACCGCGAACTCCCCCACCACGGTCTTGCCGGCCCCGGTGGGCGCGCACACCAGAACCCCGTGCCCCACCTCCAGGGCCTGGCAGGCGGTTCGCTGGAACGGGTCGAGCTCGAAGGAGAGCTCACCCAGGAAGTCGGTGAGCTTGGGATGCGCCGCACGCTGGCGCGCGGCGGCGTACCGCTGCGCGGGGTCGAGCGGGGCGTGCTGGGATGCGGGGCGTCGGGCCACGCTCCCAGGCTTTCACATACCCCGGACGAACGGGGATCAGGAGGGCGGGGCCTGTTGGCCGGGGTTGGCCGCCGGTGCTCCATCGGCCTGGTTCGCCAGGGTGTTCGCGGGGCCGGCCGGCGGGGCCGGCGCGACGGCGGGGGCCACGGGGGCGGCGGGGGCGGACTGCGGGGCCTCCGTCCCGTCCCGCGGCTCCCCGTCCCGCTTCATGCCCTTGACCTCGGCCTTGAGGATGCGCGCCGACTGGCCGAGGGACCTGGCCATCGCCGGCAGCTTCGTGGCACCGAACAGCAGGACGAGCACGACGGCGATGATCAGGATCTCGGCGGTACCGATATTGGGCATGGTCCTCTCCCACGTTTCGGGGTCACTGGCAGGGTACTCCCGGACCGGGTGTGATCCGCCTACGCTTCCCGCCGGCTCCCCCGCGTGTTCGACGTCCCGCGCCGCTCCGCCACGGCCACCTTCAGCGCCGCCGTCCGCGCCCGGAGCAGACCACCCCGGTCAGCGAACCGCGCGGACAGCCGGCTCCGCGCGGCACTGGTCCGACGAGCGGCACGCAGCGCACGGCGCACCGCGACGGCGAGCACGACGAGCGCGACGGCGACGACGGCGAGGACGACCGCGAGAACCACGTGCGAGCTTTCGATGATCACCGGGACACGGTAGCGAGCTCCACTCAGCGGGCGTCGGCCAGCTCATCGGCCAGCCGGAGCGCCCGCTCGGCGCGTTCGGCGATCTCGGCGCCCAACGGCAGCGGCTCGACGACCCTGGCCCGGCCGCCCAGGCCCAGCACCAGTCGGACGACCCAGGAGCGGTCCGAGTAGCGGAGCCGCACCCGCAGCCGCCCGTCGGGCAGTTCGGTGCGTTCGTCCGTCGGGTAGTACTCGCTGACCCAGCGGGCGTCCTGGGTCAGTTCGAGCACCGCCGTCTCCTGGTCCGGCGTGGCGCGGAACGCCCCGCCCGCGACGTCCACGGGTTCCGCCTCCTCCGGGGTGCGGGCTGGCTCGTCGAGCAGCACGGCCTCGTCGACCCGGTCCAGCCGGAACAACCGGGTCGCTTCGGCCTGCCGGCACCAGGCGTCCAGGTAGCTGTGCCCGTCCATCAGGAGGACCCGCTTCGGGTCCACCACGCGAGTGGTGATGGCGTCGCGGGACGCCGTGTAGTAGCGGATGCGGAGGGCCCGGCCCTCGTCCACGGCCCTCGTCACCGTGCGCTGGACCGTCTCGGCGACGCCTGGTCGCCCGCCCAACCCGATCACGACGCCGCTGGGCTGGGCCTGGCCCACCGCGTCCTCGATCTTGGCGACGGCTCGGCTGACCGCCTCGGTGTCCGTCACCCCGGGCGTGTCGGCGAGGGCGCGCAGCGCCACCAGCAACGAGGTCGCCTCGGTGGCGGTGAGCCGCAGGGGACGGTCCATGCCGGCGTCGAAGGAGACGGTCACCGTCTCGTCGTCGAACGACAGGTCGATCAGGTCACCCGGTCCGTAGCCGGGGAGCCCGCACATCCACAGCAGCTCCAGGTCCTTGCGCAGCTGTTTCGGGGTCACCCCGAAATCCCGGGCGGCCTCCTCGACCAGGATCCCAGGGCGGGCCAACAGGTAGGGGACGAGGGCGAGCAGTCGGGCGAGCCGCTGCGAGGACGCGTTGCTCATCGGGTCTCCTCCACGATTCCACCGAGCACCGCGGCGACGGCGTCGGCCAGGCCGGCCGGCTCGATCACCAGCACGTCGGGGGCGTAGCCGGCGATCCAGTCCGCCGCCGAGGAGAGGGACCGGAACTCGATCTCGACGACGTCACCCGGTGTCCCACCCACCTCGCGGCCGCCGACGGTGGTGGCGTGCCGGCGGAGACCGTGCGCCCGGTCCGCCGCGATCCAGAGCACTGCCGGTTCCGGTGCGGGAGCGGGGTCGGCGCTGCCGGCGACGATCCTGAGCAGGTCGGCGTCGCTCGGTCGGTGAACGGCTCCCGGTTCGCCGACGGCGCGAACAGCGCCGACGATGCGGGAGAGCCGGAAGCAGCGGGTCGCACCCCGGTCCCGGTCATGGCCGACCAGGTACCAGCGGCCTCGCCAGGAGACCACTCCCCAGGGTTCCACCGTGCGCAGCCGGGCGTCCGGCTCCGGCTCCGAGGAACGGCGGTGCCGGAAGGTGACGACCTGGCCGTTCTCCACCGCCGCGCGCAGGGCGTCGAAGGCGGGCTCGGCGATGCGCACCTTCGGTTCGACGGCGGCCCCCACGCTCAGGTCCAGCTCGACCCCGGCGGCCCGTAACTTGAGCAGCGCCCCGTGCGCGGCCTGGGAGAACTCCGGGGACTCCCACAACCGGACCGCGAGTCCCACCGCCGCGGCCTCGTCGGCCTCGAGGTCGATCTCACCGAGTTCGTAGTCGGGGCGCGTGATCCGATACCCCTCGGTGTTGTCGAAGACCGAGTTGCGCCCGGTCTCCACGGGGATGCCGAGGTCCCGCAACTCGGCCTTGTCCCGTTCGAACATGCGGAAGAAGGCCTCGCTGCTGGGGGCCGTCGCGTACCCGGGGACGATGCCGCGGATGCGGTCCGCGGTCAGGTACTGACGGGAGGACAACAGACAGAGCACCAGGTTGACCAGGCGTTCGGCACGTGCGGAGGACACCACCGCACCCTAGCGGCCCCGCCCCGCCCGCCCTCCGGGAGGCCGGGGGGAACATCATCCGCGCGGGCGGTGCCCGCACCGGGGAGTGGTCACAACGACGAGATGAGGCGCTCCACCCGCTCGTCCACCGCGCGGAACGGGTCCTTGCACAGCACGGTGCGCTGGGCCTGGTCGTTCAGCTTGAGGTGCACCCAGTCCACCGTGAAGTCCCGACCGGCGTTCTGCGCGGCGGAGATGAAGTCGCCCCGGAGCTTGGCCCTCGTCGACTGGGGAGGGGTGTCCTTGGCGGCCTCGATCTCGCCGTCGTCGGTCGCCCGCTCGACCAGTGCCTTGCGCTGGAGGAGGTCGAACAGCCCCCGGCCCCTCCGGATGTCGTGGTAGGCCAGGTCGATCTGCGCCAGTCGCGGGTTGGACAGGCCGATCTGGTGCTTCTCGCGGTAGCGCTGCAACAGCCGGTGTTTGATCGCCCAGTCGACCTCCCGGTCGATCAGGCTGAAGTCCTGGGTCTCCACGGCGCGCAGCGTGCGGTCCCAGAGCTCCATCACCCGGTCGAGAGTGGCGTCGCTGCCGCGCTCCCGCAGGTACTCGGTGGCGCGCTGGTGGTAGTCCCGCTGGATCTCCAGCGCCGAGGCCTCCCGGCCGCCGGCGAGCCGAACGCCCCGCTGACCGGTGAGGTCGTGGCTGATCTCCCGGATGGCGCGGATCGGGTTGTCCAGCGTGAAGTCGCGGAACTGGACGCCCGCCTCGATCATCTCCAGCACCAGGTTGGTGGTGCCGACCTTGAGCAGCGTCGTGACCTCGGACATGTTCGAGTCACCAACGATGACGTGCAGCCGCCGGTAGCGTTCGGCGTCGGCGTGCGGCTCGTCCCTGGTGTTGATGATCGGCCGCGAGCGGGTGGTCGCGCTCGAAACCCCTTCCCAGATGTGCTCGGCCCGCTGCGACAGGCAGTACACCGCGCCCCTGGGGGTCTGGAGGACCTTCCCCGCCCCGCTGATGAGCTGGCGCGTCACGAGGAACGGCAGCAGGACGTCGGCGATCCTCGCGAACTCGCCCGCCCTGGCGACCAGGTAGTTCTCGTGGCACCCGTAGGAGTTGCCGGCCGAGTCGGTGTTGTTCTTGAACAGGAAGATGTCCCCGCCGATGCCCTCCTCCGCGAGCCGGCGTTCGGCGTCGACCAGCAGGTCCTCCAGGACCCGCTCCCCGGCCTTGTCGTGGGTGACCAGCTGGATGAGTTCGTCGCACTCGGCGGTCGCGTACTCGGGATGGGATCCGACGTCGAGGTACAGGCGGGAGCCGTTGCGCAGGAAGACGTTGGACGAGCGGCCCCAGGAGACCACCCGGCGGAACAAATACCTCGCGACCTCGTCCGGCGACAACCGGCGCTGCCCGTGAAAGGTGCAGGTCACCCCGAACTCGGTTTCGATACCGAAAATCCGCCGCTGCATGGCTCCACAGTAAGCGACTCCGCCCGCTCCCTCCGTGATCCATTCGGGGGGCGCTAGCTTCTGGTGATGCGAAAGTGGGTGTCCGAGGCTCTGAGACGGACGAACCGGCTGGACGGGAGACTGGTGCGCGCGAGCGGCCGACTACCGGCGACCAGAGCTGACGCGGTGTTCAGGGGCCTGGGCACCGCCGCGAACCACAGCCTGCTCTGGTTCGGGATCGCCGCCCTACTGGCGTCACGCGAAGGTGTGACGCGGCGTGCCGCGTACCGCGCCGTGATCTCGATCGCCGGAGCGAGCTTCACCGCGAACCTCGTCGGGAAGCCGTTGGTGCCCCGGAGGCGGCCCGCGACGGACCTGATCTCGGCGGAGCGGCGTTACGCGGCTCCACCCGTCTCCTCGTCGTTCCCGTCCGGCCACGCCGCCTCGGCTGCGGCCTTCGTCACGGCCGTGGGCATGGAGGCGCCGAAAGCCCTCCCGGTCGTCGCGCCCCTCGGTGCGGCGGTCGCGTACTCGCGGGTGCACACCGGTGTCCACTGGCCCAGCGATGTCGTCTTCGGCGCGCTGCTCGGCGGTGGGGTGGCGCTGGCGACGCGGCGGTGGTGGCCGCTGACGAACGGCGGGCCCGCGATCCGGCGGTCCCCGGTGCGGGCCACCCCGCTCTCCGACGGCGAGGGGCTGCTGGTCCTGGCCAACCCCGGCTCCGGGTCGGGTGGTGCCGATCCGACCGATCTGGTGTCCGAGTCCTGGCCGTCGGCCCGGATCCTGTCCCCGCCGGACGACGAGGCCACCGACCTGAGGCGGCACGTCGAGGAGGCCGTGGCCGGCAGCGCGGAGCCGGTGCGCGCGCTCGGCGTGGCCGGCGGTGACGGCACCGTCGCCGCGGTCGCGACCGTGGCCGCCGAGCGGGGCCTGCCGCTGGTGGTCATCCCCACGGGGACGTTGAACCACTTCGCGCGGGACGTGGCCGCGGGGTCGCCCGGGAGTTCCGCGTTGGCCACCGAGGAGGGCTTGGCCATCGAGGTGGACATCGGGACCGTGGACGGCGACGGGGCGGGGTGCCGGTGGTTCGTGAACACGGCGAGCCTCGGCGGTTACCCGGATCTGGTCCGGTACCGGGAGCGGTGGGAGCCCCGCTGGGGCCGGTGGTTGGCGGGAGCGGCGGCACTCGTCCGCGTGCTGCGGGAGGCGGAGCCGATCCGGGTGCGGATCGACGGCCGGGAACGCGCCGTCTGGCTCCTCTTCGTCGGGAACGGGGTGTACGAACCCCGCGGTTTCGCCCCGATGAACCGCCAGCGGATGGACGACGGGCTGCTCGATGTCCGCTACGTCCGCGCCGACGTGCCGTTCTCACGGCTGCGGTTCCTGGGGGCGGCCCTGACGGGCGCGTTGCACCACAGCCGCACGTACGTGCAGCAGGAGCGGCCGCGTTTCGAGGTAGACCTGGTCGACGACCGGACCAGGCTCGCGGTCGACGGGGAGGTGGCACCAGCGGGACGCTGGTTCCGGTTCACCACCCGGCCCCGTGCGCTGCGCGTCTACCACTGGCCGGAACGGGACGAGTGGCGTGGTTGAACCAGCACCGCCGTGGTCGGGCGGGGCCGCCGCCCGCCCGACCGCCTCGCTCGTCCCGGCCCGCTCGCGACGGACGCGGGGGATGTCGCCGGCTTCCCGCGGAGGGGGATCGCGAGCCGGGTCGGGTGGTGCTGGGCGCCGCCGTGCGGGCCGGTGGGCGCTCGTGCGCCCCGACCCCGCCCGGAGCGGCCGTGCGGCGCCGTGGGTGGGGGAAGGTCGGCGGTGGCGCGGAGGACGCCCCGGCCTCGCCGCCCGCCCCGGCCGGGGCCGCCGCCCTGCCGGTGGACCGGACCGGGACCGGCTACTGGCCGTCGCCGGCAGTCGACCTGATCGGATGACGACAGCGGCCCTTCCTTCGGGTTCGATGGGACCGTATGGACTCGTCCTCGGGGAGCTTCGAAGGGCCGGTGGTCGTCGGCCTGGACGGGTCGCGGCCGTCGCTGGTCGCGCTCCGGGCCGCGGCCGACGAAGCGAAGTGCCGTTCCGCTCCGCTGCACGTCCTGCGGGCCTGGACGCTGCGGAGCGCGTCACGCCCCCCGGGCCTGCCGCCCGCGACGGTTCCCAGCCTCGACGAGTACGCCGGGTGGATGCGCGAGCACACCGTCCGGGTCGTGGCGGACTGCCTGGGTGAGGCTGAGGAGGTCACGGTGGGCGCGCCCCGGGGGCGCGCCGTCACCGTCCTCCTGGCGGCGTCCGCGACCGCCAGTCTGCTGGTTCTCGGCCACCGGGGCCGGGGCGGCCGGCTGATGCTGGGCTCGGTGGCCGCGCAGTGCGTCCGCGCGGCCGAATGCCCGGTCCTGGTGGTGCGGTGATCGGGCGTCGAACCTCGGGCGCCGCTACTCGGCGGCGGGACCGTCCGGCGCGTCCTCGCTCGACCGTTCCTCGACCAGCGTCGCCAGGGTGGCGGTGGGGATCCGCCGGAAGGCCCGGTTCGGTCGGAACCGCTCCAGCACCGCCACCTCCAGCTGGTTGACGGAGATCTCGCGCTTCGGCGCCGCGGCGCCCCCGCTCCCCGAGCCCGTCCCGACCTCGGCGCCGAGGGCCCGTACGGCCAGCCGCAGGGCAGCGGCCAGCTCCAGACCCTCCTGGTAGTCCTCCCGGAGGACACCCCGGATGGTGTCGGCCTGGCCGCCCATCACCACGAAGCGGGACTCGTCGTCGATCGACCCGTCGTAGGACAGGCGGAACATCTTGTCGTTCTCCTGCGAGGAGCCGACCTCGGCGACGCAGACCTCGACCTCGTAGGGCTTCACCCGCTCCGTGAAGACGGCGTCGAGCGCCTTCGCGTAGACGTTGGCCAGCGTCTGACCCGAGACGTCCTTCCGGTCGTAGGCGTACCCGGTGAGGTCCGCGTGCCGGATGCCGGCGACCCGGAGGCTGTCGAACTCCGGGTAGCGGCCGACGGCGGCGAACCCGATCCGGTCGTAGATCTCCGAGACCTTGTGCAGCGTGTTGGACGGGTTGTCCGCGACGAAGAGCACCCCGTCGGAGTAGGTGAGGACGACGACGCTCCTGCCCCTGGCGATGCCCTTGCGGGCCAGGTCGGAGCGCTCGCGCATCAGCTGTTCTGGCGAGGTGTAGAAGGGCAGAGTCACGTGGGAGCTCCCGGCGGGATGAGAGGGTCTGGCTGGGCTGGGTCGTCGTTCGCCGGGCTCAGCCGCCCGGGTTGTCCCGGCGACCGGCGACGACGGACTCCGCCACCGAGGCGGCCCGCTCGTCGGTCAGCCGGACCGCGCCGTGCTCCGGGGTGATGGTGACGATGACCGGGTAGATCTTCCTCGCGAGGTCCGGGTGGCCGGTGGCCGTGTCGTCGTCCGCCGCGTCGTACAGCGCCTCCACGGCGTTGCGGATCGCGGTGTCCTCGTCCACGTCCCGCTCGTGGCGCTTCTTCAGCGCCGACTTGGCGAACAGGGAGCCCGAACCGACGGCGTGGTAGGAGCCGTGCTCCTCGTAGCGGCCCCCGGTCACGTCGTAGTTGAAGATCCGGCCCGGCCACTCCGTCCCGTTCGAGTCGACGTCGATCCCGACGAACAGCGGTACGACGGCCAGTCCGGCCATCGCCAGCTCGAGGTTGCCACGGATCATGTTCGACAGCTGGTTGGCCTTGCCCTCCAACGAGAGCGACACCCCGTGGATCTTCTCGTAGTGCTGGAGCTCCACCGTGAACAGGCGGACGAGTTCCAGCGCGATGCCGGCCGTCCCCGCGATGGCCACCGCGGAGTAGGCGTCCGCGGTGAAGACCTTCTCGATGTCCCGTTGCACGATGAGGTTGCCCGCGGTGGCCCGCCGGTCACCCGCCAGCAGCACTCCGCCCCGGTACTTCAACGCCACCACGGTCGTGCCGTGCGGCGGGTGCCCGACCTGCCCTTCTGGCATCGCCCGGTTTCCGGGCAGCAGTTCGGGCGCGGCCGCCCGCACGAAGTCGACGAAGGATGATCCGGGAGCGAAGTAGGCGTTCGGCAGGGCCGCGCCCGAGTGGGCGCGGGCTGTCGGGTTCTCCATGAGGCGGTGTACTCCTGGGTCGGCGTGACGGGTACGGCGGGCGGTGCCGACGGCCTACTGGCCGCCCTTCTGGACGTAGGCTCGCACGAAGTCCTCGGCGTTCTCCTCCAGGACGTCGTCGATCTCGTCCAGGATGGTGTCGACGTCCTCGCCAAGCTGTTCGCGCCGCTCCTGGCCCGCGGTCGTGGCTTCCTGAGCCTCGTCGTCCCCGTCGCCACCGCCGTGCTTCTGCGCGTGTTCCTGTGCCATCAGTCCTCCCGATGTCAGGGCGTTGCCCGTGTCCCAAGATTACCCAGTTGGCGGGGCGTCCGTCGTCCCGCCGAGCGGCCGACCGGGGTGGTCCCGCTACCTCCGGGTCAGCGAATCGACGAGTTCCTCAGCGCTGGACGAGGCCTCAAGCAGGTGGCCGACGTGGGCTTTCGTCCCTCGCAGCGGCTCCAGGGTGGGGATGCGCACCAGGGACTCCCTGCCGAGGTCGAAGATCACCGAGTCCCAGGAGGCCGCCGAGATCTGGGCCGGGTACCGCTCCATGCACTGGCCGCGGAAGTAGGCCCTGGTGTCCTCCGGGGGCAGCGTGATCGCCGCCCGCACCTCCTCCTCGTCGACGAGCCGCCGCATCGAGCCCCGCGCGACCAGCCGGTTGTAGAGCCCCTTGGACAGCCGGACGTCGGAGTACTGGAGGTCGATCATGTGCAGGCGGGAGGACGCCCACCCGAGGTTGTCCCGGGCGCGGTACCCCTCCAACAGCCGGAGCTTCGCCGGCCAGTCGAGCATGTCCGCGCACTCCGCCGGGTCCCGGCTGAGCCTGTTCAGCACCTCGCCCCAGGTCTGGAGGACGTGGGCGGACTCCTGGTCGACGCCCTCGGACTCGGCGTGCCGGACGGCGCGTTCGTGGTACGCCCACTGGAGGTCGAGCCCGGTGAAACGCCGCCCGTTGGCGAGCGGGACGGTCGCGCGGAGCGAGGGGTCGTGGCTGATGGTGTGCACGGCCCGCACCGGGTCGCCGAGCCGCAGGTCGTCGAAGCGGTGGCCAGATTCGATCATGTCCAGGACCAGTGCCGTGCTGCCCAGCTTCAGGTAGGTGGAGTACTCGGCCAGGTTCGCGTCACCGATGATCACGTGCAGGCGCCGGTACTTGTCGGCGTCGGCGTGGGGCTCGTCGCGGGTGTTGATGATGCCCCGCTTGAGGGTGGTCTCCAGCCCGACCTCGACCTCGATGTAGTCGGCCCGCTGGGACAGCTGGAACCCCGCGCCGTCGCCGGACGCGCCCAGCCCGACCCGCCCCGACCCGCACACCACCTGGCGGGAGGCGAAGAAGGGGATCAGGCCGGAGATCACCGAGGTGAAGGGCGTGCCGCGCGCCATCAGGTAGTTCTCGTGGCTGCCGTAGCTGGCGCCCTTGTTGTCGATGTTGTTCTTGTACAGCTGGATGTGCGGTTGTCCCGGAACGGTGGCGGCCCGCATGGCCGCCTCCTCCATCACCCGCTCCCCCGCCTTGTCCCAGATCACCGCGTCCCTGGCGTTGGTGACCTCCGGCGTGGAGTACTCGGGGTGGGCGTGGTCGACGTAGAGCCGCGCGCCGTTGGTGAGGATGACGTTGGCCGCGCCGAGGTCGTCGCCCTCGTGGTCGGTGGCGGGCAGGCTCGGCCCTCCCAGGTCGAAGCCACGGGCGTCCCGCAGCGGGGACTCCACCTCGTAGTCCCACCGCGCTCGGCGGGACCGGGGGATGTCGGCGGCCGCCGCGTAGGCCAGCACCACCTGGGTGGAAGTGAGAACGGGGTTGGCGGTGCTCTCACCCGGCACCGTGATCCCGTATTCGACTTCGGTTCCCATGATCCGCCGCATGGGTTTCAGCCTACGGCTTCGGGACCTTTCTCGGCTTGATCATGAGCGCGACACTTGAAAGAGTGACCGGACGGACACTCTCCGTCCTCGCCTCGTCGGGTGGATCCGCTCCGACCAGCCGAACCACCACATGGGTGGTGGAATACCACCACAGCTGTGGTGGTGCTCGGCCCGGTGGTGTCGTCGTGCGAGGCTGGGGATATGGGTGAACCGGTCTCCCGGGGAGACGAACTGGTCGCCGTCTACGACGCCGACGGCACGGTCGTGGGCAGCGCCCCCAGGAGGCGGGTCAGGGCGGAGAACCTGTGGCACGGGTGCGGAGCGGTCCTGCTGCTCTCGCCCGGCGGCGACCAGGCATACGTACACCGGCGCACCGACACCAAGGACATCTTCCCCGGAGGGCTGGACTGCTTCGCCGGGGGCGTGGTGGACGCGGGCGAGGACCCCGCCGACTGCGCGCGCCGTGAACTCGCGGAGGAGCTGGGGGTGGTCGGAGTGCCGCTGCGGCCCGTCCTCGTCGGTTCCTACGAGGGGCCGGGGCTCCGGGTGCGCACCCACCTCTTCGAGGCGCGGTGGGGCGGTGAGGTGCGGCACCAGCCCGAGGAGATCGCGTCGGGCTGGTGGATGCCGTTGGAGGAGTTGCGGCGGCGGAGCGTCGACCCCGGATGGCCCCTGGTGCCGGACAGCCGGCTGCTGGTTCGGGAGTGGTTCCGACGCTCCGCCGCGGGTGGTCTGGGGACGTGAGGGAGGTCAGTGCCAGGGCAACGCGGACCGGCGTCGCCAGTACCGCTCGGCTGGCTCGGCCAGGGTCGCGACCATCGCCGACCTCTCGGCGGGGAGCAACGGGACGCCGACAGCGAGCAGGTTCCGCCTGAGCTGCTCGACGTTGGCCGGCCCGAGCAGGACGGTGTCCGCCCACGGCTGCGCCAGCGCCGCCGCGATCGCGACGGCGTCCGGGCCCACTCCGGCTCGTTCGGCTCCGACGCGGATCAGGTCAGGCGCGTCGACGACCAGCCGCCCGTTGGCCAGCGGCTCCTTGACCAGCACCCGCAGGCCCGCCTCCGAGGCCGCGGCCAACGCCGGACCGACCGAGGGCTCCAGCAGGTTCCAGGTGGACTGCACCGTCGCGAACAGCCGCTCGCCGTCGACCTCCAGCTCCACCGCGCGCTCGATGGTCTCCGACTGGCGTGGGCCGGAGGTGGAGAACCCGATCCGGGTACCACCTCCGGCCAGCTCGGCCAGCCGCCCCAGCAGTGCCCGGTCGTCGAACAGCGGGCTGTCGGGCGTCAGCGAATGCACCTGGTAGACGCCCAGCGCATCCCCGAGCCGGTCGCGGCTTTCCCGCGACTGCTCGTCGAACCGCTCGGCGCTGTGCTCCTTCACCTCGTGGACCTCGGCGTCGACACGCCACTCGCCCACGTAGGTGTACCCCCACTTGCTGGACACCGTCAGGTCACGGTGCCCCCGGTCCGCGAGCCAGTCCGCGAGGAAGTCCTCCGCGAGGCCGTAGGAGCGGGCCGTGTCAACCCACCGGACGCCAGCCGCGTACGCGGCGTCCAGCACGTCGTGGCAGTTCCGCCGCATCGCCTCCACCGTGCGCTCCGCCGGCAGGGCGTCCGCTCCCCCTTGGTTGATGTAGGCCGGTCGACCCAGCGCCGCGAGCCCGAGGCCAAGCCTCCGGATCCCGGCATCGTCGACCGGTTGGGACTTATCCATCCGGGTGACATTACCGGGGGGATCGGAGTGGGGCTGGCGACGGCATCAGTCCAGGTTCCCGAGCACCTGGTCGGCCAGGTTCCGCGCTCCCGCGCAGTCGGCGTCCTCGACCCCCCCGAACTGGATCGTCAGCGCCGTGTCGTCCACGTCGACGACGACGAGGCAGCCTCCCTCCTCGCCACTGCCCGGGGCCCAGGTGGCGTCGTGCCCCCTGACCTGGAAACCGGTCCCCTCCCCCACCAGCAGCTCGTTGGTGGCACGCCACTGGGAGTAGGGCTCGGAGGTCACGGCGGTGATGACGACGCGCTGCCGGGAACCGGCTGACCACGTGCACGTGGGCCCCTGCGCCCGGTTGGTGCTGTAGTTGGGGCTCGGGTCCGCCATCAGTTGCTGGACGGCCCCGGGCTGGCTCTCGCAGCTGCTCCTGACCGCGTTGCCCAGTCGCTCCTGCGCGGCTTCGAGGGTGGTTCTGGTGGTCGGGCCACTGCCCGCGTCCACCGGTTCCTCCTGTCCGCAGGCGGCCAGGGTGAGCAGCAGCAGCCCGGCGGAGGCCGCCGGGATGACGACGGACCTGGGTGAACCTGGCATCGGTGTGGACTCCTCACGGGTTGGTCGGTGTCCCTCCGGGGCCGGCGCCCCGGGCGGGTTCCACGGCCGTGCCACCGTGGGTCCCGTCGCGAAGGCAACGCACCGCCGGCCGGACGGTGACCAGCTGGGAACCACGGATGGGTGAACGATTGCGTCGCCGCACCGCGTTGCGGCATTGCGTCACGACCGACCTCACCCTTTGGCCGCATCAATGGCGCATCCTGACAGAAGGTGCCAGTGGAGGAACATATTCACCTCCACTATCCGTGATGTTGATCACCCTTATGGGTGAGCACTATCGGATTTTGGCGGGTTGGCGCCAACAATCCCGCCGACCGTGGGCGAAAGGTTTTCGCGGTTGCCGAATTCAACGCCAACCATTCACCAGGTCCGGAAATTTTCGTTCGGCAAGAACAAGAAGGCGGGAGCGCCGGCACGGGAGACGCCACCGACGCCGCCCCTCGGGCTCAACGGTGCTCCGCACGGTCGGACCCCGGGTGCGCACCACCCCGTGGACCCCGCTGGTGCTCACGGCCGGGGACTGGACGCGCGCGGCCACCAGCGGACCGGTCCCCCACGCGCGGTGTTCCCGTCCCCGCCGACATGGGGGACGGCGGGCTCGCCCCTCCCCCCTCGGGCCCGTGAGTGCCCTTGGCGCCCCGGCCCCTCCCCCGAGCCCGTGGACGCCCGTCGTGTGGACCCGGCAGCGGCGCCAGGAACCGTTCCCACCACCTCGGCGGGCCCCGACGAACGCCCGGGGCTCCCGACGAACGCCTGGGGCCCCCGGCGACGGCCGGAGGCCCCAGGTCACGGGTCGTTCGACCCCGGAGGTTCCTCAGAGGTACTGACCGGTGTTGGTCGCGGTGTCGATCGCCCGGCCGGCGTCCTGGTTCTTCCCGGTCACCAGCGTGCGGATGTAGACGATGCGCTCACCCTTCTTGCCCGAGATGCGTGCCCAGTCGTCCGGGTTGGTGGTGTTGGGCAGGTCCTCGTTCTCGGCGAACTCGTCGACGATCGCGTCCAACAGGTGCTGGACGCGGAGCCCGGGCTGCTTGGTCTCCAGCACGGACTTGATGGCCGCCTTCTTCGACCGGTCGACGATGTTCTGGATCATCGCTCCCGAGTTGAAGTCGCGGAAGTAGAGGACCTCCTTGTCACCGTTGGCGTAGGTGACCTCGAGGAAGCGGTTCTCGTCGCTCTCCGCGTACATGCGCTCCACGGTGTGCTGGATCATGGCGTCGATGCACGCCGCCTTGTCCCCCTGGAACTCGGCGAGGTCGTCGGCGTGGATGGGCAGGCTCGGCGTCAGGTACTTGGAGAAGATGTCCTGCGCCGCCTCGGCGTCGGGCCGCTCGATCTTGATCTTCACATCCAACCGCCCGGGCCGCAGGATGGCGGGATCGATCATGTCCTCCCGGTTGGAGGCACCGATCACGATCACGTTCTCCAGTCCCTCGACCCCGTCGATCTCGCTCAGCAGCTGCGGCACGATGGTCGTCTCGACATCCGAGGAGACCCCGCTCCCCCTGGTGCGGAAGATCGAGTCCATCTCGTCGAAGAAGACGATCACGGGGGTGCCCTCGGACGCCTTCTCCCTGGCGCGTTGGAAGATCAGCCGGATGTGGCGCTCCGTCTCCCCCACGAACTTGTTGAGGAGCTCGGGCCCCTTGATGTTGAGGAAGTAGGACTTCGCCTGCCCGGCCTCCCCGCCCTGCGCCACCACGACCTGCTTGGCGAGCGAGTTGGCGACGGCCTTCGCGATCAGGGTCTTCCCGCACCCGGGAGGTCCGTACAGCAGGACGCCCTTCGGGGGGCGCAGTTCGTACTCGTGGAAGAGGCCGGCGTGCAGGAACGGCAGCTCGACGGCATCGCGGATCTGCTCGATCTGACGTCCCAGACCGCCGATGTCCTCGTAGCGGACGTCGGGGACCTCCTCCAGGACGAGGTCCTCCACCTCGGCCTTGGGAACGCGCTCGTAGGCGTAACCCGCCTTGCCGTCCACCAGCAGGGAGTCACCGGACTTGAGCTTCGACTCGGCCAGCGGGGTGGAAAGCCAGACCACCCGTTCCTCGTCGGTGTGCCCGACGACGAGAGCCCGTCGGGGCAGCCCCTCCTGCTCCTCCACCAGGACCTCGCGGAGGGTGCAGAGCTCACCGGTGCGTTCGAACTCACCGGCTTCCACCACGGTGAGGGCCTCGTTCAGCCGGACGGTCTGCCCCAGGCTGAGTTCGGCGGCCTCCACCGCCGGTGAGACCGCCACGCGCATCCGGCGGCTCGCGGTGAAGACGTCGACGGTGCCGTCCTCGTAGGCCCGGAGGAACACTCCGTAGCCGCTCGGCGGCTGCGCCAGCCGGTCGACCTCCTCACGGAGGGCGAGCAGCTGCCCTCGGGCCTCCTTCAGGGTGTCCACCAGCTTGGCGTTGCGTTCGGTCAACTGGTTGATGCGGTTGGACGCCTCGGCCAGCCGCTGCTCCAACAACTGGTTGTGGCGAGGTGACTCGGTCAGTTTGCGGCGCAGCAGCGCCACCTCGTCTTCCAGGAATCGGATCTGCGCCGTCAACTCGACATCTTCACCGTCGGTCTGCCGTGTGCCGCCTGGCTCAGGCTGGCTGCCGGGACGGTCATGGTCCATCTCGGCACCTCCTCCCGTACTGGTGGAGTCCACGGTACCGGCGATCAGCCCGGTTGGTAATGATCCACGGACCGGGCGGGTGTCCCTTGCGTCACTCTCCGCCACCCCGGGGACGAGTTCTCCCGTTCCCACCCCGAGGTCGATCGCTGGCGGGTAGCGTGCTGCGCACGTTCTTCCTCCGATCCGGTGGACTTCGGATCGCCCTGGGACGTCGCACCCCGCCGACGCGGCGGCTCGGCCGCCCGTCGCCCCCAGTGGTCCAGTGTCGCAAGGAGTAACCATGTCCGTCCCGCCCAACCAGCCCGACCCCTACGGCGGGCAGCCCGGCTGGGGCCAGCAGCCGCCCCCCGGCGGTATGCCGCCCCAGGGCCAGCCAGGGCAGCAGGGCGGCTGGCCCCAGGGCGGTATGCCTCCGCAGGGCCAGCCGGGGCCGCAGGGCCCCTACGGGCCCCCGCCCGGCGGACAGCCCCCGTTCGGGCCGCCCAGCGGCGGGTTCCCCGCCCAGCCAGGCCCGGGTGGACCGCAGGGTCCCGGCGGCCCCCAGAAGAAGAGCCCGCTGCCCTGGATCCTCGCCGGCGGCGGTGTCCTCGTCGTCGGGCTGGTCGTCGTCCTCGTCATCGTCCTGGGCGGCGGCGGGTCGAACAGCACCCCGCAGGCGGTCGCGGAGAGCGCGGTCGCCGCGATGAACGACAACGACACGCAGCGGCTCGCGGACCTGAGCTGCGGCGCGCACCGCGAGCAGATCGAGACCATCATCACCGACCTCGATCCCTCGCAGAACGCGGATGTGCCGCCGGAACTCGCGAACGCCACAGCGGAGTGGTCGCTGGTGCGCGTCGAGGAGGTCGACGAGACCAACGCGAGGGCGATCGTCACCCTGAACATCTCCGGGGTGGGCGCGGACGCCGCCCCGATGATGGAGATGCTCAGCGACATGGAGCTGAGCGCCCCCCTCACCAAGGAGGACGACGCCTGGCTCCTGTGCGGGGTACCGGAGCCGACCGAGGACAGCACGCCCGGCACGCCGAACGTCCCCGACACGGATCCGGGCGACCTGGACACCCCCGACTTCGACCCGGGCAGCCTGGACATGGGTGACCTCGACAACCTGGACATCCCCGACTTCGGCGACCCCGAGCTCCAGCGGGAGCTCGAGGAGATGCAGCGGCACCTCGACGAGCTGAACAACCTGGACTACTGAGGCGGTGGGGCGGGTTCGTCCGCCCCCACCCGGAGCCCTCCCGCGAAGGCCGCGACGTTCCCGCGTCGCGGCCTTCCGCCGTTCCGACGACCTGAGAGCCCGGCGGGGCGCGCCAGCCGGCCGTGTCGGACGTGTCCGGCGTCATCCGACCCTTCACGGGGAGATCGCTCCTGAGCACCTGCCGTCACCGCTAGGTTGCGTTGTGCGCGGCGACGCGCACCGAGTCGCCGATCGCGGAGAACAGCCGCCTCCCGGAGGAGAAGAGCAGATGTCCGTCCCGCCACAGCAGCCCGGACCCCACGGCGGGCCGCCGGGGCCCCACGGCCAGCAGCCGCACCCGGGCCCGCCGAGCGGCGGCTGGCCGCAGCAGGGTCCTCCCACGGGCGGCTGGCCGCAGCAGCCCCCGCCACCGCAGGCCGGGGACCCCACCGGTGGATGGCCCCGGCAGCCGCAGGCCACCCCGGTCGGCGGCTGGCCGCAGCAGGGACCCGGCGGGCAGCAGTACCCGCACTACGGCCCACCGCACGGCTACCCGCCGCCCGGCCCGGGTGGTCCGCCGAAGAAGAGCCCGCTGCCGTGGGTCCTCGGAGGCGGTGGGGTACTCGTCATCGTCCTGGCCGTCGTGCTGGTCCTCGTGCTGACGGGGGACGACGACACCCCCTCCGCCACTGGCGACGGCGCCCCGACGACCGGCCAGGACGCCGGGGGTGACGAACCACCGCTCGGGCAGGACGGCACCGACGCGGAACCCCCGGCCGGCGGGGGCCGTACGAGCACCGACATCGATGAGGTCGCCCGTTCCCTCGTCACGGCGATGAGCGCGGACGACCGGCAGACCCTGCTCGCCCACACCTGCACGTCCAGGGCGGAGTACTTCGACGACGCCATCGAGCGCCTGGACCCGGCCGCCGCCCTGGGTGTCCCTGTCCCCCCTGAGGTGGCCGCCGCCCTGGAGCAGGTGGAGGCCAGCTACGAGTTCGAGGCGGCCGCCGTCATGAGCGAGGTGGAGGCGCAGGCCATCTTCCGGCAGCACCTGTCGAACCTGCCCCCGGAGTTGGCCGGGTTCCCGACCACGGCCCGCATCGGGGTGTGGTTCGTCGAGGAGAACGGGTGGAAGATGTGCGACATCCGCCTCCTCGACGACGAGGAGGTCCCGCCCGCCCGGTGAGCGGCCGCGAGCTCAGCCCTTGCTGGGTCGCCGCTGCTGCCGCAGGGGGGTGACCCCGTCCGCCAGGCGGCGTGTGGTGAGCAGGAAGGCGGTATGCCCGATCATGCGGTGTTCGGGCCGTACCGCCAACCCCACCACGTGCCAGGGGCGCTGGATCGTCTCCCAGGACTCCGGTTCGGTCCACCTCTGCTGCTCGCGCAGGGCCTCGGTGATCCGGGAGAGCTGGGTGACCGTGGCGACGTAGACGACGAGCACCCCACCGGGCACGAGGTTGTCGGCCACCGTGTCCAGTGCCTCCCAGGGCGCGAGCATGTCCAACACCACCCGGTCGACCTGCTCGTCCTGGTGTTCCTTCAGGTCAGCCACCCGCAGCCGCCAGTTCGCGGGACGCTCGCCGAAGAACCGCTCCACGTTGCGCGCCGCGTGCTCCGCGTGGTCCTCCCGCACCTCGTAGGAGAGCACACTGCCCGCCGGCCCCACCGCTCGCAGCAGGGAGCAGCTCAGGGCACCCGACCCGGCGCCGGCCTCCAGCACACGGGCGCCGGGGAAGATGTCACCCCACATCACGATCTGCGCCGCGTCCTTGGGGTAGATCACCTGTGCCCCTCGGGGCATGGAGAGCACGTAGTCGGACAGCAGGGGCCTCAGCGCGAGGAAGCTGGTCCCACCGCCCGAACCGACCACCGTCCCCTCGGGCTGGCCGATGATCTTGTCGTGCGCGAGTGCCCCCCGGTGGGTGTGGTACTCCTTGCCCGCCTCGAGGACGATCGTGTAGCGCCGTCCCTTGGGGTCGGTCAGCTGCACGCGGTCGCCCTCCCGGAAGGGGCCGCTGGGGGTGCTCACGGGCGTTGAACCTCCTGCTCGACGTGGTGTTCCGAGGGCGGGCTGAACCCGCCTGGTCGGACGTCGATCCTGGCAGACGGCTCCAACGCCCCACCGGCTGCCCGGGTCGCGGTACCCGGCCACCGGACGTGACCCTCGGAGGTGCCCGCCCTCCTGGCGGCGGGGGACCGCGTCGTCCACCACCGGCCCCCTGGCTCAGGCGGTGTTGCCCCGATGGCTCAGCAACGCGTTGCGCAGTTCGTCCCGGTGCAGCACGGCGGAGGGCCGGCCCTCACCGTCGACGACGAGGAACTGCCAGGACGCGCTGGAGAACACGCGTTCCACGATGTCCTCACCCTGTTCGGAGTCGAGCAGGACGTTCTCGGCGGAGATCGGTTCCGCTGCCTGTTCGGCCGGCGTGACGGGGGCCTGCCGGGAGAGGTTCTCGGCGGCGGTCAGGTCGAGCAGGCCCACCGCCATGCCGTCGGCCCGGACCAGTACCACCCCTCTTCCCGCGGACGCGGCCAGCGCGTCGGAGACGGGGCTCTCCGCGGGGAGTTGGAGGACCGGGCGGACGATGTCCGCCAGCCGCAGACCGGGTGGCCAGTTGCGCCGGTTCTCGCTGCCGAGCTCCGCGACGACGCCGACCCCGATGAACCACATCATGACCACGCACACACCCAGCCGCAGCCACCGGTCCTCGCTGGCGGCGAGGAGCCCCACGATCGCCCACCAGGCCAGGGCGATGGTCACCAGCACCCCACCGACGGCCGCGGCGCGGGTGCCGGCCGAGCGACGCCCGGTCAGCCCCCACACGAGGGACCGCAGAACCCGGCCGCCGTCCAGCGGGAGGCCGGGCAGCAGGTTGAACACCCCGACCGCGGCGTTGGCGACCGTGATCTGGACCACGAGCAACCACAGGACGGTCCGGGGCTCGACCACCAGCAGGAGCGCCGCCGACAGCAGCGCGAGCAGCACCGAGACCGCCGGACCGGCGGCCGCGATCAGGCCCTCCTGCCGCGCCCGGGAGGGGGTCCTGACCAGTTCGGCCACGCCACCGAGGAACTGGAGGCGCACCCGTCGCACCGGCATCCCCATCCGCAGCGCGACCAGGCAGTGGCCGAGCTCGTGGAGCAGCACGGAGACACCGAGCAGCACGGTGAAGGTCGCCGCGAGCAACGCTCCCCCCAGGAGACCGACGCCGGGCAGCATCATGCGCACCAGGGGCGTGTAGAGCACGACGATGAGCAGGGAGATGAACCACCACGAGGGCGCGAGCAGCACCGGAACCCCACGGACACGCGCGACCACCAGGCCGCCTTCGTGGCCGGTCGCGGGGGTCCAGCGGATCGAAGCGGGCACTGACGAAGCCTAGAACGCCGACGGTGTTGCGGCAGTGTGCCAGGCCGGACGCGCCGCGCACCGTGCGGAGCGCCCCACCGAACCGTCGCCGGGGTGGCCTACAGTGCCGGGTCATGGCGGACGCGGTAGTCACCAACCCCCGACAGCCCCCCGGCGATGCTGGCACGGCGGGCGGTGGGTCCCGAGCTCGGCGACGCCCGGCGCTGTCGCCGTCGCGCGCGAGCGACTTCAAGCAGTGCCCCCTGCTGTACCGGCTTCGGGCGGTCGACCGGATACCCGAGAAGCCCAGCAAGGCCCAGGTGCGGGGCACCGTCGTGCACGCGGTGTTGGAGCGGCTGTTCGCGCTCCCGCCCGAGCAGCGCACCGAGGAACGGGCACGTGAACTGGTCGAACCCGCCTGGAAGGAGGTGGTCGAGGAGCAGCCGGAACTGCTCGACCAGCTCTTCGGTGGTGCGGAGGACCCGGAACTCACGGGCTGGCTGGCGACCGCCGAGAAGCTACTGGGCGGCTACTTCACCCTGGAGGACC
Organism: Actinoalloteichus sp. AHMU CJ021; assembly: GCF_002895405.1. NCBI lineage: Bacteria > Bacillati > Actinomycetota > Actinomycetes > Pseudonocardiales > Pseudonocardiaceae > Actinoalloteichus > Actinoalloteichus sp. AHMU CJ021. The sequence continues at coordinate 5,296,522 of NZ_CP025990.1, read as the reverse complement.
CGACCCGTTTCCAGCCGGAGGCCTGCGAGTTGCTCGTGGAGACGGAGCTCGAGTCCGGGGTCCTCATCCGGGGCTACCTCGACCGGCTGGACGTGGCTCCCACCGGGGAGATCCGGGTGGTCGACTACAAGACGGGTGCGGCGCCTCGCCAGATCGGGGAGGCCAAGGCACTGTTCCAGATGAAGTTCTACGCCCTCGCGCTGTGGCGGCTCCGGGGCGTGGTCCCGGCCCAGCTGAAGCTGATGTACCTGGCCGACCGGCAGGCACTCGTCTACACGCCGGACGAGGCGGAGCTCCGCCGCTTCGAGCGGACGGTGGACGCGATCTGGCAGGCGATCCTCCGCGCGGGTCGCACCGGCGACTTCCCGCCGAACCCGAGCCGGCTGTGCGACTGGTGCGACCACCGGGCGCGCTGTCCCGCCTTCGGCGGTACTCCCCCGCCCTACCCCGGCTGGCCGGAACCGTCGGCGTTGGCCGGGGAGGGCGGGGAGACCGCGTTGGGCAGGGTTGACTGACGCGTGGGCCGCGGCCGCGGGCCTAGAGGCGGCAGAAACGGATGTCCGAGGCCAGGATCGCTCGGGCCCCGAGCGAGGAGAGCTGGTCCATCACGCTGTTGGCATCCTTGCGGGGCACCATGGCCCGCACGGCGTTCCAGCGTTCCTCGGCCAACGGGGAGACCGTGGGTGACTCCAGGCCGGGGGTGAGGGCCACCGCCGCCGACAGCAGGTGGTCGGGGCAGTTGTAGTCCAGCATCAGGTACTGCTGGGCTCGGGCCACCCCCCGCAGCCGGGCGGCCAGTTGGGCCCGGTCCTGGCTGTCCCGCGCGGACTCACCCTCCAGCAGGACGGCCTCCGACACGCAGATCGGGTCCCCGAAGGCGACCAGGCCGTGCTGGCGGAGGGAGGTCCCGGTCTCGACGACGTCGGCGACCGCGTCCGCGACCTCCAGTTGCACCGAGATCTCCACGGCCCCGTCGAGTCGGATCACCTCGGCCTCGATGTCCCTTTCGGCGAGGTGGTCGCGCACCAGCCGGGGGTAGGACGTGGCGACACGCCGGCCGTGCAGGTCCTCCACCTTCCAGTCGGCCCCCGCCGGGGCGGCGAAGCGGAAGGTGGACTTGCCGAAGCCCAGGGCCAGCCGCTCGCGCACCGGCGCACCGGAGTCCAGGGCGAGGTCCCGTCCGGTGATCCCCATGTCCAGGGTGCCGGCTCCGACGTAGATCGCGATGTCCTTGGGGCGGAGGAAGAAGAACTCGACCTCGTTGGTGGGGTCGATGACCGTCAGGTCCTTCGGGCCCTGGCGGCGGCGGTAACCGGCCTCGGCCAGCATCTCGGCGGCGGACTCGGCCAGCGAGCCCTTGTTGGGAATGGCGACGCGCAGCATGCGGGGTCTCCTGCTCGGTTTACAGGTGGCGGTACACGTCCTCGGTGCTCAGCCCGCGACCGAGCATGAGCACCTGGACGCGGTAGAGCAGCTGGGAGATCTCCTCGGCCAGGCGCTCGTCCGACTCGTGCTCGGCCGCGATCCACACCTCCCCGGCTTCCTCGAGAACCTTCTTGCCCTGCGCGTGCACGCCCGCGTCGAGCGCGGCGACCGTTCCCGATCCCTCAGGGCGTTCCGCCGCCCTCTCCGTGAGCTGCGCGAACAGCTGGTCGAACGTCTTCACGGTGTGTCATCCTCGCACTTCCTCCCGCCCGTGGGTGTCATCGGTGCGTCGTTCCGCCCGTCGCCGCCGCGCGGGGACCACCGGAGCGGGGTCGGTAGCCCGTCCTCCGCCGGGTGCGGGCCCGGTCCCGGTCCTCGTCCCGCCGCCACCATCCCGTCCCCTCCGGCGAACACGCCGACCTCGGGGGCGGCCCGGGCGACCGGCGGCACGTCCATCCCCCGGGGCACCCGGTCGGTCGAGCACGGTGGCCGCGTCGAACGCGGGACGCCGGTGGGGCGGGGCGGGGACCGGGTTGGGGTGGTGCCCCCCGCGGCCCTCGTGGCTACACTCCGTGTCGTGCCGATCGACTTCCGGTGGCGCGCCCCGGTGCGCGACGAGGAGCTGCGCGCCCTGCACGCGGAGGGCTTCGGCACGGACGGCCGGGCGGACTGCTGGGCGGAACGGCTCCAACGGCACAGCCTGGGCTGGGTGACCGCGCACGACCACGACCGCCTGGTGGGTTTCGTGAACGTGGCCTGGGACGGGGGCCGGCACGCCTTCCTGCTGGACACGGTGGTCGCGGTCGACCACCGCCACGCCGGCGTTGGCACCGGCCTGGTGCGCGCCGCCGTCATCGGGGCCCGCTCGTCGGGGTGCCAGTGGGTGCACGTCGACTTCGAGGCGGACCTGGCGCGCTTCTACCTGTCGAGCTGCGGCTTCGCCCCCACCTCCGCCGGGTTGGTGGCGTTGTAGCCCTCGTCAGCCACGACCCGCCAGCACGTCCGCCAGCGCCTCGATGTCCACTCCCTCCAGCGAAGCGCGGTGCACTCGCCGCTCACCCGGTTCCACGTCGACCTCGCAGGGCACCACCAGTACCGTGCACCCCGCCGCCACGGCGGAGGCGACACCGGCCGGCGAGTCCTCCACGGCGACCGCCTCGACCGGGTCGACGCCCAGCAGGCGCGCGGCCCGCAGGTAGGGGTCGGGGTGGGGCTTGTTGTGGGTGACCTCGTCGCCGAACACGACCGCCTTGAAGTGGTGCCAGCCGATGTTCTCCAGGGGCACCTCGGCGACCGTGCGGACGGTGGAGGTCACCAGCCCCATCGGGACACCCGAGGCGTGGATGGCGGCGAGGGCGTCCTCCGCTCCGGGCCGCCAGAGCAGCCGGGTGCGGAACAGCTCCCGCATCCGGTCGATCACCCAGGCCGCGTTCGCCTCGGTGGCCTCCGGCGTGACGGGCAGTCCGAGGTCCGCCAGCAGCAGCCCCATGCTCCTGGTCAGGTTCGACCCGACCATCGCCGCCCTGGTCTCCGCGCTGAGCTGGCCACCGAGCTCCTGGGCGCGTTCCTCCAGGGCGATGCTCCACAGCTTCTCGGAGTCGAGCAGCGTGCCGTCCATGTCCCACAGCACGGCGGCGGGCAGGCGGCTGGCGCCGTCCATCTGGGACGGTGAACTCACGGAATTCCTCCTCGTTCTCCCTGGCGGGGAGCGCTTCGCTCAGGCGTTGAAGTACTTGGCTTCGGGATGGTGCGCGACGAGCGCGTCCGTCGACTGCTCCGGGTGCAGTTGGAACTCCTCGGACAGGGTGACCCCGATCCGCTCCGGCTCCAGGAGGGCCGCGATCTTCGCGCGGTCCTCCAGGTTCGGGCAGGCGCCGTAACCGAGGGAGAACCGGGCTCCCCGGTATCCGAGCCGGAAGAACTCGGTGACGTCGCTCGGGTCCTCGGCCGCCACGCTCCTGCCGTCGGCCCAGGTCAGCTCCTGGCGGATGCGCTGGTGCCAGAACTCCGCCAACGCCTCGGTGAGCTGCACGCCCAGCCCGTGGACCTCCAGGTAGTCGCGGTAGGCGTTGGCGGCGAACAGCTCGTTGGCGAAGTCGGCGATGGGCTGGCCCATCGTGACCAGGGTGAGGGGCAGGACGTCCACCCGTCCCGAGCTGGCCGCCAGCTCACGGGGGCGGAAGAAGTCCGCGAGGCACAGCCGGCGGTCCCGCCGTTGCCGGGGGAACGTGAAGCGGCAGACCTCGGGCGAGGCCGGGTCTGGTCCGGCGAGCACCACGAGGTCCTCGTCCTCGGCCACGCAGGGGAAGTAGCCGTAGACGACGGCGGCGTGTTGCAGGATGTTCTCCGTGGAGAGCCGGTCGAGCCAGTACCGTAACCTCGGCCGTCCCTCGGTCTCCACCAGCTCCTCGTAGCTCGGGCCGGCCGCGCCCTTGGTGCCCCGCAGGCCCCACTGCCCGAAGAAGGTGGCCCGCTCGTCGAGCAGGGCCGAGTAGTCGGCCAGCGGGATGCCCTTGACGATCCGGCTGCCCCAGAAGGGCGCGGTGGGCAGCGGGACGTCGGTGGCCACGTCCGATCGCCCGGTCGGCTCCTGCGCCTCCTCCGCCTCCGCCTTGGCCCTGCGGGCCTCGGCGATCCGGCGGGACCGTTCGTGCCGGGCCTTCCGCTCGGCGATCCTCGCCTGTTCCGCCTCGTCGACGACGGCCGTCCCACCCCGTTTGCGGTCCATGATGGCGTCCATCAGCCGGAGACCCTCGAAGGCGTCCCGCGCGTAGCGCACGTCGCCCCGGTAGACCTCCGAGAGGTCGTTCTCGACGTAGGACCGGGTGAGGGCGGCTCCGCCCAGCAGCACGGGCCACCGGGTGGCGACGCCGCGGGTGTTCATCTCCTCCAGGTTCTCCTTCATGATGACCGTGGACTTGACGAGGAGCCCGGACATGCCGATGGCGTCGGCGCGGTGTTCGCTGGCGGCGTCGAGGATGGCGGTGATGGGCTGCTTGATGCCGAGGTTGACGACCTCGTAGCCGTTGTTGGACAGGATGATGTCCACGAGGTTCTTGCCGATGTCGTGGACGTCCCCCTTGACCGTGGCGAGCACGATGCGCCCCTTGCCACCCTCGTCGGCCTTCTCCATGTGCGGTTCCAGGTGCGCGACCGCGGTCTTCATGACCTCGGCCGACTGGAGCACGAACGGGAGTTGCATCTGGCCGGAGCCGAAGAGCTCCCCGACGGTCTTCATCCCCGCCAACAGGGTGTCGTTGATGATGCGCAGCGCCGGCCGTTCCGCGAGGGCGAGGTCGAGGTCGTCCTCCAGGCCGTTGCGCTCACCGTCGACGATGCGCCGCTCCAGGCGCTCGAAGAGCGGCAGCGCGGCCAGTTCCTCCGCCCGGGAGGCACGGGTGGAGGAGGCGGTAGCCCCCTCGAAGAGGGCCATCAGGCGCTGGAGCGGGTCGTAGTCGGGCCGCCGCCGGTCGTAGACCAGGTCGAGGGCGACCTCGCGGTGTTCGTCGGGGATCCGAGCCATCGGCAGGATCTTGCTGGCGTGCACGATCGCGGTGTCCAGGCCCGCCTCGACGCATTCGTGCAGGAACACCGAGTTGAGCACCTGCCGGGCGGCGGCGTTCAGACCGAAGGAGACGTTGGAGACGCCGAGGGTGGTCTGCACCTCCGGGTAGCGCCGCTTGAGCTCCCGGATCGCCTCGATCGTCTCGATGGCGTCCCGGCGCACCTCCTCCTGCCCGGTGGAGATGGGGAAGGTGAGGCAGTCGACGATGATGTCCCCGACGCGCATGCCCCAGTTGGCCGTCAGGTCCTCGATGAGCCGGCTGGCGACGCGAACCTTCCACTCCGCGGTGCGGGCCTGCCCCTCCTCGTCGATGCAGAGGGCGACGACGGCGGCACCGTGCTCGGCGACCAGCCGCATGATGCGTTGGAACCGCGAGTCCGGTCCGTCGCCGTCCTCGTAGTTGACCGAGTTGACCGCGCAGCGCCCACCCAGGCACTCCAGGCCGGCGCGGAGCACCTCCGGCTCGGTGGAGTCGAGCATGATCGGCAGGGTCGACGCGGTGGCCAGGCGCCCCGCCAACTCGGTCATGTCCTGGACGCCGTCCCGCCCGACGTAGTCGACGCACAGGTCGATGAGGTGGGCGCCCTCCCGGGTCTGGGTGCGGGCGATCTCGACGCAGTCCTCGTACTTCTCGGCGAGCATGGCCTCGCGGAAGGCCTTGGACCCGTTGGCGTTGGTGCGCTCCCCGACCATCAGGACGCTGGCGTCCTGCCGGAAGGGGACCGCCTGGTACAGGGAGGCCACCCCCGCCTCCGGGCGCGGCGCGCGGTCGGCCGGCCGCAGGTCGCGCACCGCGTCGACCACGGCGGAGATGTGGTCGCCCGTGGTACCGCAGCAGCCGCCGACCAGGCCGACCCCGAACTCGCGAACGAAACCGGCCAGGGCCTCGGCCAACGCCTCCGGGCCGAGCGGGTACACGGCGCCGTTGGGTCCGAGTTCGGGTAGCCCCGCGTTGGGCATGACCGAGAGCGGGATGCGGGAGTGCCGCGCCAGCTGGCGCAGGTGTTCGCTCATCTCGGCTGGGCCGGTCGCGCAGTTCAGGCCGATCAGGTCGATACCCAGCGGTTCCAGGGCGGCGAGGGCAGCGTTGATCTCGGTACCGAGCAGCATGGTGCCGGTGGTCTCCACGGTGACCTGGGCGATCACCGGCACGGTGATCCCCTCGGCGTCCATCGCGCGTCGTGCTCCGATGATCGCGGCCTTGGTCTGGAGGAGGTCCTGGCAGGTCTCGACCAGGACCGCGTCGATCCCGCCGGCGAGCATGCCAGCGGCCTGCCGCTGGTAGGCGTCCCGCAGCACCTCGTACCGGGCGTGGCCGAGCGTGGGCAGCTTGGTCCCGGGGCCGACCGAGCCGAGGACGAACCTGGGGCGGCCCGTCTCGCTGAAGGCGTCGGCCTCCTGCCTGGCCAGCCGCGCCCCGGCGAGGGCGAGTTCGTGGATCCGGTCGGTGATGTCGTACTCGGCGAGGTTGGCGAGGTTGGCGCCGAAGGTGTTGGTCTCGACCGCGTCCGCTCCGGCTTCGAGGTAGCCCCGGTGCACCGCGCGCACGACGTCCGGGCGGGTGACGTTGAGGATCTCGTTGCAGCCTTCGAGGCCGGAGAAGTCGTCGAGGGTGAGGGGCCAGGACTGGAGCATCGTGCCCATCGCGCCGTCCGCCACCACGACACGGTCACGGAGGGCGGCGAGCAAGGGCGATACCGCGCGGTCCGACATGGGACCAGCCTACGATTGCCAACACGTCCGTTGGCCGTAGGCTGGCGCGGTGACCCACCCCGATCCTGGCGCCGACGAGTCGAATCCCGCTCTGCCCAAGCTGACCGATCCCGTCCTGGTGGCCGCATTCGAGGGCTGGAACGACGCAGGTGACGCCGCGAGTGCCGCGATCGAGCACCTCCAGTTGAGCTGGGACGCGAGCCCGCTGACGGAACTCGATCCCGAGGAGTACTACGACTTCACTGTGACCAGGCCCACTCTATCTCTGGTCGATGGTGTAACACGACGCGTCGAGTGGCCGACCACGCGTTTCACGGTCTGCCGGCCCCCCGGGGTGTCCCACGACGTGGTACTGCTGCACGGTATCGAGCCGAACATCAGGTGGCGCAGGTTCTGCGCCGAACTGGTGTCGGTGATCGAGAGACTCGGGATCAGCACCGTCGTCACGATGGGTTCGCTGCTCGCGGACACGGCGCACACCCGGCCCGTGCCGGTCACCGGAACGGCCTACGACGCCGAGTCCGCCAGCCGGTTCGGGCTCGACCGCTCCCGCTACGAGGGGGCGACCGGCGTGCTGGGCGTGTTCCACGACTACTGCGTGCGGGCCGGCATCCCCGCGGTGTCGTTCTGGGCCGCGGTGCCGCACTACGTCTCACAGCCCCCCTCCCCGAAGACGACCCTGGCGCTCCTGCGGCGGGTGGAGGACGCGCTCGACATCGAGGTCCCGGTCGGGACCCTGCCCGAGCAGTCCGCCGAATGGGAGGAGACGGTCAGCGAGATGGCCGACGAGGACGAGGACGTGAAGAACTACGTCCGCGCGTTGGAGGAGCGCGGGGACGAGATCACGCTCACCGAGGCGAACGGGGAGGTCATCGCGGCCGAGTTCGAGCGGTACCTCCAGCGCCGCCACCGCGGCGGGTGGGGTGGGCCCAGCAAGGGCGGCTGACCTCCCGGCCGGCGACGCCGGCCACCGGCCCCGCGGCACCGCGGACGGCCCAGGTGCCACACCCGGGCACGCGGTCGACGCACCCGCGCTGGCCGCCCCAGCCCCCTCGACGCCCACCCGCGGCGAGGGGACCGCGATCAGCGCCCGGAGGGCCGCGTGGACGCGGCGGTGGATGGCACCCCGCCGGGCGCCGAGGGAACCCGCCGCCGCCCCACGCGTCTGTCCGTGCGGGGACCGCCGACGAACGGAGGACGTGGTGGGACGCGCTCGACGCTGGCTGGTGGCCGGTGCGATCACGGCGGTCGTCACGATCGGGGTGCCGGCGGTCTGGGCCCACGGCTCCAGCCACGGCCACATCGGCGGACCGGAGGACGTCCCACCCGCGCCGGTGGCGCTGGTCCTGGGGGCTGGTGTGCGGGAGGACGGACGGCCCACTCGGTTGCTGGCCGGCCGCCTCGACGTGGCCGCGCGGCTCTACCTGTCGGGTCGGGTTGACGTCCTGCTGCTCTCGGGGAGCACCGGGCCCGACGGTTACGACGAACCGGGGACGATGCGGGCCTACCTGGCACGGCTGGGGGTGAGCGAGCGGGACATGGTGCTCGACCCGGATGGCCTGTCCACCTGGGATTCCTGCGTCCGGGCCAGCGACGTGTTCGGGGTGTCGGAGGCCGTCGTCGTCTCGCAGTCCTTCCACCTGCCGAGGGCGGTGGCGCTGTGCCGGGCCGCCGGCATCGACGCGTGGGGGGTCGGGCACGACTCGGCGCGGGACAACCCGGGCGGCACGAGGGTCGGCAGGCTCCGGGAGACCCTCGCCAACGGCTCGTCGATGCTCCAGGGCGTGCTGCGCAAGGCCCCCGCCGTCACGGAGGCCCCCGAGGGGTGGGAGGCGGCGGCTCCGGGCGGCCGCGGCTACTGACCGCCCGGAGCCCAGCGGCCCTCAGGCGCGGAGGTCGACCCCGAGGAGCGCGTCCACGGCGGTGGCGACGAGGCCGGGGGCGTCCCGGTCGTCACCCGCGCCCGCCGCGGCCTCGGCGGCCCAGGAGTCCAGCGCCGCGAACGCGGCCGGTGTGTCGAGGTCGTCGGAGAGGTAGGTGCGCACTCGGTCGAGGGTGTCCCCGGCCCCGGGCCCGGCGTCGAGGGCGACCGCGCGGCGCCACCGGTCGAGCCTGGCCTCGGCCTCCGCCAGCAGGTCGGCTGTCCAGGACCGGTCGGACCGGTAGTGCTCCGCCAGCAGCGCGAGCCGGACGGCCCGGGAGTCGACCCCGTCGGCGCGCAACCGGGAGACGAAGACCAGGTTGCCCTTGGACTTCGACATCTTCTCCCCGTCGAGGCCGATCATGCCGGTGTGGCAGTAGTGGCGGGCGAACGGGTGTTCCCCGGTCAGGGCCTCGGCGTGGGCGGCGCTGAACTCGTGGTGCGGGAAGACGAGGTCCGACCCCCCTCCCTGCACGTCGAAACCCATGCCCAGCCGGTTCAGGGCGATGGCGGAGCACTCGACGTGCCATCCAGGGCGGCCACGGCCCAGCTCGGTGTCCCAGGCGGGTTCGCCCGGCCGCGCCGCGCGCCAGAGCAGCGCGTCCAACGGGTGCCGCTTGCCGGGGCGGTCGGGGTCCCCCCCGCGCTCGGCGAACAACGTGCCCATGGTCACCTCGTCGTAGTTCGACTCGTAGCCGAAGCGGCCGGTGGCGAGGTGGTCGAAGTAGATGTCCGGGTACTCGGGATCGTCCGCCCGGTAGGCGGCCCCGTCGGCCAGCAGCTTGGCCACCACCTCCACGACCTCGGGTACCGCCTCCACGGCGCCGACGAAGTGGGCGGGGGGCAGGACTCGCAGTGCCTCCATGTCCTCCCGGAACAGGGCCGTCTCCCGCAGCCCGAGCACCACCCAGTCCTCGCCGTCGCGTTCGGCGCGCTCCAGCAGCGGGTCGTCCACGTCGGTGACGTTCTGCACGTACGTCACGTCGATGCCGTTGTCCCGCCAGACCCGGTTGACGAGGTCGAAGGTCAGGTAGGTGGCGGCGTGGCCGAGGTGGGTCGCGTCGTAGGGGGTGATGCCGCAGACGTAGAGCCCGGCCGTCCTCCCCGGGGCGGTGGGGCGCACCTCCTGGGAGGCGGTGTCGAACAGGCGGAGCGGCCGCGGGGTTCCCGGGGTTCGCGGGACCGGGGTGGTAGCCCAAGGTTGCATGGAACCGACTGTAAGGACTTCCGCCGACCGGCGGCGGCGGTGGTGCGCACTCGGCCGGTCGGCGGACGCGGGCGGCCCAGCGGTCGTGACGTTACGTGACCGCCGGGCCGCCGGGATCGGGGAGTGGGTCAGCCCTGTTCCCCTGTCGGAGCGGGCTCGGGGGCGGCCTCCTCCGTTCGCCCGCTGGCCAGCCGGGAGGGCCACCAGACCCGGCTGCCGATGTCGAGCGTGAGCGCCGGCACCAGCAGCGACCGGACCAACAGGGTGTCGACCAGCACTCCGAAGGCGACGAGGAACGCCAGCTGCGCCAGGAAGAGCAGGGGGATCACCACCAGGGCCGAGAAGGTCGCCGCGAGCACGAGTCCCGCGGAGGTGATGACTCCCCCGGTGACGGCGAGTCCGCGAACCGTGCCGACGCGGGTGCCCTTGGTCACGGACTCCTCCCGGACCCGGGTCATCAGGAAGATGTTGTAGTCGATGCCCAGGGCCACCAGGAACACGAACGCGAAGAGGGGCACCGAGGGGTCGGCCCCGGGGAAGTCGAGGACGTGGTTGAACAGCAGCGCCCCGACGCCGAGGGTCGCCGCCAGCGAGAGGACCACGGTCGCGATGAGCAGCAACGGGGCGAGGAGGGCCCGCAGCAGCAGGGCGAGGATCGCGAAGATCACGACCAGCACGATCGGCACGATCACCACGAGGTCGCGGGTGGCGGTCTCCTGGGTGTCCAGTTGGCTGGCGGTCGGGCCGCCGACGAGCGCGTTGGCGCCCTCGACCCCCGCGAGGACCTCCCGCAGCTCCCGGACGGTGTCCACCGCGGCGTCGCTGTCGACGGGGTGGTCCAGCACGGCCTCCACGGCGGCGCGCCCGTCGAGGACCACCGGATCGGCCGGCCCGTCCGCCGGGGGACCCGAGGGCGGCGCCGACGGGTCCGTCGCGCCGAGTACCGAGACCTCGGAGACGCCGTCGACGGACTCGGTCGCCGCGAGCACCTCGTCCAGCCGGTCCGCCTCGGTCACGACGACCGTGGGGAGCCCGGACCCGCCGGGGAAGTGCCTGGCCAGCGCCTCCTCGCCTGCGACGGACTCGACGCTGGTCAGGAAGACCTCGGTCTCGGAGGTCCCGGTGGCGCGGAGCTGGGGCATGAAGGCGGCGCCCACCAGCAGCACGAGCGTCGTCCCGACCCAGAAACGCCTCGGCCGGGCGGCCACCATGTCGGCGATGCGCTGCCAGAGTCCTCGGCGGCCGATGGCACCGGCCTCGGGCCGGAAGGGCCAGAAGGCCCGGCGCCCGAGGAGGACGAGCGCGGCCGGGAGGAAGGTCAGCGCGGCCAGGACCGAGGCCGCGATGCCCACCGCGGCGACGGGACCGAGGCTGCTGTTCGAGCTGAGGTCGCTGAACAGCAGGCAGAGCAGTCCGGCGATGACGGTCCCGGCCGAGGCGAGCACGGGCTCGACGGTGGCGCGCCACGCTCGGCGCATCGCCGTCCAGGTGGATTCGGTGGAGCCCAGTTCCTCCCGGTAGCGGGCGACGAGCAGCAGGGCGTAGTCCGTCGCGGCGCCGAAGACGAGGATGAACAGGATGCCCTGGCTCTGGCCGTTGAGGGTGACCCACCCGTTCGTCGCGAGGAAGTAGACGACGACGACCGCGACCACGAGTGCGAAGGTGGACGACACGAGCACGGTCAGCGGGAGCAGGGGACTGCGGTAGACGATGACGAGGATCACCGCCACGACGCCGGCGGCGACCAGCAACAGGAGGCCGTCGATGCCGGCGAAGGCGGCGGTGAGGTCGGCGATGATGCCCGCGGGTCCGGTGAGGTGGATGTCCAGCCCGTCCGGGCGGTCCTCGGCCAGCAGCCGTCGGATGTCCTCGACCACCTCCTTCGGCTCGGCGTCGCCGCCGTTGGCCAGGGGGACGAACAGGCGAGCCGCGTGGCCGTCCTCGGAGGGGATGGGTGGGCTGGGTGGCGCGTCGACCCCGTCCATGACGGCGATCTCCTCGGACCGCTCACCGAGGAAGGCCAGGTCGGCGTCGGTCAGCCGCCCGTCACGTTCGGCGACCACCACCGCCGGCAGGGGCTGGTCGCCGGAGATCTCCCGCTGGAACGCGGCCACCTCGGTGGACTCGGCGGTCTCGGGGAGGAACGCGGCCGAGTCGTTCTGCTGCACCTCGGAGAGCCGACCACCGTAGGGGCCGGCGATCGTGACGACCCCGAGCCAGCCCAGGATCAGCAACGCGGGGAGCAACCAGCGCAGTCGGGTTCTCCGAGTCGTCCGCTCGTCATGGGAGGGCCTGGTGGGTCCTGCCGGGCTCATCGGCGTCTCACTCATCCCGTCCGCCCGTCGTCGGGCTTCGTAGGCTTGGGCGTTCGGCGGCGGGACGTGTGCGCCCTCCGGCCGCCGACCAGTACGACCGGAAGTATTACTCAGCTAGCTGAACAATTCAGATCTGGAGGTCCGTGAACGTGACGCCCCACACACCACCCTCGCCGGATGGTCCCCCTGACGATCCGGGTGGCGCGGTGTCGAGCTGGCCAACGGGACGGCTGCTCTCGGTCGCCGCGCGGCTGGTGGAGAGCTCCTGGGAGGAGTACCTCCGCACGCGGGGACTCACACACGCCGGCCTGATCGCCCTCCACGTGCTCAGTGAGGACGGCCCGTCCCCCCAACGACCACTGGCCCGCCGGTGCAAGGTCACCGACCAGACGATGAGCAGGACCGTGGAGGGACTGCGCCGCGCGGGGTACGTGCGCGTGGCCGCCGACCAACGGGATCGGCGGCGGATGCTGGTGACACCCACCGCGCAAGGGCTGGCGGTGCACGAGGAGGCGCTGGAGGCCGAGCGGTCGGACCCCGCCGTGCTCCGAGGGCTGGCGGACTACCAGACGTTCCGGGACCAACTGCTCCGCCTGATCGGCGCGCTCGGCGGGGCGGGCACCCCGCCGCCACTCCCACCGGACCCCGAGCCCACCGGGGATCCGGACCTCCCCGGCCGGCCAGCCAGCGGATCCGGACACGGCTGACCGACGAGGGGCACCGGCTCGCGACGCCAGGCCCCCCGCTCACCCATCGGCAGCGGCGGGCGCGGTGACGCTCAGAACACCGGCCACGGGATGGGCGGCCAGTCACCGCTGGGCCCGGGGAAGACCGGGGCCGCGAGCAGCTGCGCCGTCCGCCGTCCCACCGCGAGGACCTCCTTGCGGGTCAGGTGCGTGCCCAGCGTGGGGGCGAGGCTCCCGTCGAGGAGCGAGCCCAGGCGCCGGAGGTCCTCCCGCACCTCCTCCGACAGCGGCTCCCCGACCCAACCCCACAACACGCTGCGCAGCTTGTGCTCCGTGTTCAGGCAGATCCCGTGGTCGACCCCGTAGACGGCGCCGTCGGTGGCCCGCAACACGTGACCACCCTTGCGGTCGGCGTTGTTCGCCACGATGTCCAACACCGCCATCGTGCGCAGCCGGGGGTGGTCGGCGTGGGCGAGCACGGCGGGGTCACCGAAGCGATCGTGGGCGTGGAGCACCGCCCGCCATCCCTCCGGCAGCCGGTCGGGGGGCACGACGTCCACGAGGGCGTCCTCGGGGGTGGTCTCGATCCACAGCTGCGCCATGCCGGGGCCCAGCGGCCCCTCCCGCAGCACGGTCGGTGGCACCAGGTCCCAGCCCGCCGCCCGGGAGAGCAGGTAGGTGGCCACCTCCCGGCCGGCCAGCGTCCCGTCGGGGAAGTCCCACAGGGCGCGCTCGCCCCGTACCGGCTTGTAGACGCAACTCGCCGTCACGCCGTCCGCGCTGACCTCGCAGAAGAGCGTGGCGTTCGAGGCGTCGACCATCCGGCCGCGCACCTCGAGGTCACCCCGCTCCAGCAGTGCCAGGGCGTCGGCCTCGTCAACCCCCACCTCGCCGAGCCGTTCTACAACCCCGGCAGCGCCGGGTCGCCCCGTCGGTAGCCGTTCTGCCTCGGGCAGATGTGACCGGCCGGGTCGAGGGGCTCCCCGCAGAGCGGGCAGGGCTTCCGCCCCGCGTTCACCACTCGCTCCGCCCGGGCCGCGAACGCCCTGGCCTGGAGAGGGGTGAGGAACACCCGGACGGCGTCCGGCCCCTCCTCGGTGTCGTCGAGTACCACGGACTCGTCGACCTCCTCCTCCGTGATCGCCAACAACTCGATCACGACGGCGTGGGTCTCGGCGTCCCAACCCAACCCCATGGTGCCGACGCGGAACTCCTCCTCCACCGGCACCTCGAGGGGTTCCGTGTCGATGGACTCCTCGGGAGCGTCCGGCGGTACCTCCGCGTCGAAGCGGCGGACCACCTCCTCCAGGAGCGCGCTGATGCGCTCGGCGAGCACCGACACCTGCTGCTTCTCCAGCTGAACGCTGATCTGCCTGACGTCCTCGGACGCCTGGAGGTAGAACATGCGTTCGCCGGGCTGCCCGACCGTGCCTGCTACGAAGCGGTCGGGCTGACGGAATACGTGAATGACACGAGCCATGACACCTCCGACACTAGGCCACCGGGATTCGGACGGCAGCGCCCTCCCCCACATGCTGATCAATCAACACGCTTTCAGCTTCTCCCCCTCCCCGGCCACTCCGGGATAAGGTCCGAATGTGGTAACGATCTCCCGCTACGGCACCTGGACCTCTCCGATCAGCGCGGACGATGCCGCGGCGGCCGGCGGTGGTCCGCTGCTCGCCGACACCCACCGGGAGCAGGTGTGGTGGACGGAGAGCCGTCCCGCCGAGGGCGGCCGGGTCGCTCTGCTGAGAGCGAACACGCCGGGCGACGCCCGCGAAGTGCTCGGTGCGCCGTGGAACGTGCGCAACCGGCTGCACGAGTACGGCGGCCGGCCCTGGGTGGTGTTCGAACGGGACGGTCGCGATCTGCTCGCCTTCACGCACTGGGCCGACCAGCGCGTCTACCTCCTCGAGCTGGACGATCCCGCCGCCGAACCCCGGGCGATCTCCCCGGCACCCGAGATCGAACACGGGTTCCGGTACGGCGACCTGGCGGCGGGTCCCGGGGGCGACGAGGTGTGGTGCGTCCGGGAGGAGGTCACCGGGGAGGGCCGGACGGACATCCGCCGCGACCTGGTGGCCCTTCCGGTCACGGGCGCCGCGGGTGAGGATCCGGGCGGCGTCCGCGTCCTCGCGGCCAGCCACCACTTCATGACCGGGGCACGCCCCAGCCCGGACGGGCGTCACGCCGCCTGGATCGGCTGGAACCACCCTGCCATGCCCTGGGACGGCACTGAGCTGTGCGTCGCGGACATCGACGAGTCCGGCGAGCTGTCGGAGCACCGGGTCCTGTGCGGTGACGACGGGGAGTCCGTGTGCCAGGCGGAGTGGGCGTCCGCCGACGCGCTGACCGTCTCCACCGACCCGGACGGCTGGTGGAACCTCTTCCGAGTGGAACTGGACGGCACCCGCAAGAACCTGGGCTCCGTCCGGGAGGAGCTGGGCGGCCCGCTCTGGCAGGTCGGGGCCCGCTGGTTCGCCGACCTCGGGGACGGCCGCTTCGCGGTGCTGCGGTCCGGTGCGCTCGCCCTGCTGGACTCGGACACGGGAGAACTGACCGGTCTCCCCGTGGACGTGGGGAGCTCACTGCCCAGTTGGGGGCCGACGCTCGCGGTCCGCACCGGGGAGGTCCTCGGCGTCGCCGCCGGACCCCGGCACGGACGGGCGGTGGTCGCGGTCGACCCGGATTCCGGACGCGTGCGGCGGTTCACCGCGACACCGGGCACCCTGCCCGACGAGCGGTACCTGCCGGTACCGGAGGAACGGACCTTCACCGGTCCGGACGGCGAGCGGATCCCCGCCTACCTCTACCGCCCCCGCAACCCCGACTTCGCCGCGGCGGACAACGAACTCCCCCCGTTCCTGGTCCACGCGCACGGTGGGCCGACCGGCCGGGTCTCGCCGGTGCTGGACATCGACTTCGCCTACTTCACCAGCCGGGGCATCGGGGTCGTCGCGGTGAACTACGGCGGGTCCACCGGCTACGGGCGTGAGTTCCGGGAACGGCTCCGCGAGAACTGGGGCGTCGTCGACGTCGGCGACTGCGCGACCGTGGCCCGGGCGCTGGGGGCGGAGGGCATCGCCGACCCCGACCGGATCGCGATCCGGGGTGGCAGCGCGGGCGGGTGGACCACGGCCTCCTCCCTCACCTGCGTCGACACCTACCGCTGCGGGACCGCGATGTACCCCGTCCTCGACCTCGAGGGGTGGGCGAACGGGGGGACCCACGACTTCGAGTCCCGCTACCTGGACGGCCTGGTCGGGCCCTACCCCGAGCAGCGGGAACGGTACCGGCAACGGGCACCGGTCAACCGGGTGCAGGAGATGCTGGCCCCGCTGCTGGTCCTCCAGGGACTGGAGGACGAGATCTGCCCCGCCGACCAGTGCGAGCGCTTCGTCGCCGCCCTGGCCGAGCACGGCGTGCCGCACGCCTACCTCGCCTTCGCCGGGGAACAGCACGGGTTCCGCCGGGCGGACACCATCCGCGCCGTCCTCCAGGCCGAACTGTCCTTCTACGGGCAGGTCCTCGGATTCGAGGCGGCCGACGTCCCGGAGCTGGAGATCCAGCGGTGACGGCCGACGGGAGGACCTGGCCGCACCGGCCACTGCGGCCCGGCGACCGCGTCGCCGTGGTGGCACCGGCCGGCCCGGTGGCCGAGGAGACCCTGGACCGGGGGCTGACGACGCTCCGGGACTGGGGACTGGAGGTCTCGCTCGGCCGGCACGTCCTGCGCCGCCACCCGGTGCTGGACTACCTCGCCGGCGACGACGCCCAGCGGGCCGACGACCTCACCTGGGCGCTGTCCGCCCGCGGCGTCCGCGCCGTCCTCTGCGCCCGCGGCGGCTACGGCTCGGCCCGCACCCTGAGCCATCTCGACTGGGACCGGGTCGAGGGCCACACGCCCCGCCTGCTCGTGGGGTCGAGCGACATCACCGCGCTGCACGCCGCGCTGGGCGCCCGCCTCCCGGTCGCCTCGCTCTTCGGCCCGATGGTCGGCAGCACCTACTTCGTGGACCAGCCGGCCGCGCGGGAACACCTCCACCAGGTCCTGTTCGCCCCCGACGAGCTGGGCCCACTCGGCCGGGGCTCCGGGATGCCGATCCGGGGTGGCCGGGCCAGCGGTACCAGCTGGGGCGGGACGCTCAGCCTGCTCGCGGCCAGCCTCGACCGACCCGACGTCCCCCGGCCCCCGGACGGCGCGATCGCGCTGTTGGAGGACATCGACGAGGAGCCCTACCGCCTCGACGGAATGCTCACCCAGCTCCTCGCGGCGGGGTGGTTCGACGCGGTGGCGGGAGTGGCGCTCGGGTCCTGGGAGCGGTGCGACCCGCCGGAGCGGGTGCGGGACGTCCTCGCCGACCGACTGGAACCGCTGGGCGTCCCGGTGGCGTGGGAGGTGGGCTTCGGGCACTGCGCCGACCAGGTGACCGTTCCGTTGAACGTACCGGTGAGCCTCGACGCCGACGTCGGCGTGCTGACGCTGCTGTCCCCTCCCTGATCCCGAAGCCGTCCAGCAGGCGAACCCCGCCCGAGGCGGACCAGCGCGGCCGAACCGGACGGTGAGGCGAGCCCGGCCCGGATCAGGGCGTCGTCATCCGGACCAGCCCCAGCTGGGACAGGCAGCTCAACGCGTCACCGTGCGGCCAGTACTCGGCGAACCGGGTGCCGACGGCCCGGAACATGTCCGCGCCCGTGAAGGTGACGAGGCCACCCGGCTCGGCGGTCACGCCAGGAACCCCGGCCCGCACGCGTCCGGAGAAGCGCCAGACCGCGGACACCAGCGCCCCGTCGACGACGGGGCCGACCAGGAGCTCCGTCCTGACCTCGTCGAACAACGCCGTCGTCTCGCGGACGTTCGCCGCGATGCCCTCGGGGCCGTGGGCGTCGCCCCGGGACCAGTGCCCCACCGCGTCCTCGGTGAACAGTTCCCGCGCCAACCCGGCCATCCGCTCCGGTGGGGCCTGCCACAACCCGGTCAGCCACCGGTCGTAGCGCATCGCGAGATCCGTCGTCTCCACTGGCGCGTTCCTTCCCGTCGTCCGCGTTCCACGGCGATGCTAGGGGTGACGTCCGACAAGTCCGAGGAGCTGCGCCTGGGGATCCGATGCCTGGGACACGGGCACCGGGGGCGCGTAGATGCCGGCGGCGTCCCAGTCGTCGATCTCGGGACGGATGACGTCGTCCACCGCCTCGACCAACCCGGAGTCCAAGGTCGTGTCGACACCGATCCCCTTGGCCAGGTCCCACGCGTGGATCGCGAGGTCGGAGGTCATCTGCCAGCCGTACTCACTCGCCGGGAGGTATCCGGAGCTGACGCTCACCCGCCCCTCCAGCACCCCGGGCCGGCGGAAGGCCTCGCGGGCGGCGGCCGAGGCCTCCGCCCAGGACGCCACGGGATCGGGACCGAGCTGGTCCCCGTCGAAGCGGTCCCCGACCTCCGCGACGGTGGCCCCGGAGAGCAGGACCGGTGCCCACCGCTGCTCGGTGACGATGTGGTTCACCAGGTCCCGCACCGTCCACTCCGTGCAGGGAGTGGCGTTGGTCCACTGGTCGGGGGTCACCTGCCGGACCCGTCGGTCGAACTCCGCCATCGCCCTGCCGTGCGCCGTGAGCAGGTCCATGAGCCGTCTCCCCTCGCCCCGGTCCTCGTCGTCCCGCGCCCGGCCCGCACCGTCGACGCGACGGCCCGCCAGTGGCGGGACCTCGCACCAGGGCTACCCGGGGCCGGAGGGCCGCAACCCCCCGGCCGATGCCGGGGGAAGGCCACCGCGACCGAAGGGCTGGGCGGGCAGGAGGCGCGCTGGACGGTACGCGCGAGGCGGGACGAGCCGTGTTCGCCGCACCCCTGGGGGAGCCCGAGGCGCGGGTCAGCCCACCCCGTCTCAGTTGGCGGACCACTCCTGGCGCCGCCACCGGTTGCCCCGGTTGCTCAACACCGTCTTGAGCAGCCCGGGGTCGTCCACGGAGAGGGTGAGCCGACGTACCGCCACCCGCCGGCCGAGGCGCCGGGCGTGCGCCGGAGCCTCCAGGAGGATCTGCACCACCGAGGTCCGCGCACCCAGCAGGCGCACGCCGTCCCGGGAGCGCATGTCCGCCCCGGGTGCCTTGTGGTGCGGCAGTACCCGCACCGCCTGCACGGCGCCGAGCGGGAACGCGGTGCGGAAGAACCGCCCCGCTCGCACGACGACCTGGTGCAGGCCGACATCCACCCGGCAGCTCCGAGGCGTGGATCCCGTGAGCGTGAGCATCACCTTGCGGTGCCAGGTCACGCGGAGTCGAAAACGAACCGCTCCCAGATCCATCCTGCGTTTCACAGCACTCCCCTGGTGACTCTCCCGACGCACACCACGACCCTACGACGGACGACCATCAGTAGACGTGTGCCCCGGCGAGTGGAGACTCGCCGGGGCACACGGTGGTCACACCTCAGCTCAGCGGACGGACGCGCTCGGCCTGCGGGCCCTTGGTCCCCTGGGTGATGTCGAACTCCACGCGCTGGTTCTCCTCCAGCGTGCGGAACCCCTGGGTGTCAATGGAGGAGTAGTGGACGAACACGTCCGGTCCCCCGTCCTGGGCGATGAAGCCGAAGCCCTTCTCCGAGTTGAACCACTTGACGGTGCCCTGAGCCATGAACTGTGTCTCCTTGTGAGGGACGTTATCGAGAACCGCACTGCGCGGCTCCCTGGTTGTGACCGTCCCCCGTCATGGACCGGGGCCCACGTACAAAAAACGCCCGCAATGTGGCTCCGCGGGCGTCCAAGAACATGCGAGGAACTGCAACAGCAACCGAGTGCAAGGTTAGCACGCGGCTCCGTGACGGGTAGCGGCCTAACGGGGGAATCTGTGGGCGCGGCGTCGTCACCGTACGGGGTGAGGGCCAGTCCGACCTGCGGAGAAGGGTCCGCGAGGCCACCATCCGGTTCGATCGACCACGACCCGCGAGTCGGGCGTGGCGAGGACCGGCCCACCGCGTGCCAGCGCGGCGATCGGCCCCCGTCGGGGCTGGCCAGGCCCCCTGGCGGGAGCCGGTGCGGGGTGATCTCCCCTCGGCGCCGGCGAGGCGCGAGAATGACGGCATGAGCAGCGTTCCCGCCGGCCCCGCACGGTGGGTCATCCAGCCGCAGGACGTCCGGGCGGCCGAATCGGTGGCCGTGTCGCGCACCTACTATCGGGACATCGTCGACCGCTACTTCCTGGTCCGGCGGGGTCGTCCCGCCACCACCGCCGAATGGGAGACGGCACTCGCCGACGAGCCCAGCGACGACCTCACTCCCCCGCACGGCGAGTTCCTCCTCGCCCGGTGGGCGGGGACGACGGCCGGGTGCGTCGGGGTCCGGGTGCTCGACCCGCTGACCGCGGAACTCACACGCCTGTTCGTCCTGCCCGACCACCGGGGACGGGGCCTGGGCGCGCGGCTGCTCTCGGCCGCGGAGGACGCGGCCCGGGATCTCGGCGCCACCCGGATGAGACTCGACACCCGTGCCGATCTCGTCGAGGCGCGCTCGCTCTACACGAGCCGGGGGTTCCGGGAGATCCCGGCCTACTCGAACGCCCCGTACTCCGACCACTGGTTCGAGAAGAGCCTGGCCGGGGGCGAGGCAGCCCCCGTTCGCGGCGATCAGAGCAGTCGGAGCTGACGCGCCGGCCGGCTGGCCTTCGGGCCAGCCTGCCCGATGCGTTGGTACACCCCACCGTCGAGGGCGGACAGGAAGGGCGAGGGCACCCCTGGCCGGCTGGCGCCGTGGCGGAACCGGTTCGCGGCCGAACTCAGGTAGAGGTGGCGTTGGGCCCGGGTCATGCCCACGAAGAACAGCCGTCGTTCCTCCGCGAGCGCCGCCGGGTCCTGCTCCCCCGGTGGTGTGCCGGGAAGGCGGTGGGGCAACAGCCCGTCCTCACATCCGACGAGGAACACGACGGGGAACTCGAGCCCCTTCGCGGCGTGCAGGGTGAGCAACGCGACCCGGTCGGCCCTCGGGTCGAGCGTGTCGACCTCCACTCCGAGTGCCAGTTCGTCCCGGAAGCGATCCAGGTCCGCCCCGCAGCGTGCGGCCAGTCCTCGCAGCAGGTCGACCGCCGTGTCGAGCAGGACCAGCCGCTCGGCGCGCTCACCCACCGGGACGCGAGCGGCCAGCCGGTCGGCCGCGCGCCGCAGCCGGTCGAGCACGGTCACCGGGCCTCCGCCGCCTGGGGGAGCTGGCGGGACGTACCGCAGTTCGGCCACCAGCTCGGCGACGCCGGGCCGTTCCCGCAACCGGTCGTGCGACCGCTTCTGGAAGGGGACGCCGGCGACGGTGAGCGCCTCGACCACGGCCGAGGCCTGGGCGTCGGTGCGGTAGAGCACCGCGATGTCGGAGAAGCCCAGCCCCTCGTCGCCCTCACCGGAGGCCCGCCCGGAGTCGAGCGAGTGGAACGACGAACCACCGAGGAGGGCATCGATGGTCCTGGCCACGAAGGAGGCCTCGGCGCGCTCGTCCCCGGCCTGGTGCAGGCCGATCCTCGTCGCGGGGAGCGCCGCCGAGGGGAGCAGGGCTCGTCCGGGGACCAGCGTGGTCGGGGCGATCGCCTGGAGCGCCCCGGCGACGATGTGCCGGTTGGAGCGGTAGTTCCTGGTCAGCGACACGGTGTTCGCACCGGGGAAGTCCTCCTGGAACCGGAGGAAGAAGCGCACATCGGCCCCCCGGAAGGAGTAGATGGCCTGGTCCGGATCACCGATCGCGGTCAGGTTCCCCTCGGGGGGCACCAGCGCCCGCAGCAGGCGGTACTGCACCTCGTCGACGTCCTGGTACTCGTCGACCGAGACCCACGGATGCCGGGCACGGACCAGGGAGCGCAGGTCGGCGTCGGACTCCAGCAGCTCGGTGGGCAGGGCGACCAGGTCATCGAGGTCGACGAGGTCGTGGGAGCGCAGCACCCCCAGGTAGCGGGTCGCGAGCTCCACCAGCTCCGGATCCGGCTCCCCGCTGGGCGCGCCGACCTCGGGGGGCGTCCCGGCACCGTCCTCGCCCGGAGTGACGGCGGCGGTGCCCGTCGGCACGCACCCGGACCTCCGGAGACGGGAGAGCTCGCCCAGCACGGCCCGCGCGCCGCGGGCGTCTCCGGTGAGGGTGCCGACCACCTCGAGTCGTCGTTGCTCGGAGGCGACGGCGAAGTCGGGGGTGAGCCCGAACCGCTGCGGGAACTCGCGGAGCAGCCGGAGACCCCACGAGTGGAACGTGGTCACCGCCATGGCGCGGGCCGCGTCGCCGACGAGGTCGGCCAACCGCTCCGCCATCTCCTCGGCAGCCCTCCTGGTGAAGGTGATCGCGAGGACTCGTTCGGGTGGTACGCCCCGCGCGCACAGGTGGGCGATGCGGCGGGTCAGGGTGCGGGTCTTGCCGGTTCCCGGACCGGCGACGATGAGCAGGGGTCCCGCCGGGGCACCGGCGGCGCGGAGCTGGTCCGGGTCCAGCCCCGCCAGTGGGCCGTCGGACTGTTCCGCCGCCACGGGGGTCCCCTCCACGGCGCCGTCCGGCGCGGCGGCGGTGGTCGGCTGCGGGGTCGACGCCCCTCCCCGAACACCGGGGGCCCCGGCGGTGGTCGCCGCGTGGGCTCCACCGGGCACGGTTCCCGGCCTCGCCCGCACGGGGGCGGGGGTCGGCTCGGCGTCGAAGAGGGCGGGGGTGTGCCGTTCCCGGTCGCGCCGGAGCTCGCCGGGTTCGAAGAGCCGGATGACCCCGTACTCGCCGTCGTAGCCACCGTCACGGATCACCTCGCCTCGGCGCAGCCTGGCGATGGCCTCACCGAGCAGGGTCGACCGCGCGGACAGCTCGTCGACGGGCACCTCGTCGAGGATGGCGAGTTCCGGTCCGTACAGGCCGGTGAGTTCCGCGATCTCGCCGAGCACCCGTTTGCTCTTGGGCCCGACGCCGAGCAGTTCCCCCATGATCTCCGGCAGGGGGACCAGGCTCCGGAAGGGCGTCGCCCTCTCCGGCCGGTGCCCGGCCGGCCGGTCGGCGAGCTGGGCGACCCGGTTCGACACGCCGACCATGACGGGCCGACCGCAGACACCGCACGTCCCGCCGTGCTCCCTGGTCTGGTCGGGTGTCCACCGGACCCCGCACTTGCGGTGTCCGTCCAGGTGGTACTTGCCCTCGTCGGGGAAGAACTCGACGGTGCCGGCGAGTCCGTCGCCCGTCTCCATGGCGCGGCGCACCGCGTGGTAGTCCAGTTCGGTGTCGAAGACGGTGGCCTCCCGTCCGAGCATGGGAGGCGAGTGCGCGTCGGAGTTACTGACGAGCTGGAAGCGGTCCAGTCCCGAGACCGTCCAGTTCATGGCGGGATCGCTGGAGAGGCCGGTCTCCAGGGCGAAGACGTGCGGCGCGAGGTCCCGGTAGCACTCGTCCACCGTGTCGAACCCCGACTTGGAGCCCAGCACCGCGAACCAGGGCGTCCACACGTGGGCTGGCACCAGGTAGGCGCCGTCGCCGCTCTCCAGCGCGATCTCCAGCAGGTCCCGCGAGTCCAGGCCCAGGATGGGCCTCCCGTCGGAACCGAGGTTGCCGATCCTGCCCAGCCGGCGGTTGAACTCCTCAGCCGCGGCGAAGTCGGGCATGTACACCAGGTGGTGGACCTTGCGGGTCAGCTCGCCCGCCTTGTAGATGGTGGAGATCTCCACCGACAGCTGGAATCGGACCGGCGAGGAACAGGAGGCCGGCAGGCGGCGGAGGATGTCCCGGTCCAGGTCCGGCCTGATGCGGAAGAGCCCGGGTTCGGCGGGTTCGAGGGTGTCCCGGAGGTGCTCGAACCAGCGAGGATGTGTGAAGTCGCCGGTCCCGACGAGGTGGAGGCCCTTGCGCCGGGCCCACCATGCCAGGTTCTCGAGGTCGCAGTCGCGGCTACAGGCCCGCGAGTACTTGGAATGGATGTGCAGATCGGCGAAGAAGCGCACTGGTGGATCTTGTCATGCCCCGTCATCCACGCGACGGGCGCGTCCGGCGGGAGATCGCTGTCGGTCCCGACTGGTCGCTCCGGGTGATGGCGCGGGCGGTGGCTCGCGAGGGCGTCCCGACCCCAACGGCCGTGCGGTGGACGGCACGCGAAGGGTCCTTCCGGCTTACTGGACACCCCCCGTGGTCCCGATACACTCCGCGCGACCACTGACGGCGACCCAGGGAGCACGCATGAGCGCACGCCCGGGCCGCTTCCTGTCGTGGTCGGGCATGGTGCTCGTGGGTGCGCTGTGCACGCTGGTGGGACTGGCGGCCCCCGCCGCCGCCCGGCCCGGCGCGGGCGGGACCGGCCCGGCCGGCGGCGTGTCGCACGCGCTGCGCGCGGACCCGGCCAACCAGCACGAACGGACCGGCCCTCGCGCGACCCGGACCGGGTCCGGCGGACCGGTGCCCGCCCGCGCCGCGTTCGCCGCGTTCGCCGCGTTCGCCCACCAGGCGGTCGGGGAGACCGGGCCCACCCGTGATCCCGCCGTGCTGGACGGTGGCGCTCCGCTACTGGGTCGGGCTCCGTTCACCGCCCACCTCCCCCGTCTGTCCCCGCCGCGGGTTCCGGCCCGTCCCGGCGCGGACGGCATGAGCACCGGCCGGGGACCGCCCGGGGTGGCACGGCACTGAGGCGTCCGGAGGGACGGCGACCGCCGCCCCCGTCACCCCAGCACGTGGCGACACCAGCCGTCGTGCGCCCACCGCAGTGGAGACCACACCGTGCCACCACCCCGCTCCACCCGCTCGACCCGCTCCTCGGACCAACGTTCGCTCCTCCTCCGAGGACTGCTCGCCCTCCTCGTGCTGCTCGGCGCGGGGACCATGCTGCTCACGACCGAGCCCCGGCTCGGACTCGATCTCCAGGGCGGCACCCAGATCACCCTGGAGGCCGAGGAGGCCCCCGGGGGCACCCTGGACGACGAGACGATGGACCAGACGCTGGAGGTGCTGCGCCGCCGCGTCGACTCCCTCGGAGTGGCCGAACCGAACCTGATCCGGTCCGGCTCCAACCGCATCGTCGTGGAGATGCCGGGCGTCCAGGACCCTGAGGAGGCCCTGGAGACGATCGGCCGGACCGCCCAGTTGACGATCCACCCCGTCGTCGGCCTGGCTCCTCCGGAGGAGTCGACCCCCCCGGAGGGGGACTCCGACCAGGAGCAGACCGGTGAACTGGTGCTGCCCGACGAGAGCGGCCAGCGGCTCCAGCTCGCGCCGGCCGCGATGACCGGTGAGGCCATCAACCGGGCCACCGCCAGGCTGGACGGCCAGCAGGGGCTCGGCTGGCACGTCTCCCTCGACTTCCACGACGGCCGCGGGTGGGCGGACATCACGGGCCAGGCCGCGTGCGCGCCCAACGGTGACCCCGCGCGGCGGGTGGCCATCGTCCTGGACAACGAGATCATCTCCGCTCCCCAGGTGACGCCGGACGTGCGCTGCAACGTCGGTATCACCGGGGGGACCACGCAGATCACCGGTGACTTCACCGAGGAGGAGTCCAACCAGCTGGCCCTGCTGATCAGCGACGGCGCGCTGCCCGTCCAGGTCGAGGTCGTGGAGCAGCGGACCGTCGGCCCCACCCTGGGGCAGGACGCG
Organism: Actinoalloteichus sp. AHMU CJ021; assembly: GCF_002895405.1. Classification (NCBI taxonomy): domain Bacteria; kingdom Bacillati; phylum Actinomycetota; class Actinomycetes; order Pseudonocardiales; family Pseudonocardiaceae; genus Actinoalloteichus; species Actinoalloteichus sp. AHMU CJ021. Next base: position 5,271,118 of record NZ_CP025990.1, on the reverse strand, counting down.
ATCGACGCCAGCGTGATGGCCTCGATCATCGGTGTCGCGCTGACCGGTCTCTTCCTGTTGGTCGTGTACCGGATGGCCGGTCTCATCGCCACCATCGCGCTCGCCGGGTACACGGCGATCGCCTACGGGCTGATGCTCGCGATCGGCGCGACGTTCACCCTCCCCGGGTTGGCGGGTTTCGTTCTCGCCATCGGTATGGCGATGGACGCGAACGTGCTGATCTACGAACGGTCCCGGGAGGAGTACGCGGCGGGAGCGGGCACCAAGTCCCCGGTCCGCCGGATGCAGAACGCCGTGACGGGCGGGTTCCGGGGCGCGCTCACCGCGATCGCGGACTCCAACATCACCACCCTGTTGGCGGCGGCGCTGCTGTTCGCCCTGGCCGCTGGCCCGGTGCGGGGCTTCGGCGTCACCCTCAGCGTCGGTGTCGCGGTCTCGATGTTCAGCGCCTTCGTGCTCAGCCGGGTCCTGCAGCAGCTCACCTTCCGGGGTGTGGTGGCGAGGAAGCCCGCGATCAGCGGTATCGCCAGCATCGGTCGGGTCCGCCAGTGGTTCGAGCGGCGGTCGCCCGACTTCTACCGGCGGCACCGCCGCTGGCTGGTGGGATCGCTGGTCGTGCTGCTCGTCGTGGGCCTCGGGCTGGCCGTGCGCGGGCTCAACCTCGGTGTCGAGTACACCGGTGGCAGGTACCTGGAGTACTCCTCGTCGGAGGAGGTCGATCTCGGCGACGTCCGCTCCGAGCTGGCGGCAGCCGGGTTCCCCGACGCGCAGGTGTCGAGCACCGACGACAACGGCATCTCGGTGCGCACCGTTCCCCTGGACGAGTCCGAGGTCGGCCGGATCGCCGACGCGGTCAGCACGGCGGCCGGCGGTGAGGTGGAACAGCTCAGGTCCGACCTGATCGGCCCCAGCATGGGCAACGAGCTGCGGAACCAGGCGATCCTCGCCTTCCTGTTGGCGGTGCTCGTGCAGGTGATCTACCTGTCCTTCCGCTTCGACTGGCGGCTGGCGGTTGCCGTGATGGCCGGTCTGGCGGCGGACATCCTCTTCCTGCTCGGGTTCTTCGCCTGGACGGGCCGGCTGGTCGACGGCGTGTTCATCGCGTCGATGCTGACGGTGATCGGCTACTCGGTGAACGACTCGGTCGTGGTCTTCGACCGGGTCCGGGAGCTGCGCGCCTCGCACCCGAAGGACCCGTTCTTCCGGGTGGCGGGGCTGGCGATCCTCCAGACGATGCCGAGGACGATCAACACCGGCATCGGTGTGTTCGCGGTGCTCGGCGCGCTGCTCTTCCTGGGCGGTGGCTCACTGGTCGACTTCGCCCTCGCGGTGATCGTCGGCAGCTTCGTCGGGAACGTCACCACGATCACCGTGGCGTCGCCGTTCGCCGTGCTACTCGACACGAGGTGGCCGGGCGCGGCGCGTCCCAAGAAGAAGAAGCGTCGCGACGAGAACAGCACCGGCGCCGTGGTGTGACGGTTCCCCCGGGTCGCGGTGCGCGCCCCGGGGGCGGTGGTTGGCGGGCCCGGTTCACCTCGGTGAGCCGGGCCCGCCGTCACGTTCCGGCCCGTCGCTGATGGCGTCGGTCGGCAGCGGCGCCGGGTCCAGGCCCGCGCCGCGCAGCACGTCGGCGGGCAGCGCGAGCAGCAGCAGGGAGAGCCCCAGCAGGTAGGCGTCGAGGCGGCCGGCCTGGGCCCGGGTCAGGCGCCGGCCCGCGCTCTCGTGCAGGGCGATGGTCGCGTCGGTATTCGCCAGGGCCATCGAACCCAACGCGTCGCGGACGCTGGGCCGGCGGATCGACTCCAGGTAGAGCTCGAGCAACGCGAGGAGCCGGGACCGGCCCACGCCGGTGGAACGCCGCAACATGCCCCGGTACAGGGCGTCGAGCTGGCCGGCGGTCACCGACTCGGGGGTGTGCCTGCGCAGGCTGGCGACGGCGGCCCTGTGGTCCTCCGCCAGGTGGTCGGCGATGGCCGCGAGGAGGGATTCCCTGGAGGGGAAGTAGTTCTTCGTCGTCCCCTCCGGGACGCGCGCCTCACGATCCACCGCCCGATGTGTCAGCCCTCGCCCACCGACGGCGGCCAGCACCTCGATCGCGGCCTCCGCCAGCAGCTCCCGGCGTTCCCCACGTCGCCCCATACCGGGTTCAGCTCCCGTCGGTCGTCCTCGCCCGGAAGATACCCGCACGCCGGGCGGGCCCGAGGTACCCGGAGGACCCGCACGTGTCGCGAACCGATCGGCCGAGTGACCGGGGTCGGCGATTTTCCTTTGTTCGCGCAATGGACGAACCCGAAAGGAGAACAATCCGCCGAACCCGAATCGTCTAATTCCACGGATCACCGAGCCCGCGAACCACGCACAGTGACGGAATTGAGAGACCCGCCCTCACTCACATGGCAGAGGATCGCCACTTCCATAGCACAGCAATGGGCGAAAATTAACCCCGTGCTTTTTCCCACCGGGACTCCTAGCATTCACCCCGCGAGGGCGGAAGGGTGTTCTCCGTGGCGGCGGGGAGAACACACCCCTGGCTGTGCCCTGTCTGGAAAGGACGAAGCATGTCATTGTCACGCCGCCGTGCGGTGACCGCGTTCGCCGCGGCCGCGCTGCTGCTCCCGCTCGCCGGTCCGCCGGCAGCGGCCCAACCGGACGATCCCGACGACGCCGTCCACGTCAGCTCGACGGCGACGCTCCGGCCGTACGCGGCCGTCGACGGGGACTTCGAGAAGATCCAGCTCACCGAGGACGTCGGGGAGCCGATGGCCCTGGCCGTGGCACCGGACGGCCGGGTGCTCATGACCGACCGCCGGGGCACCATCAAGATCTTCGACCCCAACTCGTACAACGTGACGACCGCCGGCCACATCGAGGTCTACGCCGGTGAGGAGGACGGGCTCCAGGGCATCGCCCTCGATCCGGACTTCGAGGACAACGGCTGGGTGTACACCTACTACGCCCCGCCGGACCCGCAACCGCGCAACGTCCTCTCCCGCTTCCAACTGGACGGCAACACCCTCGACCTCGCCAGCGAGCAGGTCATCCTGGAGGTGCCGACCCAGCGGGACCTGTGCTGCCACGTCGGTGGCGACATCGACTTCGACGCGGAGGGCAACCTCTACCTCTCCACCGGGGACAACACCAACTCCTGGGCGTCCGACGGGTACACCCCGATCGACGAGCGGGAGGGACGGGAACCCTTCGACGCGCAGCGCTCCTCCGGCAACACCAACGACCTGCGCGGCAAGCTGCTGCGGATCACGGTCCAGGACGACGGCGGGTACACCATCCCCGAGGGCAACCTCTTCGAGGAGGGGACCGAGGGGACACGCCCGGAGATCTACTACATGGGCCTGCGCAACCCCTTCCGCTTCAGCGTCGACCAGGAGACCGGGCGGATCTTCCTCGGCGTCGTGGGCCCGGACGCGCGGGACGCGCACCCGGAACGCGGTCCGGAGGCCTTCGACGAGGTCTACCTGATGGACGGGCCCGGCAACGGCGGCTGGCCGTACTGCATGGGGAACAACACCCCCTACGTGGACTACGACTTCACCAACGGTCAGTCGGGTGAGACCTTCGACTGCGCCAACCTGGTCAACGACTCGCCGAACAACACGGGCCTCGCCGAGCTCCCCCCGGCCACGGCGGCGGACGTCTGGTACTCCTACGGCTGCTCGGACGAATTCCCCGAGCTGCCCTGCGAGGGCGGCAATACCGCCATGGGCGGCCCCGTCTACCGCTACGACCCCGACCTCGAGTCGAACACGAAGTTCCCCGAGTCCTTCGACGGCGCCCACTTCTTCTACGAATACTCCCGCAATTTCGTCGCCGACGTCCGGTTCGACGAGTCCGGCGAGTACGAGTCGATGACGCCGTTCCTCGAGGAGCTCGACTTCAACCAGCCGATGGACATGGAGTTCGGGCCGGAGGGCTCGCTCTACGTCCTCGAGTACGGCGGTGGGTTCTTCACGCCGGGCACCTACGCCGGCCTGTACCGCATCGACCACACCCAGGGCGTCCAGTCGCCGGCCGTGGAGCTGAGCGTCGACCAGACCTCCGGTGAGGCCCCGCTGCCGGTGTCCTTCGACGCCAGCCGGAGCACGGATCCCAACGGCGGTGAGCTGACCTTCGCCTGGGACTTCGAGGGTGACGGCGTGGACGACGCCGAGGGGCCGACCGCGCGGCACACCTACGCCGAGAACGGCATCTACCACGCCAAGCTGACGGTCAGCAACACCGCCGGTCGCGAGACGGTGCAACGCATCACGATCACCATCGGCAACAACGCGCCCGACGTCCGCTTCTCGACGCCTCCCGACGGCAGCATGTTCGACTGGGAGGACCAGATCGCGTACCGCGTCGAGGTCGACGACGTCGAGGACGGGTCGATCGGCGACGGCATCTCCTGCACGGAGGTGACCACGCAGACGGCGCTCGGGCACGACACGCACGCCCACCCGCAGGACAACTTCCAGAACTGCCAGGGCGTGTTCTCCCCCGAGTCCGGCTCGCACAGCGGTGACGCGAACCTGTTCTGGGTGGCGCGGACCAGCTACTCGGACCGGGGTTCGGAAGGCGTGGGCTCGACGACGAGCGAGCAGGAGATCATCCTCCAGCCCAAGACCAAGCAGGCGCAGCACTTCTCCTCGTCCGAGGGGATCAGCGTCGGCGACCGGGAGGGCGCCGAGGGCGGTCAGGTCGTCACCGAGATCGACCCGGGCGACTGGATCTCCTACCGCCCGATGAACCTGCTCAACATCGACGGGGTCAACCTGCGGGTCGCCACCGGTGACGCGGAGGGTGCCGTCGAGCTGCGCCTCGGCGCGCCGGACGGGGAGCTGGTCGCGACGCTGCCGGTGCCCTCGGGCGACGGCGAGTTCGTCGACCTCGACCCGGTGGAACTGACCGACCCCGGGGGCACGCACGAACTGTTCCTCGTCTTCGCGGGAGAGGGCTCGAACCTGTTCGACCTCGACCACATCTCGTTCCAGGGCCTCGGGGCGGCCGGACCTCGGCACGTCGAGGCCGTGGGTGACGTCGACCGCGGCCCGGCACCGCTGGACGTGGCCTTCACCGCGGAGGGCGAGGCGCTGCCGGAGGGCTCGTCCTTCGAGTGGGACTTCGGCGACGGTGCCACCGCGTCCGGGGATGCCGTGGAGCACACCTACACCGAGACCGGTGAGCACACGGCGACGGTGACGGTCACCGACCCGGACGGGGTGGTGCGGGCGACCGACACCGTGGAGGTGACCGTGCACGACGCGGTCACGGGAACGCTGGACGTCGACCCCGCCGAGGCCGAGCTGACCACCGACGACACCCACACGGTGACCGCGACGGTCAGCGAGGAGGCCCGCGACGCGGAGGTCACCCTGGAGGTCTACCGGCGGTCCCCGGCCAGCCCCCTCCCCCCGGGGCAGGACGAGGGGGTCCCCCACCTGCTGGTGGAACGCACGGTGGGCACACCGGACGAGGACGGCACCGTCACCCTGGACTACGCGAGCACGGTCACCTCGGAGGAGAGGGTGGTGGCCTGCCTCGGCTACGGGGGCGGCTGCGTCCGGGGCGGGGACACCCTCGTGACCGGTGGCGCGGACGGCACCGACATCCTGAACCTGCGCACCGACCTGTCCACGGCCACGGCGGCCGCCAGCTGGCAGGTGGTGGCCGACGAGGACGGCTTCCTCAACCTCTACGACGGGAAGAGCCTCGCCGGTTGGGAGCAGTTGGGCGGCGGCGGGTTCACCGTCGACGAGGACGGCACGCTGCGCCCGCACGGCCCCCGGGGCATCCTCTGGTACGCCGAACGGGAGTTCGACGACTACGTGCTGGAGGCCGAGTACGAGACCTACAGCGTCAGCGCGAACTCGGGTCTCTACCAGCGTTTCCCCGACCCTCGGGGCGACCTCTCGGTGCCCTCGGACCAGGGCTACGAGGTGGCGATCCTCGACCGGGTCGACGACGCCATCAACCGGACCGGCTCCATCAACGGCTACATGGCGGCGAAGTACCTGACCGCCAATCCGCCGTACGGGGGTTGGAACACCTTCGAGATCGAGGTGGTCGACCAGCAGTACACGGTGACGCTGAACGACCGGATCGTCACCGAGTACACCGGTGACGGCAGCCGGGGGCTGAGCGGTCACATCGGCGTCGAGAACGCCGACTCGCAGCTGCGCTTCCGGAACCTGCGGATCAAGCCGTTGGGTGAGGACGAGCAGCCGCCCGGCGCCCCGGCCATCACCGCGGCGTTGGACCCGGCCGAGCCCAACGGTGACCCGCACGGCGACTGGGAGGGCACCTACCACTCCCCCGTCACCGCCACCCTCTCCGTGGAGGAGGGCGGCGAGGGCACCGAGATCGAGTACCGGTGGGGTGACGGCGACTGGAGCACCTACTCCGAACCGTTGACCAGCGAGGAGGAGGGCGAACACGTCCTGGGCTACCGCTCGCGGACGGCGGGGGGCGCGGTGTCGGCGGAGGCGGAGCTCTCCTTCGTGATCCGCCACGACGCCTGCCCCGGCTCGGATCTCCGGGAGACCGTCCACGCCGGCCAGGACAGCGGCGTCCCCAACCGGGTCAGGGATGACGGGTGCACCGTCAACGACCTGGTGGACGAGACGAGGGAGTGGTCGGGCCACGCCGTGTTCGTCGCCCACGTCCGCCAGCTGACCGCCGACCTCGCGGCGGAGGGGCTGCTCGACACCGCGGAACGGGCCCGGGTCATCCACGCCGCGGTCTCGTCCGACATCGGTCGACGCGACTGATCGCACCGACCGACCAGCTCGGACGGCCCTCGGTCCGGAGGGGGGCGGCGCGTGCCGCCCCCCCCCCCCCTCCGGCACCCCATGCCGACAACACGGAGAAGGGAACGTCATGCGCGCACTCATCTCGGCCGTCGTCGCCGGCCTCGCCCTGGTGACCCCCGGTGTCCTCGCCGGACCCACCCCGACCTCCTCGGACCCCTCCACCCAGGACACCCCGGTTCCGGAAGCGGCGGAAGCCTCGGCGCGGGACGTGCCCCGTGCCCTGCGCTGCGCGGGCCTGCCCGGCGGCCTGCCCGGGCACGGCATCACCCGCCTGTGGGACGGTGAGACGCTGGAGGGCTGGTCGCAGGCCGGTCCGGGCGGCTTCGACGTCGTGGACGGCACGCTCCAGACCCGGGACGGGATGGGTCTGCTGTGGTATGACCGCGCCCCGTTCGGCGACTACACCCTGTTCCTCGACTGGAGGGTGACGGCCGAGACCGACAACTCCGGTGTCTTCCTGCGCTTCCCCGACCCGGGTGACGACCCCTGGGTCGCCGTCGACCACGGGTACGAGGTGCAGATCAACGACAACCCCGGCGGCGACCCGCAGAAGACGGGAGCGATCTACAACCAGCAGGACGCCACCTCCCACCCGTCCAGGCCGGTCGGCGAGTGGAACCGGTACGCGCTGCGCGTCGAGGGCGAGCGCTACCGGGTCTACCTCAACGGAGAGCTGGTGAACGACTTCACCAGTGACGACCCGGACCGGGGGACCGTCGGGCACATCGGGCTCCAGAACCACGACCCGGACACCCGGACGCAGTTCCGCGACATCTGGCTGGTCGAGTCCTGCCGCTGATCGGGCGCCGCCGAGCGGGCTGACCCGGGGCGGGAGCTGACCTGGCGGGGGACGCCGCTCACGCGAGGAGCGCCCTCCGCCAGGTCTCGACGCGTGCGGCGGCGAACCCGGCCTCCGCCGCCCAGTACGGCCCGTGGCCCTCGGCGTACATCCGCGCCCAGGGCTGCCGGCCGTGCCGCCACCCCTCCCGGAGGAGTTCGGCCATCGATCTCACCCGCTCGACCACCAGGCCGGCCAGGAGCTCCCGTTCCGGGCCGGTGGCGCCGTACCCGTCCACCACCAGCCGCAGCCGCCGCTCGGTACCGCCCGGTTCCCACGCGCCGTCCCCGCTCAACGGGACGAAACCCCGCAGGGCGTAGGCGAGGTCCCAGAGCCGGTCACCGGGCGCGGCGGCGTCCCAGTCGATCAGGTACCACTCGTCGCCGTGGACCAGCACGTTGTAGGGCGCCAGGTCCTGGTGGGCGATGATCTCGTTCCCCGCGTGCGGGTACAGCACCTGCCAGCGCGCGTCGACTGGTGGCACGAAGTCGGCGACCGCGTCGTGCAGATCGCGGATCATCGCGCCGACGCGGTGGGCGGCGGAGTCGGTGGCGAAGGCGGAGAGACCTGCGGGGAACGGGTTGTCCCCGGGCAGGTAGCGCAGGACGGACCGCCCCCGCTCGTCGACCCCCAGCGGTTCGGGCACCCACGACAGGCCTCGATCACGCAGGTGAGCCAGCAGGGCCAGTACCGCCGGGGTCCACGGCCTCCCCGGCCGACGCACGGTGTCCCCGACCCGCACCACCTGTCCGGCGTCGGCGTTCCCGCCCGGCAACGGTTCCTCCACGGTGCCCTCCCGCTCCCTCGACGGGGGAGGGCGGCCCGACGCGAGGAGCACCGGAGCGGCCGTCATCCCGTTCGGCCAGCTGTTCCGACCATGATCGCTGGCGACCGGTCCGCCGGGAAGGGGGTGGCGGGGCGTTCTCGTGACGGCGGGGTCCAGCCGGGCTGGCTGGTCGTGGGTGACGGCGGTTCACCTGGACCGAGGACGCCCCGCTTCCGAGGCCGGACGCGGGCCCGCCCGCGTTCCGGGGTGTCCGGACACGCGGGCGGGAGGCCTAGCCGCGACGTCACCTGGGGGCATCGCCTACTTCTTCTTGCTCCTGGTCGCACCGCCACGACCGCGGAGCTGCACACCGGACTCGCTGAGCACGCGATGCACGAAGCCGTAGGAACGGCCCGTCGATTCGGCCAGGGCGCGAATGCTCGCGCCCTTCTCGTACTTCCTCTTGAGGTCGCTCGCAAGCTTGTCCCGTGCGGCGCCGGTGATGCGGGCGCCCTTCTTCAGGTCAGCCACCTTGTCCCGCCTTCCGTCCGAGCAGGTCGGGCCGCTCCCGGGCCCCTGTCGCCGCAATGATCGAACACCAACAGCGTTAATGCCAGGCGATCATGGGAAAACATCGCAAAGTGTTCCCGCCGCGACGACGGGTCACGTCACACGCCCGCAACCTGCGTAGACCGCCATTCGGCGGGATCACACTACGCCAACTGCACGAGGTCCAGATACTCCTCGGACCAGTGATCCTCGGTACCATCCGGAAGCAAAATCACCCGTTCCGGTTCCAGCGCCTCCACGGCGCCCGGGTCGTGGGTCACGAGGACCACGGCACCCTGGTAGCTGCGGAGCGCGTCGAGCACCTGCTCCCGGCTGGCGGGGTCGAGGTTGTTCGTGGGCTCGTCGAGGAGGAGGACGTTGGCCGCGCTGGACACCAGTCCCGCGAGGGCCAGCCGGGTCTTCTCGCCACCGGAGAGAGTGCCCGCCGGCTGGTCGAGCTGCTCCCCGGTGAACAGGAACGCGCCGAGCAGGCTCCGCAGCTGCTGCTCCGGCGTGTCGGGCGCCGCCGACCGGATGTTCGACCACACACTGGCCTCGTGGTCGAGGGTCTCGTGTTCCTGCGCGTAGTAACCCAGGCGCAGGCCGTGCCCGGCCACCACCGAGCCGGCATCGGCGGGCTCCATCCCCCCCAGCAACCTGAGCAGCGTCGTCTTGCCCGCGCCGTTCAGCCCCAGCACCACCACCCGGGAGCCGCGGTCGATCGCCAGGTCCACGCCGGTGAAGATCTCCAGGGAACCGTAGGACTTGCTCAGGTTCTCCGCGGTCAGCGGGGTGCGACCACAGGCCGCCGGCTTGGGAAAGACGATCCGGGCCACCTTGTCGGCGACCCGCTGCTCGTCGAGCCCGGCCAGCAGCTTCTCGGCGCGGCGGGCCATGTTCTGGGCGGCGACCGCCTTCGTCGCCTTAGCCCGCATCTTGTCGGCCTGCGCCATCAACGCGCCGGCCTTCTTCTCCGCGTTGGCGCGCTCCCGGCGGCGCCGCTTCTCGTCGGCGGCCCGCGCGTCCAGGTACCGACGCCACTCCATGTTGTAGACGTCGACCTCGCTCCGGGTGGCGTCCAGGAACCAGACCTTGTTGACCACGGCGGCCAGCAGGTCGACGTCGTGGCTGATGACCACCAGCCCACCGGAGTGCGCCTTGAGGAAGTCCCGCAGCCAGCCGATCGAGTCCGCGTCGAGGTGGTTGGTCGGTTCGTCGAGCAGCAGCGTCGTGGTGGACCGCCCGTTCACCCCGGCCTCGGAAGCGGCGAAGAGGATCCGGGCCAGCTCGACCCGGCGGCGCTGGCCGCCGGAGAGGGTGCGCAGCGGCTGGTCGAGCACCCGGTCCGCCAGTCCCAGGTTGGAACAGATCCGGGCCGCCTCGCTCTCCGCCGCGTACCCGCCGAGCGCGGAGAAGCGCTCCTCGAGCCGCCCGTACCGGCGGACGGCGGAGTCGCGTTGCGCGTCGTCCACCAGCTCCGCCATCGCGGTCTGCGCCTTGTCCATCTCCCTGAGCAGCTCGTCCAACCCCCTGGCCGACAGGACGCGGTCCTTGGCGGCCACGGAGAGGTCACCCTCCCGGGGGTCCTGCGGGAGGTAGCCCAGCTCCTCGGACCGCCGGACCTCGCCGGCGTAGGGCAACCCCTCGCCCGCCAGCACCCGCAGGGTGGTCGTCTTGCCAGCGCCGTTGCGTCCCACCAGCCCGATCCGGTCGCCCGGCTGCACCCGCAGGGTGGCGTCGGCCAGCAGGATCCGCGAACCAGCGCGCAGTTCAAGGTCTGTCGCAGAGATCAAGAAAAACTCCGATGCGAACGTGGTCGAGCGCACACACCAACCGTCATCACCATGACCGGGCCCGCTGCCCGCACCATGCCGACCACATGCCGAGTGTACGGGCCGACGGCAAGCCGATTTCGCTGCCCGCCGCCGCGGCGATCACCTGTCCCTGACCACGATCTCCACGTCCCGCGCGCGCCGCGCGGCCTCGTCGAGCACCGTGCGGCGGGGTTCGCCCACGTCGAGCACCCGGTCCTCGGCCAGCGCGAACACCCCGGCGAGCCGGCGGTCGGCCCGGAGGGCGTCGAGGGCCTGGCGGTCGCCGCCGAGCACGACGGCGGACAGGGCGGCCAGCCGGGGCACGAGCACCTCGGCGACGGTGTCGGCGGCCGCGTCGAGCGCCAGTCGCGCCTGCCCCTCCCGGCGGCGGGCGAACCGCTGCTGGGACCACCCGCCGGCCTTGTTGCGGCCGTGCACCTGCCGTCGTCCGGTCCGTGAGACGACCACGGCGCCGTTCTCGACGACGCCGACGCTGTGACCGCCCAGCCGGACCAGGACCAGGCCGATCGACCTCGGGGCGAGCGCGTGGTCCACGAGCGGCCCCACCTCGAGCCCCGGGTACCGGCCGTGCCCCGCGACCAGCGGTTGGAAAGGCACCAGCACCGTGGCGGTGGCCCCGTCCGCGCCCACGACCCGCACCTCCCTGGCGGTGACCTCCGTTCCCGTCACCCCGCCGTGCCGCTCCGAGAACCGGAGGAACCAGCCCCCGAGGCGTTCCGGGGACACCTCGACCGCGCGGCCACCGCCGGCGACCTGGCGCACCCTGCTCATCCCCGGACCTCCGCCCCTCGCCGGGACCAGGACGGCGGTGGGCCGGCCGGCCAGCCCGGGTCCCCCCGTCCCGTGAGCGCGCGCGGCGACCTCCGGACTCGCCGGGGGACAGCGGGAGGCGCGGCGTTCGCCGCGTGCGGAGTGCGAGGGAACACGGCAGGGCGGATCACGCGACCGAGCCTAGGCCGGCGGGACGCCGCCGACGTGGCGGCGGGTGCGATGTCGGAGCCGATCCGCTCCGGGTGCGGCCGCCGCCGGCAGGGGCGCCACCGAGCGGCCGACCACCCGCGCCGGCGCTGGATCGGGACGTCCCCGCGTGCGCGTCCCACCGAGGGCGGGGCGGGTCACGCGGCTCCCGTCGATGCCCACCCGCCTCAGAGCACGAAGGTCTCGGTCCACAGCCTGCTGGAACGACCGGACAACGCGTCCATCAGCGCGGGCACCTGGCCATCGCCCAGCGCGGCGACGAAGTCGACCACGGCCCGCCCCCTGGCCAGGCCGCGCACGGCGTCGGGGCCCCTGGGTTCGTCACCGGTGGCCCCGACGAGCACCTCCGGTGAGGTCCTGGCCAGGTCCTCGTACTCAACCGTCGCCAGCTCGACCAGGTCATGCAGCCGGCGGGGAAGGCGGTCCGCCTCCAACCGGTCGCTGAGCCACTGGTCCAGCGCCTCCACGAGACGGGTCAGGAGCCGGGCCTGCCCCCGTTGGTGCATGGCCAGGTCGGGCCGCAGCAGCACGAAGCGCCGGTGGACGAACTTGAGGACCTGCACCTCGTGCCACTGCTCGGCGGCGAGCGTCACGTGTCCACGGCGGACCGCTGGTTCCTCGACGACCCGGACACCGTCGACCAACCGGGAGGACCACCGCGAGGAGAAGGCCGCCACCGCCTGCTCCGATTCGACCGATCCGTCGTAGGGCGCGGCGAGCAGGCCGTCCACGACCTCCTTCCGCACCCGGGAGACCGCCATCGCGAAGGCCTCGTCGTCGACGACCCAGGAGTCCTTGGCGTGCAACCTCCGCCGCAGTTCCTCGACGGAACGGCCGGGCTGGCGGCTGTGCCCGCCCAGGTCCGCCTCGCTCAGACCCGCCAGTTCCGTCGCCGAGGCCAGCCACCCACCGAGCTCGGCGGCGACGGTGGCGTGCTGGAGCACCCCCAGCCGGTAGAAGTCGTCCAGGTCGTGGATGGCGTAGGCGATGTCGTCGGCGGTGTCCATCACGGACGCTTCGACGGTCTGCTGCCAGTCGTCGATCCGACCCAGGAACGGCGCGCGGGCTTGGAGGAGGTCGTCCAGCTCGCTCACGTACACGCAGAACTTGGCCGACCCGGTGCCGGGTGCGTCGGGTGGTTCGGCGGCCCCCCGGGGCGGGACCCGCATCGTCCGGGGGTGCGGTCGCGGGGAGGAGAGCCGGGTCCACGGGTACTTGAGCAGGGCTGCCCGGACCGCCGCGGTGAGGTCCAGGCCCGGGGTCAGCAACCCACCGGCGTCGGTGGTGGTGACGATGCGGAAGGTCTGGGCGTTGCCCTCGAACCCGTCGGGCAGGCCGAACCGGTGCCGGGCCAGCCGGTCCAGCACCTGTTCGCCCAGGTGACCGAACGGCGGGTGTCCCAGGTCGTGGGCGAGAGAAGCGGCCTCCACCACGTCCAGGTCCAGGCCGCCGAGCCGGTCGACGGCGGCGTGCTGGCGCGCGTCGGCGTGGATCCGTTCGGCGATGCCCCTGGCCACCTGGGCGACCTTCAGGCTGTGCGTCAGCCGGTTGTGCACCAGCAGGCCGCTGCCCGTGGAGCTGACGACCTGGGTGACCGCGCCGAGGCGGGCGAACGAGGGGGAGCTGGCGACCCGGTCCCGGTCGACCCGGAACGGGCTGCTGGCGAGTTCGGCGGCACCACGGGTGGCGTGCCCGCCGCGGCGGACCGCCCTGACTTCGGAGTGGCTCGTCACGCCCCCGACCGTAGTACCGGCGCGGTCCGCACCGGTGCCAACACCGCACGCGCCCCCGCGCGCCACACCGCCTTCCCCCCGAAGGCTCCTCACCGCCCAGGTCCACGGTGGGCTCACGGTGCGCACCCGCTGACCACTACCGGACAGCGGCCGGCGGTACCCGGTGGCACTGACGGGGCAGAGAATCGGCGCACTCCCCGGACCTCCGCACCGGGTACCGGGACCGTCCCCGCCCGTCATCGTCGACGAGGAGACCCCGATGATTCCGCACGCACGTCGTGTCGCGCCCACGATCGCCGTCCTCACCGCGGTGGCCGCCGGCGGGTTGACCCACTCGCCGCCGGCACCGGACGGCCCGGCGCTCACCCCGCTCCCGACGAGCGAACCCACCCTGGTCGTCGCCACCGACGGTGACGACGACGCGCCGGGAACCGTGGCCGCTCCGCTGGCGACGATCCACCGGGCCGTCGAACTCGCCGGACCGGGCGACGTCATCGCCGTCCGCGAGGGCGTGTACCGGCTGACGACGAACATCACCATCGACCGCGACGGCACCCCCGACGCCCCGATCACCCTGACCAGCTACCCGGGTGAGCACGCCGTCATCGACGGCGACGGGCTCCCCGCCTCGCACACCCCGATCGGGGGGAGCATCCCGCGACCGGAACGGGGCGCCATCCACCAGGAGGCATCCCACTGGCACATCACGGACCTGGAGATCATCCGGGGCCCCTACGGGATCTACTGCTCCGACTGCGATGACAACGTCTTCGCCAACCTGGTGACCAGGGACAACTACGAGAGCGGGTTCCAACTCCAGGGCGAGTCGAGCCGCAACCTTATCCTCGACCTGGACTCGTACGGCAACCACGACCCCAGGAAGAACGGGGAGAGCGCCGACGGGCTGGCCATCAAGGAGGGCCGGGGCGAGGGCAACGTGGTGCGGGGCGCCCGGCTCTGGAACAACGCCGACGACGGGTTCGACGCGTGGATGTTCGAATCGCCCATCACGATCGAGGACAGCGTGGCGTGGGGCAACGGGGAGAACCGGTGGGGGTTCCCTGACTTCGAGGGCGACGGCAACGGGTTCAAGCTCGGAGGCGGATCCCCCGCCCCGGCCGTGGGCCACCAGGTGCGGAACAGCATCGCCTTCGACAACGCCGTCGACGGTTTCGAGGACAACGGCAACCCCGGGGCGCACCGGGTGGAGCGCTCGACCGCCTACCGCAACGGCGGCAACGGGTTCGACCTCCGCCGGTCGCCAGCGGTGCTGATCGGCAACCTCGCGGTCGGCAACGCCAGCTCGGTGTCGCGGGGAACACCGTCGGGGACGGGCAACTCGTGGAGCGGCGGGCAGGACTGGACGGCGGCGGACCTGCTCAGCGTGGACCCGGCGATCCTCACCGGCCCCCGGTCTCCGGACGGCTCAGTACCCAGCTCCGACTTCCTCGTGCCCGCCGACGGTTCGCCGATCGGCGCCCGGTTCTGAACCGGAGCGGGGAAGGACGACCGCCACGTCGCGACGGCCCCCACCAGGGCCGACCCCGGTTCCAGCGGAACGGCGGTGTTCCCAGGACTGGCCTCTGGTGGGACGCTCCCGCCACCTCCTGATCTGCGAACCCGCGTCGAACCTGGTGGAATCACACGCATGTCCCGGCAGTTCGACGTGACGATCGTGGGGTCCGGGCCGGCGGGAACGGCGTTGGCCGCCGCCTGCGCGGACGAAGGGTTCGCCACCGCACTCGTAGCCCCGTTCCCCCGGCGTCCCTGGCGTCCCACCTACGCCTGTTTCGCCGACGAACTCCCGGCGGATGTCCGCCGGCGCGCCGTGCGTTCCCGGTCGCCCCGCGTGCGGGTGGCCGCCGCCACCCAGCGGTGGTGGACCGACCGGGAGTACTGCGTCCTGGACAACGCGGCGCTCGCCGGGGAGCTGCGGCGGGACTCCGTCACCCTGGTGCGGGGACGCGCCGTCGGCGCCGAGCACGGTCCTGGCGGGTCACGGCTCCGGCTCGCCGGTGGCGAACGACTGCGCACCACGGTCCTGGTGGACGCGACCGGCAGCTCGTCCCGGGAACGAGGTGAGGTGCCGGCGCAGACCGCGTTCGGGCTCGTCCTCCCCGAGGAGGAGGCCCGACGCCTGGTGGCTCCCGACGAGGCCGTGATGATGGACTGGCGGCCGCCGGTGCCGGGTTCCGCGACGGCGACGTTCTGCTATTGCGTTCCGTTGGGCGACGGCAGGGTGCTCGTCGAGGAGACCTCACTCGTCCGCCGCCCCGGACTGCCGATCGTGACGCTGCGGGAGCTGCTGCACGCCCGGCTGCGCCGGCACGGCGTGCGGGTGTCCGCCGCGCAGGCCAGCGAACGGGTGTGGATCGACATGAGCGCGCCCCGCCCCGCCCCCCGGCGGGTGCTGCGGTTCGGCTCCGCCGCTGGCATGTTGCACCCGGCCAGCGGTTACGGCGTCGCGGCGGCCCTCGCCTCCGCCGCGCCCACCGCCCGCGCGTTGGCCCGGCACTGGGCGCCCGGCCCCCGAGCGGCGGTCGCGGGGGCGCACGGTGTGCTCTGGCCACCCGCGGCGCGGATGGTCCACGCCCTGCGGACGCGGGGACGCGAGGCGCTGCTGGGGCTGTCCCCCCGGCAGACCAGCAGGTTCTTCGAAGCGTTCTTCGGGCTGCCGGCGGAGCTGCGCACCGCCTACCTGTCCTCCCGGCACGACCTGGTGGGCACCATGTCGGCGATGCTGGCCCTGTTCGGGCCGGCGACTCCCGACCTGCGGGCCAGGCTGGTGCTGGGCACCATGCTCGCCAGGCCCTGAGCCCCGGCCAGGCACGGGACGACCGGAGGTCCGGCGCACGCCCGCCCCCAGGGCGGTCACGGAACGCTTGTCGCCCCTCACACGTTGGTGGTGGCGAGGCGCACCCCTCCGCTGCAGGACGTCGACGCCACGCCCGCCCCCGGGCACGTTCTCCGCCGACCGTGGTCCCCACGCCCGGCCGCTCCTGACGTCACCCGTCTCCTCCAGCGGCGGGGACGCGGACGCGACCGCGCCGAGGCTGACCACTGGGGAGACTCCGTGACGAGACCGAGACACGCCGGAACCGCAGCGGAACCGGAGGGGAGCGGCGGGGACCGAGGCCCCTGGCGCACGCTCCTCTCCCACGCGAGGCCGCACCGGGCCACCCTGATCGGGGCTGGTCTGCTGAGCCTGGTCAGCAGCGCGGCCGGGCTGGCGCAACCGCTCGCGGCCCAGTCGCTGGTCGCGGCGTTGGGAACGGGCGAGGAGATCGGCGACATCCTGCTGCTGCTCACCTGCCTGTTGGTGGCGGGAGCGATCGTCGGGGCCGTCGGCGAGTACGTGCTGGGGAGGACGGCCGAGTCGGTGGTGCTCTCCGCGCGGGGACGTGTCGTCGACCGGCTCCTGCGACTGCGGGTCTCCGCCTACGAGCGGACCGCGCCGGGTGATCTGATGTCCCGGGTCACCTCGGACACGGTCCTCCTGCGCGAGGTCACCACCCGGTCGCTGGTCGACGGCCTGACCGGCTCGCTCACCCTCGTCGCGGTGATCGTGCTGATGGCCGTCCTCGACCTCGTGCTGCTCGGGGTGACCCTGCTGGTGTTCGTGTTCGTCGGTCTCGTGCAGTGGGTGGTGCTGCCCCGGATCAAGCAGGCGATGACGCGGTCCCAGGAGTCCGTGGGACGGATGGGCGCCGAGTTGGAGCGGGTGCTGGGCGCGTTCCGCACCGTCAAGGCCTCAGGGGCGGAACACCGGGAACTCGCCTCGATCCAGCGGGCGGCGCGCACGGCATGGCGGGAGGGGGTGACGGCCGCGTTGTGGCAGGCCATCGCGGGCACCGCCTCGGGGCTGTCCGTGCAGGTCGCCTTCCTGGCGGTGCTGGGCATGGGCGGGATGCGGGTCGCCTCCGGCGCCAGCGACGTCGCCACCCTGGTGGCGTTCCTGCTCTACCTCTTCTACCTGATGGGGCCGATCTCCCTGCTGCTCAACGCGGCGGCCCAGGCACAGGTGGGACTGGCCGCGGTCGGCAGGATCAACGAGGTCGAGGCCATGCCGGTGGAGGAGAGCCCCGCCGGCGCCCCGGCACGCACCTCGGAACCCGCCACCGTCCGGCTGGAGGACGTGGTCTTCCGCTACCCCGACGCCCCGGATCCCGTGCACCGCGGCGTGAGCTTCACCGTCCCCGCTCGGGGCCTCACGGCACTCGTCGGCCCGTCGGGGGCGGGCAAGTCAACGGTCTTCGCGCTGTTGGAGCGCTTCCACGAGGCGGAGTCGGGACGCGTCATGGTCGACGACCGCGACGTCAGGGACTGGCCGCTGAGCGACCTTCGCGCCAGCATCGGCTACGTCGAGCAGGACACGCCGGTCCTGGCCGGCACCCTCCGCCAGAACCTGATGTTGGGAGCACCGGACGCGGACGACGCGGCGGTGGCCGACGCGGTCGCCAAGTCCCGGTTGGACGCGCTGGTCAACCGACTGCCGGACGGGCTGGACACGGTGGTCGGGCATCGGGGCACCACGCTCTCCGGCGGGGAACGGCAGCGGGTCGCGATCGCTCGGGCGCTGCTCCGAGGTCCTCGGCTGCTCCTCCTCGACGAGGCCACCTCCCAGCTGGACGCGGCCAACGAGCTCGCCCTCCGGGAGACCATCGACGAGATCGTCCGGACGACGACCGTCATCGTGGTCGCGCACCGGCTCTCCACGGTGGTCTCGGCCGACCGCATCGTCGTCCTCGACGCCGGGCGGGTGGCGGCCGTGGGCACCCACGAGGAGTTGGTGGCCCAGAACGGCCTCTACGCCGATCTCGCCGCCGCCCAGTTCGCGACGGCCGACCGCTGAGGGACCACGAACGCGGCACGGCCGGCCGCCCGATGGGCGCGCCGGCCGTGCCGAGGGTCGCGGATCAGACGGTGAAGCCGAGCGCCCGCAGCTGCTCGCGGCCGTCGTCGGTGATCTTCTCCGGCCCCCATGGCGGCATCCACACCCAGTTGATCCGGATGTCGCTCACCAGACCGCCACCAGGCCCGCTGGTCAGGGCGGCCCTGGCCTGGTCCTCGATGACGTCGGTGAGCGGGCAGGCCGCCGAGGTCAGCGTCATGTCGAGGGTGGCGACGTTGTCCTCCCCCACCTGCACGCCGTAGAGCAGGCCGAGGTCGACGACGTTGATGCCGAGCTCCGGGTCGACCACGTCGCGCATGGCCTCCTCGAGGTCCTCGACCGAGGGAAGGTCGGCGCGGGGGGCTGGCGGCTCGGGCAGCGAGGCCGCGCTCCGGTCCTCGGTGGACGCGCCCCCCACCGCCTGCTCAGCCTGGGCGTCGCTCATCGTGTCTCCTCCTTGCCGGTCGAACGGGACACCGCGTCCTTGAAGGCCATCCACCCGAGCAGGGCGCACTTGACCCGCGCCGGGTACTTGGCCACCCCGGCGAACGCGATGCCGTCCCCCAGTACGTCCTCATCAGGTTCCACCTGCCCACGTCCCTGCATCAACTCGACGAACGCGGCGTGCACGTCGAAGGCGTCCCGGACGGTGCGGCCGATGACCAGATCGGTGAGCACGGAGGTCGCCGCCTGGCTGATCGAGCAGCCCTGCCCGTCGTAGGACACGTCGACGACCGTCGCCGACGGATCCGTCCCGGCCGCGCCGTCGAGGTTGACCCGCAGGCTGACCTCGTCACCGCACACCGGGTTGATCTGGTGGGACTCCGCGTCGAAGGGCTCACGCAGACCTCGGCCGTGGGGGTTCTTGTAGTGGTCCAGGATGATCTCCTGGTACATCTGGTCCAACTGCATCCCGAGCTCCCCTAGGCCGTCCCGAAGAAGCGCTGTGCCTCCCGGACGCCCTCCACCAGCGTCGTCACGTCGTCAAGGTCGTTGTAGAGATAGAACGTGGCCCGCACCGTCGCGGGAACGGCCATCCTACGGTGCAACGGCCAGGCGCAGTGGTGTCCGACGCGCACGGCCACCCCCAGGCTGTCGAGCACCTGCCCCGCGTCGTGCGGGTGCACCCCGTCGACGGTGAACGACACCGCGCCGCCCCGGTCGACCATGCTGGTGGGACCCACGATGCTGACACCGGGGACCTCGGAGAGCGCGGACAGCGCTGCCTCGGTGAGCAGGTGCTCGTGGGCGGCGATCCGTTCCATCCCGACCACCGAGAGGTAGTCGACCGCGGCACCGAGACCCACCGCCTGGGAGGTCATCGGCACGCCGGCCTCGAACCGTTGCGGTGGCGGCGCGAAGGTGGACCCTTCCATCCGCACCATCTCGATCATGGATCCCCCGGTGACGAACGGGGGCAGGGACTCCAGCAGCTCGCTCCGGCCGTAGAGGACGCCGACCCCGGAGGGGCCCAGCATCTTGTGCCCGGAGAACACCGCGAAGTCGACGCCGAGCCCGGCGAGGTCGACCGGCAGGTGCGGAACGGACTGGCAGGCGTCGACCACGGTCAACGCACCCACCTGGCGGGCCCGGTCGACGAGCGCGGCCACGGGGTTGACGGTGCCCAGGACGTTCGACTGGTGCGTGAACGCCACCACCCTGGTGCGCTCGGTGACGAGTTCGTCGAGGTCACCGAGGTCGAGCCGGCCCTCGTCCGTCACCCCGAACCAGCGGAGGGTGGCGCCGGTGCGCTGGCACAGCTGCTGCCAGGGCACCAGGTTGGCGTGGTGTTCCATCTCGGTGACGACGATCTCATCACCGGGCCCCACCCGGAACCGCTCCGCCTCGGGGCCGCCGGTGGCGGCGTTGCTCATCGCGTACGCCACCAGGTTCAGCCCCTCGGTGGCGTTCTTGGTGAACACCACCTCCTCGGGCCGGGCGCCGACGAACCGGGCCACGCGGGCGCGGGCGCTCTCGTAGGCGTCGGTGGCCTCCTCGGCGAGCTGGTGCGCTCCCCGGTGCACCGCCGCGTTGGAGGTCTCCAGGAAGGCGCGCTCGGCGTCGAGCACCTGGGTCGGGCGCTGCGCGGTGGCGCCCGAGTCCAGGTACACGAGCCGCTTGCCGTCCCGCACCGTGCGGGCGAGGATCGGGAAGTCGGCCTTGATTGTCACGATGTCCAGCGGCGTCGCCGTCGATGTCATCGCCCGCCGCCTCCTTCCACTGCTCGCATGATCCTCGCCTCGCGCCGCTGTTCCCGCCGGCTCAGACCGCCGCCGACTCCTTGGCACCGGTGAAGCGCACGTAGCCCTCTTCCTCCAGCTGGGTCGCCAGCTCGGCACCGCCCGACTCGACGACCCGGCCGCCCGCGAAGACGTGCACGAAGTCCGGGGTGATGTGCTTGAGGATGCGGGTGTAGTGCGTGATCAGCAGCACTCCCTTGTCCTTGTTCGCGGTGTAGCGGTTGACGCCCTCGGACACCACCCGCAGCGCGTCCACGTCGAGACCGGAGTCGGTCTCGTCGAGCACGGCGAACTTCGGCTTGAGCAGGTCCAGCTGGAGGATCTCGTGCCGCTTCTTCTCACCGCCGGAGAAGTTCTCGTTCACGCTGCGCTCGGCGAACGACGGGTCGATGTCGAGGTCGGCCATCGCCTGCTTGACCTCCTTGACCCAGTGGCGCACCTGCGGGGCCTCGCCCCGCGCGGCGGTCGCGGCGGTCCGCAGGAAGTTCGACATCGAGACGCCGGGGACCTCGACCGGGTACTGCATGGCGAGGAAGAGCCCGGCGCGGGCCCGCTCGTCGACCTCGAGCTCCAGCAGTTCCTCACCGTCGAGCAGCACCGAACCGGAGGTGACCTCGTACTTGGGGTGGCCGGCGATCGCGTAGGCGAGGGTCGACTTGCCCGATCCGTTCGGACCCATGATCGCGTGCGTCTCGCCGGAGTTCACCGTCAGGTTGACGCCCCGGAGGATCTCCTTGGCGGCGTCGTCGGTCCTGACCGAGACGTGCAGGTCCTTGATTTCGAGGGTGGCCATGGTGTGTTCGTTCTCCTGGTGTTGACGGGTGGCTTGGGGGTGGGGGCCGGCGGGAGACGGCGCGGCGGGTACTAGTCGGGACTTCCGACCGGCTCGGTGGCGACGTGGACGTGTCCGTCCCGGACCTCCACGGCGTACACCGGGACCGGCTCGCTGGCCGGCGGGCCGGAGGGTTCCCCGGTCCGCAGGTCGAAGCAGGCTCCGTGCAACCAGCACTCAAGGCCGTCACCGGTGACCTCGCCCTGGGACAGGGGCACCTCGGCGTGGCTGCACCGGTCCAGCAACGCGTGCACGTCGTCGCCCCGCCTGACCAGTACCACGGGTGTGCCCGCCACGGACACCGCGACGGGACGTCCCTCGTCGAGGTCCGCCAGCGGGCACACCGGCGTGTGGGTCACGCGCCGACCGCCGCCAGTTCGGCGTCGATCGCGGCCTCGAGGCGTTCCCTGACCTCGGGGACCGTGATCTTCTGCAGGATCTCGCCGAAGAACCCTCGGACGACCAGCCGGCGGGCGACGTCCTCGGGGATGCCCCTGGCCTGGAGGTAGAAGAGCTGCTCGTCGTCGAACCGGCCGGTGGCGCTGGCGTGCCCCGCCCCCTCGATCTCCCCGGTCTCGATCTCCAGGTTGGGCACGGAGTCGGCGCGGGCGCCGTCGGTGAGGATGAGGTTCCGGTTCAGTTCGAACGTCTCGGTGCCCTCGGCCGCCGCCTGGATCAGCACGTCACCGATCCAGACGGTGTGGGCGCCCTCACCCTGGAGCGCGCCCTTGTAGAGGACGTTGCTCCGGCAGTTCGGGACCGAGTGGTCCACCAGCAGGCGGTGTTCCAGGTGCTGCCCCGCGTCGGCGAAGTACAGGCCGAGCAGTTCGGCGTCGCCTCCCCGCTCGCGGTAGTTCACCGTGGAGGACACCCGGACCAGGTCCCCGCCGAGGGTGACGGAGAGGTGCCGCAGGGTCGCGTCCCGGCCGACAGCCGAGTGCTGGGCGCCGACGTGGACGGCGTCGTCGTCCCAGTCGTGCACGGTGACCACGGAGAGCCGGGCCGACTCCCCGACGACGAACTCGACGTTGTCGGCGACGGTGCCCGCGCCCCGGTAGTCCAGCACCACCACGGCGTCGGCGAACCGCTCCGCCCGGACCTGGACGTGGCCGTAGGCGGTGGTGCCCTGGCCGGGACCGGTGACCGTGACGTGGACGGGCCCCTCGGGCCTGGTGTCGGCGGCCACGGTGACCACGGTGGCCTCGATGAAGGAGGACCAGGCCTGCGCGGCGACCCGGTCGGCGGGCACGCCCGCCGCTCCCAGCCGCTCGTCCTCCCGGCCGACGGTCTCCACCGTCACGCCCTCCACGCCGCTGTCCACGGCGACGGCGAACGAGCCGGTGGCGGTGGCCGAGCCGTCGTGCAGCCCGCGCAGTCGCTTCAGCGGCGTGAACCGCCAGTCCTCCTCGCGGCCCCCGGGGACCTCGAACGCGTCGACCTCGTAGGAGGTGAAGCGCTCGCCCCGCGAGGACTGCGGGATCACCGGTCCTCCGTGCGAGTGGTCGGTCAGCCCGTGCTGGGCCGGGGTGGTGTCCAGTGGTGCAGCCATCTCAGCCGACGGCCCCTTCCATCTGCAGCTCGATCAGTCGGTTCAGTTCGAGGGCGTACTCCATGGGCAGCTCGCGGGCGATCGGCTCCACGAAGCCGCGCACGATCATCGCCATGGCCTCGTCCTCGGTCAGCCCACGCGACATCAGGTAGAACAACTGGTCGTCGCTGACCTTGGACACGGTCGCCTCGTGCCCCATGACGACGTCGTCCTCACGCACGTCGACGTAGGGGTAGGTGTCGGACCGGCTGATGGTGTCCACGAGCAGCGCGTCGCACTTCACGGTGGACTTGGAGTGGTGGGCGCGCTTGGCGACCTTCACCAGACCCCGGTAGGAGGTCCGCCCGCCGCCCCGGGCCACCGACTTGGAGACGATGGTGGACGAGGTGTGCGGCGCGAGGTGCTCCATCTTCGCGCCGGCGTCCTGGTGCTGGCCCTCACCGGCGAAGGCGATGGACAGCACCTCGCCCTTGGCGTGCTCCCCCATCAGGAAGACCGACGGGTACTTCATGGTCACCTTGGAGCCGATGTTGCCGTCGACCCACTCCATGGTCGCGCCCTCTTCGGCCTTGGCGCGCTTGGTGACCAGGTTGTAGACGTTGTTCGACCAGTTCTGGATGGTCGTGTACCGGCAGCGGGCGCCCTTCTTCACGATGATCTCGACGACCGCCGAGTGCAGCGAGTCGGACTTGTAGATCGGCGCGGTGCAGCCCTCGACGTAGTGGACGTAGGCGTCCTCGTCGACGATGATCAACGTCCGCTCGAACTGGCCCATGTTCTCCGTGTTGATCCGGAAGTAGGCCTGGAGCGGGATGTCGACCTGGACGCCCTTGGGCACGTAGATGAAGGAGCCGCCGGACCACACGGAGGTGTTCAGCGCGGAGAACTTGTTGTCGCCCGCCGGGATGACGGAGCCGAAGTACTCGCGGAACAGCTCGGGGTGCTCCCGCAGGCCGGTGTCGGTGTCCAGGAAGAGGACGCCCTGGGCCTCCAGGTCCTCCCGGATCTTGTGGTAGACGACCTCGGACTCGTACTGCGCGGCGACACCCGCGACCAGCCGCTGCTTCTCCGCCTCGGGGATGCCCAGCTTGTCGTAGGTGTTCTTGATGTCCTCGGGCAGGTCCTCCCAGCTGGTGGCCTGCTGCTCGGTGGAGCGCACGAAGTACTTGATGGTGTCGAAGTCGATGCCGGAGAGGTCGGCTCCCCAGTTCGGCATCGGCTTGCGCTCGAAGAGCCGCAGCGCTTTCAGCCGGGTCTCCAGCATCCAGTCCGGCTCGTTCTTCTTGGCGGAGATGTCCCGAACGACGTCCTCGTTCAGGCCACGCCGCGCGCTGGCACCCGCCACGTCGGAGTCGGCCCAGCCGTACTCGTAGTTGCCCAGAGTCGCCAGGGTCTCCTCCTGGCTCAGCGGCTCCGTCTGCGTGGTGGGTGTGCGCTGCTCGGCAGCGGCAGTCATACGGATTCCCCTCCGTCCCGGATCGGGGCTGTCATGCCCGGACGCGCCGAACGCGCCGGATCACTGTTCGGGTTCCGCGCCTCGCCCGGACGGGCGAGCTCGCGGTCATTGTCGATCGTCGTTCCGGTCGCCCGGGGTGGGGTTGACCGGCACGTGGGTCGTGCAGGCCGCGTCACCCCTGGCGATCGTGGCGAGGCGCTGCACGTGGGTTCCGAGCAGGTCGGCGAACACCGCGGTCTCCGCCTCGCACAGCTGCGGGAACTCCGCGGCGACGTGCGCCACGGGGCAGTGGTGCTGGCAGAGCTGCTCCCCTGTCCCGACCCGGCGGGTCGAGGAAGAGTAGCCCTCCCTGCTCAGCGCCGCGGCCAGCGCCTCCGCCCTCGCCGCGACGTCCGGTTCGGCGACAACCGCGTCCCGGTGCCGTTCGACGAGCGCCGCGACACGGCGCTCCGCGAACAGCCGGACCGCCCGTTCCCCGCCCTGTTCGGCGAGGAAGCGCAGCGCGGCGACCGCCAGGTCGTCGTAGGCGTGCCCGAACTGCGCCCGTCCCCGCTCGGTGAGCTGGAACAGCCGGGCCGGGCGGCCACGACGGCGTGAGCCGGCGGGCCTGGGCGCCTCCCGGCTGGAGGCGTGGCCCTCGGCGAGCAGCGCGTCGAGGTGTCGTCGCACCGCGACCGCGCTGACGCCGAGCTGCTCGGCGATCGCCGCGGCGGTGCGCGGCCCCTGCTCCAGCAGGACCCGCGCCACCGACTGGCGGGCCCGACCGTCGATGGGTTGCGGCGCCTCGGAGGCGAGCTGGTCGCCCTCCGCGTCACCGCACCCCTCGGTGGCCTGTCCCGCCAATTTCACAACACACAGGTTACGTATTTCCCCCGGACACGCAAAACCTCACGGCGATCACGTGATCCACATCACGCCCACGGCTGGTCGCCCTCCGCGGTCCCCGGCGGGGCGGAACACCGTCTCGGCTGGTCAACCGGGCAAAATACCCGATCGGGGCCGTACCGGCACCGGGGCCCGGGGCCGGCAGATACTCTTCCGTCTCGTGGCGGCGGGCGAGACGGTCGGGGGCCAGCCGACCGAAGACGAAGATCACACCAGGCCGGATCGGCACCCGGACCGGGGTGGTGCGGGCGCCCGCACCACCACCCCCACCGCGACCCGCGCCGAGCCGCTGACGGACCCGGAGCCCCTGAACGACGCCGAACGACGCCAACTCGACGTCGTCCGGCGCTTCGGCACCGTCGGAGCACTGCTGATGGGTGTCGGGGCGCTCGGCGCCGGGGCCGCCCCGGTGATCAACCCGCTCCCCGGCGTCCGTGTGCTCGGCCTGATGACCCGGATGCCCACCGTCGCGTTGGCCTGCACCTTCACCGGGATGTTGATGGTGGTGCTCGCCTGGCTGTGGCTGGGCAGACTGGCCGCCCCACGCCGGCGGAGGCTGATCTCCCGTTCCCAGATGGACCGCACCATGGTGATGTGGGCGCTGCCCTTCGTCGTGGCCCCACCGATGTTCAGCCGGGACGTCTACAGCTACCTCGCGCAGAGCGAGATCGCCGTGCGGGGCATGAACCCCTACGAACTGGGACCGGCCGACGCCCTCGGGGTGGACGACCCGCTGACCCGGGGCGTCACCAACATCTGGCGCGAGACCCCGGCCCCCTACCAGCCGCTCTTCCTCATCCTGTCCCGCGGCATCACGATGATCGTGGGCGGCGACAACGTCATCCCCGGGATCCTGCTGCACCGGGTGCTCGCCCTCGCGGGGTTCGCCATGATCGTCTGGGCGCTGCCCCGCCTCGCGCGGCGGTGCGGCGTCCAGCCCACCTACGCGCTGTGGCTGGGGGCCGCCAACCCGCTCGTCCTGTTCCACCTGGTCAGCGGCATCCACAACGAGGCGCTCGCGATCGGTCTGATGCTCGCCGGGTTCGAACTCGCGCTGGCCCGGTCCGCCCTGCTCGGCACCGTCATCGTGGCCACCGCCGCCATGGTCAAGCTCCCCGCCGCGCTCGCGCTCGGGTTCCTCGGCGCCGCGCTGGCCCGCCGGGCCGGTGGCCGGATCAGCGACCTGCTGCGCACCGCGGCCTGGATGCTGGCGGTGTTCGCGACCGTGGTGGTGGCCGCGTCGCTGGGCAGCGGCCTGGGCTTCGGCTGGATCGAGGCGCTGAGCACCCCCGGGATGGTCCGCAGCTGGCTCTCCCCGGTCACCGCGGTGAGCCAGACCAGTGCCGGCCTCGGCATCCTGCTCGGACTCGGCAACCACACCGACGCCATCCTGGCCCTGGCCAGGGCGCTCGGGTACGCCGCCGCCGCCGGTGTCTGCGGCCGCCTGCTGTGGGTGTCCTTCCGGGGCAGGATGGAACCGATGGTCGGGCTCGGCGCCGGGCTGGGCGCGGTCATGCTGCTCGGCCCCGTCCTCCACCCCTGGTACCTGCTGTGGGCCGCTCTCCCGCTGGCCGCGTCCAGCACCCGGCTGCGGTTCCGGCTCTCCGCGACCTGGCTGTCGGCCCTGGTGGCCTGCGCGGTGTTCCCGCCGGGGTCGGCGTTCGACCACCGCCTGTACGTGCCGCAATTCGCCATCCTGGCCGCACTGGTCACCCTCATCCTGCCGCTGCTGCTGGTGCGCGGCCGCATCCCGAAGGCTGAGCGGCTGTTCCACCCGGCGCCGCCCGGCCGATGACCCTGCGGTTAGGCTCAACCGTCGTGAGCCCCACCGCCGACGAACCCGCTGTCCAGGTCCGGGGCCTGGTGAAGCGTTACCGGACGACGGTAGCGGTGAACGGGCTCGACCTCACTCTTCCCCGGGGTCAGGTGCTCGCGCTGCTCGGCCCCAACGGCGCGGGCAAGACGACCACCGTCGAGATCTGCGAGGGTTTCCTCCGCCCGGACGGCGGATCGGTGCGCGTCCTGGGGCTCGACCCGGTCGCCGACGCCCCCCGCCTGCGCCCGAGGGTCGGCATCATGCCGCAGGGCGGTGGCGCCTACCCGGGCGTCGGGGCGGAGGAGATGCTGCGGCTGGTCGCCGCCTGCGCCGCCGCCCCGCTGGACGTCGACTGGCTGTTGCGGGTGCTCGGGCTCGAGGGCGCCCGCCGAACCCGCTACAAGCGGCTCTCGGGTGGCCAGAAGCAGCGCCTTTCCCTGGCCTGCGCCCTCGTCGGACGCCCGGAACTGGTGTTCCTCGACGAGCCAACGGCCGGGATGGACCCGCAGAGCAGGCTGCTCGTGTGGGAACTCGTCGCGGCCCTGCGGGCGGACGGCGTCAGCGTGCTGCTGACGACCCACCTGATGGACGAGGCCGAGGAGCTGGCGGACCAGGTCGTGATCGTCGACCACGGCGCCGTGGTCGCGCGGGGCAGCCCGTCCGAGCTGACCGCGACCGACGACCAGCAGCTGCGGTTCCGCACCCGCCCCGGTCTGGACACCGACGTGCTGGCCGGCGCGCTGCCCGCCGGGTGCGTGGTCAGCGAACCCCGACCCGGCACCTACGTGGTGCGCGGGACGATCACACCCCAGGTGGCCTCCACCGTGACGGCGTGG
The DNA here is from genome assembly GCF_002895405.1 of Actinoalloteichus sp. AHMU CJ021. Taxonomy (NCBI): domain Bacteria; kingdom Bacillati; phylum Actinomycetota; class Actinomycetes; order Pseudonocardiales; family Pseudonocardiaceae; genus Actinoalloteichus; species Actinoalloteichus sp. AHMU CJ021. The sequence goes on along the minus strand of NZ_CP025990.1, from coordinate 5,243,108 downwards.
TGCGCGCGCCACGAGGCCTACGCCCAGGACATGCGGGTGGCGACCAGGAGCCTGGAAGACGTCTTCCTCGAACTGACCGGACGGGAGCTCCGCTCGTGACCGACGTGCTCTCGCCGGAGTCCCGTTTCGCGCCGGGCACGTTCACCCCGTCACCCGGGCGCGGGCGCGTGTCGCGGATGCTGTTCACCCAGGCCAGGACCGAGCTGCTGCTCAACCTGCGCCACGCCGAGCAGCTCCTGCTCACGATGATCATCCCGATGGCGCTGCTCATCGGCCTGAGCACCCTCCCGCTGCTGCCCATCGACGAGCCGAGGGTGGACTCGGTGGCCCCCCGCGTGTTCGCGCTCGCGGTGATCTCCACCGCCTTCACCGGGCAGGCCATCATGCTCGGGTTCGACCGCCGCTACGGCGTGCTCAAACGCCTGGCGGCGACCGCGCTGCCCCGGTGGTCGCTGGTGGCCGCCCGGGTGCTCGCCAACCTGGCGATCGTCGCGGTCCAGCTGCTGCTGCTCGGCGTGGTGGCCGCCTTCCTGGGGTGGACGCCCTCCCTGGCGGGCGTCGCCGGCGGCGTGTGCCTGCTCCTGCTCGGGGTGGCCGCGTTCGGCGCGCTTGGCGTGCTGGTCGGCGGGGCGCTGCGGGCCGAGGCGGTGCTGGCGATCGCCAACGCGGTGTGGTTCGTGCTGCTCCTCGCGGGAGGAGTGGTCCTCCCGGTGGACAGCCTTCCCGACGGGTTGGCCGCCGTGGTGCGCCTGCTCCCGTCGTCGGCGCTGGCCGAGGGGATGGAGTCGGTGCTGCGCGAGGGTGCCTTCCCCGGGTGGGCGCCGTTGGTGGTGCTGCTCGGTTGGGCGACAGTGGCGGGCGTCTCGGCAGTGCGTACCACCCGACTGACCTGAGCGGGGCCCGGCCTAGCATTGCGGCGTGTCGCTTCCCGCCTTTCTCGTCCGTTTCCTGGACCGCTTCTCCTCGCCGAGTCCCCGGCTGATGCGCGCGTTCGCGATCGCCGCCGTGGTGACCCACGCGGGGATCGCGGTCACCGGTTCGGTGGTGAGGGTCACCGGGTCGGGGCTGGGCTGCCCCACCTGGCCGAACTGCTTCCCCGGAAGTCTCGTCCCCGTCGCGCACCCCGAGTACGACACCCTCAACCAGTGGATCGAGTTCGGCAACCGGTTGCTGACCGGCGTGGTGGGCTTCGTCTCGCTGGCCTGCCTGTTCCTGGCTCTGATCACCCGCCCTCGGCGGCGTCGACTGGTGCTGCTCGCGCTGGCGATGCCGCTCGGCACCCTGGCGCAGGGGATCATGGGCGGCATCACGGTGCTGATGGAGCTGCGGTGGTGGACGGTCGCCCTGCACTTCCTCGGATCCTCGTTGCTGGTCTGGCTGGCGGTGCTCCTGGTGCGGGCGAGCACCGAGGGCGACCAGGAGGAACGTCCGCTCGTGCCCGGCGCGGTGCGCGGACTGGTGCTCACGATGAACATCGTCCTGGCGGGGCTGCTGGTCACCGGCACGCTCGTCACGGCGGCCGGACCGCACTCGGGGGACATCGACACGCCTCGCCTGGAGCTGCCGGTCGCCAACCTGGCGCAGGTCCACGCCGAGTTCCTGTTCCTCTTCCTGGGCATGCTCATCGCCCTCGGGTTCACGATGCGGGCGGTCTCGGCGCCGGCGCGGATGTGGCGCGGGTTCTGGTGGGTGGTGGGCGTCGTACTCGCCCAGGGGACGGTCGGGATGGTCCAGTACTGGACGGGCGTTCCCGAGGTGCTGGTGGCGCTGCACGTGCTGGGCGCCGGCGCGACGGTGGTGGTCGTCGCGTGGTTCTGGACCACCCTGCGTGACCGGGGCCGCGCGCCGGTCCCCTTCTCCACCCGAGGGCGGGCCTCGGACGGCTCGGCCGCCACTCCCCGGGAGCCGGTCGGCGCGGGAAGCTCCGACTGAGCACGGGGCGGCGGGCGCGGTCAGCGTCGGCGGGGGCGGTCCCTCGACCACTGCTCCCACAGCTCGGGGAGCTGGTCGGCGAGCCACTCGTAGAACTGGTTGACCGTTCGGAGCCGGGCGGCGCGTTCCGAGTCGCCGGACAGCAGCCGCAGTCCCGCCGCCGTGAGGTCCCGCGCGCCGCGCACGCGGTCGAAGCGGCCCTGCACGAAGTCCGGCCACCGGCTCTCCTCCACCCGGTAGAGGGCGGCCTCCTTGCCCCGCCGGGTCGTCTTGCTCACGACGCCGGCCCGGACCAACAGCCGGATGTTGGTGCTGACCGAACCGCTGCTCGCGTCGAGGGCGGCGGAGAGTTCGGCGGCCGTCCGCTCGGGCGGGTCGCAGATGAGGAGGTACCCCAGGATGCGGCCGGCGATCAGGGGCATCCCCTCCTCGACGTAGAATGCTGCGACCTGCTCGATCCAGTTGGCGCTCGGTGTCGAGTAGCTACCTCTGTCGGTCATGGCATCAGCCTCTGCCGGTTGGTTTCACTGACCACTGAAAGTACGGTAGCTGCTGACTCTCGATCGATCAATCAGGCGGGCCGATCACCGCACCGGTCCGCCACGGGCCGCACTCACGGGAGCCGACGATGACAGAGCGCTGGAGCACTCCGGACGAGGTCCGGAGCGCACGGGAACGGATGGAAGCGGCCATTCCCGGCTGGACGGCGCCAGCCGCGTTCGGCGTGGGCGTGTCGATCTGGGACGACGTCGACTTCCCGGTGGTGAACGTCGGTACCCACCAGCTGGCCGCGGTGGTGCTGGCCACCGTCTGCGGGCACGTCTCCGGCAGCGGGAGCTACCCCCTGGAGCTGGCGGACCTCGACCAGGCGATCGAGCTGCTCACCCCCGCCGAGGCGTGCGAGGAGTTCGACCACCCGAACCTGATCTCCTGGCGGCGCATCAGGACGTTACTGGTGGCCGACCCGAGGACCCGGGCCGTCGCGGCGTTCTGCGGCGACCTCGACGAACCCATCAGCGACCCCAGTCTGCTGCGGCTGCGGGCCGCGATGCCCTGAGCCGACCGCGGTGGGGGCACCCGCGCCCCGCCCGGTGGAGCGACGCCAGTGGTGGCTGGTGCCGGGTCCCGCCACGGCCGCCGGCCTCGGTCCTCACCGGACCCGGTTGCGCACGGCGGAGGCGAAGCGGGCGACGGCGGCGGGATCGGCCGCGCCGAACCCCAGGGTGGGTTCGGTGACCTCCAGCTCCAACAACACCGGGTCACCCCCGTCTCCCCCGACGAGGTCGACCCGGGCGTAGAGCAGGTCCGATCTGGACATGCCCAGGAGGTCGGCTGCCAGGTCGACGCAGTCCTCGGCGACCCGTCGCCACCTGCCCGTCGGCGCTGCCGGCGTCAGCCCCTGTTCGTCCACCGACAGCCCGGCGTCCCTGGCGGCGGGCCCGGTGAGCAGGGCGGGTTTGGCGAAGGCGTGCGAGTACTGGCCACCGAGGAACACCAACGCGTACTCGCCCCGGCGGTCCACCTCGTGCTGGTAGGGCTGCACGACGGCGGTCGCGCCGCTGGCGTGCAGTTCGGCGAGCCAGGCCTGTGCCGCCGAGCGCTCCTCGGGACCGAACCGTCCGGCGCCCCGGGCGCCGGCCCCCACCGAGGGCTTGACGACGACCTCCCCGCCCGGCCAGTCCGCTGGCTCCCCGGGTGCCACCAGCTGGGTGGGTACCACCGGGAGCCCGGCGTGCGACAACTCCACCAGGTAGCGCTTGTCGGTGTTCCACCGCACCGCCCGGACGGGGTTGAGCAGGGTGGGAACCGAGGAGCACCATTCCAGGAACTCGGCCCGCCGCCAGGTGTAGTCCCAGGGCGACCGGAGCACGACCGCCTCGTCGTCGGTCGCCTCGAAGCCCCAGGCCGCCCAGCGGGCCGAGACACCGACCTCACCCAGGGCCGTCACCAGCTCGGCGTCGTCAGCGTCCCCTCCGGGAAGCTCGGCGCAGGTCACCAGCACCACCCGGCCGCCGGAGGAGGAACCGGGCCGCCTCACCGGCCGCGAGCGCGGGGACCGGCCATCCGGCGCCGGTGCTCCGGCCCGATCGCCAGCGCCGCCACGGTGGGCTGGTCCCAGTCGCTGATCTCGACACCGGGAACCGAGGCGCACAGCCGCCGGGCGGTCTCGTCGTCGCGCACCACGAGGTCACCGAGCGCCCCGTCCCCGCCCACCAGGCAGATCCGCGCACCGGGGCGGCCGAGCGGGCTGATGACGGCCCGTGCCGCTCCGTCATGCCGGCGGACGAAACGGCGCAACGCCTTCTGGTCGGCGCCCCGCACGGGAGGGTGCGTGGTGTCCTCACTCATGCCCCCACCCTAGGAGTTCGCGGCGGGCGGGAAAACCCACGTGTCGCTGGATATCGGTGCCGTGGGGCCCACTCCCCTGGTTGTTAGCAAGACAAACGACTATCGTGCTGGCGTGACCGCGACTCCCTCCTTCACCACCGTCCTCGACGACTACCTGGCCTGGTACTACGACCGCAACCCGGTGCACGCCGGCCTGCTCGGCTCGGTCGAGCACCTCCACACCCTCGGTGACTACTCCGAGTCGGCACTGGTGGCCACGCGCTCGGGCAACGCGGACTGGTTGCGCACCTTCGAGTCCGTGGTCGACAACGGACTCGACCACGAGTCGCGGATCGACCGCGACCTGGTGCTCGCCGTCCTGCGGGGCGCCCGCGTCGAGGAGGAGTGGCCGGCCTGGCGCCGCGACCCCGCCGTCTACGTCGGCCCCGTCTTCCGCGGGCTGTTCTACCCGTTCCTCCAGAAGCTCCTGCCGGAACCGGAGCTCGTCGAGCACACCATCCGCAAGCTCGCCGAGGTCCCGGCGGTGCTCACCGCCTGCCGGCTGAACCTCGACTCGGACCTGGCCGCCCCACTGCTCGTGGAACGCGGCCTGCGGCAGGCGCGGACAGGTCGGTCGTTCGTCACCGGGACCCTGCCCGGCCTGGTCTCCGACCCCGGCCTGCGTGACAAGGTCGCCACCGCCGCCGAACCGGCGGCGGCCGCCTTCGACGCGGTCGTCGACTTCCTCGAGGAGTTCGGGCGACGGGCCAACGGCGACTGGCGGCTGGGCGAGGACCGCTACTCCCGGTTGCTCGTCGAGAAGGAGCTCCTCGGGTACGGGGCAGCCGAACTGCACGAGCGGGGCAAGGCCGCCTACGCGGCGCTCGACGAGGAGATGCGCGAACTGGCCCGGAGCGTCCCCGGCGGGTCGGAGGACTGGCACGCCGTGATGACCAGGCTCCAGCAGGACTACCCCCCGACCCTCGAGGCGATGCGGGACGAGTACGCGGCCGAGACCGCCCGCGCCCGGCGGTTCGTCGCCGAACGGGACCTGGTCACCTTCGCCGAGGGGGAGCACTGCGAGGTGGTCCCCGCGCCGGCCTTCCAGCGGGCGATCCTCTCCGTCGCCTCCTACATGTCCCCACCGCCGCTGACGGACTCCCGCACCGGCCACTTCTTCGTCCCCCACACCCCGGACGGGTACTCGGAGGAGCAGATCATCCAGCGCCTCCAGACCAACGCCCGGGCACAGATGCCCACCATCGCCGTGCACGAGGCCTACCCCGGTCACCACTGGCACCTCTCCTGGATGGCCGGCAACCCCCGTCGGGTCAGAAAGACGTTCCGCACCTCGTACTTCAGCGAGGGCTGGGCGCTCTACGTCGAGACGATGATGCGCGAGCAGGGGTACTTCACCAACCCCGCCCACGAACTCGGGCACCTGGAGGCGCGGTTGTTCCGGGCGGCCCGCATCGTCGTGGACACCGCCCTGCACGCCGGTGACATGACCGTCGAGCAGGCCAGGGAGTTCATGAGCACCAAGGCCTCCCTCACCGAGGACACGGCGGTGGGTGAGGTCTCGCGCTACTGCTCGTGGCCGACGCAGGCTCCCTCCTACCTGACGGGTTGCCTGGAGATCGAGGACATCCGGGCCGACTACCTGGCCGCCGGCCGGGGCGACCTGAAGGCCTTCCACGACACGATCGCCGGCTCCGGCGCGCTCCCCCTGGGCCTGGCCCGCCGGGTGGCGCTGGGCGGGTGACACCGCCACCACGATGATCCAATGAGGGCCACGCGAACCGACGAACACCCCAGCGGGAGGAGACGACATGCGGGCGATCCAGGTGAGGGAGACCGGCGGCCCCGAGGTACTGGCCCCGGTGGAGCTGCCCGATCCCGAACCAGCACCCGGCGAGGTGCTCGTCGAGCTCGGAGCGGCGGGCGTGAACTTCATCGACACCTACCAGCGCTCCGGGGTGTACCGGATGGAGGTCCCCTTCGTGCCCGGCCTGGAAGGGGCTGGCACGGTGGCGGCGGTGGGCTCCGGCGTGACCCGCTTCTCCCCCGGGGACCGCGTCGCCTGGGCGCAGACCTCGGGTAGCTACGCCGAGCGCGTCGCGGTGCCGGCCGACGGGGCGGTGCTCGTCCCCGACGCTGTCAGCGACGAGCAGGCCGCCGCGATGCCCCTCCAGGGGATGACCGCCCACTACCTGGTCGCCTCCACCAGACCGGTGGGGCACGGCGACACCGTCCTCGTCCACGCGGCGGCCGGCGGGGTGGGTCTGCTCCTCGTCCAGCTCGCCAAGGCCCGGGGGGCCCGTGTCCTGGGCACCGTGTCGACGGATGAGAAGGAACACCTCGCCAGGACCGCGGGAGCCGACGAGATCATCCGCTACACCGACGCCGACGTGGCCGAGGAGGTTCGACGGCTCACCGACGGCGCCGGCGTCGACGTCGTCTACGACGGGGTCGGGAGGGACACCTTCGACGCGAGCCTGGCCAGCCTGCGGCCCCGGGGGATGCTGGTGCTCTTCGGCGGTTCGAGCGGGCAGGTCCCCCCGTTCGACCTCCAACGGTTGAACTCGGGTGGCAGCCTGTTCGTCACCAGGCCCACCCTGGCCCACCACATCGCCGACCGGGCGGAACTGGAGTGGCGGGCGAGGGAGCTGTTCGACCTGATCACCTCGGGGCGGCTCGATCTGCGGATCGGAGGCCGCTACCCGCTCCGCGACGCGCGCGCGGCGCACGAGGACCTGGAGGCGAGGCGGACCAGTGGGAAGCTGCTGCTGCTCCCGGCGTGACCACGTCCTCGCCCACCCGGGCAGCCGGCGGCGGGACGGAGGGCGCCAGGGCCGTGCCCGACCGACCGCCGCGCCTGGTCACCTCGGCGAGGTCGGACCATGCGCATGACACCGCTCAGCCCGGACCGGCTGGCCGAACGGATCGCCGAGCGGATCGCCGGGCTGCCGACCTCGCCCCGACCCCGGGTCGTGGTGGACGGGGCGCCGGCGGCGGAGCCGGGCGACCTCGCGACGGCGCTGGTCGGCCGGCTCCGCCGGAGGGGGCGGGAGGTCTTCGCGGTCAGCGCGGACGACTTCCCGCGTCCCGCCGCCCTCCGGCTGGAACGGGGGCGCACCAACCCCGACGCCTACTACGAGGACTGGACGGACGTGGGGGCGCTGCGGCGGGAGGTGCTCACCCCGTTGGGACCGGACGGTGACGGCCGCGCGCTGCCCCGCCTCTGGGACGCCGCCTCGGACCGTTCGGCCCGGGCGAGCCGGGTCCGGGTCGACGAGGGCACCGTGCTGCTGGTCAGCGGTGGGCTGCTGCTCGGTCACGGCCTGCCGTGGGATCTCGCCGTGCACCTGTGGCTCTCCGAGCCGGCGTTGCGCCGCCGCACCACCGCCGAGCGCGGCTGGACCCTGCCGGCGTTCGACCGGTACGAGCGCGAGGTCGCTCCTCGGGAGGTGGCCGACGTCGTCGTCCGGGTCGACCACCCCGACCGCCCGGCCGTCCTCGAGCGCTGACCGCACCGCCCCCGTCCTGCTCGCGACGGGTTCCGGGGGTGGCAGTCGCCGGTGGCGACTGGCGGGCCTGCCAGGGGCGGCGCTCAGCCCCAGTTCTCGTCGTCCAGGTTCATCCGACGGGTGCCGCCTCGGCCGGGCTGCTGACCGGGGGGCGGGGGCGGCGGCTGGTGCCGGGTGGGCGGCGGCTGCCGGTGGCCGGGCGGTGGGAACGGCCGGGACTGCTGCTGACCGGGGAACGGTGGCTGCCCCGGGGGTTGCTGCCCCGGGGGTTGCTGCGGGGGCGGCGGCTGGTTGCCGGACTGGTGCTGCCCTCCCGGCGGGGGGAACGGCGGGTGCTGGCCACTCGCCGGCGCCCGACCCGCCTCGGTGTGGCCGGGCCGGTGCACCTGGGTGCGGTCGGGGTCGTCCGGGGTGATGCGCCGGGTCACCGGTCCCTCGTTGCTCAGCCCGGCCCGTCCGAGCCACCCGCCGAGTTCGCGGACGATCACCGGGAGCGGGGGACGCCGCGCCGGGTCCTGGTCCAGCGCGGCGAGGAGCAGCTGCCGATGCACGCTGTGCTCGGGCAGGTGCACCAGTTCCGGGTCGTGCGCGGCCGCCATGAGGGAGGCCATCGCGTTCTCCCGGTAGCCCCTGGGCGGGTTCGCGGTGAGCGCGTAGCTGACCGTGGCGGCCAACTGCCAGGCGTCGGAGGCGGGGGTGGCGTCCCCGCCGCGCGCCACCTCGGGGGCGATGTAGTCGGGAGTGCCCACCATCATCCCGGTGGCGGTGAGGCTGCTGTCGCCGCTGCTGCGGGCGATGCCGAAGTCGATGAGGTGCGCGACGCCCGCCTGGTCGACCAGGATGTTCGCCGGCTTGATGTCGCGGTGCAGCAACCCCTTCTCGTGCGCCGCCCCCAAGGCCTCGGCCATGCTGGCCCAGAGCCGCGCCGCGGCCACGTCGTCGAGGGTGTTCTCGCGGACGACGTCGGAGAGCGCGTCACCCTCGAGGTACTCCATGACGAGGGCAAGACCGTCGCTGCCGTCGCCGAGGTCGTTGACGATGTCGTAGATCCGGACGCAGTTGGGATGCCGCACGGCGGCGAGGGCCCGCGCCTCCCGGATCATCCGCTCCTCGCCCTCGGCATCGGGCGCGTGGGCGATCTTCACGGCCACCATCCGGTTCAGGCTGGTGTCCATCGCCAACCAGACGGATCCGAACCCGCCCTTGCCGAGCTGCCGGATGCGCTGGAACCGTCCCTGGCTCCTGCTGGCGCCGTGCCCGGCGCCGAACAGCGCGGGCGCGACCTCGGTGGCCTGCGCGGTGTCCCCCGCCCCTGGCGTCGCCGCCACCGCCCCGGCCACCGGGAAGGGCAGCGGACCGGGCGTGTTGGCCAGCTCGGAGGACCCCGAGGCCCGCTCGGGCGCGGGCTGCTCGCCCGTGCCGGAGCCCTCAGCGGCCCGCGAGTCGACCTGGGTGGCGGGGTACTGGGAGGACTGGGATGGCTGCGGGTTCATCGCGGCCAGCCGAACCTCCCGTTCCCGCTGGTCCAGCTCCCGCTGCCGCAGCTGCTGAGCGCGCTCCCGCTGGTCGAGTTCCTGCTGGCGGGCCTGGATCTGGCGGGCCTCCTCCGCCTCCCGCCCCGCGAGGGCCTGCGCCGCGTAGCGGTCGTCGGGGTCGAGGTCCCGCCGGTCCCGGGCGCCGTCCCGGTCGTGGTCCCAGTCGCGGGACCGTTCGGAGCGCTCGATGACGGCGCGGGGTGGGGAGCCGAGCAGTGCGACCACGATGACACCGGCCACCGCGGCGGGCAGGGAACCGATCCAGAGGCTGGCCACCACTCCGGCGGGTTCGCCGCCGAGCAGCAACACCAGCAGGAGGAAGGGCATCCAGAACATCCGACCGGGCCACGCCGGTCCGCGTCGCGCGGCCAGCCTGCCCTGCCAGGCGACCAGGCCGAGCAGCAGCAGGGGCAGCAGGACCAGGACGAGGATCGCCAGTGCCCGGGTCCACAACGCCTGGTCCGGGCCGAACACCTCCTCCGAGACCGTCCCGGACAGGCCGAAGAAGCTGCTGGAGGCGGGATGGACCAGCCGCACGTTCGAGGTGGCCAGCACGTAGGGCAGGAGGAAGCTGGTGCCCACCCCGACGGTGACCAGCACCAGGACGACGGGGGCTGTGTAGCGGTTGCCGATCCCCTTGCGGAGCAGGGCGACGAAGGCGGCACCGGCCGTGACGAGCAGGCTCATGCCGACACCGGTGATCATCGCGGACCACACCCAGTCACCGGGCAGGAGGTTGACGCCGAACATCCCGTACAACCAGTCCAGGAAGCCGCTGCCGACGTCAATGACGGAGTCCACCGAAGTTGTCCTCTCCACCGGTATCGATCAGGCCGAGGTGTCCGCCCGGCGCGGCGCCCCGCCGAGATCACCGAGTACCCCTGACACGATAGGACGCGCTCCGCCCGCGCCGGTGCGGAACCCCCACGGCGCCCGACGCGTTGATGATCTTGCCAGGTGCCTCACCACGTTCTCAGTTCGATCGTCGTCCAGGCTCCCAGGTGCACCCGGGTCCCCTCCCCTATCGGGTGTGGGACGTGCGGCCGGAGCACCAGACCGCTGTCCAGCATCGTGCCGTTCGCCGAGTCGAGGTCCACCACCGACCAGCCGCCCTCCGCCCCGCGAAGCAGCACCGCGTGTTCCCGGGAGACGCCCGGGTCCTCGGGTGGGACGCCCAGGTCGATCGCGGGTGGTTCGGGTGCGGACCGGCTGGCGCGGCCGATCCGCACCCGGTCGCCGGCGAGCGGGTAGCGCCGTCGGGGGCGCTCCGAGGGGAGCCGCAACCGCTCACCGGCACTGCCCGCCTCCGCCAGGACACCGGCGAAGTACCGGGGGTCGACGGTGACGAGCGCCACCCAGTTGCGAGGCCCACCAGCCAGCGGCCCTGAGCCGTCCGCGCGGCCCCCGGCCGGCCCCTCGCAGTCGTGTCCGCACTCCTCGCAGAACCGGCCCACCCTCGGACAGCCGCACCGGGGGCACGCCGCCCCCACCGCGGCGTCGGTCCCGGTCCGGCACGCGGTGGGCGGACCGAGGCCGGGTTCCGGTGCGAGGGCGGTGCCCGGGGACCGCCGCTCCCGCGCGGCACGCTCCGGTGAGGAGCATCCCGCCCCGTCCACGACGCGCTCGGGGTCGCCGGCACGTCCGGCCGGGTTCACGCCGCCCGCCGGACGGCGCACGTGGTCCGGGATGCCGCGGTCGAGGTCATCGCGGGCGTCCCAGCCGGAGGGTCCTGGTCGACCGCGCGTCGAGGGCCATCTCGGCCTCGCGGGCGACCCGCGCGCGCAGCCGGATGGTCCCGCTCCTCTCGTCCACGACCTCCACCACCTCGGCGAGCAGCTCGGCGGTCTCCTCGTGACCGGACTCGGTGGCCAGTGCCACCGCTCGCTGGAGCATGGCGGTGGCCAGTTCGGTGTCCCCACGGCGGCGGGCGTCCAGTCCGGTGCGGACGGCCTCCGCGAGGTCGGTCTGGCCGGTGTAATGGGCCAGCACCGGGTCGACGCGGGCCACCCGGTCGACATCGGCGCTCCCGGTCACCGTGACCAGCACGGGCGCGCCGAGGGGAGGACCGCCGTCCTCCTGGACGACGGTGAGGCGGGCGACGAGCACCTCCTCCCCGACCCGCAGCGGCGGGATCTCCACGCAGAGGTGGTACGTGCGGCTCTCCGCGCCCCAGCTGCCGGTGGGGTGGTCGAGGTCCTGCGGCGCGCCCGGGACTTGAACGCCTTCGAGGGAGCGCACCTCCGGGTGCACCTGCCGGAGGAACCGCGGCCGGGTCAGCTCCGGTGTCCACACCCGCAGGGCCACGGCTGGTTGCACCCGGGCGACGGCGGCCGCCACGGTCGAGCGGAAGTCGGCGGCCAGGTCCTCGGGATCGGCCACGATGTCGACCGTGCCCAGGAGCGCGGTGGTGATGGACCGCAGTTCGTCCACCCGCCAGCCGGTGCCGACCCCACGGCAGTCGCAGACGAACCGCCCCCGGCACTCCTCCAACGCGGCCGCCAGTTCCCGCAGGGACTCGCCCTGGTTGAGGCCGTCGGTGAGGAGGATGGCGTGGCGAGGGCCCGGGAGGTCGGCGAAGAGGTCGTTGGCCGCCCGCAACCACCTGCCCATCGCGGTGCCCCCGTCGGGCGTCAGCCCACCGATCGCGGTGGCGGCCTCCCGCCGGGTCCGCGCGCTGCTGACGGCGAGCCCACCGGTCTCCGGGTACACGACCCTGGCGGTGGTCGTCCCGGCGACGACCGCGAACCTCGCGCCCTCGGGCAGCAGGTCCACGGCTGCGACGGCCGCGCGCCTGGTCTCGGGCATCGTGGTCGCGGGGAAGCGCATCGAGGAGGAGCAGTCGACCAGCAGGACCTCGGAGAGCGTCCCCTCTTCCGACGCACGGGTGCCGCCGTCCGGTGGCTCGCCCGGTTCTCCGTCCTCCCTGACGGGGTGGTGGCCGGTCACCGTGATCGCCAGGTGCGCCTCGGACGCGCGCTCCGACACGAAACGGTTGTGGTCGACCTCCAGCGTGAAGCTGACCTGCCGCACCATCGAACCCCCTCTCAGCCGCGTGGGCTCGTGGTCTCGCGAAGCGGGAACGGGACGAGCGCCACCGTGATGTTGTCGTGGCCGCCGCCGTCGAGGGCCAGCCTGGTCAGCGCCCGGGCGGCGTCCAGGGGGTCGTCGAAGACGGCCACCAGCCGGGCCAGGTCGTCGGCCTCCCTGAGGTAGTGCCACATGCCGTCGCTGCACAGCAGCACCCAGCCGGGGGCGGTCGGGCGGATCGCCGCGAGGTTGGGGGGCCGGCCGTCGCAGTCCGCTCCCACCCACCGGCAGAGCGCGTTGGCCCGGCGGTCCGCCTGCGCCTCCTCCTCGCTGAGCTGCCCCAGGTCGACCATCTGCTGCGCCCAGGAGTGGTCCGTGGTCAACCGGGAGGAGGGCGTGCCGGAGGGCTGGCCGGTGGGTTCGGGAGCGGCGAGCCAGTAGGCGCGGCTGTCGCCGATCCAGCCGACGGTCACCTCGCTGGGCGTGACGACGGCGGAGACGTAGGTGCAGGACGGCGGTTCCGGGTCGTCACCGACGCGGAGGGCGCTGACCGCCTCGACGGCCGAACGCACGGCGCTCCGCGTCGCCGTCATCGCGTCCAGGTCGTCCCGCGCGGCTTCGGCGAGGAGTTCCGCCGCGGTGTAGGCGGCGGTCCTGGACGCGTCCTCCGGGGTGGACGAGGACGACACGCCGTCGCACACCACCGCCACGGCCGCGAGCGGCTCGTCGTCGGTGCCGCACAGCACCCGCAGCGCCAGGGCGTCCTCGTTGCGGCGGTGCCGCAGGCCCCGGTCGCTCACGCCGACGACGGTCCCCAGGTCCAGTTCCATCCGGTCCGGGGGCGCCGCCAGGGTGCGGCGGGCGCAGGCGGCGCACTGGCCGGCGGTGTCGACGTGGGTGGTCGTCACCTCCACCTCCGCCCCGCAGTCGGGGCAGAGCGCTGCCTGGGCCTCCTGGACGACGAGGTCCGCTCCGCAGGCCTCGCAGAACCGGTCGCCCGGCTCCCCTGGCGAGTCGCACCGCGGGCAGTGCGGGCCCAGGCCGTCGCGGGCGGGTCGCAGTGAAAGCTGTTCGTTCATCGGGTGTGCGGGCGGGCCTCGGCACGGGCACCGAGTCAGCGGCCCGGCCTCCCTTCTGCTGGTCTGTCGTGTGGCGCCGCACCGGGCGGCCGAGGGTCGTCATCCTGCCTCGTCATCGCGCTCGGCGGGGGTGGTCACACGAGAGTTCTCGGTCGCACGGCGTTGGCCAGGTCCACCAGGGCGATGCGTTCCGCCCGGTCGTCGATGGTCCTGGCCAGACCGCGGTAGGCCTCCTCCAGTCCGAGCCGCAGGGAGTGGTCCCGGAACTCCCGCCCGAAGATCGGTCCCGGACGCGGGGCGCCGGCCGGCTGGGTCGCCCACCACGCGCGGGCGGCCAGCAGGACGGTGACGACCAGTCTGAGGCGCCGTTCGGTGTCCAGGGGGAGGGTGGCCAGGCGCTCGGCCGCCGCCATGAGGTCCTCCGACCGCACCTGGTGCGGCGATCGCCCGCCGACGCGGGCGCTGACAGCCGCGACCCGCGCACCCAGGTACTGGCTGGAGGTTTCCGGGACGGACTCCAGCACGGCGACCGCCCGGGGGTAGTCGTGCTGGACGAGCAGTACCCGGGCCAGGCCGAAGGCGGCGCTGACATAGGTGTGGTCCCCTTTCCAAACCTGCCGGTAGCGACGTTCGGCCTGCTGGATGGCCCCGTCCGCCTCGTCGGCGAGCGCGAGGGCGAGCTTGGGGGCCGTCTCGCCCGGTACGCGCGCGTACACCCGGTCGAAGTGGTCTCGGGCCTCGCCGGTGCGCCCGGCGAGCAGCGCGGCCACGCCCTCGTACCAGGACGGCCGCCAGTCCTGGTCGGCGAGACCGGTCAGCTCGCCGAGCTCTCGCCGGGCCCCGTCGGGATCGCCCTCCTCCAGGTGCGCCCGCACGAGGCGCAGCCCGACCTCCGCCGTCCACACCGGCGCCGCGCGCAGCTGCGCGGGAGTGGCGTCCCGGACGCCGGCGAGGAAGCCGGCCGCCGGGTCGTCGGGGTCGACCAGCGTCACCGGGAGGAGGCGGGTGACCTCGGCGGGCTCGGGTGGGGTCGTCGTCAGCGCGATGTCCCGGCCCCGGTCGCCGCCGATGACCCCGCGTTCGTGGGTGAAGAGCGACGAGCGCCCTGGTGGGGGCTGTCGCCCCCGGAGCGCCAGCACCTCGCGCAACACGGCGCGCAGTTGCTCGGCCATCTCCCCGGCGTCGCGGAACCGCCGCGTCCGGTCGGGGTGGCAGGCACGGCGGAGGAGGCGGTCGAAGGACTCGAACTCCACGAGCAGGGGAACGGTTCCGGGGTCCGGGAGGCTCTCCCGGTGTTCCTGGTTGTAGCCGGGGAACGGGAAGGACAGCACAGCCAGCAGCCGACCGACGGTGTAGAGGTCGGACTCCACGGAGGGGCCGAGCCGGGCGATCTCCGGGGCCTGGTACCCGACCGTGCCGTAGAAGGCCTCGTAGCGCTGGTCCAGGCGAAGCGCCCCGCCCATGTCGATGAGTTTGACCTGGTCGGGGGTGTGGATGACGTTGTCGGGTTTCAGGTCGCAGTAGACCCACCCGTGGTCATGGAGGTAGCCGAGGGCGGGCAGGATCTCCAGCACGTAGGCGATCGCCTGTTCCAGGGGGAGCGTGGCGGACCGCCCCTGGGCGGATCGCCGCTGGTCGAGGAGTTCCCGCAGGGAGGGGCCGTCCACGTACTCCATGACGATGTAACCGGAGGTCTCCCCCGCACCGGTCGGAGCCGGGGGCGGGTGCCGCACGACGTTGAGGATGTGCACGATGTTGGGGTGCTGGACCTCGGAGAGTGAGCGCTGTTCGTTGAGCTGGGACTCCATCGCGTCGGCGCCCTCGCTGTTCAGCAGGCCCTTGAGCGCCACCCACCTGCCGTTGACGTTGCGGTCCCTGGCCAGGTACACCCAGCCGAAGCCCCCACGGGCGATCGGGCCGAGGACCTCGTACTGGCCGGCGACCACGTCGCCCCGCGCGAGTTTGGGGGTGAAGGAGAACCGGGCCCCGCAGTGCGGGCAGTACCCCTCGGTCCGCCCCGGCCGGCCGCCCCTGCCTCGGCCCACCGGCTTCTCGCACCGGCTGTCGCTGCAGAACCTGCCGGACTCGGGCACCTCCGGGTCGAGGAGGACGGCCGCGCTGGGGTCACGCGGCGGCACCTGGGGTACCTCGACGAGGCCACCGCCCAGCAGCCCGCGTCCGCTGGTGCGGGTGGAGGTCCGGTCGGAGCCGGCCGCCGGGCCTTGCCCGGCCGGCGTCGGTCGTGTCCCGCGCCCCGTCCGTTCGGGGGTTCCCGCGAGGGCGGTGAGCACCGTGCGGTCCACGCCCTTCGCCGAGTCACCGGGCCGGGCGGATGCCCCCTGGGGGGCCGCTCGCGGGGGTTCGGGTACCTGCGGTGCGGGTGTGTTCTCGGCGGGTGGCGCGGCTCCCACCGCCGCGGGTGGTACCCGGCTCACCCCGGCCTGACCGGGCGGTGCCGGTCGCGCTCCCCCCGCCGGCGCGGAGCGCTCCGCCCCCCTGCCCAGGGGTGGCCGGGGTGGCGCGGGCTCCACGGCGTCCAGCCGGGCGGACACCCGGGAGGGGCGGTCTCCCCGTTCGGGGACGTCCTCGACGGGCGTCAACCGGCCGGTGAGGGAGGTCCGCTGGTCCCCCGATGTCGCGGTGGCGTGCCCGCAACGGTCGCAGTAGCCCTCCCGAACCCGGCCGCCGCACCCCGGTCTGGGGCAATCGCCGGTGAGCGCGGGCGTCATCGGTGGCTCCACCGGCGGTGGCCGGCCGGGTTGCGGTGGAACCACCGACCGCTGGCTGGGCCGGTCTCACGGGGAAGAGGCATCGCACGACCTCCTGGGGTGGGCACGGTCAGTCCCGGTACCGGGGCTCGGGAGGTGGGGAGACCCGTCCGAGGGGGCCGGCGAGCCAGTCGTCGTACAGGCGCTGCCAGGTGCCGTCGGCCCGCATCCGCTCCAACACTCCGTTCGCGAAGCGGACGAAGTCCTCCGCCTCGCGGTTGAACGCCATCCCGTAGGGCTCGGACGAGAAGGGCTCGCCCACGACCTTCAGGTTCGGGTCCTGGGCCACCATCCCGGCCAGGATGGTGTCGTCGGTGGACACCGCGTCCACCTGCTGTCGTTGCAGCATCACCAGGCAGTCGGACCAGTGCGGCACGGCGGTGACCAGCGGTCCGTCCCGCAGTTCCACCAGTCGGCGCAGCGAGGTGGACGCGGTGGCCGAGCAGACCCGGTGCCCCGCCAGGTCCTCCTTGCCGGTGATGTCCTCGTTGTCCTGCGGTACGACGATCCGCTGCCGGGCGAGGAGGTAGGTGGTGGAGAACAGCACCTCCTGCCACCGTTCGCAGGTCGCCGTCATGGTGCGGACGACGATGTCGACCTGGGGCTGGTCCGCTTCCTCGCTACCCTCCTCCGGCTCGACGAGCACCTTGGTCCGCTGGTCGGAGGTGATGGTCACCCACTTGATGCGGTCGTCGACGTCGTCCGTTCCGAACAGCGCTCTGGCGATCTCCCGCACCATCTCGATGTCGAAGCCGTCGATGCGGTTGGTCGCCGGGTCGCGGTAGCCCATCAGGTTGGTCGTCTGGTCGACGCCGGCACGCAGGAACCCGTCCTCCACGATGCGCGCCATGGTGGACCCGGGCGGCATCTGGCCCGGCGCCGGGAGGACGGGGGTGGGCCGGAAGCTCCGGGTGGGATCGCAGTCCGTGTCGATCTCGGGCGCCGGTGGCAGGCTCGTGACCTGGCTGGCCCCGACGGGAACCGGCGCCTCGACGGAGGCGGGTGGGGAGGGCAGCGCGGACGGGGTGGCCGCGCAGGAGGTGAGCAGCCCGGCCACCGCCGCGATCGCGAGAACGCGTCTCCTGGTCATCGGTACTCCCTCACCCGCTGTCCGATCCCGACGGCGGATCCCGTGGCGACGAGCGCGGCGAGCACGAGTGCGGCGGGGACCTGGCCGGGGAGCAGGGACTGCGCCTGGGCGGCGCGGACGGCGAACTCGTCGCGGGTCACCTCGACGGCGTCATGGAGGCCGCGTTCGACGCTGCCGAAGTCCGCCCCGGTCCCGCCGGTCCCGTCCCCCGAGGTGGTGCCGTGGCCCACCGTCACCGCCACCGCCTCGTCGTACTCGCCGCGCCGGTCGTGGTCCCGGGCGACCCCGTAGCCCCGCAGCCAGGAACGCGCCGCCCTCGTCGCCTCCTCGACGGAGTGCCGCACCCGGTCGTCCGTGGCCATCTCCCTGGCCCGCCCCAACAAGCCGCTGTTCCCGTCCTCACCCAACAGGTGGGCGAAGGCGGTGTCGAAGTCCTCCTCGTACTCCTGCCCCGTCCCCTGGGCGACGAGGACGAGGGTCTCCCCGGTCCGTGCCTCCAGGGCGGCGATCCGGGCGCTGGCCAGCACGTTGACCTGGTCGGAGCCGTGCACCCTGCTGTCCTCCAGGTGCCCGGCCACACTGAGGTGGGACAGCACCAACCACCCCAGCCAGGCGACGGCGGCCAGGGTCGCGCCGACGAGCCCGATGTTGAACACCCGCCGCGTCCGGCGGTGGAGGTACAGCTGGGCACCGACGAGCCCGGCCAGGAGCACCAGTCCGGACGTCACCTCCGCCACCGGTGGCGCGGCGGCGCGTTCCCGGTCGGCCGAGACCGCCGCCGACTCCCCCTGGTACAGCTCCCGGGCCTCGGGCAGCATGTCCTGTTGCATCAGCCCACCCGAGGCCAACCGGAGGTAGGCGGCTCCGACCGGGTTCCCCTGGCGGTGGTTCGCCCGTGCCGTCTCGACCAGGCCGGCGTAGATCGGTAACTGGGCGGCCAGGCGGGTCACCGGAGCGGCGTCCGCTCCGGCCGCGTCCACGCCGTGCGCCGCCCGGGTGAGGGCCGCGGCCGCCCGGGCGATGTTCAGCGAGTACCGGTCACGCACCTCGGCCGGCTCCGTGCCGCCGGTGAGGAACGAGGTCGCCGCCGTCGCGTCCGCGTCGGAGAGCGCCGCGTAGAGGTCCTGGGCGGCGACGCTGAGGGGCTCGCTCCTCGTGACGAGTTCGTCGAGCGCCACCGCCTTGCGGTGCGCCCCGATCGCCCCGACCAGGCCGGCGAGGACACTGGCGACGACGAGGCCCACGGCGATGAGCGACAGGCGTCCCGGTGTGGTGTGCCACCCGCTGAACGCCCCACGCGATCGGCGGCGTCGGAGCCGGCGAGCGGGACGTGGGGAGGTGACCGGCGTCGCCGGTCCGGTCACCGTGCCCCACCTCGCCCCGGCCGAGCGGGTTGAGCGGGTGGGGTCCGCTGGTCCACCGGAAGCTCGCCGGACCCCGCCGGACGCCGCGCAGACCACACCACCGCACTCACATCCTCACGAACTGGAACCCTCTCGCGTCGTAGTCGCGACAATACCGAGCGGTGTCATGGGCCACACCGGTTTGGATCAATTCCGTGGACACTCGGGACTTCACCGGCGGCCATCCGGTGTGGACACCTCAGGAGGTGGCCGCCTGGACCGCCTCCTGCCACCGGGTGAGGGCGTCGTCCACCTGCTCGGCGTTGACGACCAGCGGCGGGATCATCCGTACCGTGTTGCCGTGGGCGCCGCAGGTGAGGAGGAGCAGTCCCCGGTCCGCGGCCTCCTTGTGCGCCCGCTGCGCCAGGTCGGGCCGGGGCTCGCCGTCGGCGCCGGTGAACTCGACACCGATCATGAGGCCGAGGCCCCGGACGTCGCCGATGGTGGCGTGGTCGACCGCGATCTTCCTGGTCCCCTCCAGCAGCCGGCGTCCCATCTCCTCGGCGTTCTCGACGAGGGCCTCGCTCCGGATCACCTCCAGGGTGGCGATCGCGGCGGCGCAGGCGACCGCGTTGCCGCCGTAGGTGCCCCCCTGCGAGCCCGGCCACGCCTGGCTCATCAGTTCCGCCGGCGCGGCGATGGCCGAGAGCGGGAAGCCGCTGGCGAGGCCTTTCGCGGTGATGAGGATGTCCGCGCGGACCCCGCCGTGGTGCTCGTGGCCCCAGAACCGGCCGGTGCGGCCGAAGCCCGTCTGGACCTCGTCGAGGATGAGCAGGACACCGTGTTCGTCGGCCCGCTGGCGCAGTCCGGCCAGGAACCCCGCCGGGGCCGGCACGTAGCCGCCTTCGCCGAGGACCGGTTCGACCATGAAGGCGGCGGTGTCCGCGGGTGCGCTGACGGTCCGGAGCAGGTAGTCCAGCTCGCGGAGGGCGAACTCCACCGCCTGCTCCTCCGACCAGCCGTAGCGGTAGGCGAAGGGGTAGGGCGAGACGGCCGCCCCCGGCATCAGCGGGCCCAGGCCGGCGCGGAACTTGGTCCCGGCGGTCGTGAGGGCCGCCGCTCCCATCGTCCTCCCGTGGAACCCGCCCTGGAAGACCACGATGTTCTGCCGGCCCGTCACGTGCCGTGCCAGGCGTACCGAGGCCTCGACGGCCTCGCTCCCGGAGTTGAGGTAGAAGACCGAGTCCAGCCCCGCAGGGAGGACCTCGCCGAGCCGTTCGGTGAGTTCGAGCAGCGGTTCGTGCAGCACCGTCGTGTACTGGCCGTGGATGAGCTTCCCGACCTGGCGCTGCGCGGCCTCGACCACCCGGGGGTGGCAGTGCCCGGTGTTGACAACGCCGATTCCGGAGGTGAAGTCCAGGTAGGTCCGGTCCTCCGCGTCGTAGAGGTACACCCCGGAACCTCGGACGGCTCGCACCGGAGTGGCCTGCTTGAGCTGAGGAGAGAGCTGGGCCATGATCGCACTCCCACTGTAGGATTGTCGACAATCATCGTCCATGCAACCATCCCAGCGGTTGCATGTCCACACCCGCGGAGGGAAGGTCGGGATCATGACCGGTACCCAGCAGCACGCCACCGCACGGGGCGATCTCCTCGCCCACACCCCGAAGGACCTGTTCATCGACGGCGAGTGGGTGCCGGCCACGGGCGGGGCCACCTTCGAGGTCCGGGACCCGGCGAGCGGGGAACTCCTCTGCGAGGTGGCGGACGCCTCGCCCTCGGACGGGACCGCGGCCCTCGACGCCGCCGTCGCCGCGCAGGCCTCCTGGGCGGCCCACCCGCCCAGGGAGCGCGGGGAGATCCTGCGCCGGGCGTTCGAGGAGCTCATGCGCCGCCAGGACGAGCTCGCCGTGCTGATGACGAGGGAGAACGGCAAGCCCCTCGCCGACGCGCGCGGCGAGATCGCCTACGCGGCGGAGTTCTTCCGCTGGTTCTCCGAGGAGGCGGTCCGCATCGACGGCGGCTACCAGGTCGCCCCCAACGGGGCCAGCCGTTTCCTGGTCATGCGCCAACCGGTCGGCCCCTGCCTCTTCGTCACGCCGTGGAACTTCCCGATGGCGATGGGGACGAGGAAGATCGGCCCCGCCATCGCCGCCGGCTGCACCATGGTGATCAAACCCGCGCACCAGACCCCGCTGTCGATGCTCGCCCTCGCGGGCATCCTCAAGGACGCGGGGCTGCCCCCCGGGGTGCTCAACGTGGTGCCGGCGACGGACGCGGGCGGTGTGGTCGAACCGCTCATCCGCGACCCGAGGGCGCGGAAGATCTCCTTCACCGGTTCCACCGCCGTGGGGCGGCGGCTCATCGAGCAGTCCGCGCAGCAGGTCCTGCGGGTGTCGATGGAACTGGGTGGCAACGCCCCGTTCGTCGTCTTCGACGACGCCGACCTCGACGCGGCGGTGGACGGCGCGATGACCGCCAAGATGCGCAACATGGGCGAGGCCTGCACCGCGGCCAACCGCATCTACGCCCAGCGGGGCGTCGCCGAGGAGTTCGGGCGGCGGCTGGCCGAGCGGATGAGCGCGCTCCGCCTCGGTCCCGGTGTGGAGGACAGCACCCAGGTCGGTCCGTTGATCGATGCCCGGGCGCAGGAGAAGGTCCGCACCCTGGTGCGGGACGCCGTGGACCGCGGGGCCCGGGTCGTGGTGGGAGGTGACGTGCCCACCGACGAACGACTGCGCGGCGGTCACTTCTTCACGCCGACGGTGTTGCAGGACGTGCCGTGGGAGGCCCGGATGTCGTCGGAGGAGATCTTCGGCCCGGTCGCCCCGATCTCGGCGTTCGACACCGAGGAGGAGGCGTTGTCAGCCGCGAACAACACGGAGTACGGCCTCGTCAGCTACGTCTACACCCGGGACCTCGCCAGGGGCCTGCGCATGGCCGAGGGCCTGGAGACCGGCATGGTGGGTCTGAACCAGGGCCTGGTGTCCAACCCGGCGGCGCCCTTCGGCGGGATCAAGCACTCGGGCGTCGGACGCGAGGGCGGTCACACCGGCATCGACGAGTTCCTGGAGACGAAGCTGGTGAACATCGGCTTCTGAGGCTCCGCTCGGGAGGCCATCCCGCCGGCCGTCCCACCTCCGCGTGGCCCTCCTGGCGGTAGGTCCGCCCGGCACCACCGCCGGTGCGCGCCCGGGGGCCGGGCCCGGCCGCGCGCCGCACGGAGCCGAACGCTCAAGCGGCGCCGGCCGGACCTCGGACGGACCTCAGGAGGCGCTCGTCAGGCGCTCCACCGCCTCGGTCATGTGCGCTTCCAGCCGCTCCAGCAGCAGCCGTTCGTCCCCCTGTTCGATGGCGTCCACCAGGAGGCGGTGTTCCTCGACGGTGTCCCCGGAAGGCCGGTAGGTCTCCTGGAGCGCGGTGAGGCACATCCTGGTCTCCACCAGGAGGGTCTGCGCCATGCGCTCCAGCCGCTGACTGCCCGACACGGCGACCAGGCGCTGGTGGAACAGTTGGTCGGCATCACTGAAGGCGATCCGGTCGTCGGCGGCAGCGGCGGCCACCATCCGCTGGTGGGCGGAGGTCAGCTCCGACACGGCGAGGGCGCGGTCGCCCCGCATGATGAGCTGGCAGGCCGCGCCCTCCACCGCGAGCCTTGCCGTGTAGACGTCGCGGATCTCCTCCTCGTCCAGGGTGCTGACGAAGAGGCCCCGGTGCGGTTCGCTGCGCAGCAGGCCCTCCTGCACCAGCCGCTGCATGGCCTCGCGCAGCGGCCCACGGCTCACGCCCAGCCGGTTGGCCAGGTCGATCTCACCCAGTTGACTGCCCGGCGGGAGCCCGCCGTGCATGATGGCCTCCCGCAGCCGTTCCGCGACGATCTCCGCCGTGGACCTGCGCGCGAGTGGCGCGATTCCGCCCGGTGTCGTGTCCTCCGTCAGGCTGACCACGTCACCCTCTCCTCCCCACCGGGCGGTCGTCCCCGCCCGGCCTCACTCAGTGACGGGCTGGGGTCTGGACAGCGCCCCCAGCCCGGCGGTGGCCGTCCGCCCGGCCAACCGCAGTCCTTCCCACACGCTCACCTGGTTGGCGGTGAGCACGGGCTTCCCGAGCCGCTCGTCCAGCCGGTCCAGCAGGCTCGCGGTGTGCAGGGCGGTGTCGGGGACCAGGACGGCCTCGGCGTCGACGTGGTCGTTGGCCGCCACGAAATCGAGGACGTCGTCCTCCCCCAGCGTCCCCACCTCGGCCGCCGTCACGATGCCCCTGCTCGTGAGGGTGAGCGCCCGGATGCCGGCTCGACCGAGGAACTCCACGAACCGCTCGGCGACGTCGGCGGGGTAGGTCGCGGCCACGGCGACGCGGCTCACCCCCAGGGCCCTGGCTGCCCGGACGAACGCGAAGGAGGTGCTGGACGCGGGTACGCCCGCCGCGGCGGCGAGCTTCTCCACCTGCGTGTGGGCCCCCTCCCACCCGAAGACGAAACTCCCGGACGTGCAGGCCCACACCACCGCGTCGGGCGCGTGCCCCGCGAGCGCGGCGGCACCGTCCGCGAGGACGTCCTCGCCGCCGACGTCGAGCAGGGCGTCGACACGGTGGGCGTCCTCGCGCATCAGGGTGTGCACCAGGGGAAGCCGCACCCCACCTCCGAGCTGGCCCTCCAGCCTCGGGTAGTCGTCCTCCGCGCTGTAACCCGGGTAGAGAATGCCGACCGTCACGGTCACGAACGCACCTCCGGTTGTCTCGACGCGCCCCTCCGGGCGACGGTGGTCTCCAGCTGCCGACACCCACGGCGCCGCTCCTGGCGGAACGACGCCAACCTCGGGAATTGTCGACAATCCTACACTTCGTGGTGATGGGTCGCCCGGTTCAGGCGGCCGACATGTGACTGGAACGGATCAACCGCTGGTCCTCGGCCGCCGCGCTCCGCCCCAACAGGCGGAGAGCTCCCCACATGGTCACCTGGTTGGCCGTCAGCACGGGTTTGCCGAGGAGGCGCTCCAACAGGGGGATCACGTCGTAGGTGGGCACGTTGGTGCAGCTGACGAAGACGGCTTCGGCGTCCGGGCGGTCGACGAGCCGGACGATCTCGACGACCTCCTGGTAGGAGACCTTCCAGATCTGGCCCAGCAACCCGAGCCCCTGGCAGGACACGGCGCGCACGCCGAACTCGCCCAGGAACGAGACCAGGCGTTCGTTGATGCTGTCCACGTAGGGGGTGGCGACCGCGAGGCGGGTCACCCCGAGCACGGACAGCGCCTCGACCAGCGCCCCGGAGGCGGTGACGGCCGCCGGGGCGCCGGCCTCGAGCATGATCGACGTCAGGGCGTGCTCCCCCCGCGCCCCGTTGACGAAACTGCCCGAGGTGCAGGCGTAGGCCAACACCTTCGGCTCGGGGGCGAGCAGGTCACGCGCGGCGCGGTGGACGGCCTCCTCGTCACTGATCATCGTGGCCATCTCCACCGTCACCGGGACCGGGACGAACGGCACCCGGGTCAGGTGGAGGGTCGCCTCGGGAGGGACCCACCGCCACAACTCGCGGTCGAGCGCGAAATCGAAGGGGGCGACGACGCCGATCCCGTCGTGCAGGAATGGACCGCCGACAGCCCCGAGACCCTCGGGCGGCACTTCGGACCCACCATCAGCCCGCGTGACGCCGGTAGATGAGCCGCTCGCCGACGCTGCCGGATCTCCACACGTCGTGGCACGCCTCGGCCATCAACGGGAGCCCCTCGACGATGGTGGCGTACACGTTGCCGGGGACCCAGCCCACGTCACCGTTGAGCAGCAGGTTGTTCCGCCCGTAGAAGATCGCGAGGTCGATCACCCCTGGCAGGTGCCCGATGCCCTTCTCCTCCTTGAAGTCCCGGTCGAGCATGCCGCCGGGGAAGGCGAAGTACACGACGTCACCGGGGATCGGCGTGACCGTCGGGTTCTCCAGTCCCGGCTCCACCTCGGCGAAGTGGGGCACCATCGTGTAGACCTCGTTGCGCGCGTACTTCGCGTGGTGGACGTCCCCGGCCTGGGGCAGCGCCTCCCAGACGGCCGCGCAGGTTCGGGGGGCGTCCTTCTCGAGCAGTTCGGCGACGCAGGACACTCCGCGCTTCGCGAGCTCGATCGACATGTACTTCGGCATACCGGAACCTCCGGGCGGTGGAGACTGGACCTGGTTGGGAGGTGGTGCGCGACGACCGGCGTTGTCTCGTCGTGGTCTCCGCGTGCCCGTTGCGGTGTACCCCGTGGTGCCTGTGCGGATTGTTGACAATCCTACGAGCGGTTCCTAGCGTGTCAATGGCTACCGCCGACATGTCGGCTCTTTACGGCGAACGGACGAACGCTCTCCGTCGACGGTCGCGGCCGGCACCGGCAGCCGAAGCGAGGGGGTCACGCCGCATGTCTCCGCACCCACCGGTCATCACGGTCCTGCACGGGGCGGACGCCCCACCCGACCTCGCGCCGGTCCGCCCGCTGGTGGCCGAGGTCCGGGCGGCCGGCGGACCGGCGGAGCTGGCCGAACTGCTGCCCGGCACCGACGTGCTCTTCGTCTGGGACTTCAACTCCGACGCGCTGGCGGAGAGCTGGCCCCGTGCCGATCGGCTGCGCTGGGTCCACACGGCCAGCGCGGGGGTGGACCGCATGATGTTCCCCGCCCTGGTCGACAGCGACGTCCTGCTCACCAACTCCCGGGGGGTCTTCGACCAGCCCATGGCCGAGTACGTCCTCGGTCTGCTGCTCGCCTTCGCCAAGGACCTGCCGAGCACCCTCCGGTTCCAGGGAGAACGGAGGTGGCGGCACCGGGAGACCCGCCGGTTGGCCGGTAGCCACGCCGTCGTGGTGGGCACTGGCCCGATCGGACGAGCCATCGGACGGTCCCTCACCTCGGCCGGGGTCGCCGTGACCGGTGTCGGGCGGACGGGGAGGGACTCCGACCCCGACCTCGGTCAGGTGCACCCGTCGAGCGAACTCGCGACCCTGTTGCCCGACGCCGACCACCTCGTGCTCGCCGCCCCGCTGACCAAGGCCACCCGGGGACTGGTGGGCGCGCGGGAACTGGCCGCGCTCGGTCCCGAGGGCGTGCTGGTGAACGTGGGGCGCGGCCCGCTGGTGGACCAGCGAGCGCTGGAGGAGGCGGTGGCCGCCGGGACGATCGGCGGCGCGGCCCTCGACGTCTTCGAGGAGGAACCGCTCCCCGAGGACTCCCCGCTGTGGTCGGCCCCGTCGGTGATCGTCTCTCCCCACATGTCCGGGGACGTGGTGGGATGGCGGGACGAACTGGTCGAGCTGTTCGGCGACAACCTGCGGCGCGTCCTCGGTGGACGGGAGCCGCTCAACGTCGTCGACAAGCGACTCGGGTACGTCTCGACGTCTTGATGGAGGTCAGTGGTGGGTAGTGCGGCGGATCTGACCGCGGTGGAGATGCTCTCCGCCTTCCGGAACGGGGAGCTGTCCCCGGCCGAGGCCACCGCGGCGGTGCTGGAGCGGATCGAGCAGGTGGATCCCGAGGTCAACGCGTTCTGCCTGGTGGATCCCGAACACGCCACCAGGGCTGCCAAGGAGTCCACCGAACGCTGGGCGCGGGGCGCGCCGGAGGGCCTGGTCGACGGTGTGCCCACCTCGATCAAGGACGTGCTGCTCACAGCGGGGTGGCCCACCCTGCGCGGATCGCGGAGCGTCTCCCCCGCGCAGTCCTGGACCGAGGACGGTCCCAGCGTCGCCCGCCTCCGGGAACAGGGCGCGGTGCTGGTCGGGAAGACGACGACGCCCGAACTGGCCTGGAAGGGGGTCACCGACGGCCCCCTCCACGGAGTGACGCGCAACCCCTGGGACACCGGGCGCACGGCGGGAGGATCGAGCGGAGGCGGGGCCGCCGCCGTGGCGCTCGGGATGGCTCCGCTGACCGTGGGCACCGACGGCGGTGGCTCGGTCCGCATCCCCGCCAGTTTCTGCGGGGTCTTCGCCCACAAGCCCACCTACGGCTGGGTCCCGCACCACCCCCAGAGCCCGTTCGGGTCGCTGGCGCACGTCGGCCCGATGACCACCAGCGTCGCGGACTCCGCCCTGCTGCTCGACGTGATCGCCCGTCCCGACCCGAGGGACTGGTCGACGGTGCCCCCACCGGCCGCGTCCTTCCTGGGGAACCTCGACTCCGGTGTCTCCGGGCTCCGGATCGCCTTCAGCCCGACCCTCGGGTACGTGCGGGTGGACCCGGAGGTCGCCGCCGTGGTCGCGGAGGCCGCCCGCGTGTTCGAGGAGCTGGGAGCCGAGGTGGAGGAGGTGGACCCGGGTTTCACCGACCCCGTCGCCGAGTTCCACACCCTGTGGTTCGCCGGCGCCGCCAAGTCCGTCGAGCACCTCACCCCGGAGCAGCGCGCCGAACTCGACCCCGGGCTGCGGGAGATCACCGAACTGGGAGCGTCCTTCTCCGCCGGTGACTACCTCACCGCGAACGCGCGCCGCGCGGCCATGGGCGCGCTGATGGGCCGGTTCCACGAACGCTTCGACCTGTTGTTGACGCCCACCATGCCCATTCCGCCGTTCGAGGCGGGTCGGGAGGTCCCGCCCGGTTGGCCGGGTGACCGGTGGACGAGCTGGTGCCAGTTCACCTACCCGTTCAACATGACCCAGCAGCCGGCGGCCAGCATCCCGTGCGGTGTCACCTCCGGCGGGCTGCCGGTGGGTCTCCAGGTGGTGGGCGGCCGGTACACCGATCACCGGGTGCTCGCCGCGTGCCACGCCTTCGAACGGGCGCGCCCCTGGCGGGACCGCCGCCCACCGCTGCTCTGAGCCGCGCCGGGGCCGGCGGGCGGGGTGGGCCCGAGCGCCCGCTCCGCCCGGCCCGCGCGGGGCCACCGACGTGGCGGCGTGACGGTGCCCGCGCGGCGCTCCCCTCGGGTCAGAGGCGGCTCATCACGTGCTTGAACCGGGTGTAGTCGTCCAGACCGTGACGGGAGATCCCGGTGCCGTGCCCGGAGTGGCGGAACCCGCTCTGCGGCATCTCGGCCACCACGCTGCCGTGGTTGTTGATCCAGACGCATCCGAAGGAGAGCAGGCCCGACAGGCGCACCGCCCTGGCGTGGTCGCGAGTCCACACGCTCGCCGCCCCGCCGTACCGGACGCCGTTGGCCCACCCCACCGCCTGGTCGACGTCGGTGAACCGCTGGAGGGTGACGACCGGACCGAAGATCTCGTTCTGCACGGTCTCGTCGTCCTGGTCGACGCCGGCGATGACCGTGGGCTCGAAGAAGTACCCCGGCTGGTCGGAACGAACTCCTCCCGTGAGGATCGTCGCGTGCTCGGGGAGGCGGTCGAGCACCCCTTCGACCTGCTCCACCTGGTTCTCGTTGTTCAGCGGCCCGTAGAAGGCGTCCCGGTCGCTGGGCGGACCAACCCGCAGGCCCCGCACCTCGTGGACGAACGCCGCGACCAGCTCGTCGTAGACCTCGTCGGCCACCAGGACGCGGGCGGCCGCCAGGCAGTCCTGCCCCGCGTTGGCGAAGGCCGCCCTCGCCAGCTCGCCCGCGACCAGGGGAACGTCCACATCGCCGAACACCAGGGCTGGTGCCTTCCCACCCAGCCGCAGGTGGACGCGCTTGAGGTCCGCGGCGGCCGAGCCCGCCACCTCCATGCCGGACCGCACGGCGCCGGTCAGCGACACCAGGCGGGGGACCTCGTGCGCCACCATGGCCCGTCCGGTGTCCCGATCCCCGCAGATCACGTTCAGAACCCCGGGCGGCAGTGCCTCGGCGGCGCGCTCGGCCAGCATCACACTGGTCAGCGGGGTCGTCTCCGCGGGTTTGAGGACCACCGCGTTGCCGGCGGCCAGCGCGGGGGCCACGCCCGCCGCGGCCAGGAACATCGGGTGGCTGTGCGGCATCATGTGCGCGCAGACGCCGAGGGGCTCGCTGCGCAGCAGGGAGGAGTGCCCCCGCTGGTACTCGCCGGCGGCGACGCCGTCGAGGACGCGGGACGCTCCGGCGAAGAACCTGATGTGCTCGACGGCGAGGGGGAGTTCTCGTTCGGCGACCTGCCGCGCCGGCTTGCCCGTGTTCGCGCACTCGGCCGCGACGAACTCGTCGGCCGCTCCCTCCACCAGGTCGGCCCAGCGCAGGAGAGCGCGCTGCCGTTCGTGGGGAGTGGTCGCGGCCCACCCGGTGTGGGCGTTCTCGGCACGGCGCATGGCCGTGTCCACGTCGTTCCACCGGCTGATGGGCGCCGACCCGAACTCGGTTCCGCTGCTCGGGTCCACCAGCGTGGTCCGCTCGGTTCCCTCGACACCGGTCGGCTGGCCGGCGACGAAGTTGGCCACACTCGCTGGGAGTTCCACCGCACACCCCTCCGCACGCGGGCCCACACCCGCCTCAGGCACGTGTCGCGTCGTCCGGGCCCGCGCCCCGTCCGTGCGGACGGGCCCTCCTACTCCGTTCCGCCGGCGGCCTTCCGCACCGCCTCCGCGAAGATCGCCAGGTCGTCCCCGGCATGGGCGAGGCGCTCGGCGACCGCGCTGGCGTGCCCGGAGAGG
This sequence comes from Actinoalloteichus sp. AHMU CJ021, assembly GCF_002895405.1. Lineage (NCBI taxonomy): Bacteria > Bacillati > Actinomycetota > Actinomycetes > Pseudonocardiales > Pseudonocardiaceae > Actinoalloteichus > Actinoalloteichus sp. AHMU CJ021. The sequence continues at coordinate 5,213,966 of NZ_CP025990.1, read as the reverse complement.
TCTCCACCGTATCCGGTGCTGCGCAGCCAGTGGGTGAGCCCGTCCAGGCCCACGGCGGCACCGGCGACGGCACCGGTCAGGCCTTCGACGATGCGCTCCACGTCCGCCAGGGTGTGCGGGGCGCTCGGGTCGCCGAGCTGGTCTCCCAGCTGGCGGGCGGCCTCCCCCACCTCCTGCGCGATCTCGGCGGGCGGCACCGCGTCGTGGCGGTCGCCTGTGGTGGCTCCCCGCCGTGCTCCAGCACGCGTGGGAACCTCACGAGAAGTGGACTTGTAGCGCCCGACCCTGCCCGTCGTCCGTTCGCTGTGCGTGGAGGAATCCATGGTGCCGACATTAGTCCCTTTCCTGATCGGCTTGTGCACACTCCCACCCACGCAGCGCAGCGAGTCGCTGACCGTAATCAATGGCCGCGAGGGGTCCCCCGGACGCTGAAGCATCGCCGGGGGACCCTGCCACGCTGCGCAACTGTTTCCCGATTGTTCCGCGATGAGAACGGTGGTCGGTCCACAAGATCGGAGCTTTCCAACCCGAAAGACGGGTCGCCGAGCTAGACACTGACCGACGGATCACCCGCCGGCCGGTCGGCTCAGTCCCGCCGCTCCGGCTCGGTGGTCTTCTCCGACGCGGCCCCGGGAACGGGGGGCTGGGGCGCCGCCTGCCCGAGCGCCCGGCCGGCTGCCCCGGCGGACGGCGTGGCCGAGGGGGAGGGGCTGTCCCCCGGTCCCCGCAGTCCGGCGACGGGGCCGGGGACCTCCTTGCGGGCGACCTCCTCGGCGGCTCGGACCGCCTCGGCGACCTTGGGGTCGGTCGAGGTGTCGAACCAGGCGGCCACGGCCTCGTCCTCCGCCTCGGGGCGGGACTCGGGGACCTCCTCGGTGGGCGGCTCGTAGCGGAAGACCCCGTCCTCGCCCGGCGCGCCGAGCATCCGGGCGAAACCCTCCAACGACTTGTTGAAGTCGCTGGGGATCACCCACACCTTGTTGGCGTCGCCCTGCGCCATCTGCGGGAGGGTCTGCAGGTACTGGTAGGCGAGCAGCTCGGGAGTCGGCTTCCCCGCCTTCACCGCGGCGAACACCTTCTCGATCGCCTTGGCCTGCCCCTGCGCCTGGAGGTACCGGGCGGCGCGCTCACCCTGGGCGCGCAGGATCGCCGACTGCCGCTCGCCCTCGGCGCCGAGGATCGCCGCCTGCTTGGACCCCTCCGCCGCGAGGATCTGGGACTGCTTCTGCCCCTCGGCGGTCTTGATGGCCGACTCCCGCTCACCCTCGGCCGTGAGGATCATGGCGCGCTTCTCCCGGTCGGCGCGCATCTGCTTCTCCATCGAGTCCTGGATGGAGGGCGGCGGGTCGATCGCCTTCAGCTCCACCCGCGCCACCCGGATGCCCCACCTCCCGGTGGCCTCGTCGAGGACACCCCGCAGCTGGCTGTTGATCTGGTCGCGGGACGTCAGCGTCTGCTCCAGGCTCATCCCGCCCACGACGTTGCGCAGCGTCGTGGTCGTCAACTGCTCGACACCGACGATGTAGTTGGAGATCTCGTAGACGGCGGCCCGGGGCTCGGTGACCTGGAAGTAGACGACGGTGTCGATCGACACCGTCAGGTTGTCCTCGGTGATCACGGGTTGCGGCGGGAACGACACGACCTGTTCCCTCAGGTCGATCCGGGCCCGCACCCGGTCGAAGAAGGGTACGAGGAAGTTCAGCCCCGGAGCCGCGACCGTGCGGAACCGGCCCAGCCGCTCGATGACCGCCGCGGTCGCCTGCGGGATCACCAGGACGGCCTTGGCGACGATCGTGATGACCAACAACACCACGACCGCCAGCACGATCACTGACGTCATCAGTGTCCACCTTTCTTGTCAACGAGCGGGGAGGTCCCCTGGTGGGAACCGGTCAGGAGGGCAGTTCCCACGGTTCCCGCCACACCACGGCGGTCGCTCCCCTGATGTCGAGCACGACGACCTCCTGCCCCTCCTCCAGGACCTGGGTCTCGTCGAAACTGCGGGCGGACCACACCTCCCCGGCGATCCGCACCCGCCCGTCCTGGGAGTCGGTCGTGGCCACCACCGTCGCCTTGCCTCCGATCAGGGCGTCGGTGTGCATCCTGACCTCGTCACCCACCCGCATCCGGCGCTTCAACGCGGGTCTGGCGAGGGTGACCAGCCCCAGCGAGACGACGGTGAAGACCACGACGTCGACCCACAGCGGCAGGCCCAGCCCCGCCGAGGCCGCCGCGGCGAGCGCGGCCAGGCCGAGCATGACGAGGACGAACTCCCCGGACAGCACCTCGGCGATGATGAGCACCGTTCCCGCGATGACCCACAGCAGCGCCGCCATGCCTCCATGGTGGCAGACAGCGCCCGGTTCCGGGTCAGGAAGCGGGGGCCGGTGCACGAGGGGCGACAGGGGTTGCGCCGTCCGGAGGCCTCAGCCGGCGCGCTCGGCGTCCGGTTCGGTGACGAAGTCGATGAGGCGTTCCACGGCGTTGATGAGCGGCGTCTCCAGGTCACGGAAGCTGTCGACCCCGGTCAGCACCCGGCGCCAGCCCGAGGCGGCGTCCGACCAACCGAGTGCGGCGCACACCCCCTCCTTCCACTCGCGCCCCCTGGGCACCTCCGGCCACGCGGTCACCCCCACCGACGTGGGGCGCACGGCCTGCCACACATCCACGTACGGGTGACCCGTCACCAGGACGTGGTCGCTGCCCGGGAGCGAGGAGAGCTCGGCGACCAGCCGGGACTCCTTGCTGCCCTCGACGAGGTGGTCCACCAGCACGCCGACCCGGCGGCCGGGCCCCGGGGCGAACTCCACCAGGCGGTCGGCGAGGTGGTCGACGCCGCCGAGGGGCTCCACGACCACCCCCTCCACCCGCAGGTCGTGCCCCCACACCCGTTCCACCAGCTCGGCGTCGTGCGTTCCCTCGACCCAGAGCCGGCTCGCCCTCGCCACCCGGGCCCGCAACCCGTCGACCCTGGTCGAACCGGACGCGGAGCGGGACGCCGCCGGCACGGGGGCAGCGGCCGGGCGCGGGCGCACCAGGGTCACGGGACGTCCCTCGTGCAGGAAGCCCGCCGCGCGCAGTGGGAACACACGGCGGCGGCCGTGCCGGTCCTCCAGCACCACGCCGCCGCCGTCCACCCTCACGACGGCGCCGCAGAACCCGCTCACCGGGTCCTCCACCACCAGGCCCTCCTCGACGGGCAGCTCCGGTACGGACCGACGTGGCCGATGGGGGTCGAGGCCGGGCAGGCCCGGGTTTCCGAACGGCATGGTCGACAACGGTAACCGGAGGTGGCGCCCCGGGTGTTCCGGGCGGGTCCCGGCGGCGGGAGCGGACTGGTGGTGGCCCTTCGACGTCTGGCCACCCGACCGAGTACTCTCGTGCGCCGTGCCATCCCCGAGTGCGACGATGGTCATCTGGACATCCGCCTGGCTGCGCGGTTCGGCCGCCGCCGATGATGTGCTTGATGCCCTGAACATCTGGGCCGAAGCCCACGAGGTACGAGCGGCTGACGACCAGACCGCCGCGACCCTGGACCTGCCCGGCCCCAACGACGGTCCGACCGGTCTCGCCATGCTGCTCGCCGCTCTGCGGCGCTGTCCCGAGACGAACGCGCGCCTCGTCCTCCCCGTCGCGGGTGACGTGCGCGGTCTCGGCGGTCCTGGCCCGTTCAGCGAGGCCGCGCTGCTCGCGGGGGAAGCCGTCGTGCTTCCGGAGGCGGGCATCGGTCTGGTCCCCCGGCCGGGGCCGGAGGGGCTGATGCGCTGGAGCGTCCACGAACTCCCCGAGATGCCACCGACACCCCTGCACCCCATCGGTGAGGCCGAGCACGGTCTGGCCGCGGCGATGCGGCAGGCGGCGACCGCGCTCACCGAGCTGGGCGTCGCCCGGAAACGCCCCGGCGTGCGCGAGGAGATCGCCGCGGCCCTGGCCAACACGCCCCGTCCTGAGTGGCCGGAGGCGATGCCGCAGCGCGCGCTGCGCGTGCTGGAACGGTCCGCCGAGGTGGCGGCGATCCTGGACGTCGCCAGCAGGGACGCTCCGGGGGGAGCGTTGTCGGCTTCGGCGGCCCGCGCCCGCGACGAGGCGTTGCGTCCCATCTTCAACGCGGTCCGCGCCGCCCGGATGACCGCCGTGGACGACGCGGCACGGGTCCTCGGCGACCGCGCGGCCCGACACTGACGACCGGACCGGGGGTGGTCGACGACCAGGGCCACCCGTACCCGGCGGTGCTGGCAGGCGGAGTCGCGGGACTTCGCCGACGTGCGAGAGGATGACCGCGTGCGACAAGGCGGCGGAGAGAAGGCGAAGCTCGCGGACTGGTCGGATCGAGCGATCGTGGCGATCAGATCCCGGGATCCCGAACAGCTCGACCGCGTCGTGCACGAGGTGCGCGCGGCGGGGAGCCTCGGGGCGCTCCTCCGCCAGTGGACGACGACGATCGTGCGGTTCGCTCCGCACGACGAGGCGGGTGGCATCCAGGTGCCGGCCCCGGCCCAGGACGATCCGAGCCGGGAACTGACCATGCAGGCCGTCGGCCAGCTCTTCCAGGCGACGGTGGCGGGTGACACCGACGCGGCCCACCGGATCTGTGAGGCCGTGGCGGCCTGGCCGGCCGAGGCGCAGTCGGCGATCAGCTCGACCGTGGCACGCATCGTCGACAGCACGATCTCCCCGCTCGCGGTCCCCTCCCACTACCTGGTGCTGCTCGACTGGCTCGCGGTGATCCCCCGGGGGGAGGAGGACCAGGCGGTTCTGGAGGACCTGCTCGTCGTGATCAGCAGGATGTGGCACGGCGACGGGTCGGAGGGCGCCCGGGCCGCGGGGGTCCTGCTGACGGGTCCCGACCGGCTACGACGGGCCATCACCCTGCTCGCGCGGGTCCTCGGTTCCCGGCTGCCCCCCGGCTCCCAGGTCACCGCGCGGGTGATCGAGACGAAGGAGGGCTCGGCGGGCACGATGACGGCCGAGCTGGACACCGCCACGACGAACCCGGAGCTGGTGGAGGACTCGCGCCGACGCGCGCTGCTGCTGGCCGGGCGGGCGATCCGGGACATGGCCAACGGTGAACCCGACCGGGTCCGGTCTGATCTGGACCGGGTCGCGGAGGACACCGAGACGTTGGGCACCATCGCCCTCGTCCTGTGCTACATGTTCCGCAGCCGGATCCTCGGCATGGAGCCCGTCGTCGAGAACTGACGCTCCCCTTCGGTGTCCCCCGAGTGCCCGCACCGGCGTACGCGGGGTCCGCCGGTCCTCGCCGTCGCCCCCGTGGGCGGCCGCAACCGGAACACCCCCGGTGGCCGGGGGCGCTCAGCCTCCGCTCACCTCGGCCGCACCGCCCGCCGAGGCCCGCCGCGTCCGCCTCAGCGGTGGGCGCCCACCCGTTCGCAGCAGCCCACCGCGCAGGGTGCCCCGTTCACGGTGCACCCGCCGGAGACCAACTCGGACAGCTTGCGTCTCGGCGCGTCGGACACGTGCTCGCGCACCAACTCCACGACGAGTTCGGCGAAGCGGCGGTCAGCTCCCGCCGTCGCGGCGCGGGCGAACCCGATCCCGCGTTCCTCGGCGGCCTCCCTCGCCTCCTCGTCCAGGTCCCACAGGATCTCCAGGTGGTCGCTGACGAACCCGATCGGGGAGACCACCACGGCCGGCACCTCGGCCGGGTCGAGGGTCTCGATGTGGTCGACGACGTCGGGTTCCAGCCACGGGACCTGCGGCGGGCCGGACCTGGACTGCCAGACCACGTCGTACTCGGTGGCTCCGAGTTCGGCCGAGACCAGGCGGGCCGCCTCGGCCACCTGCCGCGAGTAGCGGTGCCCGCCCTCGGAGGCGGGGCCGGCCACGGCGTCGGCGGCCGTGGGCACCGAGTGGGCGGTGTAGATCACCCTGGCCGAGGCGCGTCGTTCCTCGGGGATCTCCTCCAGCGCCGCACGCACCGCGTCGGCGTTGGCGGCGACGAACAGCGGGTGGTCGAAGAACTGGCGTAGCTTGACCAGTTCCGGGGCCCGCTCGCCCACCGCGTTCCTGGCGCGCTCGATGTCCTCGTCGTACTGCCGGCACGCCGAGTACCCGCCGTAGGCGCTGGTGGCGAAGACGAGGGCCCGTCGAACACCGTCGGCGGCCATCCGCGCGACGGTGTCCTCGACCATCGGTTCCCAGTTGCGGTTGCCGAAGTACACCGGGAGGTCGAGTCCCTGGCGGTCGAGCTCGATCCGAACGCGGTCGATGATGTCGCGGTTCAGCTGGTTCAGCGGCGAGACCCCGCCGAAGTGCAGGTAGTGCTCGGCGACGTCGTCAAGCCGTTCCGGCGGGACCCCGCGTCCTCGCGTCACGTTCTCCAGGAACGGGCGGACATCCTCAGGGCCTTCCGGCCCGCCGAAGGACAGCAGCAGCACGGCGTCGTAGCTCACGTGCCTTTTCTACTCCGCTGCCCGGTTCTCGGCGGCAGGGGGTGGCACCGGCTGTGGCGGCGGCCATAAGCCCCTCGGCGGGCCGTGGCTGGCGGTGCGTCAGACGCCGACCGCGTGGAAGCCGCCGTCAGCCATCACGATGGAACCGGTGGTGCTGGGCAGCCAGTCCGAGAGCATCGCGCACACCGTGCGGGCCACCGGCTCGGGGTCGGTGACGTCCCAGCCGAGGGGGGCGCGGCTCGTCCAGGCGTCGGCCAGGCCCTCGAAACCGGGGATGGACTTCGCGGCCATCGTCTTCAGCGGTCCGGCGGAGACGAGGTTGACCCGGACCCCCCTCCCGCCGAGGTCCCGCGCCAGGTAGCGGTTGGTGGACTCCAACGCCGCCTTGGCGACGCCCATCCAGTCGTAGACGGGCCAGGCCTGCCTGGCGTCGAAGTCCATCCCCACGACGGAGCTCCGCTCGGCGAGCAGCGGCATCAGCGCGGTCGTCAGGGACTTCAGCGAGTAGGCCGAGGTGTGCATGGCCGTGGCGACGTCCTCCCACGGCGCGTCGAGGAAGCCACCTCCCAGGCAGGACGGCGGGGCGTACCCGATGGAGTGGAGCACGCCGTCCAGCCCGTCCACGTGCTGTCCCACCCGCTCGGCGAGGGTGGCGAGGTGCTCCTGGTCCGTGACGTCGAGTTCGACCACGGGCGCCGGCGTGGGCAGTCGACCGGCGATGCGCTCGACGAGGCTGAGCCGGCCGTAACCGGTCAGCACCACCGTCGCGCCCTCCTCCTGCGCCTTCCTCGCGACGTGGAAACCGATCGAGGAGTCGGTGATCACACCCGTGATCAGGAGGCGCTTGCCCTCCAGCAGTCCGGTCACCTGTGTCGTCCTTCCTGGTTGCTGTGCTTGGAGTGGTGGTCGGGGAGGGTCAGTGCCCCATGCCGAGGCCGCCGTCGACGGGGATGACCGCGCCGGTGACGTAGGCGGCGGAGTCCGAGGCGAGCCAGGTCACCGCCGCGGCGACCTCCTCCGAGGTGGCGTACCGGCCCAGCGGGACCTGGCCGAGGATCTCCTCACGCCGCTTCTCCGGGAGCTGGTCGGTCATGTCGGTGGCCACGAATCCCGGCGCGACCACGTTCGCGGTGATGTTCCGGGAACCCAGTTCCCTGGCGATGGAGCGGGCCATCCCGACCAGACCGGCCTTGCTCGCCGCGTAGTTCACCTGGCCGGCGGAACCGGTCAGCCCCACCACCGACGAGATGAAGACCATCCGGCCCCACCGCTTCCTGAGCATGGCGCTCGCCGCGTGCTTGGCCACCCGGTAGCTGCCGGTCAGGTTCGCGTCGAGGACCCGGGCGAACTGGTCCTCACTCATGCGGAGCAGCAGGGTGTCGTCGGTGATCCCGGCGTTGGCGACCAGCACCTCCACCGGACCGTGCTGCTCCTTGATCTCGGCGAAGGCCGCCTCCACCTGGGCGGCATCGGTGACGTCGCACTTCACCCCGAGCAGTCCCTCGGGGACGTCGCTGCCCCGGTGGGTCACGGCGACCCTGTCGCCCTGCGCCGCGAAGGCCTGGGCGATCGCCAGGCCGATGCCGCGGTTTCCTCCGGTGACCAGAACCGACCGTGCCAAGACGTCCTCCTGCGAGCCGATGGAGCGAGACTGGACGCAACGCTATGGGACGCCTCCCGCCGGCCGACATGCGGCGTCCTACAAGGAATGCGCTGATTCCCCGTTCGTCGGCCACTTGTGCGGGGGTGGGGGCCGGCTCGGGTCAGATGCCACGCCTGGTGATCAGCAGGGATGAGGTCCCGGCGAGCACCGCGACGACGGTGCCCAGCACGAACCAGGGCTTGGAGGCGTCGACCTGCTGGAGTTCGTAACCGATCTGCTCACCGAGCGTGTCGTACACGCGGTGGAGCTCCTCGGCGCTGGCCGCCTTGTAGAACTCGCCGCCGGAGATCTCGGCGATCTGCTCCATCATGACGTCGTCGACCGGGACGTCGATCTCCTGCCCCTGGATCTCCACCCGACCGGAGTCGGTGCCGAAGGAGATGGTGGAGATCGGCACCTCGGCCTCGGCAGCCTCCTCGGCCGCGTCCAACTCCAGCTTGCCCACGGTCCGCTTCCCGTCGGTCATCAGCACGATGCGGGCGGGTGGTGGCCCCTCGGCACCGCTCACGATGGCCCCGAAGGACTCGATGGCCGCCAGGGAGGCGGTGATGGCCTCCCCGGTCGCGGTGGCCTCGGCCAGCCGCAGCCCCTGGATCGCCTGGACCACGGTGTCCCGGTTGACGGTGGGCGGCACCAGGACCGTGGCTGACCCGGCGAAGGACACCAGCCCGACGTTGACCCCGGGGGTCATGCCCTCGACGAACTCGGCGGCGGCGTCCTGGGCCGCCTCCAACCGGCTCGGCTCGATGTCGGTGGCCTGCATCGACAGCGACACGTCGATCGCGAGCATCACGGTGGCCCGGTTCCGGGGAACGCGGTCCTCGGTGGTCGGGCCGGCCAGACCGACCGTGAGGAGCACGAGGGCGACGCCGAGCAGGCCCGAGGGGGTGTGGCGCCGCCATCCCGGGGTGGGCGGGGCGACCCTGTCGAGCAGCTCCAGGTTGGCGAAGCGCAGGGCGTCCCGTCGTCGGCGGCGCATCGCCAGCAGGTAGCCAACCGCCAGCGCGGCCACCCCGAGCAGGAGCAGGAACCACCATGGCGTGGCGAAACCACCGAACGCCAGGCTCGGCATCAGCGCGTACCCCCTGACCACTGTCGTTTGCGCGTCACGACGAACCGCACGATGTCGGCGATCCAGTCGGAGTCGGTGCGGAGGGTGAGCTGCGCGCCGCCGGCGCGCCGCAGTTCCCGTCCGACCTCGGCCCGGTGGGCCGAGGCGGCGGCGGCGAAGTCCCGGCGGAGCCTCGGGGTGGTCTCCACCTCACGCTGCCGCCCCGTCTCCGGGTCGGCGAGGACGACCGTTCCCACGTCGGGGAGTTCGAGGTCACGGCGGTCCAGCACCTCGACCGACAGCAGCTGGTGCCGGGCTCCCAGCGCCCGCAGGGGACGGACCCAGTCCAGGGGGCCGAGGAAGTCCGAGATCACCACCACCAGGCCCCGCCTGCGCCTCGGCCTGCGAAGTTGTTCCAGTGCCGCCCCGAGGTCGCCCCGAACACCCTGCTCCGCCCGAGGGGTGTCGGCGATCTCCTTGATCAGGGACCTGAGGTGTGGCAGCCCGCTCCCCGGGGGGAGCCGACGCGTCCGGTCACCGGTGGAGATCACCGCCCCGACCCGGTTGGCCCCGTTCCTGGTGAGGTAGGCCAGGGCGGAGGCGGCGGCCACCGCGAGGTCCCGCTTCTCGCAGTTCACGGTGCCGAAGTCGAGGCTGGCCGAGAGGTCCATCACCAGCCAGGTCTCCAGCTCCCGGTCGGCGGCGGTGTCCCGGATGTGGGGTTCCGTCGTCCGCGCGGTGACCGCCCAGTCCATCAGCCGGACGTCGTCCCCCACCTGGTAGACCCGGGCGTCGCCGGGCTCGCTGCCCGGCCCGGGCAGCAGGCCGAGGTGGTTGCCCTGGAGCAGCCCGTCCAGCCTCCTCCGAACCACGAGTTCGAGTGACCGCAGTGCCGCCTCGGGCCGCCCCGGCCGCGTGGTCGGAGGCGCCCAGGCGGGTCGGGGCTGGTCGGGCGTGGTCCGAACTCCGGTCACGGCAGCGGGTGGGCGGGGTTGTGCACGACGGGTGCCGGCATGCTCGGCTGCTGCGGGCGGGCGGAGACCTGCGGCAGCGGAACGGTCTGGAGCACGCGGGAGACCACGTGGTCCACGGGCACGTTGTCGGCGAGAGCGTCGTAGGAGAGGACCAACCGGTGTCGGAGCACGTCGGGCGCGATGTCCACCACGTCCTGCGGGAGCACGTAGTCCCGGCCCCGCAACAACGCCAGCGCGCGCGCGGCCGCGACCAGTCCCAGGGTGGCTCGGGGGGACGCGCCGTAGGCGATCCAGTCTGCGACGTCGGCGAGACCGTGTTCGGCAGGGGTGCGCGTGGCCACCACCAGGCGCACGACGTAGTCGACCAACGAGTGGTGCACGAAGACCTGGCTCGCGACGTCCTGGAGCCTGCTGAGTTCGCGCGGGTCGACGACCTGCTGGGGTTCCGGGGTCCGGACGCCCATCCGGTAGACGATCTCGCGTTCCTCCTCCGGGCTGGGGTACTCGACCTGCACCTTGAACAGGAAGCGGTCCCGTTGGGCCTCAGGCAGGGGGTAGACCCCCTCGTTCTCGATCGGGTTCTGCGTCGCCAGCACGAGGAAGGGCTGGGGCATGTCGAAGGTCCGACCGCCGAGGGAGACGTGGTGCTCGGCCATCACCTCCAGCAGGGCCGACTGCACCTTCGCCGGGGCGCGGTTGATCTCGTCGGCCAGTACGAAGTTCGCGACGACGGGACCGAGTTCGACGTCGAAGGCTTCCTTCCCCTGCCGGTAGATCCGGGTGCCGAGGATGTCGGCGGGGACGAGGTCGGGGGTGAACTGGAGGCGGGAGTAGGAACCTCCGATGACGCGGGCGACGGTCTCCACTGCCAGCGTCTTGGCGACACCGGGCACACCCTCGAGCAGGATGTGGCCCCTGGCCAGCATCCCGACCAGTATCCGCTCGACCAGTCGATCCTGGCCAACGATCACCCGCTTGATCTCGAACACCATCCGTTCGAGGACCCCGGCGTCCTGTGCCGGAGTGCTGGCCGGGTGACTGTCCACGGTCTGGTAACCGGACGCCTGGCCCCCCTGGTCCGTGCCGGCCTGCCCGCCCTCGGTCACTCTGCCTACCTCCTGCGACAAAACGTCTCGTGGTGCCTCGGTGTCCGGCATCCGCGGGCTGGGGTGACCCCCGCCCCCGCCGAGGCGACCGGACCACCCCGGCGGACCGCCGGACGACGGGCACCACCGTATCGCCGAACCCCCGTGGACCGCTGCGGACTCGACACGTCGGCGAGTGCGGACAGCTAACCCGAACAGGGGTGTGGCCGCGGTCAACTGGTCACGGCGCCCTCGGACGTGGTCCCGGCGCGAGCCGGGGGGCGGGTCCTCGCGCCGGGCCGCGGCACGGCGCCGCGCCCCGGCCGTCAGCGAGACGCGCCCCTTCGCTCCTCCTCGTCAGCCACCGCCTGGCTCCGCGCACCCGACCCGAGCTGGCGATCCGCTCTCCACGGGCCACTCACGGCGCCCCGTCCGCCCCCACCCGCGATCCCGTGGGGCTCGCTGCCGGGTCCGGGCAGCTCGTACTCGGCGACGGGCACGGTCCGATCCACCCCGCCGCGCGGTCGGTCCTGGCTCCGTGACCAGGCAGCGCCTTGGCACCGGTGAGGATGGCAGGCGGGCTGGCGCATGGGGGTGGATGCCTCGGTCAGGGGCGGCCACCAGGGGCCCGCCGTGCGTCCGCGACACCGGGGGGCGGGTGGCCGGTGGGCGGCGGTGCGGGCGGAGTGGAGGCTGTCGACCGGACCGGTTCCCGCCAGGACGGACGGCTGGCCGCTCACGCCAGAACGGATGGGTGGCCGCTCAGGCCAGTTCGTCGGCCCGCGCGGCCGCCTCCCTGTCGTCCACGTCGAACGCCTCGGCACCGACCGAGGGCACGTCGACGGCCGGCAGCGCGCCCAGGGTGGACCGCAGGGCGGCGTGCGCGGGATCCTCGGGGACCGCCGAGCGCAGGGCGTCCAGCCGCCACAGGCTCACCAGCCACTGCCTGCGTCCCGCGTCATCGACGAGCACGGCGCCGCTGCCGGTCGTCCCCACCAGCGCCACCGCCAACCGGTGCAGGGTGCCCGGGGTGAGGAAGGGGTGGTCCGCGGCGAGGAGGGCCACGAGGGGGATCCCGGGGCGGGAGTCGGCGGGAGGCAGCAGGTGGAGGCCGGCGGCGATCCCGGCGACCGGCCCGCCGCCCGGGGGCCGTTCGCGGGTCCAGCGGACCACCGCGCCGGTGGGACGTTCCGGTCCGACCACGACCGTGTCGGTGCCGGTGGGTACGGCACCCAGGACGCGGTCCAGCAACGTGGCCCCGCCCACCCGCAGCGTGGTCTTGTCGCCTCCCCCGAAACGGCGGGAACCCCCGCCGGCGAGGACCAGCGCGTGCTGGACGGGAGCTGCGCTCGTCACGGTGCCCTCCTGGTTCGGGCCGTCCTCACCCGGTCGGCCGGTGCGCTCCGCCGTCGGGTCCGGGCCCTCCGGCACCTCGCCTCCCTGGTGGGGAGGCGTCCCTGGCAGGTGTTCCCGATCGCTTGGGCGGGGCTTGCCGCCTCACGATCCCCCGCCCCTGCTCGGTTGTCGACCGCGAGGTGCCCGGGCGCCACCTCCCGTGGGGCCGGGACCGGGGACGCGGCGAGCGGGTGCACGACGGGCCGGGCACCGGCGCCGGGTCGGAACTCAGCCCCCGCCAGTGTCGGCACCCGGGCCGAACGGCCGATGGCCCGATGGGGCAGCGGTGCGCCGCGGGTGCGGAGGCGCGAGGGAGGAAAGGGGTGGCCGTGGTGCGGGGCGTCAGCCACCGGCCACGTCGGACTCCGGCGACGGCTCCCCGCCGCCCGTGCGCTCAGTCGCGCAACCGGACGATGACCGTGACCCGCCCGCGCTCGTCCCGGCACGCCACGGCGTGCCCGGCGCGCGGGGCACCGTCGAGTTCCAGGCTCAGCGGCCCGCCGGTGCCCGTGAAGTTGCGCCACCAGTTCTTGGCGTCCGGCAGCTTGACCGGGATGCGCACGTACTCGCCTCGGCGTCGGTAGGCGACCGGGATCGTGAAGCTGCGGCCCGAACGGCGGCCGGTGTAGGTGACGGTGGTCAGGTAGCGGCGGACCCAATGGCCCCACCGGGGCGACTCGCGCTGGGCGACGGCACAGGTGTTGACCCGGTCGACGACCCGCCTGATCCGAACCCCTCCACGACGCATCCGCGTACCCCGATCCATCTTGTGCGGTCGTCCCCACCCTACCCAGATCGACGCGACCACCGGTCGAGCCCTCTGCCGGTCAGGCGCCCGCGTAGGCCGCCAGGTGTCGGCCGGTCAGCGTGGACCGCGCCGCGACGAGGCTGGCGGGGGTCCCTTCGAACACGACCCGGCCGCCGTCGTGCCCGGCACCCGGCCCGAGGTCGATGATCCAGTCGGCGTGCGCCATCACGGCCTGGTGGTGCTCCACGACGATGACCGACTTCCCGGAGTCGACGAGCCGGTCGAGCAGGCCGAGGAGTCGTTCCACGTCGGCGAGGTGCAGGCCGGCGGTGGGTTCGTCGAGGACGTAGGCACCGCCCTTCTCCGCCATGCGGGTGGCGAGCTTGAGGCGTTGGCGTTCACCACCGGACAGCGTGGTCAGTGGCTGTCCGAGCCGCAGGTACCCCAGGCCCACGTCCACGAGGCGTTCGAGGGTGGTGTGCGCCGCCGGCACCCGCGCTTCGCCGGCACCGAGGAACTCCTCCGCCTCGGAGACCGACATCCCGAGCACCTCGCTGATGTCGCGCCCTCCGAGTCGGTGCTCCAACACCGAGGCCTGGAAGCGCCTGCCCTCGCATTCCTCGCAGGTGGTGGCGACACCGGCCATCATCCCGAGGTCGGTGTAGACGACACCCGCGCCACCGCAGTTCGGGCAGGCCCCTTCGGAGTTGGCGCTGAACAGCCCCGGCCGCACCCCGTTGGCCTTCGCGAAGGCCTTGCGTACCGGGTCGAGCAGGCCGGTGTAGGTCGCCGGGTTGCTCCGGCGGGAGCCCCTGATGGGGGTCTGGTCGATGGACACCGCCTGGACGTCGGCGGGGAGCGACCCGTGCACCAGCGAGCTCTTCCCCGAACCGGCGACGCCGGTGACGACGACCAGCACGCCGAGTGGGATGTCGACGTCGACGTCCCGGAGGTTGTGCCTGGTGGCCCCCCGCACCTCCAACCTCCCGGTGGGCGTGCGCACCACCTCCTTGACGGAGACCCGGTCGTCCAGGTGCCGTCCCGTCGTGGTGCCGCTGGACCGGAGGCCCTCGACCGTGCCCTCGAAGCAGACCGTGCCGCCCGCGCCGCCGGCTCCGGGACCGAGGTCGACCACGTGGTCGGCGATCGCGATGGTCTCCGGCTCGTGCTCCACGACCAGCACCGTGTTGCCCTTGTCCCGGAGTCGCCGCAGCAGGTCGTTCATGCGTTGGATGTCGTGGGGGTGCAGGCCGGTGGTGGGTTCGTCGAAGACGTAGGTGACGTCGGTGAGCGAGGAGCCGAGGTGCCGGATCATCTTGACCCGTTGCGCCTCACCACCCGACAGGGTTCCCGAGGGCCTGTCCAGGGAGAGGTAGCCCAGGCCGATCTCCACGAACGAGTCGAGGGTGCGCCCCATCGCGTCCAGCAGCGGCGCCACGGAGGGTTCGTCGAGGCCGCGGACCCACTCGGCGAGGTCGCTGATCTGGAGCGCGCAGACGTCGGCGATGTTCCTCCCCTGGATCCTGGACGACCGGGCCGCCTCGGCCAGCCTGGTGCCGTCGCAGTCGGGGCAGGTGGCGAAGGTGACCGCCCGGTCCACGAAGGCCCGGATGTGCGGCTGCATGGCCTCCCGGTCCTTCGCGAGGAAGGACTTGCGCACTTTGGGGATGAGTCCCTCGTAGGTCAGGTTGACACCCTCGACCCTGACCTTGGTCGGTTCGTGGTGGAGGAAGGCGTCCATCTCCCCGCGCGTGTACTCCCGGATCGGCTTGTTCGGGTCGAGGAGGCCGGACTCGGCGTAGACGCGGACGGTCCACAGGCTGTCCGATTTCCAGCCCGGGATGGTCAGCGCGCCCTCGGCGAGGGATTTGGAGTCGTCGAAGAGCTGGGTGAGATCGAGGTCCGAGACCGTTCCCCTGCCCTCGCAGCGCGGGCACATGCCCCCGGTGCGGGAGAAGGTCTGCCTGACGGTCCGGCTCGCTCCGCGCTCGACGGTGATCGCGCCGTGGGCGCGGACCGAGGGCACGTTGAAGGAGAAGGCGTTCGGCGAGCCGACGTGGGGTTGGCCGAGCCGGCTGAAGAGGACGCGCAGCATCGCGTGGACGTCGGTGACGGTGCCGACGGTGGAGCGCGGGTCCGACCCGAGCCGTTGCTGGTCGACGATGATGGCCGTCGTCAACCCTTCCAGGACGTCGACCTCGGGTCTCGCGAGGGCCGGTATGAACCCCTGGACGAAGGCGCTGTAGGTCTCGTTGATCAACCGCTGGGACTCCGCCGCGATCGTGCCGAACACAAGCGAGCTCTTGCCCGATCCGGAGACGCCGGTGAACACCGTCAGCCGACGTTTCGGGATCTCCACGCTGATGTCCCGAAGGTTGTTCTCCCGGGCACCGTGCACGCGCAACACGTCGTGGCTGTCGGCGGCCAGTCCGGCGGACGAGGGGGAACCCGTCCTCGCGGCCCTGCTCATCGTGGTCTCCCTCCCCTGGTGGGGTGCGGTCGTCGGGGTCCGCCGTTCGCGGTCGGGCGCCGCCCGCGCCGGGGACGTCGGAGGACGACGGGCACGTGCCGTTCGCGGTCGGTGCGGTTCGCGGGGAACGGGGAACGGGGACGCCCCGGGCGGAGTCCCCGGCAGCCGGTCCGCGCCCCGGGGTCGGAGCGCCAGTGCCGGCGCCCCGCGCACCCGAAACCTGACCGGCGCCCCGGTGCCGGGTGGTCGGGCCTGCTGACAGCGGCCGAGCCCGGAACGGCGACGGCGGCGGTCGGCGCCCGAGGAGGCCCGGTCGTCCCACGTGGCGCGGCGGCCCCGGGCGCTGGGCGGATCAGCGCAGTTCCTGGATGCGGAGCAGGTTGCCCGAGGGATCGCGGACGGCACCATCCCGAATCCCGTACGGCTGTTCCACCGGGTCCTGGACGATGTCGGCGTCCGCCTCGCGCAGCCGGTGGAAGGTGCCGTCCAGGTCCTGGGTGGCCAGGAGGATGCCGGCGTAGGTCCCCTTGGCCATCATCTCGGTGATCGCGCGCCGCTCCGAGTCCGTGACACCGGGGTCGGCGGCCGGGGGTTGGAGGACGATGGACGTGCCGGGCTGGCCGGTGGGGCCGACCGTGATCCACCGCATCCCCCCGTACCCGACGTCGTTCCGGACCTCGAAGCCGAGGACGTCACGGTAGAAGACGAGGGAGGCGTCGGGATCGGTGTGCGGGAGGAAGCTGGCGTGGATGGTGACGTCCATGTCGGCCAGGCTAGATGCGGCTCGGCACCCCCGCTTCTCGGTTCCTGACCGGACCGGTGCCGCTGCTGGTGACGTCCGCGCCCGGGGTCGGGAAGCGGTGGGTGGTGCCGTGCGGGTGGCTGGCCGGCACTGCTCGCGCCTGACGACGCGGCACCGGTTGGTGACGCGGCCGGTGGCAGGGTTCCCCACCGGCCTGGGTCCTGGTGCCTCCTGGCCTCGGCGCGGAGGGCTGGGAGGGGGACGTCCGGCCCGAGGATCACCGCTCGTCCCACCGCCGAAGGGCCGGGACCAGTACCGCTCGGTGCCGTTCCTCGCCTCGCCGGAGGGACCGCCCCCGCTCCCCCGTTACCTTTTCCGTAGCTCCTGATCAAGGAGTCATGGTCGCCAGGCCCGGCATGACTGACGCCCCCGGTCGAACCCATCGTCCGGGGGTGGTGTCACCGGACCTGGTGGCGTCGAAGGACCGCTGCAAGGGACACGGCCACCAGCACGGTAGGTCCCGTCGTCACGTGGGTGCCGGCCATCGAGGCTCGACCGGCGACCACCCGCGACGAACGAACGGCATGGTGGATGAACAGCGGTTTCGGGGTGTTCCTCGGCCTGGACGTCGGCAAGGGCGAACGCCACGCCGTCGGGCACGGCGGCACACCTCCCCGGGCCGCGCACCCCGGGTTCCCGCCCGTGGTCCGGGGTAGCCGACGGCGCGCGTGGGCCGAGGACGTCAGCGCGGGCGCGCCCGCTCAGACGAGGCGAACGGCGTGTGGCACGACGCCCCCGTAGCGCATCGGGGTGACCCTGACGTGGCCGCCGGAGTAGGGCGCCTCGACGATCAGGCCGTCGCCGAGGTACAGGGCGACGTGGTAGATCCTGCCGCCGGTCGCCCAGAACACGAGGTCACCGCGTCGCTTCTCGGCGAGGGGCACCCGCCGGCCGGCCTCGTACTGGTAGCCGCTGTACTTGGGGATGGCCACCCCGATACCGGCGTAGGCGTAGAGCATGAGCCCCGAACAGTCGAAGCCGACCTTCCGGTAGTCCCCGTGGGTGTCGGCGACCCCGCCGTCGCGGACCCCGAGCGTGGGCCCGTTCGCGTTGCCCCCTCCCCAGGAGTAGGGCACTCCCACCTGGGCCAGGGCGCGGCGCACCACCGTCTCGATCGCGGCGTCGGCGTCGGCGGGTGGAGCGGGAAGGCTCGGCGCGGGGTGGGTTTCGCCAGGGGCGAGGGCGCCCGGGTCGACCTGCTGGGGGTTGACCTGGAGCGCGGCCAGCCGGTCGTCCTCCTCCTGACGCCACCGCTCGTACTGGCGCCGCTGCCGTTCCAGTCCGTCGACCCGGTCGCGAGCCGCGTCCAGTTCCTCCTGGACCTCCTCGCGTTCTCGTTCGATCTCGGCGGCGAGCGA
Source organism: Actinoalloteichus sp. AHMU CJ021 (assembly GCF_002895405.1). Lineage (NCBI taxonomy): Bacteria > Bacillati > Actinomycetota > Actinomycetes > Pseudonocardiales > Pseudonocardiaceae > Actinoalloteichus > Actinoalloteichus sp. AHMU CJ021. The sequence goes on along the minus strand of NZ_CP025990.1, from coordinate 5,196,007 downwards.
CCGGTGTTCGTCCTCGGCCTCACGGGCGGCCCGGTAGGCGGTGTCCGCGGCCCGTTCCGCCTCGAGGGCGGCGTCGGCGCTGGCCCGCGCCTCGCGCAGCGTGTCGCGGGCCGCGGCGTCCTTGTTGGCCTTGTCGGTGCTGACGTGCTGCAGCTCCTCCATCGCGGCCTGGTGGCTCTCGCCGACGGCGTCCAGGTACTGCGCGCGGTCCAGCAGGTCCTTGGGGCTGCTGGCGCCGAGGTAGGCGCCGAGGGAGTTGACGGCCCCGCCGCCCTGGTAGCTCTCGGAGGCGAAGGAGTCCATGTCGGTCCGCAGCGCGGCCAGCCGGTCTCCCACGTCACGCGCGGCCTCGGCGGCCTCGGCGGCCCTGTCCTCCGCCTCCTGGTGGCGCCACCGCGCCCTGTCGAGGTCCACCTGTGCTCGGCTCGCGTCCTCGCGGCGCAGCGCCACCTCGGTGAGCACGGCATCCAGTCGCGCCTCGACCTCGGCCAGCCGGCCGGTGAGGCGCCCGACTCTGGCCGCGTTCGCGTCGACTTCCGCCCGTTGGCCGTCGATGTCGGAGTCCGAGGGGTTGGGCGGCGGTGCGGCCAGGGACGATCCGGCGAGGCCGACCGTGAGCAGCGCGCCCAGGCCACCGACGAGCAGTCCTCGTACCGGTTCACGTGCCCGCACCGTGCTCACCCCCGCCGACCAGCCCGGGCACTCACCACCGTCGTGCGCGTCGCGGTGGGTCGCCCCGGACACCTCGCCATCGCGTGAGCAACTGTGCACCAGGGCATCAGGAGTGGCCATTCGTCGCAGCTGTCCCACCAGTCACGTACATCACGCCGGGCGCAGGAGAACCGCTGCTCATCTCGGGGTGGTTCCAGCTCCGACCGCCGGAGTCGTTTCGCCCGTCCGGGTGAGCTGCGAGACTGCGTCCGTGCGTGCGAAGGCCGGGAGGACCGCCTCGGTGGTGAGTGGTGCCGGACTGGTCGTGGCGGTGGTGGGCACGTTCCTGCCGTGGTTGAGGTCCGGCTCGACGTACCGGGACAGCCACCAGACCGTGGGAGTGCTGCGCCGGTTCGGCCTGGTGGAGGGCACTCCGGTGGAGTACCTGCTCCCCGGGTGGCCGATGCTGGTCCCCCTTGCGGCGGCGATCCTGCTGCTGCACCTGGCGGGGTGGTCGAGGACGGGTGCGGCGCTCGGCGTGGTTTTCTCGCTCCTCGCGGGAACCGTGGGGGTCATCGCGAGCGTCCAAGGGATCACCAGCGCCGGCCTGATCACGGTCATGGCCCTCGGCCCCGTCACGACCGCACTGGGGGCGGTCGTGGTCCTCATCGGCAGCCTCGGCGCGCTCGTCGTCCACCGGACGACGTTCCATCGGCAACAGGAGAAGTGACGTGACCTACCCACCGGGACCCGGAAACCCGTGGCAGCCTGAGCAGCCCGGCCCGGACCAGCATGCCCCGTACGCCCCTGGGCCGGCTGGGCCGCCCCCGGGAACCCCGCCACACGGTGGCGGCCACCCGCAGCCGCCGCAGGGTTACCAGTACCCGCAGCAGGGTCAGCCCTACCCGGGGCAGTTACCGCCCGGCGGCCCCGGTGGTTTTCCCGGCGGCCCCGGTCAGCCACCGCCGGCGAAGAACCGGCGCACCGGCCTGCTCGTCGGTTCGCTGGTCGGTGTGGTCGCGGTGGGCGCGGCGGCCGTGGGCAGCTACTTCGCCTTCGGCAACGGTTCCGCCGCGGCGTCCGGTGAGGCTGATCCGGCCAGCGCGGCGAGTCGGCTGCTCACGGCCGTCGAGCAGGAGGACGCCGTCGGCCTCCTCGAGTCGCTCGCACCGGCGGAGGCCAGGCTGAGCGCCGACTACTTCGAGATCATGACCGGGGAGTTGACCCGGATCGGGATCTTCGACGAGTCCGCCGACCCCGCCGCGCTGAGCTTCAATGGCTCACTCGAGGGTCTGGCGTTCGACGAGGCGGCCGAGGAACGGGTGAACGAGCACCTCGTCATCAACTCGGTGTCCTCCGGGACGCTCACCCTGGAGAGCGCGTCGCCCGAGGACATGCCCTTCTCGGACAAGGTCCTGGACGTCATGCCCGAGCTCCCGGACACCACGGCCGAAAGCGAGACCATCGACCTGGCCAGCCTGCCGGAGACCGGCCAGCCGCTGCGGATCGCGACCATCCAGGTCGACGGCGAGTGGTACCCGAGCATGTTCTACACCGTGGCGGACTTCGCGCTGCGGGAGTCGGGCATGGGGTGGCCGAGGGACTCCGTCCCGGCCGTCGGGGCTGACTCCCCCGAGGCGGCCGTCGAGCAGCTGGTGACGGCGGCGTTGGACGTGGATGTTCGCCGGTTGGTGGAACTGCTGCCTCCCGACGAGATGGCCGTGGTCCACGACCTCGGCCCGCTCCTGCTGGAGGCGGTGGGGCAGACCGAGCCGACGGGGGCGCGCCTGGTGGAGCTGAACACGTCGACCACCGACGTGACGGGTGGGACGCGGGTCTCCCTCGACCACGTGTCCCTGGAGGTGAACGGCGAGCAGGTGTCGATCCAGCGGGATGGCGACTGCCTCCAGGCCACCGGACCGCAGGGCTCGGAACGGCTGTGCCCGGTGGAACAGGCCCGGATGAGCCTGTCGCAGGACCCCGCGTTCCCGCAGGAGGCGTTGCCGTTCATCGAGCGTCTCGCCGAGAACGTGCTGGGGGCGGGGATCGTGACGGTCGAGGTGGACGGCGAGTGGTACGTCAGCCCGTTCCGCACCGGGATCGACCTGATGGCGGTCGTGTTGAGCAGCGTGGAGCCCGAGGACATCGACGCGCTGCTGGCGACGGCCCCGCGCTGATCCGGTCGCCCGCGAACCGCTCCGTGACGTGGTGGTACCTCGACCCGGAAACCGCACCCCGCCTTGAAAACCAAAAAAGGACAAGCGTACTGTTTGTGCTGCGGCGAGGTCGATCGGCACGGCAGAACCGGCTGGGCCAGACTTGACCCGTCTCCCGAACTGACCTTGCACCGTCGCGAGATGGAGTGTTTGACGTGACCGCACCTGCGAGCCAGGACAGCTTCGGCGCGCGCGGCACGCTCACCGTCGGCGACGCCTCCCACGAGGTGTTCCGACTGAGCGCGCTGCCCGGAGCCGACCGACTCCCGTTCAGCCTGAAGATCCTGTTGGAGAACCTGCTCCGCACCGAGGACGGCCAGAACATCACGGCCGACCACGTGCGGGCGCTGGTGAACTGGGACCCCAAGGCCGACCCGTCGACCGAGATCCAGTTCACCCCGGCCCGGGTGATCATGCAGGACTTCACCGGCGTCCCCTGCGTGGTGGACCTGGCCACCATGCGGGAGGCCGTCGCCCAGCTCGGCGGTGACCCCAGCAAGGTGAACCCGCTGGCCCCGGCCGAGCTGGTCATCGACCACTCGGTGATCGCGGACATCTTCGGCAGCCCGGACGCCTTCGAGCGCAACGTGGACCTGGAGTACCAGCGCAACCGCGAGCGCTACCAGTTCCTGCGCTGGGGCCAGAGCGCGTTCGACGAGTTCAAGGTGGTCCCGCCGGGAACCGGCATCGTGCACCAGGTGAACATCGAGCACCTGGCCCGGGTCGTGATGACCCGTGGCGGGCAGGCCTACCCGGACACGCTGGTGGGCACCGACAGCCACACGACGATGGTGAACGGCATCGGCGTGCTGGGCTGGGGCGTCGGCGGGATCGAGGCCGAGGCCGCGATGCTCGGCCAGCCGGTCTCGATGCTGATCCCCCGGGTGGTGGGGTTCAAGCTGCACGGCGAACTGCCCTCGGGCACGACCGCGACGGACCTGGTGCTGACGATCACCGAGATGCTGCGGGAACACGGTGTCGTCGGCAAGTTCGTCGAGTTCTACGGGTCGGGCGTGGGCGCGGTGCCGCTCGCGAACCGCGCGACCATCGGGAACATGAGCCCCGAGTTCGGGTCGACGTGCGCCATCTTCCCCGTCGACGGGGAGACCATCGACTACCTCAAGCTGACCGGTCGGTCCGCCGAGCAGGTCGCGCTCGTCGAGGCCTACGCCAAGGAGCAGGGGCTCTGGCACGACCCCGACGCCGAGCCGCTGTACTCCGAGACCCTGGAGCTGGACCTGGGCACCGTCGTGCCCTCCATCGCCGGCCCGAAGCGCCCCCAGGACAGGATCGAGCTGGCCGCGGCCAAGCAGGCGTTCCGCAACACCATCGGCGAGTACGTCAGCCCCGGTGAGTCCGTCGTGGACGAGGCCGTGGAGGAGTCCTTCCCAGCCAGCGACTCGCCCACCTACGCCCACGCGGATGACGAGGGCGGCAAGCCCCGGACCGTGCTGTCCGCGGCGAACGGCGCCGCCGGGCGTCCCAGCCGTCCGACCAGGGTCACCACCGAGGCCGGCACCTTCGAGCTCGACCACGGCGCGGTGGCGATCGCCGCGATCACCTCGTGCACCAACACCTCGAACCCCTCGGTGATGATCGGGGCGGCGCTGCTGGCCAGGAAGGCCGTCGAGCGGGGCCTGTCCTCCAAGCCGTGGGTGAAGACGACCCTCGCCCCCGGCTCCAAGGTCGTCATGGACTACTACGAGCGGGCGGGGCTCCTGCCCTACCTGGAGAAGCTCGGCTTCAACCTGGTCGGTTACGGCTGCACCACCTGCATCGGCAACTCCGGGCCGCTCCAGGAGGAGATCTCGACGGCGGTGAACGACGCCGACCTCGCCGTGGTCTCCGTCCTCTCCGGCAACCGCAACTTCGAGGGCCGGATCAACCCGGACGTCAAGATGAACTACCTGGCCAGCCCGCCGCTGGTGGTGGCCTACGCGCTGGCCGGCTCGATGGACCTCGACCTGAGCACCGAACCGCTGGGCACCGACCAGAACGGCGAGCCGGTGTACCTGTCGGACATCTGGCCCTCCCCGCAGGAGGTCCAGGAGGTCATCGGCTCGGCGATCTCGGCGGAGGGCTTCAGCGAGGGCTACTCCGACGTGTTCGCCGGTGACGACCGCTGGCGTTCGCTGCCCACCCCCGAGGGCAAGACCTTCGAGTGGGACGCCGACTCCACCTACGTCCGCCGCCCCCCGTACTTCGAGGGCATGGGCATGGAGCCCGAGGCCGTCACCGACATCGCCGGTGCCCGCGTGCTGGCCCGGCTCGGCGACTCGGTCACCACCGACCACATCTCGCCGGCCGGTGCCATCAAGGCCGACTCCCCCGCCGGTCGCTACCTGCGGGAGCACGGTGTCGAGCGCAAGGACTTCAACTCCTACGGTTCCCGTCGTGGCAACCACGAGGTGATGATCCGGGGGACCTTCGCCAACATCCGGCTGCGGAACCTGCTCCTCGACGACGTCCAGGGCGGCTTCACGAGGAACTTCCTGGCCGGCGGTGAGCAGACCACGATCTACGACGCCTCCGTGGCCTACGCCGAGGCGGGCGTGCCGCTGGTCATCCTGGCGGGCAAGGAGTACGGATCCGGGTCCTCCCGCGACTGGGCGGCCAAGGGCACGTCGCTGCTGGGCGTCCGCGCGGTCATCGCGGAGTCCTTCGAGCGCATCCACCGGTCGAACCTGATCGGGATGGGGGTGCTCCCGCTCCAGTTCCCGGAGGGCGAGAGCGTGGAGTCGCTCGGGTTGTCCGGTGTCGAGACCTTCGACATCAGCGGGGTGACGGAGCTGAACGACGGTTCCACCCCCAGGACCGTCCGGGTGACCGCCACCGGGGAGGACGGGCAGCGGGTCGAGTTCGACGCCGTGGTCCGGATCGACACCCCGGGCGAGGCGGACTACTACCGCAACGGCGGCATCATGCAGTACGTGCTGCGGAAGATGGTGCGCGGCTGATCCAGGCGTGCCGAGCGCGGCGGCGCGGTGACCCCCGAACCCGGGCGGTCACCGCGCCGTTCTCGTATCGCCGGGCCCGTGCCGACGACCCCGACGGCGGTCCGGTGCTGGTGCGTGGCGCACCCGCTGGGTGTCAGCAGCCAGCCGGTACCCAGGAGCACTCGAGGACGGACTCGTCGACGCCGGTCGCGGGGTCGTCCGAGGGCGACACCGGAGCGCCGGTGGCACGCGACATGGGCAGTGGCCGGTCCTCCGCGCCCCGGTACTCCGCCAGCCGGACCGCGACGGCGTCCTCGACGTCGCGCGGGCTGGGCGAGAGGTAGTTGTTGGACAGGATCGAGAACACCAACGGTTGGCCGTCGGTGGCGGTGACGTACCCCGACAGCCCCGTCACGCCGGTCAGGGAACCGGTCTTGGCCAGCACGTTGCCCTCCGCCTCCGTGCCGGCCATCCGCGACCGCAGCGTGCCCCCGACCAGGCGGTCGGGATCGCCGGCCACCGGTAGCGACGCCAGGAACACCTCGAACCAGGGCTCCTCGCGCGCCTGGACGAGGAGGTCGGCGAGCTGGCCGGCGGTCACCATGTCCATCCGGGACAGGCCCGATCCGTCGACCATCCGGTAGCCGCCAGCGGGCAGGCCCAGCTCGGCCAGCTCCTCGGAGAGGACCTCGGTGCCGGCCGCCCAGGTCCCGGAACCCCGGAGCTCGGCCCCCAGGGTCTTCACGAGGATCTCGGCGTGGCCGTTGTTGCTCAGCTTCATGAAGGGCACCAGCAGTTCCCGCAGCGGCATCGACTCGCGGACCGCGAGCTGAACGGCGTCCTCCGGCGTCGCGCCACGGCGGATCCCGCCGTTCACCCTGATCCCCGCCTCGTCGAGAGCGCTCCGGAGCACGTCCGCCGCGTACCCGGTGGGGTCGTCGACGGTGCTGTACCGCTCCACCGGGCCGGAACCCGCCGCCAGCGAGCCCCGCACGACGATGTCGTTGCCGCCCCGTCGCCGTTCCACCGCGAAGCCGGCCGCGTCCTCCGCCATCGCGGTGGTGGACTGGTTGACGACCCGGACGTGGTCGGTCGGGGGTACCACCTCCACGGTCGTCGGGTCGCCGGGCTGGTCGCCCGGCACGACGCGCACGACGACGGTCCCGGAGTCGTAGTCGGTGTCCGGCGCGACGGTGAGCGCGGAGATCTGCGCCGAGTAGTAGTACGGCTCGTCGTCCCAGGACCAGCCAACCCCCAACGGGACCTCGTCGAACCAGGTGTCGTCGGCCACCAGGTCGCCGCGCACGACCCGCACCCCTGCCTCGACCAGCCGTTCGGCGAGTTCCGCGTAGTCCTCGGCCAACATGGTCGGGTCGCCGGTCCCCCGGAGGTGGAGGTCGCCAGGGAGGGCGCCTCCCCTGGGCGGGGAGGCGGCGTGCAGGCTGGTCGTGAACCGGTGGTCGGGGCCCAGCGCGGACAGCGCGGCCGCCGCGGTGAGCAGCTTGCCGTTGGAGGCGGGGAGCAGCAGGTCGGAGCCGCCCCGGTCGTACAGGGTCTCACCGGTCTCCGCGGACCGCACCACCACCGCGGTCCGCGCTCCCGCGAGCCGGGGATCGTCGAGGATGCGGTCGAGGTCGGCGGTGAGGGCGGCGCGGCCGGTGGGGTCGGACGAGGCGGTCGCGGTGACGGCAGCCCCGGCGAGCAGCACGAGGCTGATCCCGAGCGCCAGGAGTGAGGTCGGTCGTCTGGCCATCGCTGCCTCCACGAGTGTGCGTGAGCCCCCGACGAGCCGAAAAAGCGTAGCCAGCCGGAAGAACCAAGGTCAACGTCCAGGTGGGCGGCTCCGTGACGCGCCAGGGTGACCCGTCGCCCGCCGGTGGCCGTGGGCGGTGTTCGCTGGCGATATCGGGCGACGGGACGGCGCGGTGTCCTCCGCCACACCCACCACGGGGTCGGGGTCGGCCCGCGAGCCCGTCGTCCCCGCCGATCTCGGTGCCCGCCCAGCGGACAGGCCGGGGCCCACCACCCCAGCTGGCCACCTCCGCGCTGGTCACCGAGGGGTTCGCTCCCGGTCCTGGCCGGGGCTGCCAGTGTCGTCACCCGGTGCTCGGGTCAGCCGGCGGAGGAGGTGGTACCGCGCGGCGGGTGGGCGCGGCCCCGAGTCCGCCCCCGGTCCGCCTCAACGGGCTGTTCCCACCGGGCACCACACGTTAGGGTTGCGCCGGCCCGCAGGCGGTCATGTGACGGAAGCACCCTTCCACGAGCCGGAACATCGTGTGGCGTGGGCACGCCACACCTGGCTGCCGGGAAGGGGCTTCACCTGAGTTCGGGAGGAACGATGTCGCTGGCCGCCCTGTTCGTGGCAGGTCTGATCGTCATGGTCGGGGCGACCATCCAGGGAGCGGTCGGTCTCGGCATGAACCTGTTGGCCGCGCCGTTCCTGATCATGATCGCTCCCGAGTTGGTACCGGTCCCCCTCCTCGTGGTGGGGACGCTGCACGCCGCCATGACCCTCGTCCGCGAGCACCGCTCGACCGACTGGGGCGGCGTGGGTTGGGCGATGATCGGTCGGGCGGCGGGCACGGCTGTCGGGGTCTGGGCGGTCGTCTGGTTGCCGCAGCGCGAGTTCTCCGTGGTGGTGGGCGTGTCAGTGCTGGTGTGCGTCGTCCTCTCCGTCCTCTCCTGGCGTCCCAGCCCGACTCGTGGGGCGCTGCTGGTGGCCGGCACCGCGGGTGGCGTCTTCGGTACCGCCTCCTCGATCGGGGGTCCTCCGGTGGCCTTGCTGTACCAACGGGAGAAAGGGCCGAAGGTGCGCGCCACGATGGGCGCGTACTTCTGCCTCGGCTCGACCTTGTCCGTCCTGGCACTCGCCGTCGGCGGTCAGGTCGGCACGACGGAGTTGGTCGCCGCCGCCGCGTTGCTGCCCTTCCTCCTGGCGGGCTTCGCCCTGTCGGGTCCGCTGCGGCGGGTGGTCGACGCCGGTCTCCTCCGCCGCGCTCTCCTGGGTGTCACCGCCTTCAGCGCCGTGCTGTTGATCGCCCGCAGCCTGTTCTGGTGACCGCCAGGGGCCCGTCCTGGTCAGGGGCACGCCCACCGATCGGGCCGTGGTGAGCGCTGGCCGCCCCGGTCGGCCGGACGCCGACGTCGGCGGTCCGGCACCGCCCCCGCACCGGCCTCCACACCGGACGTCGGTTCCCGGTGCCACCGCCGGAACACGGGAACGCGCCCTCCGGTGCCGGCGGGACCGGTGACCGCGCCCGGCCGCTCGCCCGTCACCAGAAATCACCTCATCAGGCAAGTGATCGGTCCCCTGAGCCCCCGATAGGCTGATCTCCGGCAGGCAGTGCACATTCGGGCTCGGCACCACGGCCCGCTCTGGGTGAGGCGAGGATGACAGGACAGTCCCGTTCCGGCGGCAAGCAGCAGAACACCACGGTGCGGTCCGTGCTCATCACCCTGGTGGCGGTGGCCCTCGTGGTGGTGGGGTACGTCGCCCGCGACCACCTGCCGTTCCTCGACGACCAGGAACAGGAGATCGGGTCGGGCCAGGGTGCTCCCACCCCGGGAGACGCCGACGGCGCGGCCGCCCTGCTCGACGAGCTGGAGATCGCCGCCGAACGCCCGATGCGCGGGTACTCGCGGGACCGCTTCCGGCACTGGATCAGCCAGGGCGACAACTGCAACACCAGGGAGACCGTGCTGGTCCGCGACGGGGTCGACGTCGTCACCGACGAGGAGTGCCGCTCGCAGTCCGGCACCTGGCACAGCGTGTACGACGACGAGGAGTTCGACGACGCCTCGGACCTGGACATCGACCACGTGGTACCACTCGCCGCCGGGTGGCGCAGCGGCGCGGACGAGTGGGACGACGAGCGGCGCGAGCGGTTCGCCAACGACCTCGACACCCCGCAGCTGATCGCCGTGTCGGCCTCCTCGAACCGGGCGAAGGGCGACCAGACCCCGGACCAGTGGAAGCCGCCGGCCACCGGGTACTGGTGCACCTACGCCCAGGACTGGATCGCGGTCAAGCACCACTGGGAGCTGACCGTGACCGAGCCGGAACGAGCGGCGCTGCTGGAGATGCTGGACCACTGCTGACCGAACGGTCCGCGACGTTCCCCGCCCCGGACCGCGCGTGTCGCCGGCACGGCGTCGACGACGTGCGACCGGAACCGCGCCCAGCGCCGCTCAGGTCGCGGCGGCCAGGAACACCGTGAAACCGTGCTCCGGATCCGTCCACTCGGCGTTCACCGCGAACCCGACGTCCGCCAGCTCGGACCGCACCCGCTCCGGTCGGAACTTCGCCGAGATCTCCGTCCGGATCTCCTCTCCCCCGGCCAGGTCGAGGGTCAGGTCCAGGGCGCCCAACCGGACGCGGAGCGGACGTCGGGCGCGCAGCCGCATCTCGATCCACTCCTCCTGGGGGTCCCACCGGGCCACGTGCTCGAAGGCGTCGACGTCGAAGTCGCCGTCGAGTTCCCGGTTGAGGACGCGGAGCACGTTGCGGTCGAACTCGGCCGTGACTCCCGCCGGGTCGTCGTAGGCCCGCAGCAGCGTCGCCGGGTCCTTCACCAGGTCCGCGCCGACCAGCAGCCACTCGCCGGTCCGCAGGTGGGACCGCACCGTGCGGTAGAAGAGCCGGCGCTGGTCCGGGTCGAGGTTGCCCACCGTCCCCCCGAGGAACGCCACGAGGCGGGACCCCTCGGCCGGCAGCGGGCCGAGTTCGCGGGTGAAGTCGCCGAGCACCCCGTGCACGTCCAGCTCCGGGTAGTCGGCGGCGATCTCGGTGCTGGACTGGCGGAGTGCCGACATCGAGATGTCGACGGGCACGTACCTGCGCAGGTCGCCGAGGGCGGTCATCGCGTCCAACAGGAGGCGGGTCTTGTCCGCGGAACCCGATCCCAGCTCCACGAGGGTGTTCGCCCTGGCCGACACCGCGATCTCGGGTGCCGCCCGCCGCAGGACCGCGCGCTCGGCCCTGGTCGGGTAGTACTCCGGCAACTGGGTGATCTCGTCGAACAGCTCGCTGCCCCGGCTGTCGTACAACCACGTCGGTGAGATCCACCGGGGGACGTCGGTGAGCCCCACCCGCACGTCGGCGCGCAACGCCTCGGCTGCCGCCCGCTCGTCGAGGCGGACGTCGAAGACGGGGCTCCTCACGAGATCACCGCCCCTGCCGGTGCCAACGGTTCGACCCGCAGGTGGTGCAGGTTGCCCTGGATGAGCGAGCCGTCCGGGACCTGCTGCCAGGTGGGCTCCTCACAGGTCGGTTCGGAGGCGATCGTCAGCTGGTGGCCGAGGTCGTGCCTGACCCACAACGAATGGGTCCAGGTGGTGGCGACGACGCTGGTGCCGTCGATGAGGAGCAGGTTGAGCCGGGATTCGGGGGCGAGGTCGAGGACGGTGGTCACGAGGTCGGCGACGGCCTCCGGTGGTCGTTCGCCCGCGTGGAGCCGTCGCGCCAGCAACGCGCACAGCAGGGCCGTGTCGGTGGCGGCGGGCAGGGCGGCCAGCGTGGCCGGGGGAAGGGTGGCGGCGAGGGCGTTGACCGAGTCCGGCCAGCCGGCGATGCGGCCGTTCAGGCTGAACAGCCACCGGTCGATGCGGAAGGGGGCGCACGCCGCCTCTCCCGGTGCCATCCCGGTGGTCGCCGAGCGGATCGCCGCGAGCACCGCCCCGGCGGACAGCCCGCCGGCCAGCTCGGCGAACCCGGGGTCGGCCCAGATCGCCCCGGCGCGCCGGTACCGGACGGGCGGCCCCGGCACGCTCGGGTACCAGCCGACACCGAAACCGTCGGCGTTGACGGTGCCGCCACCGCGCATGTCGCGGGGCGCCCACGACTGCCGGTACAGGGAGTGCTTCGCCGCGACCACCACGTCGTGCAGCGGGATGGCCGGCCCCAGGTAGGCCAGGTGTCGGCACACGGTCAGTCCACCTCCTCGGGGCTGGCGTCCCGCGCGCAGCGGAACCCGGCGAAGATCTGCCGCCGCCCCGGGTAGTCCCAGTTGCGGAAGGTGGCCCTGGCGACGGCGTGGTCGGTGCCGAAGCTGCCGCCCCGCAGCACGCGGTACTCCTCGCCGAAGAACACCTCGGAGTACTCGCGGTACGGGAAGGCCGCGAACCCCGGGTAACCCCGGAACGGGGTGCTGGTCCACTCCCACACGTCGCCGAGCAGTTGGTGGACGCCCAGTGGCGACGTCCCGGCCGGGAACGCCCCGGCGGGGGCCGGGCGCAGGTGCCGTTGGCCGAGGTTGGCGTGCCGGTCGGTGGGTGCCTCGTCGCCCCAGGGGTAGCGGCGGGTCTCCCCGCTCCTCGGGTCGAACCGCGCGGCCCTCTCCCATTCGGCCTCGGTGGGCAACCTCCTGCCGCACCAGGTCGCGAACGCCTCGGCCTCGTGGAACGACACGTGCACCACCGGCTCCTCGGGGGACACCGGTTCCCAACGGCCGAACACCCGCCGCCACCACCGCCCGTCGCCGTCCCGCCGCCAGAACAGGGGCGCGCGCAGTGCGGACGCGAGGCACGCCGCCCACCCCTCCTCGCTCCACAACTCGGGCCGCTCGTAGCCGCCGTCCTCGATGAACTCGACGAAACGGGCGTTGGTGACGGCCTTCGTGTCCAGGTGGAAGGCGGGCACGCGCACCGGGTGCCCCGGCCGTTCGTTGTCCAGCGCCCACGGCTCCACCGACGTGCCCATCGTGAACGTCCCCGCCGGGACCAGCACCTCGTCCGGACCAGGCGGCACGGAGGGACCGGGCACCGGCGGTGCGGTCAGCACCGGCTCGCCGCTCCGGAGTTGGTGGGTGGCCAGCATCGTCTCGTCGTGCTGCTGCTCGTGCTGCACGATCATGCCGAACGCGAAGCCGTCGGCGACCAGGCGACGCCCCCGCAGCGGAACGCCGGCCAGGACGTCCAACACCTTGGCCCGCACCGAAGCCACGTACCCCCTGGCCTCCACCGGGGAGAGGAGCGGCAGGGCCGGTCGGTCCGCCCTCGCGTGGCGGAACGCATCGTAGAGGTCGTCGATGTCGGGTCGGAGGGGGACGCGACCCCCGACGTCGCGGACCAGCCACAGCTCCTCCTGGCTGCCCACGTGGGCGAGGTCCCACACCAGGGGGGACATCAGGGGCGAGTGCTGCCGGCGGAGGTCACCGTCGTCGACGGCCTCGGTCAGGTACCGGGTGCGCCGGCGTGCCCGGTCGAGCTCCCGCGCGACCCGGTCGCGCAGGGCGTCCTCGTCTCGGCGGTCAGGTCCCACGCTGGTGCCGGGTGGGGAGAAGGACATGGGTCGTCACCTCCGGTCAGGCGCCGAGCACCCGGGGTACCCGGGTGTGGACGAGCTGGTCGGTGCGCCGCACGACGTGGTCGAGGACCGGTGGCGGCAGACCGAGGTCACGCAGGCCCTGGAGGGCCAGGGTGAGGACGGACGTGGCGGTCCTGGCCAGCACCGGGTCGTGCAGGCCCTGGCAGGCCGCGGTCAACCAGCGGCCGCGAGCGGGTTCGGTGAGTTCCAGCAGCCGGTCGACGGTGCGATCCCGCGCGAACAGGGCGAGGACCAGGGCGGCCGGGACCACCCAGTCCTCGTCCGGCTGGATGTCGAGGTAGCGGATCTCCAGGTAGCCGCGCGGTCGGACCGGGGTGAAGAGCATCGTCAGGTGGTAGTCGAGGTCCTCGAACGTGGGCCTCCGGTGGAGCGCGCCGTCGATCCAGTCGCCGAAGGTGACGCCGATCGGCGTCGGCCACGGCTCCTCCCGCTCCCGGACGCACAACACCGGGGTCTCCAAGGCCCTCCGCGCCCAGGCTGCGCCCGGGTCGGCGGACGGGCCGCCGGGGCGGGTGCGGGGTGGGTCGGTGTTGTACAGGGTCAGCATCCTGGTGGAGGCCCACCCGCTGCGGATCCCGCTCAGGGTCGGCGAGTTGGCGAACGCGGCGAGGAAGACGGGACCCAGCGCGTGGACCGCCGCCCACCTGGCGGCCACCTGCCCGCCCTCCCCGGCGTCCAGGCACACCTGGAGGCCGGCCGTGCTGCACATCATGGTGAGCCCCGCCGGTCCCCGGCGGTTGAAGTTCGTCTCCATGGCCGCGTAGCGCGGGGTGCGCAGGAGGCGCCGCACCGGACGGTGCGGGTCGGTCCCCTGGCTCCCGAGTTCGAGGCCGACCGCCGCCAGCAGGCGGCGGAGCTGGTCGATGTCGGCGGAGGTGGCCGCGATCAGGTCGGAGGCGGCCGTCCTCGGCGCCGTGGAGATCTCCACCTGCCCGCCGGGCTCGACGGTGACGACCGACCGAGCGGCGAGGGGGACGTGGGGGCTGTCCGGTACCAGTGAGGGTGGGGCGTGCGGACCCAGGGCCAGCGCGAGGTGCTCCGCGCGTACGGGCCGGGTGGGATCGTCGTGGTGGTGGACCGTCCATTCGAGCTCGACTCCCGCCAGCCGCGGTGGGCCGTGCTTGAAGCAGACGGAGGCGACATAGGCCTCGGCCTCCACGCGGCTGCGAATCCTGGCGGACTCGACGTTTCCGGCCGGACGTGCGCTGCTGACCACATCCCGCGGGTTCCGCGTGGACGCCATCGACATCACCCCAGGTAGTCGGACGACTACCGAAACTACACCTCATCCGCGGAGCGCGCATCCCCGTCAGCGAGCCGGGGCGGTGTGACCGAGGACGCGCCGGCGGAGGTACCGGCTGGTTGGACCTCGATGTCGTCGACTGCGACGATCTCCCCATGCCACGGGTCAGCCAGGACCACCTCGACGCGCGCCGCCGCCAGATCCTGTACGGGTCGCGGGCGTGCTTCGCCCGTCACGGATACGAGGGGGCCACGGTCCGCAGGTTGGAGGAGGCGACCGGGCTGTCCCGAGGCGCGATCTTCCACCACTTCAAGGACAAGGAGTCGTTGTTCCTCGCCCTCGCCGAGGACGACGCGCACCGGATGGCCGAGGTGGTGGCGGAGCAGGGCCTGGTGCAGGTGATGCGCAACCTGATCGCGGCCCCGCCGGACGTCGAGGGCGACGCGCACCCCTCCTACCTGCTGGGTACGCGGCTGGAGGTCTCCCGCCGCCTCCGCACCGACCCGGACTTCCGGGCGCGGTGGGCCGAGCGGTCGAAGGAGTTGACCGTCGCCACCCGCGAGCGGCTGGCCCGGCAGCGCGCGGCGGGCAAGCTGCGCGACGACGTCGACATCGACGTGCTCACCAGCTACCTGGAGCTGGTCCTGGAGGGGCTGGTCTCGCACCTGGCGATGGGTCTGCCCGCCGACGACCTCGAGCCGGTGCTCGACCTGGTCGAGGAGTCGGTGCGGCGGCACAGCGCCAGGGCGTGACGACCGGGTCGGTGGTGGTCGGCCCCGACGACGTGCCCGGCTTCAGCGCACGCCGTGCATCCGGCGCCGGATCAGCGGGGCGGCCAGGACCAGGGACACGCCGAGCAGCACCGCCACCAGCCCGAGCACGCCGAAGTAGAGCAACTCGGACTCCGGGGAGTACAGCCGGACCAGCTGGGCACCGACACCCGAACCGGCGGCCACCGACAGCATGAAGAGCCCCACCATCTGCGCGGCGAAGGCCCGGGGTGCCAGCGAGGTGCTGACGGACAGCCCCACCGGGGAGAGCAGCAACTCCCCGCAGGTCATGACGACCAGGGCTCCGGCCAGCCAGAGCGGGTTGGCGCCCTCCTCGGGCAGGGTCGCGCTGGCCAGCATCATGACCAGGAACGACACCCCGACCAGGACGAGACCGCCGGAGAACTTGGTGGGCGTCCCGGGCTGCCGTGCGCCCAGCCTGGTCCACAGCAGGGCGAACAGCGGCGCCAGCAGGAGGATGGCGACGGGGTTGACGGACTGGAACCAGCTGGGCGGGATCTCGAAACCGAGGAGGTCGCGGTCGACCCTGCTGTCGGCGAAGGCCGCGATCACGGTGGACTGCTGCTCGAAGAGCGTCCAGAACATGACGCTGGCCACGAACAGGGGCACGAAGGCGAGGACCCGGTCGCGCTCGACCCGGTCCAGGCGCCGGCTGCGCAGCATGACCCAGAAGTAGCCGACGGGCAGCAGCACCGACAGCAGGCTCAACAGGTTGACGACGCGGCCGGAGGTCAGCCAGCCGCCGAGGGCGAGCACCGCGAGCACCCCCGCCGCGGCCAGCGCCGCGAGGCCGAGCCGGGGCAGCAGCCACCGCCGCTCCGCGGGTTCGAGCGGGTTGGTGGGCTCCTGGCTGGCCTGCCCGAGGTGCTTCCGGCCGAGCACGTACTGGACGAGGCCCAGGGCCATGCCGATCGCGGCAAGCCCGAAACCGAGGTGGAAGTCCGCCCTGCTCGCCGCCAGCCCGGTGAGCAGCGGCGCGACGAAGCTCCCCAGGTTGATGCCCATGTAGAACAGCGAGAAACCGGCGTCCTTGCGCTGGTCACCCACCTGGTAGAGCGTGCCGACGATGGCGGTGACGTTGGACTTCAGCAGTCCGGTCCCGACGATGATCAGGCCGAGCCCACCCGCCACCCCCGCCATCCCGGGAACGATCGCGAGCGTGATGTGCCCGCACATGATGAGCACCCCGCCGTAGAGCACCGCTCGTTGCGTGCCGAGCAGCCGGTCGGCCACCCAGGCACCGGCGACGCTGGCCATGTAGACCGCGGACCCGTAGGCGGCGACCAGAGCCAACGCCGACGAACGCGGCATGCCCAGGCCGCCGTCGACGGCCGAGTAGTAGAGGTAGTAGGCGAGGATCGCCCGCATGCCGTAGAAGGAGAAGCGCTCCCACATCTCGGTGAAGAAGAGGGTGGCCAGGCCCCGTGGTTGCCCGAAGAAGCCGCCGTCCGACTTCCCGCCGTCGCTCCCGGTCACCGCGCACCTCCCCCGCCGGTCCACCCGGACGGACGCCGCTCCGGCCTCCCCACCGTGCGGTGACGCGCGGTCGGGCACAACTCGGAACGAGGGCGACACGGGCGGTGACGGACAGTGGGCGAAATCACGGAACGTGCGGCCCGCAACCTCCTGAGGAGGGGAAATGCGCCACGATCCGGCGGGCAGGGCGTCCAGTTTCCGCCCGTTCACCCTTACACTGGCTGCGTTTAACACCAACTCGAATACTGAGGAGTGATGACTTCCGTGCCGGAAGCCGACTCACCCGGTAGCAGTAGCAAGCCGGGTCACCAACCCGGCTGTCCCAGCCCGGCCGCCCCCTTCCGGGGTGTCCGATGAACGACGTACTGATCAGCGTTCTCCTTCTCCTCGGCGTTGTCGTGATCACCGCGGGCACCTTCGTCTGCGTCGCCGCCGAGTTCTCCCTGACCACGCTGGAGCGGAGCACGGTCGACACGCACGTGCGGCAGGTCGGCGACCGCCGGGCGCGCAACGTGCAGCAGGCCCACCGCACGCTGTCCTTCCAGCTCTCCGGTGCCCAGCTGGGCATCACCATCACGACCCTGGTCACCGGGTACATGGCCGAGCCGGCCATCGCCCAGCTGATCAGCCCCGGCCTGAGCGCGCTCGGGATGCCAGAAGGCCTCGTGGGCGGCCTGTCACTGGCCATCGCGCTCTTCCTGGCCACCTCCCTGTCCATGATCTTCGGGGAAATGGTCCCGAAGAACCTGGCCATCTCCCGTCCGCTGGCCACCGCCCGCGCGGTCGTCGGCGTCTACTCGGCGTTCACCCGGATCTTCCGTTGGGTGATCGACGGCAGCAACAACGCGGCGAACTGGCTGGTCCGCAAGCTGGGGGTCGAACCCATCGAGGAGCTGCGCTCGGCGCGTTCCCCGGAGGAGATCAGCTCCATCGTGCGGGCCAGCGCCGCCCAGGGCACCCTCGACGCCGGTACGGCGGCGTTGCTGGGCAGGTCACTGCGGTTCGGCGAGCGCACCGCCGGTGACCTGATGACCCCCCGCGTCCGCATCGCCTCCCTCGGGCCGGACGCCACGGTGGACGAGCTCGTCGAGCTGGGCCGGCGGACCGGGTACTCCCGCTTCCCCGTGCACGGTGTCGACCTCGACGACGTGCGCGGCGTGGTGCACGTCAAGCAGGCCTTCGGGATCCCGGCGGCCGAGCGAGGCAGGATCCGGGTGTCGTCCCTGGCCAGGCCGGTTCCCACCGTTCCGGACTCGCTGGACGGTGACACCCTCCTGAACCGGCTGCGTGGTTCGGGGCTCCAGCTGGCGATGGTCGTCGACGAGTACGGCGGCAGCGCCGGCCTGGTGACCGTGGAGGACGTCATCGAGGAGATCGTCGGTGACGTGCGGGACGAGCACGACCGGCGCGAGGTCCCGGCCGTTCGCCCGCTGGGCGAGGAGAGCTGGCTGATCTCGGGCCTGCTCCGGGACGACGAGCTCGCCGAGGCCACCGGCCTGGTGTTGCCCGAGGGCGACTACGAGACCCTGGCCGGGTTCGTCCTCGACAGGCTCGGCCGGATCCCCTCCGTGGACGACGACATCGCCGTCGAGGGCTGGCAGCTGACGGTCACCCGGATGGACCGCCACCGCATCGCCGAGGTGCGGGTGGTGCGGACGGAGGCGGCGCGAACCCCGGCGCTGGAGGGGGCCGTTTCGGCCCGTGAGGAGGTCGCACGGTGAGCGGTTGGGTCGCGATCACGCTGATCGTCGTGTTGCTGGCGCTGAACGCCTTCTTCGTCGGCGCCGAGTTCTCCCTGCTGTCCTCCCGCCGGGACCGCCTGGAGGCCATGCTCGAACAGGGCACCACCCGAGCGCGGGTGGTGCTGGACGCGGGGAAGAACGCGTCGCTGATGCTGGCCGGTGCTCAGCTGGGCATCACCATCTGTTCACTGGCGCTGGGCCGGCTCGGCGAGCCGGCGGTCGCGGTGATGATCGAACGGGCGCTGGGCCCACTCGCGATCCCGGCGTTCCTGCTCCACACCATCGCGTTCATCATCGCGTTGTCCCTGGTGGGCCTGGCGCACCTGCTGATAGGTGAGATGGTCCCGAAGAACCTGGCCATCGCCACGCCGGAGCGCCTGGCGCTGTGGCTGGTGCCGCCGCACGTCCTCTTCGTCCGGCTGACCAAGCCGCTGATCTCCCTGTTCAACGTCGCGGCGAACGGGGTGCTGCGGCTGGCGAAGGTCGAACCGAAGGACGAGCTGGGCTCGGCCTACACCTCGGACGAGTTGGCGCTGCTGATCACCGAGTCGCGCAAGGAGGGCCTCCTGGACGACTCGGAGCACCGTCGGCTGGCCAAGACCCTGTCGTCCGCCGAGCGCACGGTGGCGGAGGTGCTCGTACCGACCGGTGAGCTGACGACGCTTCCCCGGAACCCGACCGTGGGGGACGTGGAGCGGGTGGTGTCCACCACGGGCTTCTCCCGCTTCCCCATCCTCGACGACGAGGGGGGTCTCGCCGGTTACCTGCACGTGAAGGACGTGTTGGACCAGGCCGGCGCCGACCCGTCGACCCCGGTCGCGGCCAGCCGCGTCCGGGGCCTGCCGGTCGTGTCCGCCGAGGACCGTCTCGACGACGCCCTGACCACGCTCCGCCGGGCGCAGAGCCACCTGGCGAGGGCGGTCGACAAGGACGGTCGCCTGTTGGGTGTGGTGGCACTGGAGGATCTGTTGGAGGAGTACGTCGGCACCGTGCGCGACGCGATGCACGTGGGTGCTCACTGACAGTGCGCGACCGGGAGGGGGGTGGCTCTCGCCACCCCCCTCCCGCCTGTCCGGGTCGTCATGACCCCCGGTGCCACGCGCGAGGCTCACCGCTGCCCCCCGGGAGTGAGCCGACGCGGCGGGCGCGGCGCCCGCCGGGTAACCATTACCCGACTGCCGCCCGCCGGGGTTAACGTTGCGCAACCGGATTAACACGTCCCTTGCCTCTCATGGGCTAAGGTCTTCGGGAACCAGTGCGGCTTCGTGGAATCAGCCACGCAATTTTCGTTACCTTTTGAAGCCATCTGACACGAACAGGTGGCTAGAGAGGACACTTAATGGCGCGACATCGCGGAACTGGACTCGGCTTCCGACGGAAGATCGCCGGTTGGCCGTTGTTCGTCCTCGGTCTCGTGGTGGTCTCCGTCTTGGGCGTCATCGGCTACGGCGCGCTCAGCGACATGGTCGACCGGCGTGCCGACGCCGAGGCGGAGAACTGTTCGGCGGGTGAGCTGGTCCTGCCCGTCACCGTCACGGCGAGCATGACCGAACCGGTCACCGCAGCGGCCGAGCAGTGGAACGCCTCCTCGCCGCGCGTGCAGAACCACTGCGTGCGGGCCGAGGTGCACACCGCGTCATCCGCCGCCGTCGTCGACGGGCTCACCGGCGAGGAGTGGGACGAGGAGCTGGCGGGGCCTCGGCCCGCCGCCTGGATCCCCGACTCCACGGTCTGGACGGACCGCCTGGCCAGCGAGAACAACGCCGTCCTCGGATCGCAGCCGCAGATCGTCGCGAGCAGCCCGGTCCTGCTCGCCGTGCCGGCCGCCGGCGCGGCCGCCCTCCAGGAGGGCGAGGCGACCTGGGAGACCGTCGCGGGGATGGCCCTCGCCACCGGTTGGGGCGGTGTGCAGCGCGCGGAGTGGGGCACCTTCTCCCTGGCCGTGCCCGACCCGGCGATGAACCGCGCCAGCCAGCTCGCGCTCCAGGCCGTGCTGGCGACGAGCAGCGGGTCCGAGTCCGGCCCGGTCACCGAGGACGTCCTCGACGGGGCGAGCGCCCAGCAGCACCTGGCGGCGGTGGCCGGAGGGCAACCCGCCGACGTGCCCAGCACGGGCCGGGAGGCCCTCCAGATGATGGACGGCGCGGACACGCCCCTCACCGGCTCGCTCGCCGCGGTCCCGGTCGCCGAGGTCGACCTCTACCGGCGCAACGTGGGCAAGGACGGGGCGGACGCGCCGCCCGAGGCCATCGTGGGCCTGCCGCTGGCTCCCACCCCGTCCGTGCAGTTCCCGTTGGTGTCGGTGAAGGACGCCAGCGGCGACACCGCGACCCTGCGCGCGGCCCAACGGTTCGGGGACTTCCTCACCGAACGAACGTCACAACGCTTCCTCGCCCAGGCCGGGTTCCGGGTGGCCTCGGTGACCGCCTACCCGGACCCCTCCCCCGGGTTGTCCTGGACCACGCCCATGGACACGCTCGAACCCGCCGAGCGCGCGGTGACGGGCGCGGTGACAGCGCGGTGGCGGGAACTGCTGGGTACCTGACCCCTCGGCCGTGGGCCGGGCACTCCCCACCGGAGACGCCCGCCGGGCGTCCAGACCTGGCCGTTCGACCCCGTCAGACGACCGCGAGCAGCCGACGCCCCACCAGCCCGCCCACGAGCGCGGCCGGCACCCGCACGAGACCGTCGGTCCGCCCGTGCTGCTCGAGGAGGGCCGTCACGGTCGGCCCCACGGGGAGTGCCGCCCCGTGCACGATGCCGGCGTACTGGCGGCCGCCCTCGCGCGGCCTGACCCTGGTGTTCGTCCGCCGGGCCAGGAAGGTGCCGCAGTCGGAGATGGTGGTCAGGTCGTGGTAGCGGCGACGGCGCGGCGACCAGACCTGGATGCGGACCGCCCGCCGCGCGGCGAAACCGAGATCACCGGCGGGCACCAGCAGGACCCGGTGGGACAGCTCCAGGTGTCGGAGGCACTCCTCGGCATGGGCGACCAGCCGGCGGAACTCCACGTCGAGGCGCTCCGGTAGGCAGACGCGGAGCAGGTCGACGGTCGTGGTCTGCCCCACGCCGGGCTGGCTCGCTCCTCCGCCCCCGGGGGAGCGGAGGTCGTCCACCCCCAGCTGGGGGCTCAGCGCGACGTGGGCGAGGGGCAGCCGCTCGACCGGCAGGCTCCGCCCGGCGTGGACCAGCGTCATCCCGATGTCCCCGCCCGGTGCGACGTACCGCGTCCACTGTGCGGAGGTCAGGCCCACCAGCGAGGCCGGCGCGGCGGGTCCCCGGGGCCCCCGGTGGCTCATCTCGGGCTCCACGAGGAGCGGCAGGGACACCTCGTCGTAGCCGTGGCGAGTGCCGTGCAGGTCGAGCAGGAACCCGCCGACCACCCGTTCGAGGCGAGCCCTGGTCACGCTCGTGCGGCCCGGATCGGCTGGTGTTCGGCCGCCGGGCCGCTCGGCCGTGGTCGTCTCTGCCCGAAGACCCGCACCGGGCGCGCTCCAGCGGCGGAGCTCGACCGCGCACTCCTCGGTGGCGCCGTCGGGCACCCGGTCGTCAGGAGTCGCGGGCACGTCGAGCAGGAACGCGGCGAGGCGCTCCGACGCCGCCAGCGCCGCACTTCGCGCCGCCCGTTCCCCTTCCTTCAGCCCGCGCGCCTCGGAGCGGAGGGCGGCGAGGTCGGCCCCGGCCCGAGCGGCGGCGCGGACCCGGGCCGACACCCGGGTCCGGCGGTCCGCCGACACCGCCGCCCGCCGGACCGCCTCGTCCCGCTTCACGACCAGGGCGCGCAGCGCCGCTCGGTCCACCAACCAGCCGCGGCGCGCCAGCCGCCACGACGCGCCAGCGGCCGGATCCAACAGTTCACCGGGGTCGTACACCCGTTTGTCCCGACGACCGGTCCGCTCAGTCCTGGTAGGCGGACAGCGGCGGGCAGGAGCAGACGAGGTTGCGGTCGCCACGGGCACCGTCGATCCGCCGCACCGGGGGCCACACCTTGTCCCGGTGGCGGCCGGTGGGGAACGCGGCGAGCTCCCGCTCGTAGGGGTGCCGCCAGTCCCCGGCCAGGGAGGCCGCGGTGTGGGGCGCGTTGCGCAACGGGTTGTCCTCGGCCGGCCACTCCCCGGAACCGACCCGGTCGATCTCCCCCCTGATGGCGATCATCGCGTCGCAGAAGCGGTCGAGCTCCGCCAGGTCCTCGCTCTCGGTCGGCTCGACCATGAGGGTCCCGGCGACCGGGAAGGACATCGTGGGGGCGTGCAGGCCGTAGTCGGCGAGGCGCTTGGCGACGTCGTCGACCGTCACCCCGGTCGTCCTGGTCAGCTCACGCAGGTCGAGGATGCACTCGTGGGCCACGTGGCCACCCGCGCCCGTGTAGAGCACCGGGTAGTGGGGCGACAGCCGAGCAGCGACGTAGTTCGCGGCGGCGACGGCGGTGAGGGTGGCCCGTCGCAACCCCTCGGCGCCCATCATCCGCACGTAGGCCCAGGAGATCGGCAGGATGGAGGCGCTCCCCCAGGGCGCCGCGCTGATCGGCCCGACCCCGGTCGCCGGTCCGGCCGCCGGTTGGAGGGGGTGGTTGGGCAGGAAGGGCGCCAGGTGCGCCCGGACGCCGACCGGCCCCACTCCCGGTCCACCTCCGCCGTGCGGGATGCAGAACGTCTTGTGCAGGTTCAGGTGGGAGACATCGGCACCGAACCGGCCCGGGCGGGCCAGGCCGATCAACGCGTTCAGGTTGGCCCCGTCGACGTAGACCTGTCCGCCGGCGTCGTGCACCTCGGCGCACACCTCGCGGACGGTGTCCTCGTAGACGCCGTGGGTCGAGGGGTAGGTGATCATGATGGCGGCCAGGTCGTGGCGGTGTTCCCCGACGAGCCGGCGCAGGTCCGGGAGGTCGACGTTCCCGGACTCGTCGCAGCGGACCACCACGACGCGCATGCCCGCCATCACCGCGCTCGCGGCGTTGGTCCCGTGGGCGCTCGCGGGGATCAGGCAGACGTCGCGGTGCGGCTCGCCCCGGTCGCGGTGGTAGGCGCGGATCGCCAGCAGTCCGGCGAACTCGCCTTGGCTCCCGGCGTTGGGCTGGAGGCTCACCGCGTCGTACCCGGTGATCTCGGCCAGCCACCGTTCCAGGTCCTCGACCACGGACAGCAGCCCGGCGGCGTCGGATGCGGGGGCGAAGGGGTGCAGCCCGGCGAACTCGGGCCACGTGATGGGTTCCATCTCGGCGGTCGCGTTCAGCTTCATGGTGCAGGAACCGAGCGGGATCATCGTGCGGTCGAGGGCCAGGTCCGAGTCCGCGAGTCGGCGCAGGTAGCGCAGCAGCGCGGTCTCCGACCGGTGCGCCTCGAAGACCGGGTGGGTGAGGTAGCCGCTGGTACGGCGCAGCCCGTCCGGGACCGCGTCCGGTGTCCGCCGGTCCAGGTCGTCGACGTCGGGCCGCGGGTCGGACGGCACGGAGGCGTCCGACCCGAACGCTCGCCAGACGAGGTCGAGGTGGCCGCGGGTGGTGTCCTCCCCGCAGGACACGCCGACGTGGTCGGCGTCGACGAGCCGAAGGTTGACGCCGAGGTCGCGTGCGGCGGCCACCACCCGCTCCGCGCGACCCGGCACCTCCACGACGACGGTGTCGAAGAAGTGGTCGTGGACCACGCGGAGCCCGGCCCGCCGCAGCCCCTCGGCCAGCACCACGGCCATCCGGTGCGTGCGCAGCGCGATGGTGCGCAGGCCCTCCGCTCCGTGGTGGACGGCGTACATCGCGGCCACCACGGCCAGCAGCACCTGGGCGGTGCAGATGTTGCTGGTGGCCTTCTCGCGGCGGATGTGCTGTTCCCTGGTCTGGAGGGCCAAGCGGTACGCCGTGGCGCCGTCCGCGTCGACGCTGACCCCCACCAGCCTCCCGGGCAGCTGCCGTTGGAGCCCTTCCCGGACGGAGAGGAACGCCGCGTGCGGCCCGCCGAAACCGAGGGGCACCCCGAAACGCTGGGTCGAGCCCACCACCGCGTCCACCCCGAACTCACCCGGCGGGCGGAGCAGGGTCAACGCCAGCAGGTCGGTGGCGGCCGCGACCAGGGCGCCGCGCTCGTGGGCGGCCTCGACGACGGCCTCGAGGTCGACGACCCGGCCCGAGGCGCCAGGGTAGGCGAGCAGGAGACCGAAGAAGTCCCCCTCGGGCAGGGCCGCGTCGCCGCCCAGCTCCACGAGTTCCAGCTCGATCCCGAGGGGTTCGGCCCGGGTCCGCAGCACCTCCACGGTCTGGGGGAGGGTGTCCGCGTCCACCAGGAACCGGTCGGACCGGGACCGGCCGGCCCGGCGCAGCAGGGTCATGGCCTCGGCGGCGGAGGTGGACTCGTCGAGCATCGAGGCGTTGGCGACGGGCAGGGCGGTGAGGTCGGCCACCACGGTCTGGAAGTTGAGCAGGGCCTCCAGCCGCCCCTGCGAGATCTCGGGCTGGTAGGGGGTGTAGGCGGTGTACCAGGCCGGGTTCTCCAGCACGTTCCGCCGGATCACCGGCGGGGTGATCGTGGAGTGGTATCCGAGACCGATCATCTGGACCATCGGCCGGTTCCTGGCCGCCAGGCCGCGCAGCTCCGCGAGGACCTCGTGCTCGGACAGCGGCCGTTCGAGCCCCACGGCCGGGCTGTCGTCGCGGATGTCCGCCGGCACCGCGCGGTCGGCGAGCTCCTCGAGCGAGCCGACCCCGACGACCGACAGCATCCGGGCCAGTCCCGCGTCGTCCGGGCCGATGTGGCGGTCGGCGAACGGCGTGGCTCGCTCCAACTCGGAGAGGGCTGGTGTGGGGCGGAGGGCGTGCTCTGACGTCGTCATGACCGGACCTCGGTAGTCGTCGGGCTTCCCGCCTCCGGGCAGGATGGCGAGGGCTCCCCCTCTGTCGCTACCCGGCGCGCGGGTGCCTGAGAGCTTCGCCCGGTCCACCAGCACCGGACTTGCACCGTCGGCGGGGCTGGTCAACGCCGGGTCGGAACCCGCCCGCTCACCCACCCTCTTTCCAGAGGTGTCTCGTCCACGCGGTCCTGGCTGCCTGAGAGGTTCCGGGGAAAGTTGCTCCTTCGGCGCCGCACCGGCATGCGGTGCGGACTCTCCCGCGTGGAGTCCTACGACTACACGCGTCAGCCTACCCGGCCGTGGCGCGCCCGCCCCTGCCCGTGCGGATCGTCCCGCGCACTGGACCTCGGCCGCCCCTCCGACGCGGCGCCGGGGTCACCCGGCGTGGTCACCTCGGGCCGCTCCGGGGATACCGAGCCGTCATCCGGCCCGCCGGGCGCCCTGCCGCGACGCGCGGCTCAACCAGTGCGCTGGGCTCGCCGTCGGGAGAGCTCGTCGACGTGGTCCTCCTGGATCTCCATACCGTCGGCGCGTTCGGCGGGGAACTCGTGGATCGTTCCGCTGATCTCCCGCATCGCTCCGCTCACGGCGATGCCGAACACGCCCTGCCCACCCTGCAGGAGGTCGACGACCTCCTCGGGCGACGTGCACTCGTACACGGTGGTGCCATCGCTGAACAACGTGATCCTCGCGAGGTCCCGGACACCTCGTTTTCGGAGGTGTTCCACCGCCACCCGGATGTTCTGCAGGGACACCCCGGTGTCGAGCAGCCGCTTGACGACCTTGAGGACCAGGAGGTCCTTGAAGGAGTACAACCGCTGGCTGCCGGAACCGTGGGCGCTGCGGATGGAGGGCCCCACCAGACCGGTCCGCGCCCAGTAGTCGAGCTGGCGGTAGGTGATGCCCGCGATCTGGCAGGCGGCGGCGCCCCGGTAGCCGACCAGTTCGTCCGGCAGCAGCGAGTCCGGGAACAAGGCGCCCTGCTCACCCGGAGTTGTCTGGATGGGCGAATCCTCGACCACGCCTGCCTCCTCCTCGTGCGGTCCCGAGACCGACGAACGTCGCCCTGGTGGTCGATCCGGACCACCGGACATCTGAGTATGCACCTGAGGTGGCACCACGGGTGCGCCTCGTCCTGGATGACGGTAGGACTGGCGTGCGAACAGGTCAACGCGACGCGCGGAGAACTCCACACGCTGAATTTACGTTCGACCTTGGTGGGGGTGCTCGGGGGCCGCAACTCGAGGGGCACCATGATCACCCGATTGACTGAACAAGCATCCTTCAGCGGAATCGACCCCGCCGTCGCGGCGCTCGCCGTCCGTGGCGGGTGACGCGGGCGCGAGGGCTAGGTGTCGGCGCCCCGGAAGTCCTCCGGCGAGACGGAGTCGAGGAACTCGCGGAACTTCTCGACCTCGTCCTCCTGCTCGTCCGGGATCATCAGGCCGGCCTCGGAGAGGACCTCCTCGTCGGCGTGGATGGGAACCCCGACCCGGAGGGCCAGTGCGACCGAGTCGCTCGGACGGGCCGACACCCGGACGTCGCCGTCGAAGACGAGCTCCGCGTAGAAGGTGCCCTCGCGCATGTCGGTGATCCGCACCTGCTCGAGCTCCCGGCCCAGCGCGCCGATCACGTCCTTGAGGAGGTCGTGCGTCAGGGGACGTGGAGGCCGAACACCCTGCTGTTCGAGGGCGATCGCGGTGGCCTCCACCGAGCCGATCCAGATCGGCAGGTAGCGCTCACCCTCGACCTCGCGCAGCAGGAGGATCGGTGTGTTGGCGGGTAGTTCCACCCGTACGCCGACCACACGCATCTCGCTGCTCATCGGGCCTCCCCTCCTCCCGCGAACCACGTCGAGCGGACATCACACAATCGAGGATGGCGCACTGACAGCATCGACGCTACCCGCCTCGGGCTCACTACGCTCGTGATTCTTCGTGTCAACTCGGCAACCATCCTTATGGCCGCCGTCCGCTCACCAACCACCGGTACTCCGGACGCTCGACCGCAGGAGCAGCTCGTAGAGGGTCGCCGAGAGGGCGGACAGCTCCCGCAGCCTCTCCTCCGCCCGGAGGCCGGCGTGGGGATCGCGGTCGGACGGCCTCTGCGGTGGGGCGACGGCCTGCGCCATCAACGCTACCTGCCGGTCGGCGGACGTCCGCAGGGCTCGGAGGTGCCTCGGCTCCAGACCGTAGTCGGCGGCGTGCCGCACCAGGCGCGCGATCCGCACGGCGTCCCGGTCGAAGAAGCCGACAGCTCCCGACCGGACCAGTCCGTAGTGTTCGAGCTCGACCAGCATGACCTCGTCGATGCCGGCGGCGGCGAGCATCTCCTCCCGGGTCAGCCGGGCCGCGCGACCAGCGTCCTCCGCCGCATCGCCCGGGCACGGGTCCGGGCGCTCCTCGCTCCGACCGCTCCAGCGCGGGTCGGCCTCGAGTCGATCGCGGATCCAGCTCAGGGGCAACCCCTGGTCCCGCTGAGCGGCGAGCACCAGGCGGAGGCGCGCGATGTCGTCCGACGTGAAGACGGGTGACCCGGACCGGGACTCGGAGGGCGATACCAAGCCCTCCGACACCAGGAAGAGAACCCTGGCCAGCGACAGGTCGGGGAAGTCGGGACGGAGCTCGGTGAGCACCGCCCCGACGCTGATCGCCTCGTGTCCGGGCCGCCCGGCCGGGGTCACCGCTCCTCCTGGCCCCCGATCGGACCGGTCAGGAAGACGAGCCGGAACTTGCCGATCTGGACCTCGTCGCCGTTGGCGAGCACCGCGGTGTCCACGGGCTCCCGGTTGACGTAGGTCCCGTTCAGGCTGCCGACGTCGACGACGACGAACTCGTCGCCCTCACGGCGGAACTCGGCGTGACGGCGGGACACCGTCACGTCGTCGAGGAAGATGTCGCTGTCCGGGTGACGCCCCGCACTGGTGGTCTCCCTGTCGAGCAGGAAGCGGGACCCGGCGTTCGGGCCCCTCTTGACCACCAGCAACGCGGAACCCGTCGGAAGAGCGTCGACCCCCGAGACCGCGGGCTCCGCCGCGGGGGAGTCGGAAGGCTCCACCTCGTTGAGGAAGTCCGCGCGGAAGACCGAGGTCTGTTCCGGGGACCGCTCCGGCGGAGTGCCGGGCCCGTCGTTGGTGCTCACCTGAGCTCTCCTCCTGCTGGTTAGGCGATCCAAAGCCGATCTCAAACTACCCTGCCGCCACCAACGCACGTGGCCCGACTCCCGTGGTCATGAACATTGGCGACCGGGAACCGGCGCCAATCCCTCTCGTACAGTTCCCACGCCCGCTCAGCCGTTGTCGGCCAGCTTGGCGTACTCACCCGCGTCCAGCAGACCCTCGAGCTCGCTCGGGTCGTCCGGCCGCACCTCGATCATCCACCCGTCCCCGTACGGGTCCTCGTTCAGGGACTCCGGTTGATCTTCCAACCCAGTGTTCCGAGTCAGGACCTCGCCGGCAAGGGGCATGTAGATCTCGGAGACGGACTTGGTCGACTCGACCTCCCCGATCGTATCGCCGGTCGCGAAGCGCTGGCCCGGCTCCGGCAGCTGGGTGAACACCACGTCCCCGAGCTGGCGCTGCGCGTAGTCCGTGATGCCGATCCGCACCGTGCCGGACTCCTGGATCGCCACCCACTCGTGCTCCTGGGTATAGCGCAACTCTTCCGGAACCGCCGACATCTCTCCTCCGATCACTGGTTCGCTGGGCTCATCCTGCCAAGGAGCCGGTGCCGGCGGAACTCCCCCCTACTCGGAGCTGACCCCGCTGGTCTCGGGGCGGGTCCCCGCCGCGGCCCCGCTCCCGAGGACGGCCCGCGCGCCCTGCCAGAGGTACAGCAGCCCGGACCACAGGTACAGCGCGCAGCCCCAGACCGTGAACGCGTACGCCACCGGCTGCGCGATGAGGCTGACGGTGGAGGTCCCCTGCGCCAACAGGAGGAGCGGGAACGCGTAGAGCAGGCAGAACGTCGCCGCCTTGCCGAGGTAGTGGACCTCGTAGGGCCCGAACCCGTGGTGTCGGAGGACGAGCAGGGCGAGACCGAGGACGATCTCCCTGGCGAAGAGGACCAGGACCAGCCAGAGCGGCACGATGTCCCGGATCGCGAAGGCCACCAGGGTGGCCGCGATGTACAACCGGTCGACCGCCGGGTCGAGCATGGCGCCCAACCGGCTCGACTGGTCCAGCCATCTGGCCAGCTTCCCGTCGAGCCAGTCGGTGATACCGCTGAGCACCAGGATCAGGAGCGCGGCGACGTCCGCGCGCGGGACGAGGAGCAGCCAGAGGAAGACCGGCACCCCGGCGAGCCGCAGGAAGCTCAACAGGTTCGGGACCGTGAGGATCCGGTCCTGTTTGATCGCCGTCCAGCTGGTGTCTCCCAGCTGCGCGCTGAGGAAGCCGTCCGGTGCCCCCTGCTCGTTCGGCCTGCCCTCGGGCCCCATCGCCACCCCATTCACGTCCTGGTCCCAGGGCCGCTTGCCCCCTCGCGCCCCAGGTCAAGCCTTACACACCGGCCTGACTGGGGCGCCGAGTGCTCCCGTCAGGAGCTCGTGCGGCTCCAACCGCGCCGCTGGAGCTGCGCGTTGGTGAGGGTCAGGGCACGCCCCCTGTCGTCCACGCCGACCCAACGGGCCCGGCCCGGGGCGTCCTCGAGGACGTACGCGTGGCCCCTACTCCACACGACGGTGAAGGGGGTGGTCGGCGGGGTGTCGGACGTCGTCTCGGTTCCCACGGCCATGTCAACGCTCATGCGCGGTCGCACCTCCATCAGGACTGTCGGCACCACGGCGTGCCGCGTTAGCTCCCTGATCCAGATTCTCGGACAGAGGCAAGCGCTTCTCACGTTCTTCTGCCTCGCGGCGAGCCGACCGGCCGGAGCAGCTCGCCGAGCAGCGCGGACCGGTGGTGCCGGGCTGACCGGCCGCGCGTCCCGATGGCACCGTTCGTCGTCCGGGCCGACCGACGAACGGTCGCGTGGCCCAGCCCCTCCGCCTGCTCGCCCGATCTTCCGGCGGTAGCTTTACGAGAGCCGGGTGGCGACACCGTCGGTGCCGACGCCCGGGTTTCCGTGTTGACCGTTGCCCGACATGAGGTGGGACCTGTGACCACGCCATACACGCTGCCCGATCTGCCCTACGACTTCGGGGCGCTGGAACCGCACATCTCCGGCGAGATCATGGAGCTGCACCACGACAAGCACCACGCGACCTACGTCAAGGGCGCCAACGACGCGTTGGAGCGCATGGCGGAGGCCCGGGACAAGAACGACCTGGGCTCGGCCAACCTGCTCCAGAAGAACCTCGCGTTCAACCTCGCCGGTCACGTGAACCACTCCGTCTTCTGGCCGAACCTGTCCCCCGACGGTGGTGACAAGCCGGACGGCGAGCTGGGCGCGGCCATCGACGAGTTCTTCGGTTCCTTCGACGGGTTCCGGGCGCACTTCACGGCGAACGCGCTGGGCATCCAGGGCTCCGGCTGGTCGATCCTGGCCTGGGACTCGCTGGGGCAGCGGCTGATCCTCGAGCAGCTCTACGACCACCAGGGCAACCTGGCCGCCGGCTCGTACCCGCTGCTCATGCTCGACATGTGGGAGCACGCCTTCTACCTGCAGTACCGCAACGTCAAGGCGGACTACGTCAAGGCGTTCTGGAACATCGTCAACTGGGCCGACGTGACGCAGCGGTTCACCGCCGCCCGGGGCGTCAAGATCGGTTGATCCGACCAGCGGGGTGGGGCGGGCCGCCACTGAGCCGGTCCGCCCCGCCACGTGGGCGCGTTGCCCGAGGACGCGGTCGGTGGTACCGAGCCGGTCAGGGTGCCGTGCCCGCCTCGGCCCGGGTCAACACGAACAGGCTCTCCGGGCCCCGCATGAGCCTGCTCCGGCGCCACCCGACCTCCTCGGGGGGCCCGGCCAGCCGGAGCCCGGGAAACCGCCTCAGCAGCACCCCCAGACCGATCTCGGCCTCGGCCCGCGCCAGCGGCGCTCCGAGGCAGTAGTGGATGCCGTGCCCGAAGGCCAGGTGGCCCGCGCTCCGTCGGCGGAGGTCCAGCCGGTCGGGCTCGGGGAAACGGGACGGGTCCCGGTCGGCGGCACCGAGCGAGACCATCACGACGGCGTCGGCCGGCAGGTCGACCCCCGCGAGCCGCACCGGTTCGGTGGTGAACCGGAAGGTGGCGACGTTCACCGGACCGTCGTGCCGCAGGAGCTCCTCGACCGCGGCCGGCAGCCGAGCGAGGTCCGCGCGCAGCCAGGCGAGCTGCTCGGGATGGGTGAGCAGGGAGAGCACGGCGGTACCCAGCAGGTTCGTGGTGGTCTCGTGGCCGGCGATCAGCAGCAGGGCCGCCAGCGAGACGAGTTCGCCCTCGCTGAGCCGGTCGCCCGCGTCCCGGGCGGCGATCAGCTCGGAGAGCAGGTCGTCGCCGGGTTGGCGGCGACGCCGTTCGACCAGTTCGGACAGGTAGTCCGCGAGTTGGTGGGACGCCTCGTCGATCACCTCGGGCTGCCCGGCGAGGAAAAGCCGCGAGGACCACGCGCCGAGCGCCGCGCGGTCGGCCTCGGGGACGGCGAGCAGTTCGCAGATGACGGTCACCGGCAGGGGCAGCGCGAAACGCTCGACGAGGTCCACCGGGCCGGCCTCGGCCGCCATCGACTCGGCCAGTCCCTCGGCGATGGCCCGGATCCTCGGGCGCAGGCGGTGGACCGCCGCCGGTGTGAAGGCCGCCCTGGCCAGGCCCCGGAGCCGTGTGTGGTCCGGTGGGTCGGTGGCCAGCATGGTCTGGCTGACGGCCGGGGCGAGGTCCCTGCGCCGGCCGCTCCTCGCGAAGATGTGGCCCGCGGCGCGCACGTCCTTGCTGATCCTGCCGTCGGCCAGGGCCTCCCGGGCCTCGGCGTACCCGAGGACGATCCAGGCCTCGTGGCCCCCGGGGGACCTGACCTGGCGCACCGGGCACTCGGCCCGCAGGCGGGCGTAGGTGGGGTGGGGGTCGCGGAACCACTCGTCCTGGAAGAGGTCGGGCCCGTCCTCGTCCCCGGTGGGCGGCTGGTCTGGTGCCCGCCGTGCCGCCGCCGAGGGACAACCCGCCCCGATCGGGCGCTCGGCCGGGCCGTCCGCCCCCTGGCCGGGCTTCGGGACGTCCGGGTGGTGCTCCCCTGCTGCCGCCATGCCGATCAGGCCCCCGAGGGCACGTCGTCGGAGGCGCGCTCGCCCCGGTGGGGCCGCACCAGCGCCGAGGAGACGAAGGCGACCGAGACCCGACGCAGGAAGGCGGTCTCGCTGGCCAGGTCAGGCGGTAGGGCGGTCTCCGGCCCGGGGTCGGGGGAGGCCGAGTCGCCACCACCGGGGTCGACCGGCCGGCCGGACCGGGCGCCGGCGATGGCCGCGCTGATCACCGCCGCCTCGACGGTGGCGGCGAGGTCCTCTCCCGTGAGACCGGCCGCGCGGCCCGCGCCGCCCACCTGTTCGGCGACGGAGGGGTCCCGATAGGGCCGGAGCGCGAGCACACCGTCCCGGATCTCGATGACGCGGCGGTAGAGGCGCATGCCCACGTCGCGCCGGCCGTAGTCGCCCTTGACGGCGTCGGGGGAGGTCAGCGCGATCTCCGGCACGGCCTCGTACAGCGCCGCCCACAGCGGGCGCAGCTCACGGTAGGCGCGCCACTCCCCCGGAGCCCTGACGAGCCGGTTGATGATCGGGGCGACGGCGGGCAGCAGCAGCCCGACGGTCATGACCAGCACGGACGCCGCCGGCATCCCGACCGACATCGCGCAGCCGAAGTTGTCGAACGGCGTGACGCAGTAGGACTCCGACCCGGTTTCGGGCCCCTCCAACGCGGCGCGCGTCGTGCTGTACAGCTTCTCCGCGACGTACGAGAGTCCCAGGACG
Organism: Actinoalloteichus sp. AHMU CJ021; assembly: GCF_002895405.1. Lineage (NCBI taxonomy): Bacteria > Bacillati > Actinomycetota > Actinomycetes > Pseudonocardiales > Pseudonocardiaceae > Actinoalloteichus > Actinoalloteichus sp. AHMU CJ021. The sequence continues at coordinate 5,162,916 of NZ_CP025990.1, read as the reverse complement.
CAGCCGACGGCGAGGACCCGGAGTCCGATGCGCAGGCTCCCGCCCGTGGCGTTCGAGTACCTCAACCCCAGCCAGGCGAGGTCGACCAGGACGGCGCCCAGGTAGGCGGAGTAGACGAGGACGTAGCCGGCGAGTGTCGGGTGGGTCGAGTAGTACTCGCCGAACAGCCCCCGGGACTCGGGGATGTCGGCGGCGAGGAACAGGACGAGGAGCGCGAGTTCGGCGACCGCGAACACCAGGAACCGGCGGGGGGCCCGTCGGCGTGCCTCCTCGGGCGGGTGAGCGAGGTACAGCAGCAGCATCACCGCGGAGAAGGCGGCGGCGAGGGTCCCGAGGTTGGACAGCAACCGGCCGATGTTGGGGTAGATGCCGGCGAGCACGGCCTGCGTCGCGGGGGCGAGGACGAGGAAGGCGAACCCCAGTGAACCCAGCACGCCGACGAGCGCCCACCTGCCCGGGTTCCCGCCAGGGCCCCGTCTCAGGTTGCGCACCGCCCGGAAGGCCGCGGCGAGGGAGACGAGCAGCGAGACGGTCAGGAACAGTGCGGTGACCATTCACACCCCAAAGATGTCTTCGGCTCGGTCCGCGGCCTGGGCGATGTCCGGCGAGGTGTCCGATCGGTGGGAGCGCCTGGGTGGTGCGCCCGCCCGCCCCAGGATGAGCGAGGCGATCATCTCGGCCTCCTGTTCCTCCACCGCGGAGTAGGAGGAACGCCCTAAGGTCCTCACGACCACGTCCGGATCGAGGTCCGGGGCCAGCGCGCGGAGGAAGTCGCGGTCCAGCAGGTGCGCCCCGGCGTGGTCGGAGATCATGTGCCCCACCTCGTGCAGCACGATGTGCCACACGTGGAGGGGGGTCGTCCGGGCGTGGGCGATCACGTCCATGTCGCCGAGATCGAGCCACATCCCGCACGCCCGGCCCGCGACGTGGTCGCTGGGGTGCAGCGTGATGGGGCGCCCTCGGTGGTGGGCGAGCCGGTCGAGGAACACGGTGAGGTCGAACGGGCGGGGGATCCCCGCGCTCCGGTCGAGCTGACGCACCCGTTCCTCACAGCGCCGGCGCAGGTCGTGGTAGTGCACCGAGGTGGCCACCTCCCTCGTCAACGGCGGCGCGTGCGGGCGTGCCATCCGTAGGCACGCCAGGGGTTGCCGCGTCGTCCGCGTCCGCTGGTCACCGACCACGTTCCCTTCCCTCCCGGTGCTCCTCGAGGGCGGGCGGCACGGCTCGTGACCGTGTCCGGGCCGGACCCGTGGTTCCCCTGGCCGCCACACCACGGGTGGCCGCTGGCCCGGCGGACGGCGGGGCACCCCGGGTGTAGGACCACCAGCGGCGGGTCAACCGCGGTGCGCACCGCGCGGGTGACCGACGTGGCGGGCTGGCGGGGGACCCGCCGATCATTATGCCGTCCGGAGCGAGCCCGACATCCCCCCAACCCGGGGCACCACCGTTCGGCCGAACGACGGATCTCCGCCTGGAGCAGCGAAGCGCGGCGCGGCGCGCGGACGAGTCCCGACCTGCCCGCCCCGGTGGACGCCGGGAAGTGGGACGGCTGGCAGGAGGGAGCGGGGAGTGGGACCGCGCCCCTGCCCCGGTCCCGGGCTCAGCGACGTGGGTCGTCGGTGTCGGACGCCGTGGCGGGTGGGGGCGTCCGCCCAGCGGCCCGCATCTGGCTGATCTCCTCCACGATCCGGGCCACCGAGCGTCGTGCGTCGTCGTCGAGCTGCATGGTGCGGAGGGCGACGTCCCGGACGTTGGCGTCGCGCAGGGCGTTGACGAGGTCGAGTTGGGCGTCGACACGGTGCGCGAGCGCGTCGTCGAAGAAGTAGCCGACGTGGACTCCGAAGAACTCGGCGAGCGCCTCCAGGTGCCGCTTGGTGGGGTTGTCCGACCGTCCCTTCCGGAGCGCCCAGATGTAGCTCTGGGAGATGTTCACCCCACGTTCGCGGATCGCGGCGGCGACGTGCTCGTTGCTGTACTCCCCCTGTCCCGGCGGGTGCACGCGGGCGAAGAGGTGGTTCAGCTTGCCGGCCAGTGTGCGCGTCTCGGGCTTCTCCGCCTCGGCCATCGCCACCCTCTCAGTCCCCCCGACTTAGACTCACAACGACCCCAACGGAGCAATCTCTTCACGTGGGTTGAAACGGACTCCGCTCTCACCTTAGACTCGCGGCGAGGAACGACTCAACTGTCCTGAAAGCATCCTCCGATCCACTTTCAGTGGAGTGGAAATGCCGAGGGGGCACCGGTCTTCCTTGTCTGGGGGCTGGGGGGCAGTCCACCACTTGGGCGCAGGGGAGGCACCCAGGTGGTGGGCAAATCCCTCGTCCACACCCCGTTCTCGCCGATCCCGGCACTGGGTGTTGACACCGCGAGCCCGAACGACCACAGCCTACCGCCAGCCGGCCCACGGCCGGCGAGGATCGCGATGGCACGGCTCCGCTTCCCCGCTCTCTCCGTCTCCCGTCGCCGCCACGTCCGGCGTCCCCACACACCGGGGAGCCGGCGCACCGCTGGCAGGGACGGTCCCGCCAGGGGCCAGGAGCCGTGAACCCGCCCGCCGGCTCCCGACGTCGCGGGCGGGGACCCGAGGGAACTCGGGGGCGCCGGAGCCGGACCGGATGAGTGGGCGGGCTCCCGTCGGAGGCGCGGAGCTCCCCTGGCGGTGACGGGGCCACGTCGGCGGGAGGGGGATCGGGCCGACGGGCGGTTCCGACCGACCACCCCTCGCCGAGGGCGCGCTGGCCGGTCGGACCGCCCGTTCGTCACCCCGAGGGCCACCCGGGTGACGGGCCGGAGGTCAGTGCCCCCGGTCAATCCACTCCTGGAGGTGCGGGGCCTCCGCTCCGATCGTCGTGGTGTCCCCGTGCCCGGTGTGGACGACGGTCTCCGCCGGCAACGTCAGCAGGCGGTCCCGGATCGAGGCGATGATCGTCGGGAAATCGGAGAAGGACCGTCCGGTGGCACCGGGGCCGCCCTGGAACAGGGTGTCACCGGTCAGGACCGCGGTCAGCTCGGGCACGTGCAGGCTGACCGAACCCCAGCTGTGACCGGGCGTGGCCAACACCCGCAGGGTCAGACCGGCCACGGTGAGCTCGGCACCGTCCACCAGCTCACCATCGGGTGCCCGGCCGGGGTGCGCGACATCCCAGAGGTGGCGGTCCTCCGGGTTGATCAGCACAGGAGCGCCGGTCGCCGAGGCGACCTCGACCGCGGCGTTGACGTGGTCGTTGTGCCCGTGGGTGCAGGCGACGGCCACGACCGAGCGGTCGCCCACCGCGGCCAGCACCGCCCGCGCGTCGTGCGCCGGGTCGACGACCAGCACCTCGCGGTCGTCGCCCACGAGCCAGACGTTGTTGTCCACGTCGAAGTCCTGACCGTCCAGGCTGAAGGTGCCCGAGGTCACCACACGTTCGATCGAGGCGGCCATCAGAGCATCACCACCGAGCGCAGCACGTCGCCGTGGTGCATCCTCTCGAACGCCTCCTCCACGTCGTCGAGCGAGATCCGCTCGGTGACGAAGTCGGCGAGGTTCAGCCGTCCCTGGAGGTACAGGTCGATGAGCATGGGGAAGTCCCGGTCGGGCAGGCAGTCGCCGTACCAGGAGGACTTCACCGCCCCGCCCCGGGAGAAGACGTCCAGCAGCGGCAGTTCGATGGTCATCTCCGGAGTGGGCACCCCCACCAGGACGACGGTTCCGGCCAGGTCACGGGCGTAGAAGGCCTGGCGGAAGGTCTCGGGCCGCCCGACGGCGTCGATGACGACGTCCGCGCCGAAGCCGTTGGTCAGCTCGCGGACGCGCTCCACGACGTCGACCTCACGCGCGGCCACGGTGTGGGTGGCGCCGAACCGGCGCGCCGTCTCCAACTTCCGCTCGTCGATGTCGACGGCGATGATCGTCGACGCCCCGGCGAGCCTGCTCCCGGCGATCGCGGCGTCGCCAACGCCCCCGCACCCGATCACCGCCACGCTGTCGCCCCGGCCGACCGATCCGGTGTTGATGGCGGCCCCGATGCCGGCCATCACGCCGCAGCCCAGCAGGCCCGCGACGGCCGGTTCGGCGGCGGGGTCGACCTTGGTGCACTGCCCGGCGTGCACCAGGGTCTTCTCGGCGAAGGCCCCGATGCCCAGCGCCGGGGTGAGCGGTGTTCCGTCGGCCAGGGTCATCTTCCTGGCCGCGTTGTGCGTGTCGAAGCAGTACCAGGGGCGGCCTCGCCGACAGGCGCGGCACTTCCCGCACACCGCGCGCCAGTTCAGCACCACGTAGTCCCCCGGCCGGAGGTCGGTGACGCCCTCGCCGACCTCCTCCACGACGCCGGCGGCCTCGTGCCCGAGCAGGAAGGGGAACTCGTCGTTGATCCCGCCCTGGCGGTAGTGCAGGTCGGTGTGGCAGACCCCGCAGGCCAGGACGCGGACCACCGCCTCCCCGGGCCCCGGGTCGGGTACCACGATCGTCTCCACCGTGACGGGCGCGTCCTTGCTCCTGGACACGACTCCGCGAACCTCGTGCGGCAACGGACCGGACCTCCCTCGTGTGGTGCTCGGCCGCCCGGGACGGGCGGCCACGGCCAGAGGTAGATCCTGCTGGACGTGGCCGACGAGCGCCACCGCCACGTTCTGGTGGTGCGCACTCGCCGGCCACCTGCCGGCCGTCCCCCGTCAGTCCGTCACTCGGCGCCGGCCAGCGCGGCGCGCGCGGTCGCGCTGGCGCTCACCAACGCGCGCAACGCCGGCTCGACCTCCGGGTAGCCACGGGTCTTGAGCCCGCAGTCCGGGTTGATCCACAACCGCTGCCCTGGGACGGCGGCGAGCGCCGCCTCCACGAGGCCGGTGACCTCCTCGACCGCGGGGACCCGGGGCGAGTGGATGTCGTACACGCCCGGACCGACGCCGCGTCGGTACCCGATCTCGTGCAGGTCCGCCAGGACCTCCATCCGCGATCGGGCGGCCTCGATGGTGGTGACGTCGGCGTCCAGCCCGTCGATCGCCTCGATGACGTCCCCGAACTCCGAGTAGCAGAGGTGGGTGTGGATCTGGGTGCCGTCCGAGACCCCCGCGGTCGCCAGGCGGAAGGCGTCCACGGCCCACGACAGGTACGCGGCACGGTCGGCGGCGCGCAACGGCAGGAGTTCCCGCAGCGCCGGTTCGTCGACCTGGATGACCCGCAGACCGGCGGCCTCGAGATCGCGGACCTCCCCGCGCAGCGCCAGCGCCACCTGGGCGGCGGTGTCCGCGAGCGGTTGGTCGTCCCGGACGAAGGACCAGGCCAGGATGGTCACCGGTCCGGTGAGCATTCCCTTGACCGGGCGGTCGGTCAGGCTCTGGGCGTAGGAACTCCAGTCGACCGTGATCGGGGCGGGACGGCTGACGTCCCCGTGCAGGATCGGGGGTCGCACGCACCGGGAACCGTAGGACTGCACCCAGCCGTGCTCGGTGGCGGCGAACCCGTCGAGGTGCTCGGCGAAGTACTGCACCATGTCGTTGCGTTCCGGCTCACCGTGGACGAGCACGTCCAGGCCGATGTCCTCCTGGAAGCGGATGACCCGCTCGATCTCGATCCGCATCCGACGGCGGTACTCGTCCTCGGAGAGGCGGCCGGCCCGGCGCAGCGCGCGCGCCCTGCGGATGTCGTCGGTCTGCGGGAAGGAGCCGATGGTGGTGGTCGCCAGCGGCGGCAGCCCCAGCTTGTCCTGCTGGGCCTTGGCGCGGACCTCGTAGTCGCCCCGGGTCCGGTGCTCGGGCCGCAACGCGTCGATCTGGGCCCGGACCTGGTGGTTGCGACCGGCGGCGCTGGACCGGCCGGCCAGGACCTCCCGGGCGCCGGCCAGTTCCTCGGCGACCTCCCCCGTCCCGCCGGTGAGCGCGCGCTCGAGCAGGACGACCTCGGCGACCTTCTGCTCCGCGAAGGCCAGCCAGGAGCGGACGGTGGGGTCGATGCGCGTCTCGCGACGGACGTCGTAGGGCACGTGCAGCAGCGGTGCCGAGCTGGAGACGTGCACCGAGCCGGCCACCCCCAGCAGGGTGGCGCAGGCGCCCAGCGCGGCGTCCAGGTCGGTGCGCCAGATGTTGCGGCCGTCGACGACGCCGGCGAGGACGGTCTTGGTCCGCAGGCCGCTCAGCCCGGTCAGGTCGTCCACGGAGGCGGGGCCGGCCACCAGGTCGACGGCCACGGCCTCCACCCCGGTGTCGGCGAGCACGCCCAGCGCGGGGCCGAGGTCGCCGTAGTAGCCGGCGACCAGCAGCGCCGGGCGGTTGGCTACGGCGGAGAGCCGGTCGTAGGCGGCGCGGAGTGCGGCCAGGTCGCCCTCGGAGCGGTCGGCCGCGAAGGCGGGCTCGTCCAGCTGCACCCACTCGACACCCGCCTCGCCGAGCTCGGTCAGCAGCCGCTCGTAGACGGGCAGCAGCCGGTCGAGGAGGCTCAGCGGGGTGAAGTCCTCCGGCGCGTCCTCGGCGCGCTTCGCCAGCAGCAGGAAGGTCACGGGCCCGAGCACCACCGGCCTGGTGGTCACCCCCAGCGCCCTGGCCTCCCGGTACTCGGCGACCGGTTTGTCGTCCGACAGCGAGAACTCGGTGTCGGGGCCCAGTTCGGGGACGAGGTAGTGGTAGTTGGTGTCGAACCACTTCGTCATCTCGAGGGGGGCCGCGTCGCCACGTCCCCGAGCGGCGGCGAAGTAGGTGTCGAGCGGGTCGAGACCGAGCCGCCGGAAACGGTCCGGGACCGCGCCGAGCATGACGGCGGTGTCGAGGACCTGGTCGTAGTAGGAGAAGGTGTTGCCGGGGACGGAGCCGAGGCCTGCCTCCAGCAGGCCGGTCCACGTCTCGGACCGGATGCTCGCGCCGACCCGGCGGAGTTCGTCCTGGTCGATCCGCCCGGCCCAGTACGCCTCGACGGCGCGCTTGAGTTCACGGTCGCGGCCGATCCTGGGGTAGCCGAGCACGGTCGAGCCCAACGGGGTCGGGGCGGGGCGGGGGGTGGTCGGAACGTCGGTCACTGCTCTCTCCTCGCGAGCTCGTACCACGTCCGGCCGGGGAGGCGGTGTTCCCGCGCGGCCGTGGAGCCGCGCGCCAGGCGGGCGCCTGGGGCAGACGGTCGTGCCTCCCACCGGGTCCGGACCGGTGCGCGCCGGGCGACGCGCACGCCGGTGGCAGGTCTTCGGACTCGCGGGCACGCCGACCGTGCTGGTCGGCCCCTACTGGCCGTCGCTTCCCAGGCGCCCCGTCGGGGGTGTCCAGTGCTCTTCCCGTCCTGGTCTCACGACCGGGACGGGGACGGCGTTCGTTCCCGCTCACCGCTGCGGGGGCAGTCCCGGACTCGCACCGGGTTCCCTCTTGCTCCGTCCGACCCCTCGGGGCCTCGCGAACCACCAGCGGCCGCATCGTAGCGAGAAAACCGACCCGTTCGGCCGGTGTCGCACATGGTGGACGGTCGGGCTCGTGAGCTGGGCCGACGGTCGGCGGGCGTGGGGGATGAGCGGGGACCTAGGCTCGGGGCATGCCCTCCGACACGCCCGGCACACCCCTTCCCGGCAAGCCCAACTCCGCGGCGGCGACCACGCTCAGCCAGATCATGACCGGCTCCGACACGAACCTCTACGGCACGGTGCACGGCGGCGTGATCATGAAGTTCGTCGACGACGTGGCGGCCGCGTGCGCCGGCCGGCACTCCGGTGGCACGGCCCTGACGGTCTTCATGGACGAGATGCTGTTCCTGGTGCCGGTGAAGGTGGGGGATCTCGTCCACGCCAGCGCCCAGGTGAACTGGACGGGCCGCACCTCGATGGAGGTCGGGGTGCGCGTGGTGGCGGAACGGTGGAACGAGTCCGTCCCGGCGACCCACGTGGCGAGTGCCTACCTCGTGTTCGTGGCGGTCGACGCCGAGAACCGGCCGCGTCCGGTGCCCCCGCTGACGCCGGTGACGCCCGATGACCGCCGGCGGTGGGCGGAGGCCGAGATCCGCCGCCAGCACCGCCTGGCCCGGCGGGAGGCGATCCGCCAGCACCGCACGGACAACCCGAGGAACCCGAACGGCGGCTGATCCCGGCCGGCCGCTCCCCTAGCCCCGTCGGGCAGTGGGGCCCGCGCTCGTCCCGGAGCGGCGGGTCGGGCTGTCGCGGGGGACCCGTCCGCGCCGCCGCCACAGCAGACCCCGTCGCGGGGCGAACACCAGGGCCACCACGAAGAGCCCGACCGCGGCCAGTCCGATCGAGCCGGCCACCGAGCTGTCCAGGCGCACGGCGGCCCGCTGCCCGAGCAGCGCGCTCACCCAGCCCACGGCGACGGCGATGCCGAGCATGCTGTCGAGCCGCCGGGCGACCAGCTGGGCCGTGGCCGAGGGGACGACGAAGAACGTCACGACCAGGATGGCTCCGATGCTCTCGAACGCGGTCACGGCCACGGCCGCGACCAGCACCAACAGCCCCCGTTCGACGAGCCGCACCCTGATTCCGGTGGCCTCGGCGAACTCGGGGTCGAAACTCGTGAGCACGAGCGGACGCCAGAACAGGACGACGACGGCCAGGACGACGACGGCGGCGGCACCGGTGATCAGCAGGGACCGGGGCACCTGGGTGCCCCCGAGGTCCAGGGTGCGCAGCGGCGCGAAGGTCAGCTCGCCGTAGATGGTCGAGTCGAGGTCGAGGTGGACCCCGGAGGTGTACTGGCTGACGCCCAGCACGCCCAGCGAGAACAGCGCGGGGAAGACGAGCGCGATGGCGGCGTCGGAGGCGACGATCCCGCTGCGGCGGAGCGCCTGGAAGGCGAGCACGCAGACCACGCCGAAGAGGGTCGCGCCGAGCAGCATGGCGATCGTGTCCCGGCCCCCGGTCACCAGGTAGACGCCCACGATCCCCGGCAGCACCGCGTGGCTGACCGCGTCGGGCAGCAGTGCGCGTCCGCGCAGCACCAGGAAGGTCCCGAGCAGGCCGCACGACGTGGCCAGCAGGCCGGCGGTCAGGACGATGACCAGGTCGTCGGAGGTCACCGGGCGCCTCCCGTCACTCGGGACCGCGCCCCCGGATCGTGCGGGGCGCGGGGAGTCGAGCCGGCGGCACGGGGCCGGCGGGTCCGGACCAGTACCCCGCGACGAGGCGCGAACAGCACGGCGAGCACGGCGGCGGACGTGGCCAGCAGCACGATGACCGGGCCGGCCGGCAGTTCGGCTCGTCCGGCGAGGAGCGCTCCGGCGGCTCCGCTCGTCGCCCCGACGGCGGCGGACAGGGTCAGCAGGGCACCGAGCCGGGTGGTGAGTTGCCGGGCGGCGACGGCGGGGGCCACGAGCAGCGCGACCATGAGCACCGCGCCGACCGTGCGCACGCCGAGGACGATCGCCACCGCGAGCAGGACCGTGCTGGCCGCCTCCACGGCCCAGCGGGGCACCCCCGCGACGGCGGCGAATCCCGGGTCGAAGGCGGCGGTGCGCAGCACGCGGAACCAGACGGCGACCGCCAGCAGAGCGCACCCCCCTACCACGAGGGTCAGGACGACGTCCCGTTCCACCATGCCGGCGGGCTGGCCGAAGAGGTAGTCGGAGAGTCCGCTCTGGCCCGCGTTCCCGGTGCCGGCCAGCGCGGTGAGCAGCACGATCCCGGTGGTGAACGCGGCGGAGAGCACCACTCCGATGGCGACGTCCGGGCGGCTGCCCGCGTACCGTTCGAGGCCGATCACGGCCAGCGCGGCCAGGGCCGCGGTCAGCCCGGCACCCAACAGCATCAGCGGCAGGTTCTTGGTGCCGGCCACCACGAAGCCCAGGACGACCCCCGGCAGGGTGCCATGGCTCATCGCGTCCCCGAACATGCTCCTGCCCCGCAGGACCGCCAGGGGACCCAGCGCACCCGCGACCAGTCCGATGACGGCCGCCCCCACCGCGACGACCGCCTCCGGGTAGGGCAGGGGCAGCGAGGTGATCAGCCAGTTCACCGGTCCTGGCCCCCGTCTGTCGTCACCGGGGTCCACCCCGGTCCGTCCGGGGGGTCGGTCGCGGCCACGCCGGCGGGGGCGCGCGCGCCCGGCTGGTCGGTCTCCTCGCGCAGCGGGGCGAGGCCGTAGGCGTGCTCCAGCAGCTCCGGGCGGAGCACCTCGGCGGGCGCACCGTCGGCGAGGACCCGACCAGCGAGCAGCACGGCGTGGTCGAAGCGCTCGCGCACCGTGCGGAGGTCGTGGTGCACCGCGATCACCGAGCGCCCCTCGTCGCGGCAGAGCTCGGTGAGCAGGTCGAGCAGTGCGGCCTCGGTGCGGGCGTCCACCCCGGCGAAGGGTTCGTCCAGCACGAGGAGGTCGGCCCGCTGGGCCAGCGCCCTGGCGAGGAAGACACGTTGGCGTTGCCCACCGGACAGTTCGTCGAGGGGGCGGTCGGCCAGGTCGAGCACACCGGTGCGCCGCAGCGCTCCCTCGACTGCGGCGTCGTCCTCCTCGGTGAGTCGACGGAACCAGCCGCGCCGGGGGTAGCGCCCCATCTCGACCACCTGGCCGGCCGTGATCGGGAAGTCCCTGGTGACGGCGTCGCGTTGCGGGACGTAGGCGACGCGTCGACGGACCGCGCGGAGCGTGTCGTCGAGCAGGGTGAAGCGCCCGCTGGACCGGACGAGCCCGAGCGCCGCCCTGACCAGGGTGGACTTGCCGGCCCCGTTGGGTCCCACCACGGCGGCGAGCCGACCCGCCGGTACCCGCAGGGTGACCCCGTCCAGCACGTCCGCGCCGCCGTACCCGGCGCGGACGTCGGTCGCGGTGAGGGCGGACCCCTGGTGACTGACCGGCTGACCGCCCGGGGTCCCGCCCCCGACCGGGATCACCGCAGCCCCTCGACGAGCTGGTCGACGTTGGCGCGCACCATCCCCACGTACGTGCCCTCCGGGGTGCCCTCCGCTCCCGCCGCGTCCGAGAAGAGCTCGCCGCCCACGGTCACCTCGGCGCCCCTGCTGCCGGCCGCGGCGAGCACGGCCTCCAGGCTCTGCCCGGACACGCTCGACTCGACGAAGACGGCGCGCACTCCCCGTTCGGCGATCAGCGCCGCGACGCGGTCGATGTCGGCCGTGGTGGCCTCGTCCACCGTGGAGATCCCCTGGATCGCCTCGACCTGGACGTCGTAGGCACGACCGAGGTAGCGGAAGGCGTCGTGCGAGGTGACCAGGACGCGCCGCTGTTCGGGGATCTCGGCGAGGCGGTCCCGGACCTCCTCGTCGAGGTCGGCGAGCTCGACGAGGTACTCGTCGGCGGCGTCCCGGTAGGCGGTCGCGCGCTCGGGGTCCTCGGCCACCAGGGCGTCCCTGATCCCTTCGACCACCCTCGACCAGAGGCTGACGTCGAACCACACGTGCGGGTCGAACTCGCCGTCCCCCGGCTCGGTGTCGGGGGCGGCGAGCAGTTCCGACTCCGGGATGCTCTCCGCGACCCTGACGACCGCGGTGTCCCCGAGCCCGTCGAGGACGGTCTGGAGGTTGCCCTCCAGGTGCAGTCCCACGGAGAGGACGAGGTCGGCCTCGCGGAGCTGGTGGAGGTGCCCGGCCCTGGCCTGGAAGAGGTGGGGGTCCACTCCGGGGCCCATCAGTCCCGCGACGTCGACGTGTTCGCCGCCGATCCGCCGGACGGTGTCGGTGAGGAAGTTGGTGGTGGCGACGACGCGGAGGCCGGCCTCGTCACCGGTGGCTCTCGCGGTGGTGTCGTCGGTGGGCCGCAGGGCGAACACGATCAACCCGATCGTGGCCACCACGGCGACAAGGGTGGTGATCAGGATCACCCTGGCGCGGCGGCGTCGGGCCGACCTCCGGTCGGTGGCGGAGCCTGGTCGTTCGTCGGGCACGATGTCCTCCCGGTCGTGCTGGCCGGCGGCGATCACCGCCGCCGACAACCCCACACCCTAGTTGAAAATCATTATCATTACGCCCGCTGGTCAACCCATCGGGGACACCGTGTCGCGCGCGCACGTGACCAGCGAATCGCTACTCGCAGTCATGAAGATCCACACCCAAAGTCACCGTACCCGGTTATGAGGCAGCCGGGAATATAACGCATCACAACCGGCAACACGCCACCATATTGGGGGTGCGCGAGGCACGAACCCCAACATGTAGTCTCTTGGCCGCTGATGGTTCGGGAGGCCCGACGACGGGCCGACCGAGGCAAGAGGGAATCCGGTGCGAGTCCGGAACTGCCCCGCAGCGGTGAGTGGGAACGACCGCCGTCCGATGGCGCCCAACCCTGGGGACCGGGTGCCTCGAGAAGCACTGGAGCCCGGCCAGGGCGCCGGGAAGCGACGGCCAGTAGAAGCCGGCCAACGGCGGCCGGAGCGCCCACGAGTCCGAAGACCTGCCGTCAGCACGCGCACCGACACCAGGGGTGCGCTGTCGTTCGGACGGCTTCGAGGGTGGGCCGGGCGGGCAGTCTCGCGGGACGGAACCGTGTCTGGGGCACGGCCGTCCGCGATGCCCGCGCGTCGCGCCCTCCGCAAGTCACCGCAGCCGAGCACGCGAGGAGAGCGTCGTGACCGTACTGGCCAGCCAGTCCCCCACCCCCGCCGCAGAACCCGGCCCCTCGGTCCCTCCCGGTCTCACCGTGCGGGACCCCCAGGGACAGGTGGTGCCACTCGACGCCGACCGCCTCCGGCTGGTGGTCGCCGAGGCCTGCGCCGGTCTCGACGGGGTCAGCGAGCGGGTCGTGGTGGAGGAGACCGTCCGCAACCTCTACCCCGGGATCACCTCGGCCGAGTTCGAGACCGCGCAGATCATGGCCGCCCGGACACTGGTGGAGAACGAGCCGCAGTACTCGCTGGTCAGCGCCCGCCTCCTGCTGGACAAGCTCCGCCGCGAGGCACTGGAGTTCCTGTTCGGACCCGGCCAGCAGGCCAGCCAGTCCGAAATGGCCGAACGCTACGCCGAGACCTTCGCCGCCTTCGTCCACCGGGGGATCGAGCACGAGCTGCTCGCCCCGGAACTGGCCGAGTTCGACCTGGACCGCCTCGGCCGCGCGCTGCGCCCCGAGCGTGACCTCGACTTCCAGTTCCTGGGTCTCCAGACCCTCTACGACCGCTACCTCCAGCACCACCGCGGCGTTCGCTTCGAGCTGCCGCAGGCCTTCTTCATGCGCGTCGCGATGGGGCTGGCGCTGCGGGAGGACGACCGCGAGGGCAAGGCGATCCAGTTCTACGAGCTGCTGTCGTCCTTCGACTTCATGTGCTCCACGCCCACGCTGTTCAACTCCGGCACCACCCGCCCGCAGCTGTCCTCCTGCTTCCTGACGACGGTGGCCGACGACCTCAGCGGGATCTTCCACGGCATCCGCAACAACGCGCTGCTGTCGAAGTACGCCGGCGGGCTCGGCAACGACTGGACCCCGGTCCGGGGGATGGGCGCCCACATCAAGGGCACCAACGGCCAGTCCCAGGGCGTCGTCCCCTTCCTGAAGATCGCCAACGACACCGCCGTCGCCGTCAACCAGGGCGGCAAGCGCAAGGGCGCGGTCTGCGCCTACCTGGAGACCTGGCACATCGACATCGAGGAGTTCCTCGACCTCCGCAAGAACACCGGTGACGACCGCCGCCGCACCCACGACATGAACACCGCGAACTGGGTGCCGGACCTGTTCATGCGCCGGGTGGCCGCCAACGAGCAGTGGACGCTGTTCTCCCCGGACGAGGTCGCCGACCTCCACGAACTCTCCGGCCCCGCCTTCGAGGAGCGTTACCTGGCCTACGAGGCGGCCGCCGACAACGGCGAGATCCAGGTGTACCGCCGCATCCGCGCCGTCGACCTGTGGCGGCGGATGCTCACGATGCTCTTCGAGACCGGGCACCCGTGGATCACCTTCAAGGACCCCTGCAACCTGCGCTCGCCGCAGCAGCACGTGGGCGTGGTGCACTCCTCGAACCTGTGCACCGAGATCACGCTGAACACCTCCGCCGAGGAGGTCGCGGTCTGCAACCTGGGATCGGTCAACCTGGCCAACCACATCCGGCCGGACGGCGACGGCGTCCCCCGGGTCGACCAGGCCCGCCTGGAGCGCACCGTGCGCACCGCCGTGCGGATGCTCGACAACGTCATCGACGTGAACTTCTACACCATCCCCGAGGCCCGGACCTCCAACCTGCGGCACCGGCCGGTCGGGCTGGGCCTGATGGGCTTCCAGGACGCGCTGTTCACGCTGCGGCTGCCGATGTCGTCCCAGGCCGCCGTCGAGTTCGCCGACGAGACGATGGAGGCGATCAGCTACTACGCGATCTCCGCGTCCAGCGACCTCGCGGAGGAGCGCGGCAGCTACGAGTCCTTCGAGGGCTCGCTGTGGAGCCGGGGCATCCTGCCGATCGACTCCCTGGAACTGGTCGCCCAGGCCCGGGGCGGCGAGAACTTCGAGGTCGACCGCACCACCCGGCTGGACTGGGACACCCTGCGCGAGCGGGTGCGGGCCAAGGGAATGCGCAACTCCAACGTGATGGCCATCGCCCCCACCGCGACGATCTCCAACATCTGCGGCGTCGGCCAGTCCATCGAGCCGCTGTACCGCAACCTGTTCGTCAAGTCCAACATGTCCGGTGACTTCACCGTGGTCAACCCGCACCTGGTCCACGACCTCAAGGAGCGGGGGCTGTGGGACGAGGACATGATCAGCGATCTCAAGCGCTACGACGGCAGCCTCGGCCAGATCGACCGGGTGCCCGCCGACCTCAAGGCGCTCTACGCGACCGCCTTCGAGGTGGACCCGTCCTGGCTGGTGCTGGCCGCCTCCCGCCGGCAGAAGTGGATCGACCAGGCCCAGTCGCTGAACCTGTACCTCGACGCCCCCAGCGGCCGCAAGCTGGACGCCCTGTACCGGCTGGCCTGGCGCAGCGGCCTGAAGACCACCTACTACCTGCGGTCCCGCGCGGCCACCGCGGTGGAGAAGAGCACCCTGCGCGGCACGGACGGCAAGCTCAACGCGGTGTCGCCGAACCTGCCCTCGGCCTCGGCCGCCCCGGCCGCCGCCCCCGCGCCGGCCGCTCCCGCGAAGCCCCAGGACGCCGACGGCGCGGCGTGCTCCGTGGAGGACCAGGAGTGCGAGGCCTGCCAGTGACGACTGGCGGGTGGGGCCGCCGTACCGACATCGCCGGCGGCCCCGCTCCAGCGCCCACCGCGCTCCCCCACCGAACTCTGGAAAGGACCAGGACGTGACCAACACCGAATCGCCCTCGACCGACACCACCGGTCTCGGTGAGATCGTCCGCGACGCCGAGCGCGTCAGCGTCGACGACAAGGCGATGATCAACGCCCGCGCCGACGTCAACCAGCTGCTGCCGCTGAAGTACCACTGGGCGTGGGAGAAGTACCTGGCCGGCTGCAACAACCACTGGATGCCCACCGAGGTGTCCATGCAGGCCGACATCGCGCTGTGGAAGTCGCCGAACGGCCTCACCGACGACGAGCGCCGCCTCATCAAGCGCAACCTCGGCTTCTTCGCCACCTCCGAGTCGCTCGTGGCCAACAACATCGTGCTGGCCGTCTACCGGCACCTCACCAACCCGGAGTGCCGGCAGTACCTGCTGCGCCAGGCCTTCGAGGAGGCGGTGCACACCCACACCTTCCAGTACATCTGCGAGAGCCTCGGCCTCGACGAGGGCGAGTTGTTCAACATGTACCGCGAGGTGCCCTCGATCACCGACAAGGCCGCCTGGGCGCTGAACTACACGCAGAACCTGGAGGACCCGGAGTTCCGCACCGGGACCCACGAGGCCGACCAGGCCTTCCTGCGGGACCTCGTCGCGTTCTACGTGATCTTCGAGGGCATGTGGTTCTACACCGGCTTCGCGCAGATCCTCTCGCTGGGCCGCCAGCACAAGATGATCGGCATCGCCGAGCAGTACCAGTACATCCTGCGCGACGAGTCGATCCACCTGAACTTCGGCATCGACGCGATCAACCAGATCAAGATCGAGAACCCGCACCTGTGGAGCGAGGAGTTCCAGGAGGAGGTGCGCGGGATGCTGCGGGAGGCCTGCGACCTGGAGGTCGCCTACGGCCGCGACACCATGCCCCGGGGCATCCTCGGCATCAACGCCGAGTCCTGCGAGCAGTACATGCACTTCATCACCAACCGCCGCTGCGCCCAGCTGGGCCTGGAGCCGGTGTTCCCGGAGACGGACAACCCGTTCCCGTGGATGTCGGAGATGATGGACCTGACGAAGGAGAAGAACTTCTTCGAGACCCGGGTCACCGAGTACCAGAGCGGCGCCGCCCTCGACTGGGACTGATCGCCCGCCGGGTCGAGGTCCCCGGCCCCTGACGGGGCGCGCGGCACGACCGGCGGCCTGGCTGCCCGCGAGGGCGAATCCCCGGACCCGACGCACGGGTCCGGGGATTCGTCATGTCGGGGCCGATCAGCCCCCAGCGGGGATGATGTCGCGAGCGGGCGTCACCAGTCCGGCCAGTCGATCTCCACGCCGATGCACTGCTCCCGCATGGCGACCGAGGTCCCGGTCAGCGCGTAGTACGCCCGCCCGTCCGCGTCCTCGTAGTCGATCCTGATCCGCTCGGTCGCCGCCCTCGGCCCCTCACTCCGCAACCCCACGGCGAACCACCACTCCTCCCCCGGCCCCAGCACCGCCCCCGGCGCCACCACCCGATCAGGCCACCCCTCCCCAGCTTCGTCCGGAGGAGGCGGGTAGACGGCTCCGTTCACCGGCCCCTCCTCGGGGACGAACACCGCCTCGACCAGACCCATCTCCACGGGATTGACCAACGACACCCCGGTGACGGTGACCGGACCGCTGCCCTCGTTGGTGACCGGTCCGGCGTTGGTCGTCGACGTGCGCGTCCGCTCGTCCGGAGGCAGGCAGTCCCGTGCATGCGGCTCGGCATCGACGCCACCCCCCGCCAGCAACGGACCGTGGCCGGTGGGAGTGCCCGGCCAGTCGGCCGCGACGAGGGAACTCGCCGCCGCCACGGCGAGCACCGCCCAGCCCAGCCGTGGTCGGTCCCGCCGCCCGCGCGGTGGTCCCACCGCTCCACGCGCCCCGGGCGGCACCGACGCCCCCCGCGACCCGAGTTCCTCGTTCTCGGACACGTCTCCCCCTGCCGCGCCGTCGACGGCGCACCGGTCGACGCTACTGACCGGAGCCCGCCGGGGACACGGCCGAACGGCGGCCACCGGCACCGCCGTTCCGGCTCCGTGCCCGGCCCCGGGGGCCGCCCGCGCCTCGGGACCGGGCTTGGCGGCGGATACCGGGTCGCGCCTCAGCGGGGGGAGACGATCCGCAGTGCGCGGAGGCGGCCCAGCGCGGCGGCCACCTCGAAGCGGCGCGGGACGGCGAAGTCACCCAGGTGCCGCGGGCCCAGCTCCGCCGGGCCGCCGGCGAGCAGCTCCCGCTCCACGAGCAGCAGCGCCTCCGCCACGGTGCGCGACCCGTCGAGGAAGCCCCGGCGCACGGCCGCGTCGAGCGCGAGACCGACCCCGACGAGCTGGGCCGGGTCCACGAACTGCTCGACGGAGCGCAGGTCGATCTCGTCCTCGCCGAAGACCAGCGCGTCGAGGCCGCGTGCCTTCAACCGGCGTTTGCCCCTGGCCTCCGGGTTCACCGAGGCCGGGTCCACGACACGGGCCCCGGGCAGCGGGAACCCGGTGGCCTCCTGGCGCCGGCCGGTGCTCAGATGGGCCAGTTCCCTGGCCCGCCCGGTCACCTCGTGGGGCCGGTAGGCGTCCATCATCACCACGTGGTCGGCCACGTCGAGGTAGTCGCCCGACCCGCCCATCACCAGCATGGTCGACACCCCGTGCTCCCGGTGCAACGGCCGCACGAGGTCGATGAAGGGCGTCAACGGCTCCTTGTCCTTGGCGACCAACGCCTGCATCCGGGCGTCCCGGATCATGATGTTGGTGGCGGCGGTGTCCTCGTCGATGAGCAGTGCTCCGGCGCCCGCCTCCAGCGCCTCCACCGTGGCCGCTGCCTGGGAGGTGGACCCGGAGGCGTTGTCGGTGCTGAAGTCGTTGGTCGGGGCTCCGGTGGGCAGGTGGGCGACGAAGGCGCTGACGTCGAGGCGGCGCACGGACCGGCCGTCCTCGGCCCGCACCTTGACGGTGTCCGCGCGGGCGACGACGAGCTCCCGACCGTCGCCGGGCAGGTGGTCGTACACGCCGCGCTCGACCGCCCGGAGCAGCGTCGACTTGCCGTGGTAGCCGCCGCCGACCACGACGGTGATGCCGCTGGGCACTCCGAGCCCGGTCACCTCGCCCCTGTTGGGCAGGGTGACGGTGCGGGACAGCTCGGGCGGGGCCTGGAAGGGCACCGCGTCGGCGAGTGGTCGGTCGTCGACGCCGCTGCGCCGGGGCAGCACCGCGCCGTCGGCGACGAAGGCGACCAGCCCGAGTTCGGGCAGGCGGTCCCGGAGCCAGACGGCGTCCTCCACGGTCTCGACCGCGCGCAGCACCTCGTCGTGGGGCAGCGCGGACCACCGCAGGGTCTCCAGGGCGGCGGGGAGCCGGCGGCAGAGCGCGTCCCTGGCGCCGTGCCCGTCGATCCGGCGGCCGTGGCCGGGCAGGTCGACCGCGAGGCGGAGCACGAGTTCGCCATCGACGACCTGGCCGGCACTGCGGTCGAGGACCTCCTGCCCCCCGGCGTCGACGTGCAGGGGCGTGCCCCGCACCCCGTCCCGCAGGTGGCGGAGGAGGAGGGTGGCCAGCGCGCGGGAGCGGGCGGGGCCGCGCCAGCTCTCCTCGGGGTAGTGGGTCTCCGAGGCGGGGACTCGCACCAGCAGCCGGCTGGGCGGCGCGTAGGGGTCGGACTGCGCCCGCACCAGCGTCAGCCGGAACCACCCGAAGTCCCACTCCCCCTCGGCGGCCCGGTAGCGGCCGTATCCGCTGCCGTGACTCTCCGCCAGGAGGTCCGCCAGCTCGTGCGAGGTTCCCCTCGGACCGCCCGACCCCGGGGTGGGAGGCGGACCACCCCGGGACGGTCCCGACGAACCGGTCGGGCCGCCTCCGCCACCCGGTCGGGACCAGCGTCCTCGACCGGGTGGTCCCTGGCGGCGGCGTCCATCTCCCGTAGCGCGTTCCCTGCTCATCGCGCATGTCCTACCACAGCGGCGGCGAGCTGTCCCTCCTGGCGGGTCCCGAGCACTCCGGGCTCCTTCGAGATCATTTCGTGATTGAGTGGTGAATCGTCGCACCGGGACCCGGAAGCGCGCCGACGTCGAACGGTGTGAATTGCGAGTGAAAGTTACCGAGAGCAGCCGGAGACACGATCTTCCTCCCCGTTCCGGAAATTTCACGAAAACCGACGCAACCTCGCCACCCCCTCGCACGTCCTCCCTTGTTGAGGCTCGCCCCGGGCGCCCTCGACCGTCGTCGGGATGACATCGCCCACTCGGCGGGGGTGCGGTTCGTCACCAGCGACAGCCAGGGCCACCAGCGGTGATGTACGAAGGAAGGACGAAAGGGGTTCCCGAGGGAGACGAATTCCACACTGCTACTGTTCTGAGCCATGCCACTCAGGACTGCGTCCGCACTCGGCAGGAAAGCGACATTGCGAACCAGACTCCGCGACGCCATCTATTCGCGTTACGCGAAACGTCTGTCCGGTCAACTCGCGGGCCGGCCGCGCCCTCGGCACATCGGTTTCGTGGTGGACGGGAACCGGCGGTGGGCGAAATCGGTCGGTCTGAGCACCGTCGACGGGCACCGCGCGGGGGCCGAGAAGATCAAGACCCTTCTGCGGTGGTGTGACGAGCAGGGGATCCGGCACGTCACGCTCTACCTGCTCTCGACGGAGAACCTCAACCGGGGACCGGAGGAGCTGAAGCCGCTGATGGAGATCATCGAGGGCGTGGTGAACGACCTCGCGGCCGACGGCAACCCGTGGCCGGTGGAGATCATCGGCACCCTCGACATGCTGCCCGGGGACATGGCCCGCAACCTGAAGACGGCGGCCGCCCGCACCCAGGGCCGGCGATCGGGTGCCCAGGTCAACGCCGCGATCGGGTACGGCGGCCGCCAGGAGATCGTGGACGCCGTGCGCTCCCTGATGCTGGAGCACGCCGCCACCGGCCGGGGGATGCGCGAACTCGCCGAGGAGGTCAACCCGGCCCTGATCTCCGAGCACCTCTACACGCAGGCCCAGCCGGACCCGGAGATCATCATCCGAACCTCCGGCGAACAGCGGATCTCCGGTTTCCTGCTCTGGCAGTCCGCCGAGGCCGACCTGCACTTCGCCGACTGCTACTGGCCCGCGCTGCGCTACGTCGACTTCCTGCGCGCGCTGCGGTCCTTCGCCGACCGCCGTCAGGTCGCCGGTCGCTTCCCCTCCCTCGGCTCCATCCACTGAGGCGTCACCCTCTCGCGCGGCGGCCGAGTTCCGCCGCCCGCCGTCGCGGCCACGCCCTCCCGCCGCCCCGCGCCCCGTCCGGCGGCGTCCGCACGAGGTCTCCTGGCGTACCGACCAGGAACCGCCAGGCGATCACCAGCCCTCGCACCGCCCGGTCACGTCCGCCGGTGCGGCCGTTGGCGAGGGACGTCGGGGCGGCGCCACGGATGCCCCGGTTGTGCCCGGCCCGCAGGACGCGGTCGGGTGCGCCCGGGGCACCGCTGCCCAGCCCTGGCTAGAACGGCGTCCAGTTCCGCATGTCGTAGCCGTGGAACGCCCCGCCCCGACGCACCCCGTCGACGACGGGCCCGTAGGACCAGTCGACGTCCCAGGGGATCGTCTCGAACGGCGCCCCGGACGTGGTTCCGTCCGACCGGACCACGACCGTTTCCTCCTGGTCGTCCACGACCGCCTCGATGACCAGTTCCCACCGGCACCAGCAGGTGCGGGACACGACGAACAGTTCGAAGCCGTGCTGCTCGTGTTCCGCCAGGTCGAGGGTGTACCTGTCCAGGTAGGGGGCGAGTGGCCGCAGGTCGGGCGGGGTGCCGGGGGCGGGGTGAACCGTGTGGAGGCGGAGGTCCGAGGAGTCGAGGTCGACCAGGACGGGGTGGACGTCGTTGGCCCCCTGCCCGACCGTCGCCAGCAGGGTTCCGGCGGGCGGCTCCGCTCGATCCACCACCCGCACCTCCAGCCCTCGGACCAGCACGGGGTCCCTGCGCTGCCCGACCAGGGTGATGTGGTGCTTGGACACGGGGACCCAGTCCCCGTCCACCTTCGCCTCGTCGAGGCGGAGACCACCCAGCCGCCGCATCGCCTCGTCGGCGTCCCCGCTCTCCTCGGGGGTGCCGCCCACCTTCCTGCTCAGCAGCTCACCGGCCTGGGCGAGTTCATCCGCGTCGAGGGCGTCCTCGAAAGCCCAGCTCCAGTCGTCCGGGCCGAGCTGGCGCACCTCGACGGCCAGCGGCGGCCGGGCTGACTCCGCCTGTTCCTCGGCCTCCTCGACGGCGCGCTGCGCGGCGACCTCCTGTTCGCCGGCCTGGCGCAGCGCCAGCCACGACGCGTACTGCTCGGTCACCACCGCCAGCACGAGGGGCACCACGACCACGGTCGCCACTCCCACGACCCACCCGGCTCGAACGCGCCGACGAGGCCCTGGCTCGCGGTGCCGCCAACCCGCCAGTTTCGAGCGTCGTCGCACCGCGCACCCCCATCAGCTGGACGATGGTGCCACCAGGTCAGACGCTAGCGAGGGGGGTTCCCCGGTGGGGACTTTCCCGCGAGTTCGTCCGGAAACCCCCCGAACGGCGGCGAGCCGTACGCCGGCTGGCGGCTGGCGGGTCCGGAGCGCGGCGCTCCCCGCACGACGGCGGGGCGGAGCCCCCGAGCCCCGCCCCGCCGCACCGGCCGTCCCGGCCCGTCACTCGGTCGGCGCCGCCCCCTCGGTGGTGGCTTCGCCGCCCGACTCCCCACGGTCGCGCCGCCGCTCGGCGCGACTCGCGATCCGCTCCCGACCGTTCTCCACGATCGTGTAGAGCGCGGGGACCAGGGCCAGCGTCAGCAGCGTCGACGTGACCAGTCCGCCGATGACCACCAGGGCCAACGGCCGCGAGATGAAGCCGCCGTCGCCGGTGATGCCGAGGGCCATCGGCACCAGGGCGAAGATGGTGGCCGCTGCCGTCATGAGGATCGGCCGGAGTCGGCGGCGGCCGCCCTCCATCACGGCCTCCCGAACGCCCATCCCCCGGTCGCGGTACTGGTTGATGAGGTCGATCAGGACGATCGCGTTCGTGACCACGATGCCGATCAGCATCAGCATGCCGATCAGGGCCGGCACGCCGAGCGCGGTGCCGGTGACCAACAGGAGGCCGACGGCACCCGTGGCGGCGAAGGGCACCGATACGAGCAGGATGAGCGGTTGCACCAGGCTCCGGAAGGTGCCGACCATGATGATGAAGACGATCGCCACCGCCAGGAGCAGGGCCAGTTGGAGGTCGGCGAAGGCGTCGTCCTGATCGGCCGTCACCCCGCCGAGTGAGTAGGAGGCGCCGGCCGGGAGGTCGATGCCGTCGAGGGCCCGGCTCAGTTCGGCGCTGGTGGCGCCGATGTTCTGCGAGGTCGCGGTGGCCGTCACGGTGGCGCTCCTGGCGCCGTCGATCCGCTTGAGCTGCACCGGTCCCTCGATCTCGGAGACCTCCGCGACCTCGGCCAACCGCACCGGGCCGGCCGGCGTCGGCAACGCCAGCTCACGAACCTCCTCGGGAGTGGCGGGGGCCTCGACGGTGCGCAGGACGACGTCCCGGCGTTCCTCGCCGATGGTCAGCTCGCCGACCGGGGCGCCCCGGAAGGTCTGCGCGACCAGCTGCCCGATCGCGCCCTCCGACAGGCCGAGCGCGGCGGCGGCCTCGCGGTCCACCGCGACCCGGACCCTCGGGACGGACTCGCTCAGGTCGCTGGTGACGTCGGTGACGTCGTCGACGCCCTCCACCGTCTCCCGGACGAGGTCCGAGGCGGTGAGGAGGTCGTCCTGGTTGGACGCCTGGACGTTCACCTGGAGCTGGCTGGTGTTGAAGCCACCACCACCGGCACCGACCGTGATCTCCCCGACGTCGCCGAGCCCGGCGACCCGGTCCCGGACCGTGCCCTCCACCTCGGTGGCGTCGGCGTCCTCGTCGAGGGTGAGCGAGAAGCTGGCCGCGTCGGAGCCGCCACCGCCGAACAGGGCGGCCATGCCAGTACCCCCGCCCACGGTGACCTGGTAGGTGCTGATCTCCGGGATGTCAGCGAGGACCTCCTCGACCTGCCGGGCGGCGGCGTCCGTGGCCTCCAGGCTGGTTCCCGCCGGCATCTCCTGCTGGAGGCTGAGCGTGTTCTGGCCGGACGCGTCGAGGAAGTTCGTCTCCAGCCTGGGGACCATCGCGACGGTGCCGACGAGGACCAGGGCGGCGATCCCGACGGTGACCCACCGCCGGATCGTGACGAACCGCAGGACCGGCAGGTAGACCCGCTGCAACCACGACCGACGTTCCCGTTCGGCCGCGGCGGCCTCGATCTCGTCCCGGGCCTCGTCGTCCTCCTCGGTACCGCCCTCACCCCGGTCGCCGACCTCGGACCGCAGGAACCAGTACGCCAGGACCGGGATGATGGTCAGCGCCACGAGCAGGGAACCCAGCAGCGCGACCGCGCTGGTGAAGGCGAAGGCGCTGAACAGTTCGCCGACGATCCCACCGGCGAAGGCGATGGGCAGGAAGACGGCGACGGTGGTCAGGGTGGACGCGGTGATCGCGCCGGCGACCTCGCGGACGCCGTCGAGCACGGCGCGTCGTCGGTCCGCCGTGTAGGAGAGATGTCGTTTGATGTTCTCCAGGACGACGATCGAGTCGTCCACGACCCGGCCGACCGAGATGGTCAGGGCTCCCAGCGTGAGCATGTTCAGGGAGAGACCGCCGGCCCACATGGAGAGGAGCGCGACCACCAGCGACAGCGGGATGGACACCGCCGTGACGATGGTGGAGCGGAAGGAGAACAGGAACAGCAGGATGACGAGGATCGCGAAGACGAGTCCCAACGCGCCCTCGGTGGTGAGCCCCTCGATGGACCGCTCGACGAAGGGCGCCTGGTCGAAGACGACGGTCAGTTCGGTGCCCTCGCCCAGCGCCCGCTCCAGTTCGGGGAGCAGGTCCTGCACGGCCCGGGAGACCTCGACCGTGTTGCCCTCCGGGGTCAGGGTGACGGTGATCCCGAGGCTGTCCGAGCCGTTGGTGCGGGTCAGGGAGGTGGCGGCGTCCTCGGTCTCGGTGATCTCGGCGACGTCCCCCAGCCGCACCGGCGTTCCGGCCCCCGGGGCGTCCTGACCGGGGGTGAGGGGCAGCTCGGCCAGCTCCTCGACGGAGGTCAGCCGCTCACCCGTCTGCACCGTGAGGCTCCGGTCGCCGTCGGTGACCGCGCCGGCGGGGAACGGTGTCCCGTTGGCCTGGAGCGCGTCGGAGATGGCGGTGGGGGCGAGCCCCGCCCTGCCCAGTGCGGCCTGGTCCGGTGTGATGGTGACGGTGGTCGTCCGCGCCCCGCTGACGCTGGCCTCGCGGACCCCGCTGACGGACTCGATGTCGGGCACGACGACGGTGTCCAACCGCTCGGCGAGCCACTCGGAGTCGTTGTCGGAGGTCGCGGCCAACACCAGGGCTGGCAGCATGTCGGTGCTCCCGGCGACGACCGTGGGGTCGACGTCCTCGGGCAACTGGAGGCGGTTGACCGCGCGCTGCATCTCGTTGACGGCGTCGCCGATCGAGGTGCCGAAGTCGAACTGGACCTGGATGGTGGCCAGGTTCTCCGTCGACACCGAGGTCAGTTCCGACACGCCCTGCGTGCCCCTGACGGCCGTCTCGATGGGCCGCGTCACCTGGTCCTCGACGAGGTCGGGTGAGGCGCCGGGGTACGGCGCGATCACGGCCGCAGCCGGTAACTCCATCGGCGGCAGGAGTTCCTGCTTCAGCGATAGGACGGCGAAGGCCCCGGCCACCGCCGCGACGACCGCGATCAGTGCGACCAGGGCACGGTTGGCCAGACTCAGCTTGGCCAGCTTCATGAACGACTCCCCACCAAGGTTCGTTAGCCTCGGCCAAACATTCTGCCTGAGGCTAACGATTCACCCGATCGGGGTCCGCTGCTAGCGTCTGCCGTTGCCCGGCGGACCGCCGGTGCGAGCGGATCGAGGAGAACCGGTGGCTGCGGAGAGAGAACTCCTGCTCGACCGGGTGGTGGACGCCCTACGTGACATCCAGCAGACCTTCGGCGTCGTGGAATCGCCGTTGCTCCAGGTCAACCTGACGATGCAGCAGCTCCGGACGCTGGTCTTCCTGGTCGTCCGACGGGGCTGTTCGAGCCAGGAGCTGAGCCGGCTGCTCCGGGTCAGCTCCGCCACGGTGACCGGCCTGGTCGACCGGTTGGAGACGCAGGGTCTGGTCGTTCGTCGCCCGGACCGCGACGACCGCCGCGTTCGACACGTGCTGCCCACGTCCGACGGTGACGCGCTGGTCGCCGAACTCCAGGACAGCGGCACGGCGTCCCTGCGGACGCTCCTGGTGGACCTGGGGGAAGGGGACCTGCGGGACCTGGCCCGGGTCCTGCTGCGGCTGCGCGAGCTGGCCTTCGCCCGGGTCGGGCGCGAGGAGGTCGCGGCGGCGGGAGCCGCCGACGAGGAGGCGGACACGCCTCACGACCGGCGGTGACCGCCGTGGTGCGGATCGTGGGGCGGCCAGGCGTCACCGCGGGGCCGCCCCACCGGCT
This sequence comes from Actinoalloteichus sp. AHMU CJ021, assembly GCF_002895405.1. Classification (NCBI taxonomy): domain Bacteria; kingdom Bacillati; phylum Actinomycetota; class Actinomycetes; order Pseudonocardiales; family Pseudonocardiaceae; genus Actinoalloteichus; species Actinoalloteichus sp. AHMU CJ021. The sequence goes on along the minus strand of NZ_CP025990.1, from coordinate 5,137,322 downwards.
CACGTCTGCTGGTCGAGCAGCGCGAACGCCATCTCCCCGTCCTCGTCCGGCTGCACGTCGAGGACCTTGTCCCTGAGGTAGTCCACGGCGCCCGGCGACAGGAAGACCCGCGCCCCGGGCCCGGAGCCCACCACCTGGTCCTCCTGGTCGGGTTCACTGCACAGCGAGACCGCGAGAGCGGCGCCCTCCTCGTTCTCGGAGTCCACGTCGAAGCGCAGACCGCTGGTGTCTGGCTGTCCTTCGGCGTTCCTGAGATCGTTGATCGCCTCGGCTGCGGCGTCGGTGACGGCGAGCATCCTGCGTTCCTCCCGGATCGACGGCGGGCTGTCTCCGTACCGCCGCCACCGTAGTCCAGACGGATGCGGCGCGCGTTCCGGCACGTCGCCGGGCCCGCGGCGAGGCAGTCGCCCGACGTCGACCACGGCCGCCTCGTCGAGACGTGGCTCCCGGGTCCGGGGCGGGCGGGCGCCGAGCCCTGGGGCCTCGCGGCGGCCGGTACCCGCACGACGACCAGGGCGACCGGCTCGTGGGCCGACTCACCGCCGTGGCCTGGTGCGACGCCTGAGCGCGGACGCGGGGTGGGTCGGACAGCGGCACGCCCGACCGTTCCCGGCACGCGCGTGTTCGGGCTGGCACCGCGGGCCGCCCCTCGGCCCATCCCGCCCCCGGCGTTCGCGTCCTCCCGAGGACCCACCGCCATCGCACGGCTCCCCGTCCCGGAGGCATCGGACGGCGACGGGGTCGCGCTCCACACCCGCCCCCGCCACGACGCCACCCGCCAGGGCCGCTCACCGGTCGGGCGGCCGTGGACCGGACGTCGCGCCGTCTACCGAGCGCTCCCCTCCACCACGTCCCGTGGCACGCCCCGCCGAGTGGGAGGGACCGGCGGCAGGGCGTCCTCCAGCTGGTCGACGACCTTGCCCACCATCACCCACCCCTCGCCCAGCTCGGCCCGCGTTGGCAGGCTCCCCGACGACAGCGTTTGCCCGCCGGGGTGGGTCCGTTCACCCAGGCACCCGAGGATGGTGCCCGCGTCCAGGTCCAGCCAGCCCTGGTGCCGGCAGGCCGAGACCAACGTGGTCAGGTCGTGGTCCCCGACGGGCACGTGCGGTGGTGGGACGCCGAGGTCGGGCAACGCACCCCGGTCGTCCAAAACGATCTGCAACAGCGCGGCCAACAGCCGGCGGAGACCGACCAGGGCCAGTTCGGTCGCTCCGACGCTCTCGCAGAGCTGGACCTCCCGGAACCGCCGCCGCAGCAGCGCCGAGGCGTCCCGATCACCGGTGAGGCCCGCCATCCGCTCCCCCAGCGGGTCGGAGAGGGCCTGGAGCACCGAGGGCCCGGGGCACTCGGCCGCCCCCGGCAGCCCCCGCGCCGCCACCGTCGTGGGCGCCGGCTCCAACACGCGGTCGATCATCGACCGCAGTTCCGCCGCCGCGAGCAGGACGGCCCGTTGCTGACGTGGCGAACACGGGGTGCCGGCCTCGCCGGCGGTGTTCCACCGCCCCTCGTCCGCCCCGCGCCCCTGCCCCGCGCGATCGATGTCCGACGACCGCGCCTTCTCGACCGGTTCCCGTGCCGTCATCAGCCTCAGTCCTCCGAGCTCGCGTCCGTCGCGGCGGATCCGATCCTCCGCCATTCTCCGACCTTCGCCGCCACGTCGCGTCCGCCGTCCGGGCAGGTCCCCCGGGCGAACGGGTGGCGGTGGCCCCGCGTCCCGCACCCGGGACGAACGGGTGGGCCCCGCCTCACGAGGGGGCGGCAGCGGACATCGGGTCCGCGCCGCCTGACCGCGAACCGGTGTCGCGCGACGCCAGCGCGCACCCGAGGCTCACGAGCGCGACGCACACCAGGTACGCGCCCACCGCCCCACTCCCGATCGACGCCTGGAGCCGCACCGCGATCAGCGGGGTGAGAGCACCACCGAGGACGCCACCCAGGCTGTAGGCGAGCGCGGCTCCGGTGTAGCGGTGCGTCGCGTCGAACAGCTCGGGCAGGTGGGCGCCCATCGGGCCGTACCCCAGTCCCATCGCCAGCAACGCGCCGACCAACGCGAGCGCGACGAGGGTCGGGTCGGCCGTGTCGAAGAGCGGGAAGAACACCAGGGCCCACCCGGCGCTCACCACGCAGGCGCAGACCAGGACGGGCCTCCGCCCCCAGCGGTCCGACGCCAGGGCGGCGAGGGCCGTCATGATCGCCAGACCCGCCACCGCCGCCATCGTCAACGCCAGGAGGAGCCCCCGGTCCATCCCGAGGACCGAGGTCCCGTAGCTGAGGCAGTACGCCGTGGCGAGGTAGAACAGCGTGTACTGCACCACCATCACCCCCGCCCCCAGCAGGAGCTGGCGCGGTTGCCCCCGCAACAGCGCCCCCAGCGGGGACCTCCGCGCGGGAACGGCCGCGCGCCGGAACGTCGGCGGCTCGGGGATGCGGAGCCGGACGTACAGTCCGACCAGGACCAGGACCGCGCTGACCAGGAACGGGACCCGCCATCCCCACGTCACGAAGGCGGAGGGGGCCAGGACGCCGTCCAGCACGAGGAAGGCGGCGTTGGCGAGGAGGAAACCCGCCGGCGGCCCCAGCTGGGTGAACAGGGCGTACCGCCCGCGCCGTCCGGGAGGGGCGTGTTCGGTCGCCAGCAGGGCGGCACCGCCCCACTCGCCGCCCACTCCCAGCCCCTGGACGAAGCGGAGGAGGACCAGCAGTGCCGGCGCCACCACGCCCAGCTCGGCGTAGCCGGGGAGCAGACCGATGGCCAGCGTCGCTGCTCCCATCACCACCAGCGACGCCACGAGGGTGTTCCGGCGCCCAAGCCGGTCCCCGAGGTGTCCGAACAGGACAGCGCCCAGTGGACGGGCGAGGAACGCCACCGCGAAGGTCGAGAAGGACGCCAACGTGCCGGCGACCGGATCGAGGGCGGGGAAGAACACCTGGTCCAGCACCAGGGCGGCGGCGAGGCCGTACGCGTAGAAGTCGAAGAACTCGAGGGCGGTGCCCACGAAACTGGCGGCGGCCAGCCTGGCGGCGGGCGGCCGGCCGGCGCCGGGATGAGCGCCCGCGCCCCCGGTGGTGGTCTCCGCGATGTCCATCTCGCCACGACGTTATCCAGCGGGGGACCACCGCTTCCATCCGCGAACGGGTCAACCTGCCGCTCGAACGAGCGAAGATGGGCCGGAGCACGCCCCTCGAGGGGACCGGGGCAGGCCCGACCTGCTCGGCTCGCTGGCGTGGCGCCGCCCGTACGGGCGGACGCGGTCCGGGAGGTGACCCCGCGCGCTCGGTCCGGGCCGGGTGGGCGGTGTGAGGGCCGCACCGCCCGTCGACGAGGGGCGCGCCCTCGTGCCGCCGGCCTTAGCCGGTCTCCCGCCGGGGTTCGTCCAGGAAGGGCCAGGGGGCGTCCGAGGTCAGCGCGGGCAGGACCTCCTCGGTGGCGTCGGGTCGGCGCAACACGACCTGTCCGCCGTTGACCTGGACGTGATGCATCCGGCTGCCGTAGGAGACGAGGCGGCGCAAGGCCTCGCTGTAGGTCACCTGCTCTCGCTCGGCGAACCGCACGATGGCGGCCACGGTGGTGGGGTGCATCGTCAGACTGCTGTGGCTGTCACTCACGTCGGGGTCGCTTTCCGTGCCGGGGATCAGGGGCTGGTGCTGGCCAGAGCTGATCGGTAGCCGACAAGCCCCGATAGTGGTGGTGGGCGACACACTAGTGGGCAATCGCCCAGGCAGCACCTCGTGACGAACGGGACCTGATCATCGTGCTACCGATGGGGAGGGGACCTTACTCCGTGCCCCGCGCCCTGCCCGTTCAGGGGAACGGAGGGCCCCGCTGGTGCCCACTCCCCAGCCGGACCGGCGCACCCCGGCGTGCGGCGCCTCGTGTCACGCTCCCGGCAGTTCGAGGAGCGACTGGCCGGTTCCGACCGCGTGCCGCCCGACCCTCCGCAGTCCCGCCCACATCGACACCTGGTTCGCGGTGATCACGGGTTTCCCCAGCTTCCGCTCCAGGGGAGCGATCAGGTCGTAGGTGCGCACGTTCGTGCAACTGACGAAAACCGCCTCCGCCTTCGCGCCGTCCACGTCGAGGACGGCCCGCTCCACCTCGGCGTAGGTGAGGTCCCAGATCCGGTGGACCAGGCCCAGGCCCGTGCTGCCGACCACGCTGACGCCGTGCTCGGCGAGGAACCGGTGCAGCCGCTCGGTCACCTCGTCGATGTAGGGGGTCACGACCGCGACACGTCGCGCGCCCAGCGCGGCCAGCGCCTCGGCGAGGGCTCCCGAGGAGGTGACGGCGCTGGGAGCACCCGCCTCCCGCATGGTGGCCCGGAGCTCCCGTTCCCCCGCCCTGCCGTTGACGAAGCTCGCCGACGCGCAGGCGTAGACGAGTGCCTCGGGTTCGGGCACGAGCACGTCCCGCACCGCACCCCGGAGCGGTGACGGCCGGGTGAGCGCGGACGCGAGTTCGTTCGTGACCGGCATCGGCACGTAGGGCAGTCTCGTGAGGTAGAGGGACACCTCGGGCGGGGCCCAACGCCACAGCTCGCGGTCGAGCGCGAAGTCGAAGGGAGCGATGACCCCGACGCCGGCCGCCGGCGGCGACGCGGGCGCCGGTGGTGCCCACTCCGGCCAGCGCTCCCCCGCTTCCGCCGGGTGCTCGGGGGCCTTCCGCCGCGCGGCACCGTCTCCGCCGCCCGTGCTCTCCCCTGGCGCGAGGGCGACCTGGGCGGGGAGGGTCGTCGCTGGCGGTCGCGGCGGTTCCGGCGCGGCGGTCCGGTGGTCGGGGGGCCGTCCCACCCGCTGCCCTGGCTGTGCGCGCTCCTCGGGAGCCAGGACCTCGGCGGCCTCGGTGGTTCCGGGGGGTGCGGGCAGCGCGGCGGCGAGCCCCACGAGCGCGCGGCAACGCGCGAACTCCACCGGGGTGAACGCGATCCCGGGGCGGGTCAGGACGAACACTCCCCCGGTGGGCGCCCGGAGGCACATCCGGGTCCCGGAAACGGTGTCCGGGGCGCAGCCAGCCGGGGCCGTCGCCGAGTGGTGGGGTTCGCCGGTGGCGGCGAGGCGGGCGAGAGCGGCGGGGAGCGTTCCCCGGTCCGCCAGCAGACCCGTCGCCACGGTGAGCACCCGGGTGGTGGTGTCCGCGAGGTCGTGGACGTCGGCGACCGCGAGGTGGGTCCCCCCGCCCCCAGCCCGCGTGACGGCCTCGGCGAGTTCGGTCTCCGTCACCTGGTCGGGCACGGTCGCCAGGAACTCGTCCACGGCACCTCCGACCTCCGGGTGCACCTGCATCGAACGGATGTTCACCTCGAGTTGGGCGAGATGGGCGGTCAGGAGGGCGAGGCCGCCGGGAGCGTCGTCGACGCGGGTCCGGATGCGCCAGAGGCGACCGGCCGGCGCGAGGGGACCGTCCTCGACCGGGCACGTCCCGCCGGGCACGTCCTCGACCACCGGGTTCGACTCGACGCCGCCGGGCCCGGCGGCGGGGGCACCGGCCGGCGCGGAACCCGTGACGTCCGCCCTGCGGTGCGTCCACCAGCGGTGGACGAGTGCCGCGACGACGAGGAGAACCCCGAAGGCGACGAGCAGGCCGGCGCCGAACTCCAGGTGACCGACTCCGGTGGCCAGCAGGTGGACGGCGCCCGCGGCGAGGAACAGGGCCGCCAGCTCCACCACTTCCGCCACCCAGCCCCGCCAGCTCCCGGTCGGGCCGTGCGCCCGGTGGCAGGGGCCGGCCACACCGCTCACGCCGTCGCCCGACACCGGACCCGTGGTCGATTCGCTCATGGCGCCAGCGTGGGCGCGCTTTGTTGCGCCACGGGTGTGCCGCCGTGACGCGGCCGTGACGGGCTCTGTCCAACCGGGTGATCCTGGCGCGAGGAGGCACGTTTTGGCACCACGACCGCCGGGAAGCCGACAGGCACAGCGGGGGCGGTGGGCACGGCACCGCTCCGCACCGAGATCGGAGGAGGGACAGTGGCAGCCGAGTTGACAGGGCAGAAGATCGCGTTCCTGGTGGCGCCGGAAGGCGTGGAACAGGTGGAACTCACCGAACCGTGGGAGGCCGTGCGGTCGGCTGGGGGTCAGCCCGAACTGGTGTCGACCCAGCAGGGCACCATCCAGGGCTTCAACCACCTGGACAAGGCGGACACGTTCCCGGTCGACCGGGTGGTCGACGACGTGAGCAGCGCCGACTACGACGCCCTGGTCCTGCCCGGCGGGGTCGCCAATCCCGACTTCCTGCGGACCCATGCCGGGGCCGTCGCCTTCACCAGGCAGTTCTTCTCGGAGGGCAAGCCGGTGGGCGCGATCTGCCACGCACCCTGGACGCTGATCGAGGCCGACGTCGTGCGTGGTCGAACGGTGACGTCCTGGCCGAGCCTCCAGACCGACCTGCGCAATGCCGGTGCCACCTGGGTGGACCAGGAGGTGGTCACCGACCAGGGTCTGGTCACCAGCCGGAAGCCCGACGACCTCCCCGCGTTCTCGGCGAAGATCGTGGAGGAGTTCGCCGAGGGCAGGCACGAGGGTCAGCGACGGAGCGTCTGACCCGAACCGCCGTCGGGACCGGGGGCACGGAGCGCCACGCCCGTCCCGGTTCCGGCGCTCGGCGCCGCGCGGCGGCGCCGGAAGGAGGCCCGAGCGATGTCGGTGAGCATCTCGGGAGAGGGCACCTCGGAAGACGTGTGGCGCGGGTGGGCCGCGCCACGGGAGTGGCCGGAACTGGACCTCGAGGCGGCGGGCGTCGCGCTCACACCGGTGGTGGTGGCCCCGCACCCCGACGACGAGGTGTTCGGGGTGGGTGGCGTGATGACGGTGCTGGGCGGTGCGCAGGTCGTGGCCGTCACCGACGGCGACGCGGCACACCCCGGGGCTGGGGCCTACTCCCCGGCGCAACTCGCGATCATGCGGCGATTCGAGAGCGCGCAGGCCCTGCGGAGGCTGGGGCTGCGGGACAGCGCGGTGCGCACCCTGGGGCAGCTGGACGGCGCGGTGGACGAGAAGAGCCTGACCAAGGAACTGGAGGGCCTGCTCCGTCCCGGGCAGTGGTGCTTCGCCACCTGGCGGGGGGATGGTCACCCGGACCACGAGGCCGTCGGCCGCGCGAGCGCGGAGGCCTGTGAACGCACCGGGGCGCGCCTGTGGGAGTACCCGATCTGGATGTGGCACTGGGCCAGCCCCGACGACCCGCGCGTCCCGTGGCACCGGGCACGGCGGATCACGCTCCGCACCGGGGTGGTGGAGGCCAAGCGGCACGCGGCCGCCGCCTACGAGAGCCAGCTGAGACCCCTCGATCCGGGCGCAGCCGCCCCGGCGCTCGCCCCCACGATGGTCGAACGCCTGCTGCGGAACTACGAGGTCGTCTTCGGGTGAACGGGCGGGTCGTGCGCCGGAGGAGCCCGGGTGCTCGACCGTGCGCGCGGGGCCTGACCGTTCGTGTGCCGGAGCGGCGAGCGGGAGGGGTGGGGCCGGGCGCTGGTAGCTGGTAGCTGGTAGCTGGTGGGAGCCTCGGCAGTCGTGAGGAACGGCGCTCACCGTGACGGGACGGAAACGGGCCGCACCCGCCATTCGGCGGTCCATCCCTGCCATTCGGGGGTTCGCCCGTTTATTCGGTCGCGGTGGACGGATGAAACACGCACGGCGCGTGACTGGATTTCCACCCGCAATTCACACGGGTGGCGGGGTATGCCCCCGAAAGGGACGGTATATCCGCTCCGGGCACCGGCCGCCGCGCTCCCGGGGCGTTACCAACGCGCCCCGTTCCGCACCCCAGGACGGGAGAGCGGCCCCCGGGGGCGTGGGGCCCGGACGCGGAGCCGGCGGTGCCCCTCGTCCGGTGGGACGCAGAACGCTCCCCACCGGCCCACCGACGGCAAAACACCTGACGGAGGACGGGTTCGGGCCGCGGGGCGCGCCGCCGCGGGTGGAGCGGGCGGCGCACCGGCCGCGGGTCGTCGACGCCCCGCGGCCCGTGACGCACGGCGGCCTCAGACGCGGGGAGTCACCCCACGCATGACGTCCCCACCGCGATCCAGGTCGTGCAGGAATCTGACGAACCACCTCTTGAAAGCACGCATCGCCGTCGCACCCCAATCCTTGTGTAATACCGTAAGTGAGCGGAAAGCCCGGGTGGCTCCCGCAGGACCGGGATGGGTGCCGAACGCATCAACAACCAGCCCACCCGTGGGTCGCCACAGACCCCCTCCGTATTACAGGGTTCCGAGAATTTTTCATCCCGTGCCGTCCCACGTCTCCGCCTGGTACCTGCCCCCGGGGTTCCAGAGCAGGTAACCGGGGGCCTTGGCCTCCTCGGCGGCTCGGATCTGGGCACGGACCTCGTCCGGTCCGAAGTCGGCCCCCACCGAGAAGTCCTGGAGCCACGGCACGACCTGGGCCCCGGATCCCGCCAGCAGTCGGACGACGTCAGCGAGCGCTCGGCTGGTGATCTCGTGGGGCTGCGATTCGGGCCGCGCGATCCCGTACTCCCCCGGGCCCCAGCTCGAGGGGAACAGGATCGGCGCGACGAAGTCGACCTGGCCGCCGATCGCGGGGATGTCCTGGGCCACCTCCGTGGGGCGGGTGGCCGCCACCCCGTGCACCGCGGCTCCCACGTACGCGCCGTAGGGCCGCACCGCGTTCCTGGCGTCGCGGAGGAACTCGGCCACCCCCTGTTCCGGGGAGCCCGCGAGCCCGGGGAACCACAGGAGGTCGAGAGCGCCGTGCGGGCGGCGCACCTCGTCGAACACGACGTCGTCGAATCCGAGCTCGGCCGCCTCCACCGCGAGGTCGATGTTGTACTGCCGCACCTCGGGGTTCGCGAAGTTCGTGAACACCGGCCCGCCGTAGCCGGCGCCCCAGGCCGTCCCGTCCCGGGAGCGCACCACCCGGTCCGGTTCTCCCCGCTCCCAGGACCACCCGGCGAGCACCGGGTCGCGGAACGTCACGATCCTCCCCGCCACGCGCACGCCGGCGGCGTGCAGCAGGTCCAGGGTGTTGGCGACGTCGTAGCGTTCCCGCACGGCGCCGATCTCCCGGGCGAGCGGAACGCCAGTCGCGTGGGCGACCCACCCGTACTCGTCCTTCACGTCCAGCTGGACGGTGTCGATCCACCCCTCCTCCGCCAGGCGCAGGATCTCGTCGCGGACCGGGGCGCGGGCCCAGGCCGACGCTCCGACGTGCACCGCCCGGCCAGCCGGGTACCGCACGTCGACCACGACCCGTCGTTCGGTGACGTGACCGGTGACCCCTCGGGCGACGACCTCGATGGCGGGAGGTGGGGCCGGGAAGTCGACGGCGAAGGTCCCGTCCGCCGCCAGCGCGACCGGTACGCGTTGCACGGTGAGCGCGGTGGCCCCGCTGACCCTGCCGGTGAGGGTGAACGGTTCGGAGGGACCACCGACCTCGACCGGCTCCGGGATGCTGATCACCGGTCGCGCGATCGGCAGGAACGGGAAGGCGGGAACCGGCATGGCCGTGAGAGCCGCCGCGTCGACCGTGGTCGGTCGGTCGCTCGCCGTTCCGTGCCCGTTCGCCTCCACGTCGTTCGTCGACGGGGGGCGCCACTCGTCGCCCCACGGCCAGTCGGGCGGGAGCTCCGGGCTCCCTGTCCAGGCCGAGCCCTCGCTCTCGGTACCCGGGGCGGTCAGGTCGTCGGGTCCGGCATCGCCGTCCGGTTCGGAGGGGGCCGGGGGCTCGGGGGCCGCGGGCGGTCCCGGGAGCGTGGATGCGGAGCCGGCGCCCGCGCTGTGGGAGGACATGACGGCGGGCGGGGTGCGAACCGTGGTCGCTCCCGGGGCCGTTCCCGTGCCCGCGAGCGCGGCCTGAACCAAGGCCGCGACGAGCGCCACCCGGGTGGCCCCGACTCCGCGCGCCCACCCGGTGGCGTGACCCCTGCCGGGGGAAGCAGTGCGACGACGAAACATGACGACCCCGCTGCCGACAGTGACCGGACGAGCCCGAGGCTAGCCGGAGTGCTCGCAGCGCGCAGCGCGGAGAAGTGGGCTTCTGAACTGCGCTTTCCGCGCGAGTGTCGTGGTTCCGGGCCTCGTCGGTCTGGAGGCGACAGCCCTGCGGCCGGCAGCCCGGAGCGACAGGGCAGCGTCGACCGAGCGATCACCACTGGTGATCACCACGTGCGTAGTGCACCTGAATGATCAAATGTCAATCACCCGACAGAGAGCCTCGTTACCTCACTGTCTGGCTTCGTGGCGCCACGCTCCGAACAGGTCTCCTGGTCGTGGTGGTGACACCGCCCGTGACGACCCGCCCGACGAGCCCCGCCGCGCGCCCGATCGAACACCCGGACCAGGGGCGAAAGCCGCAGGAGAGTTGCATCCGGCCTGTCGCTGCGGGAGTCTTCGACTGTGAGTGAGGAAACCATCCGACTCGACCTTGACGACGCGGGCGTGGCCACCGGACTTCCGCGTCCGTTTGACACCAGGGACCAGGTTCAGGGAGTTCCCTACCGTCCGGTGCAGTTCCGCGACGACGATCTGCCCTCGGCACTGGAACGGTCCGCGGCCTGGCTGCGGCAGACCCAGGAGTGGCTGGGCGAACCGGTGGACGTCATCGCCGTCCACCTCGACTACGACGACAGCGAGGGCGCGCCCTACTACGACCTCAAGTTGTTGTGCAACGAGGAGGACCTGGCGGGTGCGCCACTGGCCCTCCGGACCAGAGAACAGCGACCGAGCAACTAGGCGGCCGGCGGACAGCAGGAGCCGGGGCGGATCGACCGCCCCGGCTCCGTTCGTGTCCGGGCCCGCTCCTCAGGACGCGGGTGCGGCGCTCACTCCCACTCGACGGTCGCCGGGGGCTTGCTGCTGATGTCGTAGACGACCCGGTTGACGCCGGGGACCTCGTTCACGATCCGGTTGCTGACCCTGGCGAGGAAGTCGTAGGGCAGCCGGGACCAGTCGGCCGTCATCCAGTCCTCGGTGTCGACGGCGCGCAGGGCGACGACGTCCTCGTAGGTGCGGAAGTCGCCCAGCACGCCCACGCTCTTGTCCGAGGTGAGCACGACCAGGGCCTGCGCCGTCTGCTGGTACAGGCCCGCGGACCGCAGCTCGGAGATGAAGATCTCGTCGGACCGGCGCAGCCGCTCCAACCGCTCCGGGGTGACGGCGCCGGTCATGCGGACCGCCAGGCCGGGGCCCGGGAAGGGATGCCGGTCGACGATCTGCTCGGGGAGACCGAGGACCCGGCCCGCCGCGCGCACCTCGTCCTTGAAGAGGAAGGACAGCGGGTCGAGCAGCTCCAGCTTCATCGTGTCGGGGAGGCCGCCCACGTTGTGGTGGGTCTTGATCTTCGTAGCGGCCGCCGAGTGCCGGCCCGAGTCGCCGGCGCTCTCGATGACGTCCGGGTAGGTCGTCCCCTGGATGAAGTAGTCAGCCCCCTCGAGGCTCGGGGCGACCTCCTCGAAGACCTCCATGAAGCAGCGGCCGATCCGGCGGCGCTTCTCCTCCGGGTCGGTGACCCCGTCGAGCGCCTCGAGGAACTTCTGGGAGGCGTCGACCTTGAGCACCTTCATGTCGAGGTGTTCGGCGAACACCGCCATGCACTGGTCGGCCTCGTTCTGCCTCAGCAGGCCGTTGTCCACGAAGACGCACGTCAACTGGTCGCCCACCGCACGGGCGGCCAGCGCCGCGGCCACCCCGGAGTCCACTCCACCGGACAGGGCGCAGATCGCGCGCCGGTCACCGATGCGCTCGCGCAGCCACTCCACGGTCTCGTCGACGAAGGAGGTGGTCGACCACTGCTCGACGCAGCCGCAGATCCGCCGGACGAAGTTCTCCAGGATCGTGCGACCGAGGGGGGTGTGGGCCACCTCCGGGTGGAACTGCACGCCCCAGTAACGCGCGCCGTCGCTCATCGCGGCGATCAGCCCACCCTCGCTGCGGGCGACAACCCGGTGACCCGGCGGGGGCTCGAGGATGTGGTCGGTGTGGCTCATCCACACCTCCAGCGACTCGCCGATCCCCTCGAAGAGGAGGTTGTCCTCCAACACCTTGACCGTCGAGCGGCCGAACTCACGCCGCTCCGCCGCCTCGACGCGACCGTCCTGGTGGTAGGCGATGAGCTGCGCGCCGTAGCAGATGCCGAGGACCGGCACCCCTGCCGACCGGACGGCCTCGCTCAGGCCGGGAGCACCGGCGTCGTACACGCTCTGCGGCCCACCGGAGAGGATGATTCCCTTCGGGGCCAGCTCGGCGATACGCTCCTTCGAGCTGTCCGCCGGCAGCAACTCGCAGTACACACCCAGTTCGCGCAGGCGGCGCGCGATCAACAGGCTGTACTGGGATCCGAAGTCGAGGACGACGACGGCCTCGTTCACTGAGGCGGACGGGCGGTTGTAGGCCAGCGACCGCTGGGCACCAAGACCCGATTGCATTCCAACTCCTGCTACTCGGCAAACCCGCTAACGGCCCTGCTCCTGAACCGGTGGCAACGGTAGCACTCCGCAGTGGGCCGTCCGGCGGGGTCAGCGGTGCCCCTCCGCCCCACCGCTCCGACGGCCCTGGTCCCCTTTCGCCAGGGCACGGGGCGGCTGGTCCGACCTCCCGCCGCGTTCGACGGCCACCGGCATGACGAGCGGGTGAGGCAGGTTACCGCCCGGGAATGCTCACACCCCGCTCCGGGTGCGGACCGGCCGACAGCCGGCGGCCCCGGTGCCGTGGCGGCCGCGGTTCCGCCCGATCGCCCCGGGGATCCCGCTACCAGCGGTGCCCCGTGACCTCGCCACCTCCGACCAGTAGCCGCCGGGCCGACGCGTCGGCGGGAGGGCCGGCGGGTGTCCTCCGGTCCACCGTCGCCCTCCTCGTCCCGGACCTCAGAGCAGGCCGAGCAGGAGACCGCCGCCGACGACGAGCGCGGAGAGGTTGATGAGGAGGAACACCACGATCCACATCAACGGGCCCGCGGCGGTGAGCCGGGCGAGCTGGTGCGCGTCGGAGTCGCGGGTGTCCGGGCGGTTGCGCATCCTCCCGAGCTCCCGCACGGGGCGCACACCGGCGAACAGCAGGAACCATGCGAACAGGAGACCGAACGCCTCCTGGACCTCGACGGCGGCGAACCAGGCGACCAGGAAGATGACCGCCCCGGTCAGCAGTACCGAGAGCACGCCGAACGGGTTGCGGATGGCGAGCAGCATCGCGGCCAGCACGACGACGGAGCCGATCAGCAGCCCCCGGGTCATCCCGTTGGTGACGAGGTAGGCGGCGAGCAGCCCCAGGAGGGACGGTGCCGGGTACCCGGCCACGAGGGTGGCGATCATGCCCGGCCCTCGGGGCCGTCCCACCGACACCGTCACGCCCGAGGTGTCGGAGTGCAACCTGATCCCGGCGAGCCGTCGACCGGTCAGCAGCGCCACGATCGCGTGACCGCCCTCGTGGACGATGGTCACGACGTTGCGGAGGAGGCGCCAACTCCCCCGGTGCAGGACGCTGGCCAACGCGACCAGTCCGGCGGCGGCGACGAGCGCCATCCCGGATTCGACGGTTCGCTCGAGAAGTAGGTCCACCGACGCTCCAGCTTCCACATGCGGCATCCGCGCTCCCCAACCGGAGCCGTCCCAAGATTCCATACGCCGCCACGTCGGCGGTCCGGGGTGGGACCGGGGGCCGGGGGGACGGCCGCGGCGCTCCGACCGACATCGCACGGTGCGCGCGGGGGACGGCTACGCGGTGGTCCACGACCCGGCTGGGCGCTGACCCGGAGCCGCCGAGGGCGCGGGACGGCGGACCGGGCGGGCCGGCCCGCCCCGGGACGGCCCCCTGCCCGACCACGTCCGGTACCCGAGGAGCGCGGAGGGCACGGGCTGGCACCACCCCGCCGACAACTCTCCGCGACGACGGGCACACGGCAGGTTACCGGAGGGTGACCGGCGGACCAAATCCCTTAGACATCCCTGAGATGACCCTGAAATGGCGGACGGGCGATTGATTCGCCCGCCGCCGATGTGTCACTGTCCTGCTGCGACCACGACCAGCAGACCCCGACGGGAACAGCGGCCGTCTACCCTGCTCCCGACAGCGGCGCAAAGCGGCGCCCGCCTACCCACGCGACGTCACGCCGACGGCTCCCGGGGCAGGTGCGGAACGGCAGGGGTCCCACGTCGTCCTCGCCGTGGCCCACGGTCGCCCGACCGCAGGCTCTACCGAGACGACCCGCGCACCGAGGGGATCATGGACAGTTCCCAACCAGGCAACCCGACCGGCACCACTCGACCGACGCCGCGCCCCGCCCGGCCGCGGCCGGTGCCCAAGCCGGTTCGCCGCCTGCGTCCGGAGGCCAAACCGGCCCCGGTGCGGGTCATGCACTTCAGCGACACCAACCTCCCGCGACGCGACGGCATCGTCACCTCCACGCGCACGCTGCTCGGAAGTCTCGTCGACCAGGGCCACCAGAGCGTGCTCGTCGTACCCCACCACCCGTCCCAGGGTTCGGAACGCGGTGTGCTGACCCTGGACTCGGTTCCCTGCGGTGTCGCGGCCCTGCGGCTGGTGCTGCCGAGAGCGGCGCACGTGGACCAGCTGGCCGGCTGGGCACCGGACGTCGTCCACGTCCACACCCCCGGCCCGGCCGGGCTGTTGGGGATCATGACGGCCCGCAGGTTGGGTGTGCCGGTGGTGCACACCTACCACACGGACCTGCACGCCTACGCCGAGGCGTACCGGGCGCCGAGCGCCGCGCTCCGGTTGATGCTGCGGATGTACGCGCGGAGGCTGGACCGCCCCGTCCCCAAGGTGGGGCGTGGCCGGAACGCCAAGCGGGCGCTGATCGACGCCGTGAACGAGCTGCTGCTCGAGGACGCCGGTGCCGTCGTCGTCCCCACTCCGGCCATCCTGGAGCGCACGACCCTGTCGGTACCGGAGGACCGGATGTTCGTGGCGCCCGCCGCCGTGAGCAGGCCGTCCCTCGACGCGGACGCCGCTGCCGACTTCCGGCGGCGGTGGAGCATTCCCGAGCGCGCTCCGGTGGTGCTCTTCGTGGGCAGGGTGAACCGGGAGAAGGGCGTCGACCTGCTGGTGCCGGCCTTCGAGCGCGTGGCGGCGGAGCTGCCCGACGCGCGCCTGGTCCTGGTGGGCGCGGTGTACCAGAAACGCGAACTACGTCGGATGTTGAAGCGGCATGGCATCGCGGACCGCACGCACGTGCTCGGTGAGCAGCCGGCGGACGAGGTCGCCGCCGCCTACGCGGCCTGCGACGTGTTCGCCTTCCCCTCCCAGAGCGACACCCAGGGCCTGGTCCTCCAGGAGGCCGCGCTCGCTGGCCGGCCGGCCGTTCTGGTCGACCCCGCGCTGCACACCTCCAACGCGGTCGCCAATGCCTTCGAACTGACCGAGCCGTCCCCGGACGCCTTCGCCGACCGGACCGTGGACCTGCTCCGAGCGCCGGAGCGGTCCGCCGCCATCGGGGCGCGGGCCAGGGAGCGGGCGGCAGCGCACACGACGGCCAGCTACGCCTCGACGATGGTGGACATCTACCGGCACGTCCTCGCCGACTGACCGGGTGGAGTGGGGAGTTCGTGACCGTGGCGAGCCGTGATCGCCCTCGCCGGGCGGTCGGCCCCGGGCCGACCGTCCGGTTCGGGGCTGGTGGCTCGACGGGGGACCCTCAGATGCGCTCGCCGGCCTTCAGCCGGGTGGTCACCTTCCGCTCGGCGACGAAGGAGAAGAAGGGGACGGTGCCGGCGAGGAGGACGAGCACGGTCCCCTTGATGGACCACCGGCACTTCATCGCGAGATCGAAGGCGAACACCAGGTAGACCATGTAGGCGAACCCGTGCACCGGCCCGATGATGGTCATCACCAGGTCGTGTTCCGCGAGGTAGCGGAGGGGCATCGCCACGAGCACGAGGATCAACAGGCAGACCCCGGTCACGAAGGCGAGGACCCTGAACCGGGTCAGCGCGCCCATCGGGACGGTGAAGGTCTGCGGCTGCTTGTCCACCGAGGTCACGTCGCCTCCATCTGGGCAGGGGAGCCCGGTCGTTCGTCCGCTCGACGCAGGGCCGCCAGGTACTCGTTGTACTCGGTCAGCCCGGCCTCGTGGTCCTGTGCTGGTCGGTCGTTCTCGTGCGTGCGTGGTTCGGAGCCGGATCGGAGCCTGGCGAGCTGCGCCTCGGCGGCGGCGGCCCTCGCCGAGACGCGGGGCGACGGGGCCGTGCCCTCGGCCTCGTCGGCCCGTTCACCGCCGTCCTCGAGGACCACTGGGAGCTGGGGCGACGCCGGGTCGGCACGCTCGGCCTCCATGCGCAGCAGGCGCCACCACACGTACGCGGTGAAGACGCCGATGAAGGGCCAGAGCACCGTGTAACCGAGGTTCAGGCCGCGTCCGTCGATCGACTGGAACCGGTCCCACTGCCACCAGCCGAGCCGGAACGACGCCAGGACGATCACCAGGGTCAGCAGGTGCAACACCAGCCACCGAGGTCGTAGCAGCAGGTCACGCACGCCTGGACGCTAGCACTCCGGTCGGGTGCCGGTGCGAGCCGGTATGCGCCAGTCGTGGTCCGGGTCGCCCCGGGAGTGCTGGGGCGACGACCAGGGGACGCGCCGACGACACGGTGATGGGTGAACACCGCCGGAAGGCCGGTCCCAGCTCGTCCGGGACGGGTGGGGTGGGCGTTCGGCGCGCGGACGGCGAACGGCCCGGTCCCCCCTTCCGGGAGAACCGGGCCGCCGGTCCGCTGGCGCTACCTGTCAGAGCGAGATCCCCCGCTCCGCCAGCCAGGGCTGCGGGTCGATCTTCTGTCCGTTGACGTGCACCTCGAAGTGCAGGTGCGGGCCGGTGGACTGACCACGGTTGCCCATGGTCGCGATCTGCTCGCCGACACCCACCCGCTGGCCGACGCTGACCAGGGACTGGTCGATGTGGCCGTAGACGGTGATGGTCCCGTCGTCGTGCTGCACCCGGACCCACAGGCCGAAGCCACTGGCCGGCCCGGAGCTGATCACCGTGCCGGAGGTGGTGGAGTAGATCGGGGTTCCGATCGAGTTGGCGATGTCGACACCGTAGTGCGTGGTGCCCCACCGGGCGCCGAAGCCGGAGGTGAAACGCCCCTCGGCCGGCTTGACGAACTGGACGTTCGCCGCGGCCTGCTCGGCAGCAGCCTGCTCAGCCGCGGCCTGCTCAGCCGCAGCCTGCTCAGCCGCAGCCTGCTCAGCAGCGGCCTGCTCAGCAGCGGCCTGCTCAGCAGCGGCCTGCTCAGCCGCAGCCTGCTCGGCAGCAGCCTGCTCAGCAGCGGCCTGCTCAGCAGCGGCCTGCTCAGCCGCAGCCTGCTCGACGGCGGCCTGCTCAGCCGCAGCCTGCTCGGCAGCGGCCTGCTCGGCAGCAGCCTGCTCGGCAGCAGCCTGCTCAGCCGCCCGGCGCTCGACGGCCTCCTGGGCCGCCTGTTCGGCGGCGGCCAGCTTGGCCTGGAGTTCCTCGTTCTTCTGGAGCTTGGCGGCTTCCTCCTGCTGGTCGACCTGCCGATGGATCGGCAGGACCTCCAGCGCGGGCAGCCGGCCGTCGGTGTCAACGCCGGAGTCGCCGAGGGCGACGCCGGAGCCTGCCACCAGCGGGCCTCCCGCGAGGAAGAACGCCCCGGCCAACGCGCCCGCTACCGCGGACTTGTGGCCTTCCCGCAGCGGGAGCTGCGGCAGACGATGTGCTGCGCGGCCGTGACGGGAGGACCGAGCCAGTGCCTCCAGCAGAGCCGGCGAGGGATGGTGACCGCTCAGGGAGCGATGCCGAGCCATAGATGACCTTTCGTCCGTCTCGGGGGAGGCTCGGCCACTCGGACTCGGGCGGGGGATCCCGGAAGGGAGACCGATCTGTCATCCCTTGCACGTCCATACGCCGTGACCGAACCGTGACGTACTGACTGACCGTAACCAAAAAAGCAAAATCAATGCAAGTGTGGGTGACGCCGCACCCATTCACCATGATCGAAATAGCCAAATGGTCACTATGCGCGATCTCTTGCGCATTCAACCGCCAGCCGCAGGACAAAACCGCCACCTTCGCCCGGATATTCCGCACCCCCCGACAACACCCCCGACCACCGGCGCCAGCGGCATCCGACGCCTCGGCCCGCGATCTCGGGAACCACCCATCACGGCTGGCAGCGGCGTCATCCACCTCCGCCGAGGCGCCCACCCCCACAACCAGTCGGCAGCCCGAGTGACGGCGCTCACCCGAGCCCTGGACCCGCTCCGGGCACCCGCCGAACCGCCGTCTCGGGGCCCTCGGACAGCCGCCCCGAGGTGGGTGGCCCACCAGGTTGAAGCCCCTGGACCAGCAGGACCTCGGACCCACCGGGTCACGTCGTGACGGCGGCCACGACGCCACCAGGACGCGGCCCAGTCGAGCGCTCCGCCATCAGGCACCAGCGAGCCAACCGAAGGACGGGCACCCCGCCGCCGCCCCCGCCCCCACCGCGCGGGTCACGGGGTGACGAACCGGGATCTCGCGTGGAACCGGGGACCGCCGATGAGGATCTCGGGACCGGACGATTCGCAATCCCCCATTTTCCCGCGACGCGAACACCTTCTTCTCCCCGTCCACCACACGACGAGATCACGTGAGCCGGGAAAAGGGTCCACTGTGCTTCCGTCCATGGTAGACCGGGACACGGCCGTCCACCGATCCCCCTTTTTCCCCTTACCGAATCCCGCACGTGATCACGGACCGTGATCACCTCGCCGGTCGGGTCGGTCGGATCGGCGACGGCCGCACCATCACGGTGCCGATGGCACTCGGGTCCACCCGGCGTCGGCCGAGCGGGACCGCACGGCCCCCCACGAGGTGGTTCCCGTCCGCAGCCGCCGTCTCGTGACGCCCGCCGGGTAGCCGGAGGCCACCGTCGCCCTCCTGTCCGACGCGGACCCGTGGAGGCGGAATCCCGGGGCTGCGCGGCGGGCGCGCGGCACCCGCGCGGTTCCCACCTCCGGACGGGGTCCCCCGTGACGGCGTGTCGGGCTCCGACGCACGGACGGTAACCGGGGAATGACTCGTCCGGGGCTTTCCCATCCTGCTCGCGGCACGCGAGCATACGGGGTCATGATCACAGCGGGCCCCGGGCGACCGGCCACCGACCGGACGACCAGGCGATGGCTGCGACTCGTCGTGTGGCCCTCCTTCGCCCTGCTCGTCCTGGGTCCCGTCCTCTTCCTGTGGTTGTCCCACGACGTGGGTGAGCCGGATCGCCTCCGCCTGCGCCTCGAGGCGGTCCGGGCCGCGGCCAGCGCGGCCGCGTTGACAGCGCTGTGCGGCGCCCTGGTCGGCGCGGTCCACCTCGTGGGCAGGTGGTCCGCTCAGGGCGGGCGCCCCCGGGAGGCGGCTCCGACGGTGCCCGGCTCGGCGAGGAGGGCGCCCTCTCAGCCGCACCGTCAGCGAGACGGGGAGGAGGTCGTGCTCCCCGGTCCCGACTCCTCCCGTCCGACGACGAGCAGGTTCGGGCGGATCTCCCCCCGCCCGGCGCTGGCGGACCGGCGGGCGGTCACCGAGTTGTACGGGCTCGGGGCCAACCAGCTCGGCAGCGAACGGGCGCCCGTCCGCATGGCGGGCGTGTACGCGCTGGACCAGCTGGGGCAGTGCTACCCGGACCAGCGGCAGACCGTGGTCGACGTCCTGTGCGGGTACCTGCGCATGCCGTTCGCCGTGCCGCCCCAGCTGCGGTCGGACCGGCCCTACCCCTCGGACCGGGAGCTGGCGGCGAGGGAGGAGCTCCAGGTCCGCATGGCGGTGCAACGTGTCCTGGCGAACCACCTCAGGCCGGCGGAGGACGCCTCGGGGAGGCCGGCTGCGACCTTCTGGCCCGACATCGATGTCGACCTCAGCCATGCCGTGTTGGTCGATCTGGACCTCACCGGTTGTCGACCGCGCACGGCGCGCCTCTCCGGGGCGAGGTTCTCCGGCTTCGCCTGGTTCGCCGGAGCGACCTTCGAGGGGCCCGCGTGGTTCGTCGACGCCACCTTCGACGGCCACGCCTGGTTCGAGAACTCGCGCTTCCTGTCCCCGGCCTGGTTCCTGAACGCGCGGTTCCTCGGTGAGACTCGGTTCAAGGAGTCCCGGTTCGACGGCGACGCGTGGTTCCTGCACGCCCAGTTCGCCGGTCAGACGAAGTTCACCGGCAGCGAGTTCCGCGGGGCCGCCAGGTTCGGCGGTGCCCTCTTCGCCGGTGAGGCCAGGTTCCGCGAGGTGGAGTTCCACGGGGCGGCCGAACTGCCGCAACCCGACATCGACCTCCGCGCCTCCCTGGTCCGGCGCCCCTCGGACACCACGCACCGCACCTGGCCGCCCGGCTGGCGGGTCCGGGAGACGGACTCGCTGGTGGGCAATCTCGAACTCGCCGAGGCCGCCCCGACGTCACCGGTGGGGCCTGGCCGAGTGGCGACCGGCCTGGTCGACGGTGACACCGGTGCCGAGCCCGGCTCCGGTGACCCCGGTTCGACGCCCTAGCGACCGAGGGCCGGGTCACCGCCGGCACCGGGAGGCCGGCCCACGTGGGACCGGAGATGCCCACCCGTCGCCTCGGCGTCCCGGGAGCCCGCCTCTCCCCGGCCCGAGCGTGCCCAGCGCCGGGTGGGTCGCCGAGCCGGCGGTGCCCGAGGACACCGCCGGGGGTGAGGAGTGTCGACCGCCCCTCGGCGGCGGACGTGTCGGGCGCCATAGCGCCTGCGGTTGCTCCGCCCGCGTGGGGATGGTTGGGTCCGAGGACCGGGTGCCCACCGCCGTCCACCGAGGCCGAGGGGCCGAGCCACCGGCTCGAGCCACGTCCGAGGCGTCGATACGGCAGGCGGTATACATGCACCCGCACGACTTGTCGGAAGATCGATTTTCCACATACGGTGGGCAGCGGTAGCTCAGTTGATCAGGCCCGGCACGGCCCCCTGTGGCTGGTCCGGCAGCCTGAGCCGCTCCGGAACCAGCGGATTCGGCGCCCCGCTCACCCTCCGGGTGGCGGTCGCCCCCGCCTGTTCCGGACGGCTCCGGCGACGAACCGCCGCCACCGGTCGGAAGGGATACGGACGGACGATGACCATGCATGATCGCGCGGAGCGGGATGCTCTGGGGCAGGCCAGCCAGCCCGGTACCTCCGAGGACGAGCACACGCACTTCACCCTCGCCACCGAACCCTGCGGGGCGGGTGGCGTTGTGGTGCGGGCCAGCGGCGAGATCGACATGCTCACCGCTCCCCGCCTGCGGGAGGAACTCCTCGGTCTGCTCGACGCGGGCCACCGCGTCATCCTCGACCTGGACCGGGTGGACTTCCTGGGGTCGAGCGGCCTCGCCGCCCTCGTCGACGCCCATCGCCACGAGGCACCCGCCACGGCGGGGTTCGCGTTGGTCGCCGACTCCCGCACCGTCGTGCGGCCCCTCGAGGTGACCGGGCTCGACCGGGTCCTCTCCATCCACCCCACCGTGGAACGCGCCCAGGAGTCCTTCGGCATCCCCTCGGAGTGACGTCGCCGAAGCCGTGACGCACGTCCGACCGGTCGGACGTCACCACCGGTCGGACGCGGCGCGGCGACGGGTCGCGCGGGCCTACGAGCAACACACGGTGGGTGTGGCTAGGCTCGGGGTTCGACGGGAGGAGCCCACCCACCATGATGGTGTCTCGCGACAGCGTTAACGGCGCGGCCACGACTGAGGACCGCTCCCGACTCCCGGAGCCCGCGAGTCACCACGACGGAGCCTATCCGGAGGTCGAAGCGCTGTTGCTGCCGACGGGCGCCCTCGACGTCCTCCTCGCCGGGTGCACGGACGCGATCCTGATCGTGGACGACCAGAACGTCGTCCGCCGGTTGAACCCACTGGCGAGCGAGCTCCTCCCGGAAGTGCTCCCCGGTTCCCGCCTGGACGAGTCCGCCGTGCCCGCCCTCCGAGAGGCGCTCGCCGAGGGGCGCCGCGATTTCTGCGCGACCCACCGGGACCACGAGCTGCTGGGCCGGAGCGCGGCGCTGGCCGCCGGCCTGACCGCCTGGTACGTCCGGGACGTCACCGCGGAACGGGACCGGGAGAACGCGTTGCTGGCGGAGCGTCGGCGGAAGTCCTTCCTCGCCCACGCCAGCGCGGCCCTCGCCGGCACCCTGAGCCCTGGTCGGGTGCTGTCGCTGGCCGCACGGCTCCCCGTGGGCCGCATCGCCGAGCACTGCGCGGCGGCGATGAGCGACGGAGCCGCCGCGATGGTGGCGACGGCCAGCCAGGACGGGGTCACGCTCCGCCGGACCCGACACACCTCGGTGCTGCGCCGCCTCTCCGCCGTCTCGGACCCCACGGCGGAACCCCTCGGCGACCCGGCGGGCAACCCCGGGGAGCAGGACAAGGAGCTCCTGGCCGAGCTGCTGCCCGACGTTCCCGCCGCGCGGTCACTGCCGGCCCAGGGCCCGCCCGACGACACGGACGACGAGATCATGCTCCTCCCGCTGACGGCGGGCACCGACGTCCACGGCGTGCTGGCGATGGCGACCGCTCCCGGGATGAGCCGGCACGACCGGATCCTGCTCAGGGATTACGCGCAACGCGTGTCGACAGCGCTGGAGGGGGCCAGGGTGCACTCGGAGCGCTCCAGGATCGCGGAGTCGCTGCGGTCGGCTCTGTTGCCGCCCGCCCTCCCCGAACCGCCGGGGCTGTCACTGGGCTCGGCCTACCGCGCCTCCGCCGAGGCGACCAGGATCGGTGGGGACTTCCTCGACGTCCACGAGGAGCCGGGCGGCGGTCGGTGGACGTTCTCCCTCGGTGATGTCTGCGGCAAGGGGGTGGACGCGGCGGTGCTCACCGGTCAGGTCCGGCAGTCCCTGCGGACCGCCTCCCTCGTGTCCGCGGGGCCGGCGGCCAGGCTGGAGCTGCTGAACCGGGTCATGCTCCAGGCGGGCGACGGCAGGTTCGCCACGGTGGTGACCGGGGCGATGACGACTGTCGAGGGCGGTGGCGCCCGGATCAGGCTCGCCAACGGGGGCCACCCCCGGCCGTTGGTCCTGCGCCGGGACGGGACCGTGGAGTCGCTGGAGACCGCCGGGATGCTCGTGGGCGCCCTGGACGAGGCGTCCTTCCTCGAGACGGAGACGGAGTTGGCCCCGGGCGAGTCGCTGCTGCTCTACACCGACGGCGTGACCGAGGCCCGTGACGAGTCCGGGGAGATGTTCGAGGAGGAACGCCTCCAGGAGGAACTGGCGACGTGCGGCGGCCTCCAGGCGCAGGCGGTCGCCAACCGGGTGCAGCAACGGGTCTTCGAGTTCCTGCACGGCAACGACCACGACGACATCGCGATCCTCGTCATCCAGGCGGCATCGGTCGGCGCGCCGCCGGGGACGGCCGAGGACGCGGGAACTCACCCGTCGGAGTGACGCGCCACACACCAACCCGTAGGTTTGGCCAGGTCCCCGACGGGGAACACGTTGGGAGGCTGTCCTCGACAGGCGGAACGCCGCCGGAGCAGCGGACCCAGGCAGCAGTACGAACACCGGAGAACAGCCGATGACAGGTCATCCCGCCGAGAGAAAGCCGCCCGACGAGTCGGGACAGCACGACTGCGACGTCCTCGCGGAGACGGAGATCGCCCGGGGAACGCTGGACTCGGAGAACGTGGGGTTCATCCGCCTGTCCGGCGAGGTGGACCACTATTCGGCGCCGCAGCTGGACACGGTGGTGGACCAGTTGCTCGCCTCGGGCGCGACGGGATTCACCCTGGACTTCGCCGAGGTCACCTTCCTGGACTCCGCCTGCCTGAGCAGTCTCGTCCGCGCCCGGAGGTTGGTGCAGCCCCGGGGCGGGGAGGTCGTGTTGGCGGCGATGAACCGCCACGCCTCGCGGGTCATGCGCATCACGGGCCTGCACACCATCTTCCGGTTCGTCGACGGGGCCCGACAGTAGGCACCGGCGGGGCCCGCCAGTAGGCACCGGCGCCAGCCGGCGCCACCCGAACCCCGGCTCGGCTTCGCGTGGGCTCGGCTTGGCGTCGAGGAGCCGCCCGGCGACCCGAGTGCGGCCCGCGAAGCCCCCGTTCCCCCTCCGGAGTCCGGTCGGGCCCGGGGGAAGGCGACCGGCAGTTCCTGAGGGCTCGTCCTCGTCGCCACGCCCGGACGGCCTGGAGCGCGCGTGCCCTCGCGAGCGCCACCCGGCGTACCGGCGGGGGCGGCCGGAGCCACCGGTGGCCACGCGGGGCCGGTGCCGCCCCGGTCCTCAGCTCGTCGAGTGCAGCGTGACGGCCCTGCTCAGCCCTACCCTGGTCCCGGACGCCGTGCGACTGAGCTCGACCTGGTCGACGCACCGTTCCATCAGCAGGAGACCCCGCCCCCGGCTTCCCGGGTCGGCGGGCGGCGGGCGCCATGTTCCGTGGTCGGCGACCTCCACGTGGACCACCTGGCCATCCACCCAGGCGCGCATGGACACCGACCCGCCGTCGTCCTCCGGGTAGGCGTGCGAGGCGGCGTTGGCCAGCGCTTCGTAGGCGGCCAGCTGGAGGCACTCCGAGCTGTCCTCGTCGACTCCCGCCCCGGACAGCCAGGAACGCAGCGTGCGGCGGACGTGCACTAAGGCCGCTGCCTCGGCGGCGGCGACCATCCGCAGCGGTTCGGGTCCTCCGTCGGCACCGGCACCCCGTTCCGGGGTGGCGTGGTCAGGACGCAGTTCCAGCGGAGTCCCCTGCCGCGTTCCCGTGTCATCGCCGATCACCGCTTCCTCCTCGCCTGCTTCTGTTCCCCCCGCGGCAGGGGTGACCCGGTCGCATCCACCCGTCGGACGCGCTGCGCGCGGACAACTCTCCCCTTACCCTCCCCGGTTACCCGAGTGGGCACGCGTGAATCATCTCGATTCCGTCAAGGGGACCGTGCGGGGGTGTGCGGACGTTTCGCCCGGTCGGCGGGGTTCGGGCCCGGCGACCGGGTGGCCATCCTCTCATTTCCGGTGGACGGCCACCCGGGCCTCGCGGGTCGGAGGGCGCATTCGCCCGGCAGGCCCGACGTTCTCCTCCGAAGAGGTCAGAGGTGGCGAGGATCAGCCTGCGGTAGTGCCGCGACCTCGGTTCCCTCCAGGATGACGTTCATCGCGCGGAACCAGGTCCTGGCGGGTGCGTGACCCCCGTAGATGTTCCCGACACCGCATTCGGTGACCGGCGGGCCACTGCAGATCGGCTGGGGCGAGGCGCCGTCGCCGAAGATGAGCACGGCACCGGCCATCTGGGGGGTGGCTCCGGTGAAGGCGGCGGAGCGGTGTCCCTGGGTGGTGCCGGTCTTGCCGATCGCGGGCCGGTTCCAGCCGGTGGCGTTGGCGGCGTTCGCCGCCGTGCCCACCGTGTCGTCCTTGCTCAGGGCGACGACCATCGAGTTGGCCAGGCCCTCGTCGACGGCCTGCTCGCACGGCTGTTCCTCGATCTCGACCGGGTTGCCGTGCTTGTCGGTGATGGCTTCGATCGGGGAAGGCGGGCACCACACGCCGCCGCTGGTGAGGGTGGCGCTGACGTTGGCCAGTTCCAGCACGCTGGTCGGGGTGAAGCCGAGGGTGAAGGCGCCCATGTTGTTCTGCTTGAGGAAGTCCCGCTGGGGCATGCTCACCCGGGGGTCGTCCGAGTCCGGGTCGATGCCGGTGCCGTTGTGGTTGACCCCGTCCATGCCCTTGCGCAGCCCCAACCGGTAGGCCATGTCCACCACGCTGTCCAGCCCGATCTCCTCGGACATCTGCACGAAGGTGGTGTTGGGGGAGAAGGCGAGGGAGTCCTGGAGGGAGACCCTGCGGTCCATGCCGCCGGTGACGACGTAGGGGTTGTTGCCGTTGCGGTACACCGACGAGGTGTGGGACTCCGGGGAGTCGAACTCCTGGTGGATCTTGTAGCCCTGTTCGAGACCGGCGGCGGCGGTGAAGATCTTGTACGTGGACCCCGTGCCGAAGGGCATCACCGCGCTGGGCAGGTCCCAGCTCGTCTGCCCCCGGTCCGGGTCGACGCCGTAGTCGCGGTTGGCGACCAGCGCCCGCACCTTGTGCGACTCCCGCCCCGGTTCGACGACGGCCATCACGTTGGCGACGCCCGGGGTGGTCTTGCCGACCTCCTGCTCGGCCGCGGCCTTGGCCGCCTGCGTCGCCACCGGGTCCAACGTCGTCTTGATCGTGTAGCCGTTGCGCTTGAGGTCCTCGTCGTCGAACCCGTGTTCGCGCAGGTAGTTCATCACGTAGGAGCAGAAGAAGCCGTTGACGTCACCGTTGCCGTGGCCGACGCAGCCGTTGGGCAGGCGGTTGAGCGGGTTGATCACACCGAGGGGCTCCTGCTTGGCCTCCTCGGCGACCCGGCGGCTGTCCTCAACGGTCTCCCCGAGCATGCCCTCGTCACCCATGCGATTGAGCACGAGGTTGCGGCGACGCTGGGCGTCCTCTGGATTCCGGCCGGGGTTCAGCACGCTCGGCGCGTTCACCACGGCGGCGAGCAGCGCGGCCTGCGGCAGGTTGAGCTGGTCGGGTGTGGTGTCGAAGTAGGTGCGCGCTGCCTGGTGCACCCCGTAGGTCTCGTTCCCGAAGGGCACGATGTTCAGGTAGCCCGTCAGGATCTCGTCCTTGGTCATGCGCTTCTCGATGTCCAGGGCGATGCGGGCCTCGCGCAGCTTCCTGGCCATCGTGGCCTCGGTGGCCTCCCCGAAGGCCTCCTCGTCACCGTCACCCACGATGAAGGCGAGGTAGTTCTTCACGTACTGCTGGGTCAGGGTCGACCCGCCGCCCTCGATGCGGCCGGCGAACTGGTTCTGGACGGCCACCCGGAAGGTCGCCTGCCAGTCGACGCCGTCGTGGTCGAAGAACCGGTGGTCCTCCACGGCGATGATGGCGGCCTTCATCTCGTCGGAGATCTCGTCGGGCCCCACCATCACCCGGTTCTGGTGGTACAGGTAGGCGATCGGATTGTCGTCGCGGTCGGTCACGGTGGTCACCACCGCGGGTTCCGCGCTCTCCATCTCCGCCGACGTTCCGCTCACGGTGTCGGCCGCCTGGTTGGACACCGCGCCGAAGCCGGCTGCCGCGGGGAAGAAGACGGCGGCGAGGAGCACTCCGGCTATCAGACAGAGACCCAGCAGCTTGGAGGCGCCTTTCGCCCGAGCCAGGATCACGGCAGGAACAACCCCTTCCACGGGGCGAGCGAGGACGGCTCACCCACACGATTCGCGACACGCTCTCTCACGAGAGGACCGGTGATGGACGGAGGCGTTCGACGAGGTTCCGGCGCCGGGTCGGCCAGCGCACTGGCGCCGGCCGGCTGTCCTCCTCCTGGGAGGAGGACGTTCGCACCGGTGTCGACGTTGCGCGCCGGCGCGTGATGTGGCTCTCGAACTCCGATGGCCCGGTCCAACCGACCGGGCAGCCCCGTCCGCACCGCATGATCCGGTACCGCACGTCTGACTGACGTTAGCTCAGTCGGGGGTTGAACGACCACTTCCGGGGGACTCCTCCGCCGGGCAGGCGAGCGGGAACGCCCGAGGCCCAGCCGGGACCGGTGCTCGGCTGCCAGGTGGGGTCACCCGCGGGGGGCGGCGTCGTCCGGTTCGCCTGCGGTGTGCTCGCGTGGTCCGTCGGAGACCGGGGCCATGCCGGCCGGTTTCCCCACCAGCACGGCCTCCGCCGGGTCGGCTTCGGGGAGGCGTTCCCGCGCCGCGCTCCGGCGCTTCCTGACGATGGTGACGACCACGGCGGCGAGCACGATCGCGCCGAAGACGAACCAGCTCGCGACGCCGAGCTTGCGTTCGAGGTACTCGGCGGAGGCGCCGGCGGCGGCACCGATCGAGACGTGCAGGAGCGCCCAGCAGGCGGCGCCCGAGATCGACGCCGGCAGGAACCGCGCGTAGGGAAGGCCGGCGGCGCCGGCGGAGGCCGGGGTGAGGGTGCGCACCACGGGGAGGAACCGGGCGGCGAACACCGCTCCGCCGCCATGCCGCCGGAGCAGTTCGGCCGCGCGGTCCCAGTGCTGGAGGCCGATGCGACGCACCAGGCGGCTCTCCCGGAGCCGAACCCCGTAGCGCCGTCCCAGCCAGTAACCGATGGAGTCCCCGGTGGCGGCGCAGACCGTGACGACGAGGCAGAGGATCACGAAGGTCCAGGCGTCGCGCGCGGTCGTGGAGGCGACCAGCAGGCCGGTCTCCCCGGGCACGAGGAAGCCGAGCCCGAGGGTGCACTCCGCGAGGACGAGCAGGCCGGCGGCCGCGATGACGGCGGGCCTGGGCAGATCGGCAAGGGCGTCCAGCATCTCGCTCACCGCTGCCACCAGCATCGCTCCCGTTCAGTCGCGTTCGAGGCCCGGCGGCCGGACCACTGTCGCGGGTCGCTCCCGGGAAGCCCGTCGGGCGCACGTCCGACCAGGCCAGGTCAGCCTGGGGCAGGTGACCCGCTCGTCTACTCATCCTCACTGGTAGGACGTGAGTCCCGCGTTCGGGTTGCGCCACCACGCTGTGCATCCGGCGGAAAATCTTTAACCCGACTGGTTGATTCGTTTTGTCTTGAAGGCCCAATTTGGTCAAGATGTAACTAGCCGGTGGCGGCAGTTGGACTCACTCCTTCGTGCCGCTGGAGCAGTGGAGGTGACCATGAGGAGCGCGCTCGTCCGTCGCCACTCCCCCAGACCTCCCGGCCGCCGGTTAGGCGGGCCGGCGGCCTGACGGGCCCTCCCCGGCTCCTGACTCGTCCGGCACGGCACGGCGTCACCAGCACCTCCGCCGGTCCCCCGAGCGAGTTCGACCGGTCCCGGACCACCGCGCCCACCCGGCCCGCCCCTCCCCTCCACGCCCGTCGTCGCGCGAGGAGGACGCACCCACCCAGGACCTCACCGGAGCGTGGTCCGCGCTCCGGACGACGCCGCACCTCCACCACCGAACACGACGAGTGCCCGAACGGACGCACTCAGTGATGACACCGAAGGACGTCTCCCATGCAGAAACGCGACGAGTCCCACCCGCACGGCGGGGAACGCACCGCGGTCGACCCGCCAGGGGCCCCCTCACCCGGCCGGCTCGCGTCACTGGCGCGACACGACCTCCCGGCATCCCTGGTGGTGTTCCTGGTGGCGCTCCCCCTGTCCCTGGGCATCGCCGTGGCCACCGGCGCGCCGCTGATGGCGGGGCTGGTCGCCGCCGTGGTCGGCGGGGTCGTGGGTGGCGCGCTCAGCGGAGCCCCGCTCGGGGTGAGCGGACCGGCCGCCGGCCTGGTCGTGATCGTGGCCGGCTTCATCGAACAGTTCGGCTGGGCCGCGACCACCGGGATCGTCGTCGCCGCGGGCATCCTCCAGGTGGTACTCGGGCTGAGCCGCGTCGCGGGCGTGGCGTTGGCCCTCTCGCCGGCGGTGGTGCACGGCATGCTCGCCGGCATCGGGCTGACGATCCTGATCGGCCAGTTCCAGCTGGTCCTCGGGGCCGAGGCTCGGACGGGCGCCCTCGACAACCTCCGTGCCTTCGTACCGAACCTCGCCAACGCGCACCTGCCCACGGTCGTCATCGGTGGGCTCACCATCGGTCTGATGCTGGGCTGGCCTCGGCTGCGGCGGGTGAAGGCGGTACCGGCGGCCCTGGTCGCGGTGCTCGGGGCGACGATCACTGCCTGGGCGCTCGGTCTCGACGTCGACCGGGTCGCGCTTCCGGAGGACCCCCTCGGGGAGCTCGCGCTGCCCGAGATGCCGGCCGGACCGGTCGGGGCCATCGTCCTGGCGGTGCTCACCCTGGCGCTCGTCGCCAGCGTGGAGTCGTTGTTGGCCGCGGTCGCGGTCGACCGGATGCACTCGGGGCCACGGGCGAACCTGAACAGGGAACTGGTCGCGCAGGGCACCGCGAACATGGTCTCGGGCTCGCTCGGCGGGTTGCCTGTCACCCAGGTGATCGTGCGGAGCACCACGAACGTGGCGGCTGGAGCGCGCACCAGGGCTTCGGCGGTGATGCACGGGGTCTGGATCGGTGTCTTCGTCCTGTTCCTGACCGACACGCTCGAGCTGATCCCGATGGCGGCGCTCGCGGCCGTGCTGGTCGTCGTCGGCGCCAAGCTCGTGAACGTCGCGCAGATACGGCTGCTGTGGCGGCACCGGGAGTTCCCCGTCTACGCCACCACGATGCTCGGCGTGGTGTTCATCGACCTGCTCTACGGTGTGCTGCTCGGGATCGCGGTGGCGGTGCTCGTGAGCCTGTACCGCCTCGCCCACCAGCGGGTGGAGGTCCGCGACCGGGGCTCCGGTGAGTGGCTGGTGCGGGTCCAGGGGTCGATGGTGTTCCTCGGGGCCGCCGGGTTGACCGAGCGGCTGCGGGCCATCCCGCCCGGCGGATCGGTCACGGTCGAACTGCACATCGACTTCATGGACCACGCGGCCTTCGACGCCCTGCACGAGTGGCGGCGCGAGTACGAGCGCCAGGGGGGAACGGTCCGGGTCGAGGAGACCACCGGTGTGTGGTACCAGCACGTCTCCGACGGGGCGCGGCCCCGCCGGCGCAAGAGCCCCGCGCACGTCGTGCCGCAGTGGCTGGCCTCCTGGCGGCACTGGCAGCACCCGGCCCGCTCGGCGATCCCCCGGCAGCGGGAACGCGGGGAGGACCCGATGATCCTGGGGATGCGGGAGTTCGAACGGCACTCCGCTCCTCTCGTCCGCCCCTACCTCGCGGAGTTGGCGACCAATGGTCAGCGCCCCAGCCAGCTCTTCCTCTGCTGCGCGGACTCCCGCGTCGTCCCCAACGTGATCACCACCAGCGGGCCGGGCGACCTGTTCACGGTCCGGAACGTGGGCAACCTGGTACCGCCGTGCGGCGCCCCCGGGGACGCCTCGGTCGGGGCCGCCGTCGAGTACGCGGTGCAGGCCCTGGCCGTCGACTCGATCACGGTGTGCGGGCACTCGCACTGCGGGGCGATGAACGCGGTCGCGCGGGGCGGGACCGAGGGGGACAGCCACCTGTCGAACTGGCTCGCCCACGCCGAACCGCTGGTGGTCCCCCCACCGCCGGCGCCGGCCGACGACCTGTCCGAGCCGGAACCGGCGTGCCAGCGGTCGCTGGCGGTGCGCAACGTCGTGCAGCAGCTGGCGAACCTGATGACCTACCCGTGCGTGCGGGATGCGGTCACCGAGGGCCGGCTGCGGCTGGTCGGTCTCTACTTCGACATCTCCGAGGCGAAGGTCTACCTGGTGGACCCCGGGACCGGGGAGCTGCGAGTCCCGGACGAGGGAGAGGCGGCACTGCCCCTGGCCGACGGCGCGGGGTGAGTGCGCGGGCGGTGGACGTGGCGGTCCGGCAGGCTGATCAGCCTGCCGGACCGCCACCCCGTCAGTACGGTGCGGGCATGGCGCGTGGACCGCTCTCCGGCGACCGGCCCGACGGCGACGACGAGGTGTCGGTGAACCCGGTGTTCACCCAGGAGCCGACGCGGGTTCCCCGGCACGCCCTGCCGCACCGGGGACTCCCGCCCCGGGTGGCCTACCAGGTGGTGCGCGACGAGCTGATGTTGGACGGCAACGCGCGCCTGAACCTGGCCACCTTCGTCACGACCTGGATGGACGAGGAGGCGGACGAGCTCATCGCGTTGTGCTCCGACCGCAACGTGGTCGACAAGGACGAGTACCCGAGGACCGCCGAGTTGGAGGAGCGGTGCGTCCACATGCTGTCCCGGCTGTGGAACGCCCCGGACCCGCGTCGGGCCGTCGGATGTTCGACGACGGGGTCGAGTGAGGCCTGCATGCTCGCCGGGCTGGCGTTGAAACGCCGGTGGCAGCACCGCCGGCGGGCGGCGGGCGCGTCGACGGAGCGCCCGAACCTGGTGATGGGTGCCAACGTCCAGGTCTGCTGGGACAAGTTCGCCAACTACTGGGACGTCGAACCGAGGGTGGTGCCGATGTCGGGCGCCCGGTTCCACCTGTCCCCGGAGGAGGCGGTGGCCCGCTGCGACGACCACACGATCGGCGTGGTCGGCGTCCTCGGGTCGACCTTCGACGGCAGTTACGAACCCGTCGAGGACATCTGCCGGGCGTTGGACGAGCTGGAGGGGCGCGCCGGCCTCGACGTCCCGGTGCACGTGGACGCGGCCTCGGGTGGCATGGTGGCCCCCTTCTGCGACCCGGACCTGCGGTGGGACTTCCGGTTGTCCCGGGTCGCCTCGATCAACACCTCCGGCCACAAGTACGGGTTGGTGTACCCGGGCGTGGGCTGGGTGGTGTGGCGGGAACCGTCAGCGCTCCCGGAGGACCTGGTGTTCCGGGTGAACTACCTGGGTGGCGACATGCCCACCTTCGCGTTGAACTTCTCCCGGCCGGGAGCGCAGGTCGTGGCGCAGTACTACAACTTCCTCCGGCTCGGCGTGACCGGTTACCGCCGCGTGCAGCTGTACTGCCGGGAGGTGGCCACCCGGCTCGCGGCAGCGGTGGCGGACCTGGGGCCGTTCCGCCTGGTCAGCGACGGCAGCCAGCTGCCGGTCCTCACGTGGTGCCTCCGCGAGGACGTCACGGGGTACAGCGTGTTCGACGTGGCCGCGGCGCTGCGGGAGTCCGGCTGGCTGGTGCCGGCGTACACCTTCCCACCGGATCGCACCGACCTGTCCGTGCTCCGGGTCGTGGTGCGCAACGGTTTCACCAGGGACCTCTCGGACCTCTTCCTGGCCGATCTCCGGCGGGCGTTGCCTCGGCTGCGCCGTCAGACCGGTCCGGTGCGGGGGCCGGAGGCCGGCGGTTTCGACCACGGCGCGACCCGGTCCGGTGCCGCCCACCCTCGGCCTCGGCGTTCGCCGGGCTGAGGTGTTGTCGGGTGCGGCGGAGTCACCCCGAGTGCCCGGCCGCTCCCCTCCCCGTTGCCCGGCCGTCAGTCGGCCGGCGAGGCTGTTCCGTGCCCGGGGTCGACGAGCACGAGTTCGACGACGGGTACCTCCTGTTCGGGGCGAACGGTGGGCAACCGCAGCACCACGGACCCCTCCGGACCGGGGGCCACCCGGTGCGGGACGTCGGGCCGCCAGTCGCGGATCTCGGTGAACTCCACCTCCGCGCCGTCGTGCAGGAAGGCGGCGTACTCGAGGTGCCCCGCGAGTCCCGGCAACACCACCTGCCCGGAGGGCCAGGCGAAGAGGTGCAGGTAGAGCCGGTCGCCGCGCTGGGTGAGGCGGCAGTCGTCCGGGGTGGGGAACCGCGACGGCCCGGCCCCGTGGATGGCGTCGGAGTGGACCTCCAGCCAGTCACCGACCTCGGCGAGGAGGGCCCTGGCCCGGGGTTCGAACTCGCCCCGGGCGGTCGGGCCGACGTTGAGGAGCAGGTTGCCGTTCTTCGCGACGCCGTCCACCAGCACCCGGATCACCTGGCCGGCGTCGAGCCACTGCTGGAAGCCTGGCGCGTAGCCCCAGGACCCGTTGAGGGTGCGGCAGGTCTCCCAGGGGAGTCCCCGCTCGGCGAGGTCGTCGTGCGGGGACCGTTCCTCGGGGGTGAGGAAGTCGGCGGATCCGGGGAGGTCGAGGCGGTCGTTGACGAGCGTGGCGGGTGCGAGTTCCCGCACCATCGCGACGAGGTCCGCCGACCGCCAGTGGTCGCGTCCCTTGCCGTTGTCCAGGCCGGAAGCCGGCTCGGGGAAGGAGAAGTCGAACCACAACACGTCCGGCCGGTGGGCGGTCACCAGTTCCCGGACCTGGGCGTGCAGGTAGTCGACGTAGGAGTCGAGATCGCCCTCGTGGTTGTCGCCCCCGCGTTCCCAACGGGGGTGCATGCCGTCCCAGGGGTAGTCGGGGTGGTGCCAGTCGATCAGCGAGTAGTAGAAGCCGACGCGCAGGCCCTCGGCCCGGAAGGCGTCGACGAACTCGGCCAGCACGTCCCGGCCAGCGGGTGTGTTCGTCACCTTGTAGTCGGTGTGGGTGGAGTCCCACAGGCAGAAGCCCTCGTGGTGCTTGCTGGTCAGGATCGCGTACCGCATACCGGCTCGCCGGGCGTCACGCGCCCAGCGAGCCGGGTCGTAGCGGTCGCCCCGGAAGTGGCGGAAGTACCGGTCGTAGTGCTCGTCGTCGAGGTGTTCCCGCAGTTTGACCCACTCGTGCCTGGCGGCGAGGGAGTAGAGGCCCCAGTGCACGAAGAGGCCGAACCGGGCTTCGGTGAACCAGGCGGTCCGGGCCGCGACGGCGTCGGTCATTCCGGTGTCCTTCCTCGTGGGGTCGCCCATCCCCGGGTGCGCGTGCGCTGGTCGGCTCGGACGTCGACCACGGCCGGTGGATCAACCGCCCAGTTGTCGTTTCGCGTCGGTGAGGAAGCGCTCGACGCCCTCCTCGACGGTGAGGCGGCCGAAGGCGACGTCGTCGTTGACGCGCTGGAAGTCCCGCTTGACGGCGCCCTCACCCGGCGGGGGCGGCGGGGGTGCGGTGGCGAGCTGGTCGGCGATCTCCTCCTCGAAGGTGAACACCGCGAGCTCGGCGCCCTCCAACTCACCACCGACGGCCTCGCGGACCTCGGCGTTGACCGGCATCCCCCGCGTGGTGCCCTGGATGAGGCCCGCGTCGACATCGTTGATCATGAAGTCGACGAACAGGGCCGCCTCGGCGGGGTGGTCGGTGTTCGCGGCCACCGAGGCGAGCATGGACGGCTTCGCGTACTGCCCGAGCTCGTCACCGGAGGAGGGGAACGGGGCCAGGCCCATCGGGCGGCCCAGGGTCTGCTCGTAGGAGGTGAACCCGCTGTCGTAGCCGAACTCCGAGGCGGACCGGTTCTTGCCCATCGGGCTGGTGGCGATCGAGCCGTCCATGCCGGTGCTGATCTCCGGCGGGGTGGCGGCACCCGACTCGCGGAACTCGGCGGCGAGCTCCCAGAACTCGGCGAGGTCCTCGCCGTCGTAGCCGATCTGCCCGTCGTCGGTGAACAGCTCCTTGCCCTGCTGCCGCAGCCACACCTCGAACCAGTCCTCGGCGCCGCCGAAGTCGGAGGTGCCGAACACGGAGGGCTCCGCGTCGCTGCCCTCGCTGATCGCGAGGGCAGCGGCGTGGAAGTCGTCCCAGGTCCAGCCGTCCTCCGGCGTGACCCCGGCGTCCTCCCAGAGTTCGCTGTCGTAGATGAGGACCTGGGTGTTCTGCGCCATGGGGATCCCGAAGAGCTGACCGTCGAGCTGACCGGAGGCCAGCAGCTCGTCGGGGATGTCCTCGGTCGCGAGGTTCTCCCCCGCCTCGCCGCTGGCGAGGTCGAGCAGCACCCCCCGGTCCGCGTACTCCCGCAGGTACCGGTAGTCCATCTGCACGATGTCCGGGGCGTTGCCCCCGGCGACCTCGGTGGACAGCTTCTGGAAGTGGTTCTCGAAGGACGAGAAGGAGCTCTCCACCCTGATGTTCGGGTGGCGTTCCTCGAACAGGGCGATCGCCTCGTTCGTCGCCTGGGCACGGTCGTCGTTGCCCCAGTAGACGAAGCGGAGGGTGACGTCACCGTCGCCGCCGTCCTGCGATCCACACCCGGCCACCGCGACCGCAGCCGCCGCGGCGACGGCGAGAGGCCAACGTCTGCGCATGTTGCTGTCCTTCCTGGCTTCCCTTCCCGCCACCCCACGGCGCGGGGTCGGGGCCCGCCGAGATCGGCGCCCGCCGGTGCGGCCGTCGTGCCCGTTCCCGGCCGTGAGCGCGTCGTACGCGGGATCTGGTTGACCGAGTATGGGTGGTTCTCCCGGCCGGCCCGCCCTGTCATCGGATGTCTGGCCCTTCCCGGCCAATCCCCGTGGCCCCCGTGGGCCGGCGGGGTCGGGCGCCCGCGCCCCTCCGGGCGGGCGGTCGCCGGCCGCTCCGGTGGTCTGGTGGTCGAACGGCCTGGTCAGCGGGCCTGTCGGATGCCCTGGGGACCGGTGCGGCGGCGGGGAGGGTGCCAGCGGGACGGTTCCCCGGCGGGCGGCGGGCGATCGCCTAGGGTGGCGCCGGGCCACCCGTCGGCCGGCGAGGAGCGTCGGGCCGGGGACCCGCGGCCGCCCCCGGGGCGCACCGCCGTGGACGGGTCGCGGCGGGCCCCGAACAGGGAGGGAATCTCGACGTGAGTGCCGGAACCGCACCGACCAGGGACGAGGTCGTCCGAGCTCCGCTGTACCGGGATCCCGTGTACGACGGCGCCACCGACCCCACGTTGATCCACCACCGCGCGACCGGGGAGTGGTGGATGTTCTACACGC
Source organism: Actinoalloteichus sp. AHMU CJ021 (assembly GCF_002895405.1). Lineage (NCBI taxonomy): Bacteria > Bacillati > Actinomycetota > Actinomycetes > Pseudonocardiales > Pseudonocardiaceae > Actinoalloteichus > Actinoalloteichus sp. AHMU CJ021. The sequence goes on along the minus strand of NZ_CP025990.1, from coordinate 5,101,254 downwards.
AGCGGCGGGCTACCGCCGACGTGGAGGGCTTCGCCTGGGTGCACGGCACGGACATCGGGGTGGCGACGAGTTCGGACGGGGGCGCGACCTGGCTGTACCGGGGGGTCGCCGAGGGCCTCGCCTTCGAGCGGGGGCGCAACACGTACTGGGCGCCCGAGGTGGTCTGGCACGAGGGCCAGTACCACATGTTCGTCTCCTACGTCCGGGGCGTGCCCACGGACTGGGTCGGCGAGCGGCTGATCCTGCACTACACGTCGTCGGACCTGTGGAGCTGGGAGTTCCGTTCGGAACTCGACCTGTCCAGCAGGAAGGTGATCGACGCCGCTGTCGCCCCGCTACCGGGGGGCGGCTGGCGCATGTGGTTCAAGGACGAGGCGGACGACAGCCACATCCACGCGGCGGACTCGCCTGACCTGTTCGACTGGACGACGGTCGGCCCGGTGATCACCGACCGCCCGCAGGAGGGGCCCACGGTCTTCTCGTTCGCCGGCAGCCACTGGATGATCAACGACTTCTGGTCCGGTCTGTCCGTCTACCGGTCGGATGACCTCACCGCCTGGGAACTCCAGGACGAACCGATCCTGGACCGGCCGGGGGTGCGGGACGGCGACGACGGGCTGGGGCACCACGCGGTCGCGATCACGCAGGGGGAACGGGCCTTCCTCGTGTACTTCACCGAGCCCGGCGGAGAGCGCCGGGCACGGGTGCAGGTCGCCGAGCTCAGGGTGGTGGACGGTCGGCTGACCTGTGACCGCGACGCGCCGTTCTCCCTCACCCTGGACGCGGCCCGCACCGTGGAGTCGCGTGGTGGCCAGTTGCCCGGCTGACCACCACGCGGCCCCGGTCAGGTCGTTCCGACGAGACCGCCGTCGGTGGTGGTCTGGAGCGGGAGCGCCGGGGGCCGGGCGCAGGTGCTGGCGACCCGGACCCCCGACCCCGTCTCGTTCGAGGTGAGCACCGAGCGCATGACGTCGAGGACGTGCAACGCGAGCCGCCCGCTGGCCCGGTGTTCGCGGTCGTGGGCCAGCGCGTCGGCGAGGTCGACCAGCCCGTAACCGCGTTCGGTGTCCGGTGCCCCGGCCTGGGGGTGCTGTTCGACCCAGCCGTCCGACCCCGACCGCCACAGTTCGCAGCTGCCGTCGAAGGCGTTCGGGTCGGGGACGGACAGGGTTCCGGCCGTGCCGTACACCTCGATCCTCGGCAGCCGGGACGCGGCGACGTCGAAGCTCACCATCAGGGTGCTGACCAGGCCGGACTCGTGGCGCAGCAACGCGGAGACGTGGGTGTCCACCTCGACCGGGACGCGGTCCCCCTGCCGGGGGCCGCTGCCCACCGTGCGGGTGTCGGTGGCGCGGCTCCCCGCCCCGAACACCTGCTCGACCGGGCCGAGGAGGCTGATCAGCGCGGTGAGGTAGTAGGGCCCCATGTCGAAGAGGGGTCCGGCGCCGGGCTGGTAGTAGAAGGCGGGGTCGGGGTGCCAGGTCTCGTGTCCCGGTGAGGTCCAGAACGCGGTGGCGGCGACGGCGTCGCCGACGGCGCCGGCGTCCAACAGGTGGCGTGCGGTCTGGAACCCGGTGCCCAGCACGGTGTCCGGCGCGCAGGCGACCCGCAGTCCCCGCCCCTCCGCGAAGTCCAGCACCGCCCCCGCCTCGGCCACGTCCAGGGCGAGCGGCTTCTCCACGTAGACGTGCTTGCCCGCCCGGAGCGCGGCCATGCTGACCCCGGTGTGCGCGGCGGGGATGGTCAGGTTGACCACCACGTCCACGTCCTCACTGCTCAGCAGTTCGCCCACGGATCGGGCGGTGGCGGGTGGGTACGCGGCGGCGAGCTCGGTCGCCCGGTCCTCGACGAGGTCGGCGACGGCCGTCAGGTTCAACTCGGGACGGTCGGCGATGGTGCGCGCGTACCGCCGGCTGATCGTGCCGGCTCCGATGATGCCGATGTTCAACGGGCGGCCCACAGCAGCCCCCTTCCCGTGATGTCTCGTACGGCTGGGTCGGTGAGGTCCGGCAGGTGGTGGCCGAGCGTGGAGACGAAGACCCGGCCACTCCCCCACGTGCGGGTCCAGATCGCGGGCATCGTGACCGGCTGGTCCCACGGGGTGTCGGGTCCGGCGGGCAGCACGGTCTCGGCGAGCACCTCGTTGTGGGAGTCGGTGGCGACCCAGTACTGCTCGGAGTGCAGGCGCAGCCGGTGGTGGCCGGCGACGACGGGGTGGTGGGCGTGGTCGGGCCGCACGGTGACCTCGAAGTCGGTCAGCCCCGGGGCGTGCCACAGGAACTGGCCACCGGTGAGGCGCTGGTAGTCGATGCTGCCCCGGAACGCGTCGATGATCCCGCCGTGCCAGCCGGCGAGACCGGTTCCGGCGCGGACCGCGTCGGCCAGGCCCCGGACCTGGTCCTCGGTGGCCTCGCCCATGGTCCAGCACTGCACCACCAGGTCGGTGGCCGCCATCCGCTCGTCGTCGGTGTAGACGTCGAGGGAGTCGAGGGTGTCGACGTCGAAGCCGTTGCCGCGCAGGAACGGCAGGAAGAGGTCGGTGGCGGCTCGCGGCTCGTGCCCGGGCCACCCGCCCCGCACCACGAGCGCCCGTCGGCGGTGGTCGGGCCCGCTCACCGCGTGCCCCCCGTCGACGCGGACCGCGCCCCTCGCGGGCTGTCTGACGTTGTCGTCGGGGTGTGTCGCACGAAGAATCCTCACCTCGTCGTGTCCGGTCGCCGTGCCCGTCGGGTGCGCCGCCGCGACCGCGTCCTCGCGCAACGCGCGGGTTCCCGGGCGTGGAAGCGGTTACCACCCAGTCAACCAGTCTGCCAGAACGCGTCCGCGCCGCGATGGGGCCGCCCGGTTCGCGGGGGACGCCCCGCGAACCGCCGAGCGGCGGTGGTGACGCCGCTCTGGGCGCCGAGGTCGCCAGCCGATGGTCGCCCGTCCCGGACTGGCCGTCCCGCCCGGGGCGAGGTGGGGCGGACCACGGGTGGGAACACCATCGCGGGCCGGGGCGGCCGGCCGTTCGAGCTGGTCACCGAGCGCTGGGCTGCCGCCCTCGGAGCCCGGGACTACCGTTCGGGGCGTGGGCGAGATCCTGGTGGGTACGGCGGGGTGGACCGATCCCACCCTGCTGGCCACCGACTGGTACCCGCCCGAGGCCCGGACCGCCGAGGACCGGCTCCGCTACTACGCCTCGCGGTTCCCCCTGGTGGAGGTCGACTCGACCTACTACGCCTCGCCGGCCGAGAACACCGCCCGGCTCTGGGCGGAGCGCACTCCCGCCGACTTCACCTTCACGGTCAAGGCGTTCTCCCTGCTGACCCACCACCCGACGAAACCCTCGGCCCTGCCGAAGGACCTGCGACCCGAGGGGTCGAGGAACCTCTACCAGCGGGACGCCGACCCCGGACTCGTGGAGTCGGTGTGGGAACGGTTCCTGTCGGCCCTGACACCGCTGCTCGACGCCGGGAAGTTGGGCGGGCTGCTCTTCCAGTTCCCGCAGTGGTTCCCGATCGGACGTCGGAACAAGCAGTACCTGCTCGAATGCCAGCGCCGGTGCGCTCCGGTCCCGGTCTGCGTCGAGTTCCGCAACCACACCTGGATGTCGGAGGCCAACCAGCGGGAGACCCTCGGGTTCCTCAGCGACCACGCGTTGCCCTACGTCTGCGTGGACATGCCCCAGGGCTATCCGAACTCGATCCCCCCGGTGCTGGCGGCCACCGCCGACCTCGCGGTCGTCCGGTTCCACGGCCACTCGGAGAAGTGGACCAGCCGCGACGTCCAGGAACGGTTCGGCTACCACTACAGCGGTCCGGAGCTGGCCGAGTGGGCGCCTCGCATCACCGACCTCGCCCAGCGGGCGGACCGCACCCACGTCGTGATGAACAACTGCCACGCCGACTACGCCCACACGAACGCCCAGCAGCTGTCGCACCTGCTGGTGGGCGGCTGACCCGGTAGGGCGGGCCCGCGCGCACCGCCCGGCGTGACCACCCCGACGGCGGGGTTCCCGGCGCGCCCCGCGGCCCCGGTCGGTACTCCACCACCCCCCGTGCTCGCGGCGGGTCGGAGCAGCCGAGACCGACCGCGCCCATTTCCCACGACCAACGACGGGACGATCTCCGCACCAGCACCCGGAGAATCCGGAGCCAGCACTTCTTCGCATTCCCCCGAATCCAGCGGAATTGTTCCGCCCGCCTGTTCCGGTCACCCTAACGGGCCGAACCGACAGGTTCCCGTTCGGCGGAACCACGCGGTACGGGTCAGGCTGCCCGTCGCAGCACCCCGGTCTCCACCGCCAGCAGCGCGCGGGGGTCGGTCCGCCGCTCGGTGGACCGGCGGCGCCGGGTCCTGACGGACCCCCCAGGGCGGGACGAACCCCGCCGAGCAGCCGAAACGGGCCGGTATCCCCGTGTCGTGGACCGCGCGGCGGCGGACGCCCCGGGTCGCGCCAGCCCGTCACGCGGGTTCTCGTTCGGCTCCGCCACCGGCGTTCCACCGCCCGCGACGGCGGAACCGGCGTCCGCTCCCGCCCGCCCGGCGGCCGCGCCGCCGGCGTCGCGGGCGGCGCCCACGAGGGCACGCTCAGCCATCAGGAACAGGACGCCGCCCGTGATGGACCAGAAAACGAGATTGACGAGACCGCCCACCGTGACCTCCGTGACTGAGCCGTTCTTCGACACCCCCGGAAAGAGCCCGGATATCGTGGTCGCCGAACTGTCGATTGCTTTGGTACCCGTGATGCGCCGAATCATGCTTCCCGAGTCCGACAATTCCTGATCAACGACGAATTCACTCCGTTCGGACCAGTACGCACTGGTCCGAACGGATCAATGGGGTGTCCTCGTGGGAACCACGTCCCGTGCCCAAGGAGCGCACCCGATGACCCCGGCGGGAAGGTGTGGGTGATGGATGGTGGACGGCCTGGGCCTGGAGCTGGGTGACGCCCGCCACCCCTACCGCGTCGGCCGGTCACCCGTGGCGGAGCGCTCCGTCACGGGCGGCACCTCCTCCGCTCCTTCGGCCGAGGCCACGGCGGAACGCGGGAGGAACGGGGTCAGCGCGAGCGAGACCACCAGGACGACCAGGTGGTACCCGAGCGCGGCGGCGGCCGCACCCAGGTGGTCGGAGGCGGTCGCGGAGCCAGCGGTCAGGAGTCCGAAGTAGAGGGTTCCGACCACCGCCACCCCGAAGGCACCTCCGCACTGCAACACCGCGTTCGCCACGCCGGAGCCGGCTCCGGCGTGGCGGGCGGGCACCTCGACGAGGGCAATGCTGGTGAGGATCGAGACGCACAGGCCCATTCCCAGGCCCATCACCGCGATCGGCAGGGCGATGGTCCAGGCCCCGCCGGAGCGGGCCACGTCCCCGAGCGCCAGTGCCAGCCCGGCGGTGGCGAGGCAGATGACCGACAGCCCGACCTGGACCAGTCGGCGTCCGGCGACCTGGACGTACCGCTGGGCAATGCTGGTCGTCGCGAGGACGCCCAGGGGGAACCCGACGACGACCAGGGCGGCTCCCATCGGCGTCCAGCCCAGGCCGAGTTGGAGCGCGTAGTGCAGGACGACGAACAGGGAGGAGAGGACCGAGTAGACGGCGAACATCACGACGAGTCCGACAGTGAAGGAACGGCGCCGCAGCAGCGCGGGCGGCACCAGCGCGTCCTCACCGAGGCCCCGCCGCCGCTGGCTGCGGTGGAAGGCGGCGAACAGGGGCACCGCCAGGACCGCGAGGGCCACCGTCCACCAGGGCCAGCCGGCCTCACGCCCCTGCACGAGCGGCACCATCACCGCCGAGGTGGCGGCCACGAGGAGGGCGAGCCCGAGCAGGTCGACGCGTCGCACCTCGGAGGACCGCGACTCCGGCATCCAGCGGAGCGCTCCGAGGAGGGCGAGCAGCCCGATGGGCACGTTGACGTAGAACAGCCCCCTCCACCCGAGGCCAAGCGGGTCGACGTGCAGGAACAGCGCCCCGAGGAGTGGACCTCCGACGTTGGCGAGGCTGAGCACCGCTCCGTACACGACGAAGGCGCGGGGTCGCTCCTCCGGTCCGAAGACCTGCACGATCAGCGCCATCGCCTGCGGAACCATCAGCGCCGCGCCCAATCCCTGCGCGACCCTGCCGGCGACCAGGACGCCACCGGACGCCGCCGCGCCGCACACGACCGAGGAGAGCACGAACAGGGCGGTGCCGACGAGGAAGACTCGCCGGCGCCCGTGGACGTCTCCCAGGCGTCCGCCGGGGATCATGCCCAACGCGAAGGCCAACAGGTAGGCGGCGACGATCCACTGGACCTCCGCGTCCGTCGCCTGGAGGTCGGCCTGGACGCGGGGCAGGACCACGCTCACCATCGTGCCGTCCACGAGGTCCATGAAGACCGCGACGAGGACGACCGCGAACGCGGCCCACCGGCCGCGCGGCGGCGACGACGATCTCGCGGTGTTTGACATGATCCACCCTCCAGTACAGGTCCGCTCCGAGAAGAACGAAAATAGAGCATCTCTAAAGTAGAGACAAAGGAGGGGTATGAGCCCGGACAGCGGCCAGACCGAGAACGGGCGCACCGACGCCCTGTACGACGCGTTGCGCGAACAGGCGATGCGCGCCGTGCTCTTCCATCTGGATGTGGCCAACCGCGTCGGCATCAGCATCACCGACGTCGGGTGCCTTGGCGTGCTCGACAAGGAGGGCGCCATGTCGGCCGGCCAGCTCGCCGAGCGCATCGGCCTGTCGCGAGGCGGGGCGATCACGGCGGCGGTGGACCGCCTGGAGCGGGGCGGTTTCGTCACCCGGCGCCGCGACACCTCGGACCGGCGACGGGTGATCGTCGAGATCGTGCGGGGCGGACCGTACGACCGGGTCGTCGCGGCGCTGGACAGCCTCAGCAGCGCCTACCGAGAACTCATCGCCGGCTACGACGACACCGAGGCGCGACTGCTGCTCGACTTCACCCGCCGCGCCAACGCCGTCGTGACCGAGCACCTGACGGGCCAACCGCCCACGGGGCGCTGATCCCGCCCCGCCGGGTCGCGCTCGCGGGGGACGAGGCCGCCCGCGCTCAGTCCCCCGTGGGCCGGAGGCGAAGCTCGGTCTCGACGATCCGGTGCAGGTGCCGCCGGGCCTGCTCAGCGGTCAGCGGCGGCGCCTGCCGCAGCCACTGGAGCGCGAGACCGTCGATCAACGCCACCTGGTGCACGGCGGACTCCTCCAGGTCCGCACAGCCGAACTCCCCCTCGGGCGGTGGACACCGCGCCCCACAGGCGGTGCCCGGCGGGGACGGTGTACCCGGTGGCGGTCAGCCCGACCTCCACGTCCTCCTTCGCCCCTTCGCACCTCGGAGGACCGCGACTCGGACATCCACCGACGCGCCCCGACGGGAGCGAGCAACCCGATGGGCACCTCGACGTGGACCACCCCCCTTGTCGTCGACGGAACCTGGAGACTCATCTCCAGTGCGGTCGTGGAGCGCCAGACCGCCTGGTCCAACGGCATGAAGTAAGCCGGGTTCCGCTGACGGGTTCTCGCGGTTCCCGCGCTTGCTCGTCACCGTGCTGCCCCTCGAACGGTCCTCCCCCACACCGAACAAGGCCGTTCGCACCCCCAGGCCATCACCTGTTGCTACGGTCCATCACTGTCCGCAATCGCTTTGTGGGGGTGCTCAGTGTCCGTCGCCGACGTCGTCGCCCAGGCACGCACGGCCCTCCTGGAAATCGAGGAAGCCCAACGCGACCTGGTCGCGGCGCTCGACAGGGCGGAACGGGGCTGCCAACTCTCTGCCCAACTCCTCTTAGCTTCAGCGCACCACGACGTGGTGTGGACGGTGAAGGCCGCCGCCGACGCGGCCCAGCCACTGAAGCAGGCGTACGCCGCGTTCGGCCGGTCCGCCGACCTGATCCGCCACTACCTCGACACCATCGCAGGCGGAAACCACTCAGGGCCGGTAACACCCCCGCCCAGCCCTACGTCCGTAGTTCCACCGGCCGCGCCGACCGCTCCTACGGACGCGGCGCCACTGGCCGCGCCGCCGACGGTGGGAACGTGGCGAGGGAAGACCGCGAGCGAGTACGCGAGGAACGAAGGCGAGGGGATCGGGCGGCTTTCCCCGCGAGGACGACGCACGGTGGTGCGCGAAGTCGATAGCGCCAAGGAAGTGCGTGACATATTCGATTCCCTCTCCCGGGGGGCTCGTAGGATCGATGTTCCCGGGTACAACGGGATTATGACCATAGACTCGGACGGTACTAGGATTGGGTATCGATACACCTCGGCAACAACGAAGGATGAACCCACTCTCGACGTTCGAGATGCAGATCAGAACGTGTTCAAAGTACACGTTGCAACGAAAGATTGATATTGATGGATATTGACCACGAGGTCCGTGAGTCGGTGTGCGATCTCACCCGGTATGACTACGTCATGATGACAGACGTCATCGGGATCATGGTTCACTTCGGAGGGAAGGAGTACAAGCATCTGATCAGTCGGGCGGGTCGTATAGCGGCCCAACTCGTTCGCGAGGGCAAGATCACCGCCGGCGACCTCCGCGAAGACGGCTTCGCGGCTTGGGATAGCACACCGGAGGAATCAGCGGCGCGTATTGAACGCGAGACCCGGGAGTACGAGGAGAACGGGCGCGAAGTCGACTTCGGCGATATCGCGTGGTTCTCGTGAACGACGTGGAACGAGCCCCCGACCAGGTGTGACGCTGATCGAGGGCTCGTTGGAGACTGGTTACAGGCGGCCGGACTTCACTGCCGAGAGGAAGGCCGCGAACGTGTCACGGTCGACGACCAGCATTCCGCCGTCACGGTTCTTGGTGTCGCGGACGGCCGCGAGGTCGGCGGCGCGGCCTACCTCAACACACTGCCCACTGTCGCCGCTCCGACTCGACTTACGCCAAGTTTTGATGCCCATGACTCTCCTCATCATACTTCGCCTGGTACTTGAGCAGGACGTCATTGCTTTCGTCGACGTTGAGCGCGATGGTGTGCAGCTTTTCGACTGCTCGCACGAAAATTTCCGTGTCGCGCTCCCGGTCCAGCCATGACGCCGTACGCAGGTTCTCCAGGTAGACTAGCGGAGATGTTTCGTTCTCGGGAAACGTCAGGAGCATAAACGGGCTGATCTGACCGAGATAGCATCCCGCTGAAAATGAGATAATTCTCACAGTGATGTTTGGCTCTTCCGATACGCGAAGCATGTACCGGATTTGATCGGACATGACCTCACTTGAGCCAGCAGGGCGCGCAAGTGCCGCTTCATCCAAGAATGCGGTGTAGCGGGGAGCACGCCGCCCGGTGAGCACACCTTGCCGACCAGCCCTAATGTAGAGCAGATCGCCTATGTTTGATGCTTCGTCGTCGGCAGTGATGACAGCCGTAGCGTAGTCGCGAGTTTGCAGTAGGCCCGGAATGTACGAGCTGACGTTAACGATGTGGTCTGCCTCGACTTCGTACGAGATCAACGCGGACAGCTCGTCATCAATCGCCGCGCTGGGAGTCCACGGGCTGACGCGCAGGTCGGCGAAACGGTCAAGCCACCGCCTCTTGACATCAAGGGAGACTTCCAGGAGGTCCGCGAGCTCGTTCAGGATCTCTTCTGAGAACTCGACCTCACCGCGTTCGAGGCGGTTCACCCACGCCCCGTTCTTCCCCGCGAGGCGCGCAAGTTCGCGAACTCCAACGCCTGCTTCCGTGCGCGCTCGGCCGATGGCTGCTCCCAGCGCCCGCGCGACGGGTGTTCGCAGTGTCCGTGACATGGCAGCAGCCTAGTGGATCGACATACGTACCAGTAACAGTTCACTCGACTGGGCACTAGACGCGATGTGTGAGACACAGCAACTCTTACGTGGACAGTGGAGCTGTATCGGATACAGCAGCCAAACGGCAGAAGGGGCCGCTATGTGGGCGTTGGTCTGGCTGGTCGTGTCGGGGATGGGCGTAGCCCTGTTGTTGCGGGGCGCGGCGTGGCTCGCGGAACGAGGCTTGCCACCGGAGCCTGACAAGCACCGAGCTGTCGAGTACGACCCCGCGACGCGAAGCTTCCGCTCGCTGACGGGTGGGGGTACCCGGTGACCGGTCACGGCGGGGACCTCGCTGACACCGCACGGGCACGCGACCTCCTCGCGGTGCGTGCCTTCGAGGCGCAGCGACGTCGTCGGCGCCGTCGGCGTATCGCCACGGTGGCGCGCGTGGTCGCCCTGGCCCTGCTGGCCGCGGTCACGGTTCTGGCCATCCTGGCGGCCCTGGCCGCCTGATCCTGTTGACCGTTGTCGGGGGACGCTCAATGAATGGACATGTACACCGATTCGTGGGGCCGGGGAGTCTGCCACCGGTCTGGCGGATCGACGCGCGACCACCTGCCGGCTGGTTGTGGTGGCGGCACCTGGTAATCGGCACCTACGGCGAACACCTCACCGGTACTACCGTCCACACCGTCTGCGGACACGCGGTCGTCGTGGGCCACGAGGAACGACCAGACGAGATCCCGTACCAGCCCTGCGGGCACTGTGCGCAGATCATGAAACCTGACCTGTTCGCGGCGCTGGTCGTGCCCGGATACACGGCGGCTCACCTGACGCGGGAACGCACCGACGTCGACGTGTGGACGGAATGCGGCATCCGGGCACCAGCAGCCGATACCGAACTCCTCAGCCTGCTCACCCCCGGGGTGGAGTTCTGCCTGGCCTGCTGGTTCCCCCACAACAGGGAGGGGGAACCGTGGTGAGCCCGTACGCGCCCGCCACCCGGCTCACCCACGCCGTCCTCGCGGGACGCCTCGACCGGTCGGCGCCGGTCACGGTGCTGACCGCCACGGCCTGCCGGGTGCACGGGCTGACCGTGGCCGGCGCGGCCGTGCTGGAGATCGTCGCCGACGGCCCCACCACGGCCAGCGCGGTACGCCACCAGGTGGGGCTGTCCCACCCGGCGTGGGAGGCAATCCGCAAGCACCTCCAGCGTCGTCACCTGCTGCTGCGGGGCGTGGCCCGCGCCAGCCCTGCCCCCGGGGCGCCAGTGTTGCGGCGCCACCAGCTCACCGAAGGAGGGCGTGCGCTGGTGGGCCGGCTGACACCGCTGCTGATGATCATCCTGGATTACTTCGAGTTCCAGGAATAGAGCAGGAGGAATCCCCGTATCCAGTTGATACTGGATACGGGGATTCCTCCATGCGCCCAGTCGGTCCCGGCCGGACTTCGTCCGCCGTACCGTCGCACCTGGATGCTGCGCGCCCATCGGACACATCCACGTCGGTGCATCGTCACCAGCGCGGCCACCTTCTCATCGTCGGGCGGGCGCGGGCGCCGGTACAGGGTGACCACGCTGTCCGCGTGCTGCTGGTGGGCGCGGATCCGCCCGGTCGAGACGTCGTCAGAGAGCGGTCGGGGAAGGGAACCGGCGAGCGCGGTCATACTGCCTCCCCGTCCACGAGCCACTGTGCCGCCGGGAGCACGTCCCGGGTGGGCGCCACGGTCGCCGCGACCACCAGCGCCCGAACCCGCCGAGAGATGTTCACCGGCCGGGGACGGGTTGGTCAGGTCAAGGCGACGGTACGTCCCGGCCGCCGTCTCGCAAGGGAACGCGGTGGTCGATCCGCTGGCCCATCCTGTGCGTTTCACCGCGCCCCTGGGTGTCGCACGCACTCGCGAGAAGCCTGCCGTGGCCCGCGCTCAGCGCACGGAGCCCGGCCCGGCACGGGGTGTCCCCTCAGTCCCCCGTGGGCCGGAGGCGCAGCTCGGTCTCGACGAACCGGTGGAGGTGCCGCCGGGCCCGCTCGGCGCTCAGCGGCGGCGCCTGCCGCAACCGTTGCAGCGCGAGACCGTCGATCAGCGCCACGAGGTGGACGGCGGACTCCTCCGGGTCCGGGCAGCCGAACTCCCCCTCGGCGACCCCACGCCGGATCAACTCCAGGATCTGGGCATGCCACCGGTCGTACCGGCCGGACTGGCGGTCGGCGAAGGCGTCGTCGTGCCGGCCGGCGCTCCAGTAGTCGAACCACAACCGCCAGTGCCGAGCGGTGTCCTCGGTGAAGGCCGCCTCGACGAGCCCGCGCAACCCCTCGACGGCGGACCTGCTGCGACGCGCCTCGGCGAGCACCGGATCGTAGTACTGCTCGATCTCCAGGGCGATCGCCTCGGACAGGATCTCCCGCACGCTGTGGAAGTGGTAGGTGACCGTGCCGACCGAGACACCGGCCGCCCTGGCGATGTCACGGATGCCGATCCCGGCCAGGCCGCGTTCGCCGATGAGCGGGAGCGCCGCCTCCAGCACGAGTCGGCGGCGCACCTCGGTGGGCTGGCGGGTCCTGGTAGCCGGGGTGACCGCCCGGCGTCCTCGCCGCGCCCTCGGCTGCTCCCCGGGAGGGGTCTCCGCCACGGCCACCCCGGTGTCGGTGGCCATCGTCGGCTGCCCGTCCCGACCCGCCTCGGCACCGTCCTCGGGAGATCCCCCGTCCACCGCCCCGTCCCGGGCGGGAGTCTCCGACCCGGCGCCGGTTCGCGGTTCGGAGACCCGGGCGGCGGGGGGCGGCGACGCCCGCCCGGCTCCCGGCGTCGGGAGGTCGCCGTCCGCGTGATCCTGGGCGGGGTCCGCGACCTCGGAGGTCGCGGACCCCGGGAACCCTGCGCTCAACCCGAGGTCCTCGGGAGTCGGCGGTGCCAGGTGCGGTCGCTGACCGTCTCGCCGTCGGCGACGGCGGTGACCCGGCTCTCCAGGACGAACTCGTCCGCCGTGGCCCGCAGGTCGGACTTCGTGTCGATCCGCACGTCCCAGTCCTCCCGCCGCAACCGGATGGTCCACGTCGAGGTGGCGGAGGCGGAGAGGGGGTCGTCCGCCCGGATGCGGTAGGTCTCCAGGGCGCTCTCCGAGTACTCCATCCCGTCGGGGAAGGTCCGCGAACCCCCGTAGTTGGGGTCCACCTGGAGGGTCCACTCGCCGGTGGCGACGTCGTGGCGGACGACCCGCTCCGGGCGATCCGGCGTGAGACCGGACCGCACGGGCAGCGGCGGCGCCTGCTCCGGCTCCTCGAACTCGATCGGGGCGGCACCCGCGTCGGCCCCCGGGTCCCGCACGGGCAGCAGCAGCGCGCTGTCCTGGGCTCGTACCCGCAGCACCGGGCTGGTGGGCTGGGGCCAGACCCAGGGCCAGTACGCGGTGGACACCGCGACCCGCAGGCGGTGCTCGGCGGGAACGGCGTACCCGGTGGCGGTCAGCTCGACCTCCACGTCCTCCTTCGTCCCGGGGTGCCAGGGCACCGCCCGGTCCCGGCCGTCCCGGCTCGCCAGGTTCAGCACGCCCCGGCTGATGAGGGTGGAGGACCCGTCGGGGGCGACGTCGCAGAGCCGGACGATCACGTTGGCCCTGGTGACGTCGCAGTCCATGCGGAGCCGCACCCTGGCCCGCCCGAGGATCTCCAGCCGCTCGGTCAGGGGGGCCGAGTCGAAGCAGGTCGACCGGCCGTCCTCCTCCCGCTGGTCGGGTGGCAGGTCGGTGGCGTTGCCGAACGGGAAGTAGCGACCGGCGTCCACCCCGGTGTGCTGGGGGCTGGAGATGACGACGCGCCCGTCGCCCATCGTGGCCGGTCCCCGCAGGTCCCCCGCGAACGGGCGGGTCTGCCAGTTCACGGAGGGGGAGGGCCAGCTGGGGTCACCAACCCACCGCCCCGGCCGCTCCGGGTAGCTGGTTCGTGGTGGGACGGGTTCCTGCATCCAGGTGCGCAGCGGCGGCGTGTCCATCGCGCCGTTGTCCTCGCCCTTGAGCCAGTGGTCCCACCACCTCAGGGTCTCCTGCAGGAACCCGATGGCGGGTCCTGGCGGCAGTTCGATGTCCGGGTAGCGGTGCGCCCAGGGGCCGATGATGCCCCGAACGGGGGCGTCGAGGTGTTCGACGAGCCGGAGCACCGTGTCGCGGTAGGGGTCCGCCCAGCCGCCGACGGCGAGGACGGCGGCGTCGATGGCCGAGTAGTCCTCGCAGACGCTGCCGTGCCGCCAGTAGTCGTCCCGCTGCTGGTGGGCCAACCAGGTGTGCAGGAACGGCTCCAGCGCGTCGAGCCGTTCCCGCCACATCGGCAGCCACCGGTCCCCGACGGCGGCCGGGTCCGGCGGGCGGGAGGTGAAGGCCAACATCGTGCCCGCCCACGCCAGCATGTCGATGCCGAGGACGGCGCCGCCGACGTAGTGCACGTCGTTGTCGTAGCGGTCGTCGGTGGAGCAGACGGTCACGACGGCCTTGAGCGGTTCGGGACGCAGCGCCGCGACCTGGAGGGAGTTGAAGCCGCCCCAGGAGATCCCGAACATGCCGACCCGCCCCGTGGACCACGGCTGCTCGGCGAGCCAGTGGACGACGTCGACGCCGTCGGCCAGTTCCTGTTCGGAGTACTCGTCCCGCATCACGCCCTCGGAGTTGCCACTGCCCCGCAGGTCCACCCGCACCGAGGCGTAGCCGTGGCCGGCGTACCAGGGGTGGCGCTGGGCGTCCCGGGGGGCCGTCCAGTCCCCCTTGCGGTAGGGCAGGTACTCCAGCAGCGCCGGGACCGGCCGGTCGACCGCGTCCACGGGACGCCAGATGCGGGCGTGCAACCGCGTGCCGTCCCGCATCGGGATCCAGGTGTCCTCGACCTCGACGTCACGGGCGAACTCCTCGCGGTATCTCACCGGTCCTCCTTGCCGACCTCCCGCCACCGCCGGATTCGGTGGCCTGCCCCTAGTTCTTCCCACACCGCCCCGTCGGCCGCGTCATCGGCCCACTGGACTGGTGGCGCGTCCCGGTTCTCGGCCCGTCGGCGGGCCGAGGTCGGGTCGGGTTCGAGCGCGGCGGCGAGCAGTGTGCTGGTGTACGGGTGGTTGGGGCCAGCGAAGACCGCTTCGGTGGGGCCCTCCTCGACGACGACACCGTGCCGGAGGACGACGACGCGGTCGGCGATGCCCCGCACCACGGCCAGGTCGTGGCTGATGAACAGGCAGGCCAGCCGCCGTCGCGCCCGGAGGTCGTCGAGGAGGGCGAGGATCGAGGCCTGCACGGACACGTCGAGCGCGGTGGTGATCTCGTCCGCGATCACGACGTCCGGTTCGCCCGCCAGTGCCCGGGCGATGCCGACGCGCTGCCGTTGGCCGCCGGAGAGCTGGGCCGGCAGCCGTTCGGTCAGGGCCGGGTCCAGGTGGACGTCCGCGACCAGCCCTCGGGTCCGCTCGTCCAGTTCCCGGCGGCCACGCGCCAGGCCGAACATCCGGAGTGGACGCCGAACCGCCTCGGCGACGCGCCGACGCGGGTTGAGCGCGGTGTCGGCGTTCTGGAAGACCAGCTGCACCCGGCGGCGCAGGTCGGTGGCCCGGCGGGCGGCGGGCTGGGCGAGGTCGTCGGACCGCCCGTGGTCGGTGTACCGCATCTCGCCCTCGCTCGGGGGGCGCAGGCCGGCCAGCGACCAGGCCAGGGTGGTCTTCCCACTGCCCGACTCACCCACCAGCGCCAGCACCTCGCCACGGCGCAGCTCCAGGGAGACCCCGTCGACGGCGGGGCGGGGTTCCGCGTGGGCTCGGCGGGTGCGCCGGCGCCTCCCGTACCCGATGCGGACGTCCCGCAGGGAGACGACGGGTGGTGCGTCCGCCACCGGCTCGCGCCGCCGCACGGTGCGGCCGCCGTCCTCGCCCACCTCGACGAGACCCCCGTCGGTGATCCTGGGGACGCTCGCCAGCAGGGTCCGGGTGTAGGGGTGGCGCGGGTCGGCGAACAGCCGCTCGGTGTCGGCTTCCTCCACGACCTCACCCCGGCGCATCACCAGCACCCGGTCCGCCATGCTCGCCACCACCCCGAGATCATGACTCACCAGGACCGTCGCCAGGCCCAGTTCGGAGCTCAGCGTGTCGAGCAGGCGGAGGATCCCGCCCTGGGTGACGACGTCCAGTCCGGTGGTGGGCTCGTCGAGCACGAGCGCGCGGGGGCGCGCGGCCACGGCCATCGCGATCGCCACCCGCTGCTGTTGGCCGCCGGAGAGCTGGTGCGGGTACCGCCGGGCCAGCTCCGCCGGGTTGGGCAGTCGTACCTGGTCGAGCAGCTCGACCACGGCGGCGTCCAACGCGCGGCGGTCCAGCCCCCGGCCCCGCAGCGCTTCGGCGACCTGGCGTCCCACCCGCATCGACGGGGTGAGCGCCTGTCCCGCGTTCTGCGCCACCATCGCGACGGTCCCGCCCCGCAGGGCGCGGAGCTGCCGGGGCGGCAGGGCGAACACGTCCTGCCCGTCGACCAGCACCCGGCCGCCG
Organism: Actinoalloteichus sp. AHMU CJ021; assembly: GCF_002895405.1. NCBI lineage: Bacteria > Bacillati > Actinomycetota > Actinomycetes > Pseudonocardiales > Pseudonocardiaceae > Actinoalloteichus > Actinoalloteichus sp. AHMU CJ021. Next base: position 5,085,017 of record NZ_CP025990.1, on the reverse strand, counting down.
GCGAGTCGCGAACCGTGCCGCAGGTGGCCGAGCACGGTGCCGGCCACGGTCGACTTCCCCGACCCCGACTCCCCCACCACGGCCACCGTCTCGTTGGCGCGCACCGCCAGGTCGACCTCGTTGGCGACGACCACGTCCCGGCCCGCGGAGCGGTAGGACACGGTCAGCCCGGTGATCTCGACGACCGGCGCCCCGCCGGTCGCTTCCCGCTCGGTCATGCGCGCCCCTTCCGCACCCGGTCGACTCCCCAAGCCTTGGACAACCCGTCTGCCGCCAGGTTCAACCCGATGACCAGGGTCGCCAGCGCGATGATCGGCGCCAGGCTCGCCATCGGCACCACGGTGATCGCCGTCCTGTTCTCCGCGACCATCAGCCCCCAGTCCGGCGTCGGCGGGTTCGCGCCGAAGCCCAGGAAGGACAGCGAGCTGATCAGCAGGATCACCCAGGAGGCCCGCATGGCGAACTCGACGCAGACCACGTCGACGATGTTGGGCAGCACCTCCCGGAACAGGATCGACGTCGTCCGTTCGCCCCGGACCCTGGCCGCGGTGACGTAGTCGCTGGGGGCCACCCCCTGGGCGGCGGCCCGGACGACGCGGGTGACCGCCGGCGTGTAGACGAGGCTGACGGCGAGGACGATGACCAGCGGGCCCGCCCCCAGCACGGTCACGACCACCAGCAGGGCCAGGACCGGCGGGATGGACAGCACGGCGTCCATCACCCGCATCACCAGGTTGTCCAACCAACCCCCGCGCAACGCCACCACGCAACCGATCACGGTGCCCAGGGCCACGGCGAGGACGGTGGCCCCGAAGGACACCATCAGGGCGTAGCGCCCGCCGTGCAGCACGCGGCTGAGGACGTCACGTCCGTACTGGTCGGTGCCGGCCCAGTGCGCCCAGCCAGGCCCGGCGAGGGCGTTGGCCGGGTCGTTCTCCACCGGGGAGTGGGGGGCGACCAGCGGGGCGAGGAGGGCGACCAGCAGGTGCGCCGCGACCAGCGCCAGGCCCACCCACGCCGTGGTCGAACCCCGCAACGCTCCCAGGAGACCGGTGAGCGTTCCTCGCCGCCCGGTCGTGTCGGTACCAGTCCCGCTCATCGCAGCCCCACCTGCTCCCTGCTCCGCAGTTTCGGGTTGAGCGCCATCGCGCCGAGGTCGGCGGCGAGGTTGCACAGCACGTAGACGGTGGCGCTGATCAGCGCGATCGCCTGCAACATCGGCAGGTCGCGGTTGTGCACCGCCTGGAGCATCAGACTGCCCACCCCCGGGTAGTTGAAGACGTTCTCCACGACGACGACACCCCCGACCAGCCAGGCGATGTTCATGGCGATCACGTTCAGCGTCGGCAGCAGCGCGCTGGGCAGGGCGTGCCGGGTCACCACCCGCCAGCGCCCGAGCCCCTTGAGGGTGGCCGTCGTGACGAACTCCCCGGCCATCACGTCGATCACGCTGGTGCGTGCCATGCGGACGATGTAGGCGGTCATCGCGACGCCGAGGGCGGCGGCGGGCAACCAGACGGCGGGGAGCAGCTCCCCGATGCTGGCCGATGGCCCGTCGAGCACCACGGCGGGCAGCACCGGCACGGTGATGGACAGCGCCAGGACCAGCAGGGTCGCCACCACGAACTCGGGCACGCTCATGCCGACGAGGCTGAGCCCGGAGATCAGCGTGTCGGGCCAGCGGTCGCGGTAGAGGCCGGCGAGCACGCCGAGCACCACCGACAGCGTGACCGCGACGAGGATGGTGACCACGGCGATGAGCAGGGTGTTGCGCAGGTGCAGGCCCACCTCCGCCGCCACCGGCTCCCCCGAGGCGAGGGAGGTGCCGAGGTCCCCGGTGACGGCGCCCCCGACCCACTCGAGGTAGCGCTGCCAGGCGGGTTGGTCGAGGTCGAGCTGCTCCCGCAGCGTCGCCACCGCCTCGGGGGTCGCGTCCCGCCCCAGGATCTGGCTGGCGACGTCGCCGGGGAGGGCCTGGAGCGCGAGGAAGATGAGCACGGAGGACAGCGCGATGGTCAGCAGCGCGGAGAACAGTCGTCTGGCGACGAAGGACAGCATGCCGGTCACCTCCGCAGCCCGATGTTGAGGTAGTCGAACTCGAACCCGTGCTCCCGGTAGTTGAGGACGTCACGGGAGAGACCCACCAGGCGGTCGGCGAACACCGGGGTGATCGAGCCACCGTGGTCGACCACGTACCGCTGGGCGTCCTGGTAGAGCATCCGGCGGCGGTCGGCGTCCATCTCCCCCCTGGCCTCGTCGAGGAGCCCGTCGAAGCGGTCGTCGGCCCAGGCCGTCTCGTTGTAGCTCGAACCACCTCGGAAGATCTGGTTGAGGAGTTGTTCGATGGGCCGGCCGGTGTACCAGTAGGTCGCCATCAGTGGTTTCTGCATCCAGATCTGGGAGAAGTACGACTCGGCGGCCGCGGTCCGGACGTCGAGGGTGATCCCGGCCTCCCGCACCGAGTCCCGGAACGCCAACGCCATCGGCGTGAAGACCGGGTCGTAGGCGGAGGTGTGCAGGTCGAGGCGAAGGCCTTCCAGCCCGGCTCGGCGGAGCAGGAAACGCGCGTGCTCGGGGTCCCGTTCGACGCGGTAGTCGGTCCAGTAGGGCTCCTCGGGGGGTACGGGGTTGTCGTTCCCGATGACCCCGGCTCCCTGGAGGGCGACGTCGAGCACGGCCTGGGGGTCGTAGGCGAGCTTCATCGCCTGCCGGACCGACGGATCGGTGAAGGGCTCGGCGGTGCACAGCATCGGGAGGCCGTACCACTGCGAGTTCACCGACCGGGCGATGGTCGCCCGGTCGGAGGCGTTGATGACGCGTGCCGTGGCGAAGTCCAGGTTGGTCTGGGAGAGGAGGTGCACCTGGCCGGCGAGCAGCGCGTTCGACCGGGCCTGGGTGTCCGGGATGGCGTAGAACTCGATCTCGTCGAGCACCGGCCGCCCCTCCCAGTACTCGGGGTTGGCCACCACCCGGCCCCGGCCGGCGGGGGTGAAGGACTCCAGTCGGAACGGGCCGGTCCCGACCCCGGTCTCGCCGATGTGCCGCCCGCCGGCCTCGGCGCTGCCGTCCGGGATGACGTAGCAGTTGTACGAGGTCAGCAGGCTCGGGAACTCGGCGTTGGGCCGGGTGAGGTCGACCACGAGCGTGTGGGGGTCCGGGGTGTGGATCCCGCCCGGTTCGAGCATCGGCGCCAGGACCCCGGCCTGCGGCGATGCCACGTCCGGGTCCAGCAGGTGCCGCAGCGTGTAGCGGGCGTCGGCGGAGGTGAAGGGCCTGCCGTCGTGGAAGGTCACGCCGCGGCGCAGGGCGAAGGTCCACCGGGTGCCGTCCGGGGACGGTTCCCAGCCCTCCGCGAGGTCGGCGACGACGGAGCCGTCCTCCCCGATCCTGGTCAACCTGTTGTAGACGGCGCCGAGGTACTCGTAGGCGGAGAGCGCGCTCGCCGGGTCCAGCGTCTCGGCGTCGGAGGCCGGGGGCCGCGCGATGCGCAGCACCCCTCCGCTGGCCGGGTCGCCGGTCGCCGCCTCCACGGGGAGGGCGCGGGAGGCTGGTCCGGACGAGGAGCACCCCGCGGCCAGCCAGGTGGCCCCGAGGGCGCCCAGCCCGCCGGCGAGCAGGGAGCGGCGGCTGATCCCCCCGGGTGGTCGGACGCTGGTGCTGCCGTGGCGCATCTTCCTCCTCGCCCTGGCTGGGTGCCTCGTCTCGCCCTTATTCGTTCACTGAGCGATTGAGTTGGACCGCTGCACGATAGACAGACACCGCGAGGAGACCAAGCCCCCGGCCCCGTGGAGACCCGGGCGGAGACGAGGCGGACGGGCCCTCGGATCGAGGGCCTCACGACCGCCTCACGCACCGACACGGGTCACCTCGAAGCGGGAGGAAACCGCTGTTCGTGCCGGGGAGTCGGCCCACACCACCGCCCGGTGGGCCCCGGCGCGGCGAAGGCCCTGAGAACCGGCGGGCAGGACCGTTACGGCTTCCCGCCGGTAGTGACGGGAAACACTGCCCTGGCGACGGAGGGAGTTCGGCCCGTCACGGTGATCCGCCGGGGGCGGGGCTTGGGACGATCGATCGGCGGCCGGCGGTCGACCGTCCACGGTCGTCCACCGCCGGGAACGTCCGGATCACGGTGTCACGGCCGGGGTGGACGGCCAATCCGCGCGGCTCGCCGCACCGAAGGACGGACGTGACGAGTCGGCTCGACGATGAAGGTGGTCATGGCTGAGTGGACGGAACGGGCCGGCCGGCCCCCGGAGCAGGACGGGGCGGGCCGGCCGGACCAGGACGCCCCCACCGCGGAGCAGCTGATGGTGCGGGTCGCCAGAGGGGACGAGACCGCCTTCGGGCAGCTGTTCGACCTCCTCTCCGGCCCCGTGCTGTCCCTGGTGCGGACGGTGCTGCGCGATCCGGCCCAGTCCGAGGAGGTCGCGCAGGAGGTCCTGGTCGAGCTGTGGCGCACGGCACCCCGGTACGACCCGGCACTGGGGTCCGCGACGACCTGGGCCCTGACGATGGCCCACCGGCGGGCGGTGGACCGGGTCCGCTCCGAGCAGTCCGCGACGGACCGGGAGTCGAGGGTGGGCCGGCTCGACGAACGGCGGCCCTTCGACGAGGTCGCGGAGACCGTCGCGATCCGGCTGGAACAGGCGCAGGTGCGGCGCTGCGTCTCCACGTTGACGAGCCTCCAGCGGGAGTCGGTGCTGCTCGCCTTCTACCGGGGGCACACCTACCGGCAGGTGGCGGAGCTCCTCGGGGCGCCGTTGGGGACGGTCAAGACCCGGATGCGGGACGCCCTGATCCGGCTGCGTGACTGCCTGGGGGTGGGATAGTGAGCGTGGACATCCATTCGTTGACGGGCGCCTACGCGCTCAACGCGGTCACCGGCGAGGAGCGGACGGCGTTCGAGGAGCACCTCGCGGCCTGCCCGGTGTGCGCGCAGGAGGTGCGGGAACTGCGGGCGACGGCGGCGCGGGTGGCGGGGGCGCTGCCGACCACCCCGTGCCCCGGCCTGCGCGAGCGGGTCATGGCCGAGGTCGCCACGGTCCGCCAGGAACCCCCGCTGGTGGACGACGGGACACGGGCCGGGGCCCCCGCCCCGGACGTGCGTTCTGGTGCGGGTCGGCGGTGGGTGGTGCGCTCGGCGCTCGCGCTGGCCGCCGCGACCGCGGTGCTGGCCGGCGTGCTGGGCGGGCAGGCCATCCAGCTGCGCGAGGAGCGGGACACGCTCCGGGAGGAGCTCGCCGGAGAGGCGGGGCCGGCGCTGTCCGACCTGTTGGCCTCCGAGGACACCAGGGTGGTCAGTGGGGAGAGCGAGGGTGGGGGTACGGCCACCGCCGTCGTCTCCCGGGAGGCCGACCGGGCCGTCCTCCTGGTGTCGGGCATGCCGGACGCGCCGGCCGACCACGGCTACCAGCTGTGGCTGATCGACGACCAGCACGCCAGGCCGGCGGGGATGCTCGACGACGGGGAGGGACCCGTGGTGCTGGTGAAGGGTCTGGACGGGGCCGAACGGATCGGGGTGACCGTCGAGCCGGCGGGCGGGTCACGCCAACCCACCACGGATCCGGTGATGGTGCTCTCCCTGAGCGGTTGACGGGCCGGACGACGGCTCGTCCGGGAGGGACGAGGGCGGATCCGCCGCGCCCCCGCGCGGCGGGCGGTCCGGGCCGCACGCACGGGCCCGGACCGCCGGCGCGACTCGCCGCACCACCCCGGGTGCGCGGCGCTGGCTCGTTTGCCCCCGGGGCGCTCGGGTACCCGGAGCACGGTGGCGGCCCCGGGAGACTTCACCGCCGGCCGGTGGTCCGAGCGGAGGAGGAGCGCATGCGCGCACCGTTGTCCCGGCTCCGGTCAGCGGTACTGGGACCGAGCCGACGCGTACCCGAGCGAGCGCGGGACGTCGAGACCGCGACCCTGCGCTACCTGGTGTACGGGCTCCTCCCCGCCTGGTTCGTCCCCGGCTTGCTCGACTGGGCGCTACACCGGCGCACCGACATCGAGCACACCGCCGGGGTCCAGGAGTCGCTGATCCACGCCCTGATGATGACCGAGGTCGGCGTGCCGATCGCCATCGCCCTGGTGTGCGAGGTCAACCCCCTCGTGCTGACGATCATCGTGGCCGCGATCCTCGCGCACGAGGCCACCGCGTTGTGGGATGTCACGACGGCGGAGGAGAGCGGGCGGGAGGTCCGGCCCGTCGAGCAGCACGTCCACAGTTTCCTGGAGGCCATGCCGTTCATGGCTGGTGGAGCGCTGGCCTGCCTGCACTGGGAGCAGATCCAGGCGCTGGCGCGGGGTGCCCGGGACCGCCGGGCCTGGACGCTCCGGTTGAAGCGCCCGTCGCTGCCGCCCCGCTACCTGGCCGGGGTCGGTGGGGCCATCCTCGGTCTGATCGCACTGCCCTACGGGGAGGAACTGGTGAGGTGCCTGCGGGCACGTCGGCGCGGCTCCGCCACGGCGACGGCCTGACAGGTCTCCCCCGCCGCCGGCCCGCCGGTCGACCGGGGCGGCCGTGGGTCGGCGCGCGTGCGTCCGACCCGGCGCGGGTGCCGCGCCGAGGGAGGCGCCGCGGCGGCCGGTCGCGTGCCGCCCGGTGGGCGGAGGCCTTCGGGACGTTCCCGCTCGCCGCCGGCGCGAGGTCGAGCGGGGGGCCGACGACCGCCGACGGACACGCGCACCAGAGGAGACGGGACCGGGGTCCGCCGAACGGCGGCCAGCACCCCGATCCGTGGAGGACGAGGAGGACGACGATGACCGAGCACGCTGGCGAGTTGGCGGTGAGCACTCCGTCGGACGTCGAGATCACTATGAGCCGGACCTTCGACGCGCCCCGGGACCGCGTCTTCGCCGCGCACGGCAGCTGCGAGCACCTGCGGCGCTGGTGGGCGCGCGGGAACCCGATGGACTGCGAGCTGGACTTCCGGCCGGGCGGTTCCTACCGCTTCGTCGAACACGACCCCGACGGGAACGACTACGCCTTCCACGGCGAGTACCAGGAGATCGTCGTCCCGGAACGCATCGTTTCCACCTTCGAGTTCGAGGGCGCGCCCGGTGAGGTCCTGGTCGACACCGTGACCTTCGAGGAGGCGGACGGGAGGACCACGGTCACCACGGTCTCCCGGTTCGACAGCAGGGAGGCACGGGACGCGATGCTCCGCGTGGGCATGGTCGACGGAGCCGCCCAGTCGCTGCGCCGGCTCGCGGAGATCCTGCCCACCCTGCCCTGACGCGGACCGGCCCCAGGTCGGGGCGTGCCCGGCCGGGGACGTGCGTGACCGCCTCGTGGACGTCGAACCGGCCGCCGATCGCGGCCGGGGTGGCGAAGGATGCGGGTCAGGTCGAGTTGACGGTTCCCCGCCCCGACCGCAGCGCGGGACTCGGGTGGTCGCGACCAGCTTCGAGCCCTTCCAGCAGTTCCAGCACGGTCGCCCTCGCGTCGTGCTCCGGACGCCAGCCCAGCTCCGTCCACGCTCTGGACGTGTCCAGCACCGGGCACCACCGGGCCAGGTCCACCCAGCCCGGCGAGGTCGGCTGGAGGCGCAGTGCCCAACTCACCCTCGCGGCGGCCCGGACGAGCCAGGGCGCGACCGGCACGTGCCTGGCGTGGAGGAGGCGGGCCAGCTCGGCCGGCGGCATCGGCGGATCGGCGGCCAGGTTGAACGCCCCCGCCGCCCGCTGACCGATGGCCAACGACACCGCGCTGGCCACATCCTCGGTGTGGACGAACTGGAGGGTCAGTTCGGAGGGCATCGGTAGCACGGGCAGCTTTCCCCGCCGCACCCCCCGGTACACCGACCGGGGGACCAGTGGGCCGATGAAGTAGCCGGCGATCTCGACGGCGGCCCGCCGTTGCAGGATCAGGCCCGGCCGGAACCGGGTGATGGTGAGCCCTGGCTCACGGCGACCCAGTTCGTCCAGCAGGGCCTCGACGGCCGCCTTGTCCCGGCTGTAGGAGGACGCGGCGACACCCCCGGTGGGCCAGTCCTCCCCCACCGCCCGACGTTTGGGACCCGGTGAGTACGCGCCCACCGAGGACAGGTACACGAGGTGGGGCACGCCGGCTCGGACGCACGCCTCGGCGACCCGCCTGCTGCCTTCGACGTTCGTGCGGTGCAGGGCGAGCTCGTCGTGGCTCGGTTGGATCAGCCAGGCGAGGAGCACGACGCTGTCCGCGCCCCGCAACACCTCGACCAGACGTGGGGTGCTGTCCTCCGAGCCGATGTCGATCTCGTGCCAGCCGACACCCTGGTAGGGCGGGGCGGGGGGTGGCGTCCGCCTGCTCACCCCGACCAGTTCGGCCCGCGGGTAGTCGCGGGCCAGCCGACCGAGCACGGCCGTCCCCACGTTCCCCGAGGCTCCGACCACGACGATCCTCACGACGGCTCCTCCTCACCGGGCTGCGTGCTCGTGGGTCCCGTCTCCCGCGCGGGGGACCCCGCCCCGAGGCCTGGGCGGCGGGAGGGGCCGCCCCGGGGGACCGCCCGGTCCCCGTCCCGCGCCCCCGACGCCCAACCTCGGTGGCCGTGCGGCCGCAACAGCACCTTCCGCACGCCGGGACGCTTCTTCGCGAAGGCCGCGTAGTACTCGGGGGCGTCCCGCAGCGGGACCTGGTGGGAGACGAGTTCGGCGGCCCCCAGGGGGTCACCGTCCCGCAACACGTCCAGCAACGTGTCGGTCCACGCGCGGACGTGGGCCTGGCCCCAGCGCAGGGTGACGTTGCGGTCGAACAGGTCGCCCAGGGGGAAACGCGGCATCCACGCCGCGTACACGCCGCTGACCGAGACGGTGCCGCCCCGGCGCACCGCTCCGAGGGACTGGTGCAGGGCGTGCAACCGGTCGGGCTTCGTCTTGAGGATCTGGGTGACCCGGTCGACGACCGACCCCTCCGAGTCCATTCCCACCGCGTCGATCACCGAGTCGGCGCCGCGGCCGGCCGTCCCGGCCCGGATCTGTTCCACCGGGTCACCGTCCTGGGGATCGATCGTCTCGATCCCCGCCCTGGCGGCGAACGCGCGCCGGTCGGGGTACGGGTCGACGGCGAGGACCCGACCCGCGCCCCGGTGCAGGGCGATCCGGGCGCTCATCTGTCCGATGGGGCCGAGGCCGAAGACCGCGAGGCTGCCCCCTCGGGGGACGTCGGCGTACTCGACGGCCTGCCAGGACGTGGGCAGCACGTCGGAGAGGAGCGCCAGCGCCTCGTCTGGGACCCCTTCGGGTACCCGGATGGGCCCGAAGTGGGCCTGGGGAACCCGCAGGTACTCGGCCTGCGCTCCGGGGACCCCACCGTAGAGGTGGGTGTAGCCGAACAGCGATGCGCCCTTCCGGCCCCCCAGGTTCTGCGTCGTCTCGCACTGCGCGAACAGCTGGCGCCGGCACATGAAGCACTCGCCGCAGGAGATGTTGAACGGCACCACCACCCGGTCCCCCGGCCGGATGTGGTGGACCGACCTCCCCACCTCCTCGACCACGCCCATCGGCTCGTGACCCAGGATGTCCCCGGGTTTCACCGCCAACGCGAGGCCGTGCTCGTAGAGGTGGAGGTCCGAGCCGCACAGCCCGCTCGCCGTGACCCGGATGATTGCGTCCGTCGGCTGCTCGATGGTCGGGTCCGCCACGGTGTCGACGTGCACCGACCGGGGGCCGTGCCAGGTGAGCGCGCGCATCCTTCCCCTTCCGCCCAGCGTCCGTGAACCTCCGCACTGTCCCCCTACCCGGACGCCACGCCGCGAAACGTGGCCCGGCCGGGCCCGACCCGCTCGGTCAGACCCGGCGCAGCAGGTCCGCCGCTGCCGTGAGGTCAGCGAGGAAGCCCGCGTAGGCGTCCTCGCGGTCCCTCGCCCGCAGCACGGCCGACGGGTGGACGGTGGCGATCAGGTGGTCGGGCGCGCTCCTTCGCGGACCGAGTTCCCCGGCGGGGAAACGCTGGGGTTCGCCCCGGTGCCGGGTCACCCGGAACGAGTCGCCCAGCAGGGACTTCGCCGCCACGGCCCCCAATGCCACCACCAGTCGGGGGCGAACGACTGCGAGTTCCGCCAGCAGCCAGGGGCGGCAGGCGACGCGTTCGGTGCGGTTGGGCTGGCGGTGCAGGCGGGGCTTGCCCGTGCCGCCACGGGTGAACCCGAAGTGCTTGACCGCGTTGGTGAGGTACGCGCGGTCCCGGTCGATCCCGGCCTCCCGGAGACCTCGGTCGAGCACGCGGCCCGCGGGGCCGACGAACGGGGTGCCCTCGATGTCCTCCCGGTCGCCCGGCTGTTCGCCCACCAGGACGACCTCGGCGGTGGCCGGCCCCCGGCCGAACACGACCTGCGTGGCGTCCCGGTAGAGGTCGCAGCCCCGGCAGGCCGTGGCCGCCCGCCGCAGTCCGGGCAGTCCGGCCCGGGCCGGCACGAAGGGGGTGGCGTCGGTGTGCTCAGCGGGCATGATCACGTCACCTCGTCTCGCCGCGCCGAGCAGGCTCCCTGCTTGGACGGCTGCGCGGACGTCCTCGGACGGAACGCCGTTCCCCTCCGGGTGCCCCGCCGCCGGGCACCGTTCACGGCCCGGTCTCCTCCGAACCTCTCGCGGGAGGCCTGCCCTCCCGCGCGGTCGCGTCGCCGCCCCCGCCAGCGCGTACCCAGGCCGTCCGGCCCGGCGTCGCGGCGCACCCCGCGACCGGGCGGTCCCCCGCGCCAGCCGGGACGCGGTCAGCCAGGGCACACCTCCACCCTCCCCCGCCACGGTGGCGGCCCAGCCGAACCGGCATGCACCCGCGGCCGGCGGGCACCCGGCTACCGGGAGCGGGTCGGGGCACCCGCCCTGGATACCGGGCGGAACGCGGAGGTGCGGGGTGGCGGCTGACCAGCCCAGGGTGGCAATGGTGTGCGGGACGACGGCGGCGGACCGGGACGGGGTCGCGGACTACGTCCACCACCTGCTGCCCGCGCTGACCGACGCCGGGGTCGCGGCGGACCTGGCACCGGTGTCCCTCCACCCGGGGCAGGGGCCGGGCCGCCGGTGGGACGAGCTGCGCGCGTTGCGCCGCCGGCTGGCCCGGTGGGCTCCGGACGTGGTGCACCTCCAGTTCGCGCCGTCCGCCTACGGCTTCTCCCGCCTCTCCGGCCTGCTGCCACTGGTGGTGCCCCGAGGCGTGCCCCTGGTCACCACCCTGCACGAGTACGGTTCCTGGGACCCGCCAGCGGTACTCCCCCGGGCCCTCTGGCGGCTGGCTGAGGCCCGAGGCTGGTGGTGCCGGGAAACCGGGCGGCTGGTTCCGAGGAGCCGGGCGCTCCTGACCACCAACGCCGGGCACGCCAGCGTCGTGGCACGGCGGTGGGGGCTGGCCCCGCACGTGGTGCCGCTCGCCGCGAACGTCGCGGTAGGACGACCGGAAGGCGATCCCCGGGTCCGCGTGCGCGCCGGGTTGGGCCTGCGCGCGGACGCCCCGCTGATCGTGTTCTTCGGGTTCGTCCACCCGGTCAAGGGCCTGCGCTACCTGATCGACGCGCTGCCACCGCTCCGCGCCGCCCACCCGGGGCTGCACCTGTGCGTGGCCGGCGGCTTCGTCTCCTGCGCCCTGCCCGAGCCGGAGGCGCGGGCGTTCCACGACGACCTGGTCGAGCTCACCCAGCGGCGGGGCGTGGGCGACGCCGTGACCTTCACCGGGTACCAACCGGAGGAGCGGGTGTCGGACCTGCTGCGCGCGGCGGACGCCGCGATCTTCCCGTTCACCGGGGGCGCCACCACCAAGAGCGGCGCCGTCCTCGCGGCCATGTCGCACGGAACGCCGACGGTGGTGACCGGAGCGGACCCGCCCGATCCCGACCTGGTGGACGGCGAGACGACGGTGGTGGCGCCCTCCACCCGCAGCGCCGAGGCGCTCCGCGAGGCGGTGCACCGGGTACTGGCCGACCCCGACCTGCGTCGACGTGTGGCGGACCGGGCCCGCCAGGTGGTGGGTCGCCGCGACTGGCCGGTGATCGCCGCCGAACACCACAGCGTGTACCGGGCGGTGCTGCGGGAGTGGTCGTGAGCGGCACCTACCGGCGCATCCTGGTGGTCGACCTGCTCGGCGGTCTCGGGGACCTGCTCATGCTCCTGCCCTCCGTGCACGCACTGGCCAGGAACCACCCCGGGGCGGAGGTGCACCTGCTCACCCACCGGCCAGGGGACTCGCTGGTGGAGGCGGACGAGGCGGTGACGGCGGTCCTGGTTCCGGAACGGCGGGGCGGGGGCGGTGAGCGCGAGGCCGTCCAGCGGTCGCTGGCACGGGTCGACCCGGACCTGGTGGTCAGCTCCACCCGCTACGACGGCATCCCCGACCTCATCGAGCGCTTCGGCGCCAGGGCGGTGACCGACCTGTGGCGCCACCCGCCGCCCGACGAACGCGTCGGTGACCGCTACCTGCGGATCCTGCGCGACGAGGGGCTGATCGGGACCGAGGACCTGGACTGCCCTGGGCATGTCCGCCTCACCTCGACCGAGCGCCTCCTCGGCGCGGAGCTGCTGGGGCGCGTGGTGCCGGCGCACGTGCGGCGGGCGCCGGTCGTCCTGGTGACGGGAGCCGGCATGGCCGTCAAGCGCTGGCCGGGTCCGAGCTGGGACGCCCTCGCCGCCGCCCTGCGCGCGGCGGGCACCCCGGTGCTGGCCGTCGCCGACGGGGGACCGGTGCCGAGGGGGGCGTCCCCGCTGCCCCGAGGGGACCTCCGGGCGCTGGCCGCGACCTACGCCGAGGTCGGGCGTCGCGGTGGGGTGGTCGTCGGCGGCGACACGGGACCAACCCGGCTGGCCGCCTCACTCGGAGTGCGGGTCGTGGGGCTGTTCGGGCCGACCTCGACGCCGCGGTACGGGTTCGGGCCGGGACCCGGTTCACCGCACGAGGCTGGCCGACGGGGGGTGGGGCAGGTCGGGGGCGGTGGCGCGGGTACCCGCGCCACCGGCGCGTCGGCCCGTCCCGGGCGAGACGGGGAGGACGGGCGGGTGCTCGTCTCCCCATCGGGTTCCGACCTCCAGGGCCTCCCCGGGTGCGACCACCGCAGACCCACCGCGATCACCGAGCAGGGTTGTTGGTGGTCGGCCGCCTGCCCGTTGTCGCCCCACGGTCCGGCGTGCATGGCGGCCCTGGACGTCTCCGATGTCCTCCTCGCGGTGGAGCGTGCCACGGGGGCGGCCGGGTGAGGGGCGGCCGGGACGGGCCTCGTCGCGGGCCGGCGTGCCGTGCGCGCGGGTGCCCGGGGCGGCAGCTCGGCGTTTCACCGCGCCGTCACGTGGCATCCCGGGAGGGAGGTCCATCCGGACCTCGGCGGCGGTGGGACCGCCGTCCGGACCGGCACCGGAGGAGGGACGGATCATGGCCAGCGCCAACCCGATCCAGATGCAGAAGTCGCTGAAGGACCTGGACTACCCGGCGAGCACCGACCAGATCGTCGAGCACGCGCAACAGCACGGAGCAGACGAGAACATCCTGTCCGGCCTGCGCAAGCTGCCCAAGGACCGCACCTTCGACGGGCCGAACGCCGTGAGCGAGGCGTTCTCCAAGGTGTGACGTCACGACGATCGCCCCAAGGGGCGCGGCTGGGGTGTCAGGCGGCTGATGCCCCTTCCCGTGCGCAGTCCGGGACACCCAGCGGAGGAGTGAGATGAGGCTGTCACGAATCACCGACCGGATCGCGGAGCAGAAGTGGCTGGACAGGGTGAACTCCCGCATCCACCGCGTCGTCACGCGGGTGCTGCCCGAGGGGAGCGTGAAGGACGCCCTCCACGGTGTCTGGCTCGGCCACCCGGTGCACCCCGCGATGGTCCAGCTCCCCGTCGGGTGCTTCCTCTCGGCCGCCGTGCTGGACGTCACCACGCCGGGGAGCCGGGCGGCGCGGGTGTTGGTCGGCACCGGGATCGCCAGCGCGATGCCCGCGGCGGTGAGCGGTTGGGCCGACTGGTCCGACGCCCACGAGGAGCAGCAGCGGACCGGCACGGTGCACGCGCTGTTAAACACCGCCGGGCTCGCCTGCTACCTCGTGTCGTTCGTGGCCCGCCGCGACCGGTCCGGTCGCACGGGTTCGGTCTCCGGCGGCGTGGGCATGCTCTTCCTGCTCGCCGGGGCGACGCTGGGCGGCGAGTTGTCGTTCCGGCAGGCGCTGGGCCCCAACCACGCCGAGGACGCGGCGCACCGGGGCCCCAACGACTGGTGCGACCTCGGCCCGCTGGACGACTTCAGCGAGGGGCGCCCCGAGGTCCGGGACGCCGGCAACGTCAAGGTCGTCGTGCTGCGCAGCGGTTCGGACGTGGTGGTGTTGCACGACGCGTGCAGCCACCTCTCCGCTCCCCTGCACGAGGGGGAGGTGGAGGAGGTGGCCGGGCACCGCTGCCTGGTGTGCCCGTGGCACGGCAGCACCTTCCGCCTCTCCGACGGTGAGGTCATGCGGGGGCCGGCGACCGCGCCGCAGCCACGGCTGATCAGCCGGGTGCGGGCGGGCCGGGTGGAGGCCCGGGCCCGCACCTACGCGGGCGTCCCGGCGAGCTGAACCTCCCGGCCGGCGGGTTCCGCTCCGGCGTCCCCCGTCTCCACCGACGTGCGGAGGTGTCGGCCGCTCGTGGACGGCACCCGAGGCCAGGCGTCCGCCCTCGGGTCCCCGCACCGGGGACGGGAGTGCCCCGGGGGGACCCGACATCCGCCGCATCGACGACTCCCCCGGCACCTGTCCGGGCGGCCCCGGACCTCGAGAACGGCTCGGCGCCAGGTCGTCGCCGTTCGGCAGCTCCTCTGGGCCTGAGCGGGACCGGCGGTGAAGCGGGACCGCCGCCCAGCGGTAGGTGGGTCGCGACCGGTACGACCGGTCCCGATCGGGACGGGGGCCGGTTCGGTCCCGGAATCCCGGTCCGACGGGCGTTCACCTGCCGCTTCCGCGCCTGGCCGACGGTGACACCGGGTCCGCCCGAGACGGGACGCACGGGTGGGGCGGTCCACTGGCAGCGCCCGGGTTGGCGGCGGCCCGTTCGGGTCCGGGAGCCCGGCGACGGAGCCGCCGCGGTCCGACCAGCCGGTTCGCCGAGCCGGGTCGGGGATGTGACGCCTCCACCCCGGGTCGGCGCCCGGCCCGGACCCGCCGCGTCCGCGCCGCCAGCCAGTCACGTCACCGAATCACCGAGACACCGAGACACCGAGACACCGAGACACCGAGACACCGAGACACCGAGACACCGAGGATGGGACCACCGGTCGCTCGTGCCCGGTCTGGGAGCCCCAGGAGTTCGACGCCGGAGAAGCCAGTCGTCAACATCGCGCCCGACTCCCCTGCCGAGCCCTCAGCGGGGGTCACGCCCGCTCCCGGCCTCGTCGCCGGCACGGTGGAACTCCGGGAGGGCGGTGGCCTGCGCCTCCCGGTCGGGGACCGTGGTGGGCGACTCCAGGTGCACCGCACCGGAAGGCAGGACGCCCGCCCCGCCGAACCGCCGCATCACCCGCCACTGGGCGGCGACGTCCTCCCCCGCGTGTTCGACGGGGAGGTCCGACCAGAAGTCGTAGCCCCCGCAGGCGACCAACGCGAGGCGGTCGTAGAGGACGCAGCCGGACACCCAGGCCACCTTGTACGCCCGCCAGTCCTCCGCGCCCGTCAACACGTGTTCGGCCAGGTGCAGCGGATTGGCGGCGTTGTGCAGGGTCCACCTGGCCATCGCGGGGCTGCCCGGCCCCACCGCCTCGGGTACGGGTCGTCCCGGCCATTCCTCGTAGGGCTCCCACTCCGCCGGTCGCCGGTCGGCGACGTGGGACATGCCCACGACGGCGTTGCCGACGAAACCGCACCCCAGCGCGGCCAGTGCCCGGCGGAGCCGGGCGATCGTGCCGGGCGCCAGCCACACGTCGTCGTCGAGGCAGAGCACGAGGTCCGCGCCGGACGCGTCCAGGAGCGCCTGCCGGTGTTCGGCCAACCCCCGCCGGGGCAGGTGGCGACCCAGCCGGACGGCATGGCCCCGGTGGTGGAGGGTGCGGAGCACGGCACGGGCGGCGGGGGTGTCGTAGGAGGCGGTCCCGTCGGACTGGTCGGACACGATGATCCCGAAGCGGTCGTCATCGTCCTGCGCACCGAGGCCGGCCAGGGTGACCGCGAGTTCGGTTGGCCGGTTCCTGGTGGGGATCAGGACGTCGAGCGTGCTCCGGTGTGCCGCCGGTTCCGGCAGGTCGCGCGGGCGGGGAGCACCCGCCCTCGGCAGCGGTGCGCCCATCAGTCCACCACTCGGTCCGCGTTGGCCCGGATCCGGGTGATCAGCGCGGTGGTGGACCGGTCCGGGACGTAGTCGAGAAGCCGGACCTCGCCGCCGTACCCCCGCACGACCGGCGTCTCGGGCAGCATCTCGGGGGTGTAGTCACCCCCCTTGGCGTACACGTCCGGGCGGAGCAGGCGCAGGAGTTCCACCGGGGTGTCGCCGTCGAAGACCGTCACGTGGTCGACGCAGCTCAGCCCGGCCACCACGGCGGCCCGGTCGTTCTCCGGGTTCACCGGGCGATCGGGTCCCTTCAGCCTGGCCACGCTCGCGTCGGAGTTGACCGCGACCACGAGCACGTCCCCCAGTTGCTTGGCCTGGGCCAGGTAGGCGAGGTGTCCCCGGTGCAGCACGTCGAAACAGCCGTTGGTGAACACGATGCGCCGACCGGTGTCGCGGTGCCGGCGCACGACCGCCGCCAACTGCTCCCGCCCCACGGGCTCCCCCTCGCGGTCCCCGAGCCGGCTGGCGAGCTGGTCGGGCCCGCACACGCAGGTCCCCGGCTGGGCGACCACCACGTCGGCCGCGGCCTGGGCGAGCTCCATGCCACCGGTCAGGGGCAGGCCGCTGGCGAGCCCGGCCGTCAACGCGGCGACGTAGGTGTCGCCGGCTCCCGCGGCCCGGCAGTCGGGTACCGGCCTGGCCCACGTCCGGTGCTCCGGATGGGTGTGGCTGAACAGCACGGAGCCGTCCCGGTCCAGGGTCACGACCACGGCGCCGGCGCCGGTGCGGCGGAGGATGCGGTCCCGGTGGCGCTGGAGGTGCGCGAGCCGCCGGCCCCGCCCGCCCGCGCCCAGCAGGGACGCCGCCTCCTGGGCGTTCGGGGTGACCACGTCCGGACGGGTGGCCGCCCACTCCGCCGGGTCGTGGGAGTCCACGATGAGCAGCGGGACCTCCTCCCGGAGGGCGGCGACGGCGTCGCGGAGCGGTGGACCGGCGACGCCGAGGCCGTAGTCGCAGACCAGGAGCGCGTCGTGGTCCGGGACCAGGTCGGCGAGGAGACTGGCGAGTTCCCGGGTCGTCGCGGCGGGAGGGTCGGCCTGGTCGCCGTCGTCGAAACGGGCGAGCAGCTGGTCACCGCAGATCAGTCGGGACTTCGTCATCGTGCGCCCGCCAGGCGCGGACACCAGGTCCCGCACGTTCACGCCCCGGTCGGTGAGTGCCGCGCGCAGCGCCCGCCCGGCGGGGTCGTCCCCGGTGACGGCCAGGAGGGTGGCGGCCGCCCCGAGGGCCGCGAGGTTCGCCGCCGTGTTCCCGGCGCCGCCGGGTGCCGTGGTCGTCCGTTCGACCTCGACGACCGGGGCGGGAGCCTCCCGGCAGAGACGACGGGAAGTCCCGGACAGCCAGACGTCCACCAGGACGTCCCCGAGGACGAGGACCCTCGGTCGCCGGCCGGCCAGCAGGCCGGGCGTGGTGGGTCCCACCGTCAACGTCGTGTCGGGTTCCTGGCCCCACAGCATCTCCCACCTCCTGGTCGTGATGTCCGCCGCGCACCGTCCCCGCCCGGTGCCCGGGCAGCCGATCACGGCGGGAGGACGCCGGGCCGGCGCCCCTCCAGCCGCTGCTGACCGGTCACCTCACCCCCGGCCTCGGTCGGCCCGCTGGCGCGGGCGCCGTTGGCCGGGTGGTGTGGACGAGGTTCAGGGGTCCGGGTTCGCCACGCCGCCGGGCAGGCCCAGGTGCACGACCTTGACCCTGGTCATCTCGTCGAGCAGTTCCGGGCCGAAGCCGAACCCGTTGCCGCTGTCCCGGCGGGGTTGCGCCGCTCCCCCGGGGGCGCCACCGAACACGTCGTTGACCTTCACCGTGCCCACGGGCAGTTCCCGCCAGGCGCGCTGGGCGTGGGCCATCGACCCGGTGAGCACCGTCGCGGCGAGTCCGTAGCGGTCGACGGCGGCCTCCGCCAGGGCCTGGTCGAAACTGTCGACCACCCGCACGGGGGCCACGGGCCCGAACGTCTCCTCCTGGAACACCGCCATCTCGGGTCGGCAGCCGGTGAGCACCGTCGCCGGGTAGGAGGAACCCGGGCCGGGTGGGATGACGCCGCCGCACCCGACCTCGGCGCCGGCGTCGAGTGCCTGGGTGACGTGGCCGTGCACGTGCGCCCGGTGCCGGACGTCGACCAGCGGGCCCAGTTCGACCTCGGAGGTGTCGCGTGGCCGGGCCCGGTACCGGCGGGCCTGGTCGACCAGCGCGGCCACGAAGCGGTCGGCGACCGCCCGGTGCACGTAGACGCGTTCGACGGCGGTGCAGATCTGCCCGCTGTTGGTGAACGCCCCGATCGCCGCCTGTCCGGCGGCCCACACCGGGTCGACGTCGGAGTCGACCAGCAGCGGGTCGTTGCCCCCGTTCTCCGCGAGCACCGCCGCGCCCCGCACGGCCGCGGCGGCCAGGACGCGGCGGCCGGCCGCGGTGGAACCGACGTGGGCGATCAGGTCCACCCGGGGGTCCTCGACCAGGGCGGCCCCCACCCGCCCGTCGCCGGTCACCCGCACCAGGACGCCGCTCGGGAGCGGCGCGCACAGCACCTGGCCGAGTGCCCGCCCCAGGTGCGGTGCCCGTTCGCTCGGCTTGAAGCAGACCGTGTTCCCCGTCGCCAGGGCCGCGCCGATCAGCCCGCAGGCCACCGCGACGGGTTCGTTCCACGGGGTGAGGACGGCGACCACGCCCCGAGGTTCGGGCACCATCAGGTCGGTGGCCGCCACGTCCCCGAGCAGGGCGCGGCCACCGCGCACCGGTGCGAGTTCGGCGTACTGGTCGAGTGTGGCGGCTCCCGCCAGCACCCCGTCGAGGGCCTGGGAGAACGGTCGACCGGTCTCGGCCGTGTTCAGCCGGGCCAGCCGGTTCGCCGAGGCGCGGACCTCCTCGGCCATCTCGTGGAGGAGGCGGCCCCGCCTGGCGGGCGGGGTGGCGGCCCACGCGGGCTGGTGGCGGTGGGCGAGACCGACCGCGTCGCGCACCTCCTCGGGACTGGACATGACCAGTCGGCCGAACGGGGTCCCGGTGACCGGGTCGGTCACCTCGATCACCGGGGCCGTCCCGTCCGCCGCGGGCTCGGGGGTGGCGGCGCGCACGCCGTCGACGCCCACCAGCTGCTCCGTCATGGGGCACCTCCTCTCCGTCGCTGGCCGGATACCCGGGCCGGTCGGGGTCATTCCTGCTGCTCCTCCTCGTCCTCCGTGTGGTGACCGGCGGGGTGGCCGCCGTTTCTCCCAGCGCCCGTCGGGCAGTCCTCGGTGGGGACGTCACTCGGCCGGAGGGGGCAGGCGTGGGGGAACACGACGCGGGACCGGCGTTGCCGCCGATCGGCCCGGCCGGGGGGCGCTGGCCGGACGTGGGGCGCATCGGCGTGCTGCGGGGCGGGGGCATCGGCGACCTGATGTTCGTGATGCCGGCGCTCGTCGCATTG
Source organism: Actinoalloteichus sp. AHMU CJ021 (assembly GCF_002895405.1). Classification (NCBI taxonomy): domain Bacteria; kingdom Bacillati; phylum Actinomycetota; class Actinomycetes; order Pseudonocardiales; family Pseudonocardiaceae; genus Actinoalloteichus; species Actinoalloteichus sp. AHMU CJ021. Next base: position 5,065,375 of record NZ_CP025990.1, on the reverse strand, counting down.
CGAGCGGCCTACCCGGAAGCGGAACTGGTCCTGCTCGGCACCGGAGCGCACCGGGCGCTGCTGGCCGGTCGCCCCGGCCCCGTGGACCGCTGCCTGCCGCTGCCTCGGGCCCACGGGGTGCACGAACCGACGCCCGGCCAACCGGACGACGGGGTCGACCAGGGGGCGTTCCTCGCCTCGGTGGCCGCGCTCCGCCTCGACCTCGGAGCGCAGTTGCACGGCGGCGGGCGTTGGTCCAACCCCTTCCTGCTGCGGACAGGGGCCCGGCACACCGTGGGGACGGCGACTCCCGACGCCGAACCGCTGGAACGGACGATCCCCTACCGCTACTACCAGCACGAGGTGCTGCGCCACCTGGAGGTGGTCGGCCTCGCCGGTGCCCCGCCCGTCGTCGTGGACCCCGCGCTGCCCGTCACCGACGGCGACCGGGACCGGGCGGCGAGCGCCCTGTCCGGGCTGCCGGAACCGCTGCTGGTCGTCCACCCGGGCGCGACGGACCCTCGACGCCGCTGGCCTCCACCCCTGTTCGCGGAGGTCGTCGAACGGGTGGTGCGGGACGGCGCGGGAGCCGTCGTCCTGGGATCGTCGAACGAGGAGGCGCTGGTGCGCGGCACCGCGCGACTGGCACGTGACCGGCTCCCGGCTGGGCTCCGGGAACAGGTCCGGGAGTTCCCCGGGACGCTGGACCTGTCCGGCATGGTCGGGGTGCTGGCGTCGGCGCGGGTGGTCCTCGCCAACGACAGCGGCCCCCGGCACGTGGCGCAGGCCGTGGGCACCGCCACCGTCGGGATCTTCCAGGCGTGCAACGTGATCAACGCGGCCGCGTTGGGACGGGCACGACATCCGGTGCACTTCAGCTGGTTCACCCGCTGCCCCCGGTGCGGGGTGCTCGCGGCCGGACCGGAAGGCGCCCGCTGCGCGCACGAGTTCTCGATGGTGGGCGACGTGCCGGTCGTCGAGGTGCTGGCGGACGTGCGGGAGCTCCTGGGGGGTCCGACGGGCTCGGACCGGGGCGGATCGCGCGACCGTCAGGGAAGTCGGGGAACCGGCTGCCAGCGCCACTCGTCGCCGGGCGCGTCGTGGACCTCGGGGGTGGGCGCGCACCGCAGCGGCTTCCCGGCCGGGGAGAACGCGTAGCGGCCGTGGTGGCTGTCGCCGCAGAGCCGCCAGGGAGTCCTGGGGCCGTCGACGAGGAGCGGGGGGCCGCCGGTCGCGGGCGCCGAGGTGGGGCGTGCGCCCTGGCGATCCACCGCATCGTGCTCGCCCGCGTCGGCGGGGCCGTGCCAGGTCGCGACGGCCGGTGGGGACGGCCCGTCGACGGGTGCGGGCCCCTGATCGGGCAGCAGGGGGCGGTCGAGCAGGGCGGCCGCCGAGATCAGCGCGCCGAGCGCGACCCGGAGCGCGAGGTGGTGTGTCGTCGTCATCCTGGCAGCCTGCCAGCACTCGAACACCCACCGTCAACTTCCACTACAACGTGTGACCGCCCGGGGTGAGCCGTGGGCGGTTGGCTGGCGGTGCGGATGGTCGCCCAGCGGGACCGGGGAGGTCGCCGGCTCGTCGGTGGTGCCCTCATCGGCCGGTGGGACGGGGTGGTCGGCGCGGACATCGTTCGCGCGAACGCGGCCGGTCGCACCGCGAGCTAGCGCGCTGGCCGCCCTGCCCAACCCGACGGACTCGGGCGCCCCAGCTCCGACCCCCGCACGGCGGCGGGGAGGAACCACTCCCGGCCGCGCCGCCACCGACGCCGGACGCGGCCCACCCGGGTCCGACGCGGCGGGGGGCGGACCGGCGCGGCGCGTCAGCTCGGCGGCACGGGGATCGGCGCCTGCTGGAGGGCGCGGGCGACGGCCACCAGGTTGGAGGCCATCATGCGCCCCGTGCGGTGTGCCCACTGGTGCCCGTGGTCGACGTCCGGGTAGTTGGGGCCCGGTCCGGGCCCCATGTTCCAGTAGGTCCAGGACTGCCCTGGCACGGTGTACCCCACGTCGATGAGGGCACCGTTCGTCTCGCTGATGACGTGGTGCGCTCCGTCCTCGTTGCCGGTGACGACCACACCGGCCACCCTGTTGTAGGCCACCGGGAGACCCGCGTCGTCGGTCTCGGACATCATCGAGTCCATCCGTTCCAGGACCTGGCGGGACACCGAGGACGGCTGGCCGAGCCAGGTCGGGGTGGCGACGATGAGGATCTCCGACTCCAGCAACCGGCGGTGGATCTCCGGCCACTCGTCGGCTCCGCCGAGGTCCGTCTCGACCCCGCGCGGGACCTCGCGGTCGACGACGCGGATCTGCTCCACGTCGACGTCGCGTTCCCGGAGTTCGTCCACCACCACGGAGGTGAGCAGTTCGGTGTTCGACTTCGCCGGGGACCGCTTCAGGGTGCAGCTCAACACCACGGCACGCACGCTGACCACTTCCCGTCTCGTATCGGTTCGCTCTTCCGTCAGACTGCGACCGCGACCTTCACCCAGCCGGGTTCCTTGTCGTCGAAGGTGTGGTAGGAGCGGATGACGCCGTCCCAGTCGGTGAGTTGGGTGACCGAGGCGAGGGGGTCGACGACGCCGGACCGGACCATGCGCAGCAACTCCGGGATGTGCGTTCGGTGGTTGCAGTTGCCGAGTTTCACGGTGAGGTTGCGGTTCATCGCCGTACCGATCGGCCAGCGGTCCATCGTGGGTGGGTAGACCCCGACGACCCCCACCGTCCCGGCCTTGGCCACCGCCCGCACCGCCCACTCCGAGGCCTGGCTCGGGGCGATGGGCGGCAGCTGGTCCCCTCCCTCGACGCCCGGCTCGGTGATCTCCCGCCGCTGTTCGGGGAACCCCTCGGGCGCGGCCCACGCCGGGGCCTCTGCGTCCACGCCCACCGCGTCGATGACCCGGTCCACGCCGATTCCGCCGGTCAGCTGGCGGATGGTCTCGACGGGGTCCTCGGTGTCGAAGTCGACGGTCTCGGCGTGCTGGGACCGCGCCATCTCCAGCCGGGAGGCGACGTGGTCGACGGCGAGGACGCGGTTGGCGCCCTGTTGCTGGGCGGAGGTGATGGCCAGCTGTCCCACCGGGCCGCAGCCGAACACGGCGACGTCGTCCCCCGGGGACACCTCGGCGAGCAGGGCGCCGAACCACGCCGTCGGGTAGACGTCGCTGACCACGATGGCCTGTTCGTCGGTCACCTCGTCGGGAAGGGCCACCAGGTTGACGTGGGCGAAGGGGATGCGGGCGTACTCGGCCTGGAGCCCGTCGACCGGGCCGGTCATCTCCGGCCCGCCGAAGAACGAGGTGCCCGCGAGGGCGCCCTGCGGGTTGGCCCGGTCGCACTGCGCGGTGTAGCCGGCGCGGCAGTAGGAGCAGGTGCCGCAGCACAGCGTGGAGGGGATCACGACCCGGTCTCCCGGTCGGAAGTTGCGGACCTCGGGGCCGACCTCCTCGACCACGCCGACGCCCTCGTGCCCGAGGATCGTGCCGGGGCGCATCCCGGGCAGGCTGCCCCGCACCATGTGCAGGTCCGTTCCGCAGATCGCGCTGACGGTCAGCCTGACGACGGCGTCGGTCGGCTCCTGGATCCGCGCGTCGGGCACCTGTTCCACCGCGATCTCACCGGGTGCGTGCCACACGACGGCCTTCATCGGTACGTCCACCTCGTCTCTTCGCGCTACTCGTCGTACTGCTGGGTGTCTCGCCTGGCCCGCGCGGTTCCCTGCCGCGCGGTCGGGGACGCCACCGGTCGCCGGGAGGGCCGAGGTCGTTCCCGGGTGCGCGGGTCAGCCGTCCCGCCACTCGTCGCTGGGCAGCCGCAGGCCCGCCTCCGGCCCCATGAGCGCGAGCCCGCCGTCCACGAGCAGGGAGACCCCGGTGATGTAGGAGGCGGCGGGGGTGGCGAGGAACGCCACCGCCGCCGCGACCTCGTCGGCCGCGCCCGGCCGGCCGAGGGGGACGCCGGGCCTGGGCTGCTCGGCCGGGTCCACCCCCTCCTGGTCGTTCATGCCGGTGCTGATCTCGCCGGGAGCCACCGCGTTGACCGTGATCCCGTGCCTGGCCAGTTCCAGCGCCAGGACCCGGGTGAGCTGCCCCGCCCCGCCCTTCGCCGCCGCGTAGGGCGCGAAGCCGGTGCGGGGCAGGTGTTCGTGGATGCTGGTGATGTTGATGATCCGCCCGCCGTGGCCGGCGTCGATCATCCTGCGGGCGGCCCGCTGCGAGCACAGGAACACGGCGTCGAGGTTGACCGAGGTGACCTGCCGCCACTTCTCGTAGCTCGTGTCGACCCCGAGCGCGTCCGAACCCACGCCGGCGTTGTTGACCAGAATGTCCACTCCGCCCAGTTCGTCGGCGAGCTCGTCGACCACCGAGGCGGCGTCGGGTAGCTCGGACAGGTCGGTCTGCCTGGCCAGCGCACGGCTCCCCCTGCCCTCGATCTCCTTGACCGCGTGCCGGGCGCGTTCGGCGTCCGAGTGGTAGGTGATGCCCACGTCGAGGCCGCCACCGGCGAGGCTGACCGCGATCGAGCGGCCGATACCGGAGTCGCCACCCGTGACGATCGCGGTCCTCGGCAGGTCGGGCCACTGGTCGGAGTCTCGGGTTGCTGTGTCGGATCCCGGATCAGTCATGCCCCCCGGGTACCCGCGGGTCCGGCCGCGCAACACCGGCTCGTGGGGAAACCTGGTGGGTCGGCCGTCCGACCAGCCGTTGGACCGCGCGGACCACGTCCTCGGGGGCGACGTCCGACAGGCACGGGTGCCCCGGCACCGGGCAGTGGCGTGCCCGGCTCCCGGCGCAGGGGGCGCGTTGGTCGCCGAGCAGGACCGTGGGCACCCGGTAGGGCGCCCACCGGCGGGCCGGCACGACGGGGGCGAACAGCGAGACCACGGGGGTGCCGTGCGCGGCGGCCAGGTGCGCCGGCCCGGTGTTGCCGACCACCACGGCGGAGGCGCCGAGGACCAGCCCGGACAGCTGCGGGAACGACGTCCGTCCGCCCAGGTCGGTGGCGTGGTCGCCGGCGACCTCCCGCGTCAGCCGGATCTCGCCGGGGCCGCCGGTCACCACCACCCGGTGGCCCCGCAGGGCGAGCCGGCGGGCCGCCTCCCGCCAGTGCCAGCTCGGCCACCGGCGGGCCGGGGCGGACGCTCCCGGGTGCATGACGACGTAGGGATCGGAGTCGACCAGCGCGCGCACCGGCGGTGGGGGGAGCACCGCGAGGCGCCCGTCGTCGCCTCCGGGGAGCGGGAACCCGGCGGCGTCGGCGACCAGCAGGGCGCGTTCCGGTTCCGGGAGGTCCTCCGGGAAGTCCTCGCCGGGGCGCAACCGGACGTCGAGCAGCGTGCCGGCGTAGTCGGTGGACGCCGCGGCGATGCGGGGAACTCCCGCCAGCCGCAGGAGGAGCGCCAGCGGCAGCGCGGACTGGTGGAAGGAGGTGAGGACCACGGCCGAGTCGAGGTGGAGGCCGGCGAGCCGGGACACCAGGCCGTCGACGTCGGGGCCGCGCACCGGGGGCGGGTCGGCGTCGATCCACGGGCACCGCCAGCGGAGCACGTCGTCGACCCCGGGGAGCTGGCGGGCCGCCCGTTCGCCCGCCGGCCCGCACAGCAGCGTCAGGTGGCTCGCGCCGGCGGCGACGGCCCGCACGGCGGGGCCGGCGAGGAGCACGTCGCCGTCACTGTCCAGCCTGGCCACCAGCACCCTGGGGCCCCGTTCGCGGGGAGGGGCCGTCCGAGGTCCCCTGGCGCCGCGCGCCGACCGCTCTGGGCCGTGCCGGCCACCCCGGTGGCCGCCCCGGTCCGGCGGCCGACCGTGGTCCGGCGACGCTCCGGTCACGGCCACGAGCCCTCCTCGGAGTGCGAGACCATCAGTTCCCTGATCTCACAGCCGGCGGGCTGCCGCAGCGCGAACAACACCGCGTCCGCCACGTGCTCCGGGGGGTTCAGCCGGCTGTCGTCGGCGGGCCGGTACCGCTCCTCCCTGTCGTCGAAGAAGCGGGTGCGCATCCCGCCGGGCACGACGAGGGTGACCCCGACCGCGCCGGCGAGTTCGGCGGCGAGCGCCCGGGTGAACCCGACCACTCCGAACTTCGACGCGCAGTAGGCGGTGGCGTCGGACACCGCGCGCAGGCCGAGGGTGGAGGCCACCGTGACGATCCGCCCCCGGGCACGGCGCAACGCGGGCACGGCAGCCCGGCAGACCGCGGCGGTGCCGAACAGGTTGACGCGCACGACCCGTTCCCACTCGTCGGTGGGGACGTCCTCCAGCGCACCGCACCGGTCGACGCCGGCCGCGCAGACGACGCTGTCCAGACCTCCGGCTCGCCGGGCGAGTTCCACGACGGCTCGTTGGGCGGCTTCGGTGTCGGCCAGGTCCGCGTGGACGAAGTCCCGCCTCCCGCCGGGTCGGTCGGGCTCCGGGGGCGTGACGCGGTCGAGGACCAACGCGTGTCCGCCGGCGTGGGCGACGGCCCGCGCCACGGCGGCCCCGAGCCCGGAGCTGCCGCCGGTGACCAGCACCCGTCCCGGGGAGGTCAGCCGGGGTGCCACGTGGTCGGGTTCGCTGGCTGGCACGGTCGAGGTGGTCATCGCGGGGCTCCTTCGTGACCGGGTTCGCGCGCCGGGCGCGAACGCGTTGTCGTCGGCCGCCACGGGGGCGTGGCGGACTCGGTGGTCCGCTGCCCGGGGGAGGTCGGGCGAGCCGGCCCCCGGGTCGTCGGGACACCGGTGGTCGCTCAACCGGGCTCGGGGGTCCTCGGTCGGTGGCGGCGGTCCGGGAGCGGGCTCGCCTCCCGGTGGGCGGCTCCCAGCTGCGCGGCCAGCCCGGTGGTGGAACGCCCGGGGTGGTAGGGGACCAGCGCGATCCGTCCGCCCCACCGGCGCACCAGGTCCGCCTCCGGCAGGCGTGTGAGGTCGTAGTCGGCGCCCTTGACCACGACGTCCGGCCGGAGTTCGAGCAACAGGCGTTCCGGGGTGTCCTCCGCGAACACCTCGACGCAGTCCACGCAGGACAGGGAGGCGACCATCTCGGCGCGGTCGTGTTCGGTGTTGACGGGTCGTCCCGGGCCCTTGAGCCGCCGGACCGACTCGTCGGAGTTCAGGCACACGACGAGGAGGTCGCCGAGGGCCCTGGCCGCCGTGAGGGTGCGCAGGTGCCCGGTGTGGAGCAGGTCGAAACATCCGCTGGCGACCACCACCGTCCCGCCGGCCGCCCGGACCGAGGCGATCCGTTCCCGCACGTCCCCGCCGGGCGGTCCGGGGGCCCGGAGCCGACCGACCGCGGTGGCGCCGCCGGCCTCGAGGAACGCGGCGGCACGACCGACCGCGGTGGTCACGGCGTCGTCGACGGCGGCCCCACCCGCCAGCGCGGCGGTGGCCTCGGCGGCGAAGGCGTCTCCGGCGCCGCACGGGTCGGGCACCGCGAGCCGAGGTGCGGGCACGGTGAGCGGGCTGTTCGCGCCGTGGTCGAGGATCGCCCCCCGCTCGCCAGCGGTGATCACCACGGCGTCGGCCCGCCACCGGTCGCGCAGCAGGCGGGCTCGGCGTTCGACGCCGGTGGCGTCCGCCTCCGGCACCCCGGCCTCGGTGGCGTTCGGGGTGATCAGGCGCAGGCCCTCCACCGGGTCCGCGCCCCTCGGGTGGGGGTCCCACACGACGGGCACGCGCCGGGCCCGGGCGGTGAGCACCTCCCGGAGGCGGGGATCGCCGGCCACGCCCCGCCCGTAGTCGGAGACGAGGACCGCTTCGGCGGAGGAGACCGCGTCGAGCAGGTCCGAGGTGGCGCGGGGCGGGGGTCCCTCACCTCCCCGGTCCGCCCGCAGCATCGGGTGCCCCGCCGAGCGGAACCTCGTCTTGACCACGGTCGAGGGGCCAGGGCAGGTGACCAGCCGCAGGTGGTCCCGCAGGAGCGCCCGGAGACGCCGGCCGGCCTCGTCGTCGGTGAGGGAGGTGGCGAGCACGACGGTGGCCCCACTCCGGGCCGCCAACAGCGCCGCCAGGGCCGCCCCGCCCGGACGCTCCTGCTCGGCTCGCACGTCGAGCACCGGCGCGGGTCCGTCCGGGCAGATCCGCCCCACCGGCCCGCTCACGTCAACGTCGAGCAGTGCGTCGCCGACGACCACGATCCCCGGGCCGCCGGTCACGGGCGGTGTCCTTCCCCCTGCCGTGGGCGCCGGGCCCTCGGCTGCCCTCCCCCGCCGGTCTCGCGGGCACCGTGGTCGGTCCCGGGCGGGAACGGCCGGGCACCGGCCTCCGCCTGGTCACCCGCGCCCCCTCTCCGCCGTGCCCCGGTGAGGTGGCCGTCGGTGGGGCGCCGTGGTCGCGGGTCCCGGGCCGGGGCGGTCGTGTCCGCCGTCCCGGCGTGGACCCGCTCGTCCGGCGCCGGCGACCCGTGCCGTGACGCGGTCTCCTGGGACGGCCCGGCCGGGGTGGGTGGGGGGCTTGGCGGCCTCGGCGCACGGGGGTTCCCCGCGTCGGCGCGCGGTGCGGTCGCGGTGGCCGGTAGTGCCCGCTCGAACATCACGCACAGCAGGTGGACGGCCACCAGGTGGGCCTCCTGCACGCTGGAACAGGTGCCGGGCAGGGAGAGGGTCTCGTCGGCGAGGCCGGCCAGCGGGTTGGGGAGCGCCCCGGTGACCGCCCAGGTCAGGACGCCCAGTCGACGCGCGGTTCCGGTGGCCCGCAACAGGTTCTCGCTGCGCCCGCTGGTGGAGAGCAGCAGCAGGACGTCCCCGCGGCGGGCGTGCGCCTCCACCTGGCGGGCGAAGACGTCCCCGTAGCCGTAGTCGTTGCCGATGGCGGTGACGCTGGAGGTCTCGGCGTGCAGCGCGAGGGCCGAGTAGGCCCGGCGGTCGCCGTCGAAGCGCCCCACGAGCTCGGCCGTGAGGTGCTGGGCCTCGGCGGCGCTGCCGCCGTTCCCCGCGGCGAGCAACCGGTGCCCGGCGGGGAGCAGCTCGGCGAGCCGCTGGCCCCAGCGGACCAGGGTGGGGAGCTCGGCCCGCAGCGCGCACAGGGTCTCGGAGAGCTGGTCGAGGTGGTGGTGCCCCGTGTGGCGCCAGGCGTCCTCGGCGGGGTCGGTGCCCGGCGCGGGTACCGGGAGGCGACGCTCGGGTACGTCGTGGGGGGCGATGCGGTGTCTCATGTCGCTCCTTCCACGGCCGGGGTGATCAGGGACGCCGGGGGCGGCGGGGGCGCCAGTCGCTGGTAGGCCAGCACGGTGTCGTAGGCGACGCGGTCCCAGGAGTAGCGGGAGAACGCGCGGTCGAAACCGGCGAGGCCCAGCGCGTGCCGCCGGGCGGGCTGGTTGAGCAGGCCCCGGAGCGCGGTGGCGAGAGCGCGCGGGTTCTTGGGGGGCACGAGCTGCCCGGTGACCCCGTCGACGATGGTGTCCAGCAGTCCTCCGACGGCCGAGGCCACCACGGGGACACCGCAGGCCATCGCCTCCAGCGGGACGATGCCGAAGGGCTCGTACCAGGGCGTGCAGGCGACGATGTCGGCCGACCGGAGCAGCGCGGGCATGTCCTCGCGGGGGACGCGTCCGAGCAGGTGGACCCGGTCGGCGACCCCGCCCCGGACGGCGCACGACCGCAACCTGTTCGCTTCCTCGTCGTGCGCCAGCTGGTCCTCGTCGGGCCCGCCGGCGATCAGGAGCTCGGTGTTCGGCACCGCCCGCAACGCCGCGATGAGCAGGTCGAAGCCCTTGCGGGGGATGAGCCTGCCCACGGTGACGACCCGGTGCAGCTCGCTCCGGTCGGCCACCCGCCCGTCGGGGTGGAAACCGGTGGTGTCGACTCCGCAGGGCACGATCGCGACCTTGGTGCGGCGGATGCCGAGCGCTCCGAGTTCGTGCACCTCGTCGGAGCAGCTGGCCACCACCAGCGCGCTGTCCCGCGCGATCATCCGCTCCAGCCGCAGGCGCTGCGGTGGGCTGGTGTCCCGGCTGCCCTGGTGGCGCCGCTTGACGTGGCCGAGCGCGTGGAAGGTCTGGGCCACCGGGATGCCCAGTCCCCGGCAGGCCAGCAGGCTGGCGAGCCCTGAGGTCCAGAAATGGGCGTGGACGACGTCGGGCCTGGTCAGGGTCAGCTCGGCGAGCAGGTGGTCGGCGAACTCACCCATGTGCGGGAGCAGGTCGTCCCTCGGCAGCGGCTCGGGGGGACCAGCGGGGAGGTGCACCACCTCCACCCCGTGGTCGGTGGTGACACGGCAGGGCTGGTCGGGTGAGTCCCGCCGCGTGTAGACCCGCACCTCGTGCCCCTGCCGGACCAGTGCCGAGGACAGCTCCGCGACGTGCACGTTCTGCCCCCCGCAGTCCTCCTCGCCCGGCACGGCCAGTGGGCTGGCGTGTTCCGAGACCATCGAGATCCGCATCCGAGACTCCCTCCTCCCAGGTCCTCCCTCGTGGCACCCTCACCCGGCCGGTGGGGCGTGGACCGTCGTCCCGCTGTCCGTGGTGGAGCCGGCGCAGGTGCGCGGACCGCTCCGCCGTGGTCGTCGCGGGCCCTCGGCCACCGCCGCCCCCAGCACCCGGTCCCAGTCCCGGGTGAACGCGTCCACCCCGAACCGGGCCAGCGCCGTCCGCCGGGCGCCGGCACCGAGGGCGCGGGCGAGTTCCGGGTCGGCGCGCAGACGTCGTACGGCATCCGCCAGGACGTCGGGCCGGGTGGACAGGACCCCTGCTGTCGGGGGGACCACCTCGACGGCCTCCGTGCAGGCGAAGCCCACCACGGGCAGGCCCAGCAGCATGGCCTCGATCAACGCCAGGCCCAGCGAGGTCCAGCGGGGCGGGTGCAGGTAGAGGCGGCGGCGGGCCATCTCCTCGTGGAGCCTCGGCTCCCGGACGTCGCCCAGGGCCCGCAACCGGTCCGGTGCCACACCCAGGTGGTCCGGGAGGGTGGTCGTACCGAGGCCGAACACGTGCAGCGGGATCGTCCGGGCGAAGTCCGCAAGCAGGTCCGTTCCGGTGACCCGGCCTCGTCGCACCGGTTCGTTCACGACGACGGCGGCCGCGTCCAGTTCACCGCTGTACCGGTGCCCCGGGTCGGGGACGCCGTGCTCGACGACGAGGGTGGGGGCGCGCCCGCTGTCCCAGAGGAGCCGGTTGAAGTGCGTGACGTGGGCGATCGGGATGTCGGTGCGGTCGGCCAGCGGGTGCCGGGTGTCGGGGACGTGGTGGCGGGGCGTGTTGTGCTCCACGTAGACGGCCGGCACGTCCCGCCCGGGTTCCCTGCCGAGCCACCGGGCGGCGAGTTCGAGTTCCTCGGGCCGTTGCAGGACGACGACGTCGACGTCCTGGCCGTGGAGGTCCTGGACCGGGACCTCCACGGCGCGCTCGGGCCAGTCCCGGTCGGCCCGGCCCAGACCCCACGGGCCCGGGTCGGGTGTCCGGGGCAGCAGGACGTGGTGACGCCCCTGGACGAAAGCGGTGGTCCACGAGCCGTGCACGTGCCAGACGAGCACCCGCAGCGGACGGGCCGCCGCCTCGCCCACCACCGGCGCGCGGGGGGAGGCGACCTCCGGTGGGCGCGCGGTCGAGGTGGGGGGCGCGGTGGCGCTCACGAGGTACCTCCCGTCGGCCGGATCCGGTCGTCCACCGCCGGCGGCGTCCTCCGGAGCCGCGCGGGCTCCCGCGCGGAGTGGGACGGGAGGCGCGGGACGTGGGAGGGCGCCGGCACCCCGACCGCACGGCGCCGGGGGGCTCCGTCCAGGAGCATCCGCAGCGCGTGGCGCAGGTCGTCCGCGACGCACGGCGCCCGCCGGACCTCCACCGCCCTGGTCCTCCCGTTGGGCACCAGCACCCCGGTTCCGCCGACCGCGCGCACCGCGAGCACGTCGGACTCGATGTCGCCGACGAGCCACGTCTCCGATGCCGGAACGCCCAACCGTTCCGCCGCCGCCAGCACCAGCCCGGGGCGCGGTTTGCGGCAGTCGCAGCGTTCGTCCGGTCGGTGCGGGCACACCTGCACGGTGTCGAGCCCGCCCACCAGTGCCGAGACGCGCGCGTTGACCGCGCGGACCTGCCGCCAGCTCAGCACCCCACGGCCGATCCCCGACTGGTTTGTCACCAGCCCCACGGGTATCCCCCGATCGCGGAGGGCCCGGACCACGTGCTCGGCGCCGGGCCGCAACCGGACGGCCGCCGGGTCCCCGTTGTAGGGGACGTCCTCGACGAGGGTGCCGTCCCGGTCGAACAACACCGCGGCCGGTGCGGTCGGACGCGGACGTGGCGTGGTGCTCGAGGAGTTCACGAGAACCGGCTTACCGGGGGGCTGATCGGTAAACGCTGCTTCTCCTCCTACTACTCGCCGTAGCCGCACCGCGGAGCGGCGACGTGGGCGATGACCCTGCTGACCTGCGCGGGGACGTCCCCGCCCGTCGGGTAGCCCGTCCGAGGGGACTGCGGGCGGTGTCGGCCAGCCGGCCGCCGGGCGGCGACCCGCCACCGCCGCCGGCGCGCCGACCGGGCGGCGCCCGGTGACCGGTGGGGGGACCCTGGAGACCCGCCGGCGGCGGGTGGCTGAGGCGACCAGCCGTGGCGGGCCAGGTCACGCGGCTGCGGGCGACGACCCTGCGGCCCCGAGGTTCGGTCCGAGGAGGATGATGGTGTCCGAGAAACCCTGGGTGCTGGCCCTGCGGGCGCTGAAGCTCGGTGACGCGCTGGTGGCCGTCCCGGCGCTGCGGGCGCTGCGGACCGCCTTTCCCGACCACCGGGTCGTGCTCGCCGCGCCGCCCGAGCTGCGCCCCCTGGTGGACCGCATCGGCGGGATCGACCTGCTGCCCGTCCGCGACCTGGACGGCCCGCTGCCCCCGTGCGCCCCGGACACCGCCGTGAACCTGCACGGGGCCGGCCCGAGGAGTTCCGAGCTCCTGGCCGCGCTGTCGCCGGCGCGACGGATCGGGCACCGGGGCCCCGGATGGCCGGGGCCGGAGTGGGTGGAGGACATGCCGGAGCGGGAGCGGTGGTGCCGTCTGCTCCGGGAGCACGGCATCGCGGCGGACGGGACGGATCTCCACTTGTCGGACCCGGAACACCCGGGGCCGGCGCCGGGCACGGTGGTCGTCCACCCAGGGGCCGCCTACCCGAGCAAACGGTGGCCGGCGGAGAGGTTCGCCGCCGTCGCCCGGTGGCTGCGCGACCGGGGGGAACGGGTCGTACTGACCGGGACGGAGGCCGAGCGGCCCCTCACCGCGCGGGTGGCGGCGCTGGCTGGGCTCCCTCCGGAGCGCGACCTCGCCGGCCGGACCGGCCTCGACGACCTGATGCGCCTGGTGGCCCACGCTCGGCACGTGCTCTGCGGGGACACCGGGACCGCGCACCTGAGCTACGCGTTCGGGGTGCCCTCGACGGTGCTGTTCGGCCCGGTCCCCGCCAGCCGGTGGGGACCGCCGGCGAACGGCCCCCACCGGGCCCTGTCCGCTGACGGGCCGCGGCGCGGCGACCCGTTCCGCGCCGTGCCGGATCCCGCGCTGCTCGGGGTGACGGTGCCCGCCGTCCTGCATGCTCTCGCAGAGCAACTGATCGACTGAGAAAACGGCAGCGGATATCACCTGTTGTGATTACCCGCGCCCCCCATTTCGCGCAGCAAGTAGTCACTTGTCGCGATGGATGTCCCCGTGGAGGTGAGTGCGTTGGCGTGACACTGCCCGTACGGTGGAGTCACAAGGGACGCACACGATGCTCCCCGCAGTTGCCAGCGCGTCTCGTCGGCGCGAAAGCCAGTCAACGTCGAGCCGTTCACCGGCAGGACATGACGAGTCCCCGCGGGCCCCGTTCCAGCAGAACGAGTGAACGGCGAGGACGGGAGGTTTCCATGACCAACGTCTCCGGCCGTGCCCCAGTGACGAACTGCCGCCCGCGCGGCCCTGGACGGCCACGGCCACGCACCCCCGGCCCCGGCGAGGAGCAGCTCTCGCTCACCGTCGAACACGACGCCCGAACCGCCAGGCCCGGCGACGGGCATCCGATCGTCCTCCACTTCCACGGCGAGGTGGACATGGTCAGCGCGCCCGCGCTGCGCCAGGGGATACTGCCGCACCTGGGGGGCGGTCACCCCGTCGTCGTCCTCGACCTGTCCGGTGTGACGTTCTTCGGAGCGCGGGGCGTCAGCGCGCTGATGACGGCGCAGGACACGGCCGAGCACCAGCACATCGAACTGCGGGTGGTCTCGAACCGGAGCACCGTGCCCCGCGTCCTGCGCGCCGCCGACGTCGGCGACGTGCTGCCCGTCTACGACAGCGTCGCCGCCGCGATCGCCGAACCCCGCCACCCGACGCGCTGAACCAGCCCTTCCTCCGTGCGCCTGGGCCGGGTGACGGCGGCCCCGCTCCGGTCGGGAGCACCCGACCCCGTGTTCCGGGACCGCGCACCCGACGGGCGGTCGGCCCGGCGCGAACCGCCACCTCGTCCGGGGTCAGGAGGGCTGTTGAACGGCGGCCTCCTCGGCGTCCGGGTCGAGTTCGATCACCGCCGCGAGCGCGTCCACCGCTTCCCGTGCCCCGTCGCCGTCGGCACTGAGCTCCACCTCGTCCCCGTGCCCGGCGGCCAGCGTCATCAACCCGAGCATGCTCGCCGCGCTCACCGCGTCGCCCGGCGTGCCGTCGACCACCTTCGCGATCGACACCGCCGCGCCCTGCTCGGCCGCTCTCCTCGCCACCAACGCCGCTGGGCGCGCGTGCAGTCCGACACTCGCCGCGACGACGACTCGACGTGCGTACACGGGGCTCTCCCTCTCCCGACAGCATGAGGAACACGCCCGGGACGAGTGGCGCCACGGTGCGCGCCTGCGAGGCTACCGAGGGCGACCCGGTCGCGTCGAGATCCACGTCCTCCGAGCGGGCCGACCGGGCGGTGGACTCGCCCCGACCCCCGCTGGTTCCCGCGATCCCCCCACAGCGGAGCGCCGTCGTCCCGCCACCACTCGGCGCGGCTCGGCGGTGCCAGCGCCGCCCCCGGCTCGCACCGCCCCCGGCTCGCGCGACCCCGCGCGCGGCGACGAACGGGGCGGCACCCACGGGGATCCCGCCGTGCGTGTCGGGATCCGGGAACCACCGGTCGGGGGAACGGACCGGCGACCTCCGCTCGCCAGCCCACCCGTGGGTTATGGTCTCCCAGCTCAGCAGCAGGGGAGGTCGGGAACCGACCCCCCCGTCGAGGCCCGTCTTGGAGGCAACGGTGAGCGCTCGCGTCAGCATCCGCGACGTCGCCGCGCGCGCGAAGGTGTCCCTGGCGACCGTGTCCAACGTGCTCAACCGCCCCGAGGTGGTCGCCACCGCGACCCGCGAACGGGTTCTCGCCGCCATCGAGGAACTGGGGTTCGTCCGCAACGAGTCGGCACGGCAGCTCCGGTCCGGCCGGCCCAGGGCGATCGGTCTTGTCGTCCTGGACGTCTCCAACCCGTTCTTCACCGACGTCGCCCGGGGTGTCGAGGAGGCCGCGAGCGAGGCCGGTCACGCCGTGATCCTGTGCAACAGCGCCGGTTCGGCCACCCGGGAGGCCAGGCACGTGGAACTCCTGGCGGAACAACGCGTGCACGGCGTGCTGATCACGCCGGCGACGAACTCGCTGGAGGCGGTGGACGGGCTGCGCCGGCGCGGGGTGTCCGTGGTGCTGTTGGACCACCCGGCGCGGTTGGAGGACACCTGCTCGGTGGCGGTGGACGACAGGACCGGCGGTGAGCTCGCCGTCACCCACCTGCTGGCGGAGGGCCACGAGCGGGTGGTGATGGTCAACGGTCCCGCCCACGTCCACCAGGCGGCGGAGCGCCACCGGGGAGCGGTGGACGCCGTGCTGCGGGCCGGGCGGGACCCCGAGCTGCTGGAGACCATCGTCATGCCCACCCTCGACGTCGCCTCCGGACTGCGCGCCGGCGAACAGCTGCTGGCCAGGCCGGTCCGCCCCACCGCGGTCTTCTGCGCGAACGACCTGCTCGCGTTGGGCGCTCTCCAGGCCCTGGTACGAGGCGGCGCTCGGGTCCCGGAGGAGGTGGCGATCGTGGGTTACGACGACATCGACTTCGCCGCCGCGGCCGCCGTCCCGCTCACCTCGGTGCGACAGCCCCGCCACCTCATCGGGAGGACCGCGGCCCAACTCGTCCTCGCCGAGGCGGACACGTCCCGGGACCACGAACACCACCACGTGGTCTTCACACCCGAACTCGTGGTCCGGGAGTCCAGCCGAGGTCCACGCCGACGCCGCACCGCCTCCCGCCGGTGAACGGCCGCCGCCGACCGGGGCCGGGCAGGACCGAACACGGGCGGTAACGTCGCCAGCGTTCCCGTCCCGCACCACGGAGGCCCGAGTGAGCACCGAGTCCCCCCACCGCGGCGGCCCCTTCGACGCCGCCTGCCCGCGTGACCCGCACCCCGTGTTCCGCGACCTCCGGGAACGGTGCCCGGTACGGCACACCGAGCTTCCCGACGGAACGCACGCTTGGCTGGTGCTGGAGCACGAGCTGGTCCGATCCGGACTCGCCGACCCGGCGCTCTCCCTCGACAAGGCCAACTCCCGAGACGGGTACACCGGTTTCCGCCTGCCACCCGCGCTGGACCGCAACCTGTTGAACATGGACCCGCCGGACCACACCCGGATCAGGGCGCTGGTGGCCGGCGAGTTCACCCCGCGTCGGGTGGCGGCCATGCGTCCCCTGGTGACCAGGATCGCCGAGGGGCTCCTCGACCGCTTCCCGGCTCAGGGGCCGGTGGACCTGGTCACCGCCTTCACCGCGCCCCTCCCCGTGCTGGTGATCTGCGAGCTGTTGGGAGTCCGGGGAGCGGACACGGCGGCGATGCGCGGGTGGATGGAGAGCCTCTTCGTCCCCGACCCCGACGACCCGGCCGCCGCGGGGAGGTCCGTCGCCGCGATGGTGCGGTTCCTCGCCGACGCGGTCGCCGAACGCCGGCGCGCCCCCGGCGACGACCTGCTGTCCGCGTTGGTGACCGCGCGGGACGGCGAGGACAGGCTGACCGAGGACGAACTGACCTCGCTGGCCTTCGCGATGTTCTTCGCGGGGTTCGAGAACACGGTGCACGCCATCGGCAACGGGGTGCACGCGCTGCTCGACCACCCGGAACAGCTCGTCGCGCTGCGCGCCGATCCCGGCCTGGTTCCCGCCGCCGTCGAGGAGGTCCTCCGCTACGAGCCACCCGCGCAGTTCGCGATCCGGCGGTTCCCCCTGCGGGACCTGGACGTCGCCGGCGTGGCGGTGCCGGCCGGGCAGACCGTGCTGCTCGGCGTCAGCGCGGCCAACCGCGACCCGGCCGTCTTCTCCGACCCCGACGAGTTCGACATTCACCGGGATGATGCCGGCCGGCACCTCACGTTCGGGCGGGGGCCGCACTTCTGCGTGGGGGCGGCACTGGCCAGGCTGGAGATGGAGATCGCCTTCATTACGCTGTTCCAGCGGTTCCCGGACCTGCGGTTGGCCGTTGCCGAGGAGGAGCTGGTGTGGCGTCCCTCCCACCGCAGTCGGGGACTGGCCGCGCTCCCCGTGCTGTTCTGAGCCACCGGTACGGCCGGCGCGCCGTGCCCCCGCGCGACGCCGGTACCGGCGGCCGCGCCTCGGCCGAGGGGCCGAGGTCGTCCCGGCTGGTCCGCGCGGGCGCGGGACGCCCGGTCGGTCACGGCGGCGATGCCGCGCGCCGGGGCAGGGGACCGTGCCCCCAGGTCGGTCACGCTTCCGGGCGGGCGGCAGGTCGTCGCCGGCCCGGTACCGCGTGCCGTCCGACGGCCATCGGTCAGGCACCGGCAGCGATGTGGCGTAGGACGGCGCGAGCCGGGGACGCGAAGTGACGCACGGTAACGTGATCTCGCGGGACGTGACGAGATCGCCCCGGGCCAGCCCGGACCGACCGCCGCTCCCGGCGGCTGGCCCGCGCCCGGGCCAGCCGCGCCCCGGGCGGACGACGAGAGGAGCGGCTGGGCGTGGAGGGCCCCGGGAACCCGGCGAAGGTGCGCGCGCTGACCGACCAGGTGCACGCCTACCTCCCACCCGACGGCGGCTGGGGGTGGGCGAACTCCGGCCTGGTCAGGGGCGCGGAGGCGTCGCTGCTCGTCGACACCTCCTTCGACGCCCGGCTCACCCACGCCATGCTGGACGCCCTGCGGCCCCTGACCGAGGAAGCTCCCCTCCGCCTCGCCGTCAACACCCACGGCGATGGTGACCACTGGTACGGCAACCACGTGTTGCCCTCCTCCGTCGACATCGTGGCCACCTCGGCGGCGGCGACCGAGATGCGGGGCCTCACCCCCGACGTGCTGGCGAACCTGGTCCAGGCCGAACTGCCGCGCCCCACCAGGGACTACGTCCGACGCGCGTTCGGCGCCTTCGCGTTCGCCGACACCGGCGTCAGGCTCCCGACGGACACCTTCACCGGCCGGCTCAACCTCGACCTGGGCGGCACCACCGTCGACCTCCTGGAAGTGGGCCCCGCCCACACCTCGGGGGACCTCCTGGTCCACGTGCCGGCCTCGGACACGGTCTTCACCGGGGACATCCTCTTCGTGGGAGTCACCCCGATCATGTGGGACGGCCCGATCGACAACTGGATCGCCGCCCTGGACCGGGTGCTCGGGCTCCAGCCGAAGCACATCGTGCCGGGTCACGGCCCGCTCACCGACGCGGCGGGAGTAGTGGCCGTCCGGTCCTACCTGGAGCACGTGCGCCGCGAGACCCGGGAGCGCTTCGACCACGGGATGCCACCGGAGGAGGCCGCCGCCGACATCGACCTCGGCGAGTTCGCCCACTGGCTGCTACCGGAACGCGTCGTGGTGACCGTGGACCGGCTCTACCACGAGTTCGACCCGGACCGGCCGCTGACCGGGAAGATCGCGATGTTCGACGCGATGGCCCGCTACGACGCGTCCCGTTTCCGGCGCGCCACGGGAACAGCCGCTGACGGCTCGACGGGCGGCAGTGGTCCCTCCGGCACGGTCGCCGTCCGACCGCAGGACGGACGCCCCTGACAGACGCGTCGATCACCGGCCCGAGGGACGCTCCTGGGCCACCTCTCCCCCACCAGGTCAGCCCCATCGCGCGGAGGGCGGGTAGGCGTCCTCGATAGGGTGCGCTCCCGGAACCACGGTGAGAGGACGATGATGAGCGCGGAACTGGGCATCGAGGACGTCAAGATCGGCGACGGGGCGGAGGCGAAGGCCGGTGACTCCGTCACGGTGCACTACGTCGGCACCCTGACCAACGGGTCGAAGTTCGACTCCTCCCGTGACCGGGGCGAGGGCTTCACCTTCGGGTTGGGCGCCGGCCAGGTCATCAGCGGCTGGGAGCAGGGTGTGGCGGGCATGAAGGTGGGTGGGGTCCGCAAGCTGGAGATCCCGCCGCACCTCGGGTACGGGGCGCGCGGAGTGCCCCCGATCATCCCGCAGAACGCGACCCTTCTGTTCGAGGTGGAGCTGTTGGCCGTCAGCTGACGCCGAGCGGGGGCGCTGGTGGAACCGCACCGGCGCCCCTTCCCGGCCTGGGGAGCGCACGATTTCCCAGCTCGGGCCCCAGCACGTCCGATCGTGCGCGTCCGCCGGTCGTGCGCGAATCACGCCCCGCCGCCTGCCAGCTGCACGAAGCACGAAGCACGAAGCACGAAGCACGAACCAGCCTTACCGCCCACACGTCGAGGTCAGAGCCCGCCGCGTACCTCCGCCAGCTGGTGGTGCGGCTGGCTGGCACTGTCCAGCATCGACCTGGCGCGATCGTCCAGGGCCACCCGCCGCTCGGCCACCGCCGCGAGAAGGGCCCGGGTACCGCAGCCCCGCCGCGGGTCGTCGAGCACCGGCCGCATGTGCTCGAACAGGTGGGTTACGGCGCCTCGGGACGTGCCGCGTGGCGGAGGGGTTGCGGAGACGGGGTTCCTGGTTCTGAGACGCCGGCCCCAGCGTCCGCTCGCTGGCGGGCACGTGCCGGCGTCCCGTGTTCGGGAACGGGGTGACGACCTCGTCGCGGCCGCCTTCCCGTCACTCGGCCCGCGACGGCGGGCCGGGGACCTCCGTCCCCGCCGGCGGCCGGGGGCGGATCAGTGGTCGCGACGGGCGAGCAGCTGGGCGAGTCCGGCCAGGTCCCGCGCTGCCGAGGCGTCGACGGCGGCGTCGTCGAGGTGGCCCAGCCCTTCCGCGAGGAGGGCGTCGATCCGTTCCCGGCAGTGCTCGCGCCCTCCGGCGAGTTCGACCAGCTCGGCGGCCCTGGTCACCTCGGCGTCGGCGAGTTCCCCCGGCCGCTCGTACAGCGCGGCCAGTTCGTCGCCGGGCGGGGTGGCGGAGGTGAGTGCCGCGGCGACCGGCAACGACTTCTTCCGGCTCCGCAGGTCGGAGTGCACGGGCTTGCCAGTGACCTCCGGATCTCCCCAGATGCCGAGCAGGTCGTCGGCGAACTGGAACGCGAGGCCGACCCGTTCCCCGAACAGGCGCAGCCGGTCCACCTGGTCGTGGTCACCACCGCCGAAGAGCGCTCCGAGTCCGCTGGCGGCACCGAGGAGCGCGGCGGTCTTGCCCTCGGACATGCGCACGCACTGGTCGAGCTCGACGGTCCGGCGGTGTTCGAAGTCGAGGTCCAGGCTCTGCCCGTGCACGAGTTCGCGGACGGCGGCGCCGAGCAGGCGACCGCCCTGACGCGCCTCGGGTCGGTCGCTGACGGTGAGGAGGTCCAGTGCCAGGGTGAGGAGCGCGTCGCCGGTGAGGATCGCGAGGTTGACGCCGAACAGTCGCCAGGCGGCCGGGCGGTGTCGCCGCACCGTGTCGCCATCCATGACGTCGTCGTGCAGCAGCGAGAAGTTGTGGACGAGTTCCACCGAGGTGGCCGCCGTGGTCGCGTGGGCAGCCGTGCCACCGACCGCCTCCGAGCACAGCAGGGTGAGCGCGGAGCGCACCGACTTGCCCGCGCCGGCCCGGGTGGGACGGCCCTGCGCGTCGGACCAGCCGAAGTGGAATCCCGCCACCCGTCTGAGGGTCTCGGGGAGGGTGTCGACCGCTGCTCTCAGTTCGGGTTCGACGGCCTCCCTGCCCCAGGCCATCACGTCACGACGCGAACGTTCTCCGGCCACCACGTCCCGCACGGCCATCCTCCGACACCTGCCTTCAGCCTCGCTGCCGTCTGCTTCGCCCCGTCGGTGCCGCCGGCACCCGGCGCCCGCCCGGGTCGATTCTCGCTGACCGTGACCGCCGGTGGGGCCGGGAACCCGGTGGGCGGGGTGACCCGACGGTGCGGAAACGGTGGGGTCGTCGCCCTCGACGACAGCGTCCGTCCTCGTCGGTCCCGGCCCTCGGGAGGAGCCGCCGGCCGACCGGACCAGGAGCCTCCCACGGTCAGAAGAAACCACAGTGGGCCGGACGGCGCCCGCCAAGGTGGTGGCGGGTAGTCCGAACGGGCCGGGTGCCCGACCGGAGCAGGTCCCCTGCTCGGGGTGGGTCCCCGTGGCACCAGCGGGCCGGGCGTGACCGGGGTCCGGGGGACTCGGGCCACCCACCGGGCGGGGCGGACCGCGTCGACGGTCGGGGTGGCTCCGGTTCACCGGTGGTGCCCCGGGTGCCACTGCCACCGGCGGGACGATGCTGGCGGGTGCCGTGCTCCGACTGGCCGGCTGGCACGGGCGAGGTGTCGGGCGAGGCCCAGCTCAGCGCACGGTGCTGCCGGGTGCGAGGTCGAGCAGGGGCAGCTCGGACCTGGTGGGCAGTCCCTCCCAGTCCCCGGCGCTGGCCACGGCGAACGCGCCCAGCAGCACCGCCCGGTGGAGTCGCTCGGGGGCGTCGAGCCCGTCGAGGCGGGCCGAGAGGTACCCGGCGCTGAAGGCGTCGCCGGCTCCCACGGTGTCGACGACGGGCACCCGGACCGCCGCGACCCGCTCGGTCCCTCCCCGGTGGTGCAGGTGGGCGCCGTCGGCTCCGAGTTTGACGACGACCTCGGACACCCCGGCGCCGAGCAGCCGCTGGGCGGCATCGACCGTGTCGCCCGCCCCGGCGGCGACGAGGGGGAGCTCGTCGTCGGAGGCGATCACCACGTCCGCCCGTTCGGCCAGCGGGGCCAGGACCTCGGTGGCCTCGTCGGCGGTCCAGAGGCGGGAGCGGAAGTTCACGTCGAGGGAGACGGTCCACCCGGAGGCCCTGGCGTGGTCGACGGCGCGGCGGACCGCCGCCAGCGGCTCCGGTCCCAGGGCGCAGGTGATGCCGGTGACGTGCAGCAGCCGGGCCCCCGAGGTGAGCGCGGGCACGAGGTCCCCCGGGTTCAGGCGGGACCCGGCCGAGCCGCTGCGGTAGTAGTTCACCCGAACGACGTCGGCGACGCGCGGTTCGAACAGGATGAGCCCGGTGGGGGCGTCCGGGTCGACCACGACCGAGGTGACGTCGACGCCCTCCGCCCGCAGCGTTCGGGTGACGAGCTCGCCGGGCTGGTCGGCGCCCACCCGGCCCACCCAACGGGTGGCGTGCCCGAGGCGGGACAGCCCGATGGCGACGTTGGACTCGGCTCCCGCGACGGAGAGCCGCATGTCTCCGCCGAGGCGCATCGGCCCGGTGCCCCGGAGCGCCGCCATGGTCTCGCCGAGGGTGATGACCTCGGTCATGCGGGTCCACCGCCCTGGTCGTGCTCGCGGGCCAGCGCCCGGAAGGCCTGGGCGCGTACCCGCATCTCGGCCGGGTCGGCCCCGTCGGCGGCGCCGGCGAGGAGGGGGGAACCCACGCCCACGGCGAGGGCCCCGAGTCGCAGATAGCGGCGCGCGGCGTCGACGTCGACGCCACCGACCGGGACGAACGGCACCGAGGGGAAGGGGTCCCGCAACGCCTTCAGGTAGTCGGGTCCGCCGCCGTGGCTGGCGGGGAACAGCTTCACCGCGCTGGCTCCGGCCTGGACGGCGGTGTACACCTCGGTGGGCGTGAGCGCGCCGACCAGGGTGGGCAGGCCGAGTTCGATGGCGGTGGCCGTGCCCGGCCCGATGGCCGGGGTGACGGCGAAGGTGGCTCCCGCGTCCCGGGCCCGCCGCGCGTCCTGCTCGGAGAGGATGGTGCCGGCTCCGAGCGCGGCCTGGCCGGCACGCGCCTGGGCGAGGCGTTCGATCACCGCGAGCGCGTCGGCGCCGGTGAGGGACACCTCGACCAGGTCGATTCCCTCCTCCCACAGGATTCGGACGGCGCGGTAGGCGGCCTCGGGGTCGCGACCGCGCACGATCGCCACCACTCGCTCCTCGGCGAGGCGGTCGAGAAGGTTCATGCTGCGTCTCCTGGTGTCTGTGGGTGGTGCGTGCCCGTCCGGAGCTTCCCGGCCGGGCGGGGGGATCACCATTCGGCGAAGGAGCCGTCGTCGTGCCGCCAGGTCGGCGACCGCCACTCGTGGCCCAGTTCGTCGGCCCGCCGTACCGCGTCCTCGTCCACCAGCACCCCCAGCCCGGGCCGGGTGGGGCGGGGGAGGTGGCCGTCGACGAAGCGGAACATCTCCCGGTCCACCACGTAGTCGAGGAGTTCCGCGCCGACGTTGTAGTGGATGCCCAGGCTCTGCTCCTGGATGAGGAAGTTCGGGGTGGCGAAGGCGATCTGGAGGCTGGCGGCGAGGGCGATCGGACCGAGGGGGCAGTGCGGGGCCAGTTGCGCGTCGTAGACCTCGGCGAGCGAGCCGATGCGCCGGACCTCGGAGATGCCGCCGGCGTGGGAGAGGTCCGGTTGGGCCACGGCGATGCCCGCCTGGAGGGCTGGCAGGAACTCGTGCCGCGAGTACAGCCGTTCGCCGCAGGCGATCGGGACCGAGCTCGACCGGACGAGGTCACCGAGGAGGTGGGTGTGCTCCGGCAGGACCGGTTCCTCGACGAACATGGGGTGGGCGTCGGCGAGGAGTGGGATCACCCGGCGGGCGGTGGCGGCGGTGAACCGGCCGTGGAAGTCGACCGCGACGTCGCGGTGGGGGCCGAGGACCTCCCGGGCGGCCGCCAACCGGGCGAGTACGCCGTCGATCTCGGCGACGGTGCCGGCCCGGCTCATCCGGCCGCTGCCGTTCATCTTGACGGCGGTCAGACCGGCCTCCACCTGGGCGGCGATGGCCTCGGCGATCTCCGTCGGTTCGTCTCCGCCCACCCAGCCGTAGACACGGACGCGGTCCCGGACCGGGCCGCCGAGCAGCTGGTGGACCGGGGCGTCGAAGGCCTTGCCCGCGATGTCCCACAGTGCCTGGTCGAGGCCGGCCACGGCGCTGGAGAGCACGGGGCCACCCCGGTAGAAGGCTCCCTTGGTCATGCGCTGCCAGTGGTCCTCGATCCGCAGGGGGTCCTCGCCCACGAGCAGTTCGGCCAGTTCGTGGACGGCGGTGCGCACGGTGTGGGCTCGTCCCTCCACCACGGGTTCGCCCCAGCCGACGATGCCCTCGTCCGTCTCCACGCGGCAGAACAGCCAGCGGGGGGCGACGAGGAAGGTCTCCACCCGGGTGATCTTCACGACAGCTCCTTCATGTGGTCGTCGGCGTGCCGGGAGGACGGGGTCCCCGCGTCCCGGGGCTCGGGGGTCGAGGGCTCCTCCGGGGGGTGCCCGTCGTGCTCGGCGCCGGCGAACCGGCCGTCGGTGACCCGGCGCAGGTCCGACGCGGACTTCTCCAGGAGGTCCCGCATGGCCCGTTCCGCCGCGTCCGCGTCGCCGAGCCGGATCGCGTCGACGACGGCCTGGTGGCTGGGCACCGGGTCGTCCTCGGCGGCGCCGTGCACCAGCCGGTCGCGTTCGGACAGCCCCGGTTCGATGAAGATCTCCATCCGGATGAGCATCTCGTTGTGGGTGGCGACCAGGAGGGCCCGGTGCCAGGCGAGGTCGGCGGCGGCCGCGGCCGAGGGGTCCCCGCCGACGGCGCGGGCCATCGCGAGCAGGGCCTCGTCGAGCGCGGCGAGGTCCGCCTCCTGTCTCCGCAGCGCCGCGAACCGGGCGGCGGCGGGTTCGACGACCGTCCGCACCTCGGCGAGGTCCTGGAGGAAGGCGGTGGCGGCTCCCGCGGCGAACTGCCAGCGGATGACGTCGACGTCGAGGAGGTTCCAGGTGGCCCGGGGACGCACGAAGGTTCCCCGGCGCTGCCTGGCGTCCACCAGGCCCTTGGCCGCCAGGACCTTCAGCGCCTCCCGCAGCGCGGTCAGGCTCAGGTCCAGCTCGCCGCTGAGGCCGGCGAGGTCGATCGTCTCGCCTTCGGCGAGTTCGCCGGAGACGATCCGCACGCCGAGCAGCTCGACGGTGTTCCCGTGCACTCCGCGCCCGATGTAGGCGGCCATCCTTCTCGTCCTCCAGTCGTCCCGGCGCGTGTTCGGGCCGCCGCCGTCAGGCGGAGGCCTTGAAGGCCGTCCACCCGCCGTCGACCACCAGTCCCGTCCCGGTGACGTAGGAGGCGTCCGGTGACGCGAGGAACGCGATGCCGGCGGCCACCTCCTCCGGGGTCCCGAAGCGGCGGGTGACGGTCTGCTCGACGCTGCGAACCCTGTCCTCCTCGGACACCTCGTCCCACGCCGCCGTCAGGATGGGTCCGGGCAGGACCCAGGTCACGCGCACCTCGGGTCCGTACTCGACGGCGAGCTGCCGCCCGAGCGAGGTCAACCCGCCCTTGGTGGCGGCGTAGGCCGGCCTCCCCGGCAGTCCGACGACGGCGTGCACCGAGGAGGTGAGGACCACCGCGCCCCGCTGGGCGCGCAGGTCTCCCAGGCAGGCCCGGACTCCGAGGAAGGTACCCGTGAGGTTGACGGCGAGCTGCTGGTCCCAGGACTGGCGGCTCATCTCGTGGGCGGCCCGGACGTCGACGGTATAGGCGTTGCTGACCAGGACGCCGATCGGGCCGAACGACTGGCGGGTTGTGGTCACGGCGTGGTCCCAGGCGTCCTCGTCCGCGACGTCGCTGCGCAGGCCCAGCGCCCGCCCACCGTCGTCGCGGATGGCGGCCGCGACGTCGTGCACCCGGTCGTCGACGTCCAGCAGGGCGACGGCGGCGCCCTCCTGGGCGAGGCGGCGCGCGGTGGCGGCCCCGATCCCCGAGGCCGCGCCGGTGACGACCGCCGTGCGGCCGGCGAACCGGGACTCCCCGGCACGGGGGGTGCCCTCCTGGGGTGTGCTGTTCACCTGTCCCACCTCGTCCTTCGGAAACCCGCCCGTCCTCGCCGGGCCGGTGTTGGTTGTCGATCGACCCTCTCACCCACGGCGGACCACTCCGACGTCGACCGGCGTCGCGTCCGCCCGCCGCAGCACCGAGAGCCGGATCTCGGTGGCCGCCGGGGGCAGCTCGGGGAGTTCGGGGAGCGTCGCGGGCCGGCCGGGCCGCTGCCCGTCGTGGTCCACCACCGCGATCTCGGTGCCGCCGCCGTCGTGGCAGGTGGCCCGGAGGGCGCCGACGCTGTCGGGGACGAACACCCCGGTGAGCCGCCACCGTCCCGTGCCGGGGTCGGCGACGAGCCCGAGCGGGCGCGTCCAGTACCCGGCGTCGGTCACCGAGGTGACGGCGTCCCGGGTGGCACCGAAGCGCACGTCGACGGGCAGGCTGGCGCGGTCGCCGGGGTCCAGCCAGGTGAAGGGGCCCAGTGCCTCGCACTCGACGACCCGGTCCCGGGGTTGGAGGCCGCCCAGGTGGTCGAGGGGCCGGTCCAGGGGGTGTTCCAGCCAGACCTCGACCCGGGAGCCGCCGTCCGGGTACTCGGCCTCCTCCCAGACGGGGAACCGCTGGGTGAGGGTGCCGTGGGCGGCGACGTGCGCCAGCCATCCGGCGGCGTCGGGGAAGCCGACCTTGCCCACCACGTCCTGCGCGGGGACGAGTGCGGTCCGGCCGTCGTGGCGGACCTCGGGGTTGGCGGTACCGGCGACGAGGTCCACCGTGGTGGGCCGCCCCGACCCGGCGAGGCCCACGTACACGCCGGCCTCCGGCCCGGCCTCGGCCGGCGGGTGCCCGACGAGTTGGGTGACGTTCCACAGCCCCCACCGCACCCGCCGGTCGGACACGTTGTGGAACTCCAGGTCGAGCCGGTAGCCGGTGGTGCCGGCCGGCAGCCGCACGGTGCGGGTCGAGCGGAGCCCGGTTCGGGGGTCCGGGTCGCTGGTCATGGTGGCGATGGCCTCGCCGTCCTCGACCCGGGTGGTCAGCCGGTAGGCGCCGGAGTCGAGGACCGGGTCCGGCGGTCCGGCCCACTGGTCGGGGCCGTCCCACCCCTGCGGGGCCGGCCACGTCTTGTCGCCTCCGACGTTGTTCCAGGCCGACATGGGCCCGGCGGTGGGGGTGAGGCGGACGCCGTCCCTGGGCCGCAGGTCCTCGTCGAGCAGCCGGGGGTTGTGGTACAGGTGCTCGCGGCCGTCGACGCGGACCGAGAGCACCCGGCCGCCGAGGGTGGGGGCCAGGGTCACCCTGACCAGTCCGTTGTCCAGGTGGCACAGCGGAACCGGCCCCGAGGCGTCGTGTTCGACGCGCGCGGTGTCCGGGGGTGGTGGCGTGGTGTCGCCCCGCCCGGCCGTCACCGGTCGTCCCCGTCCGCCACCAGGACCACCTTGCCCCTGCTGTTGCCGGCGGCGAGCCGGTACGCGGCGTCGGCGTCGGCGAGGGGGAACCGGTCCGAGACCACGGCCTCGGGGCGGAGCCCCCAACGCACGAGGTTCCTGGCGAGCTGGGCCATGACCGGCACGGAGGTCACCCAGGACGCGTAGAGGGTCAACTGCTTGTGGAGCAGCGCGTCGGACACCTCCGTCTCCAGGGTGCCGCCCTCCCCGACCAACGACACGCGTCCCCACTCGGCCGCGTTGTCGATGACGGTGGACCTGCCGGGGCGGCTGCCGGAGCAGTCGATCCCGGTGCTCGCCCCCCTGCCGCCGGTGAGCCCGGCGACGACGGTGGCCGCCTGCTCCGGTTCGGCGGTGGCGTCGAAGACGCCGAGGGTGTTGGCCCAGGCCCGTCGCGCCGGCGACGGTTCGACGCCGATCACCCGGCGGGCGCCCATGCCCCTGGCGATCATCCCGGCCGCGAGGCCGACCGGTCCCAGGCCGACGACGAGGAGGTCGTCCTCCCCGCTGACGGCCACCCGGCGCAGGCCCTCGTAGGCGGTGCCGAAACCGCAGGCGATCAGGGCGCCGTCGACGTGGGAGAGCTCGTCGGGCAGGTGGACGCAGGTGGATTCCTCGACCAGCAGGTAGTCGGCGTTACCGCCGTCGCGTTGCCACCCGTAGGCGGCGCGGGAGTCCGCGGTGCAGCTGATCTGGTAGCCGAGCCGGCAGTTGTCGCACAGCCCGCAGCCGGCGATGTGGTAGACGATCACCCGGTCGCCGACGCCGAAGTCGCGGCAGCCGGGTCCGGCGGCCACGACCGTGCCGCTGGGTTCGTGCCCGGTGACGACTCCCCGGTAGGCGGGTCCGTCCTGGCCCCGGTGGGTCTTGTGCTCCCGGTAGATGTAGCCGATGTCGCTGCCGCAGATCCCGGAGGCTCCCACGCGCAGCAGCAGCTGCCCGGGGCCGGGACTGGGTACCGGCAGTTCCCGGACCACGGCGGTGGAGTCGCCTGGCAGGTAGACACCGCGCATGGTGGCGGGGGTGGTGGCTGGCGCGGTCATGTCGGTCTCCGTTCGGCTCGTGACCGGGTTCTGGTGGTCGTCGGGGTCATACGGTGCGGACCGCCCGGTCCCGGTTGCTGATGGCGACGTTGACCAGGACCGCGCCGACGATGATCACGCCTCGGACGACGTTCTGGAAGAAGGAGTCGACGCCCAGCAGCACCAGGCCGTTGGCGATGACGGTGATGAAGGCGACGCCGAGCAGGGTGCCCAGCAGGCTTCCCCGGCCGCCGGCCAACAGGGTGCCGCCGATGACGACGGCGGCGATCACGTCGAACTCCAGGCCGGCGGCCGCGCCGCCGTTCCCGGAACCGAGCCGGGCCGCCAGCAGGATGCCGGTGATGGCCGAGAGCAGGCCGGTGGTGGCGAACAGCGCGATCTTGACGCGGCCGGTGTTGATGCCGGCCAGCCGGGCGGCGGCGGCGTTGCCGCCGGTGGCGTAGATCGAGCGGCCGTAGGCGGTGTAGCGGGCGACGTAGGCGAAGACCGCGAAGAGGACGAGCATCACCAGCGCGGAGGTGGGCAGTCCCAGCACCGTCCCGCCGAGCGTGCGGAACAGCCCGTTGTCGGGCAGGGCGACGGGCAGGGCGTCGGTGAGGTAGAGCCCGAGCCCGCCGAGCACGCTCCACAGGCCGAGGGTGGCGATGAAGGAGGGCACGGTGAACCTGGCGACGAGCCACCCGGCGAGCGCACCCCAGGCGAGGCCGAGCGCGAGGGTGAGGGCGATGCCGCCCCAGCTGCCCAGTCCCCACGCCGTGGCGCCCTTGGCGACGAGCACGGAGGAGAACGCCACCGCCGGTCCGATGCTGATGTCGATCTCGCCGGCGATGATGACGAGGGTGACACCCCAGGCGGCGATGCCGATGGTGGCGGCGTCGCGGAGCATGCCGAGCTGGTTGTCCAGCGACAGGAAGCCGGAGGCGGTGCTGCCGAGGACGACGTAGAGCAGGACGATCGCGGCGAGCAGGCCGATCTCGTTCAGCCGTCGGCGCCGGGCGGTGCCGGCTGAGGGGGAGGCCGAGGGGGACGCGGCGGTGCCGGGCTGGGTCTGTTGCGAAGACGTGGTCATCAGTGCTCCACACTTTCCACGGCCATCGTGGCGGCCAGGATGTTGTCCAGGGTGATGTCGGGTCCGCTGAACTCCGCGCGGATGCGGCCGCCGTGCAGGGCGACGACCCGGTCGCACACCAGGGGAAGTTCCTCGAGTTCTCCGGAGACGAAGAGCACTCCGGCTCCGGCGGCGGCCAGTTCGCGTACCAGCCGGTAGATCTGGGCCTTGGCCTCGACGTCGACGCCTCGGGTGGGTTCGTCGAGCAGCAGGATGCGGCTCCCGGCGTGCAGCCACCGGCCGATGACGGCCTTCTGCTGGTTGCCCCCGCTGAGGTTGGTGATCGGCGTCTCGGGGCGCGCGGTCTTCACCGAGAGCCGTTCCACGAGCGCGGTGGCGGCGGCGCGGACCCGGGACGGTGAGACGGCCGGTCCCCGGGAGACCGCCCGGAAGTCGGACATCACCATGTTCTCGTCGACTCCGAGCAGGGGGACGATGCCCTCCGCCTTCCGGTTCTCCGGGGTGAGCCCGACTCCCAGTTCCTTCATGCGCCGGGCGGAGGGGCGGTCGACACGGCGGCCCTCGACCTCGACCGCACCCGAGTGGGGCGGGTCGAACCCGGCGATCGCCCGGAGCAGCTCGCTGCGGCCGGCGCCGAGCAGGCCGCCGATCCCGAGGACCTCCCCCGCGTGCAGGTCGAGGGACACCGACTCGATCTTGGGTGGTACGACGAGGTCCCGGATGCTGAGCAGCGGGGTGCGGTTGCGGTCGATGGTCCTGGTCGCGGGCCGTTCCGCCGCGCTGGTCTCGCCTCCGAGCATCAGGCCGACGATCTGTTCGGTGGTGGCGTCGCGCGCGGGGACGGTTTCGACGGTGCGGCCGTCGCGCATCACGGTGATGCTGTGCGCGACCTGGCGGATCTCGTCCAGCCGGTGGCTCACGTACACGACGGCGACGCCCCGGCCGGCGATGCGGCGGACGACGTCGAGGACCATCTCGACCTCGTTGACCGCCAGCGCGGAGGTGGGTTCGTCGAGGATGAGCACCCCGGGTTGGCCGCGCACCCCGCGTGCGATCTCCACGAGCTGCTGTTCGGCGAGGGAGAGGGTCGCGACCATCCGGTCGGGGTCGATCCGCAGGTCGAGTTCGGCGAAGACCGCCGAGGCCTCGCGGCGCATCCCCTCGTAGTCGACGCGACCGCCCCGGCGCGGCCAGGCGCCGAGGAACAGGTTCTCGGCGACGGTCATCCAGGGGACGAGACTGAGTTCCTGGTAGACGGTGGACACCCCGAGTTCGGCGGCGCGGCGGACGCCGCCGTCGCCCAGCGGGGTGCCGCCGATGCGCACGTCCCCGGAGTCGGGGACGTCCACACCGGACAGCATGCGGATCAGGGTGGACTTGCCGGCGCCGTTCCGGCCGAGCAGCGCTCGGACCTCGCCGGCCCGGATCTCGAAGTCCGCGCCGGCGAGGGCGCGCACTCCCGGGTACTCCTTGGTCACGTTGCTCGCCTGGGCGGCGAGGACGTCGTTGTCGGTCACCACGTGCTCCGATCTCTGGCGAGAGGCGGGGAAGGACTGGGGGTCCGGGTCAGGGCAGCCCGTCCGGGTGGTTCTCCAGCCACTCCTGGCCGTCCTCCGGGGTGGTGTACAGCTCGATCGGCGCGGGGAGGACGAACTCCTCCGGTTCGTCGCCGGCGAGGACGCGCTGCGCGGTCTCGGCGGCCATCCGGCCGACGGCGATGCCGGAGATGTCGACGTTGCCCTTGAGGATGCTGTGGTCCACCAGGGCGTTGGCGGCCTCGGTGGACATGTCGCCGCCGAAGACGACGGTCTGGCCGACCTTGTTCCTGGCCTGCACGGCGCGGATCGCCCCGAGCGTCGCGCCGCCGGCCTGGCCGAAGAACGCGTCGAGGTCCGGGTGCGCGGTGAGGATCCGCTCGGCGACGTTGACTGCCTCGTCGATGGTGGAGCCCTGCTGGTTGGCCACGATCTCGGCGTCGGGGACCTTCGCGAAGAGGGCTTCCTCGAAGCCGAGGCGGCGTTGGACGCAGACCTCGACCTGTTCGCAGTTGACGACGCCGATCTTGGGGGCGGTGATGCCCTCGGCGAGGAAGTGGTCGGCGGCGGCGTCACCGAGGAGCCGGCCGAACTCGACGGGGTCACCGAGGATGAAGGCGGTGACGTACTCCTGGGCCGCTTCCTCGGCGATGCAGGTGTTGTAGCAGATGACCGGCACGCCGCTGCGGTGCGCGAGCCGGATGGCGGGGATGGAGGCCGTCTCGGACACCGGCGAGAGGACCAGCGCGTCGACCTTGGCGGAGCTCACGGTGTCGACGAAGGTGCTCTCGCGGGAGGCGTCACCCTGCGCGTTGAGCTCCAGGAGCTGGATGCTGCGACCCGCCTCGGCGGCCTCGTCCTGCATGCCCTTGCGGACCCCGGCGTAGTAGCCCTGGGCGTCCATGTAGACGACACCGAAGCGGCCGCCCTCCCCGATCCTGGTGCCGCAGCCCGCCAGGGCCAGCGTCGCGGCGAGCAGGGCGACCAGTGCGGACACCGTCCGTCGGCGGCCCCTCGCGATCGTCGTCATCGGCTCTCCTTCGAACCTCGCGTCCGCGGCCCCGGTGCCACGGTTGCGGGGAAGTATTGGCCGCCAACGGACACCAGGTCAAGAAAAAATACTAATTAATTAATACTGTCACCGCAGGTCGTGGATCAGTCACCGACAGCGGCGAGCGGCGGCCGGGTCCGAGGTCCGCCGGCTGGGCCCGACGTCATCCGGCGTCGTGGAACCCGCGTCCGCCGACCGCGCGCGGACGATGGGGCGCCGCGGCGCGCGGTGGACACCCGATCGGCGGGCCGGCTCGCCCTCGACCGCCAGGTCGGGACACCGGGGGCACCGCAGCCCTGGAACGCGTCCCGGCGCCCCCGAGGGCGGGGCGTCCCCACGGTCCGAGGTCTCCGCCACGACGGGGAGCGCGCGCTCAGCTGGTCCGCCGCGGCGGGCGCACGGCGGGAGCGCCAGGAGTCGACGGCGAGCGCCGCCGGGGCTCGTCCGGCGCGGCACCCCGTCCGCGCCCCCTCCGGAGGGCCGGGGGCGGGGCGTCTCAGAAGAGGGAGTCCTGGGCGTCGTCGAAGCTCAGCTGCCGGGCCGAACGGGACACGAGATCGGTGACCCCGACCGCGCCGGACCGCCGGCAGCGCCGACACGTCACCCCGTCCCCCGTCGGGTGGAAGGTGGTGAAGTCCCAGGTCCCGCTCCCCACGTGGCAGGCGGGAGCGGGGACCTCGACACCACCGACCCACCGCTGGAGCCGCACCGCGTGCACCGTCGAGGACGCTCCGAGCCGCCCGTTCCGGCGGTGGAACCCCGCGCGTGCCCGCTCGGCGGTCCCCGCGAGCAACGCACCCAACTGGTCGGTCTCCGGCGTCCATCCCGTCACCTCCCCAGGATGGCCCCTCCCCCACCGCCCCGAACGGCGGGGGCCACCGCTCACCCGACCGGTGCCACCGCCGATCCGATGTGTGAACCGCGTGAGTGTTAGCCGGCCGTTCACCACCTGATCAACGACCACCGCGCCACGGTTCACCCGGGCTGTCGAGGGTTGGCAGCTGTCAGCGCGCCGCCGACACGGGCCGGCGCACTTCCGCAGCCAAGGGAGCACACATGAGCCGCCGGCTCGGAGTTCCACGACCACTACCGGCGGCACTGGCCGCCGCGCTGGCGATCCCCCTGGTCGTCATCGCCCCTGGTGAGCAGGCCAGCGCCGGCGGCACGCCGGACGTCCGGATCAGCGAACTCGCCAACGGGGGCCCCGGAGGGACGAACGACGACTTCCTCGAACTGACGAACTACGGCGACGCCGAGGCCGATCTCACCGGGTGGTGGGTGTTCCGCTGCTCCGGGGAGGGCGCGCACGTGAGCAGCCCGCAGGTGCCGCCGCTCGACGGCGTCCGACTGGCCCCCGGCGAGAGTTACCTCATCACCCGGTCGGGCAACGCCAGCACCATCGAGGACCCGGACGCCCGGTACGACGTCAGCTTCAACAACAACGGGTTCGGCGTGTACCTGGAGGACGCCGAGCACCGCATGGTGGACTCGGTCGGCGTCTACCCCGCGCACGTGCACAGCGACTGCGCCCAGGGCGCCAACATCCCGAACACGCTCGACTACAAGCGGGCGCAGAGCTGGCAGCGGGTGTCCTCCACCGGGAACAACGCCGCCGACTTCATCGCCGCCCGCCGCACACCCGGAGCGCCGAACGCGACCACTCCCGACGAGGGGGCGCGCCCGGGTGACGTCCTGTTCAGCGAGGTCGCCAACGGAGGGCCCGGCGGCACCAACGACGACTTCGTCGAGCTCGCCAACTTCGGGGACGAGCCCGTGGACATCACCGGCTGGAGCTTCTACCGGTGCACCGCCACGGGCCGCCGGGACGCCGGCACCCGCCAGCTGGACCCGCTGCCCGAGAAGGTCCTCCAACCGGGCGAGACCTACGTGATCAGCCGGGCCGGCTCGGCGTCGACGGTGGAGGACCCGGACGCGCGCTACGGCGTCAGCTTCAACGACGCCGGCTTCGGCGCGCTGCTGGAGGACGCCGACGGTGCCATCGTCGACGCGGTGTCGGTCTACGACCACCTGGACAGCGCCTGCGCCCAGGGCGAACGCCTGCCGAACACCCTCGACTACGGGTACGGCGAGAGCTACCAGCGCCACCGCTCCACCGGGGACAACCGGGCGGACTTCGTCAAGGCACCCCGCACACCCGGCGAGCTGGTCATCCACGACCCGGAGGACCTGGTCGAGGAGCCCTTCGAGTTCGGCCCGGTGCGCATCAGCGAGTTCGCCAACGCCGGTCCGGGTGGCACGAACGACGACTTCGTCGAGATCGCGAACTACGGTGACGAGCCGGTGAGCATCGACGGGTGGTCGCTGCACCGCTGCGCCGGCACCGGGCGTCGGGTCACCACGCCGCAGTTCACCGCCCCGGCGGGCACGACCCTCGCCCCCGGTGAGACCTTCCTGGCCGCCCGCGCCGGCTCGGAGCTCGCCGACGTCGCCGACACCACCTACCCGACGAGCCTGAACGACGACGGTTACGGCGTGTGGCTCCAGGACGCGGACGAGCGGCTGGTCGACGCCGCCGGTGCCTACGTCCGCACCGCCGACTTCGGGTACCAGGACGTCACCAGCCCCTGCGTGCTCGGGTTGGCCCTGCACAACTCGCTGCTGACCTCCGAGGGGGAGAGCTACCAGCGGGCGCGCTCGACCGGGGACAACGTCGCCGACTTCGCCAAGGCGCCCCGCACTCCGGGCGAGTTGGTGACCCCGGAGCCCCGGGACCCGGCGGTGCCCGACCCGGCCGATCTGGAGCCGGTGGAGCTGGACACCCGGGCCCGGCCCTGGACGCCCGAGCTGGGCGGACCGGCGGATGGCGCGGTCGTGGACCGGGACGCGGAGCTGACGAGCCGGGTGCACCACCCCAACGGCGACACGATGCGGGTCTCCTTCCGGGGCGCCCCGGTAATCCCGGTGGTGGACTCGGCCACCAAGTCCTTCACCGGCGCCACGTCCGAGGCTCCCCCGAGCGTCCTCCGGGTTCCTGGGGAGGAGCGGGTGGGACGTCCGCACGTCCCCGGGGCTCCCGGTGCCGAACCGCTGGTGAGCGAGGACCGCTCCGGTGACTTCCCCTTCCAGCGCTTCGAACTGGTCGTCGGCGAACACCTCCGGGACGTCCCGGAGTTCCACGTGAGCTGGTCGGGGCGTTCCAGCGGCCGCAACGAGCTCCAGCTGAGGGCGTGGGACCACCGCGCCGGGCAGTGGACGCTGTTGGACGCGGGGGCTGGCGTCGACGGGGAGGAGATCGGCCTGCTGGGCCGGGTTGACGTGTCGAGCATGGTCCGGGGCCGGACGGTGAACCTGCTCGTGCAGGACGGCCCCCGGACCGGTGAGTCCTTCGGTGGCTCGGAGGAGCCGAACCAGGAGTTCGCCAACCCCCACGAGTACGACTTCTCCGTCGCGCACGTCACGGACACCCAGTTCCTCGCCGAGGACTTCCGCGAGGCCTACACGGCGATCAACTCCTGGCTGGTGGCCAACCAGGAGGCCAGGAAGATCGACTACTCGTTCCACACCGGCGACATCATCGAGACCTGGATCCGCGGCGTCGACCGCGAGGAACGGGCCCGCCACGAGTTCGAGTTCGCCTCCGACGCTCAGCGGCTGCTCGACGACGCGGGCCTGCCCAACGGCATCCTGCCCGGCAACCACGACAACAAGTGGGGCCTGACCAACGACCTGTACAACGAGTACTTCGGGCCGGACCGCTACGAGGACAAGCCGTGGTGGGGTGGGTCGTGGCGCGAGGGCGACAACAGCAGCCACTACGACCTCGTCGAGGCCGGCGGGCTGGACTTCCTGATGCTCAGCGTCGGCTACTTCGCCGACCCGGAGGAGATCGCCTGGGCCCGTCGGGTCATCGAGGCGCACCCGGACCACAACGTCATCCTCGGCACCCACGAGTACCTGCGGCCGGAGGGCGAGCGCGCCACCCGGGAGAACGGGCGGTGGACCGCCCAGGGCGACGTCTTCTGGGACGAGCTCGTCGAACCGCACGACAACGTGTTCCTGGTGCTGTCCGGCCACTTCCACGGCGTGTCCACCGTCGTCCAGCACGAGGTCGGCGATGGTGACCGGACCGTGGTCGAGATGCTCGCCGACTACCAGGCGTTCGAGGTGGACGGGCAGCGCAGGACCGGGTTCCTGCGCCTGCTCCAGTTCGACGCCGACGCCGGGCGGATGGCGGTGAACACCTACTCCCCGTCGCTGGGCGAGCACAACTCGTGGGAGTACGACGGCGAGGGCCGCTACGGCGACGCCGACGACGAGTTCGTGCTGGACGTCGACCTCCTGACCCCCAGGAAGGTGGAGACCACCGGTCTCGGGCTGCTCAGGCCCGTGGCGGAGATCGGCACCGTCCCCACCGAGTCGGGGCGGGAGGCGGCCCTGGAGTGGAGCGGGCTGCGAGAGGGCACCCGCTACGCCTGGTTCGCCGAGGTGAGCGACGCCGAGGGCGTGACGGCCCGCTCCGCGGTCCGCGGGTTCACCACCAGCGGCGGGCGCTGACCCGGAGAGGCGAGTGGGGGCTCCCCGGCCACCGGGGAGCCCCCGTCCGCGCCTCCCGGCGGCGCGGTTCCCGGACCGCCGGGAGGCCGACACGCGAGGTGATCGACGGGCGGTCGGGAGGTGGATGTGATTCACTGTCGTCGGTCGTCGTTTTGTGTTCGTGTGACGCGCTCGCGAAACGTCGTGGTGGGCATGTGGTTTTCCTCAAGGCAGAGTCGGGGAACGCTCCCGTCTGAGACGACCCGGGTCGCGGCACCGGCGGCGACACGTACACGCCATCCACAGAGGAGACAGGCATGGCTCAGGGCACCGTGAAGTGGTTCAACTCCGAGAAGGGCTTCGGCTTCATCGCCCCCGAGGACGGCGGTCCCGACGTCTTCGTGCACTACTCGGAGATCCAGGGCAACGGCTTCCGCACCCTGGAGGAGAACCAGCGGGTCAGCTTCGAGGTCGGCCAGGGCACGCGCGGCCCGCAGGCCACCGGCGTGAGCGTCATCTGAGGCTTCGTCAACGACGGCGAGGGCGCGTTTCCCCCCGGGGGAGCGCGCCCTCGCCGTGTCCGGGGACCTCGTAGCCGCATCCCCGCCCCGCGACTGCTCCTCGTTCGCCCCGAGCCCGCCTGAGCTCGGGCCACCTGCCGTCGTCCGGCCTCGGGGCGTCCGTGCCCCGCGCCAGGCCCGGGGACGAGAGGCGGCCGGGGGGTGCCGGGCCCGTCCCGGAACGGGTCCCCACGGCCGGTGGCCTTCGCGCGTGGTGATCGCGAGCGCCCAGCCCGGCCCGTGGACCGCCAGTCCCGGCCCCGGGGGCGGGGCGGTCGGCCTCGGGTGAGACGGCTCGTGCCGACACCGGATCCGGTCCGACGACGCCGCTCCCCGGCGTCCGCGTCGCGGAGGGGGCGACCGGACGTGGTGCTGGCACCACCTCCACCGTGCCGGGACGATCCCCGGGGACCGCGCGGACGACCTCGACCCCTGGCGGCACGAGGACGCGTGGTCCGCCACCGGTCCCGGCACGCCGACCAGGTGCGACCACGTGATTCACCGGCCACGTCCCGATCCGACCCCGGAGCGCGGGGAAAACGAACACGATATGCACCCGGCCGCCAGTTCTCTCCTCCGAAAGAAGGAACAACGGCGGCGTTCCCGCCAGCCCCCGTTCTACTATTTCACCCGTCCGGACGACACATTTCCCGTCTCATTTCGCCGGGCACGACGACGCCCACTCCGTCACTCCGGGTCACCACCTGGCGGCTCGTGTCGCGCCTCCCGCCGGCGGCGGGAGGCGCTCCCGGTGGCGGGTCACGAAGGCCTCGACGGACACGGCAAGACTCTAACCTGGGCGAACATCCACGCGACAGGGGGCATGGGCCTTCCCCGATCACCCCATCCCCGGCCAGCGGTCCGGCCTCCCCCCACGTCCACCGACCGTGACACTCCCACCACCAGGACGAGGACTACCTCCTTCCCGCGCGGAAGTCGTAGAGTTCCGAAGAGGCGACCGCCGAGAAAACTGGTGGGAAGCGAAACAATCCTGTTCTCACGCACCGGTCCGGGTGCGGGGACGTTTCTCGGCGAGGAGCGACCGGTTGTGTTCTCTCTGCTGGTGGGCCGCCGGACGAGTCCACCTCCTCGCCGTGGCGCGGCACACCGCGCGGCCGGTCCCACTCCGCCCGTGAGAGGTGCCGCCACCGGCACCGGGCACGGGCCGAGCACTGCCGAGACGTCCGCGAGGCGACCTCGTCCCGGTTCGTGGCCCTCCTCCAACGGCCGGCCCGGCCCGGTTCCTCCGCGAGGAGACGGTTCCGCCCCCGAGTTCGACGGTCAGGCCGCTGGCGAGCAGGCCCGCCTCCCGTCCCCGGCTCGCCCGTGCCCCCGGGTCGGCGGCCGCGACCGGGGCGGCGCATCCCAGGTGAGTTCCGTGCGTTCAACCCGATCCGCACCGCAGGACCGTCGGACCACGGTGGGCGGTCGGCCACCGTGGCGTTGGAGGAGCACCGATGACCGAGAAGACCAAGGAACCGGTCTCGCCGGACCGCGAACCGGCCGCCGGCACCGCCGTTCGCGTGGCTCCGGAGGGCGAACCAGCTCAGGACCAGCGAGGCGGGGCACCGGCGACGCCGTCGAACGACGGGGCCGGGCCGGACACGGCTGCCCCCGGCCAGGAGGAGGCGCGCGCGCCAGCCGGGAGGGCGCGTCACGCGGCCCACACCCTGCGGCGGCTCGTCGCGCTCCCCTGGGTCCGCGCGACGATCACCCTCGCGATCCTCGTCACCGCCGCCGTGATCGTGACGCGGGGGCTGTGGGACCAGCGTGGTGAGATCGGGGACGCGGCGCGCGACCTCAGCCCCCTGGTCCTGCTGCTCTCCTTCCTCCCGGCCCTGCTCGGTGTGGCCCTGATGGCGTTGGCGTGGCGTGAACCCCTCCAGGCGCTGTCCACCCCGCTCGGAGCGCGGGACACCGTTCGGTTGTACTCGGTGGGGGTGTTGGGCAAGTACGTGCCCGGCCTGGTGTGGTCGGTGGTGCTCCAGGCCTCGCTGGCCGCACGCCACCGCGTCACCGCCACGCACCTCACCGCCGCCTTCGGCGCGTTCCTCATGGTCTCGCTGACCGCCGGGATCCTGGTGGCGCTCCCCGTGTCCGCGCTGATGTTCGACGGCGGGGTGCTGGTGTTGCTCGGGGGGCTGGCGGGTGCGGCGGCGGCCCTCGTGCTCATCCCGTGGTCGCTGGCCCTCTGCCTGCGGTGGGCCGCCCGGCTCCGCCCACTGCGGTCCAGGCTGGTGCCGGTGGCGGTGGCCCCGCTCCGCCGAGGCGTGTGGATCTGCGCGCTGTTCTGGTTGGTCACGGGCGCGCACCTCTGGGTGTTGACCGTCGGGTTGGGAGCCGATCCCGTCGAGGCGGTGCTGCCAGCCGTGGGTGGTTTCGCGCTGGCGACGGTGGCCGGCAACATCGCCTTCGTCGTTCCCGACGGCCTCGGCATCCGCGAAGGGGTGCTGGTCGCGCTCCTCACCACCTGTCTGCCGCTCGGTGCGGCGGTCGTGGTGGCCACCGCCAGCCGGGTGTTGTTGGTCCTCGCGGACGTGGTGTTCTTCCTGTGGGGCAGCTGGTCCGTCCGGCGGGATGCCCGGCGGGGTGCCCTGCCCAGCCGGCCGGCGACGGTGGGGACCTCGCCCTGAGCCTGGCGGGTCCTCCGGCGACGCGACCGGAACCGCGTCGCTCACCCGTCCCTGTCCCGCGCGGCGAGTCGGAGCGGGTCGGCGGTGACCCGCCCTCGACCAGGTGGGCCCGCACCACGCGGCCGGGACCGGTGTTCCGCCGGGTTCGGCGGGGCGGTTCGGTGGGCCTGGTCGCCCGCGCCGTCGCGTCACCCGCCGCCGGAGCGGGCCCCCGGCGCCCGGCCCCGGTCACCAACCCGTCCCGCCCAGCCCTGATCGTCCGGCGGCACGTTCGGGGTCGCGCCGCGCCCGCCGGCTCCACGGCACCGGCTCGGGAAGGGCGGGGGCCCGCCGTCCGCGCTCCCGCGTCGGAGGACCCGCTACCGGTGTGACGGTCCTGATGCTGCACGGGCGACGGGCGACGGAGCCCAGCAGATCACGGCTGCCCTGTGGTGCGGGCGGGACATGACCAGCCGGCCACACCCGACCGGGGATGTGGCGCCCCCGGCGCGAGCCGCCGGGGAGGACCGCCGCCCTGCCGGCGCCAGGCACCGCGCCAGGGGGCCGCTCCGGCGCGCTTCCCCTCGATCGACGGGTCCGGCCGCCGCGGGTGTCCGCCGGATGGCGTCAGCGGCACTTAAGGATCGATCGACCCTTCGGCCCCCTCGAGTAGGCGTTCCGGAGGCCACCCAACTCATCCCAACCGCGCAATTCCGGACCGCCGACGGAAACTCCTT
This sequence comes from Actinoalloteichus sp. AHMU CJ021, assembly GCF_002895405.1. Classification (NCBI taxonomy): domain Bacteria; kingdom Bacillati; phylum Actinomycetota; class Actinomycetes; order Pseudonocardiales; family Pseudonocardiaceae; genus Actinoalloteichus; species Actinoalloteichus sp. AHMU CJ021. The sequence goes on along the minus strand of NZ_CP025990.1, from coordinate 5,024,832 downwards.
GCACCCGCATTCAGCACTGGTTAGTGTCCGTCCGGAACATTCCAGACGGCACCGCCGCCGATCACCGTCTCCCTTTTTCGGACACCCCGGATTCGGCGAGTTGGCGGCGCTGCCAACCCCTTCGGGCTGTCCGACGTGGCGGGAGCACGTCCGGAAAGCTGGAGGGCACATGATGTCGGGACACACGGAGAAGAACTCCTCCGCCGAGGTGGGGACGCGGGGGGCCCGGGAACCGGGGGCCGCCGCGGAACCCCGGCGCGTCGTCGTCACCGGGGCGGCGGGGATGCTCGGGACGGCGTTGGTCGCGCAGGACTGGCCCGAGGTGCGGTGGGTGGGGGTCGACCTGCGCCCAGCACCGGCCCGGACCCGGGACCGCGCGACATTCCACACGGCGGACATTCGGGACACCACCACGCTGACCAGGATTTTCAGCGGAGCTGATGCGGTGGTGCACGCGGCGGCGGCGCTCCCGAGCCACCGCGCGTCCGAGATCAGGTCCGTCGACGTCGACGGCACGGACTCGGTGCTCCGCGCCGTCCGGGCCGCCGGTGTCCCCCGACTGGTGCACGTGTCGTCGACCGCGGTGTATGGGCTACCGAAGGACTGCCCCACTCCCGAGGACTACCCGTGCCGCCCCGTCGACCCCTACAGCGAGGCGAAAAGGGCGGCGGAGATCCTGGTCGAGCGAGAACGGGATTCCGGGTTGTGCGCACCGGTCCTGCGCCCGAAAACCTTTCTCGGGGAGGAACGTCTCGGCCTGTTTTCCATGCTCTTCGAATGGGCGGACGAGGGCCGGTCATTTCCACTCCCAGCAGGAGGGCGAAAACGGGCCCAAATGCTGGATGTCGACGATCTCTGCGCGGTGGTGCGCGCGACGTTACGAATGCCGGACGCCACGGTGAACGACACGTTCAATGTTGGTGCCACGAGGTTCGGCACGTTGCGGGAGGATTTCCAGGGCGTGCTGGACGCGGCCGGGCACGGCGGGCGGGTCGTCGGTGTGCCGGTGCTGCCGGCGGTCGCCGTGCTCCGAGGGCTGGCGGCGCTCCGCCTCTCCCCCGTCTACAAGCGGTTGGTGCACAAACTCGTCCGGGACTCCTACGTGGACACCAGCCGGGCGAGCCGGGTGCTCGGGTTCGAACCCCGGTACAGCAACGGGGAGACCCTGCTGCGCACCTACGAGTGGTGGCGCGGACGGGCCACCGACCACGCCGTCACACGCACCGGGCGGACCCACCGGGACCCGTGGAAGCAGGGCGCGCTGCGCCTGGCCAAGGCCTTCTTCTGATCTCACCCCCCGAACGGGGGCCTCACCGGCACGCCGGCCGGACTCCCCGGACCGGTGCGCCGCGTGCTGCTCCGCCAACCCCTGATCGGCTCCCGAACACCGCTCCCTCGCCCGGCGACGATGCCGCGCGACCGAGGCCAGCCCCGGACCGCCCACCTCCGGTGGGGGACTGGACAACCGGACGAGAGGAACCGCGTGGACCACGCACTGGAGACCAACCAGACCCCGACGCTGCCCGCTCCCCGACCCGGGGACGTCGATCCGCCCTCCACCCCGCCCCCGACCGGCGACGCCTCCGCCAGGGGGAGCGCACCGCTGGCCCCGGCGAGATCGGGGCGCGCCGGGCCCCGGGACCTGTTCCGCCTGGTCCGGCCCAAGCAGTGGGTGAAGAACGTCGTGGTGGTGCTCCCCCCACTGCTGACCGCACCCGCCGCCGTCCTGCCCGGACTCTGGCCGCTCCTCGCGACGGTGCTGGCCTTCGTCGCGGCGTCCTCCACCGTCTACGTGCTCAACGACCTGCGGGACAGGGAGGCCGACCGGCTGCACCCGGTGAAGAGGAACCGCCCGCTCGCCAGCGGCCGGGTCAGCACCGCGACCGCGTGGTTCCTCATCGCGGCGGGGTGCGCCGCGATGGTCCTCTGGTCGCTGCTGCTCCCGTGGGCGGTGTCCCTGGTGATCGGCGGCTACCTGGCCCTGAACCTCGCCTACTGCCTGGTGCTCAAGAACCGCCCGCTCGTCGACGTCTCCGTGGTGGCCACCGGGTTCGTCCTGCGGGCGGTGGCCGGTTCGCTGGCGGTCGGCGCCGCCATCGACCCCTGGCTGATGATCTGCGTGTACTGCGCGTGCCTGCTGTTGGCGGTGGGGAAACGCCGCCACGAGCTGACCCTGGTCGAACGTGACCCGGCCGCGCTGGCGCACCGCCCCACCCTGGCCAGCTACTCGGTGACGTTCCTCGACCACGTCATCGTCGTCACGCTCGCCGCGGCGCTGCTCAGCTACGCGAACTTCGTCGGGTTCGGTCCGACCGCCGCGGCCTCGGCGCTGGTGGTCCTCACCTTCCCGCTGGCGGCCTTCGCGGTCTTCCGGTACCTCCAGCTCGTCACGGTGCGGCGGACCGGCGGCGACCCGGGATCCGACCTGTTCCGGGACGTGCCGACCGTCGTCAACGCCGGCCTGTGGCTGGCGGTGCTCGTCGTGGCGGGTGCCCTGTGAGCGCCGGGCGGGTCGCGCCGCCGGGAGGAGCCGCCCCCGATCCAGGGCGGGGCGCACCGGACTGGACGCCGTTGGTGTCGGTCATCATCCCCAACTTCAACTACGCGCGCACCCTCGGCCGCTGCCTCCAGGCGGTCCTCGGGCAGACCTACCCCCGGGTGGAGGTGCTGGTCGTCGACGACGGCAGCACCGACGACTCGGTGGCGGTGGCGAGCCGGTTCGACTGCCGGGTCATCCGCACCCCAAACCAGGGGGTGTCGGCGGCGCGGAACACCGGTGTGGCGGCCAGCCGGGGGGAGGTGCTCTTCTTCCTCGACTCGGACGTCGAACTGGCGTCGGACGCGCTGGCCACGGCGGTGGAGCTGCTGCGCCGGGAACCCGACGTCGGGTCGGTGTGCGGCATCTACGACTCGGTGCCGCTGGTCGACGACGGTGCCGTCGAGCGGTACAAGGTGTTCCACGGGCACCTGTGGCGTCGTCGGTGCGCCGGGGACGTGCGGGCTGCGTTCTTCTCGCTCGGGGCCATCCGCCGGTCGGTGTTCGACCAGGTCGGACCGCTGGACGAGAACCTCCGCTCCACCGAGGACGTCGAGTACGGGGCGCGGATGGCCGAGGTGTCCCGGATCGTGCTGAGCCCCGAGGTCCTGGGCCGGCACGATGACGACGACCGGCTCGGTGTCCTGCTGCGCAAGCAGTTCACGCGGTCGGTGCCGCTGGTGGCCCTCTTCGCCCGGCCGGGTGGGGCGCGGCCGTCGACCCGGGACACGGCCTACCGGCCGGTGGCGGTCGGATCGGCCGCGCTGTCCCTGGCCTCCGCCCCGCTCCCGCTGTTCCTGGGGTGGCCGGGCGCCGCGGTTCCGCTGGCCCTGTTCACCGCGTTCGCGTTCTGCGATCGCGCGCTGTTCCGCGCCGCCCTCGGCCACGGTGGTGCCCGGTTCCTGGCGGCGGTGGTACCGCTGCACTGGCTGATGAACGTGACCACCGCGGCCGCCGCCGGGTGCGGGGTCCTGCGCTGGGTGACCTCCCGTGGTTTCCGCCGGCGCTACCGGCCGGCGGGCGAGCGGCCGGTGAGCCATGCGCTGCGTGAGGGGGTGGCTGGTGGCTGACGCGGTGCTGACGCGGAACCCGGGCCCGCCACCGGGCGGCGGCGGGCCGGACGCGGGCGGGGGTGGGCGGGCGCGGCACGTCCTCCGAACGCTGGTTGGCGTCTCGGCCTGCGGTTGGACGGCCTTCGTGCTGCTCAACCTCGTGGTGTCCGGCCGGTGGCACGTCTGGCTGGCCTTCTCGGTGGTGCCGCCGATCGCCTACCTGGTCGGTTCGGCGTCGCTCGCGCTCGCGGTGCCCCTGGTACGGGGCGGCTGGCGGCTGCTCGCGGTGGCCCTCGTCGGCCTGGTCGCGGCGGTGCCGCAGAGCGGTCTGACCCTGGGGGTGCTGACGCCCGGCCCCGGGGACCCGGCCGGCCCGACCGTGACGGTGGTGTCCTGGAACACCGAGTACTGGGATCGCACCGACGACTCCGATGACTTCTACCAGCACCTGCGTGATCTCGACGCCGACGTCTACCTCCTCCAGGAGTACCTGGACTTCGTGGACGGCCGCATCGTGTCGATCGACGAGGAGGCGGCGTTGGAGGCACGCTTCCCCGACTACGACATCGTGATCAGGGGCCACCTGGTCACGCTGTCCCGGCTCCCCGTCCTCGACGTGCCCGCCGTCGGTCACCGCGACGTCCTCCGGGTGGACGTGGCCGCTCCGGGAGGTGCCGCGTTGTCCACCTACAACGTGCACGTGCGGGCCCAGATGGACCCGACGTTGAGCCCGTTGTCCGGCGAGTTCTACCGGACGCTGCGTGCCCGCGACGAGCGGCGGGTCGCCGCCTACGACGCGCTGCGGGCGAGTGCGACCCGGGACGAACGCCCCGGGGTGATCGGGGGTGACCTCAACACCACCCCGGCCATGGGCGACCTGCGCCGGATCCGCGACCTCGGCCAGGACGCCGCGGACGCGGGGTCCTCGGTGCACCCGGTGTCCTGGGACCTGAGCTCCGCGCTCCGGCTGTGGCGGTTGGACTGGATGTTCGTCCGCAACGGCGTCGTGGCCCACGACTACCGGCTGGAGGACCCGGCGGGCCTGTCCGACCACTCCGTGCAGATCGCGCGCATCTCGGTAGGAGGGGACCGGTGAGCGGGTACCGCGACGCCCGGGACATCGCCGGGTTCGAGGCTGACGGCGCCGCCGTCGCGTCGGCACCACACCCCCAGCGGGAGACGGACGGGGCGGGGCCCGGAGGTCCCGCCGTCGGCGCCAGTGCGCCCGCCCGGCACGACGAGGGGCCGAGGACGCTGGTGGCGTCGCTGCTCGCCACCGTCACCAGACTGGCGGGCCTGCGCTGGCTGCGGACCACGGTGACGGTGGGGATCCTGCTGGCCGCCGCCGTGTTCGTCGGGCACGGCATCGTGGAGCAACGCGACGAGCTGGGGGCCGCGCTCGGCGCGCTCCACCCCGGGTTGTTGGCCGCCGCGTTCGTGCCCGTGGTGCTCGGGGTCGTGGTGACCGCCCTGTCGTGGCGGGCACCGCTGGTGGCGCTGGCTGGTCCCGTGTCCGCGCGTGACGCGGTTCGGCTGTTCGCGGCCGGCGCGATTGGGAAGTACGTACCGGGGGTGATGTGGTCGGTGGTGCTCCAGGCCCAGCTCGCGGCCGGGCTCGGGATCAGGGCGGCGCAGATCACGGCGGCCTTCGGCGTGTACCTGGCCGTGTCGGTGGCGACCGGGGCCGGGGTCGCCCTGCCGGTGGCGGCGGCCCGGTGGGAGGACGAGTGGCTGGTGTTCGGCGCCGTCGCCTGCGCGGTCCTGGTGCTGCTGCTGACCCCGTGGCTGCTCCGGCTGGCGACGCGCCTGGCCACCAGCGTTCCGGCGGTGCGCGCCCGGCTCGCGCCGGTACCACTGGCCCCGCTCCGCCGTTCGGTGTGGTTGTGCGTGTTGTCCTGGTTGGTGACCGGCGCGCACGTGTGGGTGCTCGCGGTCGGGCTCGGAGCGGACCCGGCGGCCGCCGTGCTGCCCTCGGTCGGCGGGTTCGCCCTGGCGATGGTGGCGGGCAGCCTGGCCTTCCTCGTGCCCGACGGCCTCGGGGTCCGGGAGGGCGTGCTGGTCCTCATGTTGAGCACGTGCCTCCCGGTGCCGGCGGCGGTGGTGGTGGCGACCATCAGCCGGCTGCTCCTCGCTCTGGCGGATGTCACGCTCTTCGCCCACAGCTCCTGGTCGGGGCGCCGGCGGGCGAGGCGGACGCCGTCCCCCGTGGTCGCGGTCCCCTCCGCCGGCCGCGTTCCCCCCTCGATCTCCTCCTCGGGAAGTGATGCCTCGTGACCTCAGCTCCGTCGCCGGCCGTCGACTACGACCTGTGCGTGGCGGTCAACTACTACGCGCCCTACGTCAGCGGGTTGACCGAGGTGGCCAGAGTGGTCGCCGAGGGGCTCGCCGAGCGGGGGTGGCGGGTCGCCGTCGTCGCCGCCCGCCACGACCCGGCGCTGCCGACGCGGGAGCGGTTGGGGGGTGTGGACGTCCACCGGACACCGGTGGTGGCCACGGTGGGCCGGGGCACGGTCAGCCCGTCCTTCGCCTCCACCGTGCGGCGGGTGGCGCGTCGCTCGCGCGTCCTGCACCTGCACCTGCCCATGTTGGAGTCGGCGGCGGTCCTGGTCCCCCGGCTCCGGGTCCCGGTGGTCAGCACCTACCACATCGACCTGTGGTTGCCACCCGGCCTGGTCAACAGGATCGCGACGGGGGTGGTGCGCCGGTCGGTGCGCACCGCGCTGCGCCGCTCGACGGCGGTCGTGGTGAACAGCGAGGACCAGGCGAGGCACTCGGAGCAGTGGCCGACGCTGACCGACGCCCGACTCACCGCGATCCCCGCTCCGTGCCTGGACAGGTCCGGCGGTGAGCCCGGGTACCGGGAGACCACCGGCCCGCACATCGGGTTCCTCGGCAGGATGGTTCCCGACAAGGGCCTGGAGTACCTGGTGCGGGCCTTCGGTGAGATCGAGGACCCCGACGCGCGCCTGCTGTTGGGCGGGGACTACGAGACCGTCGCCGGTGGCAGCGTGATCGACATGGTCCGGGCGGCGGCGGCGAGGGACGACCGCATCCGCGTGCTGGGCCTGCTGCGCGGGCGGGAGATCAACGACTTCTACTCCTCCGTGGACGTGTTCGCCCTGCCCTCGGTCGCCGAGTCCTTCGGCATCGCGCAGGCGGAGGCGATGATGTGCGGGGTGCCCTCGGTGACCACCGACCTCCCCGGCGGCCGCTTCCCGGTGTTGGCGACCGGGATGGGCGAGATCGTGCCGCCCCGCGACGTCCCGGCGTTGCGGGACGCCCTCCGATCGACCCTCACCTGGGACACGGCGATCCGGGAGGCGGGCCGCGACCGGGCGCGCCAGGAGTTCGGGGTCGAGAGCTGCCTCGACCGCTACGAGAACCTGTTCCGTTCCCTGCTACCCCCCGCCGTCGAGGGCCGGCGGGAACCTCCCGCCCACCAAGCTGACCGACACGAGACGAGGTCGTGAGAACACCGTGACGAACCCCATCGGCGACAACCCCACCCGTGGCCCCGAGGCTCCCGGACCGTGGTTGGGGACCATGTACTTCGGCACCCGGGTCGACGAGAACCGCTCGCGGGAGATCCTCGATCGGTTCGCCGAACGGGGAGGCCGCCACCTCGACACCGCGAACTGCTACTGCTTCTGGGCGGACGGCGGTACCGGCGACGAGTCGGAGGCCGTGCTGGGCCGGTGGCTGTCCGACCGAGGAGCGCACCAGGAGATGGTGGTGGCGACCAAGGTCGGCTCGCGGCCGGCCACCCTCGGGGCGCCGTGGCCGGAGCAGGCGGAGGGCCTGTCGGCTGCCGTCATCCGCGAGCAGTTCGAGCGCAGCGCCGAGCGGCTGCGCACCGACTCCGTGGATCTCCTCTACGCGCACGTGGAGGACGAGTCGACCGACCTGGAGGAAACGCTGGGCGCGTTCGCGGAACTGGTCGCCGCCGGTCAGGTGTCCCACATCGGGTTGAGCAACCACCGCCGCGAGCGGACGGTGGCCGCGCTGGAGCTGGCCGCCCGGCACGGCTGGCCCCGGTGCTCCCACCTCCAGCAGCGGTACACCTACCTCGTCCCGGACCGTTCGGTCCCCTTCGGTCCGCAGCGGGCGTTCGACGGCGAGGACCTGGCGCACGCCAGCGCGGAAGGCCTCAACCTGGTCGGCTACTCCCCCCTGCTCTCGGGTGCCTACACCCGGCCGGACACCCCGCTGGCGCCGGAGTACCGGGGCGCGGCCTCCGCACGGCGTCTCAGGGCGCTCCGCGACGCGGCGGACGCCGTCGGGGCCACCGTCAACCAGGTCGTCCTTGCCTGGATGTCGTCCGGTGATCCGGTGGTCACGCCCATCGTGGGGGTGAGCGCGGTCGCCCAGCTCGACGAGGCGCTGGACGGCGCCCAGCTGGTGCTGCCCGAGGAGGTCCGAGCCGCCTTGGACGCCGCCTGAGTTCCTCCTCGGGTGGCGGCACCGACCGTCCGCCCTGGCCGGGAGGTCGGCGGCTGGCGCCGACCTCCCGCTCCGGTGGCCACGCCCGCGAGCGGAGCAGCTCCGGACGTGTCCGGGGCGGGGCGGGGCCGGGCACCAGCGGATCGGCAGGGCGACTTCCGGGGGCGGGGTGGTCGGCCGCCGTTCACCTGACGGGGGCGAGGGCTCTCCCGGGGTCCCTCCGCCGCTCGCCCCGATCCTCGAAGGACGTCCGCTCGACGAACTGGCTGGTCAACCAAGGAATCCTCGGCCAGGAACCGCCGCGGCCCCGGTGGTGGGCGCGCTAGGCTGGACCACCCGGCCGAACGCCGCGCACTCCCCGTTCCGCTGTTCCCGTGCTCCAGGCCCCGCCCGTCCAACTCCGCACCCTCCGTCCGACAGCTCAGCCACCCCTCGGTCCGGTGTCCCCCGCCGCCGACGAGGGGTGCGGCGAGAGCAGCGCGCCCGGGCACTTCACGGCGTCCGACCGGTCCAGCCGCGATCCCGTCCGGAGGAGCCATGCTCGGGTACCGCATGTTCGGCGAAGTCCACGGCGACCGAGACCACCTCGTCAGAATCGTGCTCGGCCAGTTGCGTTCCTGGTTGCGCGGCAAGGGCTACGAGGCCGACGCGCTGACCCCCGGGCGGTCGGTGCGCCTGGAACGGGACGTGGAGGGAGCTCTGCTCGAACGGCGGTTACGGGACGGCTCCCACCAGGTGCGGGCTCGGATCCGGGAGCCACGCGGCTGGGTCACGCAGCTGACCGTCGCGGTGCCCAGGCGGGAGCGGGACCGACCGTGGCTGTGGCTCGACGTCGAGTCCCCCGGACCGCGAGGAACCAGCGACCGCCGCGTGTGGACCGGAACACCCCGGTTGGCCACCGCCCTCACCGAGGTGCTGGACGTCCGCGACGGCGCGCACACCCTGCGCCCCGCGCCCGCCCGCGTCGGTGTCGACGACACCGACTGGCTGCTCACCGTCCTGGCTGACCCGGGGCGACGGGGACTGGCGATCCTCGCCGGATCGTCCGGGGGTGACGACGTGGAGTTCGCCCGGTGGGAGGGCCTGGCCGGTCGGCTCCTCAACCAGACCACGGGGCTCGCGACCACCTACGTGCTCGATCCGGCGGCGACCGAGGCGTTCAACCGGGACGCCGGCCCCGCCTACGCCGTCCCGCCCTGGAGCCTGCGCAGCTACCGCCCAGGTCTTGACCTGACCGACCGCGTCGGCGCCCGGCAGCACCGGTTGCTGGGGCTGTCGCGGATCGTGGAGTCCGACGATCGCGAGAACGCCAGGATCCTGGGGTGGAAGGCGCGGGAGGTCGCGGAGAACTCCCCGCTCCCGGGCGCGGTGCTCCGGGCGCACCGCGCGCTCGAGGAGGAGATGGACAGCCTGGTCGTCGCGGGCCTGTCCGGCGACGGATCACCGGCAGCCCCCGCCCGCCCGGCGGTGCCGCCACCGGCCCGAACCGCCCCCGACGACCACGGGAGCGAGCCGGTCCCGGAGGAGGCCGGCGAGCCCACCGGCACCCCCCGGGACGAGCCGGCACCGGAGGGGGTGCTCGTCGACCGGGCACGGTGGACCGCCCTGACCGAGGCCCTGCTCGCCGCCACGGGCAGCGCGGAGGTGACGGTGGAGTCCCTGACCGCGCTCGGGTCGCTCGGTTCCGCCGCCCGGCACGCCCGGTCGACGCGCGAGTTGATCGCGGAACGCCTGCGGGAGCGGACCTCCGAGATCGACCGGCTGCGTGAGGAGCGCGACCTGCTCCGACGGGGCTGGGAGGACGAGCAGCTGGAGCACGCGGAGACCGCCGAGGAACTGCTGACGGTCGAGACCCGGCTGCGCCGGACCCTCGCCCTGTGGGCGCGGGACGCCCGGGTGTCCCACCTGGAGCCCCCGTCCGGCGACGACGACGCCCGACCGCACACCTACGAGGAGCTCTTCGAACACCTCGACAAGCTGGCGCACGTCGCCTTCACCGGGGACCAGCAGATCACCCGGGCCCTCGCGGACAAGGACACCCTGTGCGTGTGGGTGGGCAAGATCTGGGCCGCCCTGGTCGCGCTGGAGGACTACGCCGCGGCCAGCGCCGAGGGCCGGTGCGAGCGGGACGTCGCCGGATACCTGCGCGACCTGCCCCGGGGCTGTCGGGGCGTCTCCGCGAACCGCCACGCGCACAACGAGACGAACGACGTGCAGAACAACCAGTACTTCAGTTCGGCCCGCACCTTCCCGGTACCCGTCGAGGTCCGCCCGGAGGGCAGGGCCTTCATGGGCGCCCATTTCAAGATCACCAAGCAGGGGATGACCAGCCCACGCCTGCACTACCTCGACGACACGGCGCACTCCGGCCGGGTCTACGTCGGGTACATCGGACGCCACCTGCCCAGCAAGCGGACCAACTAGGACTCCGACCAGCCGGCCTGAGCCCTCTGGTGGACCTCGGGGGTTCACGGGAGGTGGCAGGCTGGGGAGGTGATCGCGGAGGATGACCTGGGACGGTGGGACCCGCTCGGTGTTCCGGAGGTGGCCGCCCTGCTGGCCGAGGTCGCCGCCCCGTGGTGGGTGGCCGGCGGGCACGCCGTCGAACTCGCGGTGGGCCGGCCGGTCCGCGCGCACTCCGACGTCGACGTCGTCGTGTTGCGGCCGGACGTCGCGGCCTTCCGGCTCGCCCTCGCCGACTGGGAGCTGTGGGCCGCCGACCCGCCAGGCACCCTGCGGCGCTGGGAGCCTGGCGAGCCCCTCCCGACACGGGTGCACGACATCTGGTGCCGCCCGACGGCTTCGGCTCCCTGGCGCCTCCAGCTGATGGTCGACGAACGCGTCGGCGGGGAGTGGGTCTCCCGCCGGGATCCCCGGGTGCGCCGCCCGGTGGCCGGGCTCGGCTGGCGGACCGCGACGGGGGTGCCGGTGCTGGCGCCGGAGGTGCAGCTCTACTACAAGGCGGCGGCTCCCCGGCACCGCGACGAGATCGACTTCGCCGCGGTGCTGCCCCGACTGGACGAGGGGCGACGGACCTGGCTCCGGAACCACCTCGGTGCCGACCACCCGTGGCGGACCAGGCTGGACGACGAGGGGCCTTCTCCCCGGCGGGGATGAGGCACCGGTGACGGGTGGGGCCCCTCTCCCGGTGATCCGGTAACCGCCCCGTGGCCGGCGGGTCGGTACGGCCCGACCGCCCCCTCCCCCGGGACCACCTCGGGACTCCCGCCCGGCGAGGCCCGGGACGCGGGACGGGACGGAGGGGCGCTGGCCGGGCTGGCACCGCGTGGCCGGTGGCACCGGCGTCTCAGCGCGCTGGTGGATCCCACCCGGCGAGCAGCTCGGTCGACGCCGACTCGAACCAGCGGCGGTCCAGGCCCACCCCACTGCCGCTGACCAGCCGGAACTCGACACCGTTGGCCGCGCGCCCCACGCAGTCGAAGGGGCCGTGGTCCTCGTCGATCCAGCCGAGCCATACCGTGGTCCCCCGCAGGGTCGTGGTCGTCCGCGTGGCCCACTCGTGCGCGGAGGGCCGGGGTGGTACGACCAGCCGCCCCCGCCCGGTGCGCTGCGCGACCAGGCGCAGCTCCCGTCCACGGTCGGGGCCGCCGCTGTAGAGGACCTCGACCTCGGTGCGGCCCTCGGCGTTGGTGAAGCGGGCGGCGCTGTCCACCGCCAGGCCACCAAGGCGCTCCGGGAGACCGAGGGCGCCCAGCAGCGCCGCGTGGTGGGGCGGCGTCACCCAGTCCCCTTCGTGCGCGGTGTCCCCGTCCCGGTCGAACCGCCAGATCCCGGTCGGGACGACGACCATCTCGACGTCGTGGTGCCGGGCCCAGTAGCTCAGTTCCGCGAAGGGAACGGCGGCGAGCCGGGACGGGGCGTCGGCGTCCGCTGGTCGCAGCGAGCGGTGCAGGTCGAGGAGCTCCTCCTCGGTGAACTCGCCGTCCAGGACGGACAGCTCGACCATGGTCCGCCCCAACCGCGCCGAGGTCCCCCTGTTGCCGAGGTAGTCGACCCCGAACCACAGCACGTGCCGCCCGTCCAACGGTCGCGCGGAGGTTCGGCTGCGCCAGAGGCTCGGGTGGTCGAGGGCGGGCACGGCCCAGTCGTAGAGGAACTGCTTCACGCGCAGGCGCCGGCCCTCGCCGACCACCTCGAACCGGTAGGCGCAGGGGTTGGCGCGCGACCAGGGGGACCTGCCGACGTCGCTGCCGTCGGGGCGGCCCGGGGGCGCCTCCCGGCGCAGCGTGCCCGCCCGGGCCACGCACCCGGTGGGGAGGCGGTCGGGGACCCACACCACGAAGGAGCACCAGGCCTGGGCGTCGGTCGGCGGGACCTCCTCGGGGACGGCGGGCAGGTCGGCGGGATCCGACAACACGCGGAACGGCGGATCACCGGCCGGTGCGCTGGTCGGGGGGAACGGGGTCGTCACGGCTCGCCCTTCGTCGGGTGGTCGGGGAGGGACGAGCCTGACACCTCGACCGCGGTCGAGGTCAAGATCCGAGGGAGGCGCCCGGGCGCGGCACCGGGGTGCGACTGGTCCGATGAGCCCGTGGCCCGGTTGCGGCCGGGGGTGACGGCCTCCCGCCCACCCGGAGGCGGAGCGGCGGGGCTGCTGGAGCGGCTGCGTCTCGTCAGGGGTCGAGGGAGAACGGCAGGCCGCGCTCGAACACGAGTTCGACTCCGTCGACCGGGTCGAGGCGTTCACCGACCTGGCGGAAGCCCAGCGAACGGACCAGCGACAGGGACTCCTCGTTCGTGGGCGCGACACTGGCCACGCAGGTCAACGCGGCACCGCTGGCGTTGGCCCAGTCCGCGAGGGCGAGGACCGCCTCCCGCGCGTAGCCGCGACGGCGGTCCCCGGGCAGCACCTCGTAGCCCACCTCCGCCCGCCCCCGGTCGTCCGGCCGCCCGTGGAAACCGGTCACCCCGACGATCCGCCGCTCGTCCCGGTCGACCATCGCCCGCACCAGCCAGGGCAGTTCGGCGGGGTCCTCGGCGAGCTGGTCCAACCGGAGGCGGGCGGGCACGGTGGCGGGCCACTCCGGCGGCACCACCACGCCCAGGGCCCGCTCCAGCCCGGGGACGTCGCCGACCACCACCAGCGACAGCGCCTCCGCGTCGAGTGGAACCAGGTCAAGTCGTTCCGAGCTGATCACGTCACCCACTCCTCCAGCGAACCAGACGTCGCGCCGAGGAGAAAGACGATTTCCTTTCACGTTCGGGGAGGGGCCGGCTGCCGGCACCGCCACCCGGGTAGCGGTGCCGGCGAAGCGTCGAGGCCGTGCGGGCCTGCCCGGAAGGGGACGCGAACGCGGGCATGGCCGCCGCGTCCCAGCCCACACCCCCGGCCCTGGCCGGGGCCACAGGCGGGCGCTCCCGTCCCGGGAACGCCCGCTTCCCCGGTGCCACCACCCTCCCGGAACGGCCGCGCACCACCAGCTCCCGGTCCCCCGGAGCGCTGCGCGGCGGAAGGCGGCCGGGATGCCCCTGGCCCCATCGACTCATCCGGTCAGGCATGGTGGGATCTGAGTGAAACGGGCATTCAACAGGAATTCCCACGGGTGTGCTCCGAGGAAGGCGGCATGGGCCGACTGAGCAGTGCGTTCTGGAAGGTGCTTGGTGGTTCGCGGCGGCGGGCCTTCTCGCGTTCCCGGGCGGTGGTCGCCACGGCCGCGAAGCTGGAGGGTGAGTACCGGGAGCTCACCGAGTCGGACCTCGCCGAACGGCTCGCGGCACTGTCGCGTCGGCACCGACCGGTCGACGGGGACGACGGGGCCGGGAGCACGGCGACCTTCGACCGCGACGAGCTGGTGCGCTTCCTCGCCCTGGCCAGGGAGGTGAGCAGGCGCCGGTTGGACATGCCCGCCTTCGACGTCCAGCTGCTGGCGGCCGCGCGAATGTTCGCGGGGGACGTCGTGGAGATGCTCACCGGCGAGGGCAAGACGCTGGCCGGCGCCATCGGCGCGACGGCGTTCGCGCTGCGGGGACGGCAGGTGCACGTGATCTCCGTCAACGACTACCTGGCCCGCCGGGACGCGGAGTGGATGGCGCCGCTGTACGAGGCCTTCGGGTTGAGCGTGGCGTGGATCTCCTCCACCTCGACCCCCGAGGAACGGGAGGCCGCCTACGCGGCCGACGTCACCTACGCCGCCGTCAGCGAGTTCGGGTTCGACGTGCTGCGGGACCGGTTGGGGACCGACCCGATCGTGCCCGCGCCGCAGGTGGCGCTGGTCGACGAGGCGGACTCCGTGCTCGTCGACGAGGCCAGGGTCCCCCTGGTGCTGGCCGGGTCGACCGCCGGAGCCGCCCCGGACAGCATCATCACCGACCTCGTGCGGGCGTTGAAGCCGGACCTGCACTACCGCACCGACGAGGATGACCGGAACGTGTTCCTCACCGAGAAGGGGGCCGCGGCCGTCGAGGACGCCCTCGGCGGGGTCGACCTGTACTCGGAGGAACACGTGGGCACCACGTTGTCCCAGGTGAACGTGGCCCTGCACGCCAGGGTGCTGTTGCGCAGGGACGTGCACTACCTGGTGCGGGACGGCCGGGTCCAGCTGATCAACGAGTCGCGGGGCAGGGTCGCCGAGCTCCAGCGCTGGCCGGACGGCCTCCAGGCCGCCGTGGAGGCCAAGGAGGGGCTCGCGGTCAGCGACACCGGTGAGGTGCTGGACACCATGACCGTGCAGGCGCTGATCAGCCGCTACCCCACCGTCTGCGGGATGACGGGGACCGCGCGGGCCGCGGACGAGCAGCTCAGGACCTTCTACGACCTCGGGGTGTCGATCATCCCGCCCAACCGGCCCTGCGTCCGGGTGGACGAACCGAGTCGCGTCTACGCCACGATCGCCGACAAGGAGGCCGCGATCGTCGACTACATCGCGCGGACCCACGAGACGGGCCAACCCGTCCTGATCGGGACGATGGACGTGGCCGAGTCCGAGCACCTGGCGAAACTGCTCGAACGCGCCGGCGTGGACTGCGTGGTCCTCAACGCCAAGAACGACGCGGCCGAGGCCGCGATCATCGCGGAGGCCGGCGCGTTGGGGGCGGTGACGGTGTCCACCCAGATGGCCGGGCGGGGCACCGACATCCGGCTGGGCGGGTCCGACCAGGCCGACCACGAGAAGGTCAAGGACCTCGGCGGCCTCTGCGTCGTCGGCACCAACCGGCACGTCTCCCGCCGGTTGGACGAGCAGCTGCGGGGCCGCGCCGGCCGGCAGGGCGACCCCGGCCGGTCCATCTTCTTCAGCAGCCTGGAGGACGACCTCGTCGTCCGACACGCCCCGGACGCCCGGCTGCCCACCACCACCGAGGAGGACGGTCAGGTCACGGGGCTGGCGGCGGAACGGCTGCTGGACCACGCCCAGCGGGTCGCCGACGCCGCGCTGCTGGAGATCCACAGCAACACGTTCCGCTACAGCCGGCTGTCGGAGCGCCACCGGGCGATCCTCGACGAACGGCGCGAACTGCTGCTCGGCACCGACACCGCGCTGCGGGAGCTGGAACGGCGCTGCCCCGACCGCTACCGGGAGCTGAGCGCCGAGATCGACGAGGAGGTCCTCGTCTCCGTGGCCCGCCGCATCACCCTCTTCCACCTGGACCGCTGCTGGGTCGAGCACCTGGCGTTCCTCAGCGACCTCCGGGAGAGCATCCACCTGCACGCCCTGGGCAAGCAGAACCCGCTGGACGAGTACCACCGGGCGGCGATCCCCGCGTTCAGGGACCTGCTCGGCGAGGTCGACGAGCGGGCCGCCAGGACCTTCGAGGAGGCGACGATCACCGCCGAGGGCATCGACCTCGACGACGCCGGCCTGGTGCGGCCCACCGCGACCTGGACGTACCTGGTCCAGGACAACCCGTTCGGTTCCGAGCTCGACCGGGCGTTCCGGGGGATCAGGCGCATGTTGGACGGCCGGCGCGGACGCGCGGACGACGAGGACTGACCGCCGCTTTGATGCCCCGCGTCCTGGTCGGACTCGGGTGACCTCGAAGCACGCCCGCGAGGAGGAGACGCCATGCTGGTTCGGGAGGGCACCGAACGGGACCTGCCCGTGCTGCTCACCCTGTTCGACGGGGCCGTCCGCTGGTTGACCGCCCGAGGGCGGGAGGCCCAGTGGGGCAGCGTGCCCTGGTCCGAGCGGCCGGAGGCGGTGGACCGGCTCCGGGGCATCGCCACGGCGGGTGGGTTGCTCATCGCGGAGACCGGCGGAACACCGACCGGGGCGCTGTCGACCAGGGAGGTGCCGCCGGAGTACGTGGAGCCGGTGGAGGAACGCGAGCTGTACGTGCACCTGCTGATCACCGACCGCGAGTCGGCTCCTCGGGGGTTGGGGCGGGCCCTGCTCGACCACGCCGTCGGGCAGGCCCGCGACCGGGGGATCGACCTGGTCCGGGTGGACTGCTGGGCCGGTGGCGGGGGCGCGCTCGTGGACTACTACCGGAGCACCGGGTTCACCCCGTCCCACCGCTTCGAACGGAACGGCTGGCCCGGCCAGGTCCTGACCCGCCGGGTCTCCGACGAGCCAGCCGTCACGGCCCCGGTCGGCCGGGGAACGGCGGATCGGGCGGTCCCGTGACAGGTCGGCCACGGCTGGACCCGGTCCCGGCCCGCCGACCAGGGTGCGCGGCTCGTTCCCTTCCCGCTGGCCGCCTTGATCGCTAACCTCGGCGTCCTGGTGGCGGCGGCAGGGAGGCGCGGATGTCGGGGGGAGTCCTCCAGAGGTCCGGGACGCGGCACACGGTGTGGCGGTTCCGGAACCGCACGGTGCGCTACCGCCCCGGCGACGCGTTGTTGGCGCTGCGCGCCAGGCGCGGTCCCGTCACCCGCCTGCGGGTGGGGTCGCGCGACGTCGCCTTCCTCCTCGGCCCCGAGGCCAACCGGTTCGTCTTCGCGAACTCACACCTGTTCCGGTGGCGGGAGGCCTTCCAGAGCCTCGTGCCGGTGGACGGGCCCACCGCGCTGATCGTCAGCGACGGCGCCGAGCACCGCCGCCGGCGACGCCTCGTCGCGCCGGCGATGCACCACCGCCAGGTCGCGCGATACGTCACCACCATGGCCGCCAGCGCGGACGAGGCGGTGGCGGACTGGCGGCCCGGGCAGGTCGTCGACGTGTACGCCACGTTCCGGCGGGCGGTCCTCCGGAGCACCCTGGAGTCGCTGTTCGGACGCCGGCTCGCGGCCGACACCGCGTTCTTCGGTGACCACCTGGAGGTACTGCTCCGACTCCTCGACCCGCTCCCCCAGCTCAACGGCCCGAGGGAACGCCTGGCAACGCCGCTGTGGCGTCGTGCGACCGCCGCCCGCGAGGTGGTGGACGAGCGGATCCGGAACGAGATCGCGCGGGTGCGGGGCGGCATCGTCGACTCCGACGACCACGTGCTCGCGGCGTTGGTGAACGGGGTCGACGAGGAGGGCACCGCCCTGTCGGACGCGGAGATCAGGGACCAGGCCGTGAGTCTGATCGCCGCCGGCTACGAGACGACGAGCGCCGCGATGGCGTGGGCCGTCTACGCGATGCTCTCGACGTCGGGGGTGTGGGACCGGGCGCGAGCCGAGGTGCTGGCCGAATGCGGCGAGGAACCCCCGACGGCGGCCGCGTTGAAGCGGTTGACGTTCCTCGGCGGGGTCGTCCACGAGACGCTGCGGCTCTACCCGCCGGCGGTGCTGTCGGCCAGGACGGCGGCGGTGGACCTCACCGTGGCTGGCCAGCCGGTGCGGGCCGGGACGACGATCCTGTTCAGCCCCTACGTCACCCACCGGATGCCGGGGGTGTGGGCGGAGCCGCTGCGGTTCCGCCCCGAACGGTGGGACCCGGCCTCACCCGTCCACGAGAGACCGACGACCGCCACCTACCTGCCCTTCGCCGCCGGACCGCACCGCTGCGTGGGCTCCGTGTTCGCCACGACCGAGCTGACCGTGATGCTGGCGCGGTTGCTCACCCGGACCTCACTGCGCCTGGTGCCGCAGTGGATCCAACCCACGAGTTTCGCGGCCATGCGCCCTCGGTGGGGGTTGCGGGCCGTCGTGTGCCCGGGCCGGGGCTGAGCGCGGCGGGCGGGCACCGGTCGGTGGCCGCACCACGGGTGACGGGCGCCACCTGACCAGCCACGTCGCTCGGGCCGCCGCCGGACGCCAGCCCCCGCCACCGGTGTCAGGGGCGAACGCCTGTCCTGAATCTGACCGGGGTGGCCCGCAACAGGGAACGGGCGGACGGATGGTGTGATCCGACCGCCCAGTGAGGCAGCCATGCTGTCAGCACGTCACAGGAACGGCGCTTCGCCCTGGTTGGCCAACTCCTCCTGGCCCCAGCGATGTCGGTGTTCGGGTAGCGCTCCAGCATCGCGGCCAGCTTCCGTTGGGTCATTTGGTGGAACTGTTCCCGTCGATGCCGTTCTCCCGGTCGGTTTGGAGCAGTGCCCAGACCGCGAGTGGTGGCCGGGCGAGGATCTGGAACGCGTCCTCCAGGATCGGCCCTCGGCTGAGGCCGGGGCGGGGTCGGGGTCCGGGGGCGCTCCCGCCGGCTTCGGGGTCCGCCTGGTCTCCCAGCTCGCCGGGCTCCCCAGCACCCACCCGGTGCCCCGCCTCCCCGCCACCGTTGTCGGAGCTCCTGGTCAAGGAGTCGTCGTCGCCAGGCCCGGCATGACCGGCGGCCCGAGTCGAGCGCGTGATCCGGGGGTGGTGTCACCGGGTCTGGTGGCGTCGAGACCGCTGATGGGGACACGGCCGCCGGCTCGGGAGGTCTCGTCGTCACGGGGGTGCCGGCCGTCGACGCCCTGCCCGGGTGACCACTCGCGGCGAGTGATCGGCAGGTGGACGAACAGCCGTTCCGGGGTGCTCCTTGGCCTGGATGTCGGCAAGGACGCCCCCGCCCGAGGCGGTCCCGTCCTCGGGGGCCGGGGTCCCCGCGCCCGAGGCGACCGGCCGGGGCCTGGGTACCGGCGCCGGGGCGACGGGCGCGAGGCACGCGTTGACGCCGGGCACGGAACCACTGTGCTCGCCCTCGCCAGCACCCTCGTCGTCGGGGAGTTCCTGGCCGGCGCCGTCGTGGCGGTGATGGTCGGCACCGGTCGGCTCCTGGAGACCCTCGCCCAACGCCGGGCCGGCCACGACCTCTCCGCGCTGCTCGACCGGATTCCCCGCACGGCCAGGCTGGTCACCGTCGACGGACCGCGCCCGGTCCCGGTGGCCGAGCTCGGTCCCGGCGACCGCATCGTCGTCGCCGCCGGCGAGGTGGTGCCCGTCGACGCGGGGGTGACCGCGGACGCCTCCTTCGACGAGTCGGCCCTCACCGGCGAACCCGACCCGGTGACCAGGAGAGCAGGGGACACCGTGCGCAGCGGCGTCGTCAGCGTGGGGCAGGCCGTGGAACTCGTCGCCACCGCCTCCGCCGAGGACAGCACCTACGCGGGAGTCGTCCGCCTCGCCGAACAGGCCGGTTCGACCGCGAGCCGGAGGCCGGGGAACCTGCCGAGCAGGGAGCCGAAACCGATCCGCATCTCCACCCGGGCGAGTTGCTGGCCGAGGCACTGGTGGATCCCGTGGCCGAAGGCGAGGTGGCTGGTCGACCGCCGCGTGATGTCGAGCCGGTCCGGCTCGGGGAACCGGGTGGGGTCCCAGTTCGCGGCCGGTACCGAGACGGTGACGCTGTCCCCGGCTCGGATGAGCTGGCCGTCCAGCTCGATGTCGTCCAGGGCGGTTCGGATCGGACCCACGTGGATCACGCTCAGGTAGCGCAGCAGCTCCTCCACCGCGTCGGGCAGCAGGGCGGGGTCGGAGCGGAGAGATTCCGCCGCCGAGTTCCGCGAGAACCTTGCGCTGTGCCGGCCGCCGGCGGCTCGGGCCAGGCGCAGCGGGGGCGGTCGAACCCGTTTCCGCTTACTGAGCGGTCGCGGTGTTTGGGTGGCGCGGCCTTGTCCCCACCCGCCCCGCCGCCCCGCACGAGGTGGGCACGCCGGGGATCTTGGCGAACCCCCTTCAGTCCCTGACCTCGGTGGTGGTCCCGTCGATGTCCTCATCCGGTCCCCGGTACGTCACCCCCGACGTGGGCGGAGGGCCAGACGTGGGGGCCGGGTGCTCAGCAGGTGCTCCCTGGGAGTTCGCTGTCGAGGTCGAACATCGCCTGTTCGTCGATCGTGCGTTCTCGGTCGCGCTCCTGCCCCTGATACGCGGGCAACAGCTTCCCGGCGGATGTCGTAGGTGGACTCGGTTAGCCGCGCTTGACGGAGCGGATGAAGCTCCGGTACTGGGCGTGGTCGAGGAGGAGCGCGCCGCCGTCCGGATTCTTGGAGTCCCGGATGGCCGCCCAGTCCGCACCACCAGCAACTTCGACACAGACCCCGTTGTTGGCGCTGTGGCTCGACTTCCGCCAGCAAGCAGTGGTGAGATCCATGGCGTTCATCACAGCCTCCTAGTCTCCATTCCCGCTGATCAGCGAGTGGATGAAGTCAACGGTATCTGTCGGTGACAGTGCGGCGTGAACCACGCTGTCAGCAGCCATTCTATAGGTGCCGATCTGATCAACGTCCTGCACGTAAACAGCTCCGTCCAGGAGCTCGACGTACCCGATCGGTCGGGCCAACTCGAAGTTGAAGAGGTAGAACGGGCCAGTGGCGGCGGCGTGTGGCCCGGCCTCGGGGCGAACCACCTGGATGACCACGTTCGGAAGGGCCGCAAGAGCTAGTAGGTGGTGGTACTGGGCGTTTCTCGTTGCCCTGCTGCCTACTCGTAGGGTGAGGGCGCTCTCACTAACCACTGCATGGACGTGAAGAGGCTTCGGCCTGGTGAGGCGTTCTGCTCTGGCGAGGCGGAAGGAAACGAAACGCTCGTGGTGATCGGAGCGGACGAACCCGGTGGCGCGGGTCAATTCCTCTGCGTAGTCCTCAACCTGCAGGATTCCGGGAACGATCGTCGGTTCGTAGACGAACTCGGACGTCGCTAGTCCTTCTAGGCCTACAAACGTCTGGACCCAGTCAGGCACGACGTGGGACCAGGGGGCCCACCAGGCGCGTCGATCGCTACTGCCCGCGAGTGCGCACAGTCGATCGATGTCGCGTTCCGCCACCCCGTACACGCGCAGGACAGTGGCGATGTCGTCCGGGTACTGCTGGAACCGCCCTGCCTCCATGTTGCCGAGCTTCGGCTTCGTGATGCCCGAGAGCTGCGACACCTGTGCCAGTGACAGTCCGCTCTGCTTGCGGTAGTTGGCCAACTCCACGCCGATCAACCAGCGCAGTGCTGACGGGTCGCTGCGCTCCGACAGGTGCTCGGCTTGGGGTTCGCTCATGGCCTCGATCATCTCCTACCACTTGGCGCTGTCCACAAGCATTCACGTCTCGAAGGCAGGAGACGATCACTCGGCCAGGCGATCGACTGCGCAATACGTATTGCCATACAGTGATTGTGGACACAGTGCTCCCCTGACAGGAAGGCCCTGCCGTGTCGAACTTCCTCAGGTTCGCCCTGACTTCCCGCTATGCCCACAGTCGTCGGCGAGGTGGCGTTGATCCGCTTGCCGCCGCACTCGCGGCCTGTGCGCCTCGGGTGTTCGCGTTGTGCGACGCGGACCGCTCCACGGTCGACCCCGACCCGTCCTCGGAGCACGTGCACCGGGAAGTCGCTGCGCACCGCCAGGTTGGAGACCTCCTCGATCTCGCTGCGGGTCTCCGGGGAGAGCCCCCCTGGCCAGGCGAAGTCGAGCCGCAGGTACCCGGGCTTGTTGTAGGAACCGCTCTGCAACGCCGAGGGGCCGAGCACCTGCCGCAGGGCGGCGTGCACCACGTGCGTGCCCGAATGGCCCTGCCGCGCTCCGACTCGCCACTCCGGGTCGACCTTGGCCAGCACCTGCTGGCCCTCGACCAGCTCGCCCCGGCGGACGCGCACCTGGTGCACCCACAGCTTGCGCGCCACCTTCTGGACGTCGACGACCTCGAGTTCGAGGCCGTCGGCCACGATGGTCCCGGCGTCGCTCTCCTGCCCGCCGGACTCCGCGTAGAGGGGGGTGCGGTCGAGGACCAGCTCGACGATGTCGCCCTCGCCGGCGTGCCCGGTGCGCACGCCCTCGCTGAGCACCCCGAGGACGGTGGCCTCGCTCTCCAGCTCCTCGTACCCGGTGAACTCGGTCGCGCCCCGGTCCAGCAGCTCCCGGTACACCGAGCGGTCGCCGTGGCCGGTCTTGCGGGCGGCGGCGTCGGCCTTGGCGCGGGCGCGCTGCTCGGCCATCAACTTGCGGAAGCCGTCCTCGTCGACGGTGAGCCCGGCCTCCGCGGCCATCTCCATGGTGAGGTCGATGGGGAAGCCGTAGGTGTCGTGCAGCTGGAAGGCCTTGTCCCCGGAGAAGGTCGTGCCGCCGGCGGCCTTGGTCTCCCCCGCCGCCAGGTCGAAGATCTTCGACCCGCTGGCCAGCGTGGTGAGGAAGGTGTTCTCCTCGGCGCGCATGACCGCCTCGATGCGGGCGTAGTCGGTGGCCAGCTCGGGGTAGGCCGGGGCCATGGCGTCCCGCACGACCGCGCTGAAGTCGCCGAGCACCGGGTCGGTGACGCCGAGCAGGCGGGCCGACCGCACGATGCGGCGGAGCAGGCGCCGCAGCACGTAGCCCCGGGCCTCGTTCCCGGGGGTCACCCCGTCGGCGATCAGCATGACGCCCGAGCGCGCGTGGTCGGCGATCACCCGGAACCGCACGTCGTCGACCGGGTTGGTCCCGTAGCGGCGCCCGGTCAGCGCCTCGGCCCGCTCGATCACCGGGCGGACCAGGTCGGTCTCGTAGACGTTGTCCAGACCGGTGCGAGCAGAGGTCCTGCCAGGACAAGCCGTCCCAACCTCGTGCTCCGAGCCCGCGCAGGATCGACGGGAGATGGCGGGCAGCGCCGCCCGCCGCCAGGTAGCTCAGGCGCGGATCGACCGCCGGCAGTCCGCACAGGCGACCGACGATCTCGACCAGGTCACGCAGGGCGGGTGCCCTCTCCGGGCCGTCCTCCCTCGGCGCCGCTCGACCCCGGCTGAGGGTGATCTCGTCGGGCACGGCGAACCCGGGCACGTCCAGCATGGCCAGGGCGGCCGTGCGCACCGCGTCGACGGAGTGGGCGGTGGACGTCGTGAGGTGGGCGTGGAGGCGCGTACCTCGGCGATGACCGGCATACTGGGTGCCGGAGGCGTGCGGTGCCGATCAACGCTTCGAGAGAAGTGAATGAAAAAGGGGCAAGTGCTCCGCGATACCGCAGGTCAGGAAGTGTCCTCCCCGCGCACGCGGGGCTGTTCCCATCGTTTGCGCTGGTCAACATGGGTCCCGGTGGTCCTCCCCGCGCACGCGGGGCTGTTCCCAAGAGGCACCGGTGGCGCGGGTTCACGCCGTCGTCCTCCCCGCGCACGCGGGGCTGTTCCGGCTGCGCTCCTGTCGAAGCACCGCCTCATCGAGTCCTCCCCGCGCACGCGGGGCTGTTCCGACGAGGCCGAGGGACGAGTAGTAGAGGTACTGGGTCCTCCCCGCGCACGCGGGGCTGTTCCCTGGCCATTCGTGCCCCGTTGGGTGATGACCCAGTCCTCCCCGCGCACGCGGGGCTGTTCCGGCCCCCTGTCGAACTCGGGCGCGGTGGACGTGGTCCTCCCCGCGCACGCGGGGCTGTTCCCAACTCGAAGTTGGGCCGGCCGCTGTAGCGCCCGTCCTCCCCGCGCACGCGGGGCTGTTCCGGACACCCAGAAGTCCATCGACCAGTTCGCCGGGTCCTCTCCGCCCGCAGGGCCCAGGCCCTCTACAGGGCAGTCCCTTGCCAGCGCAAGTGGGGCGGAGAGGGGCACCAGTGGGCGTCCAGCGGGCCTCCCAAACAGTGCCTGACCTCGTGATTGCGGCCGGCACCGGCGCGAGCTGGGGCATCACCGGCCGCGCGGCACCGTCGTCGTGCGCGTTCGTCGAGCGGGTAGGGGAGTTCGACCGCCAGCTCCGCCACCGTCACGTCCGCCGGAGTTCCGATCGAGAGCACGGGGTGCTGAACCTCGACAGCACCCCGTACGGGCTCCTGACCCGCGGCGGTACCCGGATGGGGCCTGACGCGAGGTCGGCGGTGCCCGACGACGGCTCGTCCGGCTCCGTCGTCGGGTAGGACGGGACCTCCTCGAGGAAGCCCCGGAGCCGGGGCCCCGGACGGCCTCACCTGACGGGCGAGCCGGTCCAGCAGGAACCGGCGGACCCGCGCGAGGTGGACCAGGCGGGTCGCCAGCCCCTCCGGGCCGAGTGTGAGCCGGAAGACGTTCGTCGTCGGGCCCAGCGGGGTCGCCGGGACCCCGTCCGTCGGCACGCCCGCCCCGGCGTTCCCGCTGACCACGTTCCAGTACCGGTCCACGACCACGGGCGGGTGAGGATCGTGGGCGCGCGGCAGCGTCGCGAGAGCGGCCCGGCGCGGGGCCAGCTCGCCGGTCACCGACGAGCCCACCCCAGACACGCCGCCCCCGAGGAGGGGGTGGCCGGGCGGGTGTGACCGACCCGCCCGCCGGTTCCGTCGGGCGTCCCGCCGTGCCCACCCGCCCGGCTCAGCTCGACTCCGGGGCGGCCGGGGGTAGCGGAGATCGCGTGGTCGGTGGTCGGTGGTCGGCGGTCGCGCGAGGTGGAGGCCCTCCGGCGCTCTGGGTGAGGCGCGCCCGGCCCGGATCAGCTGGTGGGGCGGTCAGCCGGCGCCGTCACCTCGCCCACCACCAGGCGGAGCGCCGCCCGCGCGTGGCGTCGTGCCTCGGCGGGGGAGGGAGCGGCGGTCAGCCCGAGGAGTCGGCGTCGATGCGGTTCGCCCAGCAGCAGGCCGAACAGCGCCTCGGCGCGACCGTCCGCCGCGGCGTCCGGTGGTGTGCCCTCGGCGTCGAGCAGTGCTGAGAGGAGTTCGATGTAGCCGAGGGGGCCGCTGGCGTAGAAGCGCTCGGCCAGACGCGGGAACTGGGGGGCCTCGGCGATCATGAGGCGGTGCAGTCCGACCGCCTCGTCGGAGTGCAGCACGAGGACGAGGCGGGTGGCCACGTCGGTCAGCGACTCGTCCTCCGCCGTGAGCTGGGCGAGCGCGCTCACGCGGAACCGTTCCACCGCGGCGGTGAACACCTCGGCCTTGTCGCCGAAGTAGGTGTAGATGGTGCGCTTCGTCACGCGGGCGGCCGCCGCGAGTTCGTCGATCGAGGTCTGGCCGAACCCCTTGGCCACGAAGAGGCTCACCGCCGCGTCGAGGACCTGGTCTCGCCGGCGCTCGCGTTCCTCCTGGGTGGGGCGGCCACGCTTGGGCCGTCCCGTCGCCTCCACGTGCGTCATCGCATGCCCTTCGTCATCACCGTGCCGGGGTCGGCGGCCTGCCCCACATCCTATAATGATACTAAATAGTGTCATTATCTGCGGGTTCCGCCACACCCGGCGCGGAGCCCGCCAGGGCACGAAGCGAGGAGTACACGATGGCCAAGCGCAGGCCCACCGTGCGCGAACCGCGAGGGCAGCACGGCCCGGCGGGGGAGGACGCCGCCACCGACGGCGGCCAGCGGCGGGAGTTCTACCGGCGGATGGTGTTCATCCGCCGGTTCGAGGAGCGCGCGGCACGCGCGTACACCCAGGCCGAGATCGGCGGCTACTGCCACCTGAACCTCGGAGAGGAGGCGACCGTCGTGGGCCTGATGTCGGCCCTGGAACAGACGGACTACCTCTTCACCAACTACCGCGAGCACGGCTACGCCCTCGCTCGGGGCGTCGCGGCAGGGCGGGTGATGGCGGAGCTCTACGGCCGCCGCGACGGTGTCTCGAAGGGATGGGGCGGTTCGATGCACCTCTTCGACGGGAACGCCCGGCTGCTCGGGGGATACGGCATCGTCGGTGGACAGCTCCCCCTGGCCACCGGAGCGGCCCTCGCCATCGACTACCGGGGCGGCGACGAGGCCGTCGCCTGCGTCATGGGCGACGGAACGACCAACATCGGCGCGTTCCACGAATCCCTCAACATCGCGGCCCTGTGGAACCTGCCCGTCGTCTACGTCGTCGTGAACAACGGCCTCGGCATGGGCACCACGGTGGAGAAGGCCTCCGGCGAACCGGAACTCCACCGCAAGGCCGCCTCCTACCGGATGTCCTCGGCCCGCGTGGACGGCAACGACCCGGTCGCGGTGCGCGAGGCGATGCTCAGCGCCCTCGCGAGCGCCCGGTCCGGGCGGCCCTTCCTCCTGGAGGCGGTCAGCTCACGCCTGAAGGGGCACTCGGTCGTCGACCCCGCCAAGTACCGCACCCGTGAGGAGGTGGAGGCGCTCAGGACCAGCGATCCCGTCGCCGCCCTCGCGTTCCGACTGCGGGACGAGGGCGAATTGACCGACGAGGCGATCGCCGAGATCGACGCCGAGGCCACCAGCGCGGTCGCGGCCGCGGTCGCCTTCGCCGAGGCCAGTCCGGCGCCATCCGTGGACACGCTGTTCGACTACACCTACGCGACGCCGGTTCCCAACGACTCCCGGCGGCTACCGGGACAACCCCTGTTCGAACCAGCGCCCCTCCCGAGGATCGGAGCTGACCGGTGAGCATCATGACCTACCGCCAGGCGCTCCGCGACACCCTCCGCACCGAGATGCGCAGGGATCCGGACGTGCTGCTCCTCGGCGAGGAGATCGGTGTGTTCGAGGGCTCCTACAAGATCACGGCCGGGCTGCTCGCCGAGTTCGGCGAGAAGCGCGTGCGCGACACCCCCATCGCCGAGGAGGGGTTCACCGGGGCGGCCATCGGCGCCGCCATGCTCGGCCTCCGACCGGTCGTGGAGATCATGACGATCAACTTCTCGCTGCTCGCCCTCGACCAGATCGTGAACCACGCCGCCAAGATCTACGGCATGTTCGGCGGCCAGGCCCGGGTCCCGCTGGTCATCCGCACCCCGGGAGGTGGCGGCCAGCAACTCGGCGCCACCCACTCGCAGAACATCGAGCTGTACTACGCGTTCGTGCCGGGGATGAAGGTCGTCGCGCCCTCCAACCCCGCCGATGCCAAGTCCCTGCTGCTGGCGGCGATCCGCGACGACGACCCCGTCCTGTTCCTCGAGAACCTCGCCCTGTACAACGCGAAGGGCGAGGTGCCGGACGACGACACCCCCGGTGAGATCGGCCGAGCCGCCGTCACCCGCCCGGGCCGGGACATCACCGTCGTCGCCTACTCCCGGATGGCCGCCGTCGCCCTCACCGTCGCCGAGCGGATGGCCCAGACCGACGGCATCGACATCGAGGTCGTCGACCTGCGGAGCCTGCGCCCACTCGACCGGGAGACCGTGGTCGACTCCGTCCGCAGGACGCACTGCGCCGTCGTCCTCGAGGACGACTGGCTCACCTACGGCATCGGAGCGGAGATCGCGGCCACCATCTCCGACGGCGCCTTCGACTGGCTCGACGCTCCCGTCCGCCGGGTCGCCATGGCCGAAGTCCCGCTCCCCTACGCCAAGACCCTGGAAACGGCGGCCCTTCCCTCCGCCGACGACGTCACCACCGCCATCCGCCAGACGCTCGCCTCCGTCGGCCGTCGCGCGGGGAAGGACATCCCGTGATCGACATCCTCATGCCCCGCCTCTCCGACACGATGGAGGAAGGCGTCATCGTCGCCTGGCGCAAGAAGCCCGGCGAGGCGGTGGAGATCGGCGACGTCCTCGTCGAGATCGAGACCGACAAGGCCACCATGGAACACGAGGCCTACGAGGCGGGAACCCTCCACGAGATCCTCCTCCCGGAAGGCGAGACGGTGCGCATCGGCACCGTGATCGCCCGGATCGACGACGGCCGGGAACCCCTGGCGGGGACTCCTCCGCGGGACGGCACCAGCCAAGGGAAGCCCCCGGCACCCGCCACGAGCGAGCCGCCCATCCCCGAGAGCGGCCCCGCCCCCGCCACCGACCCGGCCCCCACCGAGGGCGGGGCGGCCACCTCCCCACCCGCGCGACGCCCGCTCGCCACGCCGCTCGTCCGGCGACTCGCCCGCGACAACGCCATCGACCTCAACGAGATCATCGGCAGCGGGCCGGGGGGTCGGATCATCCGAGCCGACCTCGACAGGGCGCTGGCCCGAGGCCCCGGGGCGACCGGGCACTCGGTTCCCGCCGCTAGCGGCGGTGCCACCACACCGAACGGCGGCGTTCCCACCGGAGCGACCTCGGTCCCCTTCGACACCACTCGGCAGGTCATCAGCAGGAGACTCACCGAGAGCAGCAGCTCGGTCCCGCACTTCTCCGTCACCGCCGTCGCCGACGTCGAGGAACTCCTCGCCCTGCGGGCGCGGATCAACGCCGAGCTCGACGACGCCGGCCAGGGGAAGGTCAGCCTCAACGACCTCATCGTCCGGGCCAGCGCCGTCGCCCTCCGGGAACACCCCGGGGTCAACGCCTCCTACTCCGAGGAGGGCCGAGGGGCCACCCTGCTGCACGAGCACGTCAACATCGGGATCGCGGTCGCCTCCGACCACGGCCTCGTGGTCCCGGTCATCGCCGACGCCGACCGCATGGCGGTCTCCCGCATCGCCGCCGAGTCCCGGCGGTTGGTGGGGCTGGCGAAGGACCGCAAGCTGAGCGGCGCGGACATGACCGGCGGCACGTTCACGATCAGCAACCTCGGCATGTACCAGGTGGAGAGCTTCACCGCCATCATCAACCCACCGGAGGGCGCGATCCTCGCCGTCGGAGCGGCCCTCCCCGAACCCGCGGCGGTCGAGGGCGCCGTCGCGGTGCGCCACCGCATCCGCTGCACGCTCTCGGCGGACCACCGCATCATCGACGGCGCTCTCGCCGCGCGGTTCCTGTCCACACTCACCAGCCTGCTCGAACACCCGCTGCGGATCATCGCCTGAGCCGACGCGGGGTGGGACCGCTCCTCCGGGCCGCGTCCCCCGGGATCGTGTCCCACCCCGCCACGTACCCGACCAGCGCGGGGCGTTCCCACCGCACCCGCCCCAGCGAGGAACACCGCGCCAGCCTCGGCGAGGAACCACCACGCCAGCGCACGGACCTCACCAGTGGGAAGTCGCGCGGAACCCCTGTTCGTCGTCCCTCGGTGCGCGGAGCGGTCAGCGCCGGCGGTGTGGCCGACCTGCCGCCGTCGGAGCCGTCGCGCGGCCGGTCCCACCACCGGCGTCAGCCCGCGTCCGACGCTTACCCCCTGCCGCCCGGTGCCGCCACGTCGTCCAACCGAGGGAATCGAACTCGCCGCTGACCGGCGTCCTCTCGTCGCGCACCCCCGGGACGGCTGGCGCTATCGGGCCGGGAGCCCCACCCCCCGGCACCCCGCCCCACGCGCGCGGGACACGGTTCCGCCCTGCCGGGTGGCCGACGATGCGGCAGATTCTCGACAGGGGCCCCGGGCCGCTCCGGCTGGGACACCCGACCTCGGCGGTGCGGGAGGGGGACGAGCATGGACCTGAACACGGTGACCGAGGTGCGCGACGCCCGGCAGCGGGGAGAATGGCGGCCCGGCGACGCGTGGCTGGCGGGTGGCACGTACCTGTTCTCCGAGCCCCAACCACACCTGCGCCGGCTCGTGGACCTCGCCCGCATGGACTGGCCGCCCGTGGCGATCCTGGCCGACGGCTCGTGGGAAATCGCGGCGACCTGCACGATCGCCGAGCTGTCCGCCTTCGCGGCGACCACGGGACCCGCGACCTCCGGGCTGGTCGAGCGGTGCTGCCGGGCGTTCCTGGCGTCGGTCAAGATCTGGAACACCGCCACGGTGGGCGGGAACCTGTGCCTGGCGCTGCCCGCCGGACCGATGATCTCCCTCACCGCCGCCCTCGGCGCGGTCTGCCGGCTCATCGCCACCGACGGCACCCGCCGCGCGCTCCCCGTCACCGACCTCATCACCGGGCCGGCCCGCACCGCCCTCACCGAGGGCGAGCTGCTGCGTTCGGTCACCATCCCAGCCCGGGCGTTGTCGGCCCGAACCGCGTTCCGGCGGGCGTCCCAGCACCAGCACGGCCGGTCCTCGGCCCTGCTGGTCGGAACCCTGGACGGGAGGCGGTTCTCGCTCACGGTCACCGCGTCGACCCCCCGCCCTGTGGTGCTCGAGTTCGCCGCTCCGCCCACGGCGGAGGCGCTGAGCACCGCGATCGACGGCGCCGTGGGCGGAAACTGGCTCGACGACGTGCACGGGATACCCGCCTGGCGGCGGCACCTCACCCTGCGACTCGCGGACGAGGTGCTGGCCGAACTGGGGGCAGCGCCGTGACCGTCGAGGTCAACAGCCGGTCCCTCGACGGCCCGACCCGACCGGGGCAGTGCCTGCGCACCTACCTGCGCGAGCGGGGCCTACTCGGGGTATCAAGTCCGGCGCCGTCGGCGACAGCCGGGTCAAGAACGGTAAGGGCTACCCGATCGGCACCGGGTGGAGCGGACGACTCGGGGGAGTGGCCCCGGAAGGGGACACCCTCTGGCGCACCCTGCTGCTCAACCTGGTGCTCCCCACCCGGGAGAACGACCTACCAGCCTGGGAGCACGGCCAGCGCGGCCCACTCGGGAAGGAGCGGGAGCCCACCGGCCCCGTCGACCTCTACACGTGGCAGAGCCGGCGCATCCGCCTGGTCGGAACCGGGGACCGCGTGACCAAGGTCCTCGTCTGCAACGGTGATCCACTCGGGCCGCAGAACCAGCACCGGCACGAGACGCACACGTCGTGGCGGCGCAGCGAGACCCAGGAGAAGAAGCTCAAGTCCAGCACCCCGGTGTACATGCCCTTGGAGCACAGCCCGGAACGGGTGATCTGGCGCGGGCTGACCGCGATGCTGCCGCAGACGGTTGCTCGGCGTCAGCTTCAAGAACGACACCGGTGACCTCCGGAACACCCCGGTCGCCGGGGTCGTCGAGGCGTTGCGTGCGCAGGGGTGCGCGGTGCGGCTCTTCGACCCGTTGGCCGACGCCGAGGAGGTGCGGGCCCGATTCGGGATCCGCCCGACCGCGACTCTCGAGGACGCCGTCGACGGCGCGCACTGCGTCGCGGTCCTCGCCGGCCACCGGCCGTTCCACGACCTCGACCTCGCGGTGCTGCGCGCGCGAGCCGCGCACCCGTGCCTGGTGTTCGACGGGCGCAGGTACTTCCCGAAGGCCGACATCGAGGAGATGCGCCGGTTGGGCCTGCGGTACCGGGGGATCGGGCGGTGACGATCCGACTGGCCGGCCCGTTCCCGGTGTCCCGCTGGTCCCGGCGCTGAGCTCTGAGCTCTGGCCCTGAGTGCTGAGTGCTGGCGGCTGTCCGTCGACCGGCGCGGAGGTGTCCCTCGCCGTCACCCACCGGGTCCGTGTCGCGCCGCGCTCCCCGGCGGGCCAGCCGCGCGACCGCGGTCCGCCG
This sequence comes from Actinoalloteichus sp. AHMU CJ021, assembly GCF_002895405.1. Classification (NCBI taxonomy): domain Bacteria; kingdom Bacillati; phylum Actinomycetota; class Actinomycetes; order Pseudonocardiales; family Pseudonocardiaceae; genus Actinoalloteichus; species Actinoalloteichus sp. AHMU CJ021. The sequence continues at coordinate 4,993,499 of NZ_CP025990.1, read as the reverse complement.
ACCGCCCACCGTCGCCCCGGTGGTCCCTCGTGCCTCGGTCCCGGGACGCCCCCCCCGTCGTTCTGGGTTCCTCCGTCAGTCCCCCGTGGGCAGCCGCACCAGGACGGCGCGGGCGACGTCGGCGGCCCGTCCGCACGGATCCCTCCTTTCGATCTCGGTCACGCCGTCGTCGGCGTAGCGCGCGTTGTCGGACTGCACGACGAACTGCTGGTCGTGGGCGGTCCCCACGAAAACCTGGCAGTTCCTCGTCTGCTCGACGTGCTGCGCGGCGACGGCCGGGTAGCCCTCGATCGTGATCGGGGTGAACACGGCGTAGGCGTCGCGCCGGTCGTACACCTCGCCCAACCCGGTGCGCCCGATGTCCCGGTACACCGCCGCGTCGGTGGCGGTGACCCGGTTGCCAGGTAGCGCAGCAGCGCGGTCTCCGACCGGTGCGCCTCGAAGACCGGGTGGGTGAGGTAGCCGCTGGTACGGCGCAACGCGTCCGGGACCGCGTCCGGTGTCCGCCGGTCCAGGTCGTCGACGTCGGGGCGCTGGTCGGACGGCCCGGAGGCGTCCGACCCGAACGCTCGCCAGACGAGGTCGAGGTGGGCGCGGGTGGTGTCCTCCCCGCAGGACACGCCGACGTGGTCGGCGTCGACGAGCCGGAGGTTGACGCCCAGGTCGCGTGCGACGGCCACCACCCGCTCCGCGCGGCCCGGCACCTCCACGAGGACGGTGTCGAAGAAGTGGTCGTGGACCACGCGGAGCCCGGCCCGCCGCAGCCCCTCCGCCAGCACCACGGCCATCCGGTGCGTGCGCAGCGCGATGGTGCGAGCCGTCCCCGGCTCGGAGGAGCTGGCGGAGGCCCTGAGGGCGTCGGCGAGCCAGGCGTAGGGCACCTGGTCGGCCACCATGTCGACGAGTTCGTCGCTCGTGGGGTGCCCGTTGATGGTGGCCACCAGGTCCAGGTACCGGTCGTGGGGGCCGGTGAACGGCGACTCCCAGCGGGGATCGGCCTCGGCGTTCCTGGTGCCGTGCAGCTCCAGGGCAATCCGCAGCTGCCCCGCCGACTCCTGGCGGAAATCGGGGCAGTCCGGTTTGCCGCACACCCCGGAGAGCCAGGCCGAGTACCGGTCGGCGATGTCCCGGGCCCGGGACGAGTCCACCGGTATCCCGGGAACGCGGGGAGGGTGGGGGTGGTGGCCTCGGGGGCCACCACCCCCGGGGCCAGCCGCCCGCGCCGGAGCGCGTCGGGGGTGGTGGCTGGCGGGAGGGGGGAGACGGCGCCGGGGAACGCCGCTCCCTGCCGTCGTCCTCCGTGGTGGTGCGGGACGGGGGACGGCGGTGGTGGTGCGGCGGCGTGGTGTGCCGCCGTACCGGGCCGGCCCCGCCGGGGAGGGGGTGGGGCCGGTCGTGGGAGGGGGACAGCGTCGGGGGTCGCTGTCCCCGGCCGGGCGCGCCTCGGGGTTCCGGGCGGCGTGCCGGGCCTGTCCTGGGCGCGGGTGGCGAGGAGGACGCGGGCGGGGATGGATCGGCGTGGGGCGTTGGGGGTGGTGGCCGGTGGTGTGGGGTCGGGTCGGTGGCGGGCTTCGGTGCGTTCGACTTCCCAGCCAATGAGGACGGCGACCGTGACGAACAGGACCGCGATCCCGGCTACGACCACAGTGGACAGTAGTGGGGAGTGAACGATCTGCTGCACGAGTAGCCTCCCAGCGCAGATGGATTAGAAGACGGTAGGTGGATCGCGATCCACTATCCGGCTCCTGGTTCGCTGGGGTCAATCGCCTGATCGGGTGTGACGGACCGGCTACGATTCGCGCATGGTCAGACGGACACGGTCATCGCTCCGTTCACCCCGCGCCCGTGCTGTGGGACAGGCGATCCGACAGGCGCGGGAAGATGCCGGTATTGGGGTTCGGGAACTGGCCAGACGGCTCAGCGTTGGGCATGCGTGGGTCGGCCGTGTTGAACGCGCGGAGGTGCTGCTCACTCCCGACTTGGTGGCAGCGATAGCCGGCGCACTCGAGCTGGCTCCAGCCGACCGGGAGTCTCTAGTCGATCAGACACGGAACTTGGCCGCCGGGTCACCGTGGACGCCCTCCTCCGACTTGCCGGGGCAGCTCGCGACGCTGATCAGTTACGAGCAGGAGGCGATGCGAATAGCTGACGTCGCGACGGTGATCCCTGGCTTGCTCCAAACCCGTGCGTACGCACCATCTCGGTGACCTCGGGCTCGACGGCCACCGGGTCGGTGGCCACGGCCGCCAGCTTCCAGGCCAGCTGTTCCTCCTTGGGCAGGGGCTCGGCTGACGGGTAGGTGCGCACCACGTGGTCGATCATCACTCTCCCTGAGGTCCTTCGAGTGGGTCGCGGGCGTCGGCCGTTCGGCGCGGCCACCACCTCGCCGCCCGTCGGCGGAACGCGATCCGGATGGCCCGGACGTCCCTCCCGGTGGCCCGCCGGTGGCGGCCGGCCACCGGCGGGTTCCCGCTCTTCCTGTGAAGCTTGTGACGCCCTCACCGAAATCGTGGCACCGCGAACCGGCCGCTGCTACCTCTCCTGGCTGCCAGTCGGCGACGCCGGAGGCCCGGGCTTCCTTCTTCCTTGTGCTCGCCGTCGCTTCAGTTCCAACCGAATTCAAGCTTCGAGCGCTCCCGCGAAGCCGATGCCACCACCCCACGCGCTCAGCCACCCTCCGGCGCCCTCCCGCAGCGGTTCCCCGTCCCGGCACCAGCTCCCACCCACCCCTCGTCGAGCGCTGCGGAGAGGAGGAGGAACCGGCAGGATGAACGCCGAACCCTGGACCCCAGGATGCCGGAACGAGGTGCGGTGATGAGGCTTGACCTGACCGGCCGGACCGCGCTGGTCACGGGCTCCACGCAGGGCATCGGGGCCGCGATCGCCGTGGGCCTGGCGCAGGCCGGGGCGCGGGTCGCGGTCAACGGGCGGCGACCCGGGACGGTGGCCGAGGCGGCGGACCGGGTCCGAACCGAGGTACCCGGTGCCGACGTGGTGCCCGCTCCCGCTGACGTGACGGCACCGTCGAACACCTCGTGGTGAGCAACGGCCGCCTGCGCTGCGGCCCCCACGACGACGTCATCGACCTGGGCCCGGGCGACTACGCGAGCTTCCCCGGCGACGTGCCGCACCACTACCAGGCGCTGGAGCCCGGGACCAGCGCGGTGCTGATCATGGAACACGTCTGAGGGACCGGGAGCCGGCCCACCGCCTCCGACCGCGACGAGCCGTCGACGCGCGACCTGGCACCGCCACGGGCGGATCAGGTCGCGCCGACGACGTCACCAGCCGCGGCTGGCGTACCGCCGGTCCTCGGGCAGCTCACTGAGGTTGATGCCGACGATCGCCTCGCCCAGGCCACGCGAGACCTTGGCGACGACGTCCGCGTCGTCGTGGAAGGTGGTTCTTCCTCACCGGCTACCCGGAGGACCGTCCCCGCGACTGGTACCGCAACCTGCTGGCCGACCCCCGCCTCACCGTGCACCTCAAGGAGTCGGTGGTCGTCGACCTCCCGGCCACCGCCGTCGAGGTCACCGACGCCGTGGACCGCCGTCGTGTCCTGGACGACATCCTCGACCAGCTCAGCAGGCCCGACAACCCGCAGGGCCTGTCCGAGGAGCTCGACCGGGCGGGGTGGCAGGCGCGCAGCCCGCTCCTGGAGATCACCGGCCTCACGGGGTGAGCCGTCCCTGAGCTGGTGCGCCCGGCATCCGCCCGAGACGGGTGCCGGGCCGAAGCCGGAGGAGGGGGCAGCGGCGGGCGGCGGCGAGGCGAGGAGTGGCAGGACGCGCACAGGGGACCCACCCGCCCGGGGAGTCATTCGACACGGTTGACGGGTGACCAGGTCGAACGGTGTTCGACACGGAGCGCGGTCGAATGCGCCACGCGCATATCGCCCGACCGGCTGGTCGACACGCTGTTCACGGGAGTCGGAGCCGGCGGCGGCACGCCCCACCGGTCGGGCTGAGCCCGGCCACGAACACGTGGGAGCCCGGTCGCCCCGCGCCCGCCACCCGGCGGAGGACCCGGTCCCCGGTGGGGTGGCTGGGGTGGGACCGCCACCCGTCGCGACTCCCACCCGGCCGAGCCGGGACGTGCGCGGCGGCGACGCCCGGACGGGATCGGGGAGGGGACGACCTCGGGGAGACCGGGGTCGCCGTGTCGACCCCAACCCACGAACACGCGGCCCGAGGGGCCACCCCACGACAAGGGGCCCGAACCGTCACTCCTGGGTATGACCCAGGTCGGGTTCGACAGGCCCCCGGTGGTGTTGTCGTTGCTCATGCGGCGATTCTCCCTGCCGCACCACGAGGCTGATCACCCACGGCCATGGTGAGCGTGGACCCTCCCAAGCTCGGGGGAGGGCCGCTCTCGGGAGGCAGGGATGCCGTGCGGTCGTGCTCCCGGGGCTCGTGCCCCGACACGGAGCGGTCCCGGTCGTGGGGCGCCGCACTGGATGAGTTTCGCAACTATCCCTTGGAAGGACGTGGACAGCCGGGTGCGTCTTCGAAAGTGCGGCAGTGTCGGCGAGCGATGGAGGGGGAGCCGGAGGTCCGTTAGGTGACGGAGTGACTACGCTGAACACCAGCGCCTGTCCGGGCGAGGATCGAAACACGTAGGTGGCTACTGCTCAACGTGTGGCCCTGAGGAGACCGATTCCGGACCAGGTCCGGAATCGGTCCACGCCGCCGGGGCACCCGTGGCCGAGACCCGCGTTCCGAGTGGTTCACACCCTGCGGTAGGGGATTTCGTGCAGTCGTGGGGTTCGACCGAGATGCGGAGGTCGGAAGCGATCCTCCATCGAGGAGGGGTGGCGCGGGCAAGGAGAGCCAAGCTGGTCAGGATGCCCACCGTACCGAGCACGGGGAGCGACGTTGGCGGCGTCTGGATCAACATCACGCTGACCAATGCCACCAACGCGTGTGGTGCTGAGATGTTCACGTACGTGGCGAATGAATCGACTGCTCGGTTCATGAGGCGAACTCTATCCAACGGGAAACGAGGTGGTGCCCGAAATCGGTGCTCTCATTGGGTGGTGTCGTCTTCACCTGTCCGATGGATATTGAGTACCGGGGTGCTTCTGAGTTCGCCCGTCGGGTGAATTTTGTCATTCGACCTGGTTTCCTGCCTTCCGTGTGCGCCTTGGAAGGCGGAATTGTGCTACGAGCTCCAGGGCTCAAGTGGTTCCGGGTAGATCCGCTGTGGTGTCGCGGCGGAGTGTCGCGTGCCGGGAGTCGCGTCCGGGAACTCCCCGCCGCGCCCGGCCGCCGCTGAACGCGCGGCGCCGCATTCCGGATAACCCCCGCTCTCGCATGCTTCAGGGTGACTGAACAAGCGCGGTGGGGCGGGCCGTTCGTGCTCGTCGAAGCGCCGGAGCAGCAGCGCTGAGCTAGGGGAGCGAGCGCCTGTCTCGCCAAAGGCCCCTTCCGATCCCTGAACCCACCGAGCGCGTGGTATCAGGCGGGTGGGGACGGCGGGAGGGTCGCCTCCCGGTGTTCCCCGTCCCAAGGACGGCGGCCAGACGATCTCAGCCCGGAACGGTTCCGGGTTGACGCTCGGTTCGGGTGGCGGCGCACGGGCAGTGGCGACTACTGAAAGTAACGATAAGAAATAGGGATCCACCCGAATGGGTTTCCGGGTGTTCCCTGGTGCGCGGGGAAATCCGAAAACGCCCGTCCGTGCTTGCTCTGTTGGGGTGAAAGTGTCGCGATGCCTGTCTTTTCTGTCGGTCCCGAACTCTAAAGTCGCGCCGACCTCAACGAGAGCTGCCCCGACAGGAAATTCGTGATGAATCAACTATGGGCGCACATGGCGTCCCCGCCGGGCGTGCCGGCCGGGTGGGAGCCGATGCGGGCCCAGTCGGCGTGCTTGAAGCTGACCCGACCCACATAGCTGACGTCCAGCTCGACCTCGGGTTCCCAGGACCACAACCGCACCCGCGCCCACGCCGGGACGCGTCGGCGGCGGCGTTTCAGCGTGGTCGGCGGAGGAACGAAGTCCCGCACCCGCCACCGCCGGGCCAGGTCCCGCATCTCGGCGATCGTGTGAGTGGAGAGGTCGTCGAACTCGGCGTAGTGCCGCACCACCGCGCCGCAGAGCACCGTCCGCCGGTGGTCGAAGGTACCCACCAGGTAGCGCAGGCCGGGGGCGACGAGGGGACCGTGGCCGGTGTCGAGGTCGACGTGACCGTAGAGGCGGCCCACGATCGGGGACCGCACCGCGCACCGGGTGATCCATCGCCGAACCCCGCGCTCACCCCGCCCACGTGGTCGACCCCTACCCACCCGACACCGCGAGGAAGCCGAACCCGGCACCACGAAGCCGACTAGCGCCGGGCCGGGCCGGGGGCGCAACCCTCGGACACCGGCGGCCGACGCGCACCCCGGGCGCCTACCGACCGACGGCCTCAGCCGGGCTCCGCCACGGGGGGCAGACCGGTCGTGACCTCCCGCGCGGGCCGGCGGGGCGTGGGCAGCGCCGGGTAGCCGTACCCGATCCGCAGCACGGTCTGTGGGTGCCCCTGCGAGCCGACCAACCGGTCCAGCTCCCGTTTGACCGAGGGCACCTCCATCGGCTGGGAGACGAAGGAGGTGCTCAACCCGGCCGCTGTCGCGGCCAACAGCACCCGCTGCATGACGTGGCCCCCCACGAGCTGGGCGTGCTGGTCGTCCTCGTTGGTCAGCACCACACCCAGTAGCGGGACCTGCTCGTAGGGGCGCGGGGGCCGGCGACCGCGACCATAGCGCCGGAGAGTGACCAGACCCTCCTCCAGGGGCGGCGGGCCGCTCGAACGGGCCGGCACTCCGTCCCTGACACTGGCCACCCCCGTCGTCCAGCACCGCAGCTCCGCCATGAACGCGTCATCGTCGCGCTGCGCCGCCTCGGCGCTCCTGATCAACCGGGCGAGGTCGGCGAACCGCGTCGGCTCGTCGAGGAAGTCCAGCAGACCGCTCTCCAACTGGGCTGCCCTGCGCAGCCCGTGCCGCAGCGGCTCAGGTGGCTGCTCCTCGGCGAAGGGCCGTCGGTTGGTATGCCGACGGGGAATCGCCGACGCCAGCGTCCGTTCCTCCCCAGTGGGGCGGTGTGTGCCCGCGAGCCTGACCACTCCGAGCAGGTCCGGGACATTCCGGTCGGGCAGCAGCTCGGTGGCGGCCGCGATGCCCCGTGCTCGCGCCTCCAACCGCAGGTTGAACAGGGCCGCCCCGCAGGCCAGCCGCGCCTCCCTGCCGTCCGGGTCGGCCACCCCGAGCAGCCGGGTGCGGTCCAGGTGCAGCGCGATGCCGTCTCCGCGCGCCTCGAACCGCCATGGTTGCGTGTTGTGGGGTGATGGTGCCCGCGTCGCGGCCGTGACCAGGACCTCGGCGAGAGCCTTCACCTCGTCCGCGTCCCGGATCCGCTCCGACGTGCCGGTGGCCGTCGTCGTTCTCGTCGTGCTCATCAGTCTGTCCTCGCGCCCAGCCCACGCGGTGGTCGGACACCGCCCTTGTGCACATCCTCTGCTGGCCGGCCTCCCCGAGACAGGGACCCGTGGTCCGGTCCCGGCGGGTCCTAGGGCCCGAGACGGACACGAGCCGGGAGAGGGGCGGCTGGCCGTCCGCTCCCCACCGGGGCGCCGGTCGTATCATCGCCGGAAGGCCGGTGCCGAGGTGCGGGCCCCGGACTCCACCGGGGGCTGGTGCCTGCATCGCTCCGTCGGTGCGTGCGCGGGCCCCACCACGTCCCACACCCATGGGGGCGGGCGCACCTCGGCGTCGTCGCGGGTCTTCCCGGTCGGGCCGTCGACGGTGGCGGCGGGTGTCAACGGTGCGGGCGGCGGGTTGTGGCCTGCTTCGTCGCGTAGACGGCGGCCTCGGTCCGGCGGGCGAACCCCAGCTTGTGCAGCAACGACGACACGTAGTTCTTCACCACCCGGGACGCACTGGAGGTGCTGCGCAGGGTCTTCGGGTACGACTCGTTCCGGGACGGGCAGCGGGAGATCGTCGAGCACGTGGTCGACGGCGGTGACGCGCTGGTGCTGATGCCCACCGGCGGGGGGAAGTCGCTGTGCTACCAGATCCCGGCGTTGGTCCGGGACGGCGTGGGTGTCGTGGTGTCCCCGTTGATCGCGTTGATGCAGGACCAGGTGGACGCGTTGACCGCGTTGGGGGTGCGCGCCGGTTTCCTGAACTCCACGCAGGAGCCCGAGGAGCGGGAGCGGGTGGAGGAGGCGTTCGTCGACGGGCGGATCGACGTGCTCTACCTGGCGCCGGAGCGGTTGCGGTTGGAGTCGACGGTGCGGTTGTTGGACCGGGGGACGATCTCGCTGTTCGCGATCGACGAGGCGCACTGCGTCGCGCAGTGGGGCCACGACTTCCGCCCGGACTACCTGCTGCTCTCCCACCTGCACCAGCGGTGGCCGGACGTGCCGCGGATCGCGTTGACCGCGACGGCCACCGAGGCGACCAGGGCGGAGATCGTGTCCCGGTTGGACCTGGGTGGGGCGCGGCAGTTCGTCGCGAGCTCTCCCACCTGCACGAGCGGTGGCCGGAGGTGCCCCGGATCGCGTTGACGGCGACGGCCACCGAGGCGACCAGGGCCGAGATCGTGTCCCGGTTGGACCTGGGTGGGGCGCGGCAGTTCGTGGCGAGTTTCGACCGGCCGAACATCCAGTACCGCATCGTGCCGAAGAACGACCCGAAGCGGCAGTTGCTGCGGTTGTTGCGCGCCGAGCACGCCGGCGAGGCGGGCATCGTCTACTGCCTGTCCCGGGCCTCGGTCGAACGCACCGCCGAGTTCCTCGTCGCCAACGACATCCCCGCGGTGCCCTACCACGCGGGTCTGGACGGTCGGACCAGGGCGGCGAACCAGGCGCGGTTCCTGCGGGAGGACGGGCTGGTGGTGGTGGCGACGATCGCGTTCGGGATGGGCATCGACAAGCCCGACGTGCGTTTCGTGGCGCACCTGGACCTGCCGAAGTCGGTGGAGGGCTACTACCAGGAGACCGGGCGGGCCGGGCGGGACGGGCTTCATCCAGCACGACCACGACACGCTGTCGGTGTTCGGGATCGGCACCGAGCTGTCGGAGGCGGAGTGGCGGGCGGTGGCCCGGCAGTTGTTGGCGCAGGGGCTGCTGGCGGTCCAGGGCGAGCACGGGGTGCTGGGGCTGACCGAGGCCAGTGGTGCGGTGTTGCGTCGGGAGCGGGAGGTGCCGCTGCGCCGCGACGCGGTGCGAAGCTCCGAGGGCGGGTCGACGCGGACGGCGAAGCGGTCGGGGAGCGCCCCGGTGGACCTGCCTGCGGAGGCGGTGCCGGTGTTCGAGCGGCTGCGGGCGTGGCGGTCGGCCACCGCGAAGGAGCAGGGCGTGCCCGCGTACGTGATCTTCCACGACGCGACGTTGCGCCAGATCGCGGCGGAGTCACCGTCGACGCTCACCGCGTTGGGCGGGATCAGCGGGGTGGGTGAGAACAAGCTCGCGAAGTACGGGCAGGCCGTGTTGGACGCGTTGGCGTCCTGACCGGCCGCCCATGACGACCGCGGAGGCGGGCGGTCACCCCGACAGCACCCCTGCCGCCCGCCTCCGGGCCGTCCGACCGCCTGAGTCCGCCGGACTCAAGCGAGGTTCTTCTCGAGGCACTCCAGGTAGCGGTTGATCGGGTGGTCGCGCAGCGCGTCCGCGCCCGGGGAGAGCGGGTGCGACCCGTCGCGCCCGACACGTGGAGACCGCGTGCTCATCGCGCTGCTCAGAGTCCACTTACGGCCCTACACCGGCAGACTCGGTCTGCTCGTGCTGCTCCAGCTCGTCCAGACCGTCGCCACCCTCTACCTGCCCACGCTGAACGCGGACATCATCGACAACGGCGTCATCCCCGGTGACCAGGGCCGCATCCTCACCGTCGGCGCCGTGATGATCGGCGCCACGATGCTCCAGGTCGCCTGCGCGGCCGGAGCCGTCTACCTCGGCGCCCACACCGCCATGTCGGTGGGCCGGGACATCCGTGCCGCCGTGTTCCACCGCACGCAGTCCTTCTCCAACCGCGAACTCGGCGAGTTCGGCGCCCCCTCGCTGATCACCCGCACCACCAACGACGTCCAACAGGTCCAGATGCTGGTCCTGATGACCTGCACGCTGATGGTCACCGCCCCCATCATGTGCGTCGGCGGCATCGTCCTCGCCCTCAACCAGGACGTCCCGCTCTCCGGCCTGCTGCTGGCACTCGTGCCGGCGCTCGGCCTGGTCGTCGTCACCCTGGCCTCCCGGCTGCGTCCCCTCTTCCGCACGATGCAGGAGCGGATCGACGGCGTGAACCGGGTCCTGCGGGAACAGATCAACGGACTCCAGGTCATCCGCGCCTTCGGCCGCGACGACCACGAACGGGAGCGGTTCCGGACCGCCAACACCGCCCTCACCGACACCGCGCTGCGCATCGGCCGGCTGATGGCCGTGATGTTCCCGCTGGTGATGTTCGTCGTGAACGTCGCCACCGTCGCCGTGACCTGGATCGGCGCCGGCCGGATCGACAGCGGCGCGATGCAGGTCGGCGCGCTGGTGGCGTTCCTCAGCTACCTCATGCAGATCCTGATGGCGGTCATGATGGCGACCTTCATGTTCATGATGGTGCCGCGCGCCGAGGTCTGCGCCGACCGCATCCAGGAGGTCCTCACCACCACGGGCACCGTACGACCGCCGGCCCACCCGGTGCGGGAGCTCCCGGGGACCGGCGGCCTGGAACTGCGGGACGTCGAGTTCCGCTACCCCGGCGCGGAGGACCCGGTGCTCCGCGAGGTCAGCTTCCTCGCCAGGCCCGGGCAGACGACGGCGGTGATCGGCAGCACCGGCAGCGGCAAGAGCACCCTGCTGAGCCTCGTCCCCCGCCTGGCCGACGTCACCGCCGGCGCGGTGCTCGTCGACGGCACCGACGTGCGCGACCTGGACCCGGCGCTGCTGGCCCGCACCGTCTCGGTCGTCCCCCAACGCCCGTACCTGTTCTCCGGGACCATCGCCAGCAACCTCCGGTACGGCAACCCGGACGCCACCGACGAGGAGCTGTGGCGGGCGCTGGAGATCGCGCAGGCCGCCGACTTCGTGCGTTCCCGCCCCGAAGGGCTGGAGGCCCCGGTCTCCCAGGGCGGGACGAACGTCTCCGGAGGTCAGCGGCAACGCCTGGCCATCGCGCGTGCCGTGGTCCAACGCCCCGCCGTCTACCTGTTCGACGACTCCTTCTCCGCCCTCGACTACGCCACCGACGCCAGGGTCCGGGCAGCCCTCTCCCAGGAGACCAGCGACCGGACCGTCGTCATCGTCGCCCAGCGGGTGAGCACCATCCGCGACGCCGACAGGATCCTGGTGCTGGACGCCGGCCGAGTCGTCGGCTCGGGCACCCACACCGAACTGATGGCGGACAACGACGTCTACCGGGAGATCGTGCTCTCCCAGCTGACCGAGGAGGAGGCCGCGTGAGCGCCCGAACCACCACCGAGGCCAGGCCAGCACCGGCGAGCGCCGGCCGGCCACCGAACGAGAAGTCCAGCGACTTCCTCGGCTCCGGACGCCGGGTGCTCGGACTGCTGGCCCGGGAACGCGTGGCGATGGTCGTGGTCCTCGTGCTGGCCCTAGCCAGCGTGGGGCTCAGCGTCGCCGGGCCCCGCATCCTCGGGTACGCCACCGACCTCGTCGTCGAGGGCACCTTCGGGCCGGCGGCGGCCGGCATCGACTTCGGGGCCCTCGGAACCGTCCTGCTGTGGGTTCTGGGCGTGTACCTGGCATCCGCCGTGTTCGGGATCGTGCAGGGCCGCCTCACCAACGGCGCGGTCCAGCGCACCGCCGGCCGGCTGCGCCGCGACGCCCAGGCCAAACTCGCGCGGCTGCCGCTGCGGCACTTCAACGGCCAGTCGCGGGGCGAGGTCCTCAGCCGCGTCACCAACGACATCGACAACGTCGCCCAGTCCCTCCAGCAGGTGCTCTCCCAGGTCATCGTCTCCCTGCTGACCCTGGTGGCGGTGCTGGCGATGATGTTCTCCATCTCCTGGCTGCTGGCGCTGATCGCCCTGGTCAGCATCCCGGCGGCGGTGCTGGTGACCGCCCTCATCGGCAAGCGGGCCCAGCCCGAGTTCGCCGAGCAGTGGAAGAGCACCGGCGAGCTCAACGGCCACGTCGAGGAGATGTACACCGGCCACGCGCTGGTGCGCGCCTTCGGCCGCCAGCGGGAGGCCGCCGAGGTCTTCGCCGAACGCAACGAACGGCTGTTCCGGTCGAGCTTCCGCGCCCAGTTCATCTCCGGCCTGATCCAACCGAGCATGATGTTCGTGTCGAACCTGAACTACGTGCTGGTGGCGGTCGTCGGTGGCCTGCGGGTCACCTCCGGCCAGCTCACCATCGGCGACGTGCAGGCCTTCGTGCAGTACTCCCGCCAGTTCACCCAGCCGCTCACCCAGGTCGCGAGCATGGCGAACCTGGTGCAGTCCGGGGTGGCCTCCGCCGAACGCGTCTTCGACTTCCTCGACGCCGAGGAGGAGGAACCGGACCCCGCCGAACCGCGCCGAGTCCCGACCGTGCGGGGCCGCGTCGAGTTCGAGCACGTCTCCTTCCGCTACGACCCGGACAAGCCGCTGATCGAGGACCTGTCCCTGGTCGCCGAACCCGGCCAGACGATCGCGATCGTCGGCCCCACCGGGGCCGGCAAGAGCACCCTGGTGAACCTGCTGATGCGCTTCTACGAGGTCACCGGCGGCCGGATCACCCTCGACGGGGTCGACACGGCGGAGATGACGCGGGCCGACGTGCGGGCCACCACCGGGATGGTCCTCCAGGACACCTGGCTGTTCGGCGGCACGATCGCGGAGAACATCGCCTACGGCGCGAAGGACGCCACCCGGGAACAGGTCGTCGCGGCGGCGAAGACCGCCCACGTCGACCACTTCGCCCGCACCCTGCCCGAGGGCTACGACACCGTGGTCGACGAGGAGGGCGGCGGGGTCAGCGCCGGTGAGAAACAGCTGATCACCATCGCCAGGGCGTTCCTGGCCAACCCGTCGATCCTGGTCCTCGACGAGGCGACCAGCTCGGTGGACACGCGCACCGAGGTGTTGATCCAGCGGGCGATGGCCGAGCTGCGCAGCGGTCGGACCGCCTTCGTCATCGCCCACCGCCTCTCCACGATCCGGGACGCCGACCGGATCGTGGTGATGGAGGAGGGCGCCATCGTCGAACAGGGCACCCACGACGAACTCCTCGCTAGTGGTCGCCCACCTCTCCCCCATCGCTCGTTCGATACCATCCGCGCATGAGCACTTCCTGAGGACACGGTTCCGCACCGTCACCACCACTCGCGTCCGTGGGCCGTCTCCGGCCGGACGTGGGAGCCCGTTCGTCCACTTCAGGGAGGAGTCCCACCATGCCCCACACCGAACCGACCGCCCTCGCCCGCCGCATCGACCGACTGCGCGAGGTGGCGCACGCGGAGCCCCGGCTCGACGGCGTGCTGCTGTACGGGTCCTGGACCCTGGGGGAGGCTGACGCCTACTCCGACGTGGAGGCCTACCTGTTCGTCCGTGACGCGGACGTCGCGGACTTCGACGGGGTGGAGTTCGCCGCCCGCCTCGGCCCGTTGGCCTACTCCTACGAGAACCAGTTCGGGGTCCTCACCGTCGTTTTCGACGATCTGATGCGTGGCGAGTTCCACGTGACGGCCTCGGGTGCGGGCGTGGAGCAGGTGCGCGGCTGGCGGGGCGGATGAGAACGCCCATGACCGACGAGGAGAAGCGTGTCGGCTCCCTGGCCGAGGGGAACGTGACGCAGGCGCGCAAGCGCATCGCGGTTGGCCTGCTGAGCCGCGACGAAGCTGGTCGTCCTGCGCTGGGAGCGAGACGGGGGGCCTACCCCGTTCGTACGACTCCGGGAATCCACACCAACAAAAAATCACAGAACGGTAACGATCTAACATCAGTGCAGGTCGGGAAGGGTCTGCCCCGCGCGAGCGGGGGTGAGCCGATTCGGGAGGACCTCCCGTAAGAGGAACTGACGTCTGCCCCGCGCGAGGCCCATGACCGACGAGGAGAAGCGTGTCGGCTCCCTGGCCGAGGGGAACGTGACGCAGGCGCGCAAACGCATCGCGGTTGGCCTGCTGAGCCGCGACGAAGCTGGTCGTCCTGTGCTGGGAGCGAGACGGGGGGCCTACCCCATTCGTACGACTCCGGGAATCCACACCAACAGAAAATCACAGAACGGTAACGAGCTAACATCAGTGCAGGTCGGGAAGGGTCTGCCCCGCGCGAGCGGGGGTGAGCCGACCACACCGGCCACACCGCCACCGGCACGGGCGTCTGCCCCGCGCGAGCGGGGGTGAGCCGCCGATTGCGGCGGCGGTTTCCTCGAAGCTCCAGTCTGCCCCGCGCGAGCGGGGGTGAGCCGTGACCGTCATGCTGATCACCGGCCGGGAACGGGTCTGCCCCGCGCGAGCGGGGGTGAGCCGACATCCCGCGAGGCCGCCGTCGCGGACATCCGGTCTGCCCCGCGCGAGGTCCGTTCCGCTGTTCTTCCCGTCGTTGGCGTCGCTACCGATCGAGCAGGTGCGCCGGGCCGTCGCGGAGTACTTCCGGACGGGCCGCCGGCCGGACTGCGTCCAGCGGCAGCCGGGGGACTGGTACTGAGAACGCCCGCGCCCGCCTGGTGGGCGAGTCCGGCGGCGATGACGAACCAGGTGCCGTCCCGGTCGCGGCGCCGGCCGTGTGGTGCGGGAAAGCCCCGCGCGAGCGGGGGGTTGAGCCCGACGATGTCGGCCTGATCGCTGTCGTGGCCGAGAAGGCCCCGCGCGAGCGGGGGTGAGCCGGTTCGGGCGACCGGGTTTCGCGCACCGGCGGGAATCCCACCGATCGGGCGGGGGTCGGCAGTCTTCTCACTGAGGTCGGCCAGCCCCACCCCAGTGGCCTCCGCCAACTCGACAATCCTGAAAGGCCGACACTCCACCAGTTCCAGCACCGCGAGCTCCGCCCATGTCAGCCCGAACCGATTGCGAACCCGGAACAGCAGGGAATGCCGGGGCGTGCCGCGTACTTTCCGCAGCCCGACGGTCACTGGGAACGCGGAACAACGGCTCATCGGGCACCCACCCGGCCTTCGAGCCGAGACGCGGCAGTGCGCAGAGCCCGGGCCATCGTCGTCGCGGCCTCGGGTTCCAGCAGCAGGGCCACCGGATGGGCGGTGTCCAGCGTGTCCAGGGCGATCAGTCCGGTCGGCCGCCGAGCGGGGTGGGTCAGGGTGGCACCGGGGGTGACGGTGAGCTGGGAGACGAGGTCCTCGTTCGCGCACAGCGTGGTGACGGTGCCCGAACGTGGGGTGGTGAGCAGTGACGCGAGCAGCCGGGCATGGGAGGACGCGAGTCCAACCGTGCTCTGCACCAAGGTGAGGGCTACCAGGTTCGCGGGATCAACCGAGACGATGCAGGAAGCGGTTTGACTGTGTGCGTTGCGGACGATGTGAGCGGTGACGAGCACCCGCCACTCGGCGTGGTTCACGGGGTAGGAACAGGCACGATGAACACTCATGATGATTCTCCCAATACGGGCTGAGGCAGCAACGAACGGTGGAATTCCCGGGTGATCGCCAGGTACGCCGAGGCTGTGCGCAGCGAGGCTGTGCGCGGCGAGCAGGAGGCGATGAGCGACGCCGGGTGGCGGCTGCGGGACTGGGCGAGGAAGGGCGCGCGTCAGCGCGGCGGGTGGCCCAGCGGCCGGAGTAAGCCTCGGCCCGCGTCGAGGAGTTCGGCTAGCTGGAACGTTGCGAGCTGGTCGAAGTGGGTGATCCAGCTCGCGACTCCAGGATGGGTGGAACGCAGCTGCCAATCGGTACCGACTGGACGGGGACGGACCAGGAGGGAGCACTTCGACGCGGCAGGGTGCGCCACCGCCAGAACTACCGGAGCTGGGCTCCCGTTCAGACATCGGACCAGCTCCCGCACTTGATCAGGCGTGAGCCCGACGGTGCCCGCATGGGTGGAGCCCAGCCGGATGATCAGGAGTGCGCGGCCGGATGCGAGTTCGAGCTGACAGGTGGACGGGGCGTCCCGTTCGATGTCCCAGCCACGAACGCGGTGGTACCAGCGGAACCGCTCTGGGCCAGGGGACAGGTCGACAGTCACTAGGTCCTCACCGTTGTGGGTGAGTGGCACTGGACGGGGGGATGCGGGTGAGCATGCGTGTTTTCGCCCTTCTCATCTGGTTCAACTTGTTTGCGAAAAGCTGGGAGCTCAACGGAGCCCTCTGAATCGGTATGACCAACCGCCTCATGCCCTTCGGACAGCACGGCATGAACCAGAGCTACGTGCGATGAGGGAAAGGCCGAGGGCAGGAGAAGCACGGCCTGCGGTTTGAGCCGTGGGTAGCTGACGCACTGCCCCTCATTGAGCGCAGCCAAAACGTGTTCGGCCTCGTTGATTCGCTCCTACGCGACCGGCCGACGCACCTCCTCCTCCGCGCGGTAGCGGCTCAGCTGCAGGGGCCGTGCTCACCTCAGCTGCGCCTTCCGGTACAGCAGAGCTTCCCGCAACGAGCTTTACTAAATTCCATGTGCTTGAATAAACTCTCCTGGTTGGACTCGCACAAGACCCCAACTGGGTGGAAGAACTAGGTGCACTGCGGAGTTCTAAGGTCGAGGTATGGCGAGCAAGGCACAGGCCCGCGCACTCGGAGCGGAGCTCCGTGAGTGCCGTAAGCAGGCACGCGTGACCATGGCGGAGGTCGCGCGGCTGATCGGATGCAGTACCGCGACCATGTCGCTCACCGAGACGGGCAAGCGCCTGCCTCCAGTCGAGGACGTCGCGGCGATTCTCGCCGTCCTCAGCGTTACTGGGGCAAAGCGCGAACGCCTGGTCCGGATGGCCCGGGAAGCTGCCGTCGAGCCGCGTTGGCTTGGCGTCGGCATTCCAGGACTCGCGCCGCAAGTGACGGGCATGGCGGAGCTGGAACGCACATCCGTTCGGATCACGGCAGTCGCGCCAAACCTGGTGCCGGGACTTCTCCAGACAGCGAACTACGCTAGAGCCGTCTTCGCCGGCTCAGACGTCAACCCATCAGAGATTGAAGCTCGAACGACCTTCCGTATGGGACGGCAACGCGCACTCGACGAGGTCACATATGTAGCACTCGTCGACGAGTCAGTTCTCCGCCGCCCGGTCGGCGGAGCACGTGTCATCCGTGACCAGCTGGAGCACCTGGTGGAAATGGCCGGACGACCCAACATCACCATCCAGGTCCTGCCCATGTCGCTTGGATGGCACGACGCCCTGGAAGGCCCGTTCGTCATCCTGGAAGGCGAGAAGACAGCACCAGTGGTTCACCTGGAGCACAAACGAAGCGGGCTGTTCCTTGACGAGGATGACGCGGACGAGGTGCAGACGTACATGAGGTCAGCGGCTAACCTCCAGCAAAGGGCGCTCACCGCTCGACAGTCTGTGGAGCTGATCGCCGCAGTGCATGACGACTGGAGTACCAATGCAGGCGCAGCAGCAACCGAGGTGGCGAACGTCTAGTCACAGTGGCTCTCAGTCTGACTGCGTCGAGGTCGCCTGTGAGCCTGACGTGGTCTCGATCCGGGACACCAAGAACAGGGACGGGGGAACCTTGGTGGTCGACCGGGCTGCCTTCGGCGCGTTCGTCAAGGCGGTCAAGACCGAGCGCCTCTGATGCCTATGCCTTGGGAGCTAGGCACCCGGGCGGGTAGGTAGAGACCTGGGACGCGTGGAAGGGCGAATGCAAACCTGCGGGTAGTGCTATGAATGCGCTGGTTAGGAAGGGGTCCTCCCCGCGCACGCGGGGCTGTTCCGGTCTCCGCACGCCTTCCGGTTGCGGACGCCTGTCCTCCCCGCGCACGCGGGGCTGTTCCCTCTGAGCCACCTGTTGGCCTCGACGTTCGTGGACGATCCGCTGACCACTGAAACGTTCATCGCGGCCGAAGACGCTGGCCTCCTCGCTCGATCCGGCGGACACAGCGGACATGATCAAGTCATACCTACGTCACCACCAGGAGAGATAGATCCATGCAGGTTGATGGCGAGTTTGGACGCTGGCGCAAGGCAAGCCGCAGCGGCCCCCAGGTCGAGTGCGTGGAAGTTGGCAGCAACGCGGATCACGTCGCGATCAGGGACACCAAGAACAGGGGTGGAGGAACCTTGGTAGTCGACCATCCGACCTTCGGCGCTTTCCTCACTGCTGTCAAGGACAAGCGCTTCTGATGCGTTGCGGGCCAACCGGACCCACACGCGGCATGGGGAGGGCAGGTCGGGGCGAGAGTTGGGGGTGGTGCAGGCAAAGTGACAGAGAACGTGCGGGTAGGAGTGCAAACGCGCTGGTCAGGAAGTGTCGTCCCCGCGCACGCCGGGCTGTTCCCGTGTCAGCCGCCCGTCCCCGACCCGGTGCGGCGTCGTCCCCGCGCACGCGGGGCTGTTCCACCAGGGCGGATGACTAACCACCGGACGCCGTCCTCCCCGCGCGAGCGGGGCTGGTCCCGCCCCCACAGCACGCGAGGCGCCTCCAGGTAGGTCCTTCCTCCCTGCAAAGGGGGCTCGTCCTCACGCCTCCTGGGGCTGGGCGCGACTACTTGGCAGGGCGGCGAGCGTGGATCGAGCGATCGGGGTGCGCTGTCGGGCTACCCGGCACCGGGTAAGCATGTCGGAGGACGCTGCTCGCCCGCCTACACCTCGCCCAGGCCCCGCAGCGCCTCGCGGACCTGCCCTTCGGTCGGTTGGCTCGCGGGAAGCGGGGTGCGGGCGGCCTCGGCGCGCAGGCCGTCCAACCTCGGGGTGGTCGGTCGTGATCAGGCCCGCCAACAGCTGATCGAACGCCCGCAACTTCACGTGGCATCCTTCCTTCCCAGGGCAGCTCGGCCTCAGCTGCTCCTGAGGACCAAAGGCGTACCCAGCCATCGGCAGACCCGGGCGGGCTCCCTACCGCAGCTCCCCGGGCGCCTCCGGGTAGCCAATCGACTACCGATGGTAGCGAACGCGGTCTCGCGGCGACTGGTGCGTCCCAGTGCGCACAACCCGGATGCGCGGGGACGACATCATCGGCCTGGCCTCCGCCGGGCCGGCTGCGGGAACAGCCCCGCGTGCGCGGGGACGACACCTGCTGAGCTCGCCCGGGATTCCTGGCGACGGGGGAACAGCCCCGCGTGCGCGGGGACGACTGGCGCTCAACCTGGGCGCAGTCGTCGCCGACAGGAACAGCCCCGCGTGCGCGGGGACGACGCCCCGGCCGGCAGCCTGCACCTGGTCCTCGATGGAACAGCCCCGCGTGCGCGGGGACGACGTGCGCGCGGCGACGTCGAGCAGACCGCCGCGGGGAACAGCCCCGCGTGCGCGGGGACGACGTCGCCGGGGATATCCGGAACGGGCCCTACCCAGGAACAGCCCCGCGTGCGCGGGGACGACTTCGCCGGCCCAGCCGGCGTACGCCCGGCTCGTGGAACAGCCCCGCGTGCGCGGGGACGACACTTCCTGACCTGCGGCGTTACGAGCGACAGGGCCGGTTTTCATTCACTTCTTCCAGCCTCCGCTCCACGCCGCTCCGTCTCCTCCTCAGTATGAGCCTCCCGCCGAGTCGCACGGGCACCGGGATCGTCCAGCCAGGAAGCAGTCGGCAGAGCCGACTTGTCCTGCTAGCGAACCTACCCCTGCGCCCACGGCCCCGGGTCCCGACCGACCCATGCCCCAGCAACCGCGAGGCGCGCGTCCCTCGGGCGCGACCTCAGGCAAGAACTCGCAGGGGGCGAATTCAGGACATTTTCTGCCCTGAATTGCCGGTGACCGCGATCTGACGGGCGGCGAAGCGGAGCTACCAGCTCAGGTCGCACAGCGACCTGAGGCTAGGGCGTCGACGACACACCAGACAGCTCAGCAAGGAAGGCCTCGACGGCCGGCAACAGGTCCAGCGCCACCATCCGACCGGCAGGCGTCATTCGCAGCACCCGATTCCCCGGCTCGCCCGACCAGACCACATACCCCACGGCGACCAGGTCGGCAGTCTTCTCACTGAGGTCGGCCAGCCCCACCCCCGTGGCCTCCGCCAACTCGACAATCCTGAAAGGCCGAAACAGGGCGGACGACTAACCACCGGACGCCGTCCTCCCCGCGCGAGCGGGGCTGGTCCCGCCCCCACAGCACGCGAGGCGCCTCCAGGTAGCGCGGCCGCTGCCGCCGGTAAGGTGTCGATCGATCCCGAGAGCGCCGAATCAATGGCGAGGAAGATCGACGCGATAGCCGAGAGAGCAGTGGACCGGCGGCGCCGGGTTGAGCAACTGGATCAGTACGTCCCCCTCGGTTCGAGCCCGGTGGCCCTGCAGATGTCCGCGCAGACCAGGCTCAGCGCGGCCGGGACGCCGCAGTCCGCTGCGGAGAATCTCGAGCTGTACATCGCGGCGTTGACGGAGTTGGCGGCGGCCATCCGAGCCAGTGCCCGGCGCACTCAGGCCGCGGATGAACAGACCGCAGCCGAGTTCAACCGGCTGGGAGAGGATGAGGCGTGAGGCGCAGGGGTGTGGGTGTGTGGGGAACAGCCCTGGGGCTGGTGGTGCTGCTGTCTGCCTGCGCGAGCGCGGAGCAGGGGACCGCAGTGGCCGTGGGGCCGACGGTCGGTTCCTCCCTTCCGGGGAGCGCTGATCCGTCGGTGGGTGGGAGTCCCGGTGAGCAGCCGGGGGTGGATGTGGCGGCGGAGCTGTCGGAGATGCTGCCCTGTGAGATCCTCAGTGACGAGGAAATAACCGCCCTGGGCTTCGACCCGGAGACCGCCAGGTTCGATGACGTCGGCCTGTCCTACGACTGTGTCTATCGTTTAGCACACGAAGCCCGTCCGCTCATGGCAATTCATTTGAACTGGATGCGCAGCGTTGACCAGCTGAGTCTGACGAACTACACGGTTGAAGAGATCGGTGTGGGTCCGTTGCGCGCGCTCCGCATCATCGGCAAAACCGCGTCGGAGCACTGTCAGATTTCGGTGGACCTGAGTGAGCAGGCGCATGTGTCAGTTTATGTGCATTACGCGGGAACAGTCGAGCATGCGTGTGCTCTAGCGGAGGAGACCGCAGGGGCGGTGGAGCCGTTGTTGCCTCGGTCTTCGGGCTGACCAGGATGACGGTGGTGTTCCTCGGGTGCGGGTGATCCAAATCGGGACACTCCCGAATCCTTGGTGCGCCGAGGGCACTGCTCTCAGTCGTTCCTCGTTGTGGGCGGTGGGCAACGGCATGTGGGATGTCCGTGGTGAGGTGGCGGTCGGTAGTTCGCCTCCACGCTGTCCCGTAAGAGACTGCCCACATCGCGGCGTTGACGGAGTTGGCGGCGGCCATCCGAGCCAGTGCCCGGCGCACTCAGGCCGCGGATGAACAGACCGCAGCCGAGTTCAACCGGCTGGGAGGGGATGAGGCGTGAGGCGCAGGGGTGTGGGTGTGTGGGGAACAGCCCTGGGACTGGTGGGACTGCTGTCTGCCTGTACGAGCGCGGAACGAGGAACCGCGGTGGCCGTGGAGCTGACGGTGGGTTCCTCCCTTCCGGGGAGCGCCGATCCGTCGGTGGGTGGGAGTCCCGGCGAGCAGCCGGGGGTGGATGTGGCGGCGGAGCTGTCGGAGATGTTGCCCTGTGAGATCCTCAGTGACGAGGAGGTAACCGCCCTGGGTTTCGATCCGGAGAGCGCTTCGTTCAACGACGTCGGAGTGTCCTACTCCTGTAATTACCGTCCACCGGCTGGGGGAACTCCGCTCATGTACATTGGTCTGGACTGGAAACTGAGTATTGATCAGCTGAACTTGAGCAACTTCATCGCTGAGGAAACGAGTGTGGGGCCGCTGCGTGCGCTGAGGATCACCGACAAGATTGATCCAGAGTCGTGTCAGATTTCTCTGGCGCTGAGTGAGCAGGCCCACGTGTCGATTTTCGTGAAGTTCGGAGGGACGACCGAGCAGGCGTGCGCCATAGCGGAGGAGACTGCTGCGGCAGTGGAGCCGTCGTTGCCTCGGTCCCCGGGCTGACCAGGCTGACGGTGGTGTTCCTCGGGTGTGGGTGATCCAAACCGGGACACTCCCGAGTCCTTGGTGCTCCGAGGGCACTGCTCTCATTCATTCCTCGTCGTGGGCGGTGGGCAACGGCATGCGGGATGTCCGTGGTGAGGTGGCGGGCGGTAGTTCGCCTCCACGCTGTCCCGTAAGAGACTGCCCACATCGAGGCGTTGACGGAGTTGGCGGCGGCTATCCGAGCCAGTGCTCGGCGGACTCAGGCTGCGGATGAACAGAACGCAGCCGAGTTCAACCAGCTGGGAGAGGATGGAGCGTGAGGCGCAGGGGTGTGGGTGTGTGGGGAACAGCCCTGGGACTGGTGGGACTGCTGTCTGCCTGCACGAGCGCGGAACGAGGGACCGCGGTGGCCGTGGAGCCGACGGTGGGTTCCTCCCTTCCGGGGAGCGCCGACCCGTCGGTGGGTGGGAGTCCCGGCGAGCAGCCGGGGGTGGATGTGGCGGCGGAGCTGTCGGAAATGCTGCCCTGCGAAATCCTCAGCGACGAGGAAATGACCGCTCTGGGCTTCGACCCGGAGACCGCCACGTTCGATGACGTCGGCCTGTCCCACGACTGCCGCTACCGTTTTCCGGGCGGCGAGCGTCCGGTCATGACGATTCACCTGAACTGGATGCGCGGCGTTGATCAGCTGAACCTGACGAACTACACGGTTGAGGAGATTGGTGTGGGTCCGTTGCGCGCGCTCCGCATCATTGACGAAATACCGTCAG
Organism: Actinoalloteichus sp. AHMU CJ021; assembly: GCF_002895405.1. Lineage (NCBI taxonomy): Bacteria > Bacillati > Actinomycetota > Actinomycetes > Pseudonocardiales > Pseudonocardiaceae > Actinoalloteichus > Actinoalloteichus sp. AHMU CJ021. The sequence continues at coordinate 4,970,762 of NZ_CP025990.1, read as the reverse complement.
AACATTGTCAAATTTCGGTGGACTTGAGCGAGCAGGCCCATGTGTCATTTTTTGTGCATTACGCGGGAACAGTCGAGCGGGCGTGCGCCCTAGCGGAGGACACCGCAGCGGCTGTGGAGCCGTTGTTGCCTCGGTCTTCGGGCTGACCAGGCTGACGGTGGTGTTCCTCGGGTGTGGGTGATCCAAACCGGGACACTCCCGAGTCCTTGGTGCTCCGAGGGCACTGCTCTCATTCATTCCTCGTCGTGGGCGGCGGGCAACGGAATGTGCGATGTCCGTGGTGAGGTGCCGGTCGGTAGTTCGCCTCCACGCTGCTCCACGAGGGACTGCCCGCATCGAGGCGTTGACGGAGTTGTCGGCGGCCGTCCGAGTCAGTGCTCGGCGTACTCAGGCTGTGGATGAGCAGAACGTGTCTGCTTTTGACCGGCTGGGAGGGGATGAGGCGTGAGGCGCAGGGGTGTGGGTGTGTGGGGAACAGCGCTGGGACTGGTGGGATTGCTGTCTGCCTGCGCGAGCGCGGAGCAGGGGACCGCAGTGGCCGTGGGGCCGACGGTGGGTTCCTCCCTTTCGGGGAGCGCCGATCCGTCGGTGGGTGGGAGTCCCGGCGAGCAGCCGGGGGTGGATGTGGCGGCGGAGCTGTCGGAGATGTTGCCCTGTGAGATCCTCAGTGACGAGGAAATAACTGCCCTGGGTTTTGATCCGGAGAGCGCTTCGTTTGATGACGTCGGCCTGTCCTATGCCTGTAGTTACCGTTTGCCAAGTGGGGGACTCGCGCTCATGGCCATCGACCTCAATTGGAAGCGAAGCGTTGATCAACTGGACTTGACTAATTATACATCCGAGGAGACAGTGAACAGCGTGTCGACCACCCGCGCGGCGGCCGCGTCCAGTTCGGCCGGTGTCGGCTCCTCGGCCAGGTCCTCGGCCGCGGCCTGGATGAGCCCGTAGTACACCCGGCTGGCCCAGTCGGGGTCGACGTCCGAGCGCACCGCACCGGCGTCGCGGGCCCGGCGGAACAGGGCGACGCACCGGGCGCGGGTGTCGGTGTGGACGCGCACCACCTCGGGGTGTTCGGAGTGGACGCCCATCGCGAAGCTCCAGGTCCGTTTGATGCGCAGCACGTTGGCCGTCACCTCGTGCAGGGCGACCAGGGGTGGGGCGCTCTCGGGGCGGCCGGCCAGGACCGCCGCCTCCAACTGCCGGCCGGGCGGTGCTCACCGGCGGGTGGCGGCGGTAGCCGCCCTGCTCAGATCCGCGGTCGAGCACCCGCTCACCCCCGCTTGCGCGGGGCTTACCGGGTTTCGTCTGACCCAATCGGGTTCAAGGACGGCTCACCCCCGCTTGCGCGGGGCTTACGCCGTGTTGCCGGCCGGGCGACGCTGCACGATCGGCTCACCCCCGCTTGCGCGGGGCTTACCCCCGGGGCCGACTGGATTGGCGGCGGTGGACCGGCTCACCCCCGCTTGCGCGGGGCTTACAGCGCCCCCCGGCCCGAGTGGGTCTGCCTCGCCGGCTCACCCCCGCTTGCGCGGGGCTTACTTGAGCCGACCGGTGACGATGACCCGCGAGCCCGGCTCACCCCCGCTTGCGCGGGGCTTACGGGCCGACGCCCTGACGTCAGACGGTCCGTCACGGCTCACCCCCGCTTGCGCGGGGCTTACCCTTCGCGACCAGCGCGAATGGAGCGCCGTTATTATTTCTTGACCTTGCGGTCTCGATGATCAGCCTACTCCCGCTCAGTCCCGTCGCGTGGTGGCACGCCGCCCAGAACGGATCGCCGCCGGCGCGGCGGGGTATTTCTTCGCGGAACCCATGCTCCTCATCCTTCCTGGGGTGCAGGGCCTCCAACAAACCCAGTACGGTCCAGCGTGCCACGACGGCTCACCCCCGCTTGCGCGGGGCTTTCTGGTGGGCGCGATCCTGGCCGTGCTCGTCCTGCGGCTCACCCCCGCTTGCGCGGGGCTTTCGAAACCTCCCCGTTGACACGTCCCGGGTGACCCGGCTCACCCCCGCTTGCGCGGGGCTTTCACGGTCCGGTTGGACACGACATGGCCCAGGTCCGGCTCACCCCCGCTTGCGCGGGGCTTTCCACCAGGCCGCCCCACACACCGGACCCTGCTACGGCTCACCCCCGCTTGCGCGGGGCTTTCCCTTCGCGACCTGCGCCGACGGGAGCCCGTTACCTTTTCTTGACCTAGGGTACATCTGGACGACGAGCGTCCCCGGCCCGGTCGCGGACGCGGGATGCGCTCTTGTGCCGCACACCGCTCGACCCTCTGAGACAAACTCGAATCTAGTTTTGGTGGTGGTTGTGTAACCGGTACGCGATGAGAGGTCGATACCAATCAGCGAGGCCACTTTGGCCCCTGTTGCCCAAGTGGTGGCCTTGGTTTTGCTCTGGTCGTGGAAAAATGTCGGATCGTACGGAGCGCATCGCGATCGGGGCTGGTTCGGAGGAATATGCGCACTCGCTGACCGCGATCGCCCTCCCGCGTTCCCCCCGTAGGCGAGCGGTTGCACCGTCGAGGTACTCCGGGTGCCCGAACAGTTCCACCGTGTGTACCGAGCATAGGGGCGTGTTCCGCGCCGGTCGCCTGGCTGGTGGCGTTGCCGATGTCGATGGTCAGCCGGCTCATCTCGGCGAGCACGTTGGCGGCGAACAGCGTGTCGCCGGCCTGGGTGGCCAGGTGCAGGGCCTGTGCGTAGTACCGCTGGCCCAGTGCGTGCCGCCCGCTGTCGGCCGTGGTCAGCCCGGCCAACCAGGTGGCCTGTGCCAGGGTGGAGAAGAGCTCCCGACCGTGCTGTTCCGAGTAGGTGGCCTCCGCCGCCACCCTGGCCTCATCGTGCACGAAGCGCACGACACGATCTCGCACCTGACCGCCGCCGAACCTGCGTTGCAGACTCTCGTAGTGCCGCACCATCTCGCCGAGGACCTTGATCTCGGCGGTACCGATGCGCCGCCCACTCCCCACCGCCGCCGTCGCTTCCGGCGGCGGGGCGGTCAGTGCCAGCCAGGCCGGCTCCGCGAAGGCGCTCGCCGTGAACGCCGAGCCCAGCAGGAACGCCCGAGGCGCTCACGCGCCTGGCGCACGAGGAGTTCCGGGTCACCGGGGAGTCCGACCGGGTCGGCATGCGCCTGTCCGGCCCAGAACTACGGCGCTCCGACGGTCGCGAACTGCCGTCCGAGGGCATGGTGGCGGGAGCGGTCCAGGTTCCTCCCGACGGCCAACCCGTGCTGTTCCTGGCCGACCACCCGGTGACCGGCGGCTATCCGGTGGTCGCGGTCGTCGTGTCCGAGGACGTGCCGCTGGCCGCGCAGTGCGTTCCCGGTCAACGGGTGCGGTTCCGACCGGTCCGCTGACCGGGCCGGCCCCGCCCCGACTCCCTCCCCACCGCCCCGGCCCACGACCGGGCGCGGTCGTCCTCGCCGTCCCGCCCAGTCGTCGAACCCGCGGGGTCTCCCGGAGCAGCGCCCGTTCCACGCCCCATAGCCCTGGCCGTCCCGCGCCGCCACCGGACACCGGTGGTTGTCACCGATCAGGTGGCTGGCCGCCCGGATCGGTCCTCCCGATCACTCCGTGATCGACGAGGGGCCGTGCCCACCGCTTCGGGGGCGGCGAACACCGGGACCGAGGAGACGAACGACACATGACGCTGCGGCGGTGGTTGCTGGTCGGGTCCACCCTGTTCTTCGTGTTCGGGGTGGTCCGCAACCCGGTCGCGGCGGTCAAGGTGTTCCGCAACTCGACAGCGGTCAACGAATCGAACCCGAGATCCTTGAACGAACGTCGCGCCTGCACGGCTGCGACGTCGTCGTGCCCCAAGACCACCGACACTTTCGACCGCACCAGGCTGAGAATTTCCCTCTGCCGCTCCTCGACGGACAAGGCCGCCAGCCGAGCTCCCCACCCTGCCGCCGTCCCCTCTTGCCGGCCAGCAGCGCGGCGCGTCGGGATGCGTACCAGTGAACGCCAGATCGGCGGCAGGATACCGGCCTGTGCCTGGGCTCGGAGCCCGGCGAGATCCGTGGCCATCGCGACGACAGCCGCATCAGACCCGCTTGCCGCCATCTCGAGCAGGCTCAGCGCCTCATCCCGCCGGCCCGGTGTTCGAGTTCGACGCGGGTGCCCTCGGACTGATCGCGCTGCACCCGCTCGTCCCGGCGTCGGACGTCGACCTGCTCCACCGGTGGGTGACACAGGACCGCGCCCGTTTCTGGGGGATGACCGGCCTGAGCCGGGCGGAGGTCCTGGAGACCTACCGGTACGTGGACTCCCTTCCGACCCACCACGCCTTCCTCGCGCGCCGGCGCGGTGTGCCGGTGGGCCTGGTCCAGACCTACGAGCCAGCCGAGGACCCGATGGGCGACTACTACGAGGTGCGGCGGGGGGACATCGGGTTCCACCTGTTCGCGCTCGCCGGTTCCCTTGGCCGTCCGCTCCTCGTCGCGGCCCGCGAGCGGGGCGTGCCGCGCCTACCAGTCGGACACGAACGACAACGTCACCCCGCACCCTCGCCCGCCCGCACCCGCTCGACGCCGGGGTGGCCACTCCGGTAGAGGTCGCCCACCCGCGTGGGTGGCCAGCCTACGTGGATCAGCCGCGCACGGCGTGTGACCGTGACCGGACCGAGAGGGCGGCACACTGGTCGACGACCGCGACAGGTTCGCGGCTTTCGTCACGGCTGTGAGCTCCGGCCGCCCGCGATCAGCAGCCAACGAACCCCCGGCTGCGGCGCACCTGGCCGGTGCCTCGTCCCACATCAGCTCACGCGGACCACTCGATATCGCCGACGTCGACTCCGCGCCCGTTCTCCTCGGACTCCCTTCCAAGAGTCCCCGGGATCAACTGCGCCGTACGCACGAGGCGCGCCGCCAGCTTCCCGGCGTTCTCCGTGGTCCCGCTCGCGGGGACGCCGTGCCCGTTCAACGCCGGAACGAACTCGGCCAGCATCACCGCGTCGAATTCCGCGCTCCGCTCCCCGCGGCCTCACGGCGCGCCGGCCGCGTCGGCGCGGGGCCAGCGGCCGCCGCCAGGCCCCGCCGGTCCTCCTCGACGCCCGCCGGGGCTACCCGCACTGGGCCACCACCTCGGCGACGGGCGCCGGCGACCACCTCCACGACCTCGAACTCCCACATACCGTGACCAACGCTGGCGTCCGGCCACGGTCCGGGACGGGAAGTCATCCCGCGCGTGGAGAAGCGTCTCCGGCGCGTGGCCGCCGGGTGGGCAGGCCGTCGAGCACGAGGGGATCCACCCGCGCCGAGGCCTTTCGGCTCGACGTCGGGGTTCGTCCCGCACACCGCCACCGGGGCCTCCGCCCCCAGGGGCCCTCCGGTGCGCGGAGGGCCGATGCGCCCTGGCGGGTGACGCTCGCCCGGCGTCCCTGGCGATGGAGTCGCTGGCAATGGCGTCCTCGTCCGCCGAGGTGTACGAGGAGATGCGGCACTCGGTGGACGAGGGGGTCGCGGAGTTCCTCGACCTGCCCTACGTCAAACCCAACACCCTGGGGAACAGCCGGATGCTGCTCGAACTGCCCGCCGAGGAGCAGGAGCGCCCGGGGCCCACGTCGCCCGGTCCGCGTGTGACCCCCACCTGACCCGCGTCTGACCCGCGTCTGACCCGTGGGAGCCGCGCCTGGCCCCGGCCTGGTCCGGTCCTGACCCGACGGGACCCGCCCGACCGGGTGGATCCCGCGACGCCGGCCCACCCGCGGCGGCACCGTCCCGTCGGGTTGACGGCCCGCCAGGGCGGAGCCCGGTCCGGACGGGACGCGCGGCGGCGGTTCCGGCTGCCGCCTCCCCCACCTGGCCACGGCGCCGGCGGTGCGGGTGCCTCGGAGCCCGCTCCCGCTCCGGTGGGCGGCCACATCCGGTGCGGCGAGGCCCTCGGGGAAGGCGGCGCGAGCCCGTGGAGGTGTTCGAGACCCCCGTCGAGGTCCGCCGTGACGGCCCTCACCCCCTGGCCGTCTACTACCGGTAGCCGGGCCGGGGGCCGGTGGGGAGGTGATCAGCTTTCGACCGGCCCGCGATGTGGCGCAGGGCTCGTCGGGGGGTGGCGTGTGGCCGAGGCGGGCCGTCGCGAGGAGGTCCTTCCCGCTGGGTAGAACGGGCACGTCGAGAGGTTCGCCGACCCGACACTGTCCCAGGTGCGCCCGCTGGTGTTCGGCTAGCGGTCAACGGGCGACGAAACGCACAGCACCGCCCAACAGTGCTCGAGCGGCGTCGACGTCGGCCATGCGGGTGGCGAGTGTCGCCTCGGCGAGGTGCGGTGGGAGCGCGTCGGCGAACTTCAGTCCGCGCAGCGCCCGTTCGTCGACCTCTGGCAGGCACACCCGTTCCAGTGCTTCCCGGCTCCCCGTCCGCCACGACTCCCGCGTCAGATCGCCGCGCAGTCGGATCGACACGTCGTCGAACGTCCGCTTCTCTTCTGCGACCCAGGCCAGCGAGGCTGTGAGAGTAGCATTGGCCCGGAATCCGGCCCAGGTCCACCAACGCGTGGCATGGTGTGAGCGGGTGATGACAGTTGCCGCCGGGTGAACGGACCCATCTCGGTCATCACGGAGTTCGGAGAGTAGCCGTTGGGCGCGCTGGGTCAACACCACGGGGGGGTCGGCGCCCAACAGTACGTCCCGTGCCGCCCGTGCCATCGCGAAACTCACGCCCCCTGTCCCCGGTGCGAGCCAACGGGCTCGGCCACCGTAATCGGCTGGCTCAACGAAGCAACGACGTCGTTTCCAGTCGATCCAGGTGACCTTCCAGCTCCGGCCCGCCAGGAGCAGAAGCCTCGGCCCTTCCACCTTCTCGGTCAGCAACGCGGGGTCGGCACGGCCGACCTCCCGGCGCCCTTCGAGCACGGTGAACTGGGGTGGGGCCGTGAAGACAGCGGTCATGTCCATGAAGTTTCGGCGGCCGAACCGACGCTCGGCTTCGGGACCGATGAACATCATCGGCCCGTCCTGTTCGATGAACCCCTCGCCGAGTAGGTAGCCCAGGACCGCGTCGGCTCCGCTGTCGAACGGTGGCAGGTCGTTCCAGGCGTGTTGCCATGTCGCACGATCAATGGCCTGTTCCTGCAAACACAACGCGAGGGTCTGCTGGGCGATGATGTGTCGAGGGTCGGCTGGGGGCTGGACAGCTTCGACGTAGCCCCTCCCCCACAACAGGAGCAACGCCGAGGACCACAACAGCGCCTCCTCGCGTATTGCGAGGAAGAGACAGTTCCGGGTCGTCCCGGCTCGGCGGCCGCTCCGCCCCAGCCGTTGCAGGAAGGACGCGACCGTTGAAGGGGTGTTGATCTGCACGACACGGTCCAGGTCTCCGACGTCGATGCCGAGTTCGAGCGTCGAGGTAGCCACGATCACGCAGTCTCGGGAGTCCGCGAAGGCGCGCTCAGCGCGACGTCGCTCGTCCAGCGACAAGGAGGCGTGCGAAAGGTGGGTCGTCACCCCGCGAGCACGCAGGGCGGCGCCGATTTCCTCCACGAGCTGGCGGGAGTCGCAGAACACCAACCGCTTCTCCCCGCGGTGGAGTGCGGCGATGACGGCGGCCGCGTTGTCCACCGAGCCCACGTAGTCCAGTTCGATGTCCCCGGGCGGCGGGCCTGTCCTCGCCGTTGAATGGGGTGCGACGACGATTCCCGGCCGGGCCCCCTGACCTGAACCCTGCATCCACGCCAACAGCTCCGACGGGTTTCCCACGGTCGCGGACAGCCCAATACGTTGGATGGGTCGCTGCGTCAGCACCGAGAGTCTTTCGAGGACCGCGAGGAGGTGCCAGCCACGATCGTCCCCCGCAAAGGCGTGGACCTCGTCAATCACTACCGCGCGCACACCGGAGAGGAACCGATGGTGGTCCACGTTCGGGCTGACCAGCATGGATTCGAGGGATTCCGGCGTGGTCAGCAGAACGTCCGGAGGATCGCGAAGGATTTTCCGGCGTTTCGAGGTGGATACGTCGCCGTGCCACAAGTCCACGCGTCGGCCCACCCAGGACCCGTAGCTCGCCAGGCGGGGAAGGAGGTCGTTGAGCAGGGCCTTCAGCGGGCACAGGAAGAGGACCGATACACCCGTCCAGCCCTGATCCTCCATCGCGCTGAGGACGGGGAGGAAGGCCGCCTCGGTCTTGCCCCCTGCTGTCGGGGCCAGCAGCAAGGCATCCTTCCCGTTGAGGACAGGCTCGATGGCCTGTTCCTGCAACGGGCGGAGGGTTCGCCAGCCGAGAGTGTTGACCACGTGGTGCACCACTACCGGATGCAAGCGGGTCACCGGGTCGGTCATGGCAGGTTCAGCGGGACATCGTCGGCACTGGTCACGACTCGTTTCTCGTCGTCGACCAGCTCATGGGTGGTGACGGTCAACTGGTAGTGCTTCCGGGGGTCGAACTCGGCGTATTCGTCAACCCGATCGAGGACGTCCGCCACCAACTTGCGCAGGAAGATCCTCGGCGCGACCCCGACGTGTCCCCCCAGCTCACCGACCAACGCCCGCGCGAGTACGCCGAGGTAGTCGTCGTCGACCACGTCGACAACCCGTTGCGGGTGACGTGCACCCACCGCGTACAGGTCGCGGATCTTGCGCCCCAACTCCCTGAGACGGTCGTGGTCGAAGCCTGGCAGCCTGAGCTGCACCGCCCGAGGAGAGTCGAAGCGGGCGTCGGTGGTGAAGTCAGTCGCTAGCCGCTGCGCTAGTGCGGGTAGCCGCTGGACTCCCTGCTGGCCGTCGAAGAACGCGGGTGTCCCCGTGAGCACCAGGAACAGTCCGGGGAACCGGCCAGTGTCGATCTCGTCGAGCAGCTGACGCAGCGCGTTCAACCCCTTTTCCCTGACATCACCGCGGACACGCTGCAAGGTCTCCGTCTCGTCCAGCACCAGCAGCAGCCCCGGATGGCCGCAGTCCCGCAGGATGAGCAGCAAGCCTTGCAGGAAACCCAGGGCTGCGAAGTGGTCGAGATCCCCCCGCACTCCGGCCGTGCGGCGAGCGGCGGCCGCGACCGCTTTCTGCCCGCCCAGCCATGCCACGATCGCCTCCGCCGTCGCTCCGTCGCCCGCCTCAACGGCTCGTCGGTAGCCTCGGAGCGCCGCCGCGAACGCGGGTGTGGTGCGCGCCACATCAGCGAGCCGGTTCTCCAGCAGCTCGTCCACTCGCCGCGCGAGCGCTACCTCGTCCTCGGGTTCCACGTCGGCGGATTCGAGGACCTGCTCCTCGAGGGTGTACAGCCACGAATCGATGACGGCGCGCAGCGCGCTCGGCTGGTGTGTCGCCGTCGTCAACCGCTCCGTGAGGCGGCGGTACACCGTCTCCAGACGGTGCAGTGGCGTTTCGGTTTCGGAGATCTGGATCTCCGCGGTCGCCAGGCCGCGACGCTTCGCCTTCTCCGCGAGCCAGCGGGCGAAAAAGGTTTTGCCGGCGCCGTACTCGCCACGAATCGCGTGGAAAGCGGCTCCCCCACTCGCGACCGTCACGAGGTTCTCGTCGATGGCGGCGTCGAAGCGGTCCAGTCCCACGGCAAGGAGGTCCAGTCCGTTCTGGGGTACGGTGCCGCGGCGAAGTGCGTCGATGATCTCCCGGCGACGGGCTTCGCTGGTGGCTGTCATGGTCCCCTCACTCCGAACTGCGTTCGCAGCACCTCGACGTCGAGCTTGAGCCGCTGTCCGCCGTCGACGACGGACAGGACGGGATACCCGTCGACGTTCAGCAAACGCTGCAGGGTGGTCACGAAGAACTCTGGCCGGCGCGCCGCGCGTCCGGCGACCGTGGTGACGGCGGCCGTGCTGAGGATGCCGTCCGCCGACACCACAGCATCAATGACATCAGCGACGACTTTCCCGTCCGGTGCCCTGGGAACGAAGTGACACTGGCCCTGATAGATCTCGGTGGCGACGACCTGGGTGCCGAGCGAGACCGTGGCCGGCTCGACGGGAAACAACGGAACCACGTCCTCGGTGGCTCGCGATTTCCGCGAGCCGCCCCGCTTCCCGGTGCCGAGTTCGGTGGTGAGTGTGCGTCCCGTCCACCAGTCAGGCTGAACAACCTCGGGGGACAGGACGGTCCACCCCGCCGGTTCCGCCCCTCCGGGAGGGAGGAACGCCAGAACGGGAACCGTCATCTCCGCGAGGGACACGCCCCCGTGGTAGCCATTCTTGGCCGAGGTGTACCGGATGTCCTCCCGCCAGGGAACCACCAGGTCATCCTGCCCGTACATGACGCGGGGCCCGGTAACCGCGATCTCCCCCGCCTTCGGCTCTCCTGTGCGCCACCGCGCCGACTCCGCCCCCGGCGCGGAGGTCCGCTCGCTGCCCGGCCGGGCGAGGACGTGGCCGTGGTCGGAGGTGAGGACGACGGGGCGGCCGTAGCTCCGAGCGGCGTCCAACAGCTCCGGCAGGTAGGTGACATCGCGGAGCGACCACTGGGTGCGATCGCCTTCGCGGCCCTGGTCCAGGGCGTAGTCAACGGTGTTGAGCACGACTCCGACCACCGCCGTGCTGTCGGAGATCGCGCCGAGCAAGGAATCGGAGAGGCGGTACCCGTCCTCACCCGGGATATCAGCCTTGTGGAACAGGAAGGCGGTTTTGCGGTGCTGGTGTTGCCAAAACGCTCGGAACCCCTTTTCCTCATCGGCCTGGCCGCCGACTCCCAGCTGGCCGGTGAGGAGACTCGCTCGGCTCACCCGAGTCACTGAGGGGAGGGCCGCGACGGCCGCCGTGCGACGTCCCGCATCGGGTGTCACCTCGTGCCACAGATTGCCGGCGAGCTGTTCCGCGAGGTCCACCGCGACAGCACCACTCATCCCGTCGAGGACGATCAGCAGCGGTGCGGGCTTGCCCTTGAGCGGAGCGACGACGTCGGCCAACACCTGCTCGATCAGGAGGCAGCCGGCGCTTTCCTGTGCTGAGGCATGCTGGGTCCAACGCGCCACATGCGTCGCGAATTCCTCGTCCAACGCGTCTCGACGCTTCCGCGCCGCCTCGCACACGGCGCGGTATGCCTGGCCGACGACAGGGTCATCGGACGGGTCTCCCTGCGCCAGTGCCGTCACCGCACGGTCCACCCACGACCAGGTGTTCATCTGACCACTGATGCCAGCAGCGACGGACGTCACCTCGGGGGTCGGTTCGGCGAGCCACCGGGCCAGTCGGGCGGCCATCTCGGCGGGTCGAACCCGGGCGGGTTCGAGCCTGGCGAGCGCGTGGTCGCGGACCGCGGACAACGCGTGGTTAAGGTGCTCTGAGCGTGCCCGGGCGGGATGGGCCAGCGCACCGGCGAGGGCCCGGAGGCGTCGGGTGAACGTCGACGGCAGAAGGTCGTTCTCGGCGAGGCTCTCGGTGAGGTTCGCGGCGTCGGCGATCCGGTCCGCCCGACGGACGACCTCCATCACCCGATGTCGGGCGGCGTCACCGGTGCGGCTCGACGCCGCTTCGCTGACCCACCGTTGCAGGGTCCCAGCCACCGCCGCGGTGAAAGCCCGGACCTCCTCCGTTCGAGTACCTCCGATCAGGCTGCCAAACGCGAACGCGGTGTCCACCGTTGCCCCAGGGTCCGTCGCCGCGGCACCGACCACGCCCAGCGGCATCACGTCGGAGCCACGCCCCTCCGCGACGAGCCGCATCAGCACCACCGCCGCCTCACCCACCGCTTCCACCAGCCAGTCGACCAGCCCTGCGCGTTCGGCCTCCGACAGTGACGCGAACCGCACCGGCCCGGCGGGGTCTCGGGTCCAGTCCAGCAACGCCCCCGCGTCCAGGGCGCCGTCCCCGAGGATCCGGGGTCCCAGTCGCGCGCCGATGAGTGAGCGGATGGCGGTGTCCCGTGTGAGCACGGACCCGCCGCGAGGCCAGCCCTCCGGCGGCTCCGCGTCCAGAAGCGCGTCCACCAGCCACGTGTCCCGGCGGATACGGGTGTCCACAGAGACGGCTCCGAAGCGCTGAGCGACGATCCGAGCTCGGTCCACCGTGCGGGTGGACCGGCCGATCGCGTGCGCGCGAAGCTCCCAACCGAGCTGGTCGTCCGGCACACTGGTGGCGACGACGAGGAGCTCGTTCTCCACTCGGCGACGCTGGTGGTCCTGCCAGACCTCCACGATCCCGAGGACCGAGTGCTGATCGGTGACGCGCACCCGCACCCGTTCGGAGCCCCGCACGAGGGTGAACGAGGTGCCGCCGTCGGAGTAGCGACCGTAGACCAGGAGGAGGCGACGGCCGTTGGCGTGCGGCAACCAGTCCTCGACCATCGCCTCCACGATCCGACGGTCCACCGTCGGGGGCGCACTCATTCGGCGGTGTCCTCTCCACCCGGTCGCTCGCCGACCACCGACCAACTCAGCCGGAACTCGGCGCCCGGGTTGCCTCGCGCGTAGGCGCGGATCTCCGCACCGAACTCGCTGACCAACCGGTCCAGTTCCCGCTCGACCGCACTGGCGCTGATCTTCGCCCGCCCTCCGCTGACGGTGTGTCGTTCCGGTTCGGGAGACGGAGCCGCGGCGGCGCCCCGTTCGACGCCGTTCGACTGGGACACCGCACCTGATGAAGTGGGCCGCGAGTCGGGGCCAGTCGGCAACGTCTGATTCCCGACCAGGCGCGCCGCTTCATTGACAAGAGCCACCACCCGGTGCCTCACCGCGTTGAGGAGCGGCAGGAGGTCCCTGGTGAACTGATCAGCCTGACTGACCTCCGCGATCTCTCGCAGCAGCTCGTCGGCACGGTCACCCACGGAATCCCCTCGCCCAGTGAACTGCCGCAGCGAATCCAGCAGGCTCCAGTCGAACCCACCCAGCGCCGCACGCACTTCGCGCGAGGATTTGATCGCGACGGCGAGCGTCTCGTCAGCGGTGGCGTGGTGCGCGGAGGCGAGTTGCCGCACGAGAGCCGTCGCGTCGCCCGTCGTCGCGGTGATCCGAGCGAGGAGGTTCGCCGCGTCTCGACTGGAGACGACACGAGGCACGTCCCGCGCATCTGCGATCCCCAGTGCCGCGCCGTGACGGTCCAGCTCCCGCCGTACATCGGCGGCCGGGCCCTCGAGGACCTCAGCCTTCTGTCGGACCGCCTCGGCGAGTCGGTTGACGTTCCGCGTGAACAACGTTTCTGGAACGTGCACACCGAACAGCACCGCCGCCCGCTGCCGCGCCCGGTCGAACTCCTCGGCGGTGGGTAGCGCCTGTGCCCGCAGCGAGTGACCAGGTCCGATTCTGTCGAGGTCCGGGGGTTCACGAAGTGGTGAACCATGCAACAGCCAGGCGCGATCGGCGAGCAACGCGTAGGTGGTGATGATCAGGCCGCTGACGGCCCTGCCCAGCCCGGTGTATCCGAGTTCCTCGATCCAGGATCGGATGTCCTCCACCCGGTAGTCCCCGGTGACGCCGTGTTTCGTCGCGGCCTGCTCGATACGGCGCCTCCACTCGGTGGAGACGTTCAGCGGCCCGTCGGATACTTCCCCCAGTTCCAATGGGTGGACGACCCGCTTCACCAGGGCGAGGTGCGCGCGGTCGACGACCACCCTGCGTTGGCCGTCTTCCAGGGCACGACCAATCCAACTGAGCGCGGTGCGCAGGTCCGCCAAGCCGATGGCCTTGCGATTTCGCTGGGGATCGAAGTCGGGATGTTTGGGGTGGAGCGTGTCGAACAGCCCATCCGCGAGGACGAGCGCGTTGTCCTCGAACGTCGTGCCGCCGGTGAGGCGGGGGGTGTACCCCTCCAGCAGGGACCGGACGTGCCCGTCCTCGCCCACCTCCTTGCCGATGGTCGACTCGTCGGCCTGGGCGATGCCGTAGAGCTGACGTAGCGCTGCCACCAGCTGCGTTTCCAGGTTGTCGCGCTGGGCTTGCAGCTGGTGCCGGATTTTGACCCGAGTCTCCTCGGAGTAGGTCGCCGCGTAGTCGGTGAGCCGGTCACGTTCGAGCAGGTACCGGATCTTGAGCAACCGACCGAGCTGCGCTGACCTGCGCGGGGAGAAGAAGTGCGGTAGCCACACCAGTGTGGGCGCATTGAGCCCGCTGCGCCGCAGATGGGTGACGCGGGCCGCGTCGCTGAGCGGAGACTGGTCCGCATCATCGAACGGGTGGTCGAGGATGACCCGGATTCGCCCCGGAACACTCGGTGTGAACTGGATATCCGGTAGGTCCCGGCCGTCACGCACGTTGGCAAAGACGAACTCGGCGGTACGTCGGGTGCCTCTCCAGACCACCTCGCGCTCGGCCACGAAATCCTCGGTGTTGTCCACGCCGAGCTGGCTCCACAACCGCTTCTTCGTCCAGATCCGACGCGCCCCGAGCGTGTCCTGCTCGCCCACGTCCTCGAGCAGCGGATCTATGTCCACGTCCGAAAGTTGCAGGCGGAACGCTGGGTCTCGCTCGTTATCGGACCGGAGCTCCCCGAACTCGGCCTGCATGTCTCGCAGCTTGGTTACCACCAGCGAGCCTGGGGGCACGGTTCGCGACCGGATGGAGCCCAGGTTGAGTGCGTTGAGCCGAGCACCGGTGAGCCGCGTCAGGGCCGGCACGTCCGGAGCGAGCGCGGCGAGTAGCAGCGTCTTGATGTACCTGTCCATCGCTTCGAACAGCTGGGTACCCTCGCCGAAGCGGTCCCTCAGGTGGTTCCGCGCTTTGAGGTAGAACCGGTGCCCCGCCTCGGCTTCCTTGCGTAGGTGATCGGTGAACGCCTCGCCAGTACCGTCGGCCAGCACGTCCCACAGGTCGCCCAGCGGGATGAGCTGCCCCACCTTCATGTCGTCCCGACGGCGGCGAAGCATTTCCTGCAGCAGTTTCAGGCCCGTCCGTTCCCGTTGCAACGCGCCGGACAACGCGACGAGCACGTTCAGCAGCGCGGGGGACAACGGGTACACGTCGCGGAAATCCTGCCAGTCGGCACCGGTAGCGCCACTCGCGTCGAGGAGGATCTCTCGGTCGCCCGCCTTGCTCGATTCGATACTGGCGAACGCCTGGTCCAGGATCTCCCTGCCACCGGGGAGGGGTTTGAGGACCCGCTCCTTGATGATCGCAGGCAGGTTGCGGTCCTCCAGGGAGATGGTGTCGAACCGGCCCGCCAGGTAGTGCACCTGGCCTTCGAGGTTCTTGACCTCGGCGCCGGTGACGTCCTCGCCGACGAGTTTGGAAAGGTCACGCTGGCGGGAGATGAACGACACGATCGGGAGGCCGCGGTCGGCGTCACCCGACTCGATCAGTTTGACGAGTGTGTTCACCTGGGTGTTGACGAACTGCTGATCGGCCATGTGTGCCTGCAACCACAGGATGAGCTCATCGAGGAAGAGGATCAGCCCGTCGTATCCGAGATCGCGGGCGTGGTGGCTGATCACCGACAGGCCGTTCTCCAGCGGGATGAACGCCGCCGCGTCGCCGCTGGCGCCCCGGACGTAGGACGACATCGGGCCGGACAGCAGAGCGGACACCAGGGCGTCGCGGACAGGATCACCGGCGGGGGCGGAAAAGGCCCTGTCCAGTTCGCTGCTCGTCCAGCCGCCGATCTCAGTGCCCTCGATGACGTCGAGGTCGTCCACGTCGCCACCGTGAGACGCCGTGGTGGACGCCGAGTTCCCGTCGCCGAGCCAGTCTGCGAAATTCCTGTCGTCATTGAGGAATCTCCGCTGCTTGCGCGCGTCCTCGAGCATCGCGTCCGCCCGGTAGACGGCGGGTGTGGGATGGTCCGGGTGCTGCCTACGGACGGTGGCGACATAACCTCCCAGGATCGCCGAGTCGATGTCGCTGGCACCGACCAGGTGGTAGGGCACCATCAGGAACTTCTTGCCGTGGAGCCACTCGTCGTGTGCGGCGAACACCGGCTGGAGGGCGGGCTTGGCGCGCGCGACCGCGTGATTGTTCAGGATCGCGTGCAGCACGGTCAGGAAGTGGCTCTTACCGGAACCGAAGGAGCCGTGGAGGTAGGCGGCGTGTGCGCTCTCGTCACGCATCGCCTTGCCAACCACGCCGAGGGCCTGGTCGAAGGCGCCGCGCAGCTGGTCGGTGACAACGTACTCGTCGACCCGAGCCTCGGTCTCGCTGAACCCTCCGGTCAGATCCACCTTGAAATCGCCGGCGTGCACCGACTCCGGAAGGTCGAGGACCTCCCGCAGGTACCTGTCGTTCACGCTCCCTGCCCATCCTTCGCGTTGCCGCGCCGGCCGCGCATGCGAGGCTCGGGCCGCCACGACGTGAGTTCCCGTTCGGTCAGTTGATACTTGCCGCGCTGCTCGTCGAGGAACGCGGCGTACTCGTCGGCGGGAACCCCGCCCCACTCCTCGTCCTCCGCGCCGTGCCACTGCTTGACCCAGGGCATGATCTCCGCGAGCCCGGCCAGCAGCGGCGTGAGACGGGCCGCGTCCCAGCCCGCCTCGAAGCTTCGATCGTTGATGATGTTGACCAGTGCCTGGGCCTGGTCCTTGTGGTCCCAGCCCGCCCAACCGAGCAGCAGGCTCGGGTCCGAGTCCGGACTGGCGTCCGGGTAGGAGATGAAGCGTTCCTTGGGCACGTCCAGCTTCCCCCGGTGAGCCCAGTAGCTGACCTTGCGAAAATCGCCCGAAGTGTACTTCGGGGGGACCGGGATATCCAGATTCTGGCCGGTGCGGTCCTCCTCCCGCTGCTGGTTCCAGACGTCCTCCCACTGGGCGCGCTTGCGCAAACCAGGGTCCTTGTAGCGCAGGGCTGCGAGGTAGGGGACGTGCTGGTCAGCCACGAGCCGCTCCAGGACCTGGGCCAGCGTCAACTCCGGTTTTCCGAGATGGTCGATCGCGTACCGCTCCGCCACCTCGTGCGTATCCGTGTCGCCACGGAACGCGTCCGCCAACTGGTTGACGGTCAGTGTTCGCGGTTGTTCGAAGCCGTCCCGAAGTCCGAACCAGAGGTCGCGCCGCTCGCAACGGTCCAACAGCCACCCACGCAGCGCCTCGGACTCCTTCTTCTCCCAGGTCTCCGTCGACCACCGCCGCTTGCACTCCGGACGCTCGATGAGGGCGATGTCCCGACGCTTCTCGATGGTGTCGATTCTCGCCTGGACGATGGCGCGGTACCAGGCCGGCCAGTGCGTCGGGATGTCGGTGATCGGTGTCGAGCGGTGTCGCTCGAACCAGGCCGTCTCGAGCTCGCCCGCCGCGACCCGGCGGGCCAGGACGATCTCGAAGGCCCGCTCACCCAGCTTCACCTCGGGGAGGTCGTCGAGGTCGGGCGCGACGACCTCCGCTACTTCCGTGTCATTCAGCAGGCTGTAGGAATGGTAGACGGTCCAGTCCAGCTCTTCCTGTACCGCGATCATCTGGCGACGGATTCGCTCATGCTCGCCCCGTGCCGCGTCGAGCCGTTCCCTGCTGGGAACGCCGGCCGCCGCCACGGCTGCCGGTTCCCGCTCGGCGAGCCGCTGGGCCAGCGTGTCGAGGGCGCGACCGTAGGTCAACGGCAACTGAGCCGGAAGCGGAAACTCCTTCAACTTCGTTCCCGTGAACTCATAAAAGCGTTCCCAGCCTTCGCTCGCGATTCCGCCTCCTTCGCCGCCGTTCCCCTTGTCATGGCTCACCTGCTTGAGCCAGAAGCACGCCGTCGACGAGTTCAGCACCCCCAGCAGCTCAAGATGCTCATCCTCACTGGCTCCCGCCGCAAGCTTGATCACCGGCGCCGTCTGCTTGAACACCTTCCCACCACGGTCCAGAACGAAGTGATTGTGCGTAGCCACAAAAGCAAAGGAGATTGACAACGGCACCTCGTACCGCTTGACAAAGAACATGGAGTATTCAAACCAACCGAGCCCTCGCTCAAGTTGGGTCTTACCATACGCCACCCGCCCTCGAAGGAGCATCCTGTTCGGCCACAGCAATTTTTCCGATTCAGGCGATGCAACTGGTTTCAACGTGCTCGGATCATAAGGCCACAACGCAAGAGTCGGGTTATAGATACAGTAGTCACGGACCGCGTCACCTTCGACCAAAAACCTCTGAGAATCAACGCCGACACCCCTCCTGCGAAGCACCCCCTCGGTCAACATGTAGGCATTGTCTTCCCTGGTCACGACTCCGAAGCCAACCTCGTTCACCCGCCGGGAGAGGACGTGCGGAGTTGACCGAACAATAGAATTTAACACCACCCCCGCTCCTCCTCCACTCAAAGTCCAAGGATGTCGAGCGAATCTTTCACTATCCACGTCCTCGACGGAAATCCAGTCGGATTCACTACTCGGCTTGTCGAGCTGTTCGAGAATCGCGGTCCAGACTCGGCCATGCGCGGGAACTGGTGGCTCGGACGGCTCACCACGTACACCAAGGACAGCCCGAACCGAACCACGCCGAGGCGGGTGATTGACTCCGATCAGGATTACGGTAGGAGTGCCGTGTCCCGGTATGAAGGCACCCGAAGTGTCAATGACGTGAGTAAGGTTGACCTTTCCGAAGAAGAACTTCTCAATAAGGCCCCTACCAAACTCGCGCTTCATGAACGAGTTGGCGGTAATCTGGCCGACGTAACCAGCCCCGCGCTCGTCACCATCCCGTCGGACCGCGAGTTGGAAAAGCCGTTGGGCGAACGGTACCGAGAGCGCGTAGGTGCCCGAGCAGGCGTCGTAGCGCCTACGGTACGCCTCGTTCTCCGTCTTGTCCTTCACGGTGATATAGGGCGGGTTACCCACCACGACGTGGTAGGAGGAACGACCGAGCAGGTCGCAGGAGCGAACGAATCCGTTGACGTCCTCGGTGAC
This sequence comes from Actinoalloteichus sp. AHMU CJ021, assembly GCF_002895405.1. Taxonomy (NCBI): domain Bacteria; kingdom Bacillati; phylum Actinomycetota; class Actinomycetes; order Pseudonocardiales; family Pseudonocardiaceae; genus Actinoalloteichus; species Actinoalloteichus sp. AHMU CJ021. The sequence continues at coordinate 4,952,082 of NZ_CP025990.1, read as the reverse complement.
GTAGGCGTATGTTTCCGGCGTCGTGAACAGGTCATCCTGGATTCCCGCGGCACCACGCCCGTGGAGGAGCGAGTCCCCGACCGCGATGTTGATCGGGAACTCGGGAGCGTTGTCCAGCCGCCTCACCCCCGCTGCCTCCAGAGCGGCGTGCAGGAGACGGAACCGGGCGATGGACACCGCGAACGGATTCTTGTCGCAGCCGTGCACCGAGCCCAGGCTGCGCCGAATCAGCTGCCAGCCGTCGGTTCCCGGCTCGGCGGCGCGCCACTTCTCCAGTACTCGATGAAAGATCCCGAGGAGGAAGTGACCGGAACCGCAGGCTGGGTCGATGGTACGCAACCCGTCGAGCCCGAACTCCTCGACGGCGGGTTCCAGGGTGAGGTCGAGGATGAACTCCTCCACGAACTCGGGCGTCTGTAGGAGCGCGTACTTCTTCCTGGCCGCTTCGGACAGGTCCTGGTACAGGTCACCCAGGAACCGCGTGCTCAGGTCGGTGAAGTCGTAGCGGATTTCCCCGTCGTCGTCTCGGCGTCGCCAGAACTGGAGCAGCGCTGTCGCGGCCTCGAATGACGGGGTCACCTCCCAGAGCGGGTTGTGCCGGCGGTCGAACAGCCCGGCGGTCGTCGGGTGGGCATCGGAGAGGTGGTGGAACGCCTCGATGATCCAGTCGCGGTCGTTGTCCTGTGGACGCTGTCGAAAGTGCGCTTCGTGACGCTCCTCCGCCTCCGCCAACCGCTCGCCGGGGCCCGCGATGAAGGGAACCCCGATCAGACCGTTGTCCTCGCAGAACCGGACGAACACCGTGCCCAACACCCATGCGGCGGCGACCTGCGTCACCCGCTCGTCCCGCCAAGCCTCATAGGTAGCGCCGGTGCGCTCCGCGTCGAAGGCCTCGTCGTACTCCCCTCGCAGGGCCTTCGCGAACTCGACCTCCTGGTCGCTTCGCTCCCGCAGATCGTCCTCGAGCAGCGTGACCTGTCTCCGCAGATCCTTCACGAGGTCGTTCGACCCAAGTCCGCGTCCGGCCATCAGACCGCTGTCCTTTCCATCGTCAGGCTGCGCTTCCGGTTCGCAAAGCCGCCAGGAACTCGCTGTCAAGAACCACTCTCTCGCTGTCGCCGAGAACCTCCACCAACCGGGTCCCCAGGCGGGGAGCATCCAGGGCGGAGTCGGCGGGACACAACAGCCACAGGCCGTGCGGAGCTTCTCGTGGCCGCCGAGCGGCGTTCTGCACGCCGGTCAGCAGGTCATGGCCGCCCTCATCGAAGTAGCGGGCCAACAGGGTCGCCTCGTGCAGGAAGAGCACGCCATCGTCCGCCGCGAACTCCATCAGCCGCGCGCGCAGTCTATTCCAGGCGGCGGTGACGTAGGAGGCGAAGCCCCGGGAGATCTCGCCGGTCGCGGCGAGCCGGGCGTCCAGCCGACGAACCTTCTCCCAGTCCTGTCCCCGCTCGTCGACCAGGGCCTGGAACGCGGTGAGGAACTCCGAGTCCAGGTTCACCGGTCGCAGCCGGCCGGCGTAGGCCGTCGCCACCGCCTGAGCCGCCCCCGGCACGTGCACCCCACGCACGGTGAGCGCCAGGAACCCTCCTCGTTCCAGTGCCGAGCACAGCTTGGCCTCCACGACGGCGGTGGGGTCGATTCCGGCCGCGCGCATCCGCTCGTGCCGGGTCATCGCGGTACTGGAGGATGTCACGAATCCGGGCAGTTCCGTTGCGCGCGGTCGGAAACGCCGAGTGGTCGTGTCGTACTCGAGGGGGAAACCCGCCTGCTGGAGCGCCTCCTCCACCACGACGTGGGTCAGATCCCGCCCCAGGGCAAGCGCCGGAAAGCGAGCCCGCACCCTGGCCAGCACGTCCTCCATGGTGATGCCATGATCTCGTCGCACCCCGGCAGCCGCCTGGGAGATTCGGACTGCTCGTGCCAGGTTGAGGTCTCGCGGGTAGAGCTCGACCCGAGGGGAGGCCGCGGCGTTCTCGGACATCGCGGCGGCCAGGTCCGCGAGGCGGGTGTCCGCCAGGGCCGTCAGCCCCTCGGGCGGCGTGACGGCACGCAGTTCCCGGACCACCACCCCACGCCCGGGCAGTGGGTCCCGAGAGACCAGGTCGTCCGCCCGCTCTCCCAGTCTGACCGCGTAGTCCGCGAGTTCCGAGGCGCTGGGTTCCTCCACGCCACGCAGTGACTCGAGTGCGATGAGCAAGCGTCCACCGCGCCGGTACACGGTGAGGCGGGGGCCTCCGTCCGGCGCTCCGGGCGCCATACCTGCGTCGACCTCGGTGTCCACCCCGGCTCGCACCACGGCCAGGGCACGCGCGGCGACTCGTTCCGCGTCCTGGTCGACAGATCCGAAACGGGTCCTCAATCCGGCTGCCAGCTCGTTCGCGGTCATGATCCGGCCGGCGTCCGTGACGAGCCGGACCAGTTCGTCGCGAAGCTCCTGCAGCCGTGGTTCCTTTGCCCATGCCCGTAGAGCGTTGCGGTAATGCCACGAGACGGACGTCTGGTTGATGCCCAGTTCGTCGGCCACCTCCGACTGCGTCGGCCACGGGCGCGGAGGACCGTGCTCAGTCGGGAGTCCCAGGGTGAGGCGGATGACATCACCCCGCTTCGAGCCCCGTCGGCCGCCCTCGTAGCCGGTCAACAGCTGCGCGAGGTCGTCCACGGACAGCCGCCCCTGGTCCGCGACAGCGCGTGGACCAGGACCGTTGTCCTGACACAACGCCGACGTCCACTGCTTGTGCCGCCGGTTGAGTTCCTTGCGGACCAGGGCGCCCGCCCCGCGGGCCTTGGCGATTCGATAGAGGGGGACATTGAGCAGATCGCCGACGGTGACGGCGTCGAAGGACTGCGCCACGGAGACCGCTCGGGGCGTCAGTCCGGCGGCGTCGAGCGGTGTGTCGAGCGCGGCCGCCTCGGCGTGCGCGTTCCGCGTCTCCTCGAGGGTGGCCTCGCCGAGGCCCACGGTCCCGGGCGTGGTGACGGGGCTGGCGGCGTCGGCCACCGTGAACACCCCTCGCCACGCCTCCTCCATCTGTCGGAAACCGTCGAACCGCTTGTTGACGTCTCGGTGGAGGGCGCGGTGGAAGAAGGCGGTGAGTTCGTCCCGGAGCGCCGGATCGAAGAGGTCTACGGCGAGGGTGGGAGTGGCATCGTTGGTGGTGCGCGGGTCGGTCACGCCGTCGCCCCACACCGGTCGCCGCCCCGAGGCCATTTCGTGCAGGGTGACCGCTGCCGCGTAGCGCTCCGCGTGGTCGTCGTACCTTGGGCGGCGCTCAGTACCGAGGTGCGGGTCGAGATAGGCGCGTGTACCGGCCTTGACGTCCAACTCCGATGCCTTGGCGAGCGAGAAGTCGAAGAGCATGAGCTGCGTCGACCGGTCGGCGCGGCGGTAGACGCCGAAGTTGTCGGGTTTGAGGTCCCGGTGACGCACTCCCTGGGCTTGGAGCTGGTCGAGCGCCGTGAACAGGTCCCGTCCATAGCGTTCGAGGTAGTGGTAGCTGAGTTTCCCCTCGGCTCGCAGCAGCTCGCCCAGGGTCCCGCTCTCCGGATCGGTGCCCCCCGCGTACTCGAGGTCGAGCACCGCGCGACCGCCCAGCTGCCGTGGTGGGGCGAGCAGTTTGACGACCATTCCCCCACCCACCTTCCGCAGCGCTTCCGCTTCGTCGAGGAGCCGGACGGCCTTGGCCTCGTCGAGTGCGACCTTCAGAACCCGTCGTTCGAGGAGCGGGTCACCGTTCTCGTCCTCACCGACGTGCGTGATCAGCAGCGCACGCGCGGTCGCGCCGGTCCCAAGGATCCGTTCCACGGTCCAGTCGGAGTCGAGCGCCTGACCAGGGGACACGGCGAGGGGGTCCGCGATCACGGGCACGGCGTCGGGCAGCGACTCACGCTCGGCGCTGTCGAGACGCTTGAGGAAGGCGTCCGCCGAGTCCAACCGTTGTGCTACGTCCGCCTGGGTGGCGGAGAAGACGACCGCGTCCAGGGCATCGGAGATGCCGTCGGAGACCGCGTAAGGGTGCAGGCCCCCGTGCTTGGCGAGCCGGTCGATGAGCGCGGCGCGTTGGGGAGCCGGTGGTTGCCCGGTCAGGAGCAAGTAGGCCAAGGCGCCAAGCCCGAAGATGTCCAGATCGACCGGGTCGGCGTAGGGTGCGTCGAACTCCGGTGCGAGGTACGCCTCGGTCGCGCTCGCCAGGTGCTCGGCCTCGGGCGAGGACCGTCCCAACGAGGTGTGGCCGGAGGTGTCGAAGTCGCGGGCAGCTGCCTGCCAGTCGATGATCCGGAGCACTGGACCCGTCTTGCCATCCTTGGTCGAGACGTACACCGAGCGGGCGGACAGCGCTCGGTGGTACAGCGAACGGCTGTGCGCGTATTGCACTGCTTCCGCGAGCTGACGCACCATGTCCAGGCGCGTTTCGAAGGTGAGCTGTTCGTCGAAGAGATCGAGGTAGGAGTCGAGTCGCAGGTCGGACGCTCGATGGTGGAAAAGGATGGCAGGGCCGCCCTGGTTCTCGCGGATCTGCACCGCCTGCGCGATACCTCGGTGCGTGATGCCTTGAAGAAGCTGGTATTCACGCCGTGCTGCCCTGGTCACCGACTCCCTACGCTCGGCATCGGCCTGCCGCTCGGTCAGGTAGATGCGGACCCTACCCTGTTCCCGCACGATTCCGGTCCGCTCGGCGAGTCGGTCCTCCCAGGTGAGGCCCATGTCCAGCACCTCGTGCGACAACTCCCACTCATCGTCGAAACGCAGGTGTGCGGTGGCAGCGCGGATGTCGATCGTGTCGAGTAGTTCGGGCAGGATGTCTCGCGAGAACTCAGGGGTGACACGGTCCCTGTTCGCGGGCGGGCGGGCCAGCAGGTCCCGCCAGATCCACGGCAATCCCTGGCAGTCCTCGTCGCGCCCATAGACACTTGTGTTCTGTTGTTCATCGAGTTCCGAGACGAGGCCCGGCGCGGACAGGAATACCGACGCCGAGATGCGCGGCACCTTCGTCTTCTTCCCCAGTTCCTTGGCGGCCCAATCCAACCGGCTTTTGAGTTCCTTGGACTTGAGATCAGTCAGGTGCAGGGGGTTGCGCAGGTGTCGGGGCCGGGTGGAGGTGCCGTCGTAGACTTTCCACGTACCGGCCCTGTTCACCACACGGCCTGGGTGCCCCTTCAGCTCCACCAGGTGAAGACCGTTCGGTGCGGCGACCAGGAGGTCACACTCGTGCACCCGACCGGTGGAGCTGGTGAAGCTGAACGTGGCCCAGGCACGGTAGGGCTCGGCGCGCGGCAGGAGACGCCGGACGTGGTCGAGACCGTCCTGTTCCCAAGGATACGGTGAGCGTCTTTCCTGACACCATTGGGGCGGAGCCTGGCCCTGGCTCCCGCCCCGCCGTGCCTCCGGCCCGTTCCTCAAACGGTCCACCCCCTCGTGATGAGATCAACACCCCAAGCCGCGATCGTAGCTACCCCTGCGGTTGGATTCCTGGTCATCGCGGGTTCGAGCAGCCATGGTGATCGCGGTTTCGCACGCCTTGTTGCGTCGTGCGGGAGCGCTGTTCCGTTACTTATGAGGAGGGTAGCTGGGGCGCCGTATCCGCACGGACACCCTCCGCTATGGCGCCGACAGTTCCCGTCCTCGAGCGGGGCGGTATCGGCACTGCCGGATAACCGAACACATCGCGAGGCGGCACTCCATGCTGGCATGCCGGTCGGCATGCCAGCCGACCGGCGATGGATGGCGGACCGCGTTCGCTCGTCCTGCCCGTTGATCATCCGGCAACTCACTCGGAGAAGGGTTTGCCGCGCGGCGCGGTGATCGCAACCGCGAACCGCTGGGTGCCGACCAACCGCGGTCGTGCGTACTCGGCGAGTGAGGGCGAGACGGAAAGGTCCGCGCCGATCGCGACCGGGTTGAGCGACAGGTGCGGCTCGTCGAGCAGCACGACAGCGAGCAGTGTTCTCCGCCGCAGCGAGCGGAGGGACAGGCCGGCAGGCGACGCCGCGCCAGGGTGGGAGGCCTGGCGCGGTGGCGCCCCGCCACTCGCTCGGATGCTGGGGCCGGGCGCCCGGTAGTGCCGAACGTTGTCGATGATCGCGGTCACGACGACTGCCACGTGGCTTTCCCTTCGACGGTGGTCGGTCGGCTGCGCCCTGGTTCCCATACCGTCATGGAGAATCCCCGGGGCAGGATCGCGGCTACTGCTTCCGTACACCCGTAAGGGCCTTCGCACATCAGGTTGTTGACGACGACGACCGCGTGGGTGACACCGGACTCTGCCTGGCGCAGCGCCAGCTTCGTCTCGACGTGACGGGCGGCATCGGCGATTGCGCGGTCGCGCAGCGGATGTTCGGGGAACAGGTCGCTGGTGGCGAGAATGAGGCCCACCACGTCCGACTCCGGCCCACGCCCGGACACCACCCGTTCGCCACTGCCCTCGGGGCCCTTCAGGTTAATGCCGGTCGTGGGCTCAGAACCGATAGCCCGGCTGCCACTGCACGCACTCCGGCCGGCGGCCCGTGTTGAAGTGTTCCGCAACGGCCCGGCGCACGTCGTCGATTGGCAGCACCGCCGACGGCGGAAAGTAGGAGGGAACGGAACCGTCGAACTCGACCGCGACACCGACGATCGGCGTGGGATTCAGAGTGTCCCATGGGCCCAGCTCATCACTCGGAACCGGCCCCACCCAGTTGAGCGCGCCCACCCCGAGGCCCGGCTCAGCGGACACCCGAAGCTGCCACGCCGGCCACGCCAGCCGTCCGCTTCCCTCTCCCGCTGGCCGATCCCAGACGTAGACGAGTGACGCCCATCCCGGATGCTCCTCGTCCACCATTCGGCGAATCAGGACCGCTCGTTCCTCCTCCGTCCGGGCGTAGTAGCGATCATTGTCAATGATCGCGGTCACAACGACTGTCACGTGGCTTTCCCTTCGATGATGGTCGGTCGGCTGCGCCCTGGTTCCCATACCGTCATGGAGAACCCCCGGGGCAGGATCGCGGCTACTGCTTCCGTACACCCGTAAAGACCGTCGCACATACGGTTATTGAGGACGACAACCGTGTGGGTGACACCGGCTTCTGCCTGGCGTACCGCTAGCTTCGTCTCGACGTGGCGCGCCACGTCCGCAATGGCGAGGTCCCGCAGCCGATGCTCCGGAAACACGTCGCTGGTGGCGAGGATGAGGCCCGCCAGGTCCGACTCCGGCTCGTGGCCGGACACCATCCGCTCGCCGCTGCCGTCAGAGCCTCCCAGGATGATCCCGGTCGTCTGGCCCCGGCCTCGGGGACGTTCCGGCAACTGGTCTCGGGCCCAGGCCACCCAGGCGACGCCTGTCCCCAGGGCCGCTTCCCACGGGGTGTTCGACGGGTGCGGCAGCGAACGGCCCTGGGGCGGTTCGTCGGCCGGGGCGGGGTCGTGGGTGCCGTGCACCACCCCACCGGCTGGCGGCCCAGGGGCCTGATCAGATCCCGAAGCCGCCCTGAAACGTGGCCATCAGCCGCACCAACTGCTCGCGCAACTGCTGTTGCTGGTCGGCGGCCATCGCGATCGACTGGCGGATCTGCTCCAGCTGCGCCAGCACCTCGCCGTGCCGGGCGGTGCCGTTGAGCACCGCCAGGTGCCCGGTGACCTCGTCCATCCGGCCCTGTTCCTGACTGAGACCGTAGGGCTCCAGGAGGGTGCTGGCGGCCTGTAAGCCTCCGATGATCTGCTGCATGTCCACGGCGGTTCTCCTGTTCAGGTATGGTTTTCGGCGGCCGAGGCGGCCCGGCCGATCAGCTCCCCGGCCCGCTGCGGGTGGGTGAGCGCGGGACCCTGGGGCTGGGGTGGGCGCCACCGCACGGGAAGCGCCCACGTCAGCGGCGGGGCACCGGGAGAGGTCAGGGTGAGGACCTTCCCGCCGAGCCGGGACAGGGTCGTCACCATCAGCGAGGCCACCACCCCCGGCCCGGCCGTGATGACGGTCGCCACCGCGTCGGCGTCCGTGTCAGGTCCGAGCTGCTCAGTGGTGTTGCTGTTTTCAACGCCCGGGAACGCTACCAGGCGGAGATCCTCACCCCAACCGGGGGTCCGGCTCTCCGACCGACCTCGTCCCACGGCCCGCGCGCCGTGACGCGCCAACCGTTCTTCAGGTGTCAACCCCACCCCGAGCGCACGTCGAACCCGCCACGAAGGGACTGGTTCGCCGACACGCACGAGCGAGATCTCGGCTTTCGCCGCTGATCTTCACTGGGGGGAGCAACGACTCTAGCCGGTCCGGATTCGCGGTGTCAAGTCCTGACGTCCGCTCGTCCCGTCTCGTCGTTCCGGGGATGAACTCTAGCACCCACATCCGCCCCGCTGATCACCCCCCTCCCCCCGGCGCGCCGCGTGGGTCACCGGCGGCGGCCTGGTGGGTGCCCGAGGCGCCGGACGCCCACCGGCCCCCACTCGTCAGACCGGCACCGGCACGGGCGCGGGCGGACCGACGTACCTCGCGGCCGGCCGGATGATGCTGGACTCCCCGGCCTGCTCCAGCAGGTTCGCGCACCAGCCGATGACCCGGCTCGTCGCGAAGGTCGGGGTGAACATCGCCCGGGGCAGGCCGCACAGCTCCATGACAACGCCCGCGTAGAACTCGACGTTCGCGTGGAGCCGGCGCTCCGGCTTCAGCTCCGCGAGGAGCTCCACGACCCGGGTCTCCACCCGCACCGCGAAGTCCGCGAGGTCGCCGCCCAGTTCCAGCGCGGTCCGACGCAGCATCACCGCCCGGGGATCGGCCGTCCGGTACACGGGGTGCCCGAAGCCCATGATCCGGTCGCCGGCCTGGACACGGCCCCGAACCCAGCCGTCGATCCGGTCCGGTGAGCCGATCTCGTCGAGGGCGTCCAGGGCGCGGTCCGGCGCGCCACCGTGCAACGGGCCGGAGAAGGCCCCGACGGCCGCGACCACGGCAGCCACCAGATCGGCGCCCGTGGAGGCCACCACCCTGCCGGTGAAGGTCGACGCGTTGAACCCGTGGTCCACCGTGGACACCAGGTAGCGGTTGATCGCCGCGACCTCGTGCTCCGCCGGCTCCTCCCCTGTCACCTGGTACAGCCAGTTCGCCGCGGCGGAGAGGTCCTGGCGCGGCTCCAGCGGTTCGAGCCCCACCCCGAGCCGGTACAGCGCGGCCAGGATGGTCGGCGTCACGGCAGCCACCCAGAGCGCGTCAGCCCGCCGCTGCTCCCCGCTGGAATCCCACAGCGGCCGCACCCCCCGGACCGCTCCCGCGAGGGACAGGGCGGCCCGCAGCCCGGCGAGCAGATCACCCCGGCTGGACCCGGCGATCGCGGGCAGCACGGCGAGCAGTTCCGCCGGGAGACGCCGTAGCGGCGCCACCTCCTCGACGAACGCCGCTCGCTCCTCGGCGTCGGGCAACCTCCCCTCCACGAACAGGAACCACACGTCCTCCAGGCTCCTGGTCTCGGCCAGGTCGACGGCCGAGTACTCGCGGTAGTGGTAGAAGCCCTCCTCTCCTCGGACGTCCCCGAGCGTGGTCGACGTGACGACGACCCCGCGCAGGCCGGGCGGCACCTCACTGGCCCTGATGGTGTCCCGCGGCGAGTTGGTCGTTGTTCCGGACATCGCGCACCTCCTTGTGTGCCCGCCACTGTCAGCAGACGTCGCGATACCGTCAACGTTGATCCAGTCAATGTTGACGACAGGAGCTCCCAGATGACCGGACGGACCGGGCACGACGCGAACGAAGCAGGTCAGGAGGGTGTGCGACATCACCTGACCACCGCGCAGGTGGCGGACCGGCTCGGCGTCCGGCAGGAGACCGTGTACGCCTACGTCAGCCGGGGGCTGCTCACGAGCCACCGGGAGCCGGGACGCCGGGGCAGCAGGTTCAGCGTCGCCGAGGTGGAGGCCCTCGCCGGCGCGGGCCGCGAACGGCGCACGTCCACCGGCGTCCTGGAACGGATCCGCACCGAGATCACCCTGCTCGCCGACGACCGGCTGCACTACCGAGGCAGGGACGCCGTCGACCTCGCGTCCTCGTGTTCGGCCGAACAGGTCGCCAGGCTGTTGTGGACGGGGAACCTGACCGACCACCGCCCCTTCGCCGCCCCCGACGAGCTGGTGCGCGCCGCCAGACGGGCCGACCGCGCGCTCCCGCCCGCCGCCCGGCTGACGGACCGGATCCGGGTGCTGTTGACGACCGTCGCCATCTCCGACCCCCTCCGCTTCGACCTCGACGAGGGCTCGGTGACCAACCGGACCGAGACCCTGGTCGGCGTGCTGGTGCGTGCCCTGCCCCTGGTGCCCGGGGCGAGCGGACCCAGCTCGGCCGCGCTGGCCGACCAGCTCTGGCCTCGGCTCACGGCCGAGGAACCCACCGAGGAGGCGGTCGACCACCTGCGCGCCGCGCTCATCCTGCTGGCGGACCACGACCTCGCCGCGTCGACGCTCGCCGCCCGCCTGGCCGCCAGCACCCGGGGCCCCCTGTACTCGGTCGTCTCCGCCGGACTGGGTGCCGTCGAGGGAACCGCGCATGGCGCGGCCAGCGGGGTCGCGTACCGGTTCCTCCGGGAAGCCCTCGACGACACCCTCGGCGCGCTCGCCGACCGGCTGCGGGTGGAATCGGCCCTGCCCGGGTTCGGGCACCGCGTCTACACCGCGCGGGATCCCCGCGCGGAGGCCCTGCTGGGTCGGCTCCGGGAGTCGGCGGAGGGCTCGCCCCGCCTCGCGCAGGCCGTGGACGTGGTGGACACCATCGCCGACCGGCTGCGGGACCGGCCCGGCGGGTTCCCCAACATCGACCTGGCATTGGCGGCGATGCAGCACGGGTACCGGATGCGGGCCGACGCGGGCGAGGCGGTGTTCGCGGTCGCGCGGATCGCGGGGTGGGTCGCGCACGCGTTGGAGGAGTACCGGGAACCCGGGGTCCGGTTCCGGCCCGCCGGCGTGTACGTCGGTCCGCCGCCCACGTCGGACGCCGACGACGACCGGTAGGCACGCGGGCCGAGGAGTCCCTGGTCCGGGGGCGTCCTCGGCGGCTACCCCGTCGTGCCTGCTCGCGCCCTTGGCGTTCCGGTGGAGCGCCGCCGCTCGGGTGCCGCCGCCACCCCATCCCGTCCGGCGTTCACGATGCGGGCTCCTACCTGGAAAAAGACCCGCGACGGGGAACCGCTGCTCCGTTCCGGCGATGTCCGAGCAGGCGCCGGACCCGGGCGTGCTGGTGCCGTTCCACTGTCCCTGTCCGACGTGCGTCGGACCGCTCCCGGTACCGGGAGCCGCGTTCGTCAGGTCAGGAGGAGGAACAGTTGCGTACTCGTGTCACGCTGGTGGCCGCCGTGGTGGCCGCACTGCTCGGCGGTACGACGCTGGCGGCCGCCGCCAGTCCCGCCGAGAACACGGCCACCGCCGTCGCCCCGACCCAGATGCGGTGTGGCGACAACTTCACGGACACCCGGCTGGGGACCACCGTCATGCGCGACCTCACCTACTACAACTGCGGCACCACGACGGTGTGGCGCAAGGCGACCGGCTACCCGCCGGCGAGCTGCCGGCAGATCGGCCCGGGTGAGCGGAGGTCACTCGCCTACGTGAACACCTTCTACTACTGGCTCGGCCCGTCCGTCGCCTGCTGAGTCCGGAGCGGTGCGCGTCGCCGGTGCGGCAGGACCGTCCCGGCGGCCCCACCGCAGGTCCGGGCGAAACCCGGCAGGCGCGTCGGTGTCGGCCTCGGCGCCGGGCAGACCGAGGACCGGCGCGGCGGCGTACGAGGGCCGTGGGCGGCGTCACCGGTGAGCCACGATGAGCGGAGGGGAGGGCGGCGGCGCTGGTCGTCCTCCCCCATCCGGCCGTCGTGCGGTCCCCGCGACGGAGCGCGCCGGCGGCGTGCGGTATACCGGAACGACGCCCCCCGGGAACGACGGAAGTGGGAGACAGGAGCCACCACGAGTGCGGCCGGATTTCAGCGAACCCCCCGGGGCTGATGTCAAACCTCGGGTTCGCTGCGGAACTGACGCGATCGACGCCATCCACGTGTATCCTGACCTGCGACTTTACTCTCGGGTCCTCATCGCTCCTACGAGGAGTTCCAACATGCACATCCGGCCGACTGCCGCCGTGAACTCCTGGGTCCTCATCGCTCCTACGAGGAGTTCCAACAGGGGCCGAGCCGCCTCGACCCGGTCCAGCGCCACGTCCTCATCGCTCCTACGAGGAGTTCCAACTTGACCCGCCGGTGCCGGCGGGCGTACGCCGGCACGTCCTCATCGCTCCTACGAGGAGTTCCAACGCGCCCGGCGGCGGCCGACCGGGGAGGGATCGCAGTCCTCATCGCGCCTAGGAGGAGTTCCTGCGCCGCCCTGTCCGCCTGCTCCGGGGTGTGGTCCGTGGTTCGCTGAGTTCCGGTGCGGGCCTCGCGAACCGGCGCCAGGTCGTCCAGGACCTGGGAAGCGTTGACACCCTGTGACCGCCCTGCTGCAATTCACCCGTGGTTCCCACGGTGCTGACTCGACGGCGGCACATCGACTTCGCCCGCGTCAACACCCAGGCGTGTCGTAGCTCCCTGTTCCTCGAGCTCTGACCGCCCATCCCGGGTCGCTCCGGCCCGCTTCCCGTGAGGAACCACCACCATGTCGTCGCGTTGGCAGTCCACGTCCGATTCCCCCAGCCCCGAGTTGCGGGCGGTGCCCTGTCAGGTCTCCTCGGCGCCGGTCCACCACGGCCAGCCGAGTGCTCACGCCGAGATGACGGTGACCATCACCGTCCGCACGGACGTGGAGGAGGCGGCGTCGGTCACGGGCCGCCTGGTGCGGGCGGTACGCCGGGCCGTCGACCTCTCGGCGGCCTCGCTCACGGTCGACGGGGTGACCGTCTCCCGCCGGTGCCCGGCGTCGCGCGAGGACGCGGGGCGGGGTGACGTCGGGACTCGGCCGTCCGGTCCGCTGCACATCGTCCTTCCGGCGCGCCGGGTGACCCGCGCTGGCGTGGACGTGCCGTTGACGCGGATGGAGTTCGACCTGCTGGTGTTCCTGTGCGAGAACCCCGGGGTGGTGCACCAGCGCTCCGACCTGGTGACGCGGGTGTGGGGGGCGCCGGGTCGGAGTTCGGAACGGACCATCGACGTCTACGTGCGGCGGATCCGGAGCAAGCTGGGCGTGGACTGCCCGTTGATCACCACGGTGCGGGGTGTGGGGTACCGGGTCGACGATCCCACGCTGGTGGTCCTCCACCACGCCGTCGCCTCGGGGTCCGCCCGGTCCTGACGGTGGTGCCGGGTGCCCCGGGCCGGGGCGCCCGACCCGCTCGGGTCGGTCGAGTCCGCCGGGGCGTCGTTCTCACCGCCGCGCGGCGCGTTCAGTCCCAGACGTAGCCGCGTGGGTTCCGCTCGCAGTCCTCACCGAGGCTGGGGAGGACGGTGCCGTCGAGCCCGGGGCAGCGGGGGTTCGCCCCGATGGGCGCGTCGTCCGCCTCGGTCGCCGGGGTGCTCGGCTCGTCGCCCGCGCCCGGCCGGGGGACGTCGTCGCTCGCCTTCCTGCGCGGGATGTCCATGTCGGTGACCTCCGGCTGGTCCGCTCGCGGGGGTGGGGTGGTGGTGCGGCCGGGGCGGGGCGACGCGGAGGTGCCCCACCGGGGCGGGGGACGCATGTCCTGGGGCCGAGGGGCGGCCGTGGGCGTTGGAGGCGGCACGGCGTCGGGTTCCCCGCCCGGGGGCGACGCGGTGCCCCGGTGGTGGACCGTGCCGGCGCCCGACGGGGTTCCGGCGCCCGGCCGGGAGGCGGCGGGGCGCGGAGGCTCGGTCGTCGGGGGCATCGGTCCTCCCCTGGCCTGCGAGGGGGTGGCGCCGCCGCCGGCGCTCGTCGGCGGGTGGGCGTCCGCGTCAACGGTAGGCAGCGGGCGGTGGGGAGGGCAACGGGGTGGGGTACCCGCCTCCTCACGATGTGGGATCGGGGCCGGAGGTGTGGATCTTGGGACTCCCGTTCACCCGTTCCCGGGATGGCGGTGCGGTGGGCCGGCGCGACGACCGGCGGCGGACCGGCGCCACCTCGGGGGGCGGGGTGCCGGTGCTCGGGCCCGCCGCGCCGGCCGCCGGCTGACGTGCCAGGGGACACGGAGATACCGGCGGCCGGGCCGTCCCGGGAGGACGGCGTCAGCGGGGCGACCTCACTGGCACGCCTCGCACTCGCCCGGCTCGGTGGAGCAGGCGACGGCGCCGGCGAGGAAGTCGTCCTCGTCCTCGGCCGCCAGGTCGCGGATCTCGGTAGCCGCCTCGGTCACGTTCGGGTCCTCTCTCTCGTTCGTCGGCACGACGTGTCACCGCGCCGCACTACCGCTGCCCAACCCGTGCGGCCCCGGGCGCATTCCCGCTCCGGGTGTGACGAGGTGGGGCGGCGGAGGAGATTACCGGCGACCGGTGGTCGGGTGTTCCCAGGTGCCGCACGGAGTCGGGCCCCGGGGCGGCGGACGCCGTACCGACGTGCTCACCGAGGCCGCGAGCGCCCTCGGAGCCCGGGCGGTGGTCTTCGACGCCACTGGTCGGGGAGGCGGGGCGGCACGCGGTTCCGGTGGTGGTGTCGCGGTGGGTTCAGCGTCCGGAGTGGGCGCCACCGTGTTCAGTTTCGGGGCGGAGGGGGCGGGACCCGGCGCCCGGGGTTCCGGGAGACGCGGAAGGCGGTCCGGACGTCCCGGTGATCCGTTCCCCGAGCGGCGAAGTCCGGCCCCGCCCGCGTGGGCGCCGGCCCTCCCCCGGTGGCCCGTTCCTGGTGGGGCTGCCCGTTCGGAGCATTGACACCGGTTGGTCGAAGCTTCTACTTTCCGATCAACGACACCAGGTGAATCGTTTCGACCCCAGTCGCCTCAAACCGGACCGCAAAGGAGCGGAATGGTCACGATCAAGGACGTCGCCGAGAGGGCCGGAGTGTCCACGAGCACCGTGTCCTACGTGCTCAGCGGTGCCCGCAAGATCTCCGCCGGCACTCGGGAGGTCGTGCGCCAGGCGATCGACGAACTCGGGTACCACCCCCATGCCAGTGCCAGGGCGCTCCGCGCGGCGCGGACCAGGGTCCTGGCCCTGGCCCTCCCCCAGACCACCCGGTCCTACCGGGCCGTCGACGGGCGCTTCATCCACGACCTGAGCGTCGCCGCCGTCCGCCAGGGCCACGACCTGCTGCTCATGACCGCGCAGGAGGGTGTTCCCGGGCTGCGGCGGATCGCCAGGGGGCGGTTGGCGGACGCCGGGATCCTGATGGCGGTCGACCTCGACGACCCCCGGATCGAGGCGATGCGGGAGGCGAACTTCCCGATCGCGGTGGTGGGGCGGCCCACCACCACTCTCGGCACCCCGTGGACCGACCTGGACTTCGAGCAGGCCGCCGTCCTCGCCCTGGGGGACCTCGCCTCGGCCGGACACCACCGGCTCGCCTACCTCGCCGTCACCGAACAGGAGATCCAGGCCAGGCGCAGCTACGCCGCGCACGGGCTCGCCGGGGCGCGCCGCGCGGCCGGGCAGCTCGCGGGGAGCGTGGAGATCCTGCACTCGACCTCGGACCGGCTGGAGCTGCGGCGGCGGTTGGCGGCGCTGTTCGCGATGCCCGACGCGCCGACGGCGTTGGCCGTGCAGGACGCGGCGGCGGCGCGGGTGGTGGTCGACGCGTTGGCGGAACAGGGGATGCGCGTTCCCTCGGACGTGTCCGTGGTGTTGATCGGCACGTTGCCCGACGACCCGGAGCACGTCGCGTTCCGCCGCGTCGAGCTGCCCGTCGAACGGATGGCCGAGCACGCCACAGCCCTGGCGATCGCCGCCGTCGATGACCCGACGAGCGGGACGCGGGTCCTCATCCCGCCGGACCTGCTGCCAGGCCCGAGTGTCGCCCCGCCCCGCGAGGCGGGGTGAGGGCAGCCGCGCGGCCGCCGGGTGTCCCGTCGACGGGCTCCCCGGCACGGCGCGCGCGGCGGACCTCGTCGGCCGCGCCGTCCCCACGGGCGGCTGGCGAGGCACCGTTCACATCCACGAGAAGAGGAGCGACCCTTGTCCGACCTGCCCGTCCTGCCGCCGGATTTCGTCTTCGGTGTGGCCACCGCGAGCTACCAGATCGAGGGGGCGGTGCGGGAGGGAGGTCGCGGACCCTCCATCTGGGACACCTTCTCCCACACCCCGGGTCGGGTGGCCCGGGGTGAGACCGGGGACGTGGCCTGCGACCACTACCACCGCTACCGGGAGGACGTGGCCCTGCTGCGGGACCTCGGGGTGGACTCCTACCGGTTCTCCACGGCGTGGCCCCGCGTGCAGCCGGAGGGCCGGGGGCCGGCGAACGCGGCCGGCCTCGACTTCTACGACCGCCTGGTGGACGAGCTGCTCGCGGCCGGGGTGGCGCCGGCGCTCACCCTGTACCACTGGGACCTGCCCCAGGCGTTGGAGGACGCCGGGGGGTGGCGTGCGCGGGACACGGCGCACCGCTTCGCTGACTACGCGTCCCTGGTGGTGGGCCGGCTCGGTGACCGGGTGGCCCGCTGGATCACCCTGAACGAGCCGTTCTGCTCCGCCTTCATCGGGCACGCCGAGGGCCGGCACGCGCCCGGTGCGCGGGAGGGCACGCCGGCGCTGGCCGCCGCCCACCACCTGTTGTTGGCCCACGGGCTGGCCGTGTCGTGCCTGCGGGACGCCGGCGCCGGGGAGGTCGGCATCACGCTGAACCCCGAGCGGATCACCGCCGTCGGTGGCGGCGAGGAGGAGATCGCCGCGGCTCGGCGCGCGGAGACGCTGCGGAACCTCGCGTTCACCGATCCGATCCTCGGTGCCCGGTACCCGGAGTGGGAGCGGGAGACCTGGGGGCCGCTGGCGGACGGGTCCTACCGGCGGGACGGGGACCTCGCCGTGATCGCCGCGCCGCTGGACTTCCTCGGCGTCAACTACTACGCCCCCAGCCGGGTGGCGCCCGCGCCTCGGGTCGAGGCCGATCCGGCCCGGCGGACGGCGTGGGACGTGGGGGCGGTCGCGGCCGGGTGGCCGGGTGCGCGGACCACCGAGATGGGGTGGCCGGTGGTGCCCTCCACCCTCACCGACCTGCTCACCGGGCTGGTGGAGCGCTATCCGGGGCTGCCGCCGCTGTACATCACCGAGAACGGGAGCGCCGAGGCCGACCAGGTCGGTCCCGACGGGGTGGTGCACGACGAGGGCCGGGTGGACTACCTGCGGGAACACCTGGGGGCGGTGGCGCGGGCGGTGGACCTCGGGGTCGACGTCCGGGGCTACTACGCGTGGTCCCTGCTGGACAACTTCGAGTGGGCCTACGGCTACGACCGCCGGTTCGGCCTGGTCCACGTCGACTACGACACCCAGACCCGCACGCCCAAGGACAGCTACCACTGGTACCGGCGTGCCATCGCCGGTCACCGGGAGCGGTCCGCCCGGGGCTGACCAGCATCACCGATCCGCCCGTTCCAGCGCGTTCGTCGACGTCAGAACGCTCGGCTTCCCGGCCGGGCACCTTCCAGTGGGAAGAGGAAGCGGATGAAGTTCACCAACGGTGTCTGGCTGATGCGCGACGGTGTGCGCGCGTCCTACGCCACCGAGGCACGGGACGTGGTCACCACCGGGGAGACGGTGACCGTGCACGCCGCCACCCGGGCGGTGAGACATCGGGGGGACACGTTGTACGGCCCGGTGTTGACCACGCACTGGTGGACGCCGGCGCCGGACGTGATCGCGGTCCGCACCACCCATTTCGCCGGTGGGCGGCCGCGGTCCCCGGAGTTCTCCCTGGCGGTGGAGCCGGACACCACCGCGAAGGTGGAGCGGGTCGGGCCGGTGGTCGAGCTGACCAGTGGGCGGCTGTCGCTGCGATTGGACACCTCGGCCGAGTGGAGTCTGGACTTCCTCGCCGAGGGCCGGGTGCTGACGCGGACGGGCCGGAAGGGCACGGGGATCGCGGTCACCGAGGAGGACCGGCACTACTCGGTGGCCCAGCTCTCGCTCGGGGTCGGCGAGCTCGTCTACGGCCTCGGGGAACGTTTCACGCCGCTGGTGCGCAACGGCCAGGTCGTGGACATCTGGCAGGCCGACGCCGGGACCGGCAGCGAGCAGTCCTACAAGAACGTGCCCTTCTACCTCACCAACCGGGGCTACGGCGTCTTCGTCAACGAACCGGGGCAGACCTCGTTCGAGGTGGCCTCCGAGCACACGGGCCGCGTCCAGTTCAGCACTGAGGGCCAGACCCTGGAGTACCTGGTCATCTACGGGCCGACGCCGAAGGAGATCCTGTCCCGGTACACGGCGTTGTTGGGGCGGCCGGCGCTGCCGCCGGCGTGGTCGTTCGGGCTCTGGTTGTCCACCTCGTTCACCACCTCCTACGACGAGGAGACGGTGACCGGGTTCATCGAGGGGATGCGCGACCGGTCGATTCCCCTGAGCGTGTTCCACTTCGACTGCTTCTGGATGCGGGAGTACCAGTGGTGTGACTTCGAGTGGGACCCGGCGGTCTTCCCCGACCCGCCGGGGATGCTGCGGCGGCTGCACGACCGGGGCCTGCGGGTCAGCGTCTGGATCAACCCCTACATCGGGCAGAAGTCCCCGCTGTTCGAGGAGGGGCTGCGGGAGGGGTACCTGCTGCGGCGGCCGAACGGCGACGTGTGGCAGTGGGACCTGTGGCAGCCCGGGCTGGCGATCGTGGACTTCACCAACCCCGCCGCCCGGGCCTGGTACTCGGACAAGCTGCGTGGCCTGCTCGCGATGGGCGTGGACTGCTTCAAGACCGACTTCGGGGAACGCATCCCGACCGACGTCGTGTACCACGACGGTTCGGACCCGGTGCGGATGCACAACTACTACACCCACCTGTTCAACCAGACGGTCTTCGAGGTGTTGCGCGAGCAGCGGGGCGACGGGGAGGCGGTGGTGTTCGGCCGGTCGGCGACGGCGGGCGGGCAACGGTTTCCCGTGCACTGGGGCGGGGACTCGGAGTCGACGTTCGAGTCGATGGCGGAGAGCCTGCGGGGCGGGTTGTCGTTGGGCCTGTCGGGTTTCGGGTTCTGGAGCCACGACATCGGCGGGTTCGAGGGCACCCCCGACCCGGGGGTGTTCAAACGGTGGTTGGCCTTCGGGTTGTTGTCCTCCCACAGCCGGCTCCACGGCAGCAGGTCCTACCGGGTGCCGTGGGAGTTCGACGAGGAGTCCGTCGAGGTCGCGAGGTTCTTCACGGAGCTGAAGTGCAGGCTGATGCCCTACCTCTACGGTGCGGCGGGGCAGGCCGCCGACCACGGGTGGCCGGTGATGCGGTCGATGGGGTTCGGTTTCCCCGACGACCCCGCCTGCGACTACCTCGACAGGCAGTACCTGTTGGGTGATGACCTGCTGGTCGCGCCCGTGCTCAGCGCGGACGGCGAGGTGGAGTACTACGTGCCCTCGGGCCGGTGGACCCACCTGGTCACCGGGGAGCCGATGGAGGGCCCCGGTTGGCGCCGGGAGCGGCACGGTTTCCTGGGGCTGCCGGTCCTGGTCCGCCCGGGTGCCGTGGTCCCGCTCGGTGGGCGGTCGGACCGCCCCGACTACGACTACACGCGGGGGTTGACGCTGCGGGTGGGCTGGTCACCGGAACTGACCAGGACGAGGACTGCCGTTCCGACGCTGGCCGGGGAGACCGGGGTCGAGTTCGAGACCACCCGCACGGGGGCGACGCTCACCGTTCGCGTGGTGGCCGGGGCCGCGGCGGGCTGGCGGGTGCTGGTGGTGGGTGTCGCGGCGGTGACGGCGGTGCGCGGAGGCACCTGGGAGCCGCACGAGCAGGGCGTCCTGCTGTCGGCGACCGGGGCGGAGCTGTCGGTGGTCGTGGCGGACTGAACCGGTTCGGGCGCCGCCGGCCCGTGCGGGTCGGACCTCGCGGTGGGAGCCGCCGAGGGGTCCGACCGGGTCGGCGGTGTGCCGGGGCGCCCAGGGGCTGGGCGGCCGGAAGGAGGATCCGGGCAGGGCCGCGCTTCCAACCTTCGGGTGATCGTCTCCGCCCGGTCGACCGATGCCGGGGTCCTGGTCGCGCACCTAGCGTGCTTCCCGCCGAGGTTAGGCACGGCCGAACCCGAGTCCAGGGAGGACCACATCCTGATGAAGCACCAGAGAACACCGCGAGCGCTGGTGTGCGGCGCGCTGGCAGCGCTGCTCGCGTTGGGGGCGCCCCCGGCGCTCGCCGACCCCGGCGCCGGCTCCGCCGCGCCGCCGGACACGAACGGGGACTCCGACCGGAGCGCGATGCTCGACGCGCTCCGCTTACCCGTGGAGGCAGCCGGGTACCCGGGCATCCAGCTCCGCGTCCGGGACGGCGCGGACGAGGAGGTCCTGACCACAGGGGTGGCCGACCTCGGCACCGGGGTCCCGACACCGCCGGACGGGGTGTTCCGGGCGGCGAGCGTGACGAAGAGCCTGGTGGCGACGCTGGTCCTCCAGCTCGTCGAGGAGGACCGGCTCGCCCTGGCCGACCCCCTCGCCGAGCACCTGCCGGGTTCCGTGCCGACCGCCGACCGGGTCACCGTCGAGCAGTTGTTGAACCACACCAGCGGGCTCACCGACTACCTGGAGGACGCCGAGTTCGACGACGTCGCCGAGTACTCGCGGCGCACCTACACGCCGTGGGACCTCGTCCGGTTCTCCGGCGCCCAGGACCCGGTCGGGGAACCGGGAGGGGAGTTCTCCTACGCCAACATCAACTACGTGCTGCTCGGCCTCGTCGTGGAGTCGGTGACCGGGGAGCCGCTGGAGGTCCTGCTGCGGGAGCGGGTGTTCGAACCGGCGGGGATGGCCAACAGCTCCTTCCCGCTCACCGAGCGGGAACTCCCCGGCCCCCACTCCCTCGGGTACTACCGGCTGGCCGGGGACCCGGCTGGTGAGTGGCGGGAGCTCACCGAGCTGAACCCGTCCTTCGCCTGGGCCGCCTACGCCCTGGTGTCGGACACGGCCGACGTCAACCGCTTCTACCGGGCGCTGTTCGGCGGGGAGCTGGTGTCGCCGGAGTCGCTGGCGCTGATGACGGACGGCGTCCCCACCACCGATCCGACGCTGTTCCCCCAGTACGGGCTCGGGCTCCAGACGTTGAACACGGTGTGCGGGGTCCCGCTCGTCGGGCACACCGGCGGCATCCCCGGTTTCCTGACCTACTCGTTCGGGACGCTGGACGGCGAGCGGCACGTCACCGTCTCCGGTAACGCCTGGGCCGGGGACGAGAGCGTCGCGCTGTTCCACCTCGGGGTGGTCAACGCGATCAACCTCGAGTTCTGCGGCGAGGAGTGGGCTCCGGTGGGGAACGTCCCGACCGTCCTGACCGAGCAGCCGCCGCTGGGCGCCGCCCTGAACGGCTGACGCGACCCCGGCCCCGCCGCCCGGCGCGGCGGGGCCGGGTACCCGTTCGGGAGTGGAGCGGACCTCGCGGGGCGCGGGGGAACGCTCCGCCGCGCCGAGGACCGACGGGAAGCTCAGCAAGGCTTCCCCCCGTCGGGGTGGGTGGCTGGTCGTCGACGGTGGCCGCATCGGGCCAGCCCCAGCGGCAGATTCCGGGCCGCAGTCGGCGACAATTCCCGAGAACTCGGACGAAAGCCGACCGATAGTCACGAGAAACCACCGCCGCCCCACCGCCGGATCCCGATTTCGACGATCGCCGGTACTCCGTCCGGAGCACTTCAGGTGAATTCTCCGGCGAGGAGTCCCCACTCGGAATCACGTCGGCCCCGCTCCCGGCGACAAGTACCGATGTTTCCGCATTGTTGGCTGCTCGATGGATTCTGGGTAACATTCCCGCCCAGCCAGCCGGCACCGGTGGCCACGGCACGGCCACCGCTCGATGACCTGCGTCCTGACCAGCCATCCCGCGCCGACACGAGAGACGGCGGGCGCCACCCCGCCTGGTATTCCGCGGAATTTCCGCCGTGGCGACACGCTCACCGCCCGGGCTGCCGTGACATCGCCGGCCCCGAACGGACGAGTGGCCTTCTCCTTCTTCCTCCCGGCGGGACACCAGGCACGTCGACGTGCGACCGGGCCGTGGTCAGGCCCTGAAGGGAATGACGATGTCGAACAGCGGAAGAATATCGGGAGCGCGCCCAACGCGAAGATGGAGAACGGCGGTCACCGCGGTCATCGCCACCGTGTTCGCCGCTCTTGGGGTTCCGGCGGCCGCCAACGCCGCGACCGTCGACCCCAACGCCTACTACCAGCTGGTGAACCGGCACAGCGGGAAGGCACTGGACATCGAGGCACGGGGCACCGGGGACGGCGTGAACGCCGTGCAGTGGACCCGGAACTCGGGAACGAACCAGCAGTTCCGGTTCCTGCCCTCGGGTGACGGGTGGTACCGGATCCAGGCCCGGCACAGCGGCAAGGTCCTCGACCTCTACGAGTTCGACGTCGCCGATGGAGCCCGCGTCGTGCAGTGGGCCGACCTCAACGGGCACAACCAGCAGTTCCGCCTCGCCGACTCGGCCGGTGGCCACGTGCGGTTGATCAACCGGCTCAGCGGCAAGGCGCTCGAGGTGTGGGAGTGGTCCACCGAGGACGGGGCCAGGGTCTCCCAGTACTCCGACCACGACGGCCACAACCAGCAGTGGCAGCTGGTCCCGGTCGACGGGGGTGGCACGCAGCCACCCGGGCAGGCCAGGCAGGTGGAGGACCTGAACCGGGGTCTGATCAGCGCCAGGTCGGGGAACGGCAACCTGGTGAGCTGGCGGCTGCTGGGGACCGACCCGGCGGGAGTGGCGTTCAACCTGTACCGGGGTTCGACCCGGGTGAACTCGTCGCCGATCACGGACTCGACGAACTACTTCGACGGCGGGGCCTCGGCCACGGCGAGCTACACCGTCCGGGCCGTGGTGAACGGCACCGAGCAGGGCGCGTCGGAACCGTCGCTGCGGTTCGGCGGCGGAAACTACCTCGACGTCCCGCTCCAGGTGCCCTCGGGTGGTCGGACTCCGGACGGCGTGGACTACACGTACTCGGCCAACGACGCCAGCGTCGGTGACCTCGACGGCGACGGCCAGTACGAGTTCGTCGTCAAGTGGGATCCGTCGAACTCCAAGGACAACGCGCACTCGGGGCACACCGGGAACGTGTTCGTCGACGCCTACCGGCTGGACGGCACCCGGCTGTGGCGGATCGATCTGGGCCGCAACATCCGGGCGGGGGCGCACTACACCCAGTTCCAGGTGTACGACTTCGACGGCGACGGCCGGGCGGAGGTCGCGATGAAGACGGCGGACGGCACCGTGGACGGTGCTGGACGCGTCATCGGCAACGCCAACGCCGACCACCGCAACTCCAGCGGCTACGTCCTCGCCGGGCCGGAGTTCCTGACCGTCTTCGACGGTCGGACCGGAGCCGCGCTGTCCACGGTGGACTACCTGCCGGCGCGGGGCAACGTCAGCGACTGGGGCGACAACTACGGCAACCGGGTGGACCGCTTCCTGGCGGGCACCGCCTACCTGGACGGCCAGCGGCCGAGCCTCATCATGTCCCGTGGCTACTACACGCGCACGGTCATCGTGGCCTGGGACTTCCGCGACGGCAGCCTGACCAGGCGCTGGACCTTCGACAGCAACTCGGCCGGCAGCCAGTACCGGGGGCAGGGTTTCCACAGCCTGTCGATCGCCGACGTGGACGGTGACGGTCGTGACGAGATCGTCTTCGGCGCGATGGTCATCGACGACGACGGCACCCCGTTGTGGAACACCGGCTACGGGCACGGCGACGCGCTGCACGTCGGCGACTTCGTGCCCAGCCGCCCGGGGCTGGAGGTCTTCGGCGTCGCCGAGAACAGCAACCAGCCCAGTTCGTGGCTGGTGGACGCCCGCACCGGGCAGCCGATCCACACCACGCCGGCCAACGGCGACAACGGGCGCGGGGTGGCCGGTGACATCTGGGCGGGCAGCCCCGGAGCCGAGATGTGGTCGTCGCGGGTGGACGGCATGCGCGACACCCAGGGCCGGAACGTGGGGCGCAAGCCGTCGTCGACGAACTTCCTGATCTGGTGGGACGGCGACCCGGTGCGGGAACTGCTCGACCAGACCAGGATCGACAAGTACGGGCCGAACGGGGACACCCGGCTGCTGACGGCGAACGGTGTGGCCTCGAACAACGGCACGAAGGCCACTCCCGCGCTCTCGGGCGACCTGTTCGGGGACTGGCGGGAGGAGGTGGTGTGGCGGACGTCGGACAGCCGCGCGCTGCGGATCTACACGACGACCGACCTCACCGACCTGCGGATTCCGACGCTGATGCACGACACCCAGTACCGGGTGGCGATCGCGTGGCAGAACACCGCCTACAACCAGCCGCCGCACCCCAGCTTCTTCATCGGGGACGGCATGGCCCCTGTCCCGCAGCCCAACGTCTACTACCCGTGACCCGTCGAGCCGCTGAGCCGTGATCGCGCGTCGGGGAGCCCGGGTGGACTCCCCGACGTGTTCCCGGGAACGCGTCGGGGTGACGCGGGTCCGCAGGCGGCCCGGGAGGAATCGGAGAACGGCGCACCGGACGAGCTCCCTCCCCAGGGGGCGCGGACGGGGCGGCACGGACGTGGTGGTCCCGCCACCGCTCAGCCCGGGTAGCGTCCGACGGCGGCGTGCCGGGCCGCGGTGCGCAGCCGCCGCCACTCGCCGGCCGCCGTGCAGTCCCAGCACCACTCCTGCCCGTCGGGCCACCAGCCGCCGTTCCGGCAGGTCCGGCACCGCCGGAACTCCAACCGCACCCGCCGGGGCGCGGCCGGCGTGGGCGAGGACCGCCGCCAGGCGCGGGACCACCAGGCTGCTAACCGGCCGGCCGTCCCGGTCTGCCCCTCAACCCGGGGGGCGGGGACCTCGGCTGCCACCGGGGGATACTGGCCCGCCAACCTGCGCAGCATGTCGAGGCTGTCCCGCGCTGAGCGCGCCAGCAGCGCCGCCGTGCGTTGGATCTCGTCGAGGGTGTCCGCGACCTCGTCGAAGCACTCCGCCCACCGCTCCCGGTAGGCCAGCTGCTCCTCGGCAGGCGCGTCCTTGGGTGGCAGGTGCTCCACGAAGGTGAGGAACAGGGCGCGCAGTTCCCGTTCCCACGCGGGCACCTCCGGCTGGTCCTCGCTCACCGGTGGCACTCCCCCTCGTCGGTGGGCTCAGGTGCCCGCCAGTGGTGCGCCCCACCTGGGGGGTCCTCGGGTGGGGTGGCGGGCAGGTAGCCGGCCAGCGCGGTCCGGGCGGAGTCCACGTCGAGCAGACCGTGGGTGTGCCGAGGCTGGGAACGCAGCCAGGCCAGCGCCCGAGCCGCTTCCCCGGAGAGTTCGGACAGGAACCGGTCGAGGTGTTCCCGGTCCTGGCCGTCCTGGTGGAACCGGACCTGGACGCACAGGCTTCCCAGGTCCACCATCAGCATCGGCCCGGTGCCGGGCATCTCCACCGTGAACAACGCCCCCGCTCCCTGCGCTGGGGCCGCCACCACCTGGGGGACCATCATGGTGTGTCCCTCTCTCCGGTCGGCCACGCTCGACACCGCTGCCCTCGTCCCGCCGCCGGCGGGCCGCACTGCCCGCTGTCGTTCCGGGGAGCCGCGGTCAGCCCCTCGAAGACCACTGGTCGCAGGTTGGTGCCGGGCAGCGCCTCCGCCGCCTGGTCGATCACCGTCACCAACCACTGACAGTGTCCGGTGCCGGGGTCCAACTCGGGGACCCGAGCCGCACCCCGCGCCCGCTCCTCACGGCTCCGGGGCTCCATCACCCGCCCCACCCGCATCACCAGCGCACCGTGTGGGAACACCTCGTCATGCCCGGCCCGAAGTCGGGCTCCACCACCGCTCGCCATGCGAACACCTTTCACTTCTGCACGGCAAATGCTCATTGCGTCAAAGTCCTCAGTTCCCGGGGAGGATCAGATTTGTGACCTCGAAGTTGCCGTCCAACTCGTCACGCCGAGCGGCGGACTGATCCGCGCCGCGTGCTTCGCGTTTCCTGCCGCCACACCCCATCGCGATATGAGCGCGAGTCGTGAACAGCCGCCATACCAGCTATCCGGGTGGCGTCTACCGAACGTGCACCAGGACTCATAACCTCATCAGCTTCGTCCATCCGGTCGTGGTTGCGCTGTGCCCTCTGCCCGCACCTGTCATCCATTCCAAGAGCTAGAATCGGCCTCAGCAGCACCACAGTCGACCGAATGCGTACCCGGCGCATGCGATGCGCATAGCCAGGTACGGGAGGTGCCAGCATGGAACGGTTCGCAGGAGAACTCGCGCGGCTTCGGCGGCGTGCTGGTCTCAGCCAGGGAGAGCTCGCGAAAGCCGCGCACTGGAGCCAAAGCCAGGTCAGCCGTTGCGAGAACTCCAAAAGTCTTCCCGACGAAGGCATGATCGATCGCCTGGACACGATCCTGGGCGCCGACGGCTCCCTGGCCGCCGCTGCCCGCGCGACGGGCCGTGCGGTCCTTCCTCCCACGGCTCCGTCGGCTCCGGGCCGCCCCTGGGGACTGAGCGACGTCGTGCGACGCCTTCACAACACCGATGTCGGTAGCAAGACGCTGGAGCAGATGCAACTCGTCACCGAGCAGCTCTGTTGCGAGTACGCCTGGCGGGGCGCCCGTAAACTGCACCGTGAGACCATGCAGTGGTTGGAGTACAGCGCCCAACTGCTCGAACGCCCCACGACGCTCAGGGAACATCGGGACATCCTGGTCAACGCTGGGTGGCTCACCCTGCTCCTTGGTTGCCTGGAATACGATCTCGGCAACATCAGACAAGCCGAACTCAGCCGCCTTGCCGCCCTACAGATAGGCAAGGAATCCGGACACGCCGAGATCGTGGGATGGACCTTCGAGTTGAGCGCATGGTTCGCGCTCACGCAGGGACGCCTACGCTCCGTCGCCCAGTACGCGGAGGCCGGCACCGCAGCAGCTCCCCATTCTTCGGTCGTCGTGCAGCTTGCCGCGCAATCGGCGAAGGCCCATGCCCGGATGGGGCAGCGGGATCGCGTACATCGAACCCTGGACGGGGGGTACCGCCTTCTCACCCGGCACGATCACCCAAGCCGACCCGAGAACCATTTCGTCATCGACCCGACCAAGTGGGACTTCTACGCGATGGACTGCTACCGCCTGGTGGGCGATGATCGAAGGGCGACGGAGCACGCGCACGAAGTCATTCACCTGTCCCGAGCATCTGACGGAACCGAGAAAAGCCCCATGCGCGCGACCGAAGCCAGATTCACCCTCGGCATCTCCGCACTGCGAACCGGGGATATCGAATCAGCACTACCGTGGATCGAGGAAGCGAAGCAGGAAACTCGTCGATCTCAACTGCCGTTCGCCATGCTCGCCCAGGAGGCCATGCGGCAGGCACGTGAACTCTACCCCGGAGACCCAGCCGCACAACCCATATTCGAGGCACTTCAGCTGTCGGCCCCAACTGAGTGATCGATCTCGAACCGCCATCCCCCACTCGACCGCACGGCCGCTTCGGTCGAGGCGCCTGCCCGGCGCGGCACTGCCTGCCCAGGTTGCCCGCCGTTAACCCGGATTCGGAGACGACGTTCGCGCCCGAGATCATGGTCGGCGCAGCCCACGAGAAACGAGCACGGACGAAGGGAACGCAAGGGGCCGGACGGGACTACTACTACGACGAATCCGGCCCCGGGGCGAACAGCATCGCACCCGCCGTGACGGCAGTAGTTCGCAACTGGTCAGGGCACTTTTTGATTATTCGTCGGACCGACAACGACCTGTACGCCATCCCCGGCGAAACACAGGGTATCGGTGAAACCATCTCCCAGACCGTCGTCAGGGAAGTCGAGGAGGAAACCGGAATCACCGTAGTCCCCAGGGCGGTTACCGGAATCTGTACGGACCCCAACCACGTAGTCTCCTACAGCAGCGACGGCAGGTTCGTCAGGAATTCTCCATCCGCTTCCTTGCCGACCCGGTGTCTGGGAGCTTGCGGACCAGCAGTGAGAGCAAGGAGGTACTCTGGGCTTCCCGAGGAACTCATGACCCTCAACATCCACCCGGCGATCCGACTGCGCATCGACCATGCACTCGGACCCCACGCTCGATCTTGCTCAACCAGTCCTCGGATCGGCCCATCATGCCCGCCGGGGCCACCTGGGCGAGGCCCCGCCGGCGCCGGTAGAAGGCCACTCGTTCCCCGATGCTCAGTGGGTCGCCAGCACCGCGCATGACCACGAGACTAGCGTCCTCAGCGGACGGGGTGCCCGCCACGAGCGTTCGACGACGCACTCCCATCCAGGTACGCCAACCATCGGCCACCTTCCACAGGGAATCCCGAGGCGGGTGCGTACACACCCGGGTCGGGGCAGCGGGCGGACCAGCGGTCCGGTCAGTGGCGGGTCCCGCGGTGGATCACCGCCACCGACCGTGGACGGCCCTCCTCCGACTGCCTCCTCGTCGGGTTCACGCCGGCGAGGCGAGTTCCCAGGGCCGGGGGTGGCTGACGTCGGCATCGGAGGACCCGAAGGAGTGCCGCCGCAGCGGGGTGACGTACCGGCAGAGCCGCATCCAGGTGCGGCTGACGATGGTGTCCAGGGTTCCGCCCGCGACCATCTGGTCCCGCACCGCGAGCGCGTCCCGCACGGCCGCGTAGCCGTGTTCGCGGAGGTCCCGTTCGTAGGTGCGGACGGAGTCGAGGATCCCGTCGCCGCTCGTCGTGGCCAGCAGCTGGGTCAGGCGGCGGGCGTCCCGCAGCGCGGCGTTGCCGCCGAGGCCGCCGGTGGCGGGGACGGCGTGGATGGCGTCGCCGAGCAGGGTCACCCGGCTGGATGGCCAGGGCGGTAGCTGCGGCGCCACCCGGAAGACGCTGACGCCCCGGCTGTCGTCCTCGGACTCGTCGATCATGCGGCGGACCACCGGGTGCCAGTCGGCGACGAGTCCGGCCGCGACCTCGCGCAGGCGGTCCGGCCCGAAGTCCCCGATGTCGGGGGGCAGGTGGTCGGGGGCGGACACCAACGCGGTCAGCAGGTAGGGCTGGTCGATCGGTGGCGGCGTCCGCCCGGTGACCTCGGCGAGGACCCGCTCCGCGCCGGGGGGCGGCTGGTAGGCGGCGGTGAACAGCGAGTAGGGGCCGTCCCCGGTCACCAGGTTCATCCCCTGCAGGAACCGGCCGGGCACCCACCCCCGGCCGTCGGTGAGCACCAGCTTGTTGGCGAGCCCGACGACTCCGGCGGCCACCGGTTCCCCGTGCGGCAGGTACTGCCGACGCACCCGGGAGCCGGTGCCGTCCGCGCCCACGAGGAGGTCTCCGGTGGCCGAAGAGCCGTCGGCGAAGTGGGCGACGACGCGGCCGTCGTCGGTGACCTCGTACCGCTCGAACTCGGCGCCGAAGTGGACGACGTCCTCGATGCCGGCGAGCAGGAGTCGCCGCAGCGCGCGGCGGTCGACGGCGTAGTGCCCTTCGGCCGGGTCGTCGGCCCGGGGGTGGGAGATCTCCTCCTCGACGACGAGGAGTTCGGTGAGCCGCTCGGTGAGGAAACCGAAGTCCCCGCCCGGTGCGGCCAGGTCGAGGAAGGCCCGCCACAGCCTGTCCGGGAGGCAGGCGCGGAGTGATCTCGCTCCCGCCGGGTCGATGTGGATGCGGTACCCCTCCCACCGGCCGGCCGGGTGGGTGTCGCGTTCGTGGACGGTGACCGGGACGCCGGCCGCGCGGAGCCCCTGCGCCAGGCAGAGGCCACCGATGCCACCGCCGATGACCAGGACGTGGGGTGCGTTCATGACCTGTTCCCTCCTTCGGGAGCGGGTGGCGCGGTGAGCAGCGTGGCCAGGGGGTCGAGGACGGCGGGGGCGAGTTCGGGGGTGAGCCGAACGCCCTTGACCGCGGCGATCACCAGTTCGACGGCCTCCGCCACGGGAAGACCGGCGCGGGGCAGGTCGGTGAGGAGGGCGGACAGGGCCTGCCGCCACCCGGCCTCGTGCCGTTCCACCTCGCGCCGCACCTCGGGGTCGCGGCGGCCTCGCAGGTCGAGTTCGGCGCTGACCGTGAGCAGTTCCGGTTCCGTGCGCATCATCGCCAGCAGGGCGTCGAGGTGTGCGATGAGCGCGGCGGGCGGTTCGAGGTCCCACGGCGGCGCGGTGGTGGCCAGCCGGCTGGTCGTGTACTCGGCGACGGCTCCGATGAGCGCGTCCTTGGTCGCGAAGTAGTGGTGCAGGGTCGACTGGTCGAGGCCGACGTCGGCGGCGACGCGGCGCAGCCGGAGTCCCTCGAAGCCGACGTCGGCGACCACGCGGAACGCGGCCCGGACGACCTCACCCGCCCGCCCACTGTTTCCATCAATCACTTGATGGACTGTAGTGCACTCGTCCGGCGTCCTTGATCGGGTGGGCTGAGGCCGGCCTGGTCGTCCGTCAACGGTCAGGCTCGGACCCGCGCGGCGAACCGCCGAGGGGCGACGAGCCGGCGGTTCCGGTGCGGGGACAAGCGGAAGCGCGGCGGTGGTGGCAGGACACATCGGACCGCCGCTGGCCGCCAACACCCTGACAGAGCCTTCACAAGGAGTTCTCGGGGCATCACACTCGGTGTCACCTGTTCGGCTGGTGTGGCCGGGCAGGTCATCCCCCGAGAGTCCTCTGGAGACCACATGGGTCAGCACCTCGACGCTGTCACGCTCGATCCGACCGGGCGGGACGTGTACGCGGAGATCGAGAAGCTGCGGGGCCGGGGCCCGGCGGTCCCGGTCGTCCTGCCCGGTGCGGTACGGGCCTGGTCCGTGACCGGTCACGAGCACGTGCGTGCCCTGTTGGCCGACCCCCGTGTCTCCAAGGACCCGCACCAGCACTGGCGGGACTGGCGGGAAGGTCGAGTGCCCCGGGACTGGCCGCTGGCCAACTTCGTGTCGCTGCGGAACATGTTCACCGCCTACGGCCCCGAGCACGGGCGGCTGCGGCGGATCGTCAGCGCGGCCTTCCTGCCCCGTCGGGTCCAGGCGCTGCGCCCTCGGGTGGAGCAGGTCACGGCGGACCTGATCGTGCGCCTGGCCGCCAAACCCGCCTCCGAGGTGGTGGACCTGCGCGCGGAACTGGCCAGCCCGCTGCCGATCTCCGTGATCGCCCAGCTCTTCGGCCTGCGCCGCGCGGGGTGGACCACGTTGCGGGAGTGCGTGGACAACCTCTTCCAGACGACGGTGTCATCCGAGCACGCCGCGCGGGACCGCGCGCGGCTCGACGTGTTGTTGCGGGAGATGGTCGAGGAGAAGCGCCGCGAACCCGCCGACGACCTCACCAGCACCCTGCTGCACGGCGCGCCGGCCGAGGGCGACCAGCCCCTCAGTGACGAGGAGCTGCACGACACCCTGTTGTTGATGCTCGGCGCCGGGTTCGAGACGACGCTCAACCTGGTGCACAACCTGGTGCTGGCGCTGTTGACCCACCCCGAGCAGCGGGAGTTGGTGCGGGTGGGGGTCGCGTCGTGGTCGGATGCGGTGGAGGAGGCGTTGCGGTGGGCGCCACCGGTGCCGCACGTGCTGTTGCGGTACGCGGTGACCGACCTGGACGTGGGGGGCACCGTCATCCCGGAGGGGGACGCGATCATGGTGTCCTACGGCGGAGCGGGCCGTGACCCCGACCAGCACGGGGATCGTCCCGACGTGTTCGACGTGCTCCGCCCCAGCCGTCGCGGGCACCTGTCGTTCGGGCACGGTGCCCACTTCTGCGTGGGTGCTCCGCTGGCCAGGATGGAAGCGG
This sequence comes from Actinoalloteichus sp. AHMU CJ021, assembly GCF_002895405.1. Lineage (NCBI taxonomy): Bacteria > Bacillati > Actinomycetota > Actinomycetes > Pseudonocardiales > Pseudonocardiaceae > Actinoalloteichus > Actinoalloteichus sp. AHMU CJ021. Next base: position 4,920,452 of record NZ_CP025990.1, on the reverse strand, counting down.
AGCTCGCGGTGTCCGCGTTGTTCGACAGGTTTCCCGGCATCGCGCTGGCCCAGCCGGCGGCGGCGCTCCCGCCGCTCGGGACGTTCCTGGTGAGCGGGCACGCGGCGTTGCCGGTGTTCCTGCACCCGGCGGGCGGCTTCGGCCGTCCGCTCCCGCCGCTCGGGCCCGTCCGCCCGTGACCCCGGCGGGCGGAAGCGCGGCTCAGGGGCCGTGACGGTCACCCCGCCTGGCCGGGACGGCCCGTTCCGAGTGCGCTGGCGGGCGGGTCGGCGGCACCCTGCGGTGTCCCCTCCGGGGTGGGTAGCGCGGTGCCTCCGGGACGGAGACCGTCGAGGAGCAGGGCGAGGGAGCGGGCACGGTCCACTCCGGCGCCGTCCTGGTCGTGCGCGGTCGCCAGCGTCATCACCAGGATCGCGGCGAGGTCGCGGAGGACCGCGTCCGGTCGTACCTCCCCGGCGTGCTGCGCCGCCACCAGCACCGCGCGCAGGTCACCCAGGTGGTTCTCGACCAGGTCGAGGTCGATGGCCCCTCGGTCGCGGGCGGCGTGGACCAGCGCGGGGCGGGCGACGAGTCGTTCGACCGCCTCGACGATCGCCGCCCTCAGGGCCGGGCCGGGGTTGGAGGCGGTCGCCGCGACCGCCGCGAGCGGCCAGACCTCGTCGGCGAGGAGGACCCGGAACGCGGCGCGGACCAGTCCCCCGCGCCCGCCGAAGAGCCGGTACACGGTGGCGACGCCGACGCCGGCCCTGGCGGCCACGTCCTCCAGTCGGAGGTCGGTGGGCCCGCCGGCCGGCAGTTCGGAGAAGGCCGCGAGGGCGGCCCTGGAGATCCTCTCCCTGTTGCGCCGAGCGTCGGCGCGTCGGGGTGTCTCGCGCATCAGCGCATTCAACAGGACGGATGTCGCAGGGCGCGCCGCTCGGCGAGCACGGTCACCCGGGCCGGTCGCCGGTTCCGCCCGTCAGGGGCGTGGCGGACCGACGGCGGTCCCGGTCGGCTTGGAGGTCGTCCCGCCCCGGGGGGTCACGGGTTCACCAGGTGACGGGGAACCTGGCGAGCCCGTAGACGGCGTTGAACGACCGGAACTCCGCCCCGCCCGGGACCTCCCGCAGGGTGGGGAACCGCCGCAGCAGCGCGGGGAACGCGACCCGCATCTCCATCCGGGCCAACGGCGCCCCCAGGCAGTGGTGCACACCATGACCGAAAGCCAGGTGCCCCAGCGCACCCCGGGTGAGATCCAGCCGATCCGGATCGTCGATCACCTCGGGGTCCCGGTTGGCGGTGGGCAGGCCGCAGAGCACGACATCGCCGGCGCGGAGCGGGGTGCCGGCGAGCTCGGTGTCCTCGGTCACAGCCTTGAGGGTTCCGGTGTGGACGATGCTCAACCACCGCAGCAGCTCCTCGACCGCCGCGTCCACCGCCCCCGGATCGTCCCGCATGATCGCCAACTGCTCGGGATGCCGCAACAACGCCAACGTCCCCAACCCCAGCATGTTCGACGTCGTCTCGTGCCCGGCGATGAGCAACAGATCAGCGATACCGGCCAGCTCCCCGGTACCCACGTCCTCACCGTGCTCACGCACCAACATGCCCAACAGGTCCTCACCCGGCTCACGCCGAGCCCGCAACACCAGCTCCCGCATGTACTCCCGCGACTCCAACTGGACCCGCACCCGCTCCTCCGGCGTGCTCGACACGTCCAGCAACTGACCGCTGCGCTCCTGGAACGCGTCCCGGTCGGCATAGGGCACACCCAGCAACTCGCAGATGACCAACGAGGGCACCGGCAACGCGAAGTCGCTGACCAGGTCCGCCGGCGAACCACCACGCTCCATCGCGTCCAGGTGATCGGCGACGATGTCCCGGACCCGGGGTTCCAGGAGCCGGATGCGGCGGGCGGTGAACGCCCCGGTCAGCATCCGCCGCAACCGCGTGTGGTCGGGCGGGTCCGCGGCCAGCAGGTTGCCCTCCAGGACCCGCTGGATCTCCGCGTCGGTGACGCCTCGCCGGCTCGCCCCGCTGAGCACCTGGCGGGTGTTGCTGAACCGAGCGGGGTCCGACAGGACCTCCCGGACGTCCCGGTGCCGGGTGACCATCCACGCGTCGAACCCGAAAGGCGTGTGGACGAGCTCGATCCCGTCCCGCTCGCGGATCTCCCGCACCTCCGGGGCAGGGGCGAACTCCTGCCTCCGCATGTGCAGCGGTAATTCGGTGATACGTCCGGGCGCTGTCTCACTCATGGGCGGCCTCCGTTCGGGCGTGTCCCCGACCACCACCGTACTGATAGCGGTCTATCACATATTACTCAAGGTATCCGAACGGCCACTAAAAATCACCGCATGCGCACGGAGAAGACCGGCGAGGAGCGAAGCCCCCCTGCACCGGGCTCCTACCCGCGCACTCCCCTCGCCACGTGGTGGGGTGACGATCGCGGGGCTCCGCTCACCCGGCGGCGAGGACGCCTCGCCGCTGGCGCGCGACCACTCCGTCCGCCTCCCCCTCACGGATGCCGACCCGGTGGCTCCCCTTCCCGGGACCTCGCCACCGACACCTCGTACCCGCACGTCGGCAGCCCTCCCCGCGTGGACCACGTGCAAGACGCGAGGCGCGCTCGGGCCGGGTGCGCGAGCGACCGGGACGCACCACGACCAGATTCGCCACGGTCCCCCGCGACGCCGAGCGTCGGGGCGCCCCCGCGCGAGCACGTCCCCGCCAGCGGTGGTGCCGGTCGAACGCGCCAACCGGCGGGGACGCTCACCCGGCACGGCGGCCGGTCACGTCGCGCGAGTCCGGGGACGGACGCGGACGGACACGGACCCGGGAAGGGGACTCACCAGTCGACCGGCAGCGAGGCCAGCCCGTAGACGGCGTTGAACGACCGGAACTCCGCCCCGCCCGGGACCTCCCGCAGGGTGGGGAACCGCCGCAGCAGCGCGGGGAACGCGACCCGCATCTCCATCCGGGCCAACGGCGCCCCCAGGCAGTGGTGCACACCATGACCGAAAGCCAAGTGCCCCAGGCCACCCCGGGTGACGTCCAGCCGGTCCGGGTCGTCGATCACCTCGGGATCGCGGTTGGCCATGGGCAGACCGCAGAAGAGGACGTCACCGGCGCGAAGGCGCGCCCCGCCCAGCTCGGTGTCGGCGATGACCGCCTTGAGGGTTCCGGTGTGGACGATGCTCAACCACCGCAGCAGCTCCTCGACCGCCGCGTCCACCGCCCCCGGATCGTCCCGCATGATCGCCAACTGCTCGGGATGCCGCAACAACGCCAACGTCCCCAACCCCAGCATGTTCGACGTCGTCTCGTGCCCGGCGATGAGCAACAGATCAGCGATACCGGCCAGCTCCCCGGTACCCACGTCCTCACCGTGCTCACGCACCAACATGCCCAACAGGTCCTCACCCGGCTCACGCCGAGCCCGCAACACCAGTTCCCGCATGTACTCCCGCGACTCCAACTGGACCCGCACCCGCTCCTCCGGCGTGCTCGACACGTCCAGCAACTGACCGCTGCGCTCCTGGAACGCGTCCCGGTCGGCATAGGGCACACCCAGCAACTCGCAGATGACCAACGAGGGAACCGGCAACGCGAAGTCGCTGACCAGGTCCGCCGGCGAACCACCACGCTCCATCGCGTCCAGGTGATCGGCGACGATGTCCCGGACCCGGGGTTCCAGGAGCCGGATGCGGCGGGCGGTGAACGCCCCGGTCAGCATCCGCCGCAACCGCGTGTGGTCGGGCGGGTCCGCGGCCAGCAGGTTGCCCTCCAGGACCCGCTGGGTCGCCGTGTCGGAGATACCCGACCTGCCCGCGCTGTTGAGGACGTGCTGGGTGTTGCTGAACCGGGTGGGGTCCGACAGGACCTCGCGGACGTCCCGGTGCCGGGTGACCATCCAGGCGTCGAACCCGAAAGGGGTGTGGACGAGCTCGATCCCGTCCCGCTCGCGGATCTCCCGCATCTCCAGAGCGGGGGCGAACTCGTGCCGTCGGATGTGCAGCGGCAGTTCCGTGATGCGTCCGGGCGCTGTCTCACTCATGGGCGGCCTCCGTTCGGACCTGACCACGACCACCACCATGTTGGTAGCGGCCCGTCATTGATCACACAAGGTATCCGAACGACTACCGTCCATCACCGCGTGGTCGCGGCGAGCGGGGAGCGTCGCCGGGCCGATGCCGGCCGGTTCGGCGTGCCCCGCCGGGCACGCCGTTCCCTCGGGTGCTCCCGCCGGGGCACTCCCCACCCCACCGCGGGTGGGTGACGGTCCCGGGGGTCGCGCGCTCAGCCCGTCGCCGAGGAGGCGTGGCGCCCCCAGCGGGCGACCGCCTCGTCGACCTCCTCGTCACCGATCCCGACGAGGTGGCCATCCCGGACCAGGACCTCGCCGCCGACCACCGTGTGCCGCACGTCGGCGGCCGTCGCCGCGTAGACGACGGTGGAGTACGGGTCGTGCTCTGGCCGGGTGTGCGGCCGGTCGGTGCGCACGACGACCAGGTCGGCCAACTTCCCGGGCTCCAACGAGCCCAACCGGTCCTGCAACCCCAGGGCCCGGGCACCGCCCGCCGTGGCCATCCGCAGTACCGACCGCGCCCCCACCGCCGACGGGTCCCCGGTGTGGACGCTGTGCAGGAGCGCGCCGTACCGCATCACGTCGAACAGGTTCAGGCCCGTCGCGCAGGCGGAACCGTCGGTGCCCAGCCCCACGGGCACGCCTCGGGCGACGAGGTCGGGCACCCTCGCGATCCCGGCGGCGAGCTTCGCGTTGGACACCGGGCAGTGCGCCACCGACGCCCCCGAGTCGGCGACCAGGTCCAGTTCGGTGTCCGTCAGCCAGACGGCGTGGGCCAACACCGTGTCCGGACCGAGCAGGCCCAGATCCGCCAACAGCTCGACGGGCCGCCTCCCCGTCCGGTCGAGGACGGTGTCCACCTCGGTCTGGTTCTCCGCCGCGTGCACGTGGAGCAGTGCCCCGTGTTCCCTCGCCAGCGCCCCGACCGACCGCAGCTGCGCCTCGTCCAGGGTGTAGGTGCTGTGCGCGAAGACGCTCGGCCGGCCGAGCGCGTCCGGTTCCCGGCCGGCGAGCTCGGCGTCGGCGAGGCGGAGCCGTTCACCGAAGTCACTGATCCCGTCGGGCAGGTCCGGCACGTCCATGAAGGTCGGACCGGCGAGCAGGCGGAAACCCGCGCGCCGGGCGACACCGGCGGCGGCCTGGTGGAACCAGTACATGTCCAGGGCGGTGGTGGTGCCGCCCCGCAGCGACTCGGCGAGCGCGAGCAGCACCCCGGCGGCGACGTTGTCGGCCGTGAGCAGGCGCTGCTCCAGCGGGATCACCCTGGCGAGGAAGCCCTGGAGGTCGACGTCGTCGGCGGTGCCCCGCAACAGGGACATCGCCAGGTGGGTGTGGGTGTTCACCAGACCCGGTAAGACCACCGAGCCCGTCGCGTCGAGCACCGGCGCGTCCGGGTACCTGGCCCGCACGGCGGCGGCCTCCCCCACCTCCACCACCCGGCCCTCGCCGAGGGCGACGGCGCCGGCGGGCAGGACCGTGTCCTCGGCGTCCAGGGTGAGCACGACACCGCCGGAGACGACGAGGTCGACCGGGGTTGGCTGGCTGTGGTTGGCGGACGCGGGCGTCGGGTTCATGCGGTCAGCCTAGGTCAGCGGACCGAGGCTCCCGGTCGGTTCGGAGCGGGGGCCACGGGCCTGGTCTCGGCACGGGACCGGAGGTCGCCCGGTGCGGCGGGCCGCACGCGGGGGAACCGACGCCGGGAGAGCCCGGGGAGGGGAGCCGTTCCGGCACCGGTCTCCCCCAGGTGTTCACCCGCCGTGAACAGCCGTGCACACGGAACCGCACCGGCCCCTAGGCTTCTCGGCATGGCGAAACGAGCCGTCGTCCTCGGCAGTTCCGGCCAGATCGGACGAGCGGTGGTGCTCGGTCTGGTCCGCACCGGGTGGGAGGTGCGGACCGTCGACAGGGGTCGCCGTCCCGTGCCCTCGACCTGGGCCGAGCTGGGGGTGCGCCGAACCCTGCTGGACCGGGACGAGCCCGGCGCACTCCGCGCCGCCCTCGCCGCTCAGGGCGGCGCCGACGTGCTGGTGGACACCATCGCCTACGACGAGGCGCACGGCCGGGAGCTGTGCGCCCTGGCGGACCTGGTCGGTTCGGCCGTGGTGGTGTCGAGCGCGGCCGTCTACGTCGACGAGGCCGGCCGGAGCCTGTCCGGCGGGCTGACCGACTTCCCCCGTTTCCCGGTCCCCCTCCGGGAGGACCACCGGACGGTCGCACCGGGCGACTCCGGCTACGCGGCGCGGAAGGCGGCGCTGGAACGCGTGGTACTGCGCTGCGACGCGCTGCCGGTCACCGTGTTGCGGCCCGGTGCCGTGCACGGTCCCGGCTCGACCGCTCCCCGCGAGCTGTGGCCCCTGCTCCGCGCGGTCGACCGTCGTCCTGTCGTCGCGCTGGCCCACCGGGGAGCAGGCGTGTTCCACACCGCCAGCGCCCGGAACCTCGCCGAACTCGTCCGGCTCGCCGCCGCCCGTCCCGGGAGCAGGGTGCTCAACGCCGGCGATCCGCATCCTCCCTCCGTCCTCGACATCGTGCGGTGGGTGTGCCAGGCGGCCGGCCACGCACCGGAACTCCTCCTGTTGGACGGGCCGCCGTTGGGCGGCGGTGTCGGTGCCACCCCGTGGTCGGTCCCCCACGACGTGGTGTTGGACCTCGGCGCGGCCGAACGCGAGCTGTCCTACCGGCCGGTCACCACCTATGAGGACACGGTGCGCCCGGCGGTGCGCTGGTTGACCGAAGCGCTTGAGGGCAGGGGGTGGCGGGAGGCCTTCCCCGAGATCGTCCGGTTGTACGGGGACGGGTTCGCCGACTACGCCGCAGAGGACGCCGTCCTGGGCGGCGTCGGGACGTAGCCCGGCGTCCCCGGTCCCGCGCGCCGGACCGGGCCGGGACATCGGCGACGGCCACAGCCCCGGGCCGGGTCGGGTCCGGGCCGACGACACGCACCGACGCGGGTCACCTCGGGTGCGCGGACGGGCCACCGGGCGGGGGAAACCGGTGGCGTTGAGGGTGACGCCGTTGGTACAAGGAACGGATGACTCCGCCTGCCACCGACGTCCCCCACCTGTTGGCCCGTCTCGGCCACCCGGGCGCGGAGCGGCTCGCCGGGGGGATGGAGGGGGAGGTCTGGCGCCTCACCGGCGACCTGGTGGCGAAGGTGTGGCGAGCCAGGACCCCGGAACAGCTCTCCCCCCTCGTGGCGTTCTCCCGGGAACTCGCCGACCAGGGGCTTCCCTTCGCCACCCCGTACGTCGAGGAGGTCCGGGAGGTCGACGGTGTCGTGCTCAGCCTGGAACGGCACCTGCCCGGGACGTCCCTGGCCGACATCGTCACCCGGGGCGAGGTGACCGGCGAGCGGGCGGTGGAGATCACCGTCGAGGTGGTGTCCGCACTGGCGTCGACGGTGGCCGGCCCGGCCAGCCGGGCGCTTCCGGTGTTCGGGGAACCGCGTCCCCTGTGGGCGGGACACCGGTCGTGGGGAGGCGCGCTCGCGGCGCTGGTGCGTCGTCGCGCCCCGGCGGGTCCCGCTGGCGGGCCGCTGGGTTCGGCGGTCGACGAGCTCGACCGCAAGATCGACGGGCTCCTCGTCCTGCTGGACAGGGTCCGGGTGGCGCGGCCCGCCGTGGTGCACGGGGACATCTGCCCGGAGAACATCCTCGTGGACCAGGCAGGATCGGTGACCGCGCTGCTGGACTGGGGTTTCGTCTCCACCGCCGGTGACAACGCCTTCGACGCCGCCACCGCCGCCGGGTTCCACGACATGTACGGGCCGGACGCCGGGGTGAAGCGGGAGCGGCTCGTCGACGCGGTCCACGCGGAGCTGGGCTACCCCGTCGAGCTGCTCCTCACCTACCTGGCCGCCTACGCGGTCACCGGTGCCACCGCCTACTCGTCGTCCGGAGCGGACGGCCACTTCGCCTGGTGCGCCCACATCCTCAACCAGGCGTCCGTCACCGACCTGCTGGTGGCCAACGCCCCGAGATGACCGGGCGGCCGGGGACCGGCGGTGCCCGGAGGACACCGCCCGGGTCCGCCCGTGCCGGTCACCTCGGCGGCTAGCCCTGCGGCAGCAGGGTCTGCATCTCGTCGATCTCGGCCTGTTGGGTGTTCAGGACACGCTCGGCCAGCTCGGCGACCTCCGGGGACTCCCCCTCGTCGAGCACGGCCTGGGCGAGGTCCACCCCGCCCTGGTGGTTGATGAGCATCATCGACAGCCAGAGCTGGTCGAACTCGTCCCCCTCGGCCTCGGCGAGTCGACCGAGTTCGTCCTCGGACAGCAGTCCGTGGGGCGGCACGGCGGACGCGGACGGTGACGTGCTCCCGTCCCCGCCGGCACCGTCCTCGGGGACCTCCTCGTCCCATTCCTCCAGCCAGGAGGTCAGCTGGTCCAGCTCGGGCCACTGGGTGCCCTCGATCCGGTCGGCGAGTTCCTGGATCTCGGCGTTCTCGGTGTGCTCAGGCGCCAGCTCCGCCATCTCCAGTGCCTGCCGTTGGTGGGGGACCATGTCCCGCGCGAACTCGATGTCGGCGGCGTTGGGGGCGGTGTCCCCACCGGTGGTGCCGGAACCGGTGTCCTGGCCGCCGTCGGAACAGCCGGTGAGGGCGAGGCCGACGGCGGCGGCGGCCGAGGTGAGGACGAGGCGGAGCGGGAAACGGGTGGTCACGGGCGTTCTCCTCGGGAGTGGCTGAGACGGGTGGACGCGACGACGCCGCGGCTGGCGGCCACGGCGCGACCGTCACAGCCGCAGCAGCCCCAGCCCGGCGAGCCGTAACGCGACGCGGGGGGCGCGGGTGACCTCGGGGAGTCGCCGGCGGCGTTCCCGGTGCCGGCGGGTGGGGCGGAGTTCGACGAGGGGGCGGGGGCGGCGGGCCAGGGCGGCCAGCGCGAGGGCCAGCACCACCGCGACGCAAACGTGGAACAGGGAGTCCTCGGCCACCACGGGTGTCCCGGCGCACGACGAGCAGGCATCGGACCCGACCGCCCACTGCGGCGGGGCCGGCGAGGACGAGGACACGGCCACCGGGGACGGGGCGGTCGGTGTCGCGCGGCCCACCACGTGGTGGGCGCCGACGAGGCCGACGAGCAGGACGAGCAGGACCAGCCACCGGCCGTGCGCGCTCCTCCACCCGTTCATCCGCCCCAGGCTATCGGTTCACCGTGGGAAAACCCGGGGTCCGCGGCGTGTCCGTCGGGGGAGTACCCGGACAGGCAGTGCGGGCGGAGTGCCGTGGAGTCGGCGGAAGGCGGGGCTCGCCCGGGTGGTGGGAGCGGTGCCCCGCGCCGTCGCCGCGCCGGGTGGTGCCCGCGCCCGGGTGGTGCCCGCGAAGGCGAGCGCCCCCGGGTCACGCGGCCAGCCGGTGGCCGGCGGCGAACCCGAGGAGCGAACCCCCCGGAACGCCGCAGGCCCGCCGTCCAGAGTGGACGACGGGCCGGCGGTGTGCGTGTTCGGGAGCGGCTCACAGCGGGAGCGCGCGGAGCTCCTCGATCTCTCCCGGGTTCCGGTCGAGCACCCGCTGCGCGAGTTCCCGCAGCTCACGGGCGGGAGCCTCGTCGAGCATGATCCGGGCCTTCTCCAACGCGATCTCGTGGCTGGCCACGAGCGAGTCCCGCCAGAACCGGTCGAACTCCGGGCCCTGGAGCTGTTCCAGCCGCTGGACCCTCGGCCACGGGCTCTCCTCGGGCCCCTCACCCTCCCCCTCGGCGTCGGACGGGTCGGCCTCGGGCTCGGTCTCCACCACCTGCTCCGCCGGGGACAGTTCCTCGTCACCGGGCAACGCGGGCGGGTCGTCCAGCGGTTCGAGGGGTGGCCACTGGCCCGTCATGTAGGAGAAGCCGACGAAGCGGTCCTTCAGCCGGGTGTGCTCGATGGCCGTGCGGTCCGCGTACTCCCGCAGCGCCGGCGAGGTGAGGCGCGCGTTCTCCTCGCCTCGGGCATCGAACAGGGCGACGGTGCGCTCGTAGTGGGCGACCATGTCGTGGGCGAGCGCGATGTCCTCCTCCGTGTAGGACGGTTCGGAGGTGAACTCCAACTGGGGGCCGGCTGGCTCGGGATCGCTGTTGATCTCGTGGGAGGTGCAGCCGGCCAGCGCCGCGGCGGTCACCGCCGCGAGCAGCGCGGCCTTGGTCCACGGCCTCACAGTCATGGTCAGGGTTCCTCGTCGTGTCAGCAGGGACGGGGCGCGCGGTGACCGGCCTGCGCCGCAGGACGGTGCCCGACCGGTGGGAGGGGGAGGACCGTCGGCGGCCGGGCGGTGGGGAACGCGCACGATGGTGGTTCCATCCGCCCGGGATCCTACTGAAGGGGGCCACCGCGCCCGGCTGGCCGTGGGCCAACGCCGTCGACGCTCCCAACCCCACCCGCTCACCCGGACGGGCGTAGTCGGACGCGGCGCAGGAGCTGTGCGTTCAGGGCCACGACGATGGTGGACAGGCTCATCACGACCGCCCCGACGGCCGGGGGCAGCACGAAACCGACGGGGGCGAGCACGCCGGCGGCGAGGGGAACCGAGACCAGGTTGTAACCAGTCGCCCACGCGAGGTTCTGCCACATCTTGCGGTAGGTGGCGGCCGAGAGCCGCCGGACGGCCAGCACACCGCGCGGGTCGTCGGAGGCCAGGACCACGCCGGCCGACTCGATCGCCACATCCGTGCCGGCACCGATCGCGATCCCGACGTCCGCCCTGGCCAGGGCGGGGGCGTCGTTCACCCCGTCGCCCACCATCACGACCCGGTGCCCTTCGTCCCGGAGCCGGGTGATGGCGGCGTCCTTGTCCTCGGGCAGCACCTCCGCGATGACCTCGTCGACACCCACCTCGCGCCCCACGGCCTCCGCGACGTGCCGCGCGTCCCCGGTGATCATGAGCACGGCGAGCCCTTCGGCGCGGAGCCCGCGCACGGCCTCGGTGGACTCCGGGCGCACGGTGTCGGCGAGCCCGACCGCCCCGACCACCTCACCGTCCCGCACGACGTGGAGCACGGCCGCGCCCCGCTCGGCCCACCTCCCGGTGGCGGGTTCGAGCCGCTCGGGCACGCGGAGTCCCAGCTGGCGGAGGAGGGCCGGGCCGCCGACGGCGATGTCGACGCCTCCGACGCGTGCCGTCACGCCCCGACCCGTCAGGGAGCGGAAGTCCGCGGCCGGTTCGAGCTCGCCGCGCTCCCGCGCGGCGGCGACCAGCGCGCGGGCCAGCGGGTGTTCCGACTCGGCTTCGGCCGACGCCGCGAGCAGCAGGACGCGTTCGGCGTCACCGTCGACGGCCTCCACCCCCACCAGGGAGGGCTGTCCGGTCGTGAGGGTCCCGGTCTTGTCGAGGACGACCGTGTCGACGGTCCGCATCCGTTCGAGGGCGAGCCGACTGGTGACCAGGATCCCGGCCCTGGCGGCCAGGGAGGTGGAGATCGCGACGACGAGGGGGATCGCGAGCCCCAACGCGTGGGGGCAGGCGATGACGAGCACCGTCACGGTGCGCTCCACACCCGAGGTCGTCTCGCCGAGGAGGGACCACACGGCGAAGGTCAGCAGGCCGACCACCAGCGCGAAGTAGAACAGGGCGGCCGCGGCGCGGTCCGCCAGGGCCTGCGCCCGGGAACTCGAGCTCTGCGCCTCGGCGACGAGCCGGCGGATGCCGGCCAGTGTCGTCTGGTCGCCGACGGCGGTGAGGTGGACGCGCAACGCGGAGTCGGTGGCGACGGTGCCCGCGACGACCGGGTCTCCCTCCTCCCGGGTGACCGGCTGCGACTCGCCGGTCACCATCGACTCGTCCACCTCGGCGCTCCCCGCGACGACGGTGCCGTCGGCCGGGACCCGCCCGCCGGACCTGACGAGGACGACGTCCCCCACCCGCAGCTCGGGGAGCGGGACTGGGCGGGGCTCCCCGTCGTCGCCGAGCAACTCCGCCTCGTCGGGCAGCAGCTCGGCCAGTGCCTCCAGCGCCCCACTGGCCTGCCCCAGGGCCCGCATCTCCAGCCAGTGCCCGAGGAGCATGATCACGATCAGCAGCGCCAGCTCCCACCAGAAGTCCAGGTCCCACCCGCCGAACCCGAGGGTGGTGAGTGCGCTGGCGACGAACGCGACGGAGATGGCCAGGGCGACCAGCGTCATCATCCCGGGTCTCCGGGCCCGCAGCTCGGTGGCGGCACCGGCGAGGAACGGCCAACCGCCGTACCCGAAGAGCACCGTTCCCAGGATGGGGGCCACCCACGCGACCGGGTCGGCGACGGGGTAGCCGAACCAGTCGGAGATCATCCGGCTGGTCAGCACCACCGGGACGGCGAGGACGAGGCTGACCCAGAAACGTCGGCGGAAGACCGAGGCGTGATCCGCGTGGCCGTGATCCGCGTGGCCGTGATCCGCCTGTTCCGCGTGGTCCTCGTGGCCGCCGCCGGGCGCGCCCTCGTCGCCGCTCGCGCGGCGCGTCACCCCGACTCCCGTCCCGCGCGGACCGGGGGCCGCGTGCTGTCCGGCATGCGGATCGCCGTCCTTCTCACTCCGGGCTCGTTCCGGGCGGGGTGTCCCGCTCCGGGTTCCCCCAGTGTCGGGCCGTCCCCTGGTGCCGTCGACCCGAACCCGGCCGCCCCTCCCCACCTCGGAAGTGACGGAAGAGGACGGCGGAATCCGGTCAGTCCACACCCACCCGTGTGACAGTCCCGCGTAGTCTCACTGATCGTGACTGTGGAACCGGACAGGCCGCTGAACTGGGGGATCGTCGCGACGGGTGGCATCGCCGGCACCGTCGTGGAGGATCTGGCCCGGCTGCCGGACGCGATCCCGCACGCCGTCTCCTCGCGTCGCCTCGAGCGGGCGGAGGAGTTCGCCGCCCGGCACGGCGTGCGACGCGCCTACGGCGACTACCGCGAGCTGCTCGACGACCCGGACGTGGACGTGGTCTACGTCGCCACGCCCCACGGCCAACACCACGAGATCAGCAGGGACGCCCTGCTGGCTGGCAAGCACGTGCTGTGCGAGAAGGCCTTCACGGTGACGGTGGCCGAGGCCGAGGAGCTGACCTCGCTGGCCCGCGCCCGGGGGCTGTTCCTCATGGAAGCGATGTGGACCCGCTTCAACCCGTTGATCCGCCGGCTCGGCGCGCTGCTCGCGGACGGCGCGGTCGGCGACGTCCGCTCGGTGCGGGCGGACTTCGGGTTCGCCGTGCCCTACGACCCGGCCGCCCGGCTGTGGGACCCGGCGCAGGGCGGCGGTGCCCTGCTGGACCTCGGGGTCTACCCCGTGTCGTTCGCGCACCTCGTGCTGGGCGAACCCACCGACCTCACCGTTCGGGGGAGCCTCGCCGCGAACGGGGTGGACGCGGAGGCGGGTCTGCTGCTGGGCTACCCGGACGGCAGGTACGCGTCCCTGGGCTGCACGCTGCTCGCGCACCAGACGGCGCGGGCGTCGGTGGTCGGGACGGCCGGCCGGCTCGAACTCGCCGACCCCTTCTTCAACCCGAGCGCGTTGACCCTCGTCAACCCGGGCCGGGACCCGGAGGTGTTCGAGCACCCGATCGAGGGCCGGGGCTACGGGCACCAGCTCCGCGAGGTCCACCGGGCGGTGCGCGCCGGGGAGGTGGAGAGCCCGTCGATGCGCCACGAGGAGTCCGTGGCGGTGATGCGCACGCTCGTCGGCGCGCTGCGCGGCCTCGGTGCGGTGACCGCCAGCTGAGGACGGCGCTCCCGAGCCGGTGAGGGTTCCGGGAGGTCGGTGGGCGGACGGGGTGGTCCGCCCACCGAGCGCGCTCAGCCGCCGATCGGATCGGCGTAGAGGATGCCCCGGCCGTTGGTCCCGAGGTAGACGCGGCCGTGCCGGTCCGGGTCCCCGGTGATGGTCTGGCCGATCCAACCGTACTGGTGGTCGTCGTCGTTGACCCGGACCCAGGTCGCGCCGGCGTCGTCCGACCGGAAGACGCCGCGCACGCCGTCGACGACACCGGTCACGAACACCGCCGGGGCCGTCGCCCCGGGGGCGGGCGCCCCGAACCCCACGGTGTGCGCCTCGTCGAGGACCTGGACGTAGCTCTCCCCCGAGTCCGTGGACCGGAGGAGCCCGCCCCAGCCGGCGGCGAGCCATACCTCGCCGGCGACGCCGGGCACCGCCTTCCACTGCGCCTGTCCGGTGGCGGGGACGTCGTCGTTGACCAGGGCGAAACTCGCCCCGCCGTCGTCGCTGCGGTAGTGGGCGCCCTCCTCCGGGTCGACGGCGTGGAACACGGCGGCATCCACCCGGTCGGAGCGCACCGCCAGACCGTCGGGCAGCCCCGAGGACGGGGTCCAGCTCCGGCCCAGGTCGGTGGTGCGGTGGGCGACGCCGTCCTCCGGGGTCCACACCACCGCGTCGCCGTTCGCCGACACCGCGATCGTGCCGCCGCCCGAGACGGTGGGGGGCTGGGTCGGGAACGGCTGCCAGCTGTCGCCCGCGTCGGTGGAGTAGGCCGCCCAGGGGCCGTCACCGGTCCCGGCCCGGACGACGGTGGCCGGGTCGTGCTCGGCGTGGTCGAGGCTGGTCGTGTTGCCCAGGATGGGGTTCTGGTGCATCCCGGCCGGCGGGCTGGTGGTGAGGTCGTGGTGGGTGAATCCGCCGATGTCACCGAGGCCGCTGATCAGCGGTCCGTCGGGGAGGCTGACCAGGTCGAGCACCGCCGTCTCCTCCAGACCCTCGGCCCGGACCGACCAGTCCGTCGCCGCTCCGGTGTCAGCGGGGGTGACGTCGTCGGTGCCGAAGATGGTGGCTCCGGTGACGTAGCGGACGCTGCCCGGGTCGAAGGGATCGATCTCCAGGTCCCCGATCATCCAGCCGAGCTTCGGGGTGTCTCCCCAGTCGAGGAACGGCGACACCGAGGTGTCGAGGTTCTGCCCCTCCTGGATGGACACCCAGTTCTGGCCGCCGTCGGTGGTGCGGAAGATGTCGTCGACCGGTCCCCAACGCCCCATCGTCGCGACCATCAGCGTGTCGGGGTCGGTGGGGTCGACGGCCAGGCCGCCGTAGCCGAACCCGGCCTCCTCGCCCTCGTTGGGCCGCAGCGGGGTGATGTCGGTCCACGTCCCGGCCCCCGGGTCGTGGGTGTGCACGGCGCCGTCGTACATCTCGTAGGGACCGGGCAGGTCGCCGTAGCTGACGTGGAGCGCTCCGGTGGTGGACAGCGCCGCCTGGTGCGGGATCAGGCCGGTGGGCTGCCCGGGGACCGGTTCCCAGGTCCGGCCGGCGTCGTCGCTCCGGTGGAGCGGGGCGTCCTCCCCGGAGACGGAGGCGTACACCACGGGTGTGGGGTCGCCGGTCTCTCCGCTGGCGGGATCGAACAGGACGGGCCCCACCCCGATGCCGGCCTGGCCCGTGGAGGGGAGGCCGTCGACCACGGCCCAGGTCGCTCCCTGGTCGGTGCTGCGCCAGAGCCCGTCGTCCCGCGTCCCGAGCAGGAGGACGTCGTCGTCGTTGGGGTCCACCACCAGCCGTTCACCGATCGAGCGTCCCGGTTCGTTGCCGCCCAGCCGGAAGGGCAGGTCCACCCGGTCCCAGGTCTCCCCTCGGTCGGAGGACCGGAGGATCGCGCCGGTGGAGGCCCATTCCTGGCTGTAGGCGCCGGCGGCGAGGTAGACCCGGTCCGGGTCGGAGGGGTCGAGGGCGATGCTGTCGATGCCGAGCAGGTTGTAGTCGTCCCACCCGATCCAGTCGGTCAGCGGCAGCCACCGCTCCGTCCCGGTGTCCCACCGGTAGGCACCGCCGATGTCGGTGCGCGCGTAGGCCAGGCCGGGCTCCGTCGGGTGGTACTCGATGCCCGTCACGAAACCCCCGCCCACGATCTCCACGTTGCGCCAGTCGTGGGCCTGCTCGTGGGCCAGGACGGCCGGGGACGGGTCGGCGGTGGCGCGCGGCACGTCGGGACTCGCTCCGGCGACGGCGGGGCCGGCTCCACCCGCGGTCGCCGCCGCGAGGACGGCGGCGAAGGCGGGCAGGATGCGTGGTCGCATTCCCAGTTCTCCTCACGTCGAGGCTGTCGTTTCCGCTGCGCGCCCATTCCCCCGAGCAGCCAGCCTCACCCGGGACGAAAGCGGAAGTCAAGGTTTTCCCGGCCTTTCCGGACCACCGGCACGCGTTCGACCGGAGTCGTCGAAATCGTTTCGACACCCCTCGTTCGAGTCCTCCTCGGCGAACTCCGATCGCGCCGCCGCGAAACTCGAAGGCGCATCACGGCGGAATCTCGTACGAATCCCCCGAGGAGATCCCGCTTTCCCGATGAGTGTCCCGATACGCCGTCCGGCGGGTCGGGGTTGGCTCGGCACCCGGGGCAGCCAGGGACATAATGCGTGGTCACGGGATCAGTACCGGCCGGAGATCCGGCGTCCCCGCTTCGCGGGCACCCCCTCGGGCCGAGGGCGGCGATGGTCCGCGAGAACCCGATCGAGCCGCCTCCTCCGCACCGGGGAACTGACACCCGAATCCGCACCACCCCGTTCCCGAGCGCACCGACCTGGCACCTCGGGAAACTCGACAATCCGGTGTGCGTTCGATTCCCCTGCCAGCCTTCGGTCGAATCGACACGATTGTCGACGGAACCCCCCGAACGGCGCGCGGTCCTTTCCCGGCCGAAACCCGGGCCGAGGCCGGCGATCGGGCGGTCCCTCCGGTGGTTGCCCCGTCGGCGGGGGGCCACCCGTCCGCCGCGAGTCGGGTGGGGAGGACGCGCTCCAGCGTCCAGCCGCTCCCCGGTTCCCAGCCCACTCGGCTTCCGCGCGAGGCGTCAGGTTCCGCTCCCGGTCCGGGTGGGGGCCGCCCGGTCGTCGCCGACCGGCGAGAGCGTCGGTTCGAGTGCGACGCCGGCCGCCGGGTCCGTGCCGAGGCCCCGGACCGAGCGGGAGGCCAGCAACGAGAGCACGGCCCCGCCCGCGAGCACGGTGCCGACCAGCAGCACCGGCGGTTCCCCGAAGCGGAGCGCGAGGTAGCCGCCGGCGAGCTGTCCGAACGGGACCGCCACCCTGGACACCAGCATGTCGTAGGAGATGACCCTGGACAGCACGCCCGAGGGCACGTTGCGCTGGAGGGAGGTCTCCCAGCAGACGATGAAGATCCCGCCACCGACGCCGGCCAGGACCGCCGCGGGCAGGAGCACGGCCGGGTGCGGCGCGACCACGACCGCCAGGTACATCGGTACGAAGGTCAGGTGCAGGAGCAGCCCGGTGGCCAGCGGGCGCCGAGGTCCCCAGTACAGCATCACCACGGTGCCCACGACCACGCCGGCGGCCTGGGCTCCGAGGGTGGCCCCCCACCACGCGCGTCCGACCGTGTCGTCCGCGATGCTCGCGCCCAGGGTGAGCCATGCTCCGGCCGTGACAGCGTGGACCAGGGAGAACACCGAGACGACCTGCCACAGCCACGGCCGGGAGGCGAACTCGGTCCAGCCGTGCCGCAGGTCGGCCACGATGCGCCCACCGCGCTCGCTCACCCGCTTGGGGAGGCGCATGAGCGCGAAGAAGAGAGCCGCGAGGAGCATGCACCCGGCGTCGAAGGCGAGGACCCAGCCCGGCCCGAGCACGGCGACCAGCGCCCCACCTCCGGATGCCCCGATCACGGTGATCCCGCCCCTGCTGAAGCCGACCAACGCGTTGGCGCGTTGCCAGAGCGTCGAGGGCAGGAGCTGGGGCACCATCCCGTTGGTGGCGGGCAGCGCGAACGCGGCCGCGATGCCGTTGACGGCCTCGATGGCCACCAGCTGACCGACCTCGCCCGTTCCCGTGATCACGAGGGCCGCCGCCGCGCCCTGGGTCAGGGCGGAGACGAGGCAACCGACGAGGAGCACGAGGTGGCGCGGCAGCCGGTCGGCCACCACACCACCGACGAGAAGGAACAGCAACAGGGGGATGCTGCGCCCGGCCAGGACCAGCCCGACATCCGCCGTGCTCCCGGTCAGGTCGAGTACCGCGAAGGTGAGGGCGACGGGAGCGATGGCCTCACCGAGCAGCAGGACGGACCGGCCGGTGAAGTAGTTGCGGAAGGGGCGATAGGACAGCGGGGCGAGCGCGCTGTTCGAGGTCATGGGCGTTCAGCCTGCTCCACCCACCACCAGATGGGCAAGCGCTTTCCCCCACCTGGTCGGCGCTGACGGCGTCCCGCCACCCGCCACCGGCCCCCGACCACGAACGACGGGTCCGGCCGTTGCCTGATGTGGCCGTTCCCCAGAGCGGGGGGCCGGGATCACAGCCGGCGCAGTCCGTCGAGAACCCGGAGCATCAGGTGGGTGTCCGGGCGACCGGTCAGGGCGGCGGCCGGGTGCACGACGATGCTGCCCGTCTCCGCCATGTCCCCGAGGAGGACCTTCGCGACCCCCAGGGGGACGGCGAGCCGCGCGGCGACCTCGGCCACCGAGAGGGGCTCCGAGCAGAGCTGGATGATGCCGCGGTACTCCCGGGTGAGGCCGTGCCGGCGCAGCGACTCATCCCGGTCGCTCACCGACACCAGCGTCTCCACCCGCAGGTCCTCCCGCGCGCGCGTCCGTCCCCGCGTCCAGGCGTAGGGGCGGACGAGGGATGAGGACTCGCCCCCGGTCGCCTCCGGATCCACGGACCAGTCGGTCGAGGGCCAGGCCGGCTCGTCCTCGCCGGAGGTCCCCGTCGGGCCCGACCGACCGTGGTGCAGGGCCTCGAAGGAGACGACCAGGTCCCCGGTGTCCACGACGTCACGTCGCGGTCCCCCTGGCTCCCGCCGGCGGTCCGTCGCCGCGAACCTCGCGCCCGTGGTTCCGACCGGGTCGCCGGAAGGGAACGGAGGGTCATCCCGCTCCTCCTCCACCGGCGGTGGGGCTCCACCGAAGCGCGCCCCGGTTCGCCCGAGAACACCGCGTCGCCGATCACTCTCCGTGCCATGAGGAACGTCGGGGGTCGTCCGATCGGCGTGGGATCGCTGGCGCCGGGGACCTCCGAACCGCGCGCCCGTACGACCGACGCGGTCCTCCCCCGTTCGCTCCGCCGGTTCCTCCGGCGGACGTGTCCGATCAACCACCGACTCCACCCCTCGCCTGCCGGGAAACGTCGCGTCGGGTGCACCGGAGGACGCGCTGATCGTGCCGAGGAGAAATGGACGCCGTCCTCCGGTACTCACCGTAGTACCGAGACGGACGCCCGCATTACCGCCAACTGCCGGTCGCGTCGTGGGCGGATGAACCATGCGGAGTCGACACCGGACCAACACACCGGGGTCAATTGCGAAACAAATTCACAATGCACGAATCCGCGTCCCTCGGCCCTTCCCGTTCTTCCCCGCCGACTCGCCGGACCGCCGGACCGCCCGACCCCGCCGGCCGAATGCGCGAGCCACCTCCCGCGTCGCACCGGGAAACCGCGTTGCTCCCCGGACGCGGGTCGGCGAGGATCCCCCGGTGCTCGAGTTGACTCCCCAACGGTTCGCCGCGCTGGCCCGTTCCGCGCCGTGGCGCTGGGACCACCTGACCTTCACGGTGTGGTGGCCAGGTCGGGCGCCGGCGGTCCGGGCCTGGACGAGCCGCCGGGGCGCGCTGCGGGTGGAGACACCGGACGGACGACCGCTGCTGGTGAGTGCCGGCCCACGCCCACCGCGAAGCGACGGGATGGCGCCCGCCCCCGGTCGGTTCCCCCGCCGCCCGCCCGCCCGCTACCGCGACGGGGAAGGGACGTCGCCGACCTGGGGAGGGGACTCGGATCGGGGGGACTCGGATCGGGGGGACCCGATCAGCCACCACCCGCCGGAACTGGACGAGGACGGGCTCGTGCGCCGCCGACCACCGCTGGGCCGTGGTGACCTCGACGCACCGATGTACCAGGACTACCGCTGGGTGGCGATGCTCGATCCGGTGGAACTGGCGGACGGCACCGATCCGGACACCGGTGGCTGGGCGCCGGCCACCGCGGTGCGCGGTCTCGCCGTCGTCGAGCACCACGGCCGGACCGCGTGGGAGGCGGTGCTCACCCCGACGGGGGACTACGACCCCCGCTGTTCGTGCTGCCCACTGCTGTTCTCGCCGGAGTCGGAACGGATCGAGGCCGAGGCCGGGGCGCCGCCACCCGACCGGGGCCCCGGTTTCCGCCACGCGGAGGCCCACCGGGTCCGGCTCGACGTCGCCACCGGCGTCTGCGTGTTCACCGAGGAGATCGGGGGCAGCGACCCCGGCCCACGCCACGACCTCCGGATCGAGGAGGTCGACGTCCCGCCGCGAACCACCTCCCGGCGCCCCCGCTGATCCGGACGGGGTACCTCAGACGGGCGCGGCCGTCCGCTGGTAGCGCTCGGCGATGTGGGCGGTCAGCGGGGAGCGGAAGGCGTGGGACACCCGCTGCCACCAGGCGATGTTCTCGGACAGGGTGTGGTGGGAGTCCATCGGTCTCGCCCGTTCGCCCTCGGGGAGCACGGGGTGGTCGCCCTCCGCGCGGCGCAGGGCGACCGCGATCATCACCGCCTCGCTGATGGCCGCCGCCTGGTGGGGGTCACCCGTCTCGGCGTGCGCCCGCTCGTAGGCGTCGGACCGGATCTGGTCCGAGAGGTGACCGTGCAGGTACACCAGGACGTCCCAGCACTCGATGACCCGGTGGTACAGGCGGAGGGAGAGGTTCCCCAGCGAGACGCGGTCCCAGAGGCGTCCCACCGAGGCGGGCAGGTAGCGGAGGACGAAGGGTTGGGGCATCGCCAGGACGACCTCCGGGCGCACCCGGGTGAGGGCCATCCACAGGGGACCGAGCCGTCCGTAGGCGGCGCGGTGCCGGCCGAGGCGGACCGCCGCCGGCAGGCCGGTGGCGATGAGCGGCATCGCCAGGCCGGCGAACAGCAGGGCGGCGCAGCAGACGATGAGCGCCCACTCCACCTGGTACTGGTCGTAGGTGGGCTGCCACCCGCCCAGGACCAGGGCGAGGAACACGACCTTGTGCGCGAGGTAGCTGATGCCGACGACGCAGCCGAGCGCGATCAGCCGGAGCCCCCTGGCGGTCCACGGCCGGTCGCTGTGCCGGGCCCACATCCAGGCGAGCGCGGCGATCGAGGCGCCGGAGAGCCCGACGTAGAGGGCGTAGAGGATCATGGCGGCGGCGCTCCAGGGCGCCTCGGTCCACTCCGAGCGCATGGCGGCCGCGACGTCCGCGTCGCCCGCCAGCAGTCCCAGGACCCAGCGCGTCGCGATCACCCCGACGAGGATCACGGCGTGCACGCTGATCCGCCGGGCCCGTGGGCGCCCCGGTTCCCACACCCAGCAGAGGAAGGCGGCGCGGAGGCAGAACAACGAGGTGAGCACGGCGGTGTGCTTGAGCGCGTAGGCGGCGGACAGCCCCAGCACCTCGTCCAGCCAGGGCGAGACCGCCGCGGACTCCATGATGAGCGCGGCGCCCATCGCGACGAGGAAACCGCACATCGCGCGGATCGCGGACCGGTTCGTACCGGGCCGGCGTAAGTGCAGCAGTTTCAGCACGCTGGCGGCCACCGCGAGCCCGATCACCGCCAACTGGACGACATCCCGCATCGTCGATCATCTCCTTCGCTGACCGTGCTCGAACGCGGCGGTCATCCTGCTCAGCGGATCCGTGACGAGGGCCCTCGGTGCCCCCGCCGCCTCCCAGATGGTGTAGGCGAGGGTCTCGGCCTCCAGTTCGGCCTGGTCCGGGTAGTGGTCGCGGTGCAGCACCCGGGCCGGCACCTCCTCCGGCGGGTCCCCCTCGCGGCGATCCGGTGGTCTGGTGGTGGCGGCGCCGCCGGCCTCGGCCGTCGGCCGGGTGGGACCTCCCGGTGGTGACAGGCCGGGCAGGGGAACGCCTCGGTGGTCGAGCAGCATGTGGGCGAGCTCGTGCAGGACGGTGTTCTCCTGGTGGAGCGGGCTGGAGGTGGCGTCGAAGACGACGATGTCCGCGTCGGGCTCACGCACCCACAGGCCGGAGGCGATGGAGCGGTAGGAACTCATCGTGCGCGGCACGAGTCGGATGGGGCGCCCCCGGCGTTCGGCGACGTGCTCGGTGAACTCCCGGAGGTCCCAGGGGTCGGGGATCGTCAGCGTGGCGACCGCCTCGTTGGCCAGCCGCAGTGCTCGCGCCAGGTTCAACCGGGGTGGACGGCGCCTCATCGCGGCCGGTGGTCGCCGGTCTCGCCGGGCGGGTGTTCCTCCGCGTGGAGGTCGTTGATGAGCTGGAGCACCGCCTCCTGGCGTTCCGGGCTGAGGTCGGCGAACCTCCCCATCACCTCGACCTCGAGGGACGTGGGAGGCGCGTCGAAGTAGACGGGGCTGACGCCGAAGAAACGCGCGAGGCTGTTCTGCAATTCGCGGCCGGGATTCCCGTGGGTGCCGTTGACCAGGTTCTGGAGTGTGCCGTGGGAAATCGTCACGCCGTCGGAACGCATTTGGCGGGTGAGGGCGCGGATGCTGAGCTTGGGCTGTCCGGTGCGCTCTTTGTAGTCGTCGATGAGCCGGTTCAGGGCTTCGGCGATGGACCAGGACCCGCTGTCACCGACCGTCATTGCGACTCCCACGAAGCATCCCCCGATCGGGCGATACGCTCCGTGACTGAAATCCTTGACAGCCCATACTGGCGCTCCCTATCGTCGGGGGTAGTGTTAAGAATACTAGTCAGCATTCGGAGAGCAGAGTAGAGCAGCAGGGCCGTGAGTCGCATCCACTCCCCCCGACCGGGGGTAACGGTGTCGGGGAATGGATACGCCTGTCCGGGCGACAACTTGAGATGGACGACGCGGCCGGTATTCGCGTGAACGCGAGCGGGGAACTCGTACGCCGCCCAGCAGGGGGTCTCCGGAACGCAGGGCAGGGTGCCGGGAGGGGCAGGCATGATCAGGTGCAGGGGCGAGTTGACGGCGCACCCGGGCGGTGCGCGGTGACCTGGGTGATGGCGGCGCTGATCACCGGGGGTTGGATCATGTGGGCACTGCACGCCGCCGTGCTCCAACAGCGGATCCGGGGGCTCGAACGGCGCAACCGCGCGCTGTTGGAGGCCGTCGAGGCGGGTAGGCGTTGCGAGCGGACCAGGGTCTGGAACCGGGCCGCGTGGGGCAACGAGGCGAGGCCCCTCCTGGAGGAGTGCCCTGACCCGGCCGTGCTCTTCGTCGACCTCGACCAGTTCAAGCAGGTCAACGACACCTGGGGCCACTCGGCGGGAGATGCCGTCCTGGCGGTGCAGGCGGAACGGATCACCGCGACGCTCGGGCCCGCCGCCGTCGTCGGCCGGTTCGCCGGCGACGAGTTCGTGGCGGCCCTCCCGGAGTTGGCCGATCCCTCGGTGTTGGACAGGTTGGTCGAGGCGCTCGCCGAGCCCATCCAGCTCGCCGACGGCGGCTGGTTGGCGCCCAGTGCCTCGATCGGCGTCGCCGAGGTGTCCCAGATCCGGCGGGTGACGCGGACCCAGCCCAGCCTCCCCCAGTGGGTCGGTGCGGCGGATGCCGCGCTGTACCAGGCGAAGCTCTTACGCGGGCGGTGGGTCAGGTACGAACCCTGGATGCGCACCGCCCAGGTGCCCCGGCAGCAGACCCCCCGTCAGTACCGACCGGCGCTGACCAGCGCTCCCCGCATGGTGATGCCGGTGCGAACGGCCTCCGCCCAGAGCTGAGCTCGCCTCCGGCCCGCACGTGTCCGCGCACTCGACCGCTCCTCGGGCCCGTCGTGCGGGACCAGGGCTGATCTCCCCGTGGCCATCCCGGACGACGACGAGCACCGGCCACCTCCTCGGAGCACCCGTACTCCGAGCGGAGCCCTCGGCCACCCGTGACGGGTGCGGGACCGCGCGAGCGCGTGGCGCCGCCCTCTCCTTCGCCGGCCGACCACGACGCGGCGGGCAGGACACCCGGCCCGGGTGGACCAACCCACCGCGTCGAGCGACCCGCCGGTGCGACGGGCGCTCACCGCCCCGGTTCGCGGCGCCGGCGGTCACGCTCCTCCCACTGGCCCCGAACCCCGTGCCGTTCCGACCGGGCGGGGCTGCCGGGCCCGTGACCCGGCAGCGCCCGGCGTCGCCTCCCCACCCACCTCGTGCCGGCCGGCGATTCGGACGCGCTTCCGCTCCACCTCCGCCACCGCGGCGGCCCGCCGCCTCCCACTCGCGCACCGCTGGCCGGACCCCGAGGCCGAGGGCCAGGCGGAGGACAGCGATCGGACAACGGTGACCAACACCCGGTCGTCGCCTTGTGCCTGGCTCCACCCCGGTGGTTGCCTTGATCGTCGACCGGTGCGCCCGCGACCGCACGCGGGGGCCGCCCACCGACCCGGGAGCCGAACG
Organism: Actinoalloteichus sp. AHMU CJ021; assembly: GCF_002895405.1. Classification (NCBI taxonomy): domain Bacteria; kingdom Bacillati; phylum Actinomycetota; class Actinomycetes; order Pseudonocardiales; family Pseudonocardiaceae; genus Actinoalloteichus; species Actinoalloteichus sp. AHMU CJ021. Next base: position 4,896,177 of record NZ_CP025990.1, on the reverse strand, counting down.
CAACCATGACGGACGGGATCATCGCGCTTCGCGCGGCGGGAACCGCGCTCGTGCTCGACGTGCCGGCGTCCGGGACGCCCCGGGTGCTGCACTGGGGAGCCGACCTCGGCGAGGTCGACGCCGAACTGGGCGCCGCCCTGCGCACGGGCGTCGAACAACCCGCGCCACCCAGCTCGGTGGATTTCCCCCGCTGGTTCCCGCTGCTGGCCGGGGAGGCCGACGGCTGGTCCGGGCGGCCCGCGCTCGCCGGCCACCGCGAGGGCGCCGTCTCGCATCCCCGGTGGACGGTCCACGAGGTCGACCTCGACCACCCCTCGGACGGCCACCCCGCCAGCGGGTCCGGTGGGGAACTCACCGTCAGGGCCTCCGACGAGCGTTCCGGGCTCGCCGTCACCGTCACGCTGCGGATGGAGGCGGGTGGGCTGGTCAGGACCCGCCACCGCGTGACCAACACCGGGACCGGCGCGTGGACGGTGGGAGGGCTGGTCAGCGCTCTCCCACTGCCGGACGAGGCGACGGAACTCCTCGACCTGACCGGCCGGTGGTGTCGGGAACGCAGCCCCCAGCGGCGCCCCCTGGTGGAGGGTTCATGGGCGCGGGAGAGCCGACGGGGGCGGACCGGGCACGACGCTCCCCTGCTGCTCGTCGCCGGCCAGACCGGGTTCGGGTTCCGGCACGGCGAGGTGTGGGGCGTCCACGTCGCCTGGAGCGGCGACCAGACACACCTGGCCGAACGACTGCCGGAACGGGCCGGGCAGGCCTCGGCCACGCTGGGCGGCGGTGAGCTGCTCCGCCCCGGGGAGGTCCGCCTCGCACCCGGGGAGACCCACACCACGCCGTGGGTGTGCTTCTCCTGGTCCGACCGGGGCCTGGACGGCCTGTCGGCCCGGCTCCACGACTGGCTGCGCTCCCGCCGGCACCACCCCCGCACCCCCCGCCCCCTGGTGCTGAACACCTGGGAGGCCGTCTACTTCGACCACGACGTCGACACGTTGCGCGAACTGGCCTCGGTCGCGGCCTCGGTCGGGGTCGAACGCTTCGTCCTCGACGACGGCTGGTTCCTCGGGCGCCGCCACGAGCGCGCCGGCCTCGGCGACTGGCACGTCGACCCCGGGAAGTACCCGGACGGTCTGCGCCCCGTCTTCGACCACGTCCGCGAGCTGGGCATGGAGGTGGGCCTGTGGGTCGAACCCGAGATGGTCAACCCCGACTCGGACCTCTACCGCGCCCACCCGGACTGGGTGCTGGCGGCGGAAGGGCGGTTACCGCTCCCCTGGCGCCACCAGCACGTCCTCGACCTGTCCCGACCCGAGGTCGCCGACCACCTCTTCGAACGCCTGACGGCGCTGGTCACCGAGTACCGGATCGACTACCTCAAGTGGGACCACAACCGCGACCTGCTGGAAGCCGTCCACGGACCGACGGGGCGCGCGGGCGTCCACGGCCAGACCCTGGGCGTCTACCGGTTGCTGGACAGGCTGCGGGAACGGCATCCTCGGCTGGAGATCGAGTCCTGCTCGTCCGGCGGGGCCCGCGTGGACCTGGGAGTGCTGGAGCGGACCGACCGCGTGTGGGCCTCGGACACCAACGACCCCGTCGAGCGTCAGGTCATCCAGCGCTGGACCGAGGTCCTCCTCCCTCCCGAGCTCGTGGGCAGCCACGTCGGCGGCCCCACCTCGCACACCACGGGACGGGTGACGGACCTGCGGTTCCGCCTGCTCACCAGCCTCGGCGCGCACGCCGGCATCGAATGGAACCTCGTCGGGCGGGACGAGGCCGAACTGGACGCGATCCGGGCCTGGGCCGCCCTGTACCGGGAACTGCGGGGGCTGCTGCACGGAGGTCGCGTCGTCCACGTGGACCACCCCGACCCGGAGGCCCTGGTCCGGGGCGTCGTGGCGCCGGACAGCCGGGAGGCCGTCTTCTCCTACGCCCGGTTGGGGACCTCCACGGGGGCGGTACCCGGGCGGGTCCGGCTACCCGGCCTGGACCCCGACCACCGGTACCTGGTGCGGTTGCGCACCGAGGTCGGCGAACCCACCTCGGGGTCCGCCGTCGCGCTGCCCCGGTGGATCGAGGAAGGCGGGGTGGTGTTCACCGGACGGGCCCTGGACGCGGTCGGGCTGCAACTGCCCGTCCTCCACCCCGCGCACGGGCTGCTCCTGCACCTCCGGGCGGCGTGACCCTGGTCGGCGGTCGTCCGGTGCCGGGAGGTCAGCCCTGCTTCCAGGTGCCGGAGGCGAGGAACTCGTCGATGGTCCGGCGGTGCGGCGCCAGGTCCAGGTCCTGCCGCTCCACCCAGGAGTCGTCGTAGTAGGTGTGGTCGTAGCGGTCGCCGCCGTCGCAGAGCAGGGTGACCACGCTGCCGGTCGTCCCGGCGTCCAGCATCCGGCTGATCAGCTGCCAACTGCCCCAGAGGTTGGTGCCGGTCGAACCACCGGCGCGCAGACCCGTCATCTCGTGCAGGTGGCGCACGGCCGCGATGCTCGCGGCGTCCGGCACCGGGATCATCAGGTCGATGACGCTGGGCACGAAGCTGGGCTCGATGCGGGGACGGCCGATCCCCTCGATGCGGGAGGGCATCCCGGTGGCGTAGTCGGGAGCGTTCGTGGTCCACCCGGGGAAGTACGCCGAGTTCTCCGGGTCGACGACCGCCAGCCGGGTCGGGTAGCGCCGGTACCGCAGGTAGCGGCCGATCGTCGCCGAGGTTCCGCCGGTACCGGCGCCCACCACGATCCACCGGGGGACGGGGTGCCGTTCCTGGCCGAGCTGCTCGAAGATCGACTCGGCGATGTTGTTGTTCCCCCGCCAGTCGGTGGCCCGCTCCGCGTAGGTGAACTGGTCCATGTAGTGCCCGCCGGTCTCCTCGGCGAGCCGCTGGGCCTCGGAGTAGATCTCGATCGGCCGGTCGGTGAAGTGGCACCGCCCGCCGTAGCGCTCGATGAGCGCGATCTTCTCGGGGCTCGTCGTGCGGGGCATCACGGCGATGAAGGGCAGGTCGAGGAGCCGGGCGAAGTAGGCCTCGGACACGGCGGTGCTCCCGCTGGTGGCCTCGATGATCGTGGTGTGTTCGGTGATCCACCCGTTCGCGAGGCCGTAGAGGAACAACGACCTGGCCAGCCGGTGTTTGAGGCTCCCCGTCGGATGCACCGACTCGTCCTTGAGGTAGAGGTCGATCCCCCAGTCGGCGGGGAGCGGCACGAGGTGCAGGTGCGTGTCGGCGGAACGGTTCGCGTCCGCCTGCACCCGCCGCACCGCCTCGTCCGCCCAGGCCCGCGCTCGACGGCCGAGACCGCCGGCCCACTCGTCCTCGTCCCGCGCCCCAGCCCGCATCGCGGCAGGATAGCCGACCCACCACCAGCCGGGTCGCCGCGCGTCCCACCGGCCAGCGGCGTTTGTTCCTCCCCCACTCGGGCACCCCCGGGAGACGCGCCTCGTGTGAGCAGAGCGGTGTGGGCCGCCTCGCCGGGCCGACGACGCCGGGCTGGCCGCGCCACGTGCCACCGACAGCGGGGCCACGGCAGGTCGTCAGCACTGGGAGGTTGGCAATGAGCGGCTACTTCGGCCCGGAGGGTGGCCTCGGCGGGGGACCGGAAGGCTTCGGCGGGGGTTCCTTCGACGAGTTCCTCGCCCGGTTCTTCGGCAGCGGTGGGCAGCGCCACCCCGCGCGACGGGTGGACATCACCTTGCTGATGAGCGAGCAGGCGCGGGAGCTGATGGCCAGGGCCGCCCGGAAGACGGCCGACTGGGGTCGGGCGGACGTCGACACCGAGCACCTCCTCTGGGCCGCCACCCAGGTGGCCCCGACCCGGGAACTGCTGGAGGAGGCGGGGGCCGATCCGGGGGCGTTGGCCTCGGCCGTGGAGGAACACGGGCCGGCCTCCGGCGAACCCCGGGAGGCGCCCCCGACGCTGGCGCCGGCGGCGAAACGCGCCCTGCTGGACGCCCACCAGCTGTCCCGGGCGACGGGCGCCAGCTACATCGGCCCCGAACACCTGTTGCTGGCGCTGGCGGCGAACCCGGAGTCGAACGCGGGGCGGCTGTTGACCGCCGCCCACGTGACCCCCAACGCGTTGAGGTCGGCGTTCTCGGGGCGCGGCGCTCCGCCGGAGCGGGCGCAGCAGACCAGCACGCCCACCGTCGACCAGTACGGCCGGGACCTGACCGCCGCGGCGCGGGAGGCCAAGCTGGACCCGGTGATCGGACGCGACGGGGAGATCGAGCAGACCATCGAGGTGCTCTCCCGGCGCACCAAGAACAACCCGGTCCTCATCGGGGACGCCGGTGTGGGCAAGACCGCAATCGTCGAGGGGCTGGCGCAGCGCATCGTCGACGCCGACGTCCCCGACCTGCTGTTGGACAAGCGGGTCATCCAGCTCGACATCACCGGGGTGGTCGCGGGGACCCGCTACCGGGGTGACTTCGAGGAGCGGATGAAGAAGCTGATCGACGAGATCAGGGAGCACGGGGACGACCTGATCATCTTCATCGACGAGCTGCACACGGTCGTGGGGGCTGGCGCCGGCGCCGAGGGCACCATGGACGCGGGCAACATGCTCAAGCCCTCGCTGGCCAGGGGCGAGATGCGGGTGGTCGGCGCGACGACACTCGACGAGTACCGGCGGAACATCGAGAAGGACGCCGCGCTCGAACGGCGGTTCCAACCCATCCTGGTCCCCGAACCGACGCTGGAGGACACCATCGCCATCCTGCGTGGTCTCCGGGACCGCTACGAGGCGCACCACCAGGTGCGGTTCCGCGACGAGGCGCTGGTGGCGGCCGCCGAGCTGTCGGACCGCTACGTCACCGACCGCTTCCTGCCGGACAAGGCGATCGACCTCGTCGACCAGGCGGGGGCCCGGGTCCGGCTCCGGTTGCGGACCCCGAACGCGCAGTTGCGGGAGCTGGAGCAGCAGCTGGAACAGGTGCGGCGGGACAAGGCGCAGGCGGTGGCCGACGAGCAGTACGAGCACGCCTCCCGGCTGCGGGACCGGTCCGAGGAGCTGCGGGACCGGATCGAGTCGATGCGGGAGGACGGCACCCCGCGTTCCCCGGAGGTCACGACGAACGACATCGCGGAGGTCGTCTCCCGCTCCACCGGCATCCCGGTCAGCCAGCTCACCGAGGAGGAGCGCAGCCGGTTGCTCCGGTTGGAGGACCACCTGCACCATCGGGTGATCGGGCAGGACGAGGCGGTGCGGGCGGTGGCCGAGGCCGTCCGGCGGTCCCGCGCCGGGCTGGGTGACCCGAACCGCCCGATGGGCAGCTTCCTGTTCCTGGGGCCCACCGGGGTCGGCAAGACCGAACTGGCGAAGGCGCTGGCGGAGGCGCTGTTCGGCGACGAGGACCGGATGGTGCGGATGGACATGAGCGAGTTCCAGGAACGGCACACGGTGAGCCGGCTCACCGGCGCTCCCCCCGGTTACGTGGGGTACGAGGAGGCCGGCCAGCTCACCGAGACCGTGCGGCGGCACCCCTACTCCGTGCTGCTCTTCGACGAGATCGAGAAGGCGCACTCCGACGTGTTCAACATGCTGCTCCAGGTGTTGGACGACGGGCGGCTGACCGACGGCCAGGGTCGGACCGTGGACTTCCGCAACACGGTGGTCATCATGACCAGCAACGTCGGATCCGACCTCGTCACCAGGGGCGCCGGGCGGCTGGGCTTCAACCCAGGATCGGCAGCCGGGGCGGACCGGGAGAGCGAACGGGTGGAGGCGCGGCTGATGAGCCGGCTGCGGGAGACCTTCCGCCCGGAGTTCCTGAACCGCATCGACGAGGTCATCGTCTTCCGCCAGTTGGACTTCGCGCAGTTGCGGGAGGTGACGGACCTGATGTTGGAGGACACCCGCCGGCGACTGCGGGCCCAGGACGTCTCCATCCGGTTCGAGCCGGCGGCGGTGCAGTGGGTCGCCGAGCACGGCCACCAGCCCGAGTTCGGCGCGCGGCCGATGCGGCGCACCATCCAGCGGGAGATCGACAACCAGCTGTCCGCCATGTTGCTCGACGGCCAGCTGACGCCGGGGCACGAGGTCACCGTGGACGCCAGGGACGATCACCTGTACTTCGCCGTGGACGGCGGCGAGGGGGGTGTCCGGGAGCAGCCGCAACCCGCCTGAGCCGGCCGGGTCGGGGGCCGGCGTACGGTGTGGCCGGGGGTGCATCCCGGGAGGGGTGGTGGGAGCGGGGTCGCACCGGAGGAGGTGTGCGGCCCGCTCGGTCACGTGCCGGGCGGAACAGCACACCGTCCGTCACGGTGCCCAACTCCGACCAGCCCGCCGTCCACCGGGACCACCACGGGAGACTACGGAGAGTGCTCGTCGCCCGCCGGAGGGGAGTCATCGCGGACTCCCACGCGACCGACGTCACCGGGGATCGGGGACACGCCGGGCCGCAAAGCAGCGGGTTGTCGGCGGCGTCCTTCAGGATGCCTTCTGACGTCCCTGCGACCAGCGGGAACATCGACGCACCATCAGGAAGGACGATCCACACATGGCTCTGCCCGAGTTGACGCCAGAACAGCGGCAAGCCGCGCTGGCGAAGGCCGCCGAGGCTCGCAAGGCCCGTTCCGAACTGCTCGCGGGTCTCAAGTCGGGCCAGCACACGCTGCCCGCGGTGCTCGACAAGGCCAAGACCGACACCATCGTCGGCAAGACGAAGGTGACGGCCCTGGTCAAGGCGCTTCCCGGCATCGGTGACAAGCGGGCCGCGGCCGTGCTGGAGCAGGCCGGCATCGACACGTCCCGCCGCGCCGCCGGGCTCGGCGACCGGCAGCGGCAGGCGCTGATCGACGCGCTGGCCGGCTGAGCGATCACAGCGGACGAGGCCGGGCCCGGGCCCGGCCTCGTCCGCGTCCCGGACCGCCCCTCAGGCGGGCACCTGGTCGGAGTCCCGCTCCCAGTGCCGGTGCGCGCCCAGTGCGTGGACGAAGTGCCCGCTGACCCCCGGACTGCTCGGGTTGTCCACGTCGGTCACCACTCCCTGGTCGGTCACCGCGCCGTCCCCCTCGTTGGCCAACCGCACGTTGACCAGGCCGGCCCTGCCGAGCAGCGCGACGCCGTGCCCGGTCGCCGCGAGCGGCTTGCCGTGTTTGAAGGACTCGGCGACGAAGTGCAGGGCCAGACCGTCCGAGGAGAGGTTCTGGAGGTTCTCCTCCCCCGAGGGCACGTAGACGGCGTCGTAGAGCACGGAGGCCATCGTGGACAGCGCCCGGTCGACCGCGATGCTTCCCCCGTCGGAGGTGCGCACCGAGCCGTCGGTGGGCGCCAGCAGCTCGGGGATGGCTCCGCGCGAACGGAGTTCCTCGCTGATCAGCCGGACCGCGCTCTCGTCGACCCCGTCGGACACGAGGAACGCGACCCGCCGGGTCTCCAGGCGGCCGGTGACGGCGTTGGCCTGGCTCAGCGCTGGCGAGCTGCGGCCGTGGTTGGGCCGGACCTCCGAACTCGGGGGCGGGACTCCGATGCCCTCGGCCACCTGCACGGCGAGGTCGTGGTCGACGTGGTTGATCTGGGCGACGGCACGTTCGCGGACCTCGACGGTCTCGACCTTGCCCAGCTCGAAGCGGAACGCGGCGATGATGTGCTGCCGTTCCCAGGGCGACATGCTGTTCCAGAACAGGGTGGCCTGCGAGTAGTAGTCCTTGAAGCTCTCGCTCCTGGCCCGGATCTTGTGACCCTCGACCTTCTCCTGGTAGTGGCGGAAGGCACCCTGGTCGGCCCCCGCGGTCATCGGGCAGCCACCGCCGAGGCTGTTCTTGGTGTAGCTGGTCCGCCCCCGGTGGATCCGGGACTGGTGGTAGCCGTCTCGCTGGTCGTTGGTGACGGGTGCCACCGGGCGGTTGACCGGGATCTGCGCGAAGTTCGGTCCGCCGAGCCGGATGAGCTGGGTGTCGAGGTAGGAGAAGTTGCGGGCCTGGAGCAGCGGATCGTTGGTGAAGTCGATGCCGGGCACGACGTTGGCGGTGTGGAAGGCGACCTGTTCGGTCTCGGCGAAGAAGTTGTCCGGGTTCTGGTTGAGCACGAGTTTGCCCACCGGGCGGACGGGGACCTCCTCCTCCGGGATGATCTTCGTGGCGTCCAGCAGGTCGAAGTCGAAGTCGAACTCGGCCGACTCCGGGACCAGCTGCACGCCCAGCTCCCATTCGGGGAACTGCCCGGCCTCGATGGCGTCCCAGAGGTCGCGGCGGTTGTAGTCGGGGTCCTTGCCCGCGACCTTCTGGCACTCGTCCCACACCAGGGAGTGCGTGCCCAGCACCGGCTTCCAGTGGAACTTCACGAAGGTGCCCCGGCCGTCACCGTCGACGAGGCGGAAGGTGTGCACGCCGAAGCCCTGCATCATGCGGTAGCTGCGAGGGAGCGCCCGGTCGGACATCAGCCACATCATCATGTGCATCGACTCGGGTTGGAGCGAGACGAAGTCCCACAACGTGTCGTGGGCCGACTGGGCCTGCGGGATCTCGTTGTGCGGCTCCGGTTTCACCGCGTGCACGAAGTCGGGGAACTTGATGCCGTCGTGGATGAAGAAGACGGGCATGTTGTTCCCGACGAGGTCGTAGTTGCCCTGCCGGGTGTAGAACTTCGTCGCGAAGCCCCGCACGTCGCGAACCGTGTCGGCGGAGCCCCGGGAGCCGGCCACGGTGGAGAAGCGCACGAACACCGGGGTGCGCAGGCTGGGATCGGTGAGGAACTCGGCGGCGGTGTACTCCCCGAGGGAGCCGTCGTAGGGCTGGAAGTACCCGTAGGCCCCCGCTCCCCGCGCGTGGACCACCCGTTCGGGGATGCGTTCGTGGTCGAAGTGGGTGATCTTCTCCCGTGCGTGGAAGTCCTCCAGCAGGGTGGGGCCACGTTCCCCGACGGTCAGCGAGTCGTCGGTGTGGTCGACGCGCACGCCCTGCTGCGTCGTGAGGTAGGCGCCGTCGGCGCTGACGCGCTCGGCGTCGAGTTGCCGTTGCTTGTCGTCAGCGCCGCGACCGGTGGGCGGCGGGTTGCCCGAGACAGGATCTGGACCGCTCATCTGACAAACCTCTCCGTCGTGGTCTGGCTTCCCTCCGTAGGGGTTCCTCCGCTCCTACCCGACGGGTGGCAGCCGAAACCCCGCCAGCCCGTCGCGGGGCCGGCACCGGGCGGGAGTGGGCCACCGGACGACGGGGTACCCGGAGGGCATGACGAGGCACTTCGAATCCGGCCATGGTGGGGACGGCACGCCTGCTCACGATCCCGAGCGGGTTCCTCCCACCGAGACCCCTCCGGCGGAGAGCAGCGCCACCGAGGGGCTCGCCTACCGGGAGCCGAAGCCCCCGTCGCGGTGGAGCGTCCGGTTGACCGTGCTGGCGATCGTCCTGCTGGCCGCGCTGGTGGCCGGCTTCTTCGCCGGCTACCTCGCTGGCCTGTTCCTCTGAGCGTTCTCCGCGGCCGGCCACTGGTGGGGATCCTGGGCCGGACCTCGGCCCGGGGGTCGGGTGTCCGGACGCCGGGACGCGCCCGGACCCGCCCGATGCGTGGCCGGGTCGTCTCCTCGTCACGATGTGCCGAGTGGTCCTCTCCTGGCCCGGGAGCTGGTCCGCCCCGCTCGACGCCCCCCGGTCCGCTCCGCGTGACGCGGACCGGCGCGGGTGCGCGTCCCCGCCTCGGGTCACTCGTGGTCCAGCACCGCTCCCATCGCCGCCACCACGATCGGGTGGCCGAGCGGCAGCGGCCGACGGCGCTCGTTGCGGGTGCCCGCCGGGTCGAGTTCCCGGACCGGCACCGAGCCGAAGTGGTCGGGGACCTCGGGGGGTTCGGGCAGCGCGGGGCCGGCGAGCAGGTAGACGGCGTCGACCCCGGACCGTGGGCGGGTGGCCAGCCACTCCGCCGTGTCGACCAGGTCCCGCGTGGTCAGCAGGACGACGGGGGCCTCCCCGAGCAGGCTGGCGGCCAGGTGCGCGGGGTTCGGCAGGGCGGGCCACCGGACCCATTCGACGCGGTAGCGGGCGGACAACGACCGCCAGGTCGCGGGCAGCTCGCCGTGGACCGCCTCCCCCGCCGGGTCCAGCACCATCACGGTGGGCGACTCCGGCGGTCCGGCGGTCACCACTCCCGGACCGCTCTCCGGGGAGAACCTGCGCTCGCTGATCGTCATGCTCGTCCTCCACTGGCCGCCTCGTCGCGTCCTTCCGGTGCGGGGCCTGGCCCGGTCGTGGGCGGCCCCGTGCTCGGGGTGTACCCACCGGGGGAGGTGGGCACACGGCGGAGCGGTGGGCGGTGCCGCCACCCCGCGCCGGGGGAGCCGGTCCCGCCCCGGTGGGGGGCGGCGTCGCACCCGGGTGCTCGCCGGTCCCTGGTGGGCGGGGTGGCGGCGGTCGACGTCAGCGGATCGCCACCGCCTCCTCCCCGCGCGGCAGGAGTTCGCCCACCACCGGGAAGCCGGGGACCTCCCCCGCCACCAGCAGCCCACCCGAGATCTGCGGGTCGGCGAGGAGCAGGGCGTCCTCCTCCGGCAGGCCGTCGGCCACCAGGTGCTGTCCCAGCCACCCCAGGACGCGTCGCGCGCGGGGGCAGTCCGCGTGCGCCGGGCTGGTCCGCGCGCCGTCCAGGAACGGGAGGGCAGCCGAGTCGAGGACCACGGTCACGCCGCTCGCCCGCGCCAGCAGGTAGGCATGGCCGAGCAGGCCGTAGTCACCCACCTCGACGGCTCCCCTGGCGCCGTTCGCGAGGGCTTCCTCAGCTGCCCGGTGGTTGAGGGCGGTCATGCTCGCCACGGCCTGCGGGAAGTACTCGCCGGTCGCCCGGTGCCGTCGGGTCAGCACCCCGCTGCCCAGGGGTTTGGTCAGGGTGAGCGGCATCCCTGCCACGCCCGCGTCGGTGCCGAGGACGGCGTCGGGGCGCCCCGCGCCGGTCACGGACAGGCCGTAGGCGGGGCGGTCGTCGCCGAGGGGGTGGGTGCCACCGAGCTGGCAGCCGGCGTCGCGTGCCACGTCCAGACCCCCCTGGAGGAGTTGCGCCGCCTGGTCGGCGGGCAGGGCTTTCGGCCAGCCCAGCAGGTTCACGGCGAGCACCGGGCGGCCGCCGGTCGCGTACACCGGGGAGAACGCGTGGGCGGCCGCGACGCAGCCCCAGTCGTAGGGGTCGTCCAGGACGGGCGGTAGGACCCGGGTGGAACTGGCCAGGGTGTGGTTGGTGGCCCACCGCAGGACGCTGGCGCTGTCGGTGTCGTCGCGCCCGGAGAGGAGCTCGCCGACCGCTCCGCTCCCGGGCGCGGCGCCCGCGAGCCCGTGGACGAGCCGTTCCAGTTCGGGCGGGAGTAACGCCGGGTCCTCGTCCTCGGGGAGGAACCGGGTGAGGCGCTGGTCGCCGGGGGCCGGTCGGACCGGGTCGGCGGGGTGCGCTGGCTGTGGGGAATGGGACATCCGATCATGGTGCCCGAAGCCGGACCTCCGGCGGGGCGGTGGAGGGCACGTCGGCCGCCCGATCGGCCCGCCCGCCAGTCACGGGTCCGGCGCGACCGCTGGCGGGTCCTGGGCACCGGCCCCCGGGTTCGCGGGGCGTCGGACCGGAGGCGGGGCCGACCGGGAAACGCGGTGGCGTGAACGGAGGCGGCGTCCGAGGATGACCCCATGATCGATACTGGCCTGACGGACACCGTCGTCCTGGTGACGGGAGCTGACCGGGGGATCGGCGCGGCGACCGCGCTCGCCTTCGCGGCGCAGGGGGCTCGGATCGCCGTGCACCACCACCCTGGCACCGCGAGCGCGCCGCCGCCGGGTGTGCGGTTCGAGCACACGCCGGGAGGCGCGGACGCGGCGGAGGAGCTGGTCGACCGGTTGGTCCACGCCGGCGCGGGGGCGGCGGCGACGTTCCCGGCCGACCTCGGAGCTCCCGGAGCCCCGCGAGCGCTCCTCGACGCCGTGGCGGACAGGCTGGGGCCGGTGGAGGTCCTGGTCAACAACGCCGCGCACTGCGAAAGTCCCGACCTCGTCACCGAGCTCACCGATGGTGTGCTGGACCGGACCTACCGGGTGAACGTGCACGCGCCCGCGCTGCTCATCTCGGAGTTGGCGCGGCGGCACGGGACCGGCGGTGCCGGCAGTCCGACCGGGCCCGAGGCCCAGGAGTGGCTTCCGGCGGTGGTCAACATCTCCACCGACGCCGCCCGGGCGTTCCCCGGCCAGCTCGCCTACGGCACGTCCAAGGCGGCGTTGGAGGCGCTCACCCGTGCGACCGCCCTGGATCTCGGGCCGCTGGGGGTGCGGGTGAACGCCGTCGCCCCGGGGCCGGTCCAAACCGGTTGGATCGCCGCCGATCTGGTGGAGCGGGTGACCCCGTCGATCCCGTTGCGCAGGGTGGGGGACCCGAGCGACATCGCGGACTGCGTCGTCTTCCTCGCCTCCCGGCAGGCGCGGTGGATCACCGGGCAGGTGGTGCAGGTCGCGGGCGGCCACGCGCTGTGAGACGTGCCCGGTCCCGGTCCGCGAGGCGAGGGCGGGCGGCGGAGCGAGGGCGGGCGGCGCGGCCACCCGGCCCGCCCGGCCCTGGGCCGGCGGCGTCCCGGGGTAGCCCGGGGTGCCCGCTCAGCGGGAGCTCGCGGCCAACCAACCCGCCAGGCCGAGGAAGACGACCCCGGTCCCCTGGTCCACCCGCCGCATGGCACCGGGTCGGGCGATGGCGCCGATGCGGGCGCCGGCGGTGGCGTAGAGCAGCATGACGACGAACTCGACGACCAGGTACCCGGCCCCGAGGGCCAGCAACCGCGCGGTCGCGGACCCGCTGCTCTGGTCGACGAACTGGGGCAGGAAGGCCGTGAACAGCAGCAGTGCCTTGGGGTTGGTCGCGGCCACCAGGAACTCGCGGCGGGCGAGGCGCCAGCGGGACGGGCGGGCTTCGGCGTCCGGGGCCGGGGTCGCGCCCATCCCCTCCCGACGGGCCCGCCAGAGCGTGGAGAGCCCCAGCCACCCGAGGTAGGCCACGCCGCACCAGGTCAGCACGGTGTAGGCCAGGTCGGAGGACGTGATCAGGGCGCCCGCGCCGAACGCGACCGCGACGATCATGAGGACGAAGGCGACCAGGCGTCCGGTGGCGGCGACGACCGCGGGGGCGATGCCGTGGTGGATCGCGTTGCGCATGCCGAGCAGTTGGTTCGCCCCCGGTACCAGCGACACCAGGAACGCGGCGGTGAGGAACCCCGTCCACTCCGCTCCCACCCCGGACCTCCCCTGTCTGGCGGGTGTGACCGCCGTACCCGACGACGCCGGGGGCGCTCCGGCCCCACCCGATGACCCGCGTGTGAGTGGGCCACGCTACTGGTCGTGGTCCCGAGGTGGGGGCTCCCCGGGACCAGCCCTCACTGTGGGCGCCACCACCCGGGTGGGTGCCCGGCCGGGACCTCGTCCGGCCGGCGCGGTGGCCGGCCGGACGGGTCAGCCGTCCCCGGTGAGGGATGTCAACCGGGATCAGTTCGCGGCGACGCGGATGACGTTCCAGGACAACGGCGGCAGCTCGGCGGTGAGGGTCCCGTCCTGGCAGCTCGTACCGGACACCTGGCGAGGAGCGACCCGCTCCTGGTTCTCCAGGGTGTTGGTGGCGTGCCGGTCCTCGTCGGCGAGCACCCGGTGCTCCAGCACCCTGGCCTTCCCGAGACCGCGCAGGTCCGCGGTGAGCCGGAGGGGCTTCTCGGTGTCCCGGTTCACCGCGAAGACGGTGAGGCCGCCGTCCTCCGCCTCCACCGCGGTCGCGTGCAGGTGGTCGACCTCGCCGAACTTCGCCGTCTCATAGGTGGTGCTCGTGCCGGCCAGTCGCAGGACTCGACCTCGACCGTGCCGCGCCGCGTCCGCGAAGGGGAAGAAGCTCGCCTGGCGCCACGCCGGGCCACCCGGCTCGGTCATGATCGGCGCGATGACGTTGACGAGCTGGGCCAGGCAGGCGGCGGTGACCCGGTCGCAGTGCCTCAGCAGGGTGATCAGGAGGCTGCCGACCACCACGGCGTCGGTGACCGAGTAGACGTCCTCGATGACCCGGGGCGCGACCCGCCAGCCGGGGTCCTCGCCCTCGCGGGACTGGTACCAGACGTTCCACTCGTCGAAGGAGATCTCCAACCGCTTGGAGCTGCGGACCCTGGCCCGCACGTGGTCGGCCGTCGCCACCACGCTCTCGATGAAGTGCTCCATGTCGACGGCGGAGGCCAGGAAGCTGCCGACGTCGCCGTCACGCTCGTGGTAGTAGGCGTGGCAGGAGACGTAGTCGACGCGGTCGTAGCAGTGTTCGAGCATCGTCGCCTCCCAGGAGGCGAATGTCGACATCGCCGACGAAGAGCTGCCGCAGGCGACCAGGCGCAGGTCCGGGTCGATCAGGCGCATGACGTTGGCGGTCTCGTTCGCCAGCCGGCCGTACTCCTCGGCCGACTTGTGGCCCATCTGCCACGGGCCGTCGAGCTCGTTGCCCAGGCACCACAGCCGGATGTCGAAGGGTTCCTCGTCGCCGTGCCGCCGCCGCAGGTCGGACAGTTCCGTGCCACCGGGGTGGTTGGTGTACTCCAGCAGTCGACGGGCGTCGTCGACGCCCCTCGTCCCCAGGTTGAGGGCCATCATCGGCTCGATGCCCGTCTTGCGGGTGAAGTTCATGAACTCGCTGAGGCCGAACTGGTTGGTCTCGGTCGACTTCCAGGCCGGTTCCAGGCGGCGGGGGCGTTCCTCGACCGGCCCGACCCCGTCCTCCCAGTTGTACCCGGAGACGAAGTTCCCGCCGGGGTACCGGACCATCGTCACGCCCAGCTCCCGGATGAGGGCCAGCACGTCGGTGCGCAGGCCGTCCGCGTCGGCGGTGGGGTGGTCCGGCTCGTAGATGCCGGTGTAGACGCACCGGCCCATGTGTTCGACGAAGGAGCCGAACAGTCGGGGGTTCACCTCACCGACGCTGAACGCCGGGTCCAGGGTGAGGGAGGCGGTGGGCTGTTCTGGGGTGGCGGAGTCCTGCATTGCTTCCTTCCATCGGTTCACTGCGGGGGTGGTCGCCGGGCGGCGGCCACCCCCTGGCGGCCCGGGCCGCCACACGTCACGGCCGGTCGGCCGTCCTCGGTCAGGTCACGAGGGGCCAGCCCTCGTCATCCCAGGAGAGCCGGTTCAGGCCGACCTTGGACAGGCCGCCGTCGGCCCGGTCGTAGTAGTGGTAGACGAGCAGGTCGACATCGCCGTCCCGCAGGACGCTCTGCCCGCCGGGTCCGCGCACGTCGCCGTGGCTGGCGAGCAGCTGGGTCCCGCCGCCGTCGAGCATCGGCACGCCGTCGCGGTCGAGGTACGGTCCGGTCGGGCTGGTCGAGCGACCCACCATGATCCGGTAGTCGCTGTCCACTCCCCGGCAGCAGTGGTCGAAGGAGACGAACAGGTAGTAGTGGCCGCCGCGTTCGATGACGTAGGGCGCCTCGACGGCCTGTTCCACGGGTCGGCGGGCCAGGTGGTGGAGGGTGCGGTCGGTGGGGTGCGGCATCCCGGTGAACGGGTCGAGGCGGATCATCCTGATACCGCTCCAGAAGGAGCCGAACACGAGCCACCACCGGCCCTGCCGGTCCACCAGCAGCGCCGGGTCGATGGCGTTGTGGTCGTCGTCGAGGTCGGTGGACACGACGATGCCGTGGTCTCTGAACGTGCCGGGTCGCCCGGTGGGGCTGGTCGCCAGTCCGATCGCCGAGTTCCGGGAGCCGGAGGTCGAGGCGGCGTAGTACAACCAGTACCTGCCGCGCTGGTAGGAGATGTCGGGCGCCCACACGTCACCGTCGCTGTACTCGTGGACCCAGGCGGGCACGGTCGGGAACACCGGGTCCGTGCGGGTGAACCGTGACCGGTCCGGGGAGGTGCGCGCGCCCAGGTTGCCGTGGCTCTCCAGCAGGAGGTAGCCGTCACCGGTGCGGACCATCGAGGGGTCGTGGATGCGGGTGTCCCCGCTGACCGGGTCGGGGCCGGGGTAGGCGGCGAACGCGGGGGGCGCCGCCGCCATCCACACCAGCACCGTGCCCGCCGCGACCGCCGCCCGCAGGGGCCCGCGTCCCTTCGTCCACCGCATACTCGTTCCTCCACCCTGCCCGCCGCCGGGATCGGCGGCTCGTCCCCCCAGCGTCGGGGGGCCCTGCCGCAGAGGCAGGGCGCGGTCAGCCGGCAGGGTGGCGGTGTCGCTCGATCGGCGGAGTACGCGGGCACGGCGCGAGCCGGCCGGTCCTGCCCGAGTGACGGGACGTGCCGCCGGCCTGCCCCGAGGGCAGGGGGCGGCGGCCGGGCTCCGCGTCCGGCCGCGCCCCGGGAACGGGATGGACTCAGTGGACACTGGGCCACCCGCCGCTCCAGTCGAGCAGGTTGACCCCGAGCTTGTGCCGACCGTGGTCGGCGCCGTCGTAGTAGTGGTACACGAGCAGGTCACCGTCGACGTCGGAGAGCACGCTCTGCCCGCCCGGCCCGATGATGGTGCCGTGGGTGGAGAGCACCTCGGTGCCGCCGCCGTCGAGCATCCGAACGCCGTCGCGGTCGACGTAGGGGCCGGTGGGGCTGGTGGACCGGCCGACCATGACGCGGTAGGTGCTGTCGACCCCGCTGCAGCAGTGGTCGTGGGAGACGAACAGGTAGTAGTAGCCGTTCCGCTCCAGGATGTGGGGCGCCTCGACCGCGTGGGGCGCGTCGGGGCGGGTGGCCAGGTGGTGCAGGGTGCGGTCGGTGGGGTGCCGATGCCCGGTCTCGGGGTCGAGGCGGATCATCCGGATGCCGGTCCAGAAGGAGCCGAGGGAGAGCCACCACGACCCGTCGGAGGTCACCAACAACGAGGGGTCGATGGCGTTGAAGTCGTCCCCGTCGGTGCTGGAGATGACGATGCCCTGGTCGGTGAACGTGCCGGGCCGCCCGGTGGGGCTGGTGGCGAGACCGATCGCGGAGTGGTTGGAACCGAAGCTGGAGGCCGTGTAGTACATCCAGTAGGTCCCCCGGTGGTGGGAGACGTCCGGCGCCCAGACACCTCGGACGTCGTTGTAGTCGTCCACCCAGGCCGGCACCTCGGCCAGGGCGGGGCCGACCCGGTCGAAATCGATCCGGTTCGACGAGCTCCGGACCTCGATGCCGTTGTGGGTGGAGTAGAGCAGGTATCCCTCGGGGGTGCGGACCATCGACGGGTCGTGGACCAGGACGTCGCCCCGCACCAGGCCGGGCAGCGGGTAGCCCTGCTCCGAGGACGACGCGGGGGCGCCAGCCTCGGCGGCGTGCGCGGCGGCGGGCGCTCCCGTCGTGACGAGCGCGGTCACCGCGAGGAGAGCGACGGTGGATCGGAGGCGGCCGGCGGCTCTGACAACCATCTTCGTGCTCCTTGTCACTGGAGGGGGTCGGGACACGGGTGGTGCTCGGTCACTGACCGGAGAGCCCGGTGTGGGCGACGCCCCGGACCACCTGGCGCTGGAAGAGGACGAAGAGGACCAGCAGTGGCAGTCCGGCGAGGACGGCGGAGGCCATGACCCTGGCGAACCGCAGGCCGTAGCCGTTCTCGATGGCCGCGAGTCCCACGGGCAGGGTCATGAAGTGGGGGTCGGTGCTGACGATGAAGGGCCAGAGGAAGTTGTTCCAGGTGGTGATGAACGTGAAGATCGCGACCGCCGCGATCACCGGGCGGGAGAGGGGCAGGATGATCTGCCAGTAGATCCGCCAGCGGCGGGCTCCGTCCATCAACGCGGCCTCCTCCAGTTCCCGGGGGATGGCGTCGAAGAACTTCTTGAGGATGAAGACCATCGCGGGTGTGACGATCTGCGGGAGGATGATGCCCCAGTAGGTGTCGACCATGTTGAGCAGCACCATCTGGTCGAACAGCGGGACGATCAGCACCTGCGGGGGCACCATGATGCCGACCAGGGTGATCGCGAACAACGCCCGTTTCCCGGGGAAGTCGGTCCTGGAGAACCCGTAGGCGGCCATCGTGCAGAGGATCACCACGAGGACCGTCACGACGGTGGCGGTGAACAGGCTGTTGAACAGCCACAGCCAGAAGTGCCCGCCGTCGAGGACGGCGCGGTAGGCGTCCAGGGTGAACTCGGTCGGGAACCAGCGCAACGGGATGCCGGTCGTCTCCGCCTCCGGTTTCACCGAGGTCAGGACCGCCCAGGCGAGCGGCAGCAGCCAGAGCGCCGCCAGCAACGCGGTGATCACCAGCAGCAGCAGCGCGCCGGGGCGGAACCGTCGGCGGCGGCGGGGCGGCGCCGGGGGCGGGACGTCGTCGCTCCGGCCGACGGAGGAGTGGGAGTCGGCCCTCCGGTCCGTCTCGGGCACGGTCACGATGCCTCCTCGCGCGGTCGGAAGAGCCGGATCTGGGCGACGGCGACGACCAGGATCAGGGCGAACAGGATGTAGGAGATGGCGGAGGCGTAGCCGATGCGGAAGTTGGTGAACCCGGTCTGGTACATGTACTGGATCACCGGTCGGGTGGTGTGCTCCGGTCCGCCACCAGTCATCAGGTAGAACTGGTCGAAGATCTTCAGCGAGGCCAGCAGCTGGAGCACCACGACCAGTCCGGTCGTGCGACGCAGCATCGGCAGCGTGATCCGCCAGAGCTTGTCCCACCAGGTGGCCCCGTCCAGCTCGGCCGCCTCGTACAGGTGGTGGGGGATCGCCTGGAGCCCGGCCAGGTACAACAGGAAGTTAAACCCGACCGTCCACCACACGGTGGTCAGGACCACCGACATCATCGCGGTGTTCGGCTCGGTCAGCCACCCGATGTCGGCGTCGATCCCCAGGCTCGCCAGCAGGCCGTCTGCCAGTCCGAAGTCCGGCTGGAAGATCCAGACGAAAATCATCGTGACGACGGTGGACGGCAGGACGTACGGGGCGAAGAAGGCGAGGCGCCACAGCCAGCGCCCGGGGCTGAGGTGGTTGGTGAGCAGGGCCATCACCAGTCCGACGGCCACCAGCAGCGGGGTGCTGAGCAGGGTGAACTTGACGGTGACCCACAGTGCCTGCCAGACGGCGGGGTCGCCTACCGCCTCCGCGTAGTTGTCGAGGCCGACGAACCGGGCCTCGTCGCTGGCGAGGCTGGCATCGGTGAGACTGCTGATCAGACCGCCCACCAGGGGCCAGCCGAGGAACAGCGCGTAGGCCAGCAGGAAGGGGAGCACGAACAGCAGCCCGGTCAGGTTGCGGCGCCGTCGTCGGGGTGGACTCGCGGTGGCGGGCGCGCGCCGGGTCGTGCCGGTGGGTCCCGTGTCGACGGTCATGGCGGCCCCTCCCCTCAGTCGATCGGATTCGGACGGTCGAGCAGGTCCTCCATCACCCGGCGGATGCCGAGGACGCCCTGCTCCGGACTGGTGCGGCCGGAGAAGACCGCCGAGATCACCGCGCCCAGTTCGAGCCACATCACCGACGCGGACCCCGCGAACCACACCTCCGGGTCCAGCTGGGCGTCGTCGGCGACGGACCGGTAGTTGGACTGCGGCCGGAGGTCGAGGTACTCCGGGTCCTCCTGGACCGGTCGGTACACGGGGACGTGTCCGCCCCGCGCCCAGGTGATGCTCTGGCGCAGGAGGAAGGCCACGAACTCGTAGATCCGGCGGTGGTCCTCGTCAGTGCGGTCGGACCGGTGGGGCAGCACGAAGACGTGCGCGTCGGCCTGGGCGTTGGCGTTGTCGAAGACCTGGGGTATGCGGGTCATGGAGAACGGCGTCCCGGTCTCGAGGAAGGTGCTGACTTCCCAGTCGCCGAAGATGAAGAAGCCGGCGTGCCCGCTGGCGAACAGCGACACCGCACCGTTGACGTCGACCTCCCTCGGGGCGAGGCCGTCGTCGGTCAGCCCTCGCATGTACTCGAGGACCCGCAGCACCTTGTCGTCGTCGACGGCGAGGCCGGTGCCCTCCGGGGTGAGGAGGTGCCCGTCCAGCTGGCGGTAGAGGGTCCAGAAGACCCGCCAGGGACCGACGGTGTCGCTGCCGACCGTCTCGGTGACCAGTCCGTGGTGCCCGGTGACCTCCTTGGCCGCGGCGAAGGCGGCCCGGAGCTCGTCCTGCCCGGTGATCGGGGCCAGTGAGCCGTCCGGAGCGAGGAGGCCGGCCCGCTCGCAGACGTCCACGTTGTAGTACAGGACGTAGGGGTGCACGTCCAACGGCACGGCGAAGAGCCGTCCGTCGTGGTGCGAGCGCCGCCACAGTTCCGGGGGGAAGTCCTCCTCCCGGATCCCCGCCTCGGCGAGCAGGTCCGGCCGCAACGGGTCGATGAGCCCGCTCGGCGCGTAGCCGGGCAGCCGCGCCAGGTGGAGCGCGCTGACGTCGGGGGCCCGCCCGCCGGCCCCGGACATCGAGAGCTTGGTGTAGTACCGCTCGCCCCAGGCCAGCGTCACCGCCTCCAGGTCCACCTCGGGGTGGGCGGCGCGGTAGGCGTCCAGCATCTGGTTCATGTTGATGCCGTCGCCGCCGGCGAAGAGGTGCCAGAAGCGGAGTGGTGTCCCGTCGGAGAAGCGCGGCGGCGCGCAGGCGCCCAGAGCTCCGAGCGCGCCGAGCGAACCCAGTCCGAGTGCGCCCCCCAGCACCGCGCGGCGGCTGAGGCGACGGGAGCGATCGCGTGGTGTCACGGCAGCACCCTGTCCCGTATATCGACATTGATCCGGTTCCTCGAACGCAAGCTATGACGCGGATTACAGCGGAGTCAACGGAACAAGAGCGAGACGTGACCGCTTTCGGACGAGAACCGCTGGTGAATCTGGGGCCGACTCGGGACGTTCCCTCAATTCCGTGCCCACACAACGACCAGGAAATGTACGAAATATCGAACCAAAGCCGTCGGGTCGGATGGTCACGAGCTCACGCCCCACGAATCGGTAGTGATCCACATCACCAGTGCGGGCCGGTGGGATCAGGTGTTCGCCGCCCGGACCTCCGACGGCGCCCGAGCGCCCCACCCACGCCCCCGCCGATCGGACCAGCGGGGAGCCACCCGGGCGGGGCACCCCACGACCGGACGGGGGACGAGCGGACCGCGCCGCCCCCTCGTCCGCTCGACGCACCGGGGGTCCACACTGGACTGACGCTCCCCGGCGCGACACCAACCCCCGTGGCATGACCACGCTTCACCGCGACTTGACGCGGTAGTGAGCGTGGCTAAGGATCACGAGAACCACGTCCGAGGAGGTCGCTTGTCGTTGCCGCGTCGTCTCACCTCTGTCCTGCTCAGCGCGGCCCTCGCCGTCGGCGCCGCGCTCGGGCCCGGCACGGCGCAGGCCGCGCCCGCCACCCACCGCGACCCCGGGAACGGCCCCGACCGGCACGAGGTCGCCGCGCCCGGGCCCACCAGCCGCACGGTCCCGGTCGCCGGGGAGAACCAGCCCGGGACACCGGGCGGCCGATCGTTGTCGGGACCCGCCCCCACCCTGGGCGACCCCGGTGTCCAGCAGGGGTACCCGCGCCAGACACGCCTTCGCGAGTACCCCGAGGACCCCGGGGACCGCGCCGTCAAACTGGGCCTGCTGCCCTACCACGAGATCGCCCCGCGCCTGAACGACCTCCAGCGGGAGAGCGACCGGGTCTCGGTCGAGGTCGTCGGCGAGTCCACCCAGGGCCGCGACCTCTACCTCGTCACGGTGACGGCGCCCGAACGCCCGGCCGAGACCCGCCGACAGGACGCCTGGCGGGACCTCATCCAGGACAACCCGGACCTGGCCGCCCGGCGCGGCGCGCTGCGGGCCCAGTACAAGGCGCCGGTGTGGATCAACGCCAACATCCACGGTGACGAGTGGGAGGGCACCGACGGGGCCATGCGGGTCATCGAGCGGCTCGCGACCTCGAACGACGAGGACGTCCGCACCCTGCTCGAGGAGACGCGGGTCCACGTCACGATCAGCAACAACCCCGACGGCCGGGTGGCCGGCACCCGGTCCAACGCGGCCGGCTTCGACGTCAACCGGGACCACATCACCTCGTCGCAGCCGGAGTCCCGAGCGGCCCGCGACGTGCTCATCGCGACCCAACCGGTGCTGATGCTCGACCAGCACGGGTACACCGGCGACACCCTGATCGAACCCGGGACGCCACCGCACGGGCAGAACTACGAGTTCGACCTGTACATCAGGCACGCCTACGCCAACGCGCTCGGCATGGAGCGGGCGGTCCAGGACCTGGGGCACCCGGAGACCCGCCAGGTGGACATCCCCTTCCGCGACTACCAGCCGGGGGCGTGGGACGCCTGGCCACCGATCTTCACGCCGATGTACGCGATCTACCACGGAGCGGTCGGTCACACCGTCGAGGTGCCGATGCGCGTCAACCGCACCCAGTACGACACGCTGCCGGTGGAGGAACTGCGGCGCCGGGCCGGGATCAACACCGACGTCGCCGAGGCCACGATCGACGCCGCGCTCGACTACGTGGTGGAGCACCGCGAGTCGCTGGTGGCCGACCAGATCGAACTGTTCCGGCGGGGCTGGGCCGGTGAGGCTCAGCGGGACGTGGAGGACGACTACGTCCCGGGGTTCGGTGACGAGGACCGCTACCACACCACCTTCCCCCGCGCCTACGTGATCCCCGCCGGCCCGGGACAACGCTCCGAGGCCGCCGCGGCCCGCCTGGTGGACCACCTGGTGGCCCACGACGTGCGGGTGGAACGCGCGGAGGCCGGTTTCCGGCTCGGTGGTGCGTCCTACCCCGCCGGTTCGTACCTGGTGGACATGCACCAGCCGAAACGGGGACTGGCGAACGTGATGTTGGAGGCGGGGCGGGACATCTCGACCGACGTTCCCACGATGTACGACATCTCGGGGTGGAGCCACGGCCTGCTGTGGGGCGCGTCCGTGGACGTGGTGCCCGACGAGGCACCCGCCGTGGCGACCAGCCCGGTGGCGGCCGCTGGGCCGACGGGTGCGGTGGACGCCCCGCCAGGATCCGACCTGGCCCTCGACGTGGTGGACGGCGGGGACGTGCGGGCGGTGAACGCCCTGCTGGCCGGCGGTCAGGCGGTCCACCGGCTGGACGACGGTTCCGTGGTGCTGCCCGCGTCGGCCAGGTCGGAGGCGCGGACCGTGGCCGACCGGTACGGGGTCCGTTTCACCGCTTCGGCGCACGGGGAGCGGGGCGTCCCCCTGCACCGGCCGGTGGTCGCGGCGGCGGCGTCCGCCGACGAGTCGTTGGTGCTGCGGGACCTGGGCTTCGAGGTCCGGTCCGTGTCGACGGCCGTGCTCGACGACGGGTTCGACTGGTCGGACGTCGATGTCCTCTACGTCTCCTCCGGACTGCGCTACTCCGCCCTGTCCGTGGCGGCGCGCTCGGCGCTGGACGACTTCCTCGAGGTCGGCGGCGTCGTGACCCGGGGCGGCACCGGTGCGACGTTCAACGCCGAGGCGGACCTGCTCACGGTCTCCGCCGTCGCCGGGCCGTCGAACGCCAACGGCGTCGTCGCCGTCTCCGGCGGTTCGGGTCCCGTCGGGACCCACGCCCCCGACCACTCCTTCGTGTACTCGCCGTTGTGGTTCACGGAGCTGGGCCCGGAGGTGCGGGTCGAACAGCGCTACGAGGAGGACGGCCCCCTCGTCGCCGGCCACTGGAGCGCGGGGGATCGGGGCCCGGGAGCGGCCGCCGGCGCCGCCTCCGTGGTGAGCGGTGTCGCTGAGCGCGGCGCGCGGACCGTGCTCTTCGGCACGGAGCCGCTGTTCCGGGCGCATCCCAAGGGGCTCCACGCCCAGGTGGGCAACGCGGTGTTCTGGGCCGTCTCGGCCTGACCGGACATGCCGGTCCGCCCGCCCCGCCGCCCACCGGGTGGCGGGGCGGAGTGCCATCGGGGCTCCCCCGCCGGGCGACGACGGGGCCTCGAACACGGGAACGCGATGTCCCGCGCGAGCGACCACGCCCCGCCTCAGGCAGCGCCCGCGACACCCCGGCCGCGACCTCCCGGGCCGTCAGCCCGCGAGCACGTCGCTCCCCTCGACCCGGCGTGCGCCACCACCGGACGAGCCAGGGGCCACGGGCGCGGGATCCCTCCCGGGTTCGGCGGCCGACGTCCCGCCGGCCCAGCCGTCCCGGTGCGCGCCCGGCCCGGCGGGGCCGAGGGGACGGGACCCCGGCCGCACGTCCGTTTCATCCGATTCCGTGATCGTTGCGTGGTCCCGGCCTCACCCGAGGTGACAGCCCGCTGACCTGCGTCATCACCGTGTCGCGGCCGGTGACGGCCCCCGAGGGCGGCTGGCAGGCCGATATTGGCCAGCGACTTTGAGAATGTCCGGTTCCCGGCCTACGGTGACGCCACCCACCGCCCCCGGGGCCTGTCCGGCCCCCACCGGTGAGCGCGACCGCGAGTGGAGTCGCGGGGCGGGTCAGGTCCAGGCCGCCGCGCCACGTGTCGCGGCACCGCAACGTCGAAGGAGACGCCGATGCGGGCATCCTCTCGGCCTCGCCACGCGACGCCAGGCACGCCCACCGCTGACCTCCGGGTGCCGGTATGGGCCGGACCGCCGTCGTGGTCGTACCACCGCCAGCGATCCCGGCCAGCGGGTGACGGGGGCGGGACACCGGGCGACCCGCCCCACCGCCACCGGCTCGCCGGCGCCTCCGGGCGGGGTGGGGCCCACGCCCACCAGCACATCGCCGGAGCGAGGTGACCCTTCACCGCGTTCCGCCGCAGACTGCCGTTCCGACGTCGCGCCCCGCGCCCGTCGGAACGTGCTGACCCCGCCTCCAGGGCGGGGGGCAATCCGGGAGAGGAAGACAACAGTGTCGTTGAGAACCAGGCGGTCCTGGCGGACCAGGGTGGCGGCCACGTCGGCCGCGTTCGCGGTGACAGCATTAGTGGCTGGGTGCGGAGCGGACAGCGGTGACGGGACCATCGAGCTGCGCTACACGTTCTGGGGCAACCCGGATCGCGGCGAACGGACCGACGAGGCGGTGGCGCTGTTCGAGGAGCGCAACCCCGGCGTGAAGATCACCACGACGTACTCCGAGTTCGGCGGGTACTGGCAGAAGCTCGCCACCGAGGCCGCGGGCGGCAACGCTCCCGACATCATCCAGATGGACTACACCTACCTGCGGGAGTACAGCGAGCGGGGCCAGTTGCTGGACCTGACCCCGCACATCGGCGAGGAGCTCAACGTCGACGACCTGCTGCCCGGCCTCGACGAGGCCGGCATGATCGGCGACGAGTACTTCGCGGTGCCGGTGGGCCGGAACATGATGGCCTTCCAGTACGACGCGGCGGTGTGGGAGGAGTCCGGGGCCCAGCTGCCCGAGGCGGGCTGGACCTGGGAGGAGTTCCACGAGGCGATCGCGGTCGTCCGGGATCACCTGCCCGAGCGGCAGTGGGCCACGGGCGCGCTGGGTGAGCACCTGCACATGCTCGACGTGCTGCTGCGCCAGGAGGGCAAGACGATCTTCACCGACGAGGGCGAGCTGGGCTTCGACGAGGCCGACCTCACCGAGTTCTGGGAGATCAGCGAGCGCATGCGGGAGGACGGGACGACGATCCCGCCGGAAGTCCTCGT
Organism: Actinoalloteichus sp. AHMU CJ021; assembly: GCF_002895405.1. Lineage (NCBI taxonomy): Bacteria > Bacillati > Actinomycetota > Actinomycetes > Pseudonocardiales > Pseudonocardiaceae > Actinoalloteichus > Actinoalloteichus sp. AHMU CJ021. The sequence continues at coordinate 4,870,744 of NZ_CP025990.1, read as the reverse complement.
GAAGGGCGACACCGCGACCGCGCTGGGCAAGGGCCAGGTCATCGCCGAGTTCGGCTGGGACAACTTCATGGCGAGCGCCCAGAACACCTACGGCAGTGAGCTCTCGTTGGCGCCCTACCCCTCGGACACCGACGAGCTCGGGCTGTACTTCAAGCCGTCGATGCTGATGAGCGTCTCGGCCCGGTCGGAGCACCCCGAGGTGGCGGCCGAGTTCATCGACTTCATGATCAACGACCCGGAGGTCGGCTCGATCTTCGGCGCCAACCGGGGTCTGCCGGCGACCAACACCCAGCGGGAGCAGGCCGAGCTGGAGGGCGTCGACGTGGTGATCGACGAGTACGAGGCCAGCGTGGAGGACATGCTCGGTGAGCCGGGAATCGCGCCCCCGCCGGGTGGCGCGGGCGTCGAACGGCTGATGTCGCGGATCGATGAGGAGATCAGCCACGGAAGGATCTCCATCGAGGAGGGCGTGGAGCGCTTCTTCCGCGAGGCGGAGCAGACGCTGTCCAACCCCTGACCCCCGTGACCGTCGGGGTCCGGCCACCGCGTCCGGGCCCCGACGTCCACGCCCCGGCGTGGTCGACCTCGGTCAGTCGGCCAGCCGGGCGGGGAAGCCACCGGTGGCGACCGGTCCCCAGCGGGTCGGGGTGATCCTGACCAACGACTTGCCCTGTCGGCGCATCGCCTCCCGGTACTCGTCCCAGTCGGGGTGTTCGCCGGCGATGGCGCGGTAGTAGTCGACGAGCGGTTCGACCGAGTCTGGCAGGTCCACCACCTCGGCGGTGCCGTCCACCTGGACCCAGGGCCCGTCGAAGTCCTCGGAGAGGAACAGCACGCTGACCTCCGGCGCGCGGCGTGCGTTGCGCGCCTTGGCCCGCTCCGGGTAGGTGGACACCACGATCCGGCCCTCCTGGTCGACACCCGCGGTGACCGGCGAGGCCTGGGGACCGCCGTCGGAGCGCCGGGTGATGAGCACGGCGCGGTGGCGGTCGCGGAGGAAGTCCAGCAGGCCGACGCGGTCGACGGTCTGGTTGGTCGCGATCTTGGGAGCCATCCGTCCAGGCTAGTCGGTGGGGTGCGTCGAGCCGGCCGGCCACGAGGTCGACGCCGGCGGTTCGTGCCTGGCTCCCACCCGCGCCCTGGCGTCACGTTCGGCCGCGCGGGCGATGTTGCGCGCCATGCCCCCGAAGACGAGGTCGTGGAAGGGCCAGACCGCCCACCAGTAGAGCTGGCCGGCGAGCCCCCGGGGGAGGAACACGGCGCGCTGCCGGTAGACGCTCCCCCCGTCCTCCGGCCGTACCGCCATCTCCAGCCAGGCCCTCCCCGGCATCTTCATCTCGGCGCGCAACCGCAGCAGCGCCCCCAGCTCGACCTCCTCCACCCGCCACCAGTCCAGGGCGTCCCCGACGTGGAGGCGGCGCGGGTCCCGGCGGCCACGGCGCAGTCCGACGCCGCCCAGCAGGCGGTCGAGCCAGCCGCGCACCGACCAGGCGAGGGGGAACGAGTACCAGCCGTTCTCGCCGCCGATGCTCTCGACGACCCGCCAGACCTCGGCGGGGGGTACGGGCACCCGTCGTTCCCGCACGTCCTGGTACCGCGAGCCGCCCGACCAGCTGGGGTCGGTGGGCAAGGGCTCCGACGGGGCACCGGGTACCGAGGCGTTCGCCCACCGCGTCTCCACCTCGGCGTCCCTGATCCTGGCCATCGCGAGCCGGATGGCCTGTTCGTAGTCCTGGAGGCCGCCCGGCGGGTCCGGGACGTACTGGCTGATGTCGTCCTCGGTGCGCACGACCTCGTAGGCGAGGGAGTCGATGAGTGGCCCGGCGATGCGCCTGGGAACCGGCGTCACGAGGTTGATCCAGTAGGAGGACAACCTGGGGGTGAGGACGGGAACGGGGATGACGTGCCGGGCCGGGAGTCCCGCGACCTCCGCGTAGCGGATCATCATCCGCTGGTAGGTCAGGACGTCCGGTCCCCCGAGGTCGAAGGTGCGGTTGACCTCCGCTGGCAGGTCGGCGGCGCCGACCAGGTAGTGCAGGACGTCGCGGATGGCGATGGGTTGGATGCGGTTGCGGACCCACCTGGGGGCGACCATCACCGGTAGGCGTTCGGTGAGGTAGCGGAGCATCTCGAAGCTGACCGAGCCGGACCCGAGGATGACGGCGGCCTGGAGCACCGCCGTGGGCACCCCGGAGTGCAGGAAGATTTCCCCGACCTCGGTCCGCGACGCCAGGTGCTCGGAGGTGCGCGCGTCGGGAGGGCGGAGCCCGCCCAGGTAGACGACCCGCCGCACCCCGGCCGCGCGGGCCGCCTCGGCGGTGAGCAGCGCTGCCCGCCGGTCCGTGGTGGCGAACTCCGGGCCGCTCAGGGAGTGGACGAGGTAGTAGAGCAGGTCGCGCCCGTCCATCGCCGACCGGAGGCTCTCCTGGTCGAGCACGTCCCCCCTGGCGATTTCCACCCGGTGGGCCCACGGGACGTCCCGCAACTTCCTCGGGTCCCGGGCCAGGCAGCGGACCTGGTGGCCCCGCTCGAGCAGCAAGGGGACCAGCCGACCTCCGATGTACCCGGTTGCTCCGGTGACCAGGATGCGCACCGGTCGATGGTCCTACCGGGCCGGCGGAACCGCACCTCGGAGGCGGCGCGTCCCCGCGAAGCCGTCCCGTGGGACGTGGGTCAGTTCGCGAGCGTGTAGCCGGCCTCGACCACCGCCGCTCGGACGAGGTCCGGCGCGATCTCCGCGCTGCTGTCGACCACCAACCGGCCGGTGGCGAGGTCGACGGTCACCCCGGTCACCGCCTCGATCTCCCCCACCTCCTCCTCGACGGACCGCACGCAGTGCTGGCAGGTCATGCCTTCCACGGTGTAGGTCGTACTCGCCATCGTCACCCTCCCACGCGGTTGTCCCCTCCCCCGACCGCCCGCTCGGCGACCGGGGAACGCGACCAAGGATACCCCCCACGGGTATGCCCCACGAACAGGTGAGCCCCGGGTGTCCCGTCCGGTTCCGGACAACGACGCGCCGCTCGACCGACCGGGGGCCTCCCGAGCACCCCGGGGCGCCGGATCCCGGGGCCCGGCCGAGGGGAGGGCCTGCCGCACCCGCCGTGGTCATGGACGAAGCGGAGGTCGAGACGGGATGACTCGACGCCCGAGCCCGGCTGGTCCGCTTCGCACTACTCGCGACCGGGCGGCACCCGTTCGGGCGGCATGAGTCGGACACTCACCACGTTTTGGCAGAAACGGGACGAAGCATACTTCGGATGGATGGCGTAAGCCGACACGTTCTGCGCCTAAACTGTCACTCCGGGTTAATCCGGCGGCAGCACTCGCCGTGTCGACCTCAGGAGGAACAGTGCGGATCGCGGAACTCAGCCGCCGCACCGGTGTACCGGTGCCCACGATCAAGTACTACCTGCGTGAACGCATACTCCCACCGGGAAGGGAGGCCACCGGGGTCGCGCCCCGGTACGGCCCGGCGCACGTCCGGCGCCTCAACCTGGTCCGGGCACTGGTGGACGTCGGGGGTCTCCCGATGGCCACCGTGCGCGACCTGGTCGCCGACCTCGACTCCAGGCGGTCCACCCCGCCCCGGGACGTGACCGGGAGGGCCACCGCTCGCGATCACCGGGACCACCGGGAGACCGGGCTGTGGCGGGAGGCCAGCGCCGAGGCCGACGCCCTGTTCCACCGCCGGGGGTGGCGGATCAGGGAGAACCACCCGGCCCGGCAACAACTCGTCGGACTGGTCGTCCAGCTCCGGCAGCTGGGCCAGGCGAACCTCCTGGGACTGCTCGACGAGTACGCGGCGGCCGCCGAGCACCTCGCCGCGGCGGAGATGCGCACGGTGCCGGCCGAAAGCGACGCCAGCAGCGTCCTGGAGGAGGCGGTGCTGAACATGGTGCTGGGGGACGTCATCAGCTCGACCCTGCGCCGGCTGGCGCAGGAACACGTCTCGGTCGGACGCTTCGGCGCCGAGAGCGCCCGCGCTGCTCGGGAGCCCGCCTCGGAGACGGGCTGACGGCGAACCGGCGCCCGCCGCCACGACGGACGGAACGCCCCGTGCCCACGCGGACCGCTTCCGCCTCCGCTCGCCGTCAGTCGGGCCCCGACAACGGCGACGGGCCCGGGGCGCCGCTCCGAGGAGCCGGCGCGCCCGGTCCCTCGACGAGCTCCACCCACTCGCCCGCTCCTCCGGCTCCGCCCATCCGGCGCGCCCGCCGCCGCAGCAGGAGGACCACGGCGACGACCAGCGCGCCCACCACCAGCAGGGGGGCTCCCAGCAGACCGACGGCGGCGCGCACCTGGTCGAACGCCGCACCCGCGGAGTGCCCGACCAGCACGAGAGTCCAGGACCAGAGCGCGCAGCCGACGAGGTTCGCACCCGAGAACCGCCGCCACGCCACTCCCGAGGTCCCGGCCAGGCGCGGCGCGAGCGTGCGCGCCAGCGCCACGCAGTGCGCGCCGATGATCGTGGGGGCACCGCCCCGGTCGAGGAGCCGCGTCAGGCGCTCCCGCGCCCCGCCCACGCCCGCGCGGGCCAACCCGCGACGCGCCACGCCACCCGCGACGCCGAGCCCTCGACGGCGGCCCAGCTGGTACCCCAACTGGGCGCCCAGCGCGGTCGCGGCGAACGCGAGCGCCAGGGCGGCGGGCAGGGGGATGACCCCGAGGTCGGCGACAAGACCGAGGACCAGCACCGTGGACGCGCCGGGCAGGAACAGCCCGATCAGGACGCCGGACTCCAACACGAGCACGGCACCCGCGAGGAGCAGCACGAAGGGGGCCCGCAGGTCGAGCAGCAGGTCGGCCGGATTCATCCCGACCGCCCGCCCGGCCGGGGAGCGGACCGGGCCACGAACCGCCGCGGGTACCGCATGTGTCGTCCTCCTCGGGTCCTCCGGTCGGGCCGGCCCCAGGAGGCGGTCGCGATGGGTGTCCGATCCGGACCGCCATCCTGCACCGCCGCGCCCCGCTCGGGCGACGCGGGGTGGGGTGGACAACGCCCGACGACGGGTGCGGGTTCACCCGGTCCAGGCACGCACCGGCTCCAGCACGACCCCGAGGACGCCGAGGGCTCCACGGGAGGTCCACTCCACGGGGCGGCTCCCCACCCGGCGCGCCCTTCTCCCCCTGCGGGCGGGACCTGGGCTGCCTAGCCTCGTCACGACGGCGAAAGGTGTCAGGAGGAGTCGGAATGACCACCGCGCACAGCGAGCACACCCAACACCCGCACCGGCACGGTGAGGGCTGCGGGCACGTGGCGTTGCCACACCAGGACCACGTCGACTACGTCCACGACGGCCACCTCCACCGGCCCCACGAGGACCACTACGACGAGTGCGAGCCGACGTCCCACCAAGCGCACGAGGGTCACCCGCACCGGCACGGGGTGGACTGCGGCCACGTCGCCGTGCCCCACGGCGACCACGTGGACTACGTCCACGACGGCCACCGGCACGCCGAACACGGCGACCACTACGACGACCACTGACGGCGCGCGGCCCACGACCAGACCCGCGCGTGCGCCGGGTCTGGTCGCCCGTCCGCCCCGACCGGTCAGGCGGGCCGGTCCACGGCCAGCGTCAGACCTCGCGGTGCACGTGGCGCAGGAGGTTCCTGGGCACGAGCCGGCGCTCGCCCCGGATCACCACCGGCACCAGATCCGGCGCCGTGGCCTTCCACCGCGCACGCCTGGTGCGGGTGTTGCTGCGGGACATCCTGCGTTTGGGTACTGCCATCAACGGCCTCCTTCGTTCCCGCGCCGGCCTCCCGGCGCCCGTTCTCCGTACCGGCGGCGGAACTTCTCCACCCGGCCCGCCGTGTCGACCAACCGCTGCGTCCCGGTCCAGAACGGGTGCGAGGACGAGCTGACGTCCACCACCACCAGCGGATAGGTGTTGCCGTCACTCCACTCGACGCGTCGTTCCGAGGTGATGGTGGACCTGGTCAGGAACGACTCCCCCGTCGAGGAATCCTGGAACACGACCGGGTGGTAGTCGGGATGGATGTCCTTCTTCACTGTTCGTCCAGTCCTTTCGTCGTCTCGACGCCGGCGTCCCGCTCCGGGGCGCCGTCCTCGCAGGGCTCGGTGTGCCAGCTGCCGAAGGGGTCGTCGAACCGCCGCCAGCCGGCCGGGCCCAGGGCGAGTTCGTCCTCGGTGAGCAGCGCCTCCCGCAACGCGGTGGTGATCTCGCCCGCGGAGGCGCGGTGGGTGAGCACGACCAGTTCCTGGTGGCGGTCGCCGTAGCGGTGGTGCCACCGGGCCGCGGCGATGGCGGCTCGTTCCGCCTCCACGGACCCCCAGACCTCCCCGTCGGCCGAGGCCAGCCAGGGCCCGGCGTGCCCCACCCGGAGCCCGCCCCCGGCGGACTCCAGCCACAGGGCCACGTCGGGTTGGGTGGCGACCCAGACACGTCCACGTGAGCGGACTACCCCGTCCAGCAGCACGTCCAACGCGTCGTGCAGCCGTTCGGGGTGGAAGGGGCGCCGCGCGGAGAAGAGCACCAGTTCGACGCCCGCGTCGGGCTCCACGGGGGGTTCACCCCGGAGCAGCGGGGCGTGCGCGTCGTCCACCTCACCTCGTCGGGCCGTCGGTGGCAGCTCGGCCAGTTCGGCCCAGAGGTCGGCCCGGTGGGAGGTCCGCCGGGCTCGTGGTGCCAGGCGGTCGAGCACGGCCCCGGTCCGGTAAGCGGTCCAGGCATCGGTGGCCTGCCCGGTGAGCAGCACGAGGTCCGCGAACTCGACCTGCGCGGTGACGACCTGGGCGACGGTGCGTTCGTCGTCGGCGCTGCCGGCCCTGCCGTCCTCGACCAGCTCGCGGTCGCCGGTGGCGTCGGAGAGCCAGCTGCCCTCGTCGACGACGGCGACGACCCCGAGCAGGTCGACGAGGTCGAGGACGGGGCCGTCCTCGACGACGACGTGGCGCAGGGCCCAGCACACCGCCTCGGGTTCCAGGGTCGGGTCGAGGTGCAGCACGACCCGGGTGACGGTGTCGTCGAGCGCGAGCCGCCGGACGAGGGGGAGCAGGTCCTCGCGCAGGGTGCAGGAGACACAGCCGTGGGCGAGCTCCAGCACGCGGGTCTCGTCGTCGGCTCCCACCCGGAGGCGCCGTCGCACCACTCCCTCCGTGATGAGGGCGAGGTCGTGGTGGACCACGGCGGTGGTCCCGTCGACGAGTTCGGCGGCCTGCCGCTCCACCTCCTCGGCGGCGTAGCCAGCCAGGACAAGCAGGGTCGGACGGGGGGCGCCGGGCACGTCAACTCCTCCTCACGACAGCACGGGCCGGGTACCTCCCGGCCTCGGCGCGAGGCTAGTTGAAAATGGTGTTCAACACCAATAAGAGGTTGCGCATGCCCCGGGCCGCGCCCCCACCCCGACCCACGGCGCCGACTGCCGCCTAGAATAAGAAACGATTGTCATTTTCACTAGTGGGGAGGTGTCGAATGTCAGCCGTCTGCCAGGTGACCGGGCGTCGCCCGGGCTTCGGCAAGCAGGTGTCGCACTCGCACCGGCGCACCAGCCGGCGATGGAACCCGAATCTCCAGGACAGGAGGTTCTGGCTGCCGAGCGAGCGACGGTGGGTCCGTTTGCGGGTATCCACCAAGGGTCTGCGGACCATCGACCGGCGAGGCATCGAGGCGGTGGTCGCCGAACTGCGAGCACAGGGGGTGAAGATCTGATGGCCAGGTCCGAACTGCGTCCGATCATCAAGCTCCGGTCCACCGCTGGCACGGGCTACACCTACGTGACCAGGAAGAGCCGGCGCAACGATCCCGACCGGATGCGCATCAGGAAGTACGACCCGGTGGCGCGTCGCCACGTGGAGTTCCGGGAGGAACGCTGATGGCCAAGAAGTCCAAGATCGCGCGCAACGAGCGGCGTCGGGTACTCGTCGCCCGGCACCGGGAGCGGCGGGCGGAGCTGAAGGAGACCATCCGGTCTCCCCACTCCACCGACCAGGAGAGGGAGACCGCCCAACTCGCCCTCCAGCGGCTGCCTCGCGACTCCAGCGCCACCAGGCTGCGCAACCGGGACAGCGTGGACGGGCGGCCCCGCGGCTTCCACCGGGCCTTCGGCCTGTCCCGGCTGAGGCTGCGCGAGATGGCCCACCGCGGTGAACTGCCCGGCGTGCGCAAGTCGAGCTGGTGAGCCGTGGCGACCCGAGGTAACAAAGGACGGCACCGCCCGGTGGGCCGACGCAGCAACCTGCTGATGGCCGCCGGGGTCACGCGGGTGGACTGGAAGGACGTCGCCCTGCTCCGCAGGTTCCTGTCGGATCGGGGCAAGATCCGCTCCCGCCGGGTGACCGGCCTGACCGCACCGCAACAGCGCCAGGTCGCCGCCGCGATCAAGAACGCCAGGGAGATGGCGCTGCTCCCCTACCCCTCATCACACCGCTGAGCACCGACGCCGGGCCGGTGCCGCACCGGCCCGGCACCGGGCCACGGCCCTCCGGACCACCCGGGCCGCGGTCGCCCACCCGCGCGGCTCTCCGACCGCGTCTCGCTCCACTCCAATGGCGGTGGAGCACGGCCGACGGCGGACGGGGAATACCGATCCCATCAATCACCGACGGTGAGCACTATCACTCGAATGCGGGATTGTTCTCCCCGTTCACACTAAAATTCCTGTTCAGAGCGTGACACCCTTACCCGAGCTACTCGATCGTGTTAGGCTGCGCCGGCCCAGGGTACTCGTCACGCGTTTGGGGAGATGGTCGAGTCGTTCCCGCACACTCGCCCGGACCACCGAACCCGGCCGACCCCCCTCCTTCCGAGGGCATCCCATTCCGGCCGACGGACCGGCCCCACCTCGACACCCCGGATAACCCCGTCGCGGGGAAGAACACCGTTCCCGGGATATCCGCACGCCGACGAGTTCGCTGGCCGTTCCCTTTCCCCGGCCGGCCGTCCCCCGGGCTCACACCGTCCACGTCGACGCCGTCCGCCGGCCCGTCGTCCCGGCTCCCCCACGTGGGCGGCGACGACATCCGCCCGCGTGCGGCGAGGAAGCAGGCCACCAGCAAGATGAGTCGTCCCAGGAGCGCCGAGGCCCAGAAACTGGCCTGGTTGGTGAACAACTTCGTCTCCCTGACACCGAGCGTCGTGCACGCGGCGGTGGTGTCCGTGGACGGCCTACCCCTGACCTGTTCGGACGGGGTCCCGAACGAACACGCCGAACAGCTCGCGGCGCTCTCCAGTGGCCTGGTGAGCCTGGCGCACGGCAGTTCCCGACTGTTCGACCTCGGTTCCTACGACCAGACCGTCATCCGGAACGAACACGGGTTCGTGCTCATCATGACGGTCGCCGAGAATTCCTGCCTCACCGTTCTCACGACCGCCGACTGCGACATGAAGGTCGTCGCCTACCAGATGACCCTCCTCGTCGAGAACGCCGGACACGTTCTGACTCCCCAATTGCGGAAGGAACTCCGCGAGGCCGTGGTCGCCTGATTCTCCGGGGCCGCGTTCCCAGGACGTGACAGCCAGTGCGAGGTGACCGTGGCCCCGCCACCGAGCTGGCCGCCCATCGGGACGAGGAATGCGGGAACGCCGACGGCGACCCCGCTTCGCGCGCGGTGCCGGTGAGGGTGGCCGCGCCAACCCGGTCGGGCAGGAGGAGGAGAACGGATGCGCAGGATTCTGATCGTGGGCAGCGGGCAGTCCGGGTTACAGCTGGGCCTGAGCCTGTTGCGCCACGACTACGAGGTCACGATCATGTCCGCCCGCACGGCGGAGGAGATCCAGGGCGGGCGGGTCATGTCGACGCAGCTCATGTTCCACCCGTCCCTGGAGCACGAACGTGCTTACGGGCTGCACCTGTGGGAGGAGGAGACTCCCGACACGGGCGGCTTCGGGATGTCCGTGGCCGGGCCCGACGGCTCCCGCGCGGTCAACTGGTTCGGCTCCCTGCCCGGGCACGCCCACTCGGTGGACCAGCGGTTGAAGATGCCCCGCTGGTTGGAGGAGTTCGAGAACGCCGGCGGCAGGGTCGTCATCCACTCGGTGACCCTCTCCGACCTCGACGGTTTCGCGCGGCTCTACGACCTGGTGATCGTGGCGGCCGGCAAGGGTGACCTGGTGCGGCTCTTCGACCGGGACCCGACCCGGTCGGTGTACTCGGCTCCGCAACGGGCCCTGTCGGTCACCTACGTCCACGGCATGACCCGGCGACCCGAGCACCCGGACGTCGACGCGCTCCGCTTCAACATCGCGCCGGGCGCCGGCGAGATGCTCACCATGCCGTCCCTGACCACGAGCGGGCCCTGCGAGATCATCCTGTACGAGGCGGTGCCGGGTGGGCCGCTCGACGCCTTCTCCGATGTGCGGGGGCCCCAGGCGCACCTGGACAGGGCGTTGGAGCTCATGCGGGAGCACTTCCCGTGGGAGTACGAACGCTGCGGCGACGTCGAGCTCACCGACGACAGGGGCGTCCTGACCGGCGCGGTGAGCCCGGAGGTCCGGCACCCGGTCGGCCGGCTGCCGGGCGGCGGCCTGGTGCTGGGGATGGCCGACGCGGTGGTGGTCAACGACCCGATCTCCGGCCAGGGGTCGAACAACGCCGCGCGGTGCGCCGCGGTCTACCTGCGCGCGATCCTGGACCACGGCGACCGGCCCTACGACGCCGAGTTCATGCGCGACACGTTCGAGGCCTACTGGGACTACGCGCGCCACGCGACCACGCTGACGAACATGATGCTCCGCCAACCGCCGCCAGCGCACCTGATGGAGGTGTTCGGCGCCATCGGGGCGTACCCGCGCATCGCGGACCGCTTCGCGCTGGGCATCAACGACGCGTCGAGCTTCGACGAGTGGCTCTTCCACGAGGACCTGGCCCGTGGCTACCTGGCGGAGGTCGCGGCCGGCCGGGCGTGAGCTCCTCGAGTGCGGCCGCCCCCGGCGGGGCGCGTCAGAGCTCCTGGTCCAGCCCCATCGCCAGCAGCAGGGTGCGGAACTTCGCCGAGCTCTCCGCGAGTTCGCCGTGCGGGTCAGATCCCGGGACGATGCCGCCGCCGGCATAGAGCCGGATCGACTCGCCCGCGACCTCGGCGCAGCGGATCGCGACCACCCACTCGCCGTCGCCGTTGGCGTCGCACCACCCCAGTGTCCCGGTGTAGAACCCCCGGTCGAACGGCTCGATGTCCTCGATCGCCCTCCTGGCGGTCTCCGTCGGCGTGCCGCAGACGGCTGGCGTGGGGTGGAGGGCCGCAGCGAGTTCCAGCGCGGAGGGAGCGGGATCGTCCAGGACACCCGCCACCCGGGTGGAGAGGTGCCACATCGTCGCCGTGGTCACGAGCGAGGGTTCGGACGGCACCTCCAGCTCGCGGCAGTGGGGGCGGAGGCGCTCCGCCACCGCGTCCACGACGAGCGCGTGCTCGTGCCGGTCCTTCTCCGAGGCCAACAGGGCGGCGGCCCGGCGCCGGTCCTCGACCGGGTCCGGGCTGCGGGCGGCTGACCCGGCCAACGGGTTGGACAGCACCCGGGTCCCGGACCGCCGGACCAGCAGCTCCGGGCTGGTGCCGAGCAGGGTGCGCGTCCGGCTCCCCTCGGGTGGGAGGTCGACGGCGAAGGTGTACCCGGTGGGGTCACGGTGGGCCAGGTGCGCGAGCAGCCGGGCGACGGCGACCGGTTCCCCGGCTGTCAACCGCAAGGTCCTCGCGAGGACGACCTTCTCCAACTCACCGGCGTCGAAGGCCTCCAGGGCCTTGCTGACGCCCGCCAGGTACCGGTCGGCGGGAGGATCCGGCCGGACGCTCCAGCCGTGGGAGGACACCGGCGGTACCGAGCGCCAGCCCGAGCGCGCCGGTCCGCTCCACCGGACCTGGGCGGGGAGCACCAGGTGCGGGGGGCTGGTGGGGGAGAACGGGACGGCGCCGACCACGACCGCCGGGCCGCCCGCGGTGACCCGTTGGGTACCGCCCCACCGACCGAGCGCGTCGTCGACCTCACCGGCCAACGCGGCCGGAGTGGCCGCGGTGCTCTCCACCGGCAGGACGTCGCCCGCCCCACTGGCGAGCATGCTGTGCCTGGGTGCGGTGAGAAAGAACGAGGAACCCTCTCGGTACTCCCCGAGCAGGTCAGGTTCACTGCCCTGATCGGTTGTCGCGTGGTCCGCCATCACCATTGCCGCCCCCGAGTCCGCCGGGTCCTTGCCCCACTCGTGTGCCCTGCGCTTCCCCATTCCGGGGACGCGTCGTGTCCACTGGTCACGTTATTGCTCCCACTTCGCGAGCGTGCACGCGGTCTCCGCCCGACGCGGCCACCCCATCATCGTGACCGCGTGCCGGCCACCGCCGGCCCCGGCGGCGTACCGACCCGGTGACGTCCACCACCGCCGCCGACCGGCGGCGCCGCCAGGAACCACCCACTGCACAGCACGCCGACCAGGGACGATGTGGACGGGCAGGGCAGCGGGCGCGAGCCCGACGGTTGGGGACCACCGCCGCCCGGCCCCGTCCATGACTCATCCGCCTCGTCCTCGTTCCGTGCGAGAACGTAGGCGACTCGACGCCATCAGTCACCCTCGGTGACGTCGGGCGCGCCGCCGTGATCGGGGACGCGCGTGCCGGACCGGCGGGTCCACTCCGAGTGGACTGGGGCGTTGTGCCAGGTCAGGGCGCCTCCCGGCGGAGCTCGTCCGGATCGGGGCCTCCGGTTGTGGCGCTCGGCACACCGTGTCCCGCCCGGCCGCCGGCCGCCCTGAGGAGGCGGCCGGCGGTCGCGCCGCTGGGTGGGGTCAGCGCAGTGGTTCCGGCGCGCCCGCCAACAGCGGGTCGCCGGGCAGCTCCCGGATCCGCAGCGGGCGGGCGTCCAGCACGGCGAGGCTGGCCAGGTGGCCGGCCGGGGCAGCGAGCTCGTAGAGCCGCAGCGCCTCGGGAGGCGGCCGCTCCGAGCGCCAGTCCACCATCGCGGGCGCCTCGTCGGGGCCGGAGAGCAGCACGGACCGCATCGGCAACGCCAGCCCGAGGCCCACCGCCTTGAGCACCGCCTCCTTGCGGGTCCAGTAGGTGAAGAACGCGTCCTGCCGCCGCTCGGCGGGAAGCGCGGCCACCGTGCGCTGCTCCTCCTCGCACAGCACGGTGTCGCCCAGCCGGTCGACGTCGAGGTTCTCCCGCACCTCCTCCACGTCGACGCCGACCTCACCGCCCCGGCACACCGCCAGCACGACGGACTCGCCCGAGTGGGACAACGAGAACCGCAGCCCGCTGTCCGGGGTCAGCACGGGCTTGCCGTGCGCCTCCTCACCGCAGTGCGCGCACTCGTAGCGGAACCGGACATCGCGGGGGTCCAGGCCGAGGTGCGCTCCCAGCACGATCCGGGAGAGCGCTCGGGCGACGAGGTGACGTTGCCGGTCCTCCTCGCGGCGGAAGCGGTCGTGCCGGGTGCGTTCGGCGTCGTCGAGCAGGGAGATCAGCCCGGGGTCCGCCGCGTCCCTGGCCGCCCACCACACCTGGCACTCACCGCTGTCCAGCGGTGCGATCTCGGGTGCGCCCACCCGCCCACCTCCTGTTCGGTTGGCCCGGCCACGCGGGCACGGGACTCGGGTCGTGCTGTCGTCCGCTCAGAGCACGCCGCCGTTGCGGTCCACGACGTCCCCACCCGGCCACCGGGTCAGCGGGGCGGCGACGGGCAGCACCAGCAGCGGGTCGCGGAGGTCCGCGTGCCGCCACGGGTAGTCCGGGTCGGCCCACCTGCTCGCGACCCCGGTCAACACCGACCAGCCGGAACGGGCGTAGAAGGTGGCCGTCGTCCGGTCGGTGTTGAGCAGGCCGAAGGGCACCCCCAGGAGGCGCAGGCGGTCCTCCACCCTCGCCAACAGCTGGGCGCCCAGACCGTTCCCCTGGGCGTCGGGGTGGACGGCCACCAGGCCGACCTCAGCCACGAGCTGGTCGGTCTCCCCCACGCGCACGAACCGGCGCAGCACGGCCGCGTGCGCCACCACCGCCTCCCCCACCCGTGCGCCCAGGCGCAGCTCGGGCCGGGCACCGGCCCAGCTCCGGGCGTCGCGGAAGTGGTGGGAGGTGCTGGCGAAGGCGGCTGACAGCAGCTCCGCGATCCGCAGGTGGTCGAGCGGCGCCAGTTCCCCCTCCCAGCGGTGGAACCAGTGCGGCTCCTCGACGCTCATGGGCTCTCCTTCGTCGGCGGGCTGCCACCGCGTCGCGGTCGACGCCGGCTCCGGCAAGCATGTCGGTGCCACGGCGGGCACCGCCCGGGACCCGTCCGATCATCGTCAGCTCGGCGTCCCCCGTCCACCCGTTTCGACGGTCCTGGTGCTGTGGACCGCGCGCGCCGCGCCGTCATCCCCGGTGGGGAGCGGTCCGCCCGCGCCCGCCGGCCCGCCGTCGGCCGGCCTTCAGGTCGTCCCCCAGGGCGAGCGGTCCTCCGGGCGGGGGAAGGGTGCCCCGGGGTGGCCGCCGATGCCGTCGCCCACCGCGGGGCCGGTCGTGCCGGGCTCACGCCACCGCCCCGGCATGAGCGCCGAGGCGACGAGGACCGTGCCCAACAGCAACAGCAACCCGAAGGACGCCAGTGAGATCAACGCCGGTGACACCGAACCCAGCCACCCCATGACGCGGGTCGCCGTGCCGGTGCTGACCATGAACAGGAGCCCGGCCGCGAGGAACGCGACGCCGGGGACGAGAGCGGCGACCGGTGAGACCCGCTCGCTCGTGAGCACCGCGATCGCGAGGCCGATCGCGACGATGACGAGGCTGGGCAGCAGCAGGTCGACGCCGACGTCGAAGACCCGGAACGCCCGCACCAGTTCGCCCGAGGCCCACCCGAGCCCCCAGCCGATCGCCGGTGTCAGCAGGACGCCGAGCACCGCGCCGGTGATGTGCCGTGACGAGTTGCGCAACTCTTCTCCTTGTGAGCGTGGCGGAGACGTGGCCGTGGTGACTCGCGGACGGTGTCACACCCACCGGGCGGCCGGGTCCTCCCACCGGGGAGCGTCAACGCCGGGCCGCTGACACCGCGTCGCCCGTGTGGGCCGCCGCTCGCCCGATGTCGCGTTGCACCATTCTGCCCAACGAGCCATCCGCCGAACACGGTAGGTGTCGATCGGTGAACCCGTCACACCGGGCCGTGGCGGGGCTGGGCTGCCGGGCGGGTCGGGTCTGCCGACCCGCCCACCACCGACCCGCCCCGGTAGGCACGACACGGAGGACACGATGACGACACCGGCGGACACCCCCTTCACCGCCGACGTGGTCGCGGCGGTGGTGCGGCACAGGAACGAGGACCACGCGGAGGACTCGTTGGTGATCCGCCGGGCGCTGGGCGGCGCACCGGACGCCACCCGGGCCGTGCTGGTGGCACTCGACGACACCGGGCTGGACTTCGGACGTCACCACCGGCGCGTGCCCAGGTGCGCACCGAGGTGGTGCGCCTCCGCCAGGAGGCCTGTGGGGTGCTCGGGGCCCCGAACCGGCACTGGCGACGCGACCCGACCGGCGCCGCCCGGGCGGAGGCGGCGCCGGCGGGCCACCGGTCAGGTCGACGAGCCTCGGTCAGAACGGCCAGCCGAAGACCGGCCAGCCGATGACGGAGTCGACGGCCAGGCCCACGAACACCGCCATCAGGTAGCTGTTGGACAGGTGGAACAGCCGCATCGGCCGCACCTCCTCCCCCCGGAGCACACCGGAGTGCAGTCGGTGGGCGCCGACCAGGAACCAGCCACCGCCCAGGACGGCGAGCAGCAGGTAGATCCAGCTGGCGGCGGGCACCAGCAGCAGCGACCAGAGCACCATCACCCAGCTGAAGATGACGATCTGCCGGGAGACGTGGCTGGCCTCCGCCACCACCGGCAGCATCGGGACGCCAGCCCGCTCGTAGTCCTCGCGGTACTTCATCGCCAGCGCCCACGTGTGCGGCGGGGTCCAGAAGAAGATCACGCCGAACATCACCAGGGCGGGCCAGTGGATCGTCCCCGTCACCGCCGACCAGCCGATCACCACGGGCATGCATCCGGCGGCCCCGCCCCAGATGATGTTCTGGGCCGTCCGACGCTTCAGCACCATCGTGTAGACGAGGACGTAGAACAGGATGGTGGCCACGGCGAAGACCGCCGCGAGCAGGTTGGTGGTCGTCCAGAGCACGACGAACGAGGCCACGCCGAGGGACACGGCGAACACCAGCGCGTGCGTCCGGGAGATCTGGTCCCGCACGAGCGGACGTTTGCTGGTCCGCTTCATCACGGAGTCGATGTCGGCGTCGATGACGCAGTTCAGCGCGTTGGCGCTGCCGGCGGCCATCGTGCCCCCCACCAGGGTGCACAGGACCAGCCAGAGCGACGGCACCCCCCGTTGGGCGAGCAGCATCGCCGGGATCGTGGTGATGAGCAGCTGCTCGACCACCCGCGGCTTGATCAGGGACAGATAGGCGCGTAGGACCTGACGCAGCGATCGGGATCGGGGTGCGACAGGAGTGGCAACGGTGCTCATGACGCGCTCCGTGCGGCGCTCCCCGGCGACATGGGACTCCTCGTCAGTTCGGGTCAGACCCCTGGACAGCAGGGCCACCGGAATGGTAGCCGCGCTACGGAACCGGACCAGCAGGTGGGGCGTAGACTGGAGCGTTCCGGTGACAGCCGGTAGCGGATGCCGCGACGAGGGTGACCGCCGCACTACGTGTGAGTGGAGCGCCCGCCGGGCACCCGTGACGCGACGGGCTGCGAGATCACCGAGATCAAAAGCCGCTATTAGGCTGGCGGCCGGACCAGGGACGACAGCGTGTCCGGCCCGAGGGTGCAACGGAGCGCCGTCCGGCAGGCCGCACCGAAGGAAATGGGGAGCACTGTCCGTGTCCGTCACTGAGGACCTCAACCAGCTGATCACACCGAACCTGCCCGCCGACTGGACGGCGCTGGACACCCGCGCCGTGGACACCCTGCGGGTGCTCGCCGCCGACGCGGTCCAGCACAAGGGCAACGGCCACCCCGGCACGGCGATGAGCCTCGCGCCCGTCGCCTACACGCTGTTCCAGCGCGTCATGCGCCACGACCCGAGTGACGCGGACTGGGCGGGACGCGACCGCTTCGTCCTGTCCGCCGGCCACAGCAGCCTCACCCTCTACCTCCAGCTGTTCCTGGCCGGGTACGGCCTGGAACTGGAGGACATCCGGCAGCTGCGCCAGTGGGGTTCCAGGACCCCCGGTCACCCGGAGTACAAGCACTCCCCCGGGGTGGAGATCACCACGGGCCCGCTCGGGCAGGGGCTGGCCTCCGCGGTCGGGATGGCGATGGCCGCCCGCCGGGAGCGCGGCCTGTTCGACCCGGACACCCCGCTCGGTGAGAGCCCGTTCGACCACCACATCTACGTGATCGCCTCCGACGGCGACATCGAGGAGGGCGTGACCGCCGAGGCCTCCTCGCTGGCCGGTCACCAGCAGCTGGGCAACCTGACGGTGATCTACGACGCCAACGAGATCTCGATCGAGGACGACACGAACATCGCGTTGTCCGAGGACACGGCCAAGCGCTACGAGGCCTACGGCTGGCACGTCCTGCGGGTCGACGGCGGTGAGGACGTGGTGGCGATCGAGGCGGCGCTGGCCGAGGCGAAGGCGGAGACGGAGCGGCCGACGCTGATCGTCCTGCGCACCGTCATCGGTCACCCCGCGCCGACCAAGCGCAACACCGGGAAAGCCCACGGCGCGGCGCTGGGCGAGGAGGAGGTCGCCAGGACCAAGGAGATCCTCGGCTTCGACCCGGCGAAGAACTTCCAGGTCGAGGACGAGGTGCTCGCCCACGGCCGACTCGCGGTGGAGCGGGGTGCCGCCGCCCACGCCGAGTGGCGGAAGTCCTTCGACGCCTGGGCCAAGGCCAACCCCGACCGCGCGGAGCTGTTCGACCGGCTGACCGCCGGCAGGCTCCCCGACGGCTGGACGGACAAGCTCCCCACCTGGGAGCCGGACGCCAAGGGACTGGCCACCAGGAAGGCCTCGGGTGAGGTGCTCAACGCCCTCGCCGACGTGCTCCCGGAGGTGTGGGGCGGCTCAGCCGACCTCGCCGAGAGCAACAACACCACCATGAGCGGGGTGGACTCCTTCGGTCCCACCAGCATCTCCACCCGCGAGTTCAACGCCCAGCCCTACGGCCGCACGTTGCACTTCGGTGTCCGCGAGCACGCGATGGCCTCGATCCTCAACGGCATCGCGCTGCACGGGCCGACCAGGCCCTATGGCGGCACGTTCCTCATCTTCAGCGACTACCAGCGGCCGGCGGTCCGGCTCGCCGCGCTGATGAGGGCCCGGTCCACCTTCGTGTGGACCCACGACTCGATCGGGCTCGGTGAGGACGGCCCCACCCACCAGCCCATCGAGCAGCTCGCCTCGCTGCGGGCGATCCCCGGGTTGTCCGTGGTGCGCCCCGCCGACGCCAACGAGACCGCCGCGGCGTGGCGGGCCACGCTGGAGTGGGACGAGGGCCCCGTCGGGCTGGCGCTGACCCGGCAGAACCTGCCCGTGCACGAGGGCACCTCCGCCGAGGGCGTGGCCCGGGGTGGTTACGTGCTCGCCGACGCCGGCGACGGGAACCCGGAGGTCGTCCTCATCGCGACCGGTTCCGAGGTCACCCTGGCCCTGGAGGCACGGCAGGCCCTGGAAGCCGAGGGCGTGGGAACCCGGGTGGTGTCCATGCCGTGCGTCGAGTGGTTCGACGCCCAGGACCAGAGCTACCGCGACCAGGTCCTGCCGCCGTCGGTCCGGGCCCGGGTCGCCGTGGAGGCCGGTATCGCGCAGCCCTGGCACCGCTTCGTCGGCGACGCCGGCCAGATCGTCTCCATCGAACACTTCGGCGCGTCCGCCGACTACCAGACCCTCTTCCGGGAGTTCGGTTTCACCCCGGAGGCCGTCGTGGACGCCGCCCGGACCAGCATCGCGCGAGTGGAGGGAACCAAGTGAGCAGCAACGAGCGCCTCGCGGCACTGTCCGAGGCCGGCGTGTCGGTGTGGTTGGACGACCTGTCCAGGGACCGCATCAGCTCCGGCCAGCTCGCCGACTACATCCGCGACTACAGCCTGGTCGGCGTCACCACGAACCCGACGATCTTCGCGGGTGCCCTCGCCGACAGCAGCTCCTACGACCCGCAGGTCCGGGAGCTGGCGGCGCGGGGCGCCAGTGTGGAGCAGGCCGTCAGGGAGATCACCACCACCGACGTCCGCAACGCCTGCGACGTGTTCCGGGAGACCTACGAGGCCACCGGGACCGTGGACGGTCGGGTCTCGATCGAGGTGGACCCCCGACTCGCCCACGACACCGAGGCCACCGCCGCGGAGGCCAGGGAGCTGTGGAAGACCGTCGACCGGCCGAACCTGTTCGTCAAGATCCCGGCCACCCTGGAGGGCCTGCCCGCCATCACCAGGGCTCTGTCCGAGGGGATCAGCGTGAACGTGACGCTGATCTTCTCCGTGGAGCGCTACCGGGACGTGATGGAGGCCTTCCTCACCGGGCTTGAGCAGGCGAAGCGGGCCGGCCACGAGCTGGCCACCATCGAGTCGGTGGCCTCGTTCTTCGTGTCCCGGGTCGACAGCGAGGTGGACAAGCGGTTGGAGGCCCTGGGCACCGGGGAGGCCTCCGCCCTGCGTGGCAAGGCCGCCGTGGCCAACGCCCGGCTCGCCTACGCCGCCTTCGAGGAGGTGTTCTCCTCACCACGGTGGAAGGCGCTCGCCGAGGCCGGCGCGCGGCCGCAGCGCCCGCTCTGGGCGTCGACCGGGGTCAAGAACCCCGACTACTCGGACACCCTGTACGTCGACGAGCTCGTCACCGCCAACGTGGTCAACACGATGCCGGAGAAGACCCTGCTGGCCGTCGCCGACCACGGCAGGGTGGAGGGCGACAGGGTCCGGGGCACCGGTGAGGAGGCCAAGCGCGTCTTCGAGCGGCTCTCCGAGGTCGGGGTGGACGTGGACGACGTCTACGTCGTGCTGGAGACCGAGGGTGTCGACAAGTTCGAGAAATCCTGGACCGAACTGCTGGACAGTGTCACCGAACAGCTGAGGGCAGCCACCGAGTCCGGGGGGAGCGCATGACGGGAGCGACGGCATCCGGTGACGGGCCGGGAGTGACGGTCGAGTTCACCGAGGCGACCGCGGCGGCCGAGGCCGCCGCGGTCGCGGAACGGCTGGTCGGCGAGCGGGTGGCGTCCCGTCTCGCCGACCAGGACGCGACGCTGTGGGGTCCGGAGGCCGAACCGGAGGCGTCGATCAGGCTGGCCTGGACGGGGCTGCACCGCGGCTCCCGTCCCCTGGTCGGGGAGATCGAGGCGGTCCGGGGCGAGTTCCACGCCGAGGGCGTCGACCGGGTGGTGCTGGCCGGGATGGGCGGTTCCTCCCTCGCCCCCGAGGTCATCACCGCCGCCGCCGGGGTGCCGCTGGTGGTGTTGGACACCACCGATCCGGCCCAGGTCGCCGAGGCACTGTCCGGTGACCTGTCCAGGACGGTCCTGGTGGTGTCCTCCAAGTCGGGGTCGACGGTGGAGACCGACAGCCACCGGCGGATCTTCGAGGCCGCGTTCCGGGCGAACGACATCGACCCGGCCAGCCGCATCGTGGTGGTCACCGACCCCGGATCCCCGCTGGAGTCGACGGCCAGGGAGAACGGCTACCGGCGGGTGTTCCTCGCCGACCCGAACGTGGGAGGACGCTACTCGGCGCTGACCGCGTTCGGGCTGGTCCCGGCGGGCCTGGCCGGAGCGGACATCGCCTCCCTGCTGGCCGAGGCCGCCGCGGCGGCGCCCGCGCTCGGAGCCGACTCCCCCGACAACCCGGCGCTGCGGCTGGCCGCGGCGTTGGGGGTCGCGCACTCGGAGGGCGCCGAGAAGGTCGTCTTCGCCGACAACGACTCCGGGTTCCCCGGCTTCGCCGACTGGGCGGAGCAGCTCATCGCCGAGTCGACGGGCAAGGAGGGCACGGGACTGCTCCCGGTGGCGGTGGAGAACACCTCCGCGCCGGGTTTCGTCGACGCCGGTGACGACGCCACCACCGTCGTGCTGGGTAACCCGGTGGAGACCGCGGCGCTCACGGTGTCCGGCACGCTGGGCGGCTCCCTGTTGTTGTGGGAGTTCGCCACCGCCTTCGTCGGCCGGCTGCTGGGGATCAACCCCTTCGACCAGCCGGACGTGGAGGCGGCGAAGAAGGCGGCTCGGGCGCTGCTCGACGCCCCGGAGCGGGCGGCCTCCGGCCCGGAGCCGTTGCTCCGGGCCGGAGCGGTCGAGGTGTACGCCCCCGGGCGGTGGCAGCCCACCGACACGGGGTCGCTGGCGGCGGTGGTGCGGTCGCTGCTGGACGAGACGCCCCCGTCGGGTTACCTGGCCGTGCAGGCCTACCTCGACCGGGAGCAGGACGCCTCGGCGTCGGTCCTGCGGCCGGAGCTGGCCCGCCGGTCCGGCGCGCAGACGACGTTCGGGTGGGGACCCCGGTTCCTGCACTCCACCGGCCAGTACCACAAGGGCGGCCACCAGAACGGGGTGTTCCTCCAGCTCACCGGGGACAACGAGCAGGACCTCGACGTTCCCGGCCGGCCGTACACCCTCGGCACCCTCCAGCTGGCGCAGGCGCTCGGGGACGGCCAGGTGCTGGCCGACCACGGCAGGCCCGTGCTCCGGGTGCACCTGACCGACCGCGCGGCCGGCCTGGCCCAACTCGTCGCAGCGATCCAGGAGACGACCCCGTGACCAGCAGACACTGGCGCAATCCGCTGCGGGACGACCGGGACAAGCGCCTGCCGAGGATCGCCGGCCCCAGCGGGCTGGTCATCTTCGGGGTCACCGGTGACCTCTCCCGCAAGAAGCTGATGCCCGCCATCTACGACCTGGCCAACCGCAAGCTGCTGCCCCCGGGTTTCGCCCTCACCGGGTTCGCCCGACGGGACTGGGCGGACCAGGACTTCAGCAAGGTGGTGTACGAGGCGGTGCGGGAGCACTCCCGCACCCCGTTCCGGGAGGACGTCTGGCGGCAGCTCTCCGAGGGGCTGCGGTTCGTCTCGGGGAGCTTCGACGACGACCAGGCCTTCGACGACCTCGTCACGACGGTCGCCGACCTCGACCGGGTGCGGGGAACCGGGGGCAACCACGCCTTCTACCTGTCGGTGCCGCCCAGCGCCTTCCCGACGGTGTGCCGGCAGCTGGCCCGCTCGGGTCTCTCCGCGCAGAACCCCGAGCAGTGGCGTCGGGTCGTGATCGAGAAGCCGTTCGGGCACGACCTGGAGAGCGCCCAGGAACTGAACAAGATCGTCAACGAGGTCTTCCCCGAGGAGTCGGTGTTCCGCATCGACCACTACCTCGGCAAGGAGACGGTGCAGAACATCCTGGCGCTGCGCTTCGCCAACCAGCTGTTCGAACCGCTGTGGAACGCGCACTACGTGGACCACGTGCAGATCACCATGGCCGAGGACATCGGCCTGGGCGGTCGGGCCGGCTACTACGACGGCATCGGCGCGGCGCGGGACGTCATCCAGAACCACCTGCTCCAGCTGCTCGCGTTGACCGCGATGGAGGAGCCGGTCTCCTTCCACCCCCGGGCGCTGCGCACCGAGAAGATCAAGGTGCTCGCCGCCACCAAACCGTGGGAACCGTTCTCGGAGACCACCGCCCGCGGCCAGTACACCGGCGGGTGGCAGGGGGGCCAGCTCGTTCCGGGGCTGTTGGAGGAGGGCGGTTTCGCCAAGGACTCCACCACCGAGACCTACGCGGCGATGACGATGCAGGTCAACACCCGCCGCTGGGCCGGGGTGCCGTTCTACCTGCGCACCGGGAAGCGGCTGGGGCGGCGGGTCACCGAGATCGCGATCGTGTTCAAACGCGCCCCGCACCTGCCGTTCGACTCGACGTCCACCGACGAGCTCGGGGAGAACGCGCTGGTCATCCGGGTGCAGCCGGACGAGGGGGTGACGATGCGGTTCGGGTCGAAGGTGCCGGGCACCTCGATGCAGATCCGCGACGTCACGATGGACTTCGGTTACGGCCACGCCTTCACCGAGGACTCGCCGGAGGCCTACGAGCGGCTGCTGCTGGACGTGCTGCTCGGCGAACCGTCGCTGTTCCCGGTCAACGAGGAGGTCGAGCTGTCCTGGCGGATCCTCGACCCCGTCCTGCGGTACTGGGAGAAGGAAGGCAGTCCCGAGCCCTACCGGGCCGGAAGCTGGGGACCGGAGTCGGCCGACCGGATGATGGCCCGCACCGGACGTCACTGGAGGCGCCCGTGATCATCGACCTGCCCTCGACCACGACCTCCCAGGTCAACAAGAAGCTGGTGGAGATCCGGGAGACCGGTGGCGCGGTCGCGCTCGGCCGGGTCCTCACGCTGGCGATCATCACCGACGACGGCAGCCAGGCCGAACAGGCCATCGAGGCCGCCAACGACGCCAGCCGGGAACACCCCTGCCGGGTCATCGTGCTCGCCAGGGGGGCCCGCAAGGCGGCCGCCCGCCTCGACGCGCAGATCCGCGTCGGTGGCGACGCCGGGGCCAGTGAGGTCGTCGTGCTCCGCATGTACGGGCCGTTGGCCGACGAGGGCGCCAGCTGCCTGGTGCCCCTGTTGCTGCCCGACGCGCCCGTGGTGGCGTGGTGGCCCCTGGAGGCACCGAAGGTGCCGGCCGAGGACCCGATCGGCAAGCTCGCCCACCGGCGCATCACCGACGCCAAGTCGGAGCGCAACCCCGTCCGCTCACTGGAACAGCGGCGGGCCTCCTACCGGGGCGGGGACACCGACCTGGCGTGGACCCGGTTGACCTCCTGGCGCGCCTACCTGGCCGCCGCCCTCGACCTGCCGCCGCACGAGCCCGTGACCCGGGCGACGGTGACGGGCACCGCCGACTCCCCCTCCACCCAGCTGCTCGCCGGCTGGCTCGCGTCCTGCCTGGACATCCCGGTGCGCCGGGTCCGCACCTCCAGCGGGCAGGGCATCGTGTCGGTGGTGTTGGAGCGCCGGTCAGGGCTGATCGAGCTCGTCCGGCCGGATGGCCAGCTGGCGACCTTGACCCAGCCGGGGCAGCCCGACCGGACGATCGCGCTGCCGCGCAGGTCGGTGCGGGACTGCCTCATCGAGGAGCTGCGCCGGCTGGACCCCGACGAGGTGTACGAGGACACCCTGGAGGCCCTGTCGAAGGTCGTGGCCGCCAGGGGCTCGGTGACCACGGCGAAGTCCAGCCCGGCGGCGCGGTCGGCCGGGCGCCGGACGGCCACGTCGGCGGGGTCCACCTCGCGGGCCGGCGACTCCGACGGGGCCGGCGGGGCCGGCGGCCGGAAGGGTGGCGCGGCGAAGTCCCCCGGGTCGGAACCGACGGCCTCGGAGGGCACGAGCGGTCGCGGCGGCACCGCCAAGCGCGGCACCCGCAGGACCACCGGTTCGGCCACGGGCGCGGCGAAACGGACCGGGGCACGGCGTTCGGCTGCCCCCAAGCCCGCCCGTCGGGGGAGCGTGGGCAGGTCCTCCCGGGGGGAGTCCTCGTTATCCCGAGGTGAGGACACCCCGCCGACCACGGAAGGGACGGAGAGCGGATGAGTTCGACCGACGGGAACACCACCCCCCGGGTGGTGGTGCACCGCACTCCTGACCTGCTCGCTCCCGCCGTCGCGGCACGGCTGCTCACCGCGTTGGTGGACGCCCAGGCCGCGAAGGGCTCGGCGTCGGTGGTGCTCACCGGGGGCCGCACCGGGGGCGCCGTCCTGGAACGGTTGCGCGACGCCCCGGCCCGGGACGCCGTGGACTGGTCACTCGTCGACTTCTACTGGGGCGACGAGCGCTTCCTGCCCTCGGGTGACCCGGAGCGGAACGAGACACTGGCCAGGACGGCGTTCCTCGACCACGTCCCGGTGGACCCCGCGCGGGTGCACGTGATGGCTGCCTCCGACGGTGAGTTCGGGGACGACCCGGAGGCGGCGGCCGCCGCGTACGCCCGGCTGCTCGCCCAACGGTCGGTCGAGCAGGGCGGGACGGCCGGGGTGCCGCGCTTCGACGTCTGCCTGTTGGGGGTCGGGGAGGAGGGGCACACCGCCTCGCTGTTCCCCGAGACCCCCGCCGTGCGGGAGCCGGAGCGAACCGTGGTCGCGGTCCGGGACTGCCCGAAGCCGCCGCCGACCAGGATCTCGCTGACCCTGCCGGCCATCCGGGAGTCGGCCGAGGTGTGGCTGTTGACGACGGGGGCCGCGAAGGCGGAGCCGGTCGGGGCCGCGCTGCGTGGAGTCGATCCGGTGCTGGTCCCGGCGGCGGGCGCGACCGGCCGGGTCGCCACCCGCTGGTTGCTGGACGAGAGCGCGGCGGCCCGGGTTCCGGCGGACGCGCCCTGAGCGCGGTCCGTTCGCACCCTTCGGGGCCCGTCCCAGGCTGGGGCGGGCCCCGAACCATGTCGGCCCCCTGAGCTGACCGCCCGGGTCCGGCCGTCGCGGCCATCTCGTGGGTGGGACGCGCCGAGTACCTTCGGCGGACTGGTGGGAGGCCGGTGGGGTGGAGCCGTTCGGGGCGCACCGGCGCGGCTGGCCGGGCCCCGGACGCCGTCCAGTCCGGTCGAGGAGCCCTCGGCGTGCCAGTCCGGTGGAGGGTTGCCCGGCTCCACACTCGCACCGGCTCGGACGGACCTCGGCTCGGCGCCCTCCCCCGGGCGGGGATCGTCTCGACAGGGTGTTCTCGGAACCGTGACCGCCGTGGGGAGGGTCTCGCCGCGCCCCGGTCGGATGACTCCGGCGCCGGCGCCGTCCCCCAACTCCTCCGCGTCTGGTCCTGCCCGACGCGGTTCACGGGGTCGTCGTTCCCTTCACCACCGCCCGTGGCCACACCGGCGGACGTCGGCTCGCGATGGCTCCCGGCAGGGGATCACGAGCTCGCCGGCGAACAGGGCCACGCTCGCCGGCACCGCCCGGCGGCGCGCCGCGCCGCGTCACCGAACCCACCGGGCGGGCCTTGGCCGCCCCCGCGTCGGGGGTGGTCCAGCGCGGCCCTCGGGGCACCCGCGCCGCCCGGCTCCACCGTGGTGCGAGCCGGGTGGCGGGCGAGGCTGGGTCGCTTCGCCGGGTGCGAGGGCCGCCAGGCT
Source organism: Actinoalloteichus sp. AHMU CJ021 (assembly GCF_002895405.1). NCBI lineage: Bacteria > Bacillati > Actinomycetota > Actinomycetes > Pseudonocardiales > Pseudonocardiaceae > Actinoalloteichus > Actinoalloteichus sp. AHMU CJ021. The sequence goes on along the minus strand of NZ_CP025990.1, from coordinate 4,844,723 downwards.
GCGATGCTGGGCCGATGGGTGTGTTGCTGCTGGTCATCGCCCTGATGCTCGGCGCGGTGCTGCTCGTCGGCGTTGGTGACCGCCTCCGGCTGCCCTGGCCGGCGCTGATGCTGCTCCTCGGGCTCACGGTCGCGGTGATCCCGGGCCTCCCGGACCGGTTCGACCTCGATCCAGACCTCATCCTGCCACTCTTCCTGCCTCCGCTGCTGTTCGCCGCCGCCCAGCGCACCTCGTGGGCGGTGTTCCGCACCCGGTGGCGCAGCATCGTCACGCTGGCCATCGGCCTCGTGGTGGCGACGACGGTCGCCGTCGCCACCACGCTGGCGCTGTTGGTGCCGGGGGTCGCCATCGCGGGCGCGATCGCGCTCGGCGCGATGGTCGCGCCCCCGGACCCGGTGGCGGTGGAGTCGGTCGCCGGCCGGGTGAGCATCCCCCGCAGGTTGCTCGCGGTGCTCCAGAGCGAAGGCTTGTTCAACGACGCGGCAGCGCTGGTGATCTTCCAGACGGCGATCGCGGCGACCGTCCGGGAGCAGGACGTCAACGTGGGTGAGCTGGCGCTGCGGTTCCTCCTGGGCGCGGTGGCCGCGGTGGCGATCGGACTCGGGGTGGCCTGGGTCGCCCGCAGTTTCCTGACCCGGATCACCGACAGCACGGGCAGTACCGCGCTCACCCTGGTGCTGCCCTTCGCCGTGTACCTCGGCGCGGAGGAGCTGGGAGCCTCCGGGGTGATCGCGGTGGTCGTCCTCGCCCTCCAGCTGCGCGGTCACAGCGAGGTCGACGAGGCGGACGAGCGCCTCACCCAGCGCTCGTTCTGGAACGTGGTGGAACTGCTGGTCACCGGCCTGGCCTTCGGCCTGATCGGGCTGGACATGCGCCAGGTGGTGACCGAGGCCGGCAGCGAACTGGGCACGATGCTGCTGCACGCGGCCGTGGTGTGCGCGGTGGTCGTCACGGTGCGCCTCCTGTGGTTCCTGGGCGCGTGGCTGGCCCTACGACGGTCGCGGGACGCCTCGTCCGCACCGAGGACGAGGGCGGAGGCGGTGGTGATGACCTGGTGCGGTATGCGGGGGTTGGCGACGCTCGCGTTGGCGCTGTCCGTGCCCTCCACCACCGAGGACGGTTCCCCCTTCCCCGCGGGCGCGGAGCTCACGGTGATCGCCTGCACGGTGCTGGTGGTCACCCTGCTGTTCGCGGGTCTGACGCTGCCGTTGGTGGTGCGGCTGCTCGGGGTGTCCTCGGACGCCGGTGTGGAGGAGGCCGAGGAGCGGGCGGTGGCGCGCCGCGCGCACCGGGCGGCGTTGCGCCAGATCACGGAGTGGGAGGAGCGGGCCGAGCTGTCCGAACAGGTCAGCGCGTTGCTCCGGAAACGGGCCAGCCGGCTGGAGGCGAAGCTGTGCGGTGACCCGGAGGACGAGGAGCAGCGGGAACGCATGGAGGCGTTGCGCCGGAAACGGGACGCGCTCCGCGACATCGAGTCGACGGTGCTGGCGGCGGCGCGTGCGGAGGTGTTGGCTGCCCGGCAGGAACCCGGAGTCGACCCGGCGGCGGCGGACCGGGTGCTGCGCCGGTTGGACCTGAAGACCCTGCTGCTCGACTAGGCGACGCGCGACCCCGCCGGTACCCGCGTTGGTGGGAGGCGCGCCACGACCACCGGGGCGAGCCCTCAGCCGCCGGTCGGACGGGTGGTCCCGCCCCTGGTCCTCCCGACCGGCGGGAGGACGGGGCTCGGCGGCTCCACCACCTCACTGGGGCCAACGCGCCGCACCGGCCGCCACGGTGCACCGGTCCACCCGGCCCCCGGGAACACGGCCGCGCCGCACGCCGAGCCACCCGGGGTCAGCGCCTGCTCGGCGGCGTGGCCCCGGTCAGGGCCGGGCGGCGCCGAAGTACTCCACGGGGGTGCAGCAGGGCAGGACGTCCACCGGTTCCCCCGACAGGAAGGTCAGCACCACCTCGACGAACTCGACGGGACGTTCGAGGTAGACGAGGTGGTCCGAGTCCCGCACGGTGGTGAACCTGGCGTCCGGGCAGTCCTTGGCGACCTCCCGGCAGAGTTCGGGGGTGGTGAAGGGGTCGTGCTCCCCGGTCATCACCAGGATCGGCAGCGTCGGCGGGCTGGTGGAGCGGTCCCAGCGGTAGGCCAGCAACCGCTCGGTGTTGTGCACGTACTTCTCGGCGGCGTCCTCCCCGAGCTGGCGCAGCTGCCGTCCGAGCAGGCGGCGCAGAACGTCGCGCTTGCGCACCACCACTCCCGGGTCCTGGCACAGCAGGAGCTCGATCACCCGCTCGGCGAAGGTGTCCCGGTCGCCCGACCTGAGCAGCCGGACGGTGTTCTCCACGTCCGCCCGCGCCAGCTCCGGCAGCTCGGTCATCGTGCCCACCAGCACCAACCTGTCCACGAGGCCGGGGAACCGTTGGGCGAGTCGATAGGCGATCCCACTGCCGTAGGAGCCCGCGCCGACGTTGACCCGGGACAGGCCCGAGCTCACCAGCAGGTGGTGGAGCGCCTCGCACAGGAAGTCCACCCCGTACTGCCGGGGCAGCGGGTCCGCCGACCCCCAGCCGGGCAGGTCGACGGTGACCACCGAGGTGCGACGCAGGAACTCCCGCTCGTGCCGAGCCCACGAGTGCTTGTCCTGGAACGCCCCACCGAGCAGCACGAGGGGGGCGAGAGTCGGGTCCTCCGCGTCGACGATGCGGATCTCGCAGGTGAAACCCCGGAAGTCGAAGGCTTGGCTGTGCTCTGGCACGACGGTGATCCTCTGGCTCGCACGGATTCGGGATCGCCGGCCGTTCCCTGCCCGTCCCAGCGGACGTCACCTCGGCACACGGGTTGGCGGGACACGGGGACGCGTCGTCGCGGACCACGGACAGCGCCGGGAACAAACCGGCAGGGTAGTCATCGGACGTCGCGGCGCCACGCCGAATCCACGCTGGAGCGTTTGACCCGAACGTGTGAGCGCAAAGATCAACAGGACGCGTGATATGCCGGGAATTTCGGATTCCTTCCGCAGTGGTCACCCACTCCCCCGGGTTACCACCGCCGTGAGAGCCCGGCAGGAACCCAGGCGGGCGGCCCACCACGCCACCCCACCGGGCCCGGAACGCGGGCGGGCCACGGCGACCGCCGCCGGCCTCGCCGTGACGTCGCGGCACGCACCGCACGTCCGCGCCGGCGCGGACGACCAGCTCCCACAGGGGTCTCGACGGCGTCTCGACGGCACGAGGGGTTCACTACCCCGCACGCCGGTCGGCGGTCGAGACGCGCGCCCCCGGCAGGCCCGACCACCCCCACGCGCACCGACGGCCCGGCACGTCGTCACGTGCCGGGCCGTCGACTGGTCCCGAAATCCCGTTCCCCGGCTCACGCCGGGCCCGGCCACCCGTGGTCGCCGCCAGCGACAGCGGACGTGATCAGCGTCCCCGCTGTTGCCGCAGCCGGGACAGGGCCTCGTCGAGAATGGCCCTGCCATCGGCCTCGCTACGCCGTTCCTTCACGTAGGCCAGGTGGGTCTTGTACGGCTCGGTCCGCGGCGGGTCCGGCGGCCTCTCCTCGTTGCGGCCGGCCGGGAAACCGCAGCGTGGGCAGTCCCACATCTCCGGAATCTCCGCCTCCACCGCGAAGGAGGGACGCGACTCGTGCCCGTTCGCGCACCAGTAGGAGATGCGCCGTCGCGGGGCGGACTCGCCACGCTCGGACTCCCCCATCGGCCCAGCACCGACCCGCGTGCCGCGGATCGCGTTACCACCTGCCATCGGCCCTCAACACCCCTGCGATCCTCGATCGTCGCCACTCACGACCCCGGCGGGACCCGCTGGCCCCGCCGGTCGCGACGTCCCGCCGTCACGACGTGGCGCGCGAACGCCACGTCATACCAATTACTCCACCTTGAGCAGCAATCCCACCGCGACGATGCAAATCACCCAGATAGCCGTAACGAACAGGGTGATCCTGGTCAGGTTCTTCTCCGCGACGCTCGAACCGGACAGGCTGGACTGCATCCCGCCTCCGAAGAGCGAGGACAGCCCTCCGCCGCGACCCTTGTGCAGCAGAACCAACATCACCAGCGCCAGGCTGGAGATCACCAGTGTGATTTGCAGGAAGAACTTCATCTCATCCTCGCAGTACGGCGGTAGGCATCACAGGGTACCCGGCAGTCAATCACGCAACGGAGTCGACCGGAAGGCCACACCGTTGGCGTGATCAGGGCAGCGGGCCCCCCGCGGCGAGGGCGGACAGCTTGGCGAACTCGTCCCCGTCGAGGCTGGCACCGCCGACGAGGGCGCCGTCCACGTCCCGCTGTTCGATCAGTTCGCCGATGTTGCCCGACTTCACCGAGCCGCCGTAGAGCACGCGCACCTGTCCGGCGACCTCGTCACCGTACTTCGTGGCCAGCGCGGACCTGATGGCGGCACACACCTCCTGCGCGTCGGCCGGGGTGGCGACGCGGCCGGTGCCGATCGCCCACACCGGCTCGTAGGCCACCACGACGTCGGCGACCTGCTCCGCGCGGAGCCCCTTGAGCCCCGCCAGCAGTTGGGCGGTGGTGTGCTCGACGTGACCGCTGGCCTCCCGCACCTCCAGCGGCTCCCCGACGCAGAGGATCGGCCGCAGACCGTGCTTGAGCGCCGCCCGCACCTTCCGGTTGACCAGGTCGTCGTCCTCGGCGTGGTACTCGCGGCGCTCGGAGTGCCCGACCACGACGTAGGTGCAACCCAACTTCGCCAGCATCGCCCCGGAGACATCGCCGGTGTAGGCGCCCGAGTCGTGCGGCGACAGGTCCTGGGCACCGTACTTCAGCCGCAGCTTGTCCCCGTCCACCAGGGTCTGCACGCTGCGGAGGTCGGTGAACGGTGGCAGCACCGCCACCTCGACCTTCTCGAAGTACTTCTCCGGCAGGGCGAAGGCCACCTTCTGGGTGAGACCGATGGCCTCCAGGTGGTTGCGGTTCATCTTCCAGTTGCCCGCGATCAGCGGTTGCCTGGCTGCCATCTGGTGTCAGTCCTCCAGAACCTCGACGCCGGGAAGGGCCTTGCCCTCCAGGAACTCCAGGGAGGCGCCGCCACCCGTGGAGATGTGGGAGAACCCGTCCTCGGGCAGGCCGAGCGCGCGCACCGCCGCGGCGGAGTCGCCCCCGCCCACCACGGTGAAGGCCGAGCTGCCGACCAACGCCTCCGCGACCGCCCTGGTGCCGCCCGAGAACGCCTCGAACTCGAAGACACCGGTCGGACCGTTCCAGAAGACCGTCGCCGCGTCGGCGAGCTTGCCGGCGAACAGCTCCCGCGTCCTCGGGCCGATGTCCAGTCCCTGCCGGTCGGCGGGGATCGCGTCCGCGTCCACCACCTGGTACTCGGCGTCCGCCCCGAACTCCTTGGCCGCCAGCACGTCGACCGGCAGCACCAGCTCCACGCCACGCTCCTCCGCCTCGGCGAGGAAACCGCGGACGCGGTCGAGCTGGTCCTCCTGGAGCAGCGACTGCCCGACCTCGTAGCCCTTGGCGCGGAGGAAGGTGTAGGCCATGCCGCCGCCGATGAGCAGCCGGTCGACCTTGGTGAGCAGGTTGGCGATGACCCCGAGCTTGTCGGAGACCTTGGCGCCACCGAGCACCACCACGTAGGGCCTGGCGGTGTCGGTCGTCAGGCGGCGGAGCACCGACAGCTCGGAGAGCACCAGGCCGCCGGCGTAGTGCGGGAGCCGCCTGGCCACGTCGTAGACCGAGGCCTGCTTGCGGTGCACCACCCCGAAGCCGTCCGAGACGAAGGCGCCGTCCTCGCCGACGAGCCCGGCGAGTTCCTCGGCCAGCGCGCCGCGCTCCGACTCGTCCTTGCTGGTCTCCCGGCTGTCGAACCGCACGTTCTGCAGCAGGGCGACCTGGCCGTCGGCCAGGCCCCCGACCGTCTCCCGGGCCGAGGGCCCGGTGACGTCGTCGGCGAGCGCGACGGGCGTGCCCAGCAGCTCACCGAGGCGGCTGGCCACCGGGGCCAGCGAGAACCTGTCCTCCGGCGCCCCCTTGGGCCGGCCGAGGTGCGCGGCCACCACCACCCGGGCGCCGGCCTCGGCCAGCGCCCGAATCGTGGGCAGGGAGGCCCGCACCCGACCGTCGTCGGTGATCCTCCCGCCCGGGAGGTCCGGGGTGGGAGTTCCGTCCAGCGGCACGTTGAGGTCGGCCCGCACCAGGACCCGCCGTCCGGCGACCCCGGTCGCGAGCAGGTCGTCCAGCGTCGCGACGGCCGGCCGGCCGTCCTCACCGGTCGCCGACCCAGTGTTCGTCACCATGAGGTTGTCCTTCCCACCCCTCGCTCGCGCGCGCCGGTCAGGCCAGCTTCGAGCCGACCAGGGCGGTCAGGTCCACCAGGCGGTTGGAGTAGCCCCACTCGTTGTCGTACCAGCCGACGACCTTGACCTGGTTGCCGATGACCTTGGTCAGCGGCGCGTCGTAGATGCAGGAGGCCGGGTCGGTGACGATGTCGGTGGAGACGATCGGGTCCTCGCTGTAGCGGAGGATGCCGGCCAGCGGGCCGTCGGCCGCGGCCTTGAACGCGGCGTTGACCTCGTCGACCGAGGTCTCCCGGCCCACCGTCACCGTCAGGTCGGTGGCGGAGCCGGTCGGCACCGGGACGCGCACGGCGTAGCCGTCGAGCTTGCCGTTGAGCTCCGGCAGCACCAGGCCGATGGCCTTGGCGGCGCCGGTGCTGGTCGGCACCAGGTTGACGGCGGCCGCGCGGGCGCGACGCAGGTCCTTGTGCGGCGCGTCCTGGAGGTTCTGGTCCTGGGTGTAGGCGTGGATGGTGGTCATCAGACCCTGCTCCACGGTGAAGGTGTCGTGCAGGACCTTCGCCAGCGGCGCGAGGCAGTTGGTGGTGCAGGAGGCGTTGGAGATGACGCTCTGCGACCCGTCGTACTTGTCGTCGTTCGCGCCGAGGACGACGGTCAGGTCCTCGCCCTTGGCCGGGGCCGAGATGATGACCTTCTTCGCGCCACCCTCGTCGATGTGCTTCCTGGCGTCGTCGGCCTTGGTGAAGAAGCCGGTCGACTCGACGACCACGTCGACGCCCAGGTCCTTCCAGGGCAGCTTGCCCGGGTCGCGCTCGGCGAGCGCCTTGATGGTGGTGTCACCCACCTTGATGCCCTCGTCGGTGACGCTGACCTCCTCGCTCAGCCTGCCGAGGACGCTGTCGTACTTGAGGAGGTGGGCCATCGTCGCCACGTCGCCGAGGTCGTTGAAGGCGACGATCTCGATGTCCTGGCCGCTGGCCTGGGCGGCGCGCCAGAAGTTGCGCCCGATGCGCCCGAAACCGTTGACACCTACGCGAACCGTCACGGTACGTCTCCTCGCTACTCGGACCGGCGCAGCCCTTCGCCGCACTGGCCGGTGGGCATGATGAAGGTTGGCCACGTTGCCGAGCGCCACCCTAGCGCCCAACAGCCGACCAAGGTCACACGGACCGGCGTTCGACTTGATCGAACCAGTCCACCGTAACCGGCGGAGTTCGCCGCCGGCCGACCCGGTCCCAGCGGCGTCCGGTGCGTCCCGGGAAGGCGACCGCTCGTGGGCGGGGTCGACCGCCGGAGTCGGGCGGGAGGGCCCGGTGGGCTCGCCCCCGAGGGGCACCGCGTACTCGACGCCCCGGCGCCGCCATCGAGGCTACGCCCACTGGCGGTCCCACCGGCGGTTCGCGGCCGCGCCGAGGGGGCCCGGCGCCTCAGGCGTCGACCTCCAACATCTCCTGGGTGACGGCGGAGTCCGTTCCGGGCACGCCCAGATCCCTGGCGCGCTTGTCGGCCATCGCCAACAGGCGGCGGATGCGGCCGGCGACGGCGTCCTTGGTCATCGGGGGTTCGGCCAGCTGGCCGAGCTCCTCCAGCGAGGCCTGCCGGTGGCTCAGCCGGAGCTGCCCGGCCACCACCAGGTGGTCGGGGGCGTCGTCGCCCAGCAGCTCGATCGCCCGCTCCACCTTGGCGGCCGCCGCCACCGCGGCCCGGGCGGACCGCCGGAGGTTGGCGTCGTCGAAGTTCGCCAGCCGGTTGGCGGTGGCCCGCACCTCGCGGCGCATCCGCCGTTCCTCCCACGCGAGCACGCTGGCGTGGGCTCCCAGCCTGGTGAGCAGGGCGCCGATCGCGTCGCCGTCCCGGACCACGACCCGGTCCGCCCCCCTGACCTCGCGCGAGCGGGCCTGCACGTTCAGCCGCCGGGCGGCGCCCACCAGGGCCAGTGCCGCCTCCGGCCCCGGGCAGGTGACCTCCATCGCGGAGGACCGACCGGGCTCGGTGAGGGACCCGTGGGCGAGGAAGGCCCCGCGCAACGCGGCCTCGGCGTCGCAGGCACCGCCGGAGACGACGTGCACGGGGAGGCCCCGCACCGGCCGGCCCCGGGAGTCCAGCAGGCCGGTCTGCCGTGCCAGCCCCTCACCGTCCTTGACCACCCGCGCGACGTACCGGGTGCCCTTGCGCAGCCCTCCGGACGTCATCACCTGGAGTTCGGCCGTGTAGCCGTAGAGCTCGTGGATCTCCTTCCGGAGCCTGCGGGCCACCGAGCCGGTGTCGACCTCCGCCTCGACGACCACCCGGCCGGCCACGATGTGCAGGCCGCCGGAGAATCTCAGCAGCGCGGACACCTCGGCACGACGACAGCAGGTCTTCGTCACCACCAGGCGACTGAGTTCGTCCTTGACCGCCGCGGTCATCGCCACCGCTCGTCCTCCTCGTCTGCGCGCGCCGCCGGTCCGCTGGGCTGACCGCACAGGTCAGCCGGCCCGGCAAGCCCAAACCGGTCCAGGTCGGCGACGCCCTCGGCGCCACCGGAGTGCTCCACGGTCCGGTCCGCCACGCCGATCGCCGCGGCGAGCGCGGCACCCAGCGCGGCCGGGTCGTGCCGGTCCGGAGCGTCGTCGTCGGCGACCCGTCTCAGGTGCGTGGTGCCGCCCAGTTCGCCGGTGGCGCGACGCAGTCGGTCGGGCGTCGGCACCGAGTCGATGTCGGCGATGACGTCGTCCACCCGCAGACGCGGAGCATGTTCGGAGAGTACGTGCAGGTGCTGCTCGGGCGAGAAACCGGCCGTCTCACCCGGTTGGGGGACAAGGTTCAGGACGAGGACCTTACGGGCGGTGGTCGTCAGCAGGGCGTCGTGCAGCTCGGGGAGCAGCAGATGCGGCAGTACGCTGGTAAACCACGATCCCGGGCCGAGGATGACGACATCCGCGGAGTGCACCGCGTGTACCGCTTCCGGGCAGGCCGTGAGCCGTCCGTCAGGATCGGCCACGTTGCGCAACCACACCCTTTTCACCCGACCGGGGGTAGTCGCCACGGCGACCTGACCCCGGATCCGCCGGAGCCGGTGCGGGTTGTCCGACAGTCCGGACACCTCGGCCTCGATGTCGAGCGGTTCGGTGGACATCGGCAGGACCCGGGCCCGCACGCCGAGCAGCCGTCGAACGTGGTCCAGCACGGCCACCGGGTCGCCGAGGACCTCCAGCAGTCCGGCGATGAGCAGGTTGCCCACGGCATGCCCAGCCAGGGCGCCACTCCCGCCGAACCGGTGGCCGAAGACGCGGGACCACAGCTGCCCGTCCGGTCCGTCGGGTGCCAGCGCCTCCAGAGCCTTCCGCAGGTCCCCCGGGGGCAGCAGGCCCAGTTCCCTGCGGAGCCGACCGGACGAGCCACCGTCGTCGGCGACGGTGACCACCGCCGTCACCCGCGGGGTCACCCCGCGCAGCGCGGCCAGCGTGGCCTGGAGGCCGTGGCCCCCGCCGAGCGCGACCACTCGCGGTGGCCGGGACCAACCGGCTCCGGCGTCGTTCGTCCGTGCCTCGGGCACTGTCGTCATACTCTCGAAGGTCCTCGCTGACATGGGCCGAGCCGGCCGCGACCGGGCCCGGCCCTACCGGGTGGCGATGCCGCGAGCACCCCCCGTCGTCGTGGGGCCTACTCGCGGCCGAGGTCCCGGTGTACCACGGTCACCGCCATCCCGTCCTCGGTGGCCAACCGGCCGGCCAGTTCCTCGGACAGGGCCACGCTGCGGTGCTTCCCCCCCGTGCACCCGACCGCCAGTGTGAGATACCGCTTGCCCTCCCGCCGGTAACCGGCCCCGACCAGCCGCAACAGTTCGTGGTATCGCTCCAGGAACTCCTCAGCCCCCTCCTGGCCCAGCACGTAGTTGCGCACGTCGGCGTCCTGCCCGGTGAACTCGCGCAGCTCGGGGATCCAGAACGGGTTGGGCAGGAAGCGGACGTCCATCACGAGGTCGGCGTCCATCGGCAGCCCGTACTTGTAGCCGAAGGACAGCACGGTGACCCGGGTGTGCGTGCTGGCCTCGGTGCCGAAGGTGTCCTCGATCTTGGCCCGCAACTGGTGGACCGAGAGCGCACTGGTGTCCAGGACCAGGTCGGCCTCGGCCCGCAGCCGGGCGAGCAGCGCCCGCTCGGCGGTGATGCCGTCGACCAGCCGCCCGTCGCCCTGCATCGGGTGGCCGCGCCGCACCTGCTCGAAGCGGCGCACCAGCACCGCGTCCGTCGCCTCCAGGAACAGCACCCTCGGCTTGTAACCGCTGGCGTCGAGGTCCTTGATGACGGAGGCCAGGTCGTCGGTGAACGCGCGGCTGCGGACGTCCATGACCACCGCGACCCTGGTGATCACCGCGTTGGACCTGGCGCCCAGCTCCACCATCGTCACGATCAGCTCGGGCGGCAGGTTGTCGACCACGAACCACCCGAGGTCCTCCAGGCACTTGGCCGCGGTGCTCCGGCCCGCGCCGGAGAGCCCCGTGACCACGGCCACCTCGATGCCGGTGCCCTCCGCGCCGCCCTCGTCCACGGGTGTTGCCCTCACTTGGCTCCCCCTTCGTTCCTCTCCTGGGTGGGACGCTCCGTCCGCCCTTCCTGTTCCCCCGACAACGCGCGTCGCACCGCCTCCGCGGTGTGCCGGCCCACTCCCGGCACCCCGCTGATCTCCTCGACGCTCGCCGCCCGCAACCGGCGCAGCGAACCGAAGTGCTTCAGCAGCGCGGTCCGTCTGGCCTGGCCCAACCCCGGGATGTCGTCCAGCTCCGACCTGGTCATCCTGGACGACCGCTTCTGCCGGTGGTAGGCGATGGCGAAGCGGTGCGCCTCGTCGCGGACCCGCTGCAACAGGTACAGGGCCTCACTGGTCCTCGGCAGGATCACCGGGTCCGGTTCGCCGGCCACCCAGACCTCCTCCAGGCGCTTGGCCAGCCCGACGACGGCGACGTCGGTGATCCCGAGGTCGGCGAGCACGTCGGCCGCGGCGTTCGCCTGCGGCCCGGCACCGTCGACCACCAGCAGGTTCGGCGGGTACGCGAAGCGTCGTGGCCGGCCCGTCTCGGGGTCGACGCCGGCGGGGGTGCCCGTGTCGGACCCGGTGGCCGAGGCCCCACCCAGGGTCTCGGCCACCGCGTCCTCGGTGACCCGGCGTTCGTCGGCGTCCTGGCGCTCACCGTCGCTCCGGAAGCGGGCGAACCTGCGTCGGGTGACCTCCGCGATGGAGGCCACGTCCCCGCCCTCGGCGCCCTCCCGCACGGCGAACCGACGGTAGTCCGACTTGCGGGGCACCCCGTCCTCGAAGACGACGAGGGAGGCGACGACGTCGCTGCCCTGGACGTGGCTGACGTCGACGCACTCGATGCGCAGCGGGGCGCTGTCGAGCGCGAGGCCGTCCTGGAGTTCCTGGAGCGCGGCGGACCGGGCGGTCAGGTCGCCGGCCCTCCGCAGCTTGTGCTGCGCGAACGCCTCCGCCGCGTTGCGGGCGACCGTCTCCATCAACGCCCGTTTGTCCCCGCGTTGGGGGACCCGGAGGCGCACGCGCCCCCCGCGCAGCCCGCTCAACCACTCGGTGACGGCCTCGGCGTCGGCGGGCAGCTCGGGAACCAGCACCTCGCGGGGGACGGCCGCCGCGTCCGAGTCGGTGTCGGTCACCTCCACGAGCGTCGCCTGCTCGCCGTAGAACTGGCTGAGGAACCGCTCGACCAGGGCCGGGGTGTCGGTGGCCTCGACCTTGTCGATCACCCAACCCCGCTGGCCCCGGACCCGCCCGCCCCGGACGTGGAAGATCTGGACCGCCGCCGCCAGCTCGTCCTGGGCGAAGGCGATGACGTCGGCGTCCGTGCCGTCACCCAGGACGACGGCCTGCTTCTCCATCGCCCGCCGCAGCGCACCCAGGTCGTCGCGCAGTCGGGCCGCGCGTTCGAACTCCAGGCCCTCGGCCGCCTCGCCCATCTCCCGCTCCAGACGGCGGATCATGGTGTCGGTGCGGCCGCCGAGGAAGTCGCAGAAGTCGTCGACGATGTCACGGTGCTCCTCGGGGGTGACCCGTCCCACGCACGGAGCGGAGCACTTGCCGATGTACCCGAGCAGGCAGGGGCGCCCGATCTGCTGGTGGCGCCGCAGGACCCCCGCCGAGCAGGTCCGCGCGGGGAAGACCCGTAGCAGCATGTCGAGGGTCTCGCGGATCGCCCAGGCGTGCGCGTACGGACCGAAGTAGCGGACTCCCCTGCGACGCGGCCCCCGGTAGACCAGGAGCCGGGGCAGCTCCTCGTTCATGGTGACGGCGAGCACCGGGTATGACTTGTCGTCCCGGTAGCGGACGTTGAACCGGGGGTCGAACTCCTTGATCCAGGAGTACTCGAGCTGGAGCGCCTCCACCTCGGTGCTGACCACGGTCCACTCGACGGAACCCGCCGAGGTGACCATCTGGCGTGTGCGGGGGTGCAGGCCGGTGAGGTCGGCGAAGTAGGAGGACAGGCGGGAGCGCAGGCTCTTCGCCTTCCCCACGTAGATGACCCGGCCGTGCTCGTCGCGGAACTTGTAGACGCCAGGCGCGTCCGGGATGGAACCCGGCTGAGGACGGTAGGTCGACGGGTCGGCCATTCACCCAAGGTTACGGCCACCCTCCGACAACTCCGAACCGGCTGGTGAGTCCCGGGCGGGCTCCACCCGGTCAGGTCTCCGAGCGCAGCACCGCGTCCCGCAGCCGTGCCAGCGCCTCGGGGGGCGCCGGGCGGGCGGGGTCCGCAGAACTGGCATGGGCGCTGCGCACCACCAGGTCGTGACGGACCGTGGTGGCGGTCGTGACGAACTCGACGGTGTCGGCTCCGCTGTTGGCCAGGGCCACCGGCTCGCCGGTGAGCCGGGGTCCGACCAGGCGGCCCGGGTCGGGGCGGCCGAGTTCGTCGTCCAGGGCACGCGCCGTCTCCTCGTCCGGCATCACCACCTCGGCGAGGAGCACGTCGACCGGCGCTCCGTCGACCTCGCCGCGGTACACCGTGCGGTCCAGGCGCTCGCACGGGTTCCTGGTGAAGAACTCCCGCAGCCCGTCGGTGGCGTGTTCGCCGCAGTCGTTGTTGGTGGCGACGGCGATGACGTTGAACTGCTGCCCGTCGACCTGGGCGGTCTCGCCGATCCGTACCGGTGCGGCGGCGTCCTCGTCGGATGACCCGAACCAGGACAGGACGCCGGTGACACCGCTGACCAGCCAGACGATGAAGGCGATGGCCACGATGGCCGGGATGAGGATGGCGGGGACCACCAGCAGCTCGGGCCGGACGAACCGGCGCAGGCCGGCCAGGGGCAGGTCCTTCTCCGCCTCCTCGACGGGGTCCGGCTCCCCCCGATCGGGTTTCTCCGCTGGTCCCCCGCCCTCGGCCGGCTCCGACCGGGTCTCGGTGACCGCGCGGACGTCGTCACGTCCTCGGCCGTCGAAGTCGTCGGGGGCGAGCTGGTGGTCCTGGGGCATGTCGAAGTGCAGGTGCAGCGAACGCAGGACCTCCCGGACGTCCTCGGCGTCCCACACCCCGCGGCCGCCGGCCTGCCGGGCCACCGCCTTGGCGATGGCGGCGGAGTCGGCCACGCACACCGCGTAGTGGCCGAGGCGGCGCACCGAGCGCGGCTGGCGGACGCGGAGACCGGGGCCGGCCACGCAGACCAGCCCGCGGACCGGCAGATCCGCGAGGCCGTGCCGCCGGAGGTGGTCGCGGAGGGCGAACACCATCCTCGTCACGCGTTCCCCCGGGTTGCGGTCGACCTCGTCGCCCAGTCCGGAGTCCATGCCGTCCACGGTCCAGGGCCCGGTCAGCTCCACCCGCAGTTCGCCCCGCCGGTACCAGGGCAGTGATCGGAACTCCACCACCAACAGGGCACCGGGTGTGAACAGCAGCGCGGGCACGACGAGGTCCGGTTCGCCGCCGGCGGCGGGAACGAGCACCTCGAAGTACGCCACGCCGGGTGGGCCGAGGTCAGGACTGATCTCCAACAACCGTTGTCGGAACCACGAGCCGGACGTGCTGGTCAGCGGTTTCGCCCGCTGAGTACCGACGACCCACATGCCGCCTCCTGCACCCTCCGCAGTCAACCGGCAACCTAACGCACGAAAGGAACGAAAGGAACGCTCAGCGGGGGAAACACCGGGACGGAGGGGGATGCTCACTCGCTCAGACCAGTTGGGGTGGAACGACGTCTCACCCTGGGTCAGGAGGAGACCGGTCCTCGCCCTTCGAACGGGAGAGCGCCGCCCGCCCGGGTCGTTCCCGCTCACTCCCCGCCGGGAACACCCTTCTCCAGGGGTGCTCCCGGCGCTCGGGCGCTCCGGTCCCGACCCAGCCGGGCGTTCCGGTGTCAGCCGACCTCGACGCCCCGGAACAACAGCAGCGCCAGCCCGAGACCGACCACGAGGTTGACCAGCGTGGCCCCCGCGAAGACACCGACGGGACGCCACCCGGCGCTCCGCAGCGAGTCGAGCCGGAACTCCAGCCCGATGCTGACGAACGCCAGGATCAGGAACCAGTCGCGCAGGTCGTTGGCCACCCCGACCACGTCACCACCGGTGGTGGGGTTGATCCAGGTCAGGTAGGTGGTGGTCAGGACCGAGGCGGCGACGAACCCGAGGACGAACTTGGGGAACCGCCGCCACAGCTCGCCCGCGCGGGGCGCGGCGGCCCCTGGCCGCCGTTCCACCCTGACCGCGAAGTAGACGGTCAACGCGACGGCCACCACCCCCATGAGGGCGTTCTGCGTGACCTTGACGATGCTGGCGATCTGGAGTGGGCCCTCACCGGCGATGGCACCGGCCGCGCTGACGGCGGCCGTGGTGTCGATGTTGCCGCCGATCCAGGCGCCGGTCACCGCCTCGCTGAGACCGAGCGCCCCCGCGGCCCACGGCAGCAGGAAGATGGAGGGCAGCGCGAAGAGGATCACCAGACCGCTGACGTAGGCCAGCTGTTCCCTGCGGGCCTGGACCGCGCCGGCGGCGGCGATGGCCGCGCTGACCCCGCAGATCGACACCGCGCTCGCGAGCAGGGCCCGCAGCCGGTCATCGAGGCCGAGACGGCCAGCCAACCACCAGGTGAAGAGGAAGACCGCGCTGATCAGCAGCAGCGCCTGGAGGATCGCCGGGCCGGCAGCACTGACGATGAGTCCGAGGTTGACCGACGCGCCGAGCAGGACGAGTCCGGTCTTGATGAGGAACTCGGTGCGGAAGGCGAGGGCCATCCGGTTCCGCGCTCCCGTGATGCCCAGCGCCAGGTTGCCCAGCAGGCCGAGGGCGATCGCGTACACCGGGTACTCGATCGAGGAGGCCAGGTCGGCGAGGGCGGTGTCCGCGAGCAGGGTGGGGACGTTGTCCTCCAGCAGCCGCACCGAGGCCGCGAGCGCCAGCAGCACCAGCAGGCCCAGGGCGGTCCAGAGGACGGTGTCGGAGGTGGGCCTGGTGGCGGGGGCCCCCGCGATCGGCGTGCTCGCCGGCTCTGGTGATTGGTCGTCGGTGTCGCGGGTGACGCTCATCAGGGCACCAGTCCTTCGGGGATCGCGCCGGTGAGCACGAGGACGAGCAACACGAGACCGAGCAGGGTCGCGGCCCAGTCCTCGTTCACCCGCCACCGGTGGCGTCGGGCTCCGGCGACCGGTGCGGGCGGAGGGGGGTTCTCCTGGTTCATGTCAGGACCTCGGGTGGTCGGCGCCCGACCCGTCCGGTCGGACGTGGGCGGCGGTGGGGGCGCGCGTGGTGACCGGCCCGAGGGCGCACGGCGGGGGACCGGGGCACGGCGAGGAGGACGACGCGGCGGGTGGTGGTGGTCCGTCCACCCGGGACGGTCGAGGTGAGGGGAGAGGTGTCAGCGCTCGTGATGACAGAGCGCGCTGGCCACGCGCATCAGATCGACGGCGAGGCGGGCCACCAGCGGAACGGGCCGCGACATGCGGACAAGCCTGCCCAGTCTCCTCGGGGCGCTCAAGACCGTATCGCCTGGTGGAATGACGGCGGACCAGCCAGGCGGGCGAGGTGGGTGCGCGTCGGCGGTGGCCGACCGGACTCGTCGAGGGCCGCCCGGACCGTCGCCGGCCATGCGGGCAGGGGGATGCGGCCCCCGTGCCCGGAACCGGTCTCGGCGAGGGGCGCGGACCTCGCCGGGCGCGACCGTTGACCGCGTGCTCCTGGGGCGTCGCGGCGGCCGCGCGGGACCGGCGGCGCGTTCCCCTCGGCACCGGCGCGCCGGCCGAGCTGGCCCCCGGGCCCGACGGGATCGCGGTGCCTAGGCCCGGCTCTCGCCGTGCTCGGCGTTGAGGGCGTCCCGGATCCGTCCCGCCATCAGGTCGAGGGTGGCGCGGTGCGGCTGCCGGCGGTTGGCGTGCAGCCGGACACCGTCGCGCACGGTGCGGGGGATGACGTGGAGGTGCACGTGGAACACCTCCTGGAACGCGACGGCTCCGTCCGCCAGCAGCAGGTTCACGCCCTCGCAGGGCAGCGGTCCGGCACGGAGCCCGCGCGCGATCCGGTGCGCCGTGCGGAACAGGTGCGCGCCCAGTTCCTCGTCCAGGTCCGCGAGGCCTGGGGCGTGTTCCCTCGGGACCACCAACAGGTGCCCCGGCGTGAACGGGAGGATGTCCAGGAAGGCGAGGACGAGGTCGTCCTGGTACACGACGCTGGACTCCGCGGTACCGGCGACGATGTCACAGAACGCGCAGTCGGTTCCCTGTCCGCTAGTCATGGGGTCCACTGTGCCGGCAACGGGCCCTCGAATGAAGGCATCCAGGCCGACGGACGGTGCCCGTTCGGGAACCCCGGGTCACGCCGCTCCCACCGCGCCGCTCCCCGCCCGGCTCCCACGGCGGTACGCCGCCTCCGCCGTCCGGTGGAGGGGACACCGGCCGGGTGCCACCCGACCGACGGGTTCCGGGCCCCGCGACTACGACGTCCGGGGGACTTTCGCGGAAGTCGAAGGTTCGGCGCAACCCCGCGCACCGGGAGGTCCGTCTCCTCGACGGCAGGGTCGCATCCGCGTGTTACGCGGACGTTACCGGTGGGGTTGTTCCGTGGTGCGGTGCGTGAGGACGCGCCACACCGCGTCGACTCCGCCGGGCGAACCGATCTCGCCGGGTCCCGCAGCAGGGAGCGGGGACCGGTGGAAGGTGGGGGCGTCCGGCACCGCCGCGAGCACGGAGGAGAGTGGGTCCCTCCGCGCGGTCCGGTGCCGACGCCACCCGCTGTCCCCTGGTCGGCCCCCCCGCTCGGCCCCGCTGGTCGGGCGGGATGACGTCCCCCTCATCCGCACCGCGCTCGGTTCCCCGTGTCCTCACCGCCGCCCGACCCCGGTGACGGGGGCACCCGAGGGCACCGGCCAACCACCACCACGGGCGTGGGCCGGCGCGCGCTCCTGGCCGCTCTCGTCCGACGGGCACGGCAGGGGAAGTGCGGGGTGACCGCGCGGGACACCGGGTTGATGGGTCCGAACCGCCCTGTCCTCCCCTCGGCTGACCGGGGTGCGACAACCTCCGCGGCCGGTCCGGTGCCAACCCGGTCCCCGTGCCGCCCGGCGGGTCGGGGACGAGCGGGTGACCAGCGAGCCGCGGTGGTCCGGATCGTGCGGCCGGGTCGGCGGGGAGCAGCGGTGGCGGTCAGCCGGTCGGTGCCACCGGCCAGCGCCGGGTGTACGACTCCGGCAGGGGAAGGCCCCGTTCGGCCAGCACCGAACGCAACCGGTCCGGGTAGTCGGTGATCAGGCCGTCCACCCCGTCGTCGAGCAGTTTGCGCATGGTCGCCTGGTCGTTCACCGTCCACGGCACGACCCGCAGGCCGGCGGCGTGCGCCTCCTCCACCAGCTCCCGGGTGGTGAAGGGCTGGTAGTCGGGGTCGTCCACCGCCCCGTTCTGCGGGTTGCCGTGCACCGGTGAGATCGCGTCGACCCCGAGCGACGCCGCCGCCCGGACGACGCTGCCGTCGAAGTCGTCGATGTCCAGGCCGCCGAGCCAGGGCGAGGGACCGCCGTCCGGGGCGCGGAGGAACTCGGGCTGGGTGAGGGCGACCAGCCGCAGTCGGGGTTCCACCCGGGCCATCAGCATGAGCGCGCCCCAGTCGAAGCTCTGCACCGTCACGTTGTCGAGGAAACCGGACCGTCGGATCTCGCGGGCGGCGACCCGCACGAACTCGGCCCGGGGCGCGGTCTCGTGCGGTGCGGCCGCCTCGACCTTCGTCTCGATGTTGAAACCGACGTCCCAGGCCCGGTACTGCCGGGCCAGGGCGAAGACCTCGCCCAACGTGGGCATCCTCGCGCCGGGCGAGGGCTGCTGCCCCGGGTGCTCCGGCAGGGTCAGCGAGCCGCAGTCCAGGGTGCGCACCTGCGCGAACGTCAGGTCCTTGACGTACCGGCCGACGTAGGGGTAGTCGGGGTCGTCCGGTCGGACCGGGCCGGTGTCCTGGCACTTGGCGGGACTGATCCGCCGGTCGTGGGTGACGACGTCCCGGCCGTCGCTGGTGATCTGGATGTCGAGTTCCAGCGTGGACACCCCGAGCTCGAGGGCGTTGGCGAAGGCGTCGAGGGTGCCCTCCACCCGCAGGCCGAGACCTCCTCGGTGGGCCTGGACGTCGAAGACGTCCTCGCTCGCCCTGGCCTCCACCGGACCCGCGTCGTGGGGGCCCGCCGTGGCGACTCCGGTGGCCGTCGCGACCGTTCCCAGGGCCAGGGTCAGCGCGACCAACGCCCGGGGGTGTCCCCGTGTCCAGCACCGCATGCTCGGCTCCCTCCCCGTCCCGTGCGGGACAAGGCTGCCTCGGCAGCGTGTCCCCGGCGTGTCCTCAGTCTGGCCGGGTGTTGAACGGGTGACTACCGACCACCGGGTGGTCCGCGACGGGAACCTCGGGCTTGCGGGACGGGTGGGGCATCGCCAGGTCGGTCCGCCCGGTGCCCCACCGGGTGGTGGGACGCCCCGCCGCGTGGGGCGGGCGGGGGAACGCCGTCACCCCGGTGCCGCCGCACAGCCCGTGGAGGTCCGGTCGGAGCGGGACCTCGTGACCGGAGCCCGCCGCGGTGGTCCCCCCGTTCCCCGGTCACGCGGGTTCGAGCACGCCACCGGCCCGGAGCGGTTCCTCCCTGCCGTCGAGGTAGCGCACCACGACCCGTCCGCCGCTGGCTCGTGCCCGGTGCATCGCTCGCCCGTCGGCCACGAGTCGGCGCAGCGCCTCGGTGTAGGGGACGTTCTCGCTCTCCGCCACGCGAGCGATGGCGGCGACGGTGGTGGGGTGCAGCGACAGCGACTCGCGGGGCCCCGCTTCGGAGCAGGAAGTGGTGGCCGACTCACGGAACTGGTTCATGGCTCCCCTCAGGAGGTGGCATGGTCGCGGACCGGCGAACGGGATCCGGTCGACCGCTGGTTGACGCGGACACCCGACACGTCTCGTCGATGTGGTCCGCCCGCGTCCGGCGGCGCACCGGCGTCCACTCCGGGTCTCCCGGACCGACGCCGTCCGCGCGACGGAGGATGGGGCGTCCGCCCCCGGTCGTCGTGCGCCCTCGGGAATCGTCGGCCCTGTCGCGCGGGGAGTGCTCGGAACTCCGTCCGCCGCGCGTGATCATGGCAGCGCTGCCGAGGGACGGCAGCACGACATCATCACCGCACCCCACTTTCACCACCTTCGAGTGGTTCCAGGCCACCCACTGGAGGTAACGACGGCCCGGCCCAGGACGAGGACGCCGCCGCCGGGGCCCGGACGGCCGACTAGCAGGGTGTGTCGTCGAGGTCCGGGAACCACCGCCGCCAGTCGGATCCGAACTGGGCGTCCACCACCGTGGAGCAGAGCCGTTCCGTGGCCTGGTCCACGCTGGTCGGCCAGAGCAGGACCCGACCGTCGTCGCTGGTACTCGCCAGGGTGCGGCCGTCGGGGCTGAACGCCAGGTCGTTCACCGCCGCGTCGTGCCGGTCGAGCACCGCGTACGGCTCCCAGGTGTCGGTCCGCCAGAGCCGGATCACGGCGTCGACACCACCGACGGCGAGCAGCGAACCGTCCGGGCTGAAGGCCGTCGCCCTGGCGCCGGCGGACGTCGCGAGCTCGTGGACGAGTTCGCCTCGCCCCCAGTCCCAGACGGAGACCCGGTCGTCGGCGCGCGTGGCCGCCAACAAGGTCCCGTCCGGGCTGAAACGCAGTGTCGAGACGAGACTGGTCCCGACCACGCCCGACTGGCTGACCGCCGCTTCCCCCAGGTCACCTCGGCGTTCTCCCGTCCCGGACTCGAGCAGGGCGATGGTGCCGTCGAGCCTGCCCACCGCGAGCAGCGTGCCCCACGGGTGCAGGTCCAGGGCACCGGTCGTGCCCCGGACGTCGTGGGCGCGCAGGGCACCGGTGTCCGGATACCAGGTGAGCACTCCGGGTTCCGCCTCGTCCGGCTCGGCGACCTCGAACTGGGCGAGCGCCGTGTGCACGGCGCGCCCGTCCGGCCGGAACCTCAGCACGGCGGGTTCGCCGGGGGTGTGCGCCGGTTCCGCCGTCGACTCCTCCAGGGGCAGGGTGATCTCGGCGAGCTGCTCCCCGCTGTCCAGCTCCCACAGCCGGAGCGCGCGGTCGGTGCCGCCGGTGGCGAGGCGCCGGCCACCGGGGTCCACGGCGACGCAGTGGGGGCGCGCGGAGGGCCCCAGGTCGACGGCCCCCGTCCGCCGTCCCGTGGCGTGGTCCCACACCCGGACGCGGGCGTCGCCGGCAGTGGTGGCGAGCGTGGTCCCCGTCGGGTCGAAGTCCACGCAGCCGGCGGCGCCCTCGTGCCCGAGGAGGACGGTGCCCTGGTGGTCGTGGACCACGGCGTCCCCGGTGCCCCCGGCCCAGACCACCGCTCCGGTCGACGGGGACGACGCCAGGGCCCGCACTCCGCCCACACCCCGCGCGGTGCCCAGGACGTTCGACTCCCAGGATCCGACGACGGTCACCCGCAGTCGACCGCTCACGTGCCCGGTGACCACGATCCCGTCTCCCGGCAGGTGGCTGACAGCGGTCGCGGGATCCTCCGAGTTGTCCCGTGCGAACAGTTCGAGACCGGTGTCGACGTCCCAGTACCGGACCATCCCGTCCAGGGACGCGGTCACCAGCCGGGTGCCGTCCTCGTTGAGGGATACCCCGCTGATCGCCGCGCCGGTCGGGCGCACCCGCACCAGTTCCCGACTCCCGGGCAGGTCCCGGACCACGATCTCGCCGACGAGATCGCCGGTGGCCAGTCGGGACCCGTCCATGCTGAACGCCATCCCGGTCACCAGGTCCTCGTGCGCGGTCGCCTCGTCGACCACCTGGCCGGTGGCGGGATCGCGCAGCCGCACCACGTTGTCGGCGTCCGCGCTCGCGAGCAGGTCTCCCGAGGGCCGGTAGGCGAGCTCACTGGTCCCCGGGCCACCCCGCCAGCGCGGGTTCCCGCCGGCCGCGTCCCAGGCGGCCAGCCCACCTCCCGGGTCCAGGTCCGTGGTGACCACCTGGTCGCCGTCCGGGGACAGCACGACCCGGTAGACGCCGCTGTCGGTCACGCGGAGCCGGGTGCGTTCGGTCCGGTCCGCGACGTTCCACAGCACCACCTCCCCGCCCCCGTCGGCGGTGGCCGCGACGGTCCCGTCATCGGTGACGGCGACGTCGCTCACCGCCGCGCCCTGACCGGTCAGCGGTCCTCGTAACGGGTTCAGCACCTGGGAGAACAACGCGCTCCTCGCCTCCACGGTCGGGCTGGCCCGCCAGGCGGCGAGCGCACCCAGCTGGGCGCGACGTTGCTGGGTCGCCTCGTCGAGCGCCGCCTGGGCCGCGTACTGGCGGGACAGCGCCTCGGCGGCGAGCACCGTGGAGGTCCGCAGTTGCACCACCGCCACCCCTGCCCCGGTGAGGGCCGCCACGAGCAGGGCGACGAGGCCGACCACGACCCCCACCCTGGCCCGGTCGCGTCGCCGGTCGAGGCGGACCGACGCTCGGACGAAGTCCGCCTCGACCGGCGGCAGCCCCACCGGGGAGGGCGGGAGGAGTCCTCGGTGGACCGGCGGCCCCGCAGCCGCCGGCCGGGTAACCGCGATCGGGGCCGCTCCCCCACCCACGCCCGCACCACCGCCAACTGGGTACCCCGCCACAACGAGTCCGGGGGCCGGCCACCGCCGTCCCAGTCGCGGGCGGCGACGGAGAGGCGGCCGCGCAGGACCAGTTCCTCGCGGTCCTCGGCGAGCCAGGCGCGCAGGCGGTCCCAGGACCGTGGCAGGACCTCATGGCTGATCTCGACCGAGTCCTCCCCCACGGTGACGAGGCGGGCCTCCACCAGGCCGTCCAGCACCTCCGGGTCCCAGGAGCCGCTGGGTTCCCACGCCTCAACCAGCTCGGCGCGCCCCCGGCGCCGCCGATGGGGTTCCGCGTCGCCGGACACGGTGACCAGCTCGGTGAACAGGCGCCGGACGAGGCGCCGCTGGTCGGGGGACAGCCGTTGGTAGCAGGACTCGGCGGCGCCGCTGATCGCGCCGGAGACACCGCCGGCGTCCCGGTAGCCGGCGACGGTGAGCGTGTTCCCCTCCCGCCGCCGCCAGGTCTCCCGCAGGGCGTGCCCCAGGTGCGGGAGCGTCCCGGGTTCCCCGGACCGGTGAGCCGTCCCGAGATCCGCGAGCAGCAGGTCCACCAGGCCCGGCTCGACGCGCAACCCCACCGCCTCGGCCGGACCCAGCACGGACCGCGCCAACTCCGCTGGTCCCATGGGTTCGACCGCGAGCGTGGTCCGTTCCAGCGCGGTGAGCAGGAGGGGGTGGTCGACGCAGCGACGCACGTGGTCGGCGCGGAGCCCGACGACGGCGAGCACCGGAGCGCCACCGCCCCCGTCGTGCGCCTCGGTGAGGGCGGCCAGCGCGTCGAGGAAGCGGGCGCGGTCGACGGCGTTGGCCTGGGTGAACAGCTCCTCGGCCTGGTCGACGACGAGCAGGACGCGCCCGGTCCCGTCAGAGGTCGTGGCGTCCAGCGCACGACGCACCGAGCCGGGTTCCTCACCGAGTCGGCGTCGGATCCGGGTGACCGGCCAGTCCAGTCCCGGGGAGTCGGAGCCGGCGGCGGCCGACGTGAGCTGTTCCGCGAGCCGGAGCACCGGGTCCGCCCCGGGGCGGACCAGCCGGGGACGCCACCTCCGGGAACCGGGGAACGGGAGGTCACCTCGGGCGACCGCTCGGGCCAGACCCGCGCGGATCAGCGACGATTTTCCGCTGCCGGAGGGCCCGAGGACCAACACCGGTCCCCCGTTGTCCGCAGTGGCCGCGAGCCGGCCGACGAGCATGGCGGTCAACCGCTCCCGTCCGAAGAACCACCGGGCGTCGTGCGCCTCGAACGGGGCCAGGCCCGGGTACGGGCAGGGTTCGGGCGGGCAGGCGTCTCGGGAGGAACGGTCGTGGACCGGGGCGGGCGGGTGCTCGCCCTCCTCGGCGGGGGTGGGCGCGCCGGCCAGTTCGGCGCGCAGCGCGGTGAGTTCGTACAGGGACCGCTCGGTGAGCAGGATGTGCCGCCGCTGGGCGGAGGTCTGGTCGGTGAGCTGCCGCTGCATGTCGAGGAGCGCTTCCCGCGCGCCGCTGATCATCCAGTGGAACTCGCGGAACTCCGCGCCGAGGGAGAGCAGCGCCGCGACGACGTCCTGACGCGTCTCCCGGGCTTCGGCGCGCACGGCGGCTTCCAGCGCCACACCGACGGCGTCGACCGAACGGAGGACGGCGGCCATCTCCCGGCGCAGCGCCGCCGCCTCCTCACCGCCGACGGCCAGCCGGCGTTCCAGTTCGACGGCGAGCAGTTCTCGGAGGAGGTCGGGGTCCACGGCCGTGGCTCCGCCGTCGGCGGTCGTTGGCTTCCGCTCCGACTCCGGCGCGTCCTCATCGGAGTCCGCGCCTCGCGCGGCCTTCTCGGCACGTTCCCGGACGCCGGAGACGAGGTCGCTGAGGTAGTCGCTGCCGAGCCCACCGAGGAGGTCGACCAGTGCGCCCGCGACGGCTCCGCCGGCCAACCCGAGGGCGGGGGCGGCGACGGGCGCGAGGGCGCAGGCGGTCAGGGTCGCCGCGATCGCTGGTGGACCGAGCCGGCGGAGACCGGAGCGTGCCGAGGAGCGGCCGAACCAGCGACGCACCCCGTTCCTGGCCGCCGCGTGCGCTGGACTGTCCTGCTCACGGGGGACGTCGCGCGAGACGTCGCCGGCCAGGTGGTTGTCGTCGTTCTCGGTCCGCTCACCGCTTCCGGGGCGCTCACCGGTCTCCTGGTTCCCCGTGCGTCCGGCGCGGCGCCGGTCACGACGAGCTCGCTCGGTGGACGACGGGTCCGGGCGTGCGAGGGGCTGGTCGCTGGCGGGGCTGGGCGCGGCGGGCGACGGGAGGTGCCACCCATCTTCGCCGGTGGCGTGGTCGTGGTCGGAGCCGCGCCCGATCCCATCCCCGGTGCCGGCGTGCCCGTGGCCGCCGGTCGCGGCCCGGCCCTCCGGCTCCTCGTCCCCCGCGTCGAACGATCCCTCGTCAGCCTTCACCCAGCTACCCCCGAAGCTTGAGGTGACCCCCGTCACAAGGAGCTTAGCGGTGGGGTGGCGCGAGGAGCGGCGGTTCCGCGAAGTCCCCGGCGGGGTCGGGACATCCCAGGGGCTGGCACGGGCCGAGTCGGTGCGGCGGGGCTGGTGGAGTGCCCGGTTCGGACCACGTCCCGGCGTGGCCCGAGGTTAGGGTCATCCGGGTGGGAATCCCGGTGTTCCTCGCGGCCGGCCGCGACGCGGACGTCTTCGCCCTCGACGACCGCCGCGTCCTGCGCCGCTACCGCGCGGGTACGGATGCGGCGCCCGAGGCAGCGGTCATGGCGCACCTCGGGAAGCTCGGATACCCGGTGCCCCGGGTCCACCGGGTGGACCACGCCGACCTGGTGCTGGAGCGACTGGACGGCCCGACCCTGCTCCAGGCCGTGGTCGACGGTCTGGTCAGCGCGGACGACGCGGGCCGCGAACTCGCCGACCTCCAGGCGCGGCTGCACACGCTGCCGCCCCGGGTCTCGACCGAACCGGACTGGCGGATCCGCCACGGCGACCTGCACCCGGGCAACGTGGTGCTCGCGGCGCGGGGTCCGGTGGTCATCGACTGGCGCAACACGACGGAGGGCCCGCCCGGCCTGGACATCGCGCTCTCAGCCGTGATCCTGGCGCAGGTCGCCGTGGACGGGGGCGGCGCGTTGGCGGGCATCGCCCGTGCGGTCCTCCCGGCGTTCCTCGCCCACTCCCGCCGGGACGCCCTGGTGGCGTTGGAGGAGGCGGTTGCGGCGCGCGGCGCCGATCCGAACCAGGGGGACGCGGAGATCGCCCACCTCGGACGGGCGGCGGCTCTGATCCGCGCGCTCAGCACCGACCCCTGATCGGCACGACGCGGACGGCTGGTGGGGGCCCTCCTCGACGGAGTGGTGCCCGCTCCCCGCCCGACCGGAGTCGAGGGAGCGGGTTCCCGGGTGGACGCCGTCACCGCCCCCGACCGACCACGGTCCGGGGTACGCGCCGGACCTCCTCGCTCCTCCCCCAAGCCGGCCACCGCGAACACCGGGCGGGCCGCGGCTCCGCGCACCCGCCCATCTCCAGCGGAGCCCCGCGCCACTCCGAACCGAGGGACCGTCTCCGCCCGCTCCGCCGCCGGCGACCCTGACCGGGGCTTCTCCTGGGCGGGAATGGCAGCGACCGACGTTGGTTCAACCGGGTACCGACGTTCGTAGGGTGTGCGCCGCCGCCGGTGGCCACACGGTGGACGACAGCGAATCCACCGGTCACCACGAGCCGCCGCCGGTGTCGCGGCGGCGCTCCGCGCGTCCCCGGCCCCTACGAACCCGCGATCCGCGAGTCCTTCGGGGCGCGGGCCGAGGCCGTGCTCGCCGAGTACCCGGTGGAGTCCTTCGCCGACGACACCGAGGCCTGGTCGGCGGTGCGCACCGACCGCACGTTCGCCTGTCCTCGGTCGCACGCCAACGACGTGATGTCCGAGAAACACCGACGTCCACGCCCACGAGTTCGCCGACCGCGCCGCGCCGGCCCCGCTGCCGCTCCTCGACGGCGCGCCCCGAAGCCCGGCGCGGCGCACTCCGCTGAACTGCCCCACCTGTTCGACATGGCCAGCCAACCCCTCGACATCGAGGGCAACCACGTTCCGCTGACGCCGGCGCAGCGGGGGACCGCCTCCCGGGTGATCGAGGTCTGGGCGGGCTTCGCGCGGACGGGACGGGCGCCGGTGGCGCCGTGGACGCCGGGTGGGCGGTCGCTGGTGTTCGGCGCCGAGGACGTCACCACGGGAACCCGGTCGAGGCCTGCCACCGCGACTTCTGGGCGCTGGTCGCGGAGTCCACCGGCTGAAGCCGGAATCGAGGTCGTCGCTTCGCTGTCTCCCGCCCCCGTGCGGCGCCCCCAACGAGTGCGGGGTGGGCAGGGACGCCGCTGACCGGCACGGACGCGTCCCAACGGGCTCGCTCCGGACGGCACCGGGTCCGGTCCGCTGACCCCGGCACGCCCTTCCTACGGCGCGCGCACTCGCCGGACGGGTGCGCTGAACCGCCGGGGTAGCTGGACGAGCGGGTCCCGCTGGTCGTCACCGGCCCACGTGACGTGATCGTCCGGCCACGGCGGGCCTGTCGAGTTCGCCGGGTGCGGGCGCGACGGGTCGGCGGGTGGGGCGCTGGCCGGCGAGTGGATGCCGTGCGGTCCCCGCCGCGGTCCTCCCGACGACGCCCTACAAGCCGAAGGCCCCGCCCTCGACGAGGATGACCAGTCCGACGGCGATCAGGACGACCGGCATCAGGATGTGGCCCCACCGGGCCAACGCCCTGGCGACGGTCGGGCGGGTGGCCAGGTGACGACCGGTCAGGACCAACAGGGCCAACAGGACGAGGGAGACGACGATGTGGACGCTCGTCCCACCGACCCCCGCCGTGGCGAAGACGGGCACGTAGACACCGATGTTGTCCCCACCGTTGGCGAAGGTCACCGCCGTCACCGCCAGGAGGGTGGGGCCGGTCCGGGCGGTGGCCCTCTCCTCCTCCGAGTCGTCCCGGTGCAGCCACACCTCCACCGCCGCCCTGACGCCCAGGAGGAGCGGGAGGAGTCCGAGGTAGGGCACCGCCTGGTCGGGCAGGAGGGTGGCACCGAGCGCGGCGGCGACCGAGACGATCAGGATGCCGCAGAAGCCGAGGTACTGGCCGAGGAGGATGGTGCGGGTGGTACCGGAACGTCCCGCGCCCTGGGCGAAGAACAACGCGATCACCACGATGTCGTCGATGTTCGTGACGACGAACAGCCCCACCGCCTGACCGACGAGACCCAGGTTCACGGCGCCACCGCCGGCGACAGGGGAGCCCGGAGGGCCGCCCGTTCGGTGGAGTGCCCGGTGCGGACATGACGGCAGGAGGTCGGTAAGCGCATCTTCACCCTTCGGCTGCTCGGTACGGCGGCACGACGCGGCGCGACGTGACCAGCCGCGCGGAGCACGTCCCACGTCCTGTCGGCACCGAATGATCCGGTGCGGGATCAGGGCGGGTCGCGCGTGGTTGGGGCGGAACACCGGACGGGCCGGGTCTCGTCGGCCCTCGGCGGAGCGCCGACGCCGAGCGCCGAGGGCCGACCCCGACGCCGAGCGCCGAGGGCCGAGGTCATCCTCGGACGTCCCGAGGCGAGACGCGCGAGGTCGAGGGTCGCCTGCTCCGGCCCGCGCCGTGGGGCGATCCGTCTTGGCCGGAGGTCGGCGAACGGGACTGGCGGGTCGCGCACCACCAGGTGGGGCATCGGCGCCGTGACCACCAGCACGCGACGCCCCTCGCCGCGCCACGGCGTCCTCGTGCCCGAGCGTCCACGTCCCCCGCCCCCCCGGTGCTCCTCCCCGAAGCATCACACATCCCTGAGGTGGAGCCGCCCGATCCCCGACGCGCGCCCACCAGGCGGGAAGGGGGTCCGGGTCTCGGGAGGACCCCTGGTGCCCGCGCGGACCAGGGCCCGTACCCGTCCGGACGCCCGGGCCGTCCCGGCACCCGACCCCGGTGGCGCCAGGCGACCGGCTCCCGTGGCCAGTTGCGGCCCGGATCGGCGCCACCGGCGGCAATACACTCGGCGCACCGGCTGTGGTTCCGCGGGGTGTTCGTGGTGAGCGGCCGTGCCCCTCCACGTCGAACCAGGGAGAGTTCCGGATGAGACTGCTCCGCCTCGGCCCGGTGGGCGCCGAACGTCCCGCCGTTCGCGCCGACGACGGCACCACCTACGACCTGTCCCCGGTGACCGCCGACATCGACGGCGCCTTCCTCTCCTCGGGCGGGCTGGGCCGGGTCAGGTCGGCGTTGCGGGCCGGGGAACTGCCCGTGCTGGACACCGACGGGCTGCGGGTCGGGGCGCCCGTGGTACGCCCGCAGTCGGTGATCTGCGTCGGGCAGAACTACGCGGCGCACGCCGCCGAGTCCGGGGCCGCGCCGCCCGAGCAGCCGATCATCTTCCTGAAGACGCCGAACACCGTGGTGGGGCCCTTCGACGACGTGGAGATCCCCCGTGGTGCGGAGCGGACGGACTGGGAGGTGGAGCTGGCGGTGGTGATCGGCCGGCAGGCCGCCTACCTGGAGTCCCCCGAGGACGCCGCGGCCCACGTCGCCGGCTACACCGTCTCCAACGACGTGTCCGAGCGGACCTACCAGCTCGAGGACTCGGGTGGGCAGTGGTCCAAGGGGAAGTGCTGCCGCACGTTCAACCCGTTGGGGCCCTGGCTCGTCCCGGCGGACGAGGTCCCGGACCCCTCCTCGCTGGGCTTGCGTTCCTGGGTGAACGGGGAGCCCCGACAGGACTCATCCACGTCGGACATGATCTTCACCCCCGCCTACCTGGTGTGGCACCTGAGCCAGTACCTCGCGCTCGAACCGGGCGACGTCATCAACACGGGCACCCCGCAGGGCGTGGCCCTGTCCGGGCGGTTCCCCTACCTGCGGGCGGGTGACGTGGTCGAGTTGGAGATCGACGGGTTGGGCCGGCAGCGGCAGAACCTGGTCCCGGCCTGATCACGGACTCGTCCTCGACCACCCGAACCACTGACCTCCAGTCACGCTCGGGTAACAGCTGGCGAGCAGCCCTCGATCAGGTGATCTCCGGCTGGATAGCGTGGCAGGGTTCGATCTCGACGACGGTGGGCGAGGCGCCGACCGCGCGACACAACTGAACAGGTGGCCCCAGCGGGGGAAGCCGGTGCGAATCCGGCGCTGACCCGCAGCCGTGTGTGACGGGACCGTGTGGAACGAGCCCGCCACGAGTCGGAATGCCCGCTCGGACACCGGTCGCTCGCTCACGAACTGCCGAGGATTGCAGGACGGAGCCCTCACGCGCGGGCACCTCCGACCGCCGGTCCACCTCGGGTGGCCGGCTCGCGGGGCGGCGGCCGGGCGGCCGGGCTTCCCCGACCGCCAGAGGTGCCATCGATGTCCAGGTTCCGTCTCCTCCGGGTGTCGGCCGCCGCCGTCACCCTGCTCGTCGGCGGTGGTACCGCCGTCGCGACACCGGCTCCGCCGCCGACCGCTCCCACGGTGACGTCGGTCGAGGTGGTGGCGCCGGCCACCCCTGGTCACTGCCCCGACGACGACGGCGTCACCGTCATCGTCGACTTCCAGGAACTCTCCACCGCCGACCCCCTCGTCGCCTGCGCCCCCGGCCCCCAGGAGACCGGCCTCGACGCCCTCGAGAACGCCGGCTTCGAGGTCACCGGGACCGACCGCTGGGGCAAGTCCTTCATCTGCCGCATCAACGGACTGCCCACCCCCGACACCGAGGACTGCGTCGACACCCCGCCCGCCCACGCCTACTGGTCCTACTGGCACGCCCCCAACGGGGGCGACTGGGAGTACAGCAGCCACGGCGCCACCTTCCGCACCCCACCACCCGGCAGCTTCGAAGGCTGGTCCTTCGCCCTCGACCGCGACTTCGACGACAACCCGCCCCCACGGCTCGACCCGGTACGCCCGGTCGTGGTGGAGGAGCCCACCGAACCGACCCCGACCCCGCCCACGGCGACGGGGACGCCGGTCCCGGAGCACACGGCCGCCTCGGACGTCGCCGGCGCACTGGACGCCCCACCACCCAACCCGCACCGGGGGCAGGCGGTGGCGGCCGGCCGGTGGCTGGCGGAGGAACTGGTCGACGGTCGGATGCCCGGGTTCGTCGGGGCCGACTGGGGACTGACGATCGACGCGCTGCTGGCCCTCGCGGCCACGAACGCCGACCCCGCCGCGGTCGAGGAGGCGGCCGACGCCGTGGCCGCGAACGTCCGCTCCTACAACAGCCACGACGACTGGGGAGTGCCCGGTGTGCGCGTCGCGGGCGCCACCGCGAAAATCCTGGTCGCGGCCGTCGCCGCTGACCGGGACCCCACCGACTTCGGCGGCCACGACATGCGCCGGGAGACGTTGGACCTGATCGCCGGCCCGGATGCGGGGGTCCAGGAGGGGCGGTTGAAGGACCAGGGGACGGCCGACCAGTCCAACACCTTCGGGCAGTCCCTCGGCGTGATCGGCCTGGCCCGCAGCGGCGGGGTCCCGCAGTCCGCCGTGGACTTCCTCATCCGCCAGCAGTGTTCCTCCGGTGGGTTCCGGCTGTCACCCGAACTGTTCGGCACACCGTCGGCGTCCTGCGACTCCTCCCCGGACGCGGTCCTCGACCCGGACTCCACCGCGATGGCGGTGCAGGCGCTGTTGGCCGCCGACGAGGCGGGCGCCGAGCACGCCGGTGCGGCCGCGGCCAGGGGCGCGGGATGGCTGGCCTCGGTGCAACGGGACGATGGTTCCTTCGGGGGGTCCGGCCCCACGGCCGGGTCGAACACGAACAGCAGCGGATTGGCGGGGCAGGCGTTGGCCGCCGCCGGCCTGCGGGACGCCGCCGACGAGGCGGCCGACTACGTCGCCGAACTCCAGTTGACCGAGGGGAACGCGGGTGCGGCCTCGGCCGACCGTGGCGCGATCGCCTACAACCCGGGCTCCTTCGCGTCCGCCGTCGCCGACGGCGTGACCGACATGGCCCGCGACCAGTGGCGGCGGGCCACCGCCCAGGCCGTGCTCGCGTTGGCGAAGGTCCCGCTGGGTGAATCGGGGAAGGAGGAGCCGGGACCTCCGCCCCCGAGCACCTCGCAGCCGACGACGCCGTCGGCACCGGAAACCTCGCACACGCCACCGCCCGGTTCCTCGCCGGCCCCGACGTCCTCGGAGCCGGTCACCTCCCAGCCCACCGGTACCGCTCCCCCGCCCGTCGACCCCGCCGGGGTCGACCCGAAGTCCCCGCCACCGCTGGCCAGGACCGGTGCCGACGTCGGGGTCGCCGTGGCGTTGCTGGGGGCCCTGCTGCTCGGCGGTGCCGCGCTCCTGTGGATGTCCCGCCGACGGATCGGGAGCAGCTGATGGGACGACGCCCACTTCGTCGGAGCCCGGCCGCCGTCGCGCTCGCCGTCGCGCTGTCGGTCGGTCTGACCGTCGGGCCGGCGGCGGTGGTGGCCCACGGGGAGTCCACCGGTCCGCGACCGACGTCGGTCGCCCCGACGTCCGGCTCCGCCGGCTACTGCCCCGACGCCAACGGCGTCACCGTGGTCATCGACTTCCAGGAACTCGGTGGGCAGACGATCATCCGCTGCGCACACGGCGACCAGGCCACCGGTCACGCCGCGCTCCGCAACGCCGGGATCAACATCACCGGGACGAACCGGTGGGGCGAGGCCTTCATCTGCCGGATCGAGGGCCTGCCGGTCCCCGAGGCCGAACCGTGCATCGACACGCCACCTGCCACCGCCTACTGGTCCTACTGGCACTCACCCAACGGCGGGGCCTGGGAGTACAGCCAGTGGGGGGTCATGAACCGCAAACCTCCGCTGGGCAGCTTCGAGGGCTGGTCGTTCTCGTTGAACCGCACCGAGACCACGAACCCGCCGCCCCGGGTGGCTCCTCGGCGTCCGGCCGCGCCCCCACCGCCGCCTCCGGCTCCCGACCAGCCCGCCCCGCCACCGCAGGAGCCGGAGCCGGAGCGTCCCGTACGGCCGCCGGCCGAGCAGGGAGGCGCCCACGGCGGCACCGAGGAGGCCCCGAGCGGGGCCGAACGCACCGGAACGGTCTTCGAGTTCGAACCATCGCCCGAACCCGGATCCCCGTCGCGGTCGGGGACGGCGACCCCGTCGGGCTCCACCGAGCCCAGCTCCGAGCCCTCCGCCGGGGCCGGCGCCACCTCGTCCGTGGCCGGTGCCTCGGCGTCACCGGGACCGCCCGGCTCCCCGGCGGGTGCGGATCCCGGATACCCCGACCCCCTGGCCGACCGGGCCGACACCGGCGCCTCCTCGGGGATCCCACCGGCGACCCTGTTGGGGCTGGCCGCCGTGGTGGTCATCGTGGCGGCGGGCACGGCGACGGCGGTACGGCGACGACGCGCCGAACAGCACCACCCGTGACGCTCGGGTTCCCCGATCGACGCCGGCTCCCGAGGACGCTGCACCCGGGAGCGTGGTGGCTGTGGGCTCTCGGGCTGGCCACCGCGGCCAGCCGGACGACGAACCCGCTGCTGCTGGTCCTGATCATCGCCGTCGCCGGGCTCGTGGTGGCCCGCCGGCGGGGTGACGCGCCGTGGGCGTTGGCGTTCCGGCTGTACCTGCTGCTGGGCGCGTTCATCGTGTTCTCCCGGGTGCTGTTCCGGGTGATCTTCGGTGGCGGGCAGGGAGATCACATCCTGTTCACCCTGCCCGAGATCCCCCTACCCGCGTGGGCGGCCGGCATCCGCCTGTTCGGGCCGGTGGCGGTGGAACAGCTGCTCGGCGGCTTCTACGACGGGCTGCGGTTGGCCACCATGGTGGTCTGCATCGGGGCGGCCAACGCCCTGGCCAACCCCAAAAGGCTGCTGAAGGCGGTCCCTGGCGCCCTGTACCAGGTGGGTTCGGCCGTCGTGGTCGCCCTCTCGGTGGCTCCGCAACTGGTGGAGAGCGTGCTCCGGGTACGGCGGGCGCGGCGGCTGCGGGGTGGCCGCCAGCGGGGGATGCGGGCGTTGCGGGGCATCGTCATCCCGGTGCTCGCGGACGCGATGGACCGTTCGCTGGCCCTGGCCGCCGCGATGGACTCCCGGGGGTACGGCCGGGTCGGGGCGCTGTCCCGCCGGGCCCGGCTGGTGACCGGGGTGCTGGTGCTCGGCGGCCTGGTCGGGGTGTGCGTCGGGGTGTACGGGCTGATGGACGGGTCGACCCCCCGCCAGTTGGGGTTGCCGATGCTGGTGGCCGGCGCGGCGGTGGCGGCCGCCGGTCTGCTGTGGGGCGGCCGGCAGGTGCGGCGCAGCGTGCACCGCCCGGACCGGTGGCGGCTCGGGGAGGTCCTCGTCATCTGCTGCGGGGTCGGCGCCGGCGGCCTGCTCTACCTGACCAGCCAGGTCGACGCGGCGAACCTGTACCCGTCGCTGAACCCGTTGGCCTGGCCGGAGCTGGCGTTGTTGCCCTCGCTGGCCGTCCTGGTCGGGGTGCTGCCGGCGTGGCTGGCGCCGCCGCCGGAGCTGTCGTCGCCCTCGCCCGGCGACCCCGACGAGCACCGACCGGCTGGCAGCGGGGCTCCCGCCCTGGCCTGGCGGAGGACACCGGGAGGGGACGTGCGGCAGCCAGTGCCACCGTCGGCCACCCACGAGAGGACGACACCCTGATGATCGAGTTTGACCGGGTCACGGTCCACTACCCCGAGGCTCCCGGGCCCGCGCTCCGCGACGTGGAACTCACCGTCGGCGAGGGGGAGCTGTGCCTGGTGGTGGGCCGCACGGGCTCCGGGAAGTCCACCCTGCTCGGTGCGATCAACGGCCTGGTGCCCCATTTCACCGGCGGGCACCTGCACGGGGAGGTGCGGGTGGGTGGCGTGTCCACCGCGAGCCGACCACCCCGGGAGTTCGCGCACCTCGTGGGGCGGGTGGGGCAGGACCCGCTGGCGGGTTTCGTCACGGACACCGTCGAGGACGAGCTCGCCTACACGATGGAGCAGCTCGGGGTCCCGCCGGAGGTGATGCGCAAGCGGGTCGAGGAGACGCTGGACCTGCTGGGGATCGCCGAGCTGCGACGGCGTCCCCTGCGCACGCTCTCCGGTGGCCAGCAGCAGCGGGTGGCGATCGGGGCGGTCCTCACCGCCCACCCCGCCGTGCTGGTGCTCGACGAGCCCACCTCGGCGCTCGACCCGACCGCCGCCGAGGACGTGTTGGCGGCCATCACCCGGCTGGTGCACGACCTCGGGGTGACCGTGGTCGCGGCGGAGCACCGGATGGAACGGATCGTGCAGTACGCGGACCGGCTGGTTCACCTGCCCGGGGACGGCTCGGTGCTCGCCGGCGCGCCGCCGGAGATCCTCGACGTCTCCTCCGTCGCCCCGCCCGTGGTGGAACTGGGCAGGCTCGCCGGTTGGCGTCCGCTGCCGCTGTCGGTGCGGGACGCCCGACGGCGGGCGGCCGGGCTGCGGGACCAGCTGCGGGAGCGGCCGCGGCCGGCCCGGGGTCGGGCCGCCGTGGGCGTGGGTGACCGGCCGAGGCTGGTGGCGCGGCGGGTGGTCGTCCGCTACGGCCGGGTCCCCGCCGTCCGGGAGGTGTCGGTCGAGTTGGCCCCGGGGGCGGTGGTGGCTCTGATGGGGCGCAACGGTTCCGGGAAGTCCTCACTGCTGTGGGCGCTCCAGGGTTCCGGGCCACGTCAGGGAGGCACCGTCTCCGTCGACGGCACGGACCCGGCGAAGGTCAGCGCCGCCGAGGCGCGGGCGCTGGTGGGCCTGGTGCCGCAGACCCCGGGCGACCTGCTGTACCTGGAGACGGTGGCCGAGGAGTGCGAGCAGGCCGACCGGGAGTCCGAGGTCCCCGAGGGGACCTGTCGGCGGCTGCTCGACCGGTTGACCCCGGGCATCCGACCAGAAAGGCACCCGAGGGACCTGTCGGAGGGACAACGGTTGTCCCTGGTGTTGGCCGTGCAGCTGACCGCCGCGCCCGCCGTCGTGCTGCTGGACGAACCCACCCGAGGGCTGGACTACCACGCCAAGGCCAGTTTCGGCGACCTGGTGCGGGAGTTGGCCTCGGAGGGCAGGGCCGTGCTGCTGGCCACCCACGACGTCGAGTTCGTCGCCGGGGTGTCCGACCGGGTCGTGGTCCTCGCCGAGGGCGAGATCGTGGCGGACGGGCCGACCGCCGACGTGGTGGTCGCCTCCCCGGCGTTCGCGCCGCAGGTGGCGAAGGTGCTCAGCCCGCAACCCTGGCTGACCGTCTCCGAGGTGCGGGACGCCCTCGCGGGTGCGGAGGCCCGGGTATGACGGGGGCGGGTCGTCCCGAGGTGCCGGTCGACGACGCCACGGCGGACCCGGCCGCCCCGACCGGTCGCCCACCGGGTGCCGGCGGCGACGGGGCCAACGCGGACGGCACGACCACCGGTTCCGGTGCGGGGGGCGAGGACGGATCCGGGACGCCGGCCTCGGGTGCCACCGCTGGGCACCGGCGACCGGGACCGCGCCCACCGGCCTCACGGGAGGAGGAGCCGGCCCCCGGCGCGGGGGACGAGGAGGTCGCCGTCGCGCCGCCAGTGGAGGCGCGGGCGGCGGAACGGCGGGAACGCACGGGTGGCGGATCCACCGGCCTGGTCGGTTCCGGCGAGGGACCGGTCGACGCCGCCCCGCGACCGACCGAGGCCGGACCGCCCCGGGTGGTGCGGATCGCGCCGCGCACCGCCGTGGTCCTCGCCCTGGCCTCCCTGGCGGGCTTCGCGATGTTCTTCTGGCCCCTGTTCGCCGCCCCGGAACCGGAGGCGATGGCCCACAGCGCCGACGCTCCCCTGATCTTCGTCGTGGTGCTGCCGGTCCTCATCGGCATCGTGCTGGCCGAACTGTCGAGCGGGGGCATCGACTCGAAGGCCCTCGCGATGCTCGGCGTGCTGTCGGCGATCAACGCCGCCCTGCGCCCGCTCGGCGCGGGAACCGCCGGCATCGAGACGGTGTTCTTCATGCTGGTGCTGGCCGGCCGGGTGTTCGGGCCGGGTTTCGGGTTCGTCCTCGGGTCGACCTCGCTGTTCGCCTCGGCCCTGCTGACGGCTGGGGTGGGGCCGTGGCTCCCCTTCCAGATGCTCGCCTCGTCCTGGGTCGGCCTGGGTGCCGGGCTGCTCCCGCGCCGGGTCCGGGGGCGGGCGGAGATCGTGATGCTCGCCGGGTACGGGGCGTTCTCCGCCTACTTCTTCGGGTTCGTCATGAACATGTGGTTCTGGCCGTTCACCGCCGGCATCGACACCCAGCTGTCCTTCGTCGCGGGCGACCCGGTGCTGGAGAACCTGCACCGTTTCGTGGTCTTCACCCTCTACACCTCCACCTTCGGATGGGACACGGGACGTGCGCTGACCAACGTGCTCGCGATCGCGCTGATCGGCGGCGCCGTGCTCGCGGTGCTGCGGCGCGCCGCCCGGCGGGCGGCCTTCCACGCCCCGGCCACCTTCGACCGGGGTTGACCGCGTCTCCCGGAGCCGTCCGCCGAGTCCCCCGGCGCGCGGTGGTTCGGCCCCGGCGATCCGGGTGGCCCGTGGACGGCACGTCCCCCACGACCGGGGGCGGCGGGGCGCACCACCCGGCTCCGTGTCCCGACGTGGTCGCGGCACGCACCCGACGGCCGAGGTCCGGGCGCGACCGGGCGGCCCCGCCCTCCGGGTGGAGCAGGAGCGGGAATGGCCAAGGCCCCGGTAGGACGGGACCTACGTCCCTGATCACCGCGAGGGCGCTCTGGTTTGCTCGGATGTGCCGGCCGACGCGGAGGACGCGGTCCCGGACAGGCGGCAGGAGGTGGGACGGTGCGCGACCCCCAGCCACCCGCGCACCCCCGCGGCCCTGCCCGCCAGGCCCCCACCGGGACCACCGCGTCCGGCCGGTCCAACTTCCCGCCCCGGACGGGGTGCCCGCCATACCCGACGCAGGTCAACGGCCGGAACCGCCATCTGGCCGCGGGTGGGTGGGGCGGGTCACACCAGCCAGGACGGGCCCGATGCTCCCCCGTGAGGCCGTTGCCGCCGCTAGATAGGGTGCCCGGTATGAGCTCGCACTTTGACGTTGTGGTCCTGGGCGCCGGCCCGGGTGGCTATGTGGCCGCGATCCGGTCGGCCCAGCTCGGTCTGCGCACCGCGATCATCGAGGAGAAGTACTGGGGCGGCGTGTGCCTCAACGTCGGGTGCATCCCGTCGAAGGCGCTCCTGCGCAACGCGGAGCTGGCGCACCTGTTCCAGCACGAGGCCTCGACCTACGGGATCCGCACCGAGGGCCAGGTGACCTTCGACTACTCGGCGGCGTTCAAGCGCAGCCGGAACGTCGCGGAAGGCCGCGTCAAGGGCGTGCACTTCCTGATGAAGAAGAACAAGATCACCGAGTTCCAGGGGCGCGGCTCCTTCATCGACGCCAACACCATCGAGGTCACCACGGCCGGCGGCACCGAGACGGTCACCTTCGACCACTGCATCATCGCGGCCGGCGCCACCACCAAGCTGCTCCCCGGCACGTCGCTGAGCGAGCGGGTGGTGACCTACGAGGAGCAGATCCTCACCGAGGAACTGCCGGAGAGCATCATCATCGCCGGTGCGGGCGCCATCGGTGTCGAGTTCGCGTACGTGATGCACAACTACGGCGTGCACGTCACGATCGTGGAGTTCCTGGACCGGGTGGTGCCGAACGAGGACGCCGAGGTCTCCGCCGAGCTGAACAAGCGCTACAAGAAGCTGGGCATCGACATCCTCACCTCCACGCGGGTCGACGCGATCGACGACAGTGGCGCGAAGGTGAAGGTGACCGTCACCAAGGACGGCGCGCAGCAGGTGCTGGAGGCGGACAAGGTCCTCCAGGCCATCGGTTTCCAGCCTCGGGTGGAGGGCTACGGCCTGGAGAACACCGGTGTCGCCCTCACAGACCGGGGCGCGATCGACATCGACGGCCGGGGCCGGACCAACGTGCCGCACATCTTCGCGATCGGTGACGTCACCGCGAAGCTGATGCTGGCCCACACCGCCGAATCCATGGGTGTGATCGCCGCCGAGACGATCGGTGGCGCGGAAACCATGGAACTCGACTACCGGATGATCCCCAGGGCCACCTACTGCCAGCCGCAGATCGCCAGTTTCGGCTGGACCGAGGAGCAGGCCCGGGAACAGGGCTTCGACGTCAAGGTCGCGAAGTTCCCGTTCATGGCCAACGGCAAGGCGCACGGCCTGGGCGACTCCGGTGGCTTCGTGAAGATCCTCAGCGACGCCACGCACGGCGAGCTGCTCGGGGCGCACCTCATCGGCCCGGACGTCACCGAGCTGCTGCCCGAGCTGACGCTGGCCCAGCAGTGGGACCTGACGGTGCACGAGATCGCCCGGAACGTGCACGCCCACCCGACGCTGGGTGAGGCCGTCAAGGAGGCCGTCCACGGCCTCGCCGGCCACATGATCAACTTCTGAGCGGTTCCGCGTTCCCCTGCGGCCGGGCCTCCCGGCCGCAGGGGAGCCGGAGGACCGTCGGCCCGCGGCGGTCCGGCTCCGTCCTCGCCCGGGAGATCGTCCCAGCGCGACGTCCACCCCACCAGCCGGCTGTGCGGGACGACGCCTGAGCCGCCGCCCAGCAGGGCAGCGCCCGTCGAGGTCCGCACCGCTGTCGGCGTCGGCGGCGCACCAACGAGCGGGAGCTGGCGCACGACGGCGTGACTGGTCACGATCCGTCGATGGCCCCGGGAGGACGGGGAACACCGGCGGGTCCTCGTCGTGGGTCGAACCGCCGGGTCACGAGTTCAAGGCTCGACGCCCCACACCGCCGGGTGCCGGGCCCCTCGCTGCCAGCCGGTCGCCTCGGCCGGCACACGTGACCACGCTCCGAACGGGACCGAGGCGTGCTGGCGGAACCGGACCCCCACGTTCACACCCGCCCGTGGACTCCGTCGCTCAGAAGTAGGCGTGCACCGTGTAGCCGTAGTGGCTGACCATCCTGCCCACCCGAACGGGGTGCGCCACCGGGAGCGGTTCTCCGCGCAGCGGCGGGATGCGCACGGTGTCCCAGTGGGGCTGGGCGTCCTCGCCCAGCTCGGCCAGTTCGATGCGCTCGTCCTCCTCACCGGCCTGGAAGGTCATCAGCGTGGTTCCGGCCAGCGACCCGTAGGTGTGGAAGAAGCGGTCGCAGGCCCACCTGAGCTCGTCGGGGTCGGTCACCACGAGTTGTTCCACGTAGCTGACCGCTCCGCTCCCGGTGTCGACCTCGACGAGGTACCAGCTGTAGCGGGACTGGCGCAGCTCGTCGGCCGACGGCTCCTCGTCGCTGGCGGCGGCGCGCAACGCCGCCAGTCCTGCGGAGGCCGCCGGGTCGGCGACGTTGACGTCCAGCACCCGGTCGTAGAGGGCGAGGGCCTCGCTCCGCCGACGTTCGACACCGTCCCGCGCCGACTCCTCCCCCAGGGTCAGGTCGGTCTCGTGGATGGCGTCGATCTGCTGCACGAGGCGACTGGCCAGCAGGTTCGTGGTCACGCTGTCACCCGGGCGTTCCCGCAGCGCGGCCCGCAGCCACCGTTCGCTGGGCCACAGGTCCTCGACGTCGTCCGCGTCGGAGAGCGCGGGACGCACGCACAGCAGCCGCCCCAGTTCGGCCGCGGCCCCGGCGTCCCCGGACTCGGCCTCGGCGCGCAGCGCGACAACTCTCTGCTCGATGTCCGCCATGACCCAGCACGCTACCGGCCGGAAAACGCCCCCGACGGGCGGACACTCCCGCCGGCGATCATGTCCTCCCGCCGCGCGCCCGGAAACTCGGTGGTCGCGGAGCCCCTCCCTGCCTACGGTGGCGGTCATGACGGACGTGGTGCGCACCGACCGCCTCC
The DNA here is from genome assembly GCF_002895405.1 of Actinoalloteichus sp. AHMU CJ021. Classification (NCBI taxonomy): domain Bacteria; kingdom Bacillati; phylum Actinomycetota; class Actinomycetes; order Pseudonocardiales; family Pseudonocardiaceae; genus Actinoalloteichus; species Actinoalloteichus sp. AHMU CJ021. The sequence continues at coordinate 4,804,629 of NZ_CP025990.1, read as the reverse complement.
TCCTCAAACCCTACGTGCGGGAGGACGAGGAGAGCTTCGTCCGGCTCTTCCAGGACGAGGAGGTCGTCCGGTACGTGGGCGACGGCCTCCAGACCGAGGCGGCGGACCGCGCGCTGTTCCACCGCGTCCTCACCGACGTGTACCCGACTCGCCGGTTCGACGTCTGGGCGGTCTGGCTCGACGGTGCGCACGTCGGCCACGCCGAGCTCAAGCCCTGCTCGCGCGCGGAGGGCCACGAACTGATCTACGCGCTCGCCCGTGCGGTCTGGGGGCGGGGTCTGGGCCGGGAGCTTGTCGGCGGGCTGCTGCGGCAGGCCTTCGCGGTACGCCGCCTCCCCGAACTGCACGCCACCGTCGACGTCCTGAACACCCGATCGCTGGTCGTGCTGGCCGCCGCGGGCTTCGAGGCCGTCCGGGACTTCACCGAGGAGGGTGGTGGGATCACCCGGCTGCTCACCGTGCGCCGGGGTCGGATCCCCGAGCAGGCGCCCCCGGAGGACGCTCCCCTGCCCGCGGGGCCGTGAGGCGGGGCCGTCCGCCCGACGGTGGCGGGCTCGACCTCCGGTGGGAGCGGCCAGCGCCTCGCCGGCCGCGCTGACTGGGGCTGACCGGCGGGGACCGGCACCGGGAATCGTCGCCGGCGCGCCGGTGACCTCGTCCCGAGCGGGGCCAACGCCCCGGGCGGGCACGGCCGGGAACGGCGCGCGGGTTGCCGGGACGGGCGTCCCGGAGCACCCGTGATGTTCCGTGCGGGGCGACTCGGGTGGCGACGCGAGCCCGACCGGCCTGCGAGACTGGTGGTCATGACGACCGCCGAGGACACCCGCCTCGTCCTGTGGGACATCGACCACACGCTGATCGAGAACCGGGGCTTCGGCCGGCTGGTGTACGAGCGGATCTTCCCGCGGGTGGTGGGACGGCCGCTGCGCGCCCTGGCCGACGTGCACGGTCGCACCGAGTTGGACATCATCCACGACACCCTCGCCCTGCACGGGCTGGAGCCCACCGAGGACCTGGTCGCCCGGCTGTCCGCCGCGCGCACCGCCGCCTACCGGGAGGGGGAGGGGGAACTCGCGGCACTCGGCTGGGCGCTGCCAGGGGCGGAGGCGGCCCTGCGGTCGTTGGCGGCCGACCCCCGCGTCCACCAGAGCGTGCTGACCGGCAACACCCTGGAGGTCGCCGAGGTGAAACTGCGTGCCTTCGGCCTCGACGGCCTCCTGGACCTGGCCAGCGGTGCCTACGGCGACGACGCGCACGACCGGGCGGAGCTGGTGGGGATCGCCCGCCGCCGCCACCGGGCGGTCACGGGTCGCACCGCCACCGAGGAGACCTCGGTGCTGGTCGGTGACACCCCGCACGACGTGCTCGCGGGGCTGCGGGGCGGAGCCAGGGTGGTCGGGGTGGCGACCGGCGTCTACTCGGTCGCCGACCTGCGGGACGCGGGGGCCGTGCGCGTGCTGGCGAACCTGGAGGACCTGGCCCTGGTGCGGGAGGCGATCCTGACGGCCTGAGCGCCGTCGGCCGGAGCCCGCGGGCGGCGGGGTGCGCTGGCGGGTTCGGTGGGGGTTGGGGGCGGCGGGGTCCCGACTGCCGAGGGGAACGCTCGCCCAGCACGGGGGCGGGACGGCCGTCGGGGGCGGCACCCGCCTCCTGGTCCGGGCGGACCGCTGGTGGCCTCGGTGACCGAGCCCGTCACGCTGACCAGCGCCTCGGAGTGCGTCGTTCCGCCGACCCAGCGCGGGGACGACACCGAACGGTGGATAGTCGGGGAGCCCGCTCCCGTCTACCGTGGGAGCGGTCAACGGCGCGCCGACCTCGTGCTGTCCTCCCCCAGCCGCCGGTCGCATCCGTGACGAGGTTCGGCCAGTCCACGCTCCGCGCCGGCGGATCACCGCGCCCGCCGCTGGGCGCCGGCTGGCGGAACACGCATCGAGTCGCTCCGCTTCCCCGCGTGGTCGCGTGGGGACCGCTCGTCGGGAGGATCCACATGCGATTCCGCATCCGCCGCCAGGCACTCGTGATCGCCGTCGCCGTGGTCGCCGTCCTGCTCACCCCCACCGCCCAGGCCAACGTCGTGGACCCGCCGCCCGGTGCCCTCGGGATGTCCGCTCCCGCATGCTCCGAGGAGGACTGCCTCGGGCAGGACCCGCTGGTCACCCGGTGCGCCTCCGATGCCTACACCCCGAAGAACGGGTGGCGGGACCTCGCCGGCGGCGGGTATCTCGAACACCGGTACAGCCCCCGCTGCCACGCCTCGTGGACGCGGGTCTCCCGGTCGACCAACGGAGACGTGATCAGCGTGGAGAACACCCAGGAGCGGCGGCACGGGGCCACCATCGCGACGTCGGGGGTGACCGAGTGGACGGGCATGGTGCCCAACCGGTGGGGGCTGGACGAGGCGCGGGCCTGCGCGTTCTCCCGCCAGGTGCCGACCTGCACGGACTGGTACTGATCCACCTCCGGCACGGTCGGCGGCGCGGCGCATCCGTCCATGCCTGGTGGTTCGAGGTCCGGCCGCCGTACCCGACGGGCGCCCACCCGCCGCGCCTCGGGCCGCGGGCTGAACCGGCGACGGGCCGGCCGGTGGGCCGGAACCACGTGGGGAGGGCTCCCGGCCGGAGGTCACGCTTCCGGTGCCCTCGGGCAGGGAGCTCGCGCTCCGCCGGCCCGGCGGGCGGTCAGGGGGCGAGCAGCACGCTGGTCGTGGCCGCGGCGAAGAGCACCACCGCGAGGAACAGCGCACTCCGCCACGGCACGTCCACGGTTCGGGTGAGCGGCCGCTCGGGACGGCCTCTGGCCGCCTTCCTGGCCTGTTCGGCGGCCTCGGCGACCGCGTTCTGGAGGCGTCGGCCGCTCAGGCTGCTGGCCATCGAGTAGGCCGTGATCGTCGGTTTGACCACGCTGCCGTCGCGCAGCCGCACCGCGACGTCATCCGCCGCGTCGACGGCCCGGACCTCGGACCACGGTATCCAGTACCGGACCAGCGAGTTCACCACCAGCAGGCCCCGCTCCCGCACCTCGACCCGGTTCTTGGCCCCCAGGACCAGCACCAGCAGGACGGCCAGCGCGACCACACCGGCGAAGGCGAAGACGTCGGCGACCGGCAGGTTGGGGGAGATCAGCGAGAGCAGGCCCCACAGCCCGAGCAGTACGGCGAAGGCCGCCGCCAGCCAGGACACCAGGGCGGTGCTCCACCGCCAGAACACGGCGATCCTCCTGCCAGCGGCCTCGTCGTGCCGGGACCCGCGGATGGTCCACTCCGCGAACGCGCGCAGCGCCGAGCCGGGTTCCGACGCCATCGGGCCACTCCTCTCCTCAGCCCTTGTTGCGCTGCTTGCGCTCCCGCACCCGAACCGACAGCCGAACGGGGCTTCCGGAGAACCCGAAGGTCTCCCGGAGCTTGCGTTCCAGGAACCGCCGGTAGCCGGCCTCCAGGAAACCCGTCGTGAAGAGCACGATCGTCGGCGGCCGCGTCTGCGCCTGGGTGGCGAAGAGGACCTTGGGCTGCCGGCCACCTCGAACGGGTGGCGGAGTGGCGGCGATGATCTCGTTCAACCACGCGTTGAGCTGGCCGGTGGGCACCCGGGTGTCCCAGGACTCCAGCGCCCGGTCCAGCACGGGGGCGAACTTGCCGACGGCGCGTCCCGTCCTGGCGGAGATGTTCAGCCGCTCCGCCCACGGGACCCGGACCAGGCCCCGGTCCAGCTCGCGCTCCAGCTGGTGGCGCCGGTCGTCGTCGACGAGGTCCCACTTGTTGAACGCGAGCACCAGGGCTCGGCCCGCCTCCACGATCTGCGTGATGACCCGCAGGTCCTGCTCGGTCACCGGTTCGCTGGCGTCGAGCAGGACGATGACGACCTCGGCCGCGTCGATGGCGGCCTTGGTCCGCAGCGACGCGTAGTACTCGGTCCCGCTCGCGGTGTTGACCCGTTTGCGGAGGCCGGCGGTGTCGACGAAACGCCAGGGGCGTCCCTCGATCTCGATCAGTTCGTCGACCGGGTCGACCGTGGTCCCGGCGACCGAGTCGACGACCACCCGCTGTTCCCCGGCGAGCCGGTTGAGCAGGCTCGACTTGCCCACGTTGGGCTTGCCGACGAGGGCCACCCGCCGGGGGCCGCCGGGCTGCCCTCCGAAGGTGTCCCGGGGGGTGGTGGGCAGGGCCTCCAGGATCGCGTCGAGCAGGTCGCCGGATCCCCGGCCGTGCAGGGCGCTGACCGGGAACGGTTCGCCGAGTCCGAGCCCCCACAGGGCCGCGACCTCGGCCATCGCCCGCTCGCTGTCGACTTTGTTCGCCGCCACCAGCACGGGCCGCTTGGAGCGCCGCAGCACCTTGGCCACGGCGTCGTCGGTCCCCGTCGCCCCGACGGTGGCGTCCACCACCAGGAGGATGGCGTCCGCGGTGCTCATGGCCAGTTCGGCCTGGGCGGCGACGGCCGCCTGGAGCCCGCTGGCGTCCGGTTCCCACCCGCCGGTGTCGACGACGGTGAAGCGGCGGCCGTTCCACAGCGCGTCGTAGGCGACGCGGTCCCGGGTCACACCCGGCGTGTCCTGCACGACGGCCTCGCGTCGCCCGAGGATGCGGTTGACAAGGGTGGACTTGCCGACATTGGGTCGCCCCACGACGGCCAG